>CAXXLA010000007.1:0-15196 GCA_963663295.2 Smithellaceae bacterium | reverse complement strand
TGACCGGAATGTTTTCGGCGTTAATGAAGAAGTGACGTTCTGGCTGTGCGTCCAGAGACAGGGCAATCTGAACCGGGCCGGCGCTTTTAACTATTACTTTAAAATGCAGGTTTTCCGGCCTGACGGTTCGCAAGTGTGGAGCACAATGTATACCTTCGATGAAGGAGGATATGCCGAACAGAAATTTATCTTTCCTGCTTTTTTTTATGACCATAGTCCCAATAAGTTATCACCATCGTTCGGCAAATGGAAAATCAGAATGGCTGTCTGGGATAAGAAGGCTCAAAAAGATGTTTCCGCCCGAGAGTATTCCATCGCCTTTACCAACGCGCAAAAGCAGTAGGCCTCGTCCGGCGTCAATTCCAGCAGTGGTGGCGTCAGGCCTTTTATCGAAAATACAGGGATTGTAAAAGTCAGATGGTATCAATGGAACGATATTCAACCTTTCGCGGGAAAGCACTCCTCTTTCTTTTTTTTCTTTGGTTTATCTGGTTTGTCAACTTCTCGGTCCGCATAGTGTTGTCGCCGCTTTTACCGGTGATCGAAGATGAGTTCATGATTAACCACGCCCGTGCAAGCAGCATCTTCATCTTCCTGTCCGTGGGATATGGCGTGGCGGTGATCGCATCCGGTCTTTTTTCCGGCCGATTTGGTTATAAAAAGACTATTGTTCTCTCGCTTACACTGCTGAGTCTGACAGCCTTTTTAATTCCCCTTGTTCACAGTTTCCTGCTGCTGAATATTTTTGCTTTTACGCTCAGCTTTTCCGTCGGCTTGTATCTGCCCTCTGTGATTCCTCTGATTACAGAATACTACACCGAAAAAAAACTGGGGTAAGGCCATCGCCATTCATGATACCGGGGCCTCGATAGCCATTTTTGCCACTCCGCTGGTTACTCTCTTCCTTCTTCATTTTTTCCCCTGGCGCGGAATATTTGTAATTTACGCCTTAGTCTTTCTGATCTGCTCGGTGGTTTTCTGTTTTGTAAGCAGCGAAGTAAAAATCATTAATCCCCCTAAGGCTATGTTCAGAGACATTATTAAAATAAAATCTCTTTGGGTAATGGCTCTGATCTGGATTTTTGGCATGGGAGCCAATCTCGGTATTTACTCCATCATCCCTTTATACATGACCAAAGAACTGCATTTAAACATGGATTATGCCAATACAACATTAGGCATATCAAGACTGGGTGCGGTTGCCGTATCCATTGCCTGTGGTTTTATCATGGACAGGTTTGACCTGAGAAAGGTCCTGCTGATTGTGCTGCTTCTGACGAGTGTTTTCACCGTTCTTTTAGGGTTGGCTCCGGTCAAATACATAGGAATCGTTCTTTTTATGCAGGCATCTTTCGTAATAGCTTTTTTCCCGGTGGGGCTTGTAATGATAGCAAAAGCATTCGCAAGGGAGATGAGAGGCCTGGCGACAGGAATTATTGTTGCCTTAAGTGTAGTTTTGGGAGGAGGCCTCATCCCTTATTTATTGGGCGTTTCCGGAGACCTGTATAGTTTCCGGTCAGGCATTACAGTTTTCGGCATATTCATAATGCCGGCCGGTACATTAGTTTTTCGTTTGAAAGAACTTCGATGATAGGAAAGATTCTTCAGTTTTAAGTCTGGCGGGCCAGAATGAATTCCGCCACGTTATTGAGCTGATTAGTTTCCGGGCATTCACCAAAGATTTTCAGCAGGGCTTGGGCATCCCTGATATATTTTGCGGCGCACTGCAAAGAATAATCAATTCCTTTGTATTTCTGAATTAAATCTGCAATTACGGGTATTGTTTTTTCGTCTTTCCCCTTTGTGGCAATTAATTTACCGGCTTCATCTTTTTCTACGTTTGTCGCGTTCTTGAGGGCAAAAATGAGCGGCAGAGTCAGTTTGCCTTCTTCCAGGTCTTTGCCGATTGATTTGCCGAATTCCTGTTCTTTGGCCATGTAATCGAGCGTGTCGTCGGTTATTTGGAAAGCCATGCCGATCTTGGAACCGAATTGACTCAAGGCATCGATTTTATCCTGCGTTGTCAAACCAAGAATCGCCCCGGCAGCGCAGGCCGCTGACAGCAAAACAGCAGTCTTCTTGTTAATAATTGTCAGATATTCTTCTTCCGTAATATTGACGTCGCCGCACTTCATGAGTTGAAAAACTTCGCCTTCAGACATGGCATTAACGATTCCGGAGATCAGTTTGACCAGCGGGATATTGCCGGTATCAGCCATCACTTTAAATGCCTTGGTGTAAAGAAAATCGCCGACCAGAACGGTGGTCGCATTTCCCCAGATGTTGTTGGCGGAAGTCTTGCCGCGGCGGATCGTTGCCTGATCGATGACGTCGTCATGCAGTAAAGATGCGGTATGAATAAATTCGAGCACCGCCCCTACCGTGAAACGCTGTTCACCGGTAACCCCGCAGAGACGGGAACTGATCAGTAAAAGCAGCGGCCGGACTCTTTTCCCGCCGCTGTCAATCAAATGATGGCATACTTCGGGAATCAACTTTACTTCTGATGTGAGGTACTTGTCGAGGTGCTTTTCAACCTGCTGCATATCGTCTTCATAGACTGCGAAAATATCCTGAATTTGCATGAAATTATTACCTTGTTTGCTTGTTTAAAGAAAAAATGGAAAACGTATATTGCAACGAAGTCCGGCCAATTGTCAAACAAGAATTTATTTTTTCATCATATTGAACTTCTAATCAATTATTTCGGCAAACAGGTCGTAGTCATCGGCGGCGACGATCCTTCCTTTGATGATCGAACCCGTCCTGGCTTGTTCGCCTTTAACGTAGGTGACGCCGTCAATTTCCGGAGCCTGCCGGCGGCAGCGGCCGACATAGATATAATCGCTACGGTCGCTTTTCCCTTCAACCAGGATTTCCTGAATACTGCCGATCAACCCCTGATTAATTCTGTTCGAGATCGCCGCCTGCTCATTCATGATGATATCGCGGCGGCGTTCTTTTTCCGCTTCTGAAATGCGTGAAGAAAGGAGAGCGGCTTTTGTCCCATCTTCGCGCGAATAGGGGAAAACGCCGAGATGATCGAACTTTGTTTCACCAATGAAATCGAGAAGTCTGCCGAATCTTTTTGGGGTCTCACCGGGAAAACCGACAATTATCGATGTGCGCAAGGCCACGTCAGGCATCATCCCGCGCGCCTCGACGATAATTTCTTTAATCCGTTCACTGGTGACGTTGCGGTTCATTGCTTTCAGAATATCATCGTCAATATGCTGAATCGGCAGGTCAATGTAGCGACAAATTTTCCTGTTTCCAGCCATGGACGTCAAAATTTCGCCTGTCATGTGCGCTGGATGGGCGTAAAGAAGGCGGATCCATTGAATGCCTTTTACCGCGGCCAGATCGGTTAACAAATCAGATAGTTGGGGACGGCTTTGCAAATCCCGGCCGTATGCCGTCGTATCCTGACCGGTAATAATAATTTCCCTGATGCCTCTTTGGGCCAGCATTTTTGCTTCCTGCAGGATATCATCCGGCTGCCGGCTGCGGGCGCGGCCGCGAAGGGAGGGAATCACACAATAAGTGCAGCAATTGGAGCAGCCGTCGGAAATCTTTAAGTAGGTTGTTACCGACGTGTTCGATAAAATCCGTGCATGCTGCGAATTCATCAAAAAATCGGGTTTGGTGATGACTGCGGAGCGTTTTACTTCCGGGACCGTCAGTTTGCTTATATGTTCAACAATATTGGCCACTTCACCCGTGCCGATAAATAAATCAACCTCGGGTATTTCGGACAGGAGTTCCCGGCCATAGCGTTGCGCCAGGCATCCGGCGACAACAATGCGGAAAGGGTAGAGGCCTTCTTTTTTTTCCTGAGCCAGCAGCAGTATCTCTTCGATAGCTTCTTCTTTGGCGGGGTTGATGAATGCACAGGTATTGACGATGACAATATCAGCCAGTTCCCGCCGGTTGACGAGTTGCAGGCCTGATTGACTGAGCAGTCCGCCCATTACTTCGGAGTCGACCAAGTTTTTCGAGCAGCCGAGACTGATGATGTGGACTTTACTTTTGTTGTTCGATTTCAAGACGGTAGCTTTCTAATTAAAACTTTTCGGGGTTTGGCGCCGTCGGAAGGGCCGACAATGCCTTCGCGTTCCATCTGCTCGATTATGCGGGCTGCCCGGTTATAGCCTATTTTCATGTAACGCTGAACAAGCGAGATTGATGCCTGTCCCAGTTCACCGACCAGCGCCACGGCTTCATCGTATTTTACATCGAAATCTTCTTCGTTTTGCTTATCTTGCGCCGCTTCCAGTTCGAATTTTTCAATGGAGGCGTCATATGCCGGCGGCGCCTGCATTTTAATAAAGTTAACGATGCGGCTGATTTCCTGATCGGAAACGTAAGCGCCGTGAATACGAGTCAGCTTGGATGTGCCAGGTGGAATAAAGAGCATGTCTCCGGCGCCCAGCAGTTGTTCCGCGCCCGGTTGATCAATAATGGTGCGGGAATCTATCTTGGAAGAAACCTGAAAAGAAATGCGCGTCGGAAAGTTTGCTTTAATCAAACCGGTGATGACATCGACCGACGGCCGCTGCGTGGCGATGATCAAATGGATTCCGGCCGCCCTGGCCATTTGTGCGAGCCGGGTCAACGATTCTTCCACGTCGCGCGACGCCACCATCATCAGATCGGACAATTCATCAATTATTACTACTATATATGGAAGGCGAACATGTTTTATCTGTTGAGAGTGTGTTGCCATGTCTGCGCCGGAAGGATCATTGTTCTCTGCTCGGGCCTGTTCTTTGATTGCCGCTTTGCCTGGCGGATTTTTTAAAAGCATTTCATTATAGGCGTCGATGCTTTTTACACCCAGGTCGCTGATAAAACGGTAACGCCTTTCCATTTCTTCCACTGTCCAGCGCAATACCTGCGAGGCTTTTTTCGGATCAACAACAACCGGGTGCATTAAATGCGGGATGCCTTCGTAGGAAGACAATTCCAGCCTTTTGGGATCAACCATCAAAAATTTAACATCATCGGGCGGAACTTTAAAAAGAATGCTGCAAATCATCGCGTTCAGCGCAACGCTTTTACCCGAGCCGGTGGTACCGGCGATTAACAGGTGCGGCATTTTCGTTAAATCGGCGATGACCGGTGTTCCCACAAAATTGACCCCGAGAGCAATGGGCAGCCGCAATGACGAATTAGTGAAGACATCATTGTCCATTACATCTTTAAGGAAAACGGATTCCCTCTTTAGATTAGGTATTTCAATGCCAATCACCGATTTGCCGGGAATGGGGGCAATAATGCGAATGCTTGGCGCCATCAGCGCCAGTGCCAGATCGTCGGCCAATGTTGTGATTTTATTTATTTTCACTCCGGGAGCCGGTTCCAGTTCATACATGGTGATTACCGGGCCGGGTGTGACTTCCACCACGCGTCCCTCCACCCCGAAATCAGCCAGCTTCTTTTCCAGGATCCGGGAATTAGTGACAAGATGATCCCTTTTAACGCGCGTGTCATTGCGTCGGGATTCCTCCAGAAGAGAAAAGGGCGGCAGTTGAAATTTGCCTTTGGCTCCGGTGAAATCGAAATGCGTCTGTTCCATTTTTTTCGTTCTTGCTTTGAGGGGTGTTGCCGCATTGTCTTCAATAATGACCGGTGTGGACTTTCGCTTGGCCTTGATGGTGCTGATTGTCGAGGAAGTAAGTGCTGAGATCCTTGTTTTAATTGCTATTGAAGCCCACTGGAGTCCCTGGAAGAATTTCCCGGCGAGTAACGCCAGGGAGAAATCGACCATAAAAATTAATGATACGATTAAGATTACGATTAGAAGAATGTATGTCCCGGCAACATTAAAATAATCGAATAATATTTGAACCGTTCCTGCACCGATGAATCCGCCGACTTTTAATTTTTCTCCATAAATAATAACGGTCTCAATAATGGCGGCCATCAGGCCGGCAAAGGAAACAAGAAAAAAGATTGCGCCCAGAAATCTGCTTTTGCTGACATTAAATTCCGTCCTCAAGAAATATAGAAACGAACAGATCAGAAAAATCAGTGGTAAAAAAAATGCACTGATTCCCAATAAGCGGATCAGGGAATCGGCAGTGTAGGAGCCTGCGGGACCGATAAAATTATGCGCCGCTTTGCCGTCGGCGATAAAATGCGTAAAGGAAGGGTCCTGCGGATGATAGGATATAAGACATAAAAGCAAAAAAAAAGCCAGGGCAAGGCACACAATGCCCTTGATTTCCCGCATCTGTTTGTTATTTGGTTGATTTTCTTCCATTACCTGCCATGTAAAAAATTGTATTATAATTAATTATTTCAGAAAAAATATTATTTGACAAGAAATACCGGCTCGCTTGTTTAAGGATAATAAGGCCTTCGAGAAGGAGGCGATGAGGCGTGTAAATGTGTCAATGAGACGAGTTCTTTTCTATATCATTAATACTCGGGGTACCTGGTTCCCTCCAGTAGTCATAATTCTTAGTAATGACTTTTCTGACCTGATCGATTAATTCCTGACGATTATCAAGAGAATATTTTTTTACATCAATGGGTTTGTCAATCACCAGTTTTACCTTGCCGGGCGTAACTTTCAGTGATCTTTTGGGCATTATTTCCCCGCTTCCGATAATGGAAATAGGAACAATGGGTATGCCTGATTTGATGGCGAGATGAAATATGCCTTGTTTAAAAGGCTGGATTCCCTTATTGCGGCTTCTGGACCCTTCAGGGAAAGACATCACCGATTTGCCTTCTCTTATGCGTTTAGCCGCTTCCTCGAGGTCCTGCATTGCTTTTTCGTGATTATACCTGTCAATTTCAATATACCCGGCGGCTCTCATAGCTTGGCCAAAAATGGGAATACGGAAAAGTTCCTTTTTGGCGAGCCAGCGGAACTGGCCCGGTACATGAGCAAGAACAACTAAGATGTCAAAATCACTTTGATGATTGGCCATAAATATCTGTGGCTTGCCCAGGGTAATATTTCTTTCGCCGATGACCTCAACTTTTGTGTTGGACATTAAAAGCAATATTTTTGCCCAGAGTTTGGCGATTTTATGAATTCTGTTTTCAGAATCGGGGATAAGCGAAAAGATCACACACCAAGAGGACATAAAGCCGGTAATGGCGACTCCCAATGTAACAATCAGTACGGAACGGATCATCAAACTTGTCCTTTTATATAGAATATTTAAGCAATTTTTTACTTGATAATGCTGATGAAGTCAATAATGAATGTAATGAATATAAAAGCATAGAAAATATTTGACAAATTCCAGCCATAGTAATAACAAGACGTTACATTTTTTGTAAAATGTAGGCGCTGGCAGCGCTTTTTTATTTTCAGGATTGGTTTACTCGGAGTTTTAAGGCGTGCAAAAGATATTGACAAAGAAAAGAGCATTGGAAATTATCAATAATTTTCCGGAGGCAGGCGTTCTTGTTGTCGGCGACATAATGGTCGACCACTTTATATGGGGGAAGGTATCCCGTATTTCACCCGAAGCGCCTGTTCCTGTGGTCGATGTGCAAAAGGACAGTATTTTACTCGGCGGCTGCGCCAATGTGCTCAATAGTATTTATGCGATGGGCGGTAAAGTCTATGTGGCCGGAGTTGTCGGCGCCGATAATATCGGGAAACGGCTGCTGGAAGAATTGCGGCAACGGGAAATAGAGACGAGCGGCATCGTGGTAGAAAAAGGCCGGCCGACAACTTTAAAAACAAGAATAGTTGCTCACGGTCAGCAGATGGTGCGTTTCGATAAGGAAAGCAGAAAGCCTATTCCGAAAAACAGCACCAGGAAAATACTGGAGTATGTACAATCGCTGCAAAATAAAATTGGCGCCATTGTTATTTCCGATTACAGCAAGGGTGTGATTTCACGGGAACTGATCGAGGGGATAAGGAAAGTCGTTGATGATGCCAGGATCTACATTTGCCTCGATCCAAAACAAAGCGATTTTTCCGTTTATGAAGGAGTTTATGTAGTTACTCCCAACCATCATGAGGCCGGGCGCGCTGCAGGGATGGAGATAGCCGACGAGAATGACCTCCTGCAAGCAGGGACTGCGCTATTAAATAAATATAATTTTCATGCGCTCTTGATTACCCGGGGCGAAGAAGGCATGAGTCTCTTTGAAAGAGGAAGGAAAATAGCCCATACTCATTTTTCGACTCAGGCTAAAGAAATTTATGATGTTACCGGTGCCGGAGACACGGTAATCGGTGTGCTGGCCCTGAGTCTGGCAGCAAAAGCCAATCTGCAGGAAGCAACTAGTCTGGCTAACCAGGCCGCAGGCATTGTGGTTGGTAAAGTAGGAACTGCAACGGTTTCACAGGAAGAATTAATAAAAGTTTTATGAGCAAACCCACTCCCGCTGAGCCGGTAAAATTAATATTCAGTGTTTTTGCAGCATCGGTTGAGCAATTGGATGCAGCTGTAGCCAAGTTGACTGCATCTTACGGGTTTCCTGATTTTATCAGCGATGTGGTGCTCTTTGATTATACGAATTATTATTGCCGGGAAATGGGTGAAAATTTAGTGCGGCGCTTCTTATCGATGGAAAAACTGATAAGACCGGAGTCATTGCCCGATATCAAACTTGCCACTAATAATATAGAAAACGAATTTACGCAGGAAGGTAAACGTCGGGTTAATATTGATCCCGGTTACGTATCCAAGGGACATCTGATTCTCGCTACAGGCAAAAGTTATGCGCACAGGCCTTATCTACGCGACGGTATTTACGCAGATTTAACATTGTATTATCAGAATAAGAGGTTTTGTTCCTTGCCGTGGACATATCCCGACTATGCGGATGAAAAACAGCTTTTAATGCTGGGTAAAATAAGAGCAACATATTTGTCACAGTTAAAGGCAATGGAATAAAATCTATAAGTGTTATATTCGAGCTTAAGGAAAAGTTTCCAAATCCTGCTTTGTGGGAGTTTCTTAATAAAAGGACAGGTGTAAAAATGATCAAAAGTATGACGGGTTATGGACGGGTGGAAACCCCGGTGCAGGACAGAAATATTGTTGTAGAAGTTAAGTCCGTCAATCATCGTTTTCTGGAAATTTCCTTAAAAATGCCACAGGCTCTTTTCCCTCTGGAACTGGAATTGAAAAAGAAAATCGGCGAGAAAATAAAGAGGGGTAGGTTAGAAGTATTTATCCGTCTGGAAGCCCAGGGCACTAACGCCGCACTGACAATGATCAACCTGGAAGTTGCCCGGAATTATTTTGCTGCTTTGCAGCGCTTAAAAGATGAGTTTGGACTGACGGAAGAGATCAGCCTTAAAACCTTGGCCGGTTTTCGCGATATTTTTTCGCAACCTGCCGAAACCGAGATTAGTGCTGAAATTTTAAAACAGATTACCGATGCTTTGGATGAAGCTCTGAATATGCTGGTTCGGATGAGACGGGAGGAAGGCGCCGCTATTTATAGGGATATGGAGCAGCGGCTGGATTTCATCAGAGGTATCCTGGAGAAAATCAATACCCGGTCACCGCAGGTTGTTGTTGAATATCAAAGGCGTTTGACCGAAAGAATAAAAGAACTCACAGTCGGATGTGCCATAGATGACTCACGGCTGGCTCAGGAAGCAGCAATATTTGCAGAAAAAAGTGATATTACCGAAGAAATAGTGCGGATGCACAGTCATATTGACCAGTTTGTTGCGCTTTTGCAGAGTGTAGAGGCCGAAGGCAAAAAAATTGATTTTCTTTTGCAGGAAATGAATCGAGAAATCAACACAATAGGTTCGAAAGGCAACGATGCGGAGATCGCCCGACAGGTGATTGAAGCAAAGAGCGAGCTGAGTAAGCTGCGCGAGCAGGCGCAAAACATTGAGTAGTTATGGACAAAGGAACGTTCATAGTTGTGTCGGCACCGTCCGGAGCCGGTAAGAGCAGTATTTGCCGGCGTCTTTTACAGGCTTATCCGGAAATCAGGTTTTCGGTGTCCTGTACGACCCGGTCGCCGCGGCCCGGTGAAATAGACGGTCAGGATTATTTTTTTCTTTCACCTGAAGAATTCCAAAAAAGGATTGAGCAGGGTGATTTTGCCGAATGGGAGGAGAATTTCGGCAATCTGTACGGCACATCCATGAGGACGATGAAGGAATCTTTGGAGAACGGCTCCACGGTTTTGCTGGATATCGAACCGCGCGGCGCAAAGGTAATTAAGCAGAGATTCCGTGGTGGTACCTTTGTGTTTGTTTTGCCTCCGTCGCGTCAGGAATTGATCAAACGCCTGGAGGAACGAGGCCATGAAACCGCTGATGTGATACAGGCCAGATATGCCGAGGCGGAAAGAGAGTTGAAAGAAATTTCGTGGTATGATTATGTAATTTTTAATGATGATCTGGAAACGGCAGTTAATCAATTGATCTCGATTTATATTGCTCAAAAGTGTAAAAGAAGTAATTTAAAGACTAAGATTAAACAATTTATGAAAAAATAATCGAAAAGCAGTTGCAGGGAGGTTGTAAAAAAATGGCCAGAATTACTGTGGAAGATTCTTTAAGGGTTGCCGGGACGAGGTTTGGTCTGGTGTCGCTGGCGTCGCAACGGGCGCGTCTTTTATTAAAGGGCGCAAAACCGTTGATCGACAGTAAAAACAGAGAGGTCGTAGTGGCGTTGCGTGAAATCGCTGCGGCTAAAGTCACCTATGCTCATCCGGAATATCTGGAAGGATCAAAAGAAGATTTCAAACCGATACTTGACAACACGGAGTTCATTGGTGATGAAGAATATCTCGAATAATCAAGCCGTTGATAAATTAATCTTTGCTCTTGACGCCGCAAGTCTGGAAGAAGCTAAGTCCTGGATCGATCTTCTTTCCGGTCACGTGGGGATGTTTAAAGTCGGCAAGGAATTATTTACATCCGTTGGCCCGGCAATAGTGGATTGTATCAAGCAAAGAAACCAGCGTGTTTTTTTGGATCTTAAATTCCACGATATTCCCAATACTGTTGCCCGTGCAGCCGAAGCCGCAGTTCGATTGGGCGTTGACATGTTTAACGTGCATGCATCCGGCGGCAGTAAAATGATTCAGGAAACAGTTAAGGCTGTCCAGGCTGTCGCCGCGAAAAACGGTCAGGTAAAGCCGATAGTCCTGGCAGTTACTGTGTTAACCAGCCTGAATGACAACGATCTTCAAGAAATAGGGTTCGAAAAAAGCACGAATGATTTGGTTCTTCGTCTGGCGACAATGGCGCAGAAGGCAGGAGCTGATGGTGTTGTGGCTTCGCCCCAGGATATTGCCACATTGCGTACTCATCTGGGTGATGACTTTATTCTTGTCACGCCGGGCATTCGCAGCTCTCAGGAACCGGCCAAAGACGATCAGAAAAGAACTCTCAGCGCATTTGACGCCGTTAAGCTGGGTGTCGATTACATTGTTGTCGGCAGGCCAATTCGGCAGGCTTCCGACCCCCTGGCGGCTTGCAGGAATATTGTTCAGGAGATTGCCTCTGGAATGACTGCCGGATAATTCCAATTCCAAATCGAAGCACTATCTTTGTTGGCCCTACGGCAGGCTCAGGGCAGGCTTAAATATGATAATCAATCATGGGTGAGCTTGTCGATCCACGCCTCGTCGCTTCCTCCTTGCCGCCGCGATATCATCTTTGATTTGAAGTTGAAATATCAAATGTGGAGATCAAGAGCAGGACATGGAAATAATTTACGGTATTAATCCGATCAAGGTTCTGCTCCGGCAGCAACAAACAGGATTGGAAAAGGTAATTGTTGCTTCGGGTAGAGGCGGGGCCGCCCTTACGGAAATAATCGAAGCTGTCCGACAAAAAAAAATCCCCATAGAATTTCAAAACAGACAATACCTCGACGGATTGGCTGGTAACGCCGATCATCAGGGAATTATTGGGTTTTGTAAATCTTTTGTTTATTCTGATCTGGATGATTTACTGGCAAACCGCATTGAACCCGCTATCTATGATTTGATCCTGATTCTTGACGGCATTATGGATCCCCAGAATCTGGGGGCGATTATTAGAACATCTTATTGCCTGGGGGCAAACGGAGTAATTATTCCGGCTGACCGGGCGGCTCCCGTCACTGCAGCCGTAGTCAAGGCGTCCGCCGGCAGCACGGGGCGGTTGCCTGTTGTCAGAGTCACCAATTTATCGCAAGCTATCGATTTTTTGAAAAAAAGAGGTTTTTGGGTTTTTGGGGCGGATGCCCATGAAGGCGGCAGTTTAAAAGAAATGGATTTCAAGTGTCATGTGGCCCTGGTATTGGGCAGCGAAGCAAAAGGAATCCGTCCCCTTGTGAAGAAAAAATGTGACTTTTTATTGTCTATACCTCTGATGCGAAGTTTTGATTCCTTGAATGTCTCTGTTGCTGCCGGTATTATTCAATACGAAATATTCAACCAGCGTCATAAAAGTTAAGAATAAAAAAATAAAGCCGATATTATAGGTGTAAATATAATCGTAGTAAATTTAACTGACTGAATTAACAGGGATATTGTATATCGTATATATTAAATATTATTCATTTTTTTTGGATTAAGAAAGGATATATAATTTAGCTATGCCAGTTTTTATTTGGGAAGGGACGACCAGAAAAAACGAAGTTAAAAAAGGTGAGATGGAAGCGGTTGACGAACTGGCTGTTCGCGGCCTGCTGCGCCGACAGGGATTTAAATCAATTGCCGTCAAAGCGAAACCAAAAGATGTTTCCGAATATTTGACTTTTCTTAAAGGAAAAGTTCAAGAGAAAGATGTTGTTGTCTTTTGCCGCATTTTTTCTACGATGATTAATGCCGGTTTGCCGCTTATTCAATGTCTGGATCTGTTAGCCCAGCAGGAACAAAACAAGACCTTCAAAGATATTATTAAAAAGGTAAAAGAGGATGTTGAAAGCGGTGCCAGTTTAACCGAGGCATTAAAAAAGCATCCTGCTGTCTTTGATGACCTTTTCGTCAATCTGATTGCCGCCGGCGAGGCAGGAGGTATATTGGATGTTATTTTGGGACGGCTTTCCAGTTATATGGAAAAGGCAATGAAATTAAAAAGCCAGGTTAAGGGAGCAATGACTTATCCGGCTGCCGTTCTGACTATTTCCATTGGTGTTGTTGCCTTATTACTTATAAAAGTTATTCCAGTCTTTAAGAAGATGTTTGAAGGTATGGGAGGTGAGCTTCCCGGTCCGACGCAGTTTTTGGTCAATGCCAGTGAGTTTGCGCAGAGTTATTGGTGGGTTATGGCCGGTATAATAGTTGCGATTGTTGTTGCCTTCGGCAGATTTTATAAAACGGAAAAAGGACGCTGGACCATTGATTCCCTGCTGCTCAAGGCACCCATATTTGGCCCTCTTTTGAAAAAAGTTGCTGTTGCGAAATTTTCCAGGACACTTTCCACAATGATGAATTCAGGTGTTCCTATTTTGGAAGGTTTAAATATTGTCAGTAAGACTGCCGGCAATGTAGTGGTTGAAGCTGCCTTGATGAAAACACGCCAGAACATCAGCGAAGGCCGAACAATTGCCGAGCCTTTGTCTGAAACCGGCATATTTCCGCCGATGGTTGTGCAGATGATTGCTGTTGGTGAGGCGACAGGAGCTTTGGATACAATGCTTAGTAAGATCGCCGATTTTTACGATGACGAAGTTGATGCGGCGGTATCAGCCCTGACTGCTCTTCTGGAGCCGATTATGATGGTTTTTCTGGGTGGAGTTGTCGGCGGTATGATTATCGCAATGTATCTGCCGATATTCAAGATGGCCTCCGTTGTTGGTTAATTTTAATAACGAAGGCCCCAAATTAAACCTAACTGATTAGAGCGATAGCAATAAAAATGGTCGGGATGGCGCGATTTGAACGCGCGACTCCTGCGTCCCGAACGCAGTGCCCTACCAAGCTGGGCCACATCCCGACGTGGCACGGACGATATAAAATTTATTTCTAAATGTCCACTTTTTTTTACTCAATTTCCAAATTATCGTTAACAATTTAATTTTACCGCTTAATTTTTTGGCATTCAGTCCTTAATTGTTTTTTGCCGGGCGGCATGCTAATATGAGTTACATTAAAAAAGGTGAGAAACATTGATAATCTTCGATTTGAAATGTAAAAACGGTCATAAATTCGACGGTTGGTTCAAAGACCGCGAGGCTTTTATTGAACAGAAGTCTCAAAAGCTTGTCGTTTGCCCG
The DNA here is from genome assembly GCA_963663295.2 of Smithellaceae bacterium. Lineage (GTDB taxonomy): Bacteria > Desulfobacterota > Syntrophia > Syntrophales > Smithellaceae > MVRV01. Next base: position 1,031 of record CAXXLA010000007.1, on the reverse strand, counting down.
ATCTGCAATAGCTATAATGTTGATATTATTCCTTCTTCGGTTGCTATTATGAGTAAAGATCCACGGTCGGCGGGCAAGGATAAAGATAAAGATAAAGAGATTTCTTTGCTGAAGGCTTTGCAGGCCTTTCATCAATATGTAGAAAAAAATTTTGAAGATGTGGGCGATCGATTTGCCGAAGTTGCCTTGAAAATTCATTTGGGGGAAGAAGAAAAGCGTAATATCAAGGGAAAAACTACTCCTCAGGAAGAAGAGACTTTAAAAGAAGAAGGTGTTCAGTTCATTAAAATTCCTGTCCCCAAATTGGATAGCTGATTCCTCAATATTTTGGACTTCGTTACCATAACTATTTTAGTAAATTTCGATAGCCAATTTTCTAAAGGCATTAATAATTCATGCAGAAATCTCATAAAAGCATCATTGACGGTATCGGCAACACACCATTGGTCGAAATCAACCGGCTTAATCCCAATAAAAAAGTAAAGATCATGGCGAAAATTGAAAGCGCCAATCCCGGTGGATCAATTAAGGATCGCACCGCATTATTCATGATCGAGAGGGCGGAAAAAAGAGGAGAACTGACCCACGGTAAAATAATACTGGAAGCAACGAGCGGAAATACGGGTATTGGTCTGGCGATGATTGCCGCTGCCAAAGGCTATAAATTATGCCTGACTTTGCCGGAGTCGGCCAGCGAAGAGAGAAAGAAGATTTTGCGCGCTTTGGGTGCCGATCTGTATTTTACACCTGCCAATCAGGGGACTGATGGCGCTATTGAAGTCGCCTATAAAATGCTTCGTGAAAATCCAGACAAATATTTTGGCACCGATCAATTCAATAATGAAGATAATATTGCCGCCCATTACTATGGGACAGCACAGGAAATCTGGGATCAGACCGAGGGCGCTGTAACAATGGTGGTAGCCAGCCTCGGTACCAGCGGCACAGCTATGGGAATTTCCCGCAGACTTAAAGAATTAAATCCACAGATTATAATTGTTGGCGTCGAACCTTATTTGAAGCACAAAATT
>CAXXLA010000006.1:0-571459 GCA_963663295.2 Smithellaceae bacterium | reverse complement strand
TCGGGGGCAATGTGGGCTCGAACTGTAAATCCTTCACGGCAGGCAATTTCGACAATGTCTGTCAGATAGTATTCCTGCTGATTGTTGTTATTCGTTATTTTCCCTAACGCAGAAAACAAAAAAGGTGTGTCTACACAATAAATCCCTGTATTTATCTCGCCGATGATTTTTTCGGCAGCTGTGGCGTCCCGTTCCTCAACGATTTTGGAAACATTTCCCTCGGCATCTTTTACAACCCGCCCATAACCCCGGGGATCGGCCGGATATGTTGTCAGGACCGTAACCGGCGCCCCGGATGCCTGATGATTTTCAATCAGTCCCGAAATAGTGGCCGGCCTGAGCAGGGGTACATCGCCGCAAAGTATAACCGTCAAACCGGTGTAATCCGCCAGCACATCTTTGGCCTGCAAGACCGCGTGGCCAGTGCCCAGTTGCGGGTTTTGCTCCACGAAAACAGCTCCTGAAGCGGCAAATTCTTTTTTAACGACTTCGGCCTGGTGGCCTACAATCACAACAATTTTTTCCGCCCCGGCGAGCTTGGCGGCGGTGAGGGAATAATCAAGCAGGGGTTTTCCTTCCAGAATATGCAGCACTTTGGCTAAATCCGATTTCATGCGAGTGCCTTTGCCCGCTGCTAAAATCAATGCACAAAATTTATTATCTTTCATTTCTCCGAACTTACCTTTCCTGTTTTTTCTTCGATTCCAAATCCATTTGATCGGGGAGGATTACCAGCACTTCCTTTATTGATTTCTGATCGGCGTTTTCAATGATAAATTTCATCCCGCCGTAATCAATCTTTTCTTTCCTTTGAGGAACTCTTCCTAATCTGTTCATTAGGAAGCCGCCAAGAGTTTCATAATTGCCCTTGGGTAATTTCGTCGACAAAAGTCGATCCAGATCATCTATTTCCATGCGTCCCTTGACCAGATATCTGTTCGGCGCCATTTTATTGTATAATTTTTCACCGGCAGTGTATTCATCATCAATGTTGCCGATAATTTCCTCTCCGATATCTTCAATAGTTACAATACCAACCGCCCCGCCGTATTCATCAACTACGACAGCCATGTGTTCATGTCGCTTTTGCATATCGACTAATAGATCCTTGGCTTTCTTTGTTTGCGGTACGTAAAGCACCTCCGTCTGTATAAATGATTCAACGGTTTCCTCTTCCGCAGGTATTGTACTTTTATCTTTCTGTTTGTACAAAGCTTTCAACAGGTCAAAGTAATGCAATATGCCAACTATGTTGAATACCTGATCCTGATAAACCGGTATCCGTAAATATTTTTTACCGGCTACAATGCGGGCGGCATCGGCAATTTTTGTCGTAGTCGGCAGAGCCGTCATCGCGGATAAATGAATCATAATATCGTCCGCCGTAATCTCGGAAAAATCAAATACTCTGTTGACCATCTCTCTTTCCGTTTTCAGAATATCGCTGCCCTGCGTCTTTGCTCCCAGAATAAATTTCAGCCCCTCTTTCGTGATATAGGAAGGGTTGCTGACTTGACGGCCGGTTAAAAATCTTACCGTCCATTTGGATACCAGGGCAATAACAAAGGCAGCCGGATAAAAAATAATAGAAGATATCCGGATAAAAAACGCAATCCTCATGGCCATTGTTTCTGCATAGTGTTGGAAAATACTGCGGTAAATAATCATGAAAAACAATGTCGGCAACAGGATGACCAGCGAAATTTGCTCACCATACACCGGCCCGAAGAATGAAATGAAAAGGCCTGTGGCTAAAGTAGAGCTGATAATAATTGCCAAATTGGTGCCAATGATCGTTGTCGAAATAAACCACTCCGGCTGCTCCATCAGCCTCAGAGCCTGCCTTGCGGAAAAGGAACCGCGCCCGGCAAAGAATCTGATCTTGTTGATATCAGAAGAAATTAAAGCTATTTCACCGCCGGAATAAAGCGCTTCCAAAATGAGACAGACAAAAATAATCCCTGCTGTTAAATATATGCTCATATATTTTTAAATTTACTCTGCCGCTCGTTTTACCTTTATTTTCGATATCCTGGACTTGCCCACATTTTCTATATGAAACGTAAAACCGTTGTATTCATATTCTTCACCCTTCGCGGGCAGATTACCGAATAAATGCAAGACAAACCCGCCAATCGTGTCGAATTCATCCTCCGGCAACTGCGCCTGCATTAAAGTATTGAACTGGTCCAACGGCAATTTGCCGGGTACAATAACGGTATTTTCGTCTACCCTTTCGCAACCGCTCTGGGAATCGCTGCACTCTGTGAGTTCCTCTTCAAACAAATGTTCCAAAATGTCTTCGAGTGTAACCAAACCGGACACACCACCATATTCATCAACAATAACGGCAATTTGCATGTGGCTTTCCCGAAAGTCATGTAAAAGCCCGTTAACTGTTTTCTCTTCAGGAACAAAATACGGCCTTCTGAGCAGCTTTTCTATGCTGTCCATCTTCTTTTCCTGCAAAGCGGAAATCAGGTCACGGGCATAAAGAACCCCGATTATGTCGTCGCGATCTCCGGCATAAACCGGTACTCTTTCATGCCGCGCCTTGACTACCCTGGCGGCGACTTCTTTTATCGTCATGGTCACGGGAAGACAAAACATATCCACCCGCGGCACCATGATATCGGTTACCGGCTCATCACCCAATTCAAAAATTCTATTGATCAGCTCCTTTTGCGATTCCTCCACAACACCTTCGCGGCTTCCGGCATCGATGAGCGTTTTAAACTCATCCTCCATTATCGGCTCGGCATTCCGGGATTTACCGCGAGTGTATCGATTGACAATAAAGTCCGATATTTTTTCCAACCCCACGACAAAGGGATAAGCCAGGCGGGAAAAAGCAGTAAGAACGGGGGATGCAGCGGAAGATAGCGGCATGGGGTAAACCACCCCGAACGTCTTGGGAATAGATTCTCCGGCAAGAAGAAGTAACACACTGGAAACAACAATGGCAATCCATTGACCGTTGGCTCCAAAAAGACCAATAAAAAAAGACGCCATTAAAATCGAAATGCCGATGTTTACGGCCTCATTGCCGACAACAATAGTAATCAAAAGACGGCGGCGGTTTTCCAACAGCCTGCGGACTAAACTCAAAAACGGATAACGGTCCAATTTCATCTTGTGCAGATGTAAATCCGTCAGAGAAAACAAAGCAGCTTCCGCCGAAGAGAAAAAACCGGAAAACAAAAATAGTATTAAAATTATAATTAATTGTACTGGCAAATCCAAAACGTTAGATATCCTGAATTGTTTTTTATATTTTGCAATTTACCAGATTGGCAGGAAAAAAGACAAATAGTTTGTAATAAGATTAAGGATATACTTTCTATGATGGACTCGTAAAAGTCATAAAAGTGGCCATTTACAGACTGCATCGTAAAAAGGTCGCAGGCAAGGCGTGCGAATCATGAGGAATGAGGCATACTTAGCGTATGCCGCAGTGACGAAGGATGAAGCGCAACGCAGCATCCGGACTTTTTACGATGCAGTCTTCTATTAATTGACTTAAAAGTAATTATCCGTTATTCAGTCCGGCACAACAACTTTTGGAGACTGTGAAATGCCCAACATACTTTTAGTCGGCAATGGCGCCCGCGAGCATGCCCTGGCGGAAGCTATTATGCGCTCAGCGGAAAAACCGCTTTTATTTTCTTACATGAAAGCAAACAACCCCGGCATTGCGTCACTATCGGAAAAGACAATAATCGGCGGCTACGCCGATCTGGCAGCAATTACCCTTTTTGCCCGGGAAAATAAAATTGAACTGGCCGTTATCGGTCCGGAAGATCCGCTGAATAACGGCGTCGTGGATGCGCTGGCGCAAGTCGGCATTCCTGCTGTCGGCCCCAATAAAAGTCTGGCGCGCCTGGAGACCTCCAAATCGTTCACCCGCAATCTGGTCAACAAATATCATATTCCCGGTAATCCGCAATATAAAGTCTTCACCTCCATGGACGGAGTCGAAGCGTTTTTGGGTTCACTCGACGGCATTGTACTGAAACCGGATGGACTCACCGGTGGCAAAGGCGTGCTTGTTCAGGGCGATCATTTCACAACCAAAGAAGAAGCGATGAACTTGTGCACACAGATTCTGCAGGAAAGTTCCTCCGTTATCGTCGAGGAAAAATTTGACGGCGAAGAATTCTCCCTGCAGTGCCTGTGCGACGGCAAGACCGTTGTCGGCACGCCGCTGGTGCAGGATCACAAACGGCGCTTTGACGGCGATAAAGGCCCCAACACCGGCGGCATGGGCTCCTATTCCCTCCCCGATCACTCCATGCCCTTTCTGAAGCCTTCCGACATTGAAGAAGGACTGGAGATTACGCGCCAAGTCGCGGCGGCGCTTTTAAAAGAAACCGGCAGTCCTTATAAAGGCGTCATGTACGGCGGATTCATCGCCACGAAAAGCGGCGCAAAGCTCCTGGAATACAACGCGCGTTTCGGCGATCCCGAAGCCATGAACATCCTGCCGCTTTTGAAAACGGATTTTGTAAGCATCTGCCGACACATCATCGACGGCACGCTCGACAAGTTGAAAATCGAATTTGAATCCAAGGCAACCGTCTGTAAATATGTTGTTCCCAAAGGCTACGGCCTGCCCGCCGATCATCCCGACGCGGCCTCATCAAAAGCAAAGATTGAAGTGGGCGACGTGGGAAAAGCGCGGCTCTACTATTCTTCCGTGGATAAAAGAGAAGACGGGCTGTACCTGAGCTCTTCGCGCGCCATCGGCATCGTCGGCATCGCCGACACGCTGGATGCCGCCCGCCAGATCGCCGAAGAAGGTGTCCAGGCCGTGAAAGGGCCGGTCGCCTACCGCGAAGACATCGGCACCGATACACTGATACAAAAGCGGATTGATCACATGAAGGCGATAAGGAAATCTATGTAGGGTGGAACAAGCAAAGCGGTTCCACCATGTTTTCTTTACAACTACATTGCTTATGCAGCTCGGCCGACGGGATTGCGTGAAGAACGAGGTTTGGTCGGTTTTGATTTCAATGGATACTTTTCCGGGTTTTCCAGATTATCGACTTCCAAATCGACGTCCAAATCCGGCCAGTGTAGATGATAACCGTGTAATAATTTGACATTCTGAATGGCCTTCAGCGTATGGTCCTTAAAATAAGGATAATCCTGATAGCTTAGAAAATATTCATGGCCATTCACAAAGAGCCATAATCCAAAAGGCGTGATATTTTCAACGTTGACCAAAATGTTTTTGCCACGCTTTAATGATTTCATTTTCGTGCTCCTCAATAATTTTCTGAATTTCGGCCAACATTCTTTAGTTAAGTCCATAGTATGTAGTCAAAGACACTATTGGCTTCAACCAGAATTTTGCTTCGCCTTTTTCACAAGTAACATCAATATGGATTCTGCTTTCCTCATTGGAAAGAAAATAAAACCTATACCCTTTTTCTCTGAAAATTGTCGGACTCATGTTAACAATAAACTAATCTACCACATTAAGCAATAAATTCGGCTCAAACGAATTGTCATTACTGATCTTCCGCTTCGCCAGGATTTATAAAGCAAAACGCTTTCAAAATCCGCTCAAATGGATTGCCTTAGGACAACAGATATTAAAGATTTTTTTACCATTTCTCTCGATCCATTAAATCAGTCGATCATTGAAGCAGTGATTCATAGACTTAAAGATTGTTTGCGGATAAGCTTCTAGCTATTTTCCCTAACCATGCCTGCTATTTTTTCAATTGGTTTTATAAAATGACGTGCCCAAGCTGCCTTAAAATCTAATGTTCCAGCCATGCAATGAAATATTGTTTGCCCCAAACCCGGTTTTCTTCCGCTTGTTTCTTCCGATAATCTTTTTAAATGATCGTCTAAAAAGTATTCATGCCAATTACCTTTAAAAAGTTTACCCTGTTCACCTTTTTGATAAAAGGAATCAACCAAGTTGGACACCTTTTCATATTCTATTGAAAATAGATCTTCTGGAAATCCTGAAGCGTTCTTTAATGCTGCAATGGCCAAGTCATATTTACTCCTGTCCACTGAGCCTGTTAATGGATTATTAATTTGAGAAGGCCTATCATAATTATATGGACATTTTTCAGATAAGATGGTTTTTGCAAACACGCAGATTTTAACCCATTCTTTCCATTTTTGTGCTGTATCATGTAACCACGCAACCTGATTTCCTATACTACGACTTACTACTTGAGGATCCATTGCAGTAGCCATAGCACAGCCTTCTTTTAAATCGCCATTTTCAATAAGATGATTTTCAATGCAATAAAAGTATGTATAAATAACATGATTGGACTCAATTTTTTTATTTGTAATATCATCTATATCTTTATCCAGAAAAAAAATAATACCGGTTTTTTTCCCTTTAAAGTTGTCAATTAATGAATTGCGATCACTTAAATATCGAAATAAATCCAATAATGATGTCTTGCCTTCGCAGGAATTTGGGATATCATAAGCTGTCATTATTTTGTAATACAACCCTGTGCTTGACAATGAAATTTCGCATAATTTTCCATAGAAATATGGATCATGCTTAGGACTTTCTACAAACGCAAATATTTCAATGCTCGACATTTGCATAGCTCTCAAAAGAGAATCTTTATTAACATGTTTAGGTCGCTTATAAACGGAAGAGTTTGTCATCGTTAACACTCGCGGCAATTTCTGGCGAATGGGTCGCTATAATTATTTGGGCGGAAGGCATTAATTCCTGCATTATCGGAACTAACTCAGATTGCCAATCAACATTCATGGAGATTTCTGGTTCGTCAATTATTATCGGCTTAGCATCTGCCAGTAACGTGCTTAATAAAATCATTAATAAATGTTTTTGACCTGATGATAAAGCTCCTAAAGAAATATCCTTGTCATTAATGTTTTTTGCAGTAATCCCTTTTTCTTCAATTGCAAGCTGAACTTTGTCACCGTATAATTTTTTTATAATTTCTTTGAATTTAGTTTTTGGAATCATTGCCTTTTCAATAGCTTCTTCAACGTCATTAATATCTTTGATAATTTTTTTTAATGATGGCTGTGTGTCAATGCGAGTTCTAAATTTTTCGAAGGATTTTATTACTTTCTCAGAATCAACTTCTTGTCTGCTTAAGAATTTTATAACTCTTTCATATGCTTGTTCTAAAATGATGTCTTTATTTTCCGTAGATTGAGATGATTCAGACCATACATCTTCAAGAATCTTTGCTAACCCTCTTGCTTGCGCCTTCGCTTCGGTCTTAGATAATTCGTAGTTATATTCTTTCCAGAGTTCTTTTATTCTTTCAGTAAAATTTTGTTCTAACTCTCGTTCAGTAACTTGCTTTTGTTGCCAAGTATTTTGGGGAACTAAACCGAGATATAATCTTGAAGTTGGAAGAAATTGATTTTGTAGAATAAATGCATTTTCATCGTCAACATCATACTTACTCAAAGTACCATCCTTTTGAATTATATATGCATTTGTTTTCCATTTTAGCGGTGCTTCGAGTTTCCCTGTTTTATCTGCAGACAAAAGATTTCCAATTGCTGAAGCAGCTACGGAATTCAATGTTTGCGTACGTAATTGATCACTCTGTAATTGTATGTTTGTTTGTTGTCTCTCTTTTTGAATAAAAGAAGTATTTTCAATAGTTCTTTCCAAATGTAATATCTCAAATAAAGTAAACGTTATTTTTGCACTATGGAAAGGTATGTCTGACACATCTGTTTCATCATATATAGAGGCGGCATTAATAATTTTTAGTAGTGATGTTTTGCCTGATCCATTTGCACCGAAAAAAAGATTTATATCTGAATTAAGTTTGTATTTGATAGTTTGGTCAGAACCCGCGAGACCAGATATCTCTATTTCGCTGATCCATGTTTTCAGCGGCATTGTCATTCTTGTTCTCCTGTGCGAATTGGGTAATTAAGTGTTAACATGTATCATATATTAATATTGTTCGAAAGGGGGACATTGAGAATCAAATCTTAAAGATCTGCTACCCAAATGGGCATCTCTTTGGGGTAAATGGGGATGGGGGTAAATCTTTGATATTGACATTTCAATCTTGTCCACCTTGTTCGGGCGAGTTTTTTGGACTCGCCCGTTTTTTTATTCAGTTATCCAGACCGCAGCTTGCACCGTTAACGTCCTTATATATTTTGCCTGCCCTGCGGGCTATATCTTGCCGGATTTCAACAGCGCCGTGCTGAAATAGCGTTCGGCGCGGTCGGGAAGCACCGTGGCAATATTGCCCGGATATTTTTTTTCTAACTGTCGTGCTGCCCAGACGTTCGCTCCGGATGAAATACCGACCAGAAGTCCCATGCTTCTCCCCAATTCCCGTGTTGTTTCGATGGCGTCTTCGTCGGTGACTTCGATAACTTCATCGACGAGTTTGACATCCAGCACGGCGGGAATGAAACCATCACCGATACCCTGTATTTGATGCAATCCCGGTTCATGGCCAAGCAGTGCGGAAACATTTTTCGGTTCTACAGCCACAATGCGGACATCGGGCCGATGTTCCTTGAGAAACTTTCCAATCCCCTGGAGGGTTCCGCCGCTGCCGACTCCCGCAACGAAACAATCGATTACACCATTCATCTGACGCCATAATTCGCGCGCGGTTTCTTCGTAGTGAACGCGCGGATTGTCCGGATTTTCGAATTGCTGCGGCACAAATACTTTCGGATTAGCCGCCGCCAGTTCAGCAACTTTTTTTACAGCTCCTCCGATGCTTTCTTCCGCCGGCGTTAAAATCAATTCGGCGCCCAGCGCCCCGATGAGTTTTTTGCGTTCATCACTCATGTTTTCGGGCATCACGATGATGACGCGGTATCCTTTCAGACGTCCGACAAGCGCTATGCCGATGCCGGTGTTGCCGCTGGTCGGCTCCACAATGATAGTATCCGGATGCAATTTCCCGTCACGCTCGGCTCCTTCCAGCATCGCTAAGGCGACGCGGTCTTTGATGCTTCCCCCGGGATTCAGGAATTCGGCTTTGGCGAAAATACGTGAGTTTTTAAGCTGGATGAGCGGCGTATTGCCGATCAGGTTGAGAATATTATCTGTTATCATTGATAACCTCACACATTGAATTCATACATAATATTTTATTCGAGTATTCGGGCGAGTCTTTTGGGCTCGCCCGTTTTTTTAATTTATAATTATTTGTTTGTTTTTTATTTCCGGCTTTCATTCTCCTGGATTCCGGATCGCGCTTCGCTTGTCCGGAATGACAAGAAATGAAATCAATTTTAGTGGTGAAACAACCTCAAGCCGCAAAAGGCCATGGCGATGCCGTACTTGTTGCAGGTATCGATCACCTGCTGGTCGCGGATAGAACCGCCGGGCTCCACAATAGCGGTTACGCCGCTGCGGCGGGCGCGCTCAATATTGTCGCCGAAAGGGAAGAATGCGTCGCTGCCCAGGCAAACACCGGTGACCTTGCTCAACCATTCCTTTCTTTCGGCTGCCGTCAAAGGCTCAGGACGGCTGGTGAAGGTTTCGGCCCATACATCTTCGCCAATGACATCTTCCGGCGTCTCGCCAATGTAAACGTCGATGGCGTTATCGCGGTTGGGTTTGGAAACATCGTTGCGGAAGGGCAGATTGAGAACTTTGGGCATGTGGCGCAGCTGCCAGTTGTCGGCCTTCTGACCCGCCAGGCGGGTACAGTGGATGCGGCTCTGCTGGCCGGCGCCCACACCGATGACCTGGCCATCCTGCACATAGCACACGCTGTTGGACTGCGTGTATTTCAGGGTTATCAGGCTCAGTACGAGGTCTCGTTTCTGCGCGTCGGTCAGAGTTTTGTTTTCGGTGACAATGTTTTCCAGCATGCTGCCGTCGATCTTCAGGCTGTTGCGACCTTGCTCGAAGGTAATGCCAAATACCTGCTTGTGCTCCAGAGAGGCAGGCACGTAGTTGGGATCGATGGAGACCACGTTATAGTTGCCGTTTTTCTTGGATTTCAAAATTTCCAGCGCTTCCGGCTCATAGCCCGGGGCGATGATGCCGTCGGTAACTTCGTTCTTGATGATCTTCGCCGTGGGTACGTCGCAGACATCGGAGAGCGCAATCCAGTCGCCGAAGCTGCTCATGCGATCCGCCCCGCGGGCGCGAGCATAGGCGCAGGCCAGCTCTGACAGCTGCATGGCTGCGTCGATGTGATACATCTTGCGCAAAACGTCATCCAGGGGGAAACCGAGGGCGGCTCCGGCGGGGGAAACATGTTTGAAGGAGGCCGCGGCAACCATGCCGGTATTCTCTTTCAGCTCTTTCACCAGCTGCCAGCTGTTGAGCGCATCCAAAAAGTTGATGTAGCCGGGCTTGCCGTTTAATACGACAACCGGCAGATTGCCACCATCCGCCATAAAGATCCGGGCAGGCTTCTGGTTGGGGTTGCAGCCGTATTTAAGTGCTATTTCGTTCATTGATTATCCCTCCACCATTTTGTATTTATTGATGATGACATCCTCGTAGGCCCGGGTTTTAAGATCAATGGCGCGCACAAACAGGCTGACCTTGTTGTCTTCGTTCAGAGCTTCCCACAGCTTGCCGGCATATTCATTGGGATCTTCCTCGTCTATGGCGATGCGCAAAGGCTCACCCGCAAAGCTGGGAATCGGTGTTCCATTGCATTTGTAGGTACTGATAAAGTGTCCTTCACCGGCCAGGGGTTCTGAATAGTCGAAGGTGAAACGCTGCACGCTCTTCTCATTGCCTTCGCAGCTTTTCAAAATACTGAGTTTGTAGCCGCCGGTAAGCATATCCACCACGCCGGAAATGCGGGGCGTCCAGTTGGGCCCGTCGTCCTCAAAGGTACGGGTCAGAAGCGCAGCTTCAAAGCCAAAACCCGGAAAACCGTTGCGCGTCATGAAATCGCGGATAGTGTCGGTCTGGTCGCCGTTGGTCACAATCGTCGTGTTTTCGTAAGTCAGGACGGGATTGTAAATAATCAGGTGCGGGTCCGTCATTTTGGAAGGGTCAGCCGCCATGGTGCGGATACCGCCGTCAATAGGATCAAACACACGGTTGCGGCTGTTGACGCTGCGACCCATGATAAAATAGCCAATCATGGCTTTGTTTCCACTTAGAGTCTTTCCGATACAGATGCCCCGGCCCGGATACTCATTACCGGCCAGGTATTCGTATAAGTTCGCTTTCATTTTTTAACTTCTCTCCTTATTTTGGAACTTTTGGCAGTTTGGGGAATCTCACATCAAGGACGGCATTCCATTTATCTAGCATAGATTTGATGCTTTCCATCAGTTCGGAAACATCACCTTCGATCAGAATCGAACGAATTTGATCGCCTTGAACAATCTGATTAACAACATCCTGATCAGCATCGCTTAGAACTTCACCAAAGACGGTGTGATGGTCGTCGAGCCACGGTGTCTTTACGTGCGTAATAAAAAACTGGCTGCCGTTGGTCTGCGGTCCGGCATTGGCCATGGAAAGAATGCCCGGTTTATTGTGACGGAGCTCAGGCACAAACTCGTCCTGGAATCTATATCCCGGTCCCCCGCGGCCGTCTCCTTCGGGACAGCCGCCCTGGATCATGAAATCCGAAATAACCCGGTGAAATTTCAAACTATTGTAATAACCGCGACGAGCCAGATTAACAAAATTACCCACCGTAATCGGTGTTTGATCAGCAAAAAGCCGTAAGCGGATTGTTCCTTTGTCGGTCTCAATTACAGCCGTAAGTTCATTCTTCATTAAATTCTCCTTTTTTTGATATGTTTAAAACTTAAGATATTCGGAATTGATATGTCAAGGCAAAAACAAAGCTCTTGCATCTAATTCCATTTCCAAATCATAGATGCTACCGCGGCGGCTAGGAGGAGGCGGCGAGGCGTATTATATATACGTTGAGGAAGCCGACGACCCCGACCTGCGCCGGGGCAGGCTGTGCCAACAAAGGCAGCGCTTGATTTGGAAATGGAACAAAACTGCCGCTTGCAATTACACTTTCAATAAGTTATTAGGCGCGCTTATTTAATATCTCGAATTTGAGGGAAGCTATGAATAACAAAACAGATGCAGTCGTCAGCGTGGTCATGGGCAGCGATTCCGATTTGCCGGTTATGACCGAAGCAACGAAAATTCTGGCAGAATTCGACATCCCCTGTGAGCTTTTTTTAACCTCCGCCCACCGCACCCCGGAGCGTACAACCAGGTTCGCCCAGGAGGCGGCAAAACGCGGCGTAAAGGTAATTATTGTCGGTGCCGGCGCAGCCGCCCATCTGGCCGGTGTCATCGCCGCCCATACTCAGCTCCCGGTAATCGGCGTACCGATTGACGCCACCGCTCTGCAAGGCCTCGATGCCCTGCTTTCCACCGTCCAAATGCCCGGCGGCATACCGGTGGCTACAATGGCTATAGGCAAAGCGGGGGCAAAAAACGCTGCCCTGTACGCCATACGTATTCTGGCGCTCGAAGATAAAGAGATCAGCACAAAACTTGCCGCCTATATTAAGAAAATGGCGGATGATGTAGAAAAGAAGCAGGATGCTATTTCATGCCGGAAATCCTGAAAGTCGCTGCAAATATTTCTGAAGACTTTGTTTTATCCCGCGCAGCGGAAATTTTAGCCAAAGGTGGCATCATCGCCTATCCTACCGAAACATTTTATGGCTTGGGAGCGGACGCAACAAACGAAAAAGCGATTGGGAAAATATACGACCTGAAAGGCAGAAATTTTCACAATCCAATATCCGTAATCATTGACAAGGAAGAAGATCTCAACTCCCTTGTTAGTGAAGTACCGGCTGCTGCTTTAACATTAATGAAGGCATTCTGGCCGGGCCCATTGACCATTGTTTTTAAAGCGTCCGGCAAAGTATCAACTCTGCTGACGGCACAAACCGGCAAAATCGGCATACGAATTTCCAGCCATAGAGGCGCAATGTTATTAGCGCAAAAACTTGGCCATCCTCTTACGGCTACCAGCGCCAATTTATCCGGCGCTCCCGAATGCTCGAGCGCAACCGAAGTTGCCCGCCAAATCGGACAAAAAATTGACGCTATTGTTGACTTGGGAGAAACGGCGGGCGGCAGGGGTTCCACAATAATTGATGTTACAACCGATCCTCCGCAAATCCTGCGCGAAGGCGTGATCAGCAGAACAAGTATTCAAAATCATATCGCGATCAAATAGTAGAAATCATTGGAACGCTATATTTATTGAATGAGAAAGGCGCGTTTTCCAACGCGCCTTTATTTGTTAAATAACAGAGGATATAAATATTAATGTCTAATTGGACAGCAGGCGCTCCGCTCCGGCAACCTTAACTGTTGTTTTAATTACACCTGCCGGTTCGCGGGCAAAAACAATCATGAAAGGAATCATTCCATTCGGCGCAATTTTATCATTGGAATTATTGCCTCCTTCCGGGAGGGAAAGTCTGCTGAGGATTGCTTCTTCCGGCAATGTCGTTAATTCTTCATCAGTTAGAATATTGCCTGCATAAGCGGCCCTTTCCCCCAATACCACGGCATAAGCGTCGACAACTTCACCTTTAACAATTATCCGGGAAATTGGATAATCGGCCTGATTCACGGCTGTGCCTTCCACAATGCGGATTGGTCCTAAAATAAAGTTATTTAAAATCCGTTGCCTTATGTCCTGCAACTTTACCTGGCCGATAACAATTTCAGGACGCGCAGGCTCACGAACGCCAATATCAATATATTGACTGACAACCTTAAGCAAACGGTCTCCCATTTGCGGGAAAACAAAGTAATAGATAATCGCCGGGATAACAACAATTGCCGCAATGATCCAAATGGCTATCGCCAATATTTTCCAGCCTCTTTTACGGGATGATTTTCCTGCTTTTTGTTTGTCGCTTTCCGCCGCCGACTCAATATCCGGCATACTTTCTTCTTCAATGGTTTCTTCATGTACAGTTTTTTCTATTTCGGGCATTTCTTCCCTGTCAGCTTCAATTTTTGCCCTCATCACATCGTCAAGGAAAAGCTCGGCGCTCTCATCGCCACCGGAAACAGGCGCTTTGCTTAAAGACATTGTTTTGTCCTCTAAAGGCTGCTCTTCCTTTGCTGCCGGCTCAATGCCGGGCTTGACAATGTGTGGATTTTCCTGAAAGAAAACGTGTTGACAACGGCTGCACCGCATCCATACACCGTCGCCTTCCATCAACTCATCAGCAAAACGATATTTAGTCCGGCACTGACTGCATTGAATTATCATTCTTCTCCCTCAATTTATTGCTGTTTGATTATATAAACTTCCGGCAAAAACCGTGCCTGTTCGTCAAAATCAAGTCCATAGCCAACGACAAAACCATCATCTATTGTAAAACCAACATAATCGGCTTCAAAGGATACTTTTCTTCTTTTCCGTTTATCCAGAAATGCGCATACCTTAAGTGAGGCAGGATTTCTTTCTGTCAGCCAATTAACCAGATACGTTAACGTCAATCCCGTATCGACTATGTCTTCCACAATCAGAATATCCCGGCCTTTAATTGATGTTTCAATGTCCTTAGTCAGAACTGACCTGCCGGCGTTTTCCTGTCCCGCGCCATAACTTGCCACCCGGACAAAATCAACCTTGCAGGGAATGTTCATCGCCCGGATTAAATCAGCCATAAAAATAAAAGCGCCCTTAAGAACACCAATAACTATTAATTCACGGCCTTTATAGTCAGTGGAAATTTGAGAGGCTATTTCCCGTACCCGCCGTTGAATTTCATCCCGCGGGAAAAGGATTTCTTTGTTCATTTTATCCATTAAATGAATACTCTCAGTTTATTGAATTATTTACGGGCTACATTAGACAAAATATGAGTTGCCTGTCAATAGGAAATCAAAAAAGTTCCTGATATGTTGAGATAAATTGCCGGACATTGTTAATAAGCAAATCTTCCGCCGCAGCAACTTCCCGAGCATCAGCAAATTTGGATGAAAGGCTCATGAAGATTTTATCGAAAGGAGAAATTTCCCGGCCTAATTTTTCGTAGTCAATATAACTGATCATGTATTGTGAGCCGTCAAAATAATATTTACCGAGCCGGTTGGTTTCTTCGGACCGGAAAGGCCAGTTGATTTTCCAATTAAAGAACTCCAAGGCAATATTTTTTAATTTCTCATTGGCAAATACTTCCGGTTTGATTTCTTCACCTATTCTATCGGCCAGCATGCGAAAGTATTCGACTACCAGATCAATATCGGTAAGACAAAGACCAAAAAGATACCAATCGTCAATTATCTTCACTAAAATTTGAGACTGGCTGGCGGGAATGAAATGATGACTGGGGCAGATATGCCCGGCGCAGGTTTCCTGTCCGTAAAAAGAAACAGAGCGCATATCTACACCGGAGTTCTGCATCGGATGCAACAAACAGCCGACTTTCTTTTCCGCCTCGTCCAGAAAACCGAGATACTCGCAGCAATAAATCACTTCGTACCTTGGGGCAAAATCTTCGCAGGCAAATGTGGCCTCGGCATACCGCTTTAAATCAGACTGATCCTTCACCAGTTCGCGGAAACGTTTCGTACGGCCGCGTAATCTTTTCACCAGCGATTCACGGGAACTGTCCACATAATTGTAAAGACCGCAACAGGCGCCGCAGGACTTGCTCTCATCAGGCTGGCACAGGACAATTAAATTATTATTCATACATCTCCCTTACGGTCAGTACAGGACAAAAGTAAAATGGCATGAACATCACTCATAAAAACAGCCTCTTGGGGATTGAAATAAATTTGGTAACTTATAGAAGGATTGGCGTTGCAGGTCAAGCTTAAAAATGTTAAAAGACGGCGCCTTCAAGTTAAGATAATTCCATGTCTAAATCAATGATGATATCGCGGCGGCTGGGAGGAGACAACGAAGCGTATTGTTCATACGTTGAGGAAGCCGACGACGACGCCAACAAGGATAGCGCTTGATTTAGAAATGGAATAAGAGGAGATTGCCTATTAATGAAACCAATTGAAGAAATAATTCTTCCCAATGGACTGAAGTTGATTATTGCCGATTTATCGCGCCCTATTGCCGCCGATACGGTCAAAGTTGAAGTTGCCTTTAAAATCGATATCGACTTAAAAGAGTCTTTTTTCCAGAATTCACAGGATTATCAGGATGTAAAAAAAATTTTTGGCGACAAACTTGTCTTCGAAAATAAAGAGGAGAGAACTTTCGTCGAAAAAGAGCGAGGCGACGCCGTCCGCGAGGAGTTAATCAACATATTCAAGAAAAACTTGCTGCATTACCTTGGAACAGAAAACTTTGCCGCCAAATATGCTCTGTCACTGCTTCGGGACATCAGGAAAAATCCTTATAAGTATCAATGCAGATTAGATGATGAAGCATGATCAAGTATAACTTTGACGAGCTTTTGCTTGCCGCCGATAAACCCAGCCGTTACATTGGCTCCGAAGTCAATTCCGCTTACAAAGAAAATGCCGAAATTAATTTTCTTCTAGCTTTCCCGGATACTTATGAAGTTGGCATGTCACATCTGGGCTTAAAGATTCTCTATGAAATATTAAACGGCATTCCCTATTTAGCGGCGCAAAGATGTTTTGCTCCCTGGCCGGACCGCGAAAAGCAGCTGCGGCAATCCCGGCTGCCTCTTACTTCTTTAGAAACTCAGATGCCTTTGAAGGATTTTGATATTGTCGGGTTTTCCCTCCAATACGAGTTGTCGTATACCAATGTCTTGACCATGCTCGATTTGGGCAGCGTACCGCTCCGACGGGTTGACCGCCGTGAAGGTGATCCGCTGATCATTGCGGGAGGCCCCTGCTGCTTTAATCCGGCGCCATTATTTGATTTTATTGATGCTTTTGTCATCGGCGAAGGAGAGGAAGTTGTCGCGGAGATTACCGATGTCATCCAGACCGGCAAGAAAAACAAGATTTCCCGGCAGGAATCCATTTTGCAGCTCGCGCAAATTCCCGGTATTTATGTTCCCGCCGTCCATGACAAAAACAACATTGTTAAAAAAAGAGCCGTGGTTGATCTTAACCTCTGGCCATACCCGGTTGCCCCCGTTATTCCTTTAATGCAAACCATCCACGACCGTATTACCCTGGAAATTGCCCGCGGATGCACCCGCGGATGCCGCTTTTGCCAGGCGGGAATGCTCTGGCGGCCATACAGAGAAAGAAACTCGTCCCTGCTCAAGGAAATGGCTGCCAAATCACTGGCTAAAACTGGATATGACGAAATATCTCTTCTAGCCTTGAGCTCCGGAGATTACACTTGTCTCGAACCTCTATTAAAAGACTTGATGAACCGGTATTATGCCGACCGTGTTGCTCTGGCGCTGCCGTCCTTGCGGGTGGAGACACTGACCGGAATATTAATTGACGAAATCAAACGCACCCGCAAAACCAGCTTTACACTGGCTCCGGAGGCAGGAACGGATAAAATGCGCCGGACTATTAATAAAGGAAATACCGCTGCTGATCTGCTGGCCACAATCGACAAGGTTTTTGCCGCCGGCTGGAAGTCAATCAAACTGTACTTTATGATCGGACTGCCGGGGGAATCACAGGAAGATCTGGAAGGTATTATCGATCTGGGCTATCAGGCACTGCGGACGGCTAAACACCGTGGACAGGTGACAATCAGCCTTTCAACATTTGTTCCCAAACCGCACACTCCTTTTCAGTGGCATCGCCAGATTTCCTTGGCCGAAACTTATGAAAAACAGGATTTTATCCGGCGGCAAATCCGTAACCGCAATCTCAGTGTAAAATGGCACGATGCCCGGATGAGCATGCTGGAAGGATTATTTTCCCGCGGTGATGAAAAACTCGGCAAGCTGCTGGAAGTGGCATTTCAGAAGGGGTGCCGTTTTGACGGCTGGACCGATGTACTCAATTTTGATCTCTGGCTGGAAGCACTGGCGGAAACAGGTGTCAACCCGGAAGATTATACCCGTGAACGGGACATAATCGAAAAATTACCCTGGGACAATATTGACTGCGGGGTAAGCCGCGAATTTCTGCTGGCCGAGCGGCAAAAAGCCGCCGACTGTCTGGACACGGAAGACTGCCGGACTCACGGCTGCCAGAAATGCGGGGTCTGTGATTTCGCAACCACAAAAAATGTTTTTTCGCTCAGCGAAGATAAAGCAGATAAGGAAATCAAAGATCCTTCGCAATCCTTTGCCAGGCTGCCGATTCTTGAAAAGCATTACCGTTTCACCTTCACCAAAGCATCACGCGCGCGTTTCCTCTCGCATCTGGAACTATCCGGCGCGTTGATCCGTGCCCTGCGCCGCAGCAGCCTGTCTTTATCCTATTCCGCCGGTTTCCATCCTCACCCGAAGATATCGTTTGCTGTGGCAACGTCGGTCGGTATGGAAAGCCATCAGGAGTTCGCCGATGTAACCGCTCAAAAATACCCGGCGAATTTATCCTTTCTGCAAAAAGAGATCAATAATGCCCTCCCCGCTGGTGTGGAAATCCGGGAAATCCGGGAGCTGGCTTTCAACGAAAAAGATCTGGCGCAGGCGCTACGGGGTTTTTGCTACGAACTGCACCTTCCCATTGATATTGATGCCGGCCGTTTAACTGCATTGGAGGATAACATTCAAAAATTCCTGGCTTCAGCGGAATTCATTATTAAACGGAAAGCAAAAGGGAAAATTATTTTCAGAGATATTCGTCCTTTTGTGGAAAAAATAACTATTGAAACCACAGAAAAGAAAGTGTCTTTAACTATCCGGCATGCCCAGCGGGGATCGGCCAGGCCGCAGGATATAATGGAGCACGTCCTGGAATTTAATGAAGAAGAAAGCAGACAGATTCGTGTTGTGAAAACGATGACTCTGCTTGATTAAAACATTTAATAAATCTTATTGACAAACAGATGTAAATTAAATATAAGCTTCGGTCTTAATCACATCATAAGGATAAGTTTATGTATGCAGTTATAAAAACAGGTGGAAAACAGCATAAGGTAAGCGAAGGCGATATTTTAGCCGTAGAAAAGCTTGCCGGTGAGAAGGGTACGGAAGTTATTTTTAATGAAGTTCTAATGGTTGCTGATGACAACAATGTTAAAATCGGCAAACCGTTTGTTGAAGGCGCCACGGTTACGGGAGAAATCGTACTCCAGAAGAAGGGGCCCAAAATTCATGTTTTCAAAATGACCCGCCGCAAGGGATTTAAGAAAAAAACCGGACATCGGCAGTCATTAACCAGCATGAAAATAAAGAAGATTTCAATTTAAGCGGAGGAAGTCATGGCACATAAAAAAGGCCAGGGAAGTTCTCGCAACGGTAGAGACAGTAATTCCCAAAGGCGTGGTATTAAAGTATTTGGCGGCGAGAAAATCCATGCAGGATCAATCATCGTGCGGCAGGTAGGAACAAAAATTCATCCGGGTAATAACGTTGGATTAGGAAAAGATTTTACTCTTTTTGCTTTGATTAATGGAGTCGTTAAATTTGAAAGACTCGATAAGACCAGAAAAAAGGTAAGCGTTTACGCTGCATAACACTGTAAAACATTATCACAATTAAAAAAGGCGCTTAATCAAGCGCCTTTTTCATTTTATTAAAACTTATGAAGTTTGTCGATGAAGTAAAAATTTATATCAGGGCGGGACATGGCGGAGCCGGTTGTGTGAGTTTCCGCCGGGAGAAATTTATACCGCGCGGCGGTCCCGACGGTGGCGAAGGTGGCAAAGGCGGTGATATAATTTTTCGCGCTTCGGAAAGCCATCGCACTTTATTGGACTTAAGATACCAGCAGCAGTTTCTGGCGAAAAACGGCGATCCCGGTTCAGGAAACAACCGCAGCGGCAAAAAAGGTGCAGATTTGGAAATAGTAGTACCTGTCGGCACGGTCATCAAAGATTTTGAAACGGACGAAATTCTCGCCGATTTGCCTGCCGCCGGTCAAACTTACGTGGCCGGTCATGGAGGCATCGGCGGCAAAGGCAATGCTCACTTTGCCACTTCCACCCATCAGACACCGCGCTTCGCCCAGGAAGGAATGGCCGGCGATGAACGCTGGCTCCAACTGGAGCTGAAGCTGCTGGCCGACGTCGGTATTATCGGCTTTCCCAATGCCGGAAAATCAACCTTCATTTCCCGGGTATCCGCAGCTCGCCCGAAAATTGCCGACTATCCTTTTACAACCCTCACGCCACATTTGGGTGTAGTTAAACATCTCGACAGCAACAGTTTTGTTATGGCTGATATCCCGGGGCTGATACCGGGAGCTCATGAAGGACACGGTATGGGCGTCCAATTTTTAAAGCATGTGGAAAGAACGGCGCTGCTGCTCCACATTATCGATATTTCCGATGAGTCCAGCAACAATGCTCTGCAGAATTTCAAGGTGATCAACAAAGAGCTGGAGTTTTACAATCCGCAGTTGCTGGCAAAGCCGCAAATCGTAGCTCTCAATAAAATTGATCTTCCCTACGTTCGGGAACAGGTCAAAAAAGAAGTTGCACGATTCAAGAAAAAAGGCATAATACTGCATCCTTTTTCCGCCGCAACCGGTGAAGGTATAAAGGAAATACTAAACGAAATAATTGAGAAATTAAACCAGAAATAAATTTACACTATGCATGACAACCTTCGACTTAAAACTCTGGCCCATACCAAAAAAATTCTCATCAAAATCGGCTCCGCAGTACTTACCGGCGCAGAAGGCCTTGATCTTAAAATCATCAATTCTCTGGTCGCCGAAATGTCCGAGCTAGTGCATAATGGTTATTCGGTAGTTCTCGTCAGCTCCGGGGCGATTGCATCGGGCAAACACCGTCTGAACATAACAGGCAAACTGAAAAGTATCCCGGAAAAGCAGGCTGCCGCCGCCGTAGGACAGGGACGCCTGATGCGTGTTTACTCCAAGTCATTCGAAAAAAAAGGCATTCACGTCGCTCAAATTCTGCTGACTCTCTCCGATCTCACGAACCGGCAGAGATTTTTGAATATCCGCAACACTCTTTCCACCCTGATGGACTGGAAAGTAATACCTGTAATTAACGAAAATGATACAGTTGCCGTCGATGAAATCAAATTCGGCGATAATGATAACCTCGCCTCCATGATCGCCAATATTGTGGAGGCCGATCTTTTTATTAATCTGACCAATATCGAGGGTTTATACGACCGCAATCCTGCCGAATTCAAAAAAGCCAAGTTTATCGGGCTGGTCTCCGAATTCACAGACGAAATTGAATCCATTGCCACGGCGGAAACATCGTCGGTCGGCACGGGCGGAATGAAAAGCAAAGTTTTGGCCGCCAAGAAAGTCACTGCTATTGGCATTCCCTGCATTATTGCCCCCGGTAAAAAGAAGAAGGTCTTAACAGACATCATTGCCGGAAAGGAAATCGGCACGCTTTTCCTGCCCATGGCCAACCGTTTAAACAGCAAAAAATGCTGGATTGCCTTTACGCTGCGTTCCCGGGGCAAATTAATTGTCGATGACGGCGCCCGAAAAGCGCTGCTGGAAAAAGGTAAAAGCCTTCTTCCTTCGGGAGTTGTCGATGTGGAAGGAGATTTTAACTTAGGCGATCCAGTAAGCTGCGTGGACAGCGGAGGAACAGCAATCGCCAAGGGCCTCGTCAATTTCAATTCCGCGGAAATCCGTAAAATAATGGGGTTGAAAACAGCAAAAATTGAACCGACCCTGGGGCATAAAGATTACGAAGAAGTTATACACCGCGATAATCTGGTCATCACCAAGCAAAACAATAAAAGCAAAATGTAACAGCCTCGTAAAAAGGCCTTTTTTACATCTCTACGCGCGTTACAATCCCCTGCAAACGGCTGGGCGGCAACTTGCTGAACTGAACAAAATTGGGGGTAATCCGTCGAATTAAGTCGAATATGCGCCAGATCGGATTGCGGGTGATAATGTCCTCCACACCGTAAAAGATGACCTTCTCCTGAATGCCGTATTCTTTGATCAGGCCTTCAATATTGAGGACTTCCCGATAACCGGCCTGAATGTCGAGCGACTCGAGACCGGGTGCAATATCCTGATTCAGATGAACCTGAACACCGAAAGGTTCATCGGTCCGGTTGATGGAAATTAGAATATTGCGCTCGTAGATAATATTGCTGCGGAAGATGCTGTGGACAATATAGGGTGAGATCATCTTTTGGTCCCGACAGAAATACAGGGCTGTACCGGCAATATTCCTTCCTTTGGCATATATCTGTTCGTAGCTGATAAGAAATGTTTCCAGATCCAGTGGACGCAGGGAATTATAAAGGCGCTTCTGCCCTTTCGTCCAAATGAGAATCAGAGTTAAGGGGATAGCGGCCAGCACCAGCGCCCAATAAGCGCCATGAGGTATTTTGCTCAGGGTGGATACAAAATAGGTAAAAGCAATGCCGCTCACAACAGCGGCTATGGGAAGTTTCCATCTCAACATTTTGATCTGAGAGAATATCATTACCATCATCAACCCCGTAATCGTCATCGATCCGGTTACCGCCATACCGTATGCAGCAGCCAGGTTTCCCGATTTCTGGAAGATCAATATCATTAAAATAACCGCGCACATCAATAACCCGTTGACCACAGGAATATGGATCTGTGATTTGATCTGACTGGACGTGTACTCCACCTTCATCAGAGGCATGATCCTTGTTGTGATTCCCTGATACACTACGGAAAATATTCCGCTGATAATTGACTGCGAAGCAATAATAGTCGCCAGAACGGTAAGCAGTAGAAAAGGGATATAAAAAAACGGAGCCTGGTATTGTATCATTCCGAAAAGCAGAGATTTCACTTCCGGATGTTTGATGACAAAAACACCCTGCCCCATGTAATTGAGAAGAAGTGCGGCAAATACGAAATACCAGGCATGCAGGATCGGCTTCTTGCCCAAATGCCCCATATCGGCATAAAGCGCCTCACCTCCGGTTGAGCAGAGAATAACCTCGGAGAGGACAAAAAATCCTACAATTCCATTTTCCGCAAGAAATTTAAAAGCGTAATAGGGGCTAATGGATTTCAATATCCCCGGCATTGCGGCGACTGATGTTAGCCCTGTTACTGCCAGACAAATGAACCAGCACATCATAACCGGACCGAATATCCTGGCGACTTTATCCGTTCCCTTGGATTGAAGGGCAAAAAGTCCAATGGTAATCGCAATCGCAATCATTATCAGGATTTCCAGCCGCAGGTTTTCCAGCCCCGGAATGAGCAGCATTCCTTCCACTGCGGATAAAACAGTAATTGCCGGTGTTATGGCCCCGTCACCCAGCAAAAGCGAGACGCCGAGAAAGGCAAGAAAACCGGCGAAGGCCAGCTTGCGGCCTGACTTGAGCTTCTTGCTCAGGATTTCCCGCAGCATTATTTCTCCGCCTTGTCCTTTATAGGCAAGGCTCATCGCCAGCCAGGCGTACTCGACAGTTACAAGAAGAAGCATTGTCCAGACAACGAGGGAAAGTATCCCGAGGACACTCTGTTCGGTTTTCGGGGTGAGAGCAAACACAACAGTCAGGGTGTAAATAGGGCTTGTACCGATATCACCAAACACAATTCCCATAGAGTGGATAACACCGCCCCAAAAAGAATCGTGACCATCATTTTTTAACATTCTACATTCTCCCAGTGCATTGGAGTAATCAGCGGTTCCTATAACAGAAATCACTGATGATTCCAAACAGTAATCTGCAGCAACAATTATCAATAAAGTTATGCACTTGCAGACTAACTGGTCTCCTGAAGCAGTAAGGTTGTAATCATCAGTTCAATTCGGGTTAAATAATCTTAATTTTAGCTGGAGTAGAAATCAATAAACACAAAATTTTTCTTAATATTTACAATGATTCATCCGAAAAAACATGCATATGACATAAAAAATAACTGGGAGGATCTATGATTCCATTAATCGTACTTATTGTTATTATTGCGTTATTTACTTTTTATTTTGTAGGCATTTATAACAGTCTGGTCTTCCTGCGCAATCAATACATGAATGCATTTAAACAAATCGATGTCCAGTTAAAACGCCGCTACGATCTTATCCCTAATCTGGTCGAAACCGCCAAAGGCTATCTGGCGCATGAGCGGAAAACACTGGAAGAAGTCATCAAAGCCCGCAACATTGCCTTCGATGCCAGCAACGTTGCCGCCGGGAACCCCGGCAGCGCCGGAGCCATGAAAGAACTATCAAAAGCAGAAGGATTTTTAAGCAGCATGATGAGCAGGCTGCTTGCCGTTGTGGAAGCATATCCTGATCTGAAGGCCAATCGAACCATCAGCTACCTGATGGAAGAATTAACTTCAACGGAAAACAAAATTTCCTTCGCCCGTCAGGCTTACAACGACAGTGCTACCGATTATAATATCAGATGCGAACAATTTCCCGCGAGTATCATTGCCCCATCCTTTAACTTTCAGGCGGCCGAGCTTCTGGGAGCAGTGGAAAATGCCGTTGAAAGAAAACCCCCTGAAGTATCATTTGCTTGATTAGGCTGTGAATTCCTCTCAATAATAAGATAAAATGACCGATCGGCGTTCGACCAACTTTTTTGCCCGACAGGAGCAAGCCCGCAGCAATTGCCGCAACCTTGTAGTGGTGTTTATTGTCGCCGTGCTCGCTATTATTACCACCATCTATTTTGCATTTCGTCTCATTTGCTACATTCATTTAACAACAAACGTTTTTACTGTATCAGAACCAATCGCCAATTATACGCAGCACAATTCTTTTGCATGGTGGGACGCGGCAATCTTTATTATGGTTTTTATCGGAGTCACTCTTTTTATTCTTGCAGCCAGCGTCATCAAAATGCGGCAACTGCAAAAAGGCGGGGGTGCAGTCGCGAAAATGCTGGGCGGAAGATGTGTCTCTAAAAGCGCAAATATTCCGGCAGAACAGCAATTGTTGAATGTGGTCGAGGAAATGGCTATTGCTGCGGGCATTCCCGTACCGGAAGTCTACATTCTGGAAAAGGAAGCAGGCATTAACGCTTTCGCTGCCGGTCTGACGATAAACGATGCAGCGGTCGCCGTAACACAGGGCGCACTGGAAAAACTTACCCGCGACGAACTACAGGGGGTGGTAGCTCACGAGTTCAGCCATATTCTGCACGGGGATATGCGTCTGAATATTCAACTGATGGGAATAATTTACGGCGTTCTGATTATAGGCATCATCGGCGGAGAAATCCTGGATAATCATCGTATATCCTCGAAATCAATTGTTCTTTTTATTGCCGGCCTGTTGCTGACGATAATCGGTTATATCGGAACGTTCACCGGAAGGTTAATTCAAAGCGCCGTTTCCCGGCAGAAAGAATTTCTGGCCGACGCCTCGGCTGTCAAATTCACCCGCAACCCGCTGGGGCTGGCTTCCGCCTTGAAGAAAATCGGCGGATATATTTACGGCTCACAGATTACCTCCCCGACAGCCCGACAAGCCAGTCATTTGTTCTTTGGCAAATCATGTAAAGATTACTTATTTGCGGATTTTTTAGCTACACACCCGCCGCTCACTGAACGCATCTTGCTTTTGGATCCATCCTTCGACGGCATTTTTCCCCAAGTGGGAAGCGGCAACAAAACTTTTTCGCCCACACACGATAATGGTGAGCTAATAACTGACATGAGCAAACCTCGCCCGCTCTCATCCGGCTTAATGCCTGTTACAGCAAAAGCTGCGGACATTGTTGACCGCGTCTGTAGTCCGAATCTGGGTAATTTAAGCCGTGCTTCCGACATTCTATCCTCTATTCCACAACAGTTAAAAGATTTGTTGAACACACCCGCAGGAAGCGCCGCTGCGATTTATGCCTTACTTACAGGAAGCACATGCGCAGAGAGGAAACTTCCGCTTAAAGCCGTTGACCCGTCTTTAGCTGCCCTCGGAAGTACTGAAGATTTTCTGAGTTTATGCAAACTTGCGGCTGATCTGAAAGATGAGCAGAAATTGCCTCTCGTGGAGCTGGCCTTGCCTTCTTTGCGCAATTTAACGGTTATGGAAAGAAAAAACTTTTTGGAAATCGTTGATTTACTGATTCACGCCGATGGGAAAATTACTTTGTTTGAATTCTCCCTGCAATGGATTGTACGGCAATATCTGAGCAATAACGAAAAGATACTTGAGAAAACCGTGTATTTCCATATTTCTCAGGTCGGCTATCATATTTTAATAATTCTGAGAGCATTAGCAACGGCCGGTAATATGGGAAACACTGATGCGGCGCGTCGTGCTTTTAATGCCGGTGCGGCGCGTATTCCGGAATTAGCCTGTAAAACCCCCGATTACTATTACACTGAAGATATTAATTTTACGGAAGTTAACACCGCACTGAAAAAGCTGGATAGTTCATCCTTTAAAATAAAACAGCTTATAGTTGATGCCTGCGCCCATTGCGCCTTTTCCGACAAAACAGTAACAGTTACCGAAGCAGAACTGCTGCGCGTCATCTCTCTTGCCCTGCACTGTCCGCTGCCGCCTTTGAACCAAATAAATCAATGATATCGAAGACAGAAAAGGTATTATGTTGACATGAACAACCATCCGCATTTCTCAGGACGGTCTGACTACCGCGAAATATCCTGAACATCTATATCTAATGGCATAGAAAAATATATTTCTTGTTGTATGGTGTTTTTATCGTTGAAAATGTAGACTCTTGCCCGCAATTAACGTAATAATTTAATTTTACTTATGTTATTGCATCAGAAAATCAATGATTATGAAATTAAGGGGAGGGCAATGATTATGAAGAAATTTGCAGCAATTTGTTTTTTACTTAGTCTACTCATGTTGGGAAATGTTGGCGGCGTAAATGCAACAATGATTTTCAGTGATAATGACTACACCTGTGGCTGGGAAAATTATGCCAGCAATATTACCAATACCAACTCCTTTGAGATAGGGATGAACCTTGCGGTCTATGCCGCCGGCAACAAATCGAATATTTCCTTTGCCCAGCTCAATTATGGGGGTGGAGACTGGAATACGGATATGCCGGCAGATATGAATAATCTCCAGTCTTACATTAAGACCCAGCTGCCTTCGGCAAATGTAACCTGGGGAACGGCTACTTTTGATACCCTTGGTGACTATAAACTCATAATCATGGCCGGCCATAATGCTTTTACCATTTCTTCAGAAAATACGGCAAAACTGAAAGCCTGGATCGATGGAGGCGGAGTTCTCTTTGTTGACGACTGCAACAATGCCGCTGCCTCACCATTTTTGACATCGTTCAATGCTCTGATTTTAAATATGTACGGCATCTCGAACGCAGGCCTGACACCTTTGCCGGCAAGCCATTTACTCTTCAGTTCCTATTACGCGCTCGATGGAAGTGATTTCAGTTACAGCTTTTCCGGGAATGGAACGGAATGGAATCAGAATCCTCTCCGTGGTTATGAAAATCATCCCAATCAAACTGTTCCTGTACCGGCATCTGTGCTCCTGCTTGGTTCCGGTTTAGCTGGATTTGCAGGATTCAGAAAAAGATTTTATAAGAAGTAATCAAATATTAACCATCAAGCATATGAGGCAGGGTCATTTGATCGGCCCTGCCTTTATTGTTCTTATTGCTAAGACACGACTTCATTGGAAAGTGTAGAGTAAGGTCAGAACACTGGATTGATTATATTTGTTGATTTTAACTTGGTCATTCTTCGGTTTTTTTTACTTTTAGTTGACATTTCCATACGGTGCAGTTAGAAAATAAAAGCGTTAAATAGAGTGTCCAATCCTATCAGCAAAAAAATGATGGAGTCGCCCTATGAAATCATACGTTGTTATTTCGTCCATGGGGCCGGACCGATCCGGTCTGGCTAAAGAAATCGCTGAATTTTTTACGGCGCGGGGCATAAATATTGAGCGCTCCCGCGGTTGCGTATTGGGCAATGAATTCGGCATGGTTATTCTGACATCGGGAAAGACCGACGATATTGAGCGCCTGATTAAAGATCTGGACAGCCTGCGCGAAAAGACAAAACTGGATATCTACGTTCGGAAAACAAAAGCTCCCAGCCATCGGGATGTCTTGCCTTCGATTCCTTACAAACTTATCGCCACTGCCATAGATCGTCCGGGAATCATTAATCAGATCTGTACGGCACTCCAATTGCGCGGGGTCAGCATTGACGACCTGTCGACCAATGTGGACAACAATGCCGTTACGGGAGCAAGTGTATTCCAAATGGTATGCTACTTTTCGTTGCCGCCGGCGGTAAAAATTCTCGACCTTAAAAATGATTTCAATCGTATCAGCGATGAATACAATATCGATATACGCTTCGACGCGGTGATCAGTAAGTAGCTCTATGATGAAAACCAAACAATACTCTCCGGAAAAAAGCTTGCACCCGATTGTTGAAATCGCCGCGTCTATTGGACTTACGGAAAATGATCTGGAATTATACGGCCGTTATAAGGCCAAAATACGGCTCGAAGCAATCCGGCGGTTTTCCCGCCGCAAGGATTCGGCTTTAATTTTAGTGTCGGCCATGACGCCGACGCCGGCAGGTGAAGGAAAGACGACCGTGTCCATCGGTCTTGCGCAGGCACTGGCTAAAATTGGCAAGTCAACCATCGCCGCCTTGCGTGAACCATCCCTGGGACCGGTATTCGGCATCAAAGGCGGGGCAACCGGTGGCGGACTTTCCCGAGTTCATCCAGTTGATGACATCAACCTCCATTTCACCAATGATTTCCCCGCAGTGGAAAGCGCCCACAACCTGCTTTCCGCAATCGTAGACAATTCCGTTTTTCATGGCAATCCCCTCAATATTGATCCGCGCAAAATCACCTGGCGCAGGGTCCTCGATGTGAACGACCGTTCGCTTCGGGATATCGTCATAGGTCTCGGTGGGTCCACCAATGGCGTTCCCCGCGAAACCGGATTTGACATTGTCCCTTCTAGTGAAATAATGGCAATCCTCTGCCTGTCACGTTCCTACGAAGAGTTGAAAAACAAGATAGGAAAGATTCTGGTCAGTTTTACCTATGATGACCAGCCTGTGACTGCGAGTCATCTGAAAGTGGAAGGCGCAGTCACGGCGCTATTGAAATACGCACTGTTGCCTAATTTGGTCCAGACTACGGAAGGCGTACCGGCTATTATTCACGGAGGCCCTTTTGCCAATATCGCCCAGGGTACAAGCAGTATCATGGGCACCGACCTGGCGTTGCGCCTGGCAGATTACGTGGTAACTGAAGCCGGGTTTGGCTTTGATCTAGGCGCCGAGAAATTTTTCGATATCGTTGCGCCCTACGGCAATTTGAATCCCAGGATCGTTGTACTGGTGGCCACCATCCGGGCGCTAAAATATCATGCCGGCGTCAACCGCGAAGAGCTTAACGAACCTAATGCCCGCGCGGCTGTGCTGGGTATGGCGAATCTCCGCAAGCACTACAACAATATCGATAAATTTAATGTTCCTTGTATTGTCGCCTTAAACCGGTTCCCTTCCGACACGGATGAAGAAATCAAAGCAGTCATGGAAGCGGCAGAAAATGAAGGGATGAATATCGCTTCCGCGGATATTTTCCGACTGGGAGGAGAAGGTGGTTTGGAACTGGCGGAAAAGACTATACAACTGATTGCCGACACACCAGGAGCATTTAAACCGCTCTATGAATGGGATCTGCCGGTGGAAGATAAAATATTTAAAGTGGCCAGCGAAATTTATGGTGCCGTTTCCATCGATTACCAGCCGCAGGCCAGACGCAATCTCGATCTTATAAAAAAAATCGGCTACGACAAGCTGCCGGTCTGTGTTGCCAAAACCCAGCAATCGTTGTCTGACAATCCCAGTCTCTTGGGTCTGCCCAAGAACTTCATTGTTACCGTACGGGAGATTAAAGTTGCCTCCGGCGCCGGCTTCCTGATCCCCATTACCGGTGAAATTCTCAGAATGCCGGGTCTTTCCAAATTTCCCGCCGCCTACAATATTAACATCGACAATAACGGCGTTATCACCGGAATTGTATAGAACAGGAGTCAAAAGCACGCGTCAGTCGGGCAAAAAGCATTTTATCGCAACATGGCCTTTTTCGTCCGATACCACATCTTCTTTGGCGAGCAGCTGTTTTTTCATCCTGATGCCTCCGCCGAAGCCACCTGGAGAACCATCAGACCGAACAACGCGATGGCAGGGAATAACTAAAGGAAACGGATTATTGGCCAGAGCGGTACCGACGGCGCGCGCAGCCTTGGGAGAACCGATTTTTTGAGCCAATCCGGAGTAAGTGGCAACTTTACCCCGTGGTATTTTGCCTGTTTGTGTTAGAACTTTTGCGGAAAATTCTGTGAGTTTTGCGAAGTTCAAAAGAGAATAATCGAAATTGACTTTCGCCCCGGCATATAAGCCCAAAATCCGTTCGGCGATATTCCCGGGAATGTTGTGCTCGGTTATATTAGCTTCCGAATATTCTCTTCTTATCTTTGAAATCAATTGATTACGTAAACAGGGCAGAATGATTCTTTCTATCAGCGGTTTACTTTCCGAAAATCGCCAAATAATTCCTAAACTTTCTTCGTTTATGTCTATAATTTGGTAATACATTTACTTTTGACGGCCTAGTAAACAATCTCTTTTGTAACTTTTTGCGGGTTCATCATTCGTTAGGAAGAAACAGCTTGTGAAAATTTATACTTCTTTTAATATCGCCTGTAAAGTTTTTTCCGGGACATCTCCGGGATGATTGGGAATTGTTATATATTTATCAGTTTTATTATTATACCATATTTCATGGCTTCCGGCAGCCTGTCTGTCAAACATAAATCCAAATACCTTGAGACTCTTAATTACATCCCGGTAACAGAAACCAGACAATTTTCCCATTTACAAACTCACTATCATCGGGTAATCAAAAGAATTAGCAACTTCTGCAAACTTTACCTGGCTATTCAGATCAACCTTTGCCTCCATAAGTTTCCTGGCTACATCTCTCGCAATCTCCAACACTTCGGTAACAGTTCGTCCCTGGGCAACAAGTCCGGGTATATCTTTGGAAGTCGCGAGATAAAGACCTTCCGGCAATTTTTTTATATGAATTTTGATTAAGTATTCCATATATTACCTTTTCGCTTCTTATGATAAATATGTTTTTTTGTATCGACAGATTCCTGAAAAAACTTAAGAAAACGTAAGAAAACAACTAATGATTCAAGTGGTCGAGCAGAATTCTGACACCGATGGCAATCAAAACAGCACCGCCGAATATTTCTACTTTTTTACCGAACAATTTCGCCAATACTTTGCCGAAAATCATGCCGACCGCAGTCATGCCAAAACAGACAATGCCGATAATAACAGATGGAAATAATATGGATGCTTTCAGCACGGAAAAACTGAAACCAACGGCCAGCGCGTCAATACTCGTGGCAATTGAAAGCAGAAGCAACGGCCAGCCGCGTGTCTGATCATCTCTTTCCCCATCGCTTTCCTTTTCAAACCCTTCCCGAATCATTTTTCCACCAATAAAAACCAGTAATCCAAAAGCAATCCAGTGATCATAATCGGCGATGATATCGACCACCGTTGAACCGGCCAGCCAACCTGCAACAGGCATGGCAAACTGAAAAAGACCAAAAGAAAGGGAAAGGCGCCAGACGGGTGCCCAGGATTTCTTGTTATTCGCCGCACCAATTCCAATTGCCACGGAAAACGCATCCACACCCAGCGCAACAGCCAAAAGAATAATAGTTACGAAGCTCATATTGTGTTAGCATGCACTCTTTTCTCTACCCGGTCAATGCATTAATAAATCTAAATCGGCAATGATGTCCTTGTAGTGCTGATATCTATCCTCAGGATTTTTCGCCATCATTTTAGCAATGATGTCTGACAGCCAATTGGAGACCACGGGATTTTTCATCTTAAGGGGAACGAGATTTTCATTTAAGTGCTTGAGCAAAACATCTTCAACGCTCTCCCCTTCAAAGGGAGGAACACCGGCAAAAAAATGATAAAATGTGGCGCCCAGGGAATAAATGTCGCTGCGGCTGTCCAAAGGCAATCCCTTAATGCAGTCGGGTGATACATAATAAGGCGAACCCACCAGGTTTTCGGATTTTCCCTTTTTATTTTTGCCGTCATTAACAACAGCTACACCGAAGTCCACGACTTTCAATGTGCCGTCATGACTGATCATAATATTTTCCGGCTTAATATCACGATGAATGATGTTCTTTCCACTGACAAAATCGAGCGTCCGACAGATGGTGACAAGATATTCC
This sequence comes from Smithellaceae bacterium, assembly GCA_963663295.2. Lineage (GTDB taxonomy): Bacteria > Desulfobacterota > Syntrophia > Syntrophales > Smithellaceae > MVRV01. The sequence goes on along the minus strand of CAXXLA010000006.1, from coordinate 539,275 downwards.
AAACCTTTCATGCTGTTAAGATTGTTGCCGTCCTTGATCATATCTTTCAATGTACCGCCGCTGATCAGTTCCATGGCAAAATAAAAAACGTCGTCTGATTGATCGATATAGTAGATTTGTGCAATATTGGGGTGACTCAGCTGGGAGACGAGCCGGGCTTCCTTGACAAACATCTCTCTGAACGAAGCAATTGACGAGAGTTTGTAGGAAATGATCTTCAGGGCCACATTCCGTTCCAGAATTATATCCCAACCCTTAAAGACGCCACCCATAGCACCGGCGCCGATAAAAGACACCGCCTTATAATTACCCAACTGCTTTCCAACCAGACTATGATAGAATCTGATTTCCAACGCTTTCCCATTTGGAGGTTCATTGAAATTAGACTTACTCGGAGGGTTATACATTGTTTCATTACTGTTCATTACAACAATCGTTTCCGTTTCCGGTTGCGCTTTTGCCGCACTTATTGTTTTGATGTCCGGTATTTTACCTGAGACCGATAACCTTTCCGCAGCAGGATTTTTCCCCGTGTCGATCAACTCGATGATGTAATTATTCACTTCCGTCCATGCTACGGAATCCCCTATCTCCACTCCGATTTCCGCCAAAAGCTGATGATTGCTGATCGAAACATGCCTGACCTGGCTTTCGAGCACACATTTGCCATTCGGCAACTGAACTCTGATGTAAAGAAGCATGCCGGGTCTGCCGAGCAGTGGAGTTTCCATCAGAAATCCCTGTCTACTGATATTTTTTATCTGGCCCGGTAACCATAGAATAGCGTCACGCGATACTTCAACATTTATGCTGTCTTTAGGAACAATTCTATCGTTTTCCCTACGTTCTTTCTGTACCGAAGGGGCAGCATTTAACGGTTGCGGAAGTGGTTCCCTATTATCTTCTTTGGTGGAAATGGATATTTTTGCTTCGCCGCCTTGTGGAGACAGTATTTCTCCGATGCGTTCAATGAGAATTTTGCCGTCAAGAGGATAAACAATGAAGTCTGTTGCCCCCCACTTGAATGCTTTGCCGGCATTCCCCTGATCATGAACCGGAACAAAAAACATAAATGGAATTTTCTCCAGTTGAGGATTGTTTTTAATAAACCGGAGAAGATCATATCCGCTGAAGTCATTCAATTCACTGTCGCAGATAACAAGGGCCACCGTATTGTTGGAGAGCAAACTTACGGCGCTGCTCATTGTTGTTGCAGTAAGAATCGAATATCCGGCGTCGAGAAGAGATTTATGAACAGTTTCCAGAAATTTCTTTTCCCGGTTGATCAAGAGTATGTAGCCTTTAATATTCATAGGTACTAGGCAAAAGAAATCATTTATATGTGTAGTGCAACGGCATTTATCACACCATCATTTGTCAGATCATACAACCCGTCGAACTTTTCCCTGGCTGTTTTTCGGTCTGATGCAAACATGCAGGGCAAAAGACTGATTTCCCACTCTAAATATGAGGGCGGAAACTGACGTGTCCTGCAAGTGGCCGATCTGGTGCCCCGGGCCAACCACCACGGAAGGCAATGTAATTTCAAAATAATACTGGCTATCGACAAATTCTTTTTTTGTAGTCCCGCTGATCATGTTGATGATTTCACTGACACCGTCATGAATCAGTTCCGCGTCAATAGCCCCTTCTTCCGTACCCATCATTTTGGCAACGATCGTTTTGGCCAGATCCCAGTAAAAAGTAACAACGATGGTTCCTTCCACATTACCGGAAAGCCCCATAATTCCGGAAACATCACCAAATATTCTGATGGAGTTGGAAAAATAGACTTCTTTGAATTCGACGTCTATCGCCGCCATGGTTTTAAGAATGTGACAGGTGTTTTTGATAAAAGGCTTCAGGTATTCCAGTTCTTCGACAAGAGGTTCCCTGTTGGGAATTAAATAGCCGCTGAGAATCTGTTTGCAGGCGGGCAGCGGATCGTAAAGAGACAGCACTTCAGTAGCACCGGCAATCATATACGGCTGTGAAAAAACATCCTTTTCAATATCGTGAATCAGGATAATCGGGATATTTTTAAAATTACAGGCATAACGCAGTTTACGGATTTGCTGCGAAACATATTCCTGGTTTGCACCCATTTCCAGGATGATCATCTGATAGCCGTTAAAGTTCATCTCATCGTGAAACTTTTCATACCGAATATCACACTTTCCCCCTAACATATCCGAAACGGCTGCCTCAACTTTCGGGCTACAATCGATCCCAATGATTTTGTTCATAAATAAAATCTCCTTTTCCTGTTCATGGTAAATAACCGGGATCGCCTACTGGAACTTTGAGGCATGCCGTTGACGCACCCGATTCTGAATTTTTACTTGTGATTATACCCTGTTTCCCAATACTTGGCGGATGGCATTGGTCAATTTGTCCGCATTGAAAGGTTTGGTAAGATAACCATGAGCTCCGGCATCAATTGCTTCCTTAATCTTGTCGTCTTCAGACTCCGTTGAAACCATCAGGACGGGGATTGCTTTGAAACGATCATCGGCCCGCATATTTTTCAAAACATCGATGCCATTCATCATGGGCATATTCCAGTCAAGGAGTACTAAATTTATCTCTTTGCCGCCGGACTCCAAAATGTTCAACGCATCATCGCCGTTGGCCGCATGGAGAACCTCAAAGCCCATCACCGTAGCCGTCTTTTCGATAATTCCACGTATTAAACGCGAGTCATCTGCAACGATCATTTTCATCATCAACACCACCTTTTTGTTTGCATTGTGCGCTAATATTTAATACTTACAATTGCTTATTCAGTATCGGCAAATTTAATATCGTACTTAAATAAAATGGCTGTTTCAGAAAATTTTCTATTCCCCGGTGGGGAGAAGGGGAAAAAAGGAAATATCAGATATCCGACTTTTGAAAATCAGTTCTTTTACTTTCTAAATAAGAATGTATCTTTTCCGCCAAGTCTTTGCCGATTCCGTCTACCTTTTGCAAATCATCCAGTGAAGCATTTTGTATTTGATAAACGGAGTCAAAAGTTTTGAGCAATGCCTTCTTGCGCCGGATGCCGATATCGGGAATGGCGTCCAGAATCGAACTAAAATCATCTTTTTGTTTGAGCCGGTGATGGTAGCTTACCGCAAAACGATGCGCTTCATCGCGCACCCGCTGCAAAAGTGTAAGGGCGCTGGGCCACGCAGAAAGAAAGATGGCATCCTTTCGCCCCGGAAGATAAACTCGATCTTCTGATTTTGCCGCCTTCTTCATTATGATTTCTTTGCCGGAAACAAAGATGCGTTCCTCTTTAGCCAGACCGATCACATCCATTTTGATCTTTAAATCCTTCAACACGGAAAGAGCAACATTGAGCTGGCCTTTGCCTCCGTCGACAACGACCAGATCGGGCAAAACCTCGCTGCCGGTAAAGCGCCTGGTCAGCACCTCGCGCATCATGGCGTAATCGTCCGGTTCATCCATAGTTTTAATGCGGAAGCGTCTGTAGGCTGCCTTGTCCGGTTCACCGTCCTGAAAAACGACCATGGAACCCACGGCGTTTTTCCCGCTGATATTAGAGATATCGTAACATTCTATCCGGCGCGGCAATCTGGTCAAAGACAACTTGTCGTGCAGAATTTGCATTGATGCGGTTTTCCTCTCTTCTTTTCGGAAAGCGGCAGCCAGCAATTCACGGGCGTTGGCGCAGGCCATGTCCAGCAGCGCTTTCTTAGAGCCGCGCCGGGGAAATGTAAGCAGCACCTTCTTTTCTTTTTTGTCGAAAAGCCATTCAGCAATGACATTTTCATCAGGAAGATAACAGGGAAGGATAATTTCAGCCGGCAGATTGGAATCATCGTAATACTGCGGCAGCGCCGACGAAATAATTTCAGCCATGTCAGCTTTTGTTTTCACAGGTGTAAATGACCTGCTGCCCAATAACTTGCCGCCGCGCACAAATAAAATACAGAACTGGTAAATATAACCTTCATTATAGACACCCAGCACATCCTGATCCTGATTACTTGCCCAATCCACATTTTGTTTTTCCAGTGTGTGCGTAAGTGCTCCGATGCGGTCACGCAAACGCGCCGCATCCTCATAATTGAGGGCTCCGGCTGCTTCTTCCATCTGTTTTTTTAAATCAGTGATCAATTCCCGCCTGCGCCCCTGAAGAAAAGCCACGGCGCCGTCAGTCAATTTCCGATAAGCCGTCTCATCAATTAAACCTTTGCAGGGAGCAAGACAGCGCCCGATCTGATATTCAAGACATGGCCGTAAACGCAGTTGAAAATCCCTGTTGCGGCAAGAGCGCAGCGGAAAGACCTGCTGAACAAATCTCAGCGTTTCCCGGGCGGCCAGTCCCGATGGATAGGGGCCGAAATAGAGTGCGGTACTATTTGTCCTTTTGCGCACCAACTGCAGGCGGGGAAATTTTTCCACCGGATCAAGCGACAGATGATAGTAGGTTTTATCGTCGCGCAAAATAACGTTGTAGCGGGGGCGATGCTTCTTGATAAGGTTGTTTTCCAGAATCAGCGCTTCTTTTCCCGTCGTGGTCGTAATAAATTCAATATCATTGACCCGGGCCATCAAAAAAGGCGCCATTGGACGCGTATCCTTGCCGGTGAAATACGAGGCGATGCGGCTTTTCAAATCATTGGCTTTACCGACGTAGATCACCTTACCCTGCTCATCGCGCATAATATAAACACCCGGACTGCGCGGCGCAGGAGCCATCTTTTCTTTTAATGTGCTATTTTCCGTCATTGAAGTTCAAGGATAACACCTTCAGATTTTATTTTCAGCCGGAATAATGCATTAACCGTAACCTGAAGGTCGCGCGTTGCCCCTGCGTGACCTTCAGGTTATCAGATTATATTTTGAGGAAGCCGGTGAGGACATGAGCCGGTAAAACTAGTCAAAGAGTGCTGCTTGATTTTTTTGCCGATAATTTAATGTCTGCAGGACGAGCAATCTGGAGAGGTACATGATGCGCATCCTGAGCCGCCGGCGGCACCGGCATTATCATAGCCGCCCGAACTTGACGAGGCATACTTTCCGAACCCGAAGCTGGACATCATTTTGCTGATCTTTCTGGACTTGCATTTCGGACAAACGGCTTTAACTTTTTCATTCATGCTGATAGTCACAACTTCGAATTCATTTTTGCACTTGTCGCATCTATACTCATAAATAGGCATGACAAAAACGTTCCTCAAATATTTTCGTTTTATCCGGTAATTAAAGCTGTATATTGCTGTCAGGGAACAACAATGCGGGAGGCTTCCTGGCGTTCCTGTTCCTTGGCCTCAGCAATCATCGCCTTCACCGTTTTTTCAATTGCATCAGGCAACCTGGCAGCAGCTTCGCCGAGATTCGTCGCCCCTTCAATGTGACACTGAACCGGCATCGGCCCCTTGGGAGACATAAGCTGGGCTATTCCAGTATAAATTGGCTCCCTGCTCTCATCAATCGACCCGTCAATTTTAACTGGTGTGAAGCGCCGGATTGTTGCATAAGTCAGATCAGTAAAAGTCTCCTCCTTGTAAAGGTTGTCGGGATTTATTTTAACATCCGTTATCTTGGCTTGCTGAAAATCATTCACGAGTTGTTTCCTCCTTTGTGGGATTATGCCCCGAAAAACAGAGGAAATCTTCAGCTTGAGCAGCCTCCTCTTTCGGATCACTGTTTGTTTCCGTACACTGAAAAGAGCAAATGGTCAAATGGAAAAAACGGCGTCAACATGAATCTTTTCCTGATCTTAATTTATCTTGTAGTTATGGATATAATTTAGTAAAATTCAATATAACGGCATTACCGGAAAGGAGCGGGAATATGGAGAGCAAGCATAAATTTTCAATCTGGTATGTTTTACTGGGTATATGGGCGGTGCTCATCATCCAGAGCTACATAGCTTCCATGTTCGCCTCTCAGGTGATACCTTACAGCCAGTTTCTAAGTATGCTGAAAGAAGGCAAGATCACGGAAGTGGCGGTTACAGCCAATCAGATCGAAGGCAAAATGAAAGTGGACGGGGCTACCCCTGGAGAAACTAAAGGTTTCCGGACGGTCCGTGTCGACCAGGAACTCTCCAAGCTGCTGGATCAGTATAAGATCACCTTCAAAGGTGAAATTGAATCCACCTTTCTGCGGGATCTTCTTTCCTGGGTTCTCCCGATTCTTCTGTTTGTCGGCATCTGGTACTTTATGATTCAGCGTATGGGCTCCCAGCAGGCCGGCTTTATGACCCTCGGCAAAAATAAGGCCAAAATATATATGCAGGATGAATTGGATGTAACCTTCAATGACGTGGCGGGCGTAGATGAAGCAAAGCAGGAATTGATGGAGGTTATTGAATTTTTGAAAACACCTGCCAAATTTACCGAACTGGGCGGCAAAATTCCCAAGGGAATTCTTCTGGTCGGCCCGCCGGGCACGGGTAAAACAATGTTGGCCAAAGCAGTAGCCGGGGAGAGCGGCGTACCTTTCTTCAGTATCAGCGGATCGGAATTTGTGGAAATGTTTGTGGGCATGGGCGCTGCCCGGGTGCGCGATCTTTTTGAACAGGCCAAGAAGAGAGCGCCCTGTATTATCTTTATCGATGAGTTGGACGCCCTCGGCAAGGCCCGCGGATTCGGCACTCTCGGCGGTCATGATGAGAGGGAACAAACCCTGAATCAGCTCCTCGTAGAAATGGATGGTTTTGACACTAAAGTCGGCGTCATCCTCATGGCCGCCACCAACCGGCCGGAAATTCTTGATCCGGCCTTACTGCGTCCCGGCCGCTTCGACCGCCATGTGCTTGTCGACCGTCCGGACAAGGTGGGCCGAAAAGAAATTTTACTGGTTCACATGAAGAAGATTAAAATCGGGCCGGATGTGGATCTTGACCTCCTGGCCAACATGACGCCGGGAATGGTCGGCGCCGATCTGGCCAACCTGGTAAACGAGGCGGCGCTTCTTGCCGTCCGCCGGAATAAAAAGGAAGTGGGATTGGCGGAATTTGAAGAAGCGGTGGAAAGAATAATCGCGGGACTGGAAAAAAAGAACCGGCTGATCAATCCGCGGGAAAGGGAAACCGTCGCCTACCACGAGATGGGACATGCCATAGTCGCCCTGTCGCTGCCGGGCACCGATCCCGTACAAAAAATTTCCATCATCCCCCGGGGCATCTCCGCTTTGGGGTACACCATGCAGGTCCCGACGGAAGACCGGTTCCTCATGACCAAAACAGAACTGCTCAACAAGATCGCCTCCCTGCTGGGTGGACGGGCTGCCGAAGCAATTATTTTCAACGATATCTCGACGGGCGCTCATAATGACCTGGCCCGGGCTACTGATATCGCCAAAAGTATGATTCGGGAATACGGGATGAGCACAACGCTGGGACAGGTTTACCTCTCTCCGGAGAAGCGCCCCCAATTCCTGGATATGGGCACACGGGAAGGCGGCGATTACAGTGAGGCGACAGCGGAAATGATTGACCGGGAAATCCGGGAAATCATCTCCGGCGAATACAATCGGGCAACACAAATACTGCACTCCAGAAAGGACATCCTCGTTCAGGGAGCCCTGCTACTCCTGGAAAAGGAAAAGATAGAAGGCAGCGAAATCAAGGCGATGATGGCCTGATTTCATATTTAGAAAAAATGGAAATTTTCATTCTTTGAAAGTTCTCGCAAAAAGTTTGAACATTCTAATCATGCCCTGAAGGCGCAAAGCCATATTACGGCCATACAAGAAATTCAGCACTCCCTTTAAGCCCTCGTAAACTTCTTTTCCATGGGGATACCACCACATGTTTTTCTGAACTCCGGGCATGATATCATCAATAATCACCCTGGACTGCGTCATTTCTTCCAGCCCCAGCCGGCCGTGAGTCCGGCCAATGCCCGATTCTTTGAATCCTCCCCAGGGGGTCTCCGGCAAACCATGGCTCATCAGATGGTCGTTGATCATAACGGTGCCCGCCTGCAGCCGTGACGCAATGCTGCGCCCCTTTTCATGGTTTGTTGTCCAAACCGAAGCGGCTAACCCGAGATAAGAGTCGTTGGCCCGGCAAATTGCCTCCTCAATATCCTCTACCTGCCTGACCGCAAGGATGGGACCGAAAATTTCTCTCCGCATCACCATCATCGAATCGGTTACGTCTTCCAGGATCATTGCCGGATGAAAAAATCCGTTTTCGGGCAGCTCCTTTTGCCGAGATGTAGCGGTAATTTTTGCGCCCTTTTCCAAGGCATCCTGCACATAAGTTTTCACTTTTCCCAGTTGCTCCCGGTTGCCCAGAGCGCCAATATCCACGTTGAAATCATGGTCATAACCTTGTCTTAGCTCGGCTGTTTTTTCCCGCAGCAGAGCGGTAAAGGCGGCATAAATGCCTTTTTCTACAAAAACACGTTCAACGCCTCCACAGGATTGTCCACAGTTGGAAAATCCCGCCCAGAGGGCGCCGCCTGCTGCGCGCCGGAGGTCTGCATCATTGCACACAATCATGGCGTCATTTCCTCCCAACTCCAGGGAGAGAGGCAACAGTCTGACGGCGGCTTTGGCCATCAACCCCTTACCGACGGCCACGGAACCGGTAAAAAAGAGTTTATTAATACCCGACCCGACAAAGGCATCTCCGGCGATATGCCCCGGAAGATTGACAAGATTGAAAAGACCATCCGGCAGCCCGCCCGCCCTCATTGCTTCACCGATGATCCCGCCCACCTCCTGAGACTGAGTGGCAACCTTCAGGACAACGGCATTGCCCGCCATCAGGGCCATGACAACTTCATGAAAGGGAATGGCAAAAGGATAATTCCAGGGGCTGATAATCCCGACCACCCCCCAGGGAACACGGTCGATCCAGGATACCTTGTTGGCAAAAAGAAAATTGCCGGGACGAAGTTTTTCTTTCCGCAGACACAATTCTGTCTTTTTCGCATAATAGCCTGCACTCATGGTGGCAGGAATAACCTCGGTGCTTAACGCATCCACCCGCGTTTTTCCCGTGCTTTTCGCTATGACACCGGCAATTCTGTCCGCCTCAGCGGCGACAAAATCCCGAATCGCCAGGATATGGATTGCTCTTTCTCTAAACGGCTTTTTGGCCCAGTCAACCTGCGTAATTTTTGCTTGCTTAACGGCTCTGTCCAGCACATCAATACTATCCCGGCTGATGTAACCTGCATTTTCACCGGTCGCCGGGTCCATCAAAGAAATTCTTTCCTCTTTTATCTCCGACATTTTACAATCCTTCCTGGTTAAGCCGATGCGCCGGGATCTGTTTTGAGAATACAATCAACAAAAAAATATTATATCATTTCACCTGAGAATAACAAAAAGATTAACAAGTGACAGATATAATTGCTCACCATTCAGAATCTTTGCAGAGATTGATCATTTATGATAAATTATTAACAAATTAAGGAGTATAATATTGCAAAACGATCTTTCTGTTTTTTTGAAAGCGATGAAATTTTCCGCGGAGAAACACCGCAATCAGCGGCGCAAGAATGAGCAGCAGTCGCCTTATATCAACCATCCTATTGAAGTCGCCAATGTTTTATGGACCATCGGTGACGTTTATGACGTCACCACGATTGTCGCGGCACTTCTGCACGATACTCTTGAAGACACAAACGCCACCCGCGAAGAAATACTCAATAACTTCGGAGAAGACGTGCTTGCTCTGGTGTTGGAAGTCAGCGATGATAAAAGTTTGCCGAAACAGGAAAGGAAAGCCAGGCAAATTGAAAAGGCGCCGTTTCTTTCCTTGAGGGCCAAGCAGTTAAAATTAGCCGATAAAATCTGCAACATCAGTGATATCGCGAACTTTCCGCCGCACAACTGGTCATGGCAAAGAAGAGTTGATTACCTGGAATGGGCTGATGCAGTCGTTTCCGGTCTGCGTGGTGTCAATGCTAAGCTGGAAACATATTTTGATGAAGCGCTGGCCGAGGCGCGAAAAAAACTGGTGCTGGCAAAGGATTCCCTCGTCGGAGAACACGGCTGACGCAATTCCAAGTCTAAGCCTATTTCGTCGTCAACCCGGAAACCTTGTAGTTAAACTCATAGTTCAGCGCACCGCTCCAGTCATCCTGAAAAACTCCCTTGTAGCGCGTTCCATAAACAGGCCCTACCGGTTTACCATACGTATAGAACCAGTTAATGATCGGTCCGCCGGAAAAACCCAGCGCAATCCAGTAAGAACCGGGCATTAAGACGGGTGAATCTTTTTTGAAGTAGAAAGTGGTCCAACGGTAGCCCGGTTTAAGTGACAGCTGATCGAGGCTCACCATTTCGCTTGTATAAAGAGGAGCGCCGGGTTTGCCCTCTTCGTCCTGAAAAATATCAACCCACAACCAGCCTTCGCCGCCGAATTTATGCAACGCAAGGTCAACCTTTTGCAGCCTCACCGGTTTCTTTAAGACAACAACCTGGGCGTACTGTGTCGCTTTGGTTGTTACGTACTCCGCCGTTTCCACCAGGAAGCTGCGGGACATTTCGTAGTTATTCGCGCCGGAGGCAGTGGTGGAGCGGGGAAAGGCAAAGTCAACATTTTCCGGAAAGTCCATGTTCCCGTAAACAAAGGGAATCAAAAAACGCAATGTTTTCTTTTTCTCTTCCGGGATAACAACAGGCGGCGGCGGGAGTGCTACGGCAATTTTTTTAAACTCGGCTTTTACGCCGGGCCCCAGAAGTAGATTCTTCGGACCGTAATTCTGGCGGCTGCCCTGAAATTTAACGGAATCGGAAACAAAATTGGCCTCAATTGTTTCCTGCAGTCTTGGTTTGGTGCGGGCATTAACCGTTTGTGACCAGCGTACTAAACCGTCATTTTTTGTCTCGTTGTTATCCACACCCACTTCGATGCGGACGAAACGGTTGGAGACGAAAAGCTGCATATTTTGCGGGTCGTACGGCACCCAACCCTTGTCGGGAAACCATAATTCAATCCAGGAGTGTCTGCCTTGCCCCATTTTAAAGGTCAGCGTTCCTTTTTCCCACGCTATACTAAAAGGTTGATTTAACGTAACTCCATTGACGATGCGTACCGGAATTCCGACCGAGCGCAAAAGCGCTGCGGTCAGATGCGAAAAATTCTGGCAGTTTCCTTTGCCGGATTCCAGCGAGTAAACAGCATCATACCTTGGAGGCGGATTGACATAGCGTACATTATCCACCACCCAGGAAACAACCCGCTGCACGGCGTCAAACTGAGTTTTAACATCTTTTGTCAACTGCCGGGACAGCCTGCGAATTTCCGGGTTATCGGATTGCACCTGCGCCGTAGACATTAAATAGTCGTCCATGGCGGACGGAATATCGGCCAGCGGAAAAGGGGCATTCGTTTCCACTAGTTTTAATCCGGTACGATTTGTAGCATCGAAAGAGATAACGGCATCCACCTTATCGGGAACGTTTGTCCAGTTGGCCAGCACCCTGCTGTTACCGCGCGCATCAATTGATGTCTTTCTCTGGTCGGCTTCCGGAGAAAAAGAAATTTTCAAGTTGCTTATCTGTTGGCTGTAAGTGGGGGATTCAAAGCTTTGGGGCACAACAAAGCTCAAAGATAATTGACTCATGGCGTCGCCGGCCGTGATCTGTTGCTGCAATTCATAATGAATTGCTGAGTTCATATCACCTTTCACTACAAAATTTTCGGCAAAACAAGGGGTTGCCAATGCCGCTATGAACAAAAACGTAAACCATAATATCTTTTTCATCGAAGACATACCCCCTCGTTTAATTGGTTTTAAATATATGCGAGGGACGCTCTAAATGTCAATGGAAACAAATCCATAAATAATCAGCATATTGCGGCTTTTTACTAAAAAAATAATTGACAATACATTGATTATGGATAAGTTAACGCTAATATTGATGGCGCAATATCCATCCGAGAAAGGGGATAATTTAATGTTTACAGTTACAGATAAAGCCTCCGAGGCGATCAAGGAGTTTCTCAAAGAGAGAAACGTAAATTCAGCAATCAGAATCACAATGGCGACGAGTTGTTGCGGGCCCGCTTTGGGTATGTCTCTGGGTGAACAAACGAGTGAAGACGAAGAATTTAATGAAAAGGGAATAAAATTTATCATTGATAAAGAAGTTCTGAAACAGGCACAGCCGATCAGCGTTGATTTCATTGAATCGTCATGCGGTTCGGGATTTAAACTGACTTCCGCTTTTACACCGGCGGAAGGCTGCGGATCATCGTGCTGCGGTTGCTGAAATTACGGGGGAGATTTTTCTCCCCTTTTTTATGATATTACGGGCTGAGCCATCGCTAAAATGACAAATCGTTGAACAAAAAAGGGAAACAATGGATAGATTGGACAACGCAGATCAGCTTTTGAGAGAGGGAAAATATACGGAAGCCATTGCGCTCTTGGAAGAGATTCATCAGGCTCATCCCGATGAAGAATCGGTTATGTTAAGACTCGCCTGGGCTCATTATGACAGCGGCACAACAGCAAAAGCTTTAGAATACCTGGAAATTCTGCTCGATCGGGAGCTGCAAAGAAAAATATTTACCGGATTTGCTTTCGATGAACTGGTTCGCATTTACAGGCGGGAAAAGAATTTCAGCAAACTTGTGGAAATCTGTACAAACGCTGTGACCCGTCAACCTGATGATGTCTGCCTGCTTTCCGAACTGGGCAATGCCTACCTTCTGGCCGGCCGCATCCAGGAAGCCAGCAGCGCTTTTGAAAAATTAGTTCAGCTGGAAAACGACAACCCTGCATTTTATTGTCTCTGGGGAGAAGCTCTGTTTATCGAAGGGAATACCGCCGCCAGCGAGGCTGCTTATATGCGGGCAAGCGAAATAGATTCGGAGCAAGCCGACCGCTATTATTGCAAGATAGCCGATCTATATGCTAAAAACGGACATTACGATGACGCCAAAAGATTGCTGGATGCCTGCATTGCGGCTAATCCGGCTAACCCTCTTTATCATTGCTGTCTGGGCGATGCATTGATTGGCCTGGACCGGATTGAAGAAGCGCAGCTGGAATACGCCGCCGCCGCTCATTACGACAGTTCGGGCGCCGGTGCATACTTCAATCGTTTAGGCAATATGCTGGCCCGGACAAACCACCATCAAGAAGCGATAAAAGCCTTCGAAAGAGCATTGCAAATAGAGCCGGATAACCCGATTTATCTTCGGCATCGCGCACTTTCCTATAAAGCCATGGGGTTAATAGATGTAGCAAAGGATTAAATCCTCCCCAGCTTCTTAAGGGAATCTTTCAAAGTTGCGTAGAAAGCTTTGCTCTCTTCCACCCCCTGTTTGATAATTCTCGCAAAATCATCTATATTTTTCTTGTTGATGATCAAATTGACGCTTTTATTAAAAGCCATCATGTTATCCAGGGTGTTATAGTCGTCCGAAAGCAGTGCAACAAATGTATTCCTTCTCGTTGCCGTCGCCAGATTTTGCAGGTAAATTAAAACATCATTACTGCTCTGATCGTCCGCCAGGTCAAAATTTTCGTTGATAACAATCAGATTATAAGTATGAAACCGCATATTTCTTAAAGCTTCACGTCCGGAAGCTGATTCCATAACATGGTAGTCCATATCCTTTAATGCTTTCGCAATTTTTTCCTTTATTGCCGTGTCCACTTCACAGATGAGAGCGGTTTCGCTATCCATACCTATAAAATCAAAAGAAATTTCCGCGGCATCATAGTCTGTGGAAAGAACTTCGTTAGCAAGTGATGTTTTTTCTTCCATGATTTAATTCCTCCTCTTACCAAGGCCTTTTCGGTTTGCCGTAATCAGTATCCACCTTCAGTTTACCGAGCAGATCAGTTGTCTTTTCACCGCGCGAACTCTTGACGGAATCAATTCCTCTGCCCACAATACCTTTGTTGGAAGCATAGGCCTTGGCTGTTTCTTCACTGATAAACCCCTGCTTGTATAATTCAACAATATAGTCATCAAAGGTTATCCATCCATAGGCCTTGGATGCCTGGATAATCTCATAGAATGTCTTGCCTTCCGACTCGCCGTTCAGGATAGTATCTTTGACCCGCAAATTGGTACCCATAATTTCAAAAGCAGCAATTCTACCTCCTCCTTCTTTCGGCAGCAGCCTTTGGCAAACGATCCAGCGCACTGTATCGGCGAGGCGAATTCTTATCTGTTTTTCCTCCTCGATGGAAAACATACCGAGAATACGATTGATAGTCTGACCGGCATCAACCGTATGTAATGTGCTGGCGACAAGATGTCCGGTTTCCGCAGCCGACATAGCAATTTCCACGGTTTCCCGGTCGCGCATTTCTCCGACAAGAATGACCTTTGGCGCCTGTCTCAACGCAGCGCGCAGACCATTGGCAAAACTATCAAAATCCTGTCCCATTTCCCGCTGATTAAAAGTTGCTTTTTTATGGGGATGCCCAAACTCCACCGGATCTTCCAGTGTGATGATATGATAGGCTTTCACTTCATTGATTGCATCGAGAACGGCAGCCAGCGATGTGGATTTACCGCTGCCGGTAGCGCCGGTAACCAGAATAATTCCGTTTTTCTCTTCCGCCATTCTTTTAAAGGGTTCGGGAAGACCCAAATCTTCTATTGTCGGTATTTTTGTTTCCAGTTTTCTTAAAACGATGGAATAGTTGCCCCGCTGTGAAAAAATATTAACACGAAAACGCGCCTTACCGGGCAGTTCATAAGATAAGTCACAGGAACCCTGCGTAAGAAGCATTTCAGTAAGCCGCCGGTCGTAATTAATCAGGTTCAAAGCAATTACTTCAGTCTGAAACGGGGTAAGATCATCAAAGGGCGGTTCAATATCGACGGTCAGCAACTGTCCTGAACTCTCCACCTGAAAAGTCTTGCCCACAGTAATGTTCAAATCAGAAACATTTCTATGGGAATCCAGCATTTTGCCCAGAATATAATCAATTTCCTGCTTTCTCATGACATCTTCTCCGCAATAATAATGGAGGGCAAAATGTTGCCCTCCCGAATGTTTTGTCAGTATTAAACTTCCGTGAAATCGGCCGGTGCGCTCTTCAGGAACTGCCGGAAGCGACCCTTATCATTACATTTGGCATAAGCGTCATCTCCGCTGATCCAGCCTTTGTTGAGAAGATCGAAGATGGCGTCATCAAGAAGCTGCATACCGTACTTTTTACCGGTTTGAATCATTGAGGGAATCTGGAAGGTTTTAGATTCACGAACAAGATTACGGACAGCTGCTGTCGCTATGAGTATTTCCAGAGCGGCACAACGTCCCTTTTTGTCTATCCGCTTGAAAAGAGTCTGGCAAATAACGGCGCGGATACCGTCAGCCAGAGTCGAACGAATCTGTGCCTGCTGGTTGGCCGGAAAAACTTCGATAACTCTGTCTACTGTTTTGGCCGCGCTGGTTGTATGCAGAGTACCGAAAACAAGATGGCCTGTGGAAGCCGCTTCTATGGCCAGAGAAATGGTTTCCAAATCCCGCATTTCACCTACGAGAATAATATCCGGGTCTTCACGCAGGGCGCCACGCAACGCCGCAGAAAAAGTCTTAGTGTGCATGCCGACTTCTCTGTGGTTGACAATACAATTCTGACTCTTATGAACAAATTCTATGGGATCTTCAACGGTAATAATGTGATCTTTACGCAGTTTGTTCGCTTCATTGATGATGGCAGCCAGTGTTGTGGATTTACCGCTGCCGGTAGGTCCTGTTACCAGTACAAGCCCTCTGGGCAGCAAGGCCAGCTTGGCAATCACATCGGGAAGAGACAACTGCTGACACGTGAGGATTTCACTGGGAATTTCACGAAAAACCGCCGCCACACCCCATTTTTGCTGGAAATAATTGGCACGATAGCGGGCAAGCCCCGGTATCTCGTAAGCAAAATCGATGTCGCCTGTTTCTTCAAATTGTTTGATTTTATATTCCGGGGCAATCTCGTAGAGGATTGCTTTGAGCCCGTCGTTATCCAGGACATCATACTTAATGCGCTCAATTTCCCCTCGAATTCTCATTGCCGGCTGCTGACCGGTCACCAGATGAAGGTCGGATGCTCCCTGTTCATTCAAGAGCTGAAAAAAAGCATCAATTTTCGCCATGATTATACTCCCTTAATATTAGTTTATTGAAGTCAACACAAAATTATAGATCTTGATCTAAGAAAATATTAATTTTGTCCGCGAAAATAGTCAGCGAATATAAGGGAATCACGATGATTTTGCCAAACAGGAAGAGAATTCCTTGACACTGACACGGACAATAATATATGCTGCACCCCGTTTTTCCGTTGCATGTTATCAGGTTGGGGATGTAGCTCAGCTGGGAGAGCGCGGCGTTCGCAACGCCGAGGCCAGGGGTTCGATCCCCCTCATCTCCACCATTTAGGCCTTCAGCTTTTTTATTATCGTCCTAAACGTCAGATTTCTTCATTTTTTTTAATTTATTTTTTTCCTGAACATCAAAAAGTTTAGACAACTGCCATTTCTTGCGCTTTTTCCAGCTTCCCATGTGATACGCATAGCTGGCTAAAAGCGGTAAAACCGTCGTAGCTTCCGCGTAGACCATCTGTTCACAGGAAGAATCAACCTTCCCCCAGGAATTGGCTTCTTTGAGAGTAGAACTGGAGCAGGCGCCGTCGCGTACATCGGCCACAGTTATTTGCACCGCATATTTATGCATGGGTACTTCATGCCCCATTATTTCCGCACAAACCACCGTGTCCTGGGCAAAATTTTTGGGAACACCGCCGCCGATCATCAGCAGGCCGGTTTGCCCTGCCTTGATTTTAATCATCGTCAACTCTCTAAAATCTTTTACGGAATCTATCGAAACATGGTTTTCCGGATATTGCTGCTGGTGGAGGACCAGGCCAAAGCCCGCGGAACTGTCGGAAAAGGCCGGACAAAAGATAGGCACATCGTGCTCGTAGGCAGCCTGCACCAGTGAATCTTTTTTCTTGGAATGCTTCTTTAAATATTTTCCCATTTCACGGATGAATTCACGGGACGAGTAAGCGCGGCGCGGAAGCTGATCGGCAATAATTTTGATGGTTTTATCGCAGGCCTGAAGCTGTTCTTCGTCAATATAAGTATCGTAAATCCGATCGATGTAAAAACTGCGCAGAAGTTTGTCGTCCACAAAAGAGGTTCCCTGATAGTGCCTGAATCCTAAAGCTTCAAAAAAATCCATATCCACTATCGAAGCACCGGTGGCGACAATAACGTCGATCATATTGTTTTTTACCATATCAACATAAACCTGCATGCATCCGGCGGCTGATGTGGAACCGGCCAGAGTCAGTATTACGGCACAATTCTTTTCTTTGAGCATCCGGTTGTAAATATCGGAGGCATTGGCCAAATCACGGGCGGAAAAAGACATTTTCTTCATGGCTTCAATAATATCCACGGAATTAATCTTCTTTATATCGATATGATCAACTTTCCTGGTCAGCAAATCTTTCTTTTTTATTTGCATTATCACTCTCCTGTTTATGTTAATATCGTTCAGCTTTTAAATCATGGCAGGTTAAAAGTCAATCTATTGAATTCAACCGGTGTGTTGCGGGCAAATATGTGTGAAGCGGCAACAGCAAGCGAGAGGGCATCAATTCAATCTTGTTTTACTTTCTAATATCTGGTAGTCCACAGCACACGGATGTACACATGAAAGAAATTCTTACAGTTTCCCAACTTAACTATAATATCAAAGATCTTCTCGAGGAAGTGTTCGGCTTTATTTGGGTCGAAGGCGAAATATCCAATCTGCGCAGACCCCAGTCCGGTCATACTTATTTTACACTGAAGGATGATAAAAGCCAGATTCGGGCTGTTTATTTTAAGCCTTTCGGCAGACTGAAGTATCAACCGGCCGATTTTGAACTGGAAGAAGGGCTAAGTGTATTGTGCCGGGCACGCCTCAGCGTCTATCCGCCGCGCGGCGAATATCAATTAATCGTGGAATCGGTGGAACCGCGCGGGGTCGGGGCACTGCAAAAGGCTTTCGAACAGCTTAAAGCCAGGCTGGCCTCCGAGGGTTTGTTTGACGAAAGCCATAAAAAAAGAATTCCTTTTTTACCGCAAAAAATAGGTGTTGTTACATCACCTACCGGCGCAGTCATTAAAGATATTCTGCATGTAACCCGCCGCCGTTTCCCTTCCGTAGACTTATTAATCGCGCCCTGCCGGGTGCAGGGAACAGAAGCGGCAGATGAAATAATTCAAGGATTACGGAAGTTAAATGTTGCCGGTAATGTCGATGTGATCATCATTGCCCGCGGGGGCGGTTCTCTGGAAGATCTTGCACCCTTTAATAACGAGGCTCTGGCGCGGGAAATTTACCGCTCCCGGATTCCTGTGATATCAGCGGTAGGCCATGAAACCGATTATACAATTTGCGATTTTGTCGCGGATTTACGAGCTTCGACTCCCTCCGCCGCCGCAGAATTAGCGGTTCCTGATGCATCGGAATTAATCGCCAGAGTCAGAAACCTCCAAACAAGGATCATCGACGGCTTAGGGCGGCTCATGGATGACAAGCGGTCGCATTTAATGGATTTGCAGGAAAGGCTGAAGAATCCCCGCATTATTCTGGTTGATCTGCAGATTCACCTTGACGACCTGCGGGAAAGAACACAGGGAGCCTGGCGCCGGTCAACAGATTCTCTGAGAAACAAGATCCGGCAAATGGAAATTCATCTGGGGCATCAAAGTCCGACGGAAATGATCGCCGAAAAAAGATTTTTATTGAATAATTACCAAAAGGATATACTAAGGAATCATCATTCCATGATGACGGCCCGCAAAGAACTGTTGCATAAGAATCTGGCGCTGCTCAATTCCTTAAGTCCGCTGAATGTTCTGGAACGAGGCTATAGTATCACGCGCAGTCTTGTCAGCGGCAGGATTATCCGGGATGCGGCTCAATTGGAAAGCGGCCAGGCAGTGAATGTTAAATTGGCCAAAGGCGGCTTCCAGGCTAAAGTCGAACAAATATTTACGGAATAACGGGCGACAGAGGCCGTCATTTTACGATTTACACGAATGAATTTAACTGTTATCAATAGCACCGGACTTTATCTTTCAATTTTATTTGGAAGAATTTCTGACGGAGTAAAAAATGGCTAAAGAGAAGTTGGAAGATGCACTGAAAAAACTGGAAGATATAGTAAAGAAAATGGAAGCTGGTGATTTGCCGCTGGAAGAAGCGCTCAAATCTTTTGAAGAAGGCATAAAATTGATCCACTTTTGCCAGTCCAAATTAGACGAGGCCGAGCGGCGTGTCGAATTGCTTCTGGGAAACGATGATTCCCTGCAAACAAAACAATTTAACGGAGAAAACAGTGTTTGATGACAATGACATGGATTCATTCCTGGAGGCGTACCTGCGGGACAGACGCAGGATTGTGGAAGAAGCGCTCTTTAAATATCTGCCGGCGGAAAATAATACACCGGCGGAAATCTACAAAGCCGTCCGCTACAGCGTTTTTGCCGGCGGAAAACGGATTCGGCCGATTCTCTGTCTGGCTGCAGCAGAAGCCTGCGGTGGAGATATAGCTTCTTCCATGCCGGTTGCCTGTTCCCTGGAATTGATCCACACTTATTCACTTATTCATGATGATCTGCCCTCGATGGACAACGACGATTTCCGGCGCGGCAAACCCACTTGCCACAAAGTTTTTGGCGAAAATATAGCCATTCTGGCCGGTGATGCACTTTTAACCGAGGCGTTTGTTCTTTTGTCCCAGACGGATAGAATAGATTGTCCAGCGGAAAAACGTCTGGCTGTGATCCGGGAAATCGCCCAGGCGGCGGGAATCGCCGGAATGGTGGGCGGACAAACTCTTGATGTGCTTTTGGAAAAATCTCTGCCCGACCTGGAAATACTCCAGCAGATACACCGGCGAAAAACGGGAGCACTGATTAAGGCGGCAGTGGTCTCGGGGGCGATTATGTCCGGTGCCCCCAAGGATAAAATTCAGGCGCTGGCCGATTATGGCATGAATATCGGAGTTGCCTTTCAAATTGCCGACGATATTTTAAACGTTGAAGGTGACCGCGAATTGATGGGAAAAGAAACGGGCAGCGACAATGCGCTGGGTAAAGTTACTTATCCGTCCCTGATGGGAATGGATTATGCTAAACAGGAATTACAGAATCATGTTGATAAGGCGATTATTTGCCTTTCCGTCTTCGATAAAAGGGCGCTGCCTTTGCGAATGATCGCCCGCTATATCATGGAAAGAAAATCCTGAAAATCGGTCAACTGATTTTGCCCGTCTTACGACAAGTATAATTTAACAATATTACAGGGGTTGATATTTTGGTCAAGCAGCAGGAAACAGTAAATCACAGCATTTTACCCAATATAAATTATCCCGCGGATATCCGCAAATTAAGTATTGCCGAACTGAACAAGCTGGCCCAGGAAATAAGAAATATGATTATCGACACAGTGGCATCTTCCGGCGGGCATCTGGCCTCTTCGCTGGGCACTGTGGAATTAACTCTTGCTTTGCATTACGTTTTTGACACGCCGGAGGATAAGATTGTCTGGGACGTCGGCCATCAGGCTTATGCGCATAAAATTATCACGGGACGTAAAAATGTTTTTTCCACCTTGCGCACAAAGGGCGGAATCAGCGGCTTCCCCCGCAGGGAGGAGAGCCCC
Organism: Smithellaceae bacterium; assembly: GCA_963663295.2. Taxonomy (GTDB): domain Bacteria; phylum Desulfobacterota; class Syntrophia; order Syntrophales; family Smithellaceae; genus MVRV01. The sequence goes on along the minus strand of CAXXLA010000006.1, from coordinate 518,658 downwards.
TATGATACTTTTAATGTCGGACACAGCGGAACTTCCATTTCGGCCGCCACCGGCTTTGCTGAAGCCAATTGTTTAAAAGAAACCAACCGGAAAATTATCGCCGTCATCGGCGACGGTTCCATGACCACGGGTATGGCCTTTGAAGGACTGAACTGGGCCGGCGATCGCAAGAAAGACCTGATCATCATCTTAAATGATAATGAGATGTCCATTTCTCCCAATGTCGGGGCGCTTTCTTCCTACTTAAACCGCGTGATGACCGGCCACACTGTAACCAAGATCAAGACCGACGTTAAGAATTTTCTCAAAAGCATTCCCAGCATCGGCGATCACATTCTCAAATTATCGCAGCAAGTGGAAGAATCGCTGAAAACTTTTGTTGTTCCCGGGGCGCTTTTTGAAGAACTGGGCTTCACTTACGTGGGCCCGCTGGAAGGCCACACCCTCGAATATTTGATTGACAATTTTAAGAACATCAAAGAATTATCCAAGCCGGTGCTGGTTCATATCATCACCAAAAAAGGCAAAGGCTACCACTTCGCTGAAGAAAAGCCGCTCAATTATCACGGCATATCACCTTTTAATGTGGAAACAGGCCAACCAGTTCCTCCATCATCGAGCAAACCCTCTTATACGGAGATATTCGGCAAAACAATTGTCCGGCTGGCGCACAGTGATTCCCGCATTGTGGCTATTACGGCCGCAATGTGCGACGGGACTGGACTGGATCAGTTCAGCCAGGAATTTCCCAAACGCTTTTACGATGTGGGTATTGCCGAGCAGCACGCCGTTACGTTTGCGGCGGGTCTGGCCATCGAAGATTTTATCCCCGTAGTGGCCATTTACTCGACTTTTTTGCAGCGTGCTTACGATCAGATATTGCATGACGTTTGCCTGCAGAAGCTGCCCGTTGTTTTTGCACTGGATCGTGCAGGAATTGTGGGAGAGGACGGTGCCACCCATCAGGGAATTTTTGATTACTCCTATTTGCGCTCCATTCCCAATATTATCGTCATGGCTCCGAGGGACGAAAATGAACTTCAACACATGCTCAAAACCGCTGTTGAATGCAAGCTGCCGGTCTCATTGCGTTATCCGCGGGGCAAGGGTGTAGGGACACCACTGGACGACGAGTTAAAATCACTGCCCGTCGGCAAAGGTGAAGTACTCCGAGAAGGCTCCGATCTTGCCATTTTCGCCATTGGCGCGACAGTCCATCCCGCACTCGCCGCGGCAGAGCGGTTAGCATCGGATGGCATGAATATCAAAGTAATCAACGCCCGTTTTGTAAAACCGCTGGATGCCGAACTCCTGTCGCAGACGGCATTGCAAATAAAAAAAATTATGACCATAGAGGAAAATGTACTGCAGGGCGGCTTCGGCAGTGCGGTGCTGGAAATGCTGGCGGAAAAAAATATAAGCGGTCTTCAGGTAAAACGTTTGGGCATTCCTGATGAGTTTGTGGAACACGCGACTCAGGCCGAGTTGCGGAAGAAGTACGGCCTGGATGAAGAAGGCATTGTCGGGGCAATCAGGGAAATGATTTCCTGACGGCCTCGTAAAAACCCCCATATGCTGCGTTGCACTTCGTCCTTCGGCGTTGCGGCGTATGCAATGAAATACGCCTCACTTCTCAGGCCTCGTGCGCCTTGCCTCTGGAGATTTTTGCGAGGTCGTCAATCAAGAGGAGCACAATATGACCACAAAAAAAATTCGTTTGGATAAAATGCTTGTTTTACGCGGCCTCGTTCCTACGGTGGAAAAAGCCCGCGCTCTCATCCTGGCCAAAGCAGTCAGAGTGGATGAAGCCTATCCCGACAAAGCGGATTTTCCCGTTGGAGACGACGCGCAGATTCATCTCAAGAGTGAAGACAATCCTTACGTCAGCCGCGGCGGTTTGAAATTGAAGGGGGCGCTGGCCCAATTTAAGCTGGACGTTAAAGGCCTCATTGCCTTTGATGTCGGCGCATCTACCGGCGGCTTCACCGATTGCCTTTTACAGGCGGGTGCCGGCAAGGTTTATGCTCTGGACGTCGGCTACGGGCAACTGGCCTGGAAACTGCGTGAAGACCAGCGGGTTGTCGTCATCGAACGCACCAATATCCGTTACTACGAGGGCGCTGACTTTGATAAATTGCCTGATATTGCGACAATCGATGTTTCCTTCATTTCTTTAAAAAGCGTTTTGCCGGCCGTGAAGAGGCTGCTGAAACCGGAAGGAATCATTCTGGCTCTCGTTAAACCACAATTCGAAGCCCGCAGGGAGGAAGTGAGCAAGCACGGTATCGTCAAAGACACCCAGGTCAGAAAACGGGTGTTGCAGGAAATTGTCAATTTCAGTAAGTCCTCCGGCCTTAAGGTTTTGGGAACTTGTACATCACCTCTTTTAGGACCTGCCGGCAATCAAGAGTTTTTTATTTTTGCCAAAAAGATAGTATCAAATGGAAATTAAACTGGCCAAGACGGCGGGATTTTGCATGGGTGTCCGCAGGGCCGTAGATATTGTGCTGGATATAGCCCAGCATGAGAATGGCCGCCGCATATATACATACGGACCGTTAATCCACAACCCCCAGACAATTGAACTGCTCAAAAGCCGCGGAATAACGCCGGTCACGAGCATCGAAGAAATAAGCGACTGTCAAAACTCCGTCCTGATTATCCGGGCGCACGGCATTGCGCCGCAGGAAAGAAAAAAAATCAAAGACAGTGGTATAAAAATAATTGACGCAACCTGTCCAAAGGTCGGCTATGTGCAGGCGATCATCAAAAAACATACCGCCCTTGACTATACAGTCATTATTGTGGGTGACAAGGAACATCCGGAAGTCAACGGCCTTTTGGGATATACCGGCGGTCGCGGCATCACCATCGCCAACGTCAATGAAGTGGAAAGCCTGCCCCAATTGGATAAGATTTGTGTTGTTGCCCAGACAACGCAGGATTTGAATGATTACAACACCATTGTCCGAAAAATTTCCGAACGGTTTCCTGACACGGTTATTTTTAATACAATATGTTCTTCCACGGAACAGCGGCAGGCGGAAATAATCGCTCTGGCCGACGAAATGGATGCCATCTTCATTGTCGGAGGTAAAAACAGCGCCAACACGAGGAGACTCGCCGAACTCGCCCAGAAACAGAATACCCCGGCATTCCATATCGAAACGGCCGAAGAATTGAAGGATATCAATATCGATTCCTACAACCACATCGGCGTTTCCGCCGGAGCTTCCACTCCGAACTGGATTATCGACCAGGTAATGGATAAAGTCACGGAGACCAAAGGACGTAAATTTAAGATACTTGGCTCTCTGTTTAATATCTGGCTCTGGGCAATCAAAACTGATCTTTATTCGGCAATCGGCGCAGGTTGTCTTTGCGTGGCCTGCATGCTGCTGCAGAGCATACCGGTTAATGTAACCAGTCCCGCCTTAGCCTCCTTGTTTGTTTATGCCATGCACATTATCAACAGACTGGTCAGCCGAAAACCCGGCGGCTTTTTGGACTCATTCCGTGAGGAAACATATGTAAAACACGAAAGAACCTATTTCCTGGCCGCAGCTTTATCCCTCTTTACAGCTCTTCTCCTGGCTTTAAAAGACGGTCTGTTTCCCTTCAGCGTTTTGTTTGTTATTTCCCTGACCGGGGTTCTTTACAGCATGAAAGTGCTTCTACCGGGTGTGCACTTTCAGAGTTTAAAGGATTTACCGGGATCGAAAAACATTTTTATGGCCACGGCCTGGGGAATAGTAACAGCGATCCTGCCGGTATTGAACAATGATTATGCTTTCGATGCCGGATTGGCGGTTGCTTTTACTTTTGCCTTTGGGATTGTTTTTATCCGTTCAGCGATGTCGGATATTCTGGAGATTCAAAGTGACAAATTAATCGGCCGGGAGACAATACCCGTATTGATCGGCAAAAAACACACCAAAACGCTGCTTACAATCATATCATTGATATTACTAATCATTCTTATTGTTTCATATTCCGCAGGCTGGACATCATCTTTAAGTTTAATCCTGATTACCTGCATTTTATATATATGGATTTGTTTTCAACTTTGTGATAGAAGGTCGGGGCTTTCGGGAGCCCTGATGGAAGGACTCCTGGAAACAAGCTATGTTATTGCCGGCGTGAGTGTTTTCCTGTGGTTTGTTCTCTAAGGGGAACAAGTTTCTAAAGGAAAAAGGAGTGGTTCCAGATCATGACAAGAAAAATATTCGCGATATGCTCTTTGATTTTGATAATAATGTCTTTGGCAGCGTGCGGCGGCCTGCGTTTTTCCCAGGTGTCCCCCGAGGCCAAGGATTTTCATCCGCAACGCATCGCCGTTTTCCCAGTGGAAATAGGTGGAAACAGTGAAGAAGCAAAGCGTGCGGTAGAACAGATTTTGGCCGGAGTTTTGGCGGATCGAAAATGGTTTTCCAACATAACCGATGCGGAAAGTTTAAACGGTCAGCTGTCGGCCAATGAAGAATTACGCAGGACAATGGCTGACTATCTTTCCAAATTACAGACCGTTAATTTTTCCGATCCGGATTTAAGCAGAAAAATTGGAGAGCTCACTAATACTGACGCCTTCTTACTGGTATCCGTCGATATCTGGAACTATACGGTGGAAAAAGAAGATAAATTTGCCAAAGTCAGTTTGGGAATGAAATTATACGAGGCTGCGACCGGCAAGCTAATGTGGAAAGCTGGTCACCAAATAGCGCAAAGTTACATTCTGATAAAACCTGATTTGCCCGACGTAGCCCGCAGTGTGGTTAAAAAAATGGTCGATTACATGCCGCATTGATTAGATTAATTTGTTATAAATTGGGGAAGGAGAAAAATCATGAAAGAACGAGTGCAAAAAGCAATAGATTCCATCCGTCCAAGTCTGCAGGCTGACGGCGGCGATGTGGAACTTATCGATGTCAGTGAAGACGGAGTGGTTAAAGTAAAATTAAGAGGCGCCTGCAGCGGTTGCCCGATGTCACAGATGACCTTAAAAATGGGCATAGAAAAGATAATCAAAAAAGAAGTACCGGAGATCAAGGAAGTACTTTCCGTCTAAAAGCTGCCTGACAGCATTTTATATGGGAATTATTACATGAAAAGGAGATCGAAATGGCGTATGTAATTACAGATGACTGCATTGCTTGCGGCTCATGCGAAGATGAGTGCCCAGTAGAAGCGATTTCTGAAGGCGATGATAAATATGTAATAGATCCAAAGCTTTGTACTGATTGCGGAGCATGTGCGGATCAATGCCCGGTGGAGGCAATAATCCCCGGAGACGAAAAATAAATTATATGTAAGCAGCGGATAAATCCATCAATATCCGGTGGATTTATCCAAAGCTCTCCCTCTTATAATTACAAACCGCCCTTACATACTGCAATTAAAATTTCTTTTTTTAACTAAATCCGATTTTAGTCTTACCGCCTGATTCCCGCACAAGAGGCAAGGGGTTGGATAAATGAATAAATTGATTACCTTCGAAGGCATTGAAGGTTCCGGAAAATCAACGCAAATGATGCTGATTGCGAGGTATTTAACGGAAAGGAATGTCCCTCTTTTAATCACCCGGGAACCCACGGGAACTGATATCGGCCGGAAAATCGGCGACATTCTTTTTAACCGCGGACATCACCACATGTGCGCGGAGACGGAAGTTTTTCTCTTTTGCGCCGCTCGGGCGCAGCATGTCCGGGAAAAGATCATACCCGCAATTAACCAAAACAAAGTGGTTTTGTGCGACCGTTTTTCCGACGCCACATACGCCTATCAGGGTGCAGCGCGCGGCCTCAATACCGAATTTATCAAGCTGATCAACGACTACTCATCGCTGGGCATAAAACCGGGTTTAACCCTCCTGTTTGATTTACCGGTCGAAGCAGGGTTGAAGAGGGCGCTGGATCGGGACAATCTTTTGCAGGATTCATCGAGTACCGACCGGTTTGAAAAGGAAAGTATTGATTTTCATAACAAAGTCCGTCAAGGTTACCTGGATATCTTGAAGAACGAACCTGAGCGTTTCCGGTTGATCGACGCGACACGCGATGTAGATTCAATTCATCAGGAAGTACTGCGGCATATATTGGAATTTATTGAGCTTTGTGATTGATTCCATCTTGCATTCAAGCGGCACCTTTGTTGGCGTCGTTGTCGGCTCCCCGGAGTACGAAAAGAGTACACCCGCGTCGCCTTCGCCTGGCCGCCGCGGTGTCATCTCGAATGCAAAATGGAATAAGGAAAGTTGATTATGTCTTTTCTCGATATTTACGGCCACGAAAGGCAAATAGCGATTATTAAAAAAGCCATAACTCAAAAACGAGTCGGCCATGCCTATCTTTTTTCCGGCATCAATGCCATCGGCAAAAGAACTATGGCGGGTGAGTTTGCCAAGACATTAAACTGCGAGCAGGTCGACATTTTACACGATGCCTGCGAAAAATGTTCTTCCTGCCGGAAGGCACAGCATGCCAGCCATGCGGATATTATCTTTATTGAAGCGGAGGGACAGTTTATCCGGATCAACGCCGTCCGTGAAATTCAGGAGCGAATGAAATTCAAGCCTCTCGAAGGCGGATGGCGGGCGGTTATCATCGACGATGCCGATAAAATGAACGATCACGCAGCTAATGCTCTTTTAAAAACGCTGGAAGAACCATCGGCTTCCAACATATTGATTCTGGTCAGTTCCAGACCTTACAGTATGCCCGCGACGATTATTTCCCGCTGCCGGCATATGCGCTTTAACCCCCTGCCGACAGCAGCGGTCTCCCGGTTTCTTATGGAGCAAAAAGGAATGGACGAACAGAAGGCCGGCCTGCTGGCGGGACTTTCCGGTGGTTCCATCGGCAAAGCGCTGGAACTGGATCAGGAAGACATTGCCGCTTACCGGGCAGAGATAATGCAGCTGGTTATGAAGGCGAAAAAGGATGACCCGATCAGTTTGCTGAAGCTGGCCTCCAATTTCGGCCAGGACAAGAAGCAGATAAAACAGGGGATGGATATAATCAACTCCTGTTTTCGTGACGCTCTCATATTAAAGGAAACCCGGAAAAAAGAAATGCTGATCAATGCGGATAATTCACCCTTTATCGAGACACTGGCTCAAAGATTGTCGGGAGAGCAAATTCTCCAGAATATTTTTTTCGTTGCCCGGGCATGGGAAACAATAGAACTCAACGTCAACAAAACATTGACATTGGAAACAATGGCATTTAAACTCAATATTTAATTTTAAAGCAAAGGAACATAATTTGTTAACAAATATTATCGGCATCAAATTTAAAACCGAAGGCAAAGTTTACAATTTCAATGCCTGCGATCTTATCCTGCATAAAAATGATCAGGTGATCGTCAACACGGAAAACGGTCTGTCCTTTGGTGTTGTCGTTACTGATGTAAAGAGGTGTGAAGAGCACGAACTGCCTCCCAATCTTAAATCGGTTGTCCGTCTGGTAACAGCGGATGACTTACGCATTAAAGAAGAAAATAAACGGTTGGAAGAAGACGCGAAAAAGTTTTGCCTGGGGAAAATTCATGACAGGCAACTGGCAATGAAATTAATCACGGTGGATTATCTTTTCGACCGCAGTAAAATTATCTTTTATTTCACGGCCGATACCAGAATAGATTTTCGCGAACTGGTCAAAGATCTGGTGCAAAAATTCAAAACCCGTATAGAGCTGAAACAGATCGGAGCCCGGCAGGAATCCGGTATTATTAAGGGAATGGCCATATGCGGCCGGCCTATCTGCTGTGCCGGAATTCTGCAAAATCTGGAACGCGTAACCGTGAAAATGGCAAAGGAGCAGAGTATGTCGCTCAATCCGGAAAAAATCTCCGGTTTGTGCGGCCGTTTAATGTGCTGTCTTTCTTTCGAGCGTGAAGGCTACGCCGGTTGCAGGAAAGGTTCGAATGCCGCCGCGAAATCGGGCAGTAATGGTACTGCAAGCAACTCTGCACCTGACAGTAAAAAGATAACTGCCCCGGTAAAGACAGACGAAACCGGCAATTCTGATTCTTCTAACAGTTAATTAAGAAAGATGGCCTCGTAAAAAGGTCGCAGGTAAGGCGCGCGAATACGGTGGGATGAAGCGCAACGCATCATCCGGCTTTTTTACGAGGTCAACAAGAAAGGTTTTTATTAACATGCCCGAATCGTTTTATATTACAACTCCGATTTATTACGTCAATGCATCGCCGCATATCGGCCATGCCTATACAACAATAGTCGCCGATGTGCTGGCTAGATACCACCGCATGGCCGGTGTGGAAACTTTTTTTGTTACAGGCACCGATGAACACGGCGATAAAATAGCCGAGGCGGCGCAAAAGGCGGGGATTACACCGAAGGAATACGCCGATAATATCAGCGCCCAGTTTCGCAGCCTCTGGCCCGAACTTTCCATAACTAATGATTATTTCATCAGAACAACGGACAAGAACCACATTGAAACCGTGCGTTACATTTTGGAAAAAGTACATGCCGCGGGTGATATTTACTTCGGTCAGTACGAAGGTTATTACTGTGTCGGCTGTGAACGTTTTTACATGGAAAAGGAACTGGTGGACGGCAAATGCCCCGATCATCAAACGACGCCCGAACACCGCAAGGAAAGCAATTATTTTTTCCGTATGAGCAGGTATCAGGACTGGCTCATTGATTACATCAAGGAGCATCCGGATTTCATTCGCCCGGAAAGATATAAAAACGAAGTGCTGGCGTTTTTACGTGAACCGCTGGAGGATCTCTGCATATCACGCCCCAAAACCCGGTTGGAATGGGGCATTACCTTACCTTTTGATGAAAACTATGTGACCTACGTCTGGTTTGACGCCCTGATCAATTACGTGACGGCGGTGGGTTACCCCGAAGGTGAAAATTTTGGTAAATTCTGGCCGGCGGCCCAGCATCTGATTGCCAAGGATATTTTGAAACCGCACGGCATCTACTGGCCGACGATGCTGAAAGCGGCGGGCATTGAACCTTACCGGCACTTGAATGTCCACGGCTACTGGAACTCCGACCAGAGCAAAATGTCCAAGAGCCTCGGCAATGTTGTCCGGCCTTTAGACCTCAAGGACAAGTACGGATTGGATGCCTTCCGCTATTTCCTGCTCCGGGATATGGTATTCGGACTGGATTCCAATTTTTCCGAAGAAGCTTTTGTGCAGCGGCTTAATTCCGATCTGGCGAACGACCTGGGAAATCTGGTCAGCCGGACGATTACCATGGCCATCAAATACTGTGAAGGCAAGGTACCGGAGACGGACAAGGCAAACTATGATAATCATCTAATGCAAGCCGCCTCGCGCACAGTGACCGAAATGAAAAATTGTTTTGCGGAAATGTCCCTCCATAAGGCGTTGATTGCCGTCTGGGAGTTCATAAACATTACCAACAAATATATTGTGGAAAAAGAGCCCTGGACACTGGGAAAAGATCCGGCCGCAAAAGAAAAACTTATCGCCATTATGTACAATCTGCTGGCGTCGCTGCGGGCCATAGCCATTCTTATTTCTCCGTTCATGCCGCAGACGGCGCAGAAAATATTGCTGCAAGTCGGCGCTGCTGATCAGGAAAAACTCGATCTGGAAGGTCTGCTGGATTGGGGAACATTGCATGCAGGCAATCCGTTAACCAGGGGAGAATCTTTATTCCCACGCGTGGAAAAGGATAAAAAAATGACGACAACTGAACAGGAAAAACCCGTAATCGATTTAAAACCGGAAATTGACTATGACCATTTCGCCCAAGTGGACTTGCGTGTGGCGACAATTCTGGAAGCGCAGATGGTTCCCAAATCCAACAAACTCATCAAATTAAAAGTGGATATCGGCGAAGAGCGGACTATTGTCGCGGGTATCGGCAAGGATTATAAACCGGAAGAACTGGTGGGGAAAAAGATAGTAATCGTAGCCAACTTGAAACCGGCCAAACTTATGGGAGTGGAATCGCGCGGCATGCTGCTGGCAACCGATACCGCCGACGGTCTTACTGTTCTGGCCTTCGACCGTGAAGCAAAAACAGGAGCAAAAGTTCGTTAACATCCGCAAGCAATAAAGCATTCAGGCTGAAGAACGAAGGTATTGTTTTTACCTTCGGCCTTCAGCCTTTAACCTTTACCCTTTACCCTTGAACCTTAACCCTTTTTATTTCTTTAAAAGTTGTTCAAACACGGGAGCTTCAAAGCCGTCGATAGCCTGTCCTTTAAAATAAAAGAATGGTGTCGACCGGATACCGATTTGGCCGGCCAGTTTTTTATGTGTTTTAATGATCTCTTCTACTTTTGCATCTTTGCAGGCGTTTAATTTCGCATTAGTATCGAATTTCCCCGTCATTGCTTCTTCGAATGTCTTGGATTTATTAGCAGAACATAAAATGTGCCGGATCTTATTTTCCGAACGTTGTGAGAGGGGATAAAAGAATACATAAGTAGTCACGTCTTTCCGGCGCGAAAAGAATTTATAGGATTCACGGCAGTGAAAACAGTCCGGGTCCATGAATTCTACAACGATGTTTTTCCCGCTGCCGATTTTCAAAGCTTCATCCAAAGGAAGCTTCGCCATTTTAGGAGCCATCTTCTTTAAGTAACTGTCACGTGTAATGCTGATCCCGTCTTTGGTAACTATGTTGCCGTAAATTAATAAATTCGATTTCGGGGCATAATAAAAAAGCTGGTTTCCCGTATACACTTCATAAACTCCCGCAATAGGCGTAGGGGTGATGCTTTCAAAACTTCTGTCGGGAAAGTTTTTCTTAAATATTTCTTCGGGTGATGGACTTTTTGCTGCGACGCAGGCCGGTAACACTAGAAGCAAAAATAACATAAAAACATACAATCGTTTCACGGGACTCCTCCTTCTAAAATTATCAATATTTATAGTACTTTCTATCTTTAACTGTCAAGGACAACAATCACCGTATCGATATTTTTTCTATTTAGTCCGAATCACCCTGGACTTCTCTGTTCCTCTTCCGGGAAGATAGCAATATTCCTGAAACATGTTGGGCTCGATTTGTTCCTGCCAGGTAATCCGAATAAGGCCGGGAATCTGTTGTAATGAATTCACATCCTGGGGCAATGATCGGGGGTCAATATCACTCATATTTTTATAATAGAGTACCTGATACTTGCCAACGGATACGGTTTGCTGCCGAAACACATAAAAAACAATTATAAGCCCCGATATGGCCGCTACTGCAAATCCTATGATAACTTTTTTCATATCTTTCTTTTCCTGTTGCCGTCTTTTATCAAAGAATTTAAAAGTTTTCCACATTATAAAATCCTCACATAATACTGCTTGACGCTTTTGCACAATTTTCCTATTCTTAAATAAACATATTATCTATTCGGGTAAAAAATGATTGAGAATCTATTGGGCAATTTGCATATATATTTACAGGGTTCCGTCCTAATGGCATTTCTGGCCGCTTACATCGGCGGTGTTTTAGTCGGATTTACTCCCTGTACATACCCCCTCATTCCCGTAACCGTCGGATTTATCGGAGCATACGGCTCATCTTCCAAGCTGCGCGGTTTTCTTCTTTCCCTGTTTTATGTCCTCGGCCTTGCGGCAACCTATTCGATCATGGGAGCCGCTGCTGTTTTATCCGGCAGACTTTTCGGTCAAATGCAGACAACACCCTGGACGTATTTTATAATGGCCAATTTATGCATTTTTATGGGGCTGGCGATGCTGGATGTCTTCAATATATCTATGCCCGTTCCGCAAAAACTTATCAAACTGACAAACAATACGAAAAAAGGGTTTCTGGGAAGTTTTTTAATCGGCGCCACATCCGGCGTCATCATCGGCCCCTGCACCGCACCGGTGCTGGCCGTTTTACTTGGTTTTGTAGCCATGGGTACCAATTTACTTTTCGGCATGGGCCTGCTGTTTGTCTTTGCGTTTGGCATGGGAACCTTGCTGATTATTACCGGGACATTTGCCGGTTTGATCGCCTCCCTGCCCCGCACGGGAAAATGGATGACTAAAATAAACTTTATTTTCGGTTTAATATTAATCGGCGCAGGTGAATATTTCCTCTTCACTGCGGGAACTCTTTATTTTTAAAAAGACAGGAAATATGATGAAAAAAATTAAAATAGCACTCTTTACATTCGCTCTGATGATTTGCCTCCCCGCAAGTTCTTCGCTGGGACAATTTCCTTCCAATACCCCATTTAAGGGAGTCAATTATGATGCTCCCGATTTCTCATTGAAAGACCTCCAGGGCAAAGTTTTTAAATTAAGCGCTCTGCGCGGAAAGCCGGTTTTGATTTTTTTCGGCACGACCTGGTGCCCTTCCTGCCGCAAAGAGCTTGCGACGTATAAAGAAATATATCAGGTTTATGCAAAACGCGGACTGGAAGTCGTCTACATTAACATCATGGAATCGCGGGCAAAAGTAGCACGATTTGCCCAGGCCAATTCACTTCCGTTCAAAGTTCTGCTGGACGAAGACGGCGAAGTCGCCTCCAGCTATTCAGTTGTCGGCGTTCCGACATTAGCGTTGATTGACAAGAAAGGTAAATTTATCAAGGTAACCCATTCTTCAATGGATTTGCCTTTAAAAAATCTTTTTCCAGTTAAATAATGAAATAAAATCCTCTACAAACAATATTAATTTATCCGCTTCCCGGAGATTTCACCAGACAATTGGAAAGGCAACCCATGACCGCGAATAACTGGCTGCAAACTTTTACTAGATCGCGCAAAGACCGCTGGATCGGCGGTGTATGCGGCGGCCTCGGCGAACACACACCTGTTCCTTCCTGGACGTGGCGCCTGATATTTACGTTGTCTCTGCTTGTCTGCGGAACGGGTTTACTGGTATACATCCTTCTTTGGATATTTGTTCCGGAAGAACCGGACCGCTAAGACACCCGGCCGTCAGCATAGCATGCATTTAGGAAAAACTACTGAAAGGATAAACAATGAAACTGACAGACGATATTTACGTTTATGAATGGACGAACTACTTCGACAACAACTGCAACAGCTACTACATCGGCGGAGGAGTAAACGCCCTGATCGATCCGGGGCTCAGCCGTTACCTGCCTAATCTGTTGGAACGGATGTCCGACGACGGCATCAAAAAGGACGATATCGCCTATGTAATCAATACACATTCTCATCCCGACCATTTCCAGGCTTCCGAGATGTTTGATCCCGAAAAAGTGAAGATCGCCCTGCACCCGAAAGAACTGCAATTTTTAAAAGGAGAGGGCGGCGATCTGTACGGCCTCTTTGGAATTGAGGCACCGGAACTGCAAATTAATTTTCCGCTGGACGAAGGCGATGTCGCCATAGGCGATCATATATTTAAAGTCATCCTTTCCCCCGGCCATTCCCCCGGCTCTATCGGCCTTTACTGGCCCGAACGAAAAGCCTTATTCAGCGGCGATGTTATTTTCGATCAGAATATCGGACGCACCGACTTTCCCGGCGGCAGCGGCACCCTGTTGAAAAAGAGTATCCTTTCTTTTGCGCAGTTGGATCTGGAGTTCCTTTTGCCGGGGCACATGGGTATTGTTACCGGCAAAAATAGAATCGAGAAAAATTTTAAAATCATCATTCAAAGCATTTTTCCTTTTATTTAAAAAATAAATCAGCGCCTGCAGTTCGGAGGACTATCAGTAATGGCAAATGAAGGAAACAAAGTCATTTACTCCATGATTGGAGTAAGCAAAATCTACGACAAAAAAACAGTGCTCAAAGACATATATTTATCTTATTTCTATGGAGCCAAGATCGGTGTCCTCGGTTTAAACGGATCGGGCAAAAGTTCCCTGCTCAAGATACTGGCCGGTGTGGATAAGGATTTCCTGGGCGAGACCATTCTTTCCGCGGGATTAACCGTGGGCTACCTGGAGCAGGAACCACAGCTGGACGAAAATAAAACAGTCAGGCAGATCGTCGAGGAAGGTGTGCAAGGCACGGTCGATCTTATTGAAGAATACAACAAAATCAATGAGCAGTTTGCAGAACCCATGTCTGATGATGAAATGGCCAAACTATGCGACAGGCAGGCCGCTGTCCAGGAAAAGCTCGATGCCCTTGATGCCTGGGATATCGATTCCCGGTTGGAAATGGCGATGGATGCCCTGCGCTGCCCTCCGGGTGATTCGCCGGTAAATGTTCTTTCCGGCGGTGAAAAACGTCGCGTCGCTCTCTGCCGCCTGCTTTTGCAAAATCCCGATATTTTACTGCTCGACGAACCGACCAATCACCTGGATGCCGAATCCGTCGCCTGGCTGGAGCATCATTTACAGCAATATGCAGGCACTGTTATTGCGGTAACCCACGATCGCTATTTTCTCGATAACGTCGCGGGCTGGATTCTGGAGCTCGACCGCGGCCAGGGCATTCCCTGGCAGGGCAACTACTCGTCGTGGCTGGAGCAAAAGCAAAACCGGCTGAAGAACGAAGAAAAAGTGGAAGGACAAAGAATCAAAACGCTCGAACGCGAACTGGAATGGATCAAAATGTCGCCCAAGGGACGCCATGCCAAATCCAAAGCCCGCATTAAAGCCTACGAGGAACTCCTGGGACAGAATCAGGAAAAGGAATCGGGAACCCGCGAAATCTTCATAGCTCCCGGCCCGCGTCTCGGCGATCTCGTCATTGAAGCGCAAAATGTATCCAAGGGATTCGGCGATAAATTGCTGATGGAAGACATGTCCTTCTCCCTGCCGCCCGGCGGCATTATCGGCGTCATCGGCCCCAACGGCGCCGGAAAGAGTACGCTTTTCAAGATGATTACCGGCCAGGAAAAACCGGATGCCGGAACATTCCGCATCGGCGATACCGTGAAACTGGCTTATGTTGATCAGAGCCGCGACACTCTTGATCCCGATAAAACAATCTGGCAAATGATATCCGACGGACAGGAAACAATCGCCATAGGTGCAAGAGAGATAAATTCCCGCGCCTACGTTTCCCGCTTTAATTTCTCCGGCACCGATCAGCAAAAGAAGGTAGGCGAACTGTCCGGCGGCGAACGCAACCGGGTGCATCTGGCCAGAATGCTCAAAGAAGGCGCCAACGTCATCCTGCTGGATGAACCGACCAACGACCTGGATGTCAACACGCTGCGCGCACTGGAAGACGCCCTGGAAAATTTCGCGGGCTGCGCCGTCGTCATCAGCCATGACCGCTGGTTTTTAGACAGAATCTGCACACACATCCTCGCCTTTGAAGGAGAAAGCAAAACCCTGTGGTTTGACGGCAACTATTCGGAATACGAGGCAGACCGCAAGCAGAGACTGGGCACGGCCGCAAACCAGCCGCACCGGATCAAATACCGGCAGTTAACCCGTATCTAATTTAACTATTTGCTTCTCTACCTGAACACTTTGTTTCTGCATTCTTAAAAAAATGTGCTATAATATTGACGTAAATATTTCTAATGCAGCGATCAGGAGATTGTTTCCTCCATCGTGTGCATGACCAGTGGAAAGTCGAAATGTCTGTCGGAATCGGGTAATTGAACAGTAACTTTCAACTCAGAAGAGAAAGGAGGTATGCGATGGTTACCATTGAATTTACGAAAGAGGAAGCGGTGGAAAGCCGTGAAATGCTGCAGGCAGTTATTAAGCCGCTGGAACGGTCAATAGCCAAGACTGATGTGGGACACAGAGAGTTTCGTCAGTTTCTTAAAAAGCGACGAGCACTTGTAGATGAACTCATCAAGCGTCTGGAGACAATGTTGTCCTTTGAATTGACCGACGACGAAGCGCAAGAAAGTATTGCAATGCTGAAGGAAGCTATTCCGGTCCTGGAGCGGTCAATAGCCAAGACTGATGTAGGACACAGAGATTTTCGTCAGTTTCTTAAAAAACGACGAGCACTTGTAGATGAACTGATCAAGCGTCTGGAAAAATAAAAAAATTTTACCTGCAAATAAGAAAAACGCGTTGAATAGGCTCAGGGGGCGATAAAAAGCCCCCTGGGATTTCCGGGAAGCAATGGTTGATGTTTACCGGGAAAACTTCTGTTCCTTTCTTCCTTATGGGGCGCAACCTTCGTCATTCCCGCGAAGAGACTCTGTCACAATAGGAAAATTATCCCAATAATCGTCATACCGGCGAAGGCCGGTATCCAGAACTTACTGATAATACTGGATTCTCCCGTGTCAGGCACGGGGCAGGCTCATCGTCGCGCTTCGCTTGCACGGAATGACAAAAAAGTAATTATGACACAGTCTCGAAGGCGGGAATCCAGGACCAGTTTCAATCCACGCGCTGTTATGTGTCTATCGATATAACTTTGTAAATTGTCACCGCCTGTTACAATTTACAAAGATAATATCAACGAGGAAACAGTTTTGTTTGTCGATACTTTCAGCTCTTCCGGATTTTTTTGTCCTTTTTAACGCTGTCATCGGTGCTGATTTTAGTGCGGCTGGTTTTCTTCTTTGGCGTCTTCGTCTCCGGATTTTCTTTTCTGAGTTTCACGCCGTGCTGCCTCAGGCATTCGACGGCCGCCGGCAGCATAATGTACAGCATTTCCATCACTTCGTCGGGGCTTTTGGCAGGCATGCCGGGTATTGGTTCATATATTCCTACTCTTTCTTCAGGCAAAGCAATGGTAGTAATGATGTCGTAGGAATCTATCACTCTCTGAGCATCGGCGGATATCTGTTCATTGCCGGCGCTTTCGCATTCCTTCGACATTCTCCAGATATGAGGACGCAGGGACAGGCCGAGAAAAAAACCATGCGTCCAGTTTTCAATCAGCGCAATCTCCGATCTGGTTAATTTGTAGAGACTGAATGGAAAATCCAATTTGTCTTTCATAGCGTCGCTGCTGATTCTATTGCATATTTCCAGGAGACAAGCGGTGCATTTTTCAGCGTCCCTCTCATCATCAAATTGCAGTTTATCCTCGAAGACGGCGGACTGCCATTCCCCGGGTGTAATGGGTTTGGGCGTGATGGCGATTCCGAAAAAGAGTCCGTGCAGTTCTTCCAGGCAGGGTGCGGTTTCCGCGTCAGCTATTTTCGATAGAACATACTTAAGATTCTTTTTGTCTTTTGCTGTAAACATATTCATGGCGTCACCTATTCATTCCTTTTGAGATTTATTTACGGGGTAAACATTCCGTGTTTTTTCAATTGCCTGCTGCAGTGGCTCGTTCCAGGCTGTTTTGCAGGGCTCTTCAAAATTTTCAGCGAAAGTCCGGGATAATCACAAACCCTTAAACACGTTCAAACCGGTCAGGTATTTCATATCCTGCTTGTAGCGCTCATCCCAGCCGAGTTTTGTCAGTCTGCGGCCGAGAGTAAATTTCAGCAGAGGCCGTAACACATATGTCCAAACCGGAACCCAGAGGAAGCTGCTTCTCATAAGCTCGGATGGTTCCCACCACCCCATGATTTTCTGCCGGTGCAGCCAGACCAGATATTGCAGCTGCTCCGCTTCGAGATGCCGGGTTTTCACATTAGCTACGATGCCGTTGTACATCTTGTAGTCATGCAGGTTGGTCACCATCCCCTCGTCCAGCAGTTTCTGACGCATCTCTGTCTTCAGATAGGGAGTCAGAATCTGGCAATAGTGTACATCTGCGTCCAGCGCCTTCAGGAACTTGTAGTTTTCAATGATATCTTCTTCATTATCGTCCGGAAAGCCGAAAATTAATCCGGCAATTACCATTATGCCGTACTTGTGGCAAATGCGAACAGCTTTGAGCGACGCCTCCACGATGTCGCCTTTGCGGGATACCGCCAGATTTTTCCTGGATACATTTTCAATTCCCAAAAAAATGGTTTTAATCCCCGCGAGGGACATTTTACGCACCATTTCTTCGTTTCTGGATATGGAAACACAATCGGCCTGGACGCTCAGGGTCAGTCCCTTATAGTTACGGGCGATGATCTCATCACAGATCTTGATGACTCGTTCCGGATCCAGAACCATATTGTCATCAACAATAAAAATTAAGCGCGTCTTCAGGTTGTAATAAATGTCATCTATATCCGCCAGGACCCTCTCGACGGGAAACGTCCGAAAGGTCCGTCCATACATGTGCTTCATGCTGCAAAAGGAACAGGTTCTTGTGCATCCCCTGGATGTCTCCATGACCTCGGCTTTGGAAGCGATAACATGATATCCGGATGTCAGGCGGCGTTTATCCCTTATGGGGATTTTAAGCCGGGAAAGATCCAGCAGTTCTCCCCTGTGATTATGAACGAACCGTCCCCCGTCTTTATAAGACAAAGAGGGAATGTCTTTCAACTGGTCCTTGCCGTCCAGTGCGTTTACCAGCCTCCGGAAGGCTTCTTCGCCTTCCCCCCAAATAATGAAATCAATCAGGCCCGCCTCGGGAGAAGCGGCAATTTCTTCATACATCAAAGTGGCGTGATATCCACCTATAACGATTTTTACTTCAGGCAGAAGATTCCGGATAAGGCGGATTAATTTGACACAGGTCTCATACTGCCATGCCATGGCGGACACCCCCACCACATCCGGACGTATATTAACCAGGAGTCGGTTTACATATTTGGCCAGCCGCCTGCGTTTTCTGATCAGGTCGACAATAAATACCTCATGGCCGTCATCGATGTTGGCGCCTATGCTGGCAATACCGCAATTGGGCATGTGAAAGGCGCTTTCATGCATGATTACCGGAATCGAGTCCGGCATGGACATCAGGAGAATTTTCATGTCACCTCGAATTTATCTGCTGCCACGGCGCCCACGTATGAGGCCGGTGCTTCCTGCAGTCTTTGGGGCTAATCATTCCCGCAGCATTTTTTATACTTCTTGCCGCTGCCGCAGGGACAGGGGTCATTGCGCCCGATCTTGTTCATGGACGTCTTTATACCGGCGTTTAATTTTCTGAGGTTCGCACTATGCTGCTGCAGGTGTTCAACAGCAAGCGGCAGCATGGCGTATAGTGCTTCCTCCAGTTCCGCGGGGTCTTTTAACGGTTGACCCGGTTCAGTTTCAAATATTTCCTCCATTTCCTCGGGCAGAGCAATAGCAGTAATAATGCTGCAGGAATTTATCAAATCCTGAATGTCATCAGGTATCGCTTCATCATCCATGCCTTCAAATTCTTCGGACAGCCCCCAGATATGAGGCCTTAAGGACAGGCCCAGAAATAAGCCGTAGGTCCAGCCTTCGATCAGAGAATGCTCCGAATCGGTTAATTTTTCGTAATTGAAAGGGAATGCCAGTTTGCCTTTGCTGCTGTCGTTAATCATTCGATTGTAAACTTTCATCAGATGACCGGCACAAACTTCAGCGTCCTGATCATCATCAAATTGCGTTTCTTCATCGAAGATGACGGACAGCCACTCATCGGGCATGACCGGCTCCGGCGTGATGACAATTCCAAAGAGCAGACCGTGAAGTTCCTCGAGTAACAGCGCGGATGCGGAATCAGCTGTTTTGGACAAAACATATGCAAGATTCTTCTCTTCTTTTGCTGTGAACATTTTCATAATTTCACCTGTCTAACTTTCAGGATGATTTTTTCCAGTAGTTTTGGATGAAAGATGCGAAGTGGAATCCGCCTCACACTTCCCGCGGATGGAGTCGTGTGAGGCGGTTTAATTTATCATACTTGATTAATAGCGGAAAGCTGCCAGGCACCGCCGCCCACCGGGCGAGTAAATGTCCAGAATTCTTCGAACTTAACAGGATCGGTTTTACTGCCGGAAATAACTTCGCCGGTTGCTTCGTCAGTAGTATAATCCAGCAGATTCGCCGTAAACCGGATGGTAATAAAATCACTGCCGGCCTCCTGCCAGGCTTCGCTTATTTCCACCTTCCGCACGGCAATGTTGTCCAGCCGGTTGATCTGTTTCTTCCTTTTCAGATCATCGGCGTCACCCTGAATAATACCGTACATCTCCGCGGTCATCATGTTGCGGACAGGCGACATATCGCGGTTCGCCCAGGCTCCCTGTATCGTAAAGAAGGCGTCCATGGACTGATCTTTGAATGTCTGTTCGTCAAAAGCGAAATCCATCTGCCGGATGTGATCAAGCCCGGAATCAGTATACGTACCTGCCGTCTGCTGCCCATACGAAGGCCCCAAACCGGGTTGCTGCGGTTCCGGCATTGAAGCGGAGCGATAAAATGCATGATTGGCCTCTTCCGCTACCTGCCGCCTCTTTTTAATGAACCACCAGATGCCATAAAGAATCGCGCCAATCAGAATGATTTCAAAAAGGCCGATTCCACCGCCCGTGCCAGGGCCGCCAAATCCCAGGCTCCGGAAAAGCATTCCGCCGAGTATACCACCGACCAGACCTCCGGCCAGGCCCCGCAAAAAGCCGCCGCTCTGAGAGGGCGAGGCAGGCGCTGCTCCCATTTGCCTGGACGGACTGGATGGACTGGACGGTGCGCGCGAAGGAGAGCTGGGAGATGAATAGGAACGTGATCCGCGGCTACCAAACGAACGGCCGCCGCCTACACGGGCATAAGCGTCCAGCTCCATTACATACATCACAAAAAAGAACAGGCCGAATATCACCAGCCCGTATTTCATGAATTTGTTTGAGAACATTTTTTTCTCCTTTGTTTCTGTTTTAGGTTACACCTTATTGAAATATACCGTCGTTGTCAATGCACTCCTTATCGGCTAAACAAAGCTATATTTTAATTTTTCTCATCTCCGGCTGCGGATGCTGCCGGTAAAAAATTGCTATGTTGCCGATGATGCCGACAACCTCGCTTTTGGTAACGTTGGCAATTTCTTCGGATATTTCTTTTTTCTCCTCCTTAAAATCAAGAAATTTCACTTTGATCAGTTCATGATCCTTCAAGGCGGCGTCAACAGATGCTATCAGTTGTTCGCTCACACCGTTTCTGCCCACCATCACCACTGGTTTTAAATGATGCGCCTGAGAGCGCAGATTTTTTTTAGCCGAACCTTTAAGTTTTTCCATAAATTCTTTCCACCTGATAAATATTATTAATTTTATTTACTTACCACATTTTGCCCCCAAGTGGTATCCTTTTGATTCGAGGACAGCCGGACAATTGCCGCATCGCTTTTTTCCTCCTAAGAAACATCACTTTTTGTCACTGCTAGGAGGCCGAAGACCGACGCGGCAGTCTCAGAGATCGCCACGACGCCTGAGAGGCGTCTCGCGATGACAGCATGATTCTTCTATGAATAACACCGCGGTACCTGCACCGGTGTCAGTTGCTCGCAAAGACAAAATAAATATGTTTTACAAAGATCATGTGTCGGCATCAACAATTACGAAAAATGGTCTTTCCTCGAATTTGGGATATCCGGGAAAATAATACAAAAAAGGCAGGGAAGATGATTTTAACGTTTCCCTGCCTTTTATATTCCATCTCTAAATCAAGCGTTATCTTTGTCATGCTCCCCGCAGGCGGGGATAGGGGATGGATGTTTTTAATGCTGGCCGAATCTGGTCCACCTCCGTCACTTCGTGACACCTCCGCCCGTAGACTGTGTCATAATGTCATTGCGAGCGAATACAATGAGCGAAGCATCTCGTAAGCTCTTGAAAATATTAGATTGCCACAACACCTGAGAGGCGTTTCGCAATGACAACCAGCTATTGTGACACAGTCTCCAGCGGAGGACATGAAATTGATAACTTAGCACCAGACCCTACTTTATTTCCGCATGGTAGCTTTGCAGAGATTTCGCGCGGCCGTGTCCCTGCCGGAAGGCGGCGATTCCCTTAACTGCCGCCACTGCCGCCGCCAAGGTCGTGATATAAGGAATCTTGTATTTAATCGCGGCCTTGCGGATGTAGGAATCATCGTATTTACCCAGGCGGCCTACCGGCGTATTTATCACCAGTTGAATTTCACCGTTCTTAATGGCGTCAACCATGTTCGGCCGGCCTTCGTGCATTTTCAGAATATGTTCCGAGGCGATTCCATTATCGGCCAGACATTTGTGGGTTCCTTCCGACGCCTTGATTTTAAAGCCCATCTTTTCAAAGGCGCGGGCAACTTCCAGCACGCCGCCCTTATCCTTTTCCTCAACGGTAATCAGCACCGCACCTTCTCCGGGCAGAAACTGCTGGGTCGCTTCCTGAGCCTTGAAATAGGCCAGACCGAAAGAATCGGCCAATCCCAGAACTTCGCCGGTGGAGCGCATCTCCGGTCCCAGAACCGGATCAACTTCGGGATACATGTTAAACGGGAAAACTGCTTCCTTCACGCCGAAATGATGGAATGACTTCCTTTTCAAATCCAGATCGGCCAGCTTCTTCCCCAGCATCACCTGTGTAGCCAGACGGGCCATGGAAACATTGCAGACCTTGGAAACCAGCGGTACAGTTCGCGATGCGCGGGGATTGGCTTCCAGAATATAAACAACGTCATTGGCGATGGCATACTGAATATTCATCAAACCGACGACGCCGAATTCCACGGCAATTTTTTTTGTATATTCAACAATCGTTTCCATGTGACGGGTAGGAATACTGATCGGCGGAATAACGCAGGCGGAATCGCCGGAATGAACACCGGCCAGTTCGATGTGCTCCATAACGGCCGGGACAAAGGCATCCGTTCCGTCGGAGATGGCATCTGCCTCCGCCTCAATGGCGTTTTCCAGAAACTTGTCGATCAGAATGGGCCTCTCCGGTGTAACGCCGACAGCGGCATGTACATAGCGTTTGAGCATGTCCTCGTCATGGACAACTTCCATACCGCGTCCGCCCAGTACATATGAAGGCCGCACCATCAGCGGATAGCCGATGCTGCCCGCTATTTTGAGGGCTTCCTCCAGATTGCTGGCCATACCGGACTTGGGCATGGGAATACCCAGTTTGTCCATCATCATGCGGAAACGATCACGGTCTTCAGCCAGATCAATTGTCTCCGGTGAAGTGCCGATAATTTTGACTCCGGCGCGGGCCAGATCAGAGGCAATGTTGAGCGGCGTCTGTCCGCCGAACTGGACAATCACGCCTTCAGGTTTTTCTTTTTCATAAATGCTCAAGACATCTTCAACCGTCAGAGGTTCAAAGTACAGCTTATTGGAAGTATCATAATCGGTGGAGACGGTTTCCGGGTTACAGTTGACCATAATGGACTCAATGCCTTCATCGCGCAGGGCAAACGCCGCATGCACGCAGCAATAGTCAAACTCAATACCCTGGCCGATCCGGTTCGGGCCGCCGCCCAGAACCATAATTTTCCGGTTGGAGGTGATGCCGACTTTATCCGCCGCATTGTAGGTGGAATAATAATAAGCCGCGTTTTCGACTCCGCTTACCGGCACGGCGTCCCAGCATTCAGCCATGCCGCAGGCGATACGCTGCTTGCGGATCTCCTCCTCTTTTCTGCCCAGAATCTGAGCCAGATAACGGTCGGCAAACCCGTCCTTTTTAGCCTGCGTCAACAATTCATCGGGAAGGTCTTTCCCCTTGTACAGCAGAATCTTCTCCTCCAGTTCGACCAGTTCTTTCATCTGCTGGATAAACCACGTCTTAATATAGGTTCTGGCGGAAAGGGCTTCCACCGTGGCGCCTTTGCGCAGCGCTTCATACATAATGAATTGGCGTTCACTGGACGGTTCGGAGAGCATTTCCATCAACTCATCGAGAGATTTTTCATTAAAGTCCTTAACAAAGCCCAGACCGTAGCGCTTCTTCTCCAAGGAGCGGATGGCCTTTTGGAACGCCTCCTTGTAGTTTTTGCCGATGCTCATGACCTCGCCCACGGCGCGCATCTGGGTACCCAGTTTGTCGATTGCGCCGGGGAACTTCTCGAAATCCCAGCGGGAGAATTTTACGACGACGTAGTCGCCCGATGGCGTGTATTTATCCAGAGTGCCTTCGCGCCAATAGGGGATTTCATCCATGGTGACGCCGGTAGCCAGCGTGGAGGAAATAAGGGCTATCGGAAAGCCGGTAGCTTTGGAAGCCAGGGCGGAGGAGCGCGACGTGCGCGGATTGATCTCGATGACGACCACGCGGTCTGTTTTGGGATCATGGGCAAACTGCACGTTGGTGCCGCCGATCACCTGGATCGCTTCAACGATGTCATACGAATACTTTTGCAGGCGCTTCTGGAGTTCTTCCGAGATGGTCAGCATCGGCGCTGTACAGTAGGAATCACCTGTATGCACGCCCATCGCATCCACATTCTCGATAAAGCAGACCGTAATCATGTTGTTGTTAGCGTCGCGGACAACTTCGAGCTCCAGCTCTTCCCAGCCAATGACAGATTCTTCAATGAGAATCTGGCCGATGAGGCTTGCCGAAATGCCGCGGCTGGCGATGAGCTGCAGTTCTTCCAGGTTGTAAACAATGCCGCCGCCCGTGCCGCCCATCGTATAGGCGGGCCGGATGACTACCGGATAGCCGAGTTTGGCCGCAATTTTTTCTGCTTCTTCCACGGAAGTGGCCGGTTCGCTTGCGGGCATATCAATGCCCAGTTTTTTCATCGTTTCCTTGAAAGCGATACGATCTTCACCCCGCTCTATGGCGTCCACCTGCACGCCGATGACCTTTACATTGTGCTTCTGCAACACACCCTGTTTGTAAAGTTCGGACGTCAGATTCAGACCGGTCTGGCCGCCGAGATTGGGCAGAATGGCATCCGGTTTTTCATTTTCGATAATTTCGGTAATCGTCTCGGCATTAAGCGGTTCGATATAAGTAACATCCGCCATGCCCGGATCGGTCATAATGGTCGCCGGGTTGGAATTCACCAACACGATTTCATAGCCGAGCTTGCGCAGCGCCTTGCAAGCCTGAGTTCCGGAATAATCAAACTCACAGGCCTGACCGATGACGATGGGGCCTGAGCCAATAATTAAAACTTTTTTAATATCCGTACGTTTTCCCATATTTTCTACCCTTCTACCCTTCCGGTTTATTATTTCGACGTGTATTCCGCATCAACCGTTATCCCGATTCCTCCGCGAACGGCAAATTCAGCGCTCACTTTGCACCAGCGCGGTTTTAACGCTGCAACCAAATCATCAAGGATCATGTTGGTCAAATGTTCATGAAAAACACCTTCGTTGCGGAATGACCACAAATATAACTTCAGCGATTTGGATTCGACAATTTTCTTATCCGGAATATACTGAATTTTCATATTTGCATAGTCCGGCTGGCCGGTCATCGGACATACACAGGTGAATTCTTCCGTGTGTAATGTAACCGTATAGTTACGATCTGAATGGTGATTAGGGAAAGTCTCAAGTTTTTTAACAGGTTGAGTGGCTTTACCCAGCAGCGTCAAATCGGATAAATCATCTTTTTTTGTGCCCCTGGCCATAAATCTTTATCTCCATAACAAAATTGTACTTTTTGGCTTTACCGAAAGAACCCGATAATTTCAAGAACATTCCTAAAATATTTCCTGCTTTTAGTGGAAAATATTATTTTTTCCTGAAGATTTACGGAGCTAAAATCTAAGGTGCCGGAAGTAAAAGAATAATTACGACGCTTGTCAGACAATAGCGGCGAGCTTAGTCAGACCGGCATAGACAAAATAACCGGCAAAGACGACAAGAAAGGTCGCGCATACGGCGATCAGACCACGGTAAAGACGGTCGGTCAGGAAACGTCTGCCCCCGGCCACGGTAGCCGTGACTATCGAATACCAGACAAAGTCCGCCAGAATATGCCCGGTAAAGAAAAAAGCAACCCCCGCCAAGCCAAACTGCCACGAATAGAGAATATAACCAAGACCGATGGTTGCCCACCAGATGATCCAGTAGGGATTAACGACGCTCATCAAAATCCCGCTTAACACCGGATGGTTCCTTTGCTTTTGATCGGCATCCCAGGACAGATGCAGCGAGGGGAGCGAGCGGAACATTCCCCAGGCCATCCAAAAAAGAATGACGGACCCGATTAGAGCTGTCGCTACAAAAACCGCCGGCAGTTGAAGAAATGGCGCAAGTCCCGTAAGAAGAGCAATGACGAGCGCCAGCTCCAGGATGGCATGCCCGGCAATCATCAGTGGTCCCACGATAAAACCGCGCTGCGAACTTTCACTGATCGCCGCAGTCAAAAGCGGCCCCGGCATCAGCGCGCCGGAAAAGGCGATAATAAAAGATGAAGTGAAAATAGTTAACAAAATGGTTAACATGGGTAGTTAGATTTTTCTGATATTATAATTTTCCTGATTCCATCGCCGTCATTGATGAAAAACGACTTTTTTTCAGCTCTTCTCCATTGTTTTGTGGAATTTAATCTGCGGCCATTCTTCCATTGTATGCGCCAGACGCCATTCACTCAAAGCCAGGTAAACCAGATTTCCTTCCGCATCCTGGGCAATGTTTGAATGATTTTTCTTTTGAAAATCGTCCATGACCTTCGGGTCTTCCGCTGTGATCCAGCGGGCGGCGGCGTAAGTGGTTTTTTCGTAATCGGCATAGACGCTGTATTCATCTTTGAGCCGTGCCATGGTCACATCAAATTGCAGAACGCCGACAGCGCCTAAAATATTGTCCGAACCCCACAGTGGACGAAATACTTGAATGGCCCCTTCCTCGGATAACTGAAGCAATCCCTTCTGTAAATGTTTGATTCGCAGGGGGTCTCTCAAACGCACCCGGCAGAAATGTTCGGGAGCAAAGTGTGGAATGCCCGTGAATTTGAGCGGCTCTTTGAGCGAAAAGGTATCGCCGATCTTGATGGTGCCGTGATTGTGGATACCGATGATATCTCCCGGATAGGCTTCCTCGACATTGGTGCGATCCTGGGCCATGAAAATCGTTGCATTGGATAAGCTGACTTCTTTTTCGAGGCGGTGCTGCTGCACTTTCATGCCCCGCTGGAATTTACCCGAACAGACACGCAAAAAAGCAATGCGGTCGCGGTGCGCCGGGTCCATGTTGGCTTGAATTTTAAAAACAAATCCGGAGAAATCATCTTCCTCGGGAGCAACGATTCTGGTCGTTGTCGGCCGCGGCACCGGAGGCGGAGCGATTTCGACAAAAGCATCCAGTAATTCCTTGACGCCGAAATTATTGATGGCGCTGCCGAAGAAAACAGGTGTCTGGCCGGCCTTTAAATATTCCTTATGATCGTAGGGATTGGCTGCACCTTCCAGCAATTCTATTTCCTCCCGCAGCTCCGCGGCCTGGCTTCCCAGAAGCTCGTCGAGGAGCGGATCGGAAAGATTTTCAATGACCACTCCTTCATCGGAACGGCGGCTTTTCCCGGGGGTGAACAGATGCAGTGTTTTATTGTAAAGATTATAAACTCCCTTGAAGCGCTTGCCCATCCCGATAGGCCAGGAGAGCGGCGAACACTCTATCTGCAGTTTGTCTTCGATATCAGCAAGGATATCCAGCGGCGCGAGACACTCGCGGTCCAGTTTATTGATGAAGGTGATAATCGGCGTATTGCGCAGACGGCATACATCCATCAGCTTTTGCGTCTGCGGTTCCACACCTTTGGCACCGTCAATGACCATCAGGGCGCTGTCTACGGCGGTAAGCACCCGGTAGGTGTCTTCGGAAAAATCCTGATGGCCGGGTGTGTCGAGCAGGTTGATGTCGCAGTCCGCGTATTCGAATTTCATGACCGATGAAGTAACGGAAATGCCGCGCTCCTTTTCAATGGACATCCAGTCGGAGAGCGCATGCTTGTCCGCCTTGCGGGCTTTTACCGCTCCGGCCATTTGAATGGCGCCGCCGAATAACAGCAGCTTTTCGGTCAGCGTTGTTTTTCCCGCATCCGGGTGGCTGATAATGCCGAAAGTCCGGCGGCGTTCAATTTCTTTCAATAACTGTTTGCTCAAACTATTCCATCCTGCTGTTTTTCCGCAATATTAGAGATCCCGTTGGCTCTTATGCAGTGATGCTCTTTTGACCGCATCAAGCTCCATTTTCCGCAAACGGACGCTTTTAGGAGTTATTTCCACAAGTTCGTCCTCAGCAATGAATTCAATGGCCTGATCCAGAGAGAGAATACGCGGCGGCCGTAATATTACTGTTGCATCTGAAGTTGACGCGCGCATGTTGGTAAGTTTCTTTTCCTTAATGATATTCACATTTATATCGCCCACGCGGTTGCGTTCACCGACTATCATCCCTCCGTAAACCTGAGTTCCCACTTCCACGATCATTTCACCGCGGTCCTCCATCGCATAACTGGCATAAGAAGTAACGCGACCGGCGCGGTCGGCCACCAGCACTCCCGTCATCCGCTGGGGAATGGGGCCAAACCAGGGCGCGTAATCTTCCAGCAGGGAATTCATGACACCACCGCCTTTGGTATCCGTTAAAAACTGGCTGCGGAAACCGATCAAGCCGCGCGACGGAATAAGAAATTCCATGCTGACCCGGCCGCTGCCTTTATTGACCAGACTTTCCAGACGGCCCTTCCGGGCAGACAATTTTTCCGTGAGTTTTCCGACAAATTCTTCCGGTATATCCAGAAAAAGCCGTTCCACGGGCTCCATTGTTTTGCCTTTTTCTTCTTTGGTGATAACCCGCGGACGTGACACCATCAACTCGTAGCCTTCCCGCCGCATCGTTTCAATCAGTACGGCCATTTGCAGCTCGCCCCGGCCGCAGACCTCAAATGCGTCGGTTCTTTCCAGTTTCTTTATCCTGATGGCCACATTGCGCAGCGCTTCCTTTTCCAGACGTTCGAGCAAATGCCGGGAAGTAAGATATTTGCCTTCGTTGCCGGCAAACGGCCCGTCATTGACGTAGAACATCATGGAAACGGTCGGTTCGTCCACCAGCAGGCGGGGCAGGGGTTGCGGATCAATTAAAGAAGAGATCGTGTCGCCGATGGTGACATTCGTCACCCCGGAAAAGGCAATAATATCACCTGCTTCAGCAGTTAACACAGATTTCTTGGCAAGTCCCTGAAAAGTATAAAGCGCCGAAAATTTGACATTCGGAATGATCTTGTCTTCGGTGCAATGGCTGTAGGCGGTATTCATTTCCAGCCTGCCCTGCTGAATACGGCCGACAGCGATTTGTCCGACGTACGGATCATAATCCAGATTAGTCACCAGAAACTGCGGATTGGCGTCATCATCAGCCTCGGGAGCCGGTATTCTTTCTATTATGGTATCAAACAGTTCATTCAGGTTGGTGTTGGCATCTCCCGGTTTTCTGTGGCAGACACCGATTTTGGCATTTGTATACAACACCGGGAATTCAATCTGCTGCTCGTCGGCTCCCAAATCAATAAAGAGATCGTAAGAATCGTTAATAACTTCTTCGATGCGGGCATCCTGACGGTCAATTTTGTTAATCACCAGAATTATGGGCAGCTTTTTCGCCAATGCTTTTTTCAATACAAAACGCGTCTGAGGTAAAGGCCCCTCGCTGGAATCAACCAGTAAAATGGCGCCGTCAACCATATTGAGACTGCGTTCCACCTCGCCGCCGAAATCGGCGTGCCCCGGCGTATCAACAATATTTATCTTTATACCGTTATATTCCACCGCCGTATTTTTTGCCGTAATGGTAATGCCGCGTTCTTTTTCCAGATCAAGAGAATCCATAACGCGATCTTCCACCACCTGATGAGTGCGGAAGACACCTGTTTGTTTCAACATGGCGTTAAGCAGAGTGGTCTTGCCGTGGTCAACGTGGGAAATAATGGCAATATTCCGTAAATGTTCCTTTTTCATAGGTCTCGATTCTTATATCTTCATTTCTGTGCTGGTTTTCGTGATTAATCTCGGTGTGAAACAGAACCAATTTTAATTTGGGATGGCCAAAACACTTCTTTTTACAAATTCGGAGCTTCCATAGCAAAAAAGATCAACTTTGACCAGTATTTTCTTTATTAAAACAATCATGCCCCCCGTCTGAATTATTTTACCGTCCGGCAACTTTAGTAATTTTTTTCATATCACTTCCTGCAAAAAAATATTAATATGGATTCGCAGACCTTTACAAATTGGCAATGGAACATATATTTTTGTCACATGGCCGTAAACATTTTTACCAACATCAATTATCAATAGGTGAAAAAAAATGAACATCATTAAAATTAATTTTAACAATAATTTTGAGGAGGAATTTCAAAGAACCGTAGATGAAGTCTTTAATCTGGTCAGCCCGATATTCCGGCAGCATGAATACAACTGGATGCCGCATATCGATGTTTATGAATCGCCGGTTGAATTCATTATCCTGGCTGATCTTGCCGGAATAAACAAAGATGAACTTCAAATCGAGTTGAACCGGAAAAAAATAAAAATCGCCGGAGTGCGCAAAACCATTTCTTCTGTTAAAAATGCACGCTATTGTCTGGCGGAAATTCCTCACGGCCGTTTTATTAGAAATATTATGTTACCGGTAGCAGTGGATGCCGAATCGGCCATTGCATCTTATGCCGATGGAATCCTCACAATCAAGATAAGCAAGCAGCCGGATCATAAAACGCATCGTATTCGCATAACGACTAACGACTAATTATAGTGGTTAATTTTCTTTTTAAAAGATACCGGAGGGTTTCATGACTGAAAAAAACTTTATTGAAGACGCCAAAACAATAACTGTACCGGAAGTAATACCGATTCTTCCGCTTTATAATGTTTTGCTATTTCCTAAAATGATGCTTCCACTGGAAGTAACGGGCTCCAAGTCCATCCAGTTAGTTGATGAGGCCATGGTTAAAGACCGGATAATAGGCCTGGTCATGGCCAAAAAAGAACCTGATTCCCTTGACTACCAATACAAGCTGGAAGAATTATACCCCGTCGGCACTTCCGCCACCATAGCAAAAATGGCCAAAGTATCCGATAACAAAACGCAAATGCTGTTGCAGGGAATCAGCCGTTTTCAGATTCTGGAGCTGCTTGACGGCAAACCATATCAGCAGGCGCGAATTAAAGTGCTGGAAGATACGGAAGATAAGAATATCGAAACGGAAGCGCTGATGGCTAATTTGCTGGTTCTCTTTGATCGTATTCTGAAGCTTTCGCCTTTTTTACCGCCGGAATTCGGGCCTATGGCCAAATCGATAACGGAAGCCGGTGTTCTGGCGGATATTATCACTTCCATTATCAATGCACCGATAGAGGAAAAACAAAAGATATTGGAGATAACCGACACCAATGAGCGTCTGAAGGAAGTAACGCGCATCGTTAATCATCAGATGGAAATTCTGGAACTGGGCAATAAAATCCAGTCCAAAGTGAAGAGTGATCTTGACAAGAGCCAGCGTGATTTTTATTTGAGGCAGCAACTGAAGGCTATCCAGCAGGAGTTAGGAGAAACCGACCAGACCACTGTGGAAGTGGAGGAATACCGCAAGAAAATTGCGGAGAAAAATCTCCCACCGGAGGCGGAAAAAGAAGCCCAGCGTGAATTGGAACGCTTAGGCCGCATGCATCCGTCGTCTGCGGAATACACGGTTGCCTCCACCTATCTGGACTGGATTTCCGCACTGCCATGGAACCAGGGAACAGTTGACAACATGGACATTGCCAAAGCCAGAACAATTCTGGACCAGGATCATTATGGCCTTGCCAAACCGAAGAAGCGTATCATTGAATATCTGGCCGTACGCAAATTGAAGCCGGATTCCAAGGGACCGATTTTGTGCTTTGTGGGCCCTCCGGGAACGGGCAAGACCTCGCTGGGACAATCCATTGCCCGGGCGCTGGAGCGCAAGTTTGCCCGCATTTCACTGGGAGGCGTACGCGATGAAGCGGAAATTCGCGGACATCGCCGCACTTATATCGGTGCTTTACCCGGCCGCATCATTCAAAGCCTGCGGCGGGCGGAATCGAACAATCCTGTTTTCATGCTCGATGAAATAGATAAAATCGTCAGCGATTATCACGGTGATCCGTCCTCGGCGCTCCTGGAAGTACTGGACCCGCAGCAGAATAATACATTCACCGACCACTATCTGGATGTGCCGTTCGATCTTTCCCATGTCATGTTTATCACAACGGCCAACATTCTGGATACTATACCACCGGCTCTGCTCGACCGCCTGGAAGTAATTGAACTTCCCGGCTACACACAGGAGGAAAAGACGAAAATTGCCGAGCGTTACCTGATTCCCCGGCAATTATCCGAAAACGGTTTGACTGCTGAACAATTACAAATCACGTCGAAAGCGCTCATAAGAATAATCTCCGGTTACACCCGTGAAGCCGGTGTGCGTAATCTCGAACGTGAAATCGCCAATATTTGCCGTGCAGTGGCGTCAATGATTGCCGAAGGCAAAATAAAAGCCAAAACTGTAACAGTTAAGGACATCCACAAATATCTGGGCCCCGTCCGCATATTGACGGATATTGATTCGCGCATCTCCAAGCCCGGCGTGGCCATAGGACTGGCCTGGACACCGGCAGGCGGCGATATGTTGTTCATCGAAGCAACAGCCATGAAGGGGAGAAATGGTCTAACCTTAACCGGTCAGCTGGGTGATGTAATGAAAGAATCGGCAAATGCGGCGTTGAGCTTCATTCGCAGCAATGCCACCACACTTGGTATTGCGGAGGATTTCTATGAAAATAAGGATATCCACATTCATGTTCCGGCAGGAGCTATTCCTAAAGACGGTCCTTCCGCCGGAGTCACCATGCTCACTGCTTTGACGTCGCTGTTGACCGGCCGTAAAGTCAAAAAAGATTTGGCAATGACCGGTGAAATTACCCTGCGCGGAGCAGTTTTGCCCATCGGAGGAATTAAGGAAAAAGTGCTGGCGGCATACCGCGCCGGTATCAAAACCATTATTCTGCCCGAATGGAACCGTAAAGACATGGAAGACGTTCCGGCGAATATTCAAAAGGCCATCAAATTCCACTTTGTCAGTGATATGATGGAGGTTCTGAAACTGGCGTTGGAAGACAGCGAAAACAGTCAGAACTAATGTTCTGATTATTCCCATTTATGGTTTTGACGCCGCCGCTGCAGTCATTATGAACTATTTTTTTCGGTTGGCATTTTATACTCCGCAGGAGAATTGCGTGCCTCTATGCCGAATACCTGAACCTGAGTTGCAGAGTCGTTGAAAAGATATTAAACTCTTATCAACGACTCTGCAACGCGTTCCCCGGCTTTAAACAAGTATATTGACAACAACATAACAAATAGCATAAAGAATAGAATCATTAAATTGATTAAGCCCGTTCAGATTAGAATCATTATGGAAATGCAGGGAAGCAAGTCTTTTGAACCTGAATACTACGAAATAATCAGGGAAATAGAGGAACACGAAGAATTTCTCAGACTTAAAGAATTCTTTCACCATAGTTCTTCAATTTACGCCCATGTCCACGACGTAGCATATTTAACTTACCGGATATGCAAGCTTTTGAAACTGGATCACCATTCCGCTGTACGGGGTGCGCTTCTGCATGATTTTTTCCTGTATGACTGGCGCAATCACGACGCACCCGATCTGCCCCGGCACAAGTACCACGGGATCGCGCACCCGACCATTGCCCTGAACAACGCCCGCAAACATTTTGTCATCAATGAAATTGAAGCGGACATTATTCAAAAGCATATGTGGCCTCTGACGATTGTTCCTCCGAAGTACAAAGAATCATTCATTGTATCTTTCGCCGACAAGTATCTTGCCTCCAGGGAATATCTCAGCGAATACAAGAAAAAAATAAACAGCCGGCGCAGACAAACAAGGGTATACAACCGGCGGAAGACTCTTCAGGGAAATTGATGTTCCGAGTTTCTCAATCCCGCAGCAGACAATATGCTTTGAAGAAGTTGTTGAAAACCTATTTTTTACAGGCTGTTCAAAAAGATTCAGATGCAAGGCATCGCCAAAACCGAATCGCGAAGCGTATACAATATACGTTGAGCGATAAAGTTTGCAGCGTAACGCTGCAGATGAGCCTTTTTCAACAGCCTGCTAATGTCCCAGGATGACCTCCCCTGTATCTGTAATAAGTTTTACCGGTAATTGAAAAAGCCGCCGAAAGATATCAAGAGTACCCTGGCCCACCGACTGCACCGGGATAGGAGTCACATTGGGATTATCCCATTTTCCATCAACCCTGAAATGGACTGTAATCAGCTTGCCTTTTTCGTCGGTTAGAAGCCAACCGGCAACTGGAATTCTCGCCACAATTTTGTCCACGGTACTCAGTGGATGAACGCCGACGATATTATCAAACTCTTTCGCAAGCAGATTAACCTTTCCCGCTGCTGAAATCTGCATAGCGTCGCTGGAAATGAAGAAATCTTCCGAAGATAAAATACCCCCATGGAGAGTAAAACCGCCCGTGATTCCATTATAGGGCATCCCGCCAGTTGCCATATCCGGAAGCTGAAGCCTGGCCAGTTGCAGAACATTAAGCAGAGAGAATATCTTGGCAAGTACGGAAAACTTTTTCAGGACTCCTTTGTCAGCCTGAATTTTAAATGTTCCCGCCGCCGTCTTTATTAAATCATCGGTATTACCACCGGAGGCGGTGATATCTCCCGTAAGAGACAAATTGCCCGTGACCTCTCGTTCCCCCATTTGCAAATACTTCTGGATCTTGTCCAGTGATAACTTGTCGAGAGACAGAGTCGCCGTATAATGCTGCTGACCTGCGGGGCGAAAATTCGCCCTTCCCTTCCCTTGCAATTTACCTTCAAAGATCCGGGCTTCCAAATTTTTGACACTCAGTGTTTCCCCGGCATATTGTACATCAGCGTCGAGTTTTTTGAATTCAACACCCTGAAATGTCCCTTCTGCCACCTGCACAGTAGAAGTAAGCTCCACCGGGGATAACGAAGCAACTTCTCGCCCTGATGATTTCAGTGTTGTCAGAAGGGCAACATCATCGAAACTGATGTAAGGCGAATTTAACGATACCGCAATTTTCGGCCTGGTAAAATTTCTGATATCGCCCGATAAATCAAAGACGGATTTGCCGAGTTGCAGGGAAAGCCTGTTGATATGCAAATGTTCATCTTTGACGGTGATTTGTCCTGTTACTTTATGGAAATTTACTTCGCCTTCCGGGCTCAGCCATCCCACATCTGCGGTTCGGAAGAATGCGGAATCAAATTGACAATCAATCTCCGCCTTACTCAAATCATCAATCCCGCATTTTCCGGAAAAAGCGCTTTCGCCAATGCGTGCGCTGAAACGCGATGTTTCGATCTTTTTACCCCTGAAAAATACTTTTCCCGTCAATCCCTTGATACGTTTAATGCTCTCCGACGGTTTTATGGAAACATTGTTTAATGACACATTGCCCAACAGCAGGAATGACCCGGGATTATCCGGATCGCCGCTGCCGTCGACGGCAATCAAACAGGTTCCTGCCGGATCATACGACCGTAAAACAGGCAGAATTGCAACTGCTTCGTGGATGTCAAATGCCCTAGACTTAATATTCAGGGACAAACTCTTTTTGCCGGCGAAGCTGTACCGGGCCGATCCTTTTATATTCACCGGCGGCAGGTCGTAGTCAAAAGAAGCAACCTTTATGGCTTTTTCGTTCAACTTTATCTCAGCAAGCAGCCGGTTGGCTTTATCCCGCGGTTTTTCAATGATTCCCGGATAGGCGTAAGCCATATTAACTAGATCCCAGCGGACACCGATCCGGTAATTATCCGCCGGGCCCTTCCCCGACAGTTCGAGAGTCGAATCCCCCCGAAAACTGAGATGGCGGAATTTTTCTTTCCCCAACAACCACAAGATTTCTTCGCGGGAAGGCCGAAGAGTCATATCCGCCGTATAAACTGCCGGTCCCGGCAGAGCAAAATCCGAAATGCCTCCATCCAGTTTACAAGGCGAAGCTCCGAAACGGCCGGTCATTTTTTTCAGTAAAAACTGCCGGTTTGTTAACTCCAGGATGCCGCTTATGTCCTGAAAAACAGGTATCTTATCGTCCACAAAAAATACACCCTTGTGAACTTCCCCCCGAAGGGAAAGGACACCGGCATTTCCCTGTTTCTCCATATGGGCTATCTGGCTTAGCCGCCCGTTTAGTTTGCCTTCAATAAGACGGAAATCACCATTTTTAATGTGAGCCTCAATAAAACCGCCGACATCGGCGGGAATGATTTTCCAGGGAATGTAAGATCGTACCTCCTGTAAAGAAAAAGCCGCTGTTTTGGCATTTGCGACAAGCATGGGATCTGCTTGATCCATTTCCTTGACATCCAGGTGACCCGAGGCTGCAAAGCGATCAACAGCGAAACGGGTGATATCTAATTTCAGATGATTACCCTTGCGCACTAAGGCGTAATCGACGCGGACGTCCCTGGACTGCAAGGCACCGCGAAAAACCTGTGGATAGTGCAGCTCGGCATTTTTCGCTGAAACGGTCCCCTTCGATGTGCAATTCGTCAGTGTTCCTGAAAATGCCGCTTCCACATCCAGGCTTCCGGCCAGTTTTTCCATAGGCGCGTAATTAATCAGATAGGGGTGGTAATGCCCGATATCTATTCCTCTCCAACGGAGAGACATATCCAAAATGCTTTCCGCCAGGGGCCGGGCGCCGGGAGCAGGCTGAAAGGTTCCTTTAAGTACTAGTTCTCCCCGGTTTTTGTCTTCATTAACATTAGCTGTAATGCTGAAAGTTGATGCTCCTTGACGTCGGGGTTGATCAATCCGGCAGGACAAATTTGTCAGAGAGGTTGTCAAATCATTCCCGCCGGTTGCCTGGTCGAGAAAAGTTATCAATCCGTTTTCAACAGCAAGCTCCTGAAATTCAAGTTTAATTTTTGATTTTTGTTCCTTCCCCAGAAGATCGGCGATATTCAGAGAGCCTGTGCGATCCCGTTTTAATGAGAGATGCGGTTGATCAAGAACGACCTCTCTGAGTGCTAACCGGTTTCTCCACAGCGGAAGAACACCCATCCGGAAAGATGCGGTTTTAATATTCAGTAAATCAGCCGACCGGTCTTTCTCCCTGATTACAAGATTGGTAAATCGTAAAGCCAGACCACCGCGAATGGTCAGGCAAGCTTCTCCCTTTTCATAAGTTACGTCACGTTTTAATGCCTTTCCGACGGTTTGTGTAATGGAATCTTTGTAGTTCTCCAGGTGAGACAATTCATAGGAAATATAAAACCAGGCAAACGCAATAAGCGCCCCAAGCGCAACAACGGATATCCCCAGAGCTTTGATCAGAGTTCGTTTTTGCATCGCCATTCGCCAGTGTTAAATATGTTTGTCATTCTCTCTAATTCCAATTCTAAATCAAGCGCTATCTTTGTTGGCACAGCCTGCCCCGGCGCAGGCCGGGGTCGTCGGCTTCCTCAACGTATGTATAATATGCCTCGTTGCCCTATCCCCCGCTGGCGGGGTTGGGGGTTGCCGCCGCGATATCATCATTGATTTAGAAATGGAATAAATTGCAGCCTTTACAGGCAGTATCGGGATAAAAAAAGATCGGCTCAATGGCCGATCGTCGGGTATTCCATTTTCAAAAGCCGGCCTTCATGCTCTTTTTCTTCTTGCCGTGTATGTGAACTTCCGTCTGATACGCCGCGGGTATCCTTTATCACAATAGGCATGCAAAAGCTGCCAGCCGGTTATCTGTTGCACCTGCTGCTCTTATTTTTCTTGTTCGGGAGGGGTGCCCTCCGCTAATTCCTCTTCCAGAACCTGAATTGCCCCGCTGATGCGGAGCATGGTTTCACGAACATTTGCCTGTTTGGCCTCCAGTTCCGTCAACATTTTTTGGCCGGCTTCAAATTCGGCTTTCAGTTCTTGAAGCCGCTTTACTAATTGTTGTTTCATGAACTTATTCCTTTCTTGATATATTACTTCCACGGCTCTCCCTGGATCGATCCAGTATATCGCGCTCCGGTTTCATCTTTCCAGAAAAACCAAAGCTTGTTGCCTGCGGGACCGGCAATTAAAAGGGAATTGGCCGGAAGATCAGCTATGGATTGAAAAGCCGCATTACTAAATCCTTCGATTATCAGCATTCTATGTCCATTTTCAACACCGGCTTGAGATTTGACATGAAGCGACGCTTTCATAGTTGCCGTTCCGATGCCGACATTACCTCCATTTAAATTAAGTGATGTGTTGGAAACACCAGCGCTATTGACAAGAAAAATCTCATTGTTCTTATTCCAGTAAAGGTTGGCCTTTTGTTCTCCTCTATCATAGAACGCAATGGCGCTCCCGTTGCTGCCGACCCAGGGGTCAATCTCAATGCGGTCTTTATCGTGGCTGACACAAAGTGTTCCGCCGGCCACTTCCATTTTGGCGGCGGGATTGTTTGTGCCAATGCCGATTTTGCCTTCCTTATTGATTACTAATTGCCAATTGCCGTTTGTGGTAAAACCAATACCGCCTTTTAAATCACTTCCCACGAAACAATCCTCAGAATCTACGTACAGTCCGCCTCCGTGTATACTGTTTGATCTGAGACGGCTCTTAACAACAACGTCGGCATGGCCGTTATCCGTACCCGATATTTCCAGTTTTACAGTCGGTGTAGTACCAATGCCGATGTTTCCCCCTTTATTGATAGTCAAGCCGTTTCCATCGCTATCCGTAATCTTCAGAGAAGGTATATTTCCAATGCCCCGGCTCACATGCCACGTTTCATCGGACGCTTTCAGGTTCATCAGTTTCCCGGCCGTGTCGGCATTGATGCTTAGAGGTGCATAAAAGTTACTGGAACCGATGCTGAGTCTTCCCAGAACAGCAAGGTCTCCGTTGATTGTGTCGCCGGCCTTGCTGACATTTCCTTTGTTGAGCGGCTGGAAAATGATACTCAGATTTTCAAAGGTACATTTCCCCGTCTCTTTGATGATCAGAGCCAGTGCGGCGAAATGATGTTCGATACCGTGGGCCGGTTGAGATATATTGTTTTCCCAGCCGATGATGGCATCAGTTCGTGCCGGAATCAGCCAATAGTCTCCACTCCGATAGTAAACATCTCCGGTATCGAAGGCGACGGTAAGTCCATCTTCCAGTTCGAAGTTGTTTGCACTTTGAACGCCGTCCCAGCGACGGATGATGATCGGCGCTTCCAGGGCTGCGGCGCTTCTTTCATATCCCCAGTTTTCTTTGAGGGTGATTTTGCCGTCACGGATCAGGGTCATATCTGCGCTGACCAGGTAACCCGGTGTGTTGGTCCGGCTGCATAACTCATCGCAGATCTCAATGAAATTGGCATCGCTGAAGGCATTCTGGATTTTCAGATCGGCGTCGGCAAGCGTGATGACTTTAGTTGTCGTGTTAATATCTTTAACCGTGGCGACAACCGAGCCGTTGTCACGGGACCATTTGAATTTAAGCGTCGTCGCCTCTCCGTTATCATTAAAATTCCCCGTATGAACTTCAACACGATAAAGCTGATTTTCAGTTCGGGTAAAATTGGTGGAATCAATTTTCATCCGGCCGGTGCCGAGTGGAAGCTGCCAATAGTCGGTAACTTCAGGTGAGAACAGCCGGGGCCAAACACCGCAATAACTTTTGCGTATTTCATCTAATGTAAAAGCATTTTGTGCCCCTAAATATTGGCACCGCAGCTGCCATTCAGTCTTAATGCGCGATGTCGTGTCGGGTCCGCCCAGAGCAGGTTCAAGTAGGGATTTGTCCTCATCCGCGCAGATATGCCGGGTCCAGACATCCAGATACGCCAGATGGAGGCCATTTTTCGAGGGCTGCGCCACATCGATTATGCTTTCATTTTC
Organism: Smithellaceae bacterium; assembly: GCA_963663295.2. GTDB lineage: Bacteria > Desulfobacterota > Syntrophia > Syntrophales > Smithellaceae > MVRV01. The sequence continues at coordinate 479,112 of CAXXLA010000006.1, read as the reverse complement.
CACTAGCAGCCCGTCAACATAACAACGGCCTTTCCCAAGGCTCATTTTTTCGGTTGTATATGGTCCTTCAGTGCGGCTTATTGTGCCCGTGATTTTGGCGTTCTTTTTACTGGAGGACAGATCCTTCGCCGATGATGCCTTCTCCTGTTCGTTCAAGGGGTAGTACCGGACGAGTCCCTGCTCTTTGCCGGTCAGCGCCGCAGCCGGTAGTGCTCCGGGGTTTTCCGTTGCGCTGTCCCAAATTCGCAGGTCGGCGACGTCGCCACCGAAATAATAGGTTTTATTATCACTCCAGGCGCCCAGCACGAGTGAATCCAGCAGGATCTGGGCTCTTTCGTCGACCGGAGTTTTGGTAAGACTGCCGGAACGTTCCGCCACTGGTTTGCCATCCAGATAAATAACAATCTCGCATGTTTTGGCGAGGAAGTCTTTTCTGAAGACCGCCGCAAGAAAATGCCAGTTGCCGTCGTTGATCTTATGTGAAATATTTCCAACGTCTACTTTCTGCCAGACATCGGTTAAGAAGCGGACAGCCGGAGAGCCGTCTTCAGCCATGCCAAAACCCGCAATTTCATCAAGACTGAAAATGCATCCCGCGGTACTGCGCAGGTTATCCTTGAGGGAATGAATGGCCAGAATTGATTTGGAGCGAAACCAGAGCTGAACAGTCGCAGCGGCTTTTCCGGTCAACGATGAAGAAAGCTGAGCGACGGTAATAAATGTTTGGCTGCCGAGATTGAGCGCGTCGGAATTCCTCTGCAGGATAGCCATGCTGTTATCGGCAGGTGCGCCGTTTTGTCCCACTAAGTCGCCTAAAAAAGTTGAATACCGATGTTCGGCGATCTGCACCTGTTCATTCCAGTCGGAATCAAGCTGGACACGGCCCTGTTGCATGAGCACGCCGCGATAATGTTTTTCCCTGTCAAAGGTGAGTCGCGTAAAATCGCCTTTCATTATAAGCCTCCTGAGTTATGGATAAAATTATTCCTGACGCACATAAAATATCCCGGCGTCGAGCCCGGATCTAAGATATTCTTCTAAAGCGGTACGTATGTTGGTCTGGCGCTGCGGCTGCTGAAGATGATTGAACGCACCCATTTCCGAGCCGTTTTCCCCTCCTGTCCGGATCTGTTCCGGGGCTGTCGGACTGAGCTGTCCGTAAGAGGGATGGCCGTATTGCCGGGATTCGAAATGAGGTGCCAGCCTGAGGCTGACCTGCTTACGGACGGAAGCGGAATCAACCGCCTCTCCTTCCTGCCTGAGCTTTTCTTCCTGCGCTGTGATTTCCAGATCGGGTTGACAACGGTATCGCGGCGGTGTTTTTGGATTAACTGCGGTATCGGCAGGCAGGGTAAGATAAGAGAAGCGCATGCAGCCCGTCTGACAGCGCTCAACATTTACTTCGCCTGTAAAAATCGTCTCCGAAGAATAAAGCTCTCTGACGGATACCGCCCCGAAGAGAGTTGACCGCGTGATTTCCGCTGCCGGCCCGTATTCCGTCTCCACCTGGCCGGACAGAGCCGGAAGTTCTTTTTTCCCGCCGTCAATCAGACTGTCGGCAATCCTTAATTGATCGATGGTATCCGCTGCCCGGATGGAGCCGGTGATGCAGTGATCCAGAATTACCTTTAATTCTGGATTCCCGCTGCTGATTACTATGCCGGCATCGCCCTCCGCCAGGCCGGTCGGGGATAAGAAGGTCGAGTGGGCAAGATGTAATAGTCCGAGATTGCCGGATTTAACCGTAAGCGATCCTTCCACTGTGAGACCGTCGGTAATAAATTCACCGCGTCTATCCGTTATTTTGATTAAATCCAAAGGCTTTTTAATGACCAGATCGCCGATAATATGCGGGCGGAGATTATCCAATGCCATCTGTGATTTTCCAGCCTTGACCGGTTTTTCCGCAAGTCCGCCCGCCGCGACGATGGCCAGTTTGCTTCCCGAGCGTATTTCGATTTCCGGAAGGGGGTCCGTGTAGGAGCGGCTGTCTGTAATGAAAATGATGCCAAAAGCCAGTGGTGTGCTGCTGCTGTATGCGTTCCACGCTTCGATGGCATCTTTCAATGTTTCACCGCTCTTTGCTTTTGTTACTTCCCGCAGCCAGGTTGCCGCGCGTTCCTGCGGCTCATACCAGTTGTCTACCGATTGCCGACGATCATAAGGACCGCCGCCGACGGCGCTCGCCAAGCCATAGGAATAGTTTACTGAAGCCGATACAGCCTGGCTTTCTGCAGGAAGGGCCAGGCGTCCGCAAACGGGATCGACAAAGCACTTGGTTTTCAGATTATTGTCTTTGCCGTAGACAATACTTTGCGGCGTTTTCCAGCCCGGTGTTTCCCATCCTTCCAGGTTTGCTATCACGATTTCATCAGGTGCCAGAGGTTCATCAGCATCATCGAGAAATACTTCAAAAACAGGTGGATCACCGAAATAGAGACCAACTGGATCTTCGTTTTTCGTGATGGATTCCCTGCGGGCTTCCAGCTCCAGGGACAGTGGAAGCCTTCTTAATATCCCCGGGACATTGATTTCTTCCGCCAGATGAGTGATCTCGTCTTCCGTCTGGGGCGAATTGAAAAGAGAAGCATCAAAACCCATCGGATGGAAGCGAAAACAACCCGACGGGGCATCATTTGCCGCGCGCGCGTCGCCGCGTAAAACTGCATAAGTCTTCAGTCGCCATAGATACAAACCCACGTTGGGAAGATTATATTTTCCCCGGCTACTGGCAATCCGACGCACATCAACAGTGTAAGCGGCGTTTTCAAATGGGCCGCCCAAAAGCTCCAGGCCGTTTTGAGCTTTCCCGCCGCAAATCTGAAGAAGGCCGCCCTTGCCCGGACGCAGGTGCTGGAGATGCTGGGTTGCTGCAAGCAGTTCAAAAAACTCCACGGCTTTTGCCGGCCATCCGGTGACGTCGCGCGCCAGTTCTTCCAGCACAGCGAGAGTTCCCTTGCGGCGGCGGTAGGAAAGAGTATTGGCAACATAAGCGCGCTGGCTGAAAACTTCATTACCTGCACCCTGCAATGGACAAACGCCGAGCAAATCACCAATGTAGGGAACCAGCCACTCCTCGCAGGTCTCGATAAACCAGTTTTCATAGAGTTGATCGATGTCTTCTTCGACGATATTGATCTGCGCGGCCATGACAGCGAGAAGCGCCTTCAGCGGTTCTCCCCGTTCGGCGTCGCGCACGCGATAAATGGCAGGCAGAAGTTCGTAGAGTTGATCGGGCGTTATGGTCATAATATACTTCCCTCCAACACGGTAATTCCATTGCCAAATCAAGCGCTACCTTTGTTGGCGTTGTCGTCGGCTTCCTCAACGTATGTATAATACGCCTCGTCGCCTCCTCCTAGCCGCCGCGGTAGCATCATTGATTTGGCAATGGAATAAGTTCAATTCCCTGGGGATTAATCGTCAAAAGTTCAGCGGCAAGAGCATTGTCAATTCCGGAGTTCCACCGCGCCTTATGCGCCTCCAGGACATCGCCGCTCTGGTTTCCCTGCTTCAATAAGTCCAGATCAACCATCTCCACTCCGTTGACTGACTGCATCAGGGCGATTACTTCGCTGGCGGCAACGCTTTGACCGAAAGAACGTTTCTCAAAGGAAAAGTGATCAATCAAGGCATTTTTGACTGCAGCGGCGACCTTGTCTTTAAGATACCCCGCTTTTACCTGTAAATTGGCCTTCAGAGTAAAAAGGAGCGGATTAAAGGACTGCACCAGAAACTGCTGCTGCGGAAGGCCGCATGTTTTGATGGATAAATGCAAATTGGCGAAAAGATCGGAGTCTTCCTTAACTTCAGAGCCGGACACGCCTGCTATGGTAATGTGCACAAAACGTTTTCGGCCGTTCCACAACCAGACGGCCTGAGCTTTGGCGATGCCGGAAAAGCGCCGCGTAAAATATTCATAATCGGCCAGCGACACAATACGGTCGAAGGTCAGAACCGTGTAAGGGGCGTTTTGGCGGGCCTGATCGCGTGTTTCCGGATCACTTGCGCCCGACGGCGCACCGGGATTGATTACGGCCTTGACGCCCAGGGGGCGCGTCATAAGCAGAGAAATTTGCCCGGCTTTGACGATGCCGCTCTGCCCGGTGCCAATGCGATAGGTGGCGGTAACATTTTCCACACCGGACGGCAGCCGCGCACCCGTAATGCCGTCGCCGAATTGCACCGTAACTTTACCATCGTCGGCGAGACGCGTTGTATAAACCATTGCCCGGCTGTCCTGCCCGTATAGCGAGGGAACTTCCTGCCACAGAATGTCGTTCACCCGGATTTCCAGCGTGGAAAGCGATCCCTCGGAAGTTGCAGCCGACACATATGTCAGCGGTGTTTGCTTTAAAATAAATTTCTGGAAACCCGCCGCGGCGTTTCCGCTGCCCAGGATTTCCTTTTTCGTTTCGCCGTGCGTAGCCCGGACGCAATTGGCAAAGATGGAAACCGTAGCCCGGTCATAGACATTTTTCAGGGGATCGGCAAGATAGACCACCGTCCGACCGTCTTTTTCGTCCAGGAACTCTATTGTCACCGCTTCGCTGACGGTCTCATCATCGGCGGCCGCCGGAACATATTCGACCAGAGCCTGCGGGCTGATTTGCAGTTTAGACAGCAGTGAATCCACTTCAATGAAGTCAATAAAGTGAGTAGGGTTCTTGACGAAAAATTTTATTTTGTCGGCGTTAAAAAGAGGCTTTCCGACAACCTGCACGATGCTGCCCACGGAAAGATTTTCGTTTTTAAAAAGCCCGAAAATTCCTTCCGCCAGGCTTTTAAGGCGCGCGGGTTTGCCGCTGACGATCAGCAGTTGTCCCTTTTGCAGTTCCGGCAAATATCGATCCAGCGTAATTTGCGAGCCTTCCACGGGTGTCAGCATGCCGGCGCCGAGCCTCACATTTAAAGTTTCCTCAGCTTCGGCCGAACGGAAAGGAACATCGGCCATTTCCAGTTCTTCGCTCTGGGCGTAAACAGTGGTGTTGCGCAGACCGAATTCATCCAGGTTGTTGCCTGTATCGAGGATAATGCGGGTGATGTCGGAAGACAAGGCAAAGTCCTTGCGTGAGCACAGGCTCAATCTGGTGACTTGGTAGGCTTCCGTATAGGTATCGTCTATCAGGCCCGGTCTCGACAGAACTATCCAGCTGCCTTTCAGAATTTTGGGATAAGGCGCATCGAGGTCAATGGTTTGAGCAGTCTGATCGATGGCGAAAGACTTCCATTCCGTTCCCGTAACCAGGGTGCTGTCAACGTCCAGAATCCGTGGATCAGGTGCGTTGTGCCCAAAAAGCGCCGCCCGTTGCCTCATGACATACACTTTGGGATTTTTCTGCGCCGGATAAACGATCTTTTCGGAGGTGCGCTTCCCCAGCGGTTCCAGCCAGGTTACAATGGTATGATCATGAGCGGCGTCAGTTGCCATGGTATGCACGATTCGCGTATCCCAGTTTTCCGAAAGTTTATAATCCTGTCGTTCATCGCCGACGATCAGCAGGATATCACCCTGCTTTAACTGCAGGTTTGTTCCTTTTAAATAAATTTTCGTCATGTCCAGACGAATTTTTTGAACCTCGCTTGTTTTCGGCGTCAGACAGTTAAACTTGGCTTTAGCTTCCAGCTTCTCCATTGTTTCAAAAATCTGCGGTTTTTCCAGCGGGCCGGGAATGCTCTGAACTTTTGTCCCCTTTTCGATGGCAGCCCAGCCCGGAGCCCCGGGCGCATCTTCTACGGTAAAAGCGAGGGGAACTGATGCCGCGACGCCGGCATCCAGTTGATAGCCGATCTGACCGGCTAATTCGCCGATGGAGCGACGTTCTGCGGCTGTGCGCAGAAATCCTTCGTTGGCGATGCGCTCCTGATAAAAAGTAAGAACATCGAGCATAGTAGCGCAGCTGTCTAAAAGGGCAATGGAGGGATCGTTGTCTTCCCGTGTGGCCAGTTTCCTGAGCGCGGGATGGTTGGCGATGTCCGTCTTCATGGTTTCTTTAAACCGGCTGTGCGTGCCGACCCGATAACGAAGAGCTGTCAACCCCGGGCGCTGTTCTTCGGATACTGGTGTCATGTCGGCTTTGATGATAGTGCTTCCACAGTCTTCACATTTTTCAGACATTAGCTTCCCTCATGTCAAATTCGATTTTTCCATTTTCCGGAAAATTGGGATCGTTATCTAGGCGAATCACTTCCAGACGGCCGACGGAAAGCCTGCCTTTCGCTATTTCGCCGGCGGCACTTTTCCCCTGCCGCTGGAATTTTTTTATCTCTATCGAGGCTATTCCATCGATGGCCATAGCCGCCGCATAGATGCGGGATGTGTAGACGGCCTCCCCGAAGGTGAAATTGTCGGGGTGGAAAAATCCCCGTGCGCTGCTGCTCAGGTCGCGGTTGCTGAATATGTCAATAAGCACTTTTTTTACATCCATTTTAAAATACCCGGACTTCACAAAAACATTGCAGGCAATGTCCAGGGGAACAAAACGCGGTCCATTTATTTCGATGTCATAACCGGCCATGCGGTAGCAGTCGAGATATGTTTTTATTTCGGAGACGAACGCTTCATCAACATTTCTGCCACCCTTGCGGTCGATGGTGACGTAGACTGTATACCAGCTTCCCGTCCAGCGGACGGTGGCGGCTGCCTGCTGAATATCGGGGTGACGCATTGCGATGGAGGCATAGTCCGGAGCATTGACGGCGCGCTCCTGTATTTTAAAAGCCTGGGGGGCATACTTGCGAATCTGTTCACATGATTCCGGCTCTATACCGCCCCGGGCGGACAGAGGATTACGAACTTTTTTGATTTTTTCCGGATCAAAACCGGCGGCGAGGCCGGATTCCGTGCGAATTACCAGGTGGGACAGGGACTCTGCCCCGACATTGCCGGCAATGCCGTTGCCAATGCGGTAAAGCGCCTGGAAAGTGAGATTTCCGTCCGGCTTCTGGCCCATGAGGCCGTCGCCGAAACGAAGCAGCAACACCCCGTCGGCCCGTGTTTCCACGACAAATTCCCGGCTGTAGGCATTGGAAGCGAGAAGGTCGCGTCTGGGACTCCACGTCAGAGAAGATGAATCCACTTGAACGAGGCGGATGGCGGGAATAATTTCATTCGCCGGCCGGATCATTACTGACGAGGCTGATCCTGCGGGATCGAACGGGGCAAGGACGCCGTTTTTTCCGGCGAGCCGAATATGGCCCTGTCTGGTCAGAGGCGAGTAGGTCAAGGCAGGCCGGAATCTTTTTTCGGACACAACCGGTATTTCTTCACTGATGGTTTGCCCGTGATCGGCCAGAAGGACATTACCTGCTGCAGTGCAAACAGGACGGTCCTGGCCGGGATTATCGGGGTCGGCCACGTTGTGAATGCACAAGTCAAAGGGCAGAGCGTCCTCCTCGTGCCAATTAATTTCAACGAAGACCTGATCGGGGAAAAGAGGATCGGTAGTCGGCGCACCGGGCGTCCGGTTTCCTGCTTCATCAATGTCGGCTTCCGGATTTACATATGTCAGACGGACAGCATGCCTTCTTGCAGGATCGGCATCGGCTTCCAGTCCTGTCTCCGGTGACCGTTTCTCTTCGAAAATCAGCACATCGCCGGTGCGCAATACAAGCCGCCGCCCGTCGATGTTATCCTGCAGATACGCCTGCGTTGACCCTTTGGGTAACATGCAGCCTTCATTGCCCCAGGTATAAAAGGTCATTTCATTGTGCGCCTCATAAAGTGCAAGCGTATGCATGGCTTCAAAGAAGCGTGCACCATTGGCGACAGTTGTTTCCAGTTTTGCTTCGGTAAACGTCAGAACAGGTGAAGGAGAATCCATTTTGGTTATAAGGGCCGCGCCCGGACGGTTCGCGGCTTCATCCGGCCCTGGGATCTTAATGCCGTCGCCGCCGTTTTTAACCTGAACCTGCACCCAGACGCGCGCATTGGCACCGTCGGAAACCGGATAATCCAGCAGCCGGGCATGGCGGATAAGCGAGATGCGACTGCGGGCCGTACCCAGGTAAGCTTCCGTGCCCACGGCATCCTGCATGTAGCTTAAACGATCGCCGACATACGCCAGAAGCTCGACCAGCGCTACGCCTATGTCCGCCGGGTTGCGCTCCTGCCAGTCGGGAAGCAAAAAACCCATCCGGTCCAGCATCAGTCTGCGGAAACTGTTATAGTCCCTGGCCATGTAGTCGATTGCCGGCTCGTCAATCTGCAACGCCGGTGTTGTTTCCAAGGGACGGCAGTCGAAATCACAGGAGCAGTTTATTTTAAAGGAGAAGTCGATTGCAGACAGCATCGGGTCCATCCAGACCGGCGGCTTATTGGAATCTTTGCCGGCGACAATACGCAGCTTATAGGTGGAAAAATCTCCGGCCTGATCAACGATAAGATGAACAGCTTTGGGCAGAACGACGACCGGATCAATCACGTCGATATTGAGAATGCGGACGCCGCCGGAAATAACGAAGCAGTCTTTGGTCAACGGAGTATAACCATCAACGTCACTCAATTTGTTGATGAAGTGCAATATTAACTTTTGCTGATTATCGGGATCAACTTCAAGATAGTCGAGGCCGTTGAGGCGATACCTGGAGTTGGGGTCTCCCATGTCGAGACGGGATTCGGCCACTTTATCATGGCGCTGTTCGTTCCGGCATCGATACTGTGTGCTCATGCTCATACCCCGCGCGCAAATTGCGCCGTGCGGCGCTCCATTGTTTTAATTATCGTGTACTGCACCTGGATGCGAATAGTAGAATCATCGCTTTGCACCTGTACATCCTCCACCCGGATGAGATCGCCCAGCCACTGTTGCAGTGATCCCTGAACGGACATCTGAACGGTTGCCGCCAGCGCGTCATTGATCGGAGCAAAAATCAGCTGCATCAGGCCGCTGCCAAACGTGGGGCGGTTCACCCGTTCGCCGGGCGCCGTGAATAAAACCTGTTCGATAAGATCACGGATATGATCCTCTGTTGTGGAGTCGGCCGTTCTTCCGACGTTGTTGAACTGATACGGATAGTCGATATTCATCATTGCCCCTTCACTCTTACCTGGGTGACTAAAATATTGAATCCTGTTCCGTTGGGTGTACAGACCGCCTGACTGTCCTGAAGAATAACAGGCAGACCGCCTGCTTTTACTCTGGTGGCCGCACTGGTCCACTGGCCGGTGACGCAGGGCATGGGGTTTGACCCCGACACGAAAGGACAGCCGGAGATGGAATACATGTCCTGCTGGGTGACAACAGGCTGCCCGCTTACCTTGACCCGCATGTTTGTGGTGATGGGCTGTGACTGGCCGCCGTGCATGCACAGGACGGTTGCTCCCTGTTGCAGAAGATAGCCGGGCATCAGGTTACCTCCAGTGCGTCGTCATTGATTTTGACCTGTGGACCGGTAAGTTTGATTGTTGCTCCCATCCCGTTGTCGATTTCAATTCCCTGGGCCGTGAGGGTAATCTTCTGTCCGCCCGATGCTTGAATGGTAATGCCGCCGGCGCCGGGCGTATCGTCCAGCGTAATGCTGTGGCCGGACTTGGTCATGATCATTGTCTTCTTGTAGGGCGGAGCCAACAGATCCGACGGCATGCTTACAGATGAACCGAAATAGGAGCCGCACCAGATGGGGTAATCCGCGTCGCCGTGTTCGAATTCCATCCAGACGGCGGAGCCGACATCGGGCAGAACAAACATGCCCATCGAATCGCCGCCGAACGGAAGACAGGGGAGCGCCCAGCCGCTTTCATCATCTCCGAGAACTTCCGGCACGCGGGCCTTGATTCTGCCCTGCATCAAAGGGTCCTGAATGTCCGTAACAATGCCGCGGTATTTTCCATAAAATGGAGCAGTCATATCATCACCACAGGGGCCAGCGGCCGTGTTCCTTCCCGGCTGACGGAAAAGTTTTGCGTGTATGTTCCACGCGTGATGTTGTGGGTTACGCTCCGGACATAGTATTGGCCGTCATAGGAAATCCCTGCACCCCGCAGGCCGACCAGCCGCCGGGCGCGCAATACATGGCCATAGCGCACAGTGTCTATTTCTCCGTCGCCGCTGACCGTATCGGGTTGATTGGTGACAGCCGAGAGCATTTCCCGCGCCGTGGCTGCCGCGCCCTGGTTGGCCGTATCGCGCAGCAGAGTGACACGCCGCGAAGGTGTGGGCGTCATTGACAGAGGCGGTACCCGCAGAGGGGGAATGGCCGGCAGCGGGATGGCGGTGTTGGAAAATGGTTCAATGAAACCGGCTTTAACGGAAGAGGTTGTCAGGCCGTCTTCGGCAAAGCTGAGCGCCTTGACGTTGGTTGCGCTGCCCATATTGAAGGTCAGCGCCGGCTGCAGCGCACCGGCCCTCACCTGAGTTCCCCAGTAAGCACGGCTCATGCCAATGGTTACGGGTTCGATATAAAAGACAAAACCGTTGCGCTGGGCCAGACGCCGGATGCAGGCGAGGTCAGTCTCATGCTGGCAAGGCACGCGGTCCGTCTCAATCGGAATTTCCGTAGTTGGCGTCACTTCGGGTATGAGTCCGTATTGGGCGTAATTGGCCAGAAGACGCATCACGATAACGGAATCCGGTTGATTGGGGAACCGATCGTTTACTTCCTCCAAATCCATCATTTGGCTGATATCTTTTCCCGTCACCGTCAGCGTGGACATGCCCGGATCAGCGCTGGGCGCGATCTGATGATTGGTGATGACACCGTCGATCAGGACTTCCGGCACAATCCCGAGAGCAACGCCGATGACAATCCGGTTAAAGAGATTCAAGCTTCCGCCGCTAAGCAGCGTATAGTCGGGAATTTTGCCTTTGGCCATACTGAATGTTATCTGAAAGCCGTCGCCGGATTCATCGCTGTTGGTTACCCGCACGCGTGTCAAGGCTGTCATGACTTCGGCGGGGGCCGGCAGGGGAACCATTGTTCCGGTAAGCAGCAGCAAGCGAATGCCCAGTTTATTCTCCAGCATAAATTTCCTCTTAAAGACCAGGTACGGTGATTTTAATCGTGCTGCCGATCTCTTCGAGTTCGGCGGGATCGGTGACATTGTTGGCGTCGCAAATCCGCCAGTATTGAGTGGGATCGCCGGTGTAGCGGGCGGCAATGTTATCCAGGCGTTCGCCCTGCCTGACGGTATGCTCCATTAATACGGTAGAATTATCGCCGGATGTGATGAAACGCCGCCGCACATAGTGAATGTCGCGCTGTGACCCGTCAGGTAGAGTTTCCGATAAAACCGTGGTTTCGCAATCCGCATAACGGCTTTTAGGATCAAACATTTTCTAACCTCCCAGAATAGACGGCAGCGCCGGCAGATTCGCGGCCGTGCCGATTGTGCCCATGGTTTCCTTCATAATCTGATGGGCCATAAACATTACGCCTCCGGCATGTGTGAGCCCCAGATCGTTGTAAGTCAGAACGCGCATTCCCAGCGTGACTTTAGCGCGGATGGGATTAAGCGCCGGATCGTAGGCTTCTTCCGCAATGGTCAGCTCCGTAATCCGGACGGGCAGAACGCGTTTGGCTCCCCAGGCAAAAAGCGTCAGCGGGCCCTCCGGCGGAACAATTTCGATCATTCCCGTATTGAGAAGAATTTCATTGGTGATTACGTCCAGAGATCGCGGATATAAAAGCGTTTCCAGGGACGACAGAACGGGATATATCCCCAGGCCCGCCGCCGGAAATTCAGCTTTTTCCAGTTGATCGGCCGCATCGATTTCAATTTCAATGCGGATGGTTTCCTGGGGCGGCCCTTTAATCCTGAGGGCTTCCCCTCTATCCGAATCATTGCCTGCCGCATTGACCTGCAGCGTTCGCGTCATGGTGTCGGGATTATACTGAAAGATGACAATGGTCGGCAACGGAATCCCCTTGTCAATGCCGACAATCGCGCCTTTCTGCAGGCGGGGTGAACCGGGAAATGTGGTCATGCATTTATTCCTTTATAAAAACATGTGGTATACTGTGACACGAACAATTTTTACTGTCTTCCCTGGCCGCGGTAATAAGTTGTTGTATGACTCTTGATAAGCCTTCCGTCCCCAACAATTGTGCTGCCTGCCCGATAGTACTGAGGGGCATGCATGACAGGTGTTGTGCTTCCGGGATCACCGGGGTTGACAGCCTGGGGAGTTTGACCCGCTCCGGCCGGCATGCCGTACGTTTCGTAAAACTGGGCGGTAGCCGGTATGCCGGTCATGGTGCCGTTAGGCGGTGCAATCAACCAGTTGTTCACCACAGGCTGGTCAGCGACGAAAGTGCCCCAGCTTTCGTTGACTTCTACATCCCTGGGCAATTTTCGATGAAACTGATCCCGTACCTCGATCAAGTATTGGGATTGGAAACCTCCGCTCCAGGGCGAATCATTCGGGCCGTTGACGACGACAGCTTGTTGGATGTTCTTGAACCTGAAGATCTTTTAGAGGAATCCAGGCCGGGAGCGGACAAAAATGTATACGTTTCGGAAACAGACGCTGATTTTTTTTGTGCATCATGCATCATTGCAACAGGCATACATTTGCTCCTGATTTTTTTATTCAGCCACCCCGGAATATTTCCCGGCGCTGGATACCGTCCAATACGGCACATCATTCATTTAGACCCGCTTGCAGTTTCCAGCCTCTGCCCCGAAAGAAGCGGCCAGACTGTGCTGAATTCCGGCCAATAACCTCCCTTTTGTGATTTCGGTGGCGGCCAGAATCCTTTGATTTCCGCCGCGAGCAGGGCTTTCGTCGAACATGACCGCTCAAGTCCTTCATGCTCCTGGTCCTTCCAGAACAACTTCAGCTTGAGGTCGGGAGTGATTTCCGCGTGAAGCATCACGGAGTGGTATCCCTGATGCAGCGACAGGGCGAAGAAGAAGTGTCCGGGGCGGACCGGTCGGAGGTAATCCTCAACCGTATTGAATATTTGTTGCGCCAGGTCCTCACTCGCTTTTGCTTCGTCTCTTCCCGCCGTCTTTAGAATAATGCCCTTCATGGGGCCGACAGGAGCTTCCAATTCCAACCCCTGGAGTTCGGGATCAATTTGCTTCTGGCGCTCTGCGGTGAAACCTTCCATAGCTGTGTCCAACAAACCCCGAAATGGTTCGCCTGTTGAAACCCATCTTTTATTCTGCCAGATTATGACATTTTGTGCCTGCATGGTCTGGAGTGCCGTGCGGGTTTGCTCGTCCGAAATGCCTTTGGCGGTGGCTCCTTTGATGATAGCCTGTTCCTGTACTCCGTTCGGGGACCGGGTTTCTAATTGTTTGAAAATGTTGTTTACTGCCAGAACACGGCGCAAAAAGGCAATGGCGTCGATACTGTCCAGTTCTTCCTGCGAGTAGAGGGCCTCAAGATGATGGATGAAGGTTTCGAGGCACTGCTGGTCGCCGCTGCGCACCGACATCGGAGCGGCGGCCTGGAAAGCTTTAACTTTCTCCGCAGAAAATCCCATATACGTCAATCTCTGACAGCGAAGATTCTCCACGCTGTAAATGTGCCAGTAAAGATCACAAACCATGGATTCACCACTGCCGGGGGCGGCGGCGAGAAAACGCTTCCTGAAGGCGTTGGAAGCCAGGAATGACTCTCTTTCCTCCAGGCCCCTGGCCCGTTTTGTCTCACGGGAGATCAACTCTTTAATGGCTTCATCAAGCAGCAAAGAGGGTTCCTTCAGAGAGCCGGATGACCGGAGCTCTTCATAAAGTTGCTTGACATGGTTCTCCAGTTGCTCATCGCTTAGAGTTTTCGGCCCGGATTCGGACATGGTTGCCTGTTGCCCGGCGGCAGGTCGACGAGGGAGCGCCTGTCTTTGCAGGCTCTCTGGAGCCGTATTATAAATTTCGTTTTGCACAACATGCGCCAGTTCGTGCGCCAGCAGCTTCCGGCCCGCTTCCGTTTCGGGAGCGAATTGACCGCTGCCAAACGATATGTCTCTGCCCACCGTATAAGCCAGCGCATTGACCTCCTGCGCCGACCTCGCCGCGCGTTCATCCGTGTGTACCCGCACCTGGCTGAAATCATATCCCAGGCGCCGCTCGAAGAAGGTTTGCGTCTCCGTATCGAGTGGCCGACCGGGGCTGCGCAGCACCTCGTAGACAGTCGGGGTCACAATCTCCGGTTCCCGGTCATTTATAGTTTGTCTTTGCAGTTTTTTTTCTTTGCCGGTCTTTTTACTGGAAGCAGCGGCATTCTTCGCCTTCATCTGCTGAAAGGTTTGCAGCTCACCGCGAATGTTGGAACTTACATCTTTGTATGCTTTGATTTCATCTTCCAGGACAAATTTTGCATTGGCATATGTTTTTGCAGTTTCTTTACCCGCCAGCCCCATTTCAAAGCTGCTGATGTCGCGCTTGCCTTGCCTGATTGTCTGCAGCGCTTTGTTGTATGTGGTTGTGCACGTCTGCTGGTGCAGCGATTCATGCTGCCATAGGGGAAAAACGAGGAATGGATTCGGATCCGGCTCAATGCTCATTGCACAGATTCCACTCTCCCTGCTTTCCATGCTTCCACCCACGACCGGCTTGCTCCCGGTAATCTTTAACCATGCCTTGTGAATGATGTCGGCAACATCGGCAGACGGGTCGATTCCTTTCTTCGCTGTTTCTTGTAAGTACTGAAGGAGGTTAGAGTACCACGCAATGTGCTTTTCCGCCATTTGGTACTGTTTGTTCATTTCGACTTCCGTGTAGGAATTCGATGTACCCGTATCCTTATACTTACGGCTTTTAGGTTCATAAATCAGCCGGTCAGCTATCGGCACACCCCAAGCAGGTGCTTTACCGGCCTGAAGGCCGCCTTTCTCTGCACCCTCTTCAATGCGCACCGGTTTAATTTCTTTCCGCTGCAACAACAGGGGAGCTTTTTCAGTCTTTTCCTGGGATGCCCCCTTTAACTTCTGCTCAGGTATTGCCGGTAAACGTGTTATTGTGTCTGCGACGCGTTGAGCTTCCAGTTCGAATGCATCGTCCGATTGGCTGATGTTCAGATGCGGCTGAAAATTATTGTTGGTTTGGGCATGTATTTTTATCTGACCGAAATTATGTTCGAAGCGAGGTTCCAGGATTCTCCGTTCTTGTGCATCAAACGATTGGCCGGGTGACCGTAATACCTCATGGACGACAGGCGGCACGGTTTCCAGCTCGTGATCGTTCGCACGTTTCAGCTTTAACAGCCCTGCTGGAGCCACTATAGTTGATCGGGGCGTTTTTTCCGTCTGCAATTCCCTCATTATACCTCACTCCTCACGGTACATGCCCTCACCCATATAGACCATTTAGCGATCAATCCCTCTCCTGACTTCCGGCCATTCCCTGATAAAGCGCCTCTCCGATGTGAATACCTATTGATTCCGGCCTTTCACCTGTGCGGACGGTAAAAGACCCAACGTTGAGGTGGGGATGTTCTCGCTGCTGCTCAAATATTTCCGGCAATTCATTTTCTTTCAGAAGCCGGGTTAACTCTTCCTGCACCGCTTCCGCAATCCGTTGCCGATCAGCGTGTTTAAATCCGTAAAGAATCAGTTCTTCGATGTGCAGTTCAATTTCATCCATTGAAGGCGGCCATTTCCGACGCACTGATTTGCTTTTCAATCTTCACATATTCCTGTTTGACGGCCTGTCGAATGCACGTCATATCTACAGGCCGGCTGCTGTCCGCCGCCAGAAAGGCTGCGGACAGCGCTATATTCCTGATGTTTCCTCCCGCCACCTGCAGCAGCGACAGACGTTCCCAATCAAGATGATCTGTCGGTGTTTCGACCGGAAAAATGCGCCGCCAGATTTCCGCCCGCTGTGTAGCGTCGGGGAAGGGAAACTGCACAATAAAGCGGATACGACGCAGAAATGCTTTATCCAGCGCATCCTTCATGTTGGTGGTCAAGATCGCCAGGCCCCGGTAGGACTCCATGCGTTGCAAGAGATAACTCACTTCAATATTGGCGTAGCGGTCGTGGCTGTCCTTGACCTCGCTTCGCTTTCCGAAGAGCGCATCGGCTTCGTCAAAAAGTAAAATAGCCCCGCCTGCATCGGCAGCATCAAAAATTCGTTTGAGATTTTTTTCGGTTTCCCCGATGTATTTGTTGACCACCTGGCTTAAATCGATGCGGAACAGATCGAGTTTCAGATCATTGGCCAGCACTTCGGCTGCCAGTGTTTTTCCCGTGCCACTGCCTCCCGTAAATAAAGCGCTTACGCCGAGACCCCGCGCAGATTTGGCGGCAAAGCCCCAGGATTCATAAACCTGACGCCTGAGCCGGACATGCATGGCCACGGCTTTTAAAGTTTCTTTTTGCACGGCCGGAAGAACCAGGTCGTCCCATGAGGCAACAGGCTCAATGAGCTGCGCCAGTCGTTCCAAACGTGGACGCGCCTGCCTCCGGCACGCATTCCACAGGGCCAATTCACCATCATCCGTCGCAACTCCCAGCGCTTCATCACAGGATGAGCGGATGTCCTGAGGGCTTAATTGAAACTGGGAAGTAAGCTGGTCCAGTTGGCCATTGAGTCCGGTTGCGACGTTGCCCAATGCCGCAATCCATAGAGAACGTTGCTCTGCCGGTGACGGCAGCTCAATGTCGAAGGTTACTTGACGACGCTGTTCCAGACGTTTTCTGTCCATTGAGGCAATCAGAATCATGCCGCCGGTCATCTCTATAAACCGGATGACGGCGCTGTTTTGTATCTTGTCTGCCGGGTCGCTGTTGGAGCAATCGATTAACAATGCACATTGCGTTAAAAATGCCTCTCTTTCCCAGAGTCGGAGAAAGCCGTCCAGTTGGATCGGATCGGAAGGAATATTGCCGGCTTTCATAATGCAGAGGTTGAGTCCCAGCGCAGAGCAGACCGAAGCGGCAATATCTTGTTTGGATTGTGAATCATTACCACAAAGCTGAATCACGGGCAGACGGGAATCGATGTTTGTTTGGGCACACAGATCCGTGATGCGCCGGGCGATTTTCTCGTGTGACGGCGTGAGTTCGCCTGAAGACCGGAATTTTTCTATCAACGGGTTCAGACGTTCATCAAGATACTGAATGCCTGTGAGATAATGGAGAATTCGCTCATCAATTTTCAGCGGACAGGATGTCAGCGTGGGACTTTCCGATAAATCGATCATCCGGAAGCGGCGCAGCGGCGCAGCGGGCGTAAGTGCGCTCCAATGGGGCTCAGGCAGGGTTGCCAAAGCCAGGCTGAAAGTGGGATTGCATCTTTGTGCATCTCCGGAAAGCAATGACACCAGCGCGGCGAGCGATGAATCCAACTCCACTCCGGCACACAAAAGAAGAATGTCGCGCTCGAAAGGCGAGAGACGAAATGCAGCGCATAAGGTCTCCAGCGCGGACGGAACTCTTCCGTCGCTTTGAATATCTGTATTTATATTTGCGTCCGGTTGTGCGGCGGTCCCGGCTTCCGGTTTCAGGCCCGCACGCACAGCATGACTTTCCAGGCGCTGCTTAACGGCTGCTATGGCAGCCATCAAGTGGCGCTGGTTGGTTTCGACCCAGTTGACGGGATGGTCAGGGGACATCTTTAATCTCCACCAGTGGACCAGGCGGATCAAAATTTATGGGGCTCCCCGCGCCGTCCACTTGAACGCGGGCGAAATATTTTCCTGCTTTGGGTTTGGTCGATGTTGTCATGACAAAGGTGATGGCGCCGGTTTCCGCAACGGCCGGATTGGTAATGCCGTTGTTTTCCGGGGCGGTGATACGGTAAATCACCGGCGGTACAGTGACAATTTCCTGGTTTTCATTGAGCAGGAGAAGCGTTTGCTGATTACGTCCGCAAACCGGGACCAGCCCAACCGGAATGGTTAAGGTGTAAATCGTTTTTCCGTTTTCCGGGACGCCGGCCGGGGTAACCGGCTCAGTGGGAACGGTAATGGACGGGCACAAAAGAAACGCCGAGCTGTTCGATTCGACGCCAGAATGCTCCGCAGGGGGTTCACCGATCATCAGTTTGTGGGCAACGGAAATGCTGTGGATGCCGGCGCGTAAATCCGCGGGCAGCAATATAGTGATCCGGTTATTTTTTACTTCCAGGATCTGTGAGGAAGCAATTTCCTTTTCGTCAATTTTAACAACCGTCTTGTCGCCGCGTAATTGTTTGCCGGTGAGAACCAGGCGTTCTCCGGCAAGAAAGCGCTGATTGGGAACAAGGGGATCATCCACACCGGCCTGCGAAGCCATGCCGTCGATCACAGGAAATGATACCGGCAGCGCATAAACATTTCTGGCTTTTACTGGCAGCGACGGCGCAGGTGATTCCTTTCCTTCGATGAAGACAACGGAAGCTGTATAAGCTATCGATAAAGTATAAGAATTCTGAAAAAAGACCGACCAGATTTTGGATAACTCTTCAATCGTTAAAGGCAGGGGCGTCAGTTTGATCCGTTCAATTTCCGCATCGAGATCCGCTTCATTTAAAAAGTCGCTCGTTTCAATAATATGGGCGATATGCTTTTGCAGCAGCACAGGAGAGGCATGCAAGGTGCGGATGACGCTGCCCATTACCTGCTGGGGTTCCAGTTTACCCTCCTCGCCATAAAAAGAAAAAAGATAATGCAGGTCCAGTGCGGCGCGCGGCTTCTGCTGAACTCCGCCGCTGGAACTGCGTGTAGGGATATCGGCATTACGAAAAGCGGCGTTATAATTGACCTGATACAGGTATATGTTAACGCCAAGTTTCGGCAGATCAGCCGCGCCGGAATTGGGACGCACGGCCGTTGCCGTGGCTTCATTTAAGGCTTCGGTAAAATCCGGTTTGATTGCTCTTTCCAGCATTTGCCGGAGAGATTCCGTTACGGTGGCTATGGCCAGATAGTTGCTCATCGGCTGCCTCCCCGCTGTGTTTTAAGATAGTCTTCCAGTGAAATTTTCGGCTGTGGTTCCTGCGGAACCGTACGCGGTTGAGATAAAGGCGACTGTGGCATAACCGCCCTTACTTCTATGCGCCCGATGGTAACCTTGATTGTTTTTTCCAGTCGAGCTTCTTGTGGAAGGAAGGCTGGTGACATTTGGGAGTCTGCGATCAGTGGCCGGATTTTTGGCTGTTGCATGACTCCGGCAAAGGAGTCATGCACATGTTTAGAATCAGGCGCCAATGTAGATGCCGCAGTCACGGCCTTCGTTGGAGAAACTCGTTTGGCCATTTTTTTTACTTCGTCCCCGGTTGCAGGCAGATCGTCCGTTTTTTGATTTGTACCGTCATTACCAACAGCTGACGGCTGAAGATCAAGCGATGCCGCTTGCGACCGGACATTTTTTATTGCAGTTTCCCGGTGCACTGAATTGATGGTATCGTTGGAAAATGAACCGACGGTTTTTGTGTGCAATGAAGACGCCGGCGCGCTTTTAATGTCTTCCATGCGATTTTCAGAAGTGTTTTCCCGGATATTTTTTTCCGGGGATGTTTCTCGTTTCGACAAAACTTCCGACGGGACGTGATCGCTTATTTTCCTGCTTGTAACTGTTTCCTCCGGCGGATGATGAATTATTGCGGACCTAAAATCGGCAATTGCCGCCGAGACTTGCCCGTCCGGGAATTCCATTGTCGGGGAAAGTCCGGGATGAACAGCCGGCGTCCGCTCCTTTTTTTCCGCTGGACAATTAATTATTTCCACCGGTAAATCATCGTTTACAACAGCGGTGGAAACATCCGGTGCTTCGAAAATCGAGGGAAACCGGGGACGGATGGCCGGGGCTTGATTCGTGCTTCTGTCAATCAGATGCTGAAAATAATCGTTCATCCGGATACCATCTCCAGGTAGGCTTGCCGTCTTGCAGGGCTGAGAGCCAGTATTGTTTCTTCGTTCCACCCGTAGGCACAGGCCAGCGTGTGGACGTCGCGCAGCATCCGTTTCGCCCAGGCGGAGATCTCCAGCCAGAAGAAAGCGACGATGTCAAAAGGGGAAATCCAAGTGTGGTTGCATGCCGGGCAGGTCATTTCCAATTCAATATTCGACTGGGCATCAATCCCGGAAATACGCTCGGCCACGGCATCCATCACATCGGACGGCAGTGCGTCGGAAGAGACGATCTTATCATCCTGACGCGCTTCAATGACGCACCGGTGGAACAGTTGCCGGGCGGCGATGGTTCTATCGCCCACAGCAACCGCCGCAGCGAGATCACGGCTGTCGGGCAGACGGAAGTAAACATTGTAGTCCCCTGTTGTCAGGCTTAACAAGCCATCCCCCGCATCCGGCATGTCGACAAGAATATCTCCGGCCTCGAAAGACATTTCAACGGTTTCGCCGCATTGCGGACAATCACACATTGCCTGCAGGGAAGAGCCGAAAGTCTCGGCGCGCAGCTTCAGCAGTCGGGCGTCGCGTATTCCAATGCTCAGTTTGGACAGCGCATCCCATGATTCGGCCTGGTCTGCACTCAAAAGCAGCAGGGCGCGTTCAACCGGTGTCGCCGATAAACCCTGTTCCCAAACCCCCAGAAGCCTGGAGGCTGAAAGTTGCCCCATCTTTTATTCCGGTTCGGTGAAGGTCGGTTCGGCGGGCTCGCTGATGCTGTAATCGCGCTCCCAGCCTTCGTTTTCCAGTTTTATGTGCTGGATGGCCACGGCGTTGGCGTTGGCGTCGAGATCCGGCAGGGCCTGGAACTCCGACACCCAGCAGCGGTAAACTTTGTAGGCGATGGCCAACTGTCCCGCTTCGTTGTATACTTCCACGATGATGTCCTTGCGGAAATCCTTCAACGACACTTCCGCGCCCAGACCGGAACCGAAATTCCAGACTTTGTTGGCCCACTGTTCAAAATCCTTGTCGTGAGTAACACCCCGCTCCAGCGTGATGGCTTCGTATTTTGTCCGGCCCGGCGACTTTCTCGACGAACTGGGATCGCCGCCCTCTCTGTGTTCCACGACTTCCGTTGTTTTCTTTAAAGCGCCCACTTTGCTGACGCCGGCAACATAACGGCCGTCCCACTTGACGCGGAATTTGAAATTCTTATATGGATCGAAACGCTGCGGATTAACGGTAAATTTAGCCATGGGTTTTTCCTCCTAACTCTGAATCTGTCCAGCCATCTGCTGGAGCTTGATAATGACGAATTCCGCGGGCTTGAGCGGCGCAAATCCCACCACGATGTTGACGATGCCGGAGTTAATGTCGTTTTGCGTCGTCGTTTCCTTGTCGCACTTGACGAAATAGGCTTCCTTCGGGCTTACCCCCTGGAACGCGCCCTGACGGAAAAGATTATGCATGAACGCACCGACATTAAGGCGAATCTGCGACCAGAGCGGTTCATCGTTCGGTTCGAAAACGACCCACTGCGTGCCGCGGTAGAGGCTTTCTTCGATGTAAAGAGCAAGACGGCGGATGGGAATATACTTCCATTCGGAAGCCATTTCATCCGCACCGCGCAGCGTGCGTGCGCCCCAGGCTACGGCTCCGTAAACGGGCAGAACGCGGATGCAGTTGACGCCCAGCGGATTCAGGGTGCCGTTTTCCATATCCGTGAGAGTGTAGTCAACCGCCTGAACACCGGCCAGTGTTGCATCGGTTCCCGCCGGAGCTTTCCATACGCCGCGCGCGCTGTCTGTGCGGGCATACAAACCGGCGATGGTTCCGCAGGGCGGCTGCAGCACCTGTTTGCCGTTCTGCAGCGGATCAGCGATTTTCAGCCACGGATAATAAACGGCGGCGTAATCCGTTTTCGGCAGCGCCGTGCCGCGGGCGGCATCATACATTGCGGATGGTTCTTTTTTACCCGCCGGGGCATCGATGATCATGAATGCCCGCCGCTCCTGGCAGTAGGAGCCGGCGTCCATGAGAATGCCGGGATCAGTTATGCCGGGAAGGCAAAGAAGGTTGAAGATATCGACGGACTCCAGAGCATAAATGCCTTTGCGCTGGGAGCGGTCGGCAATGAAAAGATCATAAGGGGCTGCTTCGTCCGGGTAAGGTTGCTCGTTGCCGCCAGCAAGCGTAACGTTGGTTGGCAAAACGGATGTCGTACCGGAAAGCAGCTTCAAGTCCGCGGCGATATCATTGGCGGCCGCAGCGTCCACAACCACGGAGGAGCCCGTGCCCCGTGTTCCGGAGGAAAGGATCAGCTTATCGGCTGTGCTCGTGCAGAAGAATTCTTTGTAACCGGCAATTGCAGGTTTGAGAGCGCGGACTTTGCTCTGAATCCGTCCGGCCATGTCAGCAAGCTGGGCGGGGATGGTCGCCCCGGAAGCCACGGCGGCATCAAGAATGACGGTATCCGGTCCATAGCCGTCCACACTGATTTTGAAGCTGGTCTTGGCGGCGGACGGAACGGTCAGTGCAGCAGCAAAAGCAGCACTGGTCAATTCTCCCCGCAGGGGGATTTCCACAGGGCGGATCACGGAAACGGCGTCGGTTTCCACGCCGCCGTTTAATGTTCCCAGTTTTAAACGGGCGGAGATGTCGTTTCGCTCACCGGGAAGAACGCGAACCGTAGAAGCTTCTCCCGCCACACCGGAAGTGATGACGATTTGTTTGTCCGCATTGACAGCGACGGTCAGGTCTTTGAGGGCCGGTTCGGATGGTACGGCCGTAGTCAGGCGCGTTGCAATGGCTCCGCGCAGTTTTTCCAGGCGGTCTGCTGGGGTTGCGCCGGTCACATCCGCCGGCGCCAGGACGACGGATACGGGGGCAAGACCGTTAACGGATACACGCAATGTATTATGAGTGTCGTCGCGCAGCAGGGCAGCATCCAGCAGATTACTGGATTCATCCACCAGTTTGCCGCTGATGCTTGTTCCTTTGCCGAGGCCGGCGAGGCTGGCAATATTTTTGACTGAAACCAGCCTGGAAATACCGTTGATTTTGTCGACAATGTAGGACGAATCTTTGCTGTTCATGGAGAGATTTGCAAATTTTTCCGTGATCGCATCAGCCGGAGCGTCGGCGGGGGCGTAAAGAAGAGTGAGATTAAAGGTGCTGGCGGGGTTGGCGGTTGCATAATCCACACGGACTTCAATGTTGTTTCCCGCGCTTCCTTCATCCAGTGCCGTCAATTCCAACACGTTGGAAGAACCGCCGGCAATCAGAATTTTTTGAGCGGCGGAGGCATCCTTGGCCAGACGGACAATCCATGCATCGCTGCCGCCGTTTAAATAAAACTGACGGACGGCGTAGCTCAATTTGGAGCCGGCATCCAGCCCACCGAAAGTGCGTTCGAAATCTGCGTAGCTGAGAATCCTCTTGGCCTTGTTGATGGGCCCCCGTTTTGTGCTGCCCACAAAAGCTGTTACCGATGTGCTCACACCAGTAATGGTGCGCACGCCGCTGGGCACTTCCTCAATGTAAACTCCGGGATATGTTGGTGTTACTGGCATCACAAATCTCCTTTCTTAGGAACTTTGGAATTAATATTATAGTTTCGTAATGTTTTGTCGTGCTACTTCGATTCTGGCCTGATAATTGATGATGTTGAGAAGCATCAACACGCGATCCTGGGCCTTCAGCTGCTGAAAGATACCCGTCAACCCCGCCAGCGGCCCTTCCTGGATCATCACTCTGTCTCCGGGATTGAAGATGGTCGGCTCGAGGTGAATATAGCCGTCTTTGAGACGGGAGCGAATCTGGGCAATGATTTGATCATCCACGATACAGGGATGCCCCGATAGATCGCTGATGATGCGTTTGACGCCACGTGTATATGTAATCAGATGATAATACCGGGAAGGAGTAAAGCGGGAGAAAAGATAGCAGGGGAAGAGGTGCTCCGTCTTTTCCTGCAACTTGCCGCGGCGAAGACCACTGCGTTTCAGCTTGGGTTGAAACACTTCGATATCCGGCAGGTTCAGTAGTTGGCCGCTGACAGCTTCCTCCATTTTAGGTTTGGTGTAAATGCAGTACCAATTCATCATGATTTGTGCAGGCTACCGCCATTAGCTGTCATATTTAAACAGCTTTGGTCGTATTCATTAAAAAGTTACAGTACTCGCACTCTTTTACAAAATACTTCACAGTATATTCAGCCCTGTACAGTTTGGTGCGATAGAAGTCAGCTGGATCTTTACAAGCTACACAAATTATCTGATTAATGTCATTAATGATTATAAAACAATCGTATATCGGCAAGTTTATTTTTCTATATATTATAAGATAACAGGAAAGCTTTTTTGCTGTCAATGGCTTTTTCTGTCAACAAGAAAAAAGGAGGGAACACCTAGGTGTTCCCTCCTTCAAAGGAAAGGGGAAAGTTAATTTAGTAGCAGATTCCCGGGCCTTGTTCGCCATGACCTCTCATACCGCCGCGGGGACCAAAACCCATGCCTCTGTCCCAGCCGGAATTAACCAGTTTTTCCCGTTGCTCCGCTGTAAGCACTTTACGAATTTCCAGTTTATGTGCGACAGACTTATCTTCCAGTTGATCGCGCAGTGTCCTTACTTCTTTTTGCAAAGCAAGAATTTTGTCCTTATCCGGATTTTCCCGCAACCACATCTTGCGCAGTTCTACCGATTTATCGAACATCTTTTCTCTGATCGGTCTTATTTCTTTCCGGTAAGCAACCTGCAGTGCTTCAATTTTTGCTTTCTGCGCATCAGAAAGATTTAACTGTGACCAGCCCGCCTCATCGCGATGATAATAACCGCCGCCTTTGCCCATGCCGTAGCCCGGCCCAAAAGCGAATACCGGCATGCTTAATACAAGACCGATAGCAACGGCAAGCAATGTTAATGTTAACTTTTTCATATTTGACCTCCTTGTCAGGTTTTTTTTCTTAAGCAGTTTGACTTTATATTGAGCAAGGGATGTGCCATTTGTTTGGTGCCCAGTTAACATGCTGTAAATGTTGGTCTAAATTAAATTACACCAAATTAACGTTTGAATATTTTCCAATTGGCGGATAATATGTATCCACTTAAAAGTAACCGCCCGGGTAAATAGTATCCAACAGCATTGCAATATTTTTCCGAGGCGCTGAATGGAAAGTAAACCGTGAAGATTAAAGCCGGGAAAAAATCCCGTTTTGACATATCAATATGGGTAGCGGTAAGCGCAATTGCCGTATTGGCTGTTATTTCCGCCGTGATGACTTTTACCCACTTTCAGCAGCAGAAGGAACAGGCAGTCGAGTTGCTGGTGGAAAAAGGGGCGACACTGATCAGATCATTCGAGGCCGGTCTGCGCAGTCAAAGTCGGGAGGGCAACGATGTATTTTTGATACAGAAGCTGCTGATGGAAACGGCGCAGCAGCCGGACATCGACTACATTATCGTCACCGACAACAAGGGCAACATAATCGCCGACAGCGATCCTTCCATGGTCGGGCAGCGCTATGGACTGGATCTGGACACGGAAAAAATCGCTTTGAGTCCGGAAAAAAAATGGCGCAAGGCGGCCAATCCGGATGGTGCCGGCACATTTGAAGTTTACCGCGGCCTCTTTCCCCGGGAAAGATATGATGAAATGCAGACAAGCCCGCTGATCGCGGGCAGCAACATGATTATTTACGTCGGCTTTAACATGGCCATGATTGAAAAGGCGGACCGGGAGGATACCCGCAACACCATCATTATCGCGCTTATCCTTTTGCTCATCGGTTCATCAGCCATTGTTTCCTTATTTCTCGTCCAGGCCTACCGTACGGCGCGCACTTCACTTTCCCGTATTACTGTTTTCTCCCAGGCCCTGGTTAAAAATATGCCCATCGGTCTTATTGCACTCGATGAGAATGGCGATGTTGCCGCCTGCAACGAAAAAGCCGGCGCTATTTTAAAAGCCGTTTGCGTTGATACGATCGGTAAACAGGCGCATTCGGTATTGCCTGCATCTCTTTATAATATTCTTAATAAACTTCCCGAACAAGGCGGTCTGGTGGAAGAAGATTTGCAGCTCACTTTCGGACAGAAGGAAAGTAAAACGTTGGAGATTGTTGCCGCCTCACTTGTTTCTGGAGGAATTTCCATAGGGAAAATACTCTTGTTGCGCGATGTAACAGCCTTGCGGCAATTGGAAAAAGAGGCGGTAAAAAATCGCCACCTGACGTCCATTGCCAGTCTGGCCGCAGGTGTTGCCCATGAGATCAGAAACCCGCTCAGTTCGCTCAAGGGATTTGCCGTATATTTTCGGGAACGCCTTGCCGGAGATGCAGAAGACGAGCAAATGGCGGACATTATGATTGCCGAGGTCGAACGCCTTAATCGTGTGATCAGCCAGTTGATCGAATTCGCCCGTCCTCTGCAGTTGAAGCGGGAAAAAACAAATTTTTCCGATTTGATTCAACATTCACTGGGATTGATTGCCGCCGACGCAAAAAAGAATAATGTTGCCGTCACTATTGAAATGGCCACTGATTTACCACCCGTGGAAGTTGATCCGGATAAAGTCAAGCAGGTGCTGCTTAATATTTTTCTTAACTCGCTGGCAGCGATGAAAGCCGGCGGTAATTTGACAATCCAGCTTGTGCCGGGGGCAAACAGTATTGACGTTGTCGTTGCCGATACGGGTACAGGAATCGAGAAAACGGATTTGCCGCACATCTACGACCCTTATTTTACTTCCAAGCCGGCGGGAACAGGCCTGGGACTGGCGGTCGTGCAAAAAATAATGGAAGCGCACGGCGGGACAATTAATGTAGAAAGCACAAGCGGCGTGGGTACAACCGTGACGCTCCTGTTCCCTTACTAAGCTGATAAATGATAAAAGAGGATATACTGATGAAAACAAAGCAATCAATACTGGTTGTCGATGACGATGTGGCGCACCGGATCATGCTCAAAAAACTGATCGGCAGCTGGGGCTATGATATCTCGGAGGCGGATGACGGATCGGTTGCCGTTGACGAAGTCCAAAAGCGTGCATTTGACCTGATTTTAATGGATATTCGCATGCTCAATGTTTCCGGGATTGAAGCCCTCGATCAAATTAAAGTCATCAATCCGGCGATACCGGTGATCATCATGACCGCCTATGCCTCCGTAGAGACGGCGGTTAAGGCCCTGAAGAAAGGCGCCTACGATTATCTCACCAAACCGCTCGATTTTGACGAACTAAAAATCGCCATTGCCCGCGCCACCGAACATACACGCCTCAAAAAAGAAAATGAATATTTAAAGGAGAGACTGGGCGAAGGGTTTGACCGGCGAAGCGTGATCGGACAAAGCCCGGCCATGGTTAAACTGCTGGATACCGTTTCTCAGGTGGCCCCTACGGAAGCGACTATCCTGATTACCGGCGAATCGGGAACAGGCAAGGAAATGATCGCCAACGCCGTTCATTACAACAGCTCGCGCGCCGGAGCACCGTTTATAAAAATTAACTGCGCGGCGCTTACCGAGACGCTTTTGGAATCGGAGTTGTTCGGTCACGAAAAAGGAGCCTTCACGGGCGCCGACCGGAGGCGGGAAGGAAAGTTCCGCCAGGCCGACGGGGGCAGTATTTTCCTGGATGAAGTCAGCGAAATGTCACCGTCAATGCAGGTAAAGCTCCTGCGGGTTTTACAGGAACGGGAAATTACCCGTGTCGGCGGCGCTGAAGTTCTGAAAATCAATGTTCGCGTGATTGCCGCTTCCAACAAGGACTTGAAAAAGGAGATGGAAAAGGGCAGCTTCCGCGAAGATTTGTTTTATCGTTTGAGTGTTGTGGTTCTGCAGGTACCGCCGCTGCGGGATAGAAAAGAAGATATTCCCTTGCTGGCACAGCATTTCCTGGAGCTCTTTGCCGAAAAGAATTCCAAAAACATCAAAGGCTTTACACCGCAGGCGATGGAAAAGCTTCTAAGGTACGCCTGGCCCGGCAACGTCCGGGAATTGATGAATGCAGTGGAAAGGGCGGTCGTTCTTTCCCGCTGTGAATTTCTGGATGCCGACGAACTGTCACTGCTGATGGCCGAGGATTCAGTTGACGAAAAAGTCACCCAAGTCGGTTTGCCGGAAAACATACCGCTGGAAGAAATGGAAAGAAGGACTATTCTGGAAGCCCTGAACGCAACCGGCGGCAATAAAAGCGAGGCGGCCCGGCGTCTGGGCATCACCCGCAAAACGCTGCGCTCCAAGCTGGAGAAGTATGAAGGAACGGATGATAGAGGATAGACAATAGAATTAGTTTTTATCGGAATCAAAATGATCGAACACATGAAACAACATGAGCGTTATGTGCGGGAGATGCTGGCAAAGAATCTGCAACAGGAAGCCTTAAAAGAACTCATTGAATATCATGACAAACAGATCCAATGGATGCAGCACGAGAGAATTGTCCATCTCATCACCATGCTCTTTGTTTGTCTTTTTACTTTGCTTTCCCTGGGATTTGCCGTTTTAAGACCGGCCTTGCCGGGAATTGGGCTTTGCGCACTTTTGATGATTTTGACGGTTGCCTATATTATCCACTATTACCGGCTCGAAAACGGCGTACAAAGGTGGTACGCTTTGGCCGATAAAATCAAACAGCATAAGAATCAATCATGATCCCTGTCCGGTTTTTTGGAATTCTTTTTCAGAAGCTCCAGCAGCGTGTCCTGATAATAATAAGCTGCAATAAAGATAAGTATTCCCGCGCTGACAAAACAACCCAGAAGGAAATAATGACCATTGCGCGCGGAGCTTCCCGTTACCGTGAGCATTATGGTGCCCAACAGCCGGCCGGATGCGGATATCATCAGAAATGTTCCCACCGGCATCCGGCTGACACCCATGATGTAACAAAGGTAATCCTTGGGAAATCCGGGAATTAAAAAAAGAAAAAAAGATACCAGTATGCCCTGATGTTCCATGAAATGATCAAATTTTTCGATAACGGCCGGTTTTATGATTTTTTCCAGCAGGGGCATACCGAAAAAATGAGCCAGGACAAAAGCCAGCCAGGAACCGAGAGTCAGGCCGATTGTTGAATAGATGGTTCCCAACACAGGTCCGTAAAGATAGCCGCCGATGAACCCGGTCAACTCGCCGGGCACAGGAGCGGCAACAACCTGAACCACCTGGAGGAAGATGAAGATTATTTCATCATAAGGATGAAATGACTTGATAAAATTAACTGTTTTCGCCTTGCTGGTAAAGAATGCGTAAAGATCGTAGTGGACGAAAAGGTATACTGAAGCAGCAAATATCAGAATCAGGAAGAATCCTCTTAAGGCCAGGCGCTTATTCATGCCGATTTCAATAACCTTATTCCTTAGCCTTAGTTTCCAGCTTCTTTACTTCTTCTTCGGATTTCTGTTCCGATTCATTCATAGATTCCTTAAAGCCTCGGATTGCTTTACCTATTGCGCTACCCATATCCGGCAGTTTGCCCGGACCGAAAATTATGAGTACGATGGCAAGAATAACCAGCAAATGCATTGGTTGGAATAGACCTTCAAACATCTTTCAATCTCCTTTTTTTGTGAAGCCTAGCTTATTGTACTTAATCCGTCAAATTTAATGTTTCCGTCTCATTTTTGAGCCAGTTTAAATATTCCCTGCTGCCTGTGATAATCGGAACAGCGATGATTTCCGGTGTTTCGTAAGAATGTAAACTGATAATCGCCTTTTCCAATTCCGAATAAAGGCTTTCTCGCGTTTTAATTACGCACAACCATTCTTCGGCGGTTTCCACTTTGCCCTTCCAGCGATATGTACTGCTGATCGGCCCGGCTATCTGGACGCACGCCGCCACCTTTTGCTCCACTAAATGGCGGGCTATTTTTTGCGCTTCTTCCTTTGTTGCGGTAGTTGTTGTTACCTGAATATAGGAGTTCATAAAATTACCCTGTGTCACGGCGTCGTAAAAAATCACCTTTATTTCCTGGCGCATTCATACATCAAAATGGCGGCAGCCTGTGGCAGGCTCAGGGAATCGACTTTGCCGCTGCCCGGAATGCACCACAGTTCATCAACCATGCTCAGTAAATCAGCCGGCAGTCCGTGGCTTTCACTGCCGAGCAGCAGGGCGGCCTTTTGGGGCAGCGCATGGGGAGCGACGCCCCTGCGTACATCGCTGCCGATCAGAAAACAGGATTTTCTTATTTCCGGCAAGAACTTTTTCAGGGGAGCATCTGCAACAATATTTAAATGGAACAGACTCCCCATGGAGGTGCGCACCACCTTGGGATGTGTATATTCCACTGAACCGGTGCTCAAAACAATGCTGTCAAAACCAAACCATAAGGCGCTGCGCAACAGCGCGCCGAGATTGCCGGGATTGCTGATTTCGTGCAGGATTAAAGTATTGCCGGAAGCCAAAATGGAATAGTCAACTTCAAAAGGCTCCCGGGGCATGGCCACCAGCGCCATGATTCCCTCCGGTTCCTTATCCTGGCTGATTTTTTGCCACTGTGCGCGGGTCAGTGCGTAGCGGGGAATTTCCGCCGGTGCTTGGGCGATTATTTTTTCCCAGTACCTCCGTTTTTCGGGCAGCAGCAGAATTGCTGCGGTCTGCCGGCGGCTGGATAAAAGTTCAGCTACAACCTTGACGCCTTCGGCGGTAAACAATCCCTCTTCGCGGCGAAACTTGCCGGCGGCAAGATGCGTCCATTTCTTTATCTGCGCCTGCGATGGTACAGATAAATTATTTTCCATTTTATTCGGCGACTTCATTATCAGCATCGACGACGGCTTCCACTTCTCTACCGGCAGGAGGCCAGACAAACGAAGTAATAACCGAAAGCGACAGGATTACGGCGATAGCTCCGAGAGAAATCCCGGTGGGGATCTTGACTAGATCGACCACCAGCATTTTGATGCCGACGAAGCTTAATATTGCGGCCAGACCGTAATGCAGGTAATGAAATATTTTCATCAGGCCGGAAATGGCGAAAAAAAGCGAACGTAAGCCTAAGACAGCAAAGACGTTGGAAGTATAAACAATAAAAGGATCCGTAGTCACCGCTAGTACCGCGGGGATAGAATCAACGGCAAAAAAAACATCGGTTGTACCCAGGGCAAAAACAACAACCAGCAGAGGTGTCGCGTATTTTTTGTTTTCTATAATAGAAAAAAAATTACTTCCCGAATATTCATGAGATACGGGTATGAACTTGCGCAGTATCTTGATAGCGATATTTTTTTCCGGATGCACCTCAGCTTCTTCGTTGAAAACCATCTTTATACCGGTATAAATCAAAAATATGCCGAAGATATAAATTATCCAGTGGAACTTATTGATCAGCGTTATACCAGCAAAAATAAAAATTCCACGCATAATCAGAGCAATCATAATGCCCCAGATTAATGCTTTCTGTTCGTTTTCAGCCGGAACAATAAAAAAACTGAAGAACAATAAAAAAACGAAAAGGTTATCGACGCTCAAAGAATATTCGACAAGATAACCGGCTATAAATTCCAACGCCTTTTGATGGCCATAGAAAAAATAAATACCGGTACAGAAAAAGAGTGCCAGCGTAATCCAAAAAGCGGTCCAGCATAGTGATTCTTTAATGTTTACCGCATGCGCTTTGCGGCTGAAAACTCCCAGATCCAGCACTAGCATCGACAGTATAAAAACCCCAAAAAAAATCCACCACCAAGTCATTACCAGTTTACCTCAAATATTAAATTTTCCGGCGCAAAGCCTGCGCTGCAATATGAATTATATCCCAAGCGCCA
The DNA here is from genome assembly GCA_963663295.2 of Smithellaceae bacterium. Taxonomy (GTDB): domain Bacteria; phylum Desulfobacterota; class Syntrophia; order Syntrophales; family Smithellaceae; genus MVRV01. The sequence goes on along the minus strand of CAXXLA010000006.1, from coordinate 447,619 downwards.
CTATAGGGTGGTGCATACGCAAGATCCAGATAACCGATTTCATCGATAGTCATTTCCGACCAGAGTGCAACGGATAAGACATTAATCCGGCTGACGGCGCCCGCAAATCCAACTGCTTGTGCACCCAGAAGTTTTCCGGAAGATTTATCGGCAATAAGCTTCAAGCCGATTTTCGTTCGGCCCATTGAGTCGGCAACGGCGTTTCCCCATGTTACAATACCGACAGGGTCATAGTTGCTTTTGATTGCTTCTTTTTCATCAATTCCGGTTGCCGCCGCCTCCAGATTAAAGAGCCGAAAGGACTGCGCGCCGACAATTCCTGCGAATTCCATAGGTATGCCGCCAATATTGCGTCCGGCAACGCGCCCATGCTTATTGGCTATATCGCCCAAGGGTATATTTACCCAATGCTTACTTACCCGGTGATAAGACTCACAACAATCGCCCACAGCATAAACATTATCCTTTGATGTTTGTTGTCTGGCGTTGACGGCGATGGCACCGGTTTGGCCAATAGTTAACCCCATCGCCCTGCCCAATTCGGCATTTGGCTGGACACCTATAGCCAGCAAAATTAAATCCGCCTCCCATTTACCCTTATTAGTAACGGCGCAAAGAGGAAAATCTTTCCCTTCTTCAATTGATGTAGTTTCCGCATCAGTCACAAATTCCACGCCATTGGTTTTCAATTCTTCCAGCATTAGTGTTGATAACTCCGGATCCCAGCGGTTTGCCGGCAGTTTTCCCCGGTGAAAAATGGTTGTCTGGATACCTGCTCCTTGCAAGGATTCACTCATTTCCATGGCAATAAAACCGGCACCGATAATAATTGCCTTGCGGCATTTCTTTTCCCGCAGATAAGTCTTGATCTTAATTGCATCTTCCAAATTTTTTAAGGTGAAGATACCCGGCTTCCCGGCACCCGGGAGATCGGGACTGACAGCCTTAGCACCTGTGGCGATAACTAAAATATCAAAGGGAATTGTTTTTTTATCCCGGATTTCAATCGTCCGACTTTCGTAATTTACATTTAATACTTCCGTGTTTAATTGGACATCGATTCCCGTTTCGCGAAATTTTTCCGGTGTCCGGGCAATTAATATTGCTTCGTTTTTTATTACATCACCGATGTAATAAGGTGTGGGTCAGGAGGCGGAAGAAACAAATTTTCCACGCTCCAGAATCGTTACATTTAAAGAAGGATCATTGCGCTTGGCTTCCGCCGCCGTCGATGGACCGGCTGCTCCGCCGCCTATTATGACCAGATTTTTTCCCATAATCACCTCCGTATCTTCGGTAAAGGCTGCTTAATTGTTTTTATCCGGCTATCCTTTTTCGCCAAAGCAAAATAGCCAGACCACATGAAATCATTAACAGGCATAACACCTGTCCCATGCTCAAAAATCCTAAGACAAAGCCCAGTTGGTAATCCGGTTCGCGGAAAAATTCAATGATAAAGCGGACAAAACCATAGCCGCAAATATAAATCCCCAGCAGATATCCGTCAAAACGTTTCTTTTCTCTGAGCAGCCAAAGTATTGCGAATAAAGCGATTCCTTCAAAAAAAGCTTCATAGAGCTGAGAGGGATGACGCAATTTCTGCATTGGATCAAGCGGGAAATACATTCCCCACGGCATTGTGGTGGCCCTGCCGAATAACTCGCCGTTAATAAAGTTGCCGATCCGGCCAAAAGTATAGCCCAAAGGCACGGCCGGAACAAAGAGGTCGGCAAAGCGCCAGAAATTGATTTTATGTTTGATGCAAAAGTAAATCGAAACGATGGCAACGCCGATGAGACCGCCATGATAGGACATGCCGCTGAGCCCGATAAATTTTATTCCATTGGAAAAATCGAAAGGTAAAATTATTTCCAGCGGATGTTGCAAATAATAGCTGAAATTATAAAACAGGACATAGCCGAGTCTTCCGCCAAATATAACGCCCAGCATTGCCCAAACCATATAATCCTGAATTGTTTCAGCTTTATATTCATACTTTTCGTGTTTGATTCGATAACACACTATCAGATAAGTAAGTGCAAAAGCGATAATATACATCAGGCTGTAATAGCGCAGTTGAAAGGACCCGATGCTGAAAAGAACGGGGCTTACTTGAGCGGGTATGTTTTGCCAGATATTGATAAAATCTTCCATAAATTAAATTTCTTTCAGCAAAGTCAGGCAGGGAATTCAGCCTGGCATCAGTATGCTTCGCCTTTCAGGTTTCCTATATACAGTTCTGCACTGAAAGCTGCATTAGCTCCATCACCGGCGGCGGTTACTACCTGCCGGAAAAGTTTGGCCCGGCAATCACCGGCGGCAAAAAATCCTTCAGTGGAAGTTTTCATGTTGTCATCGGTTATAATATAACCTGCATCATCGAGCTGTAAAATATTTTGAAAGATATCGGTAAGAGGAAACCGGCCGACAAAAATAAAAACCCCTTCAGCATTAATTGTTTTCAGTTCGCCGGATACTACATCTTTAATTTTAACTCCGGTGACGAGATCGTTACCCACAACTTCCGCCAATGTGGCATTCCAGACGAACTCAATTTTCTTTTCTGCCAATGCTCTTTTTTGCAAAATTGCCGCCGCCCGCAATCGGTCACGGCGATGGATAACGCTCACTTTTCCCGCAAAATGTGTCAGAAACAGGGCTTCCTGAATCGCCGAATCACCGCCACCGACCACAACAACATTCTGGTTGCGATAGAAAGGACCGTCGCAGGTGGCGCAATAAGAAACACCCTTTCCGACAAATTCTGTTTCGCCGGGAACTCCCAGCTTACGCCACTGTGCTCCTGTTGCAGCGATAACGCTGAGAGCTTTAAATGTTTTTTCTCCGGTATTAATGATCCATAAATTTGCCGTCGGGTCTTTGAATATGGAGAGGGCATCCCTGGAGAGCACCTCCAAACCGAATTTCAGAGCCTGATTTTTAAAAAGCTGCATCAGATCAAGACCGTTTATGCCGTCAGGTATGCCCGGGTAGTTTTCGATCATGTCGGTTACGGTAATTTGACTTACGGTGGCCGCGCCTTCCAGGAGCAGTGCTTTGAGTCCGGCCCGGGCGGCGTAAAGTCCCGCGGTGAAACCAGCGGGGCCGCCTCCGACAATAATTATATCATAATCATATGCAGGTAATTTTGCGATGCCCATAAAAAACTCCAATTGTATATTTATACCGAACTTTAATCAGGATCGATTGCTTTTGTAAAGTCAAAAAATAAGCGTAGCTGTCCCGGTTTTAACGATGTTTCTTTTCGTCGACTTCTTTTAACTTGACACAGATGGGCATTTGTTTTGTATTTATTACCGGTAGATAATGTTTTGCGTTTCGGGATAAAATTTTCCACTGAAATCGCATAGGAGAACATCATGAAAAGAATACTGATTTTTGCGGTAATGTCTGTTCTGATCGGATGCGCCGCGCAAAGCCCTGTCCTATATCCGAATAAACACTTGAAAAATGTGGGAGAAGTCAAGGCGCAAAGCGATATTGAAGAGTGTTCACACCTGGCGGAGGCTTATGTCAAGGATAATCCGGAAGCAAAAGTGGTGGGCGGTACAATTGTAGGCGGTGCAGGCGGCGCCGTAGTTGGCGGCGCCGTGGGAGCGGTAACAGGTAATCTGGGCAGAGGTCTGGGAGTCGGGGCTGCGGCCGGTGCTGCCAGTGGACTGGTTCACGGAATCTATAAAGCTTCCCAACCCAGCCCTGTTTACAAAGCCTTTGTCAACAAATGCCTGAAGGATAAAGGATATGAACCGATCGGGTGGGACTGAACAATTGCGCACTGAAAATATCGATAGTCACCATCGGCTGGACACATCGACAGACACTATTTGCTTATTAATTTAAAAATGATTATACTTTGCCAACTTGATGCCATAAGGAGACGGAAAACTGAAACTTACAATTTTTAACAGATTAATCATAAGTAATTTTCTGATTATTCTTCTGGTCGGCATTATCAGCGCTTACACCATTGTCAACCTGAATGATCTCAACGGCCTCATCGAATCCGTAAATAAACATGATACCCGCATTATAAAGGTTGTTGAAGATGCTCTCGATGATTTGTACAGTATGAGCGCCACCGATGATAAATATCTTGTATCCGGAGATTCGGACTACCTGCAGCAGTTCAATCAGACAAGAAATGATTTTGAACATAAGATAAAGGAGCTATCCGGTTTAGCCGATACCCAAAGAAAAAGCGGCCTTTTATCGGATATAGGAAAGTTCCAAAGCCAATACAATAAACTTTTTCTTAACCGCACTGCATTCACAGACCATTTGCCGGTGCAAAAAGAAAATCTTCAGACTTATGCGAATGAACGAGAGGAAATTACCAGAAACATTGATCGGAGACTGCGCAATCTGCTGAATATTTCCACAGAAGACAGGAACGGGAAGTTACGTCAGTCCAAGGATATGGCGGCGCAGCTTGCCAACGTCAGCATAATCGCCGGAACTGTAGTCCTTTTTCTTGTTATCGTTATAACTTTTATCAATGCGCGCAAAATCAACGTGCCGATAATGCTGCTGAGAGAAAGGACAAAAGATGTTGCCTCCGGGCAATTTGAAGAAACCCTGGAAATATCTTCTCCTCCGGAAATCCGGGAATTGGCAAACGCCTTTAATGTCATGTGTGGACGATTGAAAGAGATGGATCAGATGAAAATCGATCATATCAGCCATTTATCCCATGAATTACGCACCCCCTTGACGGTTATCAAGGAAGCGTCATTAATGCTGCAGCAAGGGTTATTTTCCAAGTTTCCGGAGAAACAGGAAGAATTATTCAGAGTGGTGAGGGAGGAATGCGAAAGACTTATATCGTCCGTGAACCGGATACTCGATTTCTCACGTATGGAAGCCGGGAATATGTATTTCTCCTTTCAACATGCCGACATTAAACCGGTAATAGAAAAAAGCATCACGAAGCTCTCACCACTGCTGCAGAACAAAAAAATGAACATTGTTAAGCAGATACCAGATAATATCCCTTTGCTGCAGATGGATGTCGAGCGAATTGAAGAAGTTCTGGAAAATTTATTAAGCAATGCCTGGAAGTACACTTCAGCAGGAGGTACAATTAATGTTTCAGCCATTCATAACAACGAAAAAAATGCCATGGAAATATCTATAAAAGATAACGGGATGGGTATTCCCGAAGATGTATTGCAGCAGGTATTTGATAAATTCAAACGCGTCGATGACCGCAGAGGGGCCATCCGGGGCACCGGACTGGGGCTGGCAATTGTCAGATATATTATTAATGCACATGGAGGCCAAATATGGGTAAAAAGCAAGATGGGCGAAGGAAGCACTTTTACGTTTTCGTTGCCTGTTTAATGACAATGCCGATTCTATTATCCGGATGCGCCCACTTTTATAATGAAATGATCGCTGAGCCGGATTTTGAGCAGGCCGAAATTTTCATCGGACAGGGCAACTACAGTGGAGCGGCAGCCAGATACGAATATATTCTCGACAATTATCCAAGTATAGGTGATGAAGCTCTTTTTCAGATGGGCATGATTTATTTGTTACCGCAAAATAAGTACAAAGACTATTATAAGGCCCTGGAATACTTTCAAAGGCTTGTCAATAAATATCCAAAAAGCAAGCACAGGCGGGACAGTGACGTATTTATTTCCCTTATCAGTGAAATCACAAACAAAGACAAGAGATTAAATGCACAACACAGACAAATAAACAAGCTGGAACAGCAGATAATTAAGTTGGAACAGCAGCTAAGCGACAACGAAAAGAAACTGGAACTGATGAAAAAAATTGATATAAATTTGAAGAAAAAGAAAAAAATTTCCCCTTAAGATCGAGTACCGGTTATTCTGGTGTAGTGCGTCTAACACTTCTTTACATAAAATATATGTCGCATTGCTGCATGTATGTGCATTTCATAGTACTTCAGACGTAAAGGAATATCTGACGCACTACACTAGCGGGTTGCAGAAAAATTACAGAGGTTGATGATGGACAGGCTTTTAGTTGTAGATGATGATTTAAATATTTTAAAAGTATTGAAGATGAGGCTCGAATCCGCAGGTTATCAGGTGGAAACGGCATCGGATATTGCGGGAGCCAAAGAGCTGGCATTTAAAAACGAATATGAACTGGCTATTCTTGATATGAAGTTCACCGGCGGCAACGGAATTGAATTAATGAAGAGTATTCACGAAGTTGATCGCGATCTTCCCATTATCATCCTTACCGCTCATGGAACAATTGAAAGCGCTGTAGAAGCAATGAAAGAAGGGGCTTATATATATTTGACCAAGCCCTTCGATTCTCGGGAACTTCTCTTGCAGATTAACAACGGCATTGAGAAATCAAATCTGTCCAGAGAGGTTAAAAGACTCAGAAACATTATCAATAAGGATCATACTATTGAAAATATAGTCGGCCGCTGTGACGCGATGAAACAGGTTTTTGATTTAACAGTTCTGGCGGCGCAGTCCAATTCCAATGTTTTTATCAGCGGCGAAAGCGGCACGGGAAAAGGGATGATTGCCCGGGCGCTGCATCAATTGAGTGACCGAAAAGATAAGCCTTTTGTTTCCATTAATTGTGCGTCCATCCCGGAAACACTTTTGGAAAGCGAGCTTTTCGGTTTTGAAAAAGGAGCTTTTACCGGCGCCGTAAACAATAAAAAAGGCCTTTTCTTACAGGCCGATAAAGGCATCATATTTCTGGATGAAATATCGGAGATTCCCCCGTCCATGCAGGGTAAACTGCTCAAGGCTCTTGAGGAAAAGGAATTTTATCCACTGGGATCCCAGAAGCCCGTCAAAGTTGATATCCGCATCATTTCCGCCTCCAATAAAGATATAGAAAAAGAAGTGGAAAACGGCAATTTCCGCAGCGATCTTTTTTACCGGATACATGTGATTCCCATCCGAATGCCTCCTCTGAGAGAACGTAGAGATGACATTCCTCTTCTGGTCGAATATTTTCTGGAAAAAAGTGCGGCGAAAATGAATAAGCAAATTAAAAGCATCTCTCCACAGGCACTAAAAAAGATCATGATTTATCCCTGGCCCGGTAATGTCCGGGAATTGGAGAACGTTATCGAATGCGCAGCAGTATTGGCCAGAGACGATGTGATTAACGAAGATATGCTGGTTCTCCAAAACCCCAAAATGGATGATAGCGCCTTTCTTTCCTATAAGGAATCCAAAAATGATTTTGAACGTAATTACCTGATGGATCTGATGAAAATCAGTAAGGGCAATGTCAGTCAGGCCGCCAAAATAGCCGGTAAATACCGAGCCGATCTTTATGCTTTGCTGGAAAAACACAATTTGAATCCACTGGATTTCCGGAAAGACTGAAGGAAAAACCATTCATATTATATTTGCAGTATTAACGATAACTTACCTCCGTCGAGCTAATTTTGCGTAGGATTCCCCCTACATAAAGCCTTGCTTTTTACCGGCAACATTTCGAGCTGATCTTCCAATAATCGTTATTAACATCAGCAACTTATAATTGCATGGGAGTTTATGGCATACCCCTTGCTTTTCCTTAATAACAACAGAGTCAATTAGGAAAATATGGAGGAGTTTAGTGTTATGAAATTATTAATTCCTGATGGTTGCGTGGACAGCGTGAACGCTTTATCTTCTTTTCTGGAGCTGTCGGGGCTTGAAATAGACAAAGCCTGCCTGCTGGAAACTACATCAGGTTCTCCCTGCTGGATGTTAACTCTGGCTGCGGCGAGAGAACCTGTTACCATACAGCACAATACAGTGAAAGATCAGCTGTAAGTCAGAAGATTTTATTATGGAATACAGCTTGCTTTTTCTCTGCTGCAATAAAATATGAGCATAGCATTTTGTAGAAAGAAAACGGCTGGGTGGAAATTATTGATACTTAAAGCTCCGGGGAAGTATAAACTAGATGGAAGAATCTTGGAGGCCTGTTATGAAACTATTGATTGTAGATGATTGCATTGATATCTCAAGCATTTTGTCTTCTTTCTTGGAGTTGTCAGGCCATGAAATAGATAAAGCGCTGGACGGCATGGAAGCTGTAGAACTCTTGCAGAGTAATTCCTATGATGTTGTAATTACAGACGGTGAAATGCCCCGGATGAGTGGCATAGAACTCTGTAAATTCATTAAATCCGATTTCCCGGCCACTTATATTATAGGCGTGAGCGGATCTTTTCGTGCCTTGAATGAATTCAAAGCTGTTGGTGCCGATGTCTGTTTTTCCAAGCCATTCCATATTGACGAAATTGAAAACGCTATAGATAACATATGGTCGGCTGATCAGGATACCCGGACAGGCATTAATGACTCTTACCGGAGTTATCCTTAAGAGGCTGTCCGGTCTCTAAGGACGAATTACACCTCGACTCGGTTTACTCGAAATTCGAACTCGATTATTGCTCGGGAAGCAATTCAGTAAAAAACCAGGACTGTGGGATGGTAAAATCCTCTACCTAACAAAGCAAAGTGATGATTATAGGTTTCATAGTATTATTCGTATTGTTTGTATTATTTGTTTGGTGCTTATGTCGGATAGGCAAGAAGGTAGTGCCCAGCAACCTGCCCGATAACCTGCAGGCTGAATGTTATACAAACGTACAGGAAGCCGATGCCCCCAGCCCGCATGAGGGCAGACTGTGCCAACAAAGGTAGTACGTGATTGGAATTGGAATAAGAGGTTTGATTTATATCGTTAAAATTGAATAGTTTTGCCGAAATGACGACATACCTGCACTTTGGAGAAACGAAGTGGAGGGTTCTTTGATCCGTCGATATCTTCTTTTGTCCCTTGCCCTAGGCGCGGTGGTGGCTGTAATGTCCCACCTTGGCTACACGTATTTCCAAGTAGGTCGGGAAATAGCTGAAAAAGCCGGGGAAACTCCTTCAATTTTTTTCGGATCCCCCACGAGTATCTGCAAAGGAGACCACCTCGAAAATCTTCGTTTTACGGAACGGCTGCAAAGGCTCTCTTATAAAAGAGTGAAAGGAAAGCCTAATGAAGCCGGGGCTTATTCCATCGCTCAGGATCACATCCGGATATTCCCACGTAATCAGGGAATAGAAAAAAAACCTTCGCGGACCGGTCCCGTGGATATTGCAGTACGCGCCGGACGGGTTGTGTCACTGGTCTCCCCCGATGGTTCGCAGCTGGATTCGATCAGCCTCGAGCCGGAGGAGATTGGGCGCATTCTGGGGCCGCAGATGGAATCCCGCCGTCCGGTTACCCTGGCCGCCGTTTCCCCTTACCTGCAAAAAGCGGTAGTCGCTTCGGAAGATGCACGTTTTTATTCCCATATGGGAATAGATATCCTGGCCATCGGCCGGGCATTGTTGATCAACATTAAGGAGCGTCGGTTTGCACAGGGAGCGTCCACCATCACTCAGCAACTTGCCCGAAACTTTTTCCTTTCCCATCAAAAGACGCTGGGGCGCAAACTGCGGGAGTTGGAAATAGCTCTCGTTCTGGAAATGCGGTTTTCGAAGCAGCAGATTCTGGAGATGTACCTCAATAAGATTTATTTCGGGCAGGAGGGGCTCCGGGGAATTTACGGCATTGAAGAAGCGGCCGAATTCTATTTTTCGAAGCCGGCCAAAGACCTTTCCCTGGAGGAAGCAGCGCTTCTTGCCGGCATCATCCGCTCTCCCCGCAGGTACGCCAATATCCGGGACAGTCACGCAGCCCGGGGGCGGCGCAATGCTGTTCTGGCGCGCATGCGCAAACTGAACATGATTCAGGAGGAGGAGTTCCAGCTGGCTTCCCGCAAACCAGTGCGGCTTCAACAGCGCAAAATACCTGTCCATCTGTCATCATACTTTGTGGACTATATTCAGAGAATCACCGAGGAAGAACTGGGAGATGAAAAACTCTACCGTACGGGTTACCGGTATTATACTACCCTCGATCCTATCCAGCAGACTGCCGCAGAAGAAGCAGTGACCAGAGGAATCGAGGAAATTGCAAGGGTTGCTATTCCGGCCGACGAACCGCTTCAGGCCGCGCTGGTCGCCGTTAATCCGACAACCGGAGCAATGACCGCAATGGTGGGAGGGCGGTCTTACGGACAGAGCCGCTTCAATCGAGCAGTAGATGCAAAACGTCAGCCGGGCAGCGCCTTCAAACCTTTCGTTCTTCTTACAGCGCTTTCCCAATCGGTGCAGAGCAAGGCAAACAGAACGCTTTCCACTCTTGTTTCCGGTGAACCGATTTCTCTTACAACCCCCGAGGGAATATGGACACCGGTGAATTTTGAAGGCAAAACGTACGGAAAAATGACGATCAGAAAGGTAATCGAAAATTCCGTCAATACCGCCACCGTCCGGTTGGCCAACGATATCGGATTTCAGGAAGTGCTTAATACCGCCCGGGCGGCGGGAATCACAAGCCCTCTTTTGCCTGTTCCATCAATGGTGCTGGGGAGCTTCGAAGTTACGCCGATGGAGCTTGCCTATGCCTTTACGACGATTGCCTCCGGAGGTATACGGTTCGAACGGTATCCTCTCTACTCAGTTAAGACGGCATCGGAAGAACCTATCCTGGTTCGAACCATTCATCAGCAACGGGCTTTTGATTCGCGAGCGGCATATCTTACCGGATATGCAATGGAAGGTGTTCTTACGCGTGGCACGGCAAAAGAATCAAAGGCGTTGGGAATTAACTTTCCGGCGTCGGGAAAAACAGGAACAACAAACGGCAACCGGGATTCCTGGTTTGTAGGTTATACCCCTGACGTGGTCTGCGCTGTCTGGGTGGGATATGATTCCGGCACAGATACGGGATTGACCGGGGCGAAAGGGGCTCTCCGCATCTGGGCACGTTTCATGCGGGCTTTGTACTCAAAATCCGCGCCACCAGCCGCAATTGTACCGCAGGGAATCGAAACAGCTTTAATTGATCCGGAATCCGGACTTCTGGCTACAAATGAATGTCCCCAAAAACTGCGCGAGACTTATCTTCAGGGAACAGCGCCGAAAGAAACCTGTCCTCTTCATCCCGAGAACGCCGTCGTGAAGACCATTCGTGATGGAGTACGCAGCGTACGTGAATTTTTCCGCAATCTTTTCAAATAGAGTGCTCTTCATGCTACCGCTATACTTATTCCATTTTACATTTCAGATGACACCGCGGCGGCTAGGAGAAGGCGACGCAGGTGTACCCTCATCGTACTCCGAGGAGCCGACGACGACGCCAACAAAGGTGCCGCTGGAATGCAAAATGGAATTAACGCTTTTTCCCTGATTTTTTTAAAAGATCGCCCAAAGTCCCCATCGTTTTCGGCGCCTTGGGCATATAGCTTTTGTAATCTTCCGTGCTTTCCACTGCCGGTGTTTCGCCACCTGCTGCAGCGAGATCAAGGGAAATCCGTTTATTTTCACGGTCGATCTTTTCAATTTTTACGTCAATATCCGCACCACTCGTCAACACGTCACGTGCGTGCTTGATTTTTTTACCGCGGGCGATTTTGGAAATATGCAAAAGACCATCCACGCCGGCTTCTAGTGTTATGAAGGCGCCGAAATCAGTTAAACGGGATACTTTACCCTTGTAAACAGCTCCTTCGCTGTACTTGGCAATTACCTCATTCCACGGGTCCGGCAAAGTATCTTTGAAAGATAAGGTGATACGGTTATGATCCCAGTCCAGATTGATTATCACCGCTTCAATGGCTGTTCCGGGAGCGAACAGTGATTTGGGGTCTTCCACTCTACCCCAGGACATTTCAGACGTCGGCAGCAATGCCTGAACTCCGCCGATATCAACAAAGGCACCGAAATCACGGACACTTTTTACCACCCCACGGACAATCATGCCTGTCTGCAAGGTTTCTTTCAGAGCTTTAATTTTTTCCTGTTCAATCTTTTCCAGAAGCGGCCGGCGGGAAAGTATGATTTTACGGCCATTATCTCCATACTCAATAACGATGAAATCCATTTTTTTGCCGACCAATGCGGCGGCATCCTCAATTTTTTTTGTATCCATTTGGGAATAGGGGCAAAAGCCGGTCGCACTGGCGCTGATTTTGATTAAAAAGCCGCCCTTGATTTCCTTTTCTACTGTTGCTTCCAGCGGGATTTGGTTTTGATAGGCGTTGAGTAAAAATTCATCAACACTTTTGCGCGCCAGCAGTTTAGTGGTAAAGAGTTTTTCACCGTGCCGTGAGGAAATAAAGTAGGCGGTTATCCTGTCGCCTTCTTTTACTGTAAGGTCCCCACTTTCATCGATAAATTCTTTTCTATCTATGTAACCTTCGCTCTTCGCTCCCAGATCAAGAAAAATCCATTCGGCAGATATTTTTACAATTACTGCGTCAATCTTTTCGCCCACGGAAAAATGCTTGGGGGTTGAGTATGATTCATCCAGCATCTGAGCAAAGCTTTTAGTTTCGTCCATTTTACGCCTCGTTTTGATTGGTTATTGTGTGCCGTGTGACAGTCTTAATATAAACGGCTGATGTTGATAGCACGAAAAATGTATTTTGTCTTTCAGAAAAATAGGTATGAATAATTAATAAAATTAAGTAATTTAAAAAAATATGGATAATTAGGTAAAAATGTATTATAAAACAACGACTATTTTTAAGGAGTTAGATGATTTATGAGATTTGAAATCGCCCGTGGCGGGAGCGGGCTCACTTATGAAATCCGCAATATTATATTGATTGCCGACAAACTGAGAAAGTATGGTGTAAATATTATCCGGGAAAACATCGGTGATCCCGTGGAAAAAGGTGAACAGATTCCCGACTGGATGAAAGAAGTTGTTGCTGAAACCGTCAAAGACAATCGTTCATTTGCTTATTGTCCGACGAAAGGTGTGGAAGAAACCAGGGAGTTTCTTGCCGAGCGGGTGAACAAAAGAGGGAAAACACAAATTACTGCTGATGATATTATTTTCTTTAACGGTTTGGGTGATGCAATTGCCCGCTCTTATAGTTCCCTGCAGGTTGATGCCCGGGTGATTATGCCGGAGCCTACTTATTCGACGCACTTTATGGCGGAAGTCCTCCATGCTTCGTTTCCACCCAATACCTACCGGATGAATCCCTACAGTAACTGGTATCCCGATATTTGCGAGATCGAAAAAAAGGTGAAAAGCGGCAAATCAATCGTGGGTATCCTGCTGATCAACCCGGATAATCCGACGGGATTTGTATATCCGGTAGAAACCCTGAAACAAATGATTCAAATTGCCAAGGATCATGGCCTTTTTCTCATTGCCGATGAAACTTACCTTAATATTGTTTACGGCGGAAAAAAGACAGTGCCCATTTCCGATCTTATAGGTGACGTACCGGCGATCAGCATGAAGGGAATTTCCAAAGAGTTCCCCTGGCCGGGCTCGCGTTGCGGCTGGATTGAGGTATACAATGCCGATAAAGACCCTGCTTTCGCCCGTTTTATTAACACGATTTTTCAACAGAAGATGTCGGAAGTATGTTCGACGACTTTGCCGCAAATGACGATTCCGCGGATGATGGGTCACCCGGAATATCCGATGTATCTGGGCGAGCGCATTAAACATTATGAGAGGCTCTCTAACATCGCATACGATATTTTGAAGGATGTTCCTTATTTGATAGTAAACAAAACCAACGGCGCGTTTTATATGACGGCTGTGTTTAATGAATCCGCGCTGAACAACCGGCAAATCCTTCGTATTGAGCAGAAGGAAATCAGGGAATATATCGAAAAGCTGGTTGGTGAGGATATCGAGAACGACAAACGCTTTGTTTATTATCTTTTAGCGGCCACAGGCATCTGTATAGTGCCGCTGACATCGTTTTTTACACCACTGCCCGGTTTTCGTATGACGCTGCTGGATAAAGACGAAGAAGAATTCAAAATGACTGTTACAACCATCGCTAAAAAAATAGTGGAATATATTGAGTCCGGAAAGTAATTACATTTTCAAATCAATGATGATACCGCAGTGGCAACCACCCCCTGCCCCCGCCAGCGGGGGACAGAGGCAACGAGGCGTGGTTCGACAAGTTCACCATTGATTGACTATCAGCTTCAAGCCCGTCCTGAGCCTGCCAAAGGGCCAACAAAGGGTGGCGCTTGATTTGGAAATGGAATAAAAAAATCGCAGAAGGGTTGTGTTAAATAGACCCTTCTGCGATTAAATCTAAATTTATTAACGGCGCCGATAAATCATTTAGTATCTATTGCCGAAGCTACGGTTCCCCCCACGGAATCCGCCGCCACCGCCGCGATTGCCACCGCCGCGATTGCCACCGCCGGCACCGTATTCTTTTTTCGGTCGGGCTTCATTCACGGTAATTGTTTTTCCATCCAGTACCCCGCCGTGAAATTTTTTAATCGCTTCCGCTGCGCCTTCTTCCGTTTTCATTTCGACAAAGCCAAAACCTTTGGATTGTCTGGTAAATTTATCTTTGATGATCGCTACCGAAGCTACTTCACCAGCCTCAGAAAAATTGGATCTCAGATCTTCATCCGTAACTTTAAAGGATAGATTGCCGACATACAAATTTTTGTTCATTTTACACCCCTTTTAAAAAAAATCTTATTAAACCTTCACTCCCCGATGGGGTACCACAAAGCATCAAAATCACCCCCATCCGTCTCTTGGCTGAGAAGGAAGAAAAAAGTGAGGGGCTTGTATGCCTTTCCTCGCAGTCTTTAGATACTACCGATTCGCGTCGGCAATATGATTTATTTACCTTCGGCTTGCCGGATCTGTTTCTTCGGAAACGTATTGGCAGGATATCTCTTTTTTACACATTTTCGGCTTTTTTAATCACCTTCATGCAGAAAGAAAAAACCACCGACATTTATGTGGTGGTTATGCATGCCATATAAAAAATCCGGTTTCAGTATTCTAAAATGCTGTATTTACAAACTCATACTATTGAATAATAGTCAAGAACGATTTTTACTTTTAATCATTTGACTAAAATTATATATTCAATATTACCCTGCTCCTCACAAAGACAGATGGATTTGTTTTGCAATTGTTTTTACATAGTATTAAATGCGTTTATCGGAATAGTCATGAATAATTGAGAGATGATGGAATTAAAAATCGGAACAAGAGTAGATATTATTTTTGAAAATGAGATGAATAAAAGAAATGCCCATTATTTGAAGGCATTGGTCTATGATTACGAAAATGACAATATCATTATTTCACAGACTTCTCCCGCGTTAAATCGTTATTTTCTGAATCGACTAATACGGGTTACTTTTTTAGTTAAAGTTGAAAAGAGCTTTGTGCGTTTCGGTTTTAAAGCGCAGTTAATTGATTTTATAACAGACTATGAAATCTCCTCTAATAAATGTGTTGAAGCACTGGTTCTAAAACCATACGACACACCGGAAAAAATGGATTTCCGCATGCATTTCCGCATCAAGCCGCCTTCACAAAGCAATATCAACCTTTTCTTGCAGGGGAAAAAAGTTAATTTGATTAATATATCATTAAGTGGAGCCAAGTTCATTTATCCAAAATCTTCTTTATTATGTAAGGGGGATGTGATTGATGCTACATTAATTATAGATGACAAGGAATATGATATCAGGACCAAGGTGCGCAATGTTGACATGCCTTACGAATACGCAACTAATAAAAACTTTCAGTATGTCAGTGTTGAATTTGAATATGACAACATACAGTTGGAAGTAACCCTGGGCCGGGCTATTATAGGTATCGAAAGAAAAATGCTTAGTGAAGGAAAGATAAACTGATTACAATTATTTTGTTGCTTTAAATCAAGAAAGTGTTTGATTAAATATAATGGGTAAATTATATTCTCAACGCTATAAATTTTTCCAATAACCTTAGATATTAATACATGTATTGAATATATTTTCACTCAAAGGAGGAGAACCAATGGGTAAATCAAAAGACGTGAAGAAGGACGCAAAGAAAAAACCAGCCAAGACGGCAAAAGAAAAGAAAGAAGCAAAGAAAATGAAAAAAACCGGCTGATAATAACTTAATATGAACGCCGCCATGGATCAGATATAACATTTATGATTCCGGCAGCGTTACGTAGTATGTTTTTAGTTTCGATTTTATTGAAAGCATAACAGCTGATACTGGTGGTGGAAATAATCTTATGAAAATTACATTCTTGGGAGCAGCAAGGACTGTTACCGGCTCTTGCTACATTATTGAAACTGGAAAAGTAAGATTTGCTGTAGATTGCGGCATGTTCCAGGGAACGTCGGACATGGAAAAGCGCAATTGGGAAACTAGTGCATATGATCCGGCGCATATCGATTTTTTCATCATTACCCACGCCCATATCGATCATACGGGGCTCTTGCCGCGAATGACACAAAAAGGTTTTCACGGTCCCATTTATGCAACTGAGCCAACAGGAGATTTGTTGAAAATATTACTCCTGGATAGCGCCCACATTCAGGAAGTTGAAGCCAGTTGGAGAAATAAAAAAATGCAGCGTAACGGATACAAGCCCGATGTCTTGCCGCTGTATTATATAAAAGATGCCCAAGCCGTCGCCCCGCTGGTAAAAACGAGAGCCTATGACGAGACCTTCAGTC
This sequence comes from Smithellaceae bacterium, assembly GCA_963663295.2. Classification (GTDB taxonomy): domain Bacteria; phylum Desulfobacterota; class Syntrophia; order Syntrophales; family Smithellaceae; genus MVRV01. The sequence continues at coordinate 431,069 of CAXXLA010000006.1, read as the reverse complement.
CGGCGCCGGGCATAACGGTTAACTTTCAGGATGCCGGCCACATTCTGGGCGCTGCTATAGTGGAAATATTTATTCAGGAAAACGGTTCATCCTCTAAATTGGTGTTCTCCGGTGATATTGGCCGCAGCGAACAACTGTTGATGAAAGACCCCACCCCCATCAGCGATGCCAATTTCCTTTTTATGGAGTCAACTTACGGCAATCGCAATCACAAAGGCGAAGAAGACAGTTTGAACGAATTAGCCGAAGCAATAAACTACAGTTACTCGCAGGGAGAAAAAGTAATCATTCCCGCTTTTGCTGTGGAACGAACCCAGGAGATTCTTTATTCGCTGTATCTCCTGCATCGTACGGGGAAATTACCGGAAAACATGCCGGTCTTTCTGGACAGTCCCTTGGCCATTCAGGTCACGGAAATATTTCGCCGCTACCGCTCATATCTTGATCGGGAAACACAGAGCCTTTTAAAAAATGGTGAAGACCCGCTGGATCTACCGCAACTCAAGTTCTCCTTGTCTACCGAACAATCTATGGAAATTAACCAAATGCCAGGTTCGGCAATAGTTATTTCCGCAAGCGGCATGGCTAATGCGGGCAGAATCAAACATCATCTCCGGCATAACTTGTGGCGTCCAGGCGCCAGCATCGTTTTTGTCGGTTTTCAGGCGGAAGGCACCCCGGGACGTAAGATGGTGGATGGCGCGAAGAGAATCCGTATTTTAGGCGAAGATATCGCCATCAATGCTAAAATATTTACAATCGGCGGCTTTTCCGCCCATGCCGGACATGATCAGCTTATGGATTGGCTGGGTAATTTCCGGAATAAAGAAATGCAGATATTTTTGATGCATGGAGAATTGATGGCGCAGGAATATCTGGCGGATGCAATCAGAGAAAAATATGGTTTTGCTGTGGATATTCCCGAATATATGGAACAAATACAGCTAAAAACGGGTATTCAGGTGGAAGCTATAAAGAAGCCTGCGATAGAAGTTCCACAAGTGGACCTTGATTTAACACTGGATGAGCTGAGAGTAAAAATTGATCAGATCAATAGCATAAGGCAGAAGATGCAAAAATTGCCGCTTTCCCAGAAAGTGGAAATCTGGGAGTTATTAAAAGAAGCAGACCGGCGTTTTGCTGAAATAAGAGCACGTCTATAGCGCAGGTAATTCGATTTCCAAATCAAGATGATGCCGCGGCGGCAACCACCCCCTACCCCCGCCAGGGGGGGACAGAGGCAACGAGGCGTATTATACATACGTTGAGGAAGCCGACGACAACGCCAACAAAGGTAGCGCTTGATTTGGTAATGGAAGTAATTATTCTTCCAGTTTATAGCGAAAAGAAGCAACTATATGCAAACGCTCCAGACCGTAGTTATTGGGCAGCGGATCAAAAGGAGCGGCTGCTCTGACAATCCCCAGCGAACCATCATCAAGCAGCGTAGAGCCGGATGAAGTTACAAGATTAGTTGCAATGACATTGCCCCTGGCATCGAGGGACATTTTTACAACCGAAACCCCTTCCTCATTTCTTTCATAAGCCTTAACGGGATATTCCCATATTTGCAGAATCTTTCTTTTGATTTTGTATAAGTAGGCGACGTATTTGGCATCACTGCTGCCCAGATCGACAGTATCCTCCCTGACGCCGCGAACGCTGACACTTTTCGCCTCCTTGGACGTCTTGGAATCGGTTGTTTTCTTAATCTCTTTTTTCTCCTGTTTTTTCTCTTCTTTTTCCTCTTGCTTCTGCTTTTTTTCTTCCTTCGGGGCGTCTTTCAGTGGTTTTTCCGGTTGGATTTCTTTGATGTCGACAGTGAACATTTCCGGAGTTCTGACTTTGTTGCGTAAATCAATCATGCCGGAGGCCGAAAGCAGGGCAAAATGCCCGACAATGGATATAATGACCGGCCAATATATAACTTTTTTTGAGCTCATAGTTGTTTCACCAAAATTCGCTTATATACGGCAATCCCGCCAAAATCAACAATATGATGTCGACATTTATACGCACAGAGTAAAAATATTGCGATAATTAATCGGCATTCTTCTGAGTTTAATTGAGTATGAATAAATGCAGCTCTCCAGCCCGGCTAAATAATACCAAACTGCATTCAAGCATGACGCGACGGCAAGGAGGAGGCGCCGCAGGCGTGTTATTAATACGTTCTCATCAGTGTGGTGACGGCCTTCGCCTCTTTATAATGTGACTTTTTTGTGTTATATTAATATTTTGAGTTTATATAGACCCGTAAGAATGGAAGATATCAACGGGTGAATGAAAAACTTACAAAGGCATGATCAGATTGAAAAGGATGTTTTTCAATGGCAAACCTGATGCCGGTTATCTTCTTTGGGCATGGTAATCCGATGAATGCCCTGTCTAAAAATTCCTATACGGAGGGCTGGGCGGCAATCGGTAAAGCGATGCTCCCCCGCCCCAAAGCTGTGCTGGCTATATCTGCGCACTGGTATGTGCCGGCCTGTGCGGTAACACTTCATGCCGCTCCGCCTACAATTCATGACTTTGGTGGTTTTCCGAAAGAGCTTTATGCCGTGGAATATCCTGCACCTGGAAATCCCGAGCTTGCCCGGCAGATAAAAGATCTGCTGGTCCCTCTTCCAGTCAGCCTGGATGAAAGCTGGGGGCTGGATCACGGGACTTGGGCTGTTCTGCGTCACGTCTTTCCCGACGCTGATATCCCCATTGTGCAGCTTAGTATGGATGAACGACAATCCCCGCAGTTCCATTATGAAATCGGCAAACGTCTTGCTCCATTGCGTGAAAATGGAATTTTAATTGTCGGTAGTGGTAATATAGTCCATAATTTAAGTGCTTATAGGTGGGGAACCCCCAAGAGCGGTCCTTATGATTGGGCAGAGCGATTTGAGAACCAGGTTCGTGAGTTGTTGATCAACGGGAACGATATTCCGTTGATCAATTATGAAAGCTTAGGGCATGATGCGCTTCTGTCGATTCCTACACCGGAGCACTATCTGCCGCTGCTTTATTGCCTTGGTCTGCGTCGCAAAAACGAACAGATCAGTTTCCCGATAGAGGGAATCGATGGTGGTTCCGTGTCCATGCTTGCAGTACGCATTGGATAATTGGCTTCATGGTATTTAATTCCAGAATGGCAAGCATAGCCGATGTCGCTTTCAGTGCAGTCCTTAAATGGAATCAACTTATAGACTAGATTATGAGCAATTTTAACGATTTATTTCTTTTTTTACTATCGTACCAGAACGGGAAATGCTTGCATCAACGCGGCGAAGATGAAATGCACACCCATAGCCACGATAAAGATCTGGAGAACACGGCCAATCGCCACGGCCCCGACCCTGCCCATAAGTTTGAGCAGTATGTCAGACCAGTGTAGGACTAGCATCACGAAGACGAAGGCGACGGCACTGGTGGCAACGCCATAAAGGCTGCCATGGCGATCAACGATTAGCATGACGGTGACGATGCTGCCGGGACCAACTAGCAAGGGGAATGCAATGGGGCTGACTGCCAGGGTGATCTCCCGCTCTGACACGGCTGTCGTATCCTGGTTCTCTACAGCATGAGCTGGTCGTCGCGACTGGGCCATGATATTATAAATGCCGATCACCACAAGCAGCAATCCGCCGCCAAAGGTGAATTCCGCAATAGTGATATGAAATACGTCACGCATGACGTATTTTCCCACGACCGCGAAAGCCGAAATAATACAGAAGGCAACTAATCCAGCCAAATGAAATACCCTGCGTTTCTCATGATCGGGTACCTCTTCGGCCAAACCAGCGAATAGCGGCAGGTTGCCCAAGGGATTGACAATGACGAAGATACTCACCACTGCCTGGGCAAAACCCGAAATATCAAGAAGTCTCATATCCATTGTTTCGCTCTATTTATGGAATCGAATTCATTTGTGTATACTCGGCTTGATAATCATATAGGAATTCCGGGGACCATACCAGTTTTATTGTATTTTCTTTGGCCTGCCACCTTTTTGGGGAATCAGAATTCTATCCAACCGGCTTTCCAATCGTTCCATAAATTGTATGCCGCCCAAAGGCCGTCCCGTCCGTTCATGACGCTGTAACAAATCATATTCCTCGTTAGATACGTCAGCGCAAAGAAACTGCCTCCAGCCAGTTGCCAACCAACTCCAACCTCCGGGGTTGACACCAGTCCTGCTTTTAAAGGATTGAGCTCAACGTAACGGGTTGCCGCAAGAAGATACTTTTCATCCATCAAGAATGAGGAAAAGCGTCCCTGCCATAAATGGCCTTTCCATTTTTCCCGAAAATTAACCTGTCGCGTGTACCGTCGATGGGCCTCGCCGATTGCCCGGCAAAGGCCTTCTGCGTATTCCGGCACGGCAATCAAGTGCACATGGTTTGGCATCAGGCAGTATGCCCATATTTTAACGCTGTACTTACGCAAAGATTTATAGTGATGTCTCTCTGCCGCTCATATCAATCAGGAACATCGGCAGATTTATGATCCATTCTTCGCCGGCGGGGCGTACCATTGCTCCCTTGGCACGATCTTGGGCTCGGGTGTATCAGACCGGTAAGCAGGAGTCATGATCTGGACGCCATACTCATTGAAGACGTCCAATATCTGCCGATGCAGTTTTGTATAGAGCTTGATCATCTCCAAAGGATTGTCGATATAAACGTTTAGCTCATAGAGAATTGCAAAATCTCCCAGTTCCTTTTGCAGGACGAACGGTGGGGGGTCAATCAGCAGTCCCGGGGTTCGCTCTGCCGCCAGGAGCAGCATCGCCTCGACCTGTCGCCATGGCGTCTCGTAGCCGATCCCCACTGTGGTATGCAGGATCAAACCCCGTGTGTGAGCAAGAGAACTGTAGTTTACCACATTGCCGCTGAGAATCTGTGAATTGGGGACGCTCACTTCTTCGTTTTTGAGGGTACGCAAATGGGTTACCTGCAGCCGCATCTCTGTCACATCGCCCATCACGTCTCCGATCTTCACCCTGTCACCGATTCTGAATGCCCGACGATAGGTCAACATGTAACCGGCGATGATATTAGAAACCAGCGAAGTGGAGCCAAGGGAGATCACTACTCCAACGAAGATTGAAACCCCCTTAAAGGCAGCAGACTGAGAACCGGGAATGTAAGGGTAGGCCACGATCAGACCGAAGGCTATGAGCATGAAGCGGATGATCTTGTAAGTCGCAGATGCCCAATCGGCATCGAAGCCAGCAAGTCTGACTTTCTCCTGGCTTATGGCATCAAAAAAGAGATGGAGAAGCCGCAGGACAAAACGAAAGAAAAAATAGAGAATTACAAGTGTTAGCAGGTCGGGGATCGCGCCCAATACCGCCTTGGTCATCTGGGCCAAAGGGGTGGTGACAAGATCTAACAGATGGTTGGCAAGACCACGCGTCCAGGGAAAAAGGGCAAGGACGAAATGCAGGTAGATAAAGGACACGATGAGAACGACAGCGATGCGAAGAGCATATAGCATGCCGTGAAATGCCACCCAGATATGCTCGGCGCGAACGACTTCGAAGGACTGAATGCTGATCGAATGGACTCGACTTTTGACACGCCTGTCTAAAAATTCGGTCAGTCGACGACCAAGCCAGAGCCAGGACACGATTCCCAGCACTAGAAAAACCGTGGCTGCCACTGCATAAAGGCATCCTTCCAAAAGCACATCGCGACCACGCATGCGGCGGTAGTCGTCAATTGCCTGGCTGATTCTTGTCAGGTGGACTCTGACAAGATAAGCGCGGCTCAGATGCTCCATCTTGGCATCCGCATCGGCCACGATCATAAGCAGTCGGTCATCGGCAAGGATTGTAGTGAAGTCATCGGAGTCGACGGTGCGCAGCATATCGCTGCGAATTGATGTGTCGGCGGCAATTGCCTCTATCCGTTTTTCGATTGCGGCGGCACGTTGCTCGGCAGGAAATGACGATGCCCCGCGGACACGAAACAGAACGTGGCCGTCAATCTCGACCGGGGCTGTGACGAGCTCGGCTTCGGAAGTAGCGACAGCCCCCATACCGCTCCCGTCAACTGCTGCACTTGCAGGAAGAGCTGAAATTACAAAAAAGAAGAAAAGTAGCGGCAAAGCAAAGATATTGCGGATCATCTTATTAGTGTAGACCGGTCTCTCTTCATAATGCCTTCTTCCTGCCGGCCCGAATATATACGCAATAACAGTTAAGACCGATACCGCGAATAACTTTAGAAACAGCAAAAGAATCTTGGCGATGAGCCCTGGGAATTCAAGAGGAAGATCATACCACACGATCAGGGCTGAGATAAACAAGGCACTGATCAGAATAATGATTTGCACCAGATTCATATTTTGTCTCCCAAAACATTTCTTTCAATGCCGCATTCGTTTCGACTTCAAGCGCCTTCCTTTTGGGAACAGGCAATCTATCGAGTTGCGTAATCATTGCCGTCAGTCCTGTGAATAAATGGGGTCATGTCGTCGATTCTTGACTTTCACCATATTTATTTCTTTGGAGCTGCCGTTGGATACGTTTTTGCCGCGAATCATTGCGCAACGAGAGATAAGCGATTTAACTGTTCGAGTCGAAGATGAGTTTTGAAGTACAAAGATACTTGCCACATTCTACTTATTAAGATATCAAAAGCCAAACCTTGGAAAACAAACCAATGTTCCGCCCAAATCAGAATCTCAAATTGATGGAACAGGTCGGAGAAGTTCTTCGTTATTGTTGATATTTATTGCATGGAGCAGACCTGTTGTCAATATATCCGGGGTTATATCCGCTGGATATTCTTTGGAAAAAAGGAATGAGAATGTTCACTGATGATGATTACATGAAAATAGCTCTGGAGGAAGCGCAAAAAGCTTTGGAGAAGGACGAGGTGCCGGTGGGCGCGGTAGTAGTACTTTCCGGCCGCATTATTGGCAGGGCGCACAACATGCCGATTTCGCTTCATGATCCTTCGGCGCATGCCGAAATGCTGGCCCTGCGACAGGCTGCGGAAACATTAGGCAATTACAGACTGACCGGCGCCGAACTATATGTAACGCTGGAACCGTGCATCATGTGCGCGGGTGCAATTATTCAGGCACGACTGGCGCGGGTGATTTTCGGAGCGTTTGATCCGAAATATGGCGCTGTTGCTTCTTTATATCAGGTTTTGACTGATCAACGGCTAAATCATCAGGTTGCCGTGACGCAAGGAATTCTAAAAGAAGAATGCGGCGAAATTATCAGTAGATTTTTTCGGGAAAAAAGAGTAACATCCGCCGCCGTTTCGGTAAAGTAATGCCGCTGAAATCAAAGCGGTATGAAAATAAGCGGAGAGGTACCGAAGTGGTCGTAACGGGATCGACTCGAAATCGATTTGGGGGCCACAAGCTCCCACGGGGGTTCGAATCCCCCTCTCTCCGCCAGTTTAAAAATTTAGTAATTGCTTTTTGATAATTAATTTGCCATCTTGAAATCAATGTCGTTGACTTGAGAAAGTTACCTTTCACTTCCCCCTTTTGTAAAGGGGGATAGAGGGGGATTTTAATTACACTTTGTAAAATCTCCCCCAACCCCTCTTTACAAAAGAGGGGGGCTGCAGCGCTTAAGTCTGACATTGATCGTGGAATGGCCCAATATAATCAAAACAGGAGAGATGTCCGAGCGGCTGAAGGAGCACGACTGGAAATCGTGTGTATGCCCACAAAGGTGTACCGCGGGTTCAAATCCCGCTCTCTCCGCCATTTTTTAAGTTACATTTTTTTCATTGCTTCCACTAATTCCTGCACCGCTGAGGCTGATTTCATCAGCGCCTGTTTTTCTTCATCTGCAAGATTTAATGAAATAATCTGTTCTATGCCGTTTTTACCCAGTTTGACCGGGACACCGACGAACAGGCCGGAAATGCCGTACTCGCCTTCCAGATATGCGGCACAGGGCAGTATCTTCTTTTTATTTTTTAGAATAGATTCGGCCATTTCTACCGCTGCGGAAGCGGGCGCATAATAGGCGCTGCCGGTTTTGAGCAGGCTGACAATTTCCGCGCCACCGTTGCGGGTTCTGGTTACTAACTCTTCGATACGCGCAGCAGGCAGCAATTCCGTTATGGGAATTCCGGAAACCGTGGAAAAACGCGGCAGCGGCACCATGGTGTCTCCGTGGCCGCCTAAAACAAGAGCATGAATATTTTCGACGGACACATCAAGTTCTGCCCCAATGAAAGCGCGGAATCTGGCGGAATCCAAAACACCGGCCATACCGATTACTCTTTCTTTCGGAAAGCCGCTCTCCTCCATTGCTACATGACACATCGCATCCAGAGGATTGCTGACGATAATCAGGATAGCTTGCGGAGCATACCTGGCAACTTCTTTTGTTACGCTTTTCATGATGTTTTTGTTCGTAGCCAGAAGATCATCGCGGCTCATGCCGGGTTTGCGGGGCATTCCCGCCGTGATAATAACGATGTCGGAGTCGGCGGAAGCCTCATAGGAGTTCGCGCCGGTGACATGGGCGTCATGTATTTCCACAGGCGCGGCCTCGGCCAGATCCAGAGCCTTTCCCTGCGGCACACCTTCAATAATATCAACCAGTACAACGTCACAAAGTTCTTTTTCGGCAAGTCTTTGCGCCGCCGTTGCACCAACGTTTCCGGCACCGACAACTGTAACTTTCTTAACCATTTTTTTAATGCTCCTGAAAATAGATTACCTCGCTTCACTCGAAATTTTTAGCATGTTATGAAGCACCGGCGTGACAAATTGTGCATATTTTTGCCGGGTTGATATATTAAATTTCCGATTAATTCAACCGCAAATACTTTTCTTAGCTGCCAAAATGAATTCCGTGAGGTGAAAATTTATTCAATGAAGATAAAAAGATGTCCGGAAAACCAAAAGTCATAAGTACGATGGCCGGCGTAAAAAATATAAATTTTTAGTGCATTAATTGAATGTTTGTTTTAAATGGGTCTTACTTCATTCAAAGGAGCTTTTTTATGTCAGGGAAACAAGATTTGGAAAATAAATGCATCAATACAATCCGCTTTCTGGCAGCCGATGCTATTGAGAAAGCAAAGTCCGGCCATCCCGGCATGCCGCTGGGCGCTGCCGCCGCCGCATATACCCTATGGACAAAACACTTGAAGCATAATCCCCAAAATCCGCAATGGCCGGATCGCGACCGGTTTGTACTTTCCGCAGGCCATGCTTCCATGCTTTTATATGCGGTGCTTCATCTTACGGGTTACAATCTTTCGCTGGAGGATATTAAAAACTTTCGGCAATGGAAAAGCCTCACACCCGGCCACCCTGAATTTCGCCACACTCCCGGTGTGGAAGTAACCACAGGCCCGCTGGGGCAGGGGCTGGCTAATGCTGTGGGCATGGCTGTTGCGGAAGCGCATCTGGCGGCGCGGTTTAACCGTGAAGACGCAAAAATAATCGATCATTATACTTATGTGATAGCCAGTGACGGCGATATGATGGAAGGTGTTACGGCGGAAGCCTGCGCACTGGCCGGTCATTTGCGTTTAGGTAAATTAATTGTTCTTTATGATGATAATAGTGTTTGCCTGGCCGGGTCCACGGCATTGTCATTTACCGAAAATTTGGAAATGCGCTTCAAGGCCTATGGCTGGCATGTTCAGAAGGTAAAAGACGGCAATGATGTGGCGGCGATTGACAGAGCTATCAAAAAAGGGAAAAAGGAAACGGATCGGCCTTCCCTGGTTTGCATTAAATCGATAATCGGTTGCGGCGCACCTCATAAACAAAGCAGCTCTGATGCCCATGGAGCGCCGCTCGGTGCTGATGAACTCCAGGGCGCCAAACTGGCACTGGGCTGGCCTGCGGAATCGTCTTTTTATATACCGGATGATGTTCGCGAATATTTTCGCCGGGCGATTGCACGCGGCGAAAAATCAGAAAGAGAATGGCAGGAAGAATTTCAGAAGTATAAGGAAGCTGCTCCGCAGTTGTCTGCTGAATTTTCCCGTATTATGAGTAGCGGGTTACCCCTGGATTGGGAAACGGCTCTCAGCCCCTTCCCCGCCGGTTCCAAAGATGTGGCTACACGGAAAGCTTCGGAAACCTTAATGCAGGCGTTGGCCGCGAAAATTCCTGAAATGGCGGGGGGATCAGCCGATCTCAATCCATCGACATTCACTTGGCTTAAAAACTATGGAGATTTCCAGAGTCCCGCTACTTCCTCCCGGGGACTGCACGGCATGGTTGGAGGTGATTGGAGCTATCTGGGGCGCAATATTCACTTTGGAGTGCGGGAGCATGCCATGGGTTCCATCGCCGTGGGTCTGGCTCTGCACGGTGGGTTCATTCCATATACCGCAACATTTCTCACTTTTGCCGATTACATGCGTCCTCCCATGCGCCTGGCTGCTTTAATGGGTTTGCGGGTGATATTCATTTTTACGCACGACAGCATCGGCGTCGGCGAAGACGGCCCCACGCACCAGCCGGTAGAACAGATCATGAATATGCGGCAGGTTCCCAATCTGACGGTAATCCGGCCCGCGGATGCCAATGAAGTTGTGGAAGCCTGGCAGATGGCCTTGTCCAAAACCAACGGACCGACGGTGCTTGTCTTCAGCCGTCAGAATTTGCCGGTGCTGGATCGTACCATCTGCGCTCCGGCGGCCAATACCAGGCAGGGTGGTTATATTTTATGGGAATCGGCGGCACGGCCAGACATAATACTTATTTCGACAGGTTCGGAAGTTGCGGTTACACTGGCTGCAGCGCGTAAATTGGCGGCCGAAGGCATGAAGGTCCGTGTTGTTTCGATGCCCTGCTGGAGTATTTTTGACCGTCAGCCGCAGGAATACCGGAACGAAGTCCTGCCGCCGCAAATTACCGCCCGCATCGCTGTCGAGGCAGGCGTCAAGTTAGGCTGGGAGCATTATACCGGACTGGCAGGAAAAATTATCGGAATGGAAAGTTTCGGCGCCAGCGCACCCGCTCCGGTACTGTTTGAAAAATTCGGGTTTACGGAAGACAACATTATCGCTGCCGCTAAAGAGATGCTCAATTTCTAGCCACAGGGGAAAGGATGATTGCTACGGACGTTGAATATTTCCTGGGTACGTATGAAAGTACGGTTCTTGCTGCATTAAAATCGTTGCGGAAAGACAGGATTATTCAACGCATCTGGGATGGGGACTATACAGTCTGGAAATCAAAGCCGGACGGCATTATTAATCGTCTGGGCTGGCTTTATGCGCCTGGCGAAACAATGGAAAAACTGCCTTATATTCGTACCGTAGCAGCTCCATTGATCGCTGAAGGCTATAAAGATGTTGTCCTCCTGGGCATGGGCGGTTCCAGTTTGGCCGCAGAAGTATTTGTCCGAATGTCAGGCAGCCGCGAGGGACATCCAAAATTACATATTTTAGATACAACCGATCCGTTGACTATCTTCCGGCTTGCATATCAACTGGATTGGGCCAAAACTCTTTTTCTCGTCTCTTCCAAATCGGGCACAACCCTGGAAACCGTTTCGCTGTTTCATTACTTTTATGATTCAGCCCGGAAGAAAGCAGGTAAACAGGCTTGCCGTAATTTTATATTTATTACCGATCCCGAAAGCCCTATGGAGGAGCTTGCACACAGGCTGTCATTAAGACATGTGTTTTTAAGCAATCCCGCCGTCGGAGGCCGCTATTCGGCGCTGGCCTTTCCGGGTATAGTTCCCGCCGCTCTTTTGGGTGTTGATGTTGAAGGCATTTTGAGCAACGCCCGGGCTGTTGCGGAAAATGAAAAAGCCGAGTTTTTTACCGGCAAATTGAATTCCGGCGGTGCCGTTATAGGAACTGTTTTAGGGGCCCTGGCGCAAAATGGACGCGACAAACTTACTCTTATTTTCCCGCCGTCATGGAAGCCTTTTGGCGGCTGGCTGGAACAACTCATTGCCGAAAGCACCGGCAAGGAAGGCAGAGGGATTTTGCCTGTCTGCGCTGAAAAGTTGAACGCTCCGGCACGTTACAATGATGATCGTTTATTTGTAATTTTTCACAATAAAGAAAAAATAAAATCTCCCAAAGTTTCCGCCATTATTGATGCCGGTCATCCGCTAATCACGGTCAGAGTTGCCAACCAGCTTCAGTTAGGCGAACAGATGTTTCTCTGGGAAATGGCTACTGCCGTAATCGGACACATGCTGGGCATCAATCCCTTCGATCAACCGAATGTGGAGGCCAGTAAAGTTCTAACCCGCCGGATGATTGACCTTTACCGAAGGGAAAAAGAACTGCCGCAGGAAAAAGCAGCCCTGACGACGGAAGATTGCGATGTTTACGGCTGCCCGTCCGCTGCTACACCGGCCGAAGCGTTGGCAGGTTTTCTGACTGTGGCAAAAACCGATGCCTACGTCTGTCTGCAGGTTTACCTCACACCATCACAGGAAGTGGAGGCAGCTCTGCTTAAGTTGCAGGAGTCAATCAGGAAGAAATACCAAGTGGCGGTAGTAGTCGGTTATGGACCGCGCTATTTACATTCGACGGGTCAGCTGCATAAAGGCGATGCCGGGCATGGTTTGTTTATTCAACTTACCTCGAACGATATTCGGGATATAGAGGTGCCTGATTACCCGGGATCTTCCGATTCCTCACTCACCTTTGGCGCGATTAAAGCGGCGCAGGCCATGGGCGACAGACAGGCGCTGATCAAACTCGGAAGAAAAGTTATTCGTCTTCATCTGAAAGAAAACATTATCGCCAATATTAACTCGCTTGCTTTTAATCTTGCCCGACGGCAGTAAAACCCGCCATGTCCTTGAACCGACTTTGTTGATGAAATCAGTGGAGCCCGGATTAAAGTTTCCCGCTGATGGGATTGATCCCGAGTTCTTGCCCGGTCATACATGACGTTTTATGTGCTACGTATGAGAATGTCCTGTGTTCTTGTGCTTTTTTGCTTTATAAAGCATGGCGTCCGCGTTTTTCAGGAGGGCATTGGCATCGTCAATTTCCTGCTCGATACAGGATAGGCCAAAACTTATAGAAATCGGAATGGCAGTGCCTTCAAAATCCAGAGGATGATCAATAAAAAAAGATTTCAGGCGGTTTGCCAGTTCAGATGCTTCGCTGATAAGAGTGTTGGGAAGGATAATGACAAACTCGTCGCCCGCAAATCTCGCCACAACATCACTTCCACGAGTCATCTGCAATAATCTGCCGGCCACATATTTCAGGACAAAATCACCTGCTTTATGACCAAATTGATCATTCACCTTTTTGAAATCGTCCACATCGAGGAAAACCACCGTCAGCGGAGTTTCGTATCGCTTGGCGCGTGCTAATTCTTTTTTGAGGATTTGTTCCATGACCCTGCGGTTTATTAATTGAGTGAGGGGGTCTGTTGAAGCTAAAATATGCAGTTTTTCATGAGCCATAACATTGGACAGGCAGATAGAAACAATTGTTGCCAGCTGCTTGAGCAGGGTTGTATCCATCTCCGGTTCATAGCGTGATGGTGAATGATCGCCGTGATTAAGGCTCCCGATAATCTCTCCATCAAGAGTAAGGGGAGCAATGGCCAGTGATTGTACACGATTTTTATATGAGTCGGGAAGCAGTACATGGAAAGAACTCAAATTATTATTGATCAGGATAGGATCCGTTGAATTGTTGGTAAGCTTGAGAAACGTCTCTCGACTAATTGGATTCGTGCGTTCCTTCAGAATTTTTGACGGTGCGGATTTCCTGATCATGTTGGCGGCGTCACTGCCGTCAATCAGAGATATCCACACGTAGGGGATATCCCGCTTATTTTGTATTTCCGTTAATAGCTTCTCCAGAAAATCCTTGAAATTGAGAATAGATAAAACGCTTGTTTCGATTTCGAAAAATTTTTGGGCAATTTCCTGGTTTTTACCTAATGTTTCTATAATTTTTTCCATGTCTTTCATACGCTGCAACCCTTGTTTGCCATCAGTTATTTCCATCGCCATTTCCAATTGCGAAAGATGTTCGTAGTCGCGTATAGAGCTAAAAATTGCCTTGTTAAAACGAGTTAACGAAAAGGGCTATAATAAAATCAATACTATATGTCAATCAAATATAAAAAATCCTTTATGAGGAAGCTGGTTGTGGCAGCTAATCCTTCATTTCAGATAAGTCCAATTATTTTATTCTTCTTTAACACAACATTTTCATAAGACTTTTATTGACATAAGGGAATTAAAGATGTACAAAGTCAAAAATAACGAAAAAACTCAAATCAATAAATTGGTAAAAGGTATTGATTTGCGTATTTTAAATAAAAACGTAAAGGAGGAAATAATGAAAAAGAAAGTTGTACTTTTTGTTATCATGATGATGTTATTCGCTTTTACTAGTTCATATGCACAAGTGAGAGCGGGATCGGTAACAATTTCACCGACAATCGGCGGCTACATGTTTGAAGGCAATGAAGACATGGACAACTCGTTGAGCGTGGGATTGCGGGCAGGTTACAATTTTACCAAATATTTTGGACTTGAAGGATATGCTCATTATGTTCCAACAGGTATCACGCATTCGAATGAAAGTGTTGATTTCTTAGGTTATGGACTGGAAGGGTTGCTTCATTTTTTCCCGGATAGTAAATTTGTTCCGTTTTTGGCGATAGGTGTTGGTGGTGTGCATTATTCCAATGCGAATGAAGATACGACAGAAGGCAAGAGAGATAAAATAACAGCTGATTACGGTATCGGTGCTAAATATTTCGTAACGGAAAATATTGCCGTGCGTGCTGACGTACGTCACGTCATTCCTTTCGACAGTGTTCATAACGATCTTCTTTACACGGTAGGTTTGAGTTTCGCCTTTGGTGGAGCAAAGAAAGTTGTTGAGGAAGCAAAGCCCGCTCCTGCAGCTCCGGTTGAAGAAGTAAAGCCGGCTCCGGTTGAAGAAGCTAAACCAGAAATCATAGAGAAGGGCAGAACCACCCTGAATGTCGAATTTGATTTTGACAAGGCAACCATTAAGAAAGGTTACTACAAGGACATCGATGACCTAGTAACAGTGATGAAGCAATACCCGGATCTCAATGTAACAATTGAAGGACATACGGACAGCATAGGTAAAGCCGCATACAATAAGAAACTTTCCCAGAAACGGGCTGACGCTGTAAAGAAATACATGGTTGAAAAAGGCGGTATCGATGCAAAACGTCTGACAGCGGTAGGATACGGTGAGGATAAACCCATCGCTTCCAACAAAACAAAGGAAGGCCGTCAGAAGAACAGACGTGTTGAAGCAGTTGCAGATTACATAATCAAGAAGTAATTATTTTATTCAGCATAAAATGTAAAAACACCCCGTGGCGATCCCGTCACGGGGTGTTTTTTTATTTGCCCAATCATGAAGACGCCGTATATTTCTGCCGGCAGCCAGGGTAGAACAGGCGGGAATTTCATTGGTAGAAGAAAATGAACAATACAAGCAGAACGACAAAAACATGAGCAGTATAAATACTGAATTTATGCCGATGGTAGAATTCAAATGCCTTCTGAATGCGATTAAGTCCACCCAACAAACGTCTGATCAGCACGAGTTGAGGATACTTGTAATTATCCGAGGTAAAATATTTTTGAAATGCGCACATAGGATAAATTGCATAAACATCATCAGTCAACGGTTGAAAGATAGTGTCGTTAACAATGCCCTGCCAGGGCTCATATGCCAGAGTTTCCGCATAATGCCGGTTTAATACGTACGCATGAGTAAGACTCTGATAACGAACTTTCTGTACACACGGATTTGCAGTTTTACCACTGGAGCAGATTAAAGCTCCCAGAAGCAAAACTTTCCATTGTGGATGTTGTTTCAAAAATTCAGTGCAACTTCGCAGTCGTTCCGGATCAAAACGGTCAAATTCGACATCATCTTCAAAAATAACGATATTTCTTGCTCCTGCCTCCAAACCTTTACGCAGGCATGTCATATGGGATTCATATACTCCCTGCTCCATATTAAAAGGATGATGGTCACCCAACTCGAACTCGACTCTCTCAGCCAGTCCAACCTTGGAAAATTCCCTGAGCGCCGATTGGCGCCGATCTTCTCGTTCCCTCAAAGATACACAGTATAAACGATCAAAAAAATCCCAGACGTCAGCTTTTTCTTTCACACTATCCTCGGTTCTAATTCCATTTCCAAATCAATGATGATACCGCGGCAGCTAGGAGGAGGCGACGAGGCGTTGAGGAAGCCGACGCCCCCGGCCTGCGCCGGGGCAGGCTTTACCAATAAAGGGAGCGCTTGATTTGGAAATGGAATAAACTATTTAAAAACTTCTTTCAGCACTTCAGTAACTCTTGCTTTTGGATTTGTGCGGATACTGGTTTCCTCCTTGGCCAGAACGTAAAATAATCCATCCAGTGCTTTCGATGAAACATACTGATTCACATCAAGATTTATAATTTTACCGACCAAAGGCAGGCTCTGTATGTTACCGGTTATTGCTTCGTATTTCTGAGTAACCTTATACTCGCTCATCGTTTTGCGTACTGCCGGCTGAAAATGCTCAAGCAGTTTGTTGTACGTCTTGCTCTTGAGATAATCGGTTGCCGCCGTATTGCCTCCCCTAAGAATTTTATTGGCGTCATCAAAAGAAATATCTGCAATTGCTTCTGCAAAAATATCAGCCGCCAGGGGTGCGGCTTTTTCCGCAGCTCTGTTCATGCTGAGCGTAAATTCATCCAGTTGCGGCCCATAGCCAATGCCGCGCAAAATGGTTTCCGTTTTTCTGACTTCTTCGGGGAGCAGTATCTTTACTGCAGCATTGGCAAAATATCCGTCTTTCTTTCCCAGATACTCGATGGTATTTTTAATGCCGACGTTCAGAGCTTCTCTGAGCCCCAAGTCAATTTTACCACTTGCGGACTTGTTTTCGATTGTGCTGTCCAGATTCTCTTTTATCACGTCAAGAATGGACGCATGAGAGTATGAAAATAAAAATAACATGAAAAAAATGCTTAAAATAATCCTTCTTTTCATAATAGTTTGTCCTTTCCGGCATGGTTTTTTTAAATGTAGCATAAATTTAAAATTATAAAAACACTCAGTCAAAAAATTTCCCTTGATATTAAAATTTTTAAGAGTAAATTTTGTATGTAAGCTAAGTCGTTGACTAATTTATAACATTACACTCGGGGAAGAACGTGGGAGTTGATGCAGTCATCAAAATCAAAGGAGAGCATCTATGAGCGAAAAAGAAGTCACGGAAACGTCGGAAGCTGAAATTGCGGTGCACCTGGGAGATGAGCAGTTTTACTATCCATCCGCCCGGTTTATTGCCCAAGCCAATATGACCGATCCCAAAATTCTTGAACGTTTCAGCCTGGAAAATTTCCCCGATTGCTTCAATGAGTATGCCGATCTTTTGTCGTGGTATGAACGTTGGCATACAACTCTGGATACAAGCGATGCCCCTTGTTTCCAGTGGTTTGTCGGCGGCAGGATCAATGCCAGTTACAACTGCATCGACAGGCATCTGGCCCAGCATAAAAATAAAACGGCCGTTCATTTTGTCCCCGAGCCTGAGAACGAAAAAATTGAGCACATTACGTACCAGGAGCTTTATGTCAGGGTAAATGAGTTTGCAGCGGTCCTGAAGGACTTTTGCCAACTGAAGGCCGGCGACACCGTTACCCTGCACATGCCGATGATGGCTGAACTTGTCATTTCGATGCTGGCCTGTGCCAGGCTCGGCATCATTCACTCGCAGGTTTTCGGAGGTTTCAGCGGCAAGGCATGTGCGGACAGGATCGTTGATTCCGGCAGCAATGTTCTGATCACGGCGGATGCCTATTACAGAGGCGGACAGCTTATTGATCACAAGGAGAAGGCCGACATCGCTGTCGCTGATGCGGCCCGCGAAAACCAGAAGGTGGATAAGGTTCTTGTATGGCAGCGTTATCCCGGCAAATATTCCGCCAAGACACTCATGGTTGAAGGCCGGGATTTCTTCGTCAATGATCTGTTGAAAAATTTTTCCGGAGCGAGGATAGATCCCGCGCCGATGGAAGCGACTGCTCCTCTCTTTCTGATGTATACCAGCGGCACGACCGGAAAGCCCAAGGGCACTCAGCATAGCACCGGCGGTTACCTCGCCTATGTGGCTGGTACATCCAAGTATATCCAGGATATTCATCCTGAAGATGTTTACTGGTGCATGGCGGACATAGGATGGATCACCGGCCATTCATATATTGTCTATGGCCCGTTGGCAATATGCGCGTCCACGGTTGTTTATGAAGGTATTCCCACTTATCCGGATGCCGGAAGACCGTGGAGGATCGCTCAGGAACTCGACGTCAACATCTTCCATACCGCGCCTACCGCCATTCGCGCCTTGAGAAAGCTGGGGCCTGATGAGCCGCAGAAATACAACTATCACTTTAAACATATGACCACCGTCGGGGAACCGATCGAACCGGAAGTATGGAAGTGGTACTACCATACTGTCGGCAAGGGTGAAGCGGTCATCTGCGACACCTGGTGGCAGACCGAAAACGGCGGCTTCCTTTGCAGCACCCTGCCGGCGATTCAACCCATGAAGCCGGGAAGCGCCGGCCCGGGCGTTCCGGGTATTCATCCGATCGTGTTTGATGATGATGGTAACGTCATTCCTCCCGGCACTGGAAAAGCAGGAAACATCTGCATCCAGAATCCGTGGCCCGGCAGCTTCCAGACCATCTGGCGTGATCGTGACCGCTATATTCGACAGTACTATGCAAAATACTGCAAGGATCCCAACAGTAAAAGATGGCAGGACTGGCCGTATTTGACGGGTGACGCCGCCGTCATCGCCGCCGACGGCTATGTTCGCATTCTCGGCAGAATTGATGATGTTATCAATGTTTCCGGACACAGGCTCGGCACCAAGGAAATTGAATCAGCCGCTATGACCGTTGCGGAAGTAGCAGAGGCCGCCGTTGTTCCGGTGAAACATGAATTGAAAGGGAAAGAGCCGGATCTGTATGTTGCTTTACGGCCCGGGTACACTCCCAGCAATGAACTTGCCAGCAGGATTCAGGATGCCGTTGTTGCGGAAATTGGTGCGATTGCGCGGCCGAGAAAGGTATGGATCGTTCCGGATATGCCCAAGACGAGGTCGGGGAAAATTATGCGTCGCGTCCTCGGCGCTATTTCCAACGAGATGGATGTGGGCGATGTCATGACCCTGGCTAATCCCGAGATTGTTGCCGAAATAACAAAAATGGTTCAGGAAAAGTAAAAATCGGTCTAATTCCTAATTAAAGAAAGCGCATGATTGAGATCGTCGCAAAGATCATCGGCATCTTCGAGGCCTATGGACAACCTTATGCTTTGCGGTTTCATTCCCGCCTTTGCTTTGATTTCTTCACTCACATCCGAATGGGTGTGATACCAGGGATTCTCCGCCAGCGACTCTACGCCTCCCAGAGAGACAGCCAGATAAAAGATTTCCAGGTTATTTAAAACCGTATAGGAGTTTTCCTTGTCTCCGATGGGATCGAACGTGATCATCGAGCCGGGTCCGTCGCATTGTTTCTTGTATATCCGCCATTGCTCGGAATGCGTATCAAATAAGTCGGGATAAATCACGCGTTCCACCTTGGGATGGTTCAGGAGAAAGCGGGCTACTTTCGCGGCATTTTCCTGCATCTGTTTAATCCTGATTTCCAAAGTATCTAAAGAGCGCAACAGCAGCCAGGCATCAAAAACACTGGGGGTCGGACCGGTGATGACGCGTATGGAATTGATTAAGGACGCACGTTGAATGTTCTTATCGATAACAAATCCTGAAATTAAGTCGGAATGTCCTCCGATGGATTTGGTTCCCGAATAGACGATGATATCGGCGTTGTGTTTAAAAGGATGCTGTAATATTGGCGACATAAAGGTGTTGTCAACAATCAGTACCGCATCGGAATATTTATGGGTCACCTCGGCAATCTGTTCAATATCAATCATGGCCAGGGTCGGATTGGCCGGAGTTTCGATAAATACTACCTGGAGATTTTTAGCCTCTTCCTTAATAACTTGCTCAGTCAGAGACAAATCACAGGCGTTAATTTCGCGTGTCTTTATTCCTAGTTTTTCCGGCAGTATATTTCTGATCTGGTGGTCTGTTCCACCATAGACCGGATAACTGAAGAGTAATGTATCTCCCGGTTTACATAAGGCCATTATAGTAGTAAAAATCGCTGACAATCCGCTGGGGAAATAAACGACTCTCGTATTTTCCGCTCCATATTCAATATATTGCAATTTGTCGTCCAGCATAATGAAATTGGGATTGGAGACGCGGGTATATATGGGCCATTCATCTTCCGGAGGAAGCTCAGGCTCTTTACCATAGGCCCGGCGGAACATGTGTTCCAGCTTTTCGGCGCTTTCAGTCGCAAATGTGGAACTGGTGTAAATGGGAGGTCTCACGGTTCCCATCGACAAAAAGGGATTAAAACCGACGTGACAGGCTTTTGTCTTTAATCTCCAAAGTTTCGGAGGTTTTTTCCAGGCATCATGTTGACCCATTTCTTTCATCCTTGTATAGTTTTTTATTCCATTGCCCAATCTGACGCAGCCAACAAAGTTAGGCAAAGAATGCGAACTCTGTATCAGCCGATGATCGATAAAACTTCCCGAATCGTATCAATCGGGATATCCATATCATGCCTCTGCTTAAGGGCATTTCTCAGATCGCTTTCGGAGCAAATACCCTCTGCTTTCAGTTTCTTGATAAATTCAGACAGATCTTCCATGCGATGCCAGGGGAAAATGACCCACCGCCATTTTACAATTTTTTTAACAAAGTAATCAGGGACTATCGTGGAGCGTATTTTGTGCACCAGTATAGCAGTTCTTATCTCCTGCGGCCGGAATCTTTTCAGGTACTGGAGAGAAACCTTCAGAGTGTCACCGGTATCGGTGATATCGTCGACGAGCAGGACTTTTTTGTTTCTGATGTCAGCACGGAGTGGAAACTTGATGATTGCTTTTTCGTTGACAACGGAGGTTCCCCAGTGTTCAACCTTAATCGATGCCAGATCGTGAATAAGAAGGTAGTCGCAAAGAATTCTGGCAGGAACATAGCCCCCTCTGCCGATGGCCACAATAATCTCCGGTGAATATCCCGAATTTCTTACCATCCAGGCAAGACTTCTTGAGTTTCTGATAATGCTACCCCAGGAAAGCATCTCGCATCTGAACTTTTCTTTGGCAGGTAAAGTCATGGCTAACCTCACATTAAAGAAATATATATTATACAGCGTTCGGCCTCGAATACTAGTACCACAAGTCAAAATAGAGTTCAGTTGATTTTATAATAAGTAACGAGATGTTGGTTGTCAACGGCCTTGCATTTACCCGTTATCCGTCAATTGGAAAAGATCCCTGCCAATAGCATTGTCGGGTAACCGGCTCTGATTGACCGGTGCCGTTTAAATAATCGGCCATTTAAAAATGAAAAAAAGATATTTTTCGAGATAATAATGACAAAATTCTCGAACGATGATAGCGTGCTCTGCGGCAACCGAATGGAATCCGGAACGGCCGACAGATTTCACAAGCGAGGTGTTTGTGTGGTTTCTTCGTTTCTTTCCTTAACGTCAGCAGTAATCAGCACCGGCTGCGTTATGATTGTTATCGCCTATTTGTTGATCCAAAAAAAGACCAGCCTTTTAGAGTTGACTCATACCACTACGCTTAACCAACAGCTTTTTTTGAGTGCTATTTTTGGTAGTTTTTCACTGTATGCGGCCCTCAACGCCATTCCCGCATACGGCGCAGTGGTCAGCTTGCGCCATACCGGTGCTTTGCTCGCCGGATTTATCGGCGGCCCGGCCGTCGGTCTGGCCGTCGGCCTGATTGGCGGCGTTCACCGCTATCTGCAGGGGGGGCCATCGGTTCGTTCGGCGGTGCTGGCAGGTATCCTGGCCGGCTTATTGGCCGGCATATACGCCAGGTACAGACGTGCGCGGCAGGAATTGATTTCCACGCGGGAAGCAGTGGTATTTACCATTTGTTTTGAAATATTTGCCGGCAGCCTGACATTTTTATTTGTGCCGGATTTTGCCCAGGCTCTGCTGGTGGAAAAAAATGTACGGCTGCCTTTGATCATTGGCAACACGCTGGCGGTCGGGGTTTTTTTACTGTTTGTCCACAATCTGCTGGAAGAACAGCACATCAAATCAATCAAGGAACAAATCGAGTACGAATTGAATGTGGCCCGGAGCATCCAGATGAGCATGGTGCCGAAAATTTTCCCGACACCTCCCGAAGTGCCGGAATTTGATGTTTTTGCCGTGCTGCAGCCGGCAAAAGAAGTTGGCGGTGATTTTTATGATTTTTTTTACATTGATAACAACCGTTTCTGTTTTATCGTCGGCGATGTTTCGGGTAAGGGGGTGCCGGCTTCCTTGTTCATGGCAGTCACCAAAACGCTGATTCAGGCGAAAGCCGACCCGGGAGTCAGCTGTGCGGAAATTTTTCACAAAGTCAATAACGAATTGTGCCGAAACAACAGCGAGACGATGTTTGTTACAGTGTGTGGCGGGATCCTTGATATTCGGACCGGTGAAATCGAAATGTGCAATGCCGGACATCCCCCACCATATATCTGCAACGCCGGCAGCGTACGAGCTGTCCGGTTGGCGCCCTGCGTTGCATTTGGCATAATGGAGGATGTCCCATACCATAACGAAAAATTGACTTTGGCCAAGGGACATTCCCTGGTCCTGTATACTGATGGTGTTACCGAAGCGGTTGACGCCTGCGACATACAATTTTCTGAATCCAGGCTGGAAGAGGCTCTTATTGGTTGCGTCCCGAAAACCACAAAAGAAATGACCCGTTGCCTGGTGACAAGTGTAGAAACATTTGCGGCCGGAATGCCGCAGTATGATGATATCACCGTGCTGACCTTGACCTACCTGGGCGTTAAGGAAGCGCAGGCATGAAGAGATCCGGCAAAGTGACAGGATTTTGTTTGTTGGCCGGGGCACTGCTGCTGGCCGCCTGTTGGACAGTACAGCTGACAGCGGCGAACACCGTCCGGGAACAACCGCGCTTGAACCGGGACAAACCCTGGCGGATCGCTTACTGCGAGTCAGGGCGCTTTGCCAATTACGCCGGTACGTTACACTCGCTGGCACGGGGACTTTCAGAACTGGGATTGGTCAACGCGGCCGGATGCCCTTTTCCCGCAGACCAGAAGGACACCCGAATGATCTGGAATTGGCTCGGAGCAAACGGTGGCGGCCGGTATCTGGAATTCGTGCCGGATGCATATTACAGTCTGGAGCTGGGGGATGAAGCCGCCGCCAGAGCTACAGTTCGCCGCATTATCGAACGTTTCAATACACGGCACGATGTAGATCTGCTGATTGTGATGGGAACGCAGGCAGGAAAGCTGCTGGCCAACGACGAGCATACCGTACCGACAATGGTTTTTTCAACCAGCGACGCCGTGGCGGCAGGCATTGTGAAGACTGCCGGCAATTCCGGACGGGCGCATGTCTGGGGACACGTCGACCCGGGGCGTTATCGAAGGCAACTGGAAATTTTTCACGATTTGTTTGCTTTTAAAAAATTGGGGATTGTTTATGATGACACGCCGGACGGCAGGCTGTACGCCGCGGTAAGCGACGTGGAAAAGGTGGCGGCCGAGCGAGGTTTTACTGTTTGCCGGACAACTGTCAGAGACCGGCAAGCTAATCGGGACGCACATGTGCGGCAAATGGCAGCGGCGTATAAGGCACTGCTGGATCAGGGTATTGACGCGCTTTACAGCGGCTTGTATATGGATCGCAATGTGAAGGATCTTCCGGAATTGTACCGACCGCTGCATGCCAGGGATATTCCGATTTTCGCCCAGCAGGGGGCTGCGGAGGTCCGGCACGGCGCACTACTCAGTGTCGCCCGGGCCGATTTTACCGGCATTGGCCGTTTTGGGGCCCGGACGATGGCGCAGATCTTTCGGGGAAAACGACCCGGCCAACTGCCGCAAATTTACGAGAATTCGCCCAACATCGTCCTGAACTGGGAAGTGGCGACGAAAATCCATTATCTTCCACCGTTTGAAATTCTTTTGGTTTCCGATGAAATTTACCAAAAAATTGAATAATACATAAGGCCTGCGGAAACGGGGGGACCGGTTTGATGAAAAAAACGCCGATGCTGGTGCTGGGCTTGTCATTTTTACTTATAGTCCTGGTGCTGGGTTTTAACGGTTGGATGAACATAGCTTCCTTAAAGAAAAACCATACCGAATCGGTTGTCGGTAACTATGTGGTGGCGGGTGGCGAAGCCAAGCGTACGATCGAGTATGCATTAAAATATGGCAAGAAGCTCGATAATTTTTTCGGCTTGCCGGAAATATTGGAACGGATTCACGAGCGGGCGCCGAACATTGAGAACATCCGGCTGATTAGTCCCGAAGGACAGATTATCTACTCCCGGCAGCCGGAAAACAACATCCGGCTTGCGTCCCGGCAGGCGGCCCAGGCCGGATTTCGCGGCGAGGCTGCCGGCAAATCGCATATTGTTTTACGGGAAGGCGCCAAGGTACATATTTTTCTGCCGCTGCGCGATAAGGACGCACATTGGCTGGGTAGCCTGGAGCTGGTATTTGATGAAGCCATGGCCGGCATTGATGAATATTTAACGATGACGGTCAAACTCCTGCTGGCGGTGGCTGCCTGCACGCTGATTCTGTTGGCGGCCATATTTCGGCTGGTAAAGATTATTGACGAGCAAGGCAATATTCGCCGCCGGCGTTTATTGGTCCTGCTGGCGGCTGTGCTGGGCTGTGCGCAAATGGTATCAGCGGTTATCAACCAGGAACAGTTTCAGAAGATCTATGTTGCGGCTGTAAAGAAAAACACCGCGATCACCGCAGAGATAATTGCCAAAGATATTGAACGGGTCATAGGGCTGGGCGTTATATACTCCCAACTGCCGCCGCTGGAACGCTGGCTGGAACAGGTTACCCGCTTTGTCCCGGAAATCGAGGCCGTCCGTTTTGATACTGCGGCGGCCATGGTAAAAAGACCGCCTGCTTTAGCGGGTGACGGCAGGGATGACCTGGGGTACGAAAAATTGCTGAAGGCGGATACGTCCGGAGCCACTGCCCGCCTGCAAATCGTGCTGTCGCAAAAATATCTGGACATGCGGACACGGGACATGCTGCTGGATACGGGCACTGTAACGTTGATCTCCTTTTTTTTCATGAGCGAAATACTGATTTTTATGTCCCTGTTGCTTGAAGGCCGTACCAGAAGTTCCGGAGACGGCGAAACGGCGACAGGGGCCGGCGTGATCCGGCCGCTGGCGTTCCTCTTTTTTATGGCGGTCGATTTATCCATTACGATTATTCCATTGCATACGAAAACGATGCTGGAATCTCTGGGCGGCCTCCCAGCTAGTGCAGTGATCGGCCTGCCTATTTCGGTGGAAATGTTCTGCGCCGGCGCGACCACACTGGCGGCAGGCGCCGTTATTGACCGAAAAGGCTGGCGGGCACCGTTTTTTGCCGGGTTGCTGCTATTGGCGGCCGGAGCGCTTATGTCGGGCTGGGCGGAAACTATCCTGCCGTTTATTGCCGCGCGCGGCGTGGTAGGTTGCGGCTACGGTTTCGGGTGGCTGGCCATGCGGGGATATGTTGCCGGCCTGAAAACGCCGGAAGCAAAGGCCAAGGGGTTTTCTGCATTGAATGCGGGAATTTATGCCGGTAACATCTGCGCTTGCGCCTTGGGGGCAATGCTGGCGGAGCGCCTGGGATATTCCGGTGTCTTTTTTGTCGCCGTTTTCGTGCTGATGCTGGTCGGACTTTTTGCGGCATTTTTTGTCCGGCAGGACGGCGAAGCTCCGGGGACAACTACAGCAGCAGCCGGCGGGAGCGACTGGAAAGCTTTTATACGGGATAAGGCGGTGCTGGCGCTGATTTTTTTGGTTACCATTCCTTCCGCTTTGTGTCTGACCGGTTTTCTCAACTATTTTTTTCCGGTTTACGCCAATGCACAGGGGATTTCCGGAGCCAACATTGGCAGGGCTTTTATGATCTATGGGGTCAGCATTGTTTATCTTGGGCCGATCATCGGCAAATACCTGGCGGGGCCGTCGCGCAGCCTGCCGTTAATAGCGGGTGCGTGCTGCATTGGCGTGACGGCGCTGGCGCAATTTTCTCTGCTGGGAGGAGCAGGGGCAGCTCTGACTGCGATCTTTCTGTTCGGCATTGCCGACAGCATTGGTTTGATCACACAAAACACCTATTTGCTGAATTTGCCCGCTACCGAAGCGCTGGGGCGGGGCAAAGCGCTGGCGATTTTCAGCATGTGTAAGAAAATGGGCCAGATGTCAGGACCGATGGCGCTCGCCTGGGGCTGCGGCTGGGGCGCCACTCAGTCGGGTATTGGTCTTATCGGCCTGCTATATTTGGGCGCAGTGGGCGCGTTTGTGTTCTGCATGCGCCGGTCAACAAACTGATTTTGAAAGCAAGAGGAAGAAAAATGAACGATAGCCAGCGTCAGTATTGGTCTATGGATGCAACAGTACCAATAAAAAATCAAAAGGAGGGGACATATGCCGAGTGCCGGCTGCGGCGACTAAGCGGCGGAGATCTGCTCCGGGTTCTTGCACTGTATGATTTGATGGTCAACCGGTCGGCCGGACCGGAAAACTTTTGGCGTTATCCCGATGCAACAGTAGCGGAATTTCTGGGCCCCCGCGGCATTGTCGCCGGCGCATTCGTAGAAGAGCGCCTGGTTGGTTTTCGAGTGCTTTATTGTCATCCCGAAAACGATCCCGACAATCCGTTGCAGAGTACCCGGTTTTCTTGCCACCTGACCGGCCATTTGGCAGTTTCCGCCGTTGATCCTGATTTTTTCGGCAATTCTCTGCAGATTCGGCTGAGCGCGGCGGTAATGAGCTGGGCAAAAGAAGAAAAAAGAAATATTTGCAGTATTTGTTCCGTCGTGGCGCCGCATAATATTGCCAGCCTGAAGGATAAATTTGTCCTGAACATGTGGATCGTCAAGCTGATGCCGAAATTCAGCGGTACCTGGCGGTATATCTTTTATCGTAATATGGAAGAGGAAGCATCATTCTGCCCGGCGGAAACAGTCAAGGTGAAAGCGGGACAGGACTTTGACCGCCAGATTGAGCTCTTGGAAAGCGGCTGGGTCGGCTTTGCGCTGGCAAATGCAGCAGACGGGCCGTACGTTTTGTTCGGAAAACAACATCGCACGGAAAACAAAGACAAGGCTGTACCACAAACAGAGTAGAAGATGATCATACCAAGTCGCATTCTGTGCCTGACTTTGCTGGCTACAGGGAATTGCCTCGAAGACTTATTCTTTCATTGACATAAAAAACCATTTTTTCTATAGTTCCTCCTTCAAATTCAAAAATCAACTTCGTTTTATAATGGGGAAAGGATAGTTTATATGCACAAGATAGCAGTTATACCCGGTGACGGGACAGGTCCCGAGGTAGTTAATGAGGCTTTGAAAGTACTGAATGCGGCCTCGGTAAAATTTGATTTTAAGTATGAAACCACAACGTTCGACTTCGGCGGAGAGCGCTATAAGCGCACAGGCGAGATTCTTCCCGATAGCGCCGTTGATGAACTGAGAAAATTTAA
Source organism: Smithellaceae bacterium (assembly GCA_963663295.2). Taxonomy (GTDB): domain Bacteria; phylum Desulfobacterota; class Syntrophia; order Syntrophales; family Smithellaceae; genus MVRV01. The sequence goes on along the minus strand of CAXXLA010000006.1, from coordinate 403,460 downwards.
TGCGATTCTCCTGGGTGCCATCGGGCATCCCGATGTCGCTCCCGGCATCCTCGAAAAAGGCATCCTGCTGAAAGCCCGTTTTGAGCTGGATCAATACATCAATCTTCGCCCGATTCGCCTCTATCCCGGTGTGGATACGCCGCTGAAAGATAAAGGCCCAAAAGATATTGATTATTGTGTCATACGGGAAAACACCGGAGATCAGTACACGGGAGCCGGCGGTGTCACCATGAAGGGAACACCCCATGAGGTGGCGGTTCAAACGGCTATCTACACGCGCCACCAGGTGGACCGTTGTCTTCGCTACGCCTTTGAGTACACCCGTAAATACGGGAAGAAAGCCACCGGCAAGGGAGAGAACAACACCCTGGCCCTGGTGGGAAAGACAAACGTCCTGACTTATCTGTACGGTCTGTGGGAAAGGGCGTTTCATGAGATGGGAGAAAGGGATTACCCCGACATTAAACGCGAATACTATCACGTGGATGCAACCTGCATGTGGATGGTGAAAAGCCCGGAATGGTTTGACGTCCTGGTTACAGGCAACATGTTTGGAGATATTATCACTGATCTGGGCGCCATAACTCAAGGAGGCATGGGGCTGGCCGCCGGCGGCAACATTAACCCGGAAGGAGTCAGCATGTTTGAACCGATCGGCGGTTCGGCGCCGAAGTATACCGGACTTGGGGTAATCAATCCCCTGGCAGCCATTTGTGCGGCAGCGATGATGCTGGAGACCCTTGGCGAACAAGAGGCGGCCACGGCAATCGAAGAAACGGTGAGAGATGTTACCGCCAACAAATTGAAGAGTATGGCCGCCGGCCGCATGGGCTTCAGCACCGGCGAGGTCGGCGATCTGGTCGCCCAGGGAGTTGCCGACAGAAAATAATATCCGGAAAATACTTTCAAAAAATCTTTGACAAATATTTGCAGATGATTTAGAAGGCTTGAATAATTTAAAAATTTTTAGAAGGTTTCCGAAAAAACAATGTTCAGTGCGAGAAAAGATACATATTTAGTCATCAGTCTTTTACCCCTGCTGCTAGGCCTCGCCCTTTTGCGCCTTTTATTAGCCAAGGCCATCCGCCCATTGTTTTCGGGTTACCTGTAAAACATAAGAAACAACAGATTTCCTGAAAGGCCGTGGGTGGCAAAACCCACGGCCTTTTTTATTTTGTAATAAACCTTAACAAGGAGATTGATATGAAGAAGGATAAAAATCGAATTTACATCTTTGACACAACGCTGAGAGACGGCGAACAATCACCCGGCGCCAGCATGAACACGGAAGAAAAGCTGATAATTGCCAAACAACTGGAAAATCTGGGTGTCGATATAATTGAAGCCGGTTTTCCGGTAGCATCCGAAGGTGATTTTGATGCCGTCAAACGCATCGCCAAAGAAATAAAAAAATGTCAGATTGCAGGTCTGGCCAGAGCCAACAAAACTGATATTGATCGAGCCTGGCAGGCCATCAAGAACGCCGCTTCGCCGCGCATCCACACTTTTATTTCCTCGTCGGATATCCATTTGAAATATCAGTTGAAAAAATCGCGCCAGCAGGTGCTCGATGAAGCGGTTGCGGCGGTCGCGCATGCTCACTCCTATACGGATAATGTTGAATTTTCGGCAATGGACGCAACCCGGACCGATAAAGACTATCTGGTGGACATGGTTTCCGCCGTGATTGACGCCGGGGCAGGTACGGTAAACATTCCCGACACCGTAGGTTATGCGATTCCTGAAGAATACGGCAGTCTGATTGCTTATTTGTTTGCCAATGTTAAGAATATGGGCAACACAATCATCGCCGTTCATTGTCACAATGATCTGGGGTTGGCTGTTGCCAATTCTCTGGCCGCTATTAAAAACGGCGCCCGCCAGGTGGAATGCACCATCAATGGCATTGGTGAACGCGCCGGCAATACGGCGATGGAAGAAATTATCATGGCCCTGGACACCCGGAAAGATCTTTTCGGTTTGCAGACAAAAATCAAAACCGAACAGATATATAAAACATCGCGGCTTTTAACTCAGGTAACCGGTATTCAGGTGCAGCCGAACAAAGCCATTGTCGGCGCCAATGCTTTTGCCCATGAATCCGGCATTCATCAGGATGGGTTGATTAAAGAAAAAAGCACGTACGAGATTATGACGCCGCAATCGGTTGGAATAACCGATACCCATATAGTTATGGGCAAACATTCCGGACGGAATGCTATTTTTCAGCATTATAAAAAAATGGGATATGTCCTGACCGATGAGCAACTGAACAAAGTAGCCGCCAAAGTTAAAGAACTGGCTGACAACAAGAAGGATATTTACGATGAAGATCTGGAAGCGATTCTTTACGAAGAGGTATACCGCGGCAAGGATAAATATGAGCTGGTTTACCTGAATGTTGTCAGCGGCAATGTGGCAATTCCCACGGCGACTATGGAAATGCAGGTGGAGAAGGAAAAAATCCGCGATGCCGGTTTCGGCAATGGCCCCGTGGATGCAACGTTCACCGCAATCAGGAATATTACAAAGACCAATTATCCTTTGTTGAAATATGCCGTGAACGCGATAACCGGCGGCAGCGACGCCATGGGAGAAGTAACCGTGCAGCTGAAATATAAAGAATATTCCGTAATGGGCCGCGGCGCTCATCCGGATGTAATCGTTGCCTCGGCGAAAGCTTACATCAATGCTCTTAACAGAATGGAATTTCTTAAGGAAAATGTAAAAAAGGTTAAAGTTGAATAAAGGCGGAAAATAAGATACACATAACTACATTCTTATACCAAGGAGAAAAGATGGGACACACAATCACGGAAAAAATATTAATGGCGCATACCGATCTTAAGGACATTCATGCCGGCCAATTGATCAATGCCCGGGTGGATATCGCCCTCGGCAACGATATAACCGCGCCGATAGCAATAAAGGAATTCCGCGCAGCGGGAGGCAAAAAAGTCTTCGATAAAGATAAAGTTGCCCTAGTGCTGGACCATTTTACGCCGAATAAAGATATCAACTCGGCCATGCAATGCAAATTCGTGCGTGAATTCGCCTTGGAACAAAATATAACCCACTTTTACGAAGGTGGTAACGTGGGTATTGAACATGCCCTGCTGCCGGAGGCAGGCATTGTACTGCCCGGTGACCTGGTGATCGGTGCGGACAGCCATACCTGTACCTATGGCGGTCTCGGGGCATTTGCCACGGGAGTCGGCAGCACCGATCTGGCGGCGGCAATGCTCACGGGAGAACTCTGGTTTAAAGTTCCCCAATCCATGAAATTTATCATCAATGGTTCTTTGCAAAAATGGGTTTCCGGCAAAGATCTGATTTTACATATAATCGGGCTTATCGGCGTAGACGGCGCTCTTTATAAAGCCATGGAATTTGCAGGTGAAACAATAAGTAAATTACCGATGGCTGATCGTCTGGCCATGGCTAATATGGCTATTGAAGCGGGAGCAAAAAACGGTATTTTCCCGCCGGATGAAATCACCAGGGAATATGTGGAAAAAAGAGCCAAACGTCCGTATACGTTTTATTCTTCCGACAAGGACGCTGAATACAGCGATGTGATCGAAATTGACGCAGGTCTTATTGAACCGCAGGTTGCTTTTCCCCATCTGCCTTCCAATGTAAAACCCATCAGCCAGGCAGGTAATGTCAAAATTGATCAATCTTTGATCGGCTCCTGCACCAACGGCCGCATCGAGGATTTAAGAATCGCCGCAGAGATTTTAAAAGGCAGAAAAGCGGCAGCGGGAGTGCGTTTGATTGTAGTTCCCGCTACTCCGGCCATTTACAGACAAGCATTGCAGGAAGGGCTCTTGGAAACCTTTCTGGCTGCCGAAGCCGTCATCAGCCCGCCTTCCTGCGGAGCCTGTCTGGGCGGCCACATGGGAATTCTGGCGGAAGGGGAAAGAGCTATTGCAACAACAAACAGAAACTTTGTCGGCCGGATGGGGCATCCCAAAAGTGAAGTTTATCTCGCCAGCCCCGCAATTTGTGCCGCCTCGGCGGTTTTGGGAAGAATCACCTCTCCGGCGGAACTGGCATAAATACATAGAGTAAGAAAGGTTCTCAAAAAATGATTTATAAAGGCAGAGTCTGGAAGTTTGGCGATAATATTGATACTGACGCAATAATTCCGGCGCGCTATTTGAACACATCTGATCCTAAAGAGCTGGCGGCTCATTGCATGGAAGATGCCGATCCCGAGTTTGTCAGCAAAATTAAGGAAGGAGATATAATCCTGGGCGGAGAAAATTTTGGCTGTGGCTCTTCCCGCGAACACGCACCCATCGCTATCAAAGCAGCGGGCATTTCCTGCGTAATTGCCAAAAGTTTTGCCCGAATTTTCTATCGCAATGCTTTCAACATGGGGTTGCCTATTTTTGAATGCGCCCAGCTGTGGGACGAAGTCTCTGCTGGCGAAGAAATATCTCTGGACAGCGCACAAGGCAAAATAACAATTGCAGCAACTGAAAAAACATACACAATCAATCCGATTCCTCCGTTCATGGAGCAACTGATTGCCGATGGCGGCCTGATGAAGCATATTGCCCGCAAATAAATGGAAATGAAAAAGAATTCCTTTAATATTGCGGTATTTGCCGGAGACGGCATCGGCACGGAAATAACGCGGGAAGCATTAAAGATTTTAAATTTTATCGCCGACAAAACCTACATCAACCTTACACTATCGGAAGGTTACGTGGGAGGCGCAGCATACGACCGTTTCGGTGAACCTTTCCCCGCACAGAGCCTTGATCTGGCAAAGCAAAGTGACGCGGTTTTGCTGGGCGCTGTCGGCGGTCCCCAGTGGGAAGCACTCGAATATAATTTAAGACCGGAAAGGGCGCTGCAGGGTTTACGGGGAGGATTGGGGCTTTATGCCAATTTACGCCCTGTTGTCGTTTTTGAAGAATTGCTGGATGCATCGCCGCTGAAGAAAAATATCATCCGCGGCATTGACATCATGATCGTCCGCGAATTGACGGGTGATGTTTATTTCGGCCAACCCAGGGGTATCATTAGAGAGAAAAACGGCCTGCGCAAGGGCATCAACACAATGGCTTATACGGAAGAGGAAATATCGCGCATTGCTGTACGAGCCTTTGAAATTGCGCAAAAACGCAAGAAGAATTTGATTTCCGTCGACAAAGCCAATATGTTGGAATGCACCGACCTCTGGCGCAAAGTCGTAAGTGAAGCGGGCCGGGATTATCCAGAGGTAACCCTGAAGCACATGTATGTCGATAACTGCGCAATGCAGCTTATTCGCAATCCGGCGCAGTTTGATGTGATTGTCACCACAAATTTATTCGGAGATATCTTGAGTGATGAAGCGGCAATGCTAACCGGCTCTATCGGCATGCTGCCGTCGGCCAGCCTCGGTAACGACAAAGCATTATATGAACCGATTCACGGTTCGGCGCCGGATATCGCCGGGGAAAATATAGCCAATCCGCTGGCCGCCATTTTATCGGTGGCCCTGCTTTTGCATTACACCATGGCTATGCCGCAGGAAGCTGATTTGGTGGAAAGGGCTGTTGACGAAGTTTTAAAAGACGGTTACCGGACTCAGGATATTTTTCAGGAAGGCAAAAAACTTGTCGGCACCGCGGAAATGGGCGATCAGGTATTAAGAAGATTGACAGAACTACTAAACCGAGTGATGTTATCTTGAAAAACAAATATTTACCAAAATAATATAGTAAAAAATTTTACGAATTATGTATAAGCATAATTTTCTGAGGACAACATGGCTCACAAAGGGAATATTCTTGTAGTTGATGATGAACTTTCGGTGCGTGATTTGTTTCAGAGTTTCTTTACGGAAGAAGGGTATGAAGTCCTGCTTGCCGAAGGAGGGCAGGACGCCCTTGTTACCCTCAAATTGCATGACATCGATGTGATTTTCATCGACTTGAAACTATTCGGCATGAACGGCATCGAACTTTGCCGCCAGATTCGTAAAACCAAGCCGATATCAATGATATACGCAATGACAGGTTGGTCGGCGCTGTTTGAAATCGACGAGTGTCGCGAAGCCGGATTTGACGATTACTTTGAAAAACCCCTGGATATGGAAAAGCTTCTGTTGCTGGTCGAACAAGCTTTTGAACGGTTGGAACGCTGGAAGAGACGCTACTCCAAGCCAAGTTGATCTTGATCCAGAGAAGGCAGACCATGTGTCATGTTAATATTTACGAAAAAATATTAATTGATCCTCCCTATCAAAAAATTTATCATCGCCTCGGTTTCAAGAAAAAAACAACAGAACTTTCAACAAAACAGCAAAAAGAAACAGATGCTTTCATTGAAGATGCCCTATCCTTTATTACATTAAAGGGATGCACCAGGAGAGTCGCCATCAATAAAAATGACGGCAGTCAAGTGATTGCCGCCGGTGATCTGGTTTTTGAAAGCAGGCAGCTTGCCCGGTTTTTACGCGACTGCGGAGAGGCCCTGCTTATGGGAGCAACCGCCGGCAGTGTGATTATGGAGGCAATCGCCGATCAAACAAAAAAAGGCAATCTTTCCACCGCCGTAGTGTATGATGCAACAGCCAGTGAGATGACTGATGCAGCGCTTACCTGGCTGATGGATTATTTCAGCATTCAATTGCGGCATGAAGGCAAAAAACTTTTACCGCGAAGATTTTCTGCAGGCTATGCCGACTTTAAATTGGAAAATCAAAAAAATATTTATCTTGAACTGGAAATGCAAAAGATAGGTGTGGCCATAAAGTCTAATTTCATTTTAATACCGGAAAAATCAGTTACAGCGATTACCGGAATTTATGACTGATGCCATTTTGTGCTTGATTATGACAATGTCCTTGCAATAGATATAAAAAAAGGTCATCATATCATATTTATATACATATAAAATTAAGAAACATACCTGAACAATTGATGTTGCTGGCATAGTGGGGCATGTTCCAATTTTATTTATCTATCCGCCCCAGAACATTAAGATAAACAAGTAATAATAAAAGACGATGATAGAGGGCATGGAAACAATATTACTTGTAGACGATGAGGAATCTATTATTGATATTTGTGAAGAGCTCCTGGGAACTCTGGGATATAATGTTTTAAAAGCCGATAATGGCAATGATGCCCTGCAAATATTTACTGAACATAAAGACTTAATTAATTTGGTCATATTAGACATGATTATGCCTGGTCTCAGCGGCAATGAAACATTTGATGGTTTGAAATTAATAAATCCGCAGGTTAAAGTGATATTGTCCAGCGGGTATATCACCTGTGATCAAGCGAAGAAAATCATGGAGAAAGGCTGTGATGCCTTTATCCAAAAACCGTTCCGACTGGAAGAATTTACCCAAACAATCAGGGAAGTTCTCGACGGTAATGCATAACCGGAGTATTTTTATGAGTAAAAGCGGTAAAATACGAAACTTGCTGAAGAAAGAAATCGTGATTCTGGATGGAGCTACCGGAACCGAACTACAGAAAAAAGGCATGCCGGCTGGAGTCTGTCCGGAGCTGTGGTGCCTGGAAAATCCCCGGATTACTCAGGAGATCCATGCCTCCTATGCACAAGCCGGAGCGCAAATAGTCTATACCTGTACATTTGGAGCTAACCGCTTTAAATTGGCGCAATATGGCGCCGGGGAAAATGTTTATGAAATCAACCGTGGTCTGGCCCGGTCGGCCAGGCAGGCGGTGGGTAAAAAAATAATGGTTGCCGGTGATATCGGTCCCACGGGATTATTCATTGAACCCTTTGGCTCTCTCGGTTTTGAAGAAGCCGTGGCGGCCTACAAGGAACAGGTGCGCGGTTTGATTGACGGCGGTTGCGATCTGATTGTCATTGAAACCATGATTGACATCCAGGAAACCCGCGCGGCGCTTCTGGCCGTCAAAGAAACAAAAGATATTTTCACCATCTCGTCCATGACTTATGAAAAAGATGGCCATACGCTCAACGGCACCGACCCGGTCAGCGCGCTTATTACTTTGCAGAGTCTCGGCGCAGATGCCGTCGGCTGCAACTGCTCCACCGGCCCGGAAAAAATGCTGGAATTTATCTCTCTGATGAAACCATACGCCACGGTGCCCCTCGTTGCCAAACCTAATGCCGGAATGCCCCGCCTGGAGAACGGAACAACGGTTTTTGACATGGATGCTGATGCTTTTGGATCATGGGGTGTGAAGCTTGCCCAGGCCGGAGCCAACATGATCGGCGGCTGCTGCGGGACGACCCCGCTGCACATTCGGGAACTGGCGAAAACCCTGGCCGGAAGAAATCCTCGACCACCGGTCCGAAAGTCGATCGGCGCTTTAAGTTCATCACGGGGATGTGTGATCTTCGCAGAAAACAACCCTCTTTATATTGTGGGAGAAAGAATTAATCCCACCGGCAAAAAAGCATTGCAGCAGGAACTGCTGGAAGGAAAAACGTCGATCATTCGTCAAATGGCGGCAGGGCAGGAAAAGCAGGGCGCTCATTTGCTTGATGTAAATGTAGGCCAGCCCGGAATTGACGAAGTTAAGACTATTAAATCAACAATTGGCTTGCTTACCACGACAACAAAACTGCCGCTGGCGGTAGATTCGTCCAAAGTAGAAACAATTGAAGCGGCGCTGCGAATGTATCCGGGCAGAATGCTGATCAACTCTATTTCCGGTGAAAAGGAAAAAATGGCCAAACTGCTGCCGCTGGCAGCAAAATACGGTGCCATGTTTATTCTTCTGCCGCTGCTTGACGGAGAAATTCCGCATACTGCAGAAAAACGACAGGCTGTAATAAAAAATATTTACAGCCAGGCCCGGAAATATGGCTTTACAAAAGATGATTTTCTCGTCGATTGCCTCGTCATGGCGGTGGCATCCGATCCACAGGCGGCGCAGGAAACTTTAAAAACGCTGCGCTGGTGTACGGAAAATTTCCACAGCAGGACAATTTTCGGCTTATCCAATGTGTCGTTTGGTATGCCAGGACGCACCTGGCTCAACGCCGCTTTTTTAGCAATGGCGCAATTAAACGGACTGACGGCGGCCATTGCCAATCCGGAAAGCACCGAATTCATGAATATCAAAAAGGCCGGGGATGCGCTTACGGCCAAAGAAAAAGGCGCTCTGAAATTTATCGAGCATTTTTCCGGCCAGCAGAATGCGCCTCCCGGACCGGCAGAAAGCGCCATACTTTCGCCGCAGGAAAAAATAACCGCCGCCGTATTGGAAGGCAACCGGGAAAATATCACCTCCCTGATCGAAGCGATCCTGACTGCCGGAATGGCCGCCTCTGAACTTGTCGACAAGATTATGATTCCGGCAATTGTCCGGGTCGGCGATTTCTATGAAAAGAAGATTTATTTTTTGCCGCAGCTCATGGCTTCGGCGGAAACTATGAAGCAGGCGCTGGATTATCTGGAGCCGCATTTAAAGAAAAACGCCGCAGGCGACAAAGGTAAAATATTAATGGCCACGGTTAAAGGAGACATACACGATATCGGTAAAAATATCGTCGCCCTGCTTTTGCGCAATTACGGTTATAATGTTATTGACCTGGGCAAGGATGTGCCTGCCGAAGAGATCATCAAGGCTGCCAGAGAAAAGAACCCCGATGTCATCGGTCTTTCGGCGTTGATGACAACAACAATGGTTAAGATGAAAGAAGTTGTTGACACGGCCAGAGCGCAGGGAATAAAAACACCGTTTATTCTTGGCGGCGCCGTCGTTACCGCAGAATACGCCGCATCCATTGGTGCGGCTTTCGCCAAAGACGGCGTGGAAGCCGTAAAAGTTGTAGAAAAATTAATCAAAAGATAATAACCAGCAATAATGAATTTTTAAGCTTTTGGAGTTGGAGGAAATATCATAATGACTATTGACGAAATGAAGGAAAGACTGGGAGAAATAATATTGGAACGGTCTTTCAAGTATAGCGAAAATCCACCTTTCACGCTGGCTTCGGGTCGGCAAAGCAATTATTACTTTAACTGCAAGCCAACAACACTTGATCCGGAAGGAATGAATTTGATCGGCTCGATCATTTTCGATATGATCAGGGACAGCAGTATCACTGCAGCCGGCGGGCTGACACTGGGGGCGGATCCCATCGCTAATGCGCTCTCCGTTATATCCTACCAGAAAGGAAAACCGATTAAGTCTTTTATTGTCCGGAAGGATGTGAAGGATCATGGAACCAAAAGCGCCATTGAAGGCAGTGTTAAAGCAGGCGACAGAGTTCTCATTATTGATGATGTTATTACAACCGGAGGCTCGACTATTACCGCCATCGAACAAGCCCGCAAGGCCGGTTTAGTCGTCGATCGCGTCATTACCCTGATTGACCGGGAAGAAGGCGGCCGGGAAAACATTCACAAACATGTCGACAATATCCAGTCCATTTTAACCCGCACGGAAATCATGGCCATTCGCGCAAAAAAGATGAACAGTGGAGCAGACAAATGAAAAGCAGCGTCGTTGTTCTTTTTTTACTTATATTCGTGTCTGGCGTCTGGACTAACGATTGTTTTGCCAATCCCGGAATCATTCCCGTGGCGAAATTTAATGCACCGACATTGCCCGGTGGAATTCCGCAGGGCTGGAAACTGGAGAAAAAAACCGGCCGTCCCCTGATGAATCTGGAAAAAAACGGGAATGCTTTTTACCTGCGTTTAATTTCCAGGGGAGACTCTTCTTTCGGCATACGCAAAGAAGCAAAAGTTGATGTCAAAAAATTCCCCATCCTCAGCTGGCGCTGGATGGTTACTAAATTACCCAAGGGTGGAGATGTGCGCAAATGCGCTACGGACGACCAGGCCGTACAGGTTTATGTCGCCTTTAAAGAGGCTGGTCCGATGGGATTGAATACCCCTGTAATCGGTTATATCTGGGATAACGATGCCCCCAAGGGCTGGAGCGGCAGAAGCCCGCAAATCGGCGGCGGAAAACTCAGGTATATAGTTTTAAGAAATAAAACGGATCGCACCGGCAAATGGTACACGGAAAAGCGCAACATTTATGAAGACTATAAAAGACTTTTTGCCGATATTAACGGCGGCGAACCACAGGGAACAACAACGGGATTGCAAATATACATTAACTCGCAGCGGACAAAAAGTCCGGCGGAAAGCATGATTGGCGATATATATTTCAGCGATTAGGATTCTGGGACAACAACTTTTTCCAAGCCGCTGCCGGAAATAAATGACAAGGTTGAGATCAATAAACTTGCTTTGCAAATCATTAATGCGATTAGTTATTCTGCTGCTTTGCCCTGTCATCCTTGTTGTCAATCTATCCGGGTGCAATACAATCAACCGCAATTATGTTAATCAAAAGGCTGATTCTGAAGCTGAACTGGAAGAAGCAAAGGCAATACAAGGCAGCATCAATGTGATTTTATTGCCCGGCTGTGCAAATAATCCCGAAGAGCAGGATACACTTTTCAGTTGCCTGAAGTTGTCACGGGATGTCAACCCGGAAACGGTAAAATTGCCGGCCGATGAGAAACTTTATCTCGGCCATGTCGCCGAATTTATTTTGCGCGCCTTAAAACACTACCAGTTGCAGGAATGTTTTAAGGACTTTTATGGCTGCCGCATTATTTTGAAATTCCGGAAATTAACTCCTGAGGAGATGCGCTCCAGGAAATTCACTGACTACTCCCTCTTTGCCGTAGGTGCAGCGGGAACGGTAGCCAGTGTCGTGACAATGATCCCCTTAAATGTAATTTTATTTCTGGCGGACGGGGTTAAAACAGAAATTGACCGACAGGATTTTGAAGAACGTGCTGCCAAAATGGGGCTTCCGCAGCCGAAAAAAGGCATCGTCGCTCTGAAACTGGAGGAGGGAGGACGAACACTTTTATATGTGAAAGACAAAATTGAAGAGGAACTGACGGGGCATGTCAGTGCCAGAATTCAATTCGATGATAAAGTTGCAAGTTATCTGGTTGAAGAGTGCGTTATGGAAAAAGTTACATCGGAAGAAATTAATCTTTACCGGCAACAGGTTCAACTTTTCAAAAAAATCTGACGGGAACTTGTTTTTTCCTGTGCATGTATAACCTAATTAATATTGCGAGGAGAGCAAAAAAGATGTCCGACCAATTAAAGTGTCCCCCGCCGGCTTTGCGCGCCGGTGAAATGTTGCATGGTTTTAAAGTACTCAGAGTGGAAACACTGCCGGGGGTAAGAATTACGGCCTATGAAATTGAGCATGAAAAAACCGGGGCCAAGGTCTTGCATCTGCACGGCGCAGATCGCGAGAATTTGTATGCGATCGGCTTTCGCACACCGCCGACAGATTCTACAGGGTTGCCCCATATTTTAGAGCACTCCGTGCTGGCCGGTTCCGAAAAATATCCGCTCAAGGATGTTTTCAAAGAGTTGATGCGTTCCACTCTCCAGACATTCATCAATGCCTTCACCTATCCCGATAAAACCGTCTATCCCGTGGCGAGCCAGATCAAAGAAGATTTCTTCAATCTCGCCCGTGTTTATACCGATCTGGTGCTGCATCCGCGCCTGTTGAAAGAGACATTTCTGCAGGAAGGCCATCATCTGGAATTTACCGTGCCGGATGATCTGACAAGCGATCTTAACATCTCCGGCATAGTTTACAATGAAATGAAGGGGGCGTATTCTTCGCCTGATTCGCTGATGTATAAAGCGATACAGGAAAACTTATATCCGGAGAGCGTTTATGCTTTTGATTCCGGTGGTGATCCCGATATCATCCCGACGCTCACGTATGAAGAATTTTGTAAATTTCATCGATCTTATTATTCGCCTTCCAATGCCCGCTTTTTTATTTATGGAGACATCCCGACTTCCGACCACCTCGAATTTCTGGAAGAAATGCTGGCCGGCTTTGAACGCGTGGAAGTAAATTCGACAATAAAAAGCCAGGAACGCCTGACCGGTCCGCGCATTATCCGCAGCACTTATCCGGTGGAAAAAAATGAATCTCTTACTCGAAAATCGTCGGTCAATCTGGCCTGGATGCTGTCAGAAAATACGGATTACGAAAATTCACTTATTCTGGAAATTATCTCCGGGCTGCTGGTCGGCAACCCGGCCAGTCCTCTGCGCAAAGCACTGATCGATTCAGGACTTGGCGAAGATTTAACGCCGGTCAGCGGAATTGAAGGTGATCTGAAGCAGCTGCTGTTCGCGGTCGGCCTGAGAAATGTTGACAGCGCCGATGCCCCGCAGATTGAAAAACTGATCCTAGACACCCTGGAAAATATAATTTCCACCGGATATGATAACGATTTAATTGAAGGAATCCTTCATCAAATTGAGTTTCACGGCAAAGAAATCGTCCGGGGTTCTTACCCTTATGGCATTGCTTTAATGGGCAATGTATTTCAGTCCTGGCTTTACGAAGGCGACCCCTTGATCGGTCTCGATTTTCCGGCAATTATAGAAAAAATTCGCCAACTTTGGGCTGCCGATCCGCAGTTATTTCAGAAAATGACCAAAAAATGGTTGTTGGATAATCAGCACAGAATCCTGGCCATTATGGAGCCCGATCCCGATTTCAGCGAAAAGAAAGAAAAAGCATACCGGAAAAAGATGGACAAACTTAAAGCATCATTTACCGAGGCCCAACTGACCGCAATCAACGAGCAGGCAAAGGAATTGAAAAAATTCCAGGCGGAGCCTGATTCCCCGGAAGCTGCGGCCGCCATTCCTAAATTGAACATTTTCGACATTCCCCGCACCGTGGAAATAATTCCGTCGCAAAATAAAGCCGTCGGGGAAGTACCGACACTCGAGCACGATATTTTTACCAACGGTATTGTTTATTTTGATCTGGTTTTTGATATTTCCCATATCCCCGAGGATCTCCAGCAGTACCTGCCGTTTTTGGGCAAAATCCTGTCCGGCATGGGCGCCGCCGGTTATTCCTACGATGAAATGGCCAAACGCATCGCCCTGAAAATGGGCGGATTAGGTTATGATCTTACTTCCGGTCTTTCTGCCGACGCCGGCTCCTGCTGGCAAAAGATGATTTTTTCCGGTGCCGCCCTTTATCGCAATCTGCCGGATGCACTGAATATTGTCAGTGACATTATCTGTGCCGGTGATTTGGAAAATGAAGAGAGGATGTACGACTTAATTACAGAGCGAAAAAATAATCTGCAATCGGCAATCGTGCCTTCGGGTCACATTTTTGCCCGCCGGGCAGCCGGAGCGGCGCTCTCATTACCGGCGTATCGCGACGAGCAATGGCATGGCCGCACGCAATTGCGCTTTATCCAGCAGAAAGCCCGTAATTTCTCCTCGACCAAACAGGAACTGGCCGAAAAACTGGCGCAATTAAAAGCTATGATTTTCAGCCGGGATAACCTGGCCATCAATATAACGTCCGAAACCGCAGGCCTGAAACTGGTTGCGGATAATATCGGCGGACTCTTGAATAAACTGCCGGCGGCGGCAAACAAACAAAAGCAGCCCCTGCCTTTGCTGCCTTCGGTTCGGGCGGGAATAGCCGTGCCGACACAAGTGTCGTATGTTGCCCGCGTACTGAAAGCGCCCGCATACGTTGATCCCGCTGCGGCAATGCTGATGGTGGCGGCAAGGGAGTTGTCCAACAGTTACCTCTACAAGCACATCCGGGTACAGGGTGGGGCTTACGGCGGTATGTCTTCTTATGAACCGTCGCTCGGCCTCTTTTCTTTTCTTTCCTATCGCGATCCGCACCTGGCGCAAACGTTTAAAGTATTCCAGGATGCGGAAGCTTTCTTTGCCAACAATGAAATTTCCGCAGAAGACATGGAAAAGGCCGTCATCAGCACGATCGGCATGCTTGATCGCCCCATGGATCCCGCCAGCCGCGGCCATGCCGCCCTGATGCGCAGTATAGCGGGAATTACCGACAAAATGCGCCAGGAATTCCGGGATGAAATACTATCGGCGACACCACAAAAATTAAAAGAAACATTGAGCGAATATTTTCCCCGGGCATCACAATCAGCGGCCACGGCGGTTTATTCGGCAGCGGAAAAAATCAACGAAGCCAACAAGGCTCTGGAAGCTGAACTGGTTTTAGAACATATTTTTGAGGAATAATTCCATTTCGAAATCAAGCGCTCCCTTTGTTGGCGTCGTCGTCGGCTTCCTCAACGTATGTGTAATACGCCTCGTCGCCTCCTCCTAGCCGCCGCGGTAGCATCATTGATTTGGAAATGGAATAAGTTGAAGGAGAAATTATGGCCAGCAATATAATTGATAAAAATAAAGAGGGAATGCAGCATATTAATTGTTTTTTCTGTAAGCATTTCTATATTACCTATGAACAGAAGTACCCTTATGGATGCCGCATTATCGGTTTCAAATCAGCCCGAATGCCTTCTGTTGACGTTTATATTAATTCCGATATGGAATGCGGCCTTTTCGAGCAAAAGGAGATAAAACATGAGGATGAACACTAAAGGTAATTTAACATGGGACTAATAAGCTTATTGCTCAAAGACCCGGTATCGTTTCTGATATTGTCGGTGCTTCTTTTATATTCCGTGATTTTTCACGAACTGGCCCACGGCTGGGTGGCATACAAAATGGGCGATCAGACAGCCAAATGGATGGGACGCCTGACTCTCAACCCAATTAAGCATCTGGATCCCATCGGCAGCCTGATGCTTCTGGTGTTTGGTTTCGGCTGGGCCAAGCCTGTTCCCGTTAATTTGGAAAATATTCCTGATCGTCGCAAAGGCCTGATTTTTGTTTCCTCGGCGGGCATTGTTACCAACATCATCTGCGCCTTTATCGCCCTTCTTCTGTATAAGATTATTCAACCGCCGCAAACCAGTATGATAGAGCAAATTTTGTACATTTTTGCCAGGATCAACATCATGCTGGCCGCATTTAATCTGATACCGATACCACCGCTCGACGGTTCAAAAATTCTAATGGGCTTTACATCAGAATCCGTCAGCAGATTTCTTCTGCAAATTGAACCATTCGGTTTCTTTATCATTATTGGCCTGCTTTACATCGGCGCCCTTAATCCGCTGATTAACTTCTTTCAGTACATTATTCTTTTTATTATATCCTTGTTTTTACTTGGCTAAAGCAAACATTGTTTTAAATCACCGGCGGCGCGAAATAGCTCGCGTCAATATTGCCGGCGCGGTCATTTTTCAAAGCCAGGGGCAGAAAATCCAGAATATCACTGGCTGTAATGCCGTCGGCTCCTTTTGTTACGGCAGCCAGGTCGCCGGCGTAGCCATGCAGGAAAACTCCCTTGCGCGTCGCCTCTTCCGGCTCCAGCCCCATACCGAACATGGCGGCAATGCAGCCGGTCAATACGTCGCCGGAACCGGCAGTGGCCATACCGGGATTACCGCTCAAATTTATAAAAACATTGCCGTTCGGCTGGCCGATCAAAGAATGAGCGCCTTTTAATACAATGATCGAATTAAGCTTTTTGGCAGTTTCTTGTAAGATTGTGATTTTACGGGAATTTATTGCCGAAACAGGTTTTTTGGTCAGCCTGGCCATTTCCCCCATATGGGGCGTCAGTATTGTCGGCGCCTTGCGTTCGGGCAGGATAGCATGATTCTCGGCAATCGCCGTAAGGCCGTCACCGTCAATCAAAATGGGAACTTCGATGGATGCACAAAGCTCCCGCACCAGTCGTGCTGTCTCGTTATTCAGCGACAAGCCGGGACCAATGACGACCATATCAACCTGGGCGGCGGCATCCAGCAATTGCTGTTTATTGTCCAGAGCAATGCTTCCCGCGGCTGTTTCTTTTTGCGGCAGGTATACTATTTCCCTCCCCTTTGTCGCCAGTTTGCCGACAATTGATTGCGGTGCGGCAAGTCTGGCATAGCCTCCGCCGGATTTTAAACAGGACATGGCCGCATAATAAGGAGCGCCATAATAATTGGCCGCGCCGGCAATAAAAAGAATATCGCCCATGGAACCTTTGTGAGCATCCGCGGGCCGCGGCGGCAGTAAAATACGACTGTTTGTTTCCACCTTCAGTTCTTGAGCACCATAGAAGGAAGGAGGAAAAGAAATGTGGTTAACAAAAATTTTCCCGCAAAGCTCATAGCCGGGATAAAGCAGGTTGCCGATTTTCGGCAGGCCGAAAGTTGCCGTGTAATCAGCCTTAACAGCTATTCCCATAACTTCGCCGGTATTGCCGTTAATCCCCGAAGGAATATCCAGGGATAATACTTTTTGTGCGCCTTTATTGATGAGGTCGATAACGTCGGCAGCCACTCCCCTTACCTCGCGGTCAAGCCCGGTACCGAATATGGCATCGATGACCATATCGCAATGCGTTGCATCTCTGCGGGCTTCCGCCGCCGCCTCGAGGTTGATGACATCAACGGGCAATTTGGAGATAATATCCAGGTTTGTTTTAGCCGCACCACGGTATTTCTTGCGGTCACCAATGATATATACCCTGGCCAGACCGCCGTTGGAATGAATCAAACGGGCAACAGCCAGGCCGTCGCCGCCATTGTTGCCGGAGCCGCAAAAGATAACAAAATTTTTGCCCCGGATACCGAATTCTTTCTGCAATAAATGGATCGCCGCCAGCGCGGCATTTTCCATCAGGATTTCCTCAATGATCCCCAACTCGTCCATGGCCCGCCGATCCATCAGGCGCATTTCCTCAACATTTGCCAATTTCATACACAGCTCCTTATTCCATTTCCAAATCAAGCGCTCCCCTTGTTGGCACAGCCTGCCCCGGCGCAGGCCGGGGTCGTCGGCTTCCTCAACGTATGTATAATACGCCTCGTCGCCTTCTCCTAGCCGCCTCGGTAGCATCATTGATTTGGAAATGGAATTACATCAATACCCGCTCACAGGCTGATTTTCCGGCAGCCTCTTCGTGTTATCTATATAAAAGCGCAACGTCGCCATTAATTAAAACAATCCTGGTAAAAATGTTTTTCTTTTCAGGCTACTTATAGTACATTTACTCTGTGTTTTTGCCAACAATATTTTTCAGGAGAGCCCATGCCGGAGATAACCCAAATTATCAAAAAGCGTGTTTCCTGCCGTACTTATGCCGATGCATCAGTAGACAAAAATCTCCTGCACGAAATTGAGAGCCTTATTACAGCGGAGCATACAGGACCATTCGGCAACAAACCCCAATTTCAATTAATCAATTTAGATATGTCCGATCCGGCAAAATGGAAAAATCTCGGCACTTACGGAGTGATTAAAAATGCCCGGCTTTTCCTGACCGGGAAAGTGAAGAAAGGCCATAAAGCAGTTGAAGATTATGGCTACTGCATGGAAAGTTTAATATTAAAGGCAACTGCGCTCGGGTTGGGAACCTGCTGGCTGGCGGGCACCTTAAATGCCGGCGGTTTTGCCAAAGCCGTCAACCTGCAGAAAAATGAACTGCTTCCTGCTATAAGCCCTATAGGTTATCCGGCTCACCGGAAATCTTTAATCGAAAAGATATTCCGTTTGTCAGCCAAATCTGATCGCAGAAAACCATGGCCGCTGATTTTTTTTATGGGAAATTTTTCCACACCATTAACTCCGGCGCAGGCAGGAAAATATTCTGAAGCCCTGGAAAATGTCCGTCTTGCCCCGTCCGCCTGCAACAAACAGCCCTGGCGCATTTTACTGGATTCAGCTGGTGAGGCATTTCATTTTTACCTGCAAAGAACTTTTGGCTATAAATTACGTAGCGTATACATTCAGGATATCGATATGGGTATCGCTATGAATCATTTCGAACTCACACTGCGCGAACTGGGAATCAGCGGCCAATGGAAGGTAAAAGAAATTGTACCCAAAGTGAATTCTCTGGACTATGTAGTCAGCTGGCAGGAAGACACTGAAAGCTGCCGCCATGCTTTCTGCAACCAGCTGCATACCTAAGTTACTCATCCTCAATTTCGTAATTAAAAAAACTTGTTAGGAGTGCTTTGCCAAGTTGACAGTCCACACATCGATTACTAAAATGTTCAATAGAGTATTTTTTTCGTTAAAAAAACTTAATGCTCTTTTTTGGAGAGAATAAACGCTTAAACAAAACTGCAAAGGTGATCTTAATAGACAACCTTGAAGGGAGTGAATAAAAATGAAGAAATTAAACTATTTTCTCGTTTTAACATTTTTTCCGCTCTTAACGATGTGTTCCGGTCCTTATGGCCCGATGATGGGCGGATGGGATAGGTCCGGGAATTATGGTTGTTTTTTTGGCTATGGATATGGAGGCATGTTTATGTGGATAATATTCCTGATCATGGTTGGGTTGCTTATATATTTCGTTGTTCAGACCCAGAAAACAAAGGGTCCGACAATACCGGGTGAAAGTCCGGTTGACATCCTGAAGAGACGTTATGCAAAAGGAGAAATCACAAAGGAAGAATATGAAAAAATGAAAAAAGACATTGAAGAATAGTACCCTATTGTGAGACAATAAAATTATTCTTTTAAAAATGGACTTTAATAAATTTTTCAAAGATGTCGGTAATGTTGGAACCATGGAATTCGGGTGGAAGATATTCCGTGAGAGATTCCGTCAACAATTGTATGGATTACTTCAATTCTTTAACAGCTAAGATGAAAGGAGGACTTCAAAATGTTTGCACCAAAAAGTATTCTCGTTCCCACGGATTTTTCGGTTTACTCGGACAAGGCGTTGAAGGAAGCAGTGGATATCGCGGTTCAGAACAAGTCGAAAATTTATCTCCTTCATGTCATTGATGAAATAGCCCAATGCACGGTGGACTATTGCATCGACATCTCATTAGTTACGCAGCTGGAAGAGCAGAGCAAGAAATTCGCGGAAGAAAAACTGCAGAAAGAAGTGGCGGCAATAGGTGCGTCGAAAGACATCGACGTTGTTTTTGATATCAAGAAAGGAGATGCGGCTAAAACCATCGTGGCGGAGCAGGAAGAAAAAGGAATCGATCTGATCGTCATCGCTTCCCATGGGAAGAAAGGTCTGTTGCATCGACTGGGCAGCGTCTCCGAAAGAGTTTTACGAGAAGCCAAGGGTCCCGTTATGCTGGTAAAGTAAGCATTTCAGAGATGCAGGTTTTTAGAGGGCAGCCACATCTCATACGTGGCTGTCCTTTTTTATGTTATTCCATTTCCAAATCAAGCGCTCCCTTTGTTGGCACAGCCGGCCCCGGCGCAGGCCGGGGTCGTCAGCTTCCTCAACGTATGTATAATACGCCGGATGTATGCAAGCATAACATTGACACAAAAGACTATTATGGTTAATATACATCCCTAGATTTCACGAACTGTGTTTGTCTATCGGGAAGGTTCTTTATCATCAACAGTTAGATCACAAAACGGATGCAAGGAGGTTGCCATGTACTTATTTACCGCAAGTGAAGTCGTTGAGTTTGCCGAACGTATACACGAAAATGGGGCAAATTTTTACCGCTACGCCATCCAGCTTGTAAAGGATCAGGAGGCAAAAGACCTGTTTGCCGAACTGGCTGCAGAAGAGGAGAAATATGAGAAAGCCCTGGATAAGATTTTTGCCGATATAGAAAAATCCATACCGGAAGAAACATACGCCGGAGAATATGCGCAGTACCTGCGGAATTACATAGACAATAATATCGTGTTTACCCAGGAGGCCGTCAATAAAGATTTGACAGAAGTCAAGGATGCCTGCTCCGCTCTCGATCTGGCTGCCAGACGAGAACTCGATTCCATCTCATTTTATGAAAGCATTAAGCGTCTGGTTCCGCAGGACCAGTACGAGGCTATTGATAATCTCATCGACAAAGAAAGGGAGCATTACGTTCAGCTGACCAATATGAGACAGTGCAAGCTGTAAATAATATTCCTCTCAAGAGCGGAATAATCCAAATGGTATTTTACGCCTAAATAAGGCCCTGTGAAAAGCAGTGGGTCCTCCAAAGAGGGCAAACTGCTTTTTTTCTCCGTTCAGACATTTTTTCGTTGGAATCAATCAAAATGCTGCCGAACCTTGACCCAACATTGGAAACTGGCATTGTGCGTTTGTGTTCTTTTCTAATTGTTCCCTTCTGATCTTGTCAGGGTCATTTTTGCCTAATTCCAATGGTGAAGCAAAATAAATTTCAGCCAGAAGAAATGCATCGGCAACGATCGGTTTCCAAAAATCCTTTTTATTCCATTCCTGTGTTAATGGCGTCAATATTTTTTTTACATAGTCAACTTCTGATTCCAGATTTATCAAATAATCTCCAACATTATTAAAAAATTCGTTTTCTACTTTTACGATCTTCTTATTTTTATAAAGATTCGTCTTATCGGTATCCTGGGAAAAATTTGATAAAAAATAGCTTTTAAACCAGGCAGGGGTGGAATAGGATAATTGATAAATCACAAAAGTGGCTATTTTTATTTTTATATTTGTTCGTTCTTCATCTTCGGATTCCATCCTGGCAACTAATGATTTCCTCGCCGTTTCATAATAATCTGTGAGTAATTTCCCTGACTTTTTCTTGCTTTTCATTTCTATTACCTCAACGTTTTTTGTAATTTACTTTCGATACTTGCTTCTTTTCATGCCCGGATAAATTTTCCAGACAATGGCATTTTTTTCCTGCAATCCGTATAAATACGATAATTATTGCCTGTGAGAAGATGATTTTGATGCCTGTCCGGGGAATTTGCATTTCTCATACCAAATAAAAAACATGCCAGCAGACAAGATTGTATTGGCTTTGTTGCCCGGATTCTCATTGACGTGGAGATTTTTTTACCCTATAATTTAATCACCTTTCAAGAAAGTTAAGGTTTCTTTCATCAACAAAAACGGAAAATTCCGTTTGGAAAGCGAGGTCGATAATGATCACAAGAATCATTTCTATCGCGTGTTTATTGGTGTTGATGTCAGCCTGCGCTCCCGTCATCTCGCAGAAAACCATGAGCACCGTAGATAAAAGCATCTCTTTTACAGCGCTTCATCAAAATCCCGATGCATTTAAAGGCAAAATCGTTCTGCTGGGGGGACAGATCATTGCCACGACTGTGAAAGCCGACGAAACATGGATAGAGGTTCTGGAAAAGCCCCTGGACTACCAACAAAGGCCATCGGATACCGACAAATCGTCGGGCCGTTTCCTCGTGCACTTTCCGGGTTTTCTCGACCCCGCCATCTATGCGAGTGGCAGAAAGTTGACAGTGGTGGGACAAGTTGACGGGAAGGTTGTCCGTCCGCTCAAAGAGGTCAATTATACGTATCCTCTGCTTACGGCCAGAGAACATTATCTCTGGAAACCGGAAGACGCCTACAACACCCCGCGTTTCGGCGTCGGCATAGGTGTGGGCGGCGGTAGTCACAGCGTTGGTGGTGGTGCGGGTGTGGGTGTGGGGTTTTAAATGAAAACTCGACTTTTTATTCCGATCTTTTTACTATTAATTGTCTCCTGTGCGCCTTTTTCCCAACAGGTTATGCAGGAGGTTAAAAAGGATATCGCCTTCAGTGAGGTTCTCAAAAACCCGGAAAGCTTTAAAGGAGAAGCCGTTATCTGGGGTGGTGTCATTATTGAAACCATCGCGAGATCCGATGATACCCTGATAATTGTCAGGCAGACGGAGCTCGATTTTCAGAAAAGGCCCAAGGAGTTGGATAAGTCGGCGGGTCGTTTTCTCATTCGGTATCGAGGATTTCTCGACCCGTCCATTTATACCAAGGATCGCGAAATAACAGCTGTCGGAACTGTTGCCGGTAAAGAGGAACGGCCTATTGGTGAGCTTCACTATGTGTACCCGGTCATCGAATCAAAGGAACTTCGGCTCTGGGAAAAAAGGCAGACACTGCCATACTACTATGATCCCTGGTACCATGATCCATTTTTTAATCCCTGGTACCCGTATCTCTGGCATCGCTATCCTTATCCTTACTGGTGGTAATATAACAAAGGGGGCCGCTTCCCGCAACAATCCGGAAAGTGGCCCCTTCTTTTCCTCTTTTCTTACTCAGCGGCGTTCTGCATTTACTTCATCCAGCAGGACTCCGGCCTGACAAGGAACACCGGCACATGAGAACTATGCAGAACCTCAAGCGCCACGCTACCGAACATCAACTTTTTCAATCCGGTATAACCGTGAGTGGCAAGAACGATCAAATCTACATTATTTTTCTCCGCATAATCACAGATAACTTCAGCAGCCCTGCTGCCTTCCCGTGATTCCGTTTTAACTTTTACACCATCAGCATCAAGCCGAGCCTTCACATCCGCAAGATACTTTAAAGAGTCATACTTCATCTTGTCTTCGACCGCATTAACATCAACATATGCAGCAGTTTCACCGCCTGCACCGAGTAGCGCAACTGGCACCGCAAACACATTGAGAACAGTCACTTCTTCCGCCAAACCGTCTTTCACCAGATTTTTGACATGAGACAACGCGCATTCCGCTAATTCGGAAGCATCAAGTGGAACCAAAACTTTTTTATACATGATCATCGCCTCCTCTTTTTTTCAAAAAACTGTTTTTACCCCCTTTTTCTCAACTTTGAAGCCGGTTTTCAGCCTACTTTGCCAAAATTCTTCTTTTACTAATTTAAATTTAACTACATCTGAAATCTTTGTCAAAGAAAAAATCATGATTATCGATAGTGAAATTGCTGCCGCCGGCAGCTCTAACTTCACCACAGAGCCGCAGCAGAACGGAAAATCTGTTGATGATGAGGAAGGATGTCGATTTTTACATGGCCTGCTTTATGCTGAGACCATCAATGTATTGTTTCACGCTTCCGATGGTGGAGATGAACATTCTGGAACCAGTCATCACAGTGAAGACATCATTTCTATTGCCGCAAAGGTCGGCAAATTTTGGTCCGATGACCACTGCGGGTTCAGGTGCGCCCGGTTTTTGGTTCAGGGCATCGATGTATGTTGCCAAACGATCCTTGAGAATCTGAAAATAATCAATAGACTGGCTGACGAGCAGTCCTAATGTTTCGGACAGGTTTTGCGAAAATTCCTGAATTGCATGCCAATAGGCCGCACCGATCAAATCCTTTTGCGGGTAATTCTCCAGGTAATAGGAAATAGCCCAGCCCGCACTGATGATTTTCAGGATTTGCAGTTCATACTCAACGGATTCGCGCTTGACGTCCGCGGCCTCATGAAGATTGGCCATCAGTAATTTGACGTCTTCACGGTCCACCGCGAAATTGAAGAGGTCTTCCGCCGCCTGTTCAATAACGGATTTTGTTTCGGATAACTGTTCCATAATGGAATTTCTTTACATGGAAAATTAATTTTCATCAACCCGTTAATTGGACAGCAGCATAAAAAAGTCTGATTTCAGTATCGTAAGTTTCTTCTTAATGGAATTACGTGAAGCATTCTCCCCTGGCGGACAGCGCCGCGCACCTTCATGACCTTTTGCATGAAATAATTTCTACAAAATGATATGTAATCATTATTGAAATAGAGGCATTGAATTATCGCATTCGGGAAACAGCAAGACGGTCTCTAATGGAGAGAGAATCCATCGGAAAGCATCTGCAAGGAGGGCGTAATGGTTGTCAAACAGCGCATTCGGAAGGCCAGTGATCCAAGAGAAAGTAATAAAGTTAAGGATATGCCTTTCAGTGTAACAGACGGGGAAAAGGCGGTATTCCTGGAATCCATCCCGGACCCGCTGGTAGTGCTGGATACGGATCTGAAGGTAGTCTGGTCCAACGCCGCCATGAATAAACTTTGCAATATTAACGCCGACCAACTGGCGGGCCGGCATTGCTTCGAGAAGATGCACGGATTGAAAAAACCCTGCAGCGTTTGTCCTGTTGTCAAGACCATCAATACAGGGCAACCCTGCACTGTGGATGATCTTTCCTCTTTGGGGAAAAGATGGATGATGCGGGCGTATCCTCTCCTCGATGATAAAGGCAATATCACCAGGGTTGTGGAAATCGCTACGGACATCACGGAAAGCAAACGGGCGGAGGATAAACTGAACAATGTCCGTAAGCTCCAGTCGATGATTCTCGACAACAGCACCATGGGGATTGCGTTTGTGCGCAACCGAATCCACGAATGGGTTAATCCGAGACTGTGCGAGATATACGGCATTCCGAAAGAACAACTCGAAGGCTCCTCGACCGGCATAATCTTTCCGGATGAGGAATCATATCAAAGACAGGGCGAGGAAATATATTCTCTTTTTGCCCGGGGGGAAAAAGCCACCCTGGAGCTTTACATGCGCAAGAGAGATGGTTCATTGTTCTGGTGTCGGCTGGAGGGAATGGCTTTAGATGCCGCCAAACCCCATGAGGGCTCCATCTGGATAGTGGAGGATATAACCAAGCGCAAACAGGCCGAAGAAGAGCTCCAAAAGCTGAGCAAGCTGCAATCCGTCATTCTGGACAACAGTGCCGTGGGAATCGCGTTTGTACGCAACCGAACTTACGAGTGGGTCAACAGGAAAATGTCCGAATTGTTTGGAATCCCCGTCGAACAACTCCAGGGATCTTCCACGCGCATCATCTATCCAAATGAAGAGATTTTCAATAGGGTTGGTTCTGAGGCATATTCCCTTCTCGCCCAGGGCAAGAATTCCACCATCGAAACTCGGATGCTTAAGAGAGACGGCTCATTGTTCTGGTGTCGGCTGGAAGGAATCGTTCTGGATTCATCAAAACCCCAGGATGGATCCATCTGGATCTTCGAAGATATTACTGAACATAAACAGGCCGAGGAAACGCTCCGCAAGAGCGAGGAGAAATATCGCGGCTTAATCGAAGGATTGAATGAAGCTCTGTTTCGTTTGAGCTTAACCGATGGAAGATTTGAATACTTCAGTCCAAGCGTGACAAATGTCCTTGGATACAGTGCCGAGGAAATAATCGCGCATCCATTGTTGATAAGACGGGCCATCCATCCGGACTTTCAAGACTTTATCAATGAAAAATTTGAGGAGTTAAAAAAAGGGAAAGTTTCTCCAACTTATGAATACAAGATAATCGATTCTGAAGGAAATGAGAGATGGATTCTCCAGTCCAACAATGGAAGATTCGATGACAATGGAAAGCTTATTGCGCTGGAGGGTATCTGCAGAGATATCACCAAGCGGAAACGAGCAGAGGCGATGCTGAAAGAAAACGAGGAAAAATACAATCAATTTTTTAAAACGTCACGGGATTTTGTTTTCATAACATCAAAAGATGGAAGGCTTGTAGATATTAATGATGCCGCAGTGGAGCTGTTAGGTTATTCCAGTCGGGAAGAACTGCTCCAGATGAAGATGCCTTATGTTTATGATAGCGAAGAAGAACGGGCAAAACACATCAAAGCTATCACAGAATGCGGCTTTGTAAAGGAATTTCCCGTTGATCTGCGCAGGAGAGACGGCATCATCAGGCACACGCTTCTCACGGCAGTCACCAGATGCGATGCAGAAGGCAAAACAATCGGATTTCAGGGAACGATCAGGGATATTACCGAGCGCAGACGGATTGAAGAAGAAAGGGAGAGGCTTATTCTGGAACTTCAGGAAGCGATTTCCCAAGTCAAAACTTTAAGCGGACTGCTGCCAATATGCGCCTCCTGTAAAAAAATTCGTGACGACAATGGCTACTGGAGGCAGATCGAATCATATATCAAAGATCACTCAGAGGCGGAATTCAGTCATAGTATATGCCCTGATTGTGTAAAAAAGTTGTATCCGGAACTTAAAAAGAAATAAAAATCATTTAATCTGCTGATTAAGGGAATCTCTTCTTTCTGAAAACGCGCTGCGACGGCACGACCGACCCGTCCTCCGCCCGCAATATAAAAAAATATATGAACAACTCGAAGCACAATTTTGATGTTGCAATTATTGGAGCTGGTCCGGCCGGCTCATCGCTCGCTTATTTTCTCGGCAAAGCCGGTCTTAAAGTAATCCTCATAGATAAAGCCGGGTTTCCGAGAAATAAGGTATGCGCCGGTGGTCTGCCCGTAAAGATCGCAAAAATTTTGCCGTTTGATATAAGTCCTGTCATTGAAAGAGAAATTTATGAAGTTACGTTGTCGTATAAACTCGAAAAAGATTATAAGCGTGTTTGTCCAAAGCCTTTGCTCTACATGGTGAATCGCGCAAAGCTTGATTTTTTTATGGTTCAACAAGCGGTGAAATTAGGGGTTGATTTTTGGGAAGAGCAGACAGTTAAAACCCTGAGTTGGGAAGGCAATACCTGGATTGTTAAAATGGCCGATAAGGCCGTAACCGCTTCCATATTAGTGGGAGCGGACGGAGCAACCAGTTTTGCAGCAAAAAGCATGTTGCTGAAACCGGTGAATTATTTTCATATAGGCCTTCAATATGAAGTTCCGATCCATTTGTTCAAGAATGCAGAATGTCTGGAAAGAGGAATTGTCATCGACTGGGGAAATTTTAAAGACAGCTATGGCTGGATTTTTCCTAAAAAGGAAATTGCTTCCATCGGAGTACAGGGGCTTATTAAAAATGGCAAGCAACTAAAGATTTATCTCGATGATTTTTTGCGTTATTGCGGAGTATCTCCGGAAAACCAAAATCTTATGGGCCATCTTATTCCACACCGAACACAAAAAACTGCTCTAGCTGCGAACAGAGCGCTTTTAATTGGAGATGCCGCAGGCCTCACCGATTATTGGACAGGCGAAGGAATCTTCTATGCTGTCAAAAGCGCTGGAATTGCCGCCCGTCAAATCTTAAGATTCCTGAAAAATGAAATATCATTAGATGAATATGAGAAAGCCATTGACAAAGAGATTATGCCCGAATTTGAGACATCTTATCAATTTTCCAGGATATTCAACCATATTGCACCACTTGCTTTCAGAATACTTAAAAAAAATAATTATCAGTGGGATATCTTTTGTCGCATCATGCGAGGGGATAGAACCTTTTTGGATATGAAAAAAAGTTTCAGGCCGGACATTCTGCTGAGCAAATTATTAATCAAGAGCAGACGGAGCTATCTCGAAAAGGAATGATGCTCGGGATGGGCCGCTCCGGCCTCCGCTTCAACCGGGCGGAAACTCCGCGGTGAACTTGCGGATCGCGGCTTCACTGCCACAGATGTAGATCGAGTCCTCGGATAAAAAGCGGAAATCGCCGTCGAAACGCACCAGCACGTCCTCGCCCCGTTCCACCGCCACTATCGAACATCCGGTGCGCTCCCGGATCCGCAGGCCGGCAGGATTTTTCCCGACCAGTTCCGGTGAAGCCACCAGGGATACTTTCAAACCTTGGTCAAGCGACACCGCCGCCTTGCCTAACAGCCTTCGGGCAAGGATCTGGCCGGTTACCTGACTGATCGACAATGCGAAATCAACGCCGGCCACGTGGATGCGTTCGACGTTTTCCTGACGGTCCACACGCGCAATCACGGGCACATGCGGTGCCAGGTCCTTCAGGATTACGGTGGCGAAGAGCGTAGTCGAATCATCGTGCAGGGCGAGGATCACTGCCTGTGCCTCCTCCACCCCGGCCTCGATCAACAGCTTCGTATCCAGTACATTTCCCACAATCTGCACGCCGGGCACGGGGTGCAGCGAGATGACGCGCGTTTCCTCGCCGGCGTCGTGCAGCAGTTCCACTACCTTGCCGCCCACCTCGCCGTAGCCCGCGACGATGAACGGGCCGTGGTGTTTCAGCTTGGTGGTGCCGGAGCAGGTCTCGGTGAAGCGCCCGATGTTCTCGGCACTGCCGACCAACAGCAGGATCCCCCCTGCTTCGATCCGGGTGTCGGATCGCGGCGACACATCAAGGCGACCATTGAACCACTGCCCGATGACGGTGACGCCGGTTTCATGGGCTAGTTGGCATTCGCCGATTGTTCGGCCGGCAAGCACGCTGCCGGCATGGATGCGCACCTCGCTCACTTGCAGGTTGGTGCCCAGGTATTGCTCGCCGGCCACCGCCGGGCTGACCTTGCGGCTGGCGCGGGCGGCGAGAGCCGCTCCTAATACATGCCGCGGGGTATAGGCAGCCGTGGCTCCGGCGAGGATCGTCGGCTGGCGGTGGAGCGGATTTTCCACCAAGCCAAGGATGTCGCCTTGGAAACCGAGCTGGCGCGCGGTGATGGCGACCGCGGCATTGCGTTGGTCGCTGTCGTTGAGAATCAGGGCACGACAGTCTGTCAGGGCGACGCGGGTCATCACCTTGCCTTCGAGATTGCCGTAGACCACGCGGTGACCGGCCTCCTGCACCCGTCGTGCCTCCGCCTCATCTTCCTCGATGATGATCGGAGTCACCGACAACTGCTTCAGTTCGTCGACCAGCGATGCCACCGCCGGACCGTTGCGATAAATCAAGACGTGCTGGCGGGCATTGGCGCAGTCAGTCGGCAGGCGGGTTTCGAAACGTTCCTCGAGAAACGGGATCAGATAGATCGGAAAAATCAGGAACACCAGAAACACGCCGAGAAACTGGACCAAAACCACCAATGCGACCATCAGCGGGTGGTGCCACGTGGCATCCGCCCCGTAGCCCGTGGTGGACAAGGTTTCGGACGCCCACTCGAGCGCTTGCCAGAAACTCCGCGGCTTGCCCTCCAGCTGGTTCATGCCCGTCTGGTAGAGCAAGGCGGCGACCAACAACACAGCTACAAAGGCGAGCACCAGTGCCAGAAGTCTCTTGTAGGAACGTTTCATTCGGAACCCGCAGAACGATTATTGATAAGACATTGCTTTTTACAGGTCAGAGTATAGGGGGGCTGTTTTCTCATGTCAAGGGGGTATTTCCATCGGAAAAGAGGAGTTATATTTTAACCACCGGCTTTGTCCGAGTGGCTATAATATTCTGAGCATCAATTATTTCATACGTATTATCATCAATCACATTAACTTTTCTCTTATCGGATGTTGAATAGAATTTCAAACCGGAAATTTCCTGGGGAATGCACCCAAATGTATTGCAAATAAAAAATTCTTGAAATACGGATATTTCATGTATTTCTTTTGATTCAGTAATTACCGTAAATTTATCAACAAGCTTGATAAATTTTATATCCATAATATTTCCATCAGCCACAGTAGGTGGTTGCGTTACTCAAAAAGAAAGTAACAGAATATAACAAGAATGTCAAAATCCCTAAAATGGGCCTGCCCATGCTTGACAAGAGGGAATCCAGTATTCTCAGTGAGTCCTGGATACCAGCCTTCGCCGGTATGACGGTTCTGGGGATAAATATTCTATGATGACGCAGATCCGTATAGACAAAAAGGCTTAACCACATTTGGCTTAGCCCTTTATTTTATTGGTGCCCCTGGTGTGAGTCGAACACACGGCACACGGATTCGGAAGCCAAAAAATCCATAATTATAAACCCTTAATCTTGCATCTGATTTCCCGTAAATATTTAGAAACAGACAAAAAAAGAAATTCTATCTATTCCTTTTAATTCTACTTACTACTCTGCTTTTCTATGAAGTATAACACAAATTTAGCACATAAAGGAAATCCAAAGGGTCACACTTTTTAACGATTAAGTTCTTCTTTCCTCGTCGAATATCAGATAATTTTCAAAGTCCATGCTTAGGAAATAGACCCGACCATATTTTTTATTCTATTTTTCTGAAAGAAATTAGGCTCGAACAGAACCTCAAATCCTAAGTATGCCTGCGTTTCCATAGACAATAGATATGTACCCTATACGTTTTCTCTATATTAATTCATCATTAATATTACTTAATAATTTTTAAGAAATGACGATCCTTAGTAGGTAGCGTGGAACCAATGATTATGAAAGCGAAGATCATGGAAAAAGGAAGGAGCAGAAGCATCAACAACTTCATGTGTGAATACTGCCAAGGACAGCAATACAATTATAAGTCCTTCTATTTACAAATAAACCAAACAATCTGAAACCATAGTAATAGGCAAGTATTCGCTTTTAAAATAAAATCAAAATCGAAAAGGAGGGGTATGATGAAATCAGCAGGTTGTATTATTACAGTTATGTTTCTGATAATTATGATTGTTGGATGTGCCTCAACATCTTCTTCAACAATTGGAGAAGCTAGTACGCATGGTACAAAGGGGAAAACTGAAGGAGAAATAATATCCCAATTTGGTAAACCCTATAAGAAATACACATCTAGTGGTGGTATCAAGGTTTTGGAATACCGTCAAACGGCAAAAGATAGAGGCGCGATGAATACATTTGTAGCCATTGGTTCATTTGGACTAATGGCCGGAGAAAACAGCCCTTATGTCGATATCATGAAAATATATCTTAAAAATGGAAGGGTTACAAAATCAACATTTGAGGAGAATGTACAGGGCGTAACTATGCCAGGAATGTAATCAAAAGAATCATTACTGAGAATTAACTATTACAGTGTACATGGTTTCATAAAGGTAAGTGATAACCACCATAAAACTAATCAGAAAATCTAGTTACTGTAAGTAACTATAAATATTGTAAAAAGATACATAGTGGTAAGTAAAGGTTTTTAATAGCCACAGTATTTGCCATGATAATTAAATAAAAAAAGGGGGGTCTATGAAAAAACGGTTCATCCTAGGTTTCACGGTTTTTACAGTTGTTTTTCTTCTTTCCTCTGTTGCAATAGCAGCAGATTATTGGTCATATCCAGTTAGCTCTGCTACTATTGCTGCTGACGGCAAACCCGGGGGATGGAAATACTGGCTTAATGGCTGGGGATGGCATCTTGGGCAAGACCTAATTAAGCCTGCAAAAACTCAAATTAAAAATGCAAGATGGGGTTATGTACGGCATGTTGGCGAACATGCTAGCTTTGGTCACGTTGTCATTATAGAAAGTCCAAGGGAGTATGAACCGTCAACCGATCCAGCAAGATGGAAAAATCCAATAACCCATATTTATGGGCATCTTCGCCATGATGAATACCTTGATAAAACAATTGCAAAGATAGGCAAGACAATTGATAGAGGCACAGTTATTGGCAGAATAGGCAACAAAGCCGAAAATGGTGGATGGTCAACAGAACATCTTCATTTCGGAATGAGAAATGGCCGTTACGTTGCGAGCCCATGGGTATATTTTGGGTATACGACAGACAGCAACACACTGAGCAAATGGAAAAAACCAAGTAGCATAGTTGACAATTACTGATTTTTTCCCATTATGTATTGTGAATGTTGTATGAGGGGGTTCTAAATTTAGACCCCTCGTACAACAAAACAGCACGAGGTCGCAGTTGAAACAAGGCCAGATAAAAAAACCTTTTGTATCTATAGTTTGTATCATTTTTTTCTTATTATTGATTGTTTTATTTATCAATGAAGAATCAGAAAAAAGCAACAAGACTACTCAAATCCCAATCCAGCAAAAAAAAATAATTACCTTTTCAAAAGAGATGAAGCCAGCCCCAGAAAGAGGTTATCAAATTTACATTGATTTGCTTTCACGAAGAACGTTTAATCGCGGCGATCTTATGACATTTTTCCATGAAGAGTATGTTAATGAAATACCGGACGAAAGAATAAATCTTGAGGTAAGTAAAGTTTATTGCAGTAATGGAGATTACGATTCAGCAAGAAAATTGCTTGAAAAAGAACTATGGGACAATCCATGTAACACTGAGGTGCAAAATGAGCTTGGCAATATTTACTGCAGCCACAATGAACAAGCAAACCTACATCGTATGGCTTCAATAAGTATAGCTCAATGCAAGGGTGATGCTCGAGTCTATACAAATTTATCTCACATTTTTAATAGCTGCGATGATTTTGAGCAAGGAAAAAAAATCCTTGAAGCAGGCATTGAATCTAATCCAACTGAATACCATCTCCGATATGTATTTGGTGATTATCTAATGGCAAGAGGTTTATTTCAAGAATCGGAGTCTGAATTCTTAAAAGCGATTGAATGCAATGAGAATGATGCGGCTGGTTATTTCAATCTTGGCGAATTATATGAAAAAACAGGAAGAACTGAAAAAGCTCAAGAATATTATAGCATTGCTGCACAAATATCTCCTGATTATGCCGAAATAGTTCAAGATTTAATAAGTAATAGAGACAAGTAATGGTGACGTTTTATTTAAAAATATTATCGAGACAATCCGCGGACTCGCTATGTTCATCGTTGATTTTTTAGTTCCCTTCAAACAGTAATAATTATACTATATGAGACATTGGAGATAAAAGCAATAAACTACCCTTTTATCTGAGCCATTTTCGCCTACCCTCCCACCGTCGCCTAATTTCCCGAAAGCACGAGTAAAGCCATTTCTGTCAAAGTCAAACGGGGTTTGCCGCAAGGGCACAAATCGGGTCAGGTCTATTTTCTTAACATGGAAGAAATAAAGTTCCTATTCCGCTGATTTCACCATCCGATTCTGGAGCTATCCGCCGCACGATTCCGGTAAAGTCGCCGCTTGTGGTCGGAGCGTAGCGCGAAAATGAGCCTGCCCATGCTTGACAAGAGGGAATCCAGTATTCTCAGTGAGTCCTGGATACCAGCCTTCGCCGGTATGACGGTTCTGGGGATAAATATTCTATGATGACGCAGACCCGTATAGACAAAAAGGCTTAACCACATTTGGCTTAGCCCTTTATTTTATTGGTGCCCCTGGTGTGAGTCGAACACACGGCACACGGATTAGGAATCCGTTGCTCTATCCTTCTGAGCTACAGGGGCGATTTGCAGATTATGTTGAAGGTATAGGGCTTTATCACGCATTTTGCTGTCTGTCAATAATGACGGCCTCGTAAAAAAAGGCCGGTTGCTACGTAGCAAAGTTTTTTATATGCGTTTCCAGCAGGCGGTTGTCATCAAAGTCTTTAAGCTGGAGATATTCCGGCGTCGCACCGGCAAAAGCCCCTTCGGGGGCGAGGCCGATCAATTCCGATTCCAGAATTTCAACGCCATGATGGGATGCCAAAAGCTTTACCAAATCATAAACCGGTTTTAGCGGTGTTTCCTGATAATTAACCAGATTCATTGACACTTGCGCAATATTCCGGCTTTTCAGCATCACTCCGATGGCCCGCACGCTTTTTAATCCGCCGCCTTTTTCTCTAATTCGGCCGGCAATGTCACGAGCCAGAAGCAAATCATCGCTGGCCAGGTTAATGTTGTAAGCGACCAGGGGCATGCGCGCGCCGACCGCCGTCGCACCGCAACGCTCATTAAACAAAGGTTTACCGATATCGGGGGCGCCTGCCGGGATGGACATCTTCTCCTCCAGGGCTTCGTAGCCGCCGCGCCGCACATAAGCCAGTTCTCTGCGCTGATCAATCAGCGCCGCCTCGCCATAAAAATAGACCGGCACACCAAACCGCTCGTGCAGCTGCTTTCCAAAGCGATGCGCAACATCAATTGCATCATTCATTGTCGCCGCTGACAGCGGAACAAAAGGAACGACATCGACCGCTCCCAGCCGCGGATGAACACCTTCCTGAGAGCACATGTCGATAAGCTCCAGCGCCCGGCCGGAAGCGGCCAGAGCAGCTTCCAGCACATCGTCGGCCCTTCCCAGAAATGTATAGACGCTGCGGTTATGGTCGGTATCGCCGCTGAAATCAAGCAGCCGTACGGCGGGAAAAGATTCGAATACCCGGGCGATTGCGGCTATCGTAGCTTGATTGCAGCCTTCACTGAAATTCGGCACACACTCGATAATTTTCATTTTTTAGACCTGATGGATAATGACGTCCGGCAATTCCACGCAGGTGAGTTTGCCGCCGGAAAACGCTCCCGTATCAATCCCTATTTTATTCGATGAAATTAAAGGGGATTGAAACGGTGTATGACCAAAAACCACCGTTTTCCCGAAATCATAATCTGAATAAATAAACTCGTGCCTGACCCATAATACATCATGAATGGTTTGCCGGCGAAGACTCAAACCGGGCATTAATCCGGCATGAACGAATATATATTCTTCTGTTTCATAATAGGGCAAAAGGGACTTAAAAAAGAGCAGATGACTTAAGGGAATTGCTGCTTTCCTCTCCAAAGGCGGCGCATAGGGTAACATGTCATAGGATAATAATGTCTTATCTCCGCCGTTATACAAATACATTGCTTCATCGGTACCCGCAAGGTAGTTGAGGAACATCTGTTCGTGATTTCCTGTAAGGCAGATAACATTGTTAAATTTGCCTCTCAGCTCAATCACATAATCAACAACTTCTTTGGAAGAGCTTCCCCGGTCAATATAGTCGCCTATAAAAACCAGGGTATCGAGTTGTTGATCTATAGGAAGTTTTTGAATCAACTTTTGCAGCTTATCAAAACAGCCGTGAATATCACCTATGGCAAAAATTTTATTCATCAAACACGCCGTCGCTTGATAATCGTTTAATCGAGAAGTGCGGAGACGAAATCATCACTGTTAAAGGGCCGAAGATCATCCATTTTTTCTCCCACTCCGATATAACGCACAGGAAGCCCCAGCTCACTGGCAATCCGAACTACAACACCGCCTTTAGCTGTTCCATCAAGTTTGGTCAGAACAATGCCGGTCGCACCGATTTCTTCTTTGAACATCTTCGCCTGAAGCACTGCATTCTGCCCTGTCGTTGCATCAAGAACCAGCAATGTTTCGTGGGGAGCGCCGGGCATTTCTTTACCCATGACTCTTTTGATTTTTTTAAGCTCTTCCATCAGATTGACTCTCGTATGCAGTCGGCCGGCTGTATCTACTATGATGACACCGGAGTAGCCGGTTTTAACCTTAGCCAGCGCATCGAAAACAACCGCTGCCGGATCGGTATTCATTTTTTGTTTTATCACCGGTGTGTTCACCCGTGTGCCCCAAATTTCCAATTGTTCAATAGCTGCCGCCCGGAATGTGTCCGCCGCCACAAGGATAACCTCGTGGCCATCCTTTTGCAGCATATTTGCCAGCTTGCCGATTGTCGTTGTTTTACCGCTCCCGTTTACTCCTATAGCCATAATCACAAAGGGTTGCCCTTGGGGAACCTTCAGAGGAGAATCAATTTTCTGCAAAATTGTAACCATGCGCTCGCGCAGAATTTTCTTGACTTGCCCGGCGTTCTGCAGTTCCTTGCGCTTCATGCGCTCCTGAACGTCCTCGATCAAATCATTGACAAACTGCGGCCCCATATCCGCTGTGATGAGCAACTCTTCCAGCTCATTAAACAAATTTTCATCCAGTTCCTTTGTCCCAAAAAGCAGATCATCAATATCGGTTGTCAGAATTTCACGGGTCTTCTTCAGACCTGATTTCAATTTATCCAGACTCAGAGTTGATTTTAACTTATCAAAAAATCCCATTTCTTACACTAACACCTTTCTTATATTTGTTTCTTCATAGCGATTTTTCTGCAAGAAGTAAAGGAAGGGATTAATTAAAACGAACTAATCCCTTTTAAGGAAAAGAAAAGTAAAAGTTTTTTGTACCAGGTTGCATTCAAAGTATCGGCTTCGGCAAGGAGGCTCCGCAGGCGTGGTTCGACAAGCTCACCATGACGGACTATCAACTCTAAGCCTGTCCTGAGCTTGTCGAAGGGCCAACAAAGTTAGGCAAAGAAGGCAACCTGGTATTAGTTCAGATTGACGGAAACCAAAGTAGAAATACCCCGTTTCTGCATGGTCACACCGAAGAGTCTGTCGGCCACTTCCATTGTGCTCTTATTATGGGTAATCATCACAACCTGCGACTTGTCGGAGATATCTTTTATCAAGCGGTTAAAGAGGTTGGTGTTGGCGTCATCGAGCGCGGCGTCAACTTCGTCCAAAACCAGAAATGGCGTGGGACGGTACATTAAAATGGCAAAAATAAGAGCAATTGCCGCCAGCGATTTTTCGCCGCCGGAAAGCAGGCTGACGTTTTGAGCCCGTTTTCCGGGAATCTGGATGGAAATGTCCACGCCTGTTTCCAGCAGATCGCTCTCGTCGGTCAAGTGCAATTCGCCGTGGCCACCCGGGAAAATATGGGCAAAGACCTTTTTAAAGCATTCGTTGACGGCGGCAAATGTTTCGGCAAACCGGGAGCGGGAAATTTTATTAATCCGCATAATTGTTCTTTCCAGAGAACTGAGCGATTCGTTCAAATCGGCAATTTGTGCGGATAAGAACTGATATCGTTTATCGAGCTCTTCATATTCATTGAGCGCCAACAGATTAACTTCGCCGAAATTATCTATTTTCTGCTTATCATTTTCCAGAGCGGATCTTAACTCGGCTATTTTTTCTTTTTCAATCGGGATGAACTCAGGCAGCAGATCTTCCAAAACAACGTTGTGCTTTTCCACCAGCGCCGCCTTTAAATTCTCGCCATGTAAAACTATCTCCCGGCACTTGATTTCCGTTTGATTTATTTGGTTGCGCAGTTCATCGAGCTTCTTTTGAACTTCCCGTATTTCATTTTCCCGCGCTTTAAGCTGCTCATCTTCACGAGTCTTACTCGCCTGCTTTTCCGCCAAAACATCCTCGCGGACAGACATATCCCGGTAGAGATCCTCCAGCGCCCCCTCGTCGGCTTCAATAGTTTGAGCAAGCTCGGCAAGCTGCCTGTCACAGGATGTAATCTCCTCTTTTTTAACCCGCACTTCATTTTCAATAGAACGGATATCGTTTTGCAGGCGTGACATTGTCCGCAAATCGGCTTCTTTCTTTTCTTCCAGGGTAGCCAGCAGAACCTTTTTCGCGGTTGCCTGCCTTTCCTGCTCATCAATCGCCGCCCGCGATTGTACCCGGCGAGCATTAAAAACTGATATTTCTTCGTTGAGTGTTCTTTCCTCTTCTTCGTTGCGCCCGATGTCAGTGCTGATTGCATGAAGCTTTTCTTCGGCTTCCGCTTCCTCTGTTTTTATATTCCGGTGGTTAAATTCGAAAGCGGCTATCGTCTGCTTTAATCTTGCCACTTCATCGGTAAACCGTTCAGAGTCTTTTTTCCGGCCGTTGATATCGATTTCGATTCTGTGGATTCCGTTTTTTATCTGGGTTAATTCTTCGTCCCACTGCGCAATTAAAGAGACCAGCTTCTTCCTCTGATTTGTTTGCGCCGCAAGCTCGACGGCAAGTTTTTCCACATCTTCTTCGAGTTCCGCAATTTCCCGCTTAGTGGCCAACAGGCTCTTTTCCACTGCGGAACCACTGCCGCCGGTAAGCACGCCCTGCGGGCTGATCGTGTCACCGTCAGGTGTAACAAAAGTTCCCCGAAAACCGTTTTTCTTCCATAAATTAATCCCGGTGGTGATAGTCGGCGTAATTAAGACATCCCCCAGCAGACAATCGGCAATCTGCCGGAAATCGTCGTTGCAATCAACTTTCCGCAGCAGAGGCTCCGCTTCCTGCAAATGCTCCGCGCTGTACGTTGTAACGGCAGAACCACGCAATTCCACCGGCACAAAGCTGCCACGGCCCTGTTGACTGTTTTTGAGATAGTCAATTGCCTTTGCGCCGTCTTCCTGACTTTTCACAACGACATACTGGAGCTTATCGCCTAACACCGCTTCCACCGCAGCTTCATATTCGCGGGGGACATTGATATGATCAGCCACTACACCGTAAAATTTATCGCGGCTTTCTTGCTTCTCGATAATTTCCCTAATTCCTTCACTGGACCACTTGTAGGCTTCCTGGAATTCCCGCAAAGAATCCAGACGTGATGTTTTTACGCTGCTTTCTTCCTTGATTTCAGCCAGCCGTTCTTCCACCAGCTGTAAATCAGTTTTTGCTTTTTCCAAGGCATCGGCGGCAGACTCCTTCCTATCTTGCAGACTGTTCAATTCTTCTTCATCGCCCAGCAGAGCTTCGTTGACGGCCTGCAACTTGGAGGTCAACTCCGACAGTCTCTTCTTGCCCTCCTCGATTTCACGGCCTTCTCTTTCTTTCCGTTTTTTTAAGTCGTCGATATTTTTGGTCAAAGTCGAGATCATGTTTTTCAACTTCGCCTTTTCCGTTACTATATCGATGTAAATTATTTTCTTTTCTTCCAATTGGCTGTTGATATCTTTGTCTGCTTCAATAAGGCTCTGGATATTTTGCCGGGCCTCGTCGTGTTCCATCTTTAATGCAGCGATTCGTTCGTCCGCTTCAGTTGCCGTTTTCCGCAGATTTTCAATTTCAGAAAGTAAATGATCCTTTTTAGCCAGCGCCAGGTCTGTCTCAGCGGCGTCTTTCTGTTTGCGCTCGGAAGCATCGGATATCCGGCGGCGGGAAAATTCGATATTCTTTTCTTTTATGTTAATGGAATTTTTAACTTCGTAAAGTTCATGCCGACTTTTATTGATCAGTTCCTCATTTTCCAGAAGCTTCGCTTTCATTTCTTCCAGCAATGATTCCTTAGCCTCCAGATTGGTCCGCTCGACTGCATCACGATCATGCAGTTCATTGCGTATATCCTGCATCGATGCCCCCTGCTCCAAAAGCTCCTTATAACTTTGCAGGGCAAGGGTAAGCTCCGCATCCCTTATGCGTTGTTTGATCTCTTTGTATTGTTCGGCTCGTTTTGCTTGCCGGGTAACGGCATTGAGCTGGGATTTGACTTCCCTGATGATATCATTTAGCCGCTGCAAGTTTACTTTTGTTGCATCCATTTTACGGACTGCGGCATCTTTGCGGCTTTTATATTTGGAGATTCCCGCCGCGTCTTCAATAAACAACCTTCTGTCTTCGGGCTTGGCTTCCACCATACTGGCCACGCTGCCCTGCTCGACCAAAGAATAAGTCCTCGCCCCGACTCCGGTTCCCATAAAGAATTCCCTGATATCCAGCAGGCGGCAGGGGGCGCGATTAATAAAATATTCGCTCTCACCATCGAGCACAACTCTCCGGGTGATGGAGACTTCTGCCAATTCCGCATAGACACCAGTAAAACTCTGGCCATTGGCAGCCAGCGTCATGGTAACTTCCGCCATGCTCACCGGAGCGGCATCCTGGCTTCCGTTAAAAACAACGTCTTCCATTTTTTTCCCGCGCAAAGCCTTAACCCTCTGTTCACCCATGACCCAGCGAATGGCATCCACAACATTAGATTTTCCGCAACCGTTGGGCCCGACAATAGCTGTCACACCGGTGGAAAAATCGAGAACGACTTTTTCGCGGAATGATTTGAAACCGGATATTTCTAGTCTTTTTAAATTCATAATTTTTCTTACTACTTTTGCCAAATTTTAAAAAATTTTAGCAAAAGATGTTTCCTTTGTAAAGGGAAAATACAACAAAATGTGTTAATAAAATATTTATACCACAATATGTAGTGCTTTTATCTTTTCCTGCCATACTTTCCTGAATTTATAGAATCTATTTTCGCTTTATTTCAAAATGGTTTAAAATTACTTTCGAAAAGGGAGGTTTTATGACAGAAGAAAATTGGGTTCTCGTATGCAGAGCACCAGGCATGGTAATTGCGCAGATAATTTCAGGACGCCTCCAGGCCGACGGCATACCGGCGCGTCTGCAATACGAAGCAATTGGCGTAATATCATGTTCCCTGGATGTTGACGGCCTGGGTGAAGTGAGGATTTACGTTCCGGAATCATATGCAAACAAGGCGCAAGAAATCCTGGCGCAACGCTTTGACGAAAACGACCTGACATGGAATGAAAAGTAAGGATCTACCTTAATAATTCGTAAGAACATAAACTTACATCAACTGTCTTTACAATCGTCATTATTCTGCAGCATACCACGTACAGTCTCGGGAACGGTACGGACACCAGCTT
Source organism: Smithellaceae bacterium (assembly GCA_963663295.2). Lineage (GTDB taxonomy): Bacteria > Desulfobacterota > Syntrophia > Syntrophales > Smithellaceae > MVRV01. The sequence continues at coordinate 362,911 of CAXXLA010000006.1, read as the reverse complement.
TGAGTTGATGAGCTTCTACCAGCGGACTTTGCACCGTCTGATAAATATATTTAACCGGAAAGGTAAACCCGACAAATGCCCCCAGTGGATTTTTCATATGCGGAACGAGTTCTTCTAATTCTTTAGAAATATTATAAATAATAGTCGGAAAATAAATCACGCTGCCCCATTTGATGGTCTGAGTATCAATTAATCCTCTGGTCATATCTTTCATTTCATCAATACTAAAAAAACGAATATTTTCCGCTATGGGGAACCCGAACATTCTCTTTAAATTTTGATGTGTTCCGGCAAACGAGTATTTATTCAAAAAACCAATGAAAACACGGCCGCGACAAACTCTGATTGCTTCGGCAATAACTTTTTGAGGACTCCGGGCAGTCTCCAAGACTTTAATAACAAAAACAACATCAAATTCATCATCAGAGAAAGGCAGGTCCTCGACCTGACCGTAATGCAGCTCAAGTCCTTCCCCCATTTGTCCTCGGGCAGCCCGCAGAATTTCCTCTGACGATACAAACCCTGTCAGTTGACACCATTTATTCTGAAATATCTGCAAGTAATCACTTACATCGTCACCTATGCACAACATTTTTTCTCCGGCATGGGGTGCAAGCAACTCTAAAATTAATTTTTTTTGCCGTGAAAAAAAATACCGGCTGTGGTGTGTTTTCAACTGCTTGACAGAAAAATCATTGTTTTCTTTACCAAAATCCATTTATACAATCCTTAAAATCTAATGCTATTACATTATTGTCAAAATCCATCTTATACCAAGTTGCATTCAAAGCATAACGCGGCGGCAAGGAGGAGGCTCCGCAGGCATATTATTTATACGTTGAGGAAGCCGACAACACAGTCCACAAAGTTAGGCAAAGAATGTAACCTGGTATTATATTGCCTCTTGTTGCGATAGTCCGCATCTTGATTGTTATTTTCAATAATTATACCGCATATAAAAAAATTATGTCACTTTGATTGCAGACAAAATTTTTTTTATCAGAAATCATGACCTTCGTTGACAATAGTATCGAACATTACTTAATTAAAATTAAAGATAAGGTGCGAGAAAGAAAATCAATTTCCCCTGAAAGTAATGCAGTGATGTAGGAAAATGAGGTTAGGTGTATTAATAAAAATTGTGTTGGTATTATCCTAAGAAAGGAGGGTTTGCCATGTCGAAACTGAATTTAACACCGCCGGAAGAAAAAGCTCTTCTGGAGCTCTTGGAGAGATACCTTCCAGAACTTGAAGATGAACTTGTACATACGGAAAAGAAGGATTTTCACAAGTTTCTTAAAGAGAGAGAGGACTTTATGAAGGACTTGATCAAACGGCTGAAAAGCTGATCCAATTGGACCATGCTTTTTTACATTTCTTTTCCGCAAGTTAAAGAATGATTTTATTGTCACGCCTGAAGCTGGGCATGGAAAGCTTCAGGTGTGATTTTTTTTATGAATCTGTCTTTGGGAAATAGAAGGCGTTTATCGCAACTAAGGGAGAAATATTGGAGATTATTTCGTTTCCAATAATCATAATATTTATGTAATTAAACAGTTTTTTCACTTCCGCGCAGTCAATAAATGTTTCTTGACACGGATGCCGTTCTCTATTAAAGAAAAAAATGCTTCAATAATTTATAGCCGCGGTTTGCTTTTGGAATTAAAAGATAAAGAATTTGGAGATATTATGGAAAAAATGCCCATAACTAAAGATGGTTTTGAAAGATTAAAGAAAGAATTGGAAATTTTGAAGAACAAACATATTCCCGAAAATATCAGAGATATAGAAATTGCACGGGCTCATGGTGATCTTTCTGAAAATGCGGAATACACAGCTGCTAAAGAAAGACAATCTTTTCTGCATGGAAAACTTCAGGAACTGGAAAACAACCTTGCTCTTTCCAATGTGATCATTTCAAAAGGCCAAATAAGCGACAAAGTTGTTTTTGGCTGTTATGTTACAATTACAGACGGTGATAAGGATGAAGAAATAAAATATCAGCTCGTCGGTCCTTTTGAATCTGATATCAATCAAAATAAGATTTCTGTAACATCACCCATCGGCAGAGCAATGATTGGTAAAGTCATCGGTGCTGAAATCAATGTCCAGACACCCGGCGGTTCACGATGCTTTGAAATTGTAGACATTTCCGCTGAATAAATATGAGGTAGAACGATCATTTAAAGGCATCTTTTCTCTTATTCTTTATTTCTAATCATTATAAAAAAAAGGGGCAGTACACATCCTCATGTACTACCCCTTTTATCTTCGTTGATTTTTTTATTTTCCGGCTACATTTATACGAGTTATTGCCCTCATTAATGCAACGTTAATTTTATTAAACTCGTCGCTATCCTTTTCGACCTGAGCCAGACCGGTTTCAGCTCTATCTTTTGCTCTTTGAGCTCTATCAATATCAATTGTATCAGATCTTTCAGCGGTCTCTATTAATAACGTTACTTTATCAGCTGTTACTTCTGCATATCCTGTATTGACGGCATAGTATATTTTCTTTCCATCCCTTGTAAAACTTAGTTCGCCAATATCTACTGAAGTCAAAATAGCTTCATGACCACGCAGGACACCAAATTCACCTTCGGTACCGGGTACGGTTACTTCTTCCACTTCTCCGGTAAACGCCATCTTTTCCGGCGTTACAATTTCCAGTATTAATTCGTCCGACATCTACTTCCTCACTTATTCGGCAAGTTTCTTGGCTCTTTCAATTGCTTCCTCAATGCCACCGACCATATAGAAGGCCTGCTCCGGCAGTTCATCATGTTTGCCTTCCAATATTTCCTTAAATCCTCTTACTGTATCTGCTACCGATACAAATTTTCCTTCCGTCCCGGTAAATTGCGCTGCAACAAAGAACGGCTGTGAAAGGAAGCGTTGAATTTTTCTGGCCCGTCCAACTGTCAATTTATCTTCTTCTGAAAGTTCATCCATACCTAAGATCGCAATAATATCCTGCAAATCCTTATATTTTTGAAGTGTTACCTGCACTTGACGTGCAACTTGATAATGCTCAAGACCCAACACATTCGGATCCAGAATACGTGATGTTGAATCTAGCGGATCCACGGCGGGATATATACCCAATTCTGAAAGGGGTCGTGATAAAACGACCGTCCCATCCAAGTGAGCAAACGTCGTTGCCGGTGCAGGGTCGGTCAAGTCGTCGGCTGGCACGTACACACATTGGACTGCTGTAATCGAACCCTTTGTCGTTGATGTAATACGTTCCTGTAATTCTCCCAAGTCTGTTGCCAATGTCGGCTGGTATCCGACGGCGGAAGGCATTCGTCCCAGAAGAGCGGATACTTCAGCACCTGCCTGAGTAAACCGGAAAATATTATCGACAAATAGAAGCACATCCTGACCTTCCACATCCCGGAAAAACTCAGCCGCCGCCAATCCTGTCAATGCTACTCTTGCACGTGCTCCCGGAGGCTCAGTCATCTGCCCATAAATCAAAGCTGCCTGCTTGATAACTCCTGATTCCAGCATCTCTCTGTAAAGATCATTCCCTTCACGAGTTCTTTCACCCACACCTGCAAACACCGAAATACCACCATGATGCATGGCAATATTGTGAATCATTTCCATCATAACGACTGTTTTGCCGCAACCGGCGCCACCGAACAAGCCCATCTTACCGCCACGGGGGAAAGGAACGAGCAGATCGATAACCTTAACACCTGTTTCCAAAACATGGACTGATGTATCCTGCTCCAGAAATTCCGGCGATTCTCGGTGAATCGGTGCCATATTCGCGGCATCAACCGGTCCTAAACCATCAACCGGACGGCCGACAACGTTTAAAATTCGCCCAAGGCATTCCTTACCTACTGGTACCATAATGGGAGCGCCGGTATCTTTTGCAATCATTCCCCGGACAAGTCCGTCTGTAATATCCATTGCTATACAGCGGACAACGTTATCTCCCAAATGTAACGCAACTTCAATAATCAAGTTGTCTTCCCGATCATCGATAGCAGGGTTAGTTACATAAATTGCATTTAATATACTGGGCAGTTTCCCCTCTTCAAAGGCCACGTCAACAACCGGTCCTATAACTTGTACGATCTTTCCTGTATTCATAACTATCTCCTCACCAATAGTGTCGTATTAGCCAATTCATATTTCCAGCAGCATGCTGTAAATATTTTAACCTTTAGCTAAGGCCTCCGTACCGCCGACAATATCCATCAACTCCGCTGTAATTGCGGCCTGTCTAGCCTTGTTCATCTTCAATGTTAGGGAACTAATCAAATCCTCACAATTTTTGGTGGCATTATCCATCGCCACCATACGTGCTCCATTTTCACCCGCCGATGTCTCTAAAAGTGCGCGAAACACTAGAACATGAATGTACATAGGCAGAATTTTATTCAGCAATGCCTCTGCCGACGGTTCATAATCGTATTCTAAGCTGCTTTCAGAATCAGATTCAGTCTTTTGTCCAATGGACGGCAGGGGAAAAAGCCTTACAACAGTCGGACGCTGCACTGAAACATTAACAAATTGATTATAAATCAAATAAAGTTCATCATATTCTTCATTTGTGAACGGAGTTATTACATCATCGGAGATGGAAGCGGACAAGGTCATGTCAAACTTTCCAAACACATTAACTTGCTGATTAATTACATTCGCTCTTTTCCTGAAGTAATCTCTTCCTTTACGACCTACGGTGAATAGCGAGACATCTTTTCCTTCATTTCCTTTATCTCGCATAAACCTTTCAGTTGCTTTTATCAAATTGGTGTTAAACCCAGCACAAAGCCCTCTGTCAGATGTCATACATATCGCCCAAATTTTTTTGGGTTCACGTACTGCCAGCAGAGGATGGGACGTAGCGTCAACACGCAAGGCTAAACTGTTAAGCACATCCATAAATTTGCCAGCGTACGGACGGAAATTCTCCATCCTCATTTGCGCTGACTTAAACTTTGATGCAGCCACCATGTTCATAGCACGTGTAATCTGCTTTGTTTTTTGAACAGCACCAACTTTTCTTCTTATGTCTTTCAGCGAGGCCACTACGATTTCTCCTCAACTAATATTTGTTTGACTTATTCAGCAATAAAGACAGAATCAAATTCTGTCAACATATCCTTCATTTTCTTTTCCAGTTCGGGTGAAATAATCTTCTTCTCTTCAATTTCTTTCATTACACCCGAATATTTCGATTCCACAAACCCCAGTAATTGCTCTTCATAAGCATGTACCTTATCTACTTTATACTTATCGAGATAGCCTTTAGTTCCAGCAAATAGCACAACAATTTGCTTGGAAAGATTCATGGGCTGAAACTGTGGCTGTTTCAACAATTCTACAAGACGCACACCACGATCCAGTTGCGCTTGCGTAGATTTATCCAGATCACTGCCGAAAGAAGCAAAGGCCGCTAATTCACGATACTGGGCAAGATCAAGTTTAAGGGTTCCGGCAACCTGTTTCATTGCCTTCACTTGAGCGGCACCACCAACTCGCGAAACCGAAATACCGACGTTGATTGCCGGACGGATACCTGTAAAGAAAAGGCTCGGCTCCAAAAAGACCTGACCATCGGTAATGGAAATAACATTTGTCGGAATATATGCAGAAACGTCACCTGCCTGTGTTTCAATAACTGGCAGTGCAGTCAAAGAACCACCTCCAAGCTCAGCGCTGACTCGCGCCGCTCGCTCGAGCAGTCGGGAATGGTTGTAAAAAATATCCCCAGGGTAAGCTTCACGTCCGGGAGGACGACGCAGCAGGAGGGATATTTGTCTGTAGGCAACAGCCTGCTTGGAAAGATCATCGTATATAATTAACGCATCCTGACCTTTATCACGGAAATATTCACCAATCGAACAACCAGCAAAAGCAGCAATATATTGTATTGTTGCCGGGTCACTGGCACAACCAGCCACCACGCAAGTATATGACAAAGCATCATGCTTTCTCAGGTTTTCCACAACCTGAGCAACTGTTGATTTTTTTTGACCAATAGCAACATAAATACATTTAATACCAGTATCTTTCTGTCTAATTATAGCATCGACACAGATTGCAGTTTTACCGATTTGCCGGTCACCTATGATCAATTCACGCTGACCACGTCCGATCGGCGTCATGGCATCAATTGCTTTCAAACCAGTGTACATTGGTTCATTAACCGGTTGACGCTGAATAACACCCGGTGCAACCATTTCAATTCGACGGAACTCGTTAGTCTCGATCGGCCCTTTTCCATCTAACGGTTTTCCTGTTGCATCAATGACACGACCAAGCAATGCCTCGCCCACGGGTACCTGAGCAATCTTACCTGTCCTCTTAACGATATCTCCTTCTTTAATGTGAGCAACCTCACCCAGAACAGCAACACCAACGTTATCTGTTTCCAGATTAAGAACCATTCCCAAAATGCCACCGGGAAACTCTAAAAGTTCCATGGCCATTGCGTTTTGCACACCATAAATTCTCGCAATACCGTCACCTACGGACAAGACAGTACCCGTTTCACTTATATCCAGCTTTTTTTCATAGCTTTTAATTTGCTCAGAAATAATTTGACTGATTTCTTCCGCCTTGATCGTTTCCATGCCTTATCTTGCCTCCCCTAAGAGATTCCTCATGTTGTTCAATTGATTTTTTATACTGCCATCATAAAGAGTATCGCCAACCCCGATAACTAATCCTCCCAAAAGGGCGGGGTCTTTTTCTACACTCATTTCAACCTGCCGACCGGTGAGCTTTTCCAAGCTGGCCCTGATGTAAGATTGCATTTCGTCTGAAAGAGGGAAGGCAGTCTTCACATTAACCCGTACTTTTTTCAGGGCTTCATCCATCATTTGCCTGTAGCAGGTAGTAATATCCGGTAACACTTCAATTCTTTTTTTATCAACCAGTAGCTTCAAAAAATTGATTGTCATAGACGAAAGCTGCAGTTTGCCAATAATCTTTTCTACGACATTTTTTTTGACAGCCTGCTCAAAAACAGGATTCGCTAAAAATTCACGAAGAGCTTTATCTTGACTAATAATGGAAGAAAAGCTTGAGAGCTCATCATAATAACCTTCGAGCTTCTTTTCTTCAGCCGCAATTCCAAAAAAAGCATTCGCATAACGTTTAGAAATATTGCTGATCAATTTTTATTCACCACCTTCTCCATGTATTCCTTCACAATTGCTTCATGATCCTGTACTGCAATATTCTTTTTAATAATCTCTTCAGCCATCTGAACAGAAAGTACCACGGCCTCAGCCCGTAACTGATCCGATGCTTTCTTCAATTCCTGGGCTGTTCTCATCTGGGAATCTTCTTTGATCTTCTTTGCGACCTTCTCCGCCTCTTCGATGATCTTTTGTTTTTCGGCAACACCCTGAGATTTAATCATTTCAAAAATTCCGTCGATCTCTGCCGAGGCCTTATCTATTTTATCCGAGTATTCTTTGTATTTTTCTTCTGCTTCTTTCTTCTGCTGAGCGGCATTCTCCAGCGAATCCTTTATGTCCTGACGACGCCCCACAAAAAAGGCTTTTATCTTGGAAGCCACCAGCCACCAAAGAAGTATTACGAGGGCTGCAAAGTCAATGGACTTCCACATGAACTCAAACATTTTTTTCCCGTCATGACCGCCCTCTTCGCCACCTGAAGCAAAAGCAACGGAGACAAGCAGCAACAACAAGATGGAAACAAACGAAGTTAGCTTTGCCGACTTAAGTATATTTTTCATTGAACAGACCTCCCCATAACCTTTTCAGCAATCTCTAAAGACAATCTCCTGGATTGGCTGTCCAAGGTTTGACGTGCAGCCTGAACCTCTTTATCCAATTTCTGTTGAAATTCTTGCATCATGATCGGAATTTCATTACGCACGGCATCAACAATAACCTTGGCTTGATCTGTCCCCTCTTTGATTATTTCTTTCTTTAAATCGGCGGCGTTTGCCTTGGCCAGCTTAAGTTTTTCTTCGTACTCAGCGGCTTTCTTATCTACGGACTCATTGAAAAGAATGATTTCGTTTTCCAGCTCTTCGATATGTTTTTTACGACGATCAATAATTGATAGGATGGGCTTATAAAGCAGAACGTTGAGAATAAAAATTAATGCCAGAAAAGCAATTATTTGAATAAATAGTGTATAATCGGGAAGAACATTAACCACGGCTTACCTCACATCGTTAATTAAGAACCTCACTCAAATGAAAAAAAACTCTGACCGGGCATTTCAAGTAAGTCAACCCTTTATCCGAAACGCCACTCTCTATTAGAATCGCGGGGATATTAACCATAAACGAGTTTTGCTTGTCAAGCTTTTTTCTAACCAGTAGAGTATTTTTTTTTAAGAACTAATATTATTAATAGTCGCGGCGAATTAATGTTAAGAGAAAAATTGCATTAAACTGCTTTTGCAACCGCGTTTTCCTGACCTTTCACTTCTGACATATGCGATCTTCCCTCGAACAAAGCACCCTCTTCCATAATAAACACGGGTGTTCTTACATCCCCGTAAAATTTCCCGGTGGAATGAATGTTGATTTTTTCTTTCACATCAATATTTCCCTGAACATCTCCGCCAATATAAATACTATTAACGGCAATATTGGCCTTTACCAAGGCACCTTCGCCAACGACCAACGCCCCCTCTCCATGAACTTCACCCTGAAAATCACCGTCAATACGTACAGTGCCATTAAAAATGAGTTTACCGATAAATTCGGCTCCTTTGCCTAAAAACGCTCTAACTTCTTCGACTTCTTTTTTATTTTTATCCCACATGTGAGTCTCCTTGCGGTATTATATAAATTCTTTATTATGACGGCATTCTATCAGCGCTGTAAAATGAATCTGCGCACACTAACATTCATTAAAAATCCAGTCGCCATCATTAGAGCAATCATCGCGGAACCGCCATAACTTAAAAAGGGAAGTGGAATGCCAACAACCGGCAATACCCCCAAAACCATACCCATGTTAATGAAAGCTTCCCAGGATATAAAGGCGGTTATTCCAAATGCTATTAATGTGCCTAATAAATCTCTCGAATGCAAGGCAATTTTGAGACACCAGAAAATCAAAGCCATGAATAAAATGATCAAAATGAACGCCCCGAAAAAACCCCATTCTTCGGCAAAGACAGAGAAAACAAAATCCGTCTGCTGTTCCGGCAGAAACTTTAACTGTGTCTGTGACCCTTTTAAAAACCCTTTACCAAAGATACCACCTGAGCCGATCGCAATCATCGACTGAATAATATGATAACCTGCGCCCAGCGGATCATTATCAGGATTAAGAAACATTACCAATCTATCCTTCTGATAGTCTTTCAGGAAGTGCCAGCCAAGCGGCATCAGCATCAAACAGCCTGTAGAAACTATGGCAACCGATTTCCAGTTCACGCCGATAAAAAAAACCATGGACACAAAAATGATCATTATGACTAAGGCCGTACCTAAATCCGGCTGTTTTAAAATCAGCAGGAAAGGCAGAAGAACAATCAGGAAAGGAAAGAAAAGCTCCTTTAACTTGTAAGGTTCATTGGATTTATGATCGTCAAAATATCGGGCTAAAGCAAGGACTACAGTTAGCTTCATTAATTCCGAAGGCTGGAAGGAAAAACCGCCCAGGGAAATCCACCTTTGTGAACCGTGAGTGGTGTAACCATAAAGGAACACAACCAACAGAAGTGCAACGGAAAGACCATAAATAACATAAGCAACTTCATTAATGATGCGATAATCTATAAGAAAAACAACAAACATAAAAAACAAACCCAGTAAAACCCACTGAACCTGTTTTAAGTAATGAGGAATTTGCATATCGCCCAGGCTATAAGCCGCGGAATAGATATTTACAATACCGATTGAACATATACCGAGGACAAGCACCAGAAGCGTCCAATCAAAACACTGGAAAATCCGGCGATCAAATTTAAAAAAAAGCATAAAGCACCACCTGAAAATAACGTTACCTAAGCCGTGATCTATGGACGTGCGTTAACTGTCTGTTGTCTTTGCACTGCAATCGGCGGATGTTTCGTTTTTTTCTTTCCATCAAAGTAGGCATCCAGAATTTTACGGGCGATCGGTCCGGCGACAGAGCCGCCATGCCCTGCATTTTCGACAATTACAGCTACCGCTATCTCCGGATTGGCAAGCGGTGCAAAGCATACGAACAGGGCATGATCCCTTTGCAATACACCGATTCTCTTGTCCCGGCGGTCCCTGTCATTCTGCGGCAAACTGACCACTTGTGCAGTTCCCGTCTTACCGCAGACATCAGCATTGGGTCTTGCCGCAACACGACATGTTCCGCCCGGTTCATTGACAACGCCCCATAGACCGCGACGAAGCACATCGATGGTTTCTTTTTTAAGAGGCAGATTGCCCCTCTTTTCCGGTAGAAACTCTTTATGAACTTTGCCATCGATAGTTTCAATGCATTTTACCAATCGCGGTTTCCACAGAGTTCCACCATTGGCCAAAGCGCCGTATGCGGAGGCGAGTTGCAACGGAGTTACCAAATCAAATCCCTGACCAATTGATATGGAAATGGTTTCACCAGCCTGCCAGGGCTGTTTCATTCTCGCCAGTTTCCATTTTTTTGTCGGAATCAAACCGTTTTTCTCGTTGGGCAGGTCAATGCCTGTAGCCCCGCCCAGACCAAAAAGATTGGCATAGTGCGCTATTTTGTCTACTCCCAGTTGCCTGCCGACGTTATAAAAGTACACGTCACATGATTCGACAAGCGCCCTGTGCAGATTGACCGAGCCATGACCATTTTTTTGCCAGCAATGAAATTGTCTCTTGCCGAAATCAAATGAACCATTACAGGAAAAACGGGTATCCGGTGTAATTATTCCCTCTTCCAGAGCAGCGGCAGCAACAATCAGTTTATAAGTCGAGCCGGGTGGATATTGCCCCGCAATTGCCCTGTTGGACATAGGATTCAAAGGATTACCGATAATCTTACTCCACTGTTCACCGGAAACCCCGCTGTTAAATAAATTTGGATCAAAGGATGGTGAGCTCACCATGGCAAGCACTGCGCCGTCGCGGGGATCCAGCACAACGGCGGCGCCTGCTCTTCCCTCGAATGCCTCCCAGGCATTTTTTTGCAAATCGACGTCAATATTTAATATAATATTGTAACCGGAAACCGGATCGATGCGCCCTAAATTTTTGATTTCTTTTCCGTAAGCATTAACCTCGACCAATTCCGCTCCCCGGCGACCCCGAATATAAGAATCCAGAAACTTTTCCACTCCATGCTTGCCTGAAATGTCCCCCGAAGTATATTCTTCATCTTCTTTTTCCAGTTCTACCTTACTGACTTCCCCGGTGTAACCGATAACGGGGCCAAGCGCTTCACCATCCAGATAAAGACGGATGGGAGAAACGTCAATATAAACGCCCGACAAATCCAGTGCATTGGTTTCTACCACAGCAACTTTCTCCATACCCACGTTCTTCTCCAGTCTTATTGGCAGATATGGTTTCATTTGCTTGGGAAGAGGCTGGTCGGAAGAAAATTCCAATGATCTGCTTCGATAAATTTCCTTAAGTTTTTCGATTATTCGGTCGTGATTCCTTCCTCTGCTGGGCATGTACAACACATCGAAGGAAGGGCGGTTATCCACCATAACGCGTCTGTTGCGGTCCATGATCAGGCCACGCAAAGGCATAATTTTACGGAAACGGATAGAGTTATCTTCCGATCTTTGCTTAAATTCACTGCCTTTGACAACCTGCAGATACCAGAGCCTTGTTAAAAGCATACTGAGGGCAACCAGAACTAAAACAATGATAATTTTAATTTTCTGTCGGAATTCGACCGGTCCCGGACCATTTAGCAGATTGTGCTGATTTGTCATAAAAAACAACCTCTACACTGCGCATCAGATAAAAAAATACCGGTGCCAGCAAGCCGACAATAAACGCCTGCAGCAAAAAAGCAGCCGGTGTGTAATGGTATATGTCAAAACCATAGAATAATTTATAAAAAATAACGACCATAGATTCTTCCGCAAAAGCACAAAAAAATGTAAACAGTGCAATTAAAAACATTTTTTCGGTAATTAACATCTCTGACACAAAATATGAAAATAAAAAAATTATAACATATATAAAAGCATACAACCCCAAGACTGACCCGGAAATACAATCAAAAACAAACCCCAGAACAAATGCCGATACGGCTCCCTTGATCAAATCAAAACGAAATCCGGCATAAACCAATACGATGATCGATAATTCCAAAAGCAAAGCGCCGGAAAATATTATATCCGCCACCATATTCTGCAGAACAATCAACAGCATGGAAAGAAAAGGCAATAACAAATAATATACCATTACTTTTCATCCTTATTTTCGTCGTCGTCAGAGATTAACACTGAAACTTCCTCCAACCTGGAAAAATCAATAACCGGAGCCACATAAATCTTCCAAAAAAGTCCCGACTCCAGTCTGTCTATACGGCTGATCCTGCCAATCATTATGCCTTTCGGAAACACTCCGCCAATCCCGGAAGTAATGATAACGTCTCCTTCCTGCACATCCTGGGTTTTGGCAATATACTTTAAGATGCAGCCACGAGAACCTGCTCCGCGAATGATCCCCTGTGTACGGGTTCTCTGCACACAGACATCGATGTTGCTGTTTTCATCGATCAGGGGAAGAACCTTGGCTGAATGCCAGGAGGCGTCAATGATTCTACCGACCAATCCCGGACCAGCCATTACCGGCAGACCGGCATTAAGTCCATGAGACGTACCTTTATTGATCAAGATGGTTTGGGAAAGCGCAGTCTGCCCCCGTCCGATAACGCGGGCAACTACAAAATCAAAATCACTATTATCTTTCAGAGCGAGAAGGTTTCGCAATCTTTGAGCTTCAAGGTATCCCTCCTGATATATAATCAACTGCGACTTCATATTATCGATTTTCTTCTTCAAATTTCGATTTTCTTCTTCCATGCCCACCAGAAACAGATAGCGGTACCAGGCATCACTTACACTTTTAAAGGAGGTATTCAAAACATTCTGCACCGGGGCCGCTACTTCGAAAACAATCTTCGAGACCAAGCCGCCGGAAGATTTCTGTTTCAAATTAAAGGAAAAAACGATTAAAATTATAACCAGAAGTATAACGATAAAAACAATGGTTTTATAATTCCTGAAGAAAAACATTTTTTACCCGTGAGGAAAATAACTGCCATGCCGGTCAAGATACAATCCTGAGCAGATCAGAGGGTGAACAGGCATAATTAACCAATGAAATTGGATTTGCCAGGAACATTCGCGTATCCTGATATCACTACACATTATACCGGCAAGGCCAAGAGATACGATTACAAAGACATTTACGCCGGAATAGTAACCTCTTTGAGCACATCCAGTTGATCCAGAGCCATGCCGGCGCCACGGGCAACGGCACAGAGAGGATCATCGGCAATAGTTATAGGCAGTCCTGTTTCTTCTCTGGCAAGAATATCTATGTTATGCAAAAGTGCTCCGCCGCCGGTCAGAACAATACCACGGTCAACGATATCTCCGGCAAGTTCCGGAGGAGCATTTTCCAATGCATCTTTGATGGCATCGATAATAAGCGTCACAGGTTCGATAATTGCTCCCATTATTTCTTCCGAACTTATTTCAACCGTTTTGGGAATTCCTGAGATCAAATCTCTGCCTTTTACATCTATTGTTTTTATTTCTTCCATGGGATAAGCACAGCCGATCTGTATTTTGATGATTTCCGCCGTCCTTTCCCCAATAAGCAGGCTGTATTTGCGCTTCATATACTGGACAATTTCTTCATCAATTTTATCACCGGCTACCCGGACAGACTTCGCATAAACAATACCGGCAAGCGAGATGACCGCAACTTCGGTGGTCCCGCCGCCGATATCTACGACCATCGAACTCGTCGGTTCGGCAATGGGCAGACCGGCGCCAATTGCCGCAGCCATTGGCTCTTCGATAAGGTATATTTCTCTGGCGCCTGCCGATTCCACCGTCTCACGCACCGCCCGCCGCTCCACCTGTGTGATACCCGAAGGAACAGATACAATGATACGGGGGCGCACCAGAGACTTGCGGTTATGAACACTTAAGATAAAATGCTTCAACATTGCTTCCGTAATGTCAAAATCAGCAATAACACCATCCCGCATCGGCCTGATGGCTACAATATTACCAGGTGTACGCCCCAGCATTTTTTTCGCTTCATTGCCGACAGCAAGCACTTTCTTCATTCCTCTTGCATCTTTATGTACAGCCACAACCGAAGGTTCATTCAAGACAATACCCTTACCTTTGACGCAAACCAGGGTATTGGCAGTCCCAAGGTCGATGGCTAGATCGTTAGAAAATTTACCCAAAATATAATCGAACAGCATTTTTCCTCCTGTATTTTTAATACCTTAAAAAACAACACACCAATTCTTTTTCCCTATACAGTATTTCCTTACCCTAAGCAATGCCTTTTTAAATTGTATTTGCATTTTGTAAATGACTGTAATACTGAAATAAAACTTTATTGCCGGAAGGCAGATACTTTTTAGTTTGAGGTGATTTTATGCTTAGCTTTCTCCGCCGCAACGCCCGCAGTTGGTTAATGTACTTAATACTGGGAATTATCATTTTTGTTTTTGTTCTTTATTTCGGCTCCAGCAGAGCCAGTCGCACCGCCAAAGCAATTGCCGTCGTTGACGGAAGAATAATCAGCGAAGCGGAGTTTCATGACCAATATGAGAAATTGCTGGATATGGCCAGACTTCGTTACGGATCAAAACTGACGCCGGAAGTCCTCAAGGAAATGGGGCTGAAGAAGATAGCCTACGACACATTGTTGAACCGCGAGGTAATTATATCCAAGGCTGCTGATCTAAAGGTTCGGGTCTCCGACGATGAATTAAGAAAGTCGATAATGTCCATACCCGCATTACAGACGGACGGCGTATTTGATGAACGAAAATATCAGCAGCTCCTGCGCTATAACAGAACATCGGCGGAAGATTTTGAAAAAATGCAAAAAATCAATCTGACGGCAACGAAGATCGAAAATCTTATCCGTGAAGGCATAAAAGCTTCCGACAAAGAGGTATTCGATGTTTATGCTATGCAAAATCAGAAGATTAATCTCAGTTTTGTACAAATTGCGGGAGCAGATATAAAAAAGAAAATTATTCCGACCGAAGCCGAATTGGAAACATATTTAAAGAACAACAGCAAGCTGTTCCGCCAGCCCGAACAGGTCAAGATTAAATATTTGTCCTTTGCCGCCGGTAATTTCGCACCGGCTGATACCGGTGATGCCGATCTTCGTGATTACTATAACCGCAACAAGGATAAATATAAAACAAAAGACGGCAAACAATTGCAGTTTGCAGAAGTGCGAAGTGCAGTCGCCGGCGAATTAAGGAACATGCGGGGAATGCAGGCTGCCTATACTGAAGCAAAAAAAGCGCATGACACTATTTACCAGGAAGAAAATTTTGAGACCTATGCTGCTAAAAATAAATTGAAGATTAACACCTTAGACTTTTTCCCGTTGAATAAATCTCCCCAGGAATTCACCGCCGTTAAAGATCTGGCAGCAATACTTATGGATCTGAAAAAAAAATGAAATCAGTAATGTCATTAAAACCGATAACAGTTACCACATTTTACAGGTTGTCGACAAAAAGGCTTCCTATCTGCCGAAACTGAGCGACATCCGCAATGCAGTAGAAAAATCTTTTATCGAAAGTGAAAAACAAAACCTCGCCGAAAAAGAAGCCGCGGCCATGTTGGCGAATTTGAAAAAGGGGGAAGCGCTGGATAAAGTCGCCGGAGAAAAAGGATTAGCCATTAATGAAACCGGTTTTTTTCAACCTAGAGGCAGCATTCCCAAAGTAGGAGCAAGCCAGGAAGCAACAGAAGCCATATTGCAGCTTTCCGCAAGCAAACCATATCCGGATAAACCTTACCGGATAAATAATTCATATCTGATATTTAAATTCAAAGATGCCAGCAATGTTGATTCAAAAGACTTTGAGGCTAAAAAAGATTTATATAAAAGAACCTTCGTCTCCATCAAACGTGAAGAAACAATGCAGACATGGCTGGAAGGCAATAAGGAAAGCATGATCAAAGAAGGCAGAATTAAAATTAAGAAGAACGCAAAAGATTTATAAATTTACATTAACCTGTCGGTGAGGAAGACCCTCGCGATGAAAAGAATTACCACCCCCGAGGAATGCAAAGCGATGGAGGTGCTTAAGTCAATCCAATCGCTTAGTAATGAGGCTTACGCAAAGCAGGCCAAAGCAGGACTGGTTGAACAGTTCTACGCCGTTGAAGCACGTGACATGTGTGAACTCGGAGATAATCCTTATATGCCGGAACTCCTCGGTGAACCGCCCGCAGGAAGCGTTTCGCCGCTGGTTTTTTCGCGGTGATGACCGCCATCCTGTTGAAACTCAGCGTAATGTTCTTCCGGTTTTCAAGACCGGTTTTGCTTCCAAGGCCCTCCGGGACAGAAACCGCATTCTTCGAACCGACCATGACCTCATTGCAGAAGGAATTAAACCCTATCGCAACGAAATGAATTACGTGGTCAGGGAATCCTTCAGTCCCGTGTATCGTGCCGTGGTTGGAGACATGTACCTGCCGCGATCCGTCTCGCTCACGTGGGATCCCCGTATTGCCGCCTACTTTCCGACGGGAGCGGGCAATATGCCTACTGAAGGGCGAAGTTTTATTTACGGTATCCAACTGCGCAGTTTCTTCAACCTGCATGCCGTTCAAAACCTCCTGGGCCCCGACCGCCTTCGCTATGCGAGGGAAATCGCCAGTGTTGCCGTCCCAACAGCACATATTTTGGGCTCTCTGGAACTGCTCCGCAAGCGCAGCCAGGATAAGACTACTGCGACATGCATTGGCGAGGTCCGGTGGAATCCAAACTATCAGGGGCCCGGAGAATTAAAGCAACTCTTTTTGCAGATAGTCCAGGCATTGAAGAAGAACGGGAGCATTGTTTTGAAGGCACCTGCCCTCGCCAGCGCCAGAAAAACGCCGAAGGCCGAGGAGATCCAAAAAACAGTACAGACAACAAACATTGCATCTGATCCGGAAGAACGCAGAAGACCAAACCCCGGCAGTTGCCCAAGCTTCACAGATATTCTCAGCGATGTGACAAAAAATGCGTGGTCCGCAGAGACAAAACCAAGCACTTCGGGAAGCTCGATTAAAAATCGTTATCTGACCGATTGTTAATCCGGCAACAACTTTTTTATAAAGACGTTAATGAATAAAAAAAGGACTTAAGCGCATTACTTAAGTCCTTTTTTTATTATGGTGGAGCTGAGGAGGATCGAACTCCTGACCTCTTGAATGCCATTCAAGCGCTCTCCCAGCTGAGCTACAACCCCATTAAAGCCAGTCGAATTATGCAGCCCCTTTAACATGCGTGTTTGTTAATTGTCAACAGATTTTAGCTTGACTTTTTGTACCTCACCTATTAATAATCGCAGGCCGTGCCGGAGTGGTGAAACTGGTAGACGCAGGGGACTCAAAATCCCCCGATCCTTGCGGTCATGTCGGTTCGATTCCGACCTCCGGCACCAAGTGAAATTAGAAGGGTTACAACTTCCAGGGTTGTAATCTTTTTTATTTTTATGGTTCGCTTTTAATTCTTAATTGACATAGTTGAATCTTTTCAGGAAAAGGCACTCCGCATTCTTTCCACTACTTTCCTGTCATCATTATGCAGGATATATCCTTTGACACAAAAGATTTTCTTATCTTATACTCCAGACATGGAAAAGGAAATCCTCTTCAATTTAATCAATCATGTATTAGGCTCACGACGCAGTCATACGCAGTAGAAAAATAGAGCAAGGAATCGGAAACCATGACCAAATCGATCCATTATTGGCCACTGCGCGGCTGGGCCGGTCTCGCCCTTATCGCCGTCTTCTGGCCACTTAACTGGCTGCTGGAAGGACCTCGGACGCACTGGGGATTCTTCCCCCTCTGGTTGGGCTACTGTCTTGCCGTCGATGCCGCCGTTTTTTATCGAAAGGGATCATCGCTTTTTTCCCGGAATACTGGCGGGTATGTCGGAATGTATCTCATTTCGTCTCTGGCCTGGTGGGTCTTTGAGTTTATCAACTGGCGGACTGCCAACTGGATCTATCTGGGAGAGGAGCATGGTGGTCCGATCGCTTTCTTTCTGCTCTCTTCGTTCAGCTTCTCGACGGTCATTCCCGCCGTTTTCGGCACTGCAGAACTGGTCGCAACTTTCCGCCCGATCCGGGATATAAAGCCGGTTTCCCGCCTGATGCTGACGCGGTCACTCCTGATAGGAATGTTCGCCACCGGATGGATAATGCTGGTATTGCTTCTAATCTGGCCGAAATATTTCTTTCCCTTTGTCTGGATCTCACTCTTTTTTATCCTGGAACCCGTCAACGCCCGGCTGGGATACAATACGCTTATTGGATTCCTTGCCAGGGGCGACTGGAAGCCAGTCGTCGCCCTGTCAGCCGGCTGTCTTGTCTGCGGCTTTTTCTGGGAAATGTGGAATTTTTTCTCATATCCCAAGTGGGTCTATGAGATTCCCTTCGTCGGCTTTCTGAAGATTTTCGAGATGCCGATCCTGGGATATGGCGGCTATATCCCGTTCTCCTGGGAACTTTTCGCTTTCTACCACCTCATCCTGGGACTTTGGGGCAGGCGTTCTTTCATCGATTACTCAGTCAAATTTTGACCTGATACGTCCAGATTTCTAAGCGATTTATCACTATTCGCGATAGAAATAATTTGTGTTTGGATAACGTTATATTCTATAATAAAAACAATTCAAAAATATCTTCATCATATGTGGTGTTTTCATAGTCCAAAGATACAAGCAACTTAAATTCCGTGATTTAATTTCAGTCGCTGCGACTTTTAATGTCGCTTTTCTTCATTTTGTTGTCAAAGAGCAAGTAAATGCTGCAAAAGTTATTGCAATAGCAGTTTCTAAAGGCCAGGGATTTCAATCATCCCCGCCGGGGATAAATAACTTTTTTTACAACAGTGAAAGGAGGGTATCAAGATGAATAGGCACAAGTTACAGAAGTTCTGCGCATTATTGGGAGCAGTGATCCTTCTGGTCGTGTTTTCCACATCCAATGCTTTTTCCTGGGGATCGGCGACGCACGCCTATATCGATGACCAAATAGGTAAAAAATTGCCGCTCCAAAACCTGAATGAAATTTACGGCGGAATGGCAGCCGACATTTTCAACTTCTATCCGGATGTTCTTCAAGACGGCACAGCAAACAATTACATGTATATCCAAACACATTATAACTCTTTGGAATTGTGGTCTGCAGCACAGAAGGCCACAAACTTGGGAAAAGCCCTGGCCTTTGGCTTTGCAAGTCATGCCAACGGCCAGCTTTCGCCTCCCTATGCCGGTGTTTATGCCGGGGCTGATTACACCGCACATGGCCCGGGGGGAAATGATTCTGGTTTCTACGTAATCGATAAGGCAACAGCTTTGTGGAATATATTGAAACTTCAACCTGAGATTCAGTCCCTGAATATGGATGAGGCGACAGGCTTGTCTATATCGCACAATATCATTGAATTTGCGATAGATATCATGGTGGTCTACGAAATGCCCGATGGCTACAGAATCGGGAAGAAGGTAATAAACTCCGCCCTACTCCGGAGCCCCGAGTTTCCTGTTCTTCTGGTCAAAGCTTATGCTAATGGTCTTGCCGCGACTTTTGGTATGAGCCGTCTTGAGGCAGCTAATACGATCATTTCTGCAGAAAGAAATTTCAGAAAAACAATGTTGATTTATGGGCAGGGCCTGGTCCAGAAAAGCGAAAATGAAGCTATAAATTATGTAGCATCATTATTGTCGCAACTCGGTTATGACGTTTATGGAATCACAGTGGCCCCCGAAGTGGTTATAAATGCAATAACTGGAGCCCAGGCTTTATGCCGTCCTGATTACGCCGCCAAAATCCAGGAAACAAAGGACTTCGTCAAGACCCAGATGACTAATGCTGGAATTTCGTATTGATATGTCGTTTTCAAATTAATTTCATTAAAAAATGGAGGGACCAGAAATGCCCCTCCATCTTCACTTCGATTGTAATACGAACTCCCCTTGAAAAATATCATATAATGTTTTAATTGTTGGCGTTATACGGATGTCAACAAAAGCTGCGGCCCGACATCTGTGTAACTTTACATCCATGTTATAATTAATAAGGTATGGAAAGAATCGATGGAAGGAGTTTTATATGCCAATTTATGAATATAAATGCGAAAAATGCGGTACTGTGAATGAAATTCTTGTACTGGATAAAAATGAAGCGCTGCAATGCAGATCCTGCAACAGCACCGATCTTACAAAATTGATGTCGGCGCATAATACAATAGTGTCGTCACCCTCCCCATTCCCGGCCGGAGGATGCTGTGGTTCATCCGAGATGTGCGGTTCAGCTGGTTCCTGCGGAATGCGCGGAAGTTGCTGTGAAGGGTAGGCTGATCGCATCGCCAACACCTTTTATTACTGACAATATTTATAAAAACTTATTGGATAAACACCATGAAATATGAAGGAAATATATATCGTCCTCCCAGCGAGGCCCATAGTCTGCTTATTCAGGTAACGGTTTCATGTTCACATAATCGCTGCACTTTTTGCGCTGCCTACAAAGGAGTGAAATTCCGTATAAAAAGCCGGGAAGATATTCTGGAGGATATTCTGGAAGCCGGCCGATACAGCCGAAATCGCCCGATCAAAAAGATATTTCTGTGCGATGCCGATGCCCTGATCATCCCTCAAAAGAGGCTGGTGGAGATTCTTGAGCAGATACGTGAGCATATCCGGGGAGTTGAACGTGTGGGAATTTTCGGGAATGTAAAAAGCATCCTGCGCAAATCAGTCGATGAGCTGAAAGTATTGAAGGAACTGGGTTTGGGTATCGTTTACCTGGGAGTGGAGTCGGGAAATGATGCCATTTTGCAGGCCACATGCAAGGGAACTACTTATGAGCGAACTGTCGAAGCAGGACGACGCGTCAAAGAAGCGGGGATTGCCCTGTCCGCGATGGTTCTACTTGGTCTCGGCGGGGTGGAAAAGAGCATGGACCATGCCCTGGATACCGCACGCATTCTTACCGCGATTGATCCCGACTATGCCGGGGCACTGACACTTATGGTTTATCCCGGAACACCGCTTGGTGATGAATACGAAGCGGGACGTTTTACCATTCCTGACACCTTCGGTTTTCTCCAGGAATTGGGCGTCATTATCGCCAACAGCAATTTCACGAACTGTTTCTTCACCTCCAATCATGCCTCGAATTACCTTCCCATTCGTGCAAGAATGCCTGAACAAAAAGAGGAAACTGTGGCGGCGATCAAGCGTGTCATCCAGGAAGCCGACAAAAAGAAACTCCGGCCGGAATATCTGCGTGCTTTTTAGTACAAAGTCTCATTCAAAACATAACTGCCTCACACGGCGCCTCCGGGAAATGCTCCGGAGGCGCATTGATAAAGGAGCGGTCGGAGCACCTCTATTGTGCAAGTCGTTCGATCATCTTTTGGACAGCCTGAATCTGTTTACCTTTTTTGACATAATAGTCATTACCGCTGTAGCCCCACCAATCCCAGCACCCTTTCGGATTGCGAGTTTCTGATCCCCAGCCGAACATAAACCACGGCACGTCCCATTTTTTAGTTTGCGGATAGAGAATAATAATCCGGTTTGCTTCCGCCCACTCGTTGTAGCCGGCACGGGCATAGAACTCATCCCTGATAAGTTCCTGAGACTGTTCGCAACCGTGAAAGGCAATATGCAATCGGCACCCGCCGTTGCCGTTCTTTTTAACGCAATCTTCCGGTACGTATACGTGTCCCGCCTCATGCATGCTTATGCTCGCATCCCCGGTATCGAAGAATTCGGTCTGATCAAATTCGAGCAGGTGATTCTGATCGGTAACTCCACGTTCCTCAAGTTTGCCGTTATATATCCAGTTTAAAAGTTCTCCGGCGGCGTCATAATTATTACAATTATTCATGTACGGAGAACCAAAATATCCGCATGCATTTTTAGCATTGGGAGATACCATGGCATGTGCGGCATTATCATTGATCACGTAGCGTATGTTATCTCTTTTTAAGTATGCTTTGTAATATTCATTAACGGTGTCCATCACGGCAGTCGGAATCACCGTATCTTTCCTGCCGGAAAACAGCCACACCCTGCTGTTCTTCATATTTTCGGACCTGTCAATCCTGTTTTGTGCGGCTTCATTTTGTGTTGCTTTGATACTTGCATGGACATCTGCCGGAGCAATGAAACAGTTATTTACATTAACGCATGAACATAAATTATAGATGCTGCCTCTCGCACAAAAATACGGCCCTCCGGCAATGATACCGGCGCCAATGACGCTTTTGGAATGAGCCACATGGAACTGATGCGCCATATACCCGCCGGAGGAAATCCCGGAAACGGAAATTGAATCTTTATCAATTCCATAGGAACCGAGTTTCCCGGCGGCAATACCGGTAATCGCCGGAAACAGACAACAGATAAGTACAATTATCAGCTGAAGCTTGATATACTTTTTAATCATTACAGCACCTCCTTGTCTTTGTTAAGATCCTGTTTAGATTTGGCTACAAAAAGGATTCCGGTATCACAAAACATTTACCGGCTGCCGGTCCGGGTTGGAATCCGTTCCATTACGTTTGAAAGGACATATACAATATACCGAAAAATTAATTTTTTTTAAATGATCCGGTTTCAGGCAACGGGTGATAAGGATAAAGTGCAGTTTTTTTTTCAGCGAATGGAGGACATCGACGGTTGTAAATTTCTTGATATTAAAGATTGTTGGCTTAATAATATGGCTGAGGGGCAAGGACTCGAACCTCGATAAACAGGGCCAGAACCTGTTGTCCTACCTTTAGACGACCCCTCAATACATCGTTGTAATCAGGTAGCGGTATAATCCGCTGAATGAAAATGATTTTTAATCCGGGTTCACTGAAACATGATTAGCTACGGCAAATGACGTGCCAACAAGGTATTTTAAAATTATCATTAACAATCAATAACTTGCCTGCTCCTATTGTCTTTTGGTTGTACATTTTTGTTTGTTTGGAGAGGAATCAGACATAATTGTCACATTGATAGATAAAAGCGTTAAAACTATGGCAACCGTCCCTCCCGGCGCAGTTGAGAGATGATTCGATTTATGGCGGGCAGAGCGGCATTGGCGGCCTTTTCGCCTTCCATAATGGCTTCATGCCTTTTGGAAAAATCACTGGAGCCGATGTAGCCGACATTGGGTTTGATGACGATATCGGCATTTTTCATCTGAATGGTGGAAATTTTATTGTACATGATATCAATGGCCTGCATTATCGTTTCTACAGTGCCGGAAGGAGCAGATGACGCCAGGATCGATGAAATATCAACGGCAATGACAACGTCGGCGCCATAGCGACGGGCAGCATCCACTGCCAGGGGACTGACGACACCGCCATCAACATACATTTTCCCGCTGATTATAGGAGGTTGAACAACACCGGGAATTGAGCAACTTGCGCGCACTGCTTTACCTGTATTGCCGCGGCCGAAAATCATCTCTTCACCGGTTTGAATATTTGTCGATACGGCGTAAAAAGTGGTGCGGAATTTATTAATCGGCGTGTATTTTACTTTCATATTGATGAAACTCTCGAGTTTATCTCCCTTAATAAATCCATTATCCGGCAGGGTATAGTCGACAAGATCATCTTTTTGCAGATTGAGGGCAATCGTTTGCAGATCATACGGACTGTAACCGTAGGCATACAAACTGCCGACAAAAGAACCGACGCTTGAGCCGACAACCATATGAACGGGAATTTTATTTAATTGGAGAATTTTTAAAACTCCAATATGGGCAAAACCTCTCGAAGCACCCGCACCTAAAACAACGGCAACTTTTGCCGGTTTTCCTGCGACCGGAACCTCTTTGTGCAGCATTGCACAAGAGTTCAATATAACCAGTAAAGCAAAGACGCAGACAATTCTGCCTAAGCGAAAAATTCTAGCTGACATTATCTTCAGTTTTTCCTTTCCTTCTATTACTTGGCCGCCGCCGTTTTTGGGCTGTTTTGTGCTTGGGCCTGGTTTGCTGTTCGGCAACAGGAGCAGGTTCAACCGGAGGCGCATGCAATGATTGCTGGTAATAGTCGTCCAGCAGCATGGCGATTAATGTCAGTTCCTCTTCGGCCTGCGCCAGGTTTCTTGCCAGCGGCACAAAACGCTGCATGCGTTCAATTTCCAGATTGTCACGGGAGCGTAGCCGCGCTTCGAGAAGAGCCGTTATTCTTTCCGCTGCAACTCTTTCTACTTCCTCATCGTCGGGCAGCGGACGTTCTTCCATGTTGATCTTATAAAAACGAGCAATGTTTTGCAGCTTGAATTTTTCCATTTCCGCCACGAGAGAAATGGCCACCCCGCTTGCGCCCATTCTTCCTGTACGACCGGCGCGATGAATATAGGCTTCCGGATCTTCCGGAGGTTCGTACTGAATAACGTGAGATAAATCCGGAATATCAATACCGCGGGCCGCCACATCGGTAGCGACGAGAAAACGCAGTGTGCCGCGCCGCACCCGTCCCATGACTTTTTCCCGCGCACTCTGCGCCAGATCGGAAGAGAGCTCATCGGCATCATAGCCAAAGCGCTTCAAAACAATGGAAAGATAATGTACATTGTCCTTCGTGTTGCAAAAGATAATGGCCGAGGACGGGTTCTCGATTTCAATAATGCGGACCAGCGATCTTTCCTTGCGCATCCCCGGCACAACGTAATAGACATGCTCAATCTCCGCAATATGCACCTGATTGCCGCTTAAGCTCAGCAATTCCGGCTGTCTCAGAAACTGATCCGCCAGCCGAATCACCTGCGGGGGGTAAGTTGCCGAAAACATGCTGCTGACAATATCTTTCGATGGTATATATTTGCGAATTTTCACCATATCCGGATAAAATCCCATGGATAACATACGGTCTGCTTCGTCAAAAATCAGTATTTTCAGATGATCCAGAGACAACGTATTTTTTAAAAGATGATCGAGAATCCGCCCCGGCGTGCCAACCACAAGTTGGGCGCCGCTGCGGAAAGCCTCGAGCTGGGAGCTGTAGCCAACGCCTCCGTAAACTACTGCGACCCGCAGATCAGACCCCTGCACCAGCTTCTGCGCTTCTCTGGAAACTTGCAGAGCCAGTTCCCGGGTGGGAACAAGAACTAAGGCCTGGGCAACATTCCGGCCGAGATCAATTTTTTGCATGATCGGCAGAATATAGGCGCCCGTTTTACCACTGCCGGTGCGCGATTGTATCATCATATCGCGACCAGCCAGAAGATAAGGGATGGATTTAGCCTGAACCGGAGTTAAACTTTGCCAGCCGGCATTTTCGCAGGCGGTTCGCAGTTCCTGAACCAATTCGGCAAGAGAAATCTCGGGTAGCGCAGAGACCGGCTCGATATCATTTTCTTCATTTTTTCTAGTTTCTTCCATTTATACAAAAATACCTTTCCTAAAGAAAAACAAATTAATTATCGAAAATTATTTAGTTTATTCTGGCACAGGAATCAAGGGGAAATTTAATGTTAGCGAATATATATTAAGATATATTTTATGTGAATTTTTATAAAATATATTGACAGACATTTTGGGATATAATAGGCTAACTCTCAATTCATTAGAGAGGCCTTTAAGGCTCTGCCTTTTGGAGTGATTCAAGTACTCGAGTAAACAAGCCGATATTAATCTGTAACTCTTAAAATCGTTATTTAGTGTATCCAAGTGTATCTTTTGAATAATAATGCGGTAAAAAATTGAATATCTGCCATGTCAGGATAACATCTGGATTTATCAGTTTATAATCTATAACAAGGAAATATTTATGCATATCGAAGATATTAAAAGGTTGCCGATCAGCGAGCTCAACACTCTGGCGAAGGACTTGGCGGTTCCCGGCGCCAGCAGCATGCGGCGTCAGGATTTGATATTCGCGATTCTTCAGACACAGGCGGAAAAAAATGGAGTGATTTCCGGCTCTGGTGTATTGGAAATCCTGCCGGACGGGTTCGGTTTTTTACGCGCCGTGGACTACAATTACCTGCCCAGTCCGGACGACATCTACATCTCACCCTCGCAGATAAGAAGATTCAATTTAAAAACCGGCGATACGATTTCCGGTGAGGTGCGGCCACCCAAGGAAGGTGAAAAATATTTTGCTCTTCTGAAAGTTGACGCCGTCAATTTCGAAAGCCCCGAAGCCGCCCGCGACAAAATTCTTTTTGATAATTTAACCCCTCTTTATCCGCTGGAAAAATTGAATCTGGAATTTGATCCGGAAAATTATTCCACCAGGATTATGGATTTATTTACTCCGATCGGCAAGGGACAGCGTGGTTTGATCGTTTCTCCGCCCCGTGCCGGTAAGACCGTACTGCTCCAGGATATCGCCCACAGCATAACCGCCAACCACAAAGAAGTCATGCTGATGGTGCTTTTGATTGACGAACGGCCGGAAGAAGTTACCGATATGCAGCGCAGCGTCGCCGGTGAAGTAATTTCATCCACTTTTGACGAGCCGGCCTCCCGACACGTTCAAGTTGCAGAAATGGTTATAGAAAAGGCAAAGCGCCTCGTCGAACATAAAAAAGACGTAGTTATTCTGCTCGACAGCATCACCCGTCTTGCCCGGGCTTATAATACAGTCGTCCCTCCCAGCGGCAAAGTTCTGTCGGGCGGTGTGGATTCCAATGCACTGCACAAACCCAAGCGTTTCTTCGGCGCCGCCCGCAATATCGAAAACGGCGGCAGCCTGACAATTATCTCCACGGCGCTGATCGATACCGGCAGCCGGATGGATGAAGTCATCTTTGAAGAATTCAAAGGAACAGGTAATATGGAGCTGCATCTTGACCGCCGTATTGCCGATCGCCGGGTCTTCCCCGCTTTTGATTTAATCCGCTCCGGAACAAGAAAAGAAGAATTGCTTATCGCCAAAAATAATCTGAACCGTATCTGGATATTACGCAGACTTCTTCAGGAAATGAATCCCGTTGACGCCATGGAATTCATCGTCGGCAAGATAAGGAAAACGGAAACAAACAAGGATTTTCTGGACTCGATGAATTCATAGCAGTAATGATAAAATCAGTTGAATTTTTATTCCAGATATTATAAGGCAGCAAAACTGTTTTAAAATTACATTGGCAAAATGAATTATTGCTGAAGATACAAGGTTAAGGAGGAGAAGTAAAAAGACATGAAAGAAGGCATTCATCCCGACTATAAAGAAACAACCATAACGTGTGTTTGCGGTAATGTCATTCCAACCAGATCAACCAAGAAAGACATCAAGGTTGAAATTTGCTCCAATTGCCATCCCTTTATGACCGGCAAGCAGAAAATTATGGATACCGCCGGCCGCGTGGAAAGATTCAAGAAAAAGTACGAAGGCAAAGAAATAAAACCACAAACCAAAAAGAAAACAACGAAATAAGCGCCGGCGCAATTTTTTCTTTACGGAAACAAAAAATACCGGAATCTCTCCCAATGCTGATGAACATTACTCATCGTTCACATTGTTTGTAGGCGCCCCTCCGACAGGAAGGGAGCCTACAAATGTGTCTTTAAAAGCAAACCCAGCATCCTCAAATTCATTTAAAGAACTGTTATGGATATTTTATTAAATAAACTTCGTGATATTGAACTGCGGTATCGGGAACTGGAAGGCCAGCTCAGCGATCCGCAAATTGTTTCCAAGCCCAATCTGTATCAAAAATACGCCAAGGAACACTCCGACTTAACCGAATTGGTGGATGCTATCCGTAAATATGAGAAGATTATAGCTCATATCGAAGAATATGAGGGATTACTGCAGGAAGACGATGCGGAACTAAGGGACATGGTCAAAGAGGAAATGCCTCAATTGCTGGAAGATAAGGCGCAGCTCGAAGACGGGATGAGAATCATGCTGTTGCCGAAAGATCCCAACGACGAAAAAAATGTCTTCCTGGAAATTCGGGCGGGCACAGGCGGTGATGAAGCGGGGTTATTTGCCGGTGATTTATTCCGGATGTATGCACGCTATGCGGAAGCGCAAGGCTGGCGGGTCGAAGTGGTAAGCAGTTCACCGGCGGGGGGAATGGGCGGTTTTAAAGAAATAATCGCCCAGATTGAAGGCAGGGGCGCTTACAGCCGTTTGAAGTATGAAAGCGGCACTCATCGTGTACAGCGCGTCCCCGTTACAGAAGCACAGGGGCGGATTCATACCTCTGCGGTCACCGTAGCTATCATGCCGGAAGCGGAAGATGTGGAACTCACAATTGATCCCAATGAACTGCGAATCGATGTTTACCGTTCCACCGGCCACGGCGGACAGAGCGTTAACACAACCGATTCCGCGGTACGGATTACCCATCTGCCTACGGGACTTGTTGTTACCTGCCAGGATGAAAAATCTCAATTAAAGAATAAAGCCAAAGCCATGAAAGTTCTGCGCGCGCGCCTGCTGGACGCCATGACGCAAAAACAAAACGCGGAAATTTCAGAAGCGCGTAAAACCCAGGTAGGTTCCGGCGACCGCTCGGAACGCATCCGCACTTATAATTTTCCGCAGGGACGCATGACCGATCATCGCATCGGAATGACCCGTTATGATCTGGATAATTTTCTGAACGGCGATATCGGCGAAACGATTGATGCGCTGGCGACGCATCATCAGGCGGAATTGTTAAACAAAAGCGAAAATTAAAATCAATCCGGATAATGTTAATTCATAATATTCTTAATGAAACTGCCCGTAATTTTGCCGATGCGGGTATTCCCTCACCGCGTTTGGATGCGGAAATACTGCTTTCTTTCTGCCTGGGCTGCGACAGACTTGATTTTATTAAGAATCCGGCAGCACCAGTCGATGAAAAGACGCTGGTTTCCTTTCAGCAACTGGTGGCCCGCAGGCTGGCATGGGAACCGGTAGCCTATATCACCGGGCGAAAAGAATTCTGGTCTTTTGTGTTGGAAGTCAACAGTTCCGTGCTTATTCCCCGCCCGGATACGGAAGTGCTTGTGGAAGAGACACTCGATATATACAAGCAGCTGGATTTGGCGGAAATCAGGATTTTAGACATCGGAACAGGCAGCGGGGCGATTGCCCTCGCGCTGGCCAGCGAAATTCCCTCAGCCCGGCTGACGGCTACGGACATTTCCGCGGCAGCTCTTGCCACAGCCCGCAAAAATGCCCGCAATCTGAATCTGGATTATCGAATAAAATTCCAGCAGGGTGATTTATTTGAGCCGGTTGATGATTTTTTTGATATAATTGTTGCCAACCCGCCTTATATCGCGGATGAAGAATACGATAAACTGCCGGCAGGCGTTAAAGACTATGAGCCGGCCGCAGCGCTTCTGGCCGGAGTCGGGGGATTGGACTTCTACCGCAAAATTATTGCTGGAGCCCCCGGTCATCTGACAAATAATGGTTGGATTCTTCTGGAAATAGGGTCAAATCAGGGTACGCAAATCGGTAATATTTTCGAGTCTTCCGGACGATACAGCGGCATAAGCGTAAGAAATGATTATGCCGGGTTGCCGCGCGTAATCAAAGCAAGGAGAAAAATCAGTGGATAAATTTGTTGTTCAGGGAGGGAAACCTCTTCATGGAGATGTACGTATCAGTGGAGCGAAAAATGCCGCTCTGCCGGTTTTAGCTTCGGCTTTGCTTGCCCCCGGAACAAGCACCTTCCATAACATACCGGATCTTGTTGATATCAAAACTATTAAAAAGCTGTTAAAAAATTTAGGCGTGGAAATCGAAGGCGAAGAAACAGTCCAGGTTAATGCCGAAAAAATCACCAGTTGCGAAGCCCCCTATGATCTGGTGAAGACCATGCGGGCTTCCGTGCTGGTTCTGGGACCGCTCGTTGCACGCCGGGGAGTGGCCCGGGTATCGCTGCCCGGCGGATGCGCCATCGGAGCCAGGCCGGTTAACCTGCATATTAAGGCCCTGCAGGATCTCGGCGCCCATGTGGAATTAAACAGCGGGTATGTGGAAGCAAAGGCAAAAAAATTAAAAGGGGCGAATATTTATTTTGACATTTCCACGGTAACCGGAACCGAAAACATTATGATGGCAGCAGTTCTGGCGGAAGGAACAACTGTGCTCAACAACGCCGCCTGTGAACCGGAAATCGTCAATCTAGCCGACGTTTTAAAGGGCATGGGAGCGAAAATCAGCGGAGCCGGCACGGATGTCATTACCATCGAAGGCGTTACCTCGCTTAAGCCTACGGAAGCGTCCATTATTCCCGACCGCATTGAAGCCGGCACTTTCATGATTGCCGCCGGTATGACCCGCGGCGAAATAAATATACTGGGTTGTGATTCATCTCATCTGGAAGCATTAATCAATAAGCTGCGCGATACCGGAATGAAAATTGTACCCGTTAAAGGCGGATTAAAAGTATCCTCCGGTAAAAAGATAAACAGTGTGGATGTAAAGACACTCCCCTATCCAGGTTTCGCAACGGATCTTCAGGCCCAGATGATGGCTTATATGTCAATCAGCAGCGGCTTAAGCGTAATTAATGAAACTGTTTTTGAAAACCGCTTCATGCATGTCAGTGAATTACTGCGTATGGGCGCGGATATCGTTATCCAGGGCAGCAGCGCCATTGTTCGCGGCGTCCCCAAATTACACGGCGCCCAGACAATGGCGACAGATTTGCGGGCCTCCGCTTCGCTGCTTCTGGCAGCATTAGTTGCCGAGGGAACGACGGAAATATCCCGTGTATACCACATTGACCGCGGGTATGAAGGAATAGAAAAGAAATTTTCTGCTCTGGGGGCAGATATAAAGAGGATAAAATAAAATGAGGATTATTAAAGCCAATGCCGTCGAATTCGGAGATTTTTTTCGCGAGCTGCGCCGGCGGGGAGGAGCCTTTACTCCTGAATTGCTGGCGACTGTAGTGGAAATAGTACGCGACGTTGCCGCGAAAGGCGATGCAGCCTTGTTTGATTATACGGCAAAATTTGACCGCTACGAACTTTCCGCCGCAACAATGGAAGTAACCGACGAAGAAAAAAAGGCGGCGCTGTCTGCCGTACGGCAGGAAGACCTGGACGTAATTTCACTTGCCGCCCTCCGGATTGAAAAATATCATAAAAACCAGACTGCCCAAAGCTGGCAGGTCAATGATGAAGAAGGTGTGGAAGTAGGTCAGCGTATATTACCCCTGGAACGCATCGGCATATACGCCCCCGGAGGCAAGGCCGTTTATCCTTCGACAATCCTGATGGCGGCCATTCCGGCGCGCATCGCCGGTGTACAGGACATAATTCTGGTTACTCCATCCAAAGACGGCAAGCTCAATCCCCTGATTGCCGCCGCCGCTCAAGCGAGTGGCATCAACCGTATTTTTAAAATAGGCGGAGCACAGGCGATAGCAGCGCTTGCTTACGGAACAGAAACAATTCCCAAGGTGGATAAAATTGTCGGCCCCGGCAATGCCTATGTCGCCGCCGCCAAGAAACTTGTTTTCGGCCAGGTGGATATCGATATGATTGCCGGTCCCAGTGAAGTTGTAGTGATCGCCGACCAAACCGCCAACGCTACTTTTGCCGCCGCAGATCTGCTGGCGCAGCTGGAGCATGATGAAATGGCTGCCGCCGTTCTCTTTACCCCGGATGAGAATCTGGCGCAGGAGGTGTCTCAGGAAGTAGCCCGACAAATGCGGACACTATCGCGTACGGCAATAATGGAAAAATCACAGGCCAGATACGGCGCTATTATCATTACTGCTGATATTGATCAGGCGATAGAACTATCCAATGTTTTTGCACCGGAGCATTTGGAACTGATGGTGGAAAATCCTTCCGACGCGCTATCAAAGGTGCGCAACGCCGGTTCTGTTTTCCTGGGTTCTTTTACGCCGGAAGCGCTGGGAGACTACATGGCCGGAACAAATCATATACTGCCGACCGAAGGCACGGCGCGTTTTTCCTCTCCACTGGGTGTGTATGACTTTGTCAAGAGGATGAGCGTCCTTCGTTTTTCGCCAGAGGCGCTGGGCAAACTGGGCAGCCAAACAGCTCATTTTGCGCGGATGGAAGGCCTTGACGCCCATGCCAACTCCGTCGATGTCCGGCTTATTTGAGGCCGTTCATAGCCCTCCGGACGCTTTATGACTGGGGGTTTCCTCTCTATCTATAAAAGGGGACGGTTCTATTTATTCTGTTCAAAGTGGCGAGAAAGCCATTCATAAACAGAACCGTCCCCTTTTATTGCTATTACTGTCTAACGGAGGGCCGGTGGAACAGGCTTTGCCGTTCCCCCCGGCCGTGATTAAACTGGCAATTGATCCTTCGTTATATCTATGGACACTTTTCTATGGCTATGGCTTTCATCTGTTCACGGTAATAGATGAAATTTCGTCCGTCGCGCACGTGCGCATATGCCCATAGCTTGAGCGCGAAGGCGCAGGTAGTATCAAGACCGGCAAGCATACCGGTTCCCGGCGCGGGAGCCGCCGTTCCTCCGGAGACCGTTTTGTTGATGCTGCCCGGCAGGCCGTTATTGGAAACGCCGCTGTCGAGATAATTGATCGCAGGGTTGACACCCTTCGTATAGTAAAAGCCCCAGGAGCGCAGCCGGTTATTTTCCTGTGAGACCTGCACCTGGAAGTCCAGCGATAGGGCGGGGGTCCAGGGAATGACGCCGCACTCGTTGATCACCGCGGGAATGGTGAGTTCCACATCCGGCGCCTTATTGTCCAGGGTGATGACCAGGTCGCAGCGGTCCGTCATCGGTGGCAGCACTGCCGGCGGGGGAACGGTGCCGTCGCGGTAGTCTACGCCCATGGCTGAGGTGAGTTTGAGGCCGTTCTGATCGAAAACCTCCAGCCGCAGAATGTATTTGCCTGTATCCGCTTCGGCCAGCCAGCTGTACCAGGTGCCGAGCCAGTCCGGATTGTACCAATAGTAATCGCTGAAATTGCGCACCTCGTAGAGGGCGGGCACACCATTGATCGTTTTCGGTCCCAGGGTATGGGTCTCGCTGAACAGCGTGGCTTTCGCAACGCGCGTATCAGCGAGAGAAGCGGTGACGGGGGTGAATTCGCTGCTGCCTTCCCGGGCGTAAGAGAGACGGTAGTAGCGGACCGGAGCGCCCGTGGTCAGGGCGTCGCCGAACTGTCCATAGACCAGCAGGCTCCCGCCGTAAGCAACATTGCTCAACGGAGCCTCGTTATACAGACCTGTCGCCTGGTTGATCTTGTAGACCTCATCATCACCGATCCGGGTGAAGAACACCGGCGAACCAGCCGGGGGATCGTAGCAGTTGCCATTGCCGCAGATGACCTCTTCGTTGTCCAGGAACAGGTCGATATGGGCATGGGTGACGTTCCAGCGGGTGCTGGTGTAAGGGTCCATGTAGATTACTGTCGGAACACCGTCGATGACTTGCGTTACCTTGATGATGATGTCCGGACGGGAATCAAAGCGCAGTCGGCCGCGACGGATATGGAAGGGCCACCAGTTGAAGCAGCAGTTGAAATAGCCGTCGCAATCGGTCGTGGTTTCACACACCTCAGCCCTGCTGTAAAAGCAGAACGGAAAGATGAGCCACGGCGCGATCTTGGAGGTGAGGGTCAATTTGTCCAGTCGGGCCGCGATGCTGCTGTCCATCAGGCTCGCTTCGCCCACACGGGTGAAGGCCGGCGTCAATGCCGCAGCGGAGACGGCTTCCGTCAATGTTGCGGCCGCCTGGACGGAGCGCGTGAACGTTGCCGAGAGCCCGGCTGGCGGCAAGGGCTGGGGATTGAGACTGACCTGCTCCAACCGCGACATGCCGATGCTGCTGCGCAGGTCCGAGATTGCCCCCAGGTTCAGCTCCGGCGCTGGATCGGGGCCGGGGAAGGGTTTTACTAAAACGGGTGGTTCCTTGAGCAGCTCGGGTATGCGAATGACCGGCCTGTCCAGCAGCAGTTCCCACCATTTGCGCAGCGGCGGCCAGAAGCAATTTTCACGGTCAACGTCGAAAATCTCAACCTTCACGAAGGGAACGGGGCAAATGTTTGTGACGCCGTCGGCATGGCTGACCTTGCGCACATGCCCGGAGATGCAGATTTGCAGCGGCCACCAGGGGATCCAGACATCCACCGGCAGCAGGGCATCAAATCTCAGCCGGTATTGCGCACCTTCGCCCTTCCACTCCTTAGCCGAAAATGTCTTTTTGTAAGCACTGGAGTGGCGTATCTCCTTTGGCATATCCGCGGGCCCCACAAAAAGGTCCACATCGGCAGGCTGTGCCAGCCGCACAGCAACCTTGTAGCCGCCTTTCTCATCGATGTCTGCGCTACCCAACAATGACCCGGCCTTGTCGAAAACGTACGCGGCCAGTTTCAATTCCCCCGGTTGGCACTCGGGCTGTTCGCGTTGAATTTTACCTTCGATGAGAAAGCTGTTTTCTTGTCTGGAAACACTGGGCTGTTTTTTTTCGCTGTCCATTTTTTCTCTCCTTTTTTCATGAGTTCAGCAGGCTGCCCCTCGATATGCGGGGGCACTTTTCCGTTCAAAGAAATGCTTCTTGTAAATACTTATGCGCTTCTCCCCGGCAACTTGCAGCATTGTCCATCTCCGCAATCCGGACCATCATTTTTTCTTATCACCCGACCTCATTCGCTTAATGATGACGTTGTCGATAACTCCTTTGCGGATCGCTTCATCAAAGAGCAGCTTCTCCACAGCGCCGCTGCTATCCTCCAGAAAAGACTTCCGCCCGTCCATAAGTTCAATTGCGCCTTTGTAAACGGCAAATCCGGCAGGAAGCCCTGCCCGTTTCTCCGGATTACTCACAAGGATCCCTTTATAACCAATGTTCGCCGGAATAACCGTATGCCGGTCATAGTTCTCGATCTTTTTCGCCACGGCAAGATTCATCTTCAGTTTCTCGATTAACTGCACGTCGACCAGTTCATAAGTGGGATCAGGTCTTCCCGAATAAAGAAGCACTCTTACCGTAATTCCCTGCTCCCCGGCGGCTGCCGCACTGCCGCTGTAAAGATTGTCCGGAATCAGCATCAACGCGGCCAGGAGAACCAGCGCCGGGAATAGAAATATCGTGATCTTCAATCGTTTCATCGCATACCTCCTCTTTTCACAAACCGTTACTGGATATTCTCATGCCCCTGCCCTTGCGAACTTGAGGAACAGGAGCAGAAATACCCACAGAAATCAGTATAGCAAAGCCACCCGGAGCAGCGATCCGCCGTCTCAGGATTCGAAATGGGGTTACCCGAAGCATCCAGATTGGTCGCTCGAGTTCCGCCGGGCTTATGCGACCACATGCCGTCAGTACCGAGACGATACCAGTGATAGTCCGTTCCGGGGTCCACGACGAGGGCGATTTTATCTTCCTTGTTCGGGCAGACGCCCGAGGCGGGCAGGCGCAGGACGCCGTCATTGACCGCAGCAGCAGTCACATCTGCACAAGACATCGGGTTGGGATAGTCTCCCGATCTTCTCCCCGGCTGCGCGAACGTGTCGGTCCTCTTGTTATTCCCGTAATTGTAGCAGTTGTTGTTGAATTGCACCGTGCCGCCGTCATTCCAGAACGCCGGACTGTAAGGCGGGATGTTGCAGCATCCCCAGACTGCAAGCATCACAATGCAAACGATAAAAACTCCCGCAATCCCTTTGAGCTTCATCTTTCACCTCCTACTAAAGTATATTGTTTTTATACACTAACGGGGACAGCTCCTTTAAACCTCCTAACCAGCCGGATAACCGAGTTCATCAAAGAGCTGCATCGCGTCCTCATATGCGTCGTCATACACTTTCTCGCTCTCGAAAACGTAGTCAAAGAATCCTCGTGGTTGCCTGATCTCCAGCTCCTGCAGATCAATGTGGTGGTACTTGTCACCGTCCACCATTTTCTTCTTATCCAGAAGTTTGTTGATTAACTCAATCTGGTAGCGTTCTCCGCAGTATGCTCCGTCAAAACCAATTTCGGTCTTCAAGTCTTCAAGTTCAGGATAGTTCCGGGGGAGGTCTCCCTGCCAGAGGTGGTTGATCGGTCGAACGCAAAAGATCCTGTCGGCCAAAGCCAGTTCAGAAAGGATTACACCACGAAAGTATGCACCGTCCACAAAGCCGCTTCCTTTCCGGTCGAAACCGTACTGATAGAGCCAAAGAGCGTCACGCACCGCCTGAGCATCGATGTCCTGATAGGTCGTGCGATCGCGGTACTCGTTTTTCTGATTCGCATCATATTTTGGCTTCCCGGATTTCTCATTCAACCGCTTACGGGCTTCTTCATTTAAGTATATGTATTCTTCTCCCGATTGCGGATTATAACTGTTGAAGACGATGCCCACAGGTGATTTCCCCTCATTTCCCTGCGTCAATTCAGCATCCCGTAAGTAATCGGAGATATCCTTGAAGAACTCTGCAGGAAAAGCGGGCACGAGACGCCGGCAGGGAAGCAATTCCAGAAACCTTTGCGCCAGCGACACTTCTTCAGATTTCTTCAAGAGGTCATGCCATACATCCCGAGCATTCTTGTTCAAATCACGAGTCCATTCGAGGTACGCGGGGGCAAAAACATGCGATTTGCCGAACAGAGCCAATTTAGCCAGGGCGTAGTTCTTATTGCCGGTTGGATTGACCTCGCGTATGTCCTCCTGAAGCATTTCCCTGAGATTCTTCGCTACCTCACCATTTGCCACCTGGAGATACCGTTTGACCCAGAGGAGCTGGCCGGACGTACACGAGATCATTATTGGCATTATACGTCGATCCAGAGCCGCCTGCAGAAATCCCGCGCCGTGTGCATTGTTGCCGGCCAAACCTCCCATGGCGAATGCCACCGTTATCTTCTCCGGATCTGATTCCCTAGATTTCGTCTTTTCTTGCATCATGGACCCTCCTTGAAAGCTATTCCAGCGCCTGTCTGCTTATTATATTTCCATATAAAATCATGGTGCTACGCATTTCGTCATTTTAAGCAAATGATGGTGCAGGCGAACGAATAATCAACAGCGGCTGTGGAACAACCACTGAATTGCCTTCCCGGGAAATAACTTGAGTTTCTATTTTTGGTTGTCGTTAAGACAAAAGCCTCGTTTTTGTGTGAATCAAATAATGATCAAAAACGGTAGAATTCTTAAAGCGATTTTTAGAAAGCCACATGAGAATATTTGCGAAAACGGAATTGAGAAGTATTATAACTTTCGCAAGCTCCGCAACTATTTTTTGAACGGCGGCAGCACCGGAAGAAATAACGCAACCTTTACATAAATTGGCATCAAACTATAATTCTAGTTGAATGTAACAAGTAAAGCCTGTTTTGACAATATAGATTTAATTGTGTGTTAATAGGTAGAATAATCATCTATTTTAAAAAACATGCGTGTGATTAAAGATTTAATGTTCTGTTCATTCCTGATTTCATATATATACAAAAGTACTGCTTTCATTTTCCTGAATATAAGGGGTAAAAGAAGTCATTATGCCTGAGAAGAACGAAAAGACCACCGAAATAGATTTTAATCCCGAATTCCAGAGGGCGCTGGCGCTCATGGAAGATACGCAGAAAAATATTCTGATTACGGGAAGGGCGGGAACAGGGAAATCAACGCTGCTTGCTTATTTCCGCGATCACACGAAAAAGAAAGTGGTCATCCTCGCGCCCACAGGCGTCGCGGCGGTTAATGTTTCCGGTCAGACGATTCATTCCTTTTTTCAGTTCAAACCAAGCGTAACGCCGGCATCAATCAAGAAGAAAAAAAACGCCGGCAAAGAAAAGACAACCATTTATAAAAAGCTCACTACGATTGTGATTGACGAAGTGTCGATGGTGCGCGCCGATCTGCTCGACTGCATCGACAAATTTCTGCGCTTCAACGGACCGGACGAAAAACTGCCCTTCGGCGGCGTGCAGATGATTTTCATCGGCGATCTTTATCAGTTGCCGCCGGTAGTAACGTCCGCAGAACGCGATATCTTCAGGACGCATTACAGCAGCCCTTATTTTTTCGGCGCCAAAGTATTTGATCAGTTGAATATGGAATTTCTGGAATTGGAAAAAGTCTATCGCCAGAATGATGATGAATTTGTCCGGCTGCTCAATACAATCCGCAACCGCACTGTGACGGATGACGATCTGGCCAAATTCAACTCACGCTGCGATCCCGAGTTTGAAGCTCCTGCCGGTTCATTCTATCTGTCGCTCACCAGCACCAACGATCTGGCTTCCGCCATCAACGAAAAGCGGTTGACGGAACTGCCGGGGAGGTCGTGGAAAGCCAAAGGAGAAATCATCGGCGATTTCGGCAAAGAATATCTGCCTACTGCCGTGGATTTGAAATTGAAAAAAGGCGCACAGATCATGCTGCTCAACAACGATTCCTATGGTCAATGGATCAACGGCACCATCGGCAAAATTCGAAAGTTTGAAAAAGACGATGACGGAGAGAACATCATTGTGGCTGATCTGGACAACGGAGACACGGCGCGCATTTCTCCCTATACCTGGAAAATATACCGGTTCTTTCTGAAAAACGAGGAGCTGCGCTCCGAAGAAGTCGGATCATTCCGGCAATATCCGGTGCGACTGGCGTTTGCTGTTACCATTCACAAAAGCCAGGGGAAAACTTTCGAAAACGTGGTGATTGACGTTGGGCGGGGAACCTTTGCCCACGGGCAGATGTATGTCGCGCTGTCACGCTGCACCACCCTTGCCGGCATTGTGCTCAAGCAGCCGCTGAAGAAAAATCATATCATAATGGACTGGCAGGTGGTGAAGTTTCTCACCGCTATTCAGTATGCTCAGTCTGCCAGAACTCTCAGCCGCGAGGACAAACTGCAAATAATCGAAACGGCAATTAACGAAAAGACCAACATCGAGATTCTCTATCTCAAGGGAAAGGATGAAAAATCCCGAAGAGTAATCCGCCCGCTGCTGGTCGGTGAAATGGAATACAAGGGATACCCGTTTTGGGGTTTGGATGCTTTCTGCGTGACACGCGGGGAGAAGCGCCGCTTCAATTTAGACCGCATTCTCGAAATCAACAAACCGGAATAATTCCATTTCTAAATCAATGATGATATCGCGGCGGCAAGGAGGAGACAACGAGGCGATACATACGTTGAGAAAGGCGACGACGACGCCAACAAAGATAGCGCTTGATTTAGAATTGGAATAAGACAGGTTAAAAGAGGGTATGTTGCAAGCCCAAATCCTGACATCGTCTGTTGTCTGAGTGCCGCTGTTTCCCGTATTTGATTATCCTGAGCCGCCGAGACACGACTCTAACTGGTCTTTAAACTGGATGGCTC
This sequence comes from Smithellaceae bacterium, assembly GCA_963663295.2. Classification (GTDB taxonomy): domain Bacteria; phylum Desulfobacterota; class Syntrophia; order Syntrophales; family Smithellaceae; genus MVRV01. The sequence goes on along the minus strand of CAXXLA010000006.1, from coordinate 323,504 downwards.
GCTCATCAGAGGGATTGAGTTCTACCGCCCGCTTGATGTCCTGCAAGGCCTGCATGACGTCGCCGGCGGCATACCGGGCAATACCCCGGAAAAACCAGGCCTCACCCACCTCCGGTGCAAGGGCAATCGCCCGGGATGCGGCCGCTTCGGCTTCCCTGTAATACTGTAAGTTATACAGAGCCAGTGCTCCAAGGTGATGTGCGACGAACAATTGGGGATCGAGTTCACCAGCCCGCGCTAAATCGGAGGCAGCATCGCCGAATTGTTGAGCCTGGAGCAGCAATTTACCCCGTTGCAGGTAGGCATCTGCGAAACCAGGGGTTTGTCGGATGACGGTGGCATAGTCGTCCAACGCCGCGGCCGTGTTCCCCAGGGCCTCTTGCGCCTGGCCGCGCCACCAGTAAGCGTTTGTAAACTCCGGCGCCTGTTCAGCCAGAGCGGCAGCCATAGCCGTGACTCGGACATATTCCTTTTCATCCAAAAACTTATGGGCGGCTTCACCAGCAGCAATCTTACCTTCATTGGTCTCCAGGATAGCGCGCACGGCAATCGCCGAACAGAACGAGTCATCATTTGCGGCCGCTTCAATCAACGGAGCGTAGACTCCCGGCGGCAGCGGCTCGGTTTTGCCTTTGCCTGATAATCCGCTCAGCCTTATGCCGCCGCTGTCGAGCCATTCGATCTCCATCACTGGCGGCGGCGGACGGCGGGTTCCCGACAAATACTCGCCCAGCATGGCCAATATCCCGGCGCGGCGTTTGCTGCCCTCCGCCCGGACCAGCTCGGTAATAAGGAAGTTATAACCCTCGGCATCGAAGTAGTGGGAAGCGCTGGAAATGGCAGCGGAGCGGATGATCGCCGATTCTTCATTCAGCGCAAAACTCAGCAGGCTGCCAACCACATGTCGGCTGGTGAATCCGCCCGCCTTAAGATCCCGTCCATTCCGAAGGAGCGCCCGTCCGAGTAACTGGGCTGCCCGTTCCCGTTCGCGAGTTGTTCCTCTGCTCAAGCTGTTTAACAGCTGGGACAGGATGCTGCGCAGGGCCGGACAGCTATTGTCCAGATAATCATCGTAGCATATCGTCAGATCAGCGTTTGATTCTTGCAGTATTGCTTCGAGCAACGGCTGTGCCAGATCGAATGATTTTAATGATGATGCATGAACGATAGCCTGATAACGAACTTCGTCACGCTGGTCTTGAAGCAGGCGCCTCATCAAATCCACAGCAAGGTGATTACCTGCCAGGGCCTGAAGTGTATGGGGGATGATGGCCACAGTCTCGGGATTGCCCGTCTCGTAGGCCTGTTCCAGACGAACTGCGACATCGTCTCCCGCACCTGACTCGTTAGCAAGTCCCGCAGCGAGGAACCACAACCCGGCCATTTCGCGTTTTGGTGTGGACTCCGCAATGCACCGCGCTATCGCTGTCACTGCGAACTTACGGGCCGCTTGTATGGCCGGAGACGAGTTGTCCCCGAGTTCAGACAGATAAGCCGGCAGACTGCGCCGGATTACCATCAGATGGTATTCAAGGGTATGGATGTCATCTTTGGGCAATTCCTTTAGCACCATACGCTCAAGCCAGTTGAACAGGTCCGTATACTCTTGTTCGGCTGTAACGGTATGCGCGCGCAGAAAACTGGCCGGAATACGATGCATAATCCAGCGGCGTTCGACCTGACCGGGACCTGTGGACGCGACAGCCTGAATCCAGCTGCGTTTGGCCAACCGTCCAATAAGCGCGGAAGGAACAAGGTCTGCCATTATTCTTTCGGCTGACGGATAGGGCGCGAGTCGGGCGATCAAATGGGCAGCGTGACGGAGTTCGCTGTTCTGATCCAGCGCGCGGCAAGAAAAGTCGAAAGCCTCGGTGATACCGCGCAGCCGCTCATCCTCCACCTCACCGCGCAACGCATCCATTTCATGATCCAAGAGTATTGATGGTTCCTTACGCCGTGCAAGCTTCAGAGCCTCGGCAGAGGTGAAGCCGTCCGCAAGACCGGCACGCAGGATCGAGATTGCCAGAGGCAGACCACCCACCCAATCAGCCAAATCCTCCCATTCATCCTCTCTCAGCCAACGGCGATCTACATTTGGACGGGTAAGCAGTTCTACAGCAGACGATGGAGTGAGACTGCCCAATTCCACATATCCGTCCATGCGAGCCAGTCCGGTGCGGCGAGACGTGACCAGCACAGACACATAATCCAGCACCGGGCACCAGTAGCTGACATTCGAGGATTTATTCCCGGGAATTTCGGGGATGCCGTCCACCACCCAAAGCACATCAGCGACAGAATTGACCGAGGAAAAATATTGGACTAATACAGCTGCCAGCAAGTCTCGCTGGCGATGCGGATCAATTTCGTGAACAGCAGGATCAGGCCTGCCCGGCAATATCTTCTGTATAATGCTGCGGAACTGAAAGACGAGAGTTTGTATATCGCCGTCCGCACTGATCCAGATGACGCCCCCCGGGAAAAAACGTTCGCCATACCGGGCGACGAATTCAGCGGCGAGCTGTGATTTGCCGCTGCCTCCCACGCCCTGGATAGCACAGGCGCGAGGGACACTGAAGGCTCTGCAAGTCGCCAGATGATAAAAAACACGCCAGATCTCCGCCCCCCTGCCGATGAATTCCTCGCCGCGGGTCTCTGGGGCCAGATCAATGCATTGCCGGCATGAAGGCTTCACTATACCGGCGTCGCCTTGCTGGATCAAAGGCGCCTTAGCCCAGGCCAATGGAATGTCGCCTCCTGCGCGCAATCGTTCTACCGCGCCATCTTTTATTCCCGGGAGACGCGAATTCAACGTCGACGTGAGCCCTTTGAGACGGTTGCGAATCATCTCTACGATCTCGTCCAACATGCCGACAGTCGGCCAGGATATTTGGGCCAGCGGCGGGGGAAGATGGGCGACGACTGCAGGGAGATCACCCGCCTCCGGAAGCACAACGGCAACGTGTTCAAGCTGCGCATCTTTCGCTTCTCCCGCTGCCCGATAAGGAGCAGTAATCACCTGGTACTCATACACGCACCACGGTCGCTGGAAATAAGCCTCATCGGCGAAGACAATGATCAGGCGGGAATCGAGCAGGCCATCCGCAATGTCACGGGGGAATGGATTGCCGTATGGTATCTCGCGCGCATCGAGAAAGACATCTAAATCATTCTTAGCAAGCTCGTCTCGCAGCCGGCGGGCTGCTTTCTGCGCGGTGGTGTGGGCGTAAGAGATAAAGACGTCTTTGGGCATCCGAGTCAGATCCTTTTTAAAAAATTGGCCCCTGAGTTCGCGAGAGGAGCTAATCGGCCGGAGTCAAGCGCTATAAAGCGTCGTCTGCACAATCTTGGCGGCCATCCGCTTTGAATCCTTCGTGGAATGTAACCGTGCCCTGCGGAATATGCCCGTCAAAAGATAAAGCAAAAAAGACCTCCGGCGGAACTCCCTCATGCATCAGTCCCGGCATGTTTCTGAATCCGAATTTCCCGTAATTGAGACTATCATTCAATGGAGTTTCTATTACCGCTGATACCGGCCGATACAATAAATTTCAATGCCTCATCAGGTTTAACATCGAGTTCCTTCACCCGTGACCTGGGCACCAGCAAGGTGAATCCGGCCCACTGCATACTTTGTAAAATGTAGACTGCTATATGATCTGTAAGACCGAAAAGCTCCAAATTTTCTTTTGTTATGAAACCTAAAATCTTAATGTCATTGTCCCCGGGAAGATCTATTATTACAACTTTGGCAAAGGAGCTCTTTCTGCCTAACAAAGCGTTCATAATGTCTTTGATTGTATTATAGATGATTTTTATAAAAGGAAGTTTGCCAAACAAGCCGTCAATATAATTTAAAATACGCCCGCTCGCCACCTGTGTCCCCAAAAACCCCACAAAGATTATCAGGGCGATTGTTGTCAGCAGGCCAAGCCCTGGAATATTTATTCCATATGCCATAAAGTAACGGCCCAGGATGCCATCGGTCAGTTGGAAAACAATCACCACTATGTAGATGGTTAAAACTATGGGCACAAGGATTAATATGCCTTTAAAAAAGTATGTTATAAATTTCTTCATTGCGACGCAACCTCGGAATGCATAATATTAATAGCACATGATACAGTCATTTTACTTCCCTGTAAAAAATTTTCTGACTCTGTAACCAAATTCTCTGAATGCGTCACCCGTCTTTTTTCCCGTGTCCCTGAACCACTCTCCGATAGACCGGCCTGTCTTCCCGGCATCCTTCCCCGCTTCTTGGGAACCTTTCTTGATATTCTTTGCGCCTTCCTTGCTGCTCTTCTTGATATCCTTGCCCAGGTTCTTAAATGCCTGACCTGTTTTGTGAGGAACTTCTTTCAACTCGCGGCCGACCTTTTGGGCTCCATCCTTGAAATCATTATCAGGCCAACCGGGAGCGGCCAGCCCAAAAATCATAATAATGGCAATAATGACTATTCGCATATAAACTTCCTGCTCCAATATTTCTGAGCTCACCTTACCCTGAAGGAAGCTCCGAGGGCAGCCGCTATTCTTTCACATTCCGCTACGTCAATACCCTGCTGTCCGACAACGGTCATGCGGGTTCGGATACCGGCTTTTACAGCCTTTTCTGTAAAATCCAGAAGCGCCCGGTAGGACCCTTCAAAAACCGGTTTGCATAACCGGTTATACTTTTCTTCCGATTCAGCATTCAGACTTACTGATACGGCATCAAGGCCCGCTTCCTTCAGCTCTGCGACAACGTCCCGGCCGGGATACATAAGTGCTGCATGGCCATTGGTATCAAGTCTCACAGGTATTCCTCTTTGGTGGAGCCACTTCGTTATCCGGATCACCGTATTAAAACGGCATGTGGGCTCACCAAAACCGGTAAAAACAACTTCTTTATAATTTGTGAGGATGCAATTTTCAAGCTCACTGATTATTTCTTCTTCCGAAGGTTCCCTGGAAAGGCGGAGGTTGTAACCGTAAACTCCGTCGCTGCCATTCCGGATACAGAATATACAGCTGGCGCTGCACTGGTTGGTTATGTTGAGATAAAGGTTGCCGAATGCTTCATAGCAGATCGTATCCCTGCTTTTGGAAATGTTGTTGTCATTGCCTGACGTGGTGCTCATTTGTTTTAAGATTGTTCTCCTTTTGCCCGGTTTCCGTCCAAAGTTGGACACGACCATACACTATTCATTATTTTAAAAGAAGCAAATTCGTGACACAGTCTCCAGCCATCGACACAAAAAATTTCATTAAATTTGTTTGCAACGATTCCGGAATATCAACGGATATAGATACCACGGAAGGCTATAAAAAAGCTCTGAAATCTTTATCCGGAGTGCCGGGCAATCCGGATAAGTTGGTTAATGTAAAATTTCTCGACGATAAATATTAATTATGCGGTGGATATTGGCGGTAAAACCCTCTTTTTATTTGTCAAAATTATCTTGACATACAGGCGGGTTTTTTCCATACTCCTTCACGCAAAAAGAAACCCCAATAAAATGAAAAAGGAGATAAGCACATGGAGAATATTCTATACGAGCAGCAGGGATTTATCGGAAAAATAACTATTAATCGCCCAAAAGCCATGAATGCACTCAATTCACAGACTCTTCAGGAACTGGATAAGACTTTGGATGCCATTGATGTAAATTCAGTAAGATGTGTAATTGTAACAGGCGCTGGAGATAAATCTTTTGTTGCCGGTGCTGATATTGCCCAGATGTCGACAGCTACAAGGAAAGAAGGGGAAGATTATTCCGCAATGGGGAACGCCGTATTCAGAAAACTGGAACAATTGCCCATGCCGACAATCGCCGCAATCAACGGTTTTGCTTTGGGCGGCGGCTGCGAAATAGCCATGAGCTGCGATATCAGAATGTGCTCCGATAATGCAATTTTTGCTCAGCCGGAAGTCGGCCTGGGAATCACTCCTGGCTTCGGCGGTACCCAGAGACTGCCGCGTCTTATTAATGTTGGAAAAGCTAAAGAAATGATTTACACAACGAACGTTATTAAAGCAGAAGAAGCTCTTAAATTAGGTTTGGTTACTTACGTTTACAAACCCGAAGAGCTGATGCCCGCAGCCATGAAACTGGCTGAAAAGATTGCCAAGATGGCTCCGATTGCTGTTCGTGCATCAAAGAAGGCAATCAACGAAGGATTGCAGGTCGACATCGACAAGGCCGTCGCCATTGAAGTGAAGAACTTTGCTGTCTGCATTGAAACGGAAGACCAGAGAGGATCAATGAAGGCATTTGTCGAAAAAACAAAGTTTGAAGGTTTCAAAAACAAATAATTTTCTCTGCCTATAATCAAACACCTGCAACTGTTTGATTTACGAACAGTTGCAGGTGCATACAATCACCGGCACAATTCTGCTTTACCTCGAACTTTTTTCCAAAATAAATTATGGACGGAAAACTGCTGAAAAAGTATCAATCTCAAACAGCGAGATCAATAAAAGCGATTCCGGGGAGATAAGAAATGGCTGTGCGTTTTCGAGTTGGAAATTCCATGGAGCTGGTTGCCGATATTCACGGAGATTGGAGCGGCCAGCCCGTCCTGCTTCTTCATGGCGGCGGTCAAACCAGGTATGCCTGGGGTTCCACCACGGAGACCCTCGGCAAGGCCGGCTTTCTCGTATTCAACCTGGATCTTCGCGGCCATGGCCACAGCGCCTGGGCGCCTGATGGTGATTACTCTATCGACGCCTACGCAAACGACTTGCGATCCGTGATCGATCTTATCGGACGGCCTGCCGCTCTGGTCGGCGCTTCACTGGGCGGCTTGACATCCCTGATAGCCCTCGGAGAGGAACCGCGTGCCAGCTGTTCGGCATTGATTCTGGTCGATATAGCACCCCGAATAGAACTTGACGGCCGGGATCGTATTATCGAATTCATGTGCTCTCGTCCTGATGGCTTCACATCGCTGGAAGAAGCGGCTGATACCATTGCGAAATTTCTCCCGCACCGCCCCCGTCCAACAGATACCAGTGGTCTGGCGAAGAATCTGCGGCTCGGCCCCGACGGCCGGTATCATTGGCACTGGGATCCCGCCTTCATGGAGGGCCGGATCGGCGATGAGTCATACAACCCCGAAAGATTCGAGCGTGCAGCACGGGCAATCGAAGCGCCCATGTTGCTCGTCCGCGGACGAATGAGTGAGATAGTGAGCGATGCAGGTGCAAAAGCCTTTCGCCAAATCGTGCCCGGCGCCGAGTACATCGACGTTCAGGAGGCCGCCCACATGGTCGCCGGTGACCGCAACGATGTTTTCACAGACGCCGTCGTCTCGTTCCTTTGCCGGAAACTTGCTTAGTCCGTTTCCAATTGACCGTGTGACTGTACCATTGACAATTCCGGTAATTTCACGTTAATTTATCCACGGCTGATACCAGAAGATTTTCAATAATAGATTCGGAAGGTAAATAATGAAGATTTTAATAATGGGGGCGGGCGCCATCGGCAGCGTCTTTGGCGGATTCCTTGCGGAAAATGGCCACGAAGTTTCTTTCATCGGCCGCGAGCAGTATATCCAGGCCATCAAAAAGGATGGACTTAGAATCAGCGGCATCTGGGGTGAACATTTTGTTCAAAACATCAAGTGCTTTACCTCCGCTCAGGAAATAAGCGACGCCAATTTCGACCTTGTTTTGTTGTCGACAAAGTCGTTTGACACGGAAGAAACTGTCCAACAAGTCCTGCCGCTGATCGGCCCCGCAACAATGATCGTTTCGCTCCAGAACGGACTTGGCAACATTGAAACAATCGCCCGCCTGGCCGGGAAAGAGCGCACTATCGGCGCCCGCGTTATCTTCGGTGTCGTGCTTCTTGAGCCGGGCCATTTCAACATCACCGCCTCTGCCGATAAAGTGGCCCTCGGCGCAGTCTCGCCGGATGTCCCCGCTGAAAAAGTAACAAAAATAGCCGCAACAATTAATGACGCCGGGATTGCCACGGTAACCACCGGCGAGATAGAGAAATTTATCTGGAAAAAGGTGCTTTACAACTGCTGCCTGAACGCCCCCGCGGCCTTGCTCGATAGCTGCTACGGCAAACTTGGCGAATTTGCAGCAACACGCAATATAATCCGGTCGATCATCACCGAAGTGCTGGCGGTGGCGAAGGCCTGCAAAATCGATCTGGGTTTTTCCGATACCGCGACTTACGAAAAGATCTTATATGAAGAGCTCCTCCCGCCAACTTACGCCCATCATCCTTCGACATTACAGGACTTGAAAAACGGGAAAAAAACGGAGATTGAGGCGTTGAACGGCGCTATCGTCCGCCTGGGCAAAGAGAAGGGCGTTTCGACGCCGGTCAACTGGACTCTGACCCAGCTTATCCACGGGAAAGAGGGAATCGGACCGAACCCGTGCTGATCAGAGATCAATCTGCAGATTAACAAGGGGTTGCAACCCCTTGTTCTCTTTTACACGCTGTCTCATTCGTCATTGCTGGATGGGAGGCAAAGCGGCGGGTTCGGGCTTAACTTTGCCGTGTTTATCGCATGGTTGTTTGGGCTCGGTATCCTTAATATAGAACTCCTCACGGACACTTGGACAATCGGGTGTCGCCAGCATATTTGTCGTCGGATCGATCATAACTGACACCACCGTGTCCGGTTTTGGAAAATCGACAACCGGCTTCCCCGCCAGTGCCCCACTCATGAAACGTTTCCAGATTGGAGCGCAGACAGCACCACCCGTAAAGCCCGGCCCTCCCGGCCTCGGCTTGTCATAGCCAACCCAGACACCGGCAATAACCTGGGGCGTATAGCCAATAAACCAGGCATCCCGGTAATCGTCGGTCGTGCCCGTCTTCCCCGCGGCCGGTCGTTTTAGAGCAAAACTTTTCAAACTCTTTGCCGTGCCGTAAGTGAGGACATCCTTCATCATCTGCGTCGTTACAAAAGCGGCGGCAGGAGAGAGAACGGGAGCCGTCGCCAGTGGCGTTTCCGTCCAGGTCCGGTGCCGGCGATCATAGGTGCGGATTATGGTCCTGGATTGAGGATGCAGACCGCCGTTGGCTAAAGGGGTATAGACCGAAACCAGGTCATGGAGTGTAACTTCCTCGGAACCGAGAGCAAGGGAAAGATCATTAGGGGTGCGCAACGGCAACCCCATCCTGTTGGCAAAGTCAACAAAATAGGGAACGCTCACGGCGTCGAGGAGTTTTACGGTAATGACGTTGTTGGAATGGGCCAGGGCTTGCCGGAGGCTCAGTTCCCCAAATGGTCTTTTTTCATAGTTGTGAGGCGTCCACGGTTCACTGCTTCCCCGGTTATAGGCTACGGGATCGTCATTGAAAATATTACCCGCCGTAAAACCTTTTTCCAATGCCGCCGCATAAATCAGAGGTTTGATGGCCGAACCGGGCTGCCGTCGTGCAAAAAATGCCCGGTCATAAGGATTTTGAACAAAATCAATTCCTCCCACGGCCGCCAGGACATCACCCGTATTGGGATCGAGGGCCAGCAACGCTCCCTGAATCTGGGGAGAGATGCGCCGGACGCCTTCCTGCAGGGCCTGCTCGGCCAGTAACTGCATCGGTAAATCCATGCCGGTGATGACATCCAGTCCGCCCTGTTCGGTAATTCCGGCTCCGTATTGCGCCATTAGCTTATAACGAACATGAGCCAGATAGTACGGAGCCTGTCCTGATTTTATAACGGCATAGCGTCGGGAACGGAGTTTTTTTTCCTGCCGGGCTGTTATCATTTTCAGGGTAGCCATGCGATTTAAAACCAGATTTTTTCTTTTGACGACATCAGCCGGGTTGCCTGCCGGATTGTAGCGGCTCGGCGCCTTGGGAGTGGCGGCCAAAAGAACGCATTCGATTTCATTCAATTCCTGGGGGTTCTTGTCAAAATAAAAACGGGCCGCCTGCGCGATGCCCCAAGTCCCGTTACCAAAACAGATTTCATTGAAATACATTTCCAAAATCTGTTTTTTCGTGTATTTCTTTTCGTATTCCATGGCCAGAATCCCTTCCCTGACCTTGCGCTCGATAGTCTTTTCACTCAGTGTATACTTGTTTTTAATGAGCTGCTGGGTGATAGTTGAACCTCCTTCGGCCATGCGCCTTTTCATGACGTCCTTGACGAGAGCCCGCGCAATTCCGCGCATATCTATGCCACCATGTTCATAGAAACGGGCATCCTCGACGGCAATGAGGGCTTTTTGCAGGAAGTCCGGAATCTGGTTAATGCTGACCCAGTAGCGTTTAGCCGGAAGAATCCGGCCGACAAAACGTCCCTGTCTGTCGAAGACCCGGATAGATGAATAGCCCGCGGGCAACATGGGATAAGTAGCGATGTTTTCCTGGGCAAGAGCCGCCGAGGCAAAAAGCAGGGCGGAAAGCACTGCCAGGATCAGGCCAAAACACCGGCGTTTAGCAAAACAAACTGTTTGGAAAATCAAAATACTTTTTACTCCTTGTCTTTTTCCTTTCGACGGATTGAATCATAAATATGCCCGATTGGCAATAAACACTATTCTCGAATTCCCTCATCAATGCCATATATCATATCGGGGGTAACAATATTTCATTGACACTCAAATGACTCTTATTTATATTCGGCATGCTTATAAATAATTTCTTGTCTGAAACTATTTGCTTAATTATTGAATGATGGACTCGTAAAAAGTCACAAAACTAACAATTTTTAGATGGCCTCGTAAAAAGGCCGCAGGCAAGGCGTGCGAATCATGAGGAAAGAGGCGTACTTAGCGTACGCCGCAGTGACGAATGATGAAGCGCAACGCAGCATCCGGCCTTTTTACGAGGTCGTCATTTAATCATCTTTCCCAAGGAACAGGTTGTGCAAAAACTAAGAATTATAACTATCGTTATTTTTATTGCTTCATGTTTTGCCTGTGCGCCGCTTCAGGTAATTCAAGCCCCCTCAAACTCTGAAGAAATTGGTTACTGCAGGCCGGTTGCTTTTGAGCTCACCGGTGCTCCAAATGTCATTTTATATGAGGGACTTTATAATAAAATTAGGCAGAAATTGCAGGCATATATCGACGATAAAAATATGTGGGAGTATTATGATAAGGAAGTAAAACTCTCCATCACCATGACCCACATTGAAACCCCTTCCGCCTTCGACACCACGTTAGCCGGCCCCTCCATAATGTTAGTCCCGCCCAGTAAAATGGTTGGGGAAGTTGTTGTTTATCATCATGATAAGAAAATTGGCAGATATCCGGTAGAGGCCCGCAGCCGCACCTTTTGGCCCATGATGCTATTCGTCAATCACGAAGACAGTATAACGGAGCAGTTCGCCCGTCAGATTATAGATGGATTGAGATAACAACTTGAAACATTTTTACTTCATCGTTGCACTCTTTCCAGTTAGAATCAATAGCGTTTCAGGAATTACTGCCCTGCCGATTTGATGATATAAATAAAATCAGCAAACCATCTTCCAAAGATGGCTGGAAGGAAACAGGATCACATGAGAAGCGACGAAGAGAAGAAAGACTCTCACAGCGGCAATGATGCTTCCGCAGAAAATCCCCAAAGAGAAGAGATACTGACCCTGCTTAAGAACTGCCGGACAATTGCTGTTGTGGGGCTTTCAGATAATCCCGACCGTCACAGCCACAAGGTGGCCTCATATCTGAAGGCCAAAGGCTACCGGATTATTCCGGTCAATCCGGTCAAAACGGAAATCATGAGAGAGAAATGCTATCCCGACCTTTCCTCCATCCCCGAACAGGTTGATATCGTGGATATTTTTCGCGCTGAGGAGGCGATTCCCGGAATCGTTGATGAGGCTATCAGAATTAAGGCGGGAGCCATCTGGATGCAATTGGGGTTGTCTCATAACCAATCGGCAATAAAGGCCCGGGCGGCAGGAATTTGTGTTGTCCAAAATCGCTGCTTAATGGTGCAGCATGAAAGATTACTGGGGTAAACAAATTCTTATAAAATCAAACAAGTTCAATCAAATTTGTATTTTTGCCATGATATTCCATGATCTGACGCAGATGGCAAACAGGCGGGTTCAATGAATAAGCTTCGCTTCATTATTTTAATCTTTTTTTCATCCATCCTGATTCTTTCTACCTGCCGCCCTGATAGTCATGCGCTGACGGCGGATGAACTGCTCATTGTAGCCAACAGCGCCGTTCCGGAAAGTGTGGACCTCGCCCGCTACTATATGTTGAAACGTAATGTTCCCAAAAAAAACCTGCTTGTGCTCGGGACATCTGCCAAGGAACAGATAGGAAGGAACGATTACGATCGGCAAGTCGCCCGTCCCGTGAGAAAATTTTTAGCGGAAAATGACCCCGAAGGAAAACGGTTCAAATGTATCACCCTCATGTACGGAATACCCCTGCGTGTTCTTCCCCCGCCGCCGACCCTTATCGAAAGCATAGATCTCCGGAAACTTCAAACTTCTCTGAAAGAAGGGACGGAACGGGAGAAATTGGCCGGCAGTCAGCAAACGGAAGAATCAAAAAAGCTTAAAGGCCAGCTGGTTGAACTGAGGCAAAAGATTCAGCAGATTTCCAAGGCCCACTGGGGCGCCTCCGTCGATTCCGAGCTTGCCCTCGTCAGAGAACAATCATATGAATTGAATGGATGGCAGCCCAACAAGTATTTTATCTTTTTCCAGGGTAAGAAGATATCTAATATGCCGCAACAGGCCATTCTGGTATGCCGTCTGGACGGACCCACCCCCTCCATTGTCCGTCGCATCATAGACGACAGTATTTATGCCGAGGAGCAGGGACTTCCGGGAAAAGCCTATTTCGATGCCCGGTGGCCCGAAAAAGAGCTGCGGGATAAAAACAGAAAACTGTCGGTTTATCAACAGTATGACCAGGCAATCCATAACACGGCTCATATCGTCCAGAAGAGCCGGAAACTTCCCGTCGTCCTCAATGACCAGGCAAAACTCTTTGGCCCGGGGGAAGCGCCCGGCGCCGCCCTTTACTGCGGCTGGTACAGTCGCGCCAAGTATATTGATGCCTTTACCTGGGTCAAAGGATCGGTAGGATACCATGTGGCCAGTTCTGAATGCGCAACTCTTAAAACGCCGAAAAGTACCGTGTGGTGCAAGGTCATGCTGGAAAAGGGTGTTGCCGCAACGATAGGCCCTGTGTGGGAGCCTTATCTCCAGTCATTTCCTTCCCCGGAAATTTTTTTCGGCTGCCTTCTCCAAGGCCGAACAACGCTTGCCGAATGCTACGGTCTGGCCAATCCCTTCTGGTCATGGCAGCAGGTACTTATCGGCGACCCCCTCTATCGCCCGTTCATGAGGCAGGGATTCCAAACCGTGAACCGGAGCGGAAATACCGATTCCTTTTGACATTGGTGTCGGCATTCGGTAAACAGCAAGAATTGTCACGTATTAATTGTATACGAGTAAAATACACTAATTTTGTTTCAATACGATATAGTTAACATAAGAAAGATACATCAAATGCTTGATTTAACCAAAGAACACCAGGAACTAATCAAAGAGAATGCTCTGCTGAAGAAAAGAATCCAGGCTCTGGAAAAGTCAGAGGCAGAACTCAAAAAGGTGGAACAAACGCTCAAGGAAACCGAGACACGCTATCGTTTGTTGTTCGAACATTCGCCAGACGGTATTCTGATTATTGACACTGATACAGCACAATTTTTAGACTTCAATGAAGCTGCCCACCGGCAACTGGGATATTCACACGAGGAATTTTCCAATCTAAGCATCCTGGATCTGGAGGTCGCTGAAACACTGGAGGAAACCCGATCACACATTGCGCATGTCATCCAGAATGGACGTGCTGATTTTGATACCCTGCAACGTAACCGGCAAGGTGAGATCAGGAATGTCCACGTAACCGCACAGTACGCCGAAGTTTTGGGAAAACCAGTCTATCACTGTGTCTGGCGCGATTTTACCGACCGCAAGCGGGTCGAAGATAAACTGCGGAAACAAGAAGAAAAATATAGAGCATTATTCAATAATGCTCGAGTCGCACTGTTCAGGACACGAATTCATGATGGCAAACTCATAGAAGTCAATAAACGATATGCGGAAAAGGCAGGCTATTCCAATGTTGAAGAATGCATGGCAAAGTTTAACGCTGCCAGCGCCTGGGCTGATCCAAATGAGCGTAAAGCAATGTTGCAGTTATTGCAGGAAAAAGGCTCTGTTAATGATTACGAGGCGGAAATAATCCGCAGGGATGGAAGCCATATTTGGATATCTTTAGCAGCAACGATTTTCCCCGAACAAGGTGTTATTGAAGGTTCTATAGTGGAGATCACCGAGCGCAAGAGAGCAGAGGAGGCGTTACGGGAACGTATAAAAGAATTAAACTGCATCTATTCCATAGCTGATCTTATTAATAAGACAGATCGTTTGGATGAAATTCTTCAAGAAGCTGTTAATCTTATGATTCATGGCTATCATCATCCCGAAATTACGTGCGCAAGAATTACCTTTGGAGCTAAGGAATTCAAAACAGACAATTTCCAAGAAACGAAATGGAAGATGTCTGCTGATATCATTGTACAAAATAAACCGATTGGGTTGCTGGAAATATGCTACCTGAACGAAATGCCTATAAGAGATGAAGGACCTTTTTTAAAAGAGGAGCTTTCTTTAATCAATGCTACCGCTTGGCGTATAGGAAAAGTCATTGAACGCAGACAGGCGAAAGATGCGCTCCTTGAATCTGAAATTAAGTTCAAGAGTTTTGCAGAACAGGCAATCGTCGGCACATATCTTTTGCAGGACGGCATATTCAAATATGTAAATCCTAAATTTGCCCAAATGTTTGGCTACACAGTTGAAGAATGTCTGAACGATATGTCTTTTGAAATGCTGGTCATCCCCGAAGACCTGCCTAACGTCAAAGAACAGATTAGAAGACGCACATCGGGTGAAACCGAATTCAGTCATTACACATTTAAAGGGCTGAAGAAAGACGGGCAAATATTCGATGTAGAGATTTACGGATCTTCAAGCGTTCATGAAGGAAACCCCGCAGCCGCCGGGACTCTTCTGGACATTACCGAACGAAAAAAAATGGAAACGGCATTAAAGAAAAGTGACGAACGCTTCAGAGCAGTGTTTGACCATTCGCTGGAAGCTGTTTTTATCCATGATTTAGCAGGTAATTTCCTTGATTTAAATCAGGCGGCACTCGATAAAATGGGGTATAAACGAGACGAGATACATTTTTTGAACTTTCCTTCTTTGCTGGATCAGAAAGATGTCAGTAAAGCTATGCATGTAATTGAAGAACTTCTGCAAATCGGTATTCAACAAAAACCAACTGAATTCAAATTGAAAAGAAAGAACGGCCACTATTTGTATGTTGAAACTCTGTCATCCGTCATGTATCATGATGATAAACCATATGCCATCGTGGGGATAGCGCGGGATCTTACCGAACGTAAACGGGCGGAGCAGGAAAGGCTACGCCTGGAAAAACTTCAGGGAGTCTTGGAAATGGCGGGAGCAATTTGTCACGAAATGAATCAACCCATGCAGATTATTTCCGGGTACTCCGAGACGTTATTGAATATTTCCGAAAATCATCCAATCCATGCAAAACTTAATACGATCAACGACCAAATTCAAAGAATGAGTGATATTACGAAAAAGTTAATGAACATTAAAAATTTTGACACTCAAGATTATGCGGGATTCGGCCGAATCATAAACATCAATAAGAGTTCCGGCAATGAAGATAAATAGACTGAACTGCTGATAATTATGAATGAGAAAAAAATCCTGGTTGTGGACGATGAAGTCTTAATTCTCGACTTTCTGAAAGAAGTTTTCCAGTCCTTAGGTTATACGGTGCTTACGGCTGAAAGCGGCGAAGAAGCGTTGAAAATACTGCAGCATGAAAGTGTTATGGTCATGTTCCTGGATATTAAGCTTCCGGGCATCAGCGGTATTGAGCTCTGCAAGAAAATCAGAATAGAAAATCAGATTTGCATTATTCATGCAATTACCGGCTACAACAATATTTTCGGTCTCTTGGAGTGCCGTGCTGCCGGTTTTGACGATTTTTTTGTAAAACCTGTTAGACTGAATTTACTCAAAAAGGCGGCTCAAGATGCTTTTGAAAAACTGGAAAGATGGGACATCGTTGGCCACGAATTAGCCTAGCAGCTATACCACTCTCTCATATCAGCAGGGCCAACTTTACAAGAAAGATTAATTCCAATCCAAAATCAAGCACTATCTTTGTTGGCATTCCTCATTATAGCCGATACTTCATAAGAAAATACTTTGCTCTATAAGCGACATCGGAAGCGCAACCCCTGCAAAAGGAAGATCATCATGGATACGGATAAAACGCACACTTTAGCTTTGAGAATTACCGCCAGCGCTCCTTACATGCCTGTCGTCACTCAGTTTGTGGAATCGGCGGCAATTGTCTTCGGAATGAAAAAAGAGGAATATCTGAGGCTCGGTTTGGCCACAGAAGAAATTTTCCTGTATCTTTCCAATTTTGCATGTCCGGGCAAGGCACTCGAAGTGCAGTGTTTTAACGGATTTTATTATACCCGCGTCCTTTTCCGTTTCTCCTCCGTGGAGCTGAATTTAAGCGGACTCAATATAGCATCAACCATAACCCCTGATCGGGAACCTGATCTGGACGCAATGGGTCTGCTGATTGCCTCTCGTTCCGTCGATCACCTCGACGTTAACGCTGAAAAAAATAACCGGATTTGCCTGACAATTACCAAAGAGAAGGCCTATCCGGCTCATTCGGAAAAGTTCGACTTGCCGCAATCAGCCGAGCAGCTATCAATGGAAACACCTGATGCCGAAAGGTTGAAGTACTTTGCAGGTCTTGCTGCGCAATTCTATGATTCAGCGCACGGGCCTGCCTTCCTTACCTACCCCGGCAAGCTTGTGGACATGGTTGCCTCGGGAGAATACAGCGCCATCGTGGCTTTAAATGCGAAAAAAGAAATCGTTGGCGGCGTTTTGTTTTGTTATCGCACGGAAAAGATTGTGCAGTGTTTTGGGCCTTATTGCTTCTACCAGAAACAGGAAAAAATGATTTGTGCGATGTTGCTGGAAGCCTGTCTGAACAAAATCGCCCGCACCAAAGCGCTGGGTCTGCTCAGTCTCTCCGGGCTTCCCGAATCACTCCGGAATAATTTTGAAAAACTCGGTTCTCTTCGCTATCATGAAGAGGGTAAGGCCCCCGTTGATGAATTTTCCTTTTACCGGCTGCTTCATGAAGACCCCGGCTTTGAGGTATGGTCATGCGGCGATCTTACGATTCACCTGAAGAGTGAATACCGCCGGCTCGCTCTAGCCAGAGAAATAAGGACAATCCGCGATATGGGAGAGACCCGCTCCGGCGCTTCGCTTTTTTCGGCGGAAGTTCATCGTGACAGGCGGGCAGTCACACTGCGCCCGCTCTGGCCCGGCAATGATTTTGCGGCCAACATTGAAAGGCACATCCGTTTTCTCCGCAATGACGGTTTTCTTAACCTCCATTTTGAGCTGGATCTGGGCATTCCCTGGCAGGCGGAGCTTATCCCCATTCTCCTGAACTATCAATTTGAACCGGGCATCATTCTGCCTTTTGCCGGCAAGTCCGATATCGTTATATTCGAGTACAATGATGAAGCCTGATCTTAATATTCTCGTCCCCGCCTGCGTCCGGGAATTCGAGCCCTATATACCCAGCAAGCCGGATTCAGAGCTCATGAAGCTCTATGGATGCAACAGGCTCTTCCGCCTGAATAACAATGAGAATCCGCTGGGGCCGCCGCCCGGAGCCCGGGAAGTAATCGGGCGTTTTCCTCCTCCGCGGGGCGCCGTTTATCCCAGCGGCGATTCTTATTGTCTGCGCCGCGAAATTGCCGCACTGCATAACATCGATCCTGACCAGATTCTTGTCGGGAATGGTGCCAACGAAGTCATAACCTTCGTTATCAAGGCCTTCTGCGAAAAAGGGGACAATATCATTACGGCGGACAAGACCTTTGCCGTTTACGAGTGGGTGGCTACTTTTTCCGGAATCGAGGCCAGGGTCATTCCCCTTGTCCGGGAAGGCTTTGACGATCAGGCTATGCTCCAAGCTATTGACGAACACACCAAGATTATCTTTGTCTGCAATCCGAACAACCCCACGGGGACATACTGGTCAAAAGACATTCTTACGAGTTTTCTCGACACTGTCGACGGAAAGCAGATCGTGGTCATTGACGAGGCCTACTTTGAATTTGTCGAAGCGGCGGATTTTCCCAACGGGATGGATTTCATCGAACGATATCCGAATGTCGTTGTTTTCCGGACTTTTTCCAAGATGTACGGGCTTGCCGGTTTGCGCATCGGTTACCTTGCGGGTGATTTGAATGTCGTTGATATGATCCGCCGCACCTGTGTTGTCTATTCTGTAAACGGCATTGCCCAGGAAGCCGCCCAGGCGGCCCTGCAGGACAACACACAGCACATCCAGCGCACCCGGAATCTGATTAAGGAAAGCAAGTCGTTTCTGTGTGAGGAGCTCTCCCGCATGGGGCTTTCCCTCATCGTCGGCGAAGGTAATTTCCTCGTCGTCCGCCTGCCGGGAAGCGATACCCTGGCCTACCGAAAACTTATGCAGGAAGGAGTGATGATCCGGCCCATGACCGGTTTTCGCTATCCCAATCACATCCGCATCACTCTGGCACAGATGGAGGCCATGGAAGCCTTTGTCAGCGCACTGAAAAAAATTCTGCATTGAAAGAGATCATCCTTGCGCAACATTCCCAAAGCCCCGAAGCTGTTTTCCTTTGAATTTTTTGCCCTTTGCCTGATTCTGGTGGCGGCCTTTGCTAACGTCTCCGTATTTTACAGCTTTTATCACTATCTGGGAGCCATCGGCATTCCGGTTGTGTGGCGGGGCTTCCTGGTCGGCCTTGAACCCATGGCGGCCTTTATCCTGCGTCTTTTTGTGATCCCCTGGATCTCCACCCGCAATGCCGTCATCATTCTTATGGTGTCCCTTGTTCTGATGAGCGTGGTTTCCTGTGCTTACCTGTGGGCGCTGACCGTGCCGGCAATAATCGTGCTGCGTATTATTCACGGCGCCGCCTTTGTTCTTCTGACATCGGCGGTAATCACCCTGATCGTCCAGTTCATTCCCGGAGAAAAAAGCGGACAGGGCTTCAGCATCGTCAGTATCTCCACGATGATTCCCTACGCGGTGATTCCTACTTTGACTGAGGCCATGCTTCCCTACGTGGCCGGCGAAGCGGTTGTTTATGCCGGTGTCTCCGTCTTTTCCGTTATTTCACTTTTTCTCCTCGTCGCCCTGAAAAAACGCCTCAACAGTGTTTTGGACAGGATGGATGAAGTGCTGGCGCGTCGTCCTCGCGTGGACGAAATCCGGAAAAATTTTCGCGAGCGTTCCGTGGTATTATTGCTTGGCACCGCTTTTCTTGTTTATCTTGCTCATGCCGCCGTCTTTTATTTTACGAAGGACTTGTGTCTGCACAGCGCTGTAGGCGATATGGGACCATTCTTCACGATATCAATGATAATGATGATTGCGGTCCGTTTTCTCGGCAGCATGCTCTTCGATAAGACCAATAAATTATTTGTATTTCAGATAGGTCTTGTTTTTCTGATTCTGTGCCTTTTTTTGCTTCCCCGGGTGGGCACACTTGTCACCTTATACCTTCTTGCCGGACTGTACGGAATATGTATGGGGCTTATTCTGCCGCTTTTAAATGCCCTGCTTTTTTCGGCATCTGCTCCGCTCCTGCGGGGCCTTAACACCAATCTGACCCTGTTCACCATGGATGCAGCCTATTTCATTATGCCCTATGTCGGTGGAATGATCATCACATTTGGTGTGGGATTTGATGTTATTTTTTTTCTAAGCGCCGGATTTATTCTTTTTTCTTTGCTTCTAGCCATGCTGCTGGCTCGTCTACAGAAACAGGAATAACTCGCAAACTCATTATCGAAACTTTCGTAAAATTGTGCTACTTGTTCTCTCCGGATTTAACAAGGATGCCGGCAGTTGAAAAGTTGTTATTCCAAACGCACATGAGGAATCTCGGGAATTTGAATTTATTAAAATAGATGTATTTTGCCATACATAGAAAGGGGCTCAATATAAATGGAAGATAATCGACAAACTGTAAAAGAAAATTTTGAGGTCGGATCTTTTCGGCCGGCAGATGCAGAGGGAATCGTCAATCTGTTTAATGCCGTCTATGGAGACGGCTATCCCATCCGGCTTTTTTATGACCCCCAGGCCATTATCGCCGCCAATGAGGCCGGGGAATATTATTCTATCGTCGCCCGCTCATCTGCGGGCCAGGTCATCGGAGTGATCCATTTGTATCGCTCAGCGCCGTTTCCCAATATTTATGAATCCGGCGTTGGCCTTGTTCTGAAAGAATATCGGCATCTTGGCGTTAACACCCGTTTAATGGAATATCTCTACGAGGAATTCGTGCCACAGAAGGAGAACATTGAAGAGCTCTTCGGCGAGGCGGTCTGCAACCATGCCTTTATTCAAAAGGCGGCAACACACTTCAAGCATGTAGAAACAGCGATGGAAATAGCCCTGATGCCCGCCGCCGCCTATACAAAGGAAAAAAGTGCATTTGGCCGGGTGGCGACTCTTGATTATTTCCGCTGTTACAAACCAAAGCCCCACACAATCCACATCCCTGAAACTTACGAAGAGGAACTGCGCTGGATCTATTCCCGCCTCGATGACACCCGGGAGATAAAGCTGGCCGAAGACACGGCTAGAGCACCGCAAGGCACAACCTCACGCATAGAAATGAAACTTTTTGAATTCGCACAAGTCACCAGGATTAACGTTCTTGAAATCGGTGATGATTTCACGGAAGCTTTCAGAAACATGGAAGCACAGGCTATAACCAATAAGGCCGTGGTTCTCCAGGTTTGCCTCAATCTAACCATCCCCTGGATCACCGCCACTGTAAATATGCTGAGAGACAGGGGTTATTTTTTTGGCGGCGCACTGCCCCGCTGGTTCGACGGCGACGGTTTGCTTATGCAGAAGGTGCGATGTTCACCGGATTTCGAGGATATTGTTCTGGAATCGGAAGATGCTGAAAAATTACTGGAAATTATCCAGGAGGATTGGGAGCGTACGGAAGATCTGCGCGCCTGACAACATATTGCAGCTGTAAAAGAACGAGTGTAATTCTGGAAAGGGGAAACTATGCTGCTACAACGCCTGCCATAATTGTTCGCTGATTTTGAATAACCATTTTTCCAACTTGGTATATCGAAAGCAACCGGTCTATACAAACCCAAAAAGGAGATACCTTCATGAAAGGAATTTTGGATAAGGATTGTATAAAAAAGTTAGTTTTTATTCTCACTATAGTTGTAACAATGGTCTTCACTTCCGGAGTCCTCATCGCAGCGGATCTGAAGGACGTAAAAAAGAAGGGTGTCCTCCGCCATTTAGGTGTTCCTTACGCCAACTTCATCACCGGGGCTGGCGACGGTATGGACATTGACCTCATGAACGCCTTTGCAAAATACATAGGCGTCCGGTATGAGTATGTCCAGACCGAGTGGGGTGATATCTTTGGCGACCTGACCGGAAAAAAAATAAAACCAAATGGCGACGATATCGAGGTGGTTGCGCAGGTGCCCGTCAAAGGCGACGTGGCCGCCTGCGGCATTACTGTGCTTTCCTGGAGAAAAAAGGCAGTGGATTTCTCCGCCCCCACCTTCCCCAACCACGTATGGCTGATAGCCCGAGCCAACTCCCCGGTACAGCCCATTAAGCCCACACGAAATATAAAAAAGGACATCGAAGCAGTAAAAAAGATCATTGCCGGTCAGCCGCTGCTCGGTAAAGCGGGAACATGCCTTGACCCCTCTCTCTACGGCCTGGAAAAAATTACGGACAAGATCAAATTTTTCCCCGGTTCTGTGAATGACATTGCGCCCGCCGTGATTAAAGGCGAAGCGAATTTGACGCTCCTTGACCTCCCTGACGCTCTGGTGGCCCTCCAAAAATGGCCGGGGAAAATCAAAGTCATCGGCCCGGTGAGCGGAAGACAGAATATGGCGGTGGCCTTTTCCAAGGATTCGCCGAAGCTTCGAGATGCCTTTAACACATTTATGTTAAAGATAAAAAATGATGGCACGTATGAACGTATCGTAAAGAAATATTACCCCTATGTCTTTGCCTATGATCCCGAATTTTTTAAAAAAAATAAATGAGGGCAAACAAAATGGGGAAAAACGGCACAAAACTTATTCC
Organism: Smithellaceae bacterium; assembly: GCA_963663295.2. Classification (GTDB taxonomy): domain Bacteria; phylum Desulfobacterota; class Syntrophia; order Syntrophales; family Smithellaceae; genus MVRV01. Next base: position 301,264 of record CAXXLA010000006.1, on the reverse strand, counting down.
GCAATTTTACCACACCCTGTTGATTCTTGGTGTAAGTGGGGCGGCTGTCGCCTTTGTTTTCTTTCTTTTATTCATGAACTACCGTTTCGCTGTCGATCTCCGCGGAACAAACCTCACGAACATGAAAGCGGATACGGGGAAAAGGGCTGCCCTGGTAGGCTTTTTCTTTACCGACCGGAAGGATGATCTCATCAATCTAGCTCTCAGCCGTGAAGTATCCGTGTTTTTTGAAAATAAAGCTCTGGGCATGAGTATGGAATATGGCCTGGGATACAGTCTTATTCCCATTCGGGATCGCTTCCAGGATCTCGTCAACCGCAAGAAACTCGGCAGCGACCCCGTCTATTCGAGGATTATGCTGATCGAAGGGAACGGCGACATACTTGTGGATACAGATTGGCCCACGGCCGACCATAAGGTGAAGCGCCAGGAATTGAAGGGGCTGCTTGTCCCCGAACACCGCGACGGAACGATATTTACCCTTGACGGCGGAAGAGAAGTTGTTGCTTCTCTTTCTTACTTTTTTAAAGACCACTACGCCGGCCAAATCATTGCATGGATTCAACCGCAAACCCTCTATAGAAATATCCTCGGTGCAGGAGGATCCGGAAACGATATCTACAGCCTTATCACCAATGAGGGAAAGACCTTCCAATCTGTGGGAGTTTCTTTTCCCCCGCAAATTTCCGGCTTGCCCAATGCGGCAGCGCTCATATCTGGTGAACCTTTCGAGTTCCAGGATATAAATGGAGAAAAGCAATCATGGATAGGGCTCAAAACGTCTGTCAGTAACACACCGTTTTACATGCTGCGTCTAATTACAGCATCCCATGTCGTAGGTAAGATTAACCCCCTCTCTCTTCTCACAACGATGGGCTTAATCGCTTTCGTGCTTCTCGCCGGTGCGGCCTTTACCGTTATTCTTCATATGCGGGCAAAGGAAACAATCAGGGAATCGGAGCGACGGCTGTCCGAGATCATTGATTTTCTGCCTGATGCCACCTTTGCCGTCGATCGGGAAGGGAAGGTCATCACCTGGAACCGGACCATTGAAGAGATGACCGGCGTTAAGGCCCAGGATATGTTAGGAAAGAGCAACTATGAATATTCCTTGCCGTTTTACGGGACCAGAAGACCGATCCTGGTTGACCTGGTGTTTGAAACGGATGAAGAGATCGCAAAGAAATATCGGTTTATCGAGAAAAAAGGAGCTATTCTTTTTACCGAAGCCGACGATGTGCCGCTGAACAATCAAAATCGTGTGCTCTCGGGAAAAGCCGGGCCATTATATGACAACACGGGTAATGTTGTCGGCGCCATAGAATCAATCCGCGACATCACCGAGCGCAAGCAAATGGAAGAGGAAAAGCGCAGCCTGCAGGAGCGTCTGCAGCGTGCGGAAAAGATGGAAGCCCTCGGTACCCTGGCGGGTGGAGTTGCCCATGATCTCAATAATGTACTGGGCGTTGTCGTCGGATATACGGAACTGCTTCTTTACAGCGTGGCTGGATCCAGCCCGATCAAACCTCGTCTTATGGACATTATGAAAGGAGGAGAAAGAGCCGCCGCGATTGTACAGGATCTGTTGACCCTGGCCCGCAGGGGAGTCCCCAAACGAGAGGTTCTTAATCTAAACAAGGTAATTGCCGATTTTCAACAGTTACCGGAGTTTGAAAATCTGTTGTCCTATAATTCCTCCGTACGGATCAAGACCGATCTCGAACCGGAGCTCTTGAATATATCCGGTTCTTCCGTACATATCGGCAAAACATTATTCAATCTGGTTTCCAATGCGAGCGAATCCATGATCAAGGGCGGCATTGTGACCATCAAAACGGCTAACCAGTATCTGGACAGACCGGTTCAGGGATATGACGAAGTGCAGGAGGGAGACTATGTTGTACTTTCCGTATCCGATACGGGTAACGGCATATCCACAGTTGATTTGAAACGCATCTTTGAACCGTTTTACACGAAGAAGGTCATGGGGAGAAGCGGAACGGGACTCGGTTTGGCGGTGGTCTGGGGTACAGTAAAAGACCATCATGGGTACATTAACGTAGAGAGCGAAGAGGGAAAAGGAAGCATCTTTACCCTTTATTTTCCAGTGACGAGGGAAAGTATTGCCGTTGAAAGCACGGCCATAGCCGTTTCCCAATACATGGGCAAAGGTGAATCCGTTCTTGTTGTTGATGATGTAAAAGAGCAACGCAATCTGGCGGCCGAGATGCTCTCCAGGCTGAATTACAGTGTCACCAGCGTCGCCAGTGGTGAAGAAGCAGTGGCATACTTAAAGAAACATATTGTTGATCTCATCGTTTTGGACATGATCATGGAACCGGGCATGGACGGACTGGACACCTATCGGAACGTCCTGGCGATCCATCCCCGACAGAAGGCTATTATTGTCAGCGGTTTTTCAGAAACAGACCGTGTAGAAACCGCCCAGGCCCTGGGAGCGGGCGCTTATGTAAGAAAGCCCTACGTCATCGAGAAACTGGGACTGGCCGTAAGGAAAGAACTCGAACCATCCACATAAAAACCATTTAATTCCATGATTGGGAAATGGAATTACAAATCTTAAGGAAATTATATTGAAAGCTAAAACTAAAAACGTCAGCATCGTTCTATACAGGCCAAAATATGCCGGAAATGTCGGCTCCATTGCCAGGGTGGCCAAAAATATGGGCATCGGCAATATCGTAATTGTGGGCGGCGCCGATTTGGATCGCGAAGAGATGGAAAGAAGATCAACCCATCTGGCGCTGGATATGCTGGATCAAATAAAATATTATGAAGATATTGATGAGGCCCTGGCGGATTTTCAATATATTGTGGGAACAACGGCACGATTGGGCAAGGCCCGCGGTCCGTTCAACACGCCGCGCAAAATCGCGGAAAACATTGTCAGCATTTCCCGGAAAAATAAAGTGGCGTTGCTTTTCGGTCCGGAAGACAGGGGACTGACCAACGATGAATTGCGCTACTGCCAGGCGACGGTCACCATCCCTTCTTCCCGCGAGTTCAAATCCCTTAATCTTTCCCATGCAGTAATGATTCTTTGTTACGAAATCTATACGGCATCGCTGCCGGTCACGGAAGAAATCCCTCCCAAATGGGCGGGTTCGAACGAAGTAGAAGGCATGTACGGCCAGATCAAAACAGTGCTCAGCGAAATCGGTTTCTTAAACCCGGAAAATCCGGACTACTGGATGATGCATCTGCGCCGTTTTTTTGCCCGTTCGGGATTACTCGCCAGGGAAGTAAAAATAATTCGCGGCATCTGCCGGCAGTTGGAATGGTCGATGCATCACAAAAAACCTTGACTTTACAGGACAGTTCTCATAGGGATTGTTAAATCAACTGGTAAAAATAGTGGAGGTTTTTAAAATGAGACAGGTATTTTCTTTTACCGGGGCGAAAAAGATCGTTTTCGGCAATAAGTCATTCCATGCTTTAGTCAGCCATATTCAAGAGCTGAATGCAAAAAATCCTTTAGTGGTTATGGATAAAAATCTGGCGAAAGCCGGTTTCCAGGAGGCGGTGGCCAACCTTCTTATTCCGGAAGGCATGAAATACACGCTTTACGACAAAGTTGAGCCGGAGCCCAGGATTGAACTGGCTGATGAAGGCGCCGCTCTGGCCATTAAAAATAAATGTGACATCGTCATCGGCATCGGCGGCGGCAGCGCAATGGATGTAGCCAAGGCGATAGCCGTGCTGGCCACCAACAAAGGCAGCGCGGTTGATTACCTGGGGTTGAATAAAATTTCCAAGCCCGGCCTGCCGAAAATTATGATTCCCACGACCGCCGGCACCGGCAGCGAAGTAACCTTTACCGCCGTTTTTATCCGGAAGAATCTGAAAAAGAAGGAAGGAATGAACAGCCCCTATCTTTATCCGGAACTGGCGCTCCTCGATCCGGAGTTGACTCTCAGCCTTCCTCCCCGCCCCACGGCCGAAACAGGTATTGACGCTTTGTGCCATGCCATTGAATCTTATACTTCAGTGATTGCCTCACCCATGAGCGAGCTCTTTTCCCTGCAGGCAATTGCGTTGATTGCCGAAAATTTGCGCACCTGCGTTCACGACGGCAAGAACTTGAAAGCGCGGGAAAATATGCTGCTGGCGAGCCTCTATGCCGGTCTGGGACTGGCCAATGCCGGTGTAACGGCAGTACATTCCCTTTCCTATCCGCTGGGCGGTAAATATGGAATCGGGCATGGCATGGCCAACACCCTGATGCTGCCGGCGACCATGGCTTTTAATTTGCCTGCCGCCCTCGATAAATTTGCCGATGTCGCGGAAGCAATGGGCGAAATTACCGATGATTTGCCGGTACGCGAAGCTGCTTATCTGGCCCTCGAGGCCGTGGAATCGTTAATTGAAGATTGCGGAATCAGCTCATCGCTGGCGGAATTCGGCATCAAGGAAAAAGATTTTCCGGCTCTGGCTGATGTCGCCCTGACGGTGGCCCGGCCGCTGGAAAATAATCCCCGCAAAATTACTAAAGATGATGCTATAGAAATTTATACCGACGCTTTTTGATAAAGACACAATACTAGGAGGAACAAATGGCTGGTGCAGAACTGATCGGCAAAGAAGAAATAAAAGAAGTAATGGACGTGCTCGAAACGGGCATTCTGATGCGTTACAATTTCGATAAGGAAAGAAAAGGTGTTTTCAAGGTCAGAGAATTTGAAGAGGCTTTCGCTAAATATTGCGGAATATCTTACGCCCTGGGCGTTACCTCCGGTTCGTCGGCGCTCAAGGTAGCGCTCACCGCGCTGGATGTGTGCCCCGGTGATGAAGTTCTGGTGCCGGCCTTCACATTTCTCGCGACTTATGAAGCGGTAATGGAAGTAGGCGCCATCCCCGTAATGGTGGATATCGATGATACCCTAAATCTTGATCCCAACGAAATCGAAAAGAAGAAAACGCAGTACACCAAAGCCGTAATTCCCGTGCATATGTGCGGCTCTGCGGCCAACATCGATAAGATTGTGGAAGTCGCCCGCAAAAACAATCTGCTGGTTCTGGAAGATAACGCGCAGGGCTGCGGCGCCAGCTTTCAGGGGAAAAAACTCGGCAGCTTCGGTGATATGGGAATTTTCAGCTTTGACTACGTAAAAACACTGACCACCGGCGAAGGCGGCATGGTGATTACCAACAACCTGGATCTGTATCACCGTGCGGAATGGTATCACGACCACGGCCACGATCATAATCCCAATGTCGGCCGCGCCCAGGAAGGCCGGACCATTCTTGGCTTTAACTACCGGATGAACGAGCTGCAGGGAGCGTTGGGTTTGGCGCAGCTGCGCAAGCTCGACTACATTATCGGCGAACAGCGGAAAAATAAGCAGGTTATCAAAGATGCCCTGGCCCAGGTAAAGGGAGTGGGGTTCCGGCGTCTGCCCGATCCCGCGGGAGATTCCGCCACGTTTTTAGCATTTAATCTGCCGGCTGAAGATACGGCGCAGAAATTCCAGAATCTGCTTTCCGCCGAAGGCGTCGATACAGTCTGCTTCAAGAGAAATTCCTGGCATTATGTTCCGAACTGGGAGCACTTTCTGGCGCGTTCCACGGCGAATTCCCAGAAATTCCCGTTTACGAATCCGGGCTACAAAGGCAAGGTGCAATACACCCGGGAAAGCATTCCCCAGGCGGAAGACATTTTAGGCCGCACCCTGGTGATGGGCATCCAGGTGAAGATGAGCCCCGAAAAGCTGGGTCAGATTACAAAGGGTATTGAACAGGCCGCTAAGAAAATGTGATTTCAATTCCCAATTAAAACAAGCTGTCGCCACCAATAAATCTAAATCCGGAGCCGCATTTGACTTCATCAAGTGCGGCTCTTTGTATGTAAAGGTGTTGACCGAATCTCTTTGTCCCTTTTTATATTTCAGGAATTATGTGGTTAATTTTTGCAGCGGTCGTTCGGATTATATGAACTATAGATGAAGTAAAAAATGCGAAGCAGAACGCTTGACACCTCTGTTATATTGGTCTAAATATTGATCAATATAAAATTCTAAATTAAGGTCAATAACATGAAAACGATTTCTATTAAAAATGATATAGTTCCTATGGCTGAATTTAAAGCCGGCATTGCAAAGTGGTTTAAAAGTATTCAGAACACGGGTCATCCCCTGATTATCACCCAGAATGGTAAACCGACGGGCGTGCTTTTGTCACCGGCCGACTACGATGATCTGGTTTATAATAAAAAATTTCTGGATTCCATCGGCCGGGGCATAGCGGATGCGAATAATGGAAAAACATTCAGCACAAAAGAACTTAAAGAAGCATTATTTACCCGTCATCATGGGGAATAAAAGCGGATGAGATTGATTTGGACTCAGGAGGCTGTCGACCGCTTATTCGAAATCGATGATTTTATATCTACCAACAGCCCCAAACGAGCGCGCGAATTTGTGGATGAGATTATTGAACATGCAGAAACGATCTTGTCTTATACACCTTCTGCGGGGAGAATGGTGCCGGAAATCAAAAACGCAGGCATTAGAGAATTGATATTCAAAAAATATCGCATCGTTTATCGGGTAAATGAAAATAATGTCGAAATTCTAACTGTTTTTGAAGGACACAGGTTGCTGAGAACTGAAGAATTAAAAGAATCGGAGAGAAAATGAAAAGAGACGTTGTTTGCATTATTCCATCGCGTTATGAATCCAGCCGTTTTCCGGGAAAGCCGCTGGCCGATCTTTGTGGCAAACCAATGATTCAGCATGTTTATGAGCGGGTTGCCCAGGCCAAAGCCATTCCTTACGTCGCCGTGGCCACGGATGACGAACGTATTTTCAACGCGGTGAAAAATTTCGGCGGCAATGCCGTGATGACGGCGGCCACGCACCGCTCCGGCACGGACAGGATTGCGGAAGCCGTGGCGGCATTGAATCTCGCGCCGGAGGCGATTGTCGTCAATATTCAGGGCGACCAGCCGATTTTTGAGCCGGTGCAGGTGGACGAGGTGATCGCGCCGCTGCAGGCTGATCCCGCCGTCAATATGTCCACCTTGATTTATAAGATCATCCGGGAGGAAGAAATCACGCATCCCCACGCGGTGAAGGTTGTTTTGGATGCGCAGAATTTCGCTCTTTATTTTTCCCGCGCGACGATTCCTTATGTACGCAGCAGCACTATGAAGGCCGATTACTACAAGCATCACGGGATTTATGCCTACCGCCGCGATTTTCTGGATATCTTCACTAAATTGCCCGAAGGAAAGCTGGAAAAACTCGAAGCCCTGGAACAGCTGCGCGCCTTGGAATATGGTTACAAAATCAAGGCAGTCATCACTCCCTATGACTCCGTGGAAGTGGATAATGAAGAGGAACTGGAGCGGGTGCGGCAGATTCTGACGGGCTCTGTCAAGAGTGGAGAAACTGTGGCGTAATAGCAATTATTACCATTTCATATCCTCCGCGAGAGACTGTGTCGTAATAGCTGATTGTCATTGCGAAACGCCTCTCAGGCGTTGTGGCAATCTAATATTTTCAAGATCTTACGAGATTGCTTCGCTCATTGTATTCGCTCGCAACGACATTGCGCCACAGTCACGAGTTCATGGGGGCGCACACAAATAAAAAAGGCAGAGTCGCTTGACCCTGCCTTTCCGTAATAAACCGATTATGTACTTCGTTACTTCTTGAACTTTCTTCCGATTCCGGCCAAACCGACCAGACCGAAACCAAGAAGGAGCAAGGAGGTGGGTTCGGGAACCGTAACTGCTGCACCATCTGAAAACCATGCACTATCATGTCCATTGTGCGCCGTGAAATCTGCAATATGGGTTGCATAGTGATAGCCTGCTGCATCTTTTTGGTAGAATTGTCCCGCACTATCAATGCCACTCATGGTGACCGTGAACATCAGCGGATCCACGCGGTATTTACCCGTGGTGGTAGTGTCGGTATAAAAAATACCGAACATACTCAAGTTTTGGTTCCACTTTACTTTCCAACCATTGGGTAAGTCAAAAGTAGCAGTTGTCAAAACCAACGAGCTATTGAAGCCAAATGACTGAATCCCGAAATTTTCACCCACCCCCAGCAACGCGTTATTGGCATCAACTGTGAACGTTGCTGTATTAGCGGCATCATTAACATCTACTTTGACAGTTGCATAAATACTGCCTGCAGGTAGGCCCAAGTTCTTATTACATACATCTAGGTTTGTTGTTATAGTATTCGCTTTTACTTGCGTCGTCGCAAAAACAAGAACTAATGCCAGCAAACTTAAATACAATATCTTTTTCATATTTCCGCCTCCTTATAAGACTAACAATACAGCAAGAGTGATGCCAAAACAACAAGCAATTGATTATATGAATGTATTTCCTTTATAAGACTCATGTGAAGATTGATTATGTAAATAATCCCGACAATTGGTCAGCGAAAAGCGATCGATGGTATTTCAAGTATTAGAATACCTTGATAAGGTATTCTTTTGTCAAAAATGTAAAGTACTCCGAATCTACCATCTTGTTGTCATTAATCGGTTCTTACATTCCCTTAGTGTATTATTTAACATCATTTCAAGTTAAATTATAATCTCTTGAAAAAAAATCACATTGGTCATTGCGAATGAAGTGGAACAATCTAAGAAAAAAAGATTGTGTCGCAATTACTTTTTTGTCATTCCGTGCAAGCGAAGCGCGACGATGAGCCTGCCCCGTGCTTGATACGGGGGAATCCAGTATTATCAGTAAGTTCTGGATACTGGCCTTCGCCGGTATGACGATTATGGGGATAGCTATTCTATTGTGACACACTCTCTGCGGAGGATATGAAAAAGTGATATTTGCTGTAGCGGCACAGTTGCAAAAATGCGAGAGGCGGCTTCTAAAAGATTTCTATCAGGCATAATTCGTGCAATTGCTAGTAAAAATTTTTTGCGTATCATGGGAGTTTCATGAAAAAAGACAGTCTCATAAGTTTTCGTGTCAGTAAAGAATTGCACGAATCTCTTGCTCAAGTCGCACAGGCGGACCGGCGTTCGTTATCGTCAATGATTGAAATGATTTTAAGCAATTACCTGGCCGATAAGAAAATATTCCCTGGTATGGAGATGCGTCGGTATCCGCGAAAACCTGTTGCTTTTCCAACTGTTATCAGTCGGCGGGATTTTGCACAAAGCAGCAAAGGCTCCATTGCGGATATTTCTCTGGGCGGCGCCAGAATTTTAATCCCCAAAGATTTTGCGCAGAATGCCGCTATTAATTCTAAGGGTTCAAAATTTAATATTATTTTCGATTTACCCACAGAGAGTAAACCTGTAGATATTACCTGTGAATCAACGAGAGTGGTTGAAGACGGCGACAACATTATTGTCGGTGCCTCCTTCGTTGATGCCGAGTTTAACAGCTATCAATCGCTCCAGACCTACCTCATGTGACGGCCTCGTAAAAAAGGCCGGATGCCAAGTGTTAATTTTGCGACTTGAACTATCGGCGGTGTCGGAATTATTTACATAGCCCATATTAGATAGATTGCCATGTAATATCAAGTATTTATCATTTTATGAATCAAAAAAGCAGGCATTAAATCACTGTTTTCGGCCTCCGGCTGTCGTATTATTTTACAACTTCACTCTTCAGCCTGACAGTCCCGTCAACCTCCCCGGGGTTAGCAAAGATAAAATCATTATTGAAATTAAGATCATCTTCAATACCGTTTCACCGTACAGCAGATTTTTTATATTCGGCACATGATATGCATAACAATGTAATACAAAATTAAGTTTCGTCTAAAGACAAAAGAAATCGATTGGTTGCCGATTATAACAAGCATTTTAATTTGAGGTGAGAAAAATGAAAATATTAATCCACAATGAACGAGCGGATGCCTTGGATTTCCTTCGTGAGCATATAATCAATCACGGTTACAAGGCGGGTATTGCAGCAAATGCGACCGAAATCATGGATATGTTATCAAGCGAGCAATACAATGTCATTTTAACCAACGGCGGAATTAAAGAACTCAATCCGGATCAGTGTTCCCGGTTAAAGTCTTCTCCCGTCTTTATCATCGGCATTACGGATAAAAAGAAATTTGATGAAAGCCCGGCTTTAAACATAAATATGTATTTGCAAAGCCCCTTTGAGGCTTCAATGCTTTGGCAAGCCCTTAAGCCTGCCGCAGCAGCGCTGCCGATGTAAATCGGGGGGTGAAACCGTAAAAACAATTGATTGTGATTAATTGCATTTCAGTGACGGTGGCATGCTGTGTGCTAATGATCTTAAGACGCTTTTGGGGAGAGAACTAAATGAAAAAATTAACTCGACTACTGGTAATTGTACTGTTTATTGTAATGCCTCTTTACGCCAATGCCAATATTATCAAAAATGTAGAGTTGACGTTGCATGCCAGCACACCGAATGGCTACGTGTACATAGCGGGTAAAACCGAAAATGTATATTTTGATTATGATGTAACGTTAAGTGGCGAGACTGCTTCGCGAGAGGCTTTCTGTGTGGAAAATGCAAATGCTTATAATAATTCAAAATACTCATATACGCTCCTAACGGTGGACTCGAGTCTTGGCGGGTTTGGCCTTGATTATAACAAATATCTTCAGGCCGCAGCAATCGCACAATACTACTGGAATAATTATGAAGGTCAAAATAACGAAGAAACTATGAAGGCGGCGGCCCAGATCGCCATTTGGGAAATTATGTTTGAGACCGAAGGTACTTTCAATTTATCCACAGGTAGTTTTCATACAGTCAATAGCACTGTATTATATAGCGGCGAGGCAAATAATATTTGGAATGCTGTACAATCATCCATCGCAACTTCCAGTACTGAATGGGCTCTGGCCGTCAGTCCGACGATTACCGCAGGGGGAAGTATTCAAGTACAGGACTATCAGAACTACCTGGTCCATTATAATGTTCCCGAACCCGCTTCATTAATGCTTCTCGGTTTGGGTCTTGTAGGACTGGCCGGAATCGGCCGAAAAAAGAAAAAATGAAAAACAAGTTCACAAAAAACTAAGCAGGGTCAGCAGGTGGCTCTGCCTGGTTTTTTGTCGCAATCCATTGTTATGCAGGATTTGGCGGCTATCATGTATAAAGAGAGGTCTTTGCAAAACCATATAAATCTAACGGATTCATCATTCGCGCGAATACACTTGAGTGCAGGAATCAATATTATATAATTTCTGGATTCCGGGTCAAGCCCGGAATGACAAACAGGGAAGTTTTGCAAAGATCTCAAAGTGCTTGAAGGACGGTGAGCAATGGCCGGCGATGATTCCTTTCCTTTAAATTTATTTTGACAGCACTCCATTTTTCTCCTATAGTCGTAGAAAGTATAAATTCTTAATATATTCGAAGTTATTGCTTTCAACAAACAGGAATGATCATCAGCTTCTATGGATAACAGGGCAAAGCACATACTGGTTGTCGACGATGAGGAAAGTATTCGTGAACTTCTGTCGGAATGTCTTCATCATTGCGGCTATGAGGTGACTTGCGCCGCCAACGGTCAGGAAGCTTTAAATTACTATAAATCTGGCCGCTTTGATGTCGTTGTCTCCGATTTGATCATGAGCCCCGTTGACGGCATGGAGCTGCTGGGCGAAATAAAGAGATTCGATCCCGATGCCGTGTTCATTATGATTACAGGCTACCCCTCCATAGAAACCGCTCTTGATGCGGTTAAGAAAGGGGCTAAAGATTACATCACCAAACCGTTTAATATCGATGACATCCGGATGAAGATCGAAAGAGTCATTTTGGAAAGATCTCTCAGGGGCAAGCTGAAAAATGTTCAGGGGCTTGCCTGGGCCCTCGTTATCTCCATTCCCATCTGGCTAATCTTAGGCATAGTACTGGCAAAAATGCTGAAATAGCGCCATTCGCCGGAGTTTCTGCCGGTACGTTATGCTTTGAATGCATCTTGGTATGATTTGCTGGATTCGTAAAAAAGTCAAAAAACTAACAATTGGCAAACGACCTCGTAAAAAGGTCGCAGGCAAGGCGTGCAAATCCTGAGTAATGAGGCGTACTTAGCGTACGCCGCATAGCCTGCCCCGTGCTTGACACGGGGAAGGATGAAGCGCAACGCAGCATCCGGCCTTTTTACGAGGTCGTCATGATTTATTAAAAAAACGAATGCTGTAAATAGAGCTTTACGAGCACAAGATTTTGCTCGGCATATGTATCCGTTTGTTTATAATCCACTCTGGTGTACCGATAGGATGTTTCCATATAGATGTCCTTGGTGAAGTCATAGCGCACACCCACACTGCCTGTGGCGGTTCTGTCGTCGATTTCTTCTCTGGAATACTGTCCTGCATCCGACTTGTTCCAGTAGTAGCCGCCCAGCAGGAATCCGGAAAACTCCTGGGTGAAGCGCCGCCGGTAATTAAGCATCACCGCTGTCCGATCCGTTGAGCTGTTGAGGCCGGTGGCAGGGAGGACATCCTTGGATACAGTGATGTTGCCTGTATTGTAATCATCTTTATAGGAAAGTGCCAGTTGGCCGGTAAATCCCCATTCATCGCTGTAAGTTGTGTGGGTGAAATTTGCACCCGCATCGCACAGTATACTCCATTTTGGACTGATATCCCTGCTGAAGCCGATTGTACCTTTATAACTGTCACTGGTACTGTCAGTGTAGTGATAATTGGAGTAGCCGAAGTTCAGGCGCCCCTTCGTTGTTTCCGACAACACATGGCTAAAACCGAGGCCTGCCGTCTGCCCCCACGAATCGTTGTTTTCCTGCTGGTCATAATCTACATTATCGTAATTGTAGGAAAGCGTAGCCGTCGTCAGACTTCCCAGGAGATAGTCGATGGTAGCTCCCGCGGTCGCTCTATCCTGCCTGCCGGGCGGCTGAACCAGACCGGAAACATCTATGTCACGATCCACCGAATAAGTTATGGAGTATCCTCCCTGAATTCCCAGCCCCAGTCTGTCCGTTACTTTATAATGGATGTTCCCGTTATAGAATTGATCCCACTTATTACTATCATCCCGTTTCGAGTAGTAGTTGCCGTCCAGGCGTCCGGAAAACGTCATATCTAATCGCTCGGTGCGGGCGGCCAGCAACAGACCGGGTGAAACAGTGGTAACCCAGTCCCGCTCCGGGTTTTCATTCTTGGCCGCAAGATAGATATTGTCACTGTACTTCTCCGTAATTGCCAGTGACGGAGTTACCCGGAACTCATATGCCCATCCGTGTCGGGTAAGGAGGGTTATGGATGCAATTAAGAGAAAACAAATAAATACAAAATAATGAGAATTTTTTTTCGTTGGAAAGTAGTTCATATAAAGACGATCGCTCCTCCCATTTTTATTGATACATTATTTCAATTCTTTAAGCGCCGCCCGGGCTTTATCCGCCTCGGGGAAAACGCCGCCCATATTCAAAGATTGTGTGAGCTCCTTTTGAGCCAGGCTGCGATTGCCGCTTTTGTAATAGGCCATGCCCAAATGGTACCGTATTGTCGGGCTGTTCGGAATCTTTTCAGCTGCCTCTTTCAGATAGGAAACAGCCCTGTGGGGAATGTTTTTCTTATAATAAATCCAGCCCAGCGTGTCTGAGATGTTCGGGTCGTCGGGGAGCTGTTCCTTTGCTTTTTGAGCTATCGTCAAGGCCATATCTATATTCCCGCCCTGATCGGCATAAATGTAGGCAAGGTTGTTTGCCGCCGGTAAAAAATTAGGATTAATCTTCAGGACCTTTTCATAATGCTCCTGGGCTTTGCTGTAATTTCTTTCATTTTCATAAATCATTCCCAGTCCCATATGAGCGAAAAGAGCGTTAGGATTCTTCGCCAGTGTTGCATTATATTGTGCTTTTGCTTTTTCCATGGATTGATGCCGCAGGTAGAAATCGGCCAGGGAAGTGTAAACGGCCGGTTGATTGGGGGCAAGTTCAATTGCCTTCTTAAGATTGATTTCGGCATTGGCCAGGTCCTTATTCGCCTCATAAAGACGGGCCATAAGCGTATAAATTGCCGGACTGTTCGGCGCGAGAGGCATTTGGCGCTGCACCCTTTCCATGGCTTTCTTCAAATCTTTCCTGCCCACATAAACGCCTGCGATGAGTTGCAGCGGTTCTATATAACCCGGTTGCAGGGAAAGTGCTTTTTCGAATTGCGCCAGGGCCTCGCTTTCTTTCTTTTGAGCTAAAAGAATGCGCCCCATCTGGTTGTATCCGAGGGGATTGTTCGGAGCAATTTTGATAAGTTCCTCAAAAACCCGTGTTGCCTCGGGGATGTTGCGTTTCAGTCTATATGCTTCCCCCAGGTAAATGCGGGCCTGGACGTTATTGGGATTATCTTTAAGATAAGCCTTAAGATCATCAATAGCCTGGGCGGCGTTTCCTTCCCGAAGTTGTGTTTCCGCCAGCAGGAGCCTGGGCTGTCCCCATCTGGGGTTCAGTTTTATAGCCTCGCCCAGGGCGGCCTTCGCCTGAAGGACATTTTTGTTGCCCAGATGAGCCATGGCAATCAGGTAGTGGGCCATGGCAGCTTTGGGGTTGTCTTTGGCATATGTATTGAAGAGATTCAAAGCCTGATCGAATTCATTTTTCGATAAGAAAATCCTTCCTTTAAGCAGCATGCCTTCCTGGCTCTTGGGGTTGATTTTCAGGATGTTTTCCGTCAGCTTCATGCCTTCGTCAAATTTTCTTTCGCTGATATAAAAATCGGCCAGGCGGACAAGGGCTTCGATATCTTTTGAATTTTTCTCGACAGCTTCCTTGAACACGGCTTCCGCTTTCTCTTTTTTCCCTGAAGCCAGGTAGAAATTTCCCAAATGAATTCTCAGTGAAGAATTTTTGGGAGCTGTCTCAATACTCTTGAGAAATTGTTTTTCAGCATCCTCCGGCCTCTTGGTGACAGCGTAGAAGTTTCCCAGCGCCATAAATGTTGCGGCGTCTTTGGGCGCGATTTTTGTCGCCTCTTTATATTCCTGCTCTGCAAGTTCCTGTTTTCCTGTGCGCAGATAGAATTCGGCCAGTGTAAATCGTGCTCTCAGGCTTTTTCCATCTGTCATTACAGCGGCCTTCAGCATGTTTTCCGCCTCAGGCAAATCCTTCTTCAAAAGAAAAAGATTGGCCAGATGTAAATAGGCGTCCAGTTTCCGGTCTCCTTCAATGGCTTTTTTGCCTTCTTCGATGGCCTGATCAAGATTTTTTTCCGTCAGGCGAATATTGCTGACGAGCAGGTGGGCTGAGGAATTTTTTGCATCTTTGGCCAGAATCAGATTGGCCTGTTCCAGCGCCTTGGTACGATCTCCGCTCAGGAAATACAGCTGCCCCAGCTGATTGCGGGCGTCCAGCATATCCGGGTTCAATTCTACGGTCTTAGAAAATTCCTTGAAGGCTTCTCTAAACATTCTGGCTCGCAGATAACTTTGTCCAAGTTTGTAATGGGCCTTGGCATGCTTCGGCTCCAGCTTAATTACATTCTGGTATTCCAGAATTGCTTCCCTGATCTTGTTCTCGGAAAAGTATTTTTCGGCCTTATTCCAGTGGCGCTCGATTTTTGCTTCCTTGGAGCATCCGATCAGAACAATGAAATGGGCGCATACCAAAATAGCAATCAAGACAGAAAAAAGTGTTCTGAGGCCCTCTCGTTTGCAACTCATCTTTGATCTCCTTTCGCGGCTGGCGCAGCAGGCTCGAGATTCAGAAATAGAAATTTACTTTAAAGTTCGTGTTTAGAATTTTACCTTATTGTACTTAATTAGTATTCACTACTATTCCGGCAGGAGGCGAATAAATTATGTAGCTGATATCACTTAAATCATTTTTACTTTCTCTTCAAGATAAATTTCTGGAGAATATTCTTGCATACGCAGGAATGTCAATGACCGCACGATACCCACCAATATCTATATCCAATGGATATAGTAAAATATAGTCCTTGGTATATGGTATTTGTATGACAAAAAAATGTATTTGTTATCCAACTTTAGAAGTTGGATTGTTTTGGAAAGACGGTTGGAAGGTGGTGCGACTACACACCCGTTTTCCTTGCGTAAAATCGTTACCCTGCAGCCAGCGATAACGATTTTTAATACGCCCTCGCGTAACTGAGAGGGCGGAGCTGTATCAGGATACAGCCTGGGGATACACCTTGCTATGTCCGTTATAGTATGTTAGCAAAGCATTGAAATTATATTGTTCTTGAGGAGAATGAATTTATGAAAAAGCAATTAAAGGTTGCCTGGCCGGTTGTAATGATCCTTCTCGCTTTAGTATTGCCCCTGTTTTATGCTCAAGATTCCATAAGTGCTGATCCGCCCAAAAAGACGCAGGACGAGATTAAAACGGATGATAACCAGTACATTATCGGGCCGGAAGATGTTCTTTCCATATATGTGTGGAGGGAAGAAGCTCTGACCAAAACCGTACCAGTCCGCATGGACGGGAAAATTTCCCTGCCTCTCGTTGATGATATCCAGGCAGCCGGAATGACCCCTCTCCAGTTGAAGAGTGAATTAACCAAGAAGTTGAAAGAATATATTGATGATCCGACTGTCACGATAACCGTTGTGGAGGCGAACAGTTTTAAAGTTTATGTTGCCGGAGAGGTCAAACAGCCCGGTGTTCTTATCCTGCGCAGTGAAACAACGCTGCTTAAACTGATCATCAGAGTTGGCGGTTTTACGCCGTTTGCCAATGAGAGAAAAATAATCATCATAACCAGGGAAAACGGTGTTGAGAAAAGGATTAAGGCAAATTATAGAGACATTGTTGACGGCGATGAACCCGATGTCGTTATCCGGCGGGGAGACACTGTTATTGTTAAATAACGACATTTAAATGGGTCAACTATCGAGGACAATCATTGAAGGCAGTCGGTATACCGGCGTAAAAGATATGAGCGGCGTTCAGGAGAAACAGTATCTATGATCAATTCAAAAAAATCGTACACCATTGAAGAATACATCGAAATACTGCTGCGCCGGATTTGGTACGTTGTCATTCCCTTTCTGATCATCATTTTCGGAGTGGTCTGCTATGTAATTTTCGCTCCCAGGCAATATAAGGCCAGCACGCTGGTGATCGTCAGCCCCCAAAGGGTTCCCGAAGCTTATATACAAGCCACCGTTACCTCCAAAGTCGAAGAGAGGCTTCAGGCAATTGCTGACGAGGTGATGAGCCGCACCCGCCTGGAAGGCATCATCAGTGAGCTGCACCTCTATGAAAAGGAAAAAAAGCGACTTTCCAATGAAGAAGTTGTGACCTTGATGAGGGAAAATATTAAGGTTGAACTTCCCAAGAAAGAAAAGGAAAAAGGATCATTCACCATCAACTACATCAGCAACGATCCCAATGTAGCCATGATTGTCACCAATCGGCTTGCTTCTCTGTTTATTGAGGAAAATCTGAAAATCAGAGAGCAGCAGGCTGTCGGCACAACCGAATTCCTGTCCAACGAAGTGACCATGGCCAAGCAGAAACTGGATCAGATGGATAAGGCGGTTGCGGAATACAAAATGCGTTTTATGGGACAACTGCCTCAGCAACTGGATACAAATCTCAAAGTATTGGAGCAGTTGCAGAATCAATATCAACGCATCGGGGAGAACCTGCGGGCGGCCCAGGACAGAAAACTGTTCATTCAAAAACAATTGTCCGATCTGGAAATGCCGATTACCAGCAGCTCAAGGGGGGGAGCGGCTTCCAAAACCTCGCTGTTGAGAGAGGATGAATCGGCATCGTCGAACACCACAGCGAGAAGCAGCCATGAAACGGAACTGAACAGCCAGCTGGAAGATCTGCGGTCGAAGTATAGAGAGAGTCATCCGGATGTGGCTGCCACCAAAAAGAAGATAGCCGATCTGGAAAAGAAAAAAGATAAAGATGGCTTCAGCTCTATCGTCAAGAGAGACCCGCGTTATCAGGAGTTAAAGAGTCAGCTGGCGTTAACTGATCTAGAGATCAACCGTTTTAGAGCAGAAGAAAGCAATATCGCCGGCCAGATTGGCAAACTAAGGGGTAGAATCGATCAAACTCCCGCCCGGGAACAGGATATGGCCTCATTGATGCGGGAATATGAGAGCACCAAGGAGGCATACGAAAAGCTTTCCAAGAAGAACACGGATGCCCAGCAGGCGGAAAATCTGGAGAAACGTCAGAAAGGCGAACAATTCAGAGTTGTTGACCCGGCGAAAAAACCGGAAAAACCGTTTTCACCGGATCTCCTGAAAATCATTCAAATAGGGCTGGCTGCCGCCATAGGCTGCGGTCTTGGTATAGCCTTTATCAGAGAACAGATGGACCAATCTTTTCATGATGCCGGAGATGTTGAGACTTCCCTCGGACTTAAAGTTCTGGCCTCTGTTCCGCGCATAGAGGAAGAACCGGTTTAAACATGTACAGGAAATTTTTTGGGCTCAAGGAAAAGCCGTTTGAAATAACTCCGGATCCTCTATTTATCTATCCGAGCGAAAAGCATGAGGAAGCCCTCTCCCATCTCAAATATGCCATCCGGGAGGGAAAGGGATTCAGTGTAATTACGGGTGAAGCAGGCACGGGGAAGACCACCCTTGTAAATTTACTACTAAGCACGGCTGGAGCCAAAATTCGGACGTCGTATATTTTCAATCCCATCCTTGATCAGGCGGACTTTCTCAATTATATCTGCGACGACCTCGGAATTGAATCGGGGGCAATGAAATCGCGAGGTCAGAGTCTGACGGCGCTGCACAACTTCCTCCTGGACTGCTTTGCGAAAGACGAGAAAGTTTTTCTCATCATTGATGAAGCTCAGACTCTGAAGCCGGACCTGCTTCAGGAAGTGCGCCTGCTGACTAATCTGGAGACATCGAAGTCAAAGCTTTTGCACGTCATTTTCATCGGGCAGCCGGAACTGAATAAAACACTGGACGAACCCCAATTTCGTCCACTGAAGCAGAGAATAACCGTCCGGTACCATCTCCCCCCTTTGAACCGGCTGGAAACATTGCGATATATTGTCCACCGGTTGAAAATGGCCGGCTCCAGAAATATTTCCATATTTGACAAGGCCGCCGTAGATAAAATCTACAAGTATTCAAAAGGCATCCCGCGGGTTATCAACATAGTATGTGACAATGCACTGCTTACGGCATTTGCATCGGGGACGCATCAAATCGACAAAAAAATAATCAGGGAAGTCATCGGGGATTTGGAAAACGGCGGGAGGAATTGGAAGTGGGGCATCATCTGGGCCATGGTTCTTTTGGGACTGATTCTTGGCGCGGGTTACTTCTTCATCTTTTCCGGGATGATATAGCTAACATTGATGAGTTCGAAAAAAGTCATAAAAGTAACCATTGCTAGACGGCCTCGTAAAAAGGCCGCAGGCAAGGCGTGCGAATCATGAGGAACGAGGCTTACTTAGCGTACGCCGCATAGCCTTCCCCGTGCTTGACACGGGGAAGGATGAAGCGCAACGCAGCATCCGGCCTTTTTACGAGGCCGTCAAAACAGGGAGATAATCATTTATGGGTAAGATGTTCGACGCATTGCGAAAAACGGAACAGGAGAAATTCACGGAATCCGCGGAGCATGAGGAAGAAACCCGGAATGTTATGCCTGTTGATGTCGTTTTTGATGACAAGCTTGTTGCTTATTATCAGCAGGCGTCAATGGTGGCGGAACAGTTCAGAAGGCTGAGAACGTATATCACAAGCCCTAAACTTGACGGCGGTTGCCCGAAGACAATCATGGTCACCAGTACTTTGGCCGGAGAAGGCAAAAGCCTGATCGCCGCCAATCTGGCCATCATGATCGCCGCCGAATTGCAAAGCTATGCCCTGCTCGTCGATTGCGATCTGCGCAACCCGTCTCTTTCGAAGTTATTTGGACTCCAGCAACAAAAAGGTCTTTCCGATTATCTGGCGGGAGACACCAGAATTGAAGACATCATGATTAAAACTCCTGTCGATAAACTGAGCATCATTCCCGGCGGCAGACTCGAGGAAAATCCTGTGGAGCTGATCGGCTCACAAAAAATGAAGTTCCTCGTCCAGGATTTGAAATCGCGCTACGATGACAGGTTTATTATTTTCGACTCTTCGCCTATCCTGCCCACGACGGAGCCCAGTGTCCTGAATAAAATGGTTGACGGAATTATTATGGTTATTATGTCGGGAAGGACTTCCCGGGAATCCGTGACGCAGGCCATAAAGGTCCTGGAAAAGGAAAAAATTCTGGGTGTAGTGCTGAATAACCTGGAATTCAAAACAAACGCGATGATCCGAAAACATTTCGGCAGCGACCGTTATTATTATAATTACAATTATGATTATTCCAAAGCTGATCCTGAACCCGGCATCCGGGAGAAAATTAAGGGCATGGTCGACGGCATAAAAATGTTCCGGAACAAGAACGCATCTTAATATAGGTAAAAAACCTATCTATTAATCTTCCATTAAATCTATATTGTAAATCGATGAAATTTAGTCTAACTATCTACCGCTTTGAGGCATAGATACGATATCTCCTCAGTAGAAGAGAGTTTTGCTCCATCCTCAATTTTGCCTGATCTTGAAAAACAGCAAAACAATTGATCAAGATCGTAAATCCTTTCATAAAAGAATCAGAAGTGAACCGAATGTTTACACATTTTAGCAGCCTCATGTTGTCCGTCAACTTACCGGTACAAGTAAGCAGGGGAGGATGAAGAAATGTTTTATAATGCAACCGTTTTCCAGAATTTACTACAGTTGGAACGAAAGCGATCAGAGCGATCGAAGAAATTTTTTCTCCTGCTGCTGATCGACTTGTCAGCGCTGCAATCACAAAACAACTTTAAAGCCGTCTCTAACAAAATCAAAGATGCCCTGACCTTGTCAGTAAGAGAAGTTGATATCCACGGCTGGTATGACCGGGGCAAAATAATGGGAGTGATCTTTACGGAGCTGGATTCTTCCGTTGTACCGAAAATCGAAGAAGTCATCATCAGCAAAGTGTATAAACGGCTGTGCCTTTGCCTGCCCGCTGAATGGATCAGCAAGTTCAACATCACCTATCATGTTTTTCCGGAGACAGACAAAACTTTGTCTCTTAAATACGAGTTCGATCATTTCCTCTATCCCGACCACACGAACAGTTCCATGAAAGAGCGGCTTCCCATGACTGTGAAAAGCATGCTGGACATTGCGATAAGTGCAACCGCTTTAATCGTCGCCTTTCCGATTTTTTTCGGGATCGCGGTTGCCGTCAAAGCAACCTCCAGGGGGCCCGTTTTTTTCCGGCAGCACAGAATTGGTTTGAATGGCAGAAGCTTCGAGATGCTGAAATTCCGATCCATGTATGTAAATTGTGATGAGGACAGCCATAAAAAGTACATTACAAAGTATATCCGTGAGCAAAAGAACGCAGCCGTTGAACCCGGCGTTTTCAAACTGACGAACGACAAGCGCATTACATCTATCGGGCAGTTCCTGCGCAAGTCGAGTCTGGACGAACTGCCCCAATTGATCAATGTGTTGATGGGGGATATGTCCCTGGTGGGACCGCGCCCTCCGCTGGCCTATGAATGCGAGATGTATGATATCTGGCACCGGAGAAGGCTGTTGTCATGCAAACCCGGCATTACGGGACTTTGGCAGGTTACGGGCAGAAGCCGTACAACCTTTGACGAGATGGTGCGGCTGGACCTGAAGTACATAAAGGAATGGAGTCTCTGGCTTGATCTCAAGATTCTTCTTGCCACGCCTAAGGCGGTGCTGAGCGGAAAAGGAGCTCACTGAAGCGAAGCGAGAAATCTATACAAATATATATCCAATGATATAGCAAAACATAGTTGTCGATATATGGTTTTTTTATAACCCTGAGTGTATTTGTAATCGCATTTGGGGCAGTCAGGCTGTCGAAAAAAACAACGACGGGAAACCGGTGCGGGGAAGCATCGAGAACTTTGAACAACTTCCATATTCGTCATTCCGGGCTTGACCCGGAATCCAGGCGTCGTCCCCGCGAAGGCGGGGAACCAAACCATTTTTTACTGGATTCCTGCTTTCGCAGGAATGACAAAAGTAGTTTAATACGTTTTTTCAAAGATCTCGCATCTATATTCCCCTTACTATAAAAAGCATCCTGTAACCGGGGATGAATATTTAAATTTCTCACTCATGTAACTCAGAGGGCGGAGCTGTATCAGCGTAAAGGCTTTGAAAGCTCTCAAACTAATCAAAGTAGGAGATATAACGTATGCTTAAAGTTGGTATTATCGGTTACGGTTACTGGGGCCCCAACATTGTAAGAAATTTCAACTCAGCCAAAGATTCAATGGTATCCATGGTGTGCGATATGCATAAACAGACCATCAACAAAGTCAAGAAGGCCTATCCCCAAGTCAGAGTCACTACCGACGCTGATGAACTGATCAGGGATCCGGACGTTGATGCGGTAGCCATCGTCACGCCTGTATTTACCCACCATGAACTGGCGAAGAAAGCATTGGAAGCGGGAAAAAGTATTTTTGTCGAAAAACCTTTCACCAGCACCATCGCCGAGGCTGAAGACCTGATCGAAATCGCAGAGAAAAAAAATCTGAAGATCATGGTAGATCATACCTTTCTTTACACGGGGGCTGTCCGGAAAATCAAACAATTGCTGGATGAAGGAGTTCTGGGAGATATCTATTACTTTGATTCCACCAGGGTTAATCTCGGACTTTTTCAGCACGACATAAATGTGATGTGGGATCTGGCTCCTCATGATATCGCCATCATGGATTTCCTGATTGGCAAAAAGCCCATCGGCGTTGTCGCCACCGGAGTCGGTCACTTCAACCGGGGTTTGGAAGATATAACCTACCTCACATTTTATTATCCAGATAACATTATCGGCCATATCAACGTCAACTGGCTCTCACCCGTGAAGGTTCGATCCACGTTAATCGGGGGGAGCAAAAAGATGCTGCTCTGGAATGATCTGGAGCCGGATGAGAAAATCAAGATCTACGATAAAGGCGTTAAGGTTACGACGACGGAAGGAAAATACAATTTGCTGGTCAATTACCGCTCGGGAGACATGTGGGCACCCAAAATCGAGCAGGCGGAGGCTCTAAAAGCAATTGCCGAACAGTTTGTTGACTACGTTAAAAACGGCGGCACCGTTGTTAACGACGGCGTTGCCGGCCTGAATGTGGTCAAGATGCTGGTCGCTTCGGACAAGTCACTTCATAACAAAGGAGAAATCGTCTACATATGAACTACCTGAGCATATCCGAAGACGTCCAACTCGGAAAAAACGTCAGCTTATCCAAATTCATTAATCTCTATGGCTGCGTCATTGGCGACAATACAAAAATCGGCGCTTGCGTTGAAGTCCAGAAAAAGGCCTTCATCGGGAGCAACTGCAAAATATCAAGCCATACCTTCATTTGTGAAGGAGTGACCATTGAGGATGATGTTTTTGTTGGACACGGCGTTACTTTTGTGAATGACACCTACCCCCGGGCGACTACCCAAGGCGGCGCCCTGCAGACCGAAGCAGATTGGAAAGTAGAGCCGACCCTTGTTAAAAAGGGGGCATCCATCGGGTCCGGCTCGACAATACTGGCTAATGTCACGATCGGTGAAAACGCCATCGTCGGCGCCGGCAGCGTCGTGACGAAAGACGTACCCCCGAATGTTATTGTCGCCGGAAACCCGGCACGGGTGAAAAGACAAATATAAGGTTCAAGGTTAAAGGGGAAAGGATAAAGGCAAAAGGTTAAAGGATCAATGCGGTTTGAAGATCTTGACGTTTGGAAACGGGCGATGAAGCTTAGTGTCAGCTTATATAAAGATTTGAAGAATCTTAAAGACTATGGATTTAAAGATCAGATTACCCGTTCCGGCTTGTCCATACCCAGCAATATAGCTGAAGGCTTTGAAAGGGTTTCAAGCAAAGAATCCGTGAACTTTCTATCCTATGCCAAAGGCTCATGCGGCGAGCTGCGAACTCAAATATACATAGGAATTGACATAGAATATATAAATAAAGAAAAAGGACAAGAATGGCTTAAGGAAGTCAGTGAAATCTCGGCAATGCTCAGCGGTTTAATCAAAACACGACGTAAATTTGATTAAATTAATGATTTCCCCCTGTGCCCTTTCTCCTTGTACCTCGCCCCTTTGACCTTTGACCTTGCACCTTGAACCTATTTTAAAGGAGTTGATATGAACGTACCCTTTTTAGATTTGAAAGCTCAATATAAGACAATTAAAGATGAAATTTCCGCGGCCATAAACGAAGTCATCGAAAACACCGCCTTTGCCGGCGGACCCTTCGTTGCCAAGTTTGAAAACGAATTTGCCAAATTCTGCAGCACCAAACACGCCATCGGCGTAGGGAATGGAACAGACGCCCTGTGGGCATCCCTGGTAGCCCTGGGCATCGGCGCCGGTGATGAAGTAATCACCACGCCCAATACTTTCATAGCGACGGCCGAGGCCATTTCACTTTCCGGTGCATCCCCGGTTTTTGTGGACATCGACGAGAAAACCCACAACATGAATCCCGCGCTGATTGAGGCGGCTATTACCCCGAAAACAAAAGCGATCATCCCGGTGCATCTGTTTGGTCAACCCGCCGATATGGATCCGATCATGGCAATTGCTGAAAAACATGGTCTTAAGGTGGTCGAAGACGCCTGCCAGGCGCACGGTGCGGAATACAAGGGAAAGAAAGCGGGATCGATCGGCGCCCTCGGCTGCTTCAGCTTTTATCCGGGAAAAAATCTGGGTGCTTACGGCGAAGGCGGCGGCATCGTCACCAACGATGAAGCGCTGGCTGCGAAAATACGCATGTTTCGCGATCACGGCCAAGCCAAAAAATATTACCACGACATCATCGGCTGGAATGCTAGGCTCGACGGCATTCAGGGGGCGGTGCTCAATGTCAAGTTGAAATATTTAAGCGATTGGAATGAAGCGCGCCGCAAGCACGCCCGTGATTACTCCGCAGGCCTCTCCTCTATAAAGGATGTGATCGTACCGCAGGAAGCTCAATACGCCAAGCACATCTATCATATTTACGCCCTCCGCGTGAAGGATCGCGACAAGTTTATGGCCTACCTGGGCGAAAAAGGCGTTGCCAGCGGCATCCACTATCCAATACCATTGCATCTGCAAAACGCATACGCCTTTATGCAGAAAGGTCCCGGCAGTTTTCCTGTTGCTGAAAAATGCGCAGCGGAATACGTATCGCTGCCAATGTTTGCCGAACTGACAGACGAGCAGGTGGCCTACGTCGTCGAACAAATCAAAGGATTCTATGCATGAGCTGACGCTCATCAACCCTGTGGAACAAGAAAACTGGAATAACCTGCTTTTGAACACGGCAGGTTGTTCCTTTTTTCATACTGCCGAGTGGGCTGATGTGCTGAGCCGGTCCTACAATTATCAGCCGCTCTATTTATGTGAAAAGAAAGATGATACACTGGATTGCCTGCTGCCGATTATGGAAGTGGCGAGCCCGCTCACCGGAACGAGGGGCGCCTGCCTGCCTTTTACCGATTGCTGCGAGCCGCTGGTCGCAAATCAAGATCAGTTTGAGGAGCTGATCAACCGGGCGATAGAATTAGGCAGAAAACGTAAATGGAGATACCTGGAAATTCGCGGAGGCGAGAAATATCTGTCGAAGGAAAAACCATCGCAGGTATTTTGGGGGCACGAACTGGATTTAAGCTGTGGTGAACAGCAATTATCATCAGGATTGCGGGCTTCCACACGCCGCAATATTAAGAAAGCCCAAAATGGAAAGGTAGAAGTCCGAATTTCCAATACACCGCATGTCCTGAAAGAATTTTGCCGGCTTAACGTTATGACCCGCCGAGAACACGGCCTGCCGCCACAGCCCTACCAGTTTTTTCAAAACCTTTATGATCGTGTTATCGCACAAAACAAAGGGTTTTTGGCCACCGCTTCTGTTTCCGGTCAAATCATCGCCGCCAATGTCTACCTGCATTTCGATAAAGAAGTTATTTACAAATATGGCGCATCGGACAGGAGCTACCAGCATCTGCGGGCAAACAACCTACTCATGTGGGAAGCCATTAAATGGAGCTCTGACAAAGATTATCGACAAATGACCTTTGGCCGCACCGAATCGGAGCATCAAGGATTGATGCAATTCAAGGCGGGATGGGGTGCAAAGACATACCGGATTTGCTACTACAAATATGATTTTAAGAGCAATGCATTTGTCTCCGAATCAGGAAGCATCCACCCCGCGATGAAAAACATGTTCTCCAAACTTCCCCCATCAGCATTGCGAACTTTGGGAAGACTTTTATATCGCCATATGGGCTGACACCCTCAAGCGTCCCACTTTTGTAAAGAGAAATTGAGGGGGATTTAATTGATGTCCAGAGCAAGGGGTTGCAACCCCTTGTTCTACAAAATAATTTCTTCGGTTAAAGCCTAAGAATAATATGGGGTAGAGCAATAGAGGTGCTGTCCCCCGCTGGCGGGGGTAGGGGGTGGTTGGGAAGAGTTTATCCCAAGATCTCCCCGAAGGAACTGAACTGCAATTGTAGAGATTAATTTCTATTTGATGGAAGAATTAACCATAATTGATCCAATACAGGATGCCCGCTGGGATCAGTTTGTTACCGGACATCCTTATGGTTGGATTGTTCATACATCCGGCTGGAAGAAAGTTCTCGAGATTACCTTCCCGCACATGCGGGGGCACTACTTTGCCTTGATTAACAAGGAAACTGATACTATTAAAGCTGGACTTCCTGTTTATGAAGTTCGTAGCTGGCTCACCGGCAATCGTTTAGTGAGCATTCCGTTTGCAACTCTGTGTGATCCATTAACATCAAATGAAGCGCAAAACGATGCACTGATTACAAAAGCCTCAGAACTTCTACTTAGTCTGAAATGTGCCCATATTGAAATCAGGACACACACCAACAATTCATTTTTTTCCAATAAACCTTTTGGTGTTAATGAAGAATATAAAAATCACTATCTTGATTTGTCCAAAGGTGAAGAAGTTTTATGGAAAAACACCAGCTATAAATCCATCCGTTACTTGATAAACAAAGCCTGCAAACACAACCTTCAAGTTAAATATGCTCAAAACGATCAGGATCTTTTAGCATTTTACAAACTTTATATCGGCACCAGAAAGAGATTAGGGTTGCCAGCGCAACCGTATGCTTTTTTTAAAGGAATCTTTGACGAATTCAAAAGTTCTGAACAAGCCAGAATTCTTTTGGCTTGCATAGATAGTAAGATTATTTGTGGGCATCTTCATCTTAACTTTAATGGTCGTACATCTGTCGAAGCTATGGGGGAAGACAGCGCTTTTCGCAATATTGGTGCTAACCAGTTTCTTTACTGGCAGGGCATACGGATGGCGTGCGCCGAAGGTTTTAGAGTATTTGATTTCGGAAGAACATCGATTCATAATCCAACATTAATGGATTTCAAAAAAAGATGGGGCACTGTTGAAACTAATCTTAACACCTATTTTTACATTCATGGACAAAAGCAAGTCGTTAAATTCAGCGGAGAAAAGAGCCTGTCTTATAAATTAACACGAAATATGTGTAAGAAATCACCGGCGCGAATTTACGCGCTTTTAAGCCGTTTTTGTTATAATCATTTAGGATAACAACTTAGCAACGCCTGGTCTTTCAAAATCCTTCATGTGAGGTAGGTAAGACAGTTGCTGCTTGTGTAAAGGACTTAAAATGTTGATTGATATACATCAGAATTCGACATACATAAAATTAAATTCCATAGATACACCTGAAGGCGTCCTGACTGCCTGGCATTGCCCGGAACTTGATAATCCTGCCTGGGACACGTTTCTTAATGCTACGGCATTTGGACATTTTTATCAGACCAGTATGTGGGCACAGGTCAGAAGGATTGATGGCTGGCAGCCGCTGATTACAATTGTCACACTGAATGACCAGCTCATTGGCGGCTTTCAAATCTTACTGCGTTCTAAGTCATATCTGGGTAAAATCGGTCTTCTGCTAAAAGGACCAGTTGTTGATTCCGATGATCCAATGACAATAAATTTTGTCATTTCCACATTAAAGAAAACTGTCCAATCATACAAAATCAGAGCTTTGATTGGTCAGCCACCTGACAGGAACAAAGACATACAGGATATGCTGAAGGAATGTGATTTTTCTCCAAACTATCTTGAAAATGTTATCAAAAATAATACTGTGACTGTTGACTTGCAAGGCAGCGAAGAAGAGATTTTTAAAAAAATCAAACGCCAGAAAAGGCAGAACATTAATACTGCCAAAAAAAACGGTGTTACTGTCCGCGAAGGACAAAAAGATGATTTAAAAATTTTTTTCAAATATATGCTGGAAACCTGTAAACGCCAACAAGTCAGTCCCAGCCCATCAAGCGAAGATTTTCTCCTAAAGATGTGGGATTTATTCGCTCCATCGGGACACATAAAATTGTTTATGGCCCAATGTGAAGGCATGGATGCTACAGGTTTGGTTGTACTCCCGTTTAGCGATACCGCATATATGTGGAAATTCGGCTGGTCCGGCGATTATGGACATTACCGCCCCAATGAAATGCTGTACTGGGAAATATTCAGGTGGGCAAAAAAACATGGCTATCAGTATGCTGATATCGGCGCAATCAGTGCGGCTCATGAGGAGTCATCGAAACACGGCTCAACTCCTGTTGAAGATTTGTCTAAATCGTATTCCCGGTTTAAAAGTGAGTTTGGCAGCGAGACTGTAGCTCTTTCCAACGGTTTCGTTTACATTCCTAATCCGCTCATCCGTTGGGCATATAATCTTCTTATGCCTTATATTAATTCAAGGCCTTCTTTAAAAAAGAGGATACTGTTTAGCGGGGATTGAAGCCAGGAGACTGAGACTTAGAGCCTCGTATGGAGCGTCGATGGCAGAAATCGGATGATGGATCAAAGACCGGAATTAGGAGATCATAAAATAGAGGTTTGGCATGCATATTAAATCGGCTAAAGCTTGTCTCCATCAGGATGAAAAATGTCAAATAATGTCACTATCTGATCTATCAGAAACTCCTTCATCCTTTCAAATAGCTTGGCAGAGGATTAAGAATCTCAAGTGGACATTTGGCCGTCGGATTCTTTATTTCCGAAATTGGATAATGGAAGTTGCGAGAGAAAAAGAAGGGCATCTCAAAAATTCTAAGAGTCAGTGCGCTTCATTAGATCTAAAACCCGGCGATTTGGTGAAAGTGAAATCGAAGAAAGAGATTCAAAGGACTCTTAATCGATGGAATAAGCTGAAAGGCTGTGGAATAATGGACGGCATGTGGAAATATTGCGGAACTGAACAAAGGGTATTAAAAGTAGTAAGGCACTTCCTGGATGAGCGGGACTACCTCATGAAGAAATGCAAGGGGATTGTAATACTGGAAGGCGTTATATGTGATGGAACAAAGTGGTTTGGACAGTGTGATCGTTCCTGCTATTACTTCTGGCGAGAGGAATGGATAGAAAAAGTAAAGTGATTGATTATTCCAAGGTTTTTACTTTGAATAGAGAAGAACAATATTAATCATTCCCAATAACCTGCATAACTATTAAATGAAAAATTTCCAATTTGAAAAATATTACTATTTGCTGAAAAAAATTATACCGCGGAGTACGCAAATCTCGATCCGCAGAAAAATGATTCAGTGGAAAATGTCACAGTATAGAGCAGTCTGGCCCATAGACACAAAAGCCGCCAGGCCGCCTGAAAACTGGCAGGGCTGGCCGGAAAGTAAAAAGTTCGCCTTTGTCATTACACACGATGTTGAAAATACCGGCGGGGTAAACAACTGCGGTGCGTTGATGGATATAGAGGAAAAATACGAATTCCGATCCTCTTTTAATTTTGTGGCCGGCGACTATGTCATTCCGCAGAGTTTGCTGGACGAAATGCACCGGCGGGGTTTTGAAGCAGGCAGCCACGGGCTGCATCACAGCGGCAATCTTTTCCGGTCGCGAAACGTGTTCAATGAACATGCTATACAAATCAATCAATTTCTGAAAAAACATTCCATAGTCGGGTTTCGTTGCCCGAGCATGTATCACAATCTCGACTGGATCCACGAGTTGAACATAGAATACGATGCTTCCACATTTGATACAGACCCTTTTGAACCGCAGCCGGACGGTGTACAAACCATTTTCCCTTTCTGGGTTGCAGGTCCTGATGGTAGACCGGGTTATGTGGAACTGCCCTATAGCCTGCCCCAGGATTTTCTGCTGTTCATCCTGCTGCAGCACAAAAACATTGATGTCTGGGAAAATAAGACAGATTGGATAGCCGCCAATGGCGGCATGGCGCTGTTTATCAGCCACCCCGACTACATGAGCTTTAATGGAGCAAATCATTACGAAAAGTATCCTGCGAAATATTATGAAAACTTTCTCAAGTACGTCAGGACGAAATACAAAGGTCAATACTGGCATGCCCTGCCGAAAGATATGGCAATATTCTGGAAGGAAAATTACAGGAATAATAACATGTCTGTTCCTAACACACGACGAGACATACTGAAAAAGAACAAACAAAAGGTATGGATTGATCTCGACAACACACCACATATACCGTTTTTCAAACCGATAATCGATGAGCTTAACAGACGAGGATATGAATGCTTCATGACTGCACGCGATGCATATCAGGTGCTCGATATTGCGGATCGGTTCGGTTTAAAATACGAAAAAGTCGGCCGTCACTACGGTAAGAACAAAGTTCTTAAAGTCCTGGGCACACTCATCAGAAGCCTGGAATTACTACCCTTGATTATTAAACACAAACCAGCGATTGCCGTTTCGCACGGTTCGCGGACGCAGCTTGTTGCCTCTACCCTTTTGGGTGTTCCAACATTGATGTTGATCGATTACGAACACGCGCAAGGCCTCGTCGTCATCAACCCGACATATGCCATGGTGCCCGATGTAATTCCCACTGCTTCAGTTAAAATGCCACAGGACAGGGTTTCTCAATATCCGGGCATAAAGGAAGATGTTTACGTCGTCAATTACACACCCAATCCTTCAATTATTAAAGAACTGAAAATTGACGAAAGTAAGATAGTCATCACCATGCGTCCGCCGGCCACAGAAGCGCATTATTTCTGCCAGGCCAGCGAGGAATTGTTCGAAGCGTCCATGAAATATATTCTGCAAAAAGAAGATACGCAGATGATCTTGCTGCCGAGGAATAGTCACCAGGAAGAATTTGTCAGAAAAACCTGGTCATCGGCCGTCCAGTCCGGGAAAATCATCATACCCGCTCACACGGTTAACGGTCTGGATCTGATGTGGTATTCTGATCTGGTCATCAGCGGCGGCGGCACCATGAACCGTGAAGCAACTGCACTGGGCGTGCCCGTTTACAGTATTTTCCGTGGGACAATCGGCGCTGTGGATCATTACCTTTCCCAAAACGGCCGCCTGATTTTGCTGGAAAAACCAGCCGACCTGCCCGGCAAGATTAAATTAGTCAAACGCGACAAGAATCGCGCGCTGGAACATGGTGACAAAGCCGCCCTGAATACAATAATGAACAAGATAGAACAAATTCTTGCGCAGAGGTCTTGTGGAGCTCAAATCTGATATAGAGCCCTTAATTAAACAGACTACTTCCGCATTGCTGAAATACTGTCTGCGGAACAACTGGTCCGGCTACGATCCATATGATGCCCTCAACAGCGAAATATTCAAGCGGCTGCCTTTTCTGAATTCAAGACTCCCACGCCTTGCCCTTACCCAGATACTGAAAAGGAGTCCGTTAAATCTCAGGAATCTGCTGTTGATTCCCAAAACGCAGAACCCCAAGGCACTAGCTCTCTTTCTCATGGCTTTTGTCAAGCTGGATAAGATTGGTTTGTTAGCGAATGCAGACATCATCCCGTCTATAGTACAGAATCTCGTTAATCTCCGATCCGGTGGTAGTCTAACACCCGTCAGTCGTCACCCTTTACCCGTTGAACTGAAAACAGTTAACCGCTATTATTGTTGGGGCTATAGCTTTCCCTGGCAGGGAAGGAAAGTTCTTGCGCCCAGAGGTGCGCCGAATCTGGTTTGTACGGTTTTTGTAGCCAACGCCCTGTTGGATGCCTATGAAGCAAATCGGAATGCAGAAAATCTCCGCATGGCAACCAGCGCTGCGGAGTATATTCTGAATGAACTTTATTGGACAAAAGGCGATTCCATTGCCGGCTTCAGCTATCCTGTTCCCTCATTGCAGGTACAAGTGCATAATGCGAACTTCCTGGGGGCTGCTCTTTTTTGCCGAATCTATAAATATTGTAAAGAAGAGAGATTTCTAGGGCCGGCCATGAAGGCGGCTCGGTGCTCTGCGGCTCAGCAGCAAGCCGATGGCTCCTGGGACTATGGTGAACTTTCCACACAACGCTGGATCGATAATTTCCACACCGGATTTAATCTATGTGCCTTGAAAACCATTAACCAGTGTTTGAATACAAATGAATTTGAACCGAATATCCGCAGCGGTTTTGAATTCTACCGGAATAATTTTTTCCGGGATGACGGAGCGCCGAAATATTTTCATAACCGCGTTTACCCCATCGATATCCACAGCGTTGCCCAAAGTATAATAACACTGATAGAATTCAGAGATCTTTCTCCGGACAATGTCGAGCGTGCTCAGCGTGTATTTGAATGGGTCATGGACAATATGTGGGATGAGCGGGGATATTTTTACTACCAGGTAACGCCCTACTATAAAAACAAAATTTCTTACATGCGCTGGTCCCAAGCCTGGATGCTTCTGGCTTTGGCGTCACTGATGGAAACAAAGAACATTCAGTGTTGATCTCTAAGCACTATTTACTCGTCACTTGATACTTTTATTCATGAACCATGAACCTTGTACCTTGAACTTATGCCTTTAACCTACGTCCTCATCACCCCCGCCCGCAACGAAGCGGAATTTATTGAGCGGACCATTCAATCTATGATC
This sequence comes from Smithellaceae bacterium, assembly GCA_963663295.2. GTDB lineage: Bacteria > Desulfobacterota > Syntrophia > Syntrophales > Smithellaceae > MVRV01. Next base: position 268,330 of record CAXXLA010000006.1, on the reverse strand, counting down.
GCCCAGACCTGCTTACCGTTGAAGTGGGTTATCGTCAGTGACGGGTCCACTGACGACACCGATGATATTGTTAAAAAGTATCTTCCTGAATACCCATGGATTTCACTTGTTCGGACTCCGGAACGTAAAGAACGCCATTTCGCCGGAAAAGTTTTGGCATTTAATGCAGGATATGAAAAGATAAAGAATCTGAATTACGATATCATAGGAAGTTTGGATGCCGACATCTCTTTTGACCCTGAATATTTCAGTTTTTTGTTGAGTAAATTTACTCAGAATCCTGAATTGGGTGTAGCGGGTACTCCCTTTGTTGAGGACGGCAAGCACTATGATTTCCGGTTTGCCAGTACGGACCACGTCTCCGGTGCTTGTCAACTTTTCAGAAAAGAGTGTTTTGAATCAATTGGCGGATATAAGCCTTTGAAAGTAGGCGGCATTGACTTGGTTGCCGTTACTACAGCAAGAATGAATAATTGGGAAACAATAACCTTCACAGAAAAAATCTCACAACACCATAAAATAACGCAGTCAGACAGAAATACCAATCTAATATCCGTATTTAAAAGTGGTTATCACGACTATCTTATGGGTAGCAGTCCGTTATGGCAAATCTTGCGATCAATATATCAGATGACAAATAAACCTTTTATATTACGTGGTATCTACTTTTTTGTTGGGTATTTCTGGGCGATGTTAAAAAATGCGGAAAGGCCTGTATCTGATGAATTTATTCAGTTTAGAAGGAAAGAACAAATAATCAGAATCAAAAAATTATTATTCCGGCGTTCCTAATTTTGTCTTTTTAAACCTTTAGCATTATACTTTTTTATTGAGCCACTTTGATCGAAGTTATCTTTACAATTGACTATGAAATATACGGTAACGGTGAAGGCTCTTTGAAAGAGCATGTCTTCGATCCGGCCTGTCTTTTACAAAAAATATTTAATCAGGCCGGAGCAAAACTCGTTTTTTTTGTTGAAGCAGCTGAATTGGAAGCAATTGAAAAAGCCAAATCCGACCCAACAATTGGCAGTGTAAAAAAACAAATAAAGGATTTATATTTAGAAGGTCATGAAATAGCTCTGCATTTACATCCGCAATGGTACAATGGGTACTATTATGACGGAAAGTGGGATTTAGACTACTCGGAATACAATCTTTGTGTCCTTCCTGAAAAAAGAATTACGGAGATTGTTGATCGATCCATAAATTTCTTGCGATCTGTTTTGCATGATTCCGATTACACGCCATTATCTTTTCGTGCTGGAAACTGGTTATTTCAGCCCACGCAGCCTATTGCAGACACCCTATTGAAGCATGGTATAAAAATCGATTCATCCGTTTTTAAAGGTGGTCTGCAACACCGGTATCATCTGGATTACCGTCCTGCTCTGCAAAATGGATACTTCTGGAATTTTCAAGGAGACGTTAATAAACCCGTCGCCGGTGGGGAAATGATAGAAATCCCCATCTATACTGAAATGGTCGCCCCATGGCGAATGGCTACCAAGAAGCGCCTAGACCTTCAACAAAAAGCCGCAACAGGCAGAAAAACAATGAAAGATAAAATATATCGCTTATTGGATATAGCACGCCCTTCCCAGCCGCTAAAACTTGATTTTTGCCGACTGACCATAGAAGAATTAATTAGCATCATGGACAAAATTATCAAGGATGATCAGCGTAATCCAACTACCTACAAGCCAATAACAGCCATCGGCCATACTAAAGATTTAGTCGATTTCGAAACTGTCGAGAAATTTCTTTCTTGTCTTCATAGTAAAGAAATCAGGGTCTGCACTTTCAAAGAAGCTTATAACATAATTGCTGTACTATAAGTGAGACAGTGTCCTTTTCCGTTATATTGGCAACTTCGCCGGCAATTTCAAAAAGTTTCTTCAGAGGGATTTTCATCTGCCGAGAGCCGCGGCTTTGCATACTTTAATAGCTGCAATCGAGAGCAAAGCACCTTTTTCCCTTTTTTATTGTGAAATAGTACTGACCTCAATAATTATGGACAAGATCTTTTAACAACTAAAAAATGTTGACGGGGTCATTTTTATGAATCCATCCAAGAAATACATAATTAATCACATAACAACTATAGAGGATATTGAGAAGATACGGTCTGTATGGGAATCTATGCAGACACATCCCAACTCGGATATAGATCACTATTTAAATTTAATTGTCACACGTACTAATATTATTAAACCATATATTTTTCTCATAACAAGCGACAATAATCCGGTAACCTTGGTCATTGGCAGGATTGAAAAGTTTCCGTTTGAACTGAAAGTAGGTTACAAAAAAATTTATTGCCCAGTTATTAAATCACTTACTGTTATTTATGGTGGCATACTTGGTGATTCATCCGGTCAGATATGCAAAATTATTTACACAGAAATTATGCAGCTTTTGGCCATTGGAGAAGCTGATTTGTTGCGTTTTAACTATATTGAAACGGACTCAGAGCTTTATAAACTTGTGTCATCAAGACCAGGAATGTTTAATCGTGACCTATTTCCGGTTACCAATAAACATTGGCGGATGACCATACCAAGCACTTTAGATGATTTTTATAAATCACGATCAAGTAAACATCGCCATTGGCTAAAGCGCATGGAACGGCTATTAATGAAAGATTTTCCCGATGAAGTGAAATATTGTTGCTATAAAAGTGATAAAGAATTGGAAAAAGTATTTGCAGACTTGGAATATATTGCACAAAACACCTATCAGAGAAGAATAGGTGTTGGTTTTTCTGATAAAGCGGAGACAAGGAAAACATACACAAACCTTGCACAAAAACAGCGACTTCGAACTTATATTTTATATATTCAAAACAAACCCTGTGCCTTTTGGATTGGCGAACTTTATGGAAATACATTTCACCTATTCAGTACCGGATATGATCCAGAATTGAATAAATATGAATTGGGCACAATCTTATTTATTAAGATGATTGAAGATTTGTGTTCTATTGGGGATGTCAAATATCTTGATTTTGGCTTTGGCGATGCAGCATATAAGAGCAGATTTGGAAATGCAAATAACACGGAAGCAATCATTAACATCTTCTCAAATAGATTTAGAAGTCTTAAAATCAGCATCCTGAGAATTATTATAGTTGGCAGTCAGGAATATGCTAAAAATATTCTTAAGCGATTTGATCTATTGGAAAAGATCAAAAGAAAGTGGCAACACAGAAGAGTAACTCTTTTATCACAACTTTAATTTACAAATCAGTGGACGAATGTAAACCTGCATGCCTCCTCCGGCCCCACATAATTATTTTCATCAATAAACTTCCGCGATATTTAACCGTCAAATGGTAACTGTTAATCATAAATTGTAACCTGTCTTTATAACCATAAGCTGTAAACGGAAATGATGATTCAAGCAAAAAAAATAGATATAAATTGGTCACCTGATCTTTCAATATATGCCTCGGAACCGTTTCTGAAAGCCGTGGGCAATGAATACGGTTGGCTTGGCGGCTTTGACGAATCCGGAAAATTACGATGCATTCTTCCCTATACGATCGTCAAGAAAGCGGTTTTTCGCATGGTGCGTTTCCGCGTCGAAACCTTGCAAGTCGAGGGGGAACTTACCCTCGAGGAAGAAAAGTCTTTTCTCAACAGCGCAATTGATTATTTTCGCTCCATTGGCGCGGATATGATTATTCCGGCTACAACCAACACGATTTTTCGCACCTATCCTGATGGAGCTATTGCCGCTCCCTACGGCACATTCATTATCAACCTGACACAGTCTGAGGAAACACTGCTGTGTAAATTTAATTCGACACATCGCCGCAAAGTCAGGCAGGCTATAAAGCAAAACGTTGAGATAAAAAGCGGTATCGAATACCTCCAAACATCCTATGACCTGGTACGTGATACTTTTAAAAGATCACAGATGGGCTTTATGAATTATGACGAATTCCAACGTTATGTGGAAAGTCTTGGTGAATACATTAAGATTATGGTTGCCGAATACCATGGAGTCATTCAGGGATGCATCGTTGTTCCTTTCAGTATGCACACTGCTTATTATGTATACGGTGGCAGCATACCTAAGCCGCACACCGGTGCCACCAACTTATTGCATTGGGAGGCGATACGGCAATTACGTAATCTAGGCATCAAACGTTATGATTTCGTTGGCGTCAGAATCAATCCTCAAGAAGGCACAAGACAGGAAGGCTTATTTCAGTATAAACAGCGTTTTGGTGGACAACTTGTTCAGGGATATATGTGGAAATATTCTATACGACCATTAAAGTATGCTGTTTATGCTATGGCCGTCCGTTACTTACGTGGTGGAGATATTGTTGATGCAGAACGCCATAAACTAGGAATAGGACCACATGACCCAAGATAAATTGATAATCAAAAAATCAGATCTCATTCTCATCACGGGAGCCAATGGCTTTATTGGACCTAAAGTAGTTCAAGCTTTAATTGAACACGGATTCACGCGTATTCGCTGCCTTATTAGATCCAGTCAGAACATTCCTAAGCTGCAGCGTATTGCTGATTCCAATAATACTAGACTGGAGTATTTTGTAGGCAACCTTTTCTCCCAAAATGATTGCAATAACGCCGTCAAGAATGTTGCTGCAGTATACCATCTTGCAGTAGGATCCGGGGGGAAATCATTCCCCAACAATTTCATGAACGCTGTCATCCCAACACGAAATCTCCTTGAAGCCTGCGTGCAAAACAAATCATTGAAGCGCTTTGTCAATATCAGCTCCTTTGCCGTATATTCAAACCGAAATACTCCACAATGGAGAGTGTTAGATGAATTATGTCCTGTCGATGAACACCCTGAGCACCGGGGTGATGCATATGCTTTTGCAAAACTTAAGCAGGATCAGCTTGTAATGGAATATGGTGATAAGCATAACCTGCCTTATGTAATTGTGCGACCAAGCTATGTCTATGGGCCGGGCAAAGTGGCAATATCGGGTAGAGTTGGGATCGACACATTTGGCGTGTTCATGCATCTGGGGGGATCAAATAAAATTGCGTTAACCTATGTCGACAATTGTGCAAATGCCATCATATTGGCCGGTCTTGTGCAAGGTATAGATGGCGAAACATTCAATATTGTAGATGATGATTTGCCGACCAGCCGGTATTTTTTAAAACAATATAAAAAGAATGTAAAAAGATTTAAATCTATCTATTTCCCACATGCCTTGAGTTATTTGTTGTGTTGCCTTTGGGAAAAATATTCCATCGCCTCGCAAGGGCAATTGCCCCCTATTTTTTCCCGGAATGAATGGCATGCCTACTGGAAAAAAACACGATACAGCAACGAAAAAATTAAAAATCGTTTAGGCTGGCAAATGAAAGTATCGACGGCTGAAGGTTTAAACAAATATTTTGACTATTGTTATACCAGGGGTGAAAATGCTTAGAATTGCCATTGTCGGATGCGGGAAAATAGCCGATGCCCATGCTACCGAAATTCAAAAGATCCCGGATTGTGAAATAGTGGCGGTTTGTGACATGGAAGAACTAATGGCCAAACAACTTTACGACCGATTTCCTGTGAAACGTTATTTCGATGATCTTGGTAAACTACTCCATGAAATACATCCTGATGTCGTTCATATAACAACGCCTCCCCAGACACATTTTAAAATCGGAATGCAATGCCTGGAAGCTGGTTGCCACCTGTATGTTGAAAAACCTTTTACATTAAATACCTCTGAGGCTGAAAAACTGATTGCACAGGCGAATGAAACCGGACGCAAAATAACAGTTGGTCACGACGCACAATTTAGTATTGTTGCTCGACAAATGCGCAAGTTGATTCAAAATGGTTATTTGGGCGACGCCCCGGTACATCTGGAAAGTTATTGGTGCTATGACCTCGGTGATGCTGTCTATGCAAAGTCTTTACTGGACGATAAACAACACTGGGCACGCACTTTACCCGGCGGGTTACTGCACAACATCATCAGTCACGGAGTATCTAAAATTGCCGAGTTCTTTGCAAGCGATAACCCTCGAGTCATTGCCCATGGTTTTATAAGCCCTTTTCTGAAGAAATTGGGAGAAAAAGTGCTCATTGATGAACTGAGAGCCATTATCAGTGAAGAAGAAGGCACAACAGCCTACTTCACATTTTCTACGCAAATGAAGCCATCGTTGCATCAATTTCGAATTTATGGTTCCAAGAACGGCATTATGATCGATGAAGACAAGCGATTGCTTATTAAATTACAAGGCGGCAATTACAAGAGCTTCGCCGAACATTTTATTCCACCGATCAGTTTTGCCAAGCAGTATCTATCTAACTTTGCTCACAATGCCCATCTTTTTCTGGCTATGGACTTTCATATGGATGCCGGCAGAAAATATCTCATCGAGTCATTTTATCGTTCGATTACTGATGGTGCTCCTGTCCCCATACCATATCGAGAAATTCTATTAACATCCAGAATAATGGATTCAATATTTGAGCAAATATGCATCAAATAATTGCACATATTAAAGATCGCTTTATAAACATTGGGAGGTATTTCTGCGAACGCATTGGATAGATAATGCAAAAGCCTTCGGTATTTTGCTAGTCGTTTTAGGACACACAAAAGGTCCAAATGAATTAATTTATAATTATATTTATAGTTTTCATATGCCTATTTTCTTTTTTTTATCCGGCTATCTTATAAACACGGTCAACATTGAAAAAGGGATATGGTTTTTTGTAAAAATTCAATACAAAAGATTTATCATTCCATATTTTTCGTTTTGGTCCATTTCATATTTATTATGGATAATAATGGAATTAATCCAAAAGAAAAGTATATTTAACGCAGCACACCTTTACAATCCATTGATTGGCGTTCTCTATGGTACTAATGGGCATCTTTATCCTATAAGTGTCGTTCTCTGGTTCTTTACATGTCTTTTTATTGCTTCAAATATATTTGCATTACTTTATCAATATATACATAAGAACTTATGGCTTTCATTTGCTTTAATTTTAATTATTAGTTTAACATTTGCGAATATCTGCAATAATCCCAAAATAAAATTACCATGGAATATCGATATTAGTATTGTCGCATTGTTCTTTTTCACTCTAGGATATATAACAAAGGTAAAAGGGGTTATCAACAAAATTATGTTTAATTCGGCAACTATCAATTTGTTTGCTTTTATAGTATTATCAATTATATTATTTTTTATAGTCAAGAGAAACGGAATGGTTAGTATGGCTTCCATGAATTTTCAGAATCCTATTCTTTTTTTCTTATCAGCATGTATAGGGATTACGTCGGTTATATATTTAAGTCACATCATACCGCCCAATAGATATTTTGAATGGTTATCAAAAAATACAATTGTTATATTTCCTTTGCATCAGATATTTTTTTGCATTTTTACTGGTATAGGTATTGTCTTACTTGGCTTACCATATGATTTCAAAGAAAATTTATTATTCATGGTTCTATACGTTATGACTTCAATTCTAATGTGTGTCCCAATTTCACTTTTTTTTCATAAATATATGCCTTCAATAATTGGTCTTAAAAATTAAGTCCTTTCGAAGATGACATCCGCACCATAGCATTTCAAGAGATTCTTTTGACATATAAAACCAATGGCCGCCATATTTGATCAAACAAAAAACAAACAAAGACTTTTTCAAAAAAATGATGATTACAATCGTTTTAAGAATTACGAGGAGGCATAAAGCGATGCAAATGCCTTATTTCGTTAAGCGTTTAATGAATTATTATCACAAGAGAGGCATTTGGAAAACACTTCTTAGATTTCTTGAAGAGCCATATCAAATTATTTTCAAGAGCAATGTGGCACTTATCTATGCAGAGTTAAATGAAGTTAATGATTCAGTCTTAACTTTGCCACCAGGGATCATTATTGAATGCAAAAAAACATATTCTGAGGCTAATCAGCCAAATATGCAAAAGGTCATTGATTACTGGATAAATGACGACATGATGGATAAAGTCAAAGAGCGATTCAGTAAAGGCGCTGTACTTTGGATACTAAAATTGAATGGGGACATCGCAGGATTTACGTGGTCAATCAGCGGGAAAACGATTTCACCATGGTATTTACCGCTCACACCTCATGATGTCTATATTTTTGATGTTTTAACATTTGAACAATATCGTGGGCAAGGCCTCCATCCACTGCTTTGGAACTTTTTGTTGAGAAAGCTAAAAATGGAAGGTACGAGCAGGGCAGTTGCGGAAATTTTTACTTGGAACAAATCGAGTCTACGTGTCTTGGAAAAGTCCAATTACCGTAAGTTTAGCGAAGTACGACGTTTTCGAGTTTTTGGTCGTAATATCACTATCTGGTCGTTATGATCAACGCATAGTTATTTAAATCAATATGGTTATATGATTGGATTTTACCAGTAAAAGTCATGTTAATTATTACTGCCGATGATTACGGCAAAACCAGACATGCCACAAACAGCATTCTTCAATGCTTTTCAAACAAACGGATAACAGCCGCCAGTGCTATGGTTTATATGGAAGATTCAGCGCGCGCTGCAGCACTAGCCACGCAGAACGGCATGGAAGTGGGATTGCATCTTAATTTTACGATGCCCTTCAACATATCCAACATACCATTTAAACTTCGCTACCACCACGATAAGGTTGTGTCGTATCTTACAAAGAACAAACTAGCTCAAATCATTTACAACCCATTGTTGATCAATTCATTCAATTTTCTATTTTTGGCGCAGCAGGAAGAATTCATGCGCCTGTATGGCAGGAATCCAGATTTTTATAACGGTCATCATCACATGCATCTTTGTGCAAATATACTTATGGGTGGAATGATCCCAAAAGGCGTGCGTGTACGCAGGACATTCACCTTTGATCAGGGCGAAAAGAATCCATTCAATCTATTGTATCGACATATCCTGAATATCTTTGTTTTCAGAAATTATATTTCGACCGATAGTTTTTTTAGTATCCTACCTATTCAAAATTATGAACGTCTTCGGAGTATTTTTAACCGTGCCGTCCAAGAGACAGTTGAGATTGAAGTGCATCCGGAGAATATGGAAGAAATAAAATTTCTCTTAAGTGATCAATATAAGCATTTAATGAATTCTACCCATTGTGGTAGCTTTCAAAGCATACATAATTGGAGACTAACGCATGAATAACTTTTTTACTGTTACTGAGGATTCCAAAATACGACCTCTGGGAAATGGATATACTGCGGAATTCGACACTGTTGACAAGGATGGATGGTATAAAATTATTGATCAATTTTCAGACGCAAATCTTTTTCAGACTTGGGATTATGATGCAATTAGATGTGGGAAAGAAAACATAAGTCACCTTGTTTTGCATGTGGCTGAAAAAGTCGTCGCTGCTGCACAGGCCCGAATTGCAAGTATTCCACTCCTTGGTTGGGGGGCCGCTTATATTCGTTGGGGTCCTCTATGGCAGCCTGTGAATCAAGCCCCTGATCCCATAATATTTCAGCAAGCGTTGCGCGCGCTTCGGAATGAGTATGTCCACCGGCGAGGTTTGATTCTTCGAATTTTTCCTATTTTGTTTGATGACAATTCAAATACATACACCGACATTTTGTCGGAAGAAGGATACACTCCCGTGCCTGAAGAAAAGCGGGGTCGTACACTAATCATCGATGTCAGCACGCCTATCGATGATTTGAGAAAAAAATTGGATCCGAAATGGCGCGGTCACCTTAATAGGGCGGAACGAAACCAACTGGAAGTGATCGAAGGCACCGATGATGCTCTGTTTGCCGACTTTATCGGACTATATCGTGCCTTGCTGGATAGAAAGAAATTCGAGGAACCTAACGATATTAACGAATTTAGAATGATACAGCAGAATCTGCCGCTTGAATACAAAATGCGGATATTTCTGTGTAAGTCCGAAGGTGTAATTTCAGCCGGTGCTATCTGTGCAACCATCGGGGAAACAGGCGTCTATTTATTTGGTGCAACGAACGAGCAAGGCATGGCAAATAAAGGCTCTTATATGCTTCAATGGAAAGCAATCCAGTGGATGAAAAATAACGGATGTCGAAGCTATAACTTATATGGCATCAATCCGCAAACAAATCCCGGCACCTATTCGTTTAAGGCGGGACTTGCAGGAAAAAGTGGCAAGGACATATATGACCTTGGAAGATTCAATTGCTATCCGGGTGCGATTACCACTTGGCTGGCGCGCGCCACCGATTCATTATTACCTTGGTTAAAAAACAGATTAGGTAAACAACATTCTTAAAATAGAATTTAATCTTATTTCGTTATTCACCTTATTCTAATATAGAATATACAGCAACACATCCAATGAAATAATCCGTAAATAAGGACAGCTTTATGAAAGACCACATTTCTGTTTGTATTTGCACTTATCGTCGCAATCAAATGCTGGAAAGGCTTCTAAAAAAGATGGCATTGCAGGAAACAGAAGGCCTTTTTGACTATTCTATTGTCGTGGTGGATAATGATGCAACAGGCCCTGCCCGGGAAACAGTGACACGATTAAAAAGTGAACTGGGTTTGGATATCACCTATGGTATTGAACCGGTGCAAATCATCGCGGCAGCCCGAAACCATACATTGCGCTTGGCCAAGGGCAATTACATCGGCATCATTGATGATGACGAATTTCCCCCCCCGCACTGGTTAATCACAATGTATAAAGCAATCCAAATATTTGATGTAGATGGTGCACTTGGGCCTGTCCATCCATTTTTCGAGAAGCAACCACCTACTTGGTTAGTAAAAAGCCAGTTTTGTGAACGTCCGGTACACCGCACAGGCACACTTCTGTCATGGGAGCAGACTCGGACAGGAAATGTCCTGCTCAAAAAGGATGTTTTTGACAAACATCAATTATTTTTTGATTTAAAGTATAAAACCAGCGGTTCAGATAAACAGTTCTTCAGAGAAGCAATGCAACGGAGTTATCGTTTTGTTGCCGTTGAAGAAGCACCCGTTTACGAAATTATTCCATGCGAACGTCAGACAAAAAGCTATTACCTGAAGCGCGCTGTTCTTCAGGGTTCAAACGCACGAAAATACAGCGCATCCTTACAGCGTGGATTATCAAGGGTGTACACTCCCATAAAGATCAGCATTGTATTTTTGGTTTATACAATGATATTACCTTTTAGTGCCTTCACAGGAAGACATCAATTTCTTAAATATGCGGAAAAGTGCACATATCACCTGAGCTGGTTGCTAACCATGATGGGACTTGATTTGGCCAAGAAACGCAATGTCTAGAGAAATAAATTAAGACATATGTTTCTATGGTTGCTGTAGTTTTTAGCCTAAAGTGATGCGTACCTCCTACCTCAAGTGTAGCGGTCCTTTAACCTTGATCCTTAAAAAATGCCCCCAATCCTAGCTTTATTACTCTGCACAATCTTCGTGCTTTTTCTTTTGCGTCTTGAGCGCAAACAATATCCTGAAGTGTCTATGGCATTATGGGTACCCACTATTTGGTTTTTGCTTTCCACCTGCAAGCCCCTGGCAGTTTGGTTTGGGACAGGTGGTGCAACCATGGAGGACGGCAGTCCACTAGACCGCAACGTATTAATAATATTACTATGCCTTGGACTGCTTATAATCATAAAAAGAAATTTTAACTGGTTCGAAACCTTCAAAAAGAATCCGTGGGTAGTGCTGTTGCTCTTTATGACGCTTGTCAGCGTCTTGTGGAGCGACATGACTTTTGTTTCCTTCAAACGTTGGAGTAGAACCCTTATCCCCGTTTTAATGGCTTTTGCCATTGCAACGGAAACCGATCCTTTCAAAGCGCTGCAAAGCATATTCGTAAGAACAATCTATGTCCACGTACCTTTTTCCCTTATGCTGATAAAATACTATCCATATTTGGGTGTAGAATATGGACGCTGGTCGGGGCTGTTGATGTGGGACGGCGTGAGTACTCAGAAGAATGGTCTTGCCTTTTTATGTATGTTTGCTATTATTTATTTTGTCTGGACATTTATCAGAAGACGCAAGGGCGATGATATCGCCGTTACATGGTATCAAACCTATATTGAAGTATTCATTTTTCTGCTGGCAATCTACTTATTTACGGGACCAAACCATACCCTTACATATTCCGCAACTTCCACAGCAACATTGGTCGTTACATTGATAGCGTTTAAGGCATTATTATGGCTAAAAAAACTAAAAATAATCATCGGTGCAAACATGCTGACGATTATAATAGTTTTGATCATTATCTATGGGACAGTCACGCCATTTGTTGGTGGTTTTGTGTTTTATGATCCCTCAACCACGCTCAACCGACAGGAAAACTTAACGGGACGTACCGATATTTGGGCGTTCCTCGTCCCATTCGCTATAGATAAACCTTTCTTGGGTCATGGATTCGGCGGCTTCTGGACAGACGCGATACGTGAAAAAACATCCAGCCACGCACACAATGGATACCTCGATACGATTTTGGATACCGGCTTTTTGGGACTTTTCTTACTGTCAATGTTTCTGATTGCCAACTGTCGGGCAGCGCAAAAAAAAATGACACAGAATTATGATTGGGGCATTCTTTGGTTTTGTCTTCTGCTCATTGCTGTGGTCCATAATATAGCAGAATCTTCTGTTACTTCGTTTTCCAACACTTTGCCGACCATTTTACTTTTTATTTTGGTCGCATCTACATCAAAAAATTTAAAGTAAATGTTTCGCATGGAAAATGTGAGGTGAAATTAATAAATGAACTGCCCCGCCGCAAGAATTGGCGGTATCTATTGCCCGCTGAAAGAGAGCAAATTATTTTGGCCTTATGTGACGCTTGCTAGCTTATTTATTGGTATACCTATGAGCAACTGCCTGTAACAGTATTGCAGGAATAACTATCACTAAATTGGACGGCATCGTAATTGAGTGAGAAAATATGAGACAACTTGATTTTCAAAATGCAAAGGTAACTCCTCCAATTACCTAAATTGATGAAAAGCAATTTCCCTTTTTAGGTTATTTTAGCAACAGTGCACCAGGAGCTCTGAAAATAAGACAGAAGAGGTTTGCAAATGATAAATCGACTACAATACAGAAGACAATTTTTGCTGGTTAGGCAAGTAGTACCAGAACTTGACACTTGGCCAGTTATGACAATAGGTAATTACTATTTGCATATTCACCCTGACCTCGAAACAACAGCAGTCGGTGACAACGGCAAGTTGTTGGTTCTGTTAGGGTACTTTTTTGATCCACAAAATTATGAAGCTACTAATAAAGATATCTTGCAAAATCTACTGCTATCAAATGCCAGCTTTCATGAATTGATCACTGCCCTTAAATTCCACCCCGGAAGATACGTACTTTTATATTGGGGTGAAAAAGAATTTTATCTTATTCAGGATGCTCTTTCACTTAGAGAAGTATATTACTGCCAGAGCAATAATAATGTTGTATGTGGGTCACAGCCAAATTTGCTTGTTCGCTATTCACAGCCTCTCATTGAAAAGTCATTAAATCCTGAACTATTAGATTTCATAAATAATCACCTTCCTTATCTGCGAAATGGCCGATTATGGGTTGGTGATGAAACATGTTTTGATAAAGTAAAACATCTGATGCCGAATCACTACCTTGATCTAAATACTATGTCTGTTAGTAGATATTGGCCTAGAAGAATGCTCGAAAACATCGAGCTTAATAAAGCCGTAGAACTTGCAACAAATTACCTTAAAGGTGTACTCAAAGCCGTTACAAATCGATATGATGTCATGATGGCGATAACATCAGGTATTGATAGTCGATCTCTTCTTGCAGCATCCAGAGATGTACGAAACCAAGTATACTATTTCATCAACAAACATAAGCACCTAACTAGTGAAAGCGCGGACATCAGTATACCGCGAGCTATATGTAATAGGTTGAAGTTGCCATTTCACATTCATAATGTCGAAGGACCTGTGGATGAAGAATTCAAAAAAATTTTTTTGAGCAATACTTTTTTAGCAAAAGATTTAATATTACCAGCTATCTATAATGTTTATTATAAAAACCATCAAGAAAAAGTTAATATACTGGGCGTTGGTGAAATAGGGCGAGAATACTATGATAAACCGCCTCACAATTTAGATGGATATTACCTGGCATGGTGTCTCAAGTATAGAAAATCAAAATATGCGGCAGAGCAATGTGATAAGTGGTTGAAAGAAACAATACCTTTTACAAAAAAATACAATATAGATATTATGCAGCTGTTTTTATGGGAATGTTTACTGGGCAATTGGGGCGCTGTGGGTAATTCGGAATCTGACATCGCAATCGAAGAGTTCGATCCATATGATAGCCATTATATTTACGAACTCATGCTTGCGGCAAAAAAAAATCAACATGATATTTTTCATGATCTTTTCCAGCAACTATGGCCAGAGTTGCTGGAATTTCCGTTTAATCCACCAGCGACCCAAAAAGATAAGATCAAGGCTTGGATGAAGGATATTGGAATGTATAAAATCATCAAGCAATTAAGATATCGTTTCGATCGTTGTCAGTTTTTCAATAATTAAATGATAGTAAAATTATCAGTCAAATATCATTTTACATACATATGTGTTGTCACCATCAAATTGATGGACAACTTGTTACGTAAATTGTCATTAAAGCAAACCTGCACCATCATTAATTTCGCGATTATTCAAGTGGATAGATCCCTAGTTTATTTCAGACAATATTTATTTTTAAAATATTCACAATAGTTATCTATACTTTGATCTTTAATTTGAATATCTTCCGTTACATATTGATCCTTTTTCTTAATCTATGATTTTGTTGTTACAAAATGGATTCGCTCGGCTGAAGAATTCTGCATTTGTCAAGAATGTAATCATTGTTATGTCAGGCACGGCATTAGCCCAAATAATTGGCTTTGCGCTAGTACCTGTTATCAGCCGGCTTTTCACTCCGGCAGACTTCGGTGTTTTTGGTTCTTTTAACGCTGTAGTTGGTGTTATTTCAGCAGGAATCACGATGGAATACAGCCAGGCAATCATGCTGCCAAAAGAGAAAAATGATGCGCTAAATCTTTTTTTTATTTCCTGTTTTTCAACCATCATCATATCTTTTCTTTGCATGCTCGTCTGCCTCATGGCTCCTTCTTACATGCTTGAACTGATGAAAGCGCCTGGAGTATGGATGCTCGCTTTACTCGTTTTTACTATTCTAATTACCGGTTTTAATGTTACGCTTCAAGCTTGGTGTGTGCGCGCTAAAGCATTTAAGCATACTTCGGTCTCTCAGGTCATCCGAAGCATTTCCTCTAATGGTATGCAGGTTGGGTTTGGTTTTTTTAAAACCGGCCCAATCGGATTAATTGTCAGCACTATCCTTGCGGACTTACTGGCTAGTATAAATCTACTCCATGTTTTTCTGTCCGATTCTAGAAAAAAAGCCCATGAAATCAGTTGGGTCCGGATGAAAGAATTGGCAAAGGAATACCACGATTTTCCCATGTACTCCGCCTCCCAAAATTTAATCAATGCTTTATCATCTGGTTTGCCGGTTTTACTTTTAACCCATTTTTTTAGCATTACAGTTGCTGGTTCTTATGCCTTTGGTGTGCGCCTTTTGTCAGCGCCCATGGGCCTGCTGACTCGTGCTTTGAGGCAGGTTCTTTTCCAGAAAGCAAGTGAAACGCAGCACAATGGGCGAAACCTTTTACCACTTTATACAAAAACTACCTTTGGTCTTTTTGCAGTGGGCATTTTCCCAGCGTTGATTTTAATAATTTGGGCGCCACACATATTTGCCTTGATTTTGGGACCGCAATGGTACACGGCAGGCGAATACGCTAGAGGTTTAATGGTTTGGATGTTATTTGTTTTCTGTAATGTGCCGGCAGTTCTTTTTGCCAGAATAATTAGAATGCAGCGCACTGTTTTCTTCTACGATCTGGTTTTGCTAGCCGCAAGGATTTCTATATTAGCTGTTGGCGGTTTATATTTAACCGCATTGCAAACCATTAATCTATTTTCTATCTTAGGTGCGGTGATGAATTTCTTTCTTATTATTCTAGTCGGTTATAATATAATGAAAAAAGAAGGAGGAATAACTTGGTCAAACGTTTATGATTCCCTGTCAAAATGAAAAAGAAAAGCAAAAAATTAGAAATGGTCTATTGTTTAAAATGAATAACAAAGACTTTGTCTACAACATAAGGATTCATTACTGCTGTACCATGGTTAATCGAATAAATTCAATTAGTTGCTGCGAGGGATATTGTGGTTTATATGGTTTGTGTTTGAAAGTGCCTGAAAAATAGATGTTTTCTCAAAAAGAGTCATGCTCAGAACCTGTTGAATTGTGTGGAGATTTTGATCGGAAAGTTAAATTGCTTGGAATTTTCGAAGGATCGAGTAACTGAAAAAGGAATATATATGAATCTAGTCGCGGTGCTGTCCAAGGTGTTTTATTGGCCAATTTGCAGAGCATATGCTCGTCATCTAGGTAACAAGCCTGCTGATGCATTACTTCGATGTTCGTGTGTCCCCCAATTTTGGCTATCGCATCGCTATTGGCCAGAATTTGAAAATCCAAAAACATTCAGTGAAAAAATATGGCATCGTATGCTCTGTAATCGCGATCCGTTATTAACCTTAGTCTCAGATAAATTTCGTGTTCGGGACTATATAGCCCAAAAAGGTGGAAGCGATTATTTGATTCCACTTCTCTGGTATGGTGATAATCCGGAAAATATTCCTTTTGAGGATTTGCCAAATAAATTTGTAATTAAAGCTAATCATGGCTGTGGTTATAATATTATTGTCCAAAACAAAACACTCATGGATATTCCGCAAATCAAGAATCAATTAAGGAAATGGCTTAATGAAAATTTCTGTCAGGAAAAAGGGCTTGGCATAACGTGGGCTTACAAAAATATTACACCAACAATCATGATTGAATCATTTCTCGATAATAATGGTCAAGTTCCAGAGGATTACAAATTCTTCTGTTACTCGGGCAGGGCGGAATTTATTCAGGTAAGCTATGATCGCTTTGGGGATGCCTCTGAAAGAATAGTAACATGCGATTTTGAGCCGCTGGAGTTATACAATGGTCAAAAACTTTATCCTGGACAGGTTGTATCGCCGGATAATTATAAGGACATGTTGCGGATAGCCGAATCTCTTGCTCATGGATTTGATTTCATTAGAGTCGATCTCTACAGTGTCGGCGGTAGAATATACTTTGGTGAATTAACTTGCTATCCGGCAGGAGGGTTAGCGCGTTTTATTCCTAAGAAGTATGATTTTGTCTTTGGAGAAAAATGGAAAGTAAAGTAATCACTGAATTGATGCAGGATAATTCGACTTGTAAATTTCAATGTGCTTCGTTTTAGAAATAGGAATGCATTAAATGCTATATTCTAAACAAGATATGGCTGTTTTATTGTTTTACTATCTGCGTTTTTCAACTATCAGAAACATTGTGCTAAAGCGGCGACATTCTGCTGTGTCAAGGTTTTTAGTTTTTCATGATGTTTTACCAGAATCAATAACTAAATTTGAAAACAAGTTACGTTTTTTGAAGCACAACACAAATGTAATAAGTCTAGATGATTTTTTTGCTAACCGATTATGTATAGAGAGAATTAATATCGTTATTACCTTCGATGACGGGTACAAAGGATGGATAGATCATGCTTTGCCGGTTCTTAAGAAGCTGCGTTTGCCCGCGTCTTTTTTTATTTCATCAGGCTTTGTGGGTTTACAAAAGCACGAAGAACAAAAATATACACAGAATAATCTTTTTGTGAAATTACCACCGCGAATAATAACGGGCGGCTTAACGTATAGAAATGTGCGCACTTTGGTTGGCGAAGGTTTTACCATTGGTGGACATACCATCAACCATTGTAGTCTTGATACAATTAATGATATTTCAAAATTAAGGTATGAGATAGCTGAAGATAAACACAAATTGGAAAAAATAACTGGTTCAAAAATTAATTATTTTTCTTATCCAACTGGAGCGCACACGAATCCCAAAATAGATCTTATCGATGAATTGATATCAGTGGGATATAAAGGGGCGGTGACAACAACCCCGGGTTTTAATAGTTCTGTAACGAATCGATACTTTCTGCACAGAGATATCGTAAATGATAGTATGCCTCTATCGATCTTTAAATCTCGTGTATTCGGAAATATGGATGCTGTACGGATGTTTAAACAATGGCGCAGATTGACTGTATGAAAGCGGGCTTGATTTGCTTTCATTTTTTTTATTAGTGCAACTATATGGAAACAATAATAAGACAGGCTACGATAGATGATAAAAAGGATATTTGGGATTTTATTAATATTGCCTATGGTGATCACGCAAAGGACAAAATTCCCGATCGATGGAACTGGGCGTTTTATGAACACCCTTTAACCAATAAATCACAAAAAGCACTTCCTATTTTTATTGCGATAAAAGACGGTCATATTGTTGGACAATTATGTGCTATTCAAAGTTATATGAAAATCGGTGAAGAAATACATCCAGCTGTAGCAGGATGTGATCTTATAGTGCTTCCGGAATGCCGCGGAGAGGGGGTTGCACAACGGTTGTTTCAAGCGGTTGTTGAGCAATTTCAAATATTTTTAGCTATTGCCTTTGCCAAAGCCACGCAACGTATTTTATATCGAATGAATCCTCTAAGGCTAGAACCGATACCGACTTATCGCAGGTTTCAGAAAATAGACAAAGACTCGGTATTCTATTTCCTTATGCAAAAAACTTCTAATCATAGTTGGATGAAAAGGATCGCGAAGCTTGGATGTTATCTTTGGGCAGACAAAATAATAACATTATTTGCCAATATTTTAATAGACGTAAGAGATATTTTTTCATGGAGCTTAAATAAAGATCTCTGTTTAGATATAAAGGAGATAGATCATTTTAACAATGACGTAGACAAATTATGGAACAATATAAGCAGCAAGTTCAAAGTTATCACAAAAAGAGACCAGCAATTTCTAAATTGGAGGTTTTCGGATAGTCGTCCTCAACTGGATTATCGGATGTTTATTGCTACACGGAATTCTGCAACGACAGGATATATAGTAGTTCGTAAACCTGCAGCAGTTGAACTTAATGTAGGTATTATAGCTGATCTATTTGCTGATCCTGACGATCATGAGACGATCGAAGACTTGATCAAACATGCCATCCATTTCTTCGGTAAAAGTGTAATTATGATCGAAATTCCAGCAACGCAGCGAGAATATCACAAGGTGCTCTCAAAACTGGGTTTTTTGAAAATGGAAATGAATCATCCAATAGTATTGTGCAAAGATACAAGACTCAGAACTAAACTTGAAGAGTTGAAAAAAAGTTGGTTCATAACCAAAGCCGATCAGGATTGGGATCAATTGCAACCGAAATGACATAGCAGAAGGCTATTCCTGCATTCTTATATTACTTGTTGGCTTTTCTCCGTTGAGAACATTCCGATGCTCCGAAAAAAAGAGTTATGCAAAACTCTCATCGATTCGAAAGGTAATAACCTGTATTGTGATCTCGGAATATCGCGATCTTTATGTTCTGCTGAAGAAACACAACTTTAATCTCCTGGATTACCGGAGAAACTGAAGGAATAACCATTCACTGAATATTCGCAGTATTACCGCATATTCCAGTATTGGATGTATATTAAAGTATGATAATCCATACACAAAGCCTTGCTTTTCTTAGAAATATGTCGAGTTAATATGTCAAATATTCATCGTTAAAATTAATAACTTATAATCGCAAAACATTCTATGGCACATTTATTGCTGATTCCTGATTATTGAGTCAGAGAATTTTCGGTATCAAGTCAAGGTATGGTGCCATTGGAATGAATGTAAATTAATAGCAGACACTTTAATTTTTGCGGTGCTCGTTTTTGTGAGCAATGTATCTTTTACCACATAAAGACTACAAAATATTAGATTGTTGCCGTTAATTACAAACCTGCAAAAATCCTGTATGATATGTAATAATAAAATATGAAATACAATAAAGTATTTATATTTAAATATATATTGCAAATATCCAGGAAATTATATGCACATTTCTCTTGACTTACATTAAAGTTTAGGATTGGGTATACCGAAAGATATAGCATGTCTATATCTAAAGGTATAGACTTAATCCAAATGAAGGAAGTCGGGAGGGTGCACTATGATAAGTGAAAAACAAAAAAAATTAAAAGGGAGCATGTTAGTAGTTTTGTTGTTATTGATGCCTTCAATGCTTTACGCAGCTTGCACAGGATCAAGCCCAACATGGACAACGACACCTGATTATACGTCAGTAAATTCTTGCGTACAGAAAGCGTTAATTGGAGATACAATTAATGTGACTGCTGGCGATGGTTCTGAAACGTGGAATACTAAACTCGCTATCACAAAAGGTATTAGATTAGTTGGGCCAGGAAGGGACAAATTAACAATAACCAGTACTGTAAGTTCATCAGATTATGCCGTATCATATATACCTGGCAGCCCTAGTCTCGATGGTAAAGACCCGTTTGAAATATCTGGTTTCACTTGGGTAACTAATCATTGGCTTTACATGCACGTTGGTACTGCCGAACCTCAATCACAAATTGAGATACACGATAACAAAGTAACCAATGCTGCTAATAGAATGATTATGTCGGAAGGGCCATTATACGGTGTAATATACAATAATGTGTTTAACAATAGTGTGGAAATAAGTCTTGCAGGTAACAACGAAAACTTATGCCAAAGTTGGGATCATGCTATTGGAGGTAGCAAGACAACATTAACTCAACATACTTTTGGCAATGCCAATTATATGTATGTAGAAGATAATACATTTAATACCATCACTGTTCCGGCAGACGGTGGGCATGGTGGTAGATGGGTTTATCGTTATAATACAATCGTATATTCTGACGCATCAGCTTTATCTCCTTGGTTTGATATGCACCAGAATCAACCTTTAAACGGTGTTCCGGAGGGTTCAATAGCTGGTGAGGCATATGGGAATAAAATATCATCTATTAACGGTAATATATCGTGGATGTATGATCATCGTGGAGGGCGTGCTCGCTTCTTTTATAATAAAATAGAGAATAAGGCTGCTAATCCTTTAATAAGAGTACGCAATGAAGAACCGGAAGGAACAGGTGCTTGTGCTACATACAAGCAAAAGGTTACTGATTCATATTACTGGGCAAACTATTATTCATCAACGTTGACGACATTATATCATGCAACAGATGGTGATGGTGCTATTAGTGTTGAAAACACAGATTATTTTATTCAGAAAACAGGATCTTTTGATGGGAAAGGCACAGGCGGCGGCATCGGTTGCGGCACTTTAGCACAAATGAATGCTATTAAACCCACGATCATAGGCGTTGGGTTTTGGGCAACAGACCAAAGTTGCACATCAATTAATGATAAAGTTGGTGCAAATCCAACCACGCCAATATCCGGCACATTATATAAGTGGAATGGAACTGCGTGGGTTTCTTCTTATACTCCCTACACCTATCCTCATCCTTTGCGTAGTTCAACTGAGAATGCTCAGGGACTTCCTCCGACGATAGCTGTATCTCCATCAACGAAGGATTTTGGTACCTTACCTATAAATACTTCCTCACCAGTTCAGAAATTTACTGTAACTACAAGTGGTGGGAATCTAAATGTCGATGCCATAAGTATGACGGGAACTGATGCAAACCAGTTTTCTATTCAAAATGATTCTTGCACCGGTAAGATAATCGCTCCGTCAACAGGAAGTTGTACTTTCGAGGCAAAGTTCTCTCCCTCGTCGGTAGGTGCAAAAGCAGCTAATGTTGCCATTGTCGACAACGATTCCAATACGACGAAACTGGTAGCAGTAAACGGAACAGGGACAGGCCAGGTTCCTGCTATGTCTTTTTCTCCAACATCTTTATCTTTCACCGGTGTGCTTGTCGGCACATTGCCTTCTAAGACGGTCACACTCAGCAACACTGGTGCCTCATTTGTTTCGATCAGTTCCATCATTCTTTCAGGAACGAATGCGAATCAGTTCTCCATACCCGCTGCAACTGATCATTGTACGGGGGATACTGTTGCCGCCTCGGGTAACTGCACTTTCCAAATTGTCTTTTCCCCGACTTCAGGAGGCGAAAAGACGGCCAATGTTAATTTAACCTCTTTGTATTATAGCAGTCCGGCCACACTTCCTCTCTCTGGTTCCGCTGTGGTACCAAGAATTAAGATTAGTAGGAATAAGTAATACGGAGATGTGAAAGAGACTGTTGCACAATGACTAACAGCTATTGTGCAACAGTCTTTTCGATGTTATGGCAAGCTAATCTTTTCAAGAACTCCCGAGATCGCTTCACTTTGTTCGCAATGACATAAATGGTTTTTACCAAATCCTGAAATCTGTTCAAGCATGCCTGCCACGTGCCACTTACACACGTACCGATTGCAAAATAAGTTCAGGGTGTTTTTAATTACCGAGTAACAAATAAATCGTAACAAGTGAATAGTAGATAGTGAATAGTGACGAGTAACAGGAGTAAGGTGCAAGGTTCGAGGACAAAGGAGCAAGGAGTAAAAAATTAGTGACGGGTGAATAGTAAATTGTGAATTGTGAATAGTGACGAGTAACAGGTTACGAGTTCAAGTTAAAAGGGCAAGGCAAAGATGCAGTGAATCATGACGAGTGCAGCCAACCACCCCCGTCGCTACGCGGCACCCCCGCTTGCGGGGGACAAGACAAAGCCCATCCTTTTCTTTGATGATCGATTTGCATGTTGACTATAAGTAGGCCGACTCTTATAATTCGTTCAAAACCCATGGAAGTGGGAAATACTGAGATATCCATAAATTGAAGTTTTGATGTAACGGATTTTATCACAAATGAAAGATCAAAAAGAGGAGTATGAGGCCCTTGAAGAATTTAGAGAAGATGGAAAGTGAGGACATTAATAAATGAGTACAGCAACGGTGAACAACCTAATTGATGAATTTATCCACTTGCCCCTTGATGATAAGGAATATGCGGCAGAAGTGATCAGGAAGCAGTTGATAGAGGCGAAAAGAGAGGCCATTGCCAAGAGGGCAAAAACAGCGATGGCCGGTTTCAGGAAAAGGGTGACTAAGAGCGGAACTGTAAAAGAGTTATACAAGGATCTGGAAAGTGATTAAGGTAGCCTGGGACCAAGGGTTCAAGAAAGCTTACCAAAAGAAGGTTAAGAACGACGCTGAACTCAAGGGCCGATTTTGGAACGCTGTGGAAATGTTTGCAAAAGATCCTTTTCACCGGCGCCTGAGAACTCATAAATTGACGGGCAGGCTTGAAGGTCTTTGGGCATTTAGTGTTAGTTTTGACTGCCGGGTAATCTTTAAATTTTTAGGCAAGACCGAAATCCTTTTAATCGACATTGGCGGACACGACGAAGTTTATTAATTCCGCGCTCAGTTACTCATCCCCTATCATGAAAGTAGATCACTATATGAAACAGTTACCTTCTGGAAATCTTTCACAGGCAGGATTTTGATAGGACAAACCATATTCGGAAAACTCAAGGCTGATGCATAAGAAAATGCAAAAATGTTAAACAGTTGATGCATTCCATTGATAAAAAATAATTGCAGTGTATGAGATTGCTTCGCTTCGTTCGCAATGAACGGGAAAAGGTCTTTTTACGAGGCAGGCAACATGAGCTATGAACTTTTAAGAGGTAATAATAAATGACAGGTATAAATAAAGGCATCATTCTGGCCGGCGGGGCGGGCAGCAGGCTTTACCCCCTTACACTGGTGGCCAGCAAACAACTGCAGCCCGTGTATGACAAGCCGATGATCTACTATCCTCTGGCCACGCTTATGATGGCGGGGATTCGGGACATTCTTGTTATTTCCACACCGCAGGATACGCCCCGCTTTGCCGCTCTGTTGGGCGACGGCAGCCGGTGGGGGATACGGTTGGCTTATAAGGTGCAGCCCGAGCCCAAAGGCATCGCCCAAGCGTTTCTGGTCGGCGAAGAATTTATCGCGGGCGAGGCCGTCTGCCTGATTTTGGGAGACAACATCTTTTACGGCAAGATGGAACTCAACAAAATTGTCCAAGAATTTCAAAGCGGTGCGCTAATCTTTGGTTACTATGTCAATGACCCGGAACGCTACGGTGTTGTGGAATTTGATTCCGAGGGAAAAGCAATCAGCATAGAAGAGAAACCGAAAAACCCCAAGTCCAATTACGCCGTGCCCGGATTGTATCTCTACGACCTGCAAATAACAGAAATAGCCAAGGCCATGAAGCCGTCCGCCCGCGGAGAACTGGAAATAACGGATGTCAATATGGAATATCTGCGCCGCGGCGGGCTGCATGTTGTTCCCCTGGGACGCGGGATCGCCTGGCTGGATACCGGGACACACACCAGCCTTCTGGAGGCCAGTCATTTTATCGGCACTCTGGAGGCACGGCAGGGATTGAAGATTGCGTGCCTGGAAGAGATCGCTTTTCGTTTAGGGTTTGTTGATGAAGAGAAAATGAAGCAGGTGATTGAAGAGACGCCCAAATCATCCTATCGTGACTACCTGGAAAGGATTTTTAGAGAGAAGTCATACCATGAATATCGTTAAAACCGCCATTCCCGATGTTCTCATCCTGGAACCGCGCGTATTCGGCGACGAACGCGGATTTTTCTATGAAAGCTTCAACCAGAAAGTCTGGCAGGAGATAACTGGTTTACGGACGATCTTTGTTCAGGACAATCATTCCCGTTCCGCGCGAAATGTTCTGCGCGGCTTGCACTACCAGATTAAGCAGCCCCAGGGAAAGCTGGTGCGGGTTGTTTCCGGCGAAGTATTTGATGTAGCGGTGGATATTCGGATTGGTTCTCCCACGTTGGGGCGGTGGGTGGGTGTGGAACTTTCCGCCGAGAACAAGCGCATGCTGTGGATTCCTGAAGGCTTCGCTCACGGGTTTCTTGTATTATCGGAGTTTGCAGAAGTTCTTTACAAAACGACGGATTATTGGGCGCCACAGTATGAGCGGACGATTATCTGGAATGATCCCGATCTGGCCATTGCCTGGCCTTTACACAATCAACCGATGCTCTCGGACAAAGATAGCAAGGGGCTAACGTTCAAAGAGGCAGTCTTAAAAGAAAGCGAGACTGAATGAAGATTACACAAGTTGATAAGCTGAGACATGTCATCATTCTTGCCGCCGTTTTAGTTGCGGCGATTATCATGTATGAGCCTTTAACCGGTCTTTTTGCATCAAAATTATACCGTGACTATCATTCTCTGATCCCTTTCATACCTTTAATAAGCATCTATCTTCTGTATCTGAAAAGAAAAGAGATCTGGGGAAAAATGCAGTACAGCTTAATATCGGGAATGACGATTATTATTATCGGTTTGGTTATTTTTACCCTGGGAATGGTTTACGGTGATTCCCTTAATCAAAATGATTACGCGATGGTGCTGACCTCTTCCGCTTTGGTGCTGTTCTGGGGGGCTTTTATACTTGGCTACGGCAGGAAAGCTTTCGCAGCATCCTTGTTTCCGCTGTTATTTTTAGTCTTCATAATCCCTCTACCCGAATCTATTATGGACGAAATCATTGTTTTTCTTCAGAAGGGTTCCACGGAGTTTGCAAATTTACTGTTTCTGGCATCCGGCGTTCCTTTTATACGGGAAGGATTTGTCTTTCAACTGCCGACTCAAAGTATTGAAGTGGCCAAAGAATGCAGCGGAATCCGCTCCGGTCTGTCTCTTTTCATTACTGCTCTTTTGGCAGGCCATCTTTTTCTGCATACCTGGTGGAAAAAGCTTCTTTTTGTTTTGTGCGCCGTGCCAATGACCATGTTTAAAAATGGCATCCGGATTACCACGCTGGCCTTGCTCAGCCACTATGTGGATCCGAGAATCATTGAAAGTCCGCTTCATCGGGAAGGAGGAATTCCTTTTTTTATCGTGGGCTTATTATTGATGGCGGCAATTTTGTTTTTTCTGATAAAGAGTGAGAAGCGAAAAGAAAGTAAATTGTGACAAGTGAATAGTAACGAGTGACGAGTAAATAGTTAATTGTTACGGGTATATAATTCCCTGGTTTCTGGGGGATAAATTATTGTTCCGCTGTTCACATGGGTCATTTTTCTTTAATTGATTTCTGCAAGCCAATGATCATCTTTGAGATAGCGTCCAACTCGTTAATGAGTTCATCGGCCAGTTTTTCCGTAATAAATCCAAGTTCACGGGAAATGATCAGTTGTGTTTCCAATTCGGATAAGCTTCCCTGGGCAATACCCAGAAACTGTATGAACTCCTTTTTATTGTTTCTTCCGGCACCTTCGCTTATATTACTGGCAATTGAAACGGCGGATCGACGCATTTGTGAAACCAATCCAAATTTCTCTTCCGCCGGGAACTCGCCTGTAACGTGATAAATATTCTTAACGAATGCAACGGCCTTTAACCAAACGTTCAACTTATGATGTGGCTTCCCCATGTATACCTCGCGAAAAAGACAGTAACGAGTTACGAGTAAGATATTTTTCTCTTGTAACTCGTCACTTGTAACTATTTACTTTATTTTCTACCTGTCACCCGTTACTATTTACTCGTTACTCGTGACTATTTACTTGTAACTATTTACTCGTCACTCGTCACATGTCACTATTAACCTATGAACTTTAGTTTTTTTATAGCTTGTGCTGCGGCGGTGTTTACAGCAGGGATTGCAATTACAGCCTTATTGCAGGATCGGCATTCCTTTGTGCACCGGATTTTCGCTGTGGGAATGCTGTTGTTTGCCCTTGACGCAGGGTTGGTCGGCCTCTTTTACCGGACGCCATTTACTACGCAATTTCTGCTGCGGCAATGGCTGCAACCGCTTGTTGCCTCGTTCCTGCCTGCCGTCTGGCTGCTGTTCAGCGTTAGTTTCGCCCGGGCCAACTATAAAGAGCAGATATACCAATGGAAATGGGTTCTTCTGGCATCGCTGGCGCTGCCGGTTGGTCTGTTGACTTTCTTCAACAACGATTTTTTTATCTGGTCATCAGTTGCAGAAGGTGAAGCACTGTCATTGATCCGGATCGGTTGGGCCGGTTATGCCTGGCATTTGATTTGGATTATCAGCTCCATAATAATACTCATGAACCTGGAGCGGACTTTCCGTCATGCTACCGGCCACATGCGGTGGCAGACGAAGTTCATGTTCCTGGGTATCACTGCCGTTTTTTGCGCTCATTTGTATACGGACAGCCAGGTGCTCCTCTTCAAGGCCATTGATACAGAGCTGAATATAGTAGGTCTGGGCATTCTTCTGATTGCCGATCTCTTTATTCTTCGGTCGCTGTTTCGGGGAAAACCCCTGAATGTTTCCTTTCATCTTTCCCATCAGTTTTTGTACGGCTCTTTCACGGTCACAATCGTGGGGATTTTTTTCATCCTCGTGGGAGCCTTCGTCTGGGCTTCTCTGCATTTTCAATGGATCAGGAATTTTCATGTCGCCATTTTCCTGATACTCGCAGCAGCCATAGTGATTGCTGCCTTTTTCATGTCCGACCGCCTCCGGATGCAGCGGAAACGCTTCATCAGCAGGCATTTTAAGCGCCCCCAGTATGAATATCAGAAGATCTGGGAGAACTTCACCGAACGAACAACCTCGGTGACGCGAATGCCGGATCTTTGCGATGTTATTGTCAAAATGGTTTCGGAAACCCTGGAAATCCTCTCCGTAAGTATCTGGTTGGTAGATGAAAAGCAGGAGCGCTTGTCTTTTGGCGGCTCGACGGTCTTTAATATAAATGATAAAGATACTGAAAAACTGAAATTTGACAAAAATGCTGGTGCGGATTTGATCCGGGCGATGTCCGGTCAGACCATGCCCCTGGATCTGGAGGGCCACAAGGATGACTGGGTGGAAGACCTTAAGCTCGTCTGCGGATTTGAGGAAAGTAAAGAAGCAAATATAAGATATTGCGTACCTCTCAGGGCGGCTGATCATCTTATCGGGATCATGACCTTGGGTGAGAAGGTGTTTTACAAACCACTGTCGTTTGAAGAAGCGGAGCTCATGAAGACTATTTCCAATCAGGCGGCGGCGGCTATGTTGAACCTCCGGGTAGCGGAGCAGCTGCGTCAAAAGAAGGAGATGGAAGCTTTTCAGACGATGTCCTCTTTCTTCATGCACGATCTGAAGAATCTGGCCTCCAAGCTTTCCCTGGTGACCCAGAATCTGCCGGTTCACATAGACAATCCGGAGTTTCGTGCCGATGCCCTCCGGACAATTACGCAAAGTGTCGCCAAGATCAACACCATGAGCAGCCGGTTGTCCCTTTTGAGCCGCAAACTGGAACTGACATGCAAGGAGACTGATTTGAATGATCTGGTGGCTGTTGCGGTTTCCGACCTCAAAAGCGTGGTACGAGTTCCTCTTTCTCAAAATCTTAGCAAGGTGCCGCCATTGTCCATAGACGGCGAGCAGATGTACAAAGTTATCGAAAATCTGCTGATCAACGCAAATGACGCCGTGCAACAGGACGGGCGGATCAGTATTGCGACCAGCTGCAACGAGAACTGGGCGGAAATTGCCGTGCAGGATAACGGCTATGGCATGTCCAGAGAATTTATTGAGAAAAGTCTGTTCCTACCTTTCCAGACGACCAAGAAGCAGGGCATGGGTATCGGTCTTTACCACTGCAAGACCATCGTCGAAGCGCACGGCGGCCGGGTCGAGGTGGAAAGCGAAGAAGGTAATGGAACGACCTTCCGTGTGCTGCTGCCGGTTGGAAATAATTAGTGACGAGTGAATGGTGACAAGTTACGAGAGAAAGGATGCTTTTGCTGATTACTACACGCTCGTTACCTGTCACTATTTACTTGTCACTCGTCACTATTTACTATCTTTGAGGTATTAATTTGAAAAAACCTAAACTTTTAATCGTCGACGATGACGAGGATCTGCGTACGCAGATGAAATGGGCCTTGTCTCAGGAATTTGAGGTTATTCTGGCCGAAGATCGTCCCAGCGCCCTGGCGGCGATGAAAAAAGCGCAGCCGGCAGTGATTACCCTGGATCTGGGGCTTCCGCCTCAGCCGGCAGGTGTGGACGAAGGTTTTGCTGCGCTCGATGAAATTCTAACCGAGAACAGCAAAGCAAAGGTGATCATCATTACAGGGCGGGGAGAGAAAGAAAACGCCCTGCGGGCTATCGAAAAAGGAGCCTACGATTTTTTCTACAAACCCATCCAATTGGATGAATTGAAAATAATTCTCGGCAGGGCCTTTTATGTTTCCGGGCTCGAACGGGAACAGCAGACACTGAAGAAGAAACTGGACGGCAGCACGTTTGAAGGCATGCTGGGGACCAGTGCGAAGATGCAGGAAGTCTATGCGGTTATCCGCAAGGTGTCCGCCACGGATGCACCGGTTTTGATCATGGGGGAAAGCGGCACCGGCAAGGAACTCGTCGCTCGCGCCATTCATCATCTCAGTCCGAGGCAGGAAAATCCTTTTATTGTCATCAATTGCGGGGCGATTCCGGAAAATCTTCTGGAGAGCGAGCTTTTCGGTCATGAAAAGGGCGCATATACGGGAGCGCATATCCAGCGGAAGGGACGTGTCGAAATGGCCTCCGGCGGAAGCGTTTTCCTGGATGAGATTGGCGAACTTCCCACTCTGCTGCAGGTTAAGCTGCTGCGCTTTCTCCAGGAACGGGTGATCGAACGGGTCGGCGGGCGGGAACTGATCGATGTGGACGCCCGTGTCATTGCCGCCACCAACCGTGACCTGAAAGAGGCTATGAAAGAAGGCACCTTCCGGGAGGATCTATACTTTCGTCTTGGCGTCATCACGATTTCTCTGCCGCCCCTGAGAGAGCGGGAAGGAGATATCACCCTGCTGGCTAAAGCCTTCCTTGATCGCTATGCGGATGAAAACGGGAAAAAAATTAAGGGATTCAATGAACAGGCCTTGGACACCATCATCAATTACAACTGGCCCGGCAATGTACGGGAACTGGAAAATCGTGTCAAGCGGGCCGTAATTATGGCCGAGGGAGTAAAGATTACGCCAGCGGATCTGGATATGGCAGAATTTGCGCCTCCTCCTGAACGGAAATACGAAAACATGGGGCTTAAGGAAGCCCGCGAAAAAATTGAAAAAGAGCTCATTACAAAAGCTCTTGCCCGTAACAGGGGCAACCTCTCCAAAACCTCGGCCGATCTGGGCATCAGCCGCCCGACTCTCTATGACATGATGGCAAAGCTAGGGCTGCTGAAAGAGTAGTTTTTTGTTGTATTATTAGAAAAATGTGCCGTAATTACAGGAATTGATACCTTTGCAGAACTGCATAAAACTGCTTATTTTGTCATTCCGGCGAAAGCAGGAATCCAGTAAAAAATGGTTTGGTTCCCCGCCTTCACGGGGACGACGCCTGGATTCCGGGTCAAAAGACTGTGTCATAATAGCTGATTGTCATTGCGAAACGCCTCTCAGGCGTTGTGGCAATCTAATATTTTCAAGCGCTTACGAGATTGCTTCGCTCATTGTATTCGCTCGCAATGACATTATGACACAGTCTCTAAGCCCGGAATGACAAATACGAAGCTATGCTAGGTTTCGAATTGTCTTTTCTAACACACGTGAGGGATCTTTATATTTTTGATTTTAATGAATTATGACACAGTCTCTGGCTGAAAAGAGCAGGGTCGTTTGACTCTGCTCTTTTATTTTTATCGTTGGTATCAATAATGCACTTTGAGAGGGATATATCCTCCCCCAAAATAGTATACCAGCTTGATGAATTCCAGCGTGAAGTCGCGAAATCCGCCCTCCTGTCTCCACCAGTTATCAAGTTTATATGAATTGAAGCAGGCGGAAGGATAGATTTTAATGTGGTAGGAATTGCTGACATGCTGATAGACGAGGTAGCTCCGGCGTGTATGAAAACCTGATGATAAGAGAATCGCGCTCTTTATATTATCTTTAGAGATGTTCTCCATCACCCCTTTTGCCGAGACTAAAGTTAATGGATGATGAATGTGGGTGACAATGATTTTGAAATCTCTTTCTTTCAATCCCAGGGCTTCCATTTCTTTCTTAACCATGGTCGGATAATCTTCATTCAGGGCAAAAGGCCTGTGCGAGGGGTCAATTCTAAACAGGACAACAACTAAGCGCTTGACCTTTCCTGACGCCAGCAAATTCTTCCCCGTCAGCACTAGATTTCTGTCAATGAAATCATTGCCTTCCAGAATAGCGACGTCAGCAGTGTAATCACCTTGGGGAGCCATAAATCTACCAGCGTGTGTGAGAATAGGTTCTTGAAAAGAGAAAATAAAAATAATTGTTAATAACAGAAAAAGAAAAATTCCTCTCCAAATCAATCTTGGCCCGTTTTTCATATACACACTTTTTTGTAATTTGCTTTATTCTTGATATTGCTTCGCAATTAATTAAAGTTTACTTGTTTTTAGAGGAACTACTTTACAGATTTAGGCGTATTTGTAAATAGTTATAATTTGTATGTGCCTTGAATTTATTGATCTTATTCTCTGATGTCGGGTATTTTTACAAGGTGTAATGAGGGGCCGTTGTTTTCAAGTAATTGTATTTGTTTGGATATTTGTAAAAACAGCTTTTTGGAGCTTGATGTGGATGTAAAATGTCGGATTCTTTTACAATGTTAATATGCTGTATGTATCAATTTTCTTATCGGTGTGTTTCCTCCGCTGGAGACTGTGTCGTAATTACTTTTTTGTCATTCCGTGCAAGCGAAGCGCGACACGGAATCCAGTATTATCAGTAAGTTCTGGATACCGGCCTTAGCAGGTATGACGATTATTGAGATAACTTTTCTATTACTACACAATCTCCTAATCAATTGGGAATGTATGGCAAAAAGGATTTCTGGGGGCTGATGTCGAATAACTTTACAACTCCTTTATCTTTTACATGTGAACTTTAATATTTGCCTTTTGTCGGTAAATGTTGATGGTTATAAATACTCGATATTACATCGATAAAGAACATTGCAAAAATTTTTGTATATATATTCGAGGTAATGGCATGTCTTTTGAAGATGAAGGTGTATAAATTAAATTTTAAAGGAGACGAGATATGAAAAAACTAAAAAGCTTAGCAATATTAGCAATATTTTTTATTGCAATGTTTGTAGTTCCAGGTGCATATGCTAATCCAATTAATGTTAATAATTGGGTTAAAGTGTACGACGTGCCGAATCAGGGAAACACAAGTGGTGGTGAGTTTGCCCTTAAGAGTTCTTCGACACAAAATGGAACTTACACTTATCAGTTTAACACTTTTTGTTTGGAAACTGATGAATATCTAAATTACGGTGAGGCATTGAAAGTAAGTAATATTTCCAAAACAGCTTGGTTAGGTGGCAGTAATACAAATGCTGGTGATCCTCTGGATAAAAGAACAGCTTATTTGTTTTATCATTTCATAATACGTGACTTGGATACCTTGACAAGTGGTGCGTATTCCGAAACTGGTGACGCCGGGGCAAATGCACTTCAGAAGGCCATCTGGTATATTGAGCAAGAAAGTGGTGGTGCAAATAATTATCTTGTAACTTTGGCTAATGGCGCATCCCAGGCTAATCTTGATTATGCGTATAACCGTGTCTCCGTTCTTAACTTAGTACATGCAGATGGAAGTAATGCACAGGATTTACTTACGATCGTTCCTGAACCGGCAACAATGCTCCTTCTCGGTTTAGGGTTGTTTGGGATCGGAATTGCAAGCAGAAGGAAAAAACTATAGAATATAAAAGTACAATAAA
The DNA here is from genome assembly GCA_963663295.2 of Smithellaceae bacterium. GTDB lineage: Bacteria > Desulfobacterota > Syntrophia > Syntrophales > Smithellaceae > MVRV01. The sequence continues at coordinate 235,516 of CAXXLA010000006.1, read as the reverse complement.
CTGCACATGAAAAAGTCCACCTTGCGAAAAGGTGGACTTTTTTGTTATTTGTTGCTTATGCTCAACAAGAAGGTTTTCTTTACAATTTGAAATAAGATGTGTTGCCTTCACGTAACATTCCGCTTGTAAAGTAATATCACAATCGCAGATTCCGTTTCAACTTACGTAATCTCAGTGCCATATTTATTACTTTCTGTTTTCGGACTCGCCCGCCAGTTCTTTTGAGCGTTTTGTTGCCGCTTCCACGGCTGCAAGCAGTGTCGCCCGGATTTTCCCTTCTTCCAGCGCCTGTAATCCGGCTGCGGTCGTTCCTCCCGGCGAGGTTACCATATCTTTCAATTGCGCCGGATGATTGCCTTCCTGAAGACACAGCGTCGCCGCACCCAGCATCGTTTGCGCAGCCAACTGCAACGCCAGATTCCGCGGCAGCCCCATAAGTACGCCGGCATCGGAAAGCGCTTCGATGATGACAAAAAAGTAGGCAGGGCCGCTGCCGCTCAATCCGGTCACTGCGTCCATCAGTTTTTCGTCCACTTCCACTGTAATTCCAACGGCGTCAAAGATGGTCCGCGCCAGCTTAATATCCTCGCCGGTGGCGTTAGCCCCTTTGGCTACCGCTGTCGCCCCTGCCGAAACCAGAGCGGGAGTGTTGGGCATTACCCTGATGACCCGGATTCCTTTGGCTAAATTGCTCTCTATAAAAGATGCAGTTATCCCCGCGGCAATGGAAATTACGGTCTTCGATTTATTAATGGCGGGAGCAATTTCCTTTAAAGTTTGGGCCATGCTTTGTGGTTTTACAGCCAGGATGATGATGTCGGCATTCTTTACAGTTTCCTTGTTTTTGTCGGACACTTGCAGCCCCATCGCGGAGCTGAGGATTTTCCGGCGTTCGGTATCTATATCCGTAACGGTAATGTCTTTTCCGGAGATAATTTCCCGGGAAATTAAGCCCTGGGCGATGATGCTGCCCATCTTTCCACCGCCGATGAGGGCTATTTTTTTATCTTTGAGCATGTTTTGGTCTCCTTCGATTGCTGTATCTTCAGTTCCATTTGGTTTATCACCTTCCACGGCATAGATTGTCCTCCTTGCCGCTTAGTGTAAACCATGTATCCGGTTCGTTTTGTAAACTATCATACCAGTTTGTACCTTACCTCCCCCAACCCCCTCCAGAGGGGGACATCACCTTCCTTTAATCTACCTTCGACACTTTGAACACGGAAACATGCTGGAACATTAAGGTATCTAAACACGAACCTTAAATGTCCATACTTCAGCCCCCCGCTTTTTTAAAGAGGGGTTGGGGGGTGAATCCTGCCCGCAAAGCTCGTCCATATCGGATACGGGTGCGTTATCTTTTATGTCCCCCTCTGGAGGGGGCTCCGGGGGAGGTTATTTCCTCAATAATTCTTTGAATCTCTGTTGCAACACCCTGTATATTTGTCAGAACTTCTTCATCAGTAAACCTGAAAACATTAAAACCGGCTCGCCGGAGTTCATCTGTTCTATGTTCGTCTTTCTCCAATTTACTGTCATGGGTAATTCCGTCAACTTCTATAATTAACCGAAGCTCTTTGCACATAAAATCGGCAATATAATTTAAAACCGGCCTTTGCCGGTTAAATTTATAACCGTTCATTTGTCCGGCGCGCAAAACATATTTCCATAAACATGCTTCCGCCTTAGTCATCTCCTTGCGAAGCTCGCTGGCAAAAGGTTGCAGGCTTTTGTTGTAACTGCATAAGTTATCTTTATCAGCTGTCATATCTCCCCCTGCCCCCTGAGACTGTGTCATAATGTCATTGCGAGCGAATACAATGAGCGAAGCAATCTCGTAAGCGCTTGAAAATATTAGATTGCCACAACGCCTGAGAGGCGTTTCGCAATGACAATCAGCTATTGCGACACAGTCTCCCTCCAGAGGGGGACAGCACCTCCATTGATCTACCCCCGAAGAATCATATTGGAAGTCAACAACATTGAGTTACCATTGTGAATTTAGACAACTTATACGCAAGAGCAGATTAATCTGTCAATGCAAATTGTTACAACCTTATAAAAGGCTGCCTGAATATTGTTATTTGGGCGGCTTTTTACAAATCCATCAATCGTTGCTGCCTGTTCATTCTTCCATTGCATAAAGTGATGCTTTTGTTATATGCGTAATCAATTTATGATAAAAATAATTGATATTGACAACATTAAAATAGCCTGCCGGCTGCATCCCGCTGAGTTTGCAGGGCAGCGGCAAAGCCTGGTTTTTGTTCACGGCTCCGGCGGCGAACACACCTCCTGGGCTTATCAATATTCGCGGCTGCACAAACAATTTAATGTGGTCGCCGTTGACCTGCCGGCGCATGGCTTATCAACGGGCGACGGTGAAAGAGATGTTGACCGCTATTGCTTCTGGATAAAAAAGCTGCTGGATGTTTTGCAGCTGACAAAACCGGTTTTAGTCGGCCATTCGCTGGGAGCGGCCATTGTCATGAAATTTGCTGTGCTCTATCCGCAGGACGTCATAGGCATTGTGCCTGTCGGCGGGGGTCTGAAGCTGCCTGTCAACCCTGACTGGCTTGCGGGGCTGAAAACGAATCCTGCGCTGACCGTTGAGCTGGCCTGTAAATATTCGTTGGCCGAGCAAAACCGGCCCAGGTTCTTTGAGGCTTTGAAGAAAAGTATGGCTAAAGGCAGGATGGATGTTTTCTTTGGCGATCTTACGGCCTGCGACAACTTTGATTTAACTGCTGATGTCGGTAAAATTAATGTACCAACGCTGGTGGTTTGCGGAACGGAAGACAAGATGACGCCGGCCTCTTTTTCCCGCCGGATTGCCGAGAGCATCAGGGGGGCAAAATTATGTCTGATTGAGGGTGCGGGGCATATGGTCATGATGGAAAAACCGGTGGAATTTAATGCGGTTTTAAGTGAATTTGCAACCAAACTGACAAGTGAATAAGTGAATAGTGACGAGTAAATAGTTAAAGCGAATTTTTTAATCATCGTTTGAAAAACTGTACATATGTCATTGCGAACGAAGTGAAGCAATCTCACGATTTTATAAATATTAAAGAGATTGCCGAGTCGCTTCGCTCCTCGCAAAGACGCGAGGGGTAGTTTTTCAGATGTCTCGGTGAAAATAAAAAATGCTGCAGTTGTGTTCCGATAGAACAGTATTAGGAGGTTATAATGTTTGTTTTTGGTAATTTTATCATTGGTCTGGCCAAGGTGATCGATATCGTTTTGAGTCTCTATATGTGGGTTATCATTATTCGCGCCCTGATCTCCTGGGTGAATCCCGACCCTTATAACCAGATAGTCATTTTCCTGAACCGCATAACCGAACCGGTTTTAAGGCCGATCCGCCGCAAACTGCCTTTTAACAGCATGGGGATGGATTTTTCACCGTTGATCGTCATCCTGATAATTATTTTCTTACAATATTTTCTGGTGCAATCAATAATTCAGCTTGCCCAGCGTTTATAGTTCTTGCGGAAAGGCAATTCTTTGTGACACCGAAGTTTTCCGTGAAAGAATCCAAAAACGGCCTGACTTTTGACATACAGGTAACGCCTCGCGCGTCACGCGCTGAAATTGCCGGCGTGCAGGATGATGCCCTGAAAGTCAAGGTTACGGCTCTGCCGGTGGAAGGTGCGGCCAATGAGGCGTGTATAAAACTGCTGGCCAAAGAACTCGGGCTGAAAAAAAGTCAGATGGAAATATTTGTCGGCGGCAAATCACGCCGGAAGACGGTCGTGGTGAAAGATATAACCAAAGCGGAGCTGGAGCAGAAAATAGAATCCGCTTTGAAGGCATAAACGAAATTTCGAAGCAAATCCCGAGATGTTGAGCATCGGCGTTCCAGAACCATCAGCGAAGCAACAGGCGGCCAATAGGACCGGTCTTCTGCAAGATTGGCCGTATCAGGTCAGGAATAAAATGCCTTGACAGCAGCACAAAGATTATGCCGAAACAAATGCCGCTTATACTTATCGCTAAGAGTGCTTCTCCATAAGGGTGGATGTTGGCATCAATAAATCCGGTTTTCACTATAAACAGGGCAGGAAGTCCCGCAAGCAGAGAAAGCATTAACAATTTCAAAAAATCTTTACCCAGGCAAAGGAAGGCATCTCTCCCGAAGCGGTGACGCCACCAGAGGCACAAGACACAGGAGTAGAGTCCCACCGACACGGAGCTGGCCAGCGCCACGCCGAAAGCGTGCAAGTGCAGCGCTCCGAAGTAATAAATGGGGACCGAAAGTACGGTTGTGGCGGTGCCGATGACGGCGGGTGTCAAGGTATCCTGTTGAGCATAATAGCCTCGCCCCAGAACCTGCTGAATCCCCCAGCAGGAAACCGCAGTGAGTAGAATCAGGAGCAGTTGGGAGGTCAGAAGCGTATCTGCAGCTCTAAAATGCCCTTGCTGAAAAATCAACCTGATGGTCGGTTCCGCAACAACCATCATCCAGATTGTGAGAGGCACCAGCAAAGTGAGGGTGCCCCGCAGCGCCTTATTTAGAGTTTGATTGAATTTGGTGATTTCTTTCTTTGCCATGAGTTCGGCCAGAAAAGGATACGAGGCAACACCGGCCGCCTGCGCCACAACGCCAACCGGGACAAGCATGATACGCCGTGCATAATTCAGCCAGCTGATTGCACCTGTGCCGGCCAGCGACCCGAAGATGCGCACCAGTTGCTCATCCAGAACCACAACTGATTGTCCCAGCATGAGCGGAAGCGCCAGAAGAAAAAATTTCTTCATGCCGGGATGATAAAGAGAAAAGCAAAGCTTTAAGCCGGCTCCGGATTTTGCCGCGAAATAGGGCAGGCAAAGAGCTCCTACAAAGCTGCCTGCCAGTACACCCCAGCAAAACCCTTCCATACCCCGATGGCGTAGAAGAATCCCGCCGAGAATAATCATAAAGTTGTAGATCAGCGGCATGAGAGCCGGGACAAGGAACTGCTTGCGAAGATAGAGAATGGCTGTGATGCATGCCCCCAAAAGAAAGCAAATCTGTGCCGGGAGAATGATTCTGAGAAAGAACGCCAGGCGTTCCAGCCCCTCCGGTGTAAGGCCGGGAGCGGCGAGATAAGCAAGCCGGGGTGCAAACACCATGGCCAGGGCGGTCAGGGTACCGATGAGCAGGGCGATCCAGGTGAAAACCGTGGAAAATAAGCGCCACCCGTCTGCCTCATCTTTTTCGAAAGTGGCGCTCAAAAGAGGAATAAGCGTTATGGAAAAATAGGCTCCAGCCAGGAGGTAGTTGATGAAATCCGGGATAACAAACGCCGCAAAGTACAGGTCCGATTCTCCGGTTGCTCCAAAGAAGTAGGATATAACTTTATCCCGGATAAGTCCCATGAACCGGGAAAGGAGCACGCTGGCACCCATAATCAGCGCGGCCCATCCCATCTGCTGACTGCGACTCAGTAAGGAGAGGAGCCTTCCTTTTTTGGTTTCTTTTGTGCGGGTCTCCTCTTTCATGTCATTCGGCCGTTGTGATGAATCTTTTGTCATTGATTGATAAGAAATTCCTTTTCCCTGCGGGAGATATAAACCTGACGGATATTGTACTGTCAAGGGAAAACAGCTATTAAAAAAGACAAAAAGGACAAAAATATTGACTTCACCTGTTCAAAATGATAGGTGACTTCATTCTGAACAAGTAATTATCAAGACAAGTTTTCTGGTGCCCAATCATGTTGGATATTAAATATTTAAGACAAAATGTGGAATTCGTTCGCGAGAAAATGATCCAAAGAGGTCAATCTATTGATTTTGACCGTTTTATCTCTCTCGATAATGAGCGCCGCGATATTTTGATGGAAGTCGAAACGTTGCGCAGCGAGCGCAACAGTGTTTCCAAGGAAATCGGCGAGCTCAAGAAAAAGAAAGCGGATGCATCTTCCTTAATTGCCAAAATGGGCGAAGTTTCAGCGAAGATCAAGCAGCTGGATGAGCGTTTGCGCGTTACCGAAGAAGAACTCAATGTCTTTGTCATGACCGTCCCGAACATACAGCATGAATCCGTTGTCCTTGGCCGCGGCTCGGAAGACAACCCTGTTGTCCGCACGTGGGGCGAAAAACCGGAATTTGCTTTTACACCTAAAGAGCACTGGGAAATTGGCGAAAACTTAAATATTCTGGATTTTGCCCGGGGCGCGAAAATTGCCGGGGCGCGATTCACTTTATACCGGGGTTTGGGTGCCGCCCTCGAGCGGGCTTTAATTAATTTCATGCTCGATTTGCACACCGGCGAACATGGATATACGGAAGTGCTGACGCCGTTTATGGCGAACCGCGAAAGCATGACCGGCACCGGCCAGCTGCCGAAGTTTGCCGAGGATCTTTTTAAAATTGAAGGAATGGATTATTTCCTGATTCCGACGGCGGAAGTTCCGGTGACCAACATCTTCCGTGACGAAATACTGGAAGAAAAGAAACTGCCTGTTTATCATGTGGCTTATTCTCCGTGTTTCCGTTCGGAGGCCGGCTCTTACGGCAAGGACACACGCGGCTTAATCCGCCAGCATCAGTTCAACAAGGTGGAAATGGTCAAGTTTACAACGCCGGAAACATCGTATGAAGAACTGGAAAAACTGACCGCCAATGCCGAGGAAATTCTGCAAAAATTAGGGATTCCTTATCGTACGGTCAGTCTTTGTTCGGCGGATTTGGGCTTTTCCTCCGCCAAGACTTACGATGTGGAAGCCTGGATGCCGGGGCAAAATGCTTACCGGGAAATATCTTCGTGCAGTAATTTCGAAGATTTTCAGGCCCGGCGCGCTTCGATCCGCTTCCGCCGCGAAGAAAGCGGCAAGGTTGAATTTGTCCACACTTTAAACGGTTCGGGTCTGGCTGTGGGACGTACCGTTGTAGCAATTTTGGAAAATTATCAGCAGGCCGACGGCTCCGTTTTAATTCCCAAGGCTTTACAGCCTTATATGAGGGGTGTGGAACGGATTGCCCTCTGAATAGTAAATAGTGAAGAGTTACGAGTGACAAGTATCCACCTCCGTCACTGCGTGGCACCTCCGCCAGCGGAGGACATGAAAAGGTAATATTTGCTATTGTGATAAAGGCTCTCAAGAGAGGTTGGGGAGATTTTACAAAGTGCGAAAAAGATCCCCCTGCATCCCTCTTTACAAAAGGGGGATTGGGAAGAGTTTTTTTAAAGCAGCGACGGCAGAAAAGATATAAAGAAACGCATAATAGAAAGAATGATTTTATAACATGGAGGGATGGCCGAGTGGTCGATGGCGGCGGTCTTGAAAACCGTTGATCGAAAGGTCCGCGGGTTCGAATCCTGCTCCCTCCGCCAGATATTTCAGGACATTTGTTGAATTAACTAAATGACCTTGCTTTAATAAAGAAGAACCTGTAAGAAAGTTCTTCCTGAAGAAAAATTAAGAGCTGAAACAAACGGAGAGATGGCTGAGTGGCCGAAAGCGATCGCCTGCTAAGCGATTGTACGCCCTATAAAGGTGTACCGCGGGTTCAAATCCCGCTCTCTCCGCCATTTTTTTATCAGTACCACCTCTTTATTAAATTCCATTGCTTTTCAAGCCGATAATGCGATTATTAAAATTTATCAGGGTAAGTTTAAATGATTTTGGGGAAAAATTTTGTTTTATTGGAAACATTGCGGCGGGACAAAGACAATTTTCAGAATCTATTGTTTACCGATCCTGTTGATATAATTACCTGTTATCAAAAAAATGATATTTTGCACGCTTTCCGGAAAATAGATGATTACCGGCAAAAAGGTTTTTATGTAGCGGGTTTTTTAGCCTACGAATTAGGGTATCTCTTAGAAGACGTGTTAAATCGCCACCATCAGCAGCAGGATTACCCGTTAATGTGGTTTGGTGTGTATAATCAACCTCGTCGACTGGCTAAACCGCTTATCCCCGGCAATAATGATAAGTACTATTTATCAAGGCCGATTCTGGCGACGAACGAAAGCGAGTACGGAAAGAATATCAATAAAATTAAGGAGCATATCGGCAGCGGAGATACTTATCAAATAAATTATACTACAAAATATAAATTTAAATTCATCGGTGACATATTTTCTTTTTACTGCAGGCTTAAGGAAAACCAGAAAGTTTCCTATACCGCAGTGATTAATCACGATAATAATTACATTATTTCGCTTTCACCGGAGTTATTCTTCCGAACCGACAAAAATCATTTAATATCGGTTAAGCCCATGAAGGGAACGGCCGGTAAAGATTTGCCAGCCGACTGGCTGCCGCAGGATGAAAAAAATACAAGTGAAAACGTGATGATTGTTGATATGCTGCGAAATGATCTGGGTAGACTTTGCCTGCCCGGAACTGTTAAGGTCAGCAGGCTTTTCGATGTCGAAGAATATGAAACGTTATGGCAGATGACTTCGACTATCAACGGCAAATTAATACCGCGAATCAGGTCGTTAGAGATAATTAAAAGCCTGCTGCCGTGCGGTTCTGTCACCGGCGCTCCGAAAATCAATTCCATGAGAATTATCCGCTCACTGGAGAAGGAACCACGCAATATTTACACCGGCGCAATCGGCTATTGGGGGCCGGACAACAAATCTATTTTCAATGTAGCTATCAGAACGATTGATCTGAAACAGTCAGCCGGTAAGAAATATGAAGGGCAAATGGGCGTAGGCGGCGGAGTTGTTTATGATTCTCTGGCACATGAAGAATATCAGGAATGCAAGATTAAGGCGCAGTTTCTGTTTAACTCTTCTCCCGATTTTACGCTGATAGAAACAATGCTTTGTATGGATGGAAAAATCAAATATCTTGACCGGCATCTGCGGCGTTTAAAATCGTCGGCGCAATATTTTAATATTCCCTGTAATAAAGCAGGAATTAAACAAGAGGTAAAAAATTATGCGGCGCCTTTGACCGGCCGCGTACGCCTGCGCCTGCTATTGCATCCCGGGGGCGAAATATCTCTGGAACATTTGCCAGTAATTACGGATAAATCGATTCAACAGCATGTTGTTCTTTCGCGGCATAAAACAAATTCACAGGATCCCTTTTTGTATCACAAAACAACCTTGAGAAAATTATATGATTCCGAATATAAAAAATATGCGAATGCAGAGTGCCGGGATGTAATTTTTCGCAATGAAAAAAATGAAATTACCGAAGGGGCGATATCGAATATTTTTATCCGGAAAAACGGGAACTATTATACGCCGCCGCTTGGCTGCGGTCTGCTGGCGGGGATCGAACGGCAGGCAATAATGAAAAGACTGAAAGCAAAAGAAAAAATATTATATTTAAATGACTTGAAAAAAGCGGATGAAATAATTTTAACTAATTCCGTTCGCGGAGCGACAAAAGTAACCCTGATGACATAATGAGTATATTTTATTTTTGCCTCACGGCAAATTATGTGCTATAGGGTGCGTCTTCTTTCAAAGAAAATTATGCGCCCATGGCTCAGCTGGATAGAGCGCCAGACTACGAATCTGGATGTCGGAGGTTCGAATCCTCCTGGGCGCGCCAATAAATAAAAGGGGTTAGCCTGACACGGTTAATCCCTTTTATTTATTGGCGCAGGAAGAATTTAAAAAAACCTTTTGCGGGGTGGCTTGTTCCTGAAAGCTCGGTATCTTTCAATCAGACGAGGCGAATCATGAAGAAAACAGTATTGAGTTATGTCATCATAGGATTTTTTCTTTGCCTTCCCTGGGCCCGGGCCGCTAGTCCGGGAAAAATCATAACGTTGAAAGGTTATCAGGGCATTGAAATAGGAAAATCAATCCAAAATATATCAAAGAAAACAGGATTAAATTTTATTAAAGACTCCGACGCTGAAGAAGATTTTGAATGTACCTATGCCCGAACACCTTCTTTGCCGGGAATCTACTTTATGCTGGTAAAGGGAGTTGTCGCCAGGATTGATGTGGACAAAGGGAATTATACGACTTCCGAAGGTGCAAAACTTGGCGACAGTGAAAAAACCATTAAAAAACTGTATCCGCAGGCGGAAATGGAAGGGCATAAATACGTTCCGGAGGGACACTATTTTAAAGCTTGGTCGTCTGACAAACGCCGGGCCATCATCTTTGAAACGGATGGAAAGAATGTTACTACATTCCGGATAGGCCGCATGCCGGAAGTAGAATGGGTCGAAGGCTGCCTCTGAACAGGCTGTTGAAAAAGGGTCATCTACAGCGTTACGCTGCAAACCTTATCGCTCAACGTATTCCTATATACGCTTCGCGATCAGGTTTTTGCGATGCCTTGCATCTAAACCTTTTTGAACAGCCTGTTTTTGTGAATTGGTTTTATTCATTGTCAGCCCCAGCCATATATCTTTGCGCAATTTCCTTGAACTGATCGGCTACCTGCAGAAAAGCTTCCACTACCTGGGTGTCGAAATGTGTTCCCGCGCCTTCTTTAATTGTAGCCACTGCCTTCTCGTGGGAAAAGGCCTCTTTATAAACACGCCTGCTGATCAGAGCGTCGTAGACGTCAGCCAAAGCCATGAGGCGTCCGGAAATCGGTATGTCATTTCCCGCCAGACCCCGTGGATGACCTGTGCCGTCGTATTTTTCATGGTGCGTGTAAGCGATTTCCCGGGCAAACTGGAGAAACGAGGATGGTGTCTGAAGCATCTGTTCCGCGGCCATTATGGCATCGCGCCCCAGGGTCGTATGGGTTTTCATGATTGCACTTTCTTCGGGTGTATGTTTTCCCGGTTTGAGCAGGATCTTGTCGGGAATTCCTACCTTCCCGATATCATGCAGCGGCGCCGATTTGGCCAGCAGGGCAATATTTTCATCAGTCAAGTAATGCCGGAAGTTGGGGTGGTGCTGCAATGTTTCGGCCAGCAGCCTCATGTAATGCTGGGTGCGCCGGATGTGGTTGCCCGTTTCATTATCGCGAGTTTCCGCCAGCGACCCTATCGCTATCATGGCTGCATCCTGGATATTGTCGATTTCCTTCGTTCTGCGGGCCACTTCCTGTTCCAGAAATTCATTCTTATCCTTGAGAAAGTCGCACATTTTTTTTAATTGCAAATGAGTTTTGACCCGCGAGAGAACTATCGGCGGGCTGATCGGCTTGGTAATGTAATCGGCGGCGCCCAGTTCAAAACCCTTCTGTTCATCCTCAATCTGCGCCTTGGCCGTAAGAAAGATCACAGGAATATCCGCTGTTTGCGGATTGCTCTTGAGACGGCGGCACGTCTCGTATCCATCCATTTCCGGCATCATAATATCCAGCAGAATTAAATCAGGCGGATCGCCGGATAAAACTACCTGCAACGCTTTTTTCCCGTTGGTGGCCACCTTTGTCCGGTAGAGCCCCTTCAAAAGAGAAGTAATCAGGGCGATGTTCTCCGGTGTGTCATCAACAATCAGGATCGTATCTTTTCTTGCTTCTTCCGCCGGTTCGATCATATGGAACACCTGCATTCCCTGTAATTTTTCCATTGACATACTTTGTTGCATTTCATTTAATGTAATGGCGTTTTGCGTCGTCCTGTTCATAATTGTCAAGAGATTTTTTTAAATTATTCATCATAAATTGCCGACAAAGAATGCGACTAAAGGAATAATCAAATGAATGTATATCATGAATTATGCGCGATCATCGGCGTTGACAAGGAAAAATGCGTCAACTGTCATGCCTGCATATCGGCCTGTCCCGTAAAATACTGTAATGATGGAAGCGGCGATCATGTGACCGTTAATCCGAATCTTTGCATCGGCTGCGGCAATTGTCTGTTGCACTGCTCGCATAAGGCCAGATATTACACCGATGATTTTGAAGAATTTCAGAAAAATCTGGGCAATGGGGAAAAGATGATTGCTATCGTTGCCCCTTCGGCGGCGGCCAATTTCCCGGGTCAGTATCTGAACCTTAATGGCTGGCTGAAAAGCAAAGGGATAGAAGCCGTATTTGACGTGAGCTTTGGCGCAGAGCTCACCGTAAAATCATATCTGGAACATCTGAAAAAGAATCGTCCGCAGGCAATGATCGCCCAGCCCTGTCCGGCAATCGTGACCTACATCGAAATATATCAACCCGAACTGATCAAGTACCTCGTTCCCTGTGACAGTCCGATGATTCATACAATCAAGATGGTAAGGCGGTATTATCCTGTATACAGAAACCATAAAGTCGCCGTCATCTCGCCGTGCATGGCCAAAAAAAGGGAATTCCGGGAAACCGGACTGGGCGATTATAACATTGCCTTTCTGTCCATTGACCGGCATTTGAAGAGCAACAGGTTATCCTTACATGATTTCCCCAAAGCAAATTTTGATAATCCTCCCGCAGAAAGGGCCGTCTTGTTTTCCACGCCCGGCGGTTTGTTGCAGACGACGGAGAGGACGTTTCCCAATATCCGCCACAAGACAAGGAGGATAGAAGGCATTCCCTTAATTTATGATTATCTGAAAAAACTGGATTCCGTAATCAAAACCGGGAAGAGCCCGGTTCTTATCGATTGCCTGAACTGTGAGATGGGCTGCAACGGAGGAACTTTGACGCTGGCGCAAAAAGAGGCGCATCAGGACGAAATCGAATTCTGGATCAGACAGCGCTCCAAGGAAATGCAAGAGTATTACAAAAGCATCAGCTACGATGATGAAATGATGTCTTCCAAACAGGTTGAGGATACCATCGCCAGATATTGGGAAGACGGCCTTTATACAAGATCTTATTTTGATTTGAGTAAAAACTTCGGCTTAAAGCAGCCGGACAAAAAGGAACTGACCCATATTTTCGCGTCAATGCATAAATACAATGCGGCTGACATTTATAATTGCACTGCCTGTGGCTACAACAGCTGTGAAGGCATGGCCGTTGCCATATTCAATAAATTGAACCGTCCGGAAAACTGTCACTTTTACCTCCACAAGGAAACTGAACTTTCCCATCATGAGATAATCAAAAACGAGGCCAAATACCGCAGTATTTTTGATAATTCGACGGGGGGGATTTATCAATCCCTGCCTGACGGCCGCATCCTGACCGCCAATCCGGCTTGTGCAAGGATCCTGGGATATGATTCACCGGAAGATATTTTAAGCAGCATTAAACAACTGGGGCGAGACCTTTTCGTCTCGCCGGAAAGACGAGATGAACTTGTGCGCCTGATGGATGAACAGGGATTTGTGGAGGGTTTTGAGTACAAGGCCTATCGAAAGGACGGAAGCATAATAGACGTATCAATCAACGCCCATGTCGTACGGGATGAAGACAACAATTTTCTCTTCTACGAAGGCATGTTGGAAGATGTCACCGAAAAGAAACGGATGAATGAGTTAAAAATAGCCAAGGAGGCGGCAGAGGCGGCCAGCCATGCCAAAAGTGAGTTTCTGGCCAATATGAGCCACGAGATACGTACCCCCATGAACGCCATTATAGGTTTTTCCAATCTGGCGCTGAAGGCTGATCTGAACCCGCGGCAGCGCGATTACGTAAGCAAGGTACACAATGCGGGCGCTTCCCTGCTGGGAATTATAAACGGCATCCTTGATTTCTCCAAGATTGAAGCCGGTAAACTGCAAATTGAAAACATTGAATTTGATGTCGACACAATCCTGAATAATGTAGCCACCGTGGTTGCGCAAAAGGTGCAGGAAAAAAATCTCGAGTTTCTGTTTAACATTTCTCCGGACGTTCCATCACATCTGGTGGGCGATTCCCTCCGGCTTGCACAGGTGCTGACCAATCTGGTCAACAACGCGGTGAAATTTACGGAGAAGGGCGACGTGGAACTGAAGGTTGAGCTTGTGAAAAAAGATGCCGACCGGGTTAAACTGCTTTTCTCCGTGAGGGACACAGGCATCGGGATGAAAAAAGAACAGGCCATGCAATTGTTCCAGGCTTTTACTCAGGCTGACTCTTCCACAACACGCAAATACGGCGGGACCGGGTTGGGGTTGAGCATCAGCAAGAGCCTCATAGAGCTGATGGGCGGTGAAATATCAGTGGAAAGCGATGAGGGAAAAGGCAGCACGTTTTCTTTCACGGTCTGGCTCGGGCAAAGTCTTAGAGAAAGGCAAAAATGGCGGTTAATTCCCGCAGAACTTAATGGTTTGCGGACGCTTGTTGTGGACGATAATCAGTCGGCGCGGGAAATACTGACCGGGATGCTTGCTAAATTTCCATTGGAGATCTCCAGCGCCGCCTCCGGCATGGAAGCTGTGGCCGCTGTGCAGGCCGCAGATGAGGGCAATCCGTTCAAGCTGATTCTTATGGATTTGAGTATGCCGGTGATGGACGGCATAGAAGCAACGCGCATTATCAAAGAGAAAGCCGGACTCCGGAATGTTCCGGCTGTTGTGATGGTAACTGCATATGGCCGGGAGGAGTTACGCGACCGCGCCGATAAGGCAGGGGTTGACGGTTTCCTCGACAAGCCTGTGTGCCCCTCTATGCTGACGGATACCATTATGCGGCTGTTTTCATCCAGGGAAGACGGAACTACGAAAAGTGCCGTGCCCTTGCCTGATGATGAAAGGAAGTATAATCTTCAGGGTGCTCATGTGTTGCTTGTTGAAGACAACAATATCAATCAGCAGCTTGCTGTTGAACTCCTGGAAATCGTTGGGGTGACCGCAGATGTGGCCGACAACGGCCGGGAGGCTGTAGATAAACTGTGTAAAGCGAAAGAGCCGCCGGCTTATGACATGGTGCTTATGGATATCCAGATGCCGGAGTTGGACGGCTATGAAGCAACGCGGATAATCCGGTCGGATGCACGTTTCCGGACACTGCCGATCATTGCCATGACCGCCCACGTCTTGATGAAAGACAAGCAAAAGATACTGGAGGTGGGGATGAAGGATCACATCACCAAGCCCATCGATCCGGATCGCATGTTCAGGATAATGGAGAAGTATTATCATAAGAATAAAGGTGCAATCAGTGCTGCCGGTAAAAGAAAAATCGATGTTAAAGAAGCGTTGCCGGCAACGGTGTCAACAATACCGGATATTCCCGGCATTGATACTGCTTCCGGGTTAAAGCGCGCTGCCGGCAACGGAAAGCTCTATTTGAACGTGTTGAAAAAGTTTACGGACTCTTACTTGGATGTACCCGGCAGTATCTGTAAAGCGCTTGAAGCGGGCGACAGGCAGCTGGCGGAGAGACTGGCGCACACGGTGAAAGGGGTTGCCGGCAACATCGGTGCGGTTGGTGTGCAGGAGATGGCGCAGGAGCTGGAGCAATCAATAAGGAAAAATGATTCGGCAAGTCGGACGGAACAAGTGCGAACACGGTTTGCGGATATTCTGATGTTGCAGATTGCCAATCTCAGGGCAAATATTGGTGAAGTTCCGGAAGAGAACCAGTTTGCTCCTGCCAGGGTTATTGATCCCGGCCTGATGAAGACAATGATCACGAAGCTGGAAACATTACTATTGGCCGACGATACGGAAGCACTTGATTATTTCGAATCCGTGGAGAAGGAATTATCCGCCGTTATGCCGGCCGCAGACTTTAATAATTTAAAAAAATCTATTGCTGACTATGAATTTGACGCGGCCTTGCAGGCGTTAAACCCGACGCTGCAAAATTTACATTGATCCGAAGGCACCTTGACTGCGGGCTTACGTTCATGGTACTTTATCTCAAAAAAATAAGGAGTCCCGACAATGAAAGAACGACTGAATACATTGGAAGTTGCTTTGAAAAATGAAACGCGGGAACATGAATTTTATGAGCAAAATGCCAAACGTACAAAGAATCCTGTCGGCAAGGCCATGTTTGAGCAAATTGCGGCCGACGAGCTTGAACATTACGAACGTCTGAAACAGCTTCACGACAAATGGGAAAAAGAAGGAAAATGGCCCGAGACCGTTCCTTTGAAAGTCAAAGATACCGTAGTCGGGAACGTTCTGAAAGATTTTCTGAAAGAAGCCAAAGAGGCGCCGGTGACGGACGCCGATGACTTGAAAGCCATCCAGACTGCTATTGAGTTTGAAGCAAATGGCGCGACTTTTTATGCCCTCCTGCGCAACAAGGTTACCGATCCGAAGGAAATAGCCTTTTTTGATTTAATGGCTAATATTGAGCATGAACATTACGTTTCTTTGAAGGAGCTGGAGGAATTTTTTATAGATCCCGTCGGCTGGTTCCGGCGGGTTGAAAAAACCGGATTGGATGGGGCTTAGTTCCTTTCGCACACGTTGTTTTGCAATGCCTGCATTGTTTGTCTGGGATGCCCAAAGGGGATCGGACAAATCGCCTGATTCCCTTTGGGCTGTGTTCCAATCCTACCGAATGTTACGGCCTTTATAAACATTACCATCTTTCCCAGTGAACCTTTTCTTTCTTATATTTATTTATCGGTTTATCCTCACCGGTAGGCACACCGATGGGAATGACATTCAAGGGGATGACCTCCTGCGGTATATCCAATACGGCTCGCACGTGCTTCATTCTATCGGAATAGGGATACACGGCAGTCCACAAACCACCCAGACCAAGAGCTTCAATGGCTAAAAGAATATTTTCACCGGCCAGTGATGCATCGATGACGGCGAAATCCTGACTCTTATTATTTGCCTTGTCGGGTTCGGTACAGACGACGATTGCTGCTCCTGCCCTGGTCAGCATTTTGGCATAGGGAAGTCCGGCCGAGAGATTGTCGAGAGTGTTTCTCCCGGTTATCACTACAAAAGACCATGGCTGCATATTAACTGCCGTCGGAGCCGCCATTCCTGCTCTGATGATCTCTTCCAGATCGGATTTTTTGATTGGTGCCCCTGTAAAACTCCTGACGCTTTTCCTCTCATGAATTACAGAAAACGTGTCTTTCATATTCACATCCTCCTTTGAGCAGCACGATCTTCTAACACTTTTTTCATTTTGATTCTATTTTACCGATTTTTTGGTAACCGGCCGGCTGCGCAGCAGCACATAGGTTGCTCCCGCCCCTCCATCGTACGATTGAGCGCTGGTATAGGCGATAACCCGTTTAAGCCAGTAGCTTTGGTGGAGCCACTCGCGAACTTTGTTTTTCAAGACCGGCTCTCCCCGCGAAGAAAGGCCGCGCCCATGAATGATCAGCACGGCCCTCTTTCCCGAATTAAATGCATTACTCAGAAACGATTCAAAGGCTTCCTTTGCCTGCTCTACGTTCATTCCGTGGAGATCTATATGCGCCTGGATGGAAAAGTCTCCCCGGTGCAGTCTACGGGCAAACTCCCGGTGACTGTTGTAGCCTGTTCCTTCGATATATTCAGGGGTGTCTGATACGATGAAGCCCTCCCCATGCTTTACAAGTCTGGTAAGCTGAAATAAGGTTTCATCTTCGTTGGCAGAACTGAATTTTTTTGTCTGTCTTATTGCAATATTTTTTCCCGCAGCACGATTTTTTACAAGGGGATTGACCCCGGACATAGCTTCCTTAAACAGCTCTTCCTCAGACAAATATGGGGATACCGTTTCCTCTTTTTGGGGAGCCTCTTGTCCTAAATCTTTGGCGGAGGAAGAGTTGCCTCTTTCCACCAAGCCCTTCAGGCGGGTAAAAGGATTATGAACTAAGGATGATTTCAGGCAAATATTTTCAGCAGGCTTTTTCATTTAAATTGCCGTTAGTCTGTTTGTTATCAGTGCGCACTATATTCTGTATCTTGTACAGATGCGGGCTGTTGTCCAAATCTCTTTGTCTCATGCCGAAACGGCCGCTTAAAGAAATAACCATCTGGCGACATCCCGTATAGAAACAACCTGCGGATGACTCCGCAGGAGTTTACTTTATTCTCCATTTTCTGCGCATACCAATGATTCCCAGGAGTCCGGGGGCAAATAACCACAATGCTGCCGGAACGGGCACGTTATTGGCAGTCAGCCTGGCTGTATCAATTATCCCGTCGGAACCTGCAAGATCCAGATAGGCCACGCTCCATTTATAACCGGCTGGCCCGGTAATGGAGTCAAATTCCCCGTTAATTAATCCCGCCGTCAGGAAATCGAAACAGGTGCCGTAAGCCGGTTTATAGCCGTCGTAAAGAATCACCTTCAACATACCGGCCAGCGATACTTCGCCGGTAACGTTCAGGATATCATAGGAGGTGGCGGACGCCAGTTCAATAGCCAAGACGCTGCCGGTTGTCTGGATGTAGTTGCCCTCAATAGTCAGCATACCGGGGGAGTAGCCTGGAGCCAGGGTGCCGGCGTTGGTGAAAATGTCGGTAGCAATTGTCCCCGCACCCTGGAAGAGCCCGGTATTGCCAAAGGAATCAGCACTTAAAGTCCCGCCGGTAAAATTGAAGGTGCCATTATTGGCGATATTCGCTGCGCTCAACGAACCCGACTGCTGGTTAAAGATGCCGTTGTTATTTATAAAGCCGTTATACTCGATTCGTCCATTGTTGTTAAATGTTGCCCCCGAATTATTGTTGATCGTGCCGTAGTTGTATATTGCGTCATAATTTTCAAGCGTTGCACCGGAGTTATTGTTGATCGTGCCATAGTTGGCAAGTTCCCCTTCTAAATATTCATTGGAGTTATAAAGCCTACCGAAGTTATTAATCTCGCCTTGGTTACGAAGCAATTTTTTATTGTTAATCGTGCCGTAGTTGTTAATCGTTCCGCTGGAATAGTTATGAAGTGCGCTATGGTCGTTGTTTATCGTCCCTGGAAAATAATTATTTATCGTCCCGTAGTTACGAACACTGCTCTCCGCTTGGTAAATCATCCCATAGTTGTTAATTATCCCGCTGTTGTTATTATCGATAATACTGCTGATCATGTTGGATAGAGTGCCGTAGTTGTTAAATATTCCGGAATTGTTATTACTTGTGTAATAATTTTCAAGTGTTGCCCCCGAATTATTGTTGATCGTGCCGTAGTTGTTAATCGCTATTCCGTTGTAGTAGTTACAAATTATATTTTGGTTGTCACTAGTGTCCGGAATAATCCGTAAATAAGTTCAATTGGTTAAGATTTTTGTCTATGTTGTTTTCGTAGTCATAAAATGTAAGTAGTTGAAACATTGATGTTCTTTCAAATAGAGAGACGCTCAAAACCTGTAAAATTGTGTAGAGACTCTCCTGTAAATTCAGCCGTTTCTTGAGTATAGCCACGATCAGGTAGACGGAAATTGCTATCCAGATCTGAGTCTTTACGGCATTCTCTGAAGTACCGTAAAAGCTCTTGATACGTAGATTCTGTTTGATCCATTTGAAAAAGAGTTCTACCTGCCAGCGTTGTTTGTAAAGCTGGGCGATGGTGATGGCAGGCAATAGGAAGTTGTTGGATAGAAACACCAAAGTTTTGTTGGTTTCGAGGTCGTGATATTTTACTCGTCTGAGCTTGCCGGGATAATCCCCTGCCGACTTCGGTACGGTCAGCAGGATCGATTGATCGCACACGATGCCCGTTGATTTGTCTACTGGATGGGAGTAGAGCCTGCGGCACTTCAGATTCAATTTGCCGCGGATCACAAAGAACGCGGAAGCGCAGGTAACAGTATGTAGCCTGGAAAAATCCAGGAAACCACGATCCATAATGTAAAAAGCGCCTGCTTCCAGAGGGATTAGATCCAAGGTGTTGACTTCGTGGAGTTTGCCGTCGGAGATGTGGATAAAGGTCGGAATGTTGCCCCGTAAATCCAGCAAGGTGTGAAGACGGACGGCACCCTTTGTTTTCCGGAAGTGCGCCCAGGGAAAGATTGACAGGCACAGGTCGATTGTCGTGGCATCCAAAGCATAAACCGTGTTCTTGAGTTCCACGGCCAATGGTTCTTTCTGGTAGAGCTTCCTGGCAACACCGATCAGATGATGGGCAAAATCCGCATAGATGCGCCAATCCCGCATCTCGTTTGCTTCCGCCAAAGTACTGCGGGAAACCTTGCTGCGGATGCCCATGTGATAGAGTTTGTTGTTTTGTGCCCGGAGGCAGGCTTCGATGTCTCTCAAACTTTCGCGATACGTCAACTGGGCAAAAGACATGATCCGGAACTGATCGAGACAGGTGAAATGCTTGACGCTGAAATTGCCCTGGTACTTCTCCACGCAGCGTTGGAAGGTCTTCAGCGGCATGAAGTCCATAACTTGGGTGAACACAAGCGAGCCTGTATACATGAGTACTCCCTTCATGAGAAAATCTCAGGAGAGGATTACAGATTCTACCTTGTATTTTCAAGTCGAGGACAAACATAAAGTTATTTTTCTATGAAATATATTAAATTGTTACAAATTTTAATTGCCGGTTATTCCGGACAGTAGTGTTTGGTTGTTTATTGTACCTTTGTTTGTAACAGTCGCATCGTTTTCGACCGACCAGTTGACATCCCAGGTGGTGTTCCAGGGAATATATCTGTCCGTGGTGATTATTTCGTCTGCTGCATCGGCCGGAAGCCACGCCAGCATGCAGGCGAAGGTAAGCAGCAGGATCCATATCCAGCATCCGAAAATTTTCTTTCCCTTCGTTTCCATCTTCTTTCCTCCTTATATTTTAAGGTATGAACGGCATGGATGATCTTATCTCAAAACTTTTTGCTGGCAGGAATTTATCTGAAGACTTTATAACACACTAAGAACAAATGGAGAATAATGCTATATATCGAAGAGGTATATTTCTATATCTCTTTGGGTATAGAAATATATTCGAGAAGAATGTGGGATCAGAGGAGGTATTTTTTCACAAGAACAAGTGCAAGCAAAAAGCCCAAAGCAATCAGGGCAATGATCTCCTCATGACCGAAGTGCAGTTGGTGGAGAGTTGTTCTTGGCCCCCTGGCGTAGCCCCGGGCTTCCATCGCCTCCGCCAGATCATCGGCCCGCCGGAAAGCGCTGGTCATAAGGGGCATCAGCAATGCGGCGAGTGATTTCAATTTTCGATCATAACGGCCTGTTTCCACACAGGCGCCGCGGGCTATCTGGGCCGTTTTAATTCTATCGTATTCTTCCAGAAACGCAGGTACGAACCTTAAAGCCATGGAGACCATGACGGCAATATCCTGAACAGGGATGCGCAGGCGCTTTAGCGGAGCCAGGAGATGTTCCAGTCCGCAGACCAGATCCGAAGGGGATGTGGT
Source organism: Smithellaceae bacterium (assembly GCA_963663295.2). Classification (GTDB taxonomy): domain Bacteria; phylum Desulfobacterota; class Syntrophia; order Syntrophales; family Smithellaceae; genus MVRV01. Next base: position 214,501 of record CAXXLA010000006.1, on the reverse strand, counting down.
CATGGTCACAATGACCCCGCACAGGGCAAGACAAAGAAACTGCCAGGAAATAAACAGGCCCTGAAAAAATCCTTCCCCGGTAACCCGGACGGGCAGATATGGCATTTGCAGGACAACAGCACCATCGGTAAAAAAGAGATGCAGTCCGAACAATAAAACAGCGAACAAAATTAATGGTTGGAGGGCCTCCCGAACATCAGAGAACTTCAGTCGGGAAGCAGTGCAGAAGGCGAGAAGGGAGAAGCTCAATAGTAATACCTCCCAGCCTCGCGCCTGAAATATGAGAATTGACAGTCCTGCCATGGCCAGAATTTTCACCCGCGCATCAAGGCGATGGCCAAAGGAATTGTCGTTGCGGTATTGACCGAAACGGATCATGGCCGCTCCTTGTGCAAAGCTGTGAGCAAGTGATGTATTTCACGTTCCGCGTCTTCTACAGAGGCGATATCGGGTGTCAATGGCCATCCCCGTCTTTTCAATTGATGCATCAGTTCCATAACGGGCGGCAGTGATATAAAGGAGTCTGGATTCTCCGCCATTTTGCGCAGTATGTCCCGCGGAGGACCATCGAGAATAATTTCCCCCTTATCCATTACCAACAGACGCTCGGCGTCAACCATATCGTTGATATCATGGGTGATGTGAATAATGCCGATTCCTTCCCGGTGCAGCCGGTCCATCATCTGTAATACCCGCCGCCTTCCCCCGGGGTCAAGGTAGGCGGTCGGTTCATCAAAGGCGATGTAACGGGGATTCATAACCAGTACCCCGGCCAGGGATACAAGACGCTTTTCACCACCGGAAAGGGTGTGAGGTGCGCGCAGAGCCAGAGACTGCAAGCCGAGGCTTTTCAGTATTTCTTCTACCTGCCGGCGGATTTCCGGCGGCGGCCAGTTGAGATTCCCGGGACCGAAAGCAATATCTTCCTCCACCGTCATTCCCACAATCTGGTTGTCCGGGTTCTGAAAAAGCATGCCGACGGCGCGGCGGATTTCCCTGTGGTTTGCCGCAATGTTTGTATCCAGACCGTCGATGGTCACAACCCCCTCATCCGGCCTGATAAGGGCATTCAGCAATCGAATCAAAGTTGTCTTGCCGCAGCCGTTCGGACCGATTAAAGCCACGTATTGCCCTTTATTAATTTCTAGGTTGATATTCCTCAGCGCGGGGATGCCGCAGCCGTTATATTGATAGGATACGTTCTGAATTTTGATCATATTTTGCTGATGACACGCGGCCGGATTTTTCGGCAGATAAAAGCGGCAACGATAATCTTAATTATTTCACCGGGGAGGGGCGGCAGCAGGCCGACCGAGATTGCCTTGATGAAACTGATCTTAGCGACAAATGTGAGCTGTATTATTCCCAGGGTGTAAACAATAACCATTCCCGCAACCATTGAGCCCATTAACCAGACAATACCGGGATCACGGCGCAGGGAAGTTAATTTGCCGATGATCAGGGCGCCAATGACAAAACCGATCAGATAGCCGCCCGTCGGTCCGATAAGAACGCCGAAGCCGGCCTTGCCGCCGGAAAAGACGGGGAGGCCGATGATTCCCAGCAGGACGTAGACCACCTGACTCAATGCTCCCAGGTATCCGCCGAGGAGTGCCCCGGCTAAAATGACGAAGAGCGTCTGCAGGGTAATGGGCACCAGCGGCAGGGGAATCATAATATACGCTCCGAGAGCCGTGAGAGCGCCGAACATTGATGCGTAAGCCATTCCTTTGAGGGAACTTTTTTCTGCAGTCATTTTGACAAAAAACCTTAAGTAATTGTAATATCTCCGGAAAACAAGCGCGTTTCCGAACCTTGATCATCCCGGATAATCAAAAATCCATCGTGATCCATATCCGTGATCACGCCTTGATAGCTGCCGTTGAGAGTGCTGATCGTCGCCCGTTTTCCCACTATATCCGCCAATGTTTTCCAACGGTTTATAATCGGTTCAAAGCCTGATTCGCCAAGCGCATTATACTTTTCTTCAAACAGCTCCAGAAATCGGACGAGGAGGTGAACACGGGAAGATGGTTTACCTGTTTCCATCAGAACACTGGTAATTTTTTTGCGGCTGTCCCGGGGAAACCGTTCGGCTGAGCTATTGACATTAATGCCCAGACCGACGATCATATAATCAATGGCGTCCATTTCCACGGACATTTCCAGGAGGATACCGGCTATTTTTCTGCCCTTCACCAGAATGTCGTTGGGCCATTTTATTGTTGCCCTGAGACCTGTGATTTCCATCAATGCCTCGGCCGCGGCAACCGCGGTGAGCAGCACCATCCGCGATGCTGTTGAGGGCGGAAGAGACGGTCGCAAAATAAAGGAAGCGTATATATTTTCTCCACCCGGCGAAAACCAGGGCCGGTCAAGACGCCCGCGGCCGTGGGCCTGTTCCTCGGCAATTATCAGCACGCCTTCGGCCGCTCCTTGGGCAGCCAATTCCTTGGCCCTGTTGTTTGTAGAGTCAGTGCTGGCGTAACGGTGAATATCCCGTTTACCCAATACGGTTGTCTTGAGCCCGTCGCGGATTTCCTGCACCAGGAGCAGATCGGGGATGTTAATAAGCCGGTAACCCCTGTGGGGTACAGACTCAATGTCATACCCTTCTTCCTTCAGTATTCCGACCTTTTTCCAGATGGCGGAACGGGTCATGGATAAACTTTTGGCCAGTGTTTCCCCGGAAATCCACTTTCCCTGATTTTGTTTGAGAACGTCCAGAAGAATGTTGTGCGGCGGGGCCGTTCTTGAAGTTGTTTTGTTCATGCCAGTTGCTTATTTTTCCTTTTTCCGCCTGGAGGTCCTCTTTACTTTAATCGCACAGGTGCACAAGGGGGTTGCCTCGCGGGTAGGCGAAAGTCCCAGGTCGGTGATCATTTCGACATCCAGGGCGCTTGTGCGTCCTTCGGTTGTTAAATAATTGCCGGTCATTAAAGAATTGGCGCCGGCGACAATGCCCAGCGGCAGCAGTTGCCGCAGGTTTTTCTCCTTGCCGCCGCAGACTTTAATGTCCCGATCAGGGAGCATGAAGCGGAAGACGGCGATGGTCATCAGGATTTCCAGGGGAGGCAGTGGAGCCGTCCGGCCAAGCGGTGTTCCTTTAACCGGATGCAGGATGTTTACAGGTATGCAATCCACATCCAGTTTGCGCAGGGTTTCAGCCAACTCGATGCGGTGCGTTATGCCCTCACCCATTCCGATGATTCCTCCCGAACAGACGGAAAGGCCCGCATCTTTGGCAATGCGCACTGTTTCCATATCTTCTGCATAAGCATGGGTTGTGCAGACATTGGCAAAAAAACTTCCGGAAGTCTCCAGATTGTGGTGATAGCGGTAGAGTCCTGCGGCTTTGAGATCATGTGCCTTTTGAGCATCGATTATACCCAGGGAGGCGCAGGGTTTTAATCCCAGTTGCCCGATCCTGTCAATCGCCTTGAAAATTTCCGACCATTCTTTTTTAGTTTTGATGGCTTTACCGCTGGTGACGATTCCGAAAAACTCTGCGCCGTTGCGGGCGGCCAAAGCGGCCTCTTCGATGATCCGGGAGGTCTTTTGCAGAGGATAAGTTGATGCTTCCGTTGCATAGTGGGCGGACTGGGCGCAAAAAGAGCAATCTTCCGGGCACTTACCTGATTTTGCATTTGTTATGCCGCAAAGAATGATACTTTTCCCTTTGAAATGCTCGCGTATTTCGGTGGCCGCCGCCATAACCCGGAAAGTACGGTCCGTGCCTTCGATGAAAAGATCCAGCGCCTCAGCTGCGGAAAGGCCGTTCTTTTTGATTGCCTTGTTCTTCAGTTTCTCGATTGTATCCAAAAAATGGCCTCCAGAATAAGATGTTGCGGGGTTTTTTAGGCAAAAAGATGTAAAATGTCAACCATTATAATTAATATGGTTTACGATAAAGCACAACGCCGCATCCGGCATTTTTACGAAGTCGTCAATATTATTCTTGACGAAATTGCCTGAAATCAATAAATAAAAGTGGCTTACAGGAGATAATATGCCGCAAAATGAAATCAAACAAATAATGATAAACGGTCGATTGATCGGTATTGTCGGTTTAGATGAAGCCATAAAAGAAGCAGCAAGGCTGCAAAAAGACCTGGGTGATGATGAAATTCAGAAAAGGCTTCTCGAAATAATTTCATTGGACAACTATATACCGGCGACAATGCAGGAAGCTTATAAAAAAGCTGTTTGGCGCGAATTTAAAATAGCCCGGGGGTTGCCCGTAGAAGTAGAAAATATTCCGGGATTAAGAATAGCCGTGCTGGGTATGGGGTGCGCCCGCTGTTCCCAACTGGAATCAGACGTTCGCGATGTCCTGTCGGAAATGGAAATTGCCGCCGACTTGCACCATATTACCGATCTGAAAGAAATTTCACGCTTTAGATTGATGGGAGCACCAGCGCTGGTCATTAATGATAAGGTGGTAGCCGTCGGGGAAGTGCCGGCGAAAAATCAGATTCGTCAATGGATCATCGAGGCGCGTAATCTCACAGAAAATGTATAAGATGTAGGCTGTAGAATAGTTTTGTATGAATGATTTTCAACAACGAAGCAAATCAAAAATTGCTGCAACAATTTTTCCTGCTTTCAAGGAAGCGGCGCTGCTTTTCCTTATAGCGGTGGTGGTCGCCATCGTATTCAACGCACTGCGACCGTCCGGGATTCCTTTATTCGGCTTTTCCCCGGCAAAGACAGTAAATATTCAGCAGGCAAAAATTCCGGAAATAACGCTTGCAGAGGCTTATGATCTTTATCGGAAACATAAAGCTGTTTTCGTTGACGCCCGTGATCCCTTCAGTTTTGAGGAAGGTCATGTTGCCGGAGCGATAAATATTTACCCTGACGAGGTTACACTCCACTTTGCCGAGTTAAAAAAAATGGTTACCCGGGGCACTGTAGTAATAACCTATTGTGACGGCCCGCACTGCCCTCTCAGCCATGAAACGGCACAGGGATTAAAGTTGCAGGGATTTACTGCCGTTAAAGTCTTGGTTGACGGCTGGAGCCTCTGGCAAAAAGCCGGTTATCCCGTGGCGAAAGGTAATAAATGAAACTTGGAAAATTAACTCCGCCTTATACTCCGCTAATAACTTTGATTTGCCGCCTGGCTTTGGCAATTATCTTCCTCTACGCCGGTGTCGAAAAAATTATTGCTCCGAAAGAATTTGCCGTCGCCATCTACAATTATCAGTTATTACCTGACGGGGCCATTAATCTGCTGGCCGTCGTTTTACCCTGGCTGGAGGTATTTCTGGCCGCAGCCCTTATTGCCGGCATTTATGTACGTGGTGCTTCCCTGACTTCGGCATTGCTGTTTCTTGTTTTCGCTACAGCTCTGACCATAAATTTAGTTCTGGGGCTGGATATCTCCTGCGGCTGTTTCGGCGCAGCAAGCGGAAGTATAAGCTGGCTCTATCTCGTCCGCGATCTGGGACTCTGTGTCATGTCGGTTTTTATTTTATTTTTTGATCATGGCTGGAGTTATTTTTTCGGTTCAACCGGTTAATGTGTATTTCTTGTACACTTCGGTTAATGAATTTCAGAAAACATGTAATCAACAATGGCTGCAAGTTATACAGCACCGCTATTTTTCACAGGAGGGAAAAGCAATTATGGAGGAACAACCCACAGTTCAAATGATCATCGCTACAGATGATGTTGTCAGGATTCTATGCAGCTCAGTCCAGTCGGTCATTTCGGATACAATAAAAAATACAATTTCTATCTCACCAATGGTAAAGGAGATAGAGAATACCTGTTTGAAGCCTGACATCGGTTGTTTTGTTCTTTTCCAGGGCGACTTTTCCGGGTTGATCATCATCAATTTTACAAAAGATGCAGCCATGGAGATTTACCGGAATTACATGATTGGAATGGGTGTTCCCGAGGACGATCTGGCGCACAGCCACACTTCGGATGAAGTGGCCAGCAGCCTTGGCGAGTTGTTGAATCAGTGCGTTGGTAAGTTTCGAGTCGATCTGGAAAGCAAAACTGGTATTTTTGTAAGTCACAATCAACCTAAGATGCTGGTGGTCAGTGAGACGTTGCAAATTGCCATCAAAACGGGAATTGAAAAGCAGCAATTGCGACAGATCTCTTTCAAGACGGTCAGCGGCAATCGTTTTTACCTGGAAGTGGCTTTGGGTGAAATTAAGTTTTATTCACTGTTTGACTTTCAAAAGACAGAAGCCCCCAACATTGAAGAAATCCTGGCGCGGGGAACAAACCAGTCATAGTCATTGTCAAAAAAGTGTTATGTTAAAAAAGGGGACGGTTCTATTTTGCTGCTCTCATCCAGAAAATGAAATGCATAATGTAAAATAGAACCGTCCCCTTTTGTTTTATGAGTTTCATTTCTGGCAGACGGGGCAGTAGAAAGTGCTGCGGCCTCCCTGTTTGATTCTGATAATTTTACCGCCGCATTTAAAGCACTTTTCCCCTTCCCGGCCGTAAGCTTTTAATTCAAACTGATTCTCTCCCTTGCAGCCATCCAAATCGCGCCAATCGGAAATCGAAGTTCCTCTTTTTGCAATTGCCTTTTTGAGAACACTTCTGGTTTTTAAAAATATCTTTCCCCAATCTTGTTCGTTTAGACTCGCCGCCATCCTCTCCGGATGAATGCCGGCACAGTGCAATATTTCACAGGCATAAATATTGCCAATGCCGCTGAGCGCTTTTTGATCCATAAGCAGATTCTTTACCTTTGTTTTGCGCCGGCCATGCTTCTCGATAAAGGATTGCCCGTTAAAACTCTGCATGATGTCGTTGCCGGTTGGAGATGTTTTTGTCGGCAAAATTTTAATCGTAGCAAAGCGGCGGGGATCCACCAGATAAATATTTCCCTGGTCAAAGGAGATTCGCCAGCGGCTGTGTTTGGGCCGGTCTTCTGCTGCCTCCTGCCACAGCAGCCTTCCCGTCATGCGCAAATGGATCAGCACTGAGTTGCCGTCGTCGAGAATTATCTCAACGCTTTTGCCGTTGCGCTTCACCGTCTTAACAGTGTCTCCTCGAATATCCTTTACATGAGCCAGTTTTGCATCGTAGACTTCTGAAGATACAATTTTCTTTCCGGTAATCTTCTTTTGCAGCTGTCGGCACAGTGTTTCTACTTCCGGTAATTCAGGCATTGCATACCCCTAAAAAAATTTCCTAAACATGCTCTGGATTTTATAGCCCGCGGACATTCCATTCAAGATATTTATTCATGTTGCGGAGAGATTCTTCCACCGGCCTGAATGAAATTTCTATTCTACCGACACCAATAATGTGCACCGGATGAATTGAAACTGCCGGATTATTGTGCTAAATGATTTTAAAACACATTGTAATAAGAGAATAGCACCACGCTGATGGATTTCTCTTCATAAAAAAATGCTAATGCAAAATTAATTTTCGGGAGGATGAGAGATTTTTTAATGTTAAGACCGATTATTTTATTGTTTTTTTCCAACTTATTTATGACTTTTGCCTGGTACGGACATTTAAAAAGCATGAATAACAAGCCCTTGTTTATTGTTATTACTTTGAGCTGGGGCATAGCTTTCTTTGAATATGTATTACAGGTTCCCGCCAACCGGATTGGCTTTCAGTATTATAATCTGGGCCAGTTGAAGGTTATTCAGGAAGTTATTACCATGATTGTTTTTGCGGGATTTGCTTTTCTTTATATGAAGCAGCCGCTGAAACTGGATTATCTCTGGGCCGGTCTGTGTCTTATCGGCGCAGTTTACTTCATGTTTCGTGACGGGCTGCCGCAGGTTTAATAATGTTATAAAGAAGGCTTCCCGCTGATTTTATATGCGCAGGACAACGAAGAGAATTATATGTTCTAAATTATCTGTATGATTAATGTATTCGACATTTACTTTACATCTTCACGATCGTTTGTCATGTATCAATGTGATTACTGCACCTCCTCTTAAAAATGTTGCAATTTTCTTGCTAATCCGTTAGAGCTCTGCCAGCGTTTATCACGACATTTAATTTAACCCTGAGGAGGGGGTTATTTATGCGTTTGTTTCCCAAAGAAGAAAAGTTTTTCGATTATTTTGAAGAATTAGCCAATAAAATAGAAGAAGGCAGCCGCTTTTTTCTGACCATGACGGAAAAACACGATTACTCGGAAGCGAAAATTTCCAAACTCAAAGAACTTGAACACGAAGCGGATGTAATCACCCATCGTACTTACGAAAAAATGCACAAAACGTTTCTTACGCCCCTTGATCGCGAAGATATCTATGCTTTAGTCAATAAAATGGACAGCATCCTGGATATGATTGAAGCCACTGCCGTCCGGATCTACCTTTACAAAGTAAAAAAGCCCGACGATGAAATAATCAAGCAGGCTAAAATTTTAGTGGAAGCCGTCGCTAAAATTAAGATCGTAGTTCATGCCTTGCGCGATATGAAGAATGCCAAGATGATTCTGGATGCTTGCGTCGAGATTAACACCTTGGAAAATGCAGGGGATGTTGTTTTACGAACCATTATGGCCGATCTCTTTGAGAAAGAAAAAGATGCCGTTGAGCTGATTAAATGGAAAGAAATCTTTGAACGCATCGAAGAATCCCTTGATGTGTGCGAGGATGTGTCCAATATTGTGGAAGGAATCGTTTTAAAACATGCTTGATTCCATGGGTTTTGTAATATTTTTAGTAGCCATTGCCCTGGTGTTTGACTTTATTAATGGTTTTCATGATTCTTCCAATGCCATTTCTACCATTGTTTCCACCCGTGTTCTCGCTCCGCAACATGCAGTACTCTGGGCGGCGTTTTTTAATTTTGTTGCCGCATTCTTTATTGGGACGCAGGTTGCCCATACTATCGGGCAGGGCATAATTCATCGGGATGTCATCGACAATGGATTAATCTTTGCCGCTTTGGGTGGAGCTATAATCTGGAATCTTATCACCTGGTATTATGGCCTTCCCAGCAGTTCGTCCCACGCTTTGATCGGCGGCTTGATCGGAGCGGGTATTGCGAAAGCCGGAACCGGCACACTGGTTTGGTCAGGTATTACTAAGACAACGGCATTTATCGTGCTTTCACCCACAATCGGTTTGATTTTAGGTTATATTTTTATGGTTATTTCATTAAACCTCAATCGCAATTCCAATGTAGCACGCTCGGATAAACTTTACCGGAAGCTGCAATTTGTTTCTTCAGCCATTTATTCACTGGGCCACGGAATGAACGATGCCCAGAAGACGATAGGAATCATTGCAATTCTCTTGTACAGTAAAGGTCTTATCGACTCCAGCTTCAATATTCCCTACTGGATAATCATTATGTGTTATTCCGTCATCGCCCTTGGCACAATGTTCGGGGGCTGGCGCATTGTTAAAACAATGGGGACAAAGATTACCAAGCTGCAACCTATCGGCGGCTTCAGTGCCGAAGCTGCCGCTGCCTGCTCCATTATTGGAGCATCTATTGCCGGAATACCGGTCAGCACTACCCACACCATTACCGGTGCCATTGTCGGTGTTGGCTCTACCAAAAGGCTTAATGCCGTGCGCTGGGGTGTCGCCGGCAATATTATCTGGGCTTGGATATTAACCATTCCTATTTCCGCCCTCATTTCCACACTTATTTACCTTGCATTAAAATATTTTTGCGGCTAACCTATACATTATCCTGATAATGTTGAAGTTTCCGAATTGTTTTTGCGGAAGCAAAGCTGATGGGATGCGAATGCCGATTTAGCCGAACCGGTTGAAAAATGTAAAAATTTTATAAAATAAGGAGTCGTCATCCATGGCGGGGAAAGAACTGCCCTTTACCAAAAAACAACTGGAAGAAATTATTAAAAAATATCCTACTCCGTTTCACATTTACGATGAAAAGGCAATCCGCGAAAATGCGCGCGAATTTAAAAATGCCTTTTCCTGGAATGAGGGGTTTAAAGAATATTTTGCCGTTAAAGCCGCACCCAATCCGTATCTCATGAAAATTCTCCATAAGGAAGGTTTTGGAGCGGACTGCAGTTCACTTGCCGAATTGATCATGTCTGAAAAGACCGGCATCATCGGCGATGAAATCATGTTTACCTCCAACGACACGCCGGTGGTGGATTTTCTTAAGGCAAAAGAGCTCGGTGCAATAATTAATCTGGATGATGTAAGTCATATTAAATATTTGGAACAATATGCGGGTTTGCCCGATCTGATCTGTTTCCGTTACAATCCCGGCCGCCTGAAAAAGGGAAACGTTATCATCGGCCATCCGGAAGACGCCAAGTACGGTTTTACCCACAAACAGCTGATGGAAGGCTATAAAATATGCAGAGATAAAGGGATCAAGCGCTTCGGTATCCACACCATGGTTGCGTCCAACGAGCTGGATGCCGATTATTTTGTGGAAACGGCGGAAATACTGTTTAATCTTATTGTTGAATTGTCCCACAAACTGAAAATCAGGTTTGAATTCGTCAATATTGGCGGCGGCATAGGAATTCCTTATCGTCCCGACCAGGAACGCATTGATCTTCAGGGCGTCAGCCGGGGTATCAAAGAAAAATATGAAAAAATAATCGTGGCCAACGGCCTTGCTCCCCTTAAACTTTATACGGAATGCGGGCGCTATATCACCGGTCCCTACGGGTATCTGGTTGCTCAAGTTCTGCACATTAAAAATACTTATAAGAAATTTGCCGGTCTGGATGCATGCATGGCCAATCTGATGCGACCGGCGCTTTATGGAGCCTATCACCACATTACCATCGTGGGTAAAGAGAAAAAACCGCACGACATTATTTATGACGTGACGGGATCGCTATGTGAAAACAACGACAAATTTGCCATTGACCGTGTTCTGCCTGAATTGCAGAGAGGCGACATTGTCGTTATTCATGATGCGGGAGCGCACGGTTATGCCATGGGATTTAATTATAACGGTAAACTCCGTTCGGCGGAACTGCTGCTGCGGGAAAACGGGGAAGTGATTCCGATCCGCCGTGCCGAGACTGTAGACGATTATTTTGCGACACTGGATTTTGCGGGATTGCCGTCTTTCCGGGTTTAAAATTTTTCAGCGAAAATTAATAAATATATCAGCGGTTGTATTTTTTGTAGCCGGACCACACCCAGAAAGCGCCCCACCCGGCAGCGACAGGACCCAAGGCGAGATAGAGGAATAAAATTGTTCTGCTTTCCCATGGTTTCATGAAGGCCGCCAGTCCTGCGATCCAGAAGACGGTGACCAGGATAGCCAGACGCGACCAGCCCGTCAGTGTGGTCACTATTCCAGGATTATTTTGTTGGGGTTCTGGTTCCGCCTTTCGCCCCATGAAACGGGGAAGGAAAAAGAGCACCAGGGCGATTACAGCCACAACTAGAAATTCTTGCATATTCACACCTTGTTTTTCATTTCTTCAGTATCCCTGATTGTTACTGTCATCCGTCATCTTTTCGAGGCATCACGCCGAAAGCGCTATAACATATATCTATCAATAATACTATCCGTCACCGGGAATTCAATGCCTGATGGTGGTTGAAAACGGCGATTCCGACGGCCTCTTTGCATGCAACTTAACATAAGTTATGCTGTCGGAATCAACCAGGCAAGGTTATGAGGTTAATTTTTCCTGCATGACTCGTGTGATCCCGCGAAATGTTTAGATTATAAGATATTACGGTATCAAGTTATGCACTTTAAATGCCGATAACAACAAGAACGCAGTTAAGGAATAAGTGTGAACTGGTGTTCCTAGTAAAAATGAAATATTTCTCAACAAGAAAACTTGCTATATTCTCATTACTTATGCTAAAAAACCACTTCCATTGGTTTAGTTTTGGGGTTTCCCTGAAAAGGACTCTGCATGAAGAAAATTAAAAAGTCTACGATTACTGATTTCATTCTGGGCATCGTTTTAATGCTTCTTGTGCTCATAGCTTTTCTCATTTCCTGGGGACCATTGGAAACGCTGGAATATGGAATATATGATTTAAATGCCAGTCTGCGGGTAAAAAAATCTACAGCTCCCGTAGCGGTAGTAGCTATTGACAAACAAAGCATTGCCAATATTGGTCGCTGGCCGTGGCCCCGCTCTTATATTGCCTCCATGGTGGATTTGTTGCGGTCGTATAATGTTAAAGTGATCGGTCTGGACATAATTTATTCGGAAAAAGATGGTAATCAGGGGTTAAACGAGGTCCGCAACCTGATTAAGAATATCGAGAGCAATCCGTATTATGTTAAAAAAGGTTTTGATGTTATTGTGCCACTTCTGAAAGAATCTGAAAAAAAGCTTGATAATGATAATGTTTTAGCCAATTCGATTGCCGTCGGTAAAAATGTTGTGCTGCCGTTATTCTTTATTTCCGGCAACCCCACGGGGAGCATAGCTGCCAGTCTTCCTGACTATCTGCAAAAAAACTCTATTTCCTATACCGGCGTAGATGACAGCATCACCGCACGTGAAATCGTGCCCCCTATCGCCGAGTTTGCCGCAGTATCCCAGGGATTAGGCCACGTTAATGTAATTTCCGACAGGGACGGCACGGTGCGCAGTGAACCGCTGTTTATTAATTTTGAGGCAAAGCTCTTTCCTTCCTTTGCCTTGCAACTCGCTTTAAAATATCTCAATTTCGATCTGACAAATATACAACTGGGTAAGGATATAAAATTCGGCCGTAAGACAATTCCTTTGTATGACAACAACAGGATGTTAATCAATTTTACCGAGGCTATTCCGCATTATTCTTTTTTTGACGTAATCAACAAGAAAGTTGCCCCGGATGTTTTTAAAAATAAGATTGTCATTATAACCCAAACTGCGGCGGGCTCGGGCACGATGCAGGTGACTCCTGCGGCAGACAATGTCGCGTCGGGAACGATCATGGCCAATGTTGTTGAAAATATTCTTACCGATGATCATATATCGCGTCCGAATTGGGCGACTGCTCTCGAATTAATAATGATTGTCCTCTTCGGCCTGTATATTGCGCTGGTTGTTCCCCAAATAAAAGTCTGGATCAGCGCTGTTGTTTCCCTGGTTTTTCTACTTGCCTGGATGGGTACAACAACTTATTTTTTTGCTGCAAATGGTTATTGGATCAAATGGTTTTATCCGGCGCTTATATTAATTATCGGTTACATCTTCATCGTTTCGAAGCGTTATTTGCTGACGGAAAATACCAAAGATCGCATCGAGGTGGATGGTTTTGAAACAAACAAAATGTTAGGTTTATCTTTCCAGGGGCAGGGTTTACTGGATATGGCTTTTGAAAAATTCCGTAAATGCCCCATCGAAGATGAATCCGTTAAAGAGCTGCTCTATAATCTGGGAATGGATTTTGAAAGAAAGCGTATGTTTAACAAGGCGGTAGCGGTTTACGAGCATATTGCCGGGGTTGGTAATTTCAAAGATGTCAATGATCGCATCAAGAAACTGAATGTTGCAGGACAGACAATTGTATTCGGCAGCAGTGCCGGTGCCAAAAAAGAAGCTACCGTGATTATGGATAAAACCGAAATCAAACCTAAACTGGGACGTTATGAGATTATCAAGGAATTGGGGCGAGGTGCTATGGGCACAGTCTTCCTGGGTAAAGATCCGCGTATTAATCGCGAAGTAGCCATTAAAACATTGAGATATGAAGAAATTGATTCGGATCAGCTGGCGGAAGTGAAAAAAAGGTTTTTCCGGGAGGCGGAAGCTGCAGGCAAATTATCGCATCCTAATATTGTCACCATTTTCGATGTCGGCGAGGATTATGATATTGCTTACATGGCTATGGAATTACTCGATGGCTCCGATCTGACCATATATTGCCGGAAAGAAAATCTCCTGCCGCTGGAAGAGGTAATCCGCGTTGTATCCTGTGTTGCGTCGGCACTGGATTATGCTCATGCCAACGGTATAGTTCATCGTGACATCAAACCGGCTAATGTTATGATCCTAAGCAACGGTGATGTCAAAGTGGCGGATTTCGGCATTGCCCGTGTAATGTCTACATCCAGAACACAAACCGGGGTTGTACTTGGTACTCCGAGTTATATGTCACCGGAACAGATAGCCGGTAAAAAAGTGGACGGCCGGTCTGATTTGTTTTCACTGGGCGTTGTCTTATATGAACTGCTTGCCGGAGAAAAACCTTTTAAAGGAGAGAGTATCACGACTCTTATGTACAATATCACATCGTCTGTGCCTCCGTCGATTAAAGAACTTTCTCCCCGAATTCCGCAAAAAATGATACCCATAGTGGAGAAGCTTCTGGCAAAAGACGCGGAAGACCGTTATCAGACCGGCAAATTATTAGCAGATGATTTGCTTGCTTGTTTAAATAAGGAGGCTTAATTGGATTTAGCTGCCGTCGGAAAAACTGATCGAGGGTTGGTTCGTGCCAATAACGAAGATGAATTTTATCTGGATGAAAAGCTGGGTCTTCTTGTCGTCGCCGATGGTATGGGTGGGCATGCATCGGGTGAGGTAGCCAGTAAATTGGCCGTCAATGTTATTCGAGATTATTTTCACGGACCGCAGAAGTTAATCGGCCGTTCGAATCCTGCCTATTCCGAAGCGACCAACAGGCTGAATTGTGCTATTCGTTTAGCCAATCAGGCCGTTTATGAAGTAGCGCAAAGTTCACCTGTATTAAAGGGTATGGGCACCACTATTGTGGCCGTCCTCCTGACCGGGAATAAATTGAGTATTGCCCATATTGGTGACAGTCGCGCCTATCTGATTCGCGCCGGTAATATCGACCAGCTTACCGAAGATCATACAATGGTTAATGAACAGGTAAGGCGTGATATTATCACAAAGGAAGAAGCAGATCGGTCGGAAATGAAGAATGTTCTCACAAAAGCACTGGGTATCAGTGCGAAAATGGAAGCGGATCTGGATGAGCTTACCATGTTTGGCGATGATATTTTATTCTTGTGCACCGACGGCCTTAGTACTATGGTAGCTGATGAGGCTGTATTGCAAATTGTTTCACAGTCGGGCGAGTTTAATGCCGCCTGTGATGCGCTGATCAATGCTGCCAACAAACAAGGTGGCAAGGATAATATTACGGTGGTCATTGGCCATATTAAGAAGAAAAAATGGTATGCGGCTTTGTTTAAATTTATGGAATTTTTTCGGAGGTGATAAATGGCAAAGGTCCTACTTAAATACAAAGAAGCTGTTGTCCAAGAGATTCTATTGGATAAGGAAGTAACGTCTATAGGCCGAAAACCGGATAATGATATCATCATTGATAATCAGGCGGTATCCGGACACCATGCCCAGATTAAAGCGCACGGCGATGAGGTGGTGTTGGAAGATTTAGGCAGCCTGAACGGCACATTCGTAAACAGCCAGAAAATTTCCAGGGCCGAGCTTTTTAACGGTGACATGGTTCTAATCGGTGTGCATACATTGTCTGTCTCTTCCAATAAAAACAGGGAAGAAGAGGATAAAAAAAGTTTTACCATGCGCGGCCGTTCCATGGATGAAACCATGGTTATAGCTCCGGATGATCAAAAGAAAATTCTTGCTGCCGCAGATAAAAGCACCCCGGAACCGTTGGGTGGTTTCTTTGTTGTTGAAGGATCAACAGAGCATAGGGAATATGAACTTAAGGAGAAAGTTTCCGCTATCGGCAAGGAAGACGGTTCGGCCATCAGATTGAAGGGGTTTTTCGCTCCCAAGTTGGCCGCTTTAGTCAACCGCCGTAAAGAGGGTTATTTTATTACTCCGTCCGGCGGCAGGGAATTAAAGGTTAACGGCAAAACAATAGACCGCCGATACGATCTCAAAGACGGCGATATTGTGGAAGTCAGTAATATTAAGTTGCAGTTTTACATCAAAGAGTGACGACGAAGTAAAAAGATAATTTCGTGGATATAAAAACAAATCAGGCGATAGGTGTATTTGATTCGGGTATTGGCGGCTTAACTGTCGTACGAGCCCTGATGGAACGCCTGCCTTTCGAAAACATTATTTATTTCGGAGATACCGCGCGAGTGCCATACGGCACCAAGTCCGTAGAGAATATCAACCGCTATGCCTGCCAGATCACCGAATATCTTCTGAAAAAAAATGTCAAGCTGCTGGTTGTTGCCTGCAATACCATGGCCGCCGTTGCCTATCAGGCAATCAAAGATTTATCTCCGGTGCCGGTAATGGAGGTCATTGAGGCCAGCGCGCGCAATGCCGCCGCAGAAACAACGACAAAATCAATAGGTGTTATCGGAACTCCGGCAACAATTAACAGCAATGCCTATGCCCGGGCGATCCATCTTCTGGATAAGGGAATTAAGATTTATTCCCAGGCCTGTCCACTTTTTGTCCCTCTGGTGGAAGAGGGCTGGTTCGATCATCCTGCAACCAGAATCATCGCTCAGGAATATTTAAAACCGGTGTTGGCCGAGCAAATTGACGCCCTGGTTTTAGGATGCACCCACTATCCACTTTTGAAATCATTATTGCAGGAGATTGTCGGACCAAAAATAAAGCTGATCGACTCGGCGGAGGCGATGGCTGATGCAACCGTCGATTTACTAAGCGGGCTCAATTTGGGAAATACAAACCGGCAACCACCTCAATATCTATTTTGTGTCAGTGATGTACCCTACCGTTTTCAAACAATCGGAGAACGCTTTTTAGGCCGAACTCTGGGCCAGGTGGAATTGGTCAGGCTTTAAAGCAAGACTCTCCCCATAATATTCAAAGTTTTACCAAATCCGAAAATATAAAGCAGGTGGCTGAATTTTGAGATGTAAGATATTTTGTGTTATCTTTTGTCTCAACCGCCGGACTTAGAGAGTGTTTGATGCCAATGGCAAAGAAAAAGTTAATAAATTAAAAGCGTCTCCGTATTTCCTGCAGTTGGGCTGGTTCAATCGTCTCGATTGAACCAGCCAAGGTTAAATAGTTAACAAACTCACTATGTTTCTACTTTAACCATGATTTACAATACACTTGTCGCATGGCCTGCCGGCATGAGCTTGATTTAAAAGTTCATCAGCACGTTTTATACGCTGGTTACTATTTCTTTTTGCATGTTGATAAATAATGCTCACAAATATACGTTCTCGATCTTTAACGTTCTGAAAAAGTGACCGAAGAGCATTATTCTTAAGCCTATAAACACCATTCATATGATTAACTACCAACTCGCTATCACTAAAAACTCTAATTCGTTTTCGTGTATAAAGAGCACAAAGGTCCAAGCCTTTAATAAGTGCTTTATACTCAGCTTGGTTGTTTGTACAATAACCAATGCATTCGGAAAACTCATAAAGTAGATTATTCTTTTCATTACAAACGACAACTCCTATTGATCCTGGGCCAGGATTTCCTTTGCTACCACCATCTGTGTATAAATTTATTTGTTCATAGTAAACCATTTATATCTCCTTAATGAATGGGAGGATATGTTGTTGACAAATTCGGTTCAGTGGTTTACATACAAAAAAAGATAAAGGTGTTTTGTACACCACGAAATGCGGCCGACCTTACTACAATAACAAGGTTTACTAAGTTGTTTGTTCCTCCACAAGACGCACATACTTAGTCCGCAACTAAAGAAGGTGGGAATAAAAGGAAGTGCAACGCGGGCAAGCATGTTACTTCCTTTTATTTTTGCCTATTTGATGTTATTGCGCGGACTTACCCACTGTCGCGCTCTAAATTCTAGTTTTTTCATAATTATTTACCTCCTGTAAGCACCTAAATATCTTTTAAAATTAAATCCAGCGATTTAATTCGCTAAAGGGAGTATTTTATTCTTCTTCAGGTGTTCCGTCCTCCTCCGTTATCAGTTCCGCTTCATCGCCGCCATTACTGTTGGAATCATCATCTTTGTCATCGGCTTCCTGAGTTGTCCTGGCAACTCCGACGAGTTTTTCTTCCGGGTCGAGTTCAATCAATTTAACACCCTGGGTTACGCGATGATTGACCGGAACCTCCTGTGCTTTGAGCCGGATGACTTTGCCGGCATTGCTGATCAGCATAATATTTTCTTCGCCGATTACTTGTAACACACCGGAAACATTACCGACTTTGGGAACTGTCTTTAAATTCATGGTTCCTTTACCGCCACGGGTTTGCACTCGATACTCTTCAATGGGTGTGCATTTACCAAATCCATGTTCGGAAACAGTCAGCATGAAAGTGCCGTTGGCAGGAATTTCCACGCCGATAACATCGTCGCCTTCATCCAGCCTAATACCATGCACACCGCGGGCTGTCCGGCCCATATCGCGGACATCGTCTTCCTTAAAACGAATAGCCATTCCCAGTCGGGTGGCCAGAAAGATATCCTGATTGCCCATGGTCAACTGAACGTCTACCAGTTCATCACCCTCATCAATGGAAACTGCAATAATTCCGCCGATTCGGGGATTCGAATAAGCAGCCAGTTCGGTTTTTTTGATGATTCCCTTTTTCGTAACCATGACCACAAATTTATCGGCAACAAATTCGCGTACCGGCAGAGTTGCGCTGACGCGTTCCCCCGGAGCCAGATTCAACAGATTAACTATGGCCTTGCCTTTAGCGGCCCGGCCCGCCTGTGGTAATTGATAAACTTTCAACCAGTGCACTTTCCCGGTATTGGTAAAGACAAGCAGATAATTATGCGTCGAAGCAACGAAGATTTTTTCCACAAAATCTTCTTCTTTCGTTCCCATACCCATTTTACCGCGCCCGCCGCGATGCTGGCTCTTGTAAAGGCTCACCGGGTTGCGCTTAATATAGCCGGAATGAGAGATTGTCACCACCATATCTTCTTCCACAATCATATCTTCGATATTGATGTCTTCCGAGCTCGCCACAATTTCCGTCCGGCGCTCATCGCCATAACGGCTTTTGATTTCCAGAAGCTCATCAATGATTACTTGCAGCACTTTTTGCGGATCAGCCAGAATACCGGCCAGTTTCGCAATCAACGTCGTCACCTCGGCGTACTCGGCATCAATTTTTTCCCGTTCCAGACCAGTCAGGCGTTGCAGACGCATTTCCAGAATGGCCTTGGCCTGAATTTCCGATAATTTAAACTGTGCACATAACGCCACCGCCGCTTCGGTTGCGTTTTTCGATGCCTTGATAACTTTGATTATTTCATCGATATTATTCAAGGCTATAATATAGCCTTCTAAAATGTGCGCTCGTTCTTTGGCGCGGGCCAATTCAAACTGGGTGCGGCGAATCACCACTTCCTGCCGGAAGGCAACAAATTTCTCGAGAACTTCTTTAAGATTAAAAACCTGCGGACGTCCTTCGGAAATTGCCAGCATATTGATACCAAAAGATACTTCCATTTGCGTGAATTTATAAAGCTGATTAAGAACGACGGAAGAATTTTCATCGCGTTTCAGATCAATGACCACGCGGATACCTTCACGGTCTGATTCGTCCCGTAAATCCGAAATACCGCCGATTTTCTTATCGCGCACCAATTCCGCTATTTTTTCGATCAGCGAGGCCTTGTTGACCTGATACGGCAATTCGGTCACAACAATTGTTTCCCTGTCGTTGCGGGCATTCTTTTCAATCAGCGCCCGCGCCCGGACACGTATAATGCCGCGGCCTGTTTTGTAAGCGGATAAGATTCCCTCCCGGCCGTTGATAAAGCCGGCTGTCGGAAAATCCGGTCCGGGAATATGACGCATCAGTTGCTCAATGGGAATTTCCGGATTTTTAATAAGGGCAACGGTGCCGTCGATTATTTCCGTTAAATTATGCGGAGGTATATTGGTCGCCATACCGACGGCAATACCTGACGTTCCGTTCAACAGTAAAAGTGGAAGACGCGTCGCCAGAATCGATGGCTCCTGCAGGGATTCATCATAGTTGGGAACGAAATCCACCGTATTTTTTTCCAGGTCGGCCATTACTTCATCGGCAATTCGCGCTAAGCGGCTTTCCGTGTAACGCATGGCCGCGGGCGGGTCTCCGTCAATCGAGCCGAAGTTACCCTGTCCATCGATCAGCATGTAACGCAGAGAAAAATCCTGCGCCATACGCACCAGCGTGTCATAAATGGCCGCATCGCCGTGCGGATGATATTTACCCATGATATCGCCAACAATACGGGCGCATTTCTTGTAGGGTTTATTGTGGCGGTAGCCCATTTCATACATGGAATACAAAATGCGGCGATGGACCGGTTTGAGGCCGTCACGGACATCGGGAAGCGCCCGGCCGATGATGACACTCATGGAGTAGTCCATGTAGGATTGTCTCATTTCATCTTCTATATTCACCAGGGTTAGCTTTTGGTGGATATCTCGTTCCATTGTGTTTCTTCCTCTCTAAAACAGCATATACAAAGTTCTATTCGATAGAACAGCCGGTATACTTTTTTTATTCTGGCTGGATTTTAAATATCTAAATTATTGACATTCATGGCATTTTGGAAAATAAATTCTCGACGCGGCTCCACCTGATCACCCATGAGTGTGGTAAAGATTTCGTCGGCTACAACTGCATCTTCGACACTCACTTGCAGAAGAGTCCGTTTTTCGGGGTTCATTGTAGTTTCCCAGAGCTGTTCCGGATTCATTTCGCCAAGCCCCTTGTAACGTTGCACAGTCAGGCCTTTTTTACCCAGATTGACAATATGATCCACTAAAGCTTTGGCGCTTTCCAAAAGAATCGATGCGGATGATTCATCTCCAATATCCTGATAAGGAGCTTCTCCGATAATCGACACTTGGGATAAGAGTGATCTTATTTCCGTAAATTGCGGTGTACGGAACGTCTCTCTGTCCACGCACATTGCATGGGTTTGACCGTTTTTTTTCATACTGAAAACAATTTTATATCCGCCATGATCCTGATCAGTGTCTATTTGAAAATTGGCCAGATCAGTGCCGATTACGCCGACTGTTCTCGCGGCAATCGGCAAAAGCAGTTTATCATCCTTAAAACTTTCATCGGCTAAAGCGGGGTCTCCAGCCAGGATACGGATTATCTGCCTGTCGCGTCCTTCCCTTTCAAAGCGATCAATCAAGTCCTCAATCCGCATCACTTTTTTAATCAAGGTGAGCAATTTATTGCCGGTCGCCGGGAAGGGAGTGCCGTCACCCATTGCCAATTTGACCCTCTCCACTCCATTTTCCAGAATGTAATTTCTCATACTGTCTTCATTTTGAATATACAGTTCTTTTTTCTTGTCCACCACTTTATAAAGAGGAGGCTGAGCGATAAATAAATAACCTCTTTCGATCAATTCCCGCATCTGGCGGAAAAAGAAGGTCAAAAGCAGTGTGCGGATATGAGCGCCGTCGACATCCGCATCGGTCATGATGATGACTTTATGATAACGCAATTTACTGATATCATAATCGTCGGCGCCGATGCCGGCTCCGAAAGCCGTCACCATCGTTTTTATTTCTTCATTTTGCAGCATTTTATCAAAACGGGCTTTTTCGACGTTCAAAACTTTGCCGCGCAGAGGTAAAATTGCCTGATTCTTCCTGTCTCTGCCCTGTTTGGCGGAACCACCGGCCGAATCTCCCTCAACCAGATAAATTTCACTGAGCGCCGGATCTTTTTCCTGACAGTCAGCCAGTTTTCCCGGCAGCGCTCCCACTTCCAGCGCGCTTTTACGCCGTGTCAGTTCGCGGGCGCGACGAGCCGCTTCCCGGGCGCGGGCCGCTTCCATGCATTTATTAAGTATTTGCTTGGCAATCGATGGATTTTCTTCCAGATATGTGCCGATTTTTTCGTAAATAATCCCTTCCACCAGGCCACGCACTTCGCTGTTGCCCAGCTTCGTTTTCGTCTGCCCTTCAAATTGCGGATTTTTCACCTTGACGCTGATTACGCAAGCCAGACCTTCACGCAAGTCCTCGCCGCGCAACGATTCTTTCCCGTCTTTAATTATTTTATTAGCAGTTGCGTAATTGTTAAAAACACGGGTCAGCGCCGAGCGGAAACCAACCAGATGTGTCCCACCCTCGGTTGTATTAATGCTGTTGGCAAAGGCAAAAATGTTTTCCAGGTAGGTTTCGTTATACTGCATGGCAACTTCGACGGAGCAATCTTCTTTTGCACCGGTTACGTAAATCGGATCTTTATGTAAAACTTTTTTATTGCGGTTGATATATTCTACAAAAGAAATAATTCCACCTTTGTAAAAGAATTCACTGCTCTTATCAGTCCGCTCATCGGTTAATATTATTTTAATCCCCGAATTAAGAAACGCTAATTCCCGTAAACGATTGGAAATAATATCAAAACTAAATTCACTCTCTTCAAATATTTCATCATCCGGCAAAAATGTTACTTTTGTTCCCTTTCCCCTTGTTTTACCTATCATTTCCAATGGGCCATTGGGCACACCGCGGGTATATGTCTGCACATAGACATTGCCATCCCGTCGTACTTCCAGCTCGCAATTTTTAGAAAGCGCATTAACAACCGAAACGCCGACACCATGAAGGCCACCGGAAATTTTATAAGAATCGTTGGAAAATTTGCCGCCGGCATGCAATTTGGTCATAACTACTTCCGCTGCCGATACTCCTTCGGTTTTATGAAGATCAACCGGTATGCCCCGGCCGTTGTCTTCGACGACGATACTGTTATCAACCCTGATTTTTACCGAAATCGTATCACAGTAACCACCGGCGGCCTCATCGATACTGTTGTCCACAACTTCATAAACGAGATGATGTAATCCTTCTTTACCGGTCGAACCAATATACATGGCCGGTCTGATCCTAACCGCCTCCAGACCTTCCAGTACTTTTATACTATCCGCATCATACTTATGTGTCATAACTGCTACCTAACTCCCACCTGAAACTGAACTTCTAAAACTTGTTTTTAAATCTTTAAAGGCATGACAATGCACAAAAAGTTATTGTTTTCCGCTGGCTTAATCACCGACGGCTTTAACCCGCGGGCCACTTCAAACAAAATATTATCCGTATTAACTACGGAGATAGCATCGATTAAGTAATTGACGTTAAAACCGACATCTATATCCTCGCCGGTGTAATCGATATCTATTTCCTCCATGGCCTCTCCAACATCCAGGTTGGTCGAATTTAAAACCATTTTTCCCTGGGAAAACGATAAAATAACTCCGTTATAGCGCTCCGACGAGACAACGTTCATTCTCCTTAAGGCATGCAGAAACGATTCTTTGTTTAAAACCACGCCGATTCCCTGTTCGGAAGGAATGACTCTCTTGTAATCCGGATAATCCGCATCTACCAAACTGACTTTCAAAACAGTATTGGCTGTTTTCACAATCAGCATATTTTTACTCAGCCCTATTTCCACGTTTTCATTTTCATCAATAATTTTTCTTATTTCCATTAAACCTTTACGTGGAACAATTATTCCTTTAGCTATTTCATCTCCAAAATCAACAAATTCCCCTTTAGCCATAGCCAGCCTGTGACTGTCGGTCGCCACCATTCTCAAAATATGCTTTCCATCGTCCAAACCGGCCTCCAGAAAAACACCATTTAAATTTTTTCTCATCTCGTCGGCCGCCATGGCGAATGAGGTTTTGCTAATCAAATCTTTTAAGACAATTCCCTGCACATTATAGAATTTAACATCGTCATCACCGGCAACACTGGGGAAATCATCCGCCGGCAGACCGGGAATTTTATAAACCGCTCTTTGACAGGATATTTTTACAACATTGTTATTTTTAGCAAAATGGATTACTTCTCCCTGTATTTCCCGAACCATTTCATATAGTTTTTTCGCCGAAAGAGTTATCTCTCCCGTTTCTGCAACTTCGGCATCATAATTGGAAATTAAACTGATTTCTCTGTCTGTGGCTATAATTTTGAGCTTGCTATCTTCTGTTGTTAAAAGAACATTATTCAAAATAGGCATTGTTGTCTTTTTTTCAACGATTCCCAATGTTTTTTGAATACCATCAAGAAAGGTGTTTCTATTTATCTTAAACTCCATACCTTCCCCCTATGTTTTATTAATTCTTATTCTCTTTATATATATATATAATTAATATTAGTAATATATGCTTGTTGATATGTTCATCAATTTAATTTCAGTAATTGTTTTAATAGCATACATTAAATTCACTTGTGGATAAACAGAATAAAAAAATCTTAGTTATTGTTGATTAAATTGTCTTCTATTTCCCGGATTAAATTTTTCAACCTGGAATCGGTTTCCATACCTTTAATTATTTTATTGTTGGCGTAAATTACCGTTGAGTGGTCACGCCCTCCTATTTTCTCGCCAATGTCCGGGAAGGAACAACCTGTTAATTTTCGAGCCAGGTACATGACCACTTGTCTGGCGAAAACCATGTTTTTATTCTTGTTATGGGCTTTGATATCCGATACTTTTATATTTAATTTTCCGGCAACTGTTTTTATTATTTCGTCGATGTCTATTTCCTGTTTTTCATTATGTTTCAGTAATTTACTTAAAACTTCCTTGACCAGATTAAGGTCGATTTCTCTACCGGTAAGTGAGGAATAAGCGCAGGTTCGAACCAGGAAACCTTCCAGTTCACGGATGTTGGATTCCACATGGGAGGCGATGTAATGGGCAACATTACTCGGCAAAGATATTTTATTTTCCTGCATTTTCTTTTCGATGATGGCGATTTTTGTTTCAATTTCCGGCGGTTGAATATCGGCGATCAGTCCCCACTCGAAACGGGACCGCAATCTTCCTTCCAAGTTAGGAATATCTTTTGGAAATTTATCACTCGTAACGACTATTTGCTTGCCGGAGTCATGTAATGTATTAAAAGTATGGAAAAATTCTTCCTGAGTCCTTTCCTTTCCGGCCAGAAAATGAATGTCGTCAATCAACAGACAGCCGATATTTCGATACTTTTCTCGAAATTGAGGCATCCGGTCGTAACGAATGGAGTTAATCATCTCATTCATGAATTCTTCCGCTGATACATACATTACCTGGAGACCGGGGTGCGCTGATGCTGTTAACAGTCCGATTGCATTGAGTAAATGAGTTTTGCCCAAACCGGAACCGCCGTAAAGAAAAAGAGGATTATAATTTTTGGCCGGCTGCTTGGCTACGGCAATTGATGCGGCGTGGGCAAACTGGTTGCAGGGACCAACGACAAAACGGTCGAAAGTGTAATTAATGTTTAACGGAGAGGAATTACTGCTTCTTACACTTACCGGCGAAGGAGTTTTAGAAATATCATCGCGTTCATGTGTTGCGTCCGTTGAATTTAATTTTTTTTCTTTATCTTTGGACAGGATAAATTCAACGTCAAGTTCAATACCCACAACGCTTTCCAAAGAATTTTTTATAACCGGGAAATAATTATCCAAAAGCCAGTCTTTGAAAAACTTATTGGGGACGGCAAGGCGCACACACTTGTCTTCCAGCTCGATAATTTTGATCGGCTTTATCCACGTGTCAAAATTTTGTTTATTTAATTTTTCTTGAATAACTTTAGTAGCTTTATCCCAAATCGTTTCCACTTAATAACCTTTTATAAACAATATTATCAACAGGTGTTGATAAGTGATTAAAATTAAACTTATGCCAGACCGTCCAGAATTAAACCGGCCAGACGATTCAATTCATCCATGGACTTAAAACTTACTTCAATCTTTCCTTTATTGGAGCCGCCCTTGATTTGCACTTTCGCCATAAGTTTCGCAGCCAGCGCTCTTTCCAGATCAGCTAAGAAACGATCTCTGGTGACAGGATTTTTTTCCTGCTGCTTTGATTTGCTGCTTTGTATTAATTTCTCGGTTTCCCGGACGTTTAATCCCTTTTTTAAAATTAAATCCAGAATTTTGTTTTGTTCTTCGGTTAGCGCCAGCGAAAGTAATGAACGCGCGTGGCCGGATGTAATCTTTTTTTCCACTAAAGCCGTCTTTGCTTTTTCCGGCAACTTTAAAAGCCGGACAGTGTTGGCTATAGTCGAACGGTCTTTGCCGACCCGTGTGGAAATATCCTCCTGAGAAAGCCGGAAAGTTTCCATTAATGTTACATAAGCGCTTGCTTCCTCCAGGGGATTCAGTTCTTCGCGCTGGATATTTTCGATGAGCGACATTTCCGCTGCTTCCATATCCGTGGCATCGCGAATAACGATAGGTACATCTTTCAGTCCTGCCGCTTGAGCTGCTCGCCACCGGCGTTCACCGGCGATAATTTCATAACCTTTATCCTGTTTGCGGACTACGATCGGTTGAATAACGCCGCTTTTTTTAATCGAAGCAACAAGCTGTTTTTGATCCTGTTCATTAAAATTTTTACGCGGTTGATATCGATTAGGGCGCAATTCTTCGATACCGCATATGGTCAAAGGAGTTTTGTTGTTGATATCATTAAGCAAATCCGGAAACATGGCACCAAGACCTTTACCCAGTGCGTTTTTCTGCGCCATTTACAACCCCCCTTGAATTATTTCCCTCGCCAGCTCCATGTATGCTAATGCTCCGCGCGATTTGATGTCATAAAGAATAATAGGCAAACCGTGGCTGGGGCTTTCCGAAAGCCGGACGTTGCGAGGTATTACAGTTCTAAAAACTTTGTCGCCAAAATGTTTGCGGACATCTTCGCTGACCCGATGGGCCAGTGAATTGCGCGCATCAAACATAGTCAGTAAAATGCCGCCCAGAGACAACTGCGGATTCAAGCGCGCCTTCACCAGCTTCACGGTATTGAGCAGATAACCTAACCCCTCCATTGCAAAATACTCACACTGCAACGGAACGATTATACGATCGGAAGCAACAAGGGCATTAATCGTCATCACGCCCAGCGACGGCGGACAGTCAATTATTATAAATTCGTAATCTCTATCCAGCGATTGGAGCAGATGCGTCAAGCGCTTTTCTTTTTCCTCGACATTGACAAATTCAACTTCCAGGCCGATCAGGTCCCGGTTGGCGGGAATAACGTCAAGATGCGATATCGCTGTGGAAAGAATTACTTTTTCCAGTGGTACGTGGCCGATCATGACGTGGTATAAATTTTCTTTTTGAACTTTGTTACTGTCAGCGCCTATTCCACTGGTCGCGTTGCCCTGAGAATCACCGTCGATGAGTAAAGTTTTTTTTTCCGCAGCAGCCAGAGATGCGGATAGATTAATCGCCGTAGTCGTTTTACCGACGCCGCCTTTTTGGTTTGCTATGCATATAATATTACTCATTTTTATACAGAATATCTTCTGAAAAAATCTTTTGAAAAACTACCGCACATGTATTTCCCTAGCACATAAAACGTATTTTTAGAAGGCTTTTCTGTCTTATTTTGTCTTTTCCACGATAATAATTTTCCGCGTAATATCAGAGGCTTCCTGGTTTACATCATATTGAAATAACTGGCCAAAATCGTATTGGGCGGCAACTGCTGCAGCCTGGGAAAATTCGGACGCCATGTCCTTGCCTTTTAAGGCAATCAACCTGCCGGAAGGCTTCAGAAAAAATGCTCCCCAGGGCAGCATTTCCGGCAGTTTAAAAGCGGCACGCGAAATAAGAATATCAAAGAATTCCCGCCATTGGGCATCTTTAAGCAGGTTTTCTACGCGTTCATGCAAGACTATTGTGTCCGTAAGATTCAGCAGGCGGATAATATGCTTTAAGAAAGAGACTTTTTTACGATTTGTTTCCACAAGATATAGTTGTAAAGCCGGGGACGCGATTTTCAGGGGAATACCCGGAAAGCCTGCGCCGCAGCCGATATCGATTATCCGGCTGTTTTCCGAACCGATAAATTTTAAAGCGGTCAGGGAATCCAGAAAGTGCCGGCTTTCAATTTCCTGTGCCGATTTTTCGGAAATCAAATTAGTTTTTTCATTCCACTTGAGCAATTCCAGTCGGTAAACATCAAACTGCCCCCTCAACGGGGTCAGGTCTATTTTCTTAACATTGCCCATTTATTCCTCATTATCCGGCTGATCGACGAAAAGTGCATGCCAAGATGATCAGCCACTTCTTTCTGTTGGTAGCCATACTGACAAACAGCTTCAATAATCTTTTCATCTCGTTTGAAGATGTCGCGAAGAACATCATCTGTAAATATACTCTCCAGATCAAGCCTGTCCAAATACCGCTGGCTTCGCGGAATATCAACAATATCCTTATGCCCATTTATGTAATCCACAAGATCTTCCGGAAAATCTTCCCTGCCCAGTATGCTTTGTGCTTTCACGTTCTGCCAGATCGATTCCTGACCAATACCTGCATTTACAAAATCGCGGTATCCCTGCTCTGCTGCGGGCAGTACGGAACCGAACTGCAGGAGAATCCATCCTAGTGTCAGGCATTTATGCGGCCGTACCATACCGGCTGTGGCCTGATAGCTGCTCCATTGCCATTGCTTTGCGTTTGCAACTGCCTTTGCACGAACCGGATTGAGGGCTACATACCTGCATACCTCAAGAAGGTGACTATCTTTCTGGATTAAAATTGCTTTAAATCTTCCCTGAAAAAGGTGTCCCGCGCGTGTGTGGCGCCTGTTAAATGTCTGTGTGTAAAAGCCATTCAGCTGCCGCATGCCCAGCGAAAGATTACCATCGGGAGTTTCGACAACAATATGGTAGTGATTGTCCATCAGGCAATAAGCATGACATGTCCAATTATACCGTTCATTTACTTTAGAAAGTATGTCCAGAAAAGATTCCCGGTCGATATTATCCCGGAAAATTTCCTTTTGTTCATTCCCGCGGCTGGTTATATGATAAACAGCGCCGGGATATTCAATGCGTAGTGGTCGTGCCATGATTGTGATCATTACTATTTCTATTATGCTATGTCAAGAAAATAGACCTGACCCCTCAATCGCTTGTAACCTTTAATTCGATAGAACTCTGTTAACCCGGATACATCAAGGAATTTTGACTGTTTAAAATTAAAAGTAAAGAAGGAAAAAAACGCTATGATCATTTGGTTGTTAATGATATTATATAATTGATAGTTTATTGATATAAGAATTATTTGGATGTAATTTTACTTTAAATAAAACAAACCTGTGGATACTCTATTTATACTATTCGCTCTTATGATTTTATAAAAAAAATCATTCATTAAAGCGAGTTCAATCTTTAAAGCATAATTAAAAACAACCGCAAAGCCATTGATTCAGTAATGTTTGTTTAATAATTGTCAAAGAAATTTAAACTTACAAAATTGAATGAAAGACCATGAGCTTGGTCAAACCTGATAAAAATAATACCGGAATACAGAAAACGAAAATACGCTATAATCGTATTGCGTCGATTTACAATCTTCTCGAAGTCCTTCCGACATCCGTTATTGATGATTGGAGGAAAAAATTACTTAAAAAGGCGAAGGGAAAGATATTGGAGGTCGGCGTTGGAACTGGGAAAAATTTTGATTATTATCCTGCCGGAGCGGATGTGACGGCAATCGATTTTGCTGATAAAATGATTACCTTGGCGAGAAAGAATGCAGCGAAAAAAGGGTTGTTATTCGAGATCGAGAAGGGGAATGTCGAGAACCTTGCCTATCCTGATAATTTCTTTGATACGGCTGTAGCGACGTTTGTGTTTTGTTCCGTGCCGAATCCAATAAAAGGACTAAAAGAATTACGTAGGGTCGTTAAACCGGATGGAAAAGTTCTTCTTCTTGAGCATGTACGGATTGATAAACCGTTAATCGGCTGGATCATGGATCGGCTCAATCCCCTGGTAGTTCGCCTTGTAGGGGCCAATATCAACCGGCATACAGTGGAAAATGTCAGTCTGTCGGGACTTTTGATCGAAGAGATAGAAAGCCTGGGCCCTATGAAGATGGTAAAAATGATGGTTGCCAGACCAAATAAGGAGAATAGATAATCCAAAAATAGTTTGGAAGAATATACAATAAACAAGAACAGAAAGGAGGATACCATGAAAAAGTATATGACGATAATCGGTGTAGTTTTTATTGCAATGATTTTTGCATTACCGGCAATGTCGCAGCCTCGTTATGGTTATGGACCGGACTATGGTGACGAATACGGAGGCAACTGGATGGGACGCGGAATGGGACCGGGGTATGGGATGGGCTACGGAGGTATGATGGATTATAGCAGATGGAATTATTTGCCTCGAAAGCTACCGGTTCCTAAAAACCAGGAGTGGGTTAAAAAGCTTCGCGATGTTCTTGCGCTGGAACGACTTTCTTTTGAACAATACACTGCGGATGCAGACAAATATAATACATATATGCCTTATAGAATGATAATTCCCCAGGAACATGACCACGTTGCAACGATCGAGCAGATGTTTAAAGCATATGGTCTATCTTCAAAGGAAGGTAAGCCATTGACTGTAAGGGAAACGAAGTCACTCGAAGATGCCTATGAATTATGCATCAAAATGGAACGCGACCTCATCCCTCGCTACGAATGGCTCATCAAGAATGCCGAAGATCGTGATTCAGCAGCAATTCTCGATAATATCCTGATTCAAACACGATATCATCTGGCCATGTTCGAACATGCCTTACAACTTGGCGGAGGTAGAATGGGTAGAGGTGGATGGTCTGGTCATGGTCCCGGGATGATGTGGGGGTGGTAAATCGATCATACTCAAAGTACAAGCTATGATATTTCTTTTAAATTAGATATATTCAAAAGAATATCAGAAATAAAACGACGGGCAGGGTTAGAAATTATCCTGCCCTTTTTTTCTAATTTGTGGTCAACAAAATTAAGAATTACCGGTTGAAAAAGGATAGGTAAGCAAAATTGTTCGACGCTGCTTACTTAGAGAAAATCATTTTTATTGCAATGATTAACAATGCTATTCCAAATATCCTTTCCAATGTTTGATTAGATATATTTACGGCAAATTTTGCGCCAATTAAGCCGCCAAAAACGAAACCGAGGCAGATTAATGCAGCAATTGTTAAATCAACATACCCTTCTTTATAGTACGTCCAGGCGGCAAGAATGCCTATGGGAGGAACCAGTAAAGCCAGGGTTGTTCCCTGAGCCATTTTTTGGGAGAAGCCAAAGATAAATATCAGAATTGGAATAATGATGGTTCCGCCGCCGATACCGATAAGACCGCTTAATAATCCCGCCAATAAACCGGTGAAAATATACAAAAAGGCATTACCTAATCCCATTTTTTTACCCCGCTCTTATGAAAAAAAGTAGCTGATTATTTTCCTTTTACATCAGGCAAAGGAATTGCTGTATTCATCCAGTCTCCATCTGTGCCACTCCACCCGCCGCCCAGCGCCACGAAAAGGGCAACAGTGTCCTGAAGGCGCTGGGCTTGCACCTGTATATATCCGAGCTGCGCTTGATGGTATTGTTGATTTGCGATGATAATCTGCAGATAACCGACGACGCCGGCCTGATAATTTGCCCTGATCAGCCGGAGGGCTTCATCTGCTGCTGTCAGGGCTTGAAACTGGGCGCGCAGGCCTTCCGCGTCATGTTCCAGTGCCCGCAAGGTGTCGGCAACTTGGGCAAAAGCGCTGAGAACGTTTTGGCGATAGGTGGCGAGTACCTGCTGGTATCCTTCAATGGCCGCCTTTCTTCTAAACCACAAGGTGCCGCCATGAAACAAGGGGGCGGTAACGCCGGCCCCAAGACTCCAGAAGTTACTGCTGTCCTTGAAGAGGTCATTCATCGACGAGTTATTTTGTCCATAAGATCCATTCAATGTAAAGCTCGGAAACAATGCTGCAGTGGCTACGCCAATTTCAGCACTGGCACTGTGGAGAGCAGCCTCACTGACCAGGATATCCGGACGACGGTGTACCAGTTCGGAAGGGATAGTTACCGGTATTTCCCCGGGAAGAGTTAGATCAGAAAGAGCGACTGATGGGGGAGTCCATTCCGCAGGTGCACGACCAACCAGGGTGGCAAGGAGGTGCTCGGTCTGGCTGCGCTTTTGCTTCAGGGGCGCAAGCGACGCTTCAAAAGAGGCCAACTGACTCTTGAGGCTGAGCACGATCGCATAAGGCGTTATGCCTGCCAGTGCCTGAGCTTCGCCAATTTCGACCTGTTCCTTTTGTAAACCGATGATTTGTTCGGTGGCCTTGATTTCCTCATTGTAGGCTGCGCGGGCAATCACAGTGTTAACGACATTTCCGGACAGCGTAAGGTACGTACCTCGCACCATTGCCTGCTGCATGTCTACCTGGGCATGCAGGCCTTCCACCATTCTCCGCTGGCCGCCAAAGACATCGAGGGCGTAACTCACCGTCGCGGAAAGGGTAAAGAGATTGAAAATGCTGCTGACAGCACTGGAACCAACACGGGCAGGAGAGTATTTCTGCCGGGAGGCATCAAAGCCGGCATCAAATTGAGGAAAGAAGACACCGTATCCCGCCCGCAGGTTTTCCTGGCTTTGACGCAGACTAGCCTGAGCGGCCTGAAGAGTCGGATTTCCGGCGATTGCCTCGCTGATGACGGCATTGAGCTGTGTGGAATTGAACAGTTGCCACCAATCGGCAAGGATAACTGCGCCTTTAACAAAGTGCTGTGACTGACCGTCTGCAGGAATGGTCGCCGTTGGTTCCATTCCCTGGGTATAAGAATCAACAGGGGGGGGCGTGGGCCGAACAAAATCCGGACCTACGGCGCAACCGCCAAGGCAGAAAAGCAATATTCCAAACAGTCCAGGCAATCTACAGATTCCAGCTTTCATGTGGCCCACACTCGCAAGAATAGTTGCTTGTAGCCTGGCAGGTTTTCGATCTCGATCCATCGACATGGTATATTCCTTTGATAGTTTTCCGGAAGTATGATCAATTAGTTGCCGGCTTCTTTATTTTTCAGCAATATAGACATCTACTAATTGACCGGGGTAAAGAGTTATATTCTTCGGTTTTGAGAATCGGAACAATACCGGCAGAACCCGAACATCAACTCTCTCGGTCCTTTGGTTCGACAATTCAATCTTAGGTGATACATAAGGCTGAACCCGGACATACTCCACCGGAATGCTGATATTCGTGCCGCGGATAAACATTTTTGCTGTAATCGGTGATGACAGCGGCAATCTATGCACGAGTATCTCGTCGATATAACATCTGAGTCCCATATATTCATTAGCACTTCCTATAGTGAGGATCGGGCCGAATCCCTGGGTATAGGTGTCATAGGTACCCTGTGCCGATATGTAGCTGCCAACCGCAGCATTGATCGACAGGACTGTGCCGTCCACGGTCGATTTTATAGTGTATTTGGCAAGCTGCGTCAGGGCAAGTTTATGCTGTTTTTCCGCTACTTTAATGTTTGCTTTGGCCACCTTAACTGCATTTTCCGCATTATCCAGATCGTTTCTGCTCACTGATTTCGGATTAAGATCGTATGATCTTTTTTGCTTGTCCAGTTGGTCTTGAGCGCTTTTAAGACTTGCTCTTGCTAATTCTATCTGTGACCTCTGCTGTTCGGCCGTTGCCCTCGGGATGGAATCTTCGATCAGGAGCAACGGCGTCTCCTTTTTTATTGTTGCTCCTTCGGCAACAAGGATTCCGGTGATTGTTCCTGAAACTTCCGGATAGATATTGATGTTCTTACCGTTTGTCTGATAACTTTCAATGATGCCGTTTGCATAGATTCCTTTACCGTAGGGATTGGAAGCAGGCTTAAACGCCGGGGGAGGCGGCTTTTTCTCTATGCCTAATATGTATGCGCTTACTAGTCCGGCCAACAGCCCGAGGGTGGCAAGGATAAAGATTACTTTATTCCTCATGGGGTCTCCTTTCTTCGATGCCGGTGATCCTGCCGTCTTCCATTTTCATTATCCTGTCGGCGTACTCAAAGATTCTGCTGTCATGGGTGACGACAATGATACAGCGCTTGTCATCCAGAATATTGCTTTTTACAAAAGCGACTATTTTTCTTCCCGTGTCCCCATCCAGGGAGGCAGTTGGTTCGTCGAAAATCAGGATATCGGGACGACTGGCGATGGCACGCGCAATGGCTACCCGTTGTTGTTCTCCACCGCTCAATTTAACCGGTGGAAGAAGTGCCCGATCCTTTATCCCTACGATCTCCAGATACTCCATTGCGGCGTCTATGGATTTATTCCAGTCGAGCTTTTTAAGAATGAGAGGAATTGCCACATTTTCGACCGTGGTCAGGCGCGGAAAAAGATGATAATCCTGAAACACGAAGCCCAGTTTGTTCAGCCGGAAGTCAGCGAGCTGGTCATTTGTCATTTTCCAGATGTCCATGTTCTCAACGAGTACAGTTCCCGAGTTCGGCCGAAGAATTCCCGAAATCAGGCTTAACAAGGTTGTTTTTCCGCTTCCTGATGGACCTTCTATAAAGAGCATTTCTCCGAAGTTGGCATCAAAGCTTGCTCCTCCCACGGCGACTGTTTTGGCCTCGCCTTCACCGAAGCATTTGAACAGTTCAATTGCCCGTACAGCCAGTTGTGCCATACTACCCCCGGAAAATGTCAAACGGCTCAATTTTGAGTACTCTTCTGACCCCGATGTAACTTGAAATGCCGGCAATGATCACGACCATAACAAAAGCCAGCCCCAGATCCGTATAGGTCGTTAATGACGCATAGCTCGGCAACCTGAGCTTGGCGATGGTGA
Organism: Smithellaceae bacterium; assembly: GCA_963663295.2. Taxonomy (GTDB): domain Bacteria; phylum Desulfobacterota; class Syntrophia; order Syntrophales; family Smithellaceae; genus MVRV01. The sequence goes on along the minus strand of CAXXLA010000006.1, from coordinate 180,043 downwards.
TCAACAGAGTGGCGAGGCCTATGCCGAGGCCATAGCCGGTCAGGCAGGTAAAAGCAGCCTGGAACAATATCATGAAGACCAGTTCCTTCCCCTTTGCTCCAATGGCCTTTAATGCCCCGAATTTTTCCATATTCTCCAGAATGAAAGTATAAAATGTCTGACCCGATATAGAAAGCCCGACAAGAAAACTTATTACGGTCATGATCAGAATGTTGGTCCCCAAACCGGTCTGGTATTTATAAAAAGTTGACGTCTTCTGGATAAATTCATTCCTCGTCAGCGCTTCGTAACCGAGGGCCTTGACTTGCTGTTTGATAAAAGGAATGTCATTGCTGCTTTTCGGCTCGATCAAAATAAATGCGGTAGTGAATCTTGTGGAAGGAATGTAGGAAGTTGCTCGATTGTAGGTCGTATAAAGGGTGGGCGTACCGAAGAGACCGCCTATAGAGACCCGTGCTATGCCTACAATGACTCCGCGATGGTCGTTAATCTCAAATTCCGTGCCGATTTGCGGATTGTCGAGTTTGGAAAATTCCGAATCCTTGACCACAATGAATCCGTTATCCGCATAGATGTCTTCGATTTGTCCTTCAATGAGTTCCGGACATCCGTACAAACTGGAGTCATCAAGTCCAATGACGGTCGCCGACTGATAAACGCCATTCCGAAGCTTCACCAGTGCCCCGCCTGAATAGAGAGGCACGGCATACTTGACGCCGTTAATGCTCCGGACTGCATCCAGCACGTAACTTGGCATAGGAATGTTGTTCGCCGGCGTGTTGACTGCCGGATCGAGTACCCAGACTCCGGCGCCGATGTTGATGATTGTGGAGGAGGAACGACGCAGGATACCCGAGAACAGGGAAGTCATCATGATCATCAGGAAGGTTGCAAAGGTGATACCGATCAATAGAGCAATAAATTTCCCCTTGTCGTTCACCAGCAGCTTGTAAGCTATTTTTAGAATTCCCATCATCAATCCATGTCCTCTTGTAGCCGGTTAAATTTTCGTTAAATTATAACTTTGGCTTGCTGTCCATGGTTTTGATAAGATACGTTATTCCCGTCAATAAAGTATAAGGATGCCCGGGTTTTGTGTCAATCATTTTATTCCGTTTCCCAATCAAGCGCTCCCTTTGTTGGCCCTTCGATTGGCTCAGGACAGGCTTATAATTGATAGTCAATCATGGTGAGCCTGTCGAACTACGCCTCGTCGCCTCCTGGCCACCGCGTTAGCATCATTGATTTGGAAACGGAATTAGTACTTCTTGAAAAAAATTACGAGCGCAACACCGGCAATAAAACCACCGATATGTCCCCACCAGGCCACTCCTCCGCCGGAAGAAGGCAATACTTGAGCAATCGTACCTGCAAATACTTGTAACAAAAACCACCATCCCAAAAAGAAGACTGCAGGAACATCTATAAACAATGGGATAATAAATATAGGGATAAATGTGAGGATTTTTGCTCTTGGAAACAAGACGAAATATGCCCCCATGACCCCGGCAATTGCACCGGATGCACCAATCACGGGCATTGATGATCGGGGACTGAAGTAAATATAGAATATGCTGGCGAGTACCCCAACGATCAAGTAGAACATTAGGAATCGACCATGTCCCATTCGATCCTCCACCTTACTGCCAAAAATTTTGAGAAACCAGATATTGCCGAGAAAATGCAACCATCCGCCGTGCAGAAACATAGTGGTGAGAAAGGACAGATAATCAATGAAGGGGAGACTGTGGCGGTGATGTTTCGTATATTCAGCAGGGACAATCCCGAAGTAATAGGTGAATTTCTCAAGGAATTCCGGCGGCAATGTGGTTTCAAACAGAAAGACGAGCCCGCACAGGATGATCAGCATCCATGTGGTTAAAGGAAATGTTCTATTAGGTATTGTGTCTCTTATAGGAAACATTATGTTCGCATCTAAGAAAACCGATATCCGTCTTCAATTGATGCCTGGTTTATTAGCATTCGGGATCGCATTGTACAAGGACGAAAAAAACAGGGCCATTGCTGGCCCTGCCTGGCAGTAACCCGTTTTTACGCTATTTCATCTATTCACGCTTTATTGAGTCTGGAAAAGACCGCCAGCAGCCCAATTCCAATGGTTTCCTGTTGAATGATAAGCACCGCCGCGCAGGTTTACATCTGCTCAGCCGAGCGGATGGTCCAGAAGTCGTCCGAGAGGTTTCTGTTCGCCAGGTAGTCATAGGGAATCGTGAAGTAACCCTTCATACCCCAGTCGGCACCCCAGGAATTTCTCACGATGAACCGTTTCTCGGAGTCGTCATACCCAACCCCTAAAACTGCGTGGCCACCTATTACTTTCTCCGTCGACACGGGCAGATTCACGATACCGGTCTTTGCAACGTCTTGGGATTCAAAGCTGTCATAGACGGTGAACCCGAAGACGAATGGAAATCCGTCCGCTAGACAGGAGCGCATCTCGTCGACCGTTTCGATCCTCTGGTAGGAGAGGATTTGGTAATTTAAAGCCTCCTTGTAGCTGGCGGCAGTCGGCTTTTTCGTAAATTTGTTGATATCATACGGCCACTTCTTTTCCGTGCACACCCCCTGTTTGGCGAGCGTTTTAATGCCGTCGCGCAACATAGCCCCGGAGTCCTGCTTCACCGAGTGCTCAATAACCCGCTCGTTATAGTAAATAAAGAGTCGGCTCATGTCCGCATAAGGCTTGTTATCTCTGTCCATCAGGAACTCCAGCGCACCGGCCAAGGCATTCGCAGTACAACTGCCGAGCTGCCCCTGATCCTCCACCGGCGAACACTTGGGCCGCAGGTCGACCGAAGAGGGGAGCGTTGCAGGAATCCGATAAACCTTCTTAAACATAATATCGCGGTTGTCAGGAATATCGGGTACCCATCCGTAACGGCTTATCTTTCTTACTCTGATCATCGATTCCTGTGCCATGTCATTTTCCTCCTGAGATATTTATAAAACTTCATGAATTCAATATATTATGCCATTGTTATTATAAAAAAACATATATAAAAAAGTTTATTTATCGCGGTTCTCCTTTCTCTATACTATAAAGGTTAACATGAACAGACGCTTCAGTACCCGCTTTGCCAGTCCGATCTTTTGTACCAGCTATTTTACGAATATCTCCTTCAGGAACTGCTGCATATCCGCCCAGGATTCCTTGTCCGCCCTGGCGTTGTAGGCAACGGGCATCTTGAACTTCTTGCCAATCTCCGTGGCTTCAGGGTTTGTGAAGCTGTGTATCGCGCCAGGATAGTTCACGAACTTAAAGTTCACCTTCTGGTCGGCCATTTCCTTCTTGAGCGCCTCGATCTGTTCGGGTGTGGTGAACTTGTCGTCCGCTCCATTGTAAACACGTACCGCGGCCTTGATTGGCGTTGGCTGGTCAGGCTTTACCATCGCCAGACTGCCGTGGAAGCTTGCAACCCCCTTCAGATCCACGCCTTGGCGTGCCATGTTCAGGACCACGCCTCCGCCAAAGCAGTAGCCGATGGCTGCAATCCGGTCAGGGTCCACGGTCGGCTGCTTCTTCAGGAACTCCAGGGCTGCCAGGAACCGCTCCCTGGCAACAGGAAAGTTTTTCATCACCTCTGAAGAGAATTTGCCGGCGTCATCGGGATGCTGTGCGATCCGGCCTTCGCCATACATATCGAGCGCCAAGGCCGTATATCCCAATTGCGCCAGCATCCGGGCTCTATTGCGCACGTAGGTGTTCTGTCCCCACCACTCATGGACAACGAGCACGCCCGGCCGTTTTCCCTTAATACTCTTGTCATAGACCAGGTACCCCTTCATGGTTATGCCGCCCGCCGTGTACTCAACGTCTAAGCCCTCGATCTTCTGCGCAGCGATAGCAGCGTTGGCGATCGTAAGCAACCCCGCGACAATAAGAACTATCACTATGATACGTTTCATTGCATGTCCCTCCTCCGAGATATTATTTGATAAGAACTTTCTTCTTAATGATGAAATTATAGCAAGCTGTTGAGAAACTTGTTCAAACTCGCCGGCGAAGTTTTCAACAGCCTTTTAAATAAGAACCTGCAAGACACAGTCGATTTTACGAATTGCCGCCATGATGGCAGCGGCCTCTTCCGCCCGAAGTCGATCGGGAGATATACTATCCAGAATGGATGCGACGCCATCAAAAGCCCTTTTGACGTCGAGATCGTTATCCATATGTTTCATGAAAGCGGTTTCAATCCGGCGACTCCTTATTTCTTCGGGTTCAGCCTCTGTACCTGCCTTCCCGTTGATCTCACCGATGCGATCCCTGACGGTTCGCAAGCGGTTTGCACTTTTCTCCATCACCTCATCCCGGTAGTTTAGCTGTTTTCCGTAATGGCCGTAAATAAGGAAAAAACGAATTTCTTCCTTCGCATATCCCTGTTTTAGCAGGGTATCGACGTAGATGATGTCGCTGGCGCCTTTAGACATTTTTTTTCCGTTCACGAAAAGATGCCGGCAATGAAGCCAGAAGCGAGACATTGGATAGGGCCGAATCGATTCCAGAATTGCCGCCGAATAGTCGTGGTGACGGATAAGGTTGTCGATGCCGCCGCAGTAAATGGACAGGGGCTCATCGAAATAACGACTTACCATGCTCGGGTCCTGGATGTTCCATGCCGGCCAACCGCTGCCGACTTCTGAATCCCAGCATACCAGGTCATCCGCCCTGCACCCGTGCCAGAGGATGAAATCGCCCCGGTTCCAGCGCAACCCCGAATAGGTGTCCCTGTGAAACCTGATCTTTTTTGACGGCCATTGTGTCATGTCCAAGCCGTAAATCTTGCCGAAACCGGGAAATTTCAATGGATCGAAATAGATGTTGTTTCCATACCGGTAGGCGACGCCCTGTTTCATGAGCTGCCCGATGATCCTGACTGCATCGTCCACATGCTCCGATGCCCTGGGCAGATAGTCGGGAATCTTCATTTTCAAAGTCTGCATTTCGCCGAAAAATGTCTCAATGTTTTCGGATGTCAATTCCCGGAGACTTGTCTTCTTCTGGTGGGCTTCCTTAAGCGCCTTATCCTCAATGTCCGTAAAGTTCATTCCCCGTTGGACCTTATAACCCAAGAATTCCAAGTATCTGATTAAAATATCCTCAAAAAGGAAGGTCCGGAAATTACCGATATGGGAGCGCTGATAAACCGACGGACCGCAGGTAAATATATTGACCACATCCGGATTGACCGGGTGGAATTCTTCCATCTTCTTCCCCAGTGAATTGTAAAGGTTTAGCATCAGGACCTCCTCTCTCACACTTTTATTATATCATTTTATATTCATCAATTTTCAGATTTTTCCATTTTCCCCGGCGGAACCACCAGGCCATCATGATCCCCTGGCAGATCATGGAAATCACCATGGCCGCCCAAACGCCTGTAGCCCCGAATTCCAGGACAAGTGACAGAAGCGAAGACAGGGGAAGGCGTATCACCCACATGGAAGTAATGATCACCCACATTGTCCCTCTGGTATCGCCGGCTCCCTGAAGGCTGCCACCCAGAACGGAACTCAAGGCCATAAAGGGCTCGGAGAGCATGTTGAATCGGAGATAGCGGGTTGTTTCGGCGATCACTAATGGTTCTCCTGACAGCATAGCGGCAATGCGCTCCGCCCAGATGAAAATGATCAACGCCATGGCACTGGTCATAGCCATACCGACGAAAGCTATTTTCCAGCACGTTCTTTCCGCCCTGTCCGGTAAGTCCGCCCCGAGATTCTGCCCGACGATGACCGATGCAGCCATGTTCAGGGCGAAGGCCGGAAGGTAGATAATCGCCTCGATCCTCAACCCATTGGAAATGGCAGCCAGTGCCACGATGCTCGATTCTTTCAATCTGCTGAGGATATGAAAAAGACTGATGCTGGTTATATTCCAGACAACCTGGAGAAATGCCGCCGGCCATCCGATGTTGAAAATGGACCGGATCGTCTGAAACGACAGCTTCCATGTGGTTGAATAGACGGACCGCCACTGGCGGCTTAACCCCAGAAACAACAGATTTATAAAAGTACCCAACAGGGTGGAGACAGCGGTTGCCAGGGCGATACCGGCATAACCCAACCGGGGAAAAGGAGGAATGCCAAAGACCAGGAAAAAGTCGAGTAAAATATTAGCCAGAGAGAGAAGGAACATAGATACGAGAGGTTTGTTCACCTCCGCGCTTGCCCGGAAAATAGCGTTTAAAATAGTCAGAAGGTACGTCGGCCCGAGGGCGAAAGCGAATATTTTTAAAAATGTTTCCGCAATTTCTGTAATTTTCTCCGGAAAACCGGCCAGTGAAATGATCTCCCGATAAAATAAAAGGCACAGGCCCGTAAAGCCTACGGCAATCAAAGAGCCCAGAATGAGCGACTGCCTTGCGATTTCAACAGCCTTACCGGTCTGCCTGGCGCCGATGGCCCTGGATATCAGGGACAATGTGCCGATGGCGATGGCATTGGCAACGATCGCCACAAGGAAATAAATCTGAGTAATGAAGCCGACAGCAGCCTGAACATCCGGGCTGATCAAACCGGCCACATAGATATCGGTAATGCCGACAAAAAAGCTGAAAATCATGATAAGCAGCAACGGCCAGGACAGGTTCCAAACACCGGTCCAGACATCTCCAGAAATCACATCGATGCGTCCATCATCCGATCTGTAAAGGGCCATGACCATCCTTATATAAATGGAGACCTTTGCAAAACACTCTCGTCGTCATTGCGAACGAAGTGAAGCAATCTCATAATGGTAGGATATTATAGAGATTGCCGCGTCGCTTCTCGCAAAGACATATTAATACTTTTTGCAAAGGCCTCAAATGAGAGTTTATATCTGTAATCATTCGGTTACCCCTTGCTGCGCAAAATTTTGGAACCCAGTTCGGTTCTGGAAATATGGGAAACAACGTTGATTTCCCGGGGATAGAAATACGGCGGCAGGTATTTGCGCAGATGCGTGCGTAACGCGTTTAGATCGCCTTCCTCATCGGCGCTTACAATATCCAGGATTATTATAGCATCACCTTTTTCATTGATGCCGGTATGAGCGAGAGCATCGGATATACCCTGTATCTGAAGTGCAAGTGTTTCTATCTCGGCAGGATGGATTTTCGAACCCTTGATATTGATCATATGATCAAGTCTTCCAACAAGGATGATATCGCCATTTTTGTCATAATAGCCGATGTCGCCAGTGTTTACTTGTGAATATTGCTTGTAAATCACATCTTCTTTATCTATCTTCTGCAAGTATCCCAGCATTACATTGGGACCTTTTATGATAATTTCACCGGGTTCTCCTGCCGGCCCATCAATGATAATTTCTACGCCTTTGGATGGCTTGCCAATTATGTTGGTTGCGATGGATGAGCGTTCAATTTTTTTGCAGCATGCACGGCCTGCTTCCGTCAGACCGTAGATATTGAAAATCTTCATGTCCGGATTCAGATCAAAAGCCTGCTTCATTATATCTGCTGTCAGAGTATCGCTTGAGCTTGTGATAAATTTCAAATTTTTTATTGCATTATTATTGGTTTCTTTAATCAGGCGGACTATTTCGCGCAATGTATACGGCACTAATACCAGATCAGTAACTTTTTCATCGAGGATACGTTGGAAAAGCTGGTCCGGAAGGCTTACGGTTTCACCAAAAATAAAGCTGCATTGACTGAGAATATGTCCATAGATTTGTATTAAGCCGTAGTATTCATAAAGTGGTACCGTGACGAGGCTCTTTCTCGATGGTTCTAAAGAAAGAAAATCAATCATCATCCCGGCTGCGGATAGTATATTATTCTCGCTCAGGCATACGCCTTTGGGGTCTCCGGTTGAACCGGAAGTGAAAACGATAAGTCTGATGTCCGTAGAATGCCCTGCGGAAGATTGTCGATCAGATATGAATATATCGTCCAAACCAAAAGCTTCATAATCAAATCCCCCAGTTCCGTTTATCTCTTCAGTATTTATCAAGATATAAGGAATTGATTCCATGGCCGATTTATGCAGCTCGCATAGCGCGCTGTTGGTAACGATAAAGTGGGGCTGAATTTTTTCACACAATACCCTGATTCGGGAAGTGGCTGTTCGAATGGAGACAGGAGAAACGATAGCACCGCTCATGAAGAAATGTAGATGGCATAAGTAAGAAGGGATGCTATCCGGTAAAAGTATAATGATTCTCTTACCGGAAAGTGGACCAAAACGCCGGGCAAGTGCATCTAATATATTTTGAAGTTCACTGTAAGAAAGCCTACGATTGCGGAACTGCACTGCCCGTCGATCAGGATATTCACTTGCCGTTGTGCGTAATGCAGATTCAAGTTTGTTCATCTGTTCCTCCCGATACTAAAGAATAAGAATTAAAGAAAACAGGCAATATTTATTACTATTTATGCTTCGGAAGAGAGAACGTGGAGAACGTCGGGTCAAATCTTTAATCTTGACTATTCAGCCTGACTAACAGGCATGAAATTATATTTCGTATATTCCGGGGACATCCTATTTATTCCGGCCCCATCTTTTCAATCGCCATCAGTTGTTAAACCGGAAGGTAAATTATCCGGTCACAGTTTTTCGCTGGCCAGGCCGCGGGGAATGCCCGCTTCGCAGGGAACTGCGGTCTGGCAAAAGCCGCATCCATAGCTCGCAAACCCGTAATGGCTTTTGGCATATTCAGCAGCAACCTCGAAAAGGTATTTCTTGCAGGCATCCTTATCGTGCCCCTTTTCTGTGATAGCCCCGGCCGGGCAGCGGGTGATACACTTTTTGCATTTTCCGTTAACATAAAACAGGCAATAGTCATGATGATGTTGATATTTTCTGGCGGTCGGCTGGATCACTATTTTGGCAACCAGCGATCCGCAGCGCATGGCCTTGCCTTTCTCCGTAATCAATCCGTCGCACAATCCGAAGGTGCCCAATCCGGAGACAAAAGCGGCGTGGCGCTCAGACCAGTTGGAAGCAAATCCATATTTTTCTGAAGTCTGCCAACTCCAGAAAGGGGAAAGAACAGGTGCAACAGCAGGATGGCCCTCATGAATAAGAATGTCTGCCAGGTGACGGGCAAGGCTGAGACTTGTTTCTTCGCCGAAGTTGCGTGATCTCGACCATCTTTCGGCAGGATATTTTTTCTGGCGGCGTTGATCTTCCCTCGTCGCGGCAGTCTGGGGGAGAACCCAACTGATGACCGTAAGTTCCTCCGGCCGGACGGAAGATTCGGGAAAAGTAAGGGCAAAGATTTCCAAGGGTGTCCAGTAAAATGATCCTATGTCGGATTTCAGATGTTGATAAAGAGGATCGCTGCCGCTGGAAAAACCGACAAGCGCCTCTTCCCAGGCTTTTTCGCCTGAAGCTGTTTGCAGCGAGTTTCGGGGAGAGGAAAGAAATTCATTTATTGCCGAAATGATTATCTGTCCTGATACCGGCATCATTCCTCCTGCACGTTATATGGTTTGAAGATTCGGGAACTTTTTGTTTTTAAGTCAACGTCATTGATATACTATTTTCAAATCATAGATGATACCGTGGCGCCAACCACCCCCTACCTCCGCCAGCGGGGGACAGGCTCACCGGCAGGAACTCCGGCGAATGCCGGGTGCGCCGGGCTTAGCGCCAACAAAAGCCGGAACTGGAATCAAATATTGAACCGAAAGGTAATTATATCACCGTCCTGGACAATATATTCTTTTCCTTCGAGTCGCATGCGGCCGGCTGCTTTAACTCCGGCCTCTGTCTTGCCGCAGGCGATAAAATCATCATAATGCATTACTTCGGCCTTGATGAATCCTCTTTCAAAATCGTTATGGATGGTCCCGGCGGCTTTGGGCGCTTTGGTTCCCTTTGGAATGACCCAGGCTTTCACTTCATCTTTCCCGGATGTAAAAAAGGAAATGCGTCCTAGCAGAGAAAATGCTCCCCGGATTATCCGGCCAAAAGCAGGCTCGGCAATTCCCAGGGAAGCCAGAAATTCTTTTTGGTCGGCGGCATCGAGACCGGCCAGTTCCGCTTCAATCTTACAGCAAATGCCCATTACCGGTTCCGTCAATTTTGCCTCGGCGGCAAAAGCATCGGCAAACGCTATATTATCTTCGGCCACGTTGATGACAACCAATTCCGGCTTTACCGACCAGAACGAAAAACTGCGCAAAGAAAATATTTCCGCCTCTGTTAATCCGGCGCTTCTGAGAGGTTTTCCTGCTTCCAGCACTTCTTTTAATCGCGGCAGAATTTCCACCTGGGTTATATCCTGCGGACTAAGTGCTTTTTTAGACATTTTAGTCAGGCGTTCCAGTTTTTTCTCTATGATCAAAAGGTCGGAAAGAATCAGCTCATCTTCCAGTTTGCGATAGGAATCAATGCACAATTGGACGTCCGGCAACGAAAAGCCGTCCACGACATGCAAAATACCATCGGCGCCGCTTAAGTTCTGCCGAACGGATTCCCAGGGATGTTCGCCTACGGCATGAACATCAACAAATGGAACTTTAGCCGGTGAGACTTTCACCGGCTGATATATTTCCACCAGTTGATCAAAACGTTCATCGGGAACTGCGGCCTGGCCCCGCACACACGTTTCGGTATGCGAAGCGCTGCTTTTTGTGCCGGTCATTATTTCAAACAGTGTGCTTTTACCGCTCTGGGGAAGCCCCAATATGCCCATTTCCATTTATTTTACCCTCTTACGTCTCTACTGCTTTTTTAAAGATTATTGGACCATGGTTGTCATTGCGAATGCACGACAGTGCATGTGGCAATCTTAATGTATTCAAGAGCTTCCGAGATTGCCGCGTCGCTGCGCTCCTCGCAATGACGAATAGGTTAGTTATTTAAACTCTTTTTCTATTCTCTGCATCGCCTCTTCCAGCCTGTCATCCGGAACCGTCAGCGATATGCGCACGAAGCCTTCGCCATACTGGCCATAGGCAGTGCCGGAAGCGACAACGACTGCTGTTTTATCAAACAGGCGGTTGGTAAATTCCAGAGAAGTCATGCCCTGTGGCACCGGCACCCAGAGATAAAACGTCCCGCGGGGCGGATCAAAGTTTATCCCGATCTTCTTCAGAGTTTTGAGCACCAGTTCCCGCCGCTTCCCGTAAACCTCCAGCATTTTTTCTATGAAAGGCGCCTCATTGCGCAGTGCCTGGATGCCAGCATACTGGATGGGATTAAAAATTCCGGAGTCGGTGTTTTCTTTGACTTTACTGATTGCCGCAATCAATTCCGGGTTACCGCAGGCCATGCCGATTCGCCAGCCGCACATATTAAACGGTTTGGACAGGGAATTGAGTTCGATGCCCACATCCTTCGCTCCCTTCGCCATCAGAAAACTGATGCGGGGTTGCCCGGAAAATAAGACTTCACTGTAAGGATTATCATAGCAAATGGCAATGTCGGTCTCCCTGGCAAAGGCCACGAGTTTATCCAGAAACTCCAGAGTCGCGCAGGCCCCGGTCGGGTTATTAGGATAGTTAAGAAACATCGCCGTGGCTTTTTTGACGACATCGGAAGGAATGTCTTCCAGCACCGGAAGATAATTATTTTGCGGCAGGATGGGAACATTGTAGGGAACGCCTTCGCCCATAAGAATACTTGCCCGGTAGGCGGGATAACCGGGATCGGTCATCAACACGGTGTCGCCGGGGTTGACCCGCGCCAGAATAAAATGATGGCAACCTTCTTTTGATCCGATCAGTCCCAGAATTTCATTTTCCGGATTTAAAGTCACACCATATCTTTTTTGATACCAGGCAGCGATCTCCCGGCGGTAAAGCAGCATCCCCTTTTCCTCATCCGTCGGATAGCGGTGATTCAAAGGGTCGCGTGACGTAGCGCATAATTCATCTATAATGGAAGCAGGCGTCGCTTCTACGGGATCGCCGATCGCCAGGGAAATAACATCCACGCCGTCGGCCTTGGCTTTATTGATTTTCTTTCTGAGTTCCATGAACAAATATGGCGGAATTTTCGCCAAACGATTCGCAATCTGCAATGTCAACCTCCTTATGAACAATAAATAATTGTGACGACCTCGTAAAAAGATCGCAGGCAAGGCGCGCAAATCACGAGGAATGAGGCGTACTTAGCGTACGCCGCAGTGACGAGGGATGAAGTGCAACGCAGCATCCGGTCTTTTTACGAGGTCGTCATTTGTATGCTTCTTCGAATAGAAATCCCTGATAGACCATTTTTACGGTGCCTTCAAGATAAATTTCGGAAAAGCAATCATCCTTCCTGGTAAAATAAATGCGCAGAGTTTCTCCGCTTTGCACCAGCACTTCAACCGGTGACACGACCAGTCTTCTCTGGGCTGCTGCCAGAACCGCCGCCACCATGCCGGTGCCGCAGGCCAGCGTTTCGTCTTCCACTCCGCGCTCATAGGTGCGTAGTTGAATTTTCTGGGGACCAAGAACGGCGGCAAAATCAGCATTTGTTCCTTTAGGTGCAAAATGCTGATGAAAGCGGATCTTTCGCCCCCATTCGGCCACAGTGCAGGATTGCAGATTATCTACGAAAGCAACAGCATGGGGAACCCCGGTATTGACGCAATCCATAACAAACGTCCGGCCGTCAACATCAATCTTTTCACCTGATTTAACCGCGGAAGGATCGGTTAATTTCACTTTTACGACATCATCGTTTACTTCCGCGTTGATTATTCCGGCAATCGTTTCAAACGACATCTTTTTCCCTGCAATGCCTTTGATATAAGCATAACGCGCCACACAACGGCTGCCGTTGCCGCACATTTCCGCGGTGCTGCCGTCGGAATTATAAAACTGCCATTTAAAGTCGGCTTTGGCGGACGGTTCGATCAAAAACAGTCCATCCGCTCCGACAGATAATTTGCGCCGGCATACCTTGCGGACAAATTCCCGGATATCCTCCACATTCAAAGACAAATCGCGATTGTCGATAATAATAAAATCATTACCGCTGCCGCTCATCTTGTAAAATTCAATCATTTTTGCTTCCATTTATTTGAATGCCGCCCGAACCGGCTGCTCCTTATTTTAACGTAATATTTCTAATTTTTACCGACATTTTAGTCAAGCTCTCTTTTAGCTTGCAAACCTGGTTCAGCAGTTAAAGGGCAATGATAATTGCAATAATGATTTATAACAACGGCGGCAGATGGGACGATTCAGCGACCGGGCCGCACAGGCATCCAGATCAATATAGTAGCCGTATTTTTCGCACCAGTTGCTTTCCCGCCTTGGATGCTCATCGATTTTTGATGAATCCCCGCTCTTCTGACCTGGTACAGATATTTTTTTCATAGGTAAAAGCACATCATCGCCGGATTAATATTCCCCCGTGGTTCCTTTAATTAAAGATTTCCTAATTTTCAAGCATTGATTAAATTATATCTTCATAATATAATACAAAGCTTATTTCGTTTCGCTAAAATGGACCCATATGGAAAAATATCTGATCATTGGTTTTTTAGTATTATTCACAGGAAAGTTTTGCTGGCGCTACATTTTGCAGCGGCTTAATATCTCCTGCTTACGGAAACACGGCAGGGATATTCCTCCCGTCTTCCAGGGTATTATTGACGAGGCCACATTGAACAAAATGGTGGACTACACGGTTGACAATACGCGCCTGGCCGCCAAAGAAAACCTTGTTGACGATGCGGTCGAGCTGGCCGTTGTCTTCCTTTTTATACCCCTGCTTGTTACCACTATTCTCGGATTTAAGCTCCCTTTTATCGTCCAGGCGCTGATATTTTTCGGCGTTTTGGCCGTCATCAGCGGACTTGCGGGGCTGCCTTTTGATATCTACTCCACTTTCGTTCTGGAAAAAAAATACGGGTTTTCGACCATCACCTGGCGGCTGTGGCTTGCCGACTTTTGTAAGTCTTTGATTCTATCCGTCATCCTAATGAGTATCCTGATCAGCGCCATCATGGCCTTTATCATTTACCTGCCTGACAGCTGGTGGTTCTGGGCCTGGATTTTTTTTACGTTGTTTGAAATGCTGCTGCTCTGGATTTACCCGGTGGTCATTGCCCCCTTGTTTAACAAATATGAACCCATTGCGGATGAAAATCTCAAAGCACAGATTGAGTCATTGATGGCAAAAGTCGGTCTGAAAGCCCAGGGCATTTATCAGGTGGATGAAGGCAAACGATCCCGGCATACCAACGCCTATTTTACCGGCCTCGGCAAAACCAAGCGCATTGTTTTATTTGATACTCTTCTGGCATCGCATTCCCCGGAAGAAATATTATCCGTTCTGGCTCATGAAATCGGTCACTGGAAGAAGAAACATATTTTTAAGCAGTTGATCTTTATGATCGCCTCCTCATTCGTGGGGCTCTATCTTGTTTATCACTTCGTCTCCGCTCCGGTCCTCTATCGCGCTTTTGGATTGACTCAAACACCGCTTTACGCAGGCCTCTTCCTGGTTTCGCTTTATTTTGGCTGTATCGGCTTTTTCTTCAGCCCCATCGGCGCCGGAATAATGCGCCGCTACGAACGCGAGGCCGACAGGATGGCTGTGGAATTGACAGGAACGTCCGAGCATATGATCAGCGCCTTAAAGCGGCTGGCCAAGGACAATCTGGCCAACCTGCATCCGCATCCATTATACGTCTGGTTTTATTATTCACACCCGCCGCTATTAGAACGTATTGCCAGTTTGCAGGCCATGAAATCAAAAACAGGAGTACATGAAAATTCTTAAAATCCGCCGGAAAATTATCTCATAACCCGGCAAACGGACATAAGGAGCCAATAAATGACAGGACCTCTTGCAGGCTTAAGAATTCTCGATTTTACAACTATGATTCCCGGGCCGCTGGCCTCGCTGTATTTAGCCGACATGGGCGCTGAAGTCTTAAAAATTGTTTCCCGCTCCAGGCCGGACATCAATACTCAATTTCCGCCTTTTCTTCCCGGCGATGAAGTATCCGCCAACGGAGCCTATCTGGGACGGAACAAGCGCAGCATGTATTTGAACATTAAAGATCAAAGAGCGCAGAATATCGTCCATAAGCTGATCATGCATTACGATATTATCATAGAACAGTTCCGGCCGGGTGTAATGGCCAGGGCAGGCCTTGATTATGAAAAACTTTGTCTGGTTAATCCTGCTCTTATATATTGTTCCATAACCAGCTACGGCCAGACAGGACCTCTATCCGCGAGGGCGGGGCATGACATAAATTACATGGCCCGTTCGGGAATCATGTCCTGTTCCGGTAGAAAAGGCGAAGGCCCCGTGCCTCTCGGAGCATTTATTGGGGATACATCGGGCTCCATCAACGCCCTGATCGGGATTCTGGCAGCAGCCTTAGGCCGCAGTAAAACAGGCAGGGGCCAGCATATTGATATCTCCATTACCGACAGCTTGATTGCCTTCAATTATAAGGCGGCCGCTTCTCTGGTTGACGGCGAAAACCCCGATTATGAAAACACAATTTTCAATGGCGGCTCTATCTACGATTATTATGAAACGAAAGACGGGAAATATATGAGCGTCGGCCCTCTCGAACCTAAATTCAGCGCCGTACTTTTCGAGGCAATAGGCCGGCCTGAGTTAATTTCACCCGAAGGAATCATGCCCGCAAACATAAAAGAAGTTAAAAAGCAAATCCGGGATGTTTTCAAGACGAAAACAAGGGATGAGTGGGCGGAAATCTTCGCCAACGTCGATGCTTGTGTCGAACCGGTATTAACTGTGCAGGAAGCTTTGAACAATGAGCAAAGCAGGGAGCGTCAAATTGTTGTAGACATTGAACTGGCGGAAGGGGGCAAGGTACGGCAGCCGGCTTTACCCATTAAGTTTTCCCACTATAAACCGGAATATAAAAAAATCGGCGTTCCCGATGGATTTAATACGAAAGAGGTTTTACAGGAACTCGGATACAGCGAAGATCAAATTGACGAGATGGAGAAGACCAGTCTTTTTGATTAATTCCATTTCCAAATCAAAGATGATACCGCGGCGGCCAGGAGGAGGCTACGAGGCGTATTATATATACGTTGAGGAAGCCGACGACCCCGGCCTCCGCCGGGGCAGGCTGTGCCAACAAAGGTAGCGCTTGATTTGGAATTGGAATAAACCGCCCCAGCCGCTGTTCAACATGATAACAATTACCATCTCCTGGAGATAAAAATGGCCGATAAATCCAAACTTGGTTACGAATTTCCTTCTCATCGTTTTGAAGTGGAAAAAGGCAAAATTGCCGAATTTGCCATGGCTGTATCCCAAAAAGATGCTCCGGAAAAAGTAAATCCCGTTTACACGGATGAGACAGCTGCGAAACAAGCCGGTTATCCCGGCATCATCATTCCGCCGACCTTTCCGACCAGCGTGATGTTCCGGACGGGCGGCGGATTAATGGGCGTAGTCAACACATTGGGCATCGACCTTGCCAGGCTGTTGCACACCGAAGAAGAGTACGAATATTTGGGCAATGTTTGTGCGGGCGACGCCCTTACCTGCAGAATGAAAGTAGTTGATATGTATGATAAGGCGCAGGAAGACAGACCCGGGAAAGCCATGGAATTTACCGTAGTGGAAACTGAAATGAGAAACCAGCGGGGCGAACTGGTTATCAAAGCCCGCTCCACACTGGTGGAACGATAGGAGAGGAGTTATGCCCGTGCAATTTGCCGAACTTAATATCGGAGATTCTCTGGAGCCTTATACATCATCACCGATTACGCGAACGGACCTCGTGCGCTATGCCGGCGCCTCCGGCGATTTTAATCCGCTGCACCATGACAATACTTTTGTAAAAACCATCGGAATGGAAAGAGTGATTGTCCACGGCATGCTGATCATGGGTATTGCCGGCCAGGCTGTCATGACCTGGATTGACAACAAGGATCTGCGGAAATTTAACGTCCGCTTTGCGGGCATGACGGAACCGGTCGATTATGATGACTGGGAAAACACTAGGCAACGAGCGACTATCACAATTACCGGCAAGATAAAGAATAAATTTGAAGAAAACGGCGAGAAAAGAATACGCTGCGACATTGTGGCCAAAGACGGATTAGGGAATGCCAAGCTCCGCGGGTTTTTTATTGCCGCTCTGCAGTAATTTTACCAGATTACCTTCAAAGCATCACCTTTGATGATGAAAAAATCTTTTTCTATTGACGAATCCCTGCCATAAAGTTAAGAATCCCACAAACAATGTCTGGGGCTTTTATGAAATCCCGTATTCTAGTTATTGATGATGACGCCGTCGCCTGCGAGTTTTTGCAGGAAGCGCTGGCGCGCGATGGTTATGAAGTAGCCACTTTTACCTCCGCACTGGAAGCCCTGCAACAGGATCTTTCGCGCTATGATCTTTTAATGTCGGATATTCGCATGCCCGGCATGGACGGATTGCAGTTTTTGGGTGAAGTACAAAAGAAATGGCCGAATTTGCCGGTAATTTTGATGACGGCTTACGGCTCCCTGGAAACCACGATGGAGGCCATAAGTCTGGGCGCCTGGGATTACATCAGCAAACCATTTTCACCGGATGACTGCCGGGCCATCGTGAAAAAAGTTCTGGAAGTGAGGGAATTGCGGGAGCGACGCCTGAATTTGGAATCGCCGCAGGCTGCCGACAGTCCGAAACTAATCGGTTCATCAGCGGCGATGGTGGAATTTTACAAGCAGATTGCCCGCGTTGCTGATTCTCGGGCCAGTGTTTTGATTGAAGGCGAAAGCGGCACCGGCAAAGAATTAACCGCCCGGTCTTTGCACAGCATGTCTTCGCGCCGCGACAAACAGTTTGTTGTCGTCCACTGCGGAGCTATTCCCGACAACTTGCTGGAATCCGAGCTCTTCGGCTATGAAAAAGGGTCATTTACCGGCGCCGATCATCAGCATATCGGCTTGCTGGAATCGGCTCAGGGCGGTACGGTTTTTCTTGATGAAATTACAGAGATGTCCACCAATCTGCAGGGGAAATTCTTGCGCTTCATGCAGGACGGCGAAGTGCGAAGAATCGGCGGACATGAGGTGCGCCATGCCGCTGTCCGCGTGGTGGCGGCCGCCAACAAAAATATCGACGAAGAAGTGAGAGACGGACGCTTTCGCCTTGATCTTTTGTACCGGTTCATCGTGCGGCTGCATATTCCGCCGTTGCGTGAGCATCCGGAAGACATTCCGCTTTTGATCGAATCAATGCTGAAAAAATTCGGTTATCCGGGAGTCCGCATTTCCGTGGAAACCATGGAATTGTTGATGGCTTATTCCTGGCCGGGCAACGTCCGGGAACTGGAAAATGTTCTGCAGCAGACCCTGCTTCTTTCACCTTTTGTGGTTATTTTGCCGGAAAATTTGCCGCAGCGTTTTCAGCAGAAAAAAGAAATTAAGGAAAAAGAAAACGTAAATCTGCCGAATATGACTCCGCTGGAGGCAGCGGAAAGAGAGAAGATTTTGCAGACCCTGAAAGAAGTTTCCTGGAATCAATCCAGAGCGGCACAGCTTCTGGGTATCGACCGTAAAACGTTGCGCATGAAAATTAGACGGTATGTTTTGTCGGATGAAAGTCTTCCGTCTGCGGGTAAATCATCTTCTCAATAAAAGTGTCGCAACATATCGGGTTGTGGCCCAAATCTCTTTTTACGCCGGATGTTTCCCGTCGTCCGATACCGGTAAGTAAAGAATAATAGATGTTCCGTCTGATACAGTACTTTTAATTTCCATCTTACCGCCGTGAGCCTTAACAATATCACGGACGATAGCCAGGCCCAACCCCCGCATACCCTCATCCTTGTGAGAACTGTAAAAAGGTTCGCAGGCTTTATCGAGCATTTCGGGGGACATACCCCTGCCTGTGTCCCGGACTGCTATTGATACCATCTTTTCTGCCGGTATTGCCTGGGCTGTAATTGCGATTTTTCCACCTGTCGGCATTGCTTCCAGAGCATTTTGAATGATATTAAACAACGCCGTCTGGATGCGGTAACGGTCCAGATATAAGGGCGGGATACTGTCATCAATATTTACACTCATGGCAACATTCGATTTCTGCATAAGCGGTTCAACCAGCGGCAATGTTTCACTTAAGACTTTCTGAACGGTCAGACTCTCAAAACGCGGCTCGGGTAATCTTGTAGCCCGGCGGACATTTTGAATAACATTGTCCAGCCGCTGAGTTTGCTGGACAATCAGTTGCAGTTTGTGGGTTACATCCGGTGGCCAGCCTTCCCGTTCCAGCAGAAGCTGAACGAGACCCCCAATGGAATGAAGGGGGGTTCCCAAATCATGGGCAAGATTCGCGGTTAAATGTCCTAATGCCGTTAATTGCTTCAAATCGTCGACCTGCTTTTGCAGCTCAACCACCTTATGTGTTTCTTCCTTGACGCGGTCTTCCAGATGCTTTGTCAAATCAAAGTTTTTAGCCATTACCTGCTGAATCTCAGCAGCCATCATATTGAAATGCTCCGCCAGTTGCCCCCATTCATCCCGCCTCACAATCGGAATGCGTTTGATGTACCGCCCTTTTTGAGATTCATCAATTGTATCTATAAAGAGTTTCAGCGGTCTGCCGATAAGCCAGCCAAAACTTAAGCCGAAACCGAGCAAAATAACCAGCAGTAACCCGGCGCTGCTCAATAACAATAAGCGGTTCGCACTGGCCATAATTTCGGCATTGGCACGGGAAAAGCCGATAATGCCTACAACAATGCGGGAATCCTTCGTTTCTCCTGACACCGGATAAGCCAACCCCAGTGCCGGACCGCTTTCCGTTGTTATTTTAACGTAACGGGGAGTATTCTTTTCCGAGACTTTGGCAATAACACTATCCGGCCATTCATATTGAACACGGCTGGCGCCGGCAACATAATCAACATTTCCGTGACTCGTATCAAAAATGTCTATACGGGCCAGGCGTACGTCCGATTGGACATGATCTTTCATCGCCGCATCGAGTGCGGCCAGTCCTCTCTTGGTCGGGAAATTTTGATAAAAGGTACTCACTGTTTCGGCCACACCTTCCAGCCTTTTTCCCTGCTGTTCGACAAGGATTCTATCCAGTGCGGTCAGGTGAATAAAGCCCCAAATCGCCATAGTTAAGGCAAGACCAACTATGGTTAAAGTGATTAACCTTGCCCGGACAGTAACGTTTTCATTATAAGTGATAATTTTATGGATAATTTTTTTGAACATATGATTAGATACTTATAGCAGAAATATGAACCTTTTTCAAAAGCCTGCCCGAAGGCAAAAAAAAGGACAGGCAAAACCTGTCCTTTTTTTATACTCAAATAAGTCTATTATAACTTATTTTGCTGCCGGAGCTGCTTCAGCCGGTGCGGCCTTCTCTTCAGCTTTCTTTTCGGCTTTCTTTGCTTTCTTTACTTTCTTTGCTTTCTTTGCTTTCTTTGCAGGAGCCTTCTCTTCAGCTTTTTCTACCTTTGCGGCCTCTTCTTTGACGGGAGCAGCAGCTTTCTCAGCGGCCATAACGGTGGTGCCCATTGCAAATACCAATGCTACAACTAACAATACCAAACGCTTCATCTTAAATCCTCCTTTTAAATTTGTTTTTATTTTTATACTACCCTTAATAAACTAAGGGATTCCAAACTAATTCTATCTCTCAGGCGTTGCTTGGTGCCGCCACCGGTTTATTTTTTTCCTGATTTTTTAGAAAATATTTTAACTACCCGGGAAGCCGTTAAACTACCGTCTTTTTCAGTATATACTATCTTTACTGCGTCGCTAACAACAATATTTTCCACGGGCTTGTCAAGGATAAATTCCATGATTTCTACATCATTTTTAACCTTGCGCTCAATCTTTATTGTTTTATCCGTAATTTCAACAACTTTGCCACGGGCATTCATTTTGGCAACTTTTACGTTACCGATTTTACCAGGATCACCGGCGACCGGAGTGGAAGCAGGCTTTTCGGCAGCAAATGCGATTGCCGATAATAAAAAAGCTGCACAAGTTAAGTACGCCAAAGCTTTTTTCACACCTGCACCCCCTTGATTTTTGGAATGTCTATCAGCAACATGTATGCCAATCTGCAAATATTTTTATTATTTCTTATGTTGTTAAAATAACTCGTTAATTTTCCCACTGCTATTTTTTACTTGCTTTTTCCTCAATCCTCATGTGGGGAATTATTCCCCATATGGCGGGGCGTTTTTCATCACTAAAATACGATTTTATGTGTATTATATTATAATCCCTTAACGAAACGAAAATGCATTGATTGGCAGGATAACTTTACCAGTGTATCTGAGCGGTTGACCGGATTAACCTTTTCATGTTACGCCGACTCAACTTACGGTAATGGAAAAGACAAATGCACTAGGACAGGAAAATGGTTTACGATGTGATTGTCATTGGCGGCGGCGCCGCCGGTTTGATGGCCGCAGGCAGATCAGGACTGTGCGGGGCCAAGGTTTTGCTTCTGGAAAAAACAGACGGCTGCGGCAAAAAAATTATGATCAGCGGCAAAACCCGCTGCAATTTGACCAATGCGGCCGATTTGAAGGATTTTATCGCCATGTATGGTAGAAACGGCCGTTTTCTCTACCATGCTTTTCATCATTTCTTTCGCCCCGAATTGCTGAAATTTTTCGATAATTACGGTGTCGCCACCAAACTCGAAAGAGGGGGCCGTATTTTTCCCGTATCCGATGACGCCCATGAAGTTGTCCGGGCTTTGGAACGTTATCTTGCCGATAACCACGTACAAATAAAATTCAACATCAAGGTGACGGCAATAAAAAAGAAAGACAGCGGCTTTTTGGAAGTGCGAACTTCCGGAGACACATATTTGGCAAAAGCCGTTATTTTAGCCACCGGGGGAGCATCCTGGCCGCTAACAGGTTCAACAGGCGACGGCTATAAAATCAGTTCTCAATTGGGCCACAACATGGTCGAGCTCAAACCGGCGCTTGTACCCCTTATAGTAGAGGAAATTGATCTGGCCCAATCCATGAAGGGATTAAGCCTGCGCAATGTACGGGCTACGGCGTTTCGGGGCAGGTCGCAGGAAATTGATGCACAATTGACGCCTCAAATCAACTATGGACGCGGAGAAAAGAAAACACCGCACGCGCCGGTTATCGAAAGCCGTTTTGGTGAAGTGCTCTTTACTCATTTTGGCCTGGCGGGCCCCATTATTTTACTGATGAGTCTGGCCGTAGTGGAAGCACTCGCCGCTGGTCCGGTATCAATATTGATTGATTTAAAACCGGTACTTACCCGCGAACAGCTCCGGACACGTCTGCAAAAGGATTTTGACAGCCATGGTAAAAGAAAAATCAGCGAGATTATGAAAGAATATCTGCCCGGTAAAATGATCGAACCTTTTCTTGCTCTTACCTCGCTTGATCCAAACAAGCAGGCGCATCAGATTAAAGCCATTGAAAAAGAGGAAATCATCGAACACTTGAAGGCTTTGCGGTTTAATATAAAATCCGCTCTGCCTTTGGCCCGCGCCATAGTTACCGCCGGTGGCGTATCGCTTACCGAAATTGATCCGCGAACAATGGCTTCGAAGTTAATTCCGGGACTTTACTTTTGCGGTGAAGTCATGGATCTGGATGCCGATACCGGCGGCTACAATTTGCAGGCCGCCTTTTCGACGGGATACCTTGCCGGGGAAAACGCCGCTAAATATTCTTTATCGTTTCCTTTCACGAAAATATAGATAAAAATACTTCGCTCAATGTTGGATGGGGAATAACCCACGATTGCAGTTGTCTCCGGCTGAGGCCATTGGCCAGAGCCAGGCTCATGGAAGCAATCAGTTCGGAGGCGTGCTCACCAATTATTGTGACGCCGATAAGTTTATCATCATGGAAGAGAGCCTTGACAAAACCTTGTCCCGCCAGTTCGGTGCGGGCGATCATGTTGGCGCTGTAGCTGGATTTCACAATTTCGACGTTCAGGCCTTGAGCTTCGGCCTGCGCCGCGGTCATCCCCACACGCGCAATTTGAGGATGGCTGTAAACAACGGACGGAATAAAGTTTTCGTTATAGGGCGGTATATCATAATCGCAAATGTTCGCCGCGGCGACTTTTCCCTGTTGGGCGGCACGATGGGCGAGCATCATGCCGCCGGTGACATCGCCCATAGCATAAATGCCCGGCACATTGGTCAGCATATTTTTATCAACTTTTATACCCCTTTGATCAAAAGCGATGCCGCAATTTATTAACTCGGCTTCATGGAGGTGCGGCAGGCGGCCCGTACAAAGCAACACATAATCCATGTTCCATTCCATCTTTCCGGAGTTGTTCTGCGCCTGTACTGTAATGCTGCTGTCTGTTTCCAGCAGACCGAAAAGCCGGGATAAGTGGTGCACGGCAACACCGGCACGGACTAATTCCTGCTTCAAAACATTTGTTACTTCTTCATCTTCCTGCGGTAGAATATGATCCAGCATTTCTATTAAAGTTACTTTTACACCCAGTTCTGCAAAAAATGTTGCAAATTCAATTCCGATAAAACTGCCGCCGACAATAGCAATGCTTTCGGGAAGGGAGTTCAGATTTAAAATGCCGTCGGAGGTGAGAATGCGTTCGGACAGGTCCATACCGGATAAAATCTGTGGTTTTGAACCCCAGGCAATAGCAATATTACCGGTGGAAATTATCTGCTGGCTGCCAGCTGAATCTGTAAATTTTACCTCTCGCGGGGAAAGAATTTCGCCTGTACCCACTTGCGTTTCCACCCGGGCATCGGCGAGCATCTTTTGGGCGCCCAGCGCCGCCACTTTTACCATTTGCTGCTGATGTTTTTTCATCGCAGAAAAATCAAAGGCGGCGGAAGGAAAATTGATTCCCAATCTTCGGAGTTTTTTTAAATCCGCATAATATTTGCTGCAGGTAAGCAGAGCTTTGGTAGGAATGCAGCCTCTGTGCGTGCAGGTGCCGCCCCAGCCGCTTTTTTCAATAATCAGCACGCGCTTTCCGGCTGCCGCCGCCCTGTGCGCCGCCTCCAATCCGCCCGGCCCTCCGCCGACAACAACCAGATCATATTTATAAGACATTTATATCACTCCTGATTTTTACTTTTTTATAGATACTACATTACGCCCCAAGAAACAACGATTAACGAACGCGTTCCCCGCGTTTCACGTAATTCCAATTCTAAATCAATGATGATATCGCGGCGGCTAGGAGGAGACAACGAGGCGTATTATATATACGTTGAGGAAGGCGACGACGACGCCAACAAAGATAGCGCTTGATTTAGAATTGGAATAAAGAGTAAAGAAACATTTGAAGTTTGCCGTACTTCTTCTGTCCGCACATTCGTTTAATTCAGGAAAATTACTCGCCTGCACTCAAGAATGGCTGCATGATACCCCTCCCGATCTATATATTCAAAGATATAGATAATTATGTTTTTCGTTATATGGTTTTTTTAAATCATAAATGTAAGTATTGACCACTAAATAGAACGGTTCTCTTTTTATAAACTTAAAAAGAGAGAAATCAGCAGATGAAAAATAAGGAAGGTTTAAATCTATGAAACGTTCTAGGGGGTCTGCCGGAATTTTGGTGATCGTCCTGGTTTTAGTGTCTCTTCAGCTTACTGTGGTTTCTACGTCCAATCTTGCTGAACGGACTAATGAAGGACAAAGTGTGGTAATAACGATTCAACAGATCATTCAACACATCCAGGAGGAAGGCGTCAAGATGAGCAGGGAAAAACTCACACTCGCCGCCCAAACCATATTTGAGGAGTCACAGCGTCACGGTGTGGACTATCGCCTCATCCTGGCCATCATGAAAGTGGAAAGCAACTTTCGCCAGTACGGCTTATCACCTGACGGGGCGAGGGGTTTCATGCAGGTCCGACCTATCCTGGCCGTCGATATGGCCGAAGAAGCAGGAATCCATTACAGAGGTTTGGAGGATCTTTATGATGTAAGGAAGAATATCCGCTTAGGGACCTTCTACATCTCCATGCTCATGAATCTGTTTGATGATATTCCCGAGGTGCTTTTCGCTTACAATGTCGGCCACAACAAGGCGAAGAGGCTCCTGGCCGCGGATAGAACTCCACACACCACTTATACAAGGCGCGTCATCGCTGAGTACAACAAGAACACAAAAAAAATGAATGGCTTAATTTTGTAAATAAAAAATCACTGCCGGCAGGTTTATTAACGCAATCTGACCGAAAACCGATTATCAGGTTTCAACTGCCGTCTTTTCGCCCCGAATGATTTTTTTTAAGTACTCCCAGTCAATATCATTATTCAAACAGTCATACCGGGCTGTCGGAATGATCTGGGGAAGCACTTTATTTCTCTGCAGACAAACACCTTTAGAGTTTATTGGCGTTGACCGAATGCCTCTTTCTATTTCCAGATTGCAGGCCGCTCCTATTGCCGCTCGGATAGCTTTTCTTTGCACCAGTCGTTTTGTAAACCCAATGCTGGGAGTAATGTAAAACTGCCATCCCTGCTCCCCGGCAAGAATGTTAATCTCGCCGCAGCCGCATTTTTTACATTTTACACAAAGAATGCCGTTTTCTTTGGAAAAGCGGGCCGGGCATTTATCATTGATCAGACAATGCGGCAGAATAACAGCTTTTTGACCAGCCGGAATACTCTTGAATTTCTCCATGTAATAGGCATTGGTAATGGAAGGAAGATCATAGCTGATTCCCACAGCCGCAAGATAGGAACGCAGTGGGAAAAAGAAAAGAGCAAAGAGGAGCTTAATTCTGCTGCAAATCTGTATCATAGCAACCGATGGCCTTGTGATAAAATTTATTTATAATATCAATTTACTTAACTGCAACAAATCTTCCGGCGTATTGACGAGATAATCCGGTTTGGCGGTGGCCATTTTTTCCTTGCTGTGCCAGCCCCAGGTAACGCCGACAGTTTTTACCCCGGCCGCCCGACCCTCCCGAATATCGCCGGTTGTATCACCGATGTAATAAATATCTTTCGGCTCAATCTGATATTTTTCTTTAGCATAAAGCATCTTATCTTTTTTGGAGAGCAGAAAATCCGAGCCCAGCACTTTCTCGAAATAATCGTTGCATTTAAATTTTTCCAGCGCCGCCTGAATGGTCTGAGAATTATTGGATGAAACCACCAGCAGAATGTTATTTTTCCGCATCTGTTCAACTACGGAGACCATAGGGGTAATCGGCTGCATTTCTTTGTAGTCCACCTGCGCCAATAGGTCACCGGACACTTCCATAAATTCATCCAGATCCACGCCTTTTTTTACGAGGGATTCGTAGAAGTTGCCCTCGAACAATTCCAGAAATTCTTCCTGGCCCCTGGTCAGCGGCTTGTTCATCCTGGCCAGAGAGAGACTGACCGCCTTTTCATAGAGTTCCAATGACTCTACCAGCACACCATCAAAATCAAAAAGAAATAATTTCATCGCGGGGATTGATCCTTCCCGAGACTGCGGATAGACCGGAGATAAGGCTTTCTCAAGATTCCTTTTTCCGTAATAATCGCGGATATATAGCGGTGAGGTGTAACGTCAAAGGCCGGATTGTATACTTTCATGCCGTCGGGCGCTGTCTGCTCTTTTCGAAAGTGGGTGACTTCCACGCCGGGTCTTTCCTCGATTGGAATCGATGATCCGGTCTTAAGGCTGAAGTCTATCGTGGAAAGAGGCGCCGCTACGTAAAAAGGAATGCCATGCGCGCGGGCAAGAACGGCCAGGGAGTAGGTGCCGATTTTGTTGGCGGTATCGCCGTTGGCGGCAATCCGGTCGGCGCCGACAATAATTTTGTCTATCTTTCCCTGCTGCATAAGAAAGCCGGCCATATTGTCGGTTATCAAAGTAGCAGGAATTTTTTCTTTTTTCATTTCCCAGGCGGTAAGCCTTGCTCCCTGCAGAACGGGCCTGGTTTCGTCCACGTAAACATGGATTTTTTTGCCCTGCCCGCGCGCCGCGCGCAAAACACCGAGAGCCGTTCCATAGCCCGCCGTCGCCAGGGCTCCGGCATTGCAGTGAGTCAGGATATTATCTCCGTCGTCAATAAGAATGCTGCCGTTTTTTCCCATCCGGCGATTAACGGCAACGTCTTCCGCGCAGATAAGTTTGGCCTCGTCAATCAATTCGCGGACGACATTTTTTTTACCGGCTAGAAGCTTATCATCAAGGCATTTTTTCATCCGCTCCAGGGCCCAGAAGAGATTGCGGGCTGTCGGACGCGCCTGCGCGATTTCATCGCAGATCTCATAAAATTTCCTGCGGAATTTTTCCGGCGACAGTACCGGCAAGGCCCTGGCGCCCAGAGCTGCAGCCATGGCCGCGGCAACGCCGATGGCGGGCGCCCCCCGGACAGTCAAATCCTTGATGGCGGCGATAACTTCCTGATAAGAATGGCAGGTAACATTGACCTCCGCCAGCGGCAGGGCATTCTGATCAATCAGCACAACCGCATCGTTCTTCCAGACAACAGTTTTGATCATCATCCGGCCAGCATCTTTTTGAGCAGATCATTGACGATCTTCGGATTGGCTTTCCCCTGTGTCGCCTTCATCACCTGACCGACAAAAAAACCGAACAGTTTATCTTTGCCGCCGCGGTAATCCTGAAGCTGATTGGGATTGGCATCGATTATTGTCTGAATTGTGGCAATGAGCGCTCCTTCATCGGTGATCTGCACCATGCCTTTTTCCGCAATAATGGCCTTGGGAGTGCCGCCTGTTTTATACATTTCCACAACGATGTCTTTAGCCATCTTGCCGCTGATGGTGCCGTCCTCGATGAGCAGGATCATTTCCGCCAGTGCGGCCGGAGTGATGAGGCAATCCCGGATGTCGCGTTTATCTTCATTCAAAAATCTCAAGACGTCACCCATCACCCAGTTGCTGGCGGCTTTAGGTTTGGAACAAAGTTCGACGACATCTTCAAAATACTTCGCCAGGGCTTTATCGGCGGTAAGCACGCCGGCATCATAGGCCGGTAACTGATAGTCTTGAACAAATCTTTCCCGCTTGGCCTGCGGCAACTCCGGAAGACCTTTTCTTACTTCTTCTATCCAGGCGTCATCCACTATGATCGGAACCAGATCAGGATCGGGGAAGTAGCGGTAGTCGTGGGCTTCTTCCTTGCTGCGCATGGGATTGGTTGCTCCCTGCGCATCATCCCAGAGGCGTGTTTCCTGGACAATCGCGCCGCCGTTTTCCACGATGTACTGCTGGCGCTTGACTTCATATTCCAAGGCCCGTTGCACGTTGCGGAAGGAATTCATATTCTTCAGTTCGGTACGGGTGCCGAATTCTTCCTGCCCCTTCGGGCGAATCGAAACATTGGCGTCGCAGCGGAAAGAACCTTCTTCCATATTGCCGTCGCAAATTTCCAGATAAACCAGAATTTCATGCAGGCGCTTCAGATAATCGGCCGCTTCTGCAGGCGATCGCATGTCCGGTTCGCTGACTATTTCAATCAGCGGCACGCCGGTGCGGTTCAAGTCAACATAGCTCATCGGGTTGTAATCATCGTGGATCAGCTTGCCCGCATCCTCTTCCATGTGAATCCGGGTAATGCCGATCTTCTTTTGCTCTCCGTCGACGTCCAAAACGACATGACCAT
Organism: Smithellaceae bacterium; assembly: GCA_963663295.2. Lineage (GTDB taxonomy): Bacteria > Desulfobacterota > Syntrophia > Syntrophales > Smithellaceae > MVRV01. The sequence continues at coordinate 151,528 of CAXXLA010000006.1, read as the reverse complement.
GCTCAGAAAGAGGATATGCATACTGCGATATTTGGTAACCCTTGGGCAGATCAGGATAAAAATAATTTTTCCGCGCAAAACTGCAGGTCTTGTTGATCGTGCTATTGGTTGCCAGAGACATCTTCATGGCGTATTCCACCACTTTCTTATTTAAGACCGGCAACACACCGGGCATGCCGAGGCACACCGGACAGGCATGGCTGTTGGGGGCTCCGCCGAATTTAGTCGAGCAATTGCAGAAAATTTTTGTATCCGTTAAAAGCTGGGCATGTACTTCCAGACCGATTATTGTTTCAAACTCCATTATAATTGCGGCCTCCTTTTTTCAATATTAGCGTTCTTTTCATAGGCAGAGGCTATTTGAATAAGCTTTCCTTCTTCAAAATGTCCGGCTAAAAACTGCACTCCCACCGGCAGACCGGCGGCGGTAAAGCCGCAGGGCACCGATATACCGGGATTTCCCGCCAGATTAGTCGAGATGGTGAAAACATCGGAGAGATACATTTGCAAGGGTGTATCCGTCTTCTCACCGATTTTAAATGCCGGTGTGGGTGTTGTCGGTGTCAGAATCACATCGCATTTTCTAAATGCTTCGTCAAAGTCATGTCTGATCAAAGCGCGCACCTGCGACGCCTTTTTATAGTAGGCATCGTAATACCCGGCAGATAAAGCATAAGTGCCGATCATAATTCTTCTTTTAACTTCGGCGCCAAATCCTTCCCGCCGCGTTCTTTTATACATATCCAGGAGGTCTTTGACATCCGACGCCCGGTGTCCGTATCTTACACCATCATAGCGGGCAAGATTGGAACAGGCCTCCGCCGGAGCGATGATATAATAAACGGCCAGACAATATTCCGTATGGGGTAGAGAAATATCAACGCACTTGCCGCCGCATGCTTCCGCAACTGCAATAGCCTTTTTTATTGCCGCGCTCATCTCGGGATCAATGCCTTCAATAAAATATTCTTTGGGAATACCTATTTTCCAGCCTTTGATGTCGCGGTCGACAAATTGCCGGTAATCGGGAACTTCCATCGGCACTGATGTGGATTCGCGCGGGTCGTAACCGGCTAAAACATTCATCATGATGGCGCAATCCTCGACATCCTTCGTGAAGGGACCGATCTGATCCAGCGAGGAAGCAAAAGCAATTAAACCGAAACGCGACACCCGGCCGTACGTTGGCTTTAAGCCGACGACGCCGCAATGTGCTGCGGGCTGACGGATGGAACCGCCCGTATCGGAACCAATGGAGGCAATGCATTCATCGGCTGCCACCGCGGTTGCCGAGCCGCCGCTGGAGCCGCCGGGAATTCGCTCCAGATCCCACGGATTGCGCGTCACTCCGAACCAGGAAGTTTCCGTGGAAGACCCCATGGCGAATTCATCCATGTTGGTTTTGCCGACAAAAACCGCGCCGGCATCTCTGAGCTTTTCCACAACAGTCGCATCATACGGCGGTACAAAATTGTGCAGTATACGTGAGCCGCAGGTAGTATTGATACCTTTTGTGCACACAATATCTTTCAGAGCAATCGGGACGCCTGTTAAAGTTTTGATATCGCCTTTTTTAATTTCTTCGTCGGCTTTTTTTGCTGCGGCCAGCGCCTCATCCTGCATCAGCCGGATATATGAGTGAACCCGCTCTTCCACAGCGTTGATTCTGTTAAAAACAGACTCGGTAATTTGCACGGCTGAAGTCTCGCCGTTTTTAATCTTTTCCTGCAGTTCATGAATAGTCAGCTGGTTTAACTCCATAACTACCTTCTTTCCATCTTAGTAAAATTTAGTAAAATACCTGGGCAATCAATTTTCACTCGCGCCGGATTCCTGATCATGCCTGTAATCTGTGGGAGAACTTAGCGAAGGGCTTGCCGCCAACGGCAAATAATGAATTCCTTATTCGATTACTTTTGGTACGCGGAAAAATTCACCGCGCGCATCGGGGGCGTTCATTAACGACTTTTCTGTTCCCAGAGAATCCGCAACCTTGTCTTCGCGAAAAGCATTAGTTACGGCAATCGCGTGACTCATCGGCTCCACACCCCGGGTATCAAGCTCATTGAGTTTATCGATATAAAGCAGAATATCATTCAACTGCGAGGTCAATTTATCTTTTTGTTCATCGTCAATTTCCAGGCGCGCCAAATGCGCCACATATTCGACTTCCTGTTTGCTGATCATCAACAATTCTCCTTCTTACAACGGCCTCGTAAAAAGGCCGGATGCTGCGTTGCATTTAATCATTTGTCACTGCGGCGTACGCTAAAGTACGCCTCGCTCCTCGTGATTCATGTGCCTTGCCTGCGGCCTTTTACGAGGCCATTGCTTATAAGATCTTCCAAAAAGGGGCTATCTTTTGGGCAACGCGACTTATTACACTATCTGTTTTATCATCGGCACCCTGCTCGAAAGCCAGAAGCTGCTCCTCTGAGCAATGAGTTTCGCCCAGCATTTCTTCCAAAACAGCTTTCACTGATTTTGTCAATCCCTGAACATGATATCCACCTTCCAGCGCAGCCACAAACCGTCCTCCGCAGCAACTATCGGCAATATTTAGCAAGATGCGCGCCAATGCTGCAAATCCCTCCGGTGTTACGCGCATACTGCCCAATGGATCATTACGATAAATATCAAAGCCCGCGGACAGCAGCACTAATTCCGGTTTAAATTCCAAAGCCACCGGCTGCAGTATTTGGCGGAATATTTTAACATAATCGCCGTCTCCCCTGCCTGCACCCAGGGGAACATTAACAGTGTAGCCTTTGCCTTTACCCTCGCCGATTTCATCCAGACCGCCGGTTCCCGGGTAATAGGGGTACTGATGGGTAGAAAAATACAACACACGCTGATCATCATAAAAGACATGCTGCGTACCATTGCCGTGATGCAAATCCCAGTCGGCGATAAGCACTCTTTTCAAGTTGTGCTGCAAAATGGCGTGCATCGCCCCGATCGCAATGTTGTTAAAAATACAGAAACCGGCGGCACTCCCACGTTCCGCATGATGGCCGGGCGGTCGGACCAAAGCAAAAGCGTTATCCACTTCACCGCTGATAACACTGTCGATGGCATTACAAACGCCGCCTGCCGCCAGTCTGGCTACCTGGTATGTTTCGGGACTGGTTGCCGTATCCGGGTCAAGCTGAACTGAATTGCCGGCAGTGCCGGCGATATAATTAACATATGATGCAGAGTGAATAGCCGCTATTTCTTCAAAAGCGGCTTCCCGCGGTTCTATGGGAGTAAATTTCCAGGACATGCCGGGGTTATCCAGCATTTCATAAATCGCTGCCAGCCGCAGAGGGCTTTCCGGATGGGCAAAGCCTGCGGAATGCAGCATATAACGCGTGTCTTTGACAATTCCTGTTTTTCCGGACATCGGCGCACCTTACTTTTGGCTATTTTAGCCCCCCCAAATCTGTTTTTATGTACCATAAATGATTGAAAAGAGCAAAAAATTTCCCCCTTAGCAAAAGCATGCCCAGAGCAATAACCGGATGAACCGACCCTGCGGAACGTCCTTTACGATTGCTATACGATGCCCGAAACTTGGCATCAGATAAGGCTCTAATTCCATTTCCAAATCAAGCGCTACCTTTGTTGGCACAGCCTGCCCCGGCGGAGGCCGGGGTTGTCGGCTTCCTCAACGTATGTATAATACGCATCGTCGCCTTCTCCTAGCCGCCGCAATATCATCATTGATTTAGAAATGGAATAAGGTTCTAAAAAAGCCGTCATTTGAGGGGCGGCTTTACAAATTGCATGTCCGGCGGATCTCAGCAGGCATATTGCTTCTTCCTATCCAAAGGTTAACGGCCTTCATACTTTTTGAAAAGGTTTTTGTTTTCGCCAGTCCAGCCACATGATATAAAGAATCGTAAAAATACTGTAAATTGCAGAGGGGAGAGCAGCTTCTTCTGCAAAAAGTGTAATCGCCAGTCCTCCGGCAATTCCCTGATTTTTCATAGTTCCCTGAAGCACAAGACTGATTGTATTTTTCTTATCAACCATGCACAAAATACAAGTTCTTTGAATAAGCCAGCCTAAAATAAAAGTTGTGCCGATTACAATTGCGGCCATGGGGACAACAGTTAAAGGATTACTGAAAATCAAATTTCTGTTCACACCGATTATGGAATACAGGACAATAAAAAATCCCCAGTCGGTCAGTAAACCGCGTACGGGCGACAATCTTTCCTGCCAGTTTAAATAGAGAATCACCCGGGATAATATCAGCGGCAGAACAATCAGCAGCAACATTATTTTCAAGAGTTTATACGGATCATCAAAAGCAGTTCCCATGAATATCCAGAAAAACAGGGGCATGAGCAACAAGGCGGCAATGTAAGATGCCACTGTACCGGACAGTGTGTAAGAAACATTGCCGTCAAGAATGGCCGTGAAAGGAATAACAGCTACCGCCGGCGGGACTGCTGCGATCAGGACAAAACCGATCCAGAGATTATTATCTGCAATCAGCAAGGCCGCTAAAGACAGAAGAACGCCACTCAGAATGAAGTAACTCATAAAAAGTCCGGCAAGTGAAGGTTTCAAGATGGCACGGGGATTCAGAAAGTAGTCGTTTGGAACGTTAATTGTCGCCAGCGTCATGACTAAAGCCAGTGCGGGTAACATCAGCGCTTTCGTCCATTGTGCCGGTTGTGGCAGAAGAAGACCCAGCGTCATGGCCAGCATAAAAATAAAATTGCGGTTATTAAGAAGTTTAATCATCAATGCTTCAGTATTTTCCCCTTTACGCTCAGCACAATCTCCGCCAGCGGTATTTTTCGGTTTGCCTTTTCCATACCCTTCCTGACGATCATCGGCATTCCCGAACAGCAGGGTACCTCCATAACAACCGTGGTAACGCTGTTAATGCCTGCGGTTTTGAAAATATCGGCAAACCTTATCACATACTCCTGCACATCATCAAACTTCGGACAGCCCATCATTACTACTTTTCCCTGCAACAGATCACGATGAAGAGAAGGAAAAGCTACGGCCGTGCAGTCAGCAAGAACCAGCAGGTCGGCGCCTTTCAGGAAGGGAGCGCTGGCCGGTATGAGCTTTATTTGAATCGGCCAATGGGAGAGAGCCGATTCTTCTTCCGATACCCTATTCACATGTTTCGTTTTGTTTGCCGCTTCGCAGACGGAATGTTTATCAAAAATCTGAATATGTGTTGACGGGCACCCACAAGGCAGAGCGGATTTGTCTTTTTCCGCCAAATGCTGATCGACAGCTTTTTCGTCAAAAGGAGCGGCTGCACGCTCAATAATGCGGAGGGCTGCGCGGGGACAGTCGCCTATACAGGCGCCAAGGCCGTCACAAAATATTTCCGAGACGACCTTGGCTTTGCCGTTAATGATTTGCAGAGCACCCTCGGCACAACTATTTACACATTGTCCGCACCCGTCACACAACTCTTCATCAATTTCAATGATTTTGCGTATTATCTTGTTCATGCACACCACTCTTGCATTAATTATTGTCCCGTGATCATTGCCTCAACGTCCGTCTTGGGGTCTGTAATCGGCCTGATATTGAATTTTTCAACCAAGACCTTGAGGACATTAGGCGATGCAAATGCCGGTAATGTCGGCCCGAGGCGGATCCCTTTCACGCCCAGGAAAAGCAAGGCCAAAAGTACGGCCACGGCCTTTTGTTCATACCAGGCAACATCGAAGGAAATGGGCAGTTCATTGATGTCTTGCAGACCAAATACTTCTTTAAGTTTCAGTGCAATAACAGCCAGCGAATAACAATCGTTGCACTGCCCCGCGTCCAGCACCCGGGGAATGCCGCCGATATCGCCCAAATCAAGTTTGTTGTAGCGGTACTTGGCGCATCCCGCAGTCAGAATTATTGTATCTTTGGGAAGTTCACGGGCAACATCTGTAAAGTAGCTCCGGGTCTTGTGCCGTCCGTCGCAGCCGGCCATGACAATGAAGCGCTTGACAGCCCCTGATTTTACCGCCTCTACAACCTTGTCGGCCAGCGCCAGTGCCTGATTGTGTGCGAAGCCCGTCACCAGTTCACCCTTTTCCAGCTCTTTGGGCGGCGCGCATTTCTTAGCCAGAGATATTATTTCGGAAAAATCTTTTGATCCGCCTTCAGGTCTTGGCGGGATATGTTTCAGTCCGGGATAACCCACGACGCCTGTTGTGAATATTCTGTCTTTGTAAGAATCTTTCACCGGAATAATACAGTTGGTAGTCATCAATATGGGGCCGTTGAATGCTTCGAATTCCTCCGCCTGCTTCCACCAGGAATTTCCGTAATTTCCCACAAAGTGAGGGTATTTTTTGAATGCAGGATAGCTGTTGGCCGGCAGCATCTCGCCATGCGTATAAACATCCACACCTGTAGCTTCCGTCTGCTTCAAAAGTTCTTCCATGTCCTTGAGGTCATGGCCGGAAATCAAAATGCCCTGATTATTACGCACACCGATATTAACCCTGGATATTTCGGGGTTGCCATAAGTAGATGTGTTGGCTTTATCCAGAAGAGCCATTGTGTTGACTGCACATTCTCCGGCGCGCATTACCATCGCCACCATTTCATCAACACTTAATTCTTTGGTAGTGGAAATAAGGGCTTCCCTGATGAAATCGTAAATCTTCTCATCCTCGAAACCGAGCACGGCGGCGTGTTCTGCATAAGCGGCAATACCTTTTATTCCATAGATTAAAAGCATCCGCAGCGAGCGGACATCTATATTTTCAATGGAAAGAATGCCGACCTCGATAGCCTTTCTTTTGAATTCTTCAACATCATCCGAGAACCATATTGCCGAATCATGCAAATCGGACGTTATCCCCCCCTCATATTTTTCTTTGAGTTCGTTGCGCAGTTTCAGCGCCTCGCGGATGAGCGAGATCATCCGTTCATTGTCAAAGTTTACATTGGTAACCGTGGCAAAAAGCGCCTCAATAGTAAATCGGTCGTATTTGTTGTCCAATGCCCCTGCCGCCTTGACTTTGTCGGCATAGATCGCAAGACCTTTGAGAACATAAACCAGCAGATCCTGAAGGTTCGCGGTTTCTTCTGTTTTGCCGCAGACACCTTTAATGTTGCAGCCTTCATTCTTAACCGTCTCCTGACACTGAAAACAAAACATATGAAACCTCCTGATCAAAAATTATTTGTTTTTTGTTAACCAACATAGTTAAAATTGTTTCGAGTTTCCTTGACTTATGTTAAGAAAAAAACTTTTTTACCAGAGGAACATAAATTTTGAAAAAAGCACGGGATGTTCTAATAAGAAGTCAGCTTTTCTGTGGATTGCCTGCGGAGTATATCACAGAAATCGAAAAAATAGCAGTTGATAAACACTATAACAAAGGAGAGGTTATCTTTTATGATGGCGACGAAGGCGTCGGCTTTTATCTTTTGATATCCGGAAGCGTGAATGTTTACAAACTATCCGCCGAGGGCAAAGAGCAGATACTCCATATTGTGAAAGAAGGCGACACCATCGGCGCCGTACCCGTCTTTTCGGGCAAATCATTTCCCGCCAATGCCAGGGCTATTGCCGAAAGCCATCTTTTATTTTTCGATAAAAGAAAGTTTATCCAGCTCATTACCGATAAACCAAACCTTATTATGAATATTTTAGCTCTTCTTTCTGCGCGGCTGCGGGAATTTACTCTTCAGGTGGAAAATCTGTCGCTAAAGGAAATACCCGGCCGCCTCGCCTCTTATCTGCTCTATCTTTCACGGAGCAGGGAAATACAGACCTGGTTAAACTGAATATCTCCAAAGTTCAGCTCGCCAACCTACTGGGAACAGGGCCGGAATCGCTTTCCCGGGCGCTGGGGAACATGAAGACAAAAAAAATTATCGAGGAAGAGGACTCCAAAATCAGACTGATCAATCGCCCATTGCTTGCAGAACTTGCCGAAAGAGGCAAAGTTTCCTCTTAAAAAAATGACAAGCGAAAGAAATATCCCGGTGACAAGTCCGCAGGAAACTTTAATTCTTTCATCTCTGTACTTATATGGCAGAAATTATTACGTTTAAAACAAGAAATCGGGATTGCGAAAACTGTTGACAAAAGCAGGCATCGAAATATATGGTAAATACTCAAATTTTTCAGGAGTTAACATTTTATGTTCGGTATTGGATTCCAGGAGTTGCTCATCATTGCCGTTGTTGCCTTACTGATTGTCGGCCCCAAAAAACTGCCGGATCTGGCCAAAACTTTAGGCAAGGGATTCAATGAATTCCGAAAAGCCACCGACGGCATCACCGATGACCTGAAACAAACCATGCAAAGCGACGACAAGCCAAAACAGGATGAGGAATGGAAAGACTCGCTTTTATTTAAGAAACCTGATCAGGAAGAATCTAAACCGGCTGAGCCAGATGAGACTACCAAGAAATCGTAGCCGTTTATACATCTCTTGCCCTATCTTAATAATAATTAATCAGCACAGGTGATTATGGAAGATACCGAAGACATTCAAAACCACAAAATGTCGCTTACCGAACATTTGATCGAATTACGCAAAAGAATCAGCCGCGCGCTGATCGCCGTGGGCATAGTCTTTTTTGCCTGCTACTATTATAAAGACTGGATTTTCGACATTGTTGCCAAACCATTAACCTCCGTATTGCCGAAAAATAGTTACCTCATATACACAGGCCTGACGGAGGCATTTTTCGTCTACATGAAACTGGCTTTTTTTTCCTCCGTGATCATTACCAGTCCGTTTATTCTTTACCAGATATGGAAATTCATTGCACCCGGCCTGCTGCCCAACGAAAAAAAATTAGTTGTTCCTTTTGTGATATCCTCGAGTCTGCTTTTTGCCGGTGGTATCCTCTTTGGCTATTTTATTGCCTTGCCGCCTGCGTTTGAATTCTTTGTCAGCTTTAACAGCAAATATCTCCAGGCGATGATTTCCTTTAGTCAATATCTTTCTCTCTTTGTGACATTTCTACTTGGTTTTGGTTTATCGTTCGAATTACCCGTTTTTATGTTTTTCCTGGCTAAACTGGGGATCGTCAATTCAAAAATGTTGTCCAAGCAAAGGCGCTACGCTATTTTGATCATTTTTATCGTCGCCGCAATTCTGACACCTTCTCCCGATGCTTTAAGCCAGATATTGATGGCCATACCTCTGCTTTTTTTATATGAAGTAAGTATATTTGTTACAAAATATGTAGAAAAGAAGAAAATGGCCGCCGTGAACAACGAAGAAGAATAATCGATAAAACAATGTCTTACAACCAGAAAGCAAAAACAATAAAAGGCGGACGGAAGAAACATTCCGGGTCTCTCATTTTTTCCCTTGGATTAATAACACTACTCTTATTTTTTGTTTTGGCCGGCGCCACCGCCTTTTATATCCTTACTATGGATTTACCCGGCATCGACGCACTTAAGGATTACCGCCCCAAGATTTCTTCGCGTGTTTACGACGACAACAACGAATTAATCGATGAATTCTTTACGGAAGACCGTAAAATTGTCAAGATCAGCGAAATACCCGCAATCATTCCCGCTGCTTTTATTGCGGCAGAAGATTCCCGGTTCTACAATCATCGAGGCGTCGACATACAAAGCATTTTCCGGGCCGTGTTCAAAAATGTTGAAGCAGGGCATATCGTTCAGGGTGCCAGCACGATAACACAACAAATAGCCAAAATGATGTATCTTTCACCGGAAAAAAAATACATGCGCAAAATCAAGGAAGCTATTCTTGCTTACAAAATCGACAGATACCTGACTAAAGAAGAGATTTTGCATTTGTATTTGAATCAGATTTATCTGGGGCATGGCACCTATGGAATCGAGGCGGCGGCTCTTGGCTATTTTGGTAAAAATGCCCGGGCGCTTTCCCTGCCCGAAGCAGCGCTGCTTGCCGGCCTCCCTAAGGCGCCGACCGCTTATTCTCCTTTCCTCCACTTTGATAAAGCAAAGGAACGACAGCTTTATGTTTTGCAACGTATGGTGGAAGACGGATATATTTCGGAAGATCAGATGAAGCAGGCAATTAATGCACCGTTGAAACTGCGGCTGATGAGATCGAAAGACAAAGCCGCCGCTTACTTTGTCGAACATGTCCGTCGTTACGTGCAGGAAAAATATGGCGCCGACGTCCTTTATAAAGAGGGCCTCTCTATCTATACAACGTTGAATTTATCCGCGCAAAAAGCAGCTTACGAAGCGATAGAAAGAGGATTGGCGGAAATGGAAGAGCGGGAAAATTATGAACACGGTCTTGTTCAAGGCGCACTGTATTCAATGGATGCAAGAACGGGCGCAATCCTGGCCATGGTGGGCGGCCGCGACTTCAACAAAAGTGAATTCAATCGCGCTACGCAATCGCGCCGACAACCGGGATCGGCTTTCAAGCCTATAATCTATACAGCAGCCTTTGACAAGGGCATGAACCCTTCAACTCGTTTTGTCGATTCACCTATTGTATTTCAGGACTTATCACAACAAGACGGACTCTGGACACCGAAAAATTATGACGGGAAATTTTTGGGTCCGATAACAATGAGAGAAGCACTGGTGCACTCCCGCAATATTGTCACCATCAAAATTTTGCAGGATATTGGCGTTGACTACGCGGCGTCCTATGCCCTGAATATGGGCATAACATCTCCCCTTGCCAGAAATTTATCCATGGCCCTCGGCTCTTCCGGCGTAACCTTGCAGGAGCTGGTGCGTGCTTACGGTGTCTTAGCCAATGAGGGTAGAAAAGTTGCGCCGTATTTCATAAAAAAAATTGTTGATCGTACGGGTAATATTTTTGAAGAAACAAAAATTCAGTCGGAGCAGGCTATTGACCCGCGTATTGCATTCATGACGACTTATATCATGCAGGATGTCGTGCAAAGAGGCACAGGCACGCGCGTCAAAAGCATCGGTCGCCCGGTTGCTGCGAAAACCGGAACAACAAATGATATGCGCGATGCCTGGTTTCTGGGGTTTACTCCCTCGGTAGTAACCGGCGTCTGGGTTGGCTTTGACCAGGAAAGGTCTTTAGGAGGACAGGAAGTCGGCGGGCGGGCGGCCGCGCCCATCTGGCTTTATTTCATGGAGAGGTTTTTGGAGAACAAGCCGGTGGAAACTTTTGTCGCACCCCAAGGCGTTGTTTTTGTTAAGGTTAACCTCAAAACAGGCATGCCGTCCAGAGCAAGTGATTATGGAACAATCTTCGAATGCTTTTTGGAAAATGTACCAGCTGCCGAAAAAAGCGATGAGACGGCCGACGAGAAGGCGGAATTATTTCGGTAGAAATTCTTGTCCCTGTTAAAGAATATTTATAAAGTGTCTTGACAAATATTTTTTTTTTCGTTAAAAAAAACCACTTTTTAAAATAAATGGAATGTATTAACAATGTATCTTAAAGATTTAGTTGGCGGCAGCAGCCTGGTTTTCAGCAACGTAAGGGTACTCGTATTAGTACTCAGGGGTCTGCCGCTGAGTATCTTTAAGAAATAAAATTAAAGATACGAGCCGCGGGCCCCTAAAACCCGCGGCTTTGTCGTTTAAATAATAAAAAAGAAACAAAGCCGCTTTTTCGAAAAGAAGAAAATAGCGGCTTTTTTAATTTAAGGAGACTTGGCCTTTTTCGGCGAAGCCGTAAAAAGGCCTTAGTCGAATTTATCCTGAGGCAGTAGAAAGTGCCGAAGGATCTCTTAAAAAAGCTTAATAAAAAAATATATAAATTAAGATAAGTTTTGGAGGTAGTTTAAAATGAAATTGAAAGGGTCAGAAATTCTGCTGAAAATGCTGGAAGAGGAGGAAGTGGATATCATTTTCGGATATCCGGGTGGCACGGTTCTGGATATCTATGATAAACTTTATAGCAGCGGTAAACTTAAGCATATCCTGGTCCGCCATGAACAGGGTGCAGTTCATGCGGCCGATGGATATGCCCGTGCTACCGGGAAAGTGGGAGTGTGCCTGGTGACTTCCGGCCCCGGCGCCACTAATACGGTTACCGGAATAGCAACAGCCAACATGGATTCCATACCGCTGGTTGTTTTTACCGGACAGGTTCCCACAACCCTGATCGGCAATGACGCTTTTCAGGAATGCGACATCACCGGCATTACACGTCCCTGCAGCAAGCACAATTTTCTTGTCCGCAATATAGAAGAATTGGCGTCAACCATCAAAGAGGCTTTTCATATCGCCCGCACAGGCCGGCCCGGACCCGTTTTAGTCGATTTACCTAAAAACGTAATGGCTTCTGAAACTGATTATGATCCAGCCAATATCCAGATTAGAAATATTGAGACTGCCCATAAACCTGTACCGAAGAAAATGGCCAAAGTTTTCGAAATGATTATGAGCGCTAAAAAACCGTTAATCATGACCGGCGGCGGCGTAATTCTGGGTAAAGCCGCATCCGAGCTCACCGAACTGGCCAGAAAATATCAAATTCCGGTCACGGGAACTTTAATGGGTATCGGCTCCTTTCCGGGAACAGATCCCCTTTGGCTGGGCATGCTGGGCATGCATGGAACTTATTACGCTAACATGGCTGTCAGCCACTGCGATCTGCTGATTGCGGTGGGAGTGCGCTTTGATGATCGCGTCACCGGAACAATAGAAACTTTTGCTCCCAACGCCCAAATCATCCAGATTGATATCGATCCTTCCTCCATCAACAAAAATGTGGTGGTTGATTTACCGATCATCGGGGAAACTAAAACGACGCTGCAGGATATGATTAAATTTTTAGCGGATCATAATTATGCGCAGCAGATGGACGAACGCACGGAATGGCTGAATCAGATCGCCGATTGGCGCAAAAAGGTTCCGCTGACATACAACCAGAACGGCCAGTTAATTAAGCCGCAGCACGTTATCGAAACGCTTTATAAGGTAACACAGGGCAATGTCATTATTACAACGGAAGTCGGACAGAATCAGATGTGGACGGCGCAATTCTTCCCCTTCGACAAGCCTAATACGCTGATCACCTCCGGCGGATTGGGAACAATGGGCTACGGGTTGCCCGCCGCCATCGGGGTGAAATGTGCCTTTCCCGACAAACATGTCGTGGATATTGCCGGTGACGGCAGCATCCAGATGAACATCCAGGAATTAGCCACAGCCGCACAATATAAAATTAATGTGAAAATTGTTCTATTAAACAACAGTTACCTGGGAATGGTGCGTCAGTGGCAGGAGCTGTTCTACGACAAGCGTTATTCCAATACCGACATGACTTATGCGCCCGATTTCGTCAAATTGGCCGAGGCTTACGGTATCGCCGGTTTGCGCGCTACAAAGCCGGAAGAAGTGGAACCGACACTGGTCGAAGGTCTTTCCCTGGATAAACCGGTATTGATGGATTTCCGCGTTTCGCGTGAAGAATGTGTTTATCCCATGGTGGGACCTGGCTCATCCATTATGGAGATGAGATTAGGCACCAGAGAAATGATTAATTAAGGTTAATTAGGAGGAATAATGGAAAAGAAAGAGCATATAATTTCAATATTAGTGCATAATAAACCGGATGTGCTGGCCAGGATTGCGGGCACGCTGGGCGGCAAAGGCTATAACATCGAAAGCCTGTCCGTTAATACCACTACATCCTATGAAATATCCAAAATCGTTATGACATCGATCGGCAATCAGGCCACTATCACCAGGATTGAAAATCAACTGCGCAAGATCGTCGATGTAACTCAAGTGGATGACTTAACCAATGTGGAGTCGATTCACCGTGAAATGATTCTGGTGAAGATGGCTTTGACGGCAGATACAAAAGATAAACTAGAAAATTTGATTGACACACACAAATGGAAAGTAATAGTGTCAACAAATTCTTATATTATTCTGGAAATAACCGGAGACAAACCGCAAATCGATTTTGCTCTGGCCCGACTGGAACCGCTGGGCGTTTCTGATATAACCAGAACGGGTATTGTAGCATTGAAATTAGATGATTAGTATTATTAACACAATTATAGGGGGAGGTTATGGCAAAAATTAATTTTGGTGGCACCTTAGAAGACGTTATTACAGCAGATGAATTTCCCATAAAAAAAGCTCAGGAAATTTTAAAAAATGAAGTCATTGCGATAATTGGTTACGGCGTTCAAGGCCCGGCACAGGCTTTTAATATGAAAGATAACGGTATTAATGTCATTATCGGACAGGCCCAGGAAGATAAGCCTTACTGGGATAAAGCCCTAGCCGACGGCTGGATTCCCGGAGAAACTCTTTTCCCGATAGAGGAAGCGGTAAAGCGAGGCACGATTATTCAATATCTGGTTTCCGATGCCGCCCAGATGATGCTCTGGCCCAAGGTTAAGGCCAATCTGAAAAAAGGCGACGCCCTTTATTTTTCCCACGGCTTCTCCATCGTCTATAAAGAGCAGACCGGTGTTATACCGCCTGATTTTGTGGACGTAATCATGGTTGCCCCCAAAGGTTCGGGCACGAGCGTACGGCGGAATTTCCTGGACGGCAGCGGCATTAACAGCAGCATCGCCGTACATCAGGATGCAACCGGCCGGGCCATGGAAAGAACACTGGCACTGGGTATTGCTATCGGTTCCGGGTTCCTTTTCCCGACTACGTTCCAGATGGAAGTCTACAGCGATTTGACCGGTGAGCGCGGCGTTTTAATGGGAGCTCTGGCCGGCATGATGGAAGCACAGTACAATGAATTGCGTAAACATGGACACACTCCGAGTGAAGCCTTTAACGAAACAGTAGAAGAACTGACGCAAAGTCTCATCCGGTTGGTAGGTGAAAACGGCATGGACTGGATGTATGCCAACTGCTCCGCTACGGCTCAGAGAGGCGCCCTGGACTGGCGGCACAAATTCCGTAAGGCTGTGGAACCTGTATTTGCGGAACTTTACAACGATGTAGCCACAGGTAAAGAAACAGAAATCGTGTTGAGAGTGAACAGCGCGCCGGACTATAAAGTAAAACTCGAAGCAGAGCTCAAAGAAATGCGGGAATCCGAAATGTGGCAGGCAGGAGCTGCAGTGCGCGACTTAAGACCGGAAAAAAGGAAAAAATAATCCACATTCATAAAAAATGCCCTGCCTTTGCGGGGCATTTTTATTTTAAGAGATATAAGGAGAAACAGTTATGAGAAGCGATCTCATGAAAAAAGGACTGGAAAGGGCGCCGCATCGTTCGCTCTTCAAGGCGATGGGCTATACCGACGAAGAAATATCCCGGCCGTTGATCGGTGTCGTCAACTCCGCCAATGAAATAATTCCCGGTCATATTCATCTGGATTTAATTACACAGAGTGTAAAAGCGGGAGTGCGTCTGGCCGGTGGAACACCCGTGGAATTTCCGGTTATCGGAGTTTGCGACGGCATCGCTATGGGCCATGCCGGCATGAAATATTCGCTGGCCAGCCGGGAATTAATCGCCGATTCCATTGAAATTATGGCCACCGCGCATCCTTTTGACGCCCTGGTTTTTATTCCCAACTGCGATAAAATCATCCCGGGCATGCTCATGGCTGCTCTGCGTTTAAACATTCCCGCAATTTTTATCAGCGGCGGCCCCATGCTGGCGGGGAAACTGGCCGGGAAGGCGGTTGACCTGATCAGTGTGTTTGAAGGAGTCGGCGCCGTGAAAGCCAAACGCATAACCCAAAGCGAATTAAAGAAACTGGAAGATTGCGCCTGTCCCGGTTGCGGTTCCTGTTCCGGCATGTACACGGCCAACTCCATGAACTGCGTTACCGAGGCTTTGGGACTCGGCCTTCCCGGTAACGGCACAATTCCGGCAGTCCATGCCGCCCGCCACAGATTGGCCAAGTACGCGGGAATGAAAATAATGGAGCTTTATAAAAAGAACATCAGACCACGGGATATCGCCACTCTGGCCGCCTTTAAAAATGCGATTGCCGTGGATATGGCGCTGGGTTGCTCAACCAACACAGTTTTGCATATTCCGGCAATTGCCCACGAAGCGGGCATAAAACTGGATTTGAATCTCTTCAACGAAATCAGCGAAAAAACACCGAACCTGTGCAAATTAAGTCCGGCAGGCAATCATCATATTGAGGATTTTGACAGCGCCGGCGGAATTCAGGCGGTAATGAAGGTCATCGGCACCCTCGGTGTTATTGATAAAAAGGCTCTGACGGCAACCGGCAAAACTGTCGAAGTAAATATAAAGAGTGCCGCTGTTCTGGATGACACAGTCATCCGGCCTTTAAATAATCCTTATTCGCCACAGGGTGGCATTGCTATTTTGCGCGGCAATCTGGCGCCGGACGGAGCAGTTGTCAAACAATCCGCCGTGGCCGCCGCCATGCAGAAAAACGACGGCAGAGCCAGAGTCTTTGATTGCGAAGACGACGCCATTGCCGCGATTTTAGGCGGCCAGATCAAAGACGGTGATATCGTCATCATCCGCTACGAGGGACCAAAGGGCGGCCCCGGTATGCGGGAGATGCTCGGACCGACGTCGGCCATTGTCGGCATGGGCCTGGATAAAACAGTTGCTCTCCTGACTGACGGACGTTTCAGCGGCGGCACGCAGGGCGCGGCAATCGGACATATTTCACCGGAAGCAGCCGAAGGCGGTCCTATTGCCTTGGTGAAAGAAGGCGATATTATTGCGATTGATATCCCGGCAAAAATTCTGGAATTGAAAGTGAGCGACAAGGAACTGGAAAAACGCCGAAAAGCTTTGAAGCCTTTTAAACCGGCGATTACCAGCGGCTATCTGGCACGCTATGCCAAGCTCGTGACTTCTGCGTCGACGGGAGCGATTTTTAAAGACTGAATATCTTGATCCGCAAAACTAGAACAAGGGGCTGTAACCCCTTGTTCTAGTTTTGCCCCGCTTATTCGATTATCCGGGTTCGGGCATAACGCAATCCCATCCAAATTATAACCGCGGCGAATATATTACGCAATATATTCTCCGGCAGTAAATAGGCAAAGCTCCCCCCGAGGTAAGCCCCCAATAGAAGCCCGGGTATAAGCCCCCAGAGAAGCTCATGGACAACATTGCCCAGCCGTCGATGAGTCAGAGCTCCCACAGCCCCAGCCGGAACCATAACAAGCAGAGATGTTCCCTGGGCAACATGCTGGGTAAACCCGGCCAGCAGAACCATCACCGGAACCATTATCGCTCCGCCGCCGACACCCATCATTCCGGAAAGAAATCCGGTCACAAGTCCCGTTATTAACAGCACGATTATCTTCGCCCATCCGGGAACAATGCCAATAGTATTACTCAAAAATGGTTTAGAAAATAAAAGTACTGCGCAAAAAATCAAAAAAAAGCCGAAAGCCCTTCTCAATTTCCAGAAAGGTAAAGTATTGGCATAATGTGCTCCGGCGCTCGCCGTGGATACAGATGCTCCGGCCAGAAGTGCGGCTGCTGTGAGGTCAATTGCGCCGTTTAAGCCGTATGTTACTGCGCCGCTTAATCCTGTAAAGATAATTGCCACCAGTGTTGTACCGTGCGCCTGGTGCTGGCTAAGTTTTAAAACATGGAGTATCAACGGAATCAAAATCAGTCCGCCGCCGAGGCCGGCGAGCCCGCCAAAAACTCCCGCAGTAAGACCAATAAGAAAACTGATGATATTAAGCTTCATTCATGAATTTTCCCCCGTGCCAGTGAAGCAAAGATTCCGGCACAGCATAGAATGCCCAGAATGAAAAAAATCAGTTGAGTGCTTTTTAAAAGCAGATGCCCACCGGCCTGGTCCAATGGGCGGTTCCCTAAAAGGATGGCAAAAACAAGCATAGTAATGCCCATACTGAACATCTGGCCTACCAGCCGCATTGTTGCCAGTGTGGCTGAAGCTATCCCGTAATATTTACTTTCGACGGCGCTCATTGCGGCATTAACATTGGGCGAAGAAAAAAGCGCGAAGCCAAGACCAAGCACGATCAGACACAAAACTATATAGCTGATGCTGGTAGCTGAATGAATAAACATCAAGGGAATCAGGCCAATAACATTCAACGCCATACCGATGGAGGCGATGATCCCGGGCTCAAAACGGTCGGAAAGCCGCCCGGCAAGAGGCGAAAACGAAGCCTGCACCACCGGTTCGGCAATCAATATCATTCCCGCCTGCAAAGGAGTCAGCGCTTTGATATGCTGCAAATAAAGACTCAAAAGAAAAGTTACCGCAAACGTAGCACAGTAATTGATCAAAGCAGCCAGATTGGAAAAAGCAAAAACTCTATTGTCCCGAAAAAGGTGGAGGTTTAACAAAGGATAAGGTGTTTTAAGTTGCTGCCGGATAAAGAAGAAAAAGCAAAGAACGCCAAAAACTATCAGTCCACCCGCCTTCAGGGCGGGCAGTAAAGAAAAACCATACATGATGGCAAAAAGCGCTACGGCGTAAAGCAGGGAGCCGGTAACGTCAAAATGTTCATCATCGGCCTCCTGCCATTCCTCTTTAGCCATAAAAAGAATAAGGAAGATCATTATGAGACCGAGTAGCGAAGTAAAAAGGAAAATATATCTCCAGCCCAGCTGTTCCGTCAGCAGGCCGCCGATAAAAGGACCAATCGTCAGTCCAACATAAACAGCTGCTATGTTGATGCCCAGTATTTCCCCCCGTTCCTGAACAGGAAATACGGAAACCAATATTGCCGTGCCGGTGCTGAAGATCATTGCTCCACCTATACCCTGAATTATCCGGAATGAAATGAGCAACGTTGCCGTTGGCGACCAGGTACACAGAAGGGAAGCAAGAGTAAAAATGACGGCGCCAAAGAAAAAAAATTTTTTCCGGCCATGAATATCAGCCAATCTTCCCAAAGGAACAAGAGTAATGGCGGCGGCCAGAAGAAAGGACGAAGGAACCCAGCTCAAAGTAAGAGCGGTCATGGACAAGTCCTGCGCCATGATGGGCAAGGCGACATTTACGCTGGAACCCATAAACGGTGTGATAAACGCGCTCAGGGTAGTGGCGCAAAGTATAATATATAATTGTTTTTTATCTGCCGTCATGTATTCAAGTTTTACCGGATACGGTCAAATATGACGTACTCGGAAAAAGGCCGGATGCTGCGTTGCGCTTCATCCTTCGTCACTGCGGCGTACGCTAAGTACCCCTCCCTCCTCATGATTCGCGCGCCTTGCCTGCGGCCTTTTTCCGAGTCCATCAAATATGAGGAAAGGTTTTTTTGTACAGATCAGTAAAAAAATCTTTACCACAGGCCAGCATCAGAGTCAGCGGCATGACTTTTTTCGCTTTTTTCAGCATTTCTTCCGAAAGCTTGCGGATATCCCACTGGGCGTGTTCATCCGAGCGCAGTCTTACCAAATGATAAAGCTCCCGGGCGTTTAATTTCATCAGCACTCTCTTGCGGTGCGCGTTGGTCAGGACATAGGGGGCGGCAAACGGCGCTTTTTCCCGGATTTGCTCATAGGCATCGTTAGTTTTGTGTATAATTTCCCGAAACCGCTTTTGCTGTCCGATGGCGCTGACGGCATCGGGAATTGTAACTCCCAAACCAGGATCATAATCTTGGGTGATTATCGTGGCCATCCGATGCCTTTTTAATTGCGCAAAACAACTGGCGCTCATCACCAATTCAAACTGCAGATCGATATTTTCCAGCTCCCGCAAGGCGGCGTCATGCGCCTGCAAATTCTGAAAAGCCATTTTCAACAAATCCTTTTTTTCTTTTGCGGTCATTAAATGTGCCTGGCGCAGGCATTGAGAATGGCTTGCATTGGATGATGAAAAAAGCAGCGCGGCGACAGCCTGGATATCGGCATCCGGTGTGACAAAAGTCAATTGTACCGCCGGAGATTTTTCAACGCCGGATTGGTGAGAATATTTCTTAGCAAAAACCGCCGATTGTCTTTGCAGATTTGCTCTGGTGAGCCGGTCGTAATCAGTGGCTTCGGTATAACGAATAAGCGACGGAGCAATATCTTTCGTCACGGCATATAAGTTTTTACTATACTCTTGCGCCTCGGCCAGGGGCAGCGCTGTAAGTCTGCGCAACATCAGTTCCAGATTACGGGTGTTGATGGTCATTCCCAACTGGGTTTGAGTCGCGAGCGCAATAACATAACGGGCATCTTCCTTGGCCCATCCCTCCAGCATGGATTTGTTGGCGGGATTTTCCGCCAGAACTTTATTTTCGGCAAAAACATAAGGCCGTAATTCGCTATAGAGTTCGTGGTAATAATTATTCTGCATGTCGATGGTTGTCGCAAACAGATCAACAAGACCGACCTTCTTTATTTCTTCCGGAATGACAAAATCCTTATCAAAAAGAACATAGCGCTGCGATTTTTCCGTATAGGAGCATAAACGGAATTTCTCAATTTCTTCGACCAGCAGGCGGGAAACGCCAATCACATCAATATTAAAAACAGCATGTTCCGCAACCGAACTGTGCCCCATTTCAAAAACAATATTGCGATTCGATTTACGCGCCTTATCTACTTCCCTGCGGGCGATTTGACGCAGCTCATCCACCGGTTTTGGGCTGCGGCTGATCCGGGCATAGGCCGCGGAAATTGTCTCCGGTGTGATATCCTGCTCAAAAGCGCACTTGTCCTTGAGTTCGCAGATCAAATCGTAATCTATATTGTAGCCAGCTAGAAGAATTTTCATAAGTAATTTCAATTTTGTCCAAATCAGAAGAAAAAAATATAGGAGCAAGTTGAGATCTGATCTGCCATACATGCTTTGTGACGAGCAAACATAAACAAAGGAGAACTCGGCGATACAGAGATTTAGTAGCATATTCAGTCAGCTGTTACAATGCTGTTAATTGCTAATTAAGCCCTTTAGTGATATTATCATTTTAAATTAAAGGTCTTTGTTCAACCCAATATATCAACCAGATTTGTCATTCCCGCGAAAGCGGGAATCCAGTACTAATGTGAATTTTCTGGAATCTGGGTCATCCGGCATGCGCTGGAGTTTCCGTCCGGCAATGACGAAAAATAGTTTTGCTGCTCTCCAAATGAAAAAATACAAACTTATTGATCATACCGCTGATATCGGCTGCGAAATATTCGGCAAAACTAAAAAGGAACTTTTTGCCAATAGCGTTGCCGCCGTATTTGAATTGATGCTGGGGCGAAGAACGTTTTCAGAGACGAATGAAAATACGGCACTGGAAACGAAAAGCCTTACCGTGGAGGGAGCAGATTTAGAAGATCTCTTTATTAATTTTCTGCGGGAAGTCCTTTACCTGTTTAATGGTGAAGAATGGGTGGTAGTTGACTGTAAACCTTTGCAGGTAACAAACAAACATATCGTTGTCCAACTGACCGGTGAGCCTTATATCAGCACAAAGCATCAGGTAAAAATGGAAATTAAGGCAGTTACTTATCACGGCCTGAGTGTTAAGAAGACGAAAACCGGATGGGTGGCAAAGGTGATTTTCGATGTCTGACGGCCTTGTAAAAAGTCCATATGCTGCGTTGCGCAGCATCCCTCGTCATTGCGACGTACGTAAAAGTACGTCTCATTCCTTGGGCTTTGCGCGCCTTGCCTCTGGATCTTTTTACAAGGCCGTCTAAAATTGTTGATTTTGTTACTTTATTTGAGAGTTCATTATGACAGAAATTAAAATTGAAAGATTAGATGACAATCGTTTGCTGATTCCGCGGAGCGGGGGCATGAAAGTTCCCGGGATTATTTATGCCAACGAAAACATTCATCGCCTTTTAAAGGGAGACGAAAGCGCCAAACAGGTGGTCAATGTTGCTCATCTTCCCGGTATTGTCAGCTATTCTCTGGCAATGCCCGATGTCCACTGGGGATATGGATTTCCTATCGGAGGTGTGGCGGCCTTCGATCTGTCTGACGGCGTCGTATCGCCGGGCGGTGTCGGCTATGACATCAATTGCGGTTGCCGTCTGATGGCCACCAAGCTTACGCTTTTCGATGTCAAGGACAAAATCCAGGACCTGACGCTGGCCTTGTATAATCATATACCAACTGGTGTCGGCTCGACGGGTCATGTTAAATTGGCGGGTAAAGATCAGAAAAAGGTCTTGATAGAAGGCGCCAACTGGGCGATTGTCAACGGTTTCGGATCTCCCGAAGACCTGGAGACAACGGAAGACGGCGGTGTTATGATTGGAGCCGATCCCGAGAAAGTATCCGCACGCGCCCTGGAGCGGGGCAAGCAGCAGTTGGGAACACTTGGCGCCGGGAATCATTTTCTGGAAGTCGAGGTTGTGCAGGAAATATTTGATGAAAAAGTCGCCGCTGCCTTTGGCCTGCAAAAAGATCAGATTGTTGTCATGATTCACACCGGTTCACGCGGTTTGGGCTACCAGATTTGCGATGACTATCTGGCGGCGATGGTGAAACACGCGCACGAAACGGGCATTGAATTGCCCGACCGGCAGTTGGCCTGCGCTTATCTGGATTCATCACGGGGACGCGATTATCTGGCGGCAATGGCTTGTGGAGCTAATTATGCCTGGGCCAACCGGCAGGTCCTGATGCACTTGACGCGTGAAGTTTTTGAAAAAACGCTGCATCTGACGCCGCGGCAGCTGGGCATGCGTCTGGTTTATGATGTCTGCCACAATATCGCCAAAATCGAAGAATTTAATATTAAAGGCGTCAACAAGAAGCTTTGCGTTCACCGTAAAGGAGCAACCAGGGCATTTCCCGCCGGACATGAGTCCGTGCCCGTTCGCTACCGGGGTGTGGGGCAGCCGGTGTTGATTCCCGGCAATATGGGCACAGGTTCTTATGTTATGGTTGGCCAGCCCAAGGCCATGGAAGAAACATTCGGTTCGGCTTGCCACGGGGCAGGCCGTGTTATGAGCCGGACACAGGCCGTTAAATCGAGCCGCGGACGTTCCATCAGCCGGGAAATGGCCGACCGTGGTGTTGTGGTCATGGCCGGAAGCCGTGGAACTTTAGGCGAGGAAATGCCCGAGGCCTATAAAAAATTAGAGGATGTCGTTCAGGTCATGCATGAGTCGGGAATTGCAAAAAAAGTGGCGAAACTGACAGCGCTGGCCTGCATAAAAGGTTGATAAGCCGTGTTCATCAACAGTGTCTGTAATATCGTAATCGGCGTAAGCGGGCACAAAGGACAAGGGGTTGCAATCCCTTGTCCTAATTTTATGGTCTTGCTATCCGCACGCGTGCCCTTCAGAGTATATGTGATTATTTCGTAACGGCCGCTAAGTTATCAACTGGAAATATTAAAAGAGTTGGTGTAAAGAAAACGCGAAAAATTTTTGGCAAAGACAAGGACTTCAACGCTAATTATTTATTCAATGTTGTTGACTTAGGAAATTTACCTTCCAAATCCCCCTTTCGTAAAGGGGGATACAGGGGGATTTTTATTATACTTTGTAAAATCTCCTCCAACCCCTCTTTAAAAAAGAGGGGGCTGAAGTCAATGACATTGTCTATTGGTTAGCAAAAAAATAAATGCGGTGCTCCGAAACGTTCCCGCTCGAGTTCGTATAAAAGCACGTCGGCAATTTGAGGAGATTTGTATGAAAAAGTCATTTATGCCTGATTTTAAGACGGAAGAGGAAATACAGGCGATACAGTTGGAAGGTCTTAAGTGGACGGTGGCTCACGCCTATAACGGTTCAGAATTTTACAGAAAGCGTTTTGATGAGGTGGGGATAAAACCGGAAGATATTAAAAGCCTCGACGATCTGCAGAGGCTGCCCTTTGTGACGGCGCATGATCTGCAGCAGCAGTATCCCTGGCCCCTCCAGTCGGTTCCTTTAGAAAAGATAGTTCGTCTCCACGCGTCATCGGGTACAACCGGTAAACGCAAAGTAATGGTTTATACCAATAAAGACATTGATGACTGGGCCAACATGTTCGCCCGCTGCTATGAGATTGCCGGTTTATCCGAGAAGGACAGGATTCAGATATGCGTCGGCTACGGAGTCTGGACAGCCGGCGTCGGCTTTCAGCTGGGTTGTGAACGCTTCGGCGCCTTGGCCATTCCGGCGGGGCCTGGCAATATGGATATGCAAATGCAGTTTCTGGAGGACTTTCAATCGACTGTTATCTGTTCTACAGCCTCCATGGGGCTGCTGATGGCCGAAGAGGTCGAGAAAAGGGGACTCAAAAATAAAATTAATGTAAAAAAGGTTATTTTCGGGGCGGAACGCTCCAATGACGCCATGCGCAATACCATCAAGAATCTATTAGGCGCCGAGGAAACCTTCGATATACCGGGCTTGACCGAATTATACGGTCCGGGAACTGGTCTGGACTGCCCGCACCACAAAGGCATCCACTATTGGGCCGACTATTATATTATGGAATTGCTTGACCCCGATACCCTGCAACCGGTGGCCGACGGCGAAGTAGGGGAGATGGTTTATACTACGCTGCGCAAAGAAGGCTCGCCGCTGATCCGCTATCGTTCCCGCGATCTTACCCGGCGTATCCCTGGAATCTGTCCCTGCGGTTCTATTCTTCCCCGGCATGACCGGATCCTGGGAAGATCGGATGATATGTTCATCATTCGGGGAGTAAATATCTACCCCGGCCATATCGATGAAATTCTGGCGACACAGGAAGGAGTCGGCAGCGAATACCAGATACATCTTGCCCGGAAGGACGATGGCAAAGATTATATGACTATTCGTGTCGAGCGGGCGGAAGGAATGACAGCCGAAAATGATAAGCGTGTAGCCGCAAAAATTGAATCGGCGGTAAAAAAGGGCATCCTGGTCAGTGGTACCGTGGAAATAGTCGATTATCATTCCCTGCCGCGAACGGAAAGAAAGTCCAAAAGAGTTTTCGACAACCGGGATTAAAGATGAAATCGCCTTGATTTTTTTCCATAAATAAATTATGGGTGACGCGTATCCGCAATGATATAAGGTGAATCATGAAGCGTCGGAACAGAATCTTAATAAACTGGTGGTGGTGGTGCAAAATTCCAGGGAGAGGTCTGTTCACCGCATAGGATACACCAAAAAATTGAAATAGAAAGGCCGTGAACAGATAAAGTTCACGGCCTTTTTTTATGTAGATATCACACTGTAATCGGGAAGGTAAGAAACTATGGAACAAAGAATTATGATGGGCAATGAGGCGATCGGACGCGGGCTGGTGGAATCAGGCTGCTCCCTTGTTGCCTCCTATCCGGGCACACCGGCCTCGGAAATACTGGAATCGACGGTTGACTTTGCCAAAGAATGCAAAGCACCGATGCATATCGAATGGTCGATAAACGAAAAAGTCGCCTATGAAGTTGCCTTGGGGAACAGCTACACGGGAAAGCGTTCCGCTGTCGCCATGAAGCAGGTAGGTCTGAATGTGGCTTCCGACCCTTTTATGCGGTCCGCTTACCTGGGGGTTATTGGCGGGCTGGTGGTGATTGTCGCCGACGATCCCGGCCCCTTCAGCTCTCAGACTGAGCAGGACAGCAGATGTTTCGCCCAGTTTGCGCGTATTCCCGTGTTTGATCCTTCCGATCCCGCCGAAGCTAAAGAGATGGTCGGCAGGGCGTTTGAACTTTCGGAAGAATATGAAATTCCCGTCATGCTGCGGCCGACGACAAGGGTTTGCCATGCCCGGCGCAATGTCAGCTGTCTTCCGCCCCAGGAGATATCCCGCAAGGCTGCTTTTAAAAAGAACCCGGGCCGCTGGGTCGCTACTCCTCAGTTCCTCACCAATTTGCACAGCGAACTTAATGTCAAGATAGATAAGCTTAGCGAACTCGACGCGTTCTATCCATCCTCTGTTGCCGGTGACGGTACCTATAATAAGTGCTGCATCATCTCGTCGGGGGTTGCCTATGCCTATACTTATGAAATCCTGGAGGATCTTGGCCTGCTCGGCAAAGTCGATTTCTTTAAAGTCGATCTTCCCTATCCTCTAAATAGGAATTTTATTGAGAAAATTAATACTGACTATGAAAATATTTTGGTTATCGAGGAAACATATCCGGTAATTGAGGCGCAGCTGGCCTGCCGCAGCGTCAAGGGGCGCCTTTCCAAGGATGTTCGCGATTACGGAGAATTGACGCCGGACATCATCGAGAACATTCTTAGGAAATTTTTGAATTTGACCATTCCAGAGGCTCACGAAACAAAACAGGTAAAAGAAGTACGGCCCAGTCTTTGCCCCGGCTGTCCTCACCGGGCGGCCTTCTACGCCATTCGCAAGACATTTCCCAAAGGAATTTTTCCCAGTGATATCGGATGTTATACCCTGGGTATGAATTTTGGAGCGGTTGATACCTGCCATTGCATGGGAGCGTGCATCAGTCAGGGCGCCGGTTTTTATCATGCCTATGCCGCCGACGGTCCGGATTATCCGACTGTCGTGGTGACCATTGGTGATTCAACATTTTTCCACGCCGGAATTCCCGCGCTGGTCAATGCGGTATTTACGAAGGCGCGGTTTATCCTGGTGATTTTGGATAATTCCACCACGGCCATGACGGGCAATCAGCCCACGCCGCAGGTAGGGTTCATGCCTGACGGAACCCCCGGAAATACGGTTTATATTCCGGAGTTGGTCAAAGCCGGCGGTGTCAGGTTTATGAAAGAATGCGATCCCTATGATCTGGAGACATTTAAGATGCTGCTTGTCGAAGCGGACCGGTTCAGCCGGAGCGACAAAGGAGGCGTGGCGGTAATAATTGCGAAGCATCTGTGTATCATGGATAAGCAGGCGAAAAAACAACAGAGCACCTACCGGATGAACGTGACGGACGAATGCACCGGCTGCAAAGTTTGCCTCGAGCGCTTTGAATGCCCCGCGCTTGTTCTCGATGAAACTACCGAAAAAGTTATGATTGATATCAACACCTGCATCGGCTGCGGTGTTTGTAAATTTGTATGCCCCGTGGAGGCGATTACTGCAGAAAAGCTGGAGGTGGCCAAATGAAACAACAGATTATTATCAGCGGGCTGGGCGGACAGGGCGTGCTTTTTGTAACCAGAATACTGGCCCAGGCAGGGATGGAAATGGGGCTGGATGTTCTTACTTCGGAAACGCACGGCATGGCCATGCGCGGAGGAACCGTGCTAGCCCACGTTAAAGTAGGCGGCTTCAAAAGCCCTCTTATTCGCAAAGGTTCCGCCGATATGGGGCTGTATCTTGTCCGTTCCAATATCCCGATTCATGGCGACTTTGTTAAAAAAGACGGTTATCGCGTTGTGAACACGGACCAAAGTGGAGAATATTTATTTGTCGACGCCACCAACCAGGCCAGAGAAATGGGCTCTCTGCTGTTGACGAATCTCATTCTTTTGGGCTACGCCGTGGCAAACAAGACGCTCTTCTGCGATGCCGAAGCAATGCGCAAAGCAATAGCGAAGGTATCCAATGATAAGAATCGTGAGCTTAATCTGGCCGGTTTCGAAAGAGGGCTGGAGCTTGGAGGGTGATTGATATCAAGTCGAGACATGATTAGCGCTGTCATCTACGACTCGTTACTGATGAGGTAAAAATGAAGATTTCGGGACAAAATAGATGAGCCGCTCCATATAAAATGAAGCGGCTCATAATAGAGGAAATTCAATCTCTGTCAGCCTTTTATAAGTCCAAACCGAAGCAATATGTTGCGCAATACTTCACGATTCTCAGACCTGAGAGCAACCAACGGCAAGCGAAGTTTTCCGGATGGCAGCCCCATCATCGCCAGGGCTTCTTTGACTGGGACAGGATTGGTCTCAATAAACAATGCCTGTACAATCGGCAACATTTTGAAATGAATCTCTCGGGCTTCGTTAATCTTTCCCGAATGATACAGGTTTATCATTTCTCGATATTCCTTCCCAATAACATGAGCTGCTGATAAGATTCCTCCATCTCCGCCCAAAGACAGCATCGGAAACGTCAGCGCATCCTCTCCGCAGAGAACATAGAATTTCTTTTGGTTGTTTCGTGTAGCCCGGATAATCTCCATTGTGATCATCATGTCACCGCAAGCATCCTTCATTCCAATGATATTATCTATCTTAGAAAGCGCAATCATTGTTTTTGCTTCAATAAGTCGCGCCGATCTTGATGGAATATTATAAATAAAAAGTGGAAGATTTGTTGACATTGCTATTGTTTCGAAATGTTTCAACAGCCCATCCTGTGTGGGTCTATTGTAATAGGGACATACCTGCAAACTTGCAGAGGCTCCGATATCCTCGGCATGTTTTGTCATTTCTATGGCATGTTTGGTGCTGTTCGATCCTGTTCCGGCAATAACAGGCACACGTCCATTGGTTTCATCAACCACAATCTCGATTACTCTGGCATGTTCATGGTTATCCAAAGTGGGTGATTCTCCGGTCGTTCCGCAAGGCACAAGACCATCGCATCCCACTTCTTCAATATAATAATTGACAAGTGTGCGTAAACCTGTCTCGTCGATTGACAGGTCATCTTTAAAGGGCGTAATTATGGGTATATGGCATCCGGCCCAAGATGGTATCTGCATATATTCTCCTTATGTTTCAAGTACACGGTTATAGTTTATTTGTATATGATTTCGTTTTGACAATAAAAAAGCCATGGGGCTTACCCATGGCTTCAAGGAAGGTATATTTTACAGGCACTAATGCATGCACGTCCTCAAACCAATGGGTAGCCCCATTCGCTTGACTCCTTGTTTTTTACCCATGTTTCTGCTGTCTATAGAGAGGACGTTCATTAATTTTCCTGTTTGATCTTATTGAATTAAAAAACACGATTTGTTTATTCTGTCAAATTATTTCCTAAATTTCCTAAATTTGCGGCCTGTTCCCAATGGATAACAGACATAAACACACATTTTAACAAAAAATCTTCACAACAAAAATCAATGCATCCTACCGGACAAGGTTGGACAGCACCAGTACCGTCCAGTACGGTGAAAGCATAAGAAGAATAATCGCAATGATGTACGAGGGTATATAGTACATGCTCCCTTTGAAGACATCTTTCAGGGGAATGTCCCTGGCCATACCCGCCACGACGTAGCAGCAGATGCCGATGGGCGGCATAATGGAACCCATGGTTGTGACGATGGTGATGATTTGTCCAAACCAGATAGGATCGTAGCCCATCTGCATAACGAGGGGGTAGAAGATGGGCAGGGAGACCAGCAAAAAGGCCAGCGCATCCATAATGCAGCCGCCGATAATGTAGCAAAACAGGACGACCCAGAGCAGCATCCAGTTGGGAAGTCCCAGACCGCTGATCCAGCCCGCAGCTTCAAAAGGCAGGCGGGTCAGCGTGAGGAAGCGCCCAAAAATAACAGCGCCGGCAATGATCATGAAGACCATGCAGGATATTCGCAGGGTATCCTTAATGGATGCGACAAAGCCGATCCAGGTAAGCTTTCTGCGCGCCAGGCAGATGATGAGCCCCAAAGTGCAGCTTACGGCGGCGGCTTCGGTTGCCGTGACGATGCCCGTGAAAAGGGCGTACATGATGACGGCAAAGAGAACCAGAATATCAAGTGCTTCCGGGAGAGCCTGAAAGCGCTGCTTCCAGGAGCTTTTCTCTCCCTTGGGGCCCCAGTCGGGGTGCCGATGGCAGATGAAGAAAACTGTGGCGGCAATAAGAACCGTAAGGATGACGCTCGGGATGACATTGCCGAAGAAGAGCTTGCCGATGGACTGACCTGTGTACAGTCCATAGACAACCAGTACTATGCTGGGCGGAATGAGAACTCCCAGGGTAGCCCCCGCCGCCACGCTCCCGGCATTCAACATGGGATGATAGCCGTATTTTTTCATGGAGGGAATGGCCACAGTGCTCATCGTCGCGGCCGTAGCCGTGTTGGAGCCGCTGATGGCGGAAAAAGCCGCCGAGGCCATGATGGTCGTCATGGCCAGTCCTCCCCGGTAATGGCCGAACCAGCGATGGGTGGCATGGTAGAGGCTGTCGTTATAACCAGCGTAATGGATGAACTCGCCCACCAGGATGAACATGGGGATTACCGTCAATCCGTAGCTGGAAAAAATATTCCAGAGCTCCGAACCGATCATGCCGCATGCCGCCGGTATGGAGGTAACGTAGGCGATGCCGCAGAATCCCACGATAGCCATGGTGAATCCCGCCGGGATCCGGAGGAAAAACAGGATGGCGAACATGATGCCTATGCCGTAGACGCCGATCATAGCCTCATTCATAATAAACCTTCCCTTCTCCATCTTCGCTGTTCAAGAGGACTTTGAAAAAATCGACGGCGCCGGACAGGGCCAGAAAGGCAAATCCCACGGCAACTCCAAAAATAAAAGGATGATAGATGATCTTTAAAGTTTCCGAAAGTTCACCTGTCTCCCGAATTTGCAAACCCCAGAGGAAGGTCTGCCGGGCAACGACGGCAAAGAAAATAGTGATAATCAAGTAGGAAACTGCATCAACTATTTTTCTAACCCCTGACGAGAATTTCTCCGAAAGGATATCTACAATGATATGATCCCGATTTCTCTGAGTATAACCGAGGGCGGCCGCCGTCACGATAGCACCCAGGAAAGAAATGATCTCATAGCATCCGCTGAAGGGAACATGGAAAATCCGCAGGGCAACATTACCCGTGGCGAGGATCATAACTAACAGGAGAGCGATGCCGCCCACGATCATCAGGCCTTTACTGAGGAAGAGATCGATCTGGTCTAAAAATTTCATAAGTCTACTTATATTTCTTTTCGTATTTGGCCTTCAGGCTGTATACGTCTTGAATAATCTGGTTGCCGGGAAGACCCTTGGCTGTTGTCCGCTTCACATAATCCTGAATCATGGGATTCAGCAGTCTGGCAATTTCCGCTTTGTCTTTGGCGGGCAGATTAATAACCTGATGGTTATATTTCTGTTTTGACCACGCTAGACTCTCTTTGACATGGTTATCAACATAATTGCCGGTCCAGAGCGCCTGTTCCGCCCGCAGGTCTTCCATGACTTTTTTTGCTTTCGGCGACAGGGCGTTCCACTTGTTCATATTCATGACAACAGCGAAGGAGACAACAAAGAGATTGGCGTCTGTCGCATAGGGGCAGTAAGCGGAGTAGTTGAGGTCCTTCAATACTTCCATGGAGGAAACAACTCCTTTGACAACACCTTTTTGAATGGCCTCCGGCGTCTCCGACTGGGGCATGGCTACCGGGATGGCCCCCAGCGCCTTGATCATTTGTGCACCCGTTCCCGATACCCGCAGCTCCATGCCTTTCAGGTCTTTCAATGACCTTACGGGGCGGCTGGTCATAAAATCCGCCGGTGGGCAGGTAAAGACGGTGAGTATCTTTACTTTCTTGAATTCCGCTGGTTTGTATTTTTCGATAAGATCGTTAAGGACGAGACTGGCCACTTTGGCGCTTTTGAAACCGAGGGGTAAATCAACAGCTTCGGAAACAGGAAAACGACCGGGTTGATAACTCATGGCAAAATTGCCGATATCCGCTGTTCCGGAGATGACGCCGTCAAAGATGTTTTTGGCCGGCAGCAGAGTTCCGCCGGGGAAGGTCTGAATTTTGACTTCTCCATTGGTCCTTTTTTCTACTTCCTTTGCCCATCGCTCCATCTGGACGCAGGGGAACGTGGACGCCGGAGGAAAATTGGCGTACGTCAGTTTCATCGGCGCCGCTTTTACCGCCGCGGGAAACAGTGCAGCGGCAAAAAAGAGAGCCACCAGTGTGACTATTGTGTTGCGGAAATGCTTTTTCATAAATATCCCTCCCATTATTTAAGATCTAAAAAATAACAAAAAAGGCCGTGAACATTATCTGTTCACGGCCTTTCTATTTTAATATGTTTAGTATCCTATGCGGTGAACAGACCTCCCCCTGTGATTTTGTGCCACCACCACCAGTTTGTCGGGATTCTGTTCTGCAGCTTCATTGCCAACCCTAAAGAA
This sequence comes from Smithellaceae bacterium, assembly GCA_963663295.2. Classification (GTDB taxonomy): domain Bacteria; phylum Desulfobacterota; class Syntrophia; order Syntrophales; family Smithellaceae; genus MVRV01. Next base: position 119,773 of record CAXXLA010000006.1, on the reverse strand, counting down.
TTCAAAATACTTGTCACCATTAATTTATTTGCTTTAAAAAAGCAAGTTTTTTCATCTCAGCGTTTTACGACGCCATCAGAATTCGTAGAGTTTTGCTCCCGGCACCACTGTAAACTTATTCGCCAGCAGAACTTCGATGGCTTTTTCCGGATTGTCAAAGCGGAAGATAATGACGGCGTTTTCGCCGCTTTTCTCTACAAAAGCGTAGAGGTATTCAACATTGATGCCCTCTTTGCCTAGTACTTGCATAATGCTGTGCAGACCGCCCGGCCGGTCGGGAACTTCGACGGCGACGACAGCCGTCTTATTAACCCGGAAGCCGTTTTCCTTGAGCGCCTTGTTGGCTTTTTCCACATCATTGACGATCAAGCGTAAAATGCCGAAATCGGCGGTTTCGGCAACCGTAAGTGTTCTGATATTAATCTTGGCTTCTTCCAGAACGCGGGTGGCATGTTCCAGCGAGCCCGGTCTGTTCTCCAGAAATATTGATATTTGTTCTACTTTCATGCAGTGATTCCTCCTTCGTCTTTTATCATACCATACCGCTTTCTTTGGCTAACTTTGTTGGCACAGCCTGCCCCGGTGCAGGCCGGGGTCGTTGGCTTTCTCAACGTTTAATAATACGCCTGCTGAGCCTCCTCCTAGCCGCCGCGTTATCCTTATGAAAGCGAAAAGGTATCAGATGCGGCGTTTGTCGATGATTTTAGCAGCCTGACCCGGTGTGTGCTGCAATGTATTGGGTTCAACAAGTTTTACCCGGGCGGAGACGCCTAAATAGTCTTTCATGTCTTTGATAATTCGTCGTTCGATATTCTGCAGTTCCTTGACACTGCCCGATTCACTGAATGTTTTTTCACTGACTTCAACCTGTAATTCCAGCGAATCCAGGGGGCCGCTTTTATCAATGATGATCTGATAGTGAGGTTCCAGTCCTTCAATGTCGGTTAGAATGGCTTCAACCTGCGCCGGGAAAACGTTGACGCCGCGGATGGTCAGCATATCGTCGCTTCTCTTTATAACCCTTTCTATTTTGATATGACTGCGGCCGCAGCGGCAGGGCTCGGTAATCAGGCGGGATATATCGCCGGAGCGGTAACGGATCAGCGGGAATGCTTCTTTTGTCAGTGTGGTAAAGACCAGTTCGCCTTCGGCGCCTTCGGGCAGAACTTCGCCGGTTTGCGGATCAATTGTTTCGACCAGAAAATGATCTTCAAAGATGTGCATCCCATTGCGGCCTTCCAGGCACTCCATGCCGATTCCAGGCCCCATTACTTCCGAAAGTCCGAAAATATTCAGGGCAGTTATTGCATAGATTTTTTCAATTTCATCGCATGTTTGCCGGCTCCATGGTTCCGCCCCGAATATGCCGACGCGCAGTTTCAATGCTTTCATATCCACGCCGAGAGCGTTGCCTTGTTCGGCCAGGTGCAAAGCATAGGAAGGCGTACAGCAGATGGCGGTCGGTCCGAAATCCTGCAGGATCATGATTTGTCTTTTAGAATTTCCGCCGGACATCGGAATGACGCTGGCGCCGATTTTTTCCGCTCCGAAATGCAGCCCCAGGCCTGTAGTGAACAATCCATAGCCGAATGCATTATGGATGATGTCATTTTTGTTGATACCGGCAGCAACGAGAGAGCGCGCCATTAATTCAGACCATGTTTCCACGTCGCGTTTGGTATAACCGAAGACAGTGGAACGTCCACTGGTTCCGGCGGATGCGTGCAGCCTCACTATGCTGCTCATCGGCACGGCAAACAGGCCGAAAGGATAGTTGTTCTGCAAATCCTGCCTGGTTATAAAGGGAAGCTTGTGCAGATCGGAAAGGGATTTTATATCGTCCGGTTTGACGCCGGCGGCGTCGAGGGATTTTTTATAATGTCCTACTGTATGATAAACGCGTTGCAGTACTTGTTGCAGCCTCTTAATTTGCAGTGCTTTGAGTGCTTCACGGGGCAGAGTTTCAAATTCTTCGTTGTAAAACATGTAATCGCCTCCCTTCGGTAATATGTTCAGTTTAGCAAAACTTTATGTCAGTGGCAAGAAGCTTTCCCGTAATTAATTATTTTTAATAATTTTATGCCATTGAGAAGTTTATCCTTTACTCCCAAGCACCGGTTGTGTTAATTATTTAAAAGGATGCATTATGTGGCATGCAACATGCAAACAGATTTTCCTGAGAAAGAGGTCAAATAGCGACAAACTATGGATTTCTCTGAAGATCCGGGTATATTTAAAATCAATTAAGGATAAGCTATAAAAGTGAAATTAACCATAAGCAGAAAACTTCTGTTCGGTTATATGTTTATGGCGCTGCTGACGTTGGCGGTGGGCGCTCATGCGGTATTTCATCTGCAAAGGCTTAATCTGGCGGCGTATGACATTACTAATCGTCATTTTATTGTTGGGGAAACGGCAAAAAAAATGCTGGATGCGCTCTTGGCGCAGGAAAGCGCCGAAAAGAAATACTTTATTTTTAAAGATTCGTCTTTGGAACAAATTTTCTGGCAACGGGCGAGTGATTTCAAGACCGGCAGGGACAAGATAAAAAAACTTAATGACGGAAAATATAAAGATAATAACATGCATCGTCTTACCTTACTGCATGATCGTTATTGCTCTTCGTTTGCTCAGGAAGTTGCTTTCCTGAAAGAGGGGCGTCTCCGGGAGGCGATGGCGCTTTCCGACTCTACCAGCAGAAAGACGGTCGAAGAGATGCTGTCACAACTCAAAGATATTCAAGTGGGAACTGACAAAGCAATTAATGACAAAATGAATCTGATTGCCCGTCAAAGTTCTGATGCCACCACCATGACCTTGACTTTGAGTTCGTTGAGCCTGATTTTGGGTGTTGCCCTGGCTCTTTTGATTACCCGGAATATTTCCAAACCGCTGAGACAACTGCAACAGGCGACCAGTTTAATAGCCGAGGGAAAGCTTGACCACGAGATTTCCGTGCGGCGCAATGATGAAATCGGAGCCTTGGCCAAAGATTTTATTTATATGACTCAACGACTAAGAGTACTTGAAGAAATGAATCTGGATGCAAGTCCTCTTACCGGTTTGCCGGGGAATATCGCCATCGAAAACCGGATCAGGGATATGCTGGCCAGGGCCGGTTTATTTTCTCTTTGTCAAATTGACCTTGATAATTTTAAACCGTTTGCCGATAAATACGGATATGCTTGGGGTAGTGAGGTAATTAAAGAAGTCGCTGATATTCTTAAAGAGTATGTTGAAAACAGACCCCATGACGAAATATTTATCGGCCATATCGGGGGAGATGATTTTGTCGTAATAGCAGGTCCTGAACAGACAAAAGATATTTGCCAAAAACTGGTGGCTGATTTTGAAAAACGAACAGCCCGGTTTTATGATGTCCAGGACATTCAACGAGGTTATATAAAAGGAAAAGACCGACAGGGAGTAGTGCAAAAATTCCCTTTAATTACGGTTTCCGCAGCGATAGTCACCGATGACGGATCACGATTTAAAGATCCGCTGGATATGGCAATGACTGCGGCGAAACTGAAAGAATACGCCAAAACACTTCCCGGCAGCAACTGTGTGACCCAGGAAGACTGGGAAAAACACAAGGAATTACATCCAGTAGCAAAACAGGGCAGATTGGAGATGGAGCATTGTTGAAAAAAAACAAATGGCTATTTGTTGCTTTCCTCGCGGCATTTTTTATTGGGGGATGTGCTCATAGTCCCGATATTGATAATTCCAGCGGCCGGCAAAATAATACTCAGAAACGAGGCATGTTTGCATTACCCCCTTCTGATGCGGATATCATCAAGGAAACATTAATGTTGTTGAATAAGCAGGAGAGCGAACCGGATTATAATGCGGCGAAAGCCCGGCTGGCAGCTCTTGTTCAGGACTACCCCAAAAGTAAATGGGTTGAAAGCGCACAAGCCTTAACGGCGGCTATTGACGATTTACTTGCGCTGCAGGAAAAAGTTAAAACTCAGTCCGTGGCGTTAAGCAACGAAAAGGCGGAAAAAGCAAAGCTGACGAAAGATTATAAATATGCAGAAGAGCGAAATCGAGCGGAGATAAGCAGACTGCAGCAGGAGAATGAACAATTAAAGAAAGATATTGCACTATTAAAGAAATTGGAAATACAACTCGATAAAAGAGAAAAGTTGCTCAAGTAAAGGCGTCGATTTCCTGCTGCCACGCCGGGATCAAAGACTACTGGAACAGTCGTTATGATTAAGACGTACAAAACACAGGATATTAAAATAGGAATGTATGTTTTGCTGCCGAGTTCGTGGTTTGCCCACCCTTTTTTGAAAAACGAATTTATGGTTAGTTCTCCACAGCAAATCGCCAAAATGGTGGAAGTCGGCATCAGGGAAGTTGCCATTGATACGACAAAAAGTAAATTACCGGTGGAAAAGCGGGGCTTAAAGATTGTTGTAAAAACTGAAAAATCACCGCCGCTGCCGATAATTCCTCCTGACTTGCAGGAAGCCATCTACGACAAGAAAATGCCGGCGGAGAAAAAGGCCAAAGCCATACATGATCATTCCATCATAATGATTCAGCGCCTGATGGAAAATCCTTCTTCGGAAAGCATAAAGGAAGCAAAAAAGGGAATTTTTGCGATCGTGGATGTAATTCTGGCGGATGATAAGACCAATAAAGAATTACTGATGCTGACCTCCTACGATTACGATACTTATATCCACTCGGTTAATGTAGGGCTCCTGGCGATTTCCTTATCCAAAACACTTTTTAAGAAATCCGATGCCCATGATATGCATGAGTTGGGTGCGGGGTTCTTTCTGCATGATATCGGGAAGGTCAAAATAGATATCAATATTATAAAAAAACCGGCTGTTCTGACTGATGAAGAAATGCTGGAAATACGCCGTCATCCTCAATATGGTTATGAGATTTTAACCGAGACCCATCAGTTGTCGGACGAATGTAAAACAATAGTTTTGCAGCATCATGAAAGAGACAACGGCAGCGGGTATCCCAAGGGATTAAACGGTGAAGACATTCATCTTTACGGTCGCATTTGCTCACTGGCCGATGTTTATGATGCTTTGAGTTCGAGGCGGCCCTACAAGCAACCGCTCCGGCCGTATGAGGCGCTCAACGTAATGAAAGAAGAAATGCTGGAACATTTTCAACAAGAATTATTCAAGAAATTTGTTTTACTTTTTCAATAATTATAACAGGAAAGTTAGTCAATGGTGAAAAGAATTAAAGTGTCCGAACTTAGGGTCGGCATGTATGTGGAATTACCCAGTGCTTGGCGGGCCCACCCTTTTTTAAGAAACAGCTTTACGATTACTTCCCAGAAACAGATTGATAAAATTATCGAACACGGTATTTTGGAAATTAACATCAACGAGGAAAAAGGTATTGCCGCTGGGGAAATACCTGCCGCAGCAGAACAGGAACAGCCCCGGGATGATCTTTCCGCAAAGATTATAGCGGAAAAATTAAAGGAAGTTATTCAGGACAAGAATATGCCGCCGGAGCCGAAAGCCCAGGCGGTTCATTTATATTCGGAAAAAATGATCAGCAAGCTGTGGGAAAAACCTTCCGGAGAAAATATTGCGCAGTTTAAGAAGGATATTGTTAATGTCGTGGATTTGATCCTGGAGGACGATGCTACCAGCAACCATTTACGGAAACTCACTTCCTACGACTATGATACTTACATTCATTCGGTTAACGTGGGAGTGTACGGAGTATCTTTGGCGAAAGTGGTTTTCGGCAGGAGCGACGGACATGATATGCATGCCCTGGGAGCCGGTTTCTTTTTGCATGACATTGGCAAAGTATATGTCGACGAGGCTATTATCAAAAAACCAGGCAAACTCACGGACGAAGAAATGAATCAAATTCGCCGGCATCCAGGCATGGGTTTCAAACTTTTAACAGAAACAAAACAGATTGATGATGAATGCCGTTTAATTGTTTTACAGCATCATGAACGCAATGACGGCAACGGATACCCCCGAAAAATTCGCGGCAATGATATCCACATATACGGCCGGATATGTTCGGTGGCTGATGTGTATGACGCGCTTGTCTCCAAAAGACCTTATAAACCCAGGCTGGAGCCTTTTGAAGCTCTGAAGATTATGCGGGATGAAATGCTGGGGCATTTTCAAAAAGACATCTTTGAAAAATTTGTTTTACTCTTTACCTGAATGACTTCCATTCATATATGGAGCCGCCAGGATAATTCCCAAAGCACTTTTGGCGTCGATTATTGTGCCGTTTGTTACCATTTCTTGTGCATCCGGAAAACTCGTTGGTAAAACTTCAATAAATTCATCTTCATCGGGGGGGAGGGGGGCCGAAAAAAGATCATGGGCAAGGAAAAAATACATGTACTCATTACAGTAGCCCGGCACCAGGTAGCCCTCAAACAACTGAATAAATTTTGCCGCATCAAAGCCTGTTTCTTCGGCAAGCTCGCGTTTCGCACAAATAAGCGGTGTTTCCTCGTCGTGATCAAAGGTGCCTGCCGGAATTTCCAACAGATGTTGTTTGACAGCGTTGCGGTATTGTTTGATCAGCAATATTTCGTTTTTATCATTTACGGCTATTACGGCCACGGTCGGTTTATGGTCGATCATGCTTTGCCTGGTTGATTTACCGTCGGGCAAAGAGACTTCTTCTTCCCAAACATCAAAGATTTTACAGCGGTACATTAACTTTTTTTTCTGTTCCATGACGGGTATCTTCGCTTCAGTTGGTTTTGATAATGGACAATATATTCTTTTCAATTTCTTCTTTAGGCAGAGCACCGACCAGCCTCTGCACCAGTTTCCCGTTTTTAAAAAACAGCAGAGTCGGAATGCTGCGAATGCCATATTGGGCAGCAATCGCCGGATTTTCATCAACGTTGAGTTTGGCTACTGTTATCCCGTTAGCGTAGTCGGAGGCCAGTTCTTCTATAATGGGGGCGAGCTGACGACAGGGAGCGCACCAGGGCGCCCAGCAATCAACTAAAACGGAGGTTTCATAAGCCAGCACATACCGGGCAAAAGTAGCATCGGTAACTTCAATAGGCTTCGTTTGCTGCTGGACGATAACCAGCGGTTCATGACACTTGCCGCACAGGGGTTTTTGATGCAATTTATCTTCGGATATTCTGTTCTTGGCGCCGCATTTGAGACAGCGGATAATTAGATCATCGAGCGGTGCATGGCAGTTACCACAGATCGGACGTTTCTGAAATTTATGATGTGGTATACGATTTTTAGTACCGCAATTCAGGCAGCGGATTATTACGTTATTCGGCATATATTTTTACCTCCTATGCCATTTCTAAATCAAAGCGCTATTTTTGTTGGCTTCATCGTCGGCTTCCTCAACGTATGTATAATACGCCTCGTCGCCTCCTCCTTGCCGCCGCAATATCATCTTTGATTTAGAAATGACAGTACCTGAAAAAAACCTTTTCATATAGCAACGTTAACCATAACCGGGTTAAGTATTCTCACTATCTCCGCAGGAGGCATTTGAGCCAGCAAACCCCTGCTGCCGGCATTGATGTAAATTTTCGGTAAATCGGCAATAGTCTTTTCCATGTATATGGGTAATGCTTTTCTTGTACCAAAAGGCGATGTTCCTCCTACTTTATAGCCGGAATGCTTCTGGGCAGTTTCCGGGCGACAGGGGGCAATGGACTTCGTACCGATAAAGCGGGCCAGCTCTTTTGTCGAAACTTCCTTGTCGCCATGCATCAGGATGATCAGCGGGTGGGCATTTTCATCCTCCATGATCAATGTTTTCACGACGCAATGTTCATCGATCCCCAATTTTTGCGCCCCAACTTTTGTGCCGCCTTTTTCCTCGTATTTATAAGTGTGCAGCGTAAAAACGGCTGCTTGCGCTTTAAGAACGAGGATTGCGGGTGATGAAGGTATTTTTTCTTTTGTCATGTCGCCTAAAATAATGATCAAAATAAAAAATGCAATGAAAAGTATTTAGTCGATGTTACCGCAATAGGGATTAATATCAATATCATCATAACAGGTGGGACAAAAGACACGCGTATCGACATGTCCGCAACCGGAGCCCCACATTTCAAATTTCCGGCAGTCCTCGCAAAGGGCTATTTCACAACCATCGCAAAGGATGACACTTTGTTTTTTATGGCAAACCTGGCAAATACCCGCATTATCCGTAACAATCATATAATCCCCCGCATATTTATGAGTAGATGATTTTTAAGGGAAATGACCGGTAAATGCAATTAAAATCTATAATATCTTTCTTCTGAGCGGGATTATTATTTTTTCAGCAATACCAGACGTTCTTTGATGTTTGCGGCTTTGGATATTTCCTGGCGGTCAAGATAATACTGCTGCAGGCGGGTGAGATATGCCCACAAAGGTCTGCGCCAGCCCTGCCTGGCGGCTGTATCAATGGCCAGCTGTAAAATGCTTTCATCTACGGGCAAATATTTTATCCAGACGCCGCAGGCAATTAATAGAGATAAAGGATCACTGATAGAAGCGATTTCGCGGACGGCGGCGGGTAAATCCTTGTTGACCATTAAGTCGGGCAGGTTTCTGTATTGGTCCGGCAACTTGTCCGGTGTTACTTGCCGGAAATTACCTTTTAAAAAGTCATGGTAAGCCCGGTTGGCTGCATTCGGCTGTAATTTATCGATGCGGACAAATTCACTATCGTCAAAATTTTCCAGGACTGCCGTATGTAAGGCGTATTTGGTTAAATAAACTGTCGCCAGGAGATTTAAGTCGTTATTGCTGGAGATGGCTGTTCTCGCTTTGGCAAAGTGCGGTTCAGAAGCATCTTCGGTGTCGGCCAGAAAATTGACCTTATAATTTTCCAGTTGGCGGGAAGAAGTCTCTTTCCATGCGGGGATGGGCTGAAAACTGCATGCACAAATGAATATCAGCAGACAAAAAACTAAAATATTTCTCATGGCAGCTTAAACTCCGGCCCTTTTTTTGAGGAAATCAGAGCATCAATTTTTCTGGCCACATCATCAATCGCGTTGACGGCATCGTCAATATCGGAGCGCAGCATCCGGAAATCTTTCATGCCGTCGGAAGTATCTTTGCTGATCTTATTAATGTTGTCTACCGTTGCATCCAGCTTTTTCAGCTTACCGGCGATATCCTTAAGTATTATATTAATGCGGGGAAGGGTTCCATCTTTGTCAAAGAGCTGTTGATTGGCTTTACCCGCCATCTCGTCGATTTTTGTCGTGATGTCTTTAATTTTTTTCAATGCTTCGTGAATTGACCGGACGCTTTCTTTGTCGGCAACGGCCATTTCTAAAAACGACTGCTTGGTGGAAAGTGTTGTAGTGATTTTTTGAGCATTTCCAAGGATGCGGTTTAAATCTCCCTGCGGATTGGCCAGGTTGTAACTGAGATGTTCCAAATTGTCCGCAATTTTCGTGATTCTGTCGAGCAAGGGTTGCACCCTGGCAATGGCGTCATTGATATCGTTAACAGTGCCCATGGCAACAATTTTATCTTCCGGCAGGGTGGGGCTTTTTAAATTACGCGTTATTACATCTATGCGGGGTGCTCCAATTAAAGGACGGTAAAGAATAAAATCACTATCCGACTTGATCCATTTTACGTGTCTTTCCGGAATCTTTATTTTAATGAGGACTATGCCTTTGTCGTTGAGCTCCAGAGTGCTTACTTTACCTATGTTAAAACCGGAAAAAACGACCGGCATACCCTCGGTGAGCCCGTCGCCGGACTTGGAAGAGAGGGTAAAAGTATAAGTTCTGGAAAAAAGATCTTTTTCATAAGCCAGAAAAAGCAAAGCAGCTATTATAATTATAGTTGTACTTGCAATAAATAATCCTACTCTAAATTCGCGGCTCATATTTCCCCGTATTTTTCTGTCATCCATTGATAGTCAAATATATAGCAGGTTACGTAAAAGTCATCAATTTTTTTCAGGGTTTGGAAAATGAAATCGCTGTTTGGAAGATGAGGAATAATTTTAAAGGGACGATCGATGATTACAAGGGCATCGCGTACCATGCATGCCCTCAGCAGCAGCGCGCAAAATCTTTCCTCGTTGGTTAAAGAGGGATTTCTCCGGTAGGCAATATTAACCAGGTCCAGTCTTTTCAAAGCATCCAGAACCATATTCTCGGCCTGGCTGTGGGATATATTTTCATGATATTGCTTGATCAAGGCTATATTCATCCATACATCCTGATTGGAAATAAGGGGCACGTCAACGGAAACCGGAGCCGCACGATGCCGGTTGGTTTCCATAAACCTCCAGAAGGCTTCGCTCAGCGCTTCTTCACTGTCAAAATAATTTAAAATAATTTTGTTATTAATGACAGCACCTCAATGATAATGATAGCCGTAAATACGTTAACCATACCGTTGGAGACGGAAATAGGGATACTGGTAAATTCCTTGGAGGCACGCAATCCTGAACGAATTGGAATTAAGGTTATAAAAAAACCGAAAACGGCGCATTTAATTAATGATATAATTATATCAGAAAAATCAGCCGATTTTAATAAAATACTTGTGTAAACATCAATATTTATTCCAAAAATCACCCATGAAAAGATAATCCCGCCGGACATTAATACTATGGAGAAAAGACTGCTGAGCAAGACCAGAGAAATAATACCATTAATTATTCTCGGAATTAACAGGTAATCGATTACATCAATGCGGAATAGCTCTAAGGTCTTTATTTCTCCGTCGACTTTCATCACTGCCATTTCCGTATTAATAGCGGAAGATGACCGCAGGGTGATAAAAAAGACTGTAACTAAGGGTGACAACTCGGTAACAATGAATCCCATTAACACATTGCCCAGATAGTCGTATAAATTTAATTGCTTTAGAAGTTGAAAAACGATACCGATGAGTAGTGATCCTAAAACCGTTGATACAACAAGGAAAACAGGTAAAATTTGCACGGAAGTAAAATAAATCTGGTTTACAAGCACCATACGCATTGCACTGTTGTACGTGTGGGGTTGAAACATCCGCATTAAAACTTTAAAGGCAAAGGAAATTGTGTCAATAAAAGACTTTGACGTATTTATTTCCAGTCGCCCGATATTTTCCAGAAAAGTCATATAATTGTTATCTTTAATTTTTTGTTGCTTATCTTAGCACATGATGGCTGATACTTCAAATATGGGCGAACTATAATTAGTATTTGACAAATAATCGACAATCGTTATATTGAGGCAAGTTTGCTCTCATAAGAGTTTTGTAAATCAATAACTTAGCCGCATGAAGCAATGTGCCGGCGGAGGATGGATATGAAAAATCAAAATCGTAAAACATTTTTTATGTTTTTAATGGCGTTTCTGGTGGCGTTTTTTATTGTTTCTTTAGTGGAAGTGCTGCGGTCATCATTTACACAATTCGGAGCGCCGGAAATTCAAATGGCCTCGGCCGTATCTTCGTCGGACACGGCCAAAATTCCAGTTTCTTTTTCTGATCTGGCGGACAAAGTAAAACCGGCGGTAGTTAACATCAGCACCACAAAGACATATAAGGGCGGTTTAGGTTCACCATTTGGCCGGTCACCATTTAACGGACCTTTTGGAGACGACTTTTTTGACCGCTTCTTTGGCGATATACCGCAACGTGAATTCAAACAGCGCAGTCTTGGTTCCGGTTTTATCATCAGTAACGACGGATACATTTTTACCAATAATCATGTCGTGGAAAAGGCTGATAAAATCATTGTTCGGGTTTCCGACGGCAAAGAATATCAGGCCAAGATCATTGGAACCGATGCCAAAACAGATATTGCTTTAATTAAAATTAAACCGACCAACAGTTTGCCCGTTGTTGAACTCGGCGATTCCGACAAAGTTAAAGTCGGAGAATGGGTTATTGCTATTGGTAATCCTTTCGGACTGGAGCAAACGGTGACCGCCGGAATTGTCAGCGCGAAAGGGAGAGTGATCGGCGCCGGACCTTATGACAACTTTATTCAGACCGATGCCTCCATTAATCCCGGCAACAGCGGTGGTCCGTTGTTTAATATGGATGGTAAGGTTATCGGCATTAATACCGCTATTGTTGCGCAGGGGCAGGGAATCGGCTTTACCATACCGATAAATATGGCTAATACGATTTTGGGTGACTTAAAAACAAAGGGCAGGGTCACGCGTGGCTGGCTTGGTGTGTCCATTCAGGATATCAGTGAAGATATGGCCAGGAATATGAATTACAAAAGCAAAAGCGGGGCCATAGTATCCGATGTTATTGCCGGTGATCCGGCCGATCGGGCGGGAATAAAAGTTTACGACATTATTACCGAAGTCAACGGGAAAGCCATTAAGGATTCACATGATTTACTTCTGAAGATTGCGGCATTGCATGTCGGAGAAAAGATATCCATAAAAGTTATTCGTGGCGGAAAAGACAAGATATTTAACCTTACCGTTGCCGAACGTAAGGATAAACCGGAAACCGCTCTGGCCAAAGAAAAATCATCCCAGTCATATTTTGGTATCATCGCCCAGGACATATCACCGGAAATAGCAAGGCGACTGGGTATTCCCCGCGATGCGGGGGTGATTATAATTGATGTCGAAAACGGCAGCCCGGCGGAAGATGCCGGACTCCGGCCGCAGGATATCGTTGTCCAGGTAAACAAGGTGAAAGTTGCTTCGATCAGGCAATACACAAAAGAAATAGGCAAGGCGGCGGAAAAACGCAATGTGACGCTTTTAGTGCAGCGAGGCAAATCAAGGGTTATCGTCAGCTTGCATATGGAATAATTATACTGTCTCCAATAGAAGCTGATATAAAAAGCAGGCTGTTACAGCCTGCTTTTTTATGTTTATGCCAGGTTGCGACCTTTTTTCAGACGGCCTTGCAAAAAGGTCGCAGGCAAGGCGCGCAAATCCTGAGGAATGAGTCGTACTTAGCGTACGCCGCAGTGACGAGGGATGAAGCGCAACGCAGCATCCGGCCTTTTTGCAAGGTCGTTAAATATTGCTTATGAAATATTATGATTACACCGGAGTAATTCACTTCCATTCTGATTATTCTTTTGATGGTCATGTAGGATTGGACCAGATAATTGACGCCGCCGCGAAAAACGGCATCGATTTTTTAATGCTGACTGATCACGATCACCTGCTGGCGCGGGATGAAGGATGGGAAGGGTGGCAGGGAAAAGTCCTGTTGATTGTTGGTGAAGAAATAGCGCCAAGGTTCAATCATTACCTGGGGTTTGATCTCGACAAGCCGATTGAAAAACCGGAAGACGCGGAAGGCAGGCAGCCTCAAAAATATATTGACGCCGTAAATGCCGCCGGCGGTTTCGGTTTTATCGCTCATCCGGATCATGAAGGATCGGAAACGTTTCACGTGAAACATTATCCCTGGACGGACTGGTCGGTAGACGGTTATGCGGGCATCGGTATTTGGGATTTTATGACGGACTGGCAGAGCAGCTTAAAAAAATGCCTGCCTTCTTTGCTGAGCTTTCTCTTTCCCGCCCTCTTTTTACGCGGCCCCTGCAGGAAGACATTAGCAAGATGGGATTTGCTGAATCAGACAAAAAAAATTGTCGGCATCGGAGAACTGGATAATCACGGCAGTATTGTGAAAATTGGTGCTGTTAAAGTAACTGTTTTTCCTTTTGAGCGCGCCTTTAAATTTGTGCGCACCCATGTTTGTACGCAGGAACGGTTAAGCGGCGACCACACCAAAGACATTTCCCTGCTTTATGATTCATTGCGGCATGGTCGCTGTTATGCGGCCATGGAATATTTTCTGGCGGCCAAAGAGTTTAGTTTTATTATCACTCAAAAAAATGAAGAATATTCCATGGGAGATTCGCTGGTGCTGGAAGCAAAAGCCCGGCTTAGTATTTCTCTTCCTGCGCCCGCGCTGGTGCGGGTAATCAGGGATGGCGTTCTCATTGCTGAGGAGATAAATAACAAAATTGCTCTGTCTGTCAGTCAAAAGGGTGTTTATCGTGTCGAAGCATATTTGAAACGATACGGGAAATACCGGCCCTGGATTTTTTCCAACCCCATCTTTGTAAATTAATACCAGCCAGTTTTTTCGCATGGCTTGCCTGTTTGATCTTGTTCTGTCGCAGGTATCGTGTTAACAATATACCAATAATACGACGTGTAACATTAATGGCCATTAAGATTTATTAACCTTTTTCAGCCAATATTATTTACTCACTATTATGGATGTAAAACGGGATCCGCAAAAACGATATCAAATATCCTCTCGTCAGCAAGACTCGCAACTGATCATTTACCTGACAGGTGAATTCGGCCTGAAAAATCTTCCATCTTTTACCGGCGAAATTAATGATCTATACCGGCGGCAAAAGATCGCATCGATGGACATAGACTTTTCCGGAATCACCTATTTCGACAGCGCCGCAGCTCTGGCGATGATTCAAGTCCAAAAAGCCACCGCCGCCGAAAATATCGTTTGCTCCTTTCTTAATTTGAACAATGAAACGAAAGGGATATTCAGTGTCATTTACGAAAAAGCGCTTACCCGGGCGCCGTTAAAAGACATAGCAAAACGCGAAAACCTGGTGATGCAAATTGGTGACGCTTCCATCAATATTTTTCAGGACGCCGTTAATTTTATAACGTTTTTCGGCGAGCTTTTATTTGCCTTCACTTACACTCTCTTTCATCCTAAATCGTTGCGGACGAAGGATGTCCTTTTTTATATGAAACGCGCGGGGGTGGACGGCCTGCCGATTGTGGGTTTAATCAGCATACTGATCGGGCTTATCCTGGCATTTATGTCGTACCTGCAGCTTCGGCTAATCGGCGCCAATATCTACGTGCCTTCGCTGGTCAGTTTTGCGATGATTAAAGAATTGGGACCGATCATGACGGCTATCCTGGTGGCCGGTCGTTCCGGTTCAGCCTTTGCCGCGGAAATCGGCACCATGGTCGTGAACGAGGAAGTCGATGCTTTAAGCACCATGGGTTTTGATCCCGTCAGATTTCTGGCTGTACCTAAAGTGCTGGCTGCAGTTATAGTTGTCCCTGTGTTAACACTCTATTCCGATTTTTTTGGCAACATTGGCGGTCTGATAGTCGGTGTAACCGGACTCGATCTTACCGCCAACACATATATTATCCAGTCCCTGAAGGCTATAAAGGTTTTTGACGTCATTACGAGTCTTATTAAAGCCGCGTTTTTCGCCGGAATTATTGCCGGTGTGGGCTGCCAAAAAGGATTTCAGGCGCGTGCGGGCGCTCAGGATGTCGGTAAATATACGACTTCCGCCGTCGTTACGGCAATTTTTCTGATAGTTGTCGCCGATTCAATTTTTGCTATAATGTTTTATTATATGAGGTAATATTGGCGTGCATTTGCCGGATAATGAGCCGATAATTATTGTCGAAAATGTCACCGTCCGTTTCGGCAGTAATACGGTATTGGAAAATATCAGCTTTCAGGTGCGCAAGGGAGAGATACTCGTTATTGTCGGCGAAAGCGGCTGCGGTAAAACCACTCTCCTGAAAGTGATGATCGGCCTGCAGAAAACAATCGCCGGGAGAGTACTGTTTAGCGAAACGGATATAATGACGGCAAGTGAAGCCGAATTAAACAATTTTCGGCAAAACATCGGAGTGCTGTTTCAGTCCAGTGCCTTGTTCAGTTCGATGACACTTAAAGAAAACATAGCCTTGCCGCTTATGGAATATACCAGGCTGGATGCCGCTACGATTGACTTGATAGTTAAAATGAAATTGGGCATGGTTAATCTGGCTGGTTACGAAAACCATTATCCTGCGGAACTTTCCGGTGGAATGAAAAAGCGCGCCGGAATTGCCCGGGCGATGGCCCTCGATCCGCTGGTGCTTTTTTTCGATGAATTATCCGCGGGCCTTGATCCGATTACGGCGGCAGAACTGGATAATTTAATTCTCAAAACCAACGAAGCACTGGGAACAACGATGGTGGTCGTCTCACACGAATTACAATCCATTTGCAAAATTGCCGACAGGGTAATAATGTTGGATAAATCAACCAAGGGAATCATTGCCGAAGGCACGCCCGGCGATTTAAAAGAAAAAGCAACAGATCCACGGGTGCACAGCTTCTTCTGGAGGCAGGTGCCCGATAATAATAAACAGGATAGGTCTTATGTCCGGTAAAAGTTCGAAATTCTTAATCGGGTTATTTGTTATCGCCGGTTTGCTGATTGGCGCAGCCGCGATTATCTGGGTCAGCGCGTCTGATTTGCTGATGAAGGGTTCGACATACGTTGCCTATTTTGATGAATCGGTTCAGGGGCTCCAAACCGACTCGGCCGTCAAATACCGCGGCGTCGAAATCGGCAAGGTGGACAGCATTAAAGTTGCCCCGGATTACCGTTTGGTCGAAGTAGTCATGAAAATCAACCTGGCCGGTGACTTGCAGAAGCAGACATTTGCCCAGCTAAAAACGGCGGGCATCACCGGAATAGTTTTTGTTGAACTGGATCGCATCAAGCCCGGAGATGTGCTTGATTTTAAGACGGTTGATTTTAAAACTTCATATCCGATTATCCCTTCCCGCCGTTCGGAGATCAGCCGGTTTTGGGCCGAAACCAATAAAATAATGCAAAAGATTAAGGAAATTGATTTTAAAGGAATTTCCGATCAGCTGAAAAGTACGACGAAATCCATAGAAACTTTCCTCGTCAGTGGCCGGACTAATCAAATCATGAAAAATCTGGAATCCATGTCGACCAATCTCGACCAATCGACTGCCAAATTAAATAACATAATTGCCGAAGGGAAAGTCGATAATCTTTTTAAGGAGACATCAGATACCCTGGCCGATGCCCGCCAGTTGATTAACCGTGCCCGCCAGGAAGTTGAAGCATTCAATCTGGCTCAAAAGACGGACAAGACAGGAGAAATTCTGAATACACTGGATAAAAGAACCAAGTCTATTACCCTTGACTTGCAGGATACGGTGGAAAATTTGCGGGTTACCTCGGAACATCTGCAGAAACTTTCCGAGAGCCTCAATAACAATCCGGCGGAATTGATTTTCAGCAAGCCCGCGCCGCCCCGAAAACCCATGGAATAACCAGGAGAAATAAGATGGGAACTTTTTCTTTGTTGATGAAGCGATACCGGAGAGTTTTATTTACCTTTCTGTTTCTTTCCCTCTGTACTGCATTTATTCCCGGCTGTGTCAGCACCACCGGGAAGCCGCAGGCTCCGGTGGAAATGTACCTGATCGATTATCCAGCGCCGACCTTCGATAAACCGGATAAAATCAACGGTACAATCAGGGTCAACCGTTTTACGATTGCCACGGCTTATAACAATAATCACATGATTTTCCGTCAGGATAATTACGCCTTTGATCATTTTAATTATAACCGCTGGGCGGTGAATCCCGCCGATATGGTGGGTGATATTCTACGGCGTGACTTGCAGGCAAGCGGTTTCTTCCGCGCTGTGTTTTCCCGTTATACGGTGGAAGAGGGACGCTATGTAGTTCAGGGCGGCATTGAAGAATTCTTTTTAAGGAAAGATAACCGCGGCAATAATGCGGTCATCAGTCTGGCAATAACGCTGCAAGATACGAAACAGGGCGACGCTGGAAAAAGGATTCTGTTTCAGAAAAAATACTCTCGGGAAGAAGTGCTGACCGAGCAATCACCGCGAGGTTACTGTCAGGCCATGAGCCGGGCTGTGCAAATGCTTTCCGGGCAGATCATCAATGATATTTATCAGAGTATCAAATTGGCGGAGACTGCCGGGAAACAATAAAATTACTGTGAGTGTAAAGTAATGAAAGAGATTAATATCAGGACGAGTTCACAGGTAGAAATGATTGACATCACCGCTGCTGTGCGCGATGCGGTGAAAAAAGAAGATGTCGCCGACGGCTACTGCATAGTTTTTACAACGCACACCACCGCCGCCGTCACCATCAACGAAAACGCCGATCCGGATGTTCCCCGCGACATCATCAACGCCCTGGAAAGGGCTGTTCCGCAAAATGCCTCCTACCGGCACAGGGAAGGCAATTCGCCCGCGCACGTCAAATCATCGCTGGTCGGAGCATCGGAAATAGTCCTGATCGAAAACGGCCGGCTGGTTTTGGGAACATGGCAATCCGTCTTTTTCTGCGAATTCGACGGCCCGCGAACCCGGAAGGTTGTCGTCAAAGTCATAAAGGGCTGAAAGATTTCCTCTTTAAGCGTTTGATATATTAGTAAGAATACATATAATTTTGTTTGCAAGAGGAATAGCGAGTGATTACATGATAGTCTCCCCAAATCGTAGACATAACAAACAGGTCTTTTACAAGTACACTTCTGCGAGAACGGCGAAATCACTCTTGATTAACAAAACCCTCAGATTCTCTTCACCGCTACTTTTTAATGACCCTTTCGATGTCTCTCGTAGACTGAAATTCGGATTTGACATCGATGACTTCAATAAGGCTTTTCTCGAAGAGCTAATACGCCTATTGGAAAGCCAAGACGATATAACCACGATAAATCCCAAAATCCGTGCTCTTCTGAATTATTGCCACAAGCTACCGGCGGATCAGAGAGATTCCTTTGTCAATCAACTTAGGAAATACCCGCCGCTCATGCAATTAGATGAGCTTGAATCTTTCCAAAGAATGGAACATCAATGGCAAGAACTCATCCCAATGTCGCGAATACTTTCGGTGTCTACCGAAAAGGACAATCCCGTAATGTGGTGGAGCTATGCAGAAAACTATTCGGGTGTTGTGATAGAACTTGAATGTCTAGATATCTATGACAGTCCACTCCTTGCGGCGAAAGAGGTCATTTATACTAATGATTTTCCTAATATCGGAACTCTTGCATATTGGCTCAAAAAAATCACTGGTCAGATTGACTTCGATTACAGAAAAATTTTTGAACGTCTAGAATTGACCAAGACACGCCACTGGTCCTATGAAAATGAATGGCGAGTAATATCTTTCGAAAAGAATAGCGGTCAACTTTACACAGACTATGAAATACATCCAAGAACATTCTGTAAGGTCTTTTTGGGAGAAAACATTAGTGACCAAGACAAAGAGGATATCTGCAAGCTGATTGACTTCGATCTAACACATCTGGAAGTCTTTGAGATGGAGTTGTCTCATGAACGCCGACAAATCGAATTCCGGAAATATAAATGAGGCTAGGTAAAAAAACATTTTTTATTTTGGATAAAAGAAGAGGTTAATATGGGAAAAACCAGGACTAACGATTCGAGCTCATGTATTCCTTCTGACAAATTATTCATCGCCTTTTGGAATGTCGAGAATCTTTTTGACGCGGAGTCAGCGGAGAGACCTGATAAACTTCGCAAAATACTCAGCAAAGACATTGCCGGTTGGGACGACGATCTTCTTGATTTAAAACTGCGTCAGTTATCAAGAGTAATTTGTTCGATGAATGCCGGCACCGGCCCGGATATTTTAGGCGTATGCGAAGTTGAAAACAGGAATGTGCTGATCAAACTGACTGCAAAAATTGTGAGTGAAGGCGGGCGAAAATATCAGGTTGCTCATGCCGATACCAACGACAACAGAGGAGTTGACGTTGCCTTTCTCTATGACCCGGATATTGCCGGTACATCGCCGGACAAGATGTTCCAGCATTGGATAATCAAGCGCTATGCGACGCGCGAACTGTTCCAGGTAAATTTTGCAATAGGCGGGCGGACTATCGTTGTGGTGGGCAATCATTGGCCGGCCAGAACAGCCGGACAGTATGAATCGGAGCCGTATCGAATGACGGCCGGAGAAACGTTATCTTATTGCGTCGAGCGCATTCAACAGGAGCTTGGCGACGATGTGGCAATAATTGTGCTTGGAGACTTCAATGACGAACCGTTCAATCGTTCTATAACGGAATACGCTTTATCGATAAATGATCGTCGTCGGGTGATGGATGGAAAAAATCCTTATTTACTGAACCTCATGTGGCCGACTCTGGCAGCCGGCGTCGGTTCGCATGTTTATGAAGGCCAATGGTATATGCTGGATCAAATTATGGTCAGTCGTGGAATTGTGAATGGGAATTGCGGCTGGCAACTGCAAGGGGATGCACAAATTGAAGCGGTTGCCTTAATGTCATACCCTAAAAAAATCGGTCCACGACGATTCGGGATAAAATCGAGTGAGAGAGATACGGCAGGATTCAGCGATCATTATCCGGTGAGTGTTACGCTGAAACGAAAAAATTGACTCCTATAAAAATAAAGATAAAAGATTGTTTATATAAAAGGAAAGGGAGGCTTGGTCAGAGCCTCCCTTGTTCTGAAGAGTGAAGGTTTATCGCCTTCGAAGTTAGTTTTGTTGTCGGCTAATCATGCCCGTTATGTTTAGTCGATACTTGTAACTTGCCCATTACTAAAAGCATGTATCATGCCAATATCTTAGGTAGCGTTATAACATGCTGTAATTACTGCATTATTGTTGATAATCGGCCTCTTTTCTTCAAAGGGCAGTTATGATTTTCGGCAATAAATGTCGAATTACATTTTCGCGCTTTCAGAAATATAACTAATAATAACATGAACATGTCTTTTTAACCTGTTTATGCGCCGGTTCGACAAAATTGTCGTCTCCACCTGCCTTTGAATATTGCTTCTTCCTTTTTGACAAAGATTTTAGCCGTCATTAAATTATTATAAAGTTCCGACGAACCTGGAAGGATTATACTGAAGCTCAGCTTCAAATAATAATAGAAAGGGGATGTCTTTATGGAAACGAGAAGAGAGAAAAAGCGCACAATATTAACTATTCCAAGAAGTCTATGGTTTAACAGAAAAAACAAACTGGTGAATACACAGAAAAAAACCAGGGGTAAAAGAGTTGTGCACAAGTAAAAAGTAAAGTGTCGAAACATAAGAAGCCCTTCGAAAGGATTCGTCATCCAATGAAGGGCTAAAACGTGATTCGTCTGCGCCGTTTTCTCTAAAACCTGGAGTCACGATCCTTGAACATTTGATTTTCCTAGCGCAACCATCACCGCTAAGATTTTTTGTTTCCTTACTAAATTCGTTTCCAGTAGCATGACTCCTAACGGGAACATTAGAACCTCGTTAAATTTAAGCTAAGACCGAAGATAACCGTTGTCAAGAGGCTGTAAATTCATGTTTTTGCCTTTCAGAGAAAAAAAACTGTTTTCCCGAAGGTACATCAGATGAACGATGGAAAAGAGCTTTTGGCAGATGTGAAATATGAACGGATCCAGGTTGAATGCTACAGCGGCTACAAGATTAATGAACGGCCGACAGCTTTCGCATATCAGGGACGCCGTTGGGAAATATCAGAAATCCTGGATCGCTGGTATGAAGGAGGCACTGATGCCGGTCGTCCCGTAACAGACTATTTCAAGGTCATGACAGCAGATGGAAAGATTTTTCTGCTGCGGTATCTGTCATTGTTCGATGCCTGGTCGGTTCGCGTTTGATAATTAATCTGTCTTGTTCGAATTGGTATTTACAAATGGTAGAGCATCTGATCTTATAATTAAATATAAGACGGTTTTAGAGACTTTTGACAGGGTGGGGCTGGAATTTCAATATGCGCATTAGAGCAGTTATATTTGACCTTGATGGAACGATAACGCAGCCGTTCTTTGATTTTGACGCGATACGCGAGGAGATGGGTTATCCGCCGGAGGCCGAACCGATTCTGGAACTGATGAAAAAGATGACGCAACAGGAGAGGGAAAATGCGGAAAGAATTTTACGGGTTCACGAGGACAGGGCGGTTACGGAATCGGTATTAAATCCCGGCGCCAAAGAGACGCTTGCGGAATTGCGCAGGAGAGGAATTCTTATCGGAATATTGACCCGCAACAAGCGCGATAACGTTGTTGCCGTTGCCGAAAAACATGGTTTGATGTTCGACGCCATCGTAGGCAGAGAAGAAGGGCCGGCCAAGCCCGATCCCTTTGGTGTTTTGCATCTTTGCGAACAGTTTGCGATTATGCCTCATGAATCGCTGGTTGTAGGGGACTATCTTTTCGATTTACTTTGCGCCAGAGCGGCGGACGCCATTGCCGTGCTGTTAAAGAATCATCACAAAGCCGACGAATTTGTCCACCATGCCGATTTTGTCATTGAAAATATTGCGGATGTTCTCAAAATTATCGATGACGACCTCGTAAAAAAGCCGGATGCTGCGTTGCGCTTCATTCCTCGGCACTGCGGCGTACGCTAAGTACGCCTCATTCCTCGGTATTCGCGCGCCTTGCCTGCGACCTTTTTACGAAGTTGTCATATTTTAGCGTTTGGAAAAATGGCAATCATTTGTTCGTGAATCCGGCCGTTGGAAGCAAGAATATTTGGTGAAAGAAGATTCCAGGGGCGGCCAAAAATATCGCTTATTTTTCCTCCGGCTTCCTCAATCATTAAACACGCAGCTGCCGTATCCCAGGGGTTGAGCTTCAATTCCCAGAAACCGTCGAAACGGCCGGCGGCAACGTAGGCCATATCCAGTGCGGCGGCTCCGGCGCGGCGTATGGCCTGTGCTTCTTTTGCCATAGTATTGAAATTATCGAGATTATTTTCCTTGCTTTCCCGAATGTCATAAGGGAAGCCCGTTGCCAGCAGGCTTCTGGTAAGTTCGCGCGTCTCCGATACAGCCATTTTTTTGCCGTTTACAAATGCTCCTTTACCGCGCACGGCTACAAATGTATCGCGTCGTGTCGGGTCGTACACTACACCCAGTATAATTACGCCGTCTTTTTCCAGAGCAATTGATACACAGAAAACCGGATAACCGTGAGCATAATTGGTGGTGCCGTCCAGGGGGTCGATTATCCAGCGCATGGTTGATCCGTCGAGGATTGCCGGTGATTCTTCCGATAGGATTCCATGATCCGGAAAGTTTTGCCGAATTGCTGCAATAATTAAATTTTCGGACATTTTGTCGGCTTCCGTGACCAGATTAATATCTCCCTTGTAGTGGATCTCCAAAGAAGGATTGAGTTTTTCCATCAACAGCCCGCCCGCTTTAGCGGCTAATTCGACGGCAAAATCTTTCAGCTCTTGCATAAGATTTTTACTCCTGTAAAGAAATATTACTGATTTTTGGCTGTTGGTTGTAATAAACTTTAACAGGAAAATAAAGAATTAAAACAACAGGCATTCCTTTATAAAAAGTTGCGCTTCCCCAAAATTAATGATAAACAACGCCAAATAAACATTTTTGTTAGAATTTTTTTATGACTCAGGAAAAAATCGCTGCAAAAGATTTTTTAGGTATCAGGACGAAAAGAGAAGCTTTAGGGATGACGCTCAAGGATGTCTTTGCCGTCACCCGGATAAGCGTCGTCAATCTGGAGGCGATAGAAAACGGCGATTTTCAAAATCTTCCCGTTCCGACATATACGAAAAATTTTATTAAAACCTATGCCCAAACGCTGGGTATGGATAGTAAGCCTATTCTTGACAGTTACGACGCTTATCTGAATTCTGTGCAAAAGCCGACCCAGAAAAAACAGGAACAGGAAACTGTACGCGAAGAGGAAGTTGCGCCGGAAAAAAAATCTCCCGTTGAAAGTAAAGGGTTTGCTCGATATAAAGCATATACAGTGGCTTTCATTTTGGTTATTGCTGCAATTGCAGGCATTGCTGTTTTTCAGCAGCAGCAACCTTTGCCGACGGTTACCGATAGTCAGCCGTCAATAGCTCCAACTGTTCCGCAGGTTCCGGCCGGCACGCCGGCTACTCCGCCCGCAATTCAGCCTGCAGCTCCCGTGGTTAATATGCCGGTGCAGTCTGCGCAAACGACGCAGCCGGGGCCGCCGCAGCAAAAAGACGCAGCTTTGGCAGCTCTTCCTCCGGCACAAAATGCGCCGCCGGTGGAAAAAAAGGAACCGGTCGCAGCCGGTGAAGGGGAAGATGTCCTGTTGATCCGGGCAACCCAAGAAACCTGGCTGAGGATAAAAATCGACCAGAATCCACCCTTCCAAGTTCTTTTGAAACCGGGGGAAGTGTTGAAACGCAAAGGTGCCGCATTTGGAATAGACATTGGGAATGCCGGTGGAATTAAGGTGCATTTTAAAGGAAAAGATATCGAAAATCTGGGCAAGTCAGGCGAAGTTGTCCACTTGCAGCTACCATAATAAAAGTGTCAAATGAGGTGAAAAATGTTTGGAATAGGTGTGCCGGAACTCTTAATAATATTGGTAATTATAGTCATTATTTTTGGTGTCGGCAAATTGCCGGAAATCGGTTCAGCGCTGGGCAAGGGAATTAAAAATTTCAAAAAATCCATTAATGGTGACAGTGATTCCGCCAATACACCCGTAAAAAAAGAAGACGACGAGAAAAAGTAGTCTGTCATTCTTTAATTTTTAAATTATTCTGTAAATACTGCCTGAAAGTATCATATTCGCCGGCAATGTCTATTGCGCTGCCTTCGCGTTGATCAATTCCCTGCATACTCGGGGGTAACTCCGGAGTGAAACCTAAAAGCTTTTGAACTTCTTCCGGGAATTTAGCGGGATGAGCGGTTTCCAGGGATACGGCTAAATTTTTATCACCGGTGGCCCTCCGGTATGCTGCAAGTCCCGCCCAGCCGACTGCTCCGTGCTGTTCCAGAACTACCCGGTAAAGTTCATAGGTATTCCGGATGGTTTGCCGGGTTTCCTCATCGGTAATGCTTACCGAAAAAATACGCCGCCGCATTTCCTCAATATCAGGATAGCTGTGAACAAAGCCCGCACGATCAACTGTGCCGCCATATAACTCAAAGAAACGCGCCAGGTTGCTGGGATGTCCCACGTTCATGGCATTGGATATACATGCCCGCGACGGTGAAACTTTCCGGTAGGTTCCTGTTTTTAAGTAAGAGGGGAACTCGTCGTTTTCATTGGTTGGCATCACCAGTTTAGCTACGGGTAAGCCCATGCGACGTGCGTATTCGCAGCCCAGGGCGTTGCCGAAATTACCGGATGGAATGGAAAACACAATTTGTTCACCGGTAGCGGCAAGTTGTGCATAAGCATAAATGTAATAAATCATCTGTGGCAGGATGCGGCCGAAATTAATAGAATTGGCCGATGTCAGATTAAATTTTGCAAGTTCCGGATCGGAAAACGCCTGCTTGACCAGATTCTGGCAATCGTCAAATTTGCCTTGTACGGAAAGCGCTTGGACATTACCGCCGATGGTGTCGAGCTGCTTTTTTTGTCGCAAGCTCACTTCTGCGGCCGGATAGAGAATAGTGACGTCAATTCCGTCTACACCTTTGAATGCTTCACCAACGGCGCTGCCGGTGTCGCCAGATGTAGCCACAAGAATATTGAGCCTTTCTCCCTGAGGTCGGCAGTGACTCATCAGACGCGCCATCATCCGGGCGGCAAAATCCTTGAAAGATGCCGTCGGACCCTGATCGAGCCTCATCACGTATGCACGAGGATACACTTCTTCCAGCGGCACCGGATAGTTATAGGCGTCGCCAACGACTTTCGTTAAAACTTCCGGAGAAAATTCATCGGCGAGAAATGTTTGGGCTACAAGTAATGCCGTCTCCCGGTAAGGCTTCCCTTTGAGATTGTGAATGTCGTTTAAGGAAAGCTGCGGTATCGTGTCCGGTACAAATAATCCTTCATCGGGCGCCTGCCCGGCCAGAAGCGCTTCTTTAAACGAAACGAAGCCGGTAAACGGTGTAATTCCTGCGACATTGTATAGATTACGATTGGTGCTGTAATATTGAATGGGCATTTCTCATCCTCTTATTAGATTTTCTTTTTCTAATCTTATTGTGAAGAATAAATCAATAAAAAAACAGAAGGCGTATCCGAAAGAGACAACATCAAAAATTAAGTATTTCCGATTGGAAAATATATCTGCGTGTGTTAAAAAACATTAACGAAGTAGAGAAAATAGGTTAAGTTGTTTCAGATCGTCCGGACAGAATATTTGTATGTTATTCCATTTCCAAATCAAGCGCTGCCTTTGTTGGCGTCGTCGG
The DNA here is from genome assembly GCA_963663295.2 of Smithellaceae bacterium. Classification (GTDB taxonomy): domain Bacteria; phylum Desulfobacterota; class Syntrophia; order Syntrophales; family Smithellaceae; genus MVRV01. The sequence continues at coordinate 93,830 of CAXXLA010000006.1, read as the reverse complement.
CTTCCTCGACGTATGTATAACACGACTCGTCATCTCCTCCTAGCCGCCGCGGTATCATCATTGATTGGGAAATGGAATTAAAGGATTGGCTGGCAGCTTATAATTCATGAATAGAGAATCGATTCTCATCAAAAAGCAGACAGAATTGAATCTGGCAAAGCTGATGGATATTGCTGTGCCCGATGATTCTTTGCTGCTGCTTTTGTATGGCAGTCCTGATCCCGATTCCATTGCCTCGGCGATGGCCCTGCAGGAGTTGCTGCAGCGGACTTGCGGGCTGGCAAAAAGTGTTATCGCCTCTACAGAGCCGCTCTCCAGGCAGCAAAACTACAATTTTATTTTTTCCATGCGGGTAAATATCCAATTAGTGAATAATGTGGATTTATCTTCCTATCGTTTGATTGCCCTTGTCGATGCCCAACCCTCTTTTCTGAATGGCCTTTTAAGCTTCCTGCAGCCGCATATAGTTATCGACCACCATCCGCACGAAGGTGACTGGCATGCTCCGGTGGAAGATATCCGCCCCAACTACGGTGCGCTTTCCAGTGTAATGACGGAATATCTGCTTTGTGCCGGACTGAAAATACCCCGTCGCCTGCATACTGCTCTTTTGTATGGGATTAAGACGGATACCGACAATTTTGACCGCGACACAATCGCCGAGGATATCAGTGCTTATACCTATCATTTGAGATATGCCAATATGCCGCTTATCCGGCGTATCGAGCTTAATCAAACTCCCTGCCGGTACTTAAAATATTTCGATCACGCTTTCCATCATATCAATAATTTTCGCGGACGCCGTGTTTGTTTTTTGGGAAATATTGAAAGTTCTGATGTCTGTGTCCAGGTTGCCGATTTTTACTTACATATAATCGGTACTTATTACGTCGTCGTTGCCGGTGTTGTTAAAGACAGGCTCGTGATTGTTTTTCGCGGTGATGGTTACAGGCAGGATTGCGGGGCACTGGCCCAGAAAGCCTTTGGTTTATTTGGAAATGGCGGAGGACACAAAAGCGCCGCACGTATGGAAGTTCCCTCTGGCCGTTTTAAAGCAGCATTTGAGAGATGACTTGTCGCAGCAAAAAGTTGATCAGTTTCTTATTAAAAATCTCAAATCCGCGCAAAGACTGAAACCGGAAAAATGAAGTTTTCTATCCGATTGTTACCGGAAGAATTATGCCCATGAACTGCAACCCTGTTTCCGGTCAATAAAAAGGGATGGTGCTTTTTTCACCACCCCTTGCGGAAATAACCCGGAAACCTCATCAATTGTTAATCTTTTGTGCCGTTGATCACCGCTTCCTGCTGCTGATTGACGGTGTTTAAATATTTTTCAGCTTTAGCCTTTTCATCTTTTGACGGTGGTGCTAACGATGGATTTTTCCCTTTATAATCCGTTGCATACCATCCTGAACCTTTCAGGCTGAAAGAAGTCATGGAAACAAGTTTGTCGACCCTGCCGTCGCAAAACTGGCAGCTTTTCAATTCCGGATCGGTAATACCCTGGAATGCTTCAAACTGTTTGCCGCATTTCCGGCATTTATATTCGTAAATTGGCATAAGTAAAAACCTCCTCCATTAATACTAATAATTCTAATTATATAAATCGTAAATATTAAAATTGCCCGCTAAAGCAGTCCAAAACTATATCCAAGTCGTGATGTTTAACAGGTTGCAGGACAAATTTGGTCAAATTATGGACGATTGCCTCTTCCTGTTCCTTTTCTTCCAATGATGCATCGAAATCAATCTCACCATTGCTGAAACGCAAAACATGAATCAGCTCATGTGTGGCGATATAAAGCATCAAGGGATTAAGTTTGATAAAGGAATTTGCCCTTTCTACCGCATCCAGAATAATATTGTCCTGCAGGCAGATTCGATAAAAATCAAAGCTCTTTTTTTCTGCATTTGGAGACTGAGCCGGTTTCTCGTAAACATATTTGCACAGGTGCGCAAAAGCACCTTCTCTTATTTCATGTTCTTCCAAATGTGCAAGAGTTTTTACATCGTATCTTTTTCTTTTCAACTCCTCCTCGCTTATTCTAAAATTGCGCGAAACCAGCTTCTCGGCATCATTGAATGCCTTGTTAGTCAACGGTATCTGCGCTGCGTTAAAATAGCGAGACATAAAAAACCCAAGAATATTATTTAATGTGACAGCATTATATTCATTGAATCCTTCGCTGTCAACAGCGGGATGTTGAAATATTTTACGAACAAGAGTAAATTTTGGGGAAATCGTTTGACTTTTTCAAAAGTCGCAGATTATATCTTGCGGTAATCACATGAAAATACATTATGAGGATAAAATCATGCAACAGGGATCAGCAAAAATAAAAATCGGCATATTATACGGCGGGAGATCGGGGGAACACGATGTTTCGCTTTGCTCGGCGGCATCGGCGGTTTCCGCCCTCAAGACCGACAAATACGAGATAATAGCCATAGGTATAGACAGGGATGGCAAATGGTATGTTCAGGATAAACCGGAAATAGTCCCGCACAAGGATTTCGGGAAGGTTCTGTCCTTGAAAAAGCGCGGAACCTGGCTGGTTAATCACTTCGAGCAGGAAAACAAGCTATTTCTCTATAATCTGGAGGTAAACGGCGAAAAAGTTACGGTTGACATTGTTTTTCCCGTATTGCATGGAACTTTCTGCGAGGACGGTACATTACAGGGGCTTTTGGAACTGGCCATGGTGCCTTATGTGGGTGCTGATGTGATCGGTTCCGCCGTGGGTATGGACAAAGATGTGGCCAAGAGATTGCTGCACGAGGCCGGCATTCCGGTAGTGCCGTCGATAACCGTTAACCGCCGGCAGTGGCAAAACAATCCGCAATCAATTATGAAAAGCGCCATAGATAAGCTGGGATTGCCGCTTTTTGTCAAACCGGTATGCGCCGGTTCATCAGTCGGGGTAAAAAAAGTGAAAGAGCAGGAAATGTTTGCGGAGGCGATGGATTTTGCCCTGCAGTTTGATCTGCGGGTAATAATTGAAAAAGCCATAGATTGCCGTGAAATTGAGTGCGCGGTGCTGGGCAATGAAGACCCGGCAGCCTCTGTGCTGGGGGAGATAACTTCTAATCATGAATTTTATTCCTATGAGGCAAAATATATTGATCCCGCCGGGGCAACATCAAGAATACCGGCGCAAATTGACGCATCTCTGTCCGATTCCATCAGGAAAATGGCGGTTGCCGGCTATCTTGCCCTGGGCTGCAGTTCTATGGCCCGCGTCGATTTCTTTCTGGATAAAAAAAGCAATGAATTTTATCTAAACGAAATAAATACTCTTCCCGGCTTTACCAGCATCAGCATGTATCCCAAGCTGTGGGAAGCCACCGGCCTGAAATATAGCGATCTCCTTGATCGGCTGATTTCCCTGGCGCAAGACAGGCATAGGCAGAAGCTGGCTGTAAAGACGGAGGTCAATTATCATACCAAGTCGCATTCTTTGCCTAACTTTGTTGGCTGCGTCGTCGGCTTCCTCAGCGTATAAAAAATACGCCTGCGGAGCCTCCTTCTTGCCGCCGCGTTATGCTTTGAATGCGGCTTGGGTATCGTATAATGTATTGAGGTGAAAATTCCATGAAGCGTAAAATAATTAAAATAGACGAAGAAAAATGCAACGGCTGCGGTTTGTGTATTCCGCACTGTGATGAAAAGGCGCTGGAAATTAATAACGGTTAAAGCGCAATTGATCAGTGAAGGCATGTGTGATGGGCTGGGTCTCTGTTTAGATGAATGTCCGGAAGGGGCCCTCTCGGTAGAAGAGCGGGAAGCCGAAGCCGTTTACTGGTGGAAAGTTGTGGGAAGACCTTATGCAAAAAAGAAACCATTATCATGGAGGATTATTTAAGAAAGATGTCCGAAAGCGGCGATTCCGAATTGCACAAAGAGTATGGCAACTTTCTGAAATTAATGCAGGAAGAAGCCACTAGATCCGGCCGGTCTATCCCGGCAGGCAATCTCCTTTTTTTGGGGAAAACGGTTTCAGGATCCGCAAATTTTCCACAGGAGAACAAACAGCAATCCGAACTTGCGCACTGGCCGATTCAACTGCATTTGGTAAATCCGGTAGCGGATATCTTCGCCGGGAAAGATGTTATTCTTGCTGCTGATTGTGTTGCTTACATGCTGGCTGATTTCCACAATATGTTTTTGAAAGGCAAAAAACTTGTTATTGCCTGTTCTAGACTTGATCGCGATGCTGAACTTTATACTGAAGAGCTCAGGCTGATGGTGGATGAGGCGCGGATTAATACATTAACAGCTGTCATAATGGAGTCCCCCTGCTGTAATGGTCTCCTGCGGATTGCACAGGAAGCCCTGCAGAAAGCTGCCAGAAAAGTTCCCCTGAAAGCGATCGTATCATCAGCACTCAGGGCGAAGTGCGTTCCGAAGAATGGGTTTGAGCTGACTTGATCGTCAATTTATCAATGATTTTTATTCACAGACCGGTTGCCGGCTGCACCGGTTCTTCGTTAACCGGAGAAGGTGGTGGAGCTAAAGGTAGATGTTTACGATTAAAAATAGCAAGCAGGACTCCACCCAGGCCAAATGTCAGGGCAAAGAATTTAACAAGCCAACCCACATAAGGTATCCAGCCGATCAGCCACAATAACATCAGCCCCAGAATTGTTTTGCCCGCCAGTGATTTCACCTGTCTGCGGGAGATCTTGGTCAGGATGTAATCGCCGATAATTTTTCCGGAAGCAATATACCCCAGAATAAATGCCAAAAGCAGCAGGGTGAAGACCAAAGGAATCAGGGTAATGCCGATGATCGATATTGCCAGCAGCATGAAGAAAGGCGCTATTGTCAGAGTTGCCAGAAAGCCCCAGAAGAAAGATTTTAATTTATAGGTTTGAATTTCATCGACAATAACAATCAACGGTCGGGGAAAAAAAATTATCAGCGTCAGGGCGATAACGAAGATGACGGCAAAAAAGCACAGGGAAATGATATTGAGAATCAGCGACCATCCTTCCAGTTCTCCCCGCAGGGCGGAAGAAAAAGCGGAAGAAATATTTGCGGCGTTAATTTCTGTAATATCACCGTATACTTGTGCATCATTGCCTTTGATGATAACTCCACCGGCGCAGATGACATCACCACGCACGATAGCTTCATTGGCAAGCACAATAGATCCGCCGACGGCAATAACATTGCGTTCGACCAGTCCATGAACGGTTACCTGTCCTCCAATGTCAATAACTGTCTCTACTGTTTGATCTGCTTTCACATTTACATCGCCGCCGATTTTAAAGATACTCTTTGCCTCGGCGGAGACGGCCGTTAAGAGCACGATCAACAAGAATCCGGCAATGATGGACATAAAGTTTTTCGTCATGATTTGTCCTGTAACCCTATTTTTTTTCCTTAACTGTATGAAACCGCCGGCGCCAGTATTCAATAAACGCGGGCATGATGGATACAATGATAATGGCAATAATTACCACACTGAAGTTATTTTTCACAGACGGTATGTTGCCGAAAAAATAACCGCCCAGGAGAAATGTGCAAACCCAGGCAATGCCTCCGACTATATTATATAAGGTAAATTTGGGATAGGTCATTGCACCGATGCCGGCGACAAAGGGAGCAAAAGTGCGGACAATCGGCATAAAACGGGTGATGATAATTGTTATTCCGCCGTATTTTTCATAAAACTGATGCGTCTTAACCAGATATTCCTTTTTAAAAAAGCGGTTATCTTCATAGTGGAAAACCTTGGGTCCGAGAAAATGGCCAATGGTATAATTGACCATATTTCCGGCAATGGCCGCGATGCATAATAAAATCAGCAGAAGTTCTAAATTCAGAGCACCCAGGGCGGCGATACTGCCCAGGGCAAATAAGAGAGAATCGCCCGGCAGAATCGGGGTGACTACCAGACCGGTTTCACAGAAAATAACCATGAAAATGATAACATAAGCCCAAATACCAAAACTCTGGACGATGGCTGGCAGGTATTTGTCCAGATGAACAAAAAAATCAACAAGATAGATTATAATATCCATAATTTAATGCTATAATAAAAAAAGATATTTAGGCTGAAGACCGCAGGCTAAAGAATAATATTTCTCATTTATTCAACCTAAATGCCTTCAGTCCATTTGCTCCTATATAAGCAGAAGAGGGAAGGTGTCAACATGAAAAAGCTTTTAATTATTCTATCGGCGATTATTGTCATCGCTGCTGTCGGTGGGTATTATGTCTTTCCCGAAAAAGTGGCGGATTTTTTAATCAATAACGCCAGATACAATGCCCGCCTGAGTAAAAAAGAAGTTAAGATAGATAACCATAAGATAGTGTATGTCGAAAGCAAAACGGGGCGGGAAACGATATTACTGCTGCATGGTTATTCCACCAATAAAGATAACTGGCTGCTTTTTTCGTTATATTTAAAAGACTATCATGTTGTAATACCCGATATTCCGGGGCATGGTGAAAGTTCCAAACTGGTTAATGAAAAATATGATGTGGCCAGCCAGATTGAACGTCTGCATAAATTCTGTCAGGCAATTAAAATTAATAAATTTCACATTGCCGGCAATTCGATGGGCGGATGGTTTGCCGGCGCTTATGCGGTTCGTTACCCCGCTGAAATTCTCAGTGTCGGCCTTTTTGATGCAGCAGGAGTCAAATCCCCCAGGTCAAGTGACGTAATGAGAATAATGCAAAAGGGTGAAAACCCTCTTTTGTTGAAAGATGAAAATGATTATTCTCGTTTAATGCATTTGATTTTTGCGCATCCTCCTTTTACACCGTACCCGATAAAGAAAATGTTTATCCGTGACGCCCTGGCTAATAAAAAGTTTAATGAAAAAATAATGAATGAAATTATACCGGATATTTTTTCGCTGGAAGAGAATTTGCCGAAAATAAAAGCACCGGTATTAATTATTTGGGGTGATAGAGACAGAATTATTGATATTTCCAGCGTACCTGTTTTTGAAAAGGGATTAGAAAATTCGAAGACGGTAATTATTAATGATTGCGGTCATGCTCCAATACTGGAAAAACCGGCTGAAACAGCAAATGCTTATTTGACTTTTATAAGAAGCATCACTAGTGTCCGGAATAATCCGTAAATAAGTTCAATTGGTTAAGATTTTTGTCTATGTTGTTTTCGTAGTCATAAAATGTAAGTAGTTGAAACATTGATGTTCTTTCAAATAGAGAGACGCTCAAAACCTGTAAAATTGTGTAGAGACTCTCCTGTAAATTCAGCCGTTTCTTGAGTATAGCCACGATCAGGTAGACGGAAATTGCTATCCAGATCTGAGTCTTTACGGCATTCTCTGAAGTACCGTAAAAGCTCTTGATACGTAGATTCTGTTTGATCCATTTGAAAAAGAGTTCTACCTGCCAGCGTTGTTTGTAAAGCTGGGCGATGGTGATGGCAGGCAATAGGAAGTTGTTGGATAGAAACACCAAAGTTTTGTTGGTTTCGAGGTCGTGATATTTTACTCGTCTGAGCTTGCCGGGATAATCCCCTGCCGACTTCGGTACGGTCAGCAGGATCGATTGATCGCACACGATGCCCGTTGATTTGTCTACTGGATGGGAGTAGAGCCTGCGGCACTTCAGATTCAATTTGCCGCGGATCACAAAGAACGCGGAAGCGCAGGTAACAGTATGTAGCCTGGAAAAATCCAGGAAACCACGATCCATAATGTAAAAAGCGCCTGCTTCCAGAGGGATTAGATCCAAGGTGTTGACTTCGTGGAGTTTGCCGTCGGAGATGTGGATAAAGGTCGGAATGTTGCCCCGTAAATCCAGCAAGGTGTGAAGACGGACGGCACCCTTTGTTTTCCGGAAGTGCGCCCAGGGAAAGATTGACAGGCACAGGTCGATTGTCGTGGCATCCAAAGCATAAACCGTGTTCTTGAGTTCCACGGCCAATGGTTCTTTCTGGTAGAGCTTCCTGGCAACACCGATCAGATGATGGGCAAAATCCGCATAGATGCGCCAATCCCGCATCTCGTTTGCTTCCGCCAAAGTACTGCGGGAAACCTTGCTGCGGATGCCCATGTGATAGAGTTTGTTGTTTTGTGCCCGGAGGCAGGCTTCGATGTCTCTCAAACTTTCGCGATACGTCAACTGGGCAAAAGACATGATCCGGAACTGATCGAGACAGGTGAAATGCTTGACGCTGAAATTGCCCTGGTACTTCTCCACGCAGCGTTGGAAGGTCTTCAGCGGCATGAAGTCCATAACTTGGGTGAACACAAGCGAGCCTGTATACATGAGTACTCCCTTCATGAGAAAATCTCAGGAGAGGATTACAGATTCTACCTTGTATTTTCAAGTCGAGGACAAACATAAAGTTATTTTTCTATGAAATATATTAAATTGTTACAAATTTTAATTGCCGGTTATTCCGGACAGTAGTGAAGAAGCATAAAGAATTGAAAATATTAATTGTCACACAATCTCAAGGAGGGGGCTTCCGGCAGCATATAACTTGTAAGCTCCCGGAAGCCGCTTGCTTTAACCAATAACTTGATCTTTAGACCGTAACCGACAAACTGGATATGCTCGGCTATCCATTGCTGCCGATAACATTAGCCAGCTCCGCAACATGATGTCTCAGATTTTCGACTTGGTCATTCATTTTATCGGAAGCTAACTTCGATTGTTCCGCATTATTTGCTGAATCCTGGGTAACTTTGTCGATCTCTGAAATTGCCGCATTGATGCCCCGTATTCCATCAGCCTGCTCTTTTGATGCGGAAGCGATTTCATCTACTACCTGGTCAATTTTTTCAAGAATTTCCATGTTTTCGCGAAATGCTTCCTGCGTTGATTGGGTCAAAGCATCCCCATGCTCAACCGCCTTTATAGTATTTTCAATCAGGTGCGTTGTGTTCTTTGCGGCTTCCGATGCCCGCATGGCCAGGTTTCTGACCTCATCGGCGACAACGGCAAAGCCGGCTCCGACTTCCCCCGCCCGCGCCGCTTCCACCGCCGCATTTAAAGCTAAAAGATTGGTCTGAAAGGCGATTTCATCGATGGTCTTGATAATCTTGTTTGTTTCCTGGTTGGATTTGGTAATATTGGCTATGGCATCTCTCATATCGTCCATATGTGTGCTGACTTTATCAACAACGTGTTTGGCTTCGTCCATCATTTTCTTGGCATGGTTGGCACTGTTGGCATTATTTGCCGTCATTGAGGACATTTCATTAAGTGACGCGGCTGTTTCCTCCAGAGAAGACGCCTGCTGACCAGCTCCCTCGGCAAGTTGTTCTGCCGTGGAGGATACCTCGCCGGATACTTGGGCCGCCTCCTCGGCACTTTCAGACAAGCCTGAGATTACCTTGGAAATAGGACTGACAACCGAATAATAAAGAAAATACCCCAGCGAAAATACGATGATAAAGCCAAATGCACCAAAGATGCCGACCTTGAGGGAAATAGTTTTGATGACGCTGTCGTAATGAGTGTTGGGAACGCCGACAAACAACATGCCGATAGTTTCCCGCTGAGCATTCATAATGGGTTCATAAGCTGTCTGGTTCCAGACCCCGACAACCTGTGCTTTGCCGATATATTTTTCACCTTTTTTCAGCACGGAGTCGATAATGTTATCAGCTGCCTTTGTACCTGTCGCCCTCCCGCCGGATTGATTTTTAACATTAGTGGCGATGCGGGTATCACGCTGAAAGATAGTCACATTATCGCCGGTCAATTCGCCGATTTTATCGATCACAGCAAAATTATCGTTCATTTGCGTTTCGCCTTTGAGCAACTTATCTCCGCGCAGTGACCATTCCCCGGCGTATTTTTCATTGAGCATGGCCTTAGTCATTGCCAGGTCGCCCTTTAATTTTTCATGGGAAGTCACGATTACCTGGTTGTGGACAGTGAAGAGTGTCAATAAACCTATAGTTGCAAAGGTTAAGGTAAAAATTGCAAAAATCAACATCATTTTCGACTTCAACTTCCATGTTTTCATTGATATTCTCCTTGACTTAGTCGGATTTAAACCTGACCCTTCAGGTTATTGTTATAGTTGACAGAGGATTTTAAAACCCTGAATTTGTAGGAAGAATTATCTCAATAGTCACTTGGAACGGTGGAACGAAATGGGCACCATCAGGGTATCATAACTTTGTTATCCACGAAATTCATTCACGTGGCAAAAAGGGCTCTTGACGCTTGAAATTAGATCCGGGGATTTTATCGTCAAAACCTTTTCGATACTTTAATTGGTAAATGGAAAATTTTTTATAAGATTTTCAGAACTTTGGCGCCGCGGATTTTGCCTTCTTTTAATTCGATCAGAGCGCGATTGGCTTGTGCAAGCGGGTATTCTTCAACTTCCGGTATTAAAGGTATTTGTGCGGCCAGCAACAAGAATTCTTCAATGTCCCGGCGCTCGACGTTGGCCACGCTTTTTATTTCTTTTTCCAACCACATATGCCTGGCATAGTCGAGCTGTAAAAGATAATTCTTATCTGCATCTTCCTTGCGGATGGCGTTTATGACCAGTCTTCCGGCCGGAGCAAGGTTTTTCATCGCTTCGACAACCGGTTTCCAGGCTGGAGTTGTATCGATGATGGCGTGCAGTTTTTGGGGGCATTCGTCGTCTATATCTCCCGCCCAGACAGCTCCCAACTCGCGGGCAAAACGGCGTTCCGGTTCCTTCCGGGCAAAAATGAATACCTTGGATTGGGGGTAGAGGTGGTGCGCCATTTTCAAAACCAGGTGAGCGGAAGCGCCAAAACCTGTCAGACCGATATTGGTGCCGTTTTTTAAATTGGCCAGTCGCAGGGAGCGATAGCCTATGGCGCCGGCGCATAATAATGGTGCAGCCTGGGCGTCGGTGAATCCAGCAGGGATGGCAAAAGCAAATTTTTCCGCAACTGCCGTGAATTCCGCATATCCGCCGGGGACATCACGACCTGTTGCCTGAAAATCCCTGCAGAGATTTTCCATTCCGGAAAGGCAATACTCGCATGACCCGCAAGAAGAATTGATCCAGCCTATCCCGACCCGGTCGCCGATAGAGAATTTGTTCGCTTCGTCTCCTCGATCAACGACGGTACCGACTACCTGATGCCCCAGGATACAGGGAAGTTTAGGCGGCGGTGTCCTGCCTTCGATTTCATCCAGTTCCGTATGACAAACACCGCAAGCGGAAACTTTAACCAGGATTTCCTGAGCCCTGATTTCCGGTACCGGCAATTCGACCATTCTCAAAGGCTGGTCGTTGTCTTTAATATTCGTTATTTTTTCGAGGATTGCCGCCTTCATTTATCAATGCGTATTACCCTTTTAAAGCTGCAGGCATTTCCAGGTTCACATCCACCGGCTGAATATATTTTTTGATAAGCTCGGAAGTGGAGTTTACCTTCAGTTTATCAAATAAAAAGGAAAGTTGTTTTTCCAACTGGTCGCCCAATTTCTGGATCGTTGGTGCCGGCAGATTCCACATCTCCGGCTTAAACGGACCGCAGCCTTTTTTCCGGGTTTTATAAATGAATTGTTCTTCGGTATCTTTTTCTTTCCACTCTTCCTTTAATTCCGTCTTCAAGTAATTGTAAATTCTATCTTTCAGTTCTTTCGGAAAATCGGGACTGTCATAAACTATGTTCTGAAAACCGGTAGCCAGATGGATTTCAGCGGTGCCCACGGCCGGGAATTTATCAAAAGCTTCGTCCGGCAGTGTGGATGCGCCATGCTGCACGGCGCCGGCTAATCCATACTGTTTTCTGGCAACTTCCGACAGTTTTTCCAAAACATCAAAATCAATTTTAACTTCCGCGATACTGCCGTCGGCCAGCGGAACACCTCCATGCGCCGTTCCCGTTTGAACGCTGATCTTGCTGATCGGGCACGATGATTCATTGTCTTTTCGGAGGGACTCCAGATAACCTTCCATGAAGGCTTGCAGTTCTTCAATGGTGCTGTTTTTCCCACCGACTTCGCCGATTTCGCCGCCCACGGAAATGGAAATGCCTTCCGGTTCCAGATCTCTAATCATTGTCGTTAGTTCCGCCGCCAGAGTGTAATTGGTTTCCTGCTGCTGCCGAACCGTTTTTTGGCTTAAATCCACCAGGGTCGATGTGTCAATGTCGATGTTGTAGAAACCGGCTTCGATTGCTTCCCAGATTAAATTTTTCACCGCCTGCGTTTCTTTGGCGGGGTCGGTGGCAAATTTTTTGGCATTAATCTGAAAATGATCTCCCTGGAGAAAAATCGGTCCCGAATAACCGGTCTTGATGGCAGCCGCCATGACGGCGCAGGTATATTCTAAAGGCCTTTGCAAAGTATAATCTATTTCCGAACGGGCAATCTCAAAGATAACCGGGCCAACCTGACCTTTGATGGCTGCACGAAATACGGCCTGAGCGCTGTAATATGTCATCGCCCGCAGGTTGATCGCCGGGACTGTAAAGCCTTGCACTTCACCGCGTCCCATTGCTTCATAGAGTGATTGGATGGAAGAAGATATTATTCCGGAAGCGGCGGCAGAGCGGCGGATGAGCCAGCAGGCGGCATCCGCGGTTGCCTTATCCGGGCTGAACACCGCGGTATAAATCAAGTCATCAATCAATTCACTTTTAAGCTTTTCCTCGTCCAGAATACGGACATCACCGCCGTCGAGTTGAATAATCGGGGAACATTTGCTTTTCAATTGATCCTTGCTTTCGTAAATCATCAGAGCTCCTTTAATGTAGATTTGCGCCGTAACATTATTTCCAGCGGCAGGAAGTCAAATATTCCGTTCGAACCAGCGACGGAAGCTGCTATGGTAAAAATTGCTGAGCCATTTGAACTTCGGTGGTGCTGCCGATGTAAATTGGCGAACGTTGGTCAACATTTTGAACTTTTAAAGACAGAATATCCTCTTTACCGTCCGTTGCCCGTCCGCCTGCCTGTTCCATAATAAAAGCCATGGGCTGCAGTTCAAACAGGAGTCGCAGCTTTCCCTGAGGCGCTTTCTGCAGGGCCGGATAAGTGAACAACCCTCCTTTTTTAATCAGCACCTGGTTGATATCCGGTACAAAGCCACCGCTGTAGCGCAGTTTGTAACCGTCTTTTTCCAGTTCTTCGATGAAATTCAGATGCTCCGGCGTCCATTCGTTGCGCAGGCCGCCAGGGGAAAAGATAGAGCCTTTTTCTTTCATTTTGATGTTGTCCTGAGAAAGAACGTATTCGCCCTCCCGATTGAGCACGAACTCGTGAGATCCAAAACCAGCCGAGTAAACCATTGTAATCAGGGGGCCGTAAGTAATGTAGAGAGCGGCGACCATCGTATTTCTGCCGGTATCAAAAACCGATTCCTTATGGATGCCGATAATCGTGCCGATGGCCAGGTTGGTATCCACCAGCGACGAGCCGTCCAGCGGATCAGCCGTGACAATGTATTTTTCATGGCCTTTGCCAATCTGAATTATCTGTTCCTGCTCTTCCGACGCATATTCCCGGACAAAACCGGAAAAATGCAATTGATTTTTTAAAATCTCATCCGCACTGCGATCCAGGGAAAGCTGTTCTTCGCCGTAAATATTTTTGAATCCCGCTAGCTTACGATTGGCTTCGTGAATGGTTGCGGAAATATATTTACCGACCACGGCAATCTGCCAGATGAGGCGGCGCAGTTCCACTTCCACCCCCGCCATCCACATGTGCCTTCGTAAATCGACCATGTTTTTTGTATAATCGCCAATTCCTTCGCCCATATATTTTCCTTTCCGTAAACACAGGATCAACCGGTTGAAATATCCGTAGACAGGTATTATCACGCTCTGCTTATTTACAGAAAATTAGCTGCTGTTACAAGTAAATATTGAAGGCCTCGTAAAAAGGCCGGATGCTGCGTTGCGCTTCATCCTTCGTCACTGCGACATACGCTAAGTATCTCTCATTCCTCAGAATTCGCACGCCTTGCCTGCAGCCTTTTTGCGAGGCCTTCAATTAATCGACACTTTTATGATTTTTTGCGGCTCCATATCAATGCTGTTGATTAAAATTGCCTGTTATCCACAACCGGGGTTATCTTTCCCGCCGACCTGGGCAAACTGTTGGCTTCGACCAGTCTTACGGACACGCCAATGCCGGTTACCGAACTGATACGCTTTTTTACCGATTCCAGAAACGAGCGCTGCTTTTGCAATTCCAGAGAAAATATTTTGTCGGTAACCTCGATTAGTACTTCAAGGCTGTCCATTGCTCCGCGGCGATCAACGATAATCTGGCATGGGGCTTCACCGCCCGCAACACCCACGATTGCTTCTTCGATCTGGGAAGGATACACATTCACCCCCCGGACAATGAGCATGTCGTCGGAACGCCGCAGAACCCTCTGCATTCGCACCAGAGTTCTGCCGCAGGCACAGGGAGCATAATCCAGTTTGGTGATATCGCCGGTACGGTAACGAATCATCGGGAAAGCTTCCTTGGTCAGCGTCGTCAGTACCAGTTCGCCTTCGCTGCCGGGGGGCAGCAGGGCGCCGCTTTGCGGATCGATAATTTCCGGAATGAAGGCGTCTTCGTAAATATGCAGGCCGGTTCGGCATTGACACTCGCCGGCGACACCGGGTCCGATAACTTCGGAAACACCGTAATTATCCATTGCACTCAAACAAAGCCCGGCCTCGATTTCTCCGCGCATTTTTTCCGACCAGGGTTCGCCGCCAAAAAGTCCGACCTTCAGATAAAGCGATTTCGGATCGATTCCGGCCTGAGTAATGCGGGAAGCGATCTCCAAAGCGTAGCTGGGAGTGCCGACCAGAACGGTTGTCCTGTAATCCTGCATGATCATGATCTGTTTTTCCGTATTGCCCGTGCTCATCGGAATAACCGAAGCGCCGATAACCTCCGCGCCGTAATGGATGCCGAAGGCGCCGGTGAACAGGCCGTAGCTGAAAGCTATCTGCACCAGATCGTCGGAAGTGACACCGGCGGACGTCATAAAGCGGGCAACCAGATTAGACCAGATGCGGACATCATTTTTGGTATAACCGACCACAATCGGTTTGCTGGTTGTTCCCGAAGAAGAATGGATGCGCACAACTTCTCTAAGCGGTACGGCAAACATTCCATAGGGATAGTCGGTGAGTAAATCATCTTTAGTGGTGAAAGGAAGTTTGGTCAGATCGGCCAGTGAACGAATGTCCTCCGGGATGATGCCCAGTTCAGCAAATTTTTTCCGGTAATGGGTAACGTTTTTATGCACTCGATTGATTGTCGCCTGAAGTCGTTCCAGTTGCAGTTGCTCCAATTCATCGCGCGACATACACTCATGGGTCGGATCCCAGATCTTCATAAGCAAAACCTCCTTCAACGTTCCCAGATTTCTTTCTTATCCCTACCGAGATAAGCCCGCTGCACGTCTTTATTTTCCAATAATTCGGCGGCGCTGCCCTCGAGAATCATTTTCCCCGTTTCCAGCACGTAGCCGCGATGGGCTATTTTCAGCGCAGCACGGGCATTTTGCTCCACCAACAGCACCGTCGTTTTCTTTTCTTCTGATAAGCTTTCGATGACCCGGAATATTTCCTGGACAACCATGGGAGCAAGTCCCATTGATGGTTCATCGAGCAGCAAAAGTTTTGGTTTGGCCATCAATGCGCGGCCGACGGCCAGCATCTGCTGTTCTCCACCTGACAGCGTGCCGGCCAGTTGTTTTCTCCTGGTCTGCAATATGGGAAATAAATCATAGATCATGGAGGCGGTACTTTTTGCCTCCGACCGGCCCGCCCGGGAACCATAATGCTGATATGCCCCCAGTTCCAGGTTATCTTCCACAGACAGCGGTTTGAATACCTGCCTGCCTTCCGGAACCTGCGATATGCCCAGCCTGACGATGCGGCTCGGCGCAAAATTGATCATGGATGATCCGGCGAAAAAAATCTCGCCGCTTTGCACCGGTACAATACCGGATAAAGAATTAAGCAGAGTGGTTTTACCCGCTCCGTTGGCGCCGATAAGCGTAACTATCTCGCCCTCATTCAAGTGCAAAGAAATATTCTTTAAAGCATGGACCTGACCGTAATAGGTATTGATGTTTTTTATTTTCAGCATAGCAACCTTTTAAAAGACTCCATATGCAGCGTTGTGCTGCATCTTTCGTCACTGCGGCGTACGTTAAAAGTACGCCTCGCTCCTCAATATTTGCACGCCTTGCCTCTGAAACTTTTAAAAGGTCGCTAAAAATTTGCAACCAATTGTTCCATGCCAGTTCGGATTAAGAGGTTTTCTGTTTTTATATGCGGAAATAAGCCGTAATCACGCGTCGCCCAGGTATGCCGCTATCACCGCCGGATTTTCCTGTATCTCGCGCGGAGTGCCGACCGCCAGCAATTGCCCTAGATTTAAAACAATAATGGAATCACAGACATCCATTACCAGTTCCATGTCGTGTTCCACCAGCACAATGGTTATATTCGATTCCCGAATTTTCCGAATGAGCTCCGCCAATTCAGCCGTCTCCAGGCTGTTTAATCCCGCGGCCGGTTCGTCCATCAGGATAAGCTGCGGCTCCACGGCCAGCGTACGGGCGATCTCCAGAAGCCTTCCCTTGCCGAAGGGAAGATTGCTGGCCGTGATCCCGGCTTCATCGGCCAGACCGGTAAATTCCAGCCAGTGCATAGCCTTTTCCCTGATATGTTTTTCTTCCCTGATCTGCCAGGGTAATTTAAAAGCACACGAAATAATGCCGCTTCTGCTTTTAGTATGCAGTCCGACCATCACGTTTTCCAGCACAGTCATTCGCCCGAAGAGCTCAACGTTTTGAAAGGTACGCACAAGGCCAAGCGGGGCCAGCGATTCCGCCGCAAAAAAGGAAATATTTTTTT
Source organism: Smithellaceae bacterium (assembly GCA_963663295.2). Classification (GTDB taxonomy): domain Bacteria; phylum Desulfobacterota; class Syntrophia; order Syntrophales; family Smithellaceae; genus MVRV01. Next base: position 77,006 of record CAXXLA010000006.1, on the reverse strand, counting down.
CGCCCAGATAAACCTCTCCGGAGGTTTGTGTGTAAAGTCCGGTGACAATGTTAAACAGTGTTGTTTTACCCGCACCATTGGGTCCGATAACACCGGTTATTGAACCTTTCCTTACCTCCAGGGATACATCTTCAAGAGCAGTAAGTCCGCCAAATATTTTGGTTATGCCATGAAGTTTAAGCATGACTTGCGCCTCTGCCCTTTATTTTGCCGCTGATAAATCCGGTTATCTGGTTAAAACCGCTGATCAGGCCGCCGGGCATGTACATCGTCATGATAACGAGCAGCAAACCGTAGACGATAATGTCAAAATCCTGTAAAACTCGCAGGAACTCCGGCATCATGGTTAAAATTGCCGCACCGAGGAAGGAACCGTAAATACTGCCCAGGCCACCGATGATCACCATGGTAACCAGTTCAACGGAAAAATTAAACCCGAAAGAAGCCGGAGAAATAAAAGTCATGGTGTGGGCGTATAAACTTCCGGCAATAGCTGAAATCACGGCAGAAACAGTAAATATTTGAACTTTGAGAATCCGGGCGTTGACGCCCATGACCCGCGCCGCCACTTCTGAATCGGCAATAGCCCGGAGCGCCCGGCCGATGCGTGACTGCGACAGATTTATCGATAAGAGCATCGTGATCAATGTAACTATCCAGATCAGATAGTAATTGTGCATGTCGTTGTCGAAGATCAGCGAGCTGATCTGCAGGTTGGGTATTCCGGAAAGTCCGGAAGGGCCTCCGGTGACAGCGACTGTTTCATTGAAAACGATGAACATGATGATTCCGAAACCCAGCGTTGCCATCGCCAGGAAATGCCCTCTCAATTTTAAAATAGGGAATCCGATGACAAAGGCCAGTCCGCCATTGGCGCAAGCGGCCACAGCCAGGGCTGACCAGGGATTAAGTTCATATTGGGTTGTCAGCACTCCGGAAATATATGCCCCTAATCCAAAGAAAGCGGCATGGCCCAGCGAAATCTGGCCGGCATAACCCATCAGAAGATTCAAACCAACAGCCAGCATGGTGTTAATGCCGATGAACACCAGGACATTCATAAAATAACTGCCCCGGAGAAAAAGCGGCACAACCATCACAGCCAGCGTAAAGATCAGAAACATTATTATTTCGCGTTTTTCTTTTGTCATATTTCGTACGTCAACTAAACTCTTTCCGTTTCCTTTGTCGCAAATAGTCCTTCAGGCCGGACAAAGAGAATTAATAATAAAATTATGAAAGCAATGGCGTCCTTATAGCTGGCGGAGATATATCCCGCACCGAGTGATTCGAGTAACCCCAGAAGCAAGCCGCCCATGATGGTTCCAAACCCGCTGCTCATACCGCCGATAATCACGGCGCAGAAACCCTTCAACCCCAGCATGACGCCAACGTCGTAAGAAGTCATGGTCAGCGGCGCAATAATGATTCCGGCCATTGAACCGATAGCCGAGCTGATGGCAAAAGAAAGAAGAACCATCGTCTTAACATTGATGCCGACGAGGCTTGCCGCCTGACTGTTGTAGGCGCAGGCTCGCATGGCCTTACCGGCGATGGTGAAATTAAAAAATATTTTATTGGCGATGATAATCAAAACGGTAATGGCGAAGATCCAGAGATGCTGGGGCAGAATCGTCGCCCCGGCAATATAAAGTGGTTCGTTTCCGGAAAAAGCGGGGAGGGCATGGGTGTCTTTTCCCCAGACCACCATACTGATGCCGCGGATCAAAATACTGGCGCCGATAGTTATGATCACCATGCTCAAGGGTTTGGCGTTTTTAAGCGGCCGGATCGCCAGTCTTTCAAAGGCAATGCCGACCATGGTGGAAAAAAGAATGGACAGAAGAATTGCCGGAATCAGAGGTAGATGGAAAACAGACAGAAAAAAAATAGTGAACATACCGCCCAGCATGACAAATTCACCCTGAGCAAAGTTGATGATTCCGGTAGCGTTGTGAATGATGGCAAAGCCAAAACCAATCAACGCATAAATTGCGCCGTTGGAAAGGCCGGATAAAATATATTGAAACAGTTGCTGGGAATTATCCATTTATTCAGTCGTCTGGCTAATAGTAGAAGAGCAACGCAGGCAGCAGGCCGGCGTTGCTCTTCGTTAGAAAACAAAATCTTATTTAATCAGTTTCCAGTTGCCTTGCTTAACCTGCACCAGCACGAAAGCGTCACTGGTCAAGCCGGCATGATCGGTGGGTGAAAACGTGAAGGTTCCGCCGATGCCGGGTAATTTGCTGGTTTTTTCCAGCTGATCGCGAATAGCGGCAGGTGTCTGTGCGCCGCGGGCGATGGCATTTTGCAGCAGCATAATGGCGTCGTACGCATGACCGCCAAAATGATCGCCTTCCACTTTATAGTATTTCTTGTAGTTATTGACATAATTCAGCAGGGTCTTTTTCTGCGGATCACTTTTGGGAAGCTGATTGGCGACAATAACACGGCCTGAGGGCAGAATAATGCCTTCCGCGGCCGGACCGGCCAGTTCGATGAATTTCCTCGAGGAAACACCGTGGCTCATATACAGGGGCAGGGTAATGCCTAACTGTTTGACGTTTCTCGCTACAACAGCCGGGCCGGGATTAGTTCCCCAACAGACAATGGCTTGAGCATTGCTGGCGCGGATTTTAGTCAATTGGGCTGTCATGTCCGTATCTTTGGGGCCGTAAGTTTCATTGGAAACTATTTGTATACCGAAAGTTTTGGCCTTGGAAACAAGCTGCTCTCTCCCGGAAGAACCGAAACCATCGGAAACGGTCAAAATGGCAATCCTGCTGATTTTCTGCTTTTTCATGTAGTCAAATATTCTTAATACCGCCAGAGCGTCGTTTTGAGCAGTTTTAAAAACCCATTTCTTTACCGGTTCGGTAATTTTGACACCGGCAGCGCAGGAAATAAGGGGTACCTGCGCTTTTTCGACGACCGGGATTATCGCCATTGTATCGCCGGTTATGCTGGGTCCGATTATGGCGACGACTTTGTCGTCCTTAATCAGTTTATTGGTTCCCTGAACCGCTTTTGTGGCATCGCCCTGGGTATCGATGACGATTAATTCCAGTTTGCGGCCTTTGATTCCGCCGGCCTTATTGATTTCATCCACCATCATTTTGGCGGTGTTGCGTTCCGGCTCGCCTAAAAATGAAGCCGGTCCGGACACGGAAAAGAGCGCCCCGATTTTAATCGGAGGAGCGGCAAAAGCTGATCCGGCCGTGAAAGACAGAAACAACATTGAAAGAACAATCCAAAAAAGTTTTTTTGACATAAATCCCTCCATTTTTTTAGAAAATTACTTCTTTACCAACTTAAAAGCAGTAAACTGCATGAAATTACCGTCGTCATGCGGTCTGCTACAAACAAAAAGCCACGGTTTCGATCTACCCGTGGCTTTTTTGCAACCTATTTTGAGTTGTCTCAGTGTCGGGTAGATCGATGTAATACAGTATAATAATAGTAATTACCGTAGCCGTAATATTTCCGGCTTAATTTGCTATTCATACTGGAATCGTTTCCGCCGATCACCTGCCACTCAAGACTACTTGATATGTTTAAATAATTGCGTGCAATCGTAAATCACATATATGCTACCGTGTCAAACAAAAAAATGGACGGCCTCGTAAAAAGGCCGGATGCTGCGTTGCGCTTCCTCATTCCCCGTGTCAAGCACGGGGCAAGCTATGCGGCATACACTAATCATTTGGGCAACCGGCCGTTTAGATTCCAGCATCATTATTATCTTCAGGAAGAACAGCAACGGAAGTTTCCGGCAGGACTTCCACGGAGCGTAATTTATTTTGAATTGTTTTTGATTTCCGGCGAGCGTCGTCCACCGAATTGGCTGCCTGCTCCAGCCGCTTCTGAACGGCATCCAGTGTATCTCCGAATTTGCCGAACGCGGTTTTGACTTCGCCGAGCACCTTCCAGACTTCTCCGGATCGTTTCTGAATGGCGAGGCTGCGGAAACCCATTTGCAGACTGTTTAAAAAAGCGGCAAAGGTGGAGGGGCCGGAGACAACGATGTGATAATCCCTCTGCAAAAGCTGAATCAAGGCGGTCCGGCGGATTACTTCGGCATAAAGTCCTTCGGAAGGCAAAAACATAATCCCGAAATCAGTCGTTCGGGGTGGAGCAAGATACTTTTGGCAGATGTCCCTGGCCGCCTTTTTAATGGCGGCTTCTAATTGCCTGGCCGCTTCATCCGCCGCCGCGGTATCGGCTTTTTCCTGGGCGTCCAGGAGCCGTGAATAATCTTCCACCGGAAACTTGGCGTCCACCGGAATCAAGACATGTTCGGAGAGCAAATCCCCGTGGCCGGGAAGCTTGATGGCGAATTCCACGAGCTCACCACCGTGTTCGTGTATTTTGACGTTTTTGGCATATTGCTCCGGGGCCAGCATTTCTTCCAGGAGCGCGCCCAGCTGCACTTCACCCCAGGTGCCGCGCAACTTCACGTTTTTCAGAACTTTTCCCAGATCACCCACGTCCGCCGCCAGCGCGCGCATATCGCCCAAACCCCGATGCACCAGTTCGAGGCGTTCGGATACCTGCTGGAAAGATTCACCCAGTCTTTTTTCCAGCGTACCCTGGAGCTTTTCATCAACGGTTTCCCGCATCCGGTCGAGCTGGCGGGCGTTGTCTTCCTGAATTTGTTTGAGCTTCTCATCGACAATCAGCCGCACGGCTTCCATCTTTTGATCGTTCGTTGTGGTTAACATGGACAGTTGAGTGGCAAATCCTTCCAGCTGAGTGTGCTGCAGGCCGGCACTTTGCGCCATGCGCGCCTGTACAGAATCGCCAAACGACTTCAGCGCCTGCGCCAGCTCCGCTCTTTCCTGATGAGCTCCGGTTTGCATTTCGGCGCGAAAGTTGGCGATCTCATCGCGCACGGAACGGTCGGTCCTTTCCTGAAGATTTTGCAGAGCTTCCAGTTTGCCGAGCAGCGGGGAAAGATCGATGGCTCTGTTTTTCAGCTGCCAGATCTGCAGCACAAGAACAACCGCAAGCAGGATTAAAACTACAATAATCGGGACTATTTCCATCGAATTAACATCCTTATAATTGTTGGTATAATATTATCATTTTTCAATGATGGATGAACATAGCGGTCACAAGATAAAAGTGTCAAGAAAAACAAATACCAATTCGTCTGCGTTCTTCCTCAACAAAGAGTATCAATTTGTTTAATCTTCATGATCTCCTCGAATAAACGGTTTCCCTGCAATTGTGTATGGGAATTTCAATTTTTCACTTCTACTTGCATTATTAAATGGATATATTTCCTGTCTATTAAAAATCAGTTAAATCTGTATTGTATCTTCCAATAAAAAAAATATAGTTACACATCAATATAAGGCAATTTTACACGGTAGACTCATAAGCTATAAATGAAAATCCATAAAAGCGATAATCCGTTATGAAAAGGTTATTTACAATTATTTTATCAACTTGCTTTCGCAGAATGTAAAACAGTGATTGAATTCATTACGCACTTTAGAATTCAAAACAACGGCCGTTTAAATTATCTGCCATAAGGCGGAGTTAACAGCGAACATTATGTGCGTTAAATATTTTAAATAATGAGTAATTCGTAAATGCATAGTGTGAGGGTCGTCTTTTTTATTACAGTTGAACGGCGAAAGGAGGTGGTGTTTCAATAGGTATTTGTCAATGAGGCCGGACCGATTCCATCGGTTTTAGGTAACAACCTACACCCCCCTCACAGGCAGATCGCTCACTGCCATTACAAGCAGAGCAGAAAGGAATAAACCATGAAAAGTCGTATTATTAGCATCATCGTCGCAGCTCTTATGGGGCTGTGCTTAGTTGTGCCCGTCTGGGCGGATGTCTATTACGGCAAAAGTCTCGCCGAATGGCAGGGCCTTTATTTTTCTTGGTACGTTGGAGCACTTAATGTCCCTTCGGATGCAAACGGAAACGCAGTAGTCGACAATGTCGTGCTTCTTGCTATGCCCTACACCCCGGGTGATGGCAGTCCTGGCTATCAAAAAGTGACTCTGAGCTCTGGGCAAGCATTCGTGCTCCCATTTTTCAGCTTTATCGGCACGAGCTATACGGATGGGACACCGCCAGATACGTTTCTCAATGTTGGAATTTTCCAGTCCCTCGACCTCACTGTGAAGGTCGATGGCGCTACAGTGATCGATAGCGGAAACATTATGAACTATTACTCGGAATACACCTACGCACCTCCGATTCCATACCCCTATGGGAATGTCGATTCGTTCATCTGGGTCCAAGACATAGGCATGGTCCACTCGCCGCTGTCGCTGGGCCAGCATACCATCCAATTGGATGGTAAGAATACCGAACCGATACAAGGTATCGGCACTTTAGAGTACCACAACACTTGGGCTATAAACGCCGTTCCCATCCCCGCAGCATTCTGGCTTTTTGGCACCGGTCTTGTTGGAGTGGTAGGGATCAGGAGGAGGTTTCAGAAGTAACTCTCCCCGATTCTCCCAAAAACACTCCCGGCAAGAGACAAAGAGATTTGGGCAACAACCCCTTGCCACTAAACAAAAGAGGGACACCTTACCAGTTTTTGTTCAGGTGCAAAAAGAACTCGTATGGTGTCCCTTTCTTTCTTTATTTCTTTATTTTTTCAGTCTAAAATATATTTGTGGGTATATTAGGCCGCTTTGTCAGCGTTTGCAACATTAACACCGATTCGTATAAACAATAAGCTCTATTAAACAGCATCTCTTGAGAGGAGGTCGTCATGAAGATGAAAGTCAATTTAATGATCGCCAGCATGCTTGCATGTCTCGCCTTGGTGGTAATTCCCCAAGTTAGTTTAACCCAGCCGCCGCCACCTGCGGTGAGAGTTGGATCGGTTGAGGAACTGAAAGACAGCATGATCCAGAGAGAGTGTGAAGTCCGCAGCCAACGGATGAATGGGAAGTATGAAAGAACATCAATCGGACACCGTCCCTGCCGATGGAATCTTACTATAGAGGGGATTGATACAAGTAATGCATATCCCGGAGGTTGGATTGATGTTACTGTAAGCTTTGTGCCGCAAGCCATGGAATGGGCGCCCAATACAACCGTGACATCGAACCCCTCGCTTGTTTCTGTGAGTGGTGGTGTAACCAGTTTGCATAGGATGATTGTTGAGTCCTCTACTGACCGACAGATTCGGGCGCGAATACCTGCCGATATAAATCCCGGAAGTTACCAGGTAACCATGCAACATGTCATGAGATCAATCGATGCTTTCGGCCAAACAAAGGTGATTTTTTTAGGACAGAGCAACAACTCGCGTACGTTCAATATCCAGGAGCGAAGATAAACCACAATAAAAGAACAGGTAATGTTTCGCGCTCTCCAAGAGTGTTGATTATTTGCGAGTTGCATAATTTGACGCTTTTGGGTATAAACGCACCGTCGTCTGACCCAATTTATTCCATTTTGGATTCAAGATGACGACGCCAACAAAGGCGCCGCTTGAAGGCAAAATGGAATCAGGCAGATCAAAATATCGGAATATAATCTAAGGTAAATTCATGGCGGATAGAATTGAAGTCGGTTTTAAGGAAGGCATTCGCGACGCGTTGGGCGAAAAGACCAGAAAGCGTATTATCGACAACCTGGCGTTGCCAGTCACAAAAGTTGCCACAATCGAAGTTTATACAATCGCCGGAGGATTAAGCGCTGCGGAATTGGACGATGCCGCCGCGGGGCCGCTTTCCGATCCGGTCATTCAGGAATACACCATCAACCGGCCGCTGGCGAAAAATTTCGACTGGCTTATTGAGGTGGGCTTTCGTCCCGGAGTCACGGATAATGTCGGCAAAACGGCCCGCGAAGCGATCACGCTGCTGCTGGGCGAAAATATCGGTGAACGTAAAGTCAACGTTTACACGTCCCGCCAGTACTTAATCAGCGGGGAAATTTCATCGGCGGATGCGGAAAGAATCGCCGCAGACGTTCTGGCCAATGATCTTATCGAACGCTATCAGGTTGTCGGCTCAGGCGATTTTGATTTTAACCGCGGCATTCCGGCCTACGTTCCACAGGTGGCGGGCAAAGACGAAATACTGGTGGAAGAAATTCCTCTGGCCTCGCTGGACGCCGACGCGTTGGTTAAAATCAGCCAGGAAAAACTCCTTGCCCTCAATCTGGAAGAGATGCAGGAGCTTCAGCGCTACTATCAAAATCCGGACGTGATCAAGAACCGCAAAAAGGCAGGCTTGAACGAAAATATAACTGATGTCGAGCTGGAATGCCTGGCGCAGACCTGGTCGGAACATTGCAAACACAAAATATTCAACAGCCGGATCACTTATACTACATCCGGCGCAAAGCTCACCATCGACTCGCTTTTTAAAACGTATATCAAGGGCTCCACCGCCCAAATCCGTAAAAAGAAAGGCAAGAAAGATTTCTGCCTCTCCGTGTTTGTCGATAATGCCGGAGTGATCAAATTCAATGATGATCATAATCTGGTTTTTAAAGTTGAAACGCACAATTCGCCGTCGGCGCTTGATCCCTACGGCGGCGCGCTCACGGGAATAGTGGGCGTCAACCGCGATCCTTTCGGCACCGGCATCGGGGCCAAGCTTATTTTCAATACCGACGTCTTCTGCTTTGCCTCGCCTTTTTATAAAAAGAAGCTGCCGCCCCGGATTCTGCATCCGCGCCGTATCTACGAAGGCGTGCGGGAAGGCGTCGAGCACGGCGGCAACAAAAGCGGCATTCCCACCATCAACGGCAGTCTTGTCTTCGATGACCGCTTTTTAGGAAAACCGCTGGTTTATTGCGGCACGGGCGGCATCATGCCTGCGGAGCTCAACGGCAAGCCGACCCATGTAAAAGAAATAGAGCCGGGCGACGTCATCATCATGACCGGCGGCCGGATCGGTAAAGACGGAATTCACGGCGCCACGTTCTCATCAGAGGAGCTGCATGAAGGATCGCCGGTCACAGCGGTGCAAATCGGTGATCCGATCACCCAGAAAAAGATGACGGACTTTCTGCTGATCGCCCGCAATCGGGGGCTGTATCGCGCCCTTACCGACAACGGCGCTGGCGGGCTTTCCTCTTCGGTAGGCGAAATGGCCACTTATTGCGGCGGCTGCGAGATTGATCTGGCCCGCGCTCCCTTGAAATATTCCGGCCTGCAGCCCTGGGAAATTCTTGTTTCCGAAGCCCAGGAACGCATGACGCTGGCGGTTGATCCCAAAAAAGTTAAACAATTCATGGCGCTGGCGAAAAAGATGAATGTTGAAGCCACGGTGCTCGGCAAATTTACCGACATTGGAAAATTCCATGTACTTTACGGCAAAAAGACTGTTGCCTTTCTCGATATGGAATTTCTGCATGAAGGCGTTCCGCAATTAAAACTTACCGCCAGATGGAAGCAGCCGAAATACGAGGAGCCGGATTTTCCGGAACCGGCCAATTTCAACAAGGCGCTGGCGCAGATGTTGACCAGGTTAAATATCTGTTCGAAGGAATCCGTCGTGCGGCAGTACGATCATGAAGTGCAGGCGGGATCGGTCATCAAGCCTCTCGTCGGCGTTGCCAACGACGGTCCGTCGGATGCCGCCGTAATCCGGCCGCTGCTCGATTCCATGGAAGGCGTGGTTGTGGCGCATGGCATTTGCCCGCGTTACAGCGATATCGATACATATGCCATGACGGCCTGCGCCATTGATGAAGCCGTGCGCAATGCCGTGGCGGTCGGCGCCGATCTGGATCACCTGGCGGGATTGGACAACTTCTGCTGGTGCGATCCGGTAAAGTCCGCCAAAACACCCGACGGCGAATACAAGCTGGCTCAACTGGTGCGCTCCAATATGGCCATCTTTGACTACACCACCGCCTATGGCGTACCCTGCATTTCCGGCAAGGACAGCATGAAGAACGACTACTCCATAGGTAAAACCAAAATTTCCATTCCGCCCACGCTGCTTTATTCGGTCATCGGTAAAATTAAAGATGTCCGCAAAGCCGTAACAATGGATGCCAAGCGGCCGCAGGATCTGGTTTATATTCTGGGCGAAACCAGAGATGAACTGGGCGGTTCGGAATGGTTTGCCCTGCACAAAGCTGTCGGCAACAAGGTTCCCAGGGTTGACGCCGCCGACGCTTTAAAGATGTACCGGGCGCTGCACAAGGCAATGGAGGCCGGTCTTGTCGCTTCGTGCCATGACTGCTCAGACGGCGGCCTGGCTGTAGCGCTGATCGAAACAGCGTTTGCCGGCGGCCTGGGCATGAACATCGATTTGCAGGATGTGCCGTATCGGGGCAAAAAGAGAAACGATTATATTTTGTTTTCCGAGACGGCCAGCCGCTTTGTCGTAACCGTTCATCCGCAGGATAAAAAAAGATTTGAAAAAATTCTGGCCGGAAATAGCGTCAGTGAAATCGGTTTTGTCACCGGTGATGAATCGTTTCGGATTACCGGATTAAAAGACCAGTTAATTATTAATGAAAAAATCGGTAAATTGAAAAAAGCCTGGCAGACGCCACTCGATTTTTAGACAGGAATGAAAATATGAACCGCAAAGTGAAAGCAATTGTATTGACCGGCAACGGCACCAATTGTGAAATGGAAATGGCGCATGCCTGTAAGCTGGCCGGTGCCGATCAAATTGATATTGTCCACATCAGCGAACTTCTCTACGGAGAAAAACGTTTGTCGAAATACTCTTTTCTGAATCTGCCGGGCGGGTTTCTGGACGGCGACGATCTGGGGTCGGCCAAAGCCGGCGCCAACCGCTTTTTGCATGCACGGATTGACGACGAAAAAGAGATGCTCATCGAAGAACTGCTGCAATTTATCAACTCCGGCGGCTTGATTCTGGGAGTCTGCAACGGATTTCAGCTGATGGTAAAACTGGGACTCCTTCCGGCGCTGGATGGTAATTTCACCAGGCAAAGCTCGACATTGACTTTCAACGATTCCGGACGTTTTGAAGACCGGTGGGTATATCTTAAAGCCAACAGACAAAGCCCCTGCGTATTTACCCGCGATATCGAACTGGCTTATTATCCCGTGCGCCACGGGGAAGGAAAATTTGTTCCGGAAAATGACGGCGTTCTCGATCAAATCGAAAAGAAAAATCTTGTCACTTTTCAGTATTGCCTGCCCGACGGTTCTCCGACGATGGATTATCCGGCCAACCCCAACGGCTCGGAAGGCGCGATTGCCGGAATTTGCAACGAAACGGGACGGCTCTTCGGCTTAATGCCCCATCCTGAAGCCTATCTGCACCGCACCAATCACCCCCGCTGGACGCGCGAGGATCTGCCCGAAGAAGGACAGGGCGTTGCTATTTTTCGCAATGCTGTTGACTTTATTCGCAGCAAAGAATTCTGACGGCCTCGTGTCAAGATAGCTACTTTAATGACTCTTTGTGAGTCTCTTAATTCTAATATCAAGAAAAAATCTATATTGATAAATTGACGATGAGAAAAGAACCAAGAGGAGCGGGTTTGCAGCCCGCCCCCTGATAGTGATGATTTAATTATTCTTGTGTTGTTTTATCTTCTTTTTGCGCATTTTGTTTCGGTGCCGGGGCGGTGGGTACCGGGAAATTGGAGGCTGCCCCAACTTTCACATCCACCAGTTCTACATCAAAGACCAGTGTCGCACCGCCTGGAATAATGGGCGGACGTCCATTGTCGCCGTAAGCTATATCAGACGGGCAGGAAAGCCTGGCTTTGCCGCCTACCTTCATCATACCGATGCCTTCCGACCAGCAGCGGATAACCTGCCCCAAAGGAAACTCCACCGGCTGACCGCGCTTAACAGAGCTGTCAAATTCTTTGCCGTTAATAAAGGTGCCGGTATAATGAACTTTAACTACATCCGTGGGTTGAGGCTGAATGCCTGTGCCGGCCTTGATTTCTTTGTAAATCAAGCCGCTGGAAGTTTTTTGCGCGCCTTTTTCGGTAGCGGCTTTTTCTAAAAACGGTTTGGCCAGGGCTTTCTGTTTTTCAGTGATGCGAGTCATGCGGGCTTTAGCCAGTTCAGTGAGTTTTTTCACGTTGGCTTCGGGCTCCGTTGCCAGTTTTACGCCCGAGGATGCATCGGCCATACCCTGTTGAACGTACTTCAACTCTTCGGGAGACATGTCAAAGATGGAAAGTTGTTGTTGGATATTGACGCCCAGAGAATAGAAAGCCCTCTGCTCATCGGTTTTTGGCTCCTTGGAACAGGCCATCATAAACAGAAGGGCAAAAAAAACTAAAAAAATTAATTTACGCATAATGATCCTTTCTTTTATTGTTAAATTCATTTGGTGAAACACTGCTTTCGGGTAGAGGAAATATAGGGAAGTTGCGTTTATATGTCAATTATTTTATTCCGTTTCTAAATCAAGCGCTATCTTTGTTGGCGTCGTCGTCGGTTTCCTCAACGTATGTATAATACGCCTCATCGCCTCCTCCTAGCCGCCGCGATATCATCATTGATTTAGAAATGGAATTATCCGCACCGCAATGCGGGTTAAAAAAAGTATTTGTGGCTTTCTCTTGAGATGTCGTACGGATGAAAAAAGGCGTTGCGCCTTTGGAGACGCCAACGCCTTTTTATTGATGTATGCACAATCTGCCGGGAGTGATTACTTCTTCTTTACTGCGGGGGGCGCCGCCGGTTGGGGCGCTGCGGCTTCGGGGGGTGCGGACAGTGCTTTGAAAGCGGCATCCCATTTATCGACGACGGCTTTCAGTTCGTCAATTTTTACCTTGGCGCCGACCGGATCAGCGGCAATCGCATCCTTGGCCGCTTTAGCAAGTCCCGGAAATGCGGCGACATCGGCAGTCCAGGCGTCTTTCTTATCCAGCATTTTCTTTTCCAATGCTTTCGCGGTGATATCGAGCTTCAACCAGGCTTCTTCCAAAGCAGCAACAGAGGCATTCGCCTGGGCGGCAGCGGCCTGTTTACCTGCGGCCACCGCAGCGGCAGCCTTCTCGAAAGCGATCTTGGCGTCAACATAAGCCTTCTGCGCTTCTTTATACTTCTTCTCCTTCATCTGGGCTTCAGCTCCCTCCAGGACCTTTTGAGCTGCTGCCAGGTCGGCGGCGGCATACTTATCGGCGCCCGCGGTGATTGCTGCATTGGCGGCGGCAGCAGCGGCGGCTTTCTCCGCTTCGGGTGGTTTGGCGCAACCGAGGAACATCAACGTAAACGCCAGTACAACCATCAATGATACAGAATACTTAAAATGCTTCATACCAGTCCTCCTTATTTTTTATTGGACAACACAAATTGATAATTAAAAACGTGTGTAAAATATTCCTTTCCTCAAATTTGTCAATATATTTTTGGGTTGACAAGAAACAAGCTTCGCGCCGTTTGCATAATATATTCAAAGCCTTAATATTTCGATGCCCTATAATGTGGTCTGCCAAACGCACAATGCGGGAAACAAGGATGCGAACCTAACCATGTACACTCAGCATGATCCGGTCACCGGCAGGATAGACAACACAAGTGTATTTATTCTGAATGGTTTGGCGTATAAAATCGCCCAGATCTTCCGCGCTGACATCAGTAACGTCCAGGTCGGTGCTCATGGCAAGGGCGGCTAGAGCACCGTCCGCTTTTGCGCCTCCTTTGCTTGCCAGGATGCCAATAAGTTCTTTTGATGTTCTTCTCTTTGATGCAGCCATCGCGTTCTCCTTTTGTTTTTGAGTCAGTAATAACCATAACCATAACCTAGGATACCGGTTATATCCCCTGATTTCGTAAAGCCGAACGCAGTTCCCTTTCCAATTTCACACGGTTTTCGTCCTTTTGCGGACCAATAGTGCTTAGCTTATTGATCTCGAAAATCAGTTTCCGGGTAAAATTCTTTATCGTTTCATCGGGAATCGATTTTTTTGTTCTGAGGATATCGTTCATTTCCTTTGCCTTCTCGCCCAGGCTGATAAACTCCTCCCCTCCAACCTTTCCGCAAAACTGTTCGGCCGCAGCAAGGGCTTGTTGGCGGGTATCGGGAACAGAGATGACTGCTTTAAACAGTTTTGTGGCGTCGAGAAGTTGCTGCAGTTCAATTGGCTTCGGGTCGCCAAACCGGCTCGGCAGTTCAAGACGTTCGAAAGTCGGAATCGGCGCTCCAAGCCGTCCATCCTGAAAAAAGGGTACGTCGATGCCCAAATAACCAACAACGAGAGGTCTGTCGAAAGATTCCCGGAGACCTATATTGCGCTTAGTAGCGGTATTAAAATTGACAGCGCCGCCTATCTTGCTTTGTGCTGCTAAATTGTTAAGCTGCTTCAGGAGTATTGCCTGTTTGGCGATACTATCGGCGAATTTTTCGACACTTATGCTGGGATCGGCAGCCTGTTCAGCTAAACCTGCTTGAACGCCGCCCTGATAATTGTCTTTACGTTCCAGGGCGATATCGACGGAACCAACAAGATAGACCCGTTTTATCACTCGCAGATAGATATATTCTTTACCAATATAGCGGCAGGCCGCTTCCAATTCGGCCCGGACTAGCGGATTGTTGTCCACCCACTCCTTGAGTTTAATCATGATTGTTTCGTGGTCGGCCTGATAGGTCGATGCGTCAGCAAGAGTTACAATAGCGGAGGTTTCCTGAGCACCGAGAAAGTTTAAAGCAACCGGTATCGACGAGATGGGAACACCCAGTGACAAGCCCTCCCCGCTCTTGATTATAAAACTGTACGATGGAAATGCCACACGGGGAGCAGCTAAAACCGGCGGAGTTGTTGGACTATGGCTTTGACTGTCTGAATTATTGTCTTTGGCCATTGACGTAAGTTTTGGATAATCGAAAGGTGATTTTCCTTCAACTTTAAAGTAACTGGAAAAGTATATTACATCAAATGTTTCCGGTTCAAGCTTCAGTCGGGTGCGAAGATCATCCAGCGTCAAAAAGCCCCTGTCTTTGTATAAATTGGCCTCATCGGCGATGGCGCCTTGAACCAGGTATACATCACCAGGGCGCACATCCTGATTGAGCGGATATACCGGAATCATCTGATTGGCGCGGATGGCCGTACACCACTCCTTGGCCACTTTTTCGTATTGGGTAGTTGTACAGCCGAACAAAGAAAGAAAACCTGCTAAACAAATTAAAGCCAAGAGGTTAAAGCGAATATCATCATTCGTGTTCATCCTGCATCTCCTTCTTGATGTTCCATTATAAGTTTTCCGTGAGGCTTATGTCACTCTATATCAAAAATTTATTTAAATATATCTATGAGGTACAATGAATTTTTGAGCACATTACGTGGTTAATTTGTCCATCCCGAAAAATTCAGGTTATGCAATCCACTTAAATATGGACAGACCAGGCATTCGCCCCCCATCAATTCCGATGGGGGGATTCATTTGGAGATAAACGGATCGGATTAATTGTGATGGTTATTTACTTTCTTCCGCTTTTGGGGGCGCTTTTTTGGTAAATCGCATGCACCCTTTAGCGTCTGTTTCGGGTGACAATTTTGCATTGAAGCAAAGGTTCTGCTTGCCGCCGCAAACATAAACTCCTGCGCTACTCTTGAGCAACAAACTGCATTCACCACAAGTTGGCATTGTTTTTTACCTTTCCCGGCATATTGGCCGTTCCCTTAATTTGATAAAATTATTTTTCCCCGCAACAGAAGTATAAGGGAAAAATTTCTTTGCTGTCAAGGTTAATTCCCGATTTCTTAACAGGCTGCTTCCCCGATTAAGGAAATAATTTTATGTTGCTTATTTTCATTGCTTTCTATACCTTACATCGTCTTCCAACTTAAACGACGGGAAAAAGCATGACATATAAAATCCTGGGCATCTCCGGCTCTCCGATCAAAAAAGGCAATGTGGAAACGTTTTTGAATCACGCAATCGAAGGACTTCATGCAAAAAATATTGAACACGACATCATCCACCTTTCCGGCTTGAAAATTCGGGACTGCATCCATTGCAATTACTGCCTGACCAAACAGGTTCCCGGTAAATATTGTTCCATCAAAGATGATGCGCAGGCTGTCTTTGAAAAGGCGGAAACAGCGGACATTATCGTCTTGGCGAGTCCCGTGTATTTCATGCGCACATCAGGGCATATGGCAACGTTGATCGACCGGTTTCGAGTGTTTGTTTTTGGTAATCTGACGGCAGGCCGTTTGAAAAACAAAATCGGCGTGAGCATGGCCGTCTCCTGGCTTCGTCAGGGCGGCATCGAGCTGACGCATCTTTCGCATATCACCGCTTTTCTGGGACTGGAGATGATTCCGGCCAGCGTGCACAAAGGTGTAAGCCCCCTGGGTGCTTCGGCCTATGCGAGCCCCCAGGGATCAGGTGACTTTGACCCGCAGGTTACCCTCGGCATTGAAAACGATGAACCAGGCCTGAAATCTGCACGGTTGATTATGAGGAGGGCAATGGAGCTGGCGAAACTGATCAAATCATAATTGATACCGGTTACACACGGGCCTTCAGTCTTCAGCCTTGTTTCCTGATTTTACGGTTTTTCAAAGTGATGGTAGTCTTTCGGCTGCTCGAAATTACCCCCCCAGTGCCAGCCGCGCTTTAAAAATTCCCGGACAAGGGGATGATCGCCGGTAACGGTTCCCGCTGTCCCCGGTTTATAAACAGCGCCCTGCGGAGCTATCTCCCCATTGGGATAGATTACCGGATTTTGTACGGGATTGATGTCGACGGCGCGTCCCAGGGAATGCATCGACAATTTGGTTGTCCCTTCAATTACGCGAAAATTGAAACCGGAAGAATTATTGGCGACCATCGATCGATAGTCGTCCCACTGGTACTCGACAATGGGGATAACACTGCCCACGGGAAATTTCAGTTTTTCGATCAGCTCAAATATTTCACAGACATCATCTTCCAGTTCCCTGTTGACCACTATCTGCCCCTGATGTTTTTTGCCGTCAAAGGAATAATAGAAAACATCGAGAAAGGCCAGGCTGTCGACTATTTCATCCGGGGCGATCGTCCCGGCAACGGCGTCGCCAAAACTCATGGCGCTGTCAATAATTATCGAGTTTTTATCATTCATGTTCATTGTTTATCCTTAGTAGAATTAGGGATTGCGCGATAAGAACAGAGGGTTATAACCCCTTGTTCTATTATTTTATTTATACTTTCTTCTGAAAGCGATACTTCCGCATAAATGCTGCGAATGCTTTGTCCATCCAGCCGGTTAAAATCAATTTCCAACGGTGTGATGACGACTCCCGCCATATCTATTGTTCCCGGAGAAACAAAAATTCTTTGTTTACCTTCCCGATAAAAGGCATCCGGACGATGCTTGGCGCGGAAGAAAATCGTGATCCTCCAGACGCCATTTTCGCAGGAACAAAGCAAGTTAATCATGGGCTCGTCGTTCCTCGAAACAACATTCTGCGCCGCTTTCATCAGGCAAGCAAATTGTTTCAACAACAATTCCTTATCACTTCCGGCCAGCACCAGTGCGGTACGGTCTATTTCCTCAGCGCGATATACCTGCACAGAAGAGTCCCTGATTATTCGAAACTGTTTGGGAAATAATTTCGGCAACGGCAGGATACTAGCCGGTATGGCCTGAAAGTGCAAGTGATCGGGAGCCGACGCCCCGCAAGCCGGTCCGTTGTAAAACACGACAAAATCAGGCGACATATCCGCGGTTATGTCCAAAAGCCTGCCCATCGACGCCGCAATGGCCTGCGGTTGATGCTGCTGATGAACTACAGTAAAATGTTTGTCAAAAACAGGGGCGGGGTTGCAGAGTATCAAATATTCCTTTTGATAAATAATTCCTTTTTGTTCACCAGGCAGATTATGGCTGCATAAAAAACAGGGCCTGCTTTTAATTGAGCGACTGTCTACGGCGGCTCCGGAGCTGACGGAGCGGGCGGGATTAAATTGCACGCAGACGTTATAGCCGCCACAGGAATGCAATTTTGTCTTAATTCCGGCCAGGCCTTCATAGGCCGCGGCAAGCGCGGGCCAGGTTTTCTTTTGATCTTCCAAAAGTTTTATACAAAGCTCACCAAGTTTTGTCTCGCCGCTTGCGGGAAATGTTGTGAAAATTTGATTATTCAATCATGTCCCTTTTTTATTCATTTTCTGCCGCGCCCTTATTTCCAGGGTGCGTAGTTTATCTTTATAATAATCGTTGCGATTTTGTTTTTCCACGGAAAGGGCGGCATCGGTGTTGTCCGTCCAGCGGCGGCAAAGATACAGGCTTTGATAAATGCGTCCGATTTTATATTCCCGGGAAATCCTTAGCGCCACTGCATAATCTTCTCCATAGCCCACGTTGGGAAAGCCGATCCGCCGCAGAACCGCCGTATTGAAGGCGCGGGGCGCCCCCAGGCCGTTGACGCGCAGGGCGTTGTTGTGACCGTTGGCCGCAGTCCACTCGCGATGATCAATCAGCCCCGGTGGAATCTCCTGCAAACGCTCATTAACTATCGTATAAGAGCCTATAACCATCGCATAGCCGCCCTTCTTAAAGGCATCGACAATACTTTGCAGCGTACCCGTAAAAGAGTAAAGATCGTCGGAATCCAGCTGCACGGCATACCGCCCGCAGCAGGGAGAATAAATTGCTTCATTCCAGCAGCCGCCAATGGTGAGGTCACGGCGCTGCGGAATCAGATGTTGAATTTGCGTATTCCGGACGGCCAGTTTTTTGACAATTTTTGTTGTGCCATCGGTAGAATGATTATCCACGACGATGATATTGAAGCTAATGTCTGTTTTTTGGGCAAGGGCGCTTTGCAAAGCATCCTCAATGGTCTTCCGGCGGTTGAACACCGGAATGACAATACTGGCCTCCACGGGAAATCCCGCATCCGCCGGACCTGCTTTTTTAGTGCGTGCGGTCAAATAAGCGCCACGCAGTTTTAAATAGTTTGTCGCCAGCTTCTCCAGCTTTTTCTGCCTGGCGAAATTCCGGGCGGCAACATAAGCGAAATGCGCTTCCTCTTGTTCATTTTTCCCGTTTCCCGCAACTGCTTTCTTCGCAGCAACAGTATAAAGGAATTCGGGAATATGGAAAATTTGATAAGCGAGGGAAATTTTCAGTCGCAAATCGAAAAAAGCCAAAGCTGGATCCTGCGGCATTGCGCCGTCCTTTGTTAGGGCAGATTGCACAGCGGCCGTCGAAAAAAGCAAAACATCGCCAAAGTTAAAATCATCACGAATACTGCCCGGCTGATAATCGATAAGGGGACAGGGAATCAGTTCATCTTCTTTTTCCAGAAAATAGTCTGCATACACAAGCCCTGCCTGGGAATCTGCGGCAACCTGCAGCAGACGGCGGACAACGCTGCTATCAATTCTGATTTCCTTTCCCGCCGTGACAACGAGTAAATAAGAACTTTTGAGTTTTTGCAAAAAGGTGGATAAATTTTTAATATCCTGAACAGGGTTGGCGTTGATCAGGCTGAGGGGTGCCGTATGCTCTGTGTTATTCAGAGCATAAAGTAAATATTCGCCGAATTTATAGAACGATGAAGTCATGATTATCGAGTAATGCTTCCGGACAACTGATTAAAAACCGGACATCATTTGGTTGAAAGTTTTTTCCGCGGTGTCATTGGCCAGTTTCACGAATGCAGTTTTTCTTGTTGCCGGCAGCGCGTTCACATCGCCGCTGACAGTGTAATCGGTTGTTCCGCTCATGCCCTGCGTCTTCCAGATGTCTTTGCCGCTTTCTTTTTCCCGGAAAGTTAACTCCAGGGTCATTGTCGCCCGCTCTTCAGCTACTATTGTAGATTGGCGATAGGAAAGTGGAGCCGTCGTAATAGAGGCAACGCTGCCTTTGACGACCGCATCCGCCGCTTCTTCCGTCTCGACAACTTTAAACCGCTGAGTTTGAATAAACTGGTCGATGAAGGCTGTGCGCACATAATTTTCCACATCGGCATAAGAAGTCTTGTTAGCAAATTGTCCTACATAAATTTTCTGAATTTTTTTATCGATGTATTCACCCTGCGGGGCAAAGGCATAGCCGCAGGCAATGACCATGGTGAAAAAACAGCAGAACAATAATGCCCTGAGCAGGGGCTGTCCGGGTAACTTTTTCATAATCAAACCTCTTTACGAAGCAACAACAATGTTGACCAGCTTTTTGGGTACGTAAATCACTTTTATAATTTTCACGTCTTTGGTCAGCGCAACGATCTTCTCATCGGCCAGCGCATCGGCTTTGATTTTTTCCGCGTCCTCATCGACGGAAACAGTCATCCGGCTGCGCAGTTTGCCGTTGATTTGCACGACGATCGTCATCGCGTCTTCACTGGCGATGGCCGGATCAAATTCAGGCCAGGCAACATCGGCCACGGATGTTTCATGTCCCAGCATGTGCCAGAGCTCTTCCGTCATATGCGGTACAATGGGCGTAAGCAGCAAAACCGCCGCTCCCAGCGCCTCGCGAATCACCGCCAGCGCGGTTTTATCATCTGCCGTGGGACGCTTGACCGCGTAAATGGCGTTGACCAGCTCCATTACCGCGCTGATGGCTGTATTGAAATGGAAGCGGTCTTCAATATCTGTCGTGACCTTGCGAATGGTCTGATGCGTCTTTCTCCTCAGCGCTTTAAGGTCGCCCTCCAGTGCAACATTTTGAAGTGCAGCCGGGACCGCTTTGATATCCTCCAGGTAATCATCAAAGATTCGCCACAGACGGTTCAGGAAACGGAATGATCCATCGACGCCCTGATCGCTCCATTCAAGGTCTTTCTCCGGCGGTGCGGCAAACAGGCAGAATATCCGCGCCGTATCGGCTCCATAGTTTTGCACGAGATAGTCCGGATCAATCACGTTTTTGAGCGACTTGGACATTTTTTCCGTTTTACCGATGATCACATCCTGGCCGCAGATATGGCACTTGCCGTTGGCTGCCTGCTCCGGGAAAAGATGACCATGTTCTTTGCATTTCATCGTTTCCTTGCAGACCATGCCCTGCGTCAGCAGATTGGTGAAGGGCTCGTCCACGCCTATCACGCCGAAGTCGCGCAGCATCTTGGTATAAAACCGTGCATAGAGCAGATGCAAAATTGCATGCTCGATGCCGCCGATGTACTGATCTACCGGCATCCAGTAATCCAGCGCCTTGCGGTCCAGGCCTGGTTTGACGTCATAATCCGGGCAGCAATAGCGGTCGAAATACCAGGATGATTCCACGAACGTATCCATCGTATCGGTCTCGCGCGCAGCCGGGCCTCCGCAGTTGGGGCAGGTGGTTGCGACAAATTCGGGAAGCGCCGCGAGCGGCGAGCCGCCTTCCGGTCTGAAAACCACATTTCCCGGAAGCACTACCGGCAGGTCTTCTTCTTTGACGGGCACAATTCCGCATTTATCGCAGTTAATCATGGGAATGGGCGCACCCCAGTAGCGCTGGCGCGAGATACCCCAGTCGCGCAGACGGTATTGAATCGTACGCTTGCCTTTCCCTTCGGCCTCCAGAAAATCGGCGATGGCCTCCAGGACTTTGGTGTTTTCCATACCGTTGAACTGGTCCGAATTTACTAAGACGCCTTCATCCACATAGGCTTCAGTCATTTTTTCCGCATCGAGCTCTCTGTCTTTGGGCTGAATAACTACTATCAACGGCAAGTTAAATTTTTGGGCAAACTCGAAGTCGCGCTGGTCGTGCGTGGGAACAGCCATGACGCAGCCGGTGCCGTAATCGGCCAGAACAAAGTTGGCGGCAAAGATGGGCATTTCCCGGCCGGTGAGCGGGTTTTTGCAGTAGGAATCCAGAAAGAGCCCTTCCTTTTCATAATATTCGGATGTCCGCATCAGTTTGTCCTGCTTTTTGACTTTTTCCACAAATTGCCGGACATCTTTTTCGCAGGGTTTCCCGTGGGCCAGTTGCATGACCAGCGGATGTTCAGCCGCCACCAGCATGAACGTTGCTCCAAAAAGGGTATCCTGCCGGGTCGTGAATACTTTAATCGCGCCTGCGGAGCCAACCATCGGAAAATCTACTTCACAGCCGTAGCTCTTGCCGATCCAGTTTTTCTGCATGGTCATGACGCGCTCCGGCCAGCCGGGCAGCTTGTCGCAATATTCCAAAAGTTCTTCGATGTAGGCGGTGATTTTGAAAAACCACTGATCCAGGACTTTTTCCGTCACTTCCGTGCCGCAGCGCCAGCACAGGCCGCCTTCCACCTGTTCGTTGGCCAGGACCGTGTCGCATTTGGTGCAAAAATTAACGCTGGAGCGTTTTTTATAGGCGAGGCCTTTTTCATACATCCAGATAAAGAAGAGCTGCTCCCAGCGGTAGTACTCCGGTTCGCAGGTAGCGACTTCCCGATCCCAGTCGTAGCTGAAACCCATGCGCTTGAGCTGCTTTTTCATGTGCTCGATGTTTTCATGGGTCCATTTCGATGGATGGATTTTGTGTTCGATGGCGGCGTTTTCCGCCGGCATGCCGAAAGCGTCCCAGCCAATCGGATGCAGAACATTAAAGCCTTTCATGCGCTTGTAACGGGCAACAACATCACCGATTGTATAATTGCGGACGTGGCCAATATGAATTTTACCGGAAGGATAGGGAAACATTTCCAGTAGATAGTATTTTTTCTTTTGCGGGTCTTCCGTAACTTTAAAAGTTTGTTCTTCTTCCCACTTTTTTTGCCATTTCTCTTCAATTTTTTGAGGTTCGTACTTTGTATTCATAGCCTGCTCCGGAAACGTTATAATATTGTGCGTTTGTCTAGCATATCGAGGACATGCTTGCAACGCCTTTGTCGTCGTCTTTTGGTGGAACCGCGACGCTTCATCCACCAATTATATTTTGTCGTGAGCCAGCTTTTGGATACAACGACCTGCGAGTTCCCGGAGAACCGGCAACGTTTCCAAAGAAGCTGTTGCTGCCAATAAATTATTAATGCCGTGATCGATATGCTTCAGGAAATCCGGTTTGTTTTTTTTCAGTCCCAAAAAACCATACGCTCCCAACGCCTGCATGAGTCTTTGCGCCGAAGCCTCCCGGAAATTATTGGTAAACTCATCAAGGGTATACGAGGGCTTCATCAAGTCATAATAAAATGAAGTGAGCTCATTGCGTTCGCTATCGGTAAAGCTCACGTAAGGATCGTAAATCAAAGAACCCAGATCATAAAACAGGCAGCCGCGGCGCATGCCCTGAAAATCAATCAGCACCGCCTGCCCGTTCTTCAGCATGATATTCTGCGACTGCAAATCACGATGAATCAGGGACGGTTCTGTTTTTTGCAGGCCGCCGGTCAAATCATTTAATTCCTGCTCCAAATCCCTGACAAAAGTCGGAGCAAGTTCTAACCGGCAGACGGCGCCGACAAAGTTTTCGAGAAAATAATCATGTTCCCAACGGTAAAGCTTTTCGCTGTAGCTCTCCGCCAGTTGCAAACCTGAGGGCAGTTGGGTGAGATCAAAAGCATGCAGCTTGCGGATCTGTTGCAATGCCTGAAAATAATACTCCCGGCGCTGCTCCCAGGGTAAGAACCTTTGCGACCATAAATCGATATCGCCCAAATCATCGAGTAGAATAAAATGAAGGTCTGCATCTTGAGCAATGATCTGCGGCACGCAGACCCCGATGCCCGCCAGAAACTCATTGATTCCCGCCCAGCAGGAGTTTTCCGCGACATCGGTGCCATAGTGCATAAAAATAAAACTCGATTGATCCGGCAGCAAAACCCGGAAAAAACTGCGGTCAGAGCCGCCTTTCTTAATGGGAATCATTTCCCATGCCGGAACACCCAGATTATCGGCTAAAAAATTTTGGATTTCTTTATTCATAAATTCCTTTTAATGTCCTCCGCTGGAGACTGTGTTGCAACAGCTAATTGTCATTGCGAAACGCCTCTCAGGCGTTGTGGCAATCTAATATTTTCAAGATTTTACGAGATTGCTTCGCTCATTGTATTCGCTCGCAATGACATTTATGACACAGTAACCTTGCGGAGATTGGCAATCCGGCTACTTTGTTTCCTGGATTCCCTTGTCTCATTGTCATTCGCAAGGGAATGACACAGGTGCTTCCCTTTTTACATTCATAGAACAAGGGGTTGCAACCCCTTGTTCTGCCACTCAAAAATCTCCGTCTTTCAACCTATTATATTCCTCAATCGTCCCCAGATCATACCAGTAGCCCTCATCGATCACCACGCCGCGCGCGGCCCGGGGATTTTCCTTGATCATCGCCACCAGCGGCGGCACGATTGACTCAATTTTACCCGCTGATAGCCTGCGCAAAAAAGATTTTTCTACAATGTAAATTCCGGCAAAAAGGCAACTCTGCACCCCCGGATTTTTTAAAAGATGACGCATATCACAGATAAAACCGTTTGCATCGATGTTGACATTCAGGAGTGGCCCCCGGGAGCGCAGCACCAGCGTGACTTCCAACTTGTCGGAGGCATGTCTCTTCAGCAAGGGCGCCAGCGGCAGACTGCTGATAATATCGCCGTTATAAACAATGATGCGTTCATCTTCAGCAATCAGGTCTTCAATGTTCTTGATGCCGCCTGCCGTATCCAGCAGGATCGGCTCGTGACGGAAAGTTATCGGAATGCCCCGCCAGTTGCCTTCCGGAAAAACCTCGGCGTATCTTCCGGCGCAGTGATGCGTATTGATGATGAACCGCTGCACGCCGACTGCCTGCAGATGCTCCATCGCATACATGATAATCGGCCTGCCGCCGATGGGCAAAAGCGGCTTGGGCGTGTTGTCGGTAAGCGGCCGGAGCCTAGTGCCCAACCCCGCCCCCAGAATAAAGGCTGTATTGATTTGTCTGGTTGTAGTCATTTCACTTTCGTCTTTATTTTAATTCTCTCCCCCGCAACCATAAAATTGTCTTTCCCGAGGTGATGAATTGTCTCCGGATTTTTAACTTTAGGATCAATCCAGGCCTGGACCACCTCAACGACGAAAAGACCGTATTTGGCAACCATCTTCGTATCGGCCACCCGGCACTCGAAATTGGCATAACATTCCTCAATCAGAGGAGCGCCGACCAGGGAAGCGGGCTTCGGCGTCAGACCGAATTTTTCAAATTTATTTACCTTGTCGCCATGAACATTGCCGCAGCCGACGACTTTTTCCGCTATCTGCACCGTGGGAATATTGATGACGCACTCTTTGGAGGCCTTCAATAAACCGAACGAATAATTCAGGTCGCTCAGAACCAGCCCCACCAGCGGCGGCTCAAAATCGATCATCGTATGCCAGGACATCGTCATGATGTTTGATTTTTCCTTGCGGGCGGTTGTGACCAGAATAACCGGTCCTGATTCCAGCAAACTGTAGACTTTGGAAAGTGGTAATGATTTCTTCGCCATTTTATATCTCCTTAAAGATTGCCAGACAAGTCATTCCCGCGCAGGCGGGAATCCAGAGTGCTTATAATATGGATTGAATTTCTGTTCATTTCCCCGATGGCAGAATCTCCGCCAGCATTTTGCTGTCCGCGCCAAAGTAAACTTTTCCGCCCAGCTTTACAACGGGACGGCGAATTAAGCGCGGTTCGTGCAGCATGAGATTGATTAAATCATCGTCAGTAAGTTTTTCCTGATCCAGCCCGAGCTTTTTGAAAGCGGGGGAGCGAAAACTGAACATAACCGAAGCAGGTTGCCCCTGCAGCAGCGCCTCAATTTCCATGCGTGTAAAAGGTGCTTTAAAAAAATCCCGCTCGTTGATTTCCACATTTTTCTCCAAGAGAAACTCTCTTGTTTTCCGGCAGGTGGTTCATCTATTCCAGCAGAAAAAATCGATTGTCATTATTGCTATTCCTTTCTCTTATCTTTGATAACCCTTTTGTTTCATTCAATCCTGTAGAATGTATTGTGCATATTTCTCGTGTGATAATAAAGGCTCAATATCTCTGAGTTCGTTCAATAATAAATCAGAAAAAAGTACGGCATCAAATTTTTCGATTCCAATTAAAAATTTTTCTGTTTCGGCATCCGCTTTAATGTCGTCTACAGGCTCATTTGTACTGATACTATTTACCGAATCGTCTATGTCCATGATCAATCTTCCCAAACTTTATCAATGACCTGTTTAATCTTGGCTTCGTAAATGGCAATCAATTCCCGGCAGCCGTCAATAGCCTTACGCTCGGCTTCAATTTTGGCGATGATTTCACGCTGGACTGTAAGAGGTGGCAGGGGGATTGATAGCCCAAGGAAATTTGTTTTTGAAATATTCTTCATACTTCCGCTTGTACCACCGCATATATCGCTAATCCTTTTTCTATAACTATCGGAAGATATAATTAAATGCAGATACTTTACATTTACATCCTTTCTATTTATTGCGGTTTGCCAAAGGCGGTCGGGCAAATACAAATTACTGTAATCTTTATCAATATAAGCACTTGCTCCAACCATGGCTTCTGTATTCATTCTACTTATTATAATTGAGTTCTTTTTGGGATTACACTTTACTCTTGTTATTTCGTCAGGCAAAACTGCTTTATGTTCTTCTGGTTTAAATACACCGTACGTAACTGCACTTGTTTTGAGAATTCCAATTTCACCTTCTACTATATTTCTATTGATTGAATTAACACTTACACCCGTTTCAATATCATCAATGATTTCAGCAAGCTTTACCATCGGCCATTCGGGATCAATGTCAATTTGCGGTTTCCAGTTTTCGACTACCTGACGTGCTCCATCGATGAGTTTCTGATGGCCCTCAATTTCCGCCACAATCTCTCGCTGAACTTCCGGCGGTGGAAAGGGAATTTTATAGTCTTGGAGATAACTTGGAGAAATGTTACCCTGAGCGCCACCACCAGCCGTTTTTTGACAAAAATCATAAAACGAATCTGAGAACAACATAATGCGTAAATAATCTTGATTAGTTTTCTCATTGCTTCTAACTAAACCAACACGCTGATTTAATAAAAAATTGTCATATTGACTGATAGCGGTTTTACCCACCGTCGCACCGGTCATGGCGATAACTATGTCACCTTTTCGCACCAGGAATTTCTCAAGTTCATTGGAATATTTATGATATTCAACATCAGTTGCTGATACATACCCTCTATTTCCAAAACTTCCAATTTTTATTACCGGTAAAAAAGAATTATCAGGAGGTTCTTTAAAAAGATTTTCACTTTTAAATGCAAAACCGCTGACAAACGCGCATAATTCTTTCAATTCAACCATCGGCCATTTTTGATTCACTTTGCGCTTCGCTATCCGATAACGCTCACCAGTCAAATTATACTCACCATTTTCCGCCAGTGTTTCTTTCTTCACCAGCAAGGCGCAGCAAGGTTTTCCTTCCGGCTTAAATGTGTCGAGTGTACCGGAACGCGAGGCTTTTATATAATCGGCAAGTATGTTGGCCGCATCCGGCAGATCGCTGCCTGCCATTTCCCGCCTTTGCGCACCCAGTCCAAAACCGTCGTTTTCAATTTTGACAAATAGTATCGCATCGGTTTTCCTGGCGAGTTGCACATCTAAAAACAGAATGGACGTTTTGACGCCGGAATAGGGATTAAAGACACCGGCAGGCAAGGAGACGACGGCATACAGATACTTGTCCACCAGCATTTTGCGTAGTTGTTTATAGGCCCCGGCGGATTGAAAGATTATCCCTTCTGGCACAATTACCGCCGCCCGTCCGGTAGGCCGCAGGTGTTCGGCGATGTAATCCACAAACAGAACTTCGCTGCGGTTACTTTGGACCGAAAACTTCTTGTGTGGTTTGATGCCGCCTTTGGGCGACATAAAGGGCGGATTAGCCATAATCACATCGGCATACTCGTTCCAGCGATCTTCACTGCTGAGCGTGTCATACTCTAATATCTGCGGCTGGACAAAGCCATGCAGATAGAGATTGACCAGTGACAGCCGCACCATGTCCGGCGAAATATCGTAGCCCTTGAAATTAGCCAAAAGCTTCTTGCGTTCATCGGTAGTCAGCCCGTCACCGGGTATTTTCTTCGTATTGGCCTTTAAGATATATTTGAAAGAGGAAATCAAAAATCCGGCGGTGCCGCAAGCCGGGTCAAGAATGGTGTCGTTTTTCTGCGGGGCGACCACCTGCACCATGAAGTCGATAATATGGCGCGGCGTGCGAAATTGCCCGGCATCGCCCTGAGAGCCCAATACGGACAGCAGGTATTCAAATGC
Source organism: Smithellaceae bacterium (assembly GCA_963663295.2). Classification (GTDB taxonomy): domain Bacteria; phylum Desulfobacterota; class Syntrophia; order Syntrophales; family Smithellaceae; genus MVRV01. The sequence continues at coordinate 48,926 of CAXXLA010000006.1, read as the reverse complement.
GTCACCGAGGCGCTCGGAATGATCATAGGAAAAATCGTTGATGGTTTTCAAAAAAAGCTTGAGCGTTTCGGGATCACGGTACGGCAGGTAGGCGTTTTTAAAAATATCCCGGAAGAGCTGTGGAAGGTTGGGGTTTTGCGCCATGCGGGTTATGGCGTCGGCATAAAGTGCCAGCATTTCAAAGCCGCCAAGTTGCGGCGCAAATATTTTCGACCAGGCATATTTTTGATAATCGCCGGCAAAGAAACTGGCTTTCCCGCCCATTTCGACAGCTTCTTTATCCATATCGTCCATGAACTTGTATATCAAGGCTATCGTGATTTGTTCGACCTGACTTTTAGGGTCGGGAACTTTTCCGACAAGGACATCGCGTGCTGTGTCGATGCGGCGTTTTGTTTCGTTATCCAGCACTATTTTAACCTCTTGATTGTTTGATTGGACAGCAGAGAACGCATTTGAATGATCGCTATTTCATTGAGCTTGATGAGTCTTTCATTTTGCGGCAGTCCCTGACGAATAAGCACAGCATTGATGCTTTCCAGATTGGTGAGCACTACAAGCTGCTCAAGGGTGGCGTAGTCGCGGATATTGCCCGCCTTCTGCGGGTTTGCGTCGCGCCAGTCTTTAGCTGTCTTGCCGAACAGGGCCAAATTCAAAACGTCCGCTTCACTGGCATAGACCAGTGAGGTCTGTCTTTTGCTGATGAGCGGCGGAATCAGTGTTTCTTTAATAGCATCGGTATGAATTGTGTAATTGATTTTGGACAAGGTGCGCTGAAGGTTCCACTCCAGCCGTTCTGAAGATACTTCTTCTTCCTTTAATCTCTGAAACTCTTTAATCAAATAGAGTTTAAATTCCACAGAAATCCAGGAAGCAAACTCAAAAGCGATATCTTTATGTGCGAAAGTGCCGCCGTAGCGTCCCGCCTTGGAAATAATCCCGATAGCGTTTGTCTTTTCTATCCATTGGCTGGGCGTCAGCGTAAAGCTGTTTAATCCGGCTTGCTTTTTAAACCCGTCGAATTCGACGGGTTTAAAATCAGGGTTATTAAGTTGCTCCCAGATTCCCAGAAATTCGATAGTATTCCTGTTCCTGAGCCAGTTTCTGATCAAATCATCAGTTCGGTCAGTGTTTTTATGCCGAGCAATGTCAGTCAGGCATATGTAATCCACCTTCTCTTTTGTGTAAAACGAAATCGCTGTATCCAGCACCTTTATTTTTTCCATATTCCCTCTGGCAGTTATGCAGCAAATTTGTTCAGGGACACAAAATCTTTGATATATTCGGCTATGGCGCGGCGCAGTTCCGGTGTCAGCTTTTTGAAAGCTTCACCATATGGCGAAACATTCAGATAGGCGAAATTACCTTTGTCCACAATATCTCGGAATTCCGGATCGCTGATATATGCCTTAAATACCGTTTTGGCGTAAGAGAAATATTCTTCCTTCGGCAAATAGCGGCTATCAAATTTATCAAATTCCTCATCAAGTAACTCGTTTTTGGTTTTGAAGAAAGGAATCATGCCGAAAATCTTTTCGATCATTTCCCGCAGACTGATGCGCCGGTCGGCATGCACAGACGCCCGCAGCTTTTCCAGCGTAAAAAATTCTTCCGGCTTATCGAGAATGTTCTTTTCAATATAGCCTAAAAGTTCTTCCCACTTCCCGGCTTCGGCCTGCTCTTTCAAGGCCGGGTGTTCAGTAATAGTTTGTTCAAATTTCTGAAAATACATACGGTCGATTTTCATGCCTTCCGGGCCAACGGTCGTATGTTGTAATTTCCTGATGTAATCCGGCAGCGCGCTATCATAGAGGCCGACTCGCTCACCGCCGCCTTCACCACCATCGCCTTCGGCTTCTTGATAACTTTTAACAGGCAGCTTCAAGATTTCATCGTACTTGAATTTTTCTTCAAAGTATTCGCAGTTGGCGAAGAAATCGAACATCTTGAAATTCAATTTTTGTTTTTCTACGGTTTGCTCTTTCACTTGCGGATCAATGATATCTATGGCAAAGTTGTATTTTCTCGTACCGCGCCCTTTGATTTGAATAAAATCGGTGGGTGAAAAGATAGGGCGCATCAGACACAGGTTAAGAAGATCGGGACAGTCATAGCCCGTTGTCATCATGCCAACCGTCACACAGACTCTTGTTTTGCCGGTTTTGTACGATGGATTAAAATTAGCAGTTCCCGAAAGCCTGTTATTGGTAAAGTTGATGGTGTGTTGCTGAGCATCGGTAATTCGCGATGTTACCTGGATGGCGAAATCCGATTTGTATTTACCGGGATAAATCTTGTGCGCATAGTCATTCAGGATTTGCGTAATTTTGGCGGCATGATTTTGAGAAACACAAAACACAATCGCCTTGCCTGTTTCACCGGTAATGGGATCACACAGAGCATTTTCCAGAAAGGATCGGCAGAAAACGTCGTTTGTATTTTCCGAGAAGAACTTTTTTTCAAAATCGCGTTGAATGAAAGTTTCTTTACTTTCCGTTCCATCTTCATTTGCAATCATAACGGAATAACCCTCATCGGAAAGTAATTGTGTGGTTATTTCCGTCCGTGCATCCACAACAACCGGATTAACAAGGTAGCCTTCCTTGACGCCGTCAATAAGCGAATAACGGAATGTCGGTTCGCCATTTTCGCAACCGAAAGTTTTATAGGTATCCAGCAAAAGCCGCCTTTCCAGTTCGCGGGGATCGTTTTCACCCAAATGCGATGCATCAATATGCTTGAGATAATCTTTAGGAGTTGCGGTCAAGCCAAGTTTATAGCCGATAAAATATTCAAATACAGCCCGGCTGTTGCCGCCAATACTGCGATGTGCTTCATCTGAAATGACGAGGTCAAAATCATCAGGTGCAAAAAGCCGCTTGTACCGGTTATTGGACAAAAAGGTTTGTATAGTGGAAACCACGATTTCCGCTTTTCGCCAATCATCGCGGCTTTCCTTATATATTACCGTTGTGTAGTCATTTTTCAGATAGGAAACAAAAGCTTTGTATGCCTGATCTTCCAGCTCCAGGCGGTCAACAAGGAACAGAATACGCCTTGCATTGCCGGTACGAAGGAATAATTTAATAACCGCCGCGGCGACAAGCGTTTTCCCTGTTCCTGTGGCCATTTCAAAAAGAAAACGGTCGCAGCTATTGCCGACAGCTTTTTGAATCGCTTGTACGGCTTGAAGCTGGTATTTTCTTAGAAAACGAAGCTTATTGATCTCAATGAATGTTTGACGTTTTTGTTCATCTTGATATGTCGGGTCAGCTTTAAAATCCGGTCTCTGCGTTAAGACAATGTAGTCGTGGGCAAGGTCTTCCGCAATCAGGCTGTCTCTATTTGGTCTGAAGCTGTCATAACCTCTTACAGTTGCCGGTGATGGAAAACGGCTGATTATATGGGGATTGCCTCTTTCCAAGTCCCAAAAATAATGAATATTACCGTTGGAAAGAATAACAAAGCGGCAGTTTTGCGATGTGGCATATTTTCTTGCTTGCTCTTTACCAAACAAAGGATTTTTATCTTCAGCCTTGGCTTCTAAAACAATAAATGGAAAGCCTTGCGCATCCAGTAAAAGAAAATCAATGAATCCATTTGTAGTTTTTTCAAAGTCTTCACCAAGCTCACTTAGGGAAGAGGTAGTCAGTTTGATATTGTTCTCCAATAGAATATTTACTTTGCCGGATTTGGAATCAAAGAACCTCCATCCTGCTTCTTCCAGTAGTTTATTGATCTTGATCCTTGCTTTTGCTTCCTTTTCCGCCACAGATCACAACCTGATTGATAATTAATTATTAACTTCTTAATTGTTTCGGCATCATACAACTTTGAGGAAACATTGCAACCGTAAAATCGGAGGCAATAGGGGGACGGGAGGGTTGAAAAGGCTTAATACAAACGTTTAAAAACGTGTTCCATCTTTCCTGCGCCTTATTTCTTTCGGGTTCAGAATAATTCCATACTCTAATGTGCTTTTTCTTATCTTGTCTGATCAAATGCTTTAATGTATTTGTCGATGTATTGGTTCTTGAATTTTGATTTGTATTGCATCACATATCTGGGATGCTCCAGTGCAATTATCTTTTTAAAAAAAGCATGCTCATCGTTTATCATGCGCAGGAATTTTTCATTCTTGCCGGTCCCTAAGCAGTAGCAGATATCAGTTTCTACGCCGAACTTGATTTGCGCCTTGATACTATCAACAATAAAACCGGAAACTGAATTGGTAAGTTCGCGGTTGTCATAATAGTTGTAATTCTTCTCCCTGCCCCGGGCATTGCTGATGGTAAAACCAAGGGGGCAGACCGCACTAATGTAAAAGGCGTTATAAAATTTTTCGACGCCCCCATACGCCTCTATTACTTCATAAACAAATACAGAAGATGGTTCGTGGGTTTCTTTGCCGGAATAATTTAAGCCACATTCATCTCTCAGTCGTTTTGTGTCGGTGAAAGGTACTCCTGTCACGCCAGCGCCGAACCTTCCCGGATTAATGCCTAAAATTAAATGACGTGGCCTGTTATCGTTGTAATATTTCTTATAAAAGGAAGAAGAAAGTGGCATTACTTTTTCATTTTCTTTAAAAGGATTCATGATTTTTATGTTTTGAGGCAACGACCCCCTGAAATCGAGAGATTGATTAAACTCTATGACATTATCCGCAAATGTTTTCACAACCATTTCCCTTCACAAGCCCGGCCCGCTACTTCTTCCCGTACCCCGGATCGATCTTCACCAGTGCAGCGACGATAAAGCCCGGGATGGTGGTGAGCAGAATCCAGAAATAGAAATTTTTATAGCCCAGCATTTCCTGAATTCAGCCGCTGGCCATTGCGGGAATCATCATGCCTACGGCCATTATTTCAGTACCGATGGCGTAAAAGACGGGTTTATGTTTCCATATCATGGGCATATTTACTTTTCGGTATCAGATTCGTTTAACAGCGCCGAGCGCAACTCTTTTTCCGTGGGTAGCTTGCCTTTGAACTCTCGGGGCAATCTTTTGGTCAGATGATATTCGGGCACACCTATGGGATTTGTCTTGGTCCTTAAAGAAAATTCGACCACCATGTCGTCTTTTTTTGCGCACAAAATAATGCCAATGGATGGATTGTCATCCGGAGCTTTTTCTTTATCATTGAGCAGATTCAGATAGAAATCCATTTTACCGGCATACTCCGGTTCAAATTCTCCTATCTTCAATTCAATAGCGACCAATGCCTTTAAAAAACGATGGTAAAAAAGCAGATCAACAAAATAGTCATTTTGCCCGATAGCAAGACGATATTGTCTGCCGACAAAACAAAATCCATAACCGAGTTCGAGAATAAAATCGCGCAGCCGTTCAATCAGCCGATTTTCCAGTTCCCGTTCTTTAACTTCGTGGCTGATTCCCAGAAACTCCAGATTGTAAGAACTTTTGAGCGCCTCGTCAGCTTGCTCCGCCAGATAAGCAGGCAGTACGGAGGGGAAATTATGCGTCTTTTTTTCCAGCAGCGCGCGTTCATAAGCTTTGGCTTTAATTTGATTTAGCCGCACGTTGCGGCTCCAACCAAATTTGGCGGCGGCTTCCATATAATATCGGCGGGCTGGTTCTTCGGCGACTTGTTGGAGAATAAGGATGTTATGCCCCCAAGGCAATTCTGCGACAAGCTGTCGCAGAATTGGTGGAGCGCTTACATACGTTTCATAAAACCTTTTCATATCCCAGAGGTTGCGTGGAGAAAAGCCCGTCACGGAAGGGAATTCCGCCTGCAAATCCTTCGACAGCATTTCCACCACTGCATTACCCCAGCGATGTTTGTTTTGCTGCTCGACAATTGCTTTCCCGATATCCCAATAAAGATTAATCAGCTCCCGGTTAATAGCGCGAGCAGCCGAAATTCTCGCGGACACAACCCTGTCTTTTATTTCCCGGACAAAGCTTAAATATGTTTTATCGGCACGGTCAATTTCTTTGGACGCCATTTTCACCTCCAAAAGTCGATATCTTTCTATTTCTTCCCGTACTCCGGATCAATCTTCACCAGTGCTGCGACGATGAAGCCGGGGATGGTGGTGAGCATTATCCAGATAAAAAAGTTTTTATATCCCAGCATTTCCTGGATCCAGCCGCTGGCCATCCCGGGCAGCATCAGGCCGAGGGCCATTATTCCGGTACCGACGGCGTAAAACACAGTTTTATATTCTCCTTGAGCGACCATGATCAAATACATAGTAAAGGCTGTAAAGCCGAAACCGTAACCGAATTTTTCCAGCGCCACGGCCGAACTGATCAGCCAGAGGCTTTCCGGCTGCGTCTGGGACAGATACACAAAGATCAAATCCGGCACATGCATGATGATAACCATCGGCCACAGCCAGAATTTCAGGCCGTTTCTGTAAATGACATAGCCGCCCAAAAGCCCACCGAGCATGACCGCCACAACACCAACCGTGCCAATGATGATACCGACTTCACCGGTCGTCAATCCCAAACCGCCTTTGGCGCGGGAATCGAGCAGAAAAGGGGCGACCATCTTCACCAGCTGCGCTTCGGCAAAGCGGTAAAACAAAAAGAAGCAGATAATGATAACAATATCTTTGCGCCGGAAAAACAATGTGATGATGCGAAAATACTCCGCCAGAAAACTTTTGCCCTTATCCAGCGGTGCGTTGCGATCAGTTGCCGGATAAGGCAAAACAAGGAAATGGTACAAATAGAGAGTCAGAAGAACCGCGGCGGCTATAAAAAACGTGATCGACCAGGCCGAGGCAACCGGATAGCCGGATTTTTGCAAGCTCCCTGCCAACATCACCAGACCGCCTTCGGAGGCGATGGTGGCCACACGGTAGAAAACCGTGCGCACGCCGACAAACGCCGCCTGCTGCGGCGTATCGAGCCCCAGCATATAAAAACCGTCGGCGGCAATATCATGCGTGGCCGACGAAAAAGCCACAATCCAGAACATCGCCAGTGAGTAACGGACAAAATCAGTCGCGGGCAGAGTCAGGGCGACACCGGCAAACGATGTGCCTATGGCTATCTGCATGGCGATTATCCAGAAACGCTTGGTACGGAACAAATCGATAAAGGGGCTCCAAAATGGTTTGATTACCCAGGGCAGGGAAAGCCAGCTCGTATAAAGACCGATTTGCGTGTTGGAGAGTCCCATGTTTTTGTAAAGAATGACACTGACGGTCATGGCAATGGCATAGGGAACACCTTCGGCGATGTAAACGGTGGGCACCCAGAACCAGGGATTCCGGTTTTTTTCTTTCATTTAAAACCTCTTGGAGGACTCATGGGCTGCAAAAATATGAAAACCAGCTTCACTTTATTGCTCCTTGGTTCTTGAACCTGTTTCTCATCACCCGTCACTTGTCACTTGTTACTCGTTACTATTTACTCATTACGGTTATTACCGTTATTTCGGGCCGGTTGAAAAAGCGTATCGGGACGTGCGTGGTAGCGATCCCCCGGTTCACATACATCTTGGTTTTGCCCAGCACGAAAAGTCCTCTCATGAAAGGTGATTTGTTGGCGGATGCTGATTTTTCAACCAGAAAGGGGATGCCTATCTGGCCTCCATGCGTATGACCGACTAAAAGAAGGTTCACCCCCGCCCCGATGGCCTCGCCAAAATTGTCGGGATCATGGGCGAGCAAAACAACCGGTGCATCAGATGGGATACCGCTGAAGGTCTGCAACTTGACACGCTTGCTCCGTGAATAGCCGAACCCGGCCAGATAAAGGATCTTGTGATTGGGCAAAGCCACTGCCCGGTTTTCGTTGATAAGAATGTCGATGCCAGCGGCCTTAAATTCTCTCATGATTGCAGGGTTCTTCAAGGGGCCGTCATAATTGCCCAAAACGCCAAAGATGCCCGTCGTTGTTTTAAAACTTCGAATTAATTCAGAGAGCGCCGAAACTTCGGCAGCCAGTTCCCTCTTTTGCTTGTTGCTGAAAAAGTCTCCGGTGATGAAAAGAAGGTCCGGTTTCAAGGCATTGACCTGGGCAATGAGGTTTCTTTCCCGATTTCCAATTCCGCCTTGAAGATGAATATCGGAAATCTGCACCATCCTGATGTCTCCCAAAACTTTTGCCAGCTCCGGGTCATGAATCACAACATGTTCGGTCTTGAGCCAGTTTGGTTCGATCCGGTAGGCATCGACAAATGAAGCCATTCCGGCAAGAACAATAAGTATGGTCACTTTACCAAATAGAGAGAGTCTTTTCTTCCGGTACCAGGAAAGGGCGATCAAAAGAAGAATCAGCACCGAAAAAAGGTTGAAGGCCCATGTTAATATACTCAATTTGTCGGCAGTTGTAATCATCCCTGTCACTATTTACCTGTCACTATTTACCATTCACTATTCACTATTTACTTAGTACTTGAACAGATTGTAAAGACGCGAGGAGTTACTCATATAATTTCTGTAATTCGGCGCCTCTAAAATAATGGGCCAGGATGGCTGCGGCGCTGAATCCTTTGGCGGCCATTACCGCAGCTCCGATCTGGCACAAACCAACGCCGTGCCCCCAGCCCCCGCCGTCCAGGATAAAACGTTGCGCCGCGCCGTCCTGCGATCGCTCGACCGTAACAACAAAAGCGCTGCTTAAAAGGTGGGTGGGAGAAAGCCAGCTGCGAATTTCCAATTCTTTGCCGACTGTGACGGTCTGCTTTGTGCCTTCTATTTTCAATTTGCTGATTCTGCCGGAAGGGCCGCGCTGGACCGCAATCAGATTCTGCAATGCGCCAAAATCAATGCCGGATTTTTTCCGCAGAATTTCTTCCAATTCTTCGCGGTCGTAACTCACCTGCCAGCGGTAAAAATCAATTGTTTCCTGATCAAAAGAAGGCAATATTTGGCCCAGCAAGGCTTTGTCCTCAGTATTGCAGTAAGCAGCCGGTTTACTCCTGAACCATTTTTCAGCATCCTCCTCGGAAGCAACGGAGGCATAATCGCCGTCATGATCCGCCACGCTCTGGAGGTAAGGAAAGGATTTATCTTCCCAGGCTGAGGCGAAAACCTCGGTGAGCCCGCCGCAGGATTTATAATAGCGGGCATCACAGACTTTATTGTCCTGAACCAGATATACACCCCGGGTTGCGTCAATCGCCGCCTTTACACTTGCAGAGGTGATCTGCGATATTCCCTGGTAACGCTGACAATGGTCATCGGCGCAGACATCAAAACAGGAATGGTCGTTGGTGTCGTGCCATCGGATTATTTCAGCGGCGTCTGTTTGATCAATGCGCAGCGCATTGGCATTTCTTTTTTTCCGCATAAGCATGGCGACCAGCCAACTGCGGGCGGTGATAGCCTGCGCCTTTAAAAACTCCAGCGGGGCGCGCGCCGACATTTCCGAAGAAATGACGGAGGTAAGATAATCTTCCAGGGGTATTTCATTAATAAGATGGAAGGACGAGTCGGGGTTGGCCCGCAAAACTATGTTGCCGCGAAATGTCTGTTGAAGAATTCTCTGCCAGTGAAAGCCGATGCCTATTTTCACATCCACGGTAAAAGTTGAATTTTCGCCGGCGGTAAGAAGTATTTTTTTTCGCGAGGCTACTTTCTTCCCCGAATGATCGCACAGCTGGATCTTTCCGGCGACGCTCCGGACATGAAGAATCTTTTCCACTGTCTTTCCGCCGGGCAGATAAAACTCTCCATTTAAGGTTACTTTAGATTCGCTGCATCTTTGCAGCAGGGCAACTTTAATTTTGGGCTCACGATCAATCATCAACATTCCGCATTTTATTTAAATTTATACCAGGTTGCATTCAAAGCATAACGAGGCGGCAAGAAGGAGGCTCCGCAGGCGTATTGCTAATACGTTGAGGAAGCCGACGACGCAGCCAACAAAGTTAGGCAAAGAATGCGACCTGGTATTAACGGCTTCTGCTTTTATGGATAAACCATGCAGAAGTCAAGCAAGTAATCCATCCCGGTTTGCCTTTATTATCATTGCACATAAAGGCTTGAATATTATTAATATGTCATATATAAACCACCTTTCAAAAATATAGAGCGGATGAATTATGGCGTATATATGGCCGATTGGCGGGGGCAAAGGCGGTTCGGGTAAAAGTTTCTTAACTTGTACTTTGGGACGGCTTTTGGCCGGATTCGGCAAAAAGACTCTGCTTATTGATCTTGATCTGGGTGCGGCGAATCTTCACACGTTTCTGAATGTTCCTTATCCCGCAAAAAACCTTTCCGATTTCATCAGAAAAAAGGGCACCTCTCTCGAAGATATTATTCTGGAAACACCCATACCCAATCTCCATCTGATCAGCGGCGCTAATGATACGCTGGACATTGCCAATCTTCCCTATGAAAAAAAAATGAAAACAATGAGATCCATTGCTAAATTAAAATTCGATTGTATTTTTCTCGATCTTGGCGCCGGAACTTCTTTTAATACTCTTGATTTTTTTCTCATTTCACAAAACGGTATTTTTATAGCGACACCTGAACCGACTTCCATTGAAAATATTTACCGGCTGATACGGTCTATTTATTTTCGCCGGATCCGCCAGTATTTTACCGCCTCCAACTTTAAGGAGCTGGAAGAAGAAACAGTGCAATCTTTTGGCGATGACGCTTATAACAAACCGGAATGTGTAATGCAGACGGTCCAAAGAATACACCCGGAAACAGGCGCTAAACTGGAAAATGATTTTAACGCTTATAAATTCAAGTTTATTCTTAATCAACTGCGTAAGCAGGATGATGCGGAGTTGGGCCCGCAGATTTGCCGGCTTATTGAAAGGCATTTGGGGCTGAAGGTTGATTTTGTCGGGAACATTGCTTACGATGAACATGTCCATGATGCCATCTGCCGGCGAATATCGTTCTTAGACCGTTATCCTTATACCCGCGCGGCATGTGATTTGCGCAAGTTAGGCAAGCAAATCACCGATTCCGCAGGCGAAGAGTTGATGTTTGATATTTTATAAGATATTTATACCAGGTTGCATTCACTATGAGATCCAGGAAGCGCATATATGGGAAAAAAATTTGCTAAATTAACTTATTATGAAATGCTGGATATAAAACCGGATGTGCCGTCCTTTGAAGTTCGTAATGCTTATAATGCCGCTGTAAAGCTGTATCAAACGGATTCCCTCACCAGCTATTCTTTCTTTTCCCCGGAAGAAAGGAAAGAAATACTGAATCTCCTGGAAAAAGCTTATCTTACATTGATTAATGAAAAGAAAAGAGAAGATTACGACAACGAACTTATCGAGAGGGGAATTCTCGATGAATCCGCTCGAAGAACTGTTGCCAAGAAAGCGGTAAGCATTTTTAACATTAATCGGGTGCAGGTCAAACCCGCGGCAACAAAAAATGCCGCTGCTGAACTACGCGCAACAGTTCTGGAAAATAATCTCATTCGCGAAATAATTTCTCAGGAGAAAATAAGCGGCGCGGATCTCCGGAAGATCAGAGAAGAAGTGGCGGTGCCATTGGAAAATATTGCTCTGGAAACAAGGATACGCATCAATTACCTGCGCGCCCTTGAAGGAGACGATTCACAGACATTCCCGGCAGCGATTTTTCTCAAGGGTTTTATTAAGGCGTATTTAAAATGCCTTTGTCTGGAGCCCGCAGAAGAAATCTGCGCGAAATATCTGAATCACCTGTCTTCCCGTGAGCAGAAGACATGATCCAGAGTATATAATTTATGGCAATGTTTCTTTTAACTTTTTTTTTGTTGTATGGCGGAATCCATCTTTATGCCTTTCTGCGGATGGATAGTGTCTTTCATTTTTCCGCAGTATATAAAGCAATTGTTATCATCCTGATGGTCATCCTGGTATTTGCTCCGCTTTTGGTGCGGATTGCCGAAAACCATCAACTGGAAATACTGGCGCGCGTTGTTGCCTTCATCGGTTATCTCTGGATGGCGTTTATTTTCCTGTTTTTCTGCCTGGGTGCAGTCTTTGACATCGTCAGATTTTTCTTCCGGTTTTTCCCCGCCGCAATTGCCCCGGTTCAGTTAAGTAACATTGCCTTTGGCCTGGCTGTTTTTCTTTCATTTATTTTAGTTGTTTATGGATACTTTGACGCTCAGAGAATCAGAATAAAAAGACTGGAAATCGTCACCGGACAAAACTTGCCGGGCGGCGGGAAAGTTCGCATCGTTCAGATATCTGATGTCCATGTCGGCATCATCATTAAAGAAAAACAACTGCGGGTACTGGTGGGTCAAATTAATGCAGCCAAACCCGATATCCTCGTTTCCACGGGAGATTTGCTTGACGGAGAATTAAATAATGTCCTTCCTCTGACAGAGCTTCTGGCGCAGATTAAACCGCAGTTCGGCAAATACGCAGTGACCGGTAATCATGAGTATTATGCCGGAATCGCCAAATCGCTGGAGTTTACCAGGCAGGCTGGTTTTGAAATGCTCCGGGACGAAGTGAAAGAGGTGGCCGGGATAAATATTGTCGGGATCGATGATGTAACCGGTAGAAGACCGATTGTCATCAGAGAGAACCCCCTTTCGACAAAAACAATGCCGGAGGCAGCAAATAATGATAAATTCGTCTTGCTGCTGAAACATCAACCCGTTGTCAATCCAGCCGATAATTTTAATTTGCAGCTTTCCGGACACACTCACGGCGGACAGATATTTCCCTTTCGGCTCATCACCGGCCTGTTTTTTGAGAACAACTACGGTTATTTTGAACTGGAGAAAAACAAACTGCTCTATGTAAGCAGAGGCGTTGGCACCTGGGGACCGCCGGTGCGTATCTTAGCTCCACCGGAAATTACGATTATCGATTTGGTCGGAAAGAATATGATTTACAGCAACGAGGGAAAATCTCAGCCGTTATGATCACCAAAAGCTTACAAATATCCTTCCTTATTTTATACAGCCCGTAGACTTGACAATCCGCAATTGATGACCATTTTATCGCTTGGCCGCAACAGCTGCTTATTCCCACAATTATCTGAATAAATTACACAATATATATTTGGAGGCATCATGGAAGGAAAAGTTGAAACCCGTCAATTTAAAACTGAAGTTCAGCAACTCATGAACGTCATCATCAATTCACTTTATTCCCACCGCGAAATCTTTCTGCGGGAACTTATCTCCAACGCGTCGGACGCCATTGATAAGCTTCGATTCCGGGCGCAGATGGAGCCGGAACTCCTCGGCGACGGCGCTGAGTTAAAAATTAAGATCACACCCGACAAAGAGAATATGACCCTGGAAATCGCCGACAACGGCATCGGCATGACCCACGAGGAAGTCGTTGAAAATATAGGGACCATTGCCAAGAGCGGGACGGCGGATTTTATCGCGTCTCTCGGTGCAAACAATAAACAGGGCGCTGTGACGCCCGAGCTCATCGGCCAGTTCGGCCTGGGCTTTTACAGCGCTTTCATAGTTGCCGATAAAGTAACCCTGATCACCCGCACCGCCGACAGTGAACGGGGAACAAAGTGGGAATCCGCCGGGGACGGATCTTATACAATTGAATCCGTGGACAAGAAAACCCGCGGTACAACCATCATCCTGAAACTGAAAAAACCGGAAAATGACGAGCAGGACTTCACCGAGGAATGGACCATCCGCGGCACCGTGAAGAAGCATTCCGATTTTGTCGCCTATCCCATAGTCATGGATGTGGAAAGAACTGAACCGGTTCTCGATGCGGAAGGCAAGCCGGATGAGAGCAAAACCCAAAAAGTAATCCGGGAAGAAACCTTAAATTCCATGAAAGCAATCTGGACGAAGGACAAAAAAGAGGTCACGGAAGAGGAACACAGTGAATTCTATCAGCACATCAGCCATGACTGGAATCCCCCTCTCGCCCATCTCCACCTGAAACTCGAAGGAACAACGGAATACAACGCTCTGTTGTATATCCCTTCCAAAATACCTTTTGATCTCTTTACCCACGAACAGAAACACGGGATTCAGCTTTATTCGAAGCGGGTTTTCATCATGGAGAACTGCAAGGAGCTCATGCCCCAGTACCTGGCCTTCGTCAAGGGTGTTGTTGATGCCCCGGATCTCAATCTGAACGTCAGCCGTGAAATTCTTCAGCAGGATTCCCTCGTCCGGAACATCAAAAAGAATCTGGTCAAGAAGATACTCGATCTTCTCGCAAGCCTGGAACAGGAAAAATACGAAACCTTCTACGCGGAGTTCGGCCATCTCTTTAAAGCCGGCATTTCCCAGGATTTCGAAAACAGGGACAAAATTGCGTCGCTGCTGCGCTACAAGACTACGCATTCGGACGGCAAATACTCATCGCTTGCCGATTATGTAAGCCGGATGAAACCTGATCAGAAAGATATATACTATATTACCGGCGAAAACCTGACCTCGCTTTTAAACAGCCCCCATCTGGAGCGGCTGAAAGAAAAAGATCTGGAAGTCCTCCTGATGACTGACCCCATCGATGAATGGGTTATCCGCGACCTCCATGAATTTGAGAAAAAAACCTTCAAGAGTGCCGAAAAGGGAGATCTGGAGCTGGATAAGGTGGACGATAAGAAAAAAGAAGAATTCTCAGCCCTTTTCGATTTTATCAAAACCAGTCTTGATGAAAATATAAAAGAAGTGAAACCATCCACTCATCTAAAGGATTCGGTGGCCTGTCTTTCCGGAGATGCTTTTGACATGAGCGCTTACATGGAGAAGATCATGAAAGCCAGCGGCCAGAATGTTCCCAGGGCCAAGCGGGTGCTGGAACTGAATATGGATCACCCTCTTCTTGCCAAAATCAAGTCTATCTATGAGAAGGATAAGGATGACCCCGCCCTGAAAGAATACACGGATCTGCTCTTCGACATGGCGGTTATCTCCGAAGGCGGCAAGCTGGATAATCCTTCCCGGTTCAGCAAAGTAATAGGTGACTTGCTGGCCGGCGCCATCAGCGGTTAGCCGTACGGCTCCGTCTAAAACAGGCAGGCAGGCAAAATTTTCTTGACACACAAATGCAATATCGATCATATTAAATAACATTTCATATGATCCTGCGTATAATTTTTATGGAGGTGAACCAATGCAAAACCGGTCACTCATGCGCATTTTTTGGATTATCCTTGCCTGCATTTTGTTGATTCTGCTCTGGAGAAGTTTTCCCCACGTCCGGTATTGGTTTGCGCCGAAAATGGATGCGTCGCCTCGCGCCGTAATGGCCCGCGGCGATCTTGCTGCCGATGAGAAAGCGACAATTGAACTGTTTGAGAAATCACGCAATTCGGTTGTCTTCATCACTACTAAAGCGCTGGTTAGAGACTATTGGACGCGCAACGTGTTTTCGGTGCCGCGCGGCACAGGTTCAGGCTTTATATGGGACAGCGCCGGACATGTCATCACCAACTTTCACGTTATCGAGAATGCCAGCGAAGCGATAGTTAAACTCAGTGATGGACGTGATTACAAAGCCGTTCTTGTCGGGGCAAGCCCGGCCCACGACATCGCCGTGCTGAGAATCGGCGTGGGTTTCAAGCCTCCACCGCCGGTGCCGCTGGGAACAAGCCACGACCTGAAAGTTGGCCAGAGAGTATTCGCCATAGGTAATCCCTTTGGACTGGACTGGACGCTGACCACGGGAATTGTTTCGGCCCTGGATCGTTCTCTCGGCGGCAACGGAGTCACTATAGAGCATTTGATTCAAACCGATGCAGCCATCAACCCCGGCAATTCGGGAGGGCCGCTGCTCGATTCCGCAGGGCGTCTTATCGGCATTACTACTGCAATTTACAGTCCCAGCGGGGCCAGCGCCGGCATCGGCTTTGCCGTTCCGGTCGATACCGTAAATCGCATAGTGCCGCAGCTGATACGCAGTGGAAAATATATCCGACCGGTTCTCGGCATTGAAGTGGACGAAGGGCTCAACGAACGCCTGAAGGCCTTTTTGCATGTGACCGGGGTCGCGATCCTGAAAGTGTCTCCGGGTTCAGCGGCGGAAAAAGCCGGACTGAAAGGTGCGGTGGTAACCCGGGGGGGAGAAATTGTTCCGGGGGACATCATCATAGCTGTAGAGGGGAAGCCGGTGGAAACAGTAGGCAAACTTCTGGCGCGCTTAGACGACCACGCGGTGGGTGATACGTTGAAACTCATGGTCCTGCGCGAGGGGCGGCAGGTGGAAGTCGTCGTTACGCTGCAACCGGGAAATTAGTGGTGTTGCTGCAATTCCATTTTAATCTTATCTCTTCTGTTTATTATCAAGAGATGTTCGTGAATTAAAGGCGTTCGTGGCCTCCCTTTGCAGCGCGTCGCGCCGGTTTTTGTACTTCGGCGAAAAATGAAAGATGATGAAACGTTTGACATCCGCCATGGACGCCAGGGCGCCGGCCTGATGAGCGGTAAGATGATATTTTTGGGCGGCATTTGCCGCATCTTCCTGCAGGAAAGGCGCTTCAATGAACAACAGTTCCGCGCCGCCGGCCAATTTAACGATTTTTTCTACATTCTCATCACTCCAGACGGCGTCGGTAACGTAGCACACCTTTTGTCCGGAGGTGATTTTTACCGCCCTGTCCTGTAGTGTGCCGAGGAGGACAAACTTTTCCTCCACCGCGCCTTTTTCGGTTTTCCACCATACCTGCACCGGTGCTTCGGCGGATTCATTATTCATTATCTGTTCTTTGAGCCTGGTAAGCCAGGCGCCCGTCGGCAAACCCATTTCATCCAGGACATTTTTTTTGATGTTCAGACGGTTTCTTTCTTCTACACTGAAAGCCAGGCAGGGAATGCGGTGATCAAGAAACGCGTAGTTCACAATGAAAGAATCTCCCTCCATTAGTTTTGCCTCCGATATGGCGCATATCTCTTCATCTTCGGGCATAAAAGCATTGCGACAACGATAATACCTTGTTATTTTAAAGGTTTCATGAATTTCAGTAACGGCCAGTTCAAAATCATTGGTATAATTTTTAACGAGATTCCAGCTGTAGGCTCCCAGTTTACTCTCTACGTTGACCAGAAAACCGGGTGGCCCGAAGAGTGAAATGTGTTGGTTTCGTCCGAGGCAAATGCGCAGCAGGTGGTCAAAACCGATGAAATGATCCATGTGGGTATGGGAAACAAATATATGCGTTATTTTGCGGATCTGCCGGGGCGGCAGATGCTGCAGGTCTCCCAGATCAAATAAAAATACCTCCCGGCGGTATTTGAATTCCAGGTATGCACCCGGATCATCCGCGGGATCATTGATTAAGAAAGCAGTGAACATAAAACAATTTCCCAAATCTTCTGATTTAATGGAGATATTTGACCTCGTTGATGATTTTCCAAAGCTCCTGTGCGTTATGCGGGGCAAAGCCAAAAGCATCGTTATTAAAATATATGAAGACGTCTCTACCCTCTCTCAGATATTTCCGGATTCTTCCGGCATCATTTTTGAGTTCCCCCTGCGTGTAGCATCCTGCATAATTCCCGCTTTGGCCATGCCTCCTGATATAAACGAAATCGGCCGTCAATGGCAGTTCGTCAATGAACTCCGGCCAGTCGGCCATGCAGAGGCCGACGTTATGCTTTTTGCACAGATCATATACTTCTTCCGTGAGCCAGCTTTTGTTTCGGAACTCCAGATTGTTTCTTACCTTATATTTGGAAAGCAGCTGCAGGAATTTTGCGAGCCTTGCCATATTGATGGGAAGGGAAGGCGGAAGTTGCCAAAGAACAACCTTCAGTTTTTCGTTTAAATGAAGAGCGGCATCGAAGAAACGTTCCAGATATTCGGCAGGCTCCATCAGTCGCTTTACATGGGTGATAAATCTGCTTCCTTTGATGGAAAAGCTGAAGTTTGAAGGGGTTTGTCTGCGCCACTTATCAAATGTCTCCGGCTTGGGAAGGCGATAGAAGGTTACGTTTAACTCTACCGAGGAAAATACTGTGCAGTAATGCGCCAGCCATTCATTTTTCGGAATCCCGACCGGGTAGAACGTCCCCTGCCATTGATCATAGCTGAACCCGCTGCAGCCGATATACAGTTGTTTCATTCGCTCTCACCAATTGATGTTAAGTCTTATTCGGCCTGTTGACCAAATGATTATCTCTTTTCAACAGCCTGTTATTGACTTTACGCGTTTATTATAGTTAACATTCAAAGAGCTGCAAATCCTGTGGAAGTTGAGGTGGCAAAAAAGGTTTATGCGTAAAACGGGCTATGTCACCCCTGTGCTTATTGTTATCTTCATAATCCTGCTCTTTTTCACCTGCATAAGTTTTTCTGATGTCTGGGCAGCAAAGCAAAAAATCCCTTCTCTCTGCAGGGTAAAATACCCGAGTGATAGAAAAATAGAATATGAATGCCGCCGCCTGAAGAGCGGAGATTCACCAGAGTCACTTTTCGGCGACTACTGGCGGGATGTGCTTCGCTTCAACCGGATCGACCGGCGCCACCTCTATGCCGGAAAGGCGCTGAAGGTCCCCAGGATACTGGAGGACATCGAAGATTTTACCCCGCTTCCTATTTTTTATCCCGATGCATTAATGGATCCCAGGTTCATCCTTGTTGACCTGGAAGAACAATTCCTGGGCGCCTATGAACACGGCTACCTGGTCATGTCTTTTCCCATTGCGTCCGGCAGGAAAGACAATAAAACTCCCGCCGGTGTATTCAGGATTACCGCCTTCAGTAAAAATCACCGCTCGTCTCTATACAAGATCGAAAAGAAAAATGTGCCCTATCCAATGCACTACGCACTCAGATTTTTTACCGATCAGCAAGGGGTGGACTACTGGATCCATGGCCGTGACATCCCCGGTTACCCGGCTTCACACGGATGCATAGGCCTCTACGATGAGGAAATGCAAAGCAAATACTATCGTAATCCCCGGCAGCCAATCCTTCAGGATGCAAAAGAACTTTACGAATGGGTTGTAGCGCCTCAATCGGATGATGGGAGGCTGCATACCCTGAAAGATGGGCCCAGAATCATTATTAAAGGGGAACCGCCTTACTGAGGTTATCCCCATACTACCTTTGACGCGCAATTTACGTTTTGAGGTTGGCTACCAGTTTCTCAAAACGGTCCCACTTTGTGGCGATCCAGGTCTCTGTTGTCGCGTGGCCGAATGACCTGATTATCAGTGAAACCTTTGTAGCTGCGTCGGCATCGGGAGCATCAAAGATATCCAGATAATCGCATCCCCCGAGCACGGCATAGTTGGCCACCCACTTGACATCCGGGCATTCTTTCTTAATGCGGGTTTCTATTTCCTCATTGAGATCTGTTAACGACTGCGGTTTGGCGACGGCCTCCGGCGAGAGTTTGGTAAGCATGACATAAGTCCCCATCTTTTCCTCCTTTCTTTAACTACCTTTCTTTTCTTGAAGATCAGAACGGCTAAATCCCTATTTGTAACGAACATCATGATAAGGAAACGTTGCAGACAGAAAGAGCTTCCAAGAACTTCATTGTGCAGAAAAATTATAGGTAATATCAATGCCTGTGTCAACAACAACCATCGGCCATTGGAAAAATAATAATGTAAAACGGATTACTGTTTCTTTATCTTCACCGTGCCGGCGTGTCCCGGCTCGCCGTCAATGCTGTATTGGAAATCGTGGAAACGGCTGATTACCCATAAGTTTGTCAGCAGGTGCTGCGAAATATTGGATACGATGAATTCTGATTTTTCATCGCACATCGCAAGATACAGGACGATCTGGTCCGCCAGATGCTGGTCTACGGGCGCACCGGAAGAGTAAAATCTGACCAGATCCATTGCCGCCTCTTCTCCCACCTTCTCTGCCGGTTTGCCCCGTGCTCCCAATGCGGTAAAACCCGCTAATGAATGCTCTGACTCCATATTAAGAAAAATAAATGTACCCTGCGCGGGACCGGGAACATTTTGTACGTCGATGCGGATGGGTTGTGCAGAAGGCTTTATTCGTCGGGCGATCAGTGCCAATGCCGCATCCCTTTGCCTTTCAGCGATGGAAAGAGGCAGGTTGCCGACTCCGGAAATGCCGGTCAATTCCGTTATGCTTCCCCTTTCCAGAAGACTCAGTGGATTTACCTTTTTTACGGGATGGATTTCCATTCTGACTTCTCCCCCGCCTCTTGGATAAAAGCCGTAGGAAGCGATGTTGAATTTAACAATTATTCCCAGCTTAGCCAGCGTGGGGGCAAATACTTTATTAAGGTAGTGAAATGACGGACTGAACGGCACATGGGTTCCACCCTTGAGGGTTACAGTGCTCTTTTGATTACCACCGAAGGCAAGAGCAGGAATAAGCGTCTGGAAGACAAGTGAGGTGGAGCCGGCGGTACCGATGTCATAAAAGATATCCCCTCCCTTTACTCTGTTTGGTGAAAAGGTTAATTCAGTTGAGCCCTTATGGTCTCCAATTACGTCCGCGCCCGAAACAATCTGTGCTGCTCTGACCGCAGTCAGATGCTGGGGCATGAGCCCCGGTTTCTCCCGTCTCTTTCTGATATTGGATATCCTGAAAGGTATCTGATAAAGGCAGGAAAGGCTGAGGGCGGTACGCAGTATCTGTCCTCCCCCCTCACCATAGTTTCCGTCTATCTCAATCATAAGTCTACAACCTTTTTTATGTCTTCAATAAGCTTTCCGTATCTTGCCCCATGAAATATCCCCATCATATTACGTAGGCGAATGCTGGTAATCAACCCTGATTTTCTTTCTGTACAGAAAAAAGGCAGGACCATTTGTGACCCTGCCTTTTTTCCCCTCTGTTTGTTTCAATCTTCATAGACTCCCGAGCAGACAATGTACTTCTTGCCGCCGTGCTTGAAGAGTTTCCCATAAGAAGTTTTCTTGTACGTGACATCGCCACCTTCTCCTCCCTCTTCAGGTGGTCTCTGCCAAACATACTCTGTCCAGCCGCTGCCCTTTGTCAAAGCCTTCTTGACAATTTCATCATGAAACTTTTTCCCCCGGTCATCGGATTTCCCCTTCATTGATTTTCCAATCAGATCAGAACGATAAGGGTGGGCTACAATCATGGTATTCTTGTCGTAAACAAAAACATAAAGTGACTTTTCCCTGTCGATAAATTCCCCCTGGGGATCACTGATCGCCGCAAGCGCTGCATCGCCCTTCGCTTCAATCAGTTTGCCTGCCTTCGCGACCATGTTCATTGCGTCCTGCGTAATTCCCTCCTGTGCACTGGCCCACCCATAAAAACCGGCAATCAGTGCAAAAACTGCTATGACGATTAAAAATCTTTTTTTCATAAGCACCTCCTCTTATATGGTTTTTGTTTGCTTAAGGAAAATATTTAGAGAAAAAAGATTGTCTCAATGAAAAGGAAAGGCTGTCTTGGAACCGATAGCGTTGTGCTTATGTGCTCACAACTGCCGCCAAGACGTAGGTCAAATCTAGAGTAGATTGACTTGCCTTTCCTAACTCCCTTAATGTATGTCTTGATGGTAACATTGTAAGTTTAGATACTTACCCCGACCACCAACTGACGACATTTAAATTAAGGTTATATTAAATTTAATGCTCCCTTTTCTCTTAGTCAAGGAAGCAGAGGGATAAATAAAAAATATTTAAAATTCAGATTTAGCGTGAGGTGAAGAGAATGAAGTTTTACGGGATTCCTTACTTGTGATAATATTATTTATTATTTATGTATAAAGCTGAAGCAGTTTACCATAGATTAAGGAGGAAAAAAACAGCGTGGGCAAAGGTAAAGTTATCTCGGCGAAAGAAGCTGCAAACTTAATAAAGGACGGCGACACCCTGGGGATCCAGGGGCTTATCTCCGCATCTGCGCCGGTTGACCTTATGGCAGCGGTGAGAGACCGGTATCTGGAGACAAAATCGCCTAAGGGCATTACCGTTTTTCATGTTTCCGGCATCGGCGACGGCAAAGAGGGCGGCATGAACATGTTCGCCCACGAAGGCCTTATCGGCAAGCTTATCTGCGGTCATATCGGTACTTCGCCGAAACTCTTCCCGTTGATTACGGCGAACAAATTCCCGACATTCGTTGTCCCGCAGGGTGTACTGACGCAGCTTGCCCGGGCGATCGGCGCCCATAGACCGGGCGTCGTTACCAGTGTCGGCCTTAAGACCTTCGCCGACCCCAGGGTGGAAGGCTGCAGGGCCAATAAAGCGGCGGCACAGCTGGGCGAAGACGAGCAGGTCGTCGAAGTCTTGAAAATCAAGGATAAAGATTACCTTCTGTACAAATCTTTCCCGGTCAATGTCTGCTTCATCAAAGCGACCACCGCCGACGTCAACGGGAACCTCTCCATCGAGAAGGAAGCTGTCCGGCTGAGTTCGCTGGAATTGGCCCTGGCGACGAAAAACAGCGGCGGAATCGTGATTGCCCAGGTGGAAAGGCTGACGGAGGCTCACACGATCAAGCCCCACAGCGTTGTCGTACCGGGGGTTCTCGTTGACCATATCGTGATAGCCAGCGAGGTCGGCCGCAGGCAATATTACGCCATTCCCGAGTTCCATCCGGAATGGTGCGGCGAGACAAGAATCCCGCTTGATCAGATCCCACCCACGGAGCTTGACGAAAGAAAGATTTGCGGGCGGCGGGCTGCCCTGGAACTTAAGGAAGGGGCCGTCGTCAATCTGGGGATAGGCATGCCGGAAGCGGTGGCGGCCGTGGCCGCCGAGGAAGGATTATCGTCCAAGATCACCCTTAGTATCGAGGCCGGCTCCTTTGGCGGCGTCCCGCAAAGCGGTCTGGCGATAACCGCCTCTACCAACGTCGAGTCGATAATCGCCCACGCCGATATGTTCATTTTTTACGATGGCGGCGGCATAGACCTTTCCGTTCTCGGGGCCGCTGAGATCGACAAACAGGGTAATGTCAACGTCAGCAAATTTGCCGGACGGACGGTAGGGCCGGGTGGATTCGTGAATATTACCCAAAGCACCCAAAAAATTATCTTCATAGGCTCGTTTATGGCTGGAAAAACTACGCTGGAGATAAAAGGCGGCAAACTGAACATCATTAAAGACGGAAAAGCATCCAAATTTGTCGACAAGGTTGAGCAGATTACTTTTAGCGGCGAGTACGCCAACGATACCGGAAAAGATATCCATTATGTGACGGAAAGGGCGGTGTTCAAGCTAACGCCGGGCGGTGTGGAACTCATCGAAATTGCCCCCGGAGTCGATATTGAGAAAGATATCCTGTCCAAGATGGCCTTCCAGCCGCTTATATCAAACGAGCTTAAAGAGATGGATCCGAGGATATTCATTGATGCCAGGATGAAGCTCACCATTTGAGAAATGTTGGTAAAGGCGCTGCAACTACCCGGGCCAGCCATCTAACCGGTAGGGCAGGAGAGGGTGCAGTGATTATTACCAAAGCAGCGCCGGGGGGGAAGATATGGGGAACATAGTTTACGAAAAATCGGACTAATTCCATTTCCAATTCAAGCACTACTTTTGTTGGCCCTTCGGCAAGCTCAAGGCAGGCTTATAGCTGATAGTCAGTCATGGTGCGCTTGTCGAACCACGCCTCGTCGCCTCCTCCTAGCCGCTGCGGTAGCATCATTGATTTGAAAATGGAATTACAAATAAATCCCTCTGTTAATGTGATACTATATACCAGAAATCTTGTCTATATCTACAATTCGACTGAATCCCGCATAATCCTGGGTTTCATAATTTTTAATAGCCATTAACTTTTTTGTAATATTTGCCATCCTGCCAATCTGCATACTTATTGTTTCAAGTTTTCCCTTGATTGGATCATTTTCAGCAATATTCATTGACAATACCTCAGATAATCCAGAAATGATCTGCATAGGTTGATTCATTTCGTGGCAAATTGTTCCTGCCATTTCCAAGACAACTTGTAGTTTTTCCCTGTGTAGTTGTTCTTCTTCGGCACGTTTACGGTCCGAAATGTCAACAAGAGTTCCTAGGATTGCCGACTGACCGTTATACATTATCTGCGAACCGAGTCCTTCCACTAAGATGACTTCTTTACTCTTCTTCATCAGTCTTATTTCATAATTAATAGAATCAATTTCACCTAAGAACCGTTTATTCAAATTCTCACCAACCGTTGGCCAATCTTCTGGCATTACAATATCTTTAGGAGCCTTCATAACAAGTTCATCCACTGTATAGCCCAACATAACTGCCCCTCTGGGATTAACATACTTGAATACACCATCCTGAAGAAGATAAACACCAACTACTGCCTTTTCTGTAAGAACCCTGAATTTATTTTCAGATTCTTTCAAGGCCTCCTCCTCACGCTTGCGATCGGATATGTCGCGGATCGTTCCCTGGAATCCTATTACATTGCTTTCTACATCGTGCCGCACCACCGATGTGATAAGCGTGTGAATCACTGTGCCGTCTTTTCTGAGCAAATCCACAGGGAATTCCTTTGTATACCCCTGTTCTGTGATAATACTTAAGTGTTTTGCCCTTTCTTCCGGGTTGGCATAGAGATCTGGAATCTTCACCTGCATCAGTTCCTCACGACTGGAATAGCCGAATATCTCAACTGCGGCCTCATTCAGATCGATCCAGCTACCATCCTTTGATGTTATGAAGACACAATCCCTCGACGTGCTGAAAAATCTACGGTATTTTTCCTCACTTTCGCGAACTAACTGCGCTGATCTGACTGTTTTGATGTTAATTATAAGAGGTATTATTATGAATGTGCATATTAATACTGTCACAATCATACCAATCGATTTGTATATAAAAATCCTGTCCGTTGGCGCCATGAGCACGATGGACCATCCCTCAGGGTTAATAACTTTACGTAAAATGAGGTAATTTTTCCCTCGGAAGTTAATGTTTGTCCTGTCGGAAACTTCATGCGGCAGTAGTGCGACAAATTGTTTGTCGCCAAATTGTCTCGAAGCAATCAACATGCGTTGAGTATCCTCGTCCACGGGCCACATGCTCTTAAAAAGCAACCCCTTATCACCGGAGAGGAAAATAATGCCATTCGGGGTTAAGAAGAAAAAGTAGGGGTAACCACTGAGGTTCTTTTCAAGTTCATCGAGATCCTTTTTTATCGCTAGGGCGCCAATGATTTTACCTTGAGAGTTCCGGACAGGAAAGCTTGCATAGAAACCTCTCTTTAACGAAGTGATGCCTAGTGCAAAATATCGACCAGGGCTGCCCTTGATCGCCTGCGTGAAATAGGGGCGGAATTCATACGATTTACCGACAAAGCTATCGGGTTCATTGCGGTTGGATGAGGCGACGGTCATACCTCTCCTATCTATGAGATAGCTGACGGAACCTTCCAGTGCTGAATTATATCGGTCCAACGCTGCGTTTGCCTGTGCGATATTCTGATCCGTGCGATGTATTAATGCAGGAATGATATGAGGAGAATCTGACATTGCTTTTACAGCTCCTTCAATTCTTCGCAAATCATCAGTCAAGTGAACGGACAGGACTGATATCACTGATTCATTTTCATTGATTATTCCCTGCTTTGCCATGTCACCCAGATAACCTGTCACAAAAAAACCAGTTGCGCTGACGATAGCGAGAAGAATTACATAAATTATCAACCAGTGGTAATATGTCACACCTTTTTTATTCATTATATAAGGTATCATATCCTTTCAATTCAAATACGCTTCTTGCTTAAGAGGGCACAAACACCGCCTCGACAGTGCTGAATATGCACGTTTTTACTAAGCATAATAGTCATTAGAAGCATCAAGGACACTATGTTTTGTGTCCGGACTTGCGCCCGCTTTTAAAGAGTTTCTGCTCACTGCAGGGGGGCTCTTTTTTATCCGAGTTTGTGAGAAACGGATTTGTAGGCGATATCCACCAAGTTCGCCGATAAACCACCCCAGCGAAAACAAGCGTGATGCCGGGAACGGAGGACGGTACAGAACGAAAGGGCTGGACCGCGATGACTGTTCCGTGAGCCCGCTGAGATGTCGGGGCAGTGATGCGGGGTTCACGATTTTTCTTGCCAGCAATGGCATTACCCCATTTCTCACCGTATCCTGCTATGTTACTCGCAGAAAAGCGGGCTGACAGACAGCTTAGATGTCATGACCCATGCTTAACTTTTAGACACTGTCAAAACAAGCCTAATCCTGAATTGATTGTCCTGACTTATACTTGACTTGAAATGCAGTATCCAATTAAGTTTTATTTTGGTTATCGGAAATACCTGCAAAGGTGTAAATAGCCACGTTACTGAGAATCTATGAATACCATGTATGACAACCTTGTAAAAGGGCCGGATACTGCGTTGCGCTTTATCCTTCGTCACTGCGGCGTACGCTGAGTACACCTCGTTCCTCAGGATTCGCGCGCCCTGCCTGCGGCCTTTTTACAGATCATCCGGCAAAATTGCTAGTTTATGACTTTTTACGAGTTCATTATGTATAATATAACGCTGAATATGACCTTTCCTATTTTCCATTCAGCTCATTCCTTGCTGCTAATCCCAATTTCTCAATGACATAGGGCTTTCTCACATAGGCACCCGCACCAAGAGCCTGGGCTTCATGTACTCGATCCGATTCCGAGAAACCGCTCACTATAATCACCTTCTGTTGCGGATGGATTTCAATGACTCTCTTATAGGTATCCAGCCCATCCATGCCGGGATCCATAATCATGTCCAAAACCATTAAATCGACATGATGTTCTTTCATGTATGCAATTGCTTCTTCACCGCTGGACACACTTGCAGCATTATAATTCAGTTTCCGGAATACATTAGTCGCCAGTTCCCGCTGCTCTTTTACATCATCTACCACCAGAATGGTTTCGCCACCGCCCATATATTCAGAAATGGCTATAGCAACAGCTTCGGAGGATATTTCTTCCCTTGCTACGGGAAAATAAAGTGTAAAGGTGCTTCCCCTTCCTTCCTCGCTCTGGACGTTGATATATCCCTGATGATCCTTCACTGTTCCCCAAACAACAGCCAACCCCAATCCCGTTCCGCTTCTTCCCATAATTTTTCTTGTATAAAACGGCTCAAAGATGCGCTTCAAATCAGCCGCAGGTATGCCCTCCCCCGTATCGGAGATGGAAAGAACAACATAGTCGCCTTCCCGGACTTCGTCATATCCCCGAATCGGCTTGTCCAGATACTGATTGGCTGTCTTAATGGTCAGAATACCGCCTTTCGGCATGGCTTCGCTTGCATTTAAAACCAGATTAAACAACGTTTTGGCAAGATGTATGGATGATCCGGAGACATTCAAAAGGTCAGGCTCAATATCTACCTTGATCGTTACCAACGGATGATGAACAAGCAGATTTTCGAATTCGGGTGACTGTTGTGTCTTGGCGGTAATCTTATTCAGATTAATAACTTGCCTATTGGGCACTCCCCGCCTGGCAAGGGCTAGCAGATCATCCACGACTGCGGCAGCCCTCTGACCCCCCTTCATAATATTTTCCAGTTGGGATCTGATCGAGCTTGATACATTATCATTCATTAGGATCAGTTCTGCATAACCGACGACAACACCCAGTATATTGTTGAGATCGTGGGCGACGCCACCGGCCATGGTTCCCAGAGCCTCCATCTTCTCAGCTCGATTCAGCCGTTCCTCCAGCCTCCGATTCTCCTGCTCTGTCCGCTCGCGTGCCTCTTCTGCAAGCATGCGCTCTCTTTCTTGCTGATCTCTCTGATTCCTGGCATTGAGGATGGGAGAAATAAAGCTTGTGATGTTTTCCAGCAATTGCTGGTGCTCCTTTGAGTATCCATCTTTACGGTTAGCAACAGAGATCAGTCCTATCGTCTGCCCCTGAAAAATAAGTGGAACAGCCAAAAAACTGGTTATAGGAATATGGCCGTCCGGCACCTTAAAATTGCGATTGGCATGATCAGGTCGGCGGTCGCGAATAGCGCGTCCCCACAGCGAATCGCCCCAGGTGTGAGGCGGAAATACGATAGACTTATCTTGCATTTTGCATTCTTGCCATACTTCGCGTGTTAGACTGGGGATCACTAATTCGCCTGCCTCTGAAATATAACCAAATATTCCTTGCGGGCTATCCAGAACCTCCCGCACGATATCCAAAACCTTGCCATACATCTCTTCATCCGGAATGGTGAGAAACATCTGAGCAATCTTGTTCATTATTGCCAATTCAGACTCTGATCGTTGCAACTCATTTTCTGCCTGCTTGCGCTCGGTAGTGTCCTCAATTACGCCGATCAACCCGGCAATCCGGCCATCCGCGTCGGCATATGTTGTCTTGTGGAAAATGACGTTATGTTCTCTGGATGTCTTGTCCAATACATTTGATTCATAGATCTGAATACCAGGATTCTGTAAAAGTTCCAAATCTTTCGCGTGATATATATCGGCTAATTCTTTCGGTGAGATATCGTAAGCAGATTTGCCTATGAATTGATCCCGGCTAATATTAAGGAAATCTTCATACGCTTTATTGCACCCCGTGTAAATTAAATGTTGATCCTTGTGGAAAACGGGAAGGGGGATTACGTCAAGAAGGATCTGATCGAAATGTAACTGGTACTTCAATTTTTCTTCTGTCTGCTTGTTCTTGGTTTCTGATTGTTTAAGTTCAGCAACTTGCTGGCGCATTTTTTCCAGTTCACTGATGAGCTGGTCTTTTGTCTTGTCTTTATCTTTTCTCATCTAAAAACCTTTTTAATCGGTTTTAATTTTCAGCAAGGTTAAACTCCTTTATGATTTCTACATCCATCATTACGGCGCTTTTTCCCTGAATAAAGAGATAATTGCCGATCATTACGCTATTGGCTCCGGCAGCGAAACCCATGATTGATAATATCGCTTCGAGCAGAGAGGCTTATCTAACAAAAAGGAAAGCCAATGTCAACCATATATGCTCGTCATGGTTGACAATTTTTTTGGGGGTAATATTCTGATTACTATTCGAAATCCACTAATAACTGGTATGGTGTCCCTCAGATTGCTGTTATGGTAGGTGTAGGCTACGCTGTTGTGATAGGGTATTCGATGGGACTGTGGCCTGCTGATTGCTGGATCTGCAATCTTTAGCTTTTCCACACTGCTGCCCATGCCGTAATCGGCAATCCTTTTTCGAGGCGCACCGGGATAGAGATCAAACTAAGAGAACTAAAACCGTTTGTGGAGGACAGCTTTTCCAGATAGATTGCAGAATGTGCATAACGTCCCGATTGATTCAGCTTGTACTCGGGTTTGTTTTCCAAACCGATTACATCACTGGACAGCGCCTCCAGAGCCTCAACTGTGAAAATGAAGAAACCGCCTGGACGAAGCAAGCGCTTAACTTCAGAAACGATGTCATCAAGCACACCTAAATAAACGAATACATCAGCGGCGATAACCACGTCATAGCTCGACGATTCTTCGCCGTTCATCATTCGTAGCAAATCTGAATGCTCAAGCCGGTGGTATACATTTCGCGAATGAGCTCTGGCCAGCATTTTGGAAGAAAGATCGACACCTACCAGTCGCCGGGCATAGGGCGCAATTTCCAATCCGGCTAATCCGGTGCCGCATCCCAAATCCAGTACATCCCATTCACCGCTAGGAAAATCTACGGCATTCTTAAGAAGAGAAATTAATTCTGCGGGCGTTTTATATTTGAGATCATGAACCAGATGCGCATCAAACTTATTGGCATAGTCGTCAAACAGTTTTTCAATATATTGGCTGGGAGCGCGTTCGGTAGTCTCGGCAGTTAAGGATGCAAGTAAATGCTTCGCACTTTCGTTTTTCGGATCCAGCTTTATTGTCTCACGATATCTTTGGGCGGCCGCGTCGGGTTTACCCCGAGACTGGAGTGCGCACCCGAGATTGTAGAGGGCTTCAGCATAGTTTGGCCTGATGGTGAGTGCTTGTTCGTAACGGGCGATGGCCTCGTCCAGCTTGTTCTGGTCCTGGAGTGTGCACCCGAGGTTGTAAAGGGCTTCCGCATAGTCTGGCTTGATGGCGAGTGCTTGCTCGTAACGGGTGATGGCCTCGTCCAGCTTACCCTGCGCATTGAGTGCGTTACCAAGGTTGGAGAGAGCTTCCGCATAGTCCGGCTTGATGGCGAGCGCTTGCTCGTAACGGGCAATGGCCTCGTCCAGTCTGCCCTGGGCCTGTAGTGCGATGCCAAGGTTGGAGAGTGCTTTTACATAATTCGGCCTGATGGCGAGTGCTTGTTCGTAACGGGCGATGGCCTCAATCGACTTGCCCTGGGCCTGTAGTGCGCACCCGAGGTTGGAGAGTGCTTCCGCATAGTTTGGCCTGATGGCGAGCGCTTGCTCGTAACAAATGATGGCCTCGTCCAGCTTATTCTGGTCCTGGAGTAAGCACCCGAGGTTGGAGAGTGCTTCCGCATAGTTTGGCCTGATGGCGAGCGCTTGCTCGTAACGGGTGATGGCCTCATCCAGCTTACCCTGGGCCTGGAGTGCGCACCCGAGATTATAGAGGACTTTCGGGAAGTCTGGTTTGATGGTGAGCGCTTGTTCGTAACGGTCAACAGCTAACTCAAGGTCCCCTGTCTGATAGGCAATAACGCCAAGCAGATGAATACTATCGGCATGACGAGCATCAAACAATAGAATTTGACGATAAAGCCGCTCAGCTTCCGCTAGTCGGCCGGCTTGATGATGATGGATAGCTTGCGCAAAGAGATCGGATATTCTCGAGGGTACCTGTATTCTGTCTACGGAATTTTTGACTTTCTTCGATCCTGCGGAATGCTGTGCGTGTTTGCGTTGGGATTTTGCGGAGCGCTTTTGTTGGCGGTTTATCGGTGACATTGCTGGAGAGTATAAGGCGAGCGGCTCTGCTTGTCAATGAAATAGTGGCCACGGAGATGTGGTTTGTAATGCGAATCATCGCGAAGGGAATCAACAAGGAAATCATAATATTTCACAGAAAAAATCCTGAAATTTTATATCAATAAATGGAAGAGAGCCTATGGAGCGTTTCCTTTCCTGACACAACTTTCGATTGCATTTTTCATTCACGTTATTCTTTGAGGCCTCTCATGGTTTTACACGTTTTAGTATAAAGATTACGGAAAATATTGTTGGGATCAGTAATCCGCTTTATCGCGTAATAATTTTTCTTATTCCATATTTTCCAAAAGTGTTCTTCGGTGTAGTAATTGCTGGAAATCAGAGTTTTGAGACCGCCGATCTCCATTAGCTTGTCTTCGATCATCTTGTAATAGTTTTTGCCGTCGTTTCTTTTCATCCCGTAAATGGCTATATCGAGAAACAGCTCATCCCTCACGTTTTTGAGAAAATCATCCGCAATCCATTCATAATATTGCGATTTGTATGGTACGCACCACAGTGGAAAATGATTTACCTCCTTCTCGTACCAGTCCATGAATTCGTTGATCCTGGAAAAAGGAATAAATGTGTCGAGGGTTATGGGAATTGTCCCCGCGGGTAGCAGCCGGTGAAATAAGTTGGCTATTCGGAGCGTCCTTGTGGAATTCATAAATTTGCCGAATAGAAGACGCCCGACGAATGATTTGGGTATTACGTCGGTTACTCCTCTATCGTAACGGAAGAAATAATCGGTTGTTTTGAGATAATCTTCTTTGCGTTTGGCTGTGCTCTGATAGTAGACTTTTGTCCAATCATATCTGTTCTTATATGGAACCTTAGCGACGAAATCAGCCACGCTTAAAATATACTCCGTGGAAGTGTGTATGATGCCGTCCATAAAATCAACATCCCGGTTACGGAAATGCCTCCAGATGGCGTCTTTATACTCTTCCAGCGTGCCGTATTTTTCATATCTCACCCGAACGAAAGGTTTGGCCGTTATCAGCCGGAACGTTAATTTGGAAATGATGCCCAGGGTGCCGAAAGTACCGTGAACCATCGCGAAGATAAGGCTGTTTTCGTTTGTCGGCGTGCAGATCAGTATCTCGCCTTCGGCGGTGATTATTTCGTACTCGATGCAGGTGTCATGGAATCCGCTGTATTTATAGGACATCGATTCGATTGAACATCCGGCCACGGCTCCGCCGATAGTGATGGTTTTTAATTCCGGCACGATGATCGGAACAAGGCCGTATTTCAATGTGGCGGACACCAGCTCGACGAATGTCACGCCAGCTTCGGCGATACAGATTTGTCTTTGCGGATCGATGAGAAGAATCTCGTTAAGATCGCTCAAATCAATTTTCTCGTCGAGGCGCCTTTTATCTTTCAGCTTTGGTACTTCGTGAGAAACAGCTTTCTTCTTGAGTGATACCGGTTTAGAATCTTTACGTTCCTTGAGTTGCGCGACAATCCTGTGTATTTTTTGTTTGTGGGTCAACATACGGTTAAGAATAGCAGGGTTTATTGACATAAAGTTTCTTCATTCCAAACGGGAAGGTCAGGCTAAAGGTACCAAGGCCTATTTCGCGGCGCACTCTCTCAACGTAACAAAGGCCTTACTGTTGTCACTTGTCGATAGTACCACCTTTACATACCATGTATCATGACTCGTTGTGGCATATATATATCTGATATTTATAGCCTTGTATGCCAACAAATCCGTGATGGTCTTTAGTGCCCCCGGCTTGTTATCCAGTTCAAGCACAATCACATCATCTTCCTCAATGGAACCCAAATCTTTCTCTTTTATTGCCTCAATCGTGCGACGGGTATCATCCACGACCAGCATAATTCTGGAATTGTCCGACCCGGGAATCTCATAGCCTGCAATAGCCTCGATATTGATTCCTCGCTCCGCCAGATACCGCGCCATTATGTTTAATACGCCAATTTTGTTGATCACAGTTACCGAGATCTGTTTCGTCATAGTCGCTTTGTTTAACATCTCTCTACCTCCTTGTTTACATGGAATATATTGTCACAGATGGTTGACGCTTTGTTTACTTGTCGCGTTGCGCTTCATCCTTTCCCGTGTCAAGCACGGGGGCAGGCTATACGGCATACACTAAGTACTCAACATTCCTCATGATTCGCGCGCTTTGCCTGCGTCCTTTTTGCGAGGCTGCAGGCAAAGAGCCACTTTTATGACTTTTTACGAGTCCATTACGTATCAACATCGAAGCCGATGGCCTGCCTATGCCGTTCCCACGTATTGTCGAGAAGCAGAAAGTAACCGAATAACTGATATTTGTATTCTGCAGGGTCTACAGAAGTATGAAAGGGCTTGGAAAGCAGGGTCGAATAAATAAGCTGCCCGAGGAAAAGGCCTTCGGCTATCTCAACAAGCTCATCAAGACATGCCCCGATTGGCGCGGGTCCGCCGATCATCGGGTACCGGTAATGAAACTGAAACACCTTCTTCTTTTTTTCTCCGCTGTTCATCGGTAGAATCGATTCCTGATCGGAAACTCCCAGGAAAATGTAGCCCTGCCGCACAAAAGGAGACGGTCCTGAATCGGCTAATTGCTGAACCGAAGTGATGGGAGGATGATAATTCATATCAAGCATCCGCATAACCGCATCCATTGCCAGAATGCGGGAATCCTCTATATTGTTGCCAAAGACCCAGCGCGTTTCCGCTTCATGATCCCAGAATTCCTTGTCGGCATTAGACATCCCTTTGTCCCAGGAACCGCTTTTCAGATATCTGGCATAGGGCCCTTCCTTGCTCCAGAAACCATCCCGGTTCTTCTTTACAAGATCGTAATGGGGCCAGCTTGCGGGGTGGGTCTGAAGCTCCATCACGCGTTCCGGATAACGTTGTGAAAGATCGGGGCTCTCATCCAGAAACATACTCAGCTTACGCCCGCTTATGCGTTCGAAGGACTTGCCTGCCCACGGGAAGATGAACCTCCCGATAGAGGCCCACACGGCATCCAAAACATTAGGTCCCCGTGGATCGTTCTGAATCAGGCAGGCGAGGCCACTGGGAAAAATGATGTTCTCATCGAGACTCTGCTGCAAGGTATCACCGAATCCCAGGTGCAGATTCAATGTTGCACCATGGTAATAATCGAACCCGCGGCAAGGCTCTTCCTCGCCATACCAGAAAAGCTTTTCAGGAGCATCGAACCGGACATTGAAACCCTTTCCTTGCCCTTGAAAGACGCCATCTGATACCTGTGGGGCAATGCCGCATCTGAACAAACTGTTCAGCTTTTCAAAGTGCCGCAAATGGTCGTCCGGAGAACTCTGAGCCGATATCTCCTGCTGTATCCTCTGAAGCATTTGCAGAATTGATTCTCCATCCCGCAGCAGTTCCCTTACATCTCCATCATCATTTCTCGGTGATGGTTCCAGGCAGAACGAGGTAAACTTCTTTCGAAGCGCCTCGTTGTCCTTCCAACCTGACACCCAGTTCGTGACTTCGTCTGAGGTTGTGTCCGTAGCACCGCCTTTATTTATATATGCTGCCTGAGGAGAGGTCGATAATTGATCATATCCCAATTCGATATATCCGCTTTCGCCGGGCCTCGGCCGCAAATACGGGAAGACATCATCTGCGTAAGTCTCTCTTGCAAACGCAGGATCTATCATTAAGAAAAAGCCGTTGTTCTGATAACCGTAGTCACGGCCCGAAGAGCCTGGCTGATAGGGCTCACCGATTTGCCAGTTCTTTTTCCGCAGACCGGGGATATCTATTCTCAGTGCACCTAATGTGTAGTACTTTGTCGCCATCACCAACTGACCAAGAAATACACCATCAGCAATCTGGACAAGCTCATCAATAAGCGTCGTTTCCGGGTATACCCCTCCAAGAGCAGGCCACCGGTAATTAAGCTGATACACGGATTTGCCTTTCATTTCCGGGACCACAGATATTCCCGGCTGCGCAATGAACAGCCCTCCGGTCATACTGTACGGAATGTTCTTTTCCTTCTGGAGGTTTTTGGGCTTGAGTTTACCGAGAAATCCTGATGCCGAAGTGTCCTGTGGACGCTCTTTCAGTTGCCATGCCCTGGTCAGCACAGGGATTGCCATGCCCTGAAGCAGATCGGGGTTTGCCGGCTCACGAAAAAAGTTGCGACCAATCCTGGTGGTTTCCGAAGAATACTTCTTGAGCACCTGTGGGTCATTCCCCGTCTTCTTTGCCACGATATCACTGGATACGGACTCAAACGTTTTTCCCATCCATAAACCGGTGGTTGTGAATGTCACATTCCACAGGGATGCCATCATTTCGACCCCGGCCATGGCGGAACGGTCCTTAGCAAACATCTGTGCCATGTTACGAAAGTAATCGCTATCGCGGATAGCAACTGTAACGCCGATCATTGGTCCGTCCAGAACCGTATTTCTGCCACACATGAATAGGACCTTCAGCTTTTCGAAGATTCCCTCCCATTCATCTTTTCGACGGTTATCGGATAAAATACGCTGGAACCTTCCCAGCATGCCGAAAACATCGTCTTTGAGATCATCGGCGATAATTGATTCCAGCTTCTCCGAAAGCTCTTTATTTTCTTCAACAGAACTGCAAGGGAAGTTTTCCTTATCGAGGTATTTGTTCATCTTACCCTCCGCAAATATGATAAATTGAAGTTATTTCTCATAACAGCTTTAATGATTCACTCCGAGCATCGTTCTTATTCGTAATCTTTCTTCTTAACCCGCACCTTCATCCGTTCTCATGAGGATACATATTATCACATATTACCATAAAGGACCAATCAGGTATATTCGAAAACCCTCGTTTTTCCTATATGGGGCATCGACCAGGGGTCAGGTCTATTCGGGTTGTTGCCCAAATACTAATTTGCAACCATTACGGCGTGAGACGCATGTATCCATACATAGCCAACAATGATCCTTTGTTAAAGCTGTAAGTAGCTTTCTGGATAGTCAAAAATAAGGAATGTAAGGTCAAGAAAAGCTTTTGAACGAAGGGTAATGCGAAGCCCTTTGCCATACCCCGCCCTTTTCCATAAGACAAAAGCACGATGATGTTTTGTATAGCTGATATGAGATATTCCTGAATACGCACCCGCCAAAGTCTTCGCCACCGTGCCCGTTTGAAACCGTATCGGGTGGCACGGGCAAACGAACGTTCCATAAGATGCTGCCGGATACGTATGTCTTGTTTGGATGTTTGTGTTTGAGCGGCATTGCGCATTTTGTCCAAATCATCCTGCCGGCGATGCCTCTTGAGAGACCTGCCATACTTCGATGTCGTGCATTTTGCCATCAGGGAACAAGAACAGCAAATCTTGCTCGAACATTTATACTCGAATGCATCCCGCTTCGGATTGTAATTCCTTTTCCTTAAATAATGGCCCGCAGGGCACAGGTAAGTATCGCTTTCGAGTTTGTATTCGAAAGATTCTTCCGTAAAGATACCTCTCCGGCTTTCGCTTTTCTGCTGGCTTCTTTTCAGATCGGGGATATGCGCGTTTACGCTCAGGTCGCAGCAAGTAAAATAATTCTCTACCGTTCCATATTTCGTATCCGCAACAATGGTATCCGCTGTCATTTGCGTATTGTCCTGATGCCGGCCTAAAAGAGTAGAAAGAAGATGGGCTTCGTTGACTTCACCCGGTGTTACTTCCGTAGCGGTAATGATTTCCGCCCTGGCATCGACACTTCTATGCGTTTTATATTGAAGTTTCGGTTTACCGCCTCCCTGCCTGGTTACGGAAGCGTCGGGATCGGTAGTAGAAATATGGTTGCGATTAGTTATACCGGATTTCGGCTCGTGATCGTCGTCTTTCTCTTCTTCTAATCGGGATTCGAGTTCCTGATAACTTCTTATAAGGTGGATTTTCATTGCTTCCTGATTGACTTTCACAGACGAGTTGTTGGAGGCGTCGGCCTGAACAAGGCTGGAATCCATGAAAAGCTTCGAACCGTCCACGAGTCCCGCTTCCACACACTGCCAAACGATCCTTTCAAAAAAGTGTTGGAAGGCTTCTACGCCCCAGCGGTTGCGTGCCTTGCTTAAAACACTGTGATTCGGGATCTCGCTGTCCAGGTCGTAGTCCAAAAACCACAGCCAGTCCAAGCGCATCGGCAGGGTGTTCATAAACTCCCGCTCGGAACGCACATTGTATAAAATCAAAAGGAGCATCATCTTAAGGATCACAGGAGGTGGAACGGAGACATTGCCCTTTACACCATAACTGCCTTCAACTTCACGATAGATAAATTCAAAGTCAATATGACTCCGAATCTTCCTTAAAACGGAATTAGCTGGAATACGCTCATCAAGATTAAATGAATGATAAAAGAGTTTCGGCTGTGCATCAGGTTGGTAGCCCATCATGGCGGTTGATCTCCAAGTTTGTGTTGATATTTTTATAATCGCTCTTTATCATCTCTGCAATTCCTATTTGGGCAACAGCCCGTATTTTCTTAACATAGGATGACCAAAAAGTAATCACCAACCATGGAGCAACCACGGCGCGTTGAATATTCCTGAGTTTTTGTCATGTAATCGGCAAAAGTCCCGACCGTTGATCAACTAAAGCAAAACAGAAAATTAGAAGTGATGTAAGTATTTAAGAATATTGAGTAAGATTTGGTAGTCCCACGGGGGTTTGAACCCCGGTTTCCGGCGTGAGAGGCCAGCGTCCTAACCACTAGACGATGGGACCGTGCAATTATGAACGGGGGATCGGAATTTAAACCTGTCGGCAACGCTCAGAGCGCTGATTCCTGCCGCTTAACAAGCCCCCGGAAAGTAATAAAAAGAGAAGAGAGTATCTATTCAATCCGACTGGAAAAGTCAAGATTAATTATATGTCGAGCCAGGGTGCGCTGAAGTATCCCGAAATTATGATTTAGTGCGGGCTTCGATATAGCTCACAGCGTCTTTAATTCTTTTCTCCACGCGATCCTTGCCAAGCGTAACCATGACTTCGTCTATACCGGGACTCACGGTCTTTCCGGTGAGGGCAACCCGCAGTGGCTGAGCAATCACTTTAAACTTGATATTGTGTTCCTGAGTAAATGCCATGAGGAACTCTTCAATGCCCTTTTTGCTGAAATTCTGAACCGCGGGAATTGCCGCAGTCATTGCCTGCAGGTAGGTGGCTACATCAGGCACCAAAAACTTTTGCGCCGCCTGCTCCTCATATTGAACCTGATCGACAAAGTAGAAAATTGCCATATTGGCTATTTCCGCCAGCGTTTTGGCGCGCGGCTGCAAGTCGGCAATTACTTTTTGAGTAAATACGGCATCGTCTGCCTGAATATGTGAGGGCCAAAGAGGCTTCATCTCTTCTCTTAACCGCTCGGGAGTTGCTTCCTTTATATAGTGCGCATTAAGCCAGAGCAATTTATCCGGGTTAAAAACGGCCGGTGATTTGCCGACGGCTTCCAGGGTAAATAAATTGATGAGCTCCTGTGGCGAAAAAATCTCCTGATCGCCATGCGCCCAGCTCAAACGCACCAGGTAATTGACGAGCGCTTCCGGCAGATATCCCATTTCTTTGTAGGCCATAACGGAGGTAGCTCCGTGGCGTTTGCTTAAGCGCGTTTTGTCGGAACCAAGAATCATGGGAACATGGGCAAATTTGGGAACATCAAAACCGAGAGCCTGATACATCAAAATCTGACGCGGGGTGTTGTTGACATGATCATCGCCGCGGATCACGTGCGTGATGTTCATCAGAGCGTCGTCGATGACCACGGCAAAATTGTAAGTGGGATACCCGTCGCCGCGTTCGATGATCAAATCGTCCAGCTCATCATTATTAAATGTGATATTGCCTTTGACGAGGTCTTCCACGACAGTTATGCCGGTTTGCGCGCCACGAAAACGCACAACGCTGCCCGGTGTTTTCTTCAAATTCCTGTCGCGGCAGGTGCCGTCGTATTTAGGTTTTTTCCCTGTGGCCAGAGCCTCTTTTCTTTTGGCTTCCAACTCTTCGGGTGTGCAGGTGCAGTAATAGGCTTTGCCTTCCTGCAGTAGTTTTTGCACCATTTCCCGGTGCAGATCAACACGTTGCGCCTGGAAGTGTGGCCCTTCATCCCAGGTGAGGCCCAGCCAGCTCATGGCATCGAGGATTGCTTTTGTAGATTCATCGGTAGAGCGGACCTGGTCGGTATCTTCGATGCGCAGCACAAATTCGCCGCCGTTATGGCGGGCGAAAAGCCAGTTAAAAAGGGCGGTTCGGGCACCGCCAATATGCAGAAAACCGGTGGGCGAAGGTGCAAAACGTGTTCGTATTTTTTCGGTCATCTTATTTACCTTGTTTTTTGCCCGCTTTATAGGATTGACGGCGGTCTTTTGTCAAGCCGCATTTCCCCGGTCTGTAAATTATAATTTAATATTCTTCCTCTGCCAAAATATGCTTGACAATAGAACGGATTTATAATTAGCTTACCCGCTTAACGCAGTATGCGTAATTTATTGGGGCAGTCGAGTTTCCATGTCTAATTCTTTGAAAATTAATGTGGTTACAATTCCTGAAGAAGGCCGGAATTTTGTTTTTTCCGGTGATGGTAAATGGTTTCAAGAAAGCTTTCCGGATAGCGGTGATATTGATTTCCGCTTACAGAAAGTAGATGTAACCTGTCAAATAACCAAGACTTCCAGCACAGTTTTTATCAGAGGCAGTCTTTCCGCAAATCTTGGTATTGCCTGCAGCCGTTGTCTGGAAGAAGTCAACCTTTCTGTTGGCGGTGATTTTGCTTACACGCTGGTGCCGTTAACAACGGAAACAAGGGAAGATTTGGAACTTCAAGCTGAAGATTTGGAAGTAAGTTCTTATCAGGGCGATTTTATTGATCTTGCGCCGATTATTTATGAACAGATTATTTT
The DNA here is from genome assembly GCA_963663295.2 of Smithellaceae bacterium. Classification (GTDB taxonomy): domain Bacteria; phylum Desulfobacterota; class Syntrophia; order Syntrophales; family Smithellaceae; genus MVRV01. Next base: position 9,353 of record CAXXLA010000006.1, on the reverse strand, counting down.
ACAAATTCCAATTAAACCGCTTTGTTCCGAAGATTGTAAGGGATTATGTCCGCATTGCGGCACCAATCTGAATGTGGCATCCTGTAATTGTAACTTAGAAATCATCGATGACAGGCTGGCCGTACTAAAAAATTTTAAAATTAAACATTAATTAAAGAGGGTAAGTTATGCCAAATCCAGTAAAACGACATTCCAGAACGCGACGGAACAAGAGAAGATCGCATGATTTTTTACAGCAACCGGCGACTTCTTTATGTCCGCAATGCAAGGCGGTAAAAATGCCCCATCGTGTTTGCCCCGTATGCGGCACATATAAAGGCAGGGAAATTACACCGATTGAAGAAATCTCCTGAGAGGAAGTTCCCCCTTTAATGTCGCGACTTTTGTCGGTTCAATTGATCGATGTTGTTAGCCTGCCGGCAGTACGATAAGTCACTGCCGTGCAGGTCTTACAACTTCCTCCTTGTCATGTCGGTTTCTGATGAGTGCAGTTTATGACATTGAGTACGCCGGGGTGGGAAACTCTGTATTTAATGAATAAATATAGAGAGCGTCTGTTATGTTTTGCATAACACCGATTCCATGCCGGCAGCCGGAAAGAGCCAACTATGCAATGAAGGGCAGCAGAAAGATCTCGACTTAACTGTTAGTATACAAGTTGCTGTGTTAACTATAAAAATGGCAATTTGTAATGTTTTTGAAGAAAAACCGCAATCATCCCGCCAGTTATGGCCGAGCATGGCCTTGATGAATATTAAGGCTCTTTATGCTGTCAGTGCCAGTTATCTTGTTACTGTGAAAACTTCAGCCAGATGGAAAAAATTAAGGAATTATTTTTACAAAAAAGGTAAAAGAACACCACGTAATTCAATTACCCACTTGTAATAACCGATTTGAGGAGGTTTTGGTATGACGTTAGAGGAAAAAGTCATTAAACTTGTTATGGAGCAACTGGATGTAACTCGCGACGAATGCGTTCTGGAAGCTTCTTTCATTGATGATTTGGGAGCAGATTCACTGGATCTGGTGGAACTGATCATGGAAATGGAAGAAGTATTCGGCTTGGAAATAGAGGACGATGAGCTGGAAAAGATTCGTACTATTAAAGATGTCGTTGATTTTCTCAGATTCAAAGGTGTTAAATAATTTGTCCGTCAGGATCGGCAAGATAGCCGATAATTATCGCTATTTTAGTTCTTTACGAGTTTATCAAGGTTTAGGCAAATGAAAAGGCGTGTCGTAGTAACCGGTCTCGGGGCATTAACCCCTTTAGGAAATTCAGTTCAGGACTCCTGGGAAGGCGCAATCGCGGGCAAATCCGGCGCAGGCCCGATTACAAAATTCGACAGCGCTTCCTTCAATACAAAGATTGCTGCTGAAATAAAAAATTTTGATCCGTTGCAGTTTGTGGACAAAAAAGAAGTCCGCCGCTATGACGATTTTATCCTTTATGCGCTGGCGGCGTCCGAAATGGCCATGGCCGACGCGGCCCTGACGATCAGCCCTGAAATATCAACTCGAACCGGCGTTATCATCGGCTCGGCCATTGGCGGCTTAGCGACGATGGAACATGAAAAAGAAGTTCTTCTGAAATCCGGTCCCCGGAAAATTTCTCCCTTTGCTATTCCGGCCATTCTCCCCAATTTAGCGTCGGGCCTTGTATCAATCCGCTTTGGTGCGAAAGGTCCCATTAATTGTGCTGTAACCGCTTGTGCCGCCGGCACTTCGGCTATCGGGGATGCTTATAAAACAATTGCCTATGGTGATGCCGATGTTATGATCACGGGGGGTACGGAAGCGGCAGTAACTTCTCTTGCCGTCGGTGCTTTTAATTCCATGCGGGCTTTGTCCCAGCGTAACAGCGAACCGCAGAAAGCCAGCAGGCCTTTTGACAAGGATCGTGATGGATTTGTTATCGGCGAAGGAAGCGGCATTATTATTTTGGAGGAACTATCGGTTGCTCTTGCAAGGGGAGCCCGTATTTATGCGGAACTTGCCGGTTATGGTTGCACATCCGATGCGTTTCATCTGGCGGCGCCTCCGCCCGGGCACGAAGGAGCCGCCCGCAGTATGCTTGCTGCTCTGCGCGATGCCGATTTAAAGGAAGCGGATATTGATTATATCAACGCCCACGGAACATCAACGCCGCTCAACGATCTGTATGAAACACAGGCCGTGAAGACTCTCTTCAAAGAGCATGCTTACAAACTGCTGATCAGCTCGACCAAATCCATGACCGGACATATGCTGGGTGCAACCGGCGGTGTGGAAGCCATCTTTGCCGTTAAGTCACTGGCCGAAGGCGTTATTCCACCCACAATAAATCTGGATAACCCCGGCCCCGAATGCGACCTTGATTATGTTGCCCATACGTCCCGCAAACAGGAAATCAATACAGCCATGTCCAGCACCTTTGGTTTTGGCGGTGTCAATTCAGTATTAATATTTAAAAAATTTCACGATAAATGAGTGGAGGAGGAATTTATTTTCATGTCTTTTTTGGAAAAAGTTGATCCGGAAGTAAGTCGCGCCATCGAACTGGAAACACTCAGGCAGGCAGGAAAAATTGAGCTGATCGCTTCCGAGAATTTCGTCAGCGAAGCCGTCCTGGAGGCCCAGGGCAGCATTATGACCAACAAATATGCCGAAGGTTATCCCGGAAAGCGCTACTACGGCGGGTGTGAATTTGTCGATATCGTGGAAAATCTCGCCATTGAGCGTTGCAAGCAGCTTTTCGGCGCGGACAATGTTAATGTGCAGCCGCATTCCGGAACCCAGGCGAATATGGCTGTTTACTTTGCTGCCCTTCAGCCGGGCGATACTATCCTGGGCATGAACTTATCGCACGGCGGCCATTTATCCCACGGCAGTCCGGCCAACTTTTCCGGCAAATACTATAAGGTTATTGCTTACGGAGTGGATAAGGATACGGAAACAATCGATTTTGTGGAACTGGAAAATCTGGCCAAAGAGCATAAACCGAAGATGATTGTTGTCGGCGCCAGTGCCTACCCCCGCACCCTCGATTTTGCGCGTTTCCGCAAGATAGCCGATGAAGTCGGCGCCGTCATCATGTCCGACATCGCCCATATTGCCGGACTGGTGGCCGTGGGACTGCATCCTTCCCCCGTGCCGATGTGCGAATACGTCACTTCTACCACTCATAAAACTTTGCGTGGCCCGCGCGGCGGATTGATTATGTGCAAGGAGCCTCAAGCCAAAATTTTAAACAGCCGCGTTTTCCCGGGCTCGCAGGGCGGTCCGCTTATGCATATAATTGCAGCTAAAGCTGTCGCCTTTAAAGAGGCGCTGTTACCTGAATTTAAGGATTATCAGCAGCAGATTCTGAAAAATGCGCAGGCGATGGCCGATGAACTGAAAAACCAGGGTTTCCGTCTCGTTTCCGGCGGAACGGATAATCATCTGATGCTGGTTGATTTGACTCCCAAAGGTGTGACCGGCAAAGAAGCTCAGGAAGCGCTTGATCGCGCCGCTATTACCGTAAATAAGAACGGCATCCCCTTCGATACCAAGGGGCCGATGGTTACCAGCGGAATCCGCATCGGTACGCCGGCAGTGACCACCCGCGGCATGAAAGAAAACGAAATGCGGTTGATCGCCTCTTACATCGCCGACGTTGTGGCGAACATCAACGACGAAAACAAGATTCAGGCCGTAGCCAAAGAAGTCAAACAGCTTTGTGACCGGTTTCCTCTGTACGAGCACAGAATAAAAAAAGGATAATTCCATTTAGTATTCAAAATGCAAAATGGAATAAGACAGCTTTGGGCTGAAAAGTCCGGCAGGGAAAATGCGGGAAGATATGACGGAACCCAAAACAGTTCCCCAAGATGCAGCGCCAAGGGGTAATCAACGTCCCGATTGGGATACGTATTTTCTGGATATAGTCGAGCTTGTTGCCCGGCGCAGCACCTGCCGGAGGCGGGCAGTGGGTGCCGCTCTGGTCTGTGACCGCCGCATTCTCGCTACCGGATATAACGGAGCTCCCTCTAAACTGGCGCATTGCCTGGACGTTGGCTGCCTGCGGGAGAAGCTGAAAGTTCCATCCGGCGAACGCCATGAATTATGCCGCGGCCTGCATGCGGAGCAAAATGTTATTATTCAGGCGGCGCTGCACGGAGTCAGCACAAAAGGCTCCACTCTCTACTGCACCAATCACCCTTGTGTGATCTGTGCTAAAATGATCATCAACGCGGGAATTGCCCGTATCGTCATTCGCGACGGCTATTCCGACAAACTGGCGGCGGAGATGCTCAAGGAAGCAGGTATTACAGTCAAGCAGATTTAGATCTTATACAGGGAAAAACCATGAAGTGTCCGTTTTGTGCACATGCCGAGAACAAGGTTATCGATTCGCGGATCAGTAAAGACGGCAAAGCCATCCGCCGCCGCCGGGAATGCATGGGGTGCGGCAAACGTTTTACCACGTATGAATTTGTCGAAGATATCCTGCCCATGGTGGTCAAAAAGGATGGTCGCCGCGAAGTATTTGATCGCATGAAAATCCGCAACGGGGTGATGAAAGCCTGTGAAAAGCGTCCGATAAGCATGGAAGCAATAGAAAAGCTGGTGGAAAACGTCGAACAGGACTGTCAGGAATATCAGGGCGATGAGATTCCCTCCACTGTTATCGGTGAAAAAGTAATGAATGAACTCAAGACGCTCGACGGCGTTGCCTATGTCCGGTTTGCTTCGGTCTACCGCCAGTTCCGTGATGTTGGTGAATTTATGGCGGAGTTGAATGATTTGTTGAGCAAGGATAAGAGCTGATTTTATGTTTACCGGAATTGTGGAAGGGCTGGGTAAAATCAAGCGCCTGACAATGAAAGGCGCCGATGCTGTGCTGGAAATTGAAAGCAGCATCAGCTTGACCGATGTTAATATCGGCGACAGCATTGCCGTGAATGGAGCCTGTCTCACCGTTACGGCCAAAACGGAAAAGACTTTTATCGCCGATGTTTCGGCGGAATCGCTGAGTAAGACAACACTTAAGCATTTGAGATCCGGAGAAAGAGTCAATCTGGAAAAGTCCCTGCGGGTCGGCGGTTTTGTCGGCGGCCATTTTGTGCTGGGGCATGTGGACGGCACGGCCCGAATCCTTTCCCGGACGCAAAAGTCAGGATCGCTCATTCTGGCCGTGGAAATGGATGAAAAGCTGGCGCGTTATATCGTGGAAAAAGGATCAGTGGCGATAGACGGCGTAAGCTTGACGGTGAACAAGCTTGAAAAAGACCGGTTTTATGTTAATATGATCCCGCATACCGCGGCTGTCACCGCACTGGAGGCGAAAAAAGAAGGGGAGTGGGTCAATATCGAAACGGATGTTTTGGGTAAATATGTGGAAAAACTGTTGCAAACTCCGCGGGGAATAGATAAGGGATTTTTAGAGGAACATGGTTTTTTATGACAATTTCATAAAAAGTTCATCGTTTTCCAATTTGTAGATTATTTAAGGATAAAATAAAATGGCAATAAGCAGTATTCAGGAAGCAATTGAAGACATTCGCAACGGGAAGATGGTAATTCTCGTTGATGATGAAGATCGGGAAAATGAAGGCGATCTTTGCATGGCGGCGCAATTTGTGACGCCGGAAGCAATCAATTTCATGGCGCGTTACGGCCGTGGTTTGATTTGTTTAACAATAAATGAAGAACTGGCGGCCAAGCTTAATTTGCGGCCAATGGTGCAGGAAAATAAGGCACGTTTCCAAACGGCTTTCACAGTTTCGATTGAAGCGCGCAATGGCGTATCTACCGGAATATCGGCGGCGGATCGCGCTACAACAATTCAGGCGGCGGTGAATCCCGCAGCGAAAACGGAAGATTTGGTCAGCCCCGGCCATGTTTTCCCGATTATCGCCCGCAAAGGCGGTGTTCTGGTGCGCACCGGGCAAACGGAAGGCTCCGTGGATTTATGCCGGCTGGCCGGTTTGACTCCGTCCGGGGTAATTTGTGAAGTCATGAAAGATGACGGAACGATGGCGCGGATGGCCGATTTGGAAATATTTGCCGAAACGCATAATATGAAGATTGTCACCATCGCCGATCTCATCGATTACCGGATGCAGAATGAATCTCTCATTCGCAGAATGGCCGAAGCGAAAATTCCTACCGTTTTCGGCGGCGATTTTAAAATTATCGTTTATGAAAATGATGCGGACGACTGGCAGCACATAGCTTTGGTTAAGGGTGATATTACGGCGGATGACGAAGTGCTGGTTCGCGTTCATTCCGAATGCCTGACCGGTGATTTGTTTGGCTCCGAGCGCTGCGATTGCGGCGATCAGCTGCACCGGGCAATGGCTATGGTGGAAAGGGAAGGCAAAGGTATAATCGTTTATATGCGCCAGGAAGGCCGGGGAATCGGCCTGGTCAATAAAATTAAGGCTTATGCTTTACAGGAGCAGGGACAGGATACGGTTGAAGCCAACCTTGCTTTGGGATTTAAACCCGATTTAAGAGACTATGGCATCGGCGCCCAGATTCTTGTTGATCTGGGGGTGCGCAAGATGAAGTTGATGACCAATAATCCCAAGAAAATTGTCGGACTGGAAGGCTACGGGATTGAGATTGTCAAACGGGTTCCTATTGAAATCGACCCCAATGAAAACAATATCAGGTATATGAAGACCAAGCAGGATAAGATGGGGCATCTTTTAAAATTATAGACAAGGATGGTAAGTATTCATGCCGAAATTAATAGAGGGAAAGATTGTTGCCAAAGGAATGAAATTTGGCATTGTCGCCAGCCGTTTTAACGATTTTATCTGCGGCCGGCTGATTGAGGGAGCCATCGATGCTTTAACCAGGGCCGGTGCCGACGAAAAAGACATTGTAATCTGTAAAGTGCCCGGTGCTTTTGAACTGCCCCTGACAGCGAAGAAGATGGCTAAAAGCAACCGTTTTGATGCCATTATTTGTCTGGGAGCCGTAATTCGCGGAGCGACTCCTCATTTTGAATACATCAGCGCCGAAGTATCGAAGGGCATTGCCAGCGTGGGACTGGAAACAGAAATTCCGGTGGTTTTTGGTGTCCTGACAACGGATAACATTGAACAGGCGATTGAACGCGCCGGGACGAAGTCAGGCAACAAAGGTGCGGATGCCGCCATGTCAGCAATAGAGATGGTGGATCTGTTTAAGAAAATATAATAATACCTGTCTGTTCCAGGTAACTTTAAATATAAATGAACAAGGGGTCGGGTCGCAACCCCTTGTTCTCTTTTATTAGCAGCAGTTTGCTGTTTGAGGTTTTAATGCACGCACGGAGAAAGGCGCGGGAAGTCGCCCTGCAGGTTCTTTACAGTCTTAATTTTGTAAAACTTGATGTTCAGAAAGCTCTGGAGCTTTTCTGGGGAAATTTTGTCGCCCCCAAGGAAGCAAAGGAATTTGCCGAGTCTTTGGTGGAAGGCACCTGGAGCCACAGAGAAGAGCTGGATAAGTTAATCGCCGCAAGTTCAGATAACTGGTCGCTTGGCCGGATGCCCAAGGTAGATATCAGCATCTTACGTATGGCGGTGTTTGAATTTCTTTATTGTCCGGATATTCCTCCCAAAGTTACGTTGAATGAAGCAATTGATCTGGGGAAAACTTTCGGTTCCGAAAATTCCGGTTCTTTCATTAACGGCATCTTAGATGCCATTAATTTAAAATTGGAAAAGAAGAATGCAGGTAATTCTCTCGACTGAACCGCCGGATGTGCCCGAACATAAATGCCTGGCGCTGGGTATTTTTTCCGATGAAAAACCGCCGCGGGGTATTTGCGGATTTCTTGACTGGCGTCTCAATGGTCTTATTTCCCGGGAAATAAAACAGGGTCGCATCAGCGGTGCATTCAGAGAAAAAGTCATTATTCCCTTTCCCGGAAGAATAAATACGGAAATCCTGTTTCTTTTTGGTCTCGGACCGCTTGCCGATTGTAATTACGATCGGATTTATACTTCTGCTTATAGTATTATTGAAGCGGTGGACGGTATGCGGCTTACCGGTTTTGCCTTTGATTTACCCGGCGAGAACCGCTGCCCTTTGACAACTGCCGGCATCGTGGAAACCATGATAACCGGATTTTTTGATTATTTGTCCAAAGATGTAGAAAAGCTCACCAATATGACTTCCTGCATCGTCACTTCCGCCGACAATGCAAAAAACATATCAGCCGGCATTCAGAACTTCAAATCTCGCGTTCAAGACATGGGCAGTGTTGATGCCGGTACTCTGGAAGATAGTTTTGCCGGAAGCTGATCTCCCCGGAGGCGTGAACGCCGAGCCAGGTTTAAAGGCAGACATGTCTTTTTTATGCCATGCGAAAAAATCATTTGCAAAAGTAAACAGATAAGCAGTATAAAAATACGAAAGCCTAATCCCATCTCCATATCAAGCGCTGCCTTGTTGGAAGTAATGCCCGGTGCATTGCCGGGTTGCCGTGTCGGTTTCCGGAGCGTTTGTATAACGCGTGACCTCTCGTGACCTTTAGGTAATTCAGGTCATACTTCAGGCCTCCTTCCGGCTGCTGCACGGTATTATATTTGTCGAAATGGAATAACTAACAGGAGGATATTTTAATGGAAGCATTAAAGGACACCTCTCACGCCAGTATTGACAGTTTCATCCATGCCCAGCAGGCCAAATTCACCATGAACATCTCGCCCGTCACACCGTTATTGGCCTTCTTGGACTGGGCCATCAATCTTGCCGATTCGCCGGGGAAACAATACCGCATCTCGGAGGATTTTAATAAAAAAATGACCATTTACCAGGACTACGCATTCCGGAGCTTGCTTAACACCGACGGGGAACCTGAAAAACCGGTTGCCACCGATTCCCGTTTCCTGGCGGATGCATGGCAGCAAGCACCTTACCCATTCCTGTACCAGGCCTTTCTCCTTTGCGAACAATGGTGGCAAAATACAACGAACGGTGTTCCAGGTGTCTCCCTCCAACATCAGAATATGGTTTGCTTTGCTGCCCGGCAGATTATGGATATCCTCTCACCTGCGAACTTTCTCTGGACTAATCCGGTTCTGCTCCAGGTTACACGGGAGCAGGGCGGACGAAATCTTTTGCGGGGCTGGAAAAACATGCTGGAGGACTGGTACCGCTCGCACAATAGGAAGCTTCCCGTGGGGACGGAAAATTTCCGTCCCGGTGAAAAGGTCGCTTTGACGCCCGGCAAGGTCGTGTTTCGCAACCGTCTGGCCGAATTGATTCAATATACCCCAGCGACGGAAGAGGTTTACAGGGAACCGGTCCTCATTGTACCGGCCTGGATAATGAAATATTATATTCTGGACCTTTCCCCTCACAACTCCCTCGTTAAATATCTGGTGGACCAA
>CAXXLA010000005.1:0-1079064 GCA_963663295.2 Smithellaceae bacterium | reverse complement strand
AGTTCGACATCGCCGTACAGGCGCAACGCCAGCCGGCTCCAAGCAAGGTCGTCGTTGTCAACGCCCACACTGTTGATGGAACGCCACCGTATCGCTTCACAGTGTTTATGGGGAGTAAGAAAGTTACGGATCAGCCGGTAAAGTCCGATGACGGATGGTTAACGAAAACACTCGACGCAGATGAATCGACAGAATTGACCGTCGAGGCGACGGATGCGAAGGACATCAGAGTCACAAAGAAGGCGCGGATTAATGCGTCAGCGACCAAAGAGAACAAACCGACCGAGGAGAAGAAACCGACCGGGGAGAACAAGTGAGGTCGTCTGCGGACTTGACTGCTTGGTGAGCCCCCAACTGCGTGAACCGACACGGCAAGATAACGGGTTGCTATTTCTGGGGGTATTCGGGGGACGTAACACCAAATTTAAAAATTCATGTTGTGTCCCTCGAATACAAAGGAGACAGGATCATATTTTTGGAAAATAACAGAGGAATGGACGTTAAAAACGGATCATTGGGAACAATCCTGAAAATTGAAGACAAGGCAAAAGAAAAATCAATTCTGGTAAAACTGGAAAATGAGAAAATGATCTCTTTCGATCCCGATCAATACAAAAACGTTGAATATGGCTATGCAATGACCGTTCACAAATCCCAGGGATCAACCGTTGATCGCTCCTTTGTTCTGGCGGAGAAACGATTTGACAAACATTTAACCTATGTTTCTATGTCCAGACATCGGGACGATGCGACGCTTTATTACGGCAAAAACAATTTCCAGAGCAGGGAAGCCTTTATTGAAGCCGTAGAAAAAAGAAACTTAAAATCTCTTGTATCCGACTACGCCAACCGCAGAGGATACGAAACAATGGAGAAAGACACCGACAAATTCCAGGAAGTCACGATCTCGGGAAGGAAGTATCTGGAAGTGCCCAAAGGCGAGCTTAACGAGCCGATTAGAGGCGAATACCGCGGCGACCTGCAACACCAGGGCAAAACATATCACCGGATTGAAAGTATCGACGGAAGTAAGAAATATCTTATTCCGGCTACAAAACAAGGGGGTCCAGAACGACTACTGCTAAGCGATGTAATTTATGACGGCAATAGCATTATAAAAGCTCCGGAAAAGACACCTGTTGTTGCTAAGGCAAAGAGCATAGAAAAGTCTTGGGAACGATAATAATAAATAATATTTTCACAGGTAATCATCAGCATTAAAATGCAAAGCAATATTTAGGTGTAAAAAGGACGGATAACAGATTAGACTGTAATTTACTGAGACATGCTTTGTTTCAATCGGAACTCATTACCGGAGCTTTTCTTTGTTTTGAGCAAATTTACCATGATATATCAATTCGGTTTTTGGTCTTTATTATCGTGAAATGCCAAATAGAATAAGATCATTTAAGCTGTTTTTAAAGGATATTTTCTCTTTCTATTTTTACTTGAAAGGTTTAAGATTGCGCCGAAAACTGGTAAAAACCAAGCTGGTATATTTAACGTTATGGTTCAAAAATTGAAAGGAAAGCAGCATGGAAGAGAATAAGACAACACTTTCACTGAGAGCTGCATATGCATTCGGTATTGAGCGAGGACTAGAAAAAGACATCACGGCAATTCGCGACATGATAATCGAATGGGACCTATCGTATACATCCTCGCTGCGTCGTGGATTCATTATCAACCTTTTTGAAAAACATAACATCTTTGAGGAATTCAAAAGTACATATTGGCCTTATGGAAACTCTGCGTATGGTGAAAGTCTACGAAGACGTTATCTTAGAATCAAAAAACAATACGAGGATTTTCTGTCAGGTCGCGGCCCTGAAATGGAAGATCAGGTAGTAGAGGAAATCGAAGATCAAGAAAATGACCAGCAGTTTGCTGCAGAGGCCGATCTTCGTGACTTCCTCGCAAAAAATCCAAGCTGTATTGAGAAAGGCTTGCGCTTATATCAATCCGATGGTCATTCAGGTGTCGAATTTCCTATTGAGAATGGATTCATTGACATTCTAGCTATTGATCAAAACCAAAATTACGTTGTCGTAGAACTCAAAGTCGGCAGCGGCCGAAACAAAACAATTGGGCAACTTTTATATTATATGGGTTGGGTTGACAAGAATCTCGGGAAAGGACCTTGTCGTGGAATGATAATAGCTAAAGAGATTCCAAATGATCTTGCGCTTGCTGTACAGAGGGTTCCGGGTGTCTCACTCTACAGATATAGTCTCAGTGTTTCTGTTGAGATAGTAACCGGAAAGCCGTAACCAAGCCGCGTGAGCCGATCGCAGCTACAGGGGCCGTTCCGGCTTAGTTTATTGTTAGCTCTTAATATTGAACGATACAAGGATGAAACTGCATGCTCTACATTTATGACAAACAGAATAAATCACTTGTGCCCTGCAAAGAGACTGAATTCAGGACCCATGGCCTTCTGGAACGGCAGGACTTGGCAAAATGGGTAGAGCAGTATCCTGCAATGCTCGGTGAGGAATTAATGATAATTACGTCGGAGTATGACAGGTTTGATAAAACAAATGAGCGCCTTGATCTTCTTGGTCTCGATAAGGATGGCAATCTTGTTGTCATTGAGCTCAAGCGTGACGATAGTGGTAAGAATGTTGACCTTCAAGCACTTAAATATGCCGCTTACTGCTCGACGCTTCGCCTTCCCGATCTTGTTGAGATGTACGTAAAATACCAGAAACAGAAAGGCATTGAGATCACATCAGAGAAGGCTCAAACAGCAATTCTCGAATTTATTGAAAACGATGATTTCGAAGAATTTAATGATCGTCCTAGAATTATTCTCGTCGCGAGGGAATTTCGTCCCGAGGTCACGGCATCCGTTATCTGGTTACGTAAGTTCGCATTAGATGTGTCCTGCGTGAAATGGGATCCATATGAACTCGAAAATGGATGTGTTGCAGTCAATTCATCTATTCTAATTCCCCTACCGGAAGCGAAGGATTTTATTATAAAAGCAGAACAAAAGGATTTGGCTGAACATACCAAATCACTTACACAATCAGAGTATGTTCAGTTTTTCTCGAAGTGCGTTGAACTGTTAAGGAAAACTCTTCCAGGTGAATACGCTCCTCCAACACCAAGAGCCTACTATCAAATCCCAACTGGCGTGGGTGGGGTGCATTTTGAATGGGCGTTTCATGGTCGTCCTCGTTCCAGTTTTGGTGTCGAGCTACATTTTGAAAAAGGAAATAAAGAATCAAATCTGAGTCTGCTTTCAGCCTGTACACAACTAAAAGACAAGCTCGAAAAGGCACTCAACGAAACTATCATTATTCAGGAAGATTGGGGCAAAACTTGGACTCGACTTTATATTGAGAGGCAGCAAGGAAAAATTACTGATGATTTGAGAGACTGGGCTGTTGAAAAAATGGAAATCTTCAATCAAATTCTTCAGCCTGAATTGGATAAGAAAAAAAAGAGCTAACAAAATCAATACACCCGAACGCGGCGCTCACTCCGTTTGGCCTTGTCCCGTCGCCTTGCGCCAGAGCAAGGCTCTTCACCTGACTGCGCGGCCAACGAACCTTCGGTTCGCCGTACGCTCCGCAGGTGAGCGCGCGATAAAAATTGTAGATAGATAAGGAATTCAATAATGGAACCTCAATGGATTTTATCGGTATTAACAATCGTGTGCAGCGGTGTCGTATCAGCAATTGTTACATACAAGTTAAACAAGAAAAAAGATGAAAGACAATTTATGAGGCAAAAGCTAGAAGAATTAAATCTTGCCCTTTTACGATTTTGTACACAAATGGGCTCTTATTTTTTAAATTTTTCGTCTGTAATGACGGGGAAGATTACATACAATCAGGCGTTAGATATAGTCAACAAATCAACGAATATTGAAAATTACTATGATAAAATATCATTAATTTTAAATATATACTTTCCCCAGTTTAATTCTCATCTTGAACAAATTCACAATGCAAGAGACGAAGGGAATGAAATTGTTTTCGACTTTAAACGGTTTTATGATCGTGAAGGTATACATAGTCAAGATCATTTTCGGAAAATGAGTGTAGTTATTAATCAATTGGATAAAGCTGAAACTGATTTCAAGTTAGCGATACAAAGGGAAGCAAGAATAATTAAATAAAATATTTTTAACTGTCGCTATACCTGCACCGGATGAGCTTTTAGTAAAAAATATTATGTTGCGAATAAATTTTAAACAAGATTGGAAGGAATACATAGAGTTTCAATTTCAAGAACTTGGATTTTCATATAACGAAAATGAAAGTCTTGAAGATAATACTGTTAGGTATTTCCGGATTTCTAGGCGACTAATCTCTAAAAAGAAAAGAAATGTATACATTTCGAAGTCTCTTATTGTCTCCCCCGAGTTCAAGACCAGCTTTAATGAAATTGTCAGAAGACTGGAGAAGGGGGAAGACATTAAACCATACCAATCCAGATTAACGAAAAAAACTGAAATAAACGATTTGCTACTCAACGATTGGGGGATCCACCATTTACATTTAGGCGATACACTTGAATCAGATGCCTATATTAAACGAACAGCCCAACTCTTATATGCAATGTTCATAGAAAATGCGGTATATTTGATAGATATATTAAGCCACGGGCAGTGGACGAACACGGATTTAATCCAAAGAATGCATGCTAACTGGAAAGAAGTGATGGTGAAATTTAAGATCGTAATTTCTCCATTGTCTTTATCGGAAGATCAAAGGAAGATATTAAGAAATAAACATGCAAATGCGATTGTTACTGTTTCGGATGGCACAACCTATGGACCACTTGGAGGTGGCATTATGGATTCTGGGGATTGCAAGTTTGATAAAATTGATGCTGATAAAATATTTTCTGATATTGAAAATTGGGAATCAATAGTTAAATCCAATGAAGAAATGTTTTTTGACGGTGCCAAAATAGACAAAAACCAAATTTTGACAATTAAGCTAAATTTTGATCACGAAGAATGTTATTTATATGAACCAGATAAAAAAATCAGATTTAACCTGAAAAACAAAAGCTAACAAAATCGCTCAAGCCGATCGCCTCTTCGCGGCTCTGCCGTCCAGCAATCACTTTCTTTCTATTTGATATACGTACCTTTCCACAACCATTTCGAGATTAAAAATAAAAGCACTAAATTTGTATTTTATGATTTATGACCAAGACAAATAAATTTGTATTTTTTTAAAAATTATTTCGGAAATTTACCCGACTCTTTATATGCTTTTTTAAAAAAGTCTCGTTATAGGGCATTTAAAACGGTCTCTTTTTTAAAGGAACTTGTCAATAAACTTCATTGCTTAAAATGCGGGCAATTTGCTATTTATGCCCCTTGTCTAAATGTTTATACTGCCAATTCCACAGAAAAGAGAAGGGTTATAAACAATAGTGTTGATAGCTGGGTTAAATTTTAGATTATAATTCTTTCCACTTCATCAAGCGAAATCTGGTCATTGCGCCGATCATAAAGCCCCGTCGTCCTGGCCGATTCATGATTAGCCATCTGTTGGGCTATTTCCAGTTTTCCACCATTCCTTAAATATTCGGTAATACCCGTTGCCCGGAAGCTGTGACATCCTATCTTAGTCTGAATGCCTGCACCAATTGCTCGCCGGTTGATCATTCTATATACATCGGCCTGAGTCATCGGGTTTTCCGTCAGCTTTCCGGTCCGCCTGCAGGCTGTCCGGAAGAGAAAGCCTTTTGTATCTGTAGCGATTCCCGCCGCCTCAATATAGGCATGTAAATATTCCTCCAATTTATGGTGACAGGGCATTTCGTGGAGCTTTCCGCCCTTTTCGTGCAACCTTACCCAGGTTCTCCGGCCCTGCACATAAACATCCTCGCCCCGCATCTTGATTGCAGCCCCGACCCTGGCAAACGTATATACCATTAGACCCATCAGAGCCCGGTCTCTTAACCCCACAGGAGAAACATCATCTATTACTTTAAGGAGGTCCTGGGCTTCTTCCACGGTCAGTATGGGTGTTTTTCCTTTTTTAACCGAGTATTTTGGCCCCCGGACGGCACTGGCTGGATTAGCCGGCACCACTTGACCCACGACCAGCCAGTCATAAAGCATGCGGACGGCGGCCAAGTGTTGTTTCACCGAGGGAGCGGCCAACTGCTTTTGCAGATCCTCGACATAAGCCGCCACATGGACAGGACGCACAGCCTGCAGGGAGGTAAGGCCCTCATTGATACACCAGCCGGCAAAATAACCGGCAGCCTTGACATAGGCTCTGCGGGTGTGGGCATTCCGGATATTGACCGTAAAAAATTCCAGCACCTTTTCGGCGGTTTTTTGATCCGGGGCAAAAAGCTCCGGGAGCGCCCCATTATTTCCTTTTCCTACGGCAATAATTTCACCGGTCATGAAGTCCCCCCAGGATAGTGTATTAATGATTGATAACGTCCTTTATCATACACTAAAATAGATGCCTTTTCAATGGATATTCAAATGACGAAAAAAAGCTGTAGTTAAAAAAGAAGGCCGATCTCCACATCTTGAACAAGGGGTAATCGTTCCGGATCATGAATAAACGATCATCCTTTACCGAGCCTTCACTTGATTTTATGTGCAATAATTGTTGTTACCCGGTGAAAAACTGATATGTTACAGCATCCAAGGAATTTCATTGACTATTTCAGGTAATTTCTGATATTCAACAGCATTATTTGGCAATCGAGTAAAGAATGGAAATTATCGACAACATAACTTCTCTATTAGGTGATAATCTCAAGAGCACACTTCGACCAAATTCCAAGCTGAGGATTGCAGCCTCCTGTTTTTCCATTTATGCTTATGAAGCCTTAAAAAAGGAATTAGAACAGATTGACTCTCTAAAATTTATATTTACAGCTCCTACCTTTATTTCTATTTCCGATCAGATTCCGGACAAGTTCAGCAAAGAAAAAAGAGAATTTTACATACCCAAATTGCAACGGGAAAACAGTCTGTATGGATCTGAATTCGAGATTCGGCTGAAAAATGAGTTGAATCAGCGGGCTATAGCAAAGGAATGCGCTGATTGGATCAGTCAAAAAGTTCGGTTTAAGTCCAATTGCGTCAACGTGCCAATGCAACAGTTTGCCTATGTGGAAGAAGGGCAGGCAAAATCAGTTTATCTGCCTCTGTCTGGATTTACCGCTGTCGATCTGGGATACCAGCAAGGAAACGCAATATCCAATTTTGTCAACAAAATGACCGACACCTCTTTAACGTCTGTTTATCTGAAATTGTTTGATCAAATCTGGGATGATAACGAAAAAGTAAACGACATTACGGCGCAGGTCTGCGAACATATTGCGGCTGTCTATACGGAAAACTCCCCGGAATCGATTTACTTTTTGATACTCTACAACATTTTTAACGAGTTTCTTGAAGACATATCCGAAGATGTCCTTCCTAATGACCTGACAGGATATCAGGGAAGTCTGATCTGGAAGAAACTCTTCAATTTTCAGCGCGATGCTGCCGTTGGAATCATCAACAAACTGGAAAGCTATAACGGTTGCATCCTGGCCGACAGCGTCGGCCTGGGTAAAACCTTCACCGCGTTGGCTGTTATCAAATATTACGAGCTGCGCAATAAATCCGTATTAGTTCTCTGTCCGAAAAAACTGGCGGATAACTGGCAAAATTACAATCAGAATCTGGTAACAAACATCTTTGCCGGCGACCGTTTCAACTATGATGTTTTATGCCATACTGACCTGCAAAGGACGCGTGGCTATTCGCTGGGGATACGGCTGGATCGGATCAACTGGGGTAACTATGACCTGGTCGTCATCGATGAATCACACAATTTCCGCAATAACGAGGCTTACAAAGACAGAGAAACCCGCTATCAGAAGTTAATGAACAAGGTCATCAAGGCGGGGGTCAAAACCAAAGTACTGATGCTTTCCGCCACACCGGTCAATAACCGGTTTAACGACTTACGCAACCAGCTTGCTTTGGCCTATGAAGGCGATTCCGAAAAATTCAGTCGGACATTACAGACCGGAAAAGACGTCCATGAGATATTCCGCCGTGCTCAGGGTGCGTTTAATGCCTGGGCAAAGCTGCCACCTGCCGAACGAACACCAGCGGCGATATTGCAATCCCTTGAATTTGATTTTTTCGAGCTTCTCGACAGCGTTACCATCGCCCGTTCCCGCAAGCACATTCAGAAATTCTATGACATGCGGGATATTGGGCCATTTCCGCAACGTCTCAAACCGCTTTCATTTCACAGCCCGTTGACGCATTGTCAGGACGTTCTCGGCTTTAACGATATCTTCAACCGGCTGATCGCTCTGAACATGGCGGTCTATGCCCCTTTCCGTTATATCCTGGCTAGCCGTCTTGAGAAATACGAAGCAAAATATGACACCGAGGTGCAAGGCGGACTATCCCGTTTGAAACAGAGTGACCGGGAACGAAGCCTTCAGGCCTTGATGACCGTCAACCTGCTCAAACGGCTGGAAAGCTCGGTTGAAGCATTTCGGCTTACCTTGCAGATGTTGCAGAACAAGCACGAGCAGACGTTGGTGAAAATTGATAAGTTCAAAAAGACCGGTGTCGCGGACAGTTTTGAGGATAATTCACCCGCCTTTGAAAATGCCGATGAAGATGAAATGGATGTTTCAGATGAAGGCGATGATTCCATCGGCGGTAAGGTGAAGATCAGCCTGGCGGATATGGATCTTGATTCCTGGAGCTTTGCCCTGGGAAACGACCGGCAACTCATTTCAGGGCTTCTTCTGGAAATGGCTAAAATCACCCCGCCTGATGATGCCAAGCTGCAAGACCTCATAGCGCTAATAGAACACAAACAAAAAGAACCGACCAATTCTGGAAACAAAAAAGTCATCATTTTTACAGCTTTTGCCGATACCGCAGGCTACCTCTATGACCAGCTGGCACCATTTATTAAAGAAAAATTCGGTCTGCACACAGCTAAAGTTACCGGCAGCGGCGTCTGTAAATCAACCATCAAACGCAAGTATGATATTCAGTCTCTGTTGACTCTGTTTTCACCGGTGTCCAAGGAAAAGACGCTGATTTTGCCGAACGAACCGTCGGAAATCGATATCCTGATCGGCACCGACTGCATCTCTGAAGGGCAAAACCTTCAGGATTGCGACTATCTGATCAATTACGACATTCACTGGAATCCGGTACGCATTATCCAGCGTTTTGGCCGTATTGACCGGATCGGTTCTAGAAATGCCCGGATTCAACTGGTTAACTTCTGGCCGGATATATCGTTGGACGACTATATCAACCTGAAGAGCCGTGTCGAAAACCGTATGGTGATAGCCGACGTCACCGCCACCGGCGATGATAATGTTTTGAGCGCCGAAGCTAACGATCTTGCCTACCGCAAGGAACAGCTGCAGAGGCTTCAGGAAGAAGTTATTGATCTCGAAGACGTCAAAACTGGTATATCCATCACCGATCTGGGATTAAATGATTTTCGCATGGATTTAGTCAATTATGTCCAGGCGCACGGCAGTCTGGACAATATGCCCAAGGGATTGCATGCGCTTGTTGCCGCCGATCCGGAAAAAGGTTTGCTGCCGGGCGTGATCTTTGTGCTGCGTAATACCGATCACGGCGTCAATGTCAACCAAATGAATCGGCTGCATCCCTATTACCTTGTCTATGTTGCCGGAAACGGAGACGTCGTCATCAATCACACAGAAGTCAAAAGGATTCTTGATCTGCTTCGTCTGGCCTGTAAAGGAAAACCGGTACCGGAGCCTGCTTTGTATGGCCCATTCAATACCGAAACACAAGACGGCCGTAAGATGGCGAGTTACTCCCGGCTGCTGGCTCAAGCCATCCGTTCCATGATCGACCTGAAGGAAGAAAAGGACATTGACAGCCTTTTCCGCAGCGGTGGCACATCGGCGCTACAAAATACCATTACCGGCCTTGATGATTTCGAGCTCATTGCTTTTCTGATTGTGAGGGAGCATGACGAATGATATTCATCTATCCGTCAAAAGCGCTGTATAACAGGCCGGTCCCCAAAACCAAGATTTACGCCCATGCCAGACCGCGTAAATCCGTCAAGGAGAAGTTTGTTACCCAGGTGAGTGAAATCGTCTGGAAATACAAACTATCGCCCCAGACCACCAATCTGATGGCCCGAGACGGTTATAGCGAAATTCAGGTATTCGAGATTGCGCTCAGAGAGCAGGAACTTGGCAATGACGTACTGACCGCAATCGATAGGGCTATCCCATACCCGATTATTTTCCACCTCCTCTATGACGAGCTGGTGAAAAGCGTTGCGGCATACAAAAGGCCAGCGCAGGATGGAACGGAAGGCTGGGTTATTGAAGATTACTTTGAAACCGCCTGGCTGGCTGGCGATACTCCTCCCACACCACTGCCCGTGGCACTGGATATGAAGTCGCTTTATGAACAGGTGATAAAAGCCTATATTGACCTTCCGTCCCGTCATGGCGAGACTATAGATGCCCTGGTGGAGCGCGTCCGTCTGGTGAAAAAATACCAGCACGAGCTGCGGATGCTGGAGGCAAAGATGAACGGCGAAAAACAATTCAACCGGAAAGTGGATTTGAATGTGCACATCCGGGAGATCAATCATCAAATAACTGTGTTGACTAGATAAATGAGAAAAAGGAACAACCAATGGATAAACTAAAAATGCAAAGTCCGAATCTGGTGCAGGCAAACATTGATAAAATCGCCGCTCTTTTTCCCCATTGCATTACCGAAAGCCGGGATGAATACGGCGTCGTGCGGAGGGCCGTGGATTTTGATCTGCTACGTCAGGAGCTCTCTACTATCATCGTTGAAGGGTCGCAGGAACGCTATCAACTCAACTGGCCAGGCAAGCGTGAAGCGCTTTTGACAGCCAACGCACCTATTGCCAAGACCTTGCGACCCTGCCGGGAAGAAAGTGTGGATTTTGACAAAACTAAGAACATTTTCATTCAAGGCGACAACTTGGATGCCCTGAAACTGCTTCAGGAAACTTACCTTGGAAAGGTAAAGATGATTTACATCGATCCGCCCTATAACACGGGGAATGATTTTATCTATGATGATGATTTTGCAGAGGATACGGAAGAGTTTCTGAAACGCTCAAATCAAAAGGATGAGGCCGGAAACCGGCTACAGGCAAATACTGAGGCCAATGGTAGATTCCATTCAGACTGGTTGAGTATGATGTATTCGCGACTGCGGCTGGCAAAGAATCTGCTTAAAGAAGATGGCGTCATTTTCATTTCCATAGACGATAAAGAAGTGCACGATTTAAAAAAAATAGTCAATGAAGTTTTCGGTGAAGCAAATAATTTAGGAACAATAGTTTGGAAAAAGAAAACGAACGGCAATAATATGGGCTATATTCCATCTGTCCATGACTATTTCTTATCTTATGGAAAAAATGCTTCTGATGATTCATTATTGGGGTTTCCTCTTTCTGAAGAATATATTTCAAAAACATATTTTAATCCAGATAACGACCATCATGGACCTTGGACTACTTCTGACTTATCTGCCAATCATGTAGGGCCATATTTTGAAATTACGAATCCTGAAACTGGCGAAACCTTCTTGCCACCTAAAGGGCGTTATTGGGTTTTTGGAGAAGTTGAGATTAAGAAAAGGATCGCTGATGGAAGAATTATTTTTGGTAAATCTGGTAATGGCCGTCCTGTTCAAAAAAAGTTTTTTGCAGAGCGCGCTTCAATGAGAAAAAAGGCCGAAT
The DNA here is from genome assembly GCA_963663295.2 of Smithellaceae bacterium. Classification (GTDB taxonomy): domain Bacteria; phylum Desulfobacterota; class Syntrophia; order Syntrophales; family Smithellaceae; genus MVRV01. The sequence continues at coordinate 1,067,317 of CAXXLA010000005.1, read as the reverse complement.
CTTGGTGGGATAATTATGGGATGAATGAAGATGGTACATCCGAAATATCTGAATTAATTGGTGCAAAAGTATTTACACATCCTAAACCTTCAATCACATTGAAACATTTATGCAATATATGCACTAAAAATAAAGATATTGTTTTTGACTTCTTCTCCGGTTCCGCCTCAACCGCCCACGCCGTTATGCAACTCAACGCCGAAGATGGCGGCAATCGTCAATTCATCATGGTCCAGCTTCCCGAGCCCTGCGATGAGAAATCGGAGGCCTATAAAGCCGGTTACAAAACCATCGCCGAAATTGGCAAAGAACGCATCCGCCGCGCCGGAAAGAAAATCAAGGAAGAATGGGAAGAGAAAAACCGCCAAGGCGTGCTTGGTAAGGGCACAAAGAAAGAACTAGACATCGGCTTCCGCGTCTTCAAGGTGGATACTTCCAATATGAATGACGTCTATTACACACCCGACGCGCTGAAACAGGAAAATCTGGAGCTCTTCAAGGAGCACATTAAACCAGACCGAACACCCGAAGACCTGCTGTTTCAGGTCTTCATTGATTGGGGGCTTGATCTATCGCTCCCCATAGCCAGAGAATTGATCGACGAAAAGACGGTTTTTATCGTGGACACCAATGCGTTGGTGGCCTGTTTCGATAAAGGCATTAACGAAGAGTTCGTCAAAAAACTGGCCGTCTACAAACCGCTACGTGTTGTCCTCCGCGATGACGCTTTTGAAAGCGACGCCGTTAAAATCAACGTCGAACAGATTTTTAAACTCCTTTCCCCACGCACGGAAGTGAAATCTATTTAGGGGTGCGAATATGGAACGGCAGGATTTAAATACACTTTTAGCTAAATTAATTTCCCGCTGGGAAGATGAAGCTGTTGAATTTAAGAATGCTGGTACGGCTTATCCGACATCCGATATCGGCAAGTATTTTTCAGCTCTGGCCAATGAAGCCAACCTTCGAAATATGGAACGGTCGTGGCTTGTATTCGGCGTTGAAAACAAAAACAGGCAAATCGTTGGCAGCGATTACAGGCGGGATCGTGAACGGCTGCATGGTTTGAAAATGCAGATTGCACAAGGGAGTGATCCCAGTGTTACATTTCGCGAGATACATGAACTGGATACCGATAAAGGGCGTGTCATTATGTTCGAAATTCCCGCTGCACCCTCGGGAATACCGATTGCGTGGCAGGGACATTACTATGCCCGCGCTGGCGAGAGCTTGACTCACCTTGGTTTGGACAAACTGGATGAAATTCGCAAACAGGGAAGAGCAACCGACTGGTCAGGTCAGGCAGTACCCAAAGCAAGACTTGCCCACCTTGATCCATTGGCTTTGGCCAAAGCCCGTGAGTATTTTGCAAAAAAGTATGCGAATCGCTTTACCGTCCAGGAGGTTTTGGCATGGCCGGAAACGACTTTTCTGGACCGCGCTAAACTGGCCAAGGATGGGCAGCTGACGCGGACAACGATCTTACTGCTCGGTAAATCAGAAGCGGCGCATCTCCTTTCACCCCATCCCGCTCAAATGACCTGGAAGCTCGAAGGGCATGAACGCGCTTATGAACAGTTCGGACCGCCTTTTCTGCTCAATACAAGTGAACTTTATAGAAGAATCCGTAATATTCAATTGCGCATCCTACCGGAAGATCAATTATTGCCGATCGAAGTAGCAAAATACGATCAGAAGATTGTCCTGGAAGCATTGCACAACTGCATAGCGCATCAGGACTACACTCGAAACGGACGTATTATCGTGACAGAGGAACCTGATCAGCTTACTTTTGAAAACGAAGGTAATTTCTTCGAAGGGCAACCGTCTGATTACCTCACAGGCCACAAAACGCCCAGACGATACCGGAACCCCTTTCTTGCGCAGGCCATGGTAGAGCTGAATATGATCGATACCATGGGGTATGGTATTTACGAAATGCATCTCGGCCAGGCCCGGCGCTATTTTCCCCTGCCTGACTATGATCTTAGCGAAGCTAATGCCGTTAAAATGACTATTTACGGTAAAATTGTTGATCCTGCCTATAGCCGAATGCTGATTCAGAAAACGGATCTCTCCCTGGGAATGATTTTCGCCCTTGACCGTGTCCAGAAGAAGCTGCCCATAGACGATTCAACAGCAAAAGCACTCAGAGCGGCAAAATTAATAGAGGGCCGCAAGCCAAATTTCTATGTTTCCGCTACCGTTGCCGCTGCCACGTCAAGCAAGGCGGATTATATTCGAACCCGTGCCCAGGATGATGCCTTTTATACCAAAATGATAAAGGACTATCTGGTAAAATTTGGATCAGCAAGCCGCAAGGAAATAGATAAACTGCTTTGGAATAAATTAAGCGACGTGCTGGATGAAGAACAAAAACAGCATAAAATTAACAATTTAATCACAAATATGCGACGTTCCGGGAAGATCGCCAATAAAGGAACACGCAGAATGCCTGTTTGGACAATTGCAGAATAAAAAGAATAAATGCAGAATAAAATGCAGAAATAAAATAACGCAAATTATTGATATATTATTGTGTTTTTGTAGGTAATGAAGTGAAAATTAAATTTAAAAAACAATTCTTCCAGACTGAAGCCGTCAATGCCGTGGCTGACTGCTTTGCCGGGCAACCGAAGGTAGAAGGTATAACCTATCGCATCGATCCGGGAAGAGCCTCCGGCAAGCTCGATCAGGAACAGCAACGCCTTGGCCTGCTGGAGTCCGGCTTCAAGAACCGGGAACTGGTGCTGACACGGGAACAGCTTCTGGAAAACATCCAGGCCGTACAACGGCGGCAGAATCTGCCACAATCAACAGCCCTTGTAAGCAACAAGGTATGTCCGGTCAATCTAGATGTTGAGATGGAGACCGGTACAGGTAAGACGTATTGCTATATCAAGACAATGTTTCAGCTTAACCGGCGCTATGGCTGGTCCAAGTTCATTGTAATGGTGCCGTCAATTGCAATTCGCGAAGGTGTTTTCAAGTCGTTCGAAATTACCGCCGAGCATTTTCTGGAGGAGTACGGCAAACGCACCCGTTTCTTTATCTATAACTCGAAGCAATTACACCATCTGGAGCAATTTTCTTCCGATGGCGGCATTAATGTCATGATTATCAATGTCCAGGCTTTTGCTGCCAAGGGAAAAGATAACCTTCGAATTTATGCCGAGCTTGATGATTTTCAATCACGCCGCCCTATCGATGTTATCAAAAGCAATCATCCTGTTCTGATTCTTGACGAACCGCAAAAAATGGAAGGGCCGGCCACAACAAAGGCGCTTGAGGAGTTCAATCCTCTTGCCGTGCTGCGTTATTCGGCAACCCACAAAACCGAACACAATAAAATTTACCGGCTGGATGCCCTGGATGCCTACAATCAGAAACTGGTTAAGAAGATTGCCGTGCGCGGCATCAGTGTGCGAGGACTTACTGGAACCAACGCTTATCTTTATCTGGAATCAATTCAGATATCGGCAAATAACCCGCCAGTAGCCCGTATCGAGTATGAAGTTAAACAGAAAAGTGGAATAAAACGCATTATCCGCAAATTTGGCAAAGGTGATAACCTGCAGGCCTTATCCGGTGGGCTGAGTCAGTATCAGGGATTCGTAATTGCCGATATTAATGCTGTGACTGATACGGTAACATTCACTAATGGCATAATTCTGGAAGCAGGCGAAGCAACGGGTGATGTGAGCGAAACTACTTTGCGTCGTATTCAGATTCGAGAGGCAGTCAAGACTCATCTGGGAAAAGAACAGGAATTATTTCATAAAGGAATCAAGGTATTATCTTTGTTTTTCATCGATGAAGTGGCCAAATATCGCCGCTATGATGGTGGTGTCGAGCAATCTGGTGAATACGCACAAATACTTGAAGAAGAATATATATATGCCATAAACGAGCTGCCCTTGGTGATGGATCAGCCCTACCGCGCCTATATTGACGGAATCAAAGCTGAGAAAACCCATGATGGTTATTTTTCCATCGACAAAAAAACCCGCCGTCTGGTTGATCCGGAAGTAAAATCCCGAAACACGGAGACGGAGGATGTTGACGCCTATGACCTGATCCTTAAAAACAAGGAACGTCTTTTGTCTCTCGAGGAACCAGTTCGCTTTATCTTTTCCCATTCCGCCCTCAGTGAAGGATGGGATAATCCCAATGTCTTTGTCATTTGTACCCTGAAGCACAGCGAAAGCAGCATTCGCAAACGTCAGGAAGTAGGGCGCGGGCTGCGTTTGTGCGTGAATCAAGCAGGCGAACGTATCGACAGCGGCGCAAATATTCACGATATAAATCTGCTAACCGTTATAGCTAGTGAAAGCTATAAGGATTTTACGGCAGGACTCCAGAAGGAAATATCAGAATCACTTTCCGCCCGACCACGCAAGGCAAATGAAGCCTACTTTACAGGAAAAATTATAAAAACAGAGGATGGCGCAACCCTCACTATTACGCCGCAAATGGCCAGGCAGATATACAGATATTTGCTGAAAAACGATTACACCGATGACAATGACGGTATTGCTTCAGCATACCATGAAGCAAAAAAGAGCAATATGCTTGTGCCGTTGCCACCGGAATTGGCTCCATATACGGGGCAGGTTATGCAATTGATTGAAAGTGTTTTCAGTGATGCTGCCCTTCCTTTGCCCGATAATGACCGCCAGAGCAAACCAAATCTTTTAAATCAAAATATTGAAAAAGCGGAATTTAAAGCCCTTTGGGAACGAATCAATCAGAAAGCCGCCTATAGTGTTTACTTTGACAGCGCCGAATTAATTAGAAAATGCTTGGCTGCACTTGGCAAATTGGAGGTTACCAAACTGCAATATACTGTAACGGCGGGAGAGCAGGCAGATTCCGTTTCTTACGAAGAAATAAAAAGCGGTGAAGGATTTAAAGTTACGAATAATTCAACGGAAGAAGAAAAAATATCTGTTCATTCCGCCGTCAAATATGACTTGATTGGCAGACTGGCCGAAGATACTCAATTAACCCGCCGCACTATTACCGAAATTTTACAGAACATGAATAATATTGTTTTTATTCAGTATCGCCATAATCCCGAAGACTTTATTATGAAAGCAGGCTCAAATCATTAATGAGCAGAAAGCGACAATAGTCATTGAACATCTGACTTATAGCCCGGTGGAGGACCGGCATGAATTGCAGGATATATTTACCGTTAGCAAACAAAACGATTTCAGCCGGGCAGTAAGAACAGAGCGCCATGTTTATGATTACGTCTTTACCGATTCCGACAACGAGAAAGCATTCGTTACTGAGCTGGATAAAAGTACGGAAGTAGTGGTCTATGCAAAATTGCCAAAAGGATTCTTTATTCCGACACCAGTTGGCAATTACAATCCGGATTGGGCCATTGCCTTTGAGGAAGGAAAGGTTAAGCACATCTATTTCGTAGCTGAAACAAAAGGTTCCATGTCAACAATGGAGCTGCGCAAGATAGAAGAATGTAAGACTGACTGTGCAAGAAAGTTTTTCTCTGGGATTGCCACAGATCAAGTAAAATACGATGTAGTCAGCGATTATGCCCAACTAATGAATATTGTGAAGTAATAAAGAAGTTAAGATGTTTATCTTTATTTAAACGAGTATAGAAAATAGCAGCAGCATATCCTGTCATTTAAGGATGCTAAATAAAGAAAAATTTAACGAAACTCGCATAATTTCCCAAATTTTTGTTAATCCATAAAGGTCTGAAATGAATGATTTAATGGTCTGTTCTACTTCAAAAGCCACTGCTCAATGTTCAGATTTTGTCATCCGGGAGACCGTAACAACTCGTCTTATATTTCGACCGCAGCTTATCGATAATCCGAACAATCCAAGTGATTCTGTTAAGGGTGTTTTTATATATCAAAGAAAAGGTGCTAAGCAAAACTGGATTGATTTTCCAACCGAACCGCTCTCCGGCCTTAAATCGGGGGAGTCATACAAGCTTTCTCTAAGTTCTTCTGAAACATCAGCATTGTGCAGTCATATAGAAAGCTTAAAAGAGCTATTCTTATGTAGTGGCATTCAGTATGGACAAACTGAATATGTAAGAGTGAATCAAGATATAACAAAAATTTTGCAGATACCATTGGAAAATTTGAGACGATTCTTGGATGCTGATAAAAAAGTAGGAGCTGAACTCCTAACTCGCTTATTGGATTGGTCTACCACAGTTCAAAATTTGCCGGAAATTGTGGGTTTACTAGTTAAAGCTTGGTCCTGAAAGTGTTCGGAAATTAAATACAGCCGTTGGTATCCAAAGTTTGAAAGCTGCTTATAATGAATGGAAGCAGAACATTGATAATAGAGATGAAGAATATTGGCAAAATACATTAACAGAACATTCATTTGTTTTGGAGTATGTATTTTCTTGGCCTTGTTCCATTGTAAAAGAAAAGGCCTATGTTGGAGGAAAGTCTATCTCTAATTCTGGCGGTAAAATTGTTGATTTTTTGATGAAAAATGAAATGACATCAAATGCCGCGTTGATCGAAATAAAGACCCCAAATACACCCTTATTAGGGAAAGAATATAGACAGGGTATTAATAATATTTCAGCGGATTTATCAGGTTCTGTATTGCAAGTATTGGATTATAAACAAAGCTTGATTGAGCATTACCATTCTATTACAAAGGGGCAAATAGAATTGTTTAGTACCTTTGATCCAAAAGCTGTTGTAATAGTTGGCAATGCCGAATTATCGTTAAATAATTATAAAGATAGAAAATCATTTGAATTGTTTCGTAATCAACTTAATAATGTAGCAATTATTACATTTGATGAACTATTTAAAAAAACAGCAAATTTGATCAGTATATTAGAAAATGTTTCTGAAGAGCTAGAAGATGATGTTCCTTTTTAGCACGTTAATCATCTTAATATGATGTGATCTTAATAACTTAAATAATCAGCTTATTCAAGTGGACCCTATAATACGGACAGCGAATAAATACTGAATTTTATATTTCCTTATCGTGCTATTTTTTCCGTTTTTTGTAGTGACCCCAATAACCCCAACAATGAAAATAATTACTTAATCAGCCTCTGTTTATTATCATTATAGGATATGATATGCTCCTTCTTAATATCTAAAAAACGTAAACTATCACGTAGCCATTGAAGATCCTGCTCAGTCGTATGAAACATATATAATCGATTCACGATCATAAAATGTATAATTCTTTTTACTATCGGATCGCTTTTAGCTGCATTATATAATGTAATAAGTTTGTCTCTAGGTATAGTTTTTGGAGAATCCAAGTAAATACCAAGTTCAATAAGCTTAAATGCCATTGAGTTATTTTTTTTAACCACATCCTGCACATCTTCAAGTAAACTATTAGAGTTCGCACCCAAAGATGCTTTAAGCATTAGACCAAAAGTTATTATCTGGATCAGATCAGCAACAATCTTTTTAGCAAGTCGCTTTCTTTTTTCTTCATCACTAATTTTTCCCTTAGCTTTTATTGTAGCTTCAATTGCTTTAGCTAATGATTCAGGATTTTTCTCAAAAAAATTATAAAAATTGTGTAATGCTCGCAACGAACCGTTAAACATTCCATCGAGAAGAGTGCCTTTTCTAGTACGCTCAATCGTTGAATATTGATTTTTCAAAACTTGTCCAAGAATTTCAATTGTTTTGACGAGCATAGTAAACTGAGCAATAATACTAAGTTCTTTTGATTGTTCCTCAGTTTCTGCGAGGCCATCATCATTGTAATCCAGTTCATCTTTAAGATTATTTGCCTCTTTTCTATGCTTTACAGGAGAACCACCGGAATATGTGAGTTGAGGTGCATTTTCTATTAGATTAGTAATAGCGTTAGTATCGCCATCAAATTTAATAGGCAAACAATCCTTAAAGAGACTATTTATGGCATCTGAGATTGCTTTGAGTATGAAGTCATTATTTGAATGATGTGTAAGATAAAGTATGGTGTTGGCATAATCTCGAACATATAAATGCCTACAACATTTCTTGATGTAATCACGAATAGCTGGTTCATCAATTTTTTTTGCTCAGATATAGCCCCTTTAAGTAATAATATACATAAGGATATCTAAAAGCATATCCATCACCAATTTGATATAATATTCGTGATCTAATTAGCAAGTCTAACCTGGATCTTAAATCAACAGTATGCCATTTTTGAGAAAAATCATTATTAAATTCTTTAAGCTCATCTTCAGATAATGCATTTTTTTGTTTATAATGGAATTTTGCCGCCAAGTGTGCAGCATACTGGAATACTTCTGTCAATTTATCAGGCTTGACACCAGAATCATTAAATGCTTGAGTTAAAAGATAATTATAATAATGTCCAAGACCGCTTTCCTTTAGGCCCCCACTATTTCCAGCTTCCATACTTTGCAGAAGAATCAGTAAATAGAGAGGAATTGAGGGAATTACCATCTTGACCATGACGGAATTCATCATTCGCTCTGCTTGATCGCACTGCGCTAAAAACTCCGCATCGCTTAATGTTCCATCATTTCCCATTGAAAACCATCGCTCAATTAATTCTGACCTACGTCCATAACCAAAAGATTGAAGCTTATAATGATTTAATAAAATAAAATCGCAGGGAGCTTTTCTATCGAGTATCTCTCGCATTTGAAACATGTCTTTTACAGTAACGACTAAATATCCAAATTTTTCTCTGAGGACACTAAGGATATCCATTCTTGCATCAATATTCTTTATGGGACCATCATCAAAGTCATCTAATAGAAGAATTTTTTTCTTTTTTGGAAGTTGTTCATATTGTTGAAAATCATTTTTACTATATTGATTGCTGAATTCTCGCTTGATAAGTGAATTAACTTTGTCTTCATTAGAATTTTTTAGATTTTTACCATTTAGATAAAGAGGAACAAAATCTTTATCATAATAATGATAATATAGCTGATAAATAAGGCTTGTAACTCCAGCTTTCTCGTCACTTTCTATAAGAACTCCTTTAGATGTTTCATCAGGAGATTGTAATATTTTAGAGTTTATTAAATGTCTTAGTTTGTCCCCTTTATTGTGTACTTTCATTAAATCAGGATAAATGAAAATATCTGAAAGAATTAATTTTTCCTTTCCTGGATGTTTCAAAAACACGCCTGGATCATTTAATTTTTCTTTGAACGTTTCTGAAATATTGAAAAATTTTTTCTTTTTGATTGGCAAATTGTGATAATCTAACCAAGATCCATTGTCAGTCGTTATATACTGAGTTCCATTCCAAGTATATCTAATGGATTTTAATTGCCGCTTGTCTAAATCAATTTCAGCTATATTAAATGAAGAATTAAATGGGTCATTTTCGTCTTGTAAAACACATCCTTCTATATACCCACTTTTGTCAGTCTCCGCATCATCGTTAATGCCCACAGTTCCTTGATGTTCATGGCCAGAAATAACAATGTCCGCAAGACGTCGAATGAATAACTTGAATTTATGATAAATTCTTTGACCAAACCAATTTAGCGGATGGTGTATTATTAATAAACGAAGATCATAGCTTTTTTCTTCTTTTCCTGTATACCTATCTATAGGGAAAAAAAGATGCCCTTCTTTTTCCTGAAGGTTGGAAACCCATGATATATTCAAGCTTTCAAATCCAATAGTTTTACCGTTAATTGAGAAATGACTTGAACGCCAAAGTTTATCATTATCGTCAATAACTGCTTCATTATTTTCAATTTTTTTTCTGAAATCAAAGAAAGACTTTTGAATAGCCGTGCAAGAATCAATGATAGAATCATCAATATCGGGAGGAGAGTCCTGTCCAGTGATACTATTTACCAATACTTTCCTTGTTCCAGTATCTAGTTTAAAATCACAATCATGGTTACCTGGAACAATTATAAAAGATACAGGAATGAACTTTTCTTCTTGGATTATTGACTTAATTTTGTCGAGAAATTTTTTAGCCAAAATATATTGATTATCCTCACCGGAAAAAGCTACATCTCCTGATACTATGATGAATACATGTGAAGCCGATGTTAAAAAACGATATATGCAGGAAGCAATCATTTTACTTCTTGCTAGTATTGGATCGCTTATTTTATCAATGTGAATGTCACTTAAGTGTAATATTACTGCCGTCAACTTCTTACCTCCTAAATTATTGCTGACTTAACTAGCTAAGAATAGATCGGCTAAAGAAACAATAATTATTGCTTGCATTTTCATAAGCTTATAAATAAATAATAATACAATGTAAACATAAATTTATGCTTTGTTTATTATTCCAAAATTGAAATTATTTATGTTAGAGATTGTTGATTTGCTTTTTATTGTTCATTTATTATAGGTTTCAACGCTTTTCCCAGCCATTCTGCGGCCAGGCAACAGTGGCAGTTTTTAGTCTCTTTGTCGGGCATTTAAAATGGTCGCTTAAAATGAACAAGGCGGAACTGATAAAAGTTATCACAAAATCTCTGAAAACAGATGTTGATTTGAGCTTTCTGCAAGAGCTAGACAATAACCAACGGGATATATTAATTACCTGCATCCGGGATAGACTAGACAAATAGATTGAATGTTCTTGAAGTTGTGATACTCATCCCCATGCTTTTTTGTCAGTAAAGAAAACGGTCGTTTCCTTTACCATCTTTAACTCGCCTTAATACCAGCCAAAAATAACCTTGAAAATAGTAAAATAACTTGGTCCCACCCAATTCCCGAAGGAGACAATTACTTCGGCCGCAATAATTCTGGCTTGCATCAGAATATTGTTGCTTTGTTTGCTAGGTAAACGTAAAAGAACTGAATTTCGTTAACAATGCCGCATGGGGGCGAAAATTGAGCCAGCAAGGCGAAAAGCCATGGTTTACATATCTTCTGCGTTGCGTCGACAGTACTCTGTACTGCGGGGTCACCAACGACATCAGACGCAGGCTTGAAGCGCACAGGTCGGGCAGGGCAAGCCGGTATACATGCTGCCGTCTTCCGGTTAGGCTTGTATGCATAAGCGGCCCGATGGAAAAACCCGAGGCGTTCCGTCTGGAGCGGAAATAAAGCTTCTTCCGCGCAGGTTGAAGGTGAAGGCCCTCAGGGAACACGGTCCTAAAGAATAATCCTGCTCTTAACTTTGTATATTATGGCGAACAAAGGGTGCCAATGAGAATTGAAACAATGCGAGAATCATTCATGTTGACATAACGCATGTTATAAGACGTAAGTAATTGAAATAATTACTTAATTTATGTCTAATTTTATTATTTCCTTTTGCAGTAATTTCCCTCCCATACTTGCGGTTATCAATATGTAACAACTGTTTAAAGCGAATGTGATTTCTGCCAGCCAAACAAGTGCTTCGCACTCCGGCGCTGATCGTCCTTTTAGGACGTTTTTACGCCTCCAGTTGCTCACACATATTTGGCCTGAATCACATATAAACAATTGTTACACATTAATGCTCGATCAACCCCACCCCTGTTATGATTTGAAACGTTATTTTAGGCTATTGCTTCCAGACCTTTTTTCTGCACCAAAGTAAGCAGTTTAAGGGATGGCCCACGTGGTTCTTTTTCCCCTCTTTCCCATTGACTTATCAAACTAACGGTCACATTCAGATATTTTGCAAATACGGCTTGACTGACACCGGCATTTTTTCTGACTGCTACGATTTCCTTTGCCGAGAGCTTTTCCACGCTTGTCAGGGCAAGATACGTCAAAATCGCGCATCGTCTTTGTGTCTATCAGACCAAGGCGATGCAGGCCGGTCGCCGTTTCGTGCAGCGCTTCCAGCGCTTCACTCTGATATTTCTTTTTCATGGTATTTTACCTCCTCTAATTCACCCGCGTTTAATGCCTTTCTTATGCCGGCATCACTAATACTCAGTAATATTTGCGCCATCTTTTGGTATCCATCCAGTTCGACGGCGCTCAGGTTGGCCTTTGCGTTCTTTGGGAATCCGTACACGAACACGGCCCGTTTTTTTGTCCGATAGACGATGATTGTTCTGTAGCCGCCGCTTTTGCCCCCGCCTACGCGGGCTACCCTCTTTTTGAGGAGATTGCCGCCTAAATCCCCATCATGCAGGCCTTTTTCTATTTCCTGTATGGCATCCGCCAGCTTTTTATCGCTAATATCCTCTTTTCGTGCAAAGCGTGTAAACCACTTGGTTTTTAATATCTGCACCAACCCCTCCAATTCTTGGTACTTAATATAACACTTAGTGTTATACTTTGCAATGGTTGATTAAAAAGAATATTACTTTAACAATTCGTTATCCTTTATTAATTATTGATGCCTGGACTCTTTTTATTTCTTCCAGTAATTCCTGTTTGGAAATTATGTTCTTCCTGTCCAAAAGATTAATTAATGCTTCCGATTGGATGACTTCGGACATCAATAATTCTCTGAAATCTACTATTTGTTTTTGATCAAGTTTTTCAGCCATTTTTTTACCTTCCAGTGTATTCGTCTGAATGTTCTCTATGTTTAGCCCAGTTATCCAAGTAGCTCTTTGCCAATTCCTTGTTCCAGATAATCAGCAAATTCTCCGCATTTTTTTCTTCTGCTGCTTTGGTGAAATTAAAACTGCCGGTAATGACTATTGCCCGATCTATGATGATAACCTTATTGTGGGCAATGGCGTGTTTATCATCAATATAAGTAGGAATTCTTGCATTTGATAGAAAGGTGGCCGATGTATATCGCTCCTTACGCTGGCTCTTGTCGAGAATGGCCTGTACCTTAACGCCTCTTTTATGGGCGTTTAACAGGGCTTTTGCGATGGGAACAGAAGTGAAACTATAGGCTTGAACCAGGATCTCCGTTTTTGCTTTTCCGATCTGACTGACAATTGCTTCTGTGCAGCCTCCACCGGGGCTGAAACATGTTTGTGTCCGGGTGTTATTAAGAGTGAGTTCGGCTGCATTCGATATTTGCGAAAATGTGGCGAGAACTAAGCCGACAATAATAATGTTGCATAAAATTCGTATTTTCATGGTGAGCTCCAGCATGTAATTGGATTGAAAACATCGAGATTACCTGTTTCCCTTATATCTATCGGTAATTCGGTTGCATTTACAAAGACATTGAGGATAATGTTTTGCGGATTTTTTCATAGCGTTTCTTGAAGGCAGGATTCTTCTTCAAATAACAGTGGAAACTTCGATATGTGGGCATATCACGGTCGTTTCCAACAGCAGTCACTGACCGGCCTGACTGAATACGTTTTAAATACTCCTCATAATCTGCAAGAGTTCTTCTTTTGCTTTCCAACTTCAGATCTTCAGGGGTCAACTTACCCTGCTTCTTAAGCACGTGCCATCTTTGGCGAACCGCGGATACTTCGACGCCGAGGATTGCGGCGATTTTCAAAAGAGTATTTCCCTTCCTTCTCAGCTTGATTAGATCACGCTCAAATTTTTCATCCAGTTTTTTGGCTCGGACTTGAACACTGTATGGTAAATTCCGCCAGATTTTTTCATATTTTTTTTTGAATTTCTCGTTGGCTGCGGCGAACTTGAAAAATGTCAGACTGTGCGGCATGTCCTCATCGCGCGATACTTCCGCCGGCGTGCGTCCTGAGGCAATACGCCGCAGATATTCCTCAAAATCTTCCTGTTTCCATTTTTCCATGCGGCAATGCAGTTTGAGCAGTTTACTGCGGCTATCGCTTCTTGAGGCTTCAACAAGAGGACGCCGATTTTGTGCCAATTTTTTTAATTTTTTTATGTGTCCCGATGATGGTGAATACGGTACTTTGCCTGCTTCCCGCAATGCTGTAATGTGCTTTGATGACTTGTCGCGGAATATTTTGCCCGCAAGACTGTATGTCCAGGGAATACCGAATTGTTGCCTGTATTCATCCATCGTTATGCCGTGGCCTTGGGAAATGTGAATGCCTAGATTGCCGTAATCCCTTCCGCAGAGAAGACAGGTCAACCTGTCTTCATTGAAGTATTCCTTTAATTCTTCAATCGAAGAAAATATTCCATCCCGGGGATATCCGGGCAGGGGTTGAATATGACATTTATGCCGATACCATGAACCAGCTCCTTCTTTATATTTGCTCTGCATAAATATTACTTGCCCAAACTGGATTTATTTATCTTTAGTAAAATTTGGTCCCATTCCAACTTTGTAATCCATTTCGTTGGCAGGATAAGGCTTGAGAATGGAAAGAAGGAGAGATTTATCCTCGATATTTTCCTTAAGCCACGTTTGCTCCAGTTCTTTAGGAATAATGACCGGCATTCGGTCATGAATTGGGCTGATCAAGGAATTCGCATTCGTGGTAACAATGGTGCAGGTATTAACCTGCTTTTGCTCAGGAGACATCCACGATTCATGGAGTCCTGCCAGGCCGAAAGGTTCTCCTGATTTAAAATAAAAATATAAAGGAATTTTCTTCCTGCCGTCTGTCTTCCATTCGTAAAAGCCATCAGCAATTATAATACATCTTCGTTTTTTGAAGGCACTGCGAAAACTTGGCTTTTTATCGATTGTTTCCGCCCGAGCGTTGATCATTTTATGGCCGATGGAAGGATCTTTAGCCCAGGAGGGAATTAAGCCCCAGAGATACGACTCAATAATATTCTGACCATTTTGCCGAATAACGACAGAAATCTGCTGTCCGGGGCTGATATTCCAGCCCGTTTTGCAATCCGTTAAACTCTTTTGAATATTAAAGCGTTCGGCGACTTTGGTTAAATCAACTAAAACAATACGGCCACACATATCATCAACTCCCAATTTCTTGAAATATAATAACAGATGCGGCAATTTACAAACAATTAAAAAATGTCCTTGACATTAGAACAGATGTTCTATTATAATTTCAACCATGGAAACTAAACGTACCGTTAAATCAGTAGCCCAAAAGATAGCCGATTTTTACCGGGACCGTCATCGGATGCCGACGTATGAAGAAATGTTGGCTCTACTGGCCGTCCGGTCCAAGAGTGTTGTCCATTTCTGGATGAACAAACTCTTAAAAGCAGGGATTCTGGAAAAGGACAAGTCCGGACACCTGACATTCGTAAATCCGCTCGTTGGTGTTCCTTTGGCCGGGGGAGTGTCCGCCGGTTTCCCCTCGCCGGCGGAAGAAGAATTACGCGATATTATTTCGTTTGATGACTATCTGATTACAAAACAGTCCCAGTCATTTCTGCTTAAAGTCGATGGTGACTCCATGATCGGGGCGGGGATTATGCCTAACGATCTGGTGCTTGTTGACCGCGGTAGGGAACCGAAAACGGGAGACATTGTCATTGCCGAAGTGGATGGTGCCTGGACAATGAAGTATTTTCAGAAGAAGGGCAAAGAAGTTTACCTGGAAGCAGCCAACCCAAAATACCCGACAATTAAGCCTGTCGCGGAATTACGTCTGGGCGGTGTGGTGACGGCGGTCGTAAGGAAATATCACACGTAACTTAACTATAGGAAATAAGAGAGAGTTATTTTTAGAGGACAACTGCCATGCAAGCCGAAATTACTTTTTCCGCAAATACAATAGAAAGAAAAACCGTCGGCCGTCAGAATATATTGCCTGCTGTAAAACCGGTCAGTAAATTTCAGAAGTTCATCGAAGAAGGCAGATGGTATGACCATCTTTTAGGATATGAAAAATACATCAACCGATTTTCCTGGGCGATTATTATCGCGTCAATCGTTTTCTTTTTTCCTTTCTGCCTGAATATTTTCAGCCGCTAAAACATTTAAACAATAAAAACTCGAAAACAACTATCTCTATGGCCGACCAAATATTTAGCCTTCATTCCTGGCCGCGGGCTATTGCCCATATTGACGGCGATGCATTCTTTACTTCCTGTGAAGAAGCTATTCACCCGGAGTTAAGAGGGAAAGCGGTCGTTACCGGAGCTGAACGCGGTATTATTGCCTGTGCCAGTTATCCAGCAAAGAAAATGGGAATCACACGCGGTGTCCCCTTGCATGAGGCTAAAAGAATTTGCCCCGGATTAATTGTCCTGCCTTCCGATTATGAAACCTATAGCCTATTTTCTCAGCGCATGTTCGATATTATGCGGCGGTTTACTCCTGATGTAGAAGAATATTCCATTGACGAGGCTTTTGCCGATATTACCGGCATGCGGCGTGCTTTGCATTCCTCATACGAGCAAATTGCCCTCAATATGAAAAAACAGATTGAAAAAGAACTTACCATAACTGTTTCCGTTGGTTTGAGCATCACTAAAGTCTTAGCCAAAGTTGCCTCGAAACATCAAAAACCGGCAGGAATGACCATAATTAAGGGAAGAGATATTCCTGATTATCTTCGCACCCTGCCTGTAGAGAAAATATGGGGTATAGGTTTTGCCACAACAAACTATCTGGCTAAGATGGGTATTCATTATGCCCTGGAATTTGCTCAATTGCCGGAAAAAACTATATTACGGAAATTCACGAAACCGGGAGTCGAAATCTGGCAGGAATTAAGAGGACAGTCGGTTTACCCGGTAACAGCTGGAGAAAAAACCTCTTACGCGTCCATCAGCAAAACTAAAACTTTTGCTCCGCCCACTTCCAATGCTGAATATTTGTTTGCTCAATTGATGCGCAATATGGAGTCAGCCTGTATTAAGGCCAGAAGATATTCTCTGGCTCCCCATAAGATCGTCATATACTTAAAAAAGAATAATTTTGATTACGTAGGAAGGGAAGCGAAGTTATCAAGACCTTGTGCCTGCCCCCTGGAATTTTCCGGCATTGTTTCTGATCTTTTTGCTCAGTGTTACTCTATCTCTGCACTTTATCGGGCAACGGGAGTTGTCTTACTCGATCTGGAATCGGATATTCCCACTCAATACACACTTTTTGATGATCCGGTTCAGGCAGAAAAGATTAAAGACCTTTACAGTGCAATTGATGAGCTGGGAAAGAAATTCGGAAAACACACCTTGCATCTGGGCAGTTCTCACCTTATTGAAGCACTGGGCAAAGGCAGCCGCGGTGATTCTACTGTCCGCGAGCAAACTCGGTTTACAGGCGAGACGCGCCGCCGTCATCTGGGTCTGCCGCTGATGCATATTAAGACTAAAAATTAAATATTCTGTGAGTTTTAAAGAAAACAGAGGAGTAATTCGTACATCTACCTATACATACCGTCAAAATTCACTACGAGATCACCGAATATTTATTGTAAGTAACGAGCAGGTAAGATTTTATTTCATAGGTACAAGCATGCTCAAAGCAAAACTGGATTGTGTATATTATTTTCCTTTTTTGCCCCCTGTGTAGAAAACCACATGGAATAAACAAGACCGAAGGTCCTTGACAACTCTTACTATCCAGCTGACAACTCAAATTTGTCTCCAAAATTCTCAAAAGAGTGATATTCTGCATCATAAAATAGCTTCACATGACCAGTTGATCCATTTTTATTTTTTTCGACAATGATCTCGGTAATATCTTTTTCGGGATTATCCTCCGATCTATTATAAAGGTAATCTCTGTATACAAAGAAAACAACGTCAGCATACGATGCAGCATCTCCTTCTGCAATGTCGCTGAGACGAGGGCGGTGACTCGACCTTAGTTCTGGCTTGAGAGAAACCTGGGAAAGAACAATAACGGCTAAATTAAATTCTACAGCCAATTCTTTCAACGATCGGCAGATGTCGGCAATTTCCTGATCACGCTTAATGTGTAAACCATCACTGCGCATCTGTTGAAGATGATCAATGATAATCAGTCCGACATTATGATCAGCCTTAATTTTTTTAACCTGTTCTCTTATCGCTGCAACTGTACAACCTACCGTGTCACTGGTGAAGATCGGCAAATCCGAAAGCTTTTTGGCGGATTTACTAAGAATGGACCAATCTCCTTCTGAGAATGAACCATTATTGATTTGCTCTATTTTCATTTTAGCTTCCATACAAAGTAGTTTCCTTATAAAAAATGCTTTGCTCGTTACCAAAGAAATTATGGCGACCGGCACTCTTTCCAATGCCGCATTACGGGCTATTGTTAGGGCAAAATCCATTTTGCCCATACTTGGCCGCGCGGCAATCACAATAAGATTAGTGCGCTGGAGGCCGGATGTCAGATCATCAATCTTGTTAAAGCCCGTAGGAATACCCGTAATGCGTCTTCCATTATTCCGGATATCTTCAAGCCTTTTTATTTCATCATCAATGATCTCGTTGATGGGAAAAATGCTTTTCATAGAGCAGCTCCTTAAGTATTTTTTCATTATATGTGGAATGTATCAGTATATGTGTTGATTCTACCAATATGAAATTTACTTTGGGACTAAACTTCGATAACAATTGGAGGCTGTCTTTCAGGTAACTGGATTTCATCAGAAAATATTTCTGGTGGTTTACCCTCTAATTCCAGCCACGCATTCCATATTTTTCTCGCAGCAACTGTATAATATGGAGATTCATACGCTGTACCATCTTCATTGTATGAATAGAACCACCAGGCAAATTCTTCTGATATTATCTTCTCCAACTCAACAACTGAATTCCACTCGGATTGGCGTAAAAGGATCGTTTTTGCTTCAGGGGCGTATTCTCCAGTCAGGTTCCAACCCGTGGCATAAAAAGTTTGATAAATAATGCCTTCCGGGTCAACTTCATCCAGAATTTGAATAATTTTGTTAAGTAATGTATCGTTATTTTTCAAGTAATCGTTAATCCATTGAAGATCAACATGGTCACGAATCTCTGCCATTCTCTTCAAAGTCCCATTTCCGTAAGCTTGCGGCAAACTCTCTTGGTCGGTTGATATAAAATTTTCATTGTCATCCATAAGCAGTTCCTCATTTGAATTTTTATAAGATAATACAGCCTCGCAGTGTCATTTTTGGACAATTAAAATAATTTTCTGAAAATAAAGTTGAAATAGTTTATTATGCCCTTAATTCGTAGTGATATTGATTAAATAACTTGTTGTGAGAGACTTTATGCGAGGCCGAATTCTTAAGAAAATTCTAGATGCTGTCAATCTGCTGTCGCAACCGACAGGAACCACAATTTCTTCGCTTTGCGAGAATCTGGACATTGATAAACGTCAGGCTTACCGGGTCATTGAAACATTACAGTACGATTGGAAACTCGTTATTGAAAAAGACAAATCTATCCTCGGCGGTGAAGTCCGTTATTATCTGAACAAAGAGTATTGCAAACGGCTTTTAGATATGAAGGTGCTTGATCTGAATTTGTCACTATCAGAGATTATAGCGCTGTATTTTCTCAAAGACCACTTACGGCTTTACAGGGGAACAGACATCGAAACCCATATTGAAAGAGCATTTGCCAAACTTGATGTTTTCGTCCCGGAAGGTTTGGGCGACAAACTGGAGAAGGTAAAAAGTCTTTTAATTGCTGATAAAAAGTTTGTTAAAGATTATTCGGAGAAAGATGAAATAATCGACAGCCTTACCAGTGCCATCATGCAGCAAAAAACTTGCATCGTCGAGTATCATTCTTTTAGTGATGACCGGGTTAAAACGTTTGATATCGACCCCCTGACTTTTTTTGAATCGAAGGGTGGCCTGTACTTGTTTGTACGGCTAACCAAATATGATGACATCCGGCTTCTTGCTGTGGAGCGGATTAAAAATCTGTCTGCGACAAGGGACAGCTTTGAGTATCCTGATGATTTCGATCCTGAATCACTTTTAGAAGGTGCTTTTGGTCTGATCTACGATGATCCGATAGCCGTCAGGATAAAATTCTCCGCTGGTCAGGCCCGTTATATTCAGGAGAGACAATGGGCTAAAGATCAGAAAATTGAAAAACAAAAGGATGGTTCGATCATTTTAAGCATGAACACGTCCGGTTGGTTCGAGGTGAAAAGGTGGCTGCTTTCCTATGGCGCCGACGCCGAACTTCTGGCGCCGGCGGATAAACGTCAAGAGCTGCAAGAAGAAGCAAAGCAATTAGCTGACTTGTACATGTACAGATAGTCAGTCTTAATATATTGCAAGATTCAAAAGTCTTCTGAATGCCTCTTATGCTTTAGCCATTTGTCCAGATAGGGCTTTGTAAGTTCATTTTAATGAGGACTCAATATTAATAATTTCATTGTCTTTTTCCTGGAAATATATGTAATGCAAATGAAAACTATCTTGATCAATTTTAATGATTTTACCCGCGAAAGATGTGTCATTATTTGTTGCGAGAGGCATCACACAAGCGACATTTAATTCCAGTTTATCAGGACATTTGCCATTAAAACCAAATATTTTCCACCATTCATCTCCGCTATTCTTGCTTTTTAAGAGCCCTCTTATAAAAGTCGCATAAGCTAAACCTTGTTGGATTACTTTTGCAGGGGGTTCTTTGGATTTATTTTCATCCTTGACCTCCATAATGCAAAGTTTTGTAGCAGCCCCCTTTCCAGTACGAGATATAATATCTATGCCTCCGCCCCTAGCTCCAGAATATTTAATGTTTTTTATCTTGCATCCGCTTAAGGGAGTAGGCATTTGAAACCGGGCAATCCCGGCAAGTTTAACGGGCTGGATGTTGCATATTTTTTTATCTTTACGGTCCTTTTTTGAGAACTCAGTCAACAATAAACTTTCAAGTCTATGTTCATGATTTTTTCCAAAACTATCATTTCTCTTGGGGTTATCAAAAAAATGTTTTCTGAATTCTTCAGCTTCCTTAGATCTCCATTCAATATACTTTTTGCTGTTGGTTCCTAGCTTAAACTCACAATCAAAATATTTTTTGTTTATTTCTTCAAATTTTCCATCTTTTGTTGAAATCATTACTTTATTGTCTTTATCAACTTTAAGCATCGCGACATCCTGACCTAAATAGCGTAATGTAAATTTCCCGCTACTTTTGGCCTCTTTTACATTCATATACAGATATAATGGCTTCCATTCATTGAAATTATTTTTGTCATTTTCGATTTTTTCCATTCTAGCTTTCAATAAGCCTGCATAGTCAGCATATCTTTGTATCCATTCTGTATTATTACTTAATAATTCTTGAACTTTTGAAATCGTGTTTCCGCATTCATTAATAAAATCGTCCATGTTAACCTCCCAATATTTGATATCGGCATGTAATTTAATTGTTTACATTACCTCGTTATCATGAATTACCTGAACATTATCAAACAGCTCAATAAACTTGTCGCTAAATTCCGTATGTATCGGCACCAGCATTTTGGGCTTGAGCGCTGCGGCAAACTTTTGTAAATCATCTACTGTCGCGTGTCCACTTGTATGGGTATAAACGAAATTGACTTGTGGATCATTTCGAAACGCCGCAATCTCTTCAGCTCCGAAGTAATCGCTGTTTTTGAATTGCAAGTAACCAAGCCATTGCGAATATATTACATTGATCGGCTTTTCTTTTTTGTAAATATTCATGATTTTACTCTTGGACATTTTGCTCAGAAAGAGAAAGCCCGAGGGATTTTCGGCAATTTGTTCTTTCTTGATTCTATGCTCATATAATCTTTCTCGAAAGTTGCCGAAGAAGGCAGCATTTTCCTTCAATTTCTTATCTTGATTGTAATCTGCATACACAGCAATGGCATCCCATTCCATTTGGGGAACTTTTCTTGAGGTAAGCTTAACCTGTTCCAAAACCCATGCGCTATAAATATCAATGATAAGCGTCTTTTGAGACTTTAAGCATGCACGATAGGCAGATACGAGTCGATCAATGTTTTGAGATGAGGAAATCAAAAATGAGATGTTTTTTTGATCCTTTATTGTTTCATATATTTTCTTTTCGACGGCAGTTTCAGAAGGATACTCATCATTGTTTCTCTGCATCATGGTTCCTTCCATAAAAAGCAAATCAATATCCTTGGGTGGATCCTTGACGATTTTTTCAAAAAGGATTGACTTTCTACCATGTGCCCTAAAATCTCCGCTATAAAAGACATGCTTTCCTTCTGCCTCAATCAAGAAGGCATAAGCGTCGATTGCTGAATGATCCACGAGATAGGGCTTTACGGTAAAATCACCAACCTGAAATGGTTCCCAGCTTCTGAAATAAATAAATTTATTATTGTGTAATTCCTTACCCAAAAGCATCCGCGTCGCATCGATGAGGTGCTTTCCAGTCTCACCAATATACACAGGAATAGATGGATCAATGGTGTCGATAAGGCCAAAATGATCTTGATGAGGGTGGCTGATCAGAACTGCATCTGGTCTAATATGAGATATGTTTATCTCATTGCTCGTTTTGTTGAGCGGTAAACCTAAATCAAGGAATATTGTAGTCTTGTCTGTGGACAACTGGATACAAGTGCCGCCTATTTCATTGCTTCCTCTGTGTATCAATATTTTCAATTTGTTATCTCTTCTTGTTTATTTTTTTCTTTTCTTAATCGTCGTCAAACTCATAGCCAAACTTGAGTAATGTTTACAGAAATAACCCTTTTTTCTGTCTTTTGCTTCTTCAAGTTCAGGTTTCCATCGTTTTCCAAAAAGGAGCCAAAAACTGAATGGCTTTTCTTCTCTTGTGAGGCAGCGATGTTCTAACTTAACAGTCTAGAATTTTAATATTGGGGTAATATAGAAATGTTATCGGGGCATGCCTGTATTTGTTATAACGCTTACGCAGCGATCATCCCAAAGCTCCAGCATGTTAAAATCCTTGATATTTGTTACTTCCAGTTTCGGTAATCCCTGATTTAAGAGCCACATATGGATATATTTGATTGATTCAGACCCTTGTGTCACTCTGGCGGTGAATATTTTGACCGTTTTCCCTTCGGCAAGCCAACCTTTCACTCTCTCTACCATTGGCATTATTGGTTTGCCGATATGTTCAATACTTATCCAATCATTATATTCAGCCAGCGTTCCGTCCAGATCAACACCTATCCACTGATCAGTTTCTTGCATTTGAAACGATTCTCCTCTCTTTTATTCCACCACTGGATCAAGATATCTGAGTCATCATAACCTGTTTGTATCTTCTCTTGCAATTTCAATATCTTCCTGATTAGCTTTTTTCTATGACGAATTCCCGCAATCCAATTATGTCGTTCCTTCCGTGCAATAATTTTCTTTTTATCTTCATCCATGTTTTCCGTCATAGAACTAATCTTCTCGTTCAAGCTTTTAAGATCGACATAGCTACTTAAGCTCCTTAATATATAAGAAAGTCGCAAATCATGAATAGATTTCCCGGTTATTGTTTCCAAAATCGGTACTCTTTCCCATATTGGTAATGTATCGGATAGAAACCATATTGGTGATTCAGGTGGCGAAAGAAAATAATACCCAAATTCGTAGTTGCAGCCATCACATATTGGTATGTCAAGAAGACCTTCCAAGATCACATAATAACAATCATCGTGACTATTACATAATGGACATCGATATTCCTTTTCTACCTCTATTACTTTATATCCCTTAATCATTGCTTTTACGCCTCACTCTATTTAACAGCTTACGTTGTTTAATATCTCCTCTTATTACTCGGGCATACTTCCCCAGTTTAAAGATTCTGTTCAACTCGTCAGCTTGTTTCTCGGTAAGTTGACATTTCTTTGAATTAATCAATATGTGAGTACCTCGCTTTACTTTTCTTTCAGTTTCGTTTGTTGCTTTAGTAGAAATGGAAATACACTGGGCGAGTGTCATTTTTGGACAATTTCAAAAATTTTTTTGAAAATTAAGCGAGAAGGTAAGTCCGAAACGATGACCAGTTTAAAACATGTACCTTATTTGAAAATTGAACAACAAATAATTGAAAAGTACAGCCTACTCATTCTGAAAATTAACTTTTTAAAATCAGAATGTTTGAGCTTGTAATCATTGATCCAGACCGATCAGTTAATGTATAGATAAGCATTTGCTTGTATTTTCATGATAGATTGATCTCTATCAATAACAGGGAAAAAGTCGTGATTCATGATTATCTTTACATATGCTATCAAAACTACTCCGTCCGTTGACAGTTATACAGTTATAGAGATGTAACTGATTCCTCCACTTCGGAATAATAAGAATGTGAGCTATGGTTTCGACTATATTCCAGGTAGGAGGTATCCTCAGAAAAATAAATCCGGACAAAAACAATAATTCCGATATTCAAATACCGTCCTCTGTTGAGGGGCTGAGCATGGATAACGCGCTACGCCGACTTGGAAAGAAAACCATGCAGCCGGAATTTTAAGAAGGTTAGAGCGTGATATTTTCCCTTACTTGGGGAAAAGGCCAATCAAAGATGTTAATGCCCCTGAATTACTGGCAGTATTGCGACGCATAGAGGCAAGAGGTACATTGGAAACATGTCACCGATGTAAAATGATTTCCGGGCAAATATTCAGATATGCAGTAGCCACTGGGCGAACAGAAGCTGATCCGACCATAGCCTTAAAAGGCGCAATACCACCGGTACCGGAAGGACACAGAGCAGCTATTACCGATCCCGTGAAATTGGGGGGATTGCTGAGGGCTATTGATGATTATCAAGGCTCTTTTATCGTGAAGTCTGCATTGAAGCTATTGCCGCTGGTATTTGTACGACCGGGTGAACTCCGAAGTGCTGAGTGGGTTGAGTTTGATTTTGAAAACGCTCAATGGAACATCCCGGCAAGCAAAATGAAGATGAAACAGCCTCATCTTGTACCACTGTCAAAGCAGGCAATAGCGATATTAGAAGAATTGAAATTTTTAACGAATACGAACCGTTATGTATTTCCATCAGGACGTTCTTTTGACCGGTGTATGTCTGATAATGCTTTCTGTGCAGCACTGCGGCGAATGGGCTTTGAAAAAAGTGAAGTTTCTGCGCATGGTTTTCGGGCTACGGCGCGAACGATCCTTGACGAGATTTTACAGATAAGACCGGATTTTATAGAACATCAACTTGCCCATGTGGTTAGAGACCCGAATGGACGCGCCTATAATCGAACAGCACACCTTGAAGAACGCCGGAAGATGATGCAGACTTGGGCTGATTATCAGGGCGGATTAAAGGACGGCGCGAGAGTGATACCATTAAAGACGGTACAAAACAAATGGTAGACAAGAAAACTGGCAATACAACGTTGAAAAAGTTATATAAAACAGAGTATTGTAAAAATTTTGTGTCTGAATCACAAACGATACTCATCGATGATCCGTCATTTTGAGAAAAGTGTAATACAGAAAAATATTAGGAAATGATTTCTTCTTAAATTTTTAAAACATCTGTCTAGTCATCGACAGCCTTTAGGTTGTTAAAAAAACCTTTTGGAGTCATTCTTCACTAAAAAAGAAAGAATTTATCAATAACCTGCTAAACAATTTCCTGTTTGTTTTATTTTGCTGAAGCTTTCCTGAAACGATATAAATAGATTCTGTGCGTGCACAAGAGGAGCAAGCCTATAATCTTTATGGACTTATTGATGATCGTTTTAAATGGAGTGAAAAATCCACTCTTACAGCACGCTTCTAAGCAGTATTTTGACCCCTCCTAATCGGCGGAAGTACACCAAATCGAAAAGGATGAATTAGACAATCAACTGTTAAACAATCATTGACGGCTGTCCGACTGCCTCCCATACAATCAAGACAGAATTTGCGTAAAACCTTAACTGATGCTCTACCTGATTGTCTGTGTTCGTAGAAAGGACAAGGTCTTCCAGTGGCAAAAACAATATGCCCTGTGCAATTTGCGACATCAGCTTTTGATCTACTTTGAGTGCAGCTCTGGCAATAAGCTCGAAGCGTCCGCGTAGTTGATTTTACTGCTTTCATAATGTTTTTTCTTCACCTTCTAATAATTTTCTAATGTCCTTGATTTTCCATACAGTAGTTCTTTTAGAAAGTTTTATCGGTTGTGGAAAACGTCCAGCCTTAACACCAGCCCACCAACTCGATTTAGAGATGGGTATAATTGCCGGTGTTGTCTTATCACCGATAATTTGCTTTAACCGAACAAAGCCTTCTTCTGGCAAATCATTCATATAAAATTCTCCCTGTTTCCCAAAATGGATTATAATTATAAAAGCAATGAATTCTTCATTATGACGTGGTTATAGTATAACACGGGTTTTCAGGAAATTATGGCGGAACGAAAAAAAGTGCCTTGATCAATTAAATACAGTTAAATACAGTTAAATTGGTGGCTAAAACGATGAAAAAAGTGCTTGACAAGGTTTCTAAAATTTAGATTTTTTGATTTTGTTTTGTGTCCTTCACTATTGAAGGAATGCATCATTCACAAACCTACTCCGTTTCCTCTTGTAATCAAAAAAGGCTGTGGCCATGGTCGTTGAATTATTGAATCATGGGAATTTTGGCTTTTCGATTTCAAAAAGCTGAATAATTTTCATAGCAAATGCCATCAGCCGGGGGGAGGGAGTCCCAGTCTCCGGATTTCCGATTTTTGGGGTTTGGCGTGTGGGTAGGGCAGGGGCTATCGATAGACGCGGACAACAGCAGTCGCGCCAATGAGGTGGTATTGAAAATTGGATAACTTCCTGATTATCATCGCAGCTCAGGATCTGCTGAAGAATGCCTGGAAGCAATACTATTTTAGTCTATTTGACACGATCTCTTGTCGGATGATAGGAATATTAAGGTTGATGGGTTAATTCTAATGGCAAAAA
Organism: Smithellaceae bacterium; assembly: GCA_963663295.2. Lineage (GTDB taxonomy): Bacteria > Desulfobacterota > Syntrophia > Syntrophales > Smithellaceae > MVRV01. The sequence continues at coordinate 1,040,782 of CAXXLA010000005.1, read as the reverse complement.
TAAAAGTGTCGTTTCGATAGGCATGCATTTAGATTGTGCCGCCATCTTCTAAATATGGACCTCCGGAAAAAACAAAACATCAAGGTAATGGTCTGGCAAAGGGAATTTCAATAATACTCATTTGATATATTTCATCTTCAAAACTTATTAACTTTTAGATAAAAGCTAATAAGTTTTTAAATAGTAAATATTTAATATAATCAATATTATATACATGTTTTTGCTAATTTCTGTAAAGAAATCCTTTGACATCTTATTAAATAATTATTATAAAATGATCAATACTTAACAAGTATGAAGGGAGGAAAATCCATGCAAAAAGGTCAGAATTATAATCGTCCGGAGTTGGGTAGTCGAATTAAAGTTGAGCCGATTAAAAACTTGAAGGACATTGAGACCATTAAAAAGCTGCTATTTGACAAGCCTCTTTACCTGGCTTTGTTCACGGTCGGGATCAATACCAACCTGCGGGCTTCGGATTTGTTATCCATCCGGGCAGGTCAGGTTCGCGGTCTGAAGCCGATGGATGAAATTACCCTAGTCGAAAAAAAGACCGGAAAACACCGCCGGATCAATCTTAACAAAACCTGTGTAGAGGTAATCAATCGTCTTCTGACTACCCGAAGCTATCAGGATGAGAATTATCTTTTCGTCGGTCAGCGTGGTCGCCTTACCGTTCCATATCTTCATTACTTAGTCAAATTATGGTGTAAATCAATCAATATGCAGGGCAATTACGGTAGCCATACTTTGCGGAAAACTTGGGGCTACATCCAACGGACCCACTTCGGACATAGTTTGCCCGAACTCATGGAGGTCTTTGGCCACGCGACGCAGCGGCAAACCCTTGCTTACCTCTGCATTCAGCCTGAAGAGATCAAGAAAATATACGCAAATGAAATCTGACTATTCAGATTTGCTATATTGCAGATATTATTAGCTATTCTTAATTTAGCCCCTGCTCCCCTGCATTTCCAAGAAAAGCCCGCGGATATATGGCCTCTGAGCTATGAATAATGTAGGATAAAGGAAGTTCCCGAGCCGTCATCCTGAATAGAAATTCAGAAATATTCGCTTAGGTATCATCATATTAGTCAGATTGCCTGCATCACTGTGATAATACACACGGCTGCAGGTTTTCAGGTTTTTGTGACGATGATCTATATATTTATATTTCCCCTATGACCCTATTATATTAATTAAACTAGGGTCTAGACTAGCAGAGGCATAATAAAAATGCTAAAAAGCTAGTCATGACAATAAGTAACAAGTACATAAAACGTTCAAAAATTTCAGAGGCCAAATTTAGAGAATTTGTCAGGTGTTTTTCTCTCGATTTGGACGCTCAAAAGATAGCTCTTTTAACCGATTTAAACCGCAATACAGTTAATCGATACTTGCTTCTCATCAGAACCAGGATTGCTGAATTCTGCGATCGATCATCTCCTTTTAAAGGAGAAGTAGAAGTTGATGAATCATACTTTGGAGCCAAGCGTATCAAAGGGAAACGAGGCCGGGGAGCCAGTAATAAAACCCCAGTCTTTGGCATACTCCAAAGAGGTGGTACGGTATACACGGAAATCGTTCCTGATTGCGCTAAGCAAACATTACAAGCCATTATACGCGGAAAGGTAGAGCTCGAAAGCATTATTCATTCTGACTCCTGGCGCGGTTATAATGGACTGGTTGATTTGGGATACAAAAAGCATTATCGTGTGCATCATGGAAACAATGAATTTGCCAATGGGAAAAGACATATTAATGGCATCGAATCCTTTTGGTCTTATGCGAAAAGGAGACTTATGAAGTTCCATGGTATCCCTAAAACAACATTTTATCTTCATCTCAAAGAATGTGAGTTCCGATTCAATTATCGGAATCAAAATATCTATAAGTTGGTCCTAGATATGCTGAGAAAGAATCCCCTCTGCTAGTCTAGACCCTTAAACTATATTCGCGCGCACATGCGAACAAAGTAAAATATATAAAAAGTCTTTAAAAAAAAGCTGCAAAACCTGCATCTATGGCTAATGCATTAATATCATTATTAATAAAGTTGCAGCGTCTATAAAATAACCTGCAAAAAAAACATGCAACCAACAAAAAACATGCAGTAAGCATTATCATGATTTAAATACAATTAAGGGTGCGGGTAAAAAATAGTGCAGGGTTGCAGGTTTTAGTGCAGGTTATTTTATAAAACCATGCATGATGCACTCCTCCTTAATTCCCAATTCAAGCGACAAATACCACAAAATATTTTTGGTAACAATACGATTTATGTTTTCTTAATCTTGCCCGAATATTTAAGCCAAGAGTAGTCCAAGGACGGAATATCTCAAGTTGCGCTTTGAGTGCCATAATGCTAAATATGTAAAGAAACTCAACTCCAGCTATATCAACTAAGTTATCAAATATTATATCTTAAAAATACTGTAAATATTGCCAGATCGACAAACCAGTACCACGTAAAAAAGAAGGACGATCAGGAACTGCGAACACGAATGAAAGAATTGGCCAATCGACATAAACGATACGGCAGTCCCCGACTTCACACTTTACTGAAAAAGGAAGGGCAGGTCAAAAATCATAAGCGGACAGAGCGAATTTATTCTGAAGAAAAATTATCTCTTCGCAGGAAGAGAAAAAGAAACAGGCTGTATATCTTCGAGCGCTTCTGCCGGAGGCGACAGCAGCTAACGAGACATGGTCTATGGACTTTGTCCATGATTCCTGTACAAATGGCGGTAGAATCAGAATATTGACCGTTTTAGATGACTTTACCAGAACCTGTCCGGGACTTTTGCCTCAATCATCGATTCCCGGACATCGGGTAACGGCCTTTTTAGACCAACGTGCGGTTATTCATGGATATCCAGAATCCATTCGTGTCGATCATGGGCCGGAATTTACGGGAAAGCATTTTCAGCAATGGGCCAAGCAAGGAATATCCATATTCAATATACGCGGCCAGGTAAACGGACGGACAATGCTTTTATTGAGAGTTTTAACGGTAAACTAAGGGATGAATGTCTCAATGAGCAGTTGTTTCTAAATACCAGGCACGCGCAGGAAGTGATAGAAAAATGGCGTATTGAATATAATGAAGACAGACCTCACAGCTCTCTCGGAAATAGAACGCCTTCTGAATTTGTTAAAGAACATAAAACTATGCTACAGGAACAAGGACTCAATTTAAACTTGGCACATATAAAGGGGTAAGGTCAATCATGCCCTAAAAGAAAGGCGTGACCGAATGTGGATATTTACAAAAGATGGGTTTTACAGCGTGGGCGTGGTACAGAAGTCAAATCAGAAGGGAACTGACTGCTTTGTGATAAATAATAAAGGCCTTAATAATAGCAAATAAAAGAAAGTTTTTATCAACCAATATTTAATTTGTGCAGGAAGAAGCATGAATCGGACTACCGTATTAACGGGCATGCTGCCGGCTATAGTCATCGTGAGTATTGTGCTGACAGCACTGGTGTCAGAACTGTTGCTGTGGTTATACAGATGCAGCGTGGTGAAATCAATGAATGTATCAGTCGGGGATGCGGCGATACCCGCACCGCAAGTGCCGGAATCACCTGCCGCAGCACGCAAAACCGTGCCGGCTTTGACCATTACTGATTTGTCTGTCTCGCCCGATGCAGCGCCTTCAGGCGGTGAAATATACAGGCATGCCATGCAGTTGATGGCAAAGTCAGCCTGGGTGTATGCCTTGGGCGGGCTGACCTATGCGCTAGTTATGACAACTGCGGAGATGATTACCGCAGGGAGCGGATTTTATCCTGTTCGTTTACTGATGATCTTTTCCTGCTATGCATGGGCGATGGTGCTATGCTTAGTGCTTCTTCTTCCGGCTGTACGGTTGAGAATTGTTGGCGTCTACCTTGCAGTTCTTGTAACAATATCCATCGTTGGTCTTATCCGTAGCCCCGATCTTACGGTCATGCAAATAATCCAGTTGTGGCTTATTATTAACGCAGCGGCGACGCTGCTCCTTTTCGCTTTCCTGCATCAACGCGTGCGGGCGATCGGGCCGCTTGTCCTGATGTTCATGGTGGCCGCCGTAACGGGGGCTTTCGTTATGGTTTCAGCGATTGGAGAAAGCCCGGAATTGACTAGGCAGATTTTCATCGTAGGCAGCATGCTGGGGCTTGGTGCCACGGTCATTTTCATTCTGATGCATGTGGTTGGTTTTTTTCTGCTTGCCATCCCGGCTTGGGGACTGCTTCGCTGGCTGGGGTACAGGTACCAGAATAAGTGGATGAGCGACCAGTCGATAAACCTTGATGCCCTGTTTCTGTTGTTTGGCATTGTCCAGCCGATTGTGCTGGTTTTTGATGGCTGGGGCTGGATTTTCACAGGACTCGTGGCCTTTCTGGCTTACAAGGTTGTTGTGTGGGCTGGGTTTCGTGTGCTTTCGAGCGGGCGCGATGCCGCGACTTCCGGACGGGCGCTTCTACTTCTGCGAGTTTTCTCACTGGGGCAACGAAGCAAGCGGATGCTTGATCTTTTGTCGCATGTTTGGCTGCGTTGCGGCCCCATCAACCTCATTGCCGGACCGGACCTCGCGACAGCAACGGTGGAACCGCACGAGTTTATGGATTTTCTGGGTGGACATTTATCGCGCCGGTTTGTTCAGGGTGAAACAGATCTGGCTGAGCGTCTGTCTTGTCTTGATATTCAGCCTGATCCGGACGGGCTATACCGGGTCAATGAGTTTTTCTGCCGCGCCAACACCTGGCAGATAACTATGCAGGCGCTTGCTGGCCAATGCGATGCCGTTCTTATGGATCTCCGGAGCTTTACAAGAAGCAACCAGGGTTGCCTGTATGAACTACACCAGCTTGTCAACAGCGTTTCCCTCGACCGACTGATCTTGGTTATTGATAGTTCTACGGATTGGAGTTTTCTGGAAGCAACACTGCAGGATTTATGGTTGCATCTGGATTCGGCGTCACCGAATGGAGACTTGGCCCGACCGGTGATCCACTGTTTTTCGGTTAAAAAACAGACGCCCGCAGAAATTGAACAACTCTTCTCGTTTCTTGTGACGGACGCCAGGTCATTATAATATCATGACTTATTTACACCTTGACTTGTAAATGGAATCTGCTAAAATTTAACTCAATTGCATCCACCGCAAATCTCTCTTTCAATAAATATTCGTTGATCTCGTAACGATTTTGACGGGACGGTTAAGTAGATGCTTTCTGCATACTCATTAATGAATTGTACCCTGTAAATCCCCGTTCATTTATTCTGATTAAGTCTTATAATTTGCTAAACTCCAAAGACCTCGCATATAATTGGGAGGCACATCATGAATATAAAAGAAGCAATAACATTGTTCAGATGCTACCTTCAATCAAACCATAGCAACGGACAATTAAAATGCCCGCACCAAAATTTCATTTCCCTTGATTTGAAACAGTATTTTATTTTCGATTGAAGAGAGACCCGAAAGAACTTATAGATCAGATTATTCGCATATTTAACCGAGATGACGAGATTGTGCTCTCCGAAGAATATGGTAATGGAGGAACCGACCCGCTGTTGTCACGCTTGGGTCGCGATGCTCTCGACCAAGCTTGCAAAGATGGCGCGGCCATCATCCGCTAGCTATATGGGCTAACACGGTTCGTGACAATATACCGCAAGCTATTGAATTACTGGATAGGCACGAGATGCGTGAGGCTAATAAACACTTGGTGAGAGCGGCTAATTCCCTGTCCGCATTTGCCGAGATTCAGGCATTGTTTGATCCGAAGGCTTTACTTGATAGAAGAACGTAAATTGATCTCTTAACCAGGTAGAGTGTACCCGACCCGCAAAGAACGCAGGCGGGTGGCCACCCTTGTGCAAAGATGATAAATATGAAAAACATTATTATAACCGCAAAGAACGCAGGCGGGTGGCCTAATTCCCTGTCCGCACCCTTGTGCAAAGATGATAAATATGAAAAACATTATTATAACATATGCTGCGGACGGCAAGAAAACCGTGTGGTTGCCTACGACCCTCGATGATATGAAGAAAGAAGAGCAATACTTGGAATCGGTGATTGCAGAAACCCCCGAACTTCTCCGATTGGAGACACGCAAAAAAATAAATACTCATAATTTAAAAGTATGGGGGCATATTTGGGGACATGCGAAAAAATTCAATTAAGAATATAATAGTAAATATAAATACATGGATGATGCATTCGATGCCGACCCCAGCACCATTTAAAAATCCAACACAGTCCAAAGAAGTGCAAAACCCGCTAGAAATAGCGGGTTTTTTATTGCTATTAGTCCAATGACGGTTATAAGACTTCACAAAATCCAATCTTTTTAGGGGCTGATTTCCCCATAAAAGCCCCCAAAGAAAATAGCAAGCCCCCAAAACGAGGTATTTACCATGCTGAAAAAAATCCAACCCCTGACAGATACGAAAGCCCGAACCGCAAAACCGCTGATTATGCAGAGACTGTAAGATTGAAACTGTTAGAGATTAAGGTAAAATCTGGTAATATTTCACTAACTAACAAACAGCGAACATTTACTGACGGATTTGGAGATTAACAAAAGGAGATGGTAAATCAGAAGTCCAACTCTCCCAAAAGGGACATATGCGTTATCAACACAAATAGGATACATTTCTATTTTAGCTGGGCGATTTCAAACGTTTATCATTGACATGCTGATGTGTTTTTCCTATACTCCGCCGCATCATAAGTAAGTTCTCATCAAATCTGGTACTCATTAAGCATATTTTGCGCTGCTGAAGGTGATGAAGTGAACATGGAAAACCGCTTTTTTGAAAAACCCATACTAAATTCCCCCTATGAATATCCATCGCGTCACTGGGAACTGGATACCCAGGGCCAGCCGACTCAAAAGATCATCGAGAAGCGTCGCCGCGCCGAGTTTATTACACCAATACCAAAGCCAAAAAAACGCAAAACCGAGATAATCCAGCAGGATATATTTTTCGTTACCAATTACCATGCCTTGAAGCTGCGTGACCGCATGGAACTGTCCAAGGGCGGGCGCTCATTGCTTCAGGGGAGAAGCGGAGAAGAACTCAAGGACACTCGAAACCGAAGGCCAGATGATTCAGCTGAAGTGATTAATCTTGTAACACTGGAGAGCAACCTCAAATATTCAATAATAATTTTGGCCACTCAATGACGACGGAACAACAAACCAGAAAAGAAATAATCGATAAAAAGCTTCAAGAGGCCGGTTGGGATGTTAGCGATTGCACGATGGTTATTGAAGAATTCGATATCGAGGTGGGTCTGCCGCCCGGTGTAAGCGAACCGCAAACGCCATACCAAGGTCATCAATTCAGCGATTATGTTTTACTTGGCAAAGATAGCAGGCCGCTTGCCGTTGTTGAAGCCAAGAAATCCAGTAAAGACGCTGCCATCGGCCGCGAACAAGCTAAGCAATATTGCCACCATATTCAGAAACAACGTGGCGGTGAGCTGCCGTTTTGCTTTTATACCAATGGTTTTGAGACGTACTTCTGGGATTTAGACAACTATCCGCCCCGCAGGGTTATGGGCTTTCCCACGCGCGATGACCTGGAGCGCTTCCAGTACATTCGTCGCAACCGCAAACCGCTGATACAGGAACTGATCAATACCGAAATCGCAGGTCGCGATTACCAGATTAGAGCCATTCGTGCCGTGCTGGAAGGAATTGAAAGAAAGAAGCGTGATTTCCTTCTGGTAATGGCCACCGGTACGGGCAAGACCCGCACCTGCATTGCGATGATAGACGCACTGATGCGTGCAGGTCATGCCGAGAAAGTGCTTTTTCTGGTTGATCGCATTGCCCTCAGAGAGCAGGCCCTTGCGGCTTTCAAAGAGCACCTTCCCAATGAGCCACGCTGGCCGAATGTTGGTGAAAAGCTGATCGCCAAAGACCGCCGTATCTACGTATCGACTTATCCCTCCATGCTCAACATTATCCGGGATGAAGCGCAGCAATTATCACCACATTTTTTTGATTTCGTCGTTATTGATGAAAGCCACCGCTCTATCTATAACGCTTACGGCGAAATTCTCGACTATTTCAAAACCATTACCCTGGGACTTACAGCGACGCCCACTGATATTATCGATCATAATACATTCCGGTTGTTCCAATGTGAAGACGGAGTGCCCAGTTTTGCCTATACCTTTGAGGAGGCCGTCAATAACGTGCCGCCTTATCTGTGCAGTTTTCAAGTAATGAAGATTCAGACGCGATTTCAGATTGATGGGATCAATAAGCGCACCATCACGCTGGAGGACCAGAAGAAACTGCTGCTCGAAGGCAAGGAAATCGAAGAGATCAACTTTGAAGGTTCTCAGTTGGAGAAGCAGGTCATCAGCACGGGCACTAATACTCTAATCGTCAAAGAGTTTATGGAAGAATGCATTAAGGACGCCAACGGCGTACTGCCTGGTAAGACGATATTCTTCTGTTCTTCCATGGCTCATGCGCGCCGCATGGAGACGATTTTCGACGCCCTCTATCCGCAATATAAGGGTGAACTGGCCAAAGTGCTGGTGTCAGACGATCCGCGCGTTTACGGCAAAGGCGGCCTGCTCGATCAATTCACCAATAACGATATGCCGCGTGTGGCGCTCAGTGTAGATATGCTGGATACCGGTATCGACATCCGCGAGATTGTCAATCTTGTCTTTGCCAAGCCGGTTTATTCCTACACCAAGTTCTGGCAGATGATCGGGCGCGGCACAAGGCTGCTGGAAGCCAAAAAACCTAAACCCTGGTGTACAGAAAAAGACGTCTTTTTGATCCTGGATTGCTGGGATAACTTTGAGTATTTCAAGATTCAGCCGAAAGGCAAGGAACTGAAACCGCAATTACCCTTACCCGTGCGGCTGGTCGGGTTACGTCTCGACAAAATCGAAAAAGCCATCGATACCGGTCAACAGAACATCGCCGGGCGTGAAATCGCTAAACTTCGCAAGCAAATTGCTGAACTGCCGCAAACCTCGGTTGTCATCAAGGAAGCCGCCGCTGCACTCAACCGGCTAACGGAAGAAAACTTCTGGATTACCCTCAATCACCAAAAACTCGAATTCCTGCGCATGGAGATCAAACCCCTGTTTCGCACAATGTCCGAGGCCGACTTTAAGGCTATGCGTTTCGAGCGTGATCTGCTGGAATACTCTCTGGCGATATTGTGCGAAGAGAAGGGAAAAGCCGAAACCCTCAGGCAGGGCATTGCCGAGCAGATCAGCGAACTGCCGCTCAGCATCAGCTTTGTAAGAGTGGAAGAATCGTTGATTCGTGCAGCGCAAGCTAACCACTACTGGGCCAAGACTGATCCTGCCGAAAGAGAAGATGTCCTCGATGAACTGTGTGTCAGACTTGGTCCTTTGATGAAATTCCGCGAACAGATGATCGGTCCTGGTCCGGTTAACCTTAATCTCACCGACACGCTGCACTATAAGAACTGGGTCGAATTCGGTCCGCAGCATGAAGCGGTAAGCATCAGCCGCTATCGGGAAATGGTCGAAGCATTAATTGTTGAATTAACCGAGCACAATCCCGTCCTGCTGAAGATTAAAAACGGCGAGCAAATTACTCCGGATGAGGTCAACCAGCTTGCGGACATGTTGCGTGATGAGCATCCGCACATCACCGAGGATTTGCTGCGCCAGGTATATAAAAATCGCAAAGCCCACTTCATCCAGTTTATACGCCATATTCTGGGCATTGAGATTCTAAAGAGCTTCCCCGAGACGGTGAGCGATGCTTTTGACCATTTCATCCGGCAACACACCAACCTGAGCGGCCGGCAACTGGAGTTTTTGAATTTGCTGAAAAACTTTATCGTAGAACGTGAAAAGATAGAGAAGAAAGACCTGATCAATGCCCCCTTTACCGTCATTCATCCGCAGGGAATACGCGGGGTATTCAGCCCGGCGGAGATTAACGAAATATTACAGCTTACCGAAATACTGGCGGCTTAAAGCGCTCGCAGGAGCGTAACCTAAACCTAAGGAATAAAAAATTATGTTGCAAAATAATCCTGAACTGCTAGGCAAAATCAACCAGCTCTGGAACAAGTTCTGGTCCGGCGGTATCTCCAACCCGCTCACCGCTATCGAACAGATCACCTACCTTCTGTTTATGAAAAGGCTGGATGAACTGGATCTCAAGAAGCAGGCGGATGCCGAATGGACCGGTGAAAAATATACGTCTCGGTTTAGCGGCCCATGGATTCCGCCGGAATATCGCAATCAGCCCGAACCTGAAAAGTATGCCATTGAAAAAGCGCACCCTGCGCTGGAGTGAGTTCAAGCATAGGCAGGCCGATGACATGCTTCAGCATGTGCAAAGCAAGGTCTTTCCCTTCCTCAAGGACATGAACGGCACGCAGTCCAACTTTACTCATCACATGAAGAATGCCGTCTTCACTATACCCAAACCGGCCCTGCTGTATGAAGCGTTGAAGACCATCGATGAAATCTTCGAGATCATGGAGAAAGATTCACGGGAAAATGGTCAGGCCTTTCAGGATATTCAGGGCGATGTCTATGAAATGCTGCTTTCGGAAATTGCCACGGCCGGAAAGAACGGCCAGTTCCGCACCCCTCGACACATTATCAAACTGATGGCCGAGCTGACGCAGCCACAATTGGGGCACCGCATCGGCGACCCGGCCTGCGGCACGGCCGGTTTCTTGCTTGGCGCTTATCAATATATCGTCACCGGGCTGGCGCGTAAGGCTGGTGCTCATAACCTGCAAATCGATGAAGATGGCTTTACCCGAACTTCCATTGCCGCAAGTCTGACTGAGAATTCCAAAGAGATATTACAAAGTTCATTACGCGGCTACGACTTCGAGAGCACCATGGTGCGCCTGGGACTCATGAACCTGATGATGCACGGCATCGACGAACCGCAGATAGATTACAAGGATACGTTGAGCAAGAGTTTTACCGAAGAGGCCGAATACGACATTGTCATGGCCAACCCGCCCTTTACCGGCAGCATCGACAAGGGAGACATCAACGAAAACCTGACGCTTTCCACTACTAAAACAGAACTTCTATTTGTCGAAAACATCTACCGCCTACTGAAGAAAGGCGGCACCGCCTGTGTCATCGTCCCGCAGGGCGTTTTGTTCGGCTCCGGTGGGGCCTTCAAGAATCTGCGGCAGATGTTGATTGAACGCTGTGACCTCAAGGCCGTTATAACCATGCCCAGCGGCGTATTCAAACCCTATGCCGGGGTCAGCACCGCCATCCTGCTTTTCACCAAAGTCTGGGGGCCGAAGGACAAGGTCGTCCGGCCTGCCACCAAGCAGGTCTGGTTCTATGAAATGCAGGCCGATGGCTACTCGCTGGATGACAAGCGCACCAAGCAGGAGGGATATGGCGATTTGCAGGATATCGTCGAAAGATACCACACCCGAAATCCCGAAATCGACACAGACCGCACGAAAAAGTGCTTTGTCGTCCCCCGCACCGAGATCGAGGCCGAAGCCTATGACCTCTCGCTTTCCCGCTACAAAAAAGATGTATTCGAGGATGTGCATTACGACCCACCCGGTATGATTCTGGAGCGGCTGATTCAAGCAGAGGTCGGCGATGTGGAAGAGGCCGATCTGGCAAAAGTGCAAGTCGGGATTGTTCGCGAACTGCTGGAGTTGAAAGGGATGGTTTAATGAAACAGGATAAACTTAGCAACCTGTTTGACTTTCTCCCAAAATCCAAGGTCAAAGCTGGTGACGGACTAGAGGAAGGCAAATACCCTTTTTACACATCCAGTGAAAATCAGTCGAAATATCTGGATGAATTTCAAAACGAACCAGGTTGCCTTGTGTTTGGTACTGGCGGCAAAGCCAGCGTGCACTTTACAACAAGCCGTTTTTCTACCTCAACTGATTGCATCACCATAAGGCCCAAGCCAAAGGCCAAAATCAATGCTGGCTATGTGTTCCAATTTTTCAAGGGCAATATGCAAGTCCTTGAAAGCGGTTTTAAAGGAGCGGGACTCAAGCACATTTCGAAGGCATACCTCTCGGATATTCAAATTCCGCACCCTGAAGAACTCGACGACCAAAAGCGCATTGCCCATTTGCTCGGTAAGGTAGAAGGGCTAATTGCCCGGCGCAAACAACACCTGCAAACACTCGACGACCTGCTCAAAAGCGTCTTTCTGGAGATCTTTGGTGATCCAGTGCGGAATGAGAAGGGGTGGGATTCTGTAGAGTTAGAGAAACTTTGTGAAGAGATAATCGACTGCCCGCATAGTACACCTGTTTATAGCAACGAGAGGACCGGCTATTTCTGCGTACGCTCTGGAGACATAGTTGACGGCTATTTGGAACTTAGCAAGACATTCCAGGTCAGACGAGATGTTTATGAGGAACGTATCAAACGGTATTTGCCCCAAAAAGGGGATATTGTTTACGCAAGAGAAGGCGGCCGCCTTGGTAATGCAGCGAGAATTATTGGGAACGAACCAATCTGCCTAGGGCAGCGAATAATGCTTTTTAAAGCTAGCGAAGATAACAATACCGATTTCCTGTGGGCATTGCTTGAGTCACGATCATTTAAGACAAAACTTCAGGGCTTGGTTGGCGGCGGCGCCGCACCAAGGGTAAATATTAAGGATCTCAAGAAAATTGAGATCATTCAGCCGCCGAATGATATTCAGACTCAATTTTCTGGGATCACAAAACGGATCGACAAAATCAAATTCCACTATCATCAAAGCCTTGTCGATCTTGAAAATCTCTATGGGGCCCTGAGCCAGAAGGCGTTTAAGGGTGGACTTGATCTAAGCAGGATAGAACTTGAACCTCAACAAGCGCCCCCTTCGCCTGTTGAAGACGAACATGGTAAACAGCTTACGCCTGAAGCCATCCGGCAGCTACGTGTTGAGCGGAAAAAAACGGGCAAAACCACTATAAACCTCACCTATGTAAAGCAGGCCATTCTGGCTCAGAACCTAAAAGACAATCTGACCTATCCGGATATGAAAAGGATCCTTGAGCAGTTGCCTTACGATTTTAAACCGCAACTAAAGGACATTCAACAACTTATACTGAATCTATTGGAATCGGAGCCGCCTTTTTTGGAACAAGTATTCGACTACGCTAAATCCAATTTGAAAGAAAAACAGATTCTGTTCAGGCTGATTGATGAAGATTAGAAGAGTTAAAATATTATCGCCCTTTAGAGGGTTGCCTGCGGGCTATGAAGTCCGCTTCGAAATTTCCGCTAAGACAGACATGTTGGAGCCTATCTGTTTTGTTGGATTGAACGGTTCAGGCAAGTCGAATGTCTTAGAAGCGATTGCTGAAATCTTCTACTATCTCGAAACTTACCACAAGGCGGAAAGACAAGCACTTCCATCCTTTAGGACCGATTTTGGATTTGAGATAGAATATTTCTTGCCAAAATTTGTATTTGATATGGGCAGAATTCCCTGGGACGAGTTGACTATGCTTAAATTAGATGTTCCTCTACTATTTAAGATAGTAAAACAAAGGGGGCAATATCCGGTAATATCCGTATGTGCTGGCGAACAGGAGATTGTCTATCGCAGCAGAGACAATAACCGGAATGCCGCTATACTTCCCAACAGAATCATAGCCTATTCATCAGGGATGAACGAGCTCATCAGTAATCCATTTATTAAAATTGATCTCCACTATTTTGACGATTTCAAAAAAGATATAGGGTCATCACCGGAAGGTTCATTGGCTATGAATCGGATGTTCTTCATGGACTACGAGTCGAATAAACTTATTACCATTGCAAATTTTCTCTTTGACGAGAAGGGTTTTGATAAGGCACGACTCTCATCGCTGAATATAAAAGCAACTGATTTCGGTGCTTTGAATTTAAAGTCCCTCAGGGATGAGGTGAATATATCTGATCTCAAATCTTTCTCCATTAGTATCCGGCTTCGGGATCATCGCAACAACCCCATTAAATTACCATCTGAACTTTACCTTGCAGTCGACGCCCTAAAGAAATGTGCCACCATCTGTGAAGAATACGACCAAAATAACAAAAAGAAGAGTGATCAAAGTTGCGAGTTATTTTTCTGGGTCAATAAGGCAACCAAACAAGCATTTCAACATTACTTTAAAGACCCTTTCACTTTATACCGGCAACTATACTTCCTCAGGTTGCTGAATAATCATCTCTTTAGTGTTGAATTACGAAACCGGATTAAGAAGGCAGATCTCGGAACTAACATCTCCGAGCTACTTCCAAAACACGAGGAAAAGAGGCTTGTATTCTCTTTAAATGAGATTGCCTTTTTGAAGAAGAGATCAAAGGAAAAAGTTTACTATAGACAACTCTCAGACGGTGAACACCAATTACTGCAAGTTCTCGGTACGATACTTCTGATGGATGCCCCCGGCACGCTGTTTATCTTAGACGAACCGGAGACACACTTCAACCCAGAATGGCGCTCTAGATTTGTAAGTCTTCTGAATAGTATCGTTAGCAATAAGGAGCGCGAACAAGATATTATTCTTACCACGCATTCCCCCTTTATTGTTTCTGACTGTCAAAGAAACCGGGTTTTTATCTTTTCCAGAGATACTAAAGGAAATGTGCTGCCACCTATGCAACCGGAAATCAATACTTTCGGCACGTCGATGAGTATTTTGATGGGAGAGATATTTGGGAAAAAAGAGACAATATCAGAGCTATCAAACAGTGAAATAGAAAGAATAAAAGGATTGCCATTAAAGACATTAGAAGAAATCCAAGATGCAAAAAATCAGGCAAGAAAATTGGGCGAATCGGTCGAAAAGGTTCTTCTCTTCAGAGAATTGATAATACGAGAAAATGAGTTAAAAAAGAATGCTTAAACCATATAAATATCTGCAATCTGATCATTCAAAACTCCATGAGTTTATAGTTGCCTTTTTCAATCGCATTGAAAATGAATCAGGCAATTTCGATATGTCTTTCTTTCATCCTGATTTTAAACCTATAGCAAACAAGCATCGAAAGATTATCAAAAAGCGTTGCCGGGAAATATATGAGGTTCTTAAAACTTGGCCTGCTGAGGATAGGACTTTATTTTGTGAGGCAATCAGGACAAGTAATGATATAAAAGGTATCTGCGAAGGCACTGTACGACCTTTGAAGACCGACCAGATTCCACCTGACATCAGAAACTTAGTTAAGGCGTTGTTTATCGACCTCTATGAACAGGTCCTAGACGGGGCCGCATTCACATCCAAATACAAAACGCTGAAAGACCATTTTAATGAATTTAGGAAGATCAATTCCAATATTACTTTATGCCCGATCTGCGGCATAAGTCCATTAAAAACACAGTTCGATAAGAGTAGAGAACAGTATGATCACTATCTCCCAAAGACACTTTACCCATTATCATCAGTAAACTTCGAGAATCTTGTCCCCACATGCAGCGAATGTAATTCTCCTGGCTGCAAGGGCGCAACTGATCCCATTGCCGTCAGTACAGGAAAGCTGTTCTATCCATTTGATGAAAACCATAAGGGGATTGATATTAAGTTCGTGATTGCGGTGGATAACATTAACATTAATGACATCGAATGGACGGTCAATTTTGCCTGTCCTGATGGCCGTTGTGAAGAGATACAAGCATGGAGAACCATTTATAAGATTGACGACAGGTACAAAGGGTTTGTGAAGGGCCGAATACAGACATGGTACAAAACATACTGGGATTATATCCACCTAATGGGTGGTAATGATGTGTTAAGAAGAGAAAGACATCTAGACTATATGCGTTTTTTGCAAAGTGATAAAGATAATCTTCTTGACTACTTTCGGAAACCGGCATTAGAAGCATATCTAACCGGGTCAGTACTTTCTCAAGCAGAAATTGAAGCAAAACTACATTCATAGGTAAGGTAATTGGTGCATAATTAAAAGCCAAAGGAGCAAGATAATGCAGGGCCATATCGGCTGTCAGCATGAGCGTGGCTGCGCTGGCGTTATTTGCTTCTATCCAGAAGCTGGCCAGATACTAGAGTCTTCACCCCATTAAGAGATGTTATTGACATAAAAGACATGGTTTCATATACTTTAATCCACAAAAGGGGAATATTTATCAAAATCAAATACATAAGGTCTGCAAGAAATGATCTCGCTGTCTCCCATATCCTGCCTTTGCTTTTGACCGGTAGAATATTTCTGCACATGCTATAAAGATTGACGTGTCCGGATGGTTATGAACGAAGAAAAAATTCAATCAGACGAAAATGTTGCCGAAAAAGAGAAGCTGAAGACTGAAGAGCCCTCTCTCTATCGGGTCATCCTTCTTAATGATGACTATACCACCATGGAATTTGTGATTCATGTGCTGGAGACAGTGTTCCATAAGCCGCTTCCCGAGGCTACCCGGATAATGCTGAGCGTACATAAAAAGGGGGCTGGTCTGTGCGGTGTTTACACGCGCGAGATTGCCGAGACAAAGGTAGCTTACGTGCATGCAATGGCGTCCGAAAATCAATTCCCGCTGAAATGCACGATGGAGAAAGAATGATCAATAAAGAGTTGAGCCTGATGCTGGATGTGACTTTCCAGGATGCAAAGAACCGGCGTCATGAATACCTTACCACTGAACATATCCTGTTCGCGCTCTTGCACGACGAGCGCGGCATAGATATCATCACGGGCTGTGGCGGCGATGTCGTCAGGATAAAGGAAGCCATCGAGGCTTTCTTCACGAAGAATATACCCACGCTGCCGCAGGGGAAGAGCTTGGACCCTGTGCCTGCCCTCGGCTTCCATAGGGTTATCCAGCGGGCCATAACCCATATCCATTCAGCTGAAAAGGCGGAGGTTGAGGCAGGCGATCTGCTGGCGGCGCTTTACGGTGAATCCGATTCCTTTGCCGTGCATTTTCTTGAGCAGGAAGGCATCTCGCGTCTTGATGTGCTGAATTATATATCCCACGGCAGCGCGGGCTTAAGCGGGTTTCAACAGAACGGATCGCCGTCTGAAGAACCGACTCGCGAATCAGCCCCCGGCCAAACGGAGCCGAAGCGGCCCGTGTCACAAGATCCCTTGAAACTCTATACCATTAACCTGAATGAAAAGGCTGCCGCAGGAGAGATAGATCCACTGGTAGGCCGTGAAGACGAGCTTAAGCGTACCATACAGGTGCTCTGCAGGCGCCGAAAAAACAATATCGTGTTCGTCGGTGAACCGGGTGTCGGCAAGACCGCGCTTGTTGAAGGTCTTGCGCTGAATATTCACAGGGGTTCCGTCCCTGATCCGCTCAAGGATACGACCATTTACTCGCTCGACATGGGAGCGATGCTTGCAGGCACAAAATACCGGGGCGATTTCGAGGCACGCTTGAAGGCTACTATAAGGGATCTTGTAAAGATTCCCGGCGGCATACTCTTCATTGATGAGATTCATACTATTGTCGGAGCGGGAGCAACAAGCGGCGGTTCGATGGATGCATCGAACATATTGAAGCCTGTGCTAAATTCCGGCAGACTGCGCTGTATTGGCGCCAGTACGTATGAGGAATTCAAAAACCATTTCGAGAAAGACCGCGCTCTTTCGAGGCGGTTCCAGAAGATAGAAATTTATGAGCCCACCATAGAGGAAACGGTTGATATATTGAAAGGTCTGCGTTCCTATTATGAGGAGTTCCATGGTGTCCGTTATACAGACTCTGCAATCAAGACTGCCGCAGAACTTTCCGCAAAATATATAAACGAAAAATTTATGCCGGACAAGGCCATTGACGTGATAGACGAGGCAGGCGCCACGCGGAAGTTGCGAGGCTGCGGCAAAGGAAAACTTGTGGTCGGTGTAAAAGAAATCGAGGGCATTGTCGCCCATATCGCCAGGATACCCTCCCTGAACATATCCGCTTCCGATACAGAGAAATTGAAGGATCTGGAAGCGGAACTGAAAGCTGCGGTCTTTGGACAGGACAGCGCTATTCATTCGCTGGTCTCGGCCATCAAGAGATCACGTGCCGGGCTTGGCATTCCCGAGAGGCCGATTGGCGCTTTCCTCTTCGCGGGGCCGACGGGTGTTGGCAAGACCGAGGTCTCAAAGCAAATGGCAAACGTGCTCGGTGTAAAATTCATCCGCTTTGATATGAGCGAATATATGGAAAAGCATACTGTATCGAGGCTGATAGGAGCGCCTCCGGGCTATGTCGGTTTTGACCAGGGCGGCATGCTGACCGATGAGATAAGGAAACATCCATACTCCGTGCTGCTGCTCGATGAAATCGAAAAAGCGCACCCCGACATCTTCAGCATATTGCTGCAAGTGATGGATTACGCTACACTGACGGACAATAATGGGAAGAAGGCTGACTTCCGCAATGTCATCCTCATAATGACATCCAACGCGGGCGCAAAAGAGATGGATATGGGCGCCATAGGATTCGGCGACAGAAAAGCCGATGCAAGATCAAAAGGCGGCGAGGCTATAAAAAAACTCTTTAACCCTGAATTTAGAAACCGGCTGGACGCGATCATTACCTTCAACTCGCTCACCCCTGCAGTTATGAAAAAGGTAGTCGATAAATTTATCAGTGACCTGGACAGGCAGCTCGGGCGGAAAAAGGTGAAGATAGACGTAACCGATGCCGCCAGGAACTGGCTTACCGAACATGGGTATGATGATAAATTCGGCGCAAGGCCTCTGTCGAGGCTTATTCAGACGGAGATCAAAGATGCCCTCTCCGAGGAACTGCTTTTCGGCAAATTGAAAAAGGGCGGCAGTGTAACAGTCGACCATAAAGAAGGACGCCTCGAATTCAACTATCGCTCTCTTGATTAAATTAACAGCATGACCGTTTACAGATTGACCAAAGAACTCATTTTTCCGCCGCCTGAACTGGCCGACGACGACGGCTTGCTCGCTGTTGGCGGCGACCTGAGCGTTGAACGGCTGGTGCTTGCCTATTCAATGGGGATCTTTCCCTGGTATTCCGGCAAATCTCCCATTCTCTGGTGGTCGCCTGATCCCCGCATGGTCTTATTTCCAAAAGAACTGAAGGTCTCGCGCACCCTGCGACAGACTATGAAAAAAGGCATTTATCGCATCACAACCAATGCCGCTTTTGCAGATGTCATCAGCAACTGCGCCACCATAACCAGAAAGGGAGAAAACGGCACATGGATAACCGATGAAATGATAGAGGCATATATTCGCCTGCACAAGGCCGGTTATGCCCACTCCGTCGAGGCATGGGACGGCGCTGAACTTGCCGGCGGCCTCTATGGAATAGTGATGGGCAAGGTGTTCTTCGGTGAATCGATGTTCGCCAAAAAGAGCGACGCGTCAAAGGTTGCCTTTGCCACTTACGCCGTACAGCTTGCGGAAAAGGGATTTGAACTGATCGACTGCCAGGTGACCACGGAACATATGAAAAGATTCGGCGCAAGAGAAATCACTTTTGCCGAGTTTATCAAACATTTAAGAAAAGCCCTGCATTAACTAAATCTCTATCGCCAATAAACAATGGTTCAAAATTTTTCTCCCCTGCTTTTGACGCAGATTTTTTTATTCCTGTAGGCAGAGCAAAAAGTGCAACGATTATGCGAGGGTCAGATCAACCGGTCAAGACAGATCAAGAGGTCAAATCTGTTATTAACTTATATACGGCAATAAGGAAGAGCGTCGCGGCATTGTTTCCGTTTTCTATGGGCTGGACTTTCTTTCGAAATTGCCGGAAAATGATTTAAGAACACTTGTGGCATGTATACGAGAGCGATTTGATCAACTGGAAATAATCAAAATATTTTTAATAAGGAACTGTTATGAATAAATCGGATTTAATCCAGGAATTAGCTAAAAAGAATAATCTTACAAATCAGGTAGCTACACAAATAATTGATCTTGTCTTTGATGGTTTTACAGATACTCTAAAGAATGATGGAAGAATTGAAATTCGTGGATTGGGGAGCTTCACTGTACGGAACTATGATGCTTATACCGGAAGGAATCCGAAGACAGGAAAGGCATCCGATGTGAAACCGAAAAAGTTGCCGTTTTTTAAGGTAGGGAAGGAATTAAAGAAAAGAGTCGATGGTGGACTATGATAAGGTGTCACGCATGTTTAAAAGAACTGGATATTAGACCTCCTATCGGAAGACAGGAGGTTTGTATTTTTTGCGGATCGGATCTTCACTGCTGCCTGAATTGTGGATTTTACAAGATCGGTGCCTATAATGATTGTCGGGAGCCTCAGGCGGATAGAGTGATTGAAAAAAGCCGAAGCAATTATTGTGATTATTTTAACTTTGGATCTGCGTCACAAGCCAATCGAAAAGAAGCTTCTGAAATAATTGAAAATGCCAAGATGAAATTGGAATTACTTTTTAAGAAAGACTGAAGGAAGCGAGTAGAAATACCTTTGTGAAGGATATTTTGTCGTCATACCCTAAAAGAAAGGCTTACCCGAATGTGGATATTTACAAAAGATGGGTTTTACAGCGTGGTACAGAAGTCAAATCAGAAGGGAACCGACTTGCTTACGGTCGGATGTCGTTACAAGTCTGATATGGCGAGGCTGATAAAAGGTCTTAATATCCCTGAAGACATGTTATTAAAAGCGACCGGGACCGATTATGAGTACAGGGTTGAAGTTAAAAAGTCTGTAATTGCTGACTATATGAAAGAACAGGTCATGCATATTGATTACAGTAACTTTAAACATGAGATTGAGTTAAGAAATAAAAAAGGGCAGATATTTATCATGGTGTATGGGCTAAACTGTTAAGGGCCGGTAAGAGTAAAGATCAGTATTGATTTTTGGAAAGTTAAAGAAGTTTGCCAATAGCAGATTAAGATGCTCGTTGAGCATTGCTTCTTGAAGTCAAGCATGTGGTGCTTGACAATGGTATGCACTATTTCAACCAGTATTCATTAAGAATTGTTGTCATTCTTCGGTTCATCCGGTTAAAATATCATTTTAAAAAATTTATTTCTTTCTAAAAAAGCATCAAACAATTTTACCAGTATTTTTTTTACACGGCTCACCTTAACAATTGAATCACATACGTAAAGCGGTCTTGTAATGGGCCCTACCACGATCGATGTGTTAATATTCTTAGGTATTAGTTATTTTTCTTTAATTTTCTCAAGTTTATTCGGGAACTTGTCGATTTCAAAAATTAAAATCCTCATAAAAAGTCAAACGTGGCCTTTATGAAAATTTATAGGTGCAAACAAAAGTCAAAAGGAATCAATTTCGTTCTTTAAACAAAAAGCAACGCATCAACCAGATGAACCTAAACAAACTCTTACCTAAGAATCTCCGCGCCGTTGGGACCGTTTCACTTTAAGAAAAGGAGTATATTAACGATGGTGAATAACCGTATTAGTATTAGAATAGGCCGATCCCTTTTTCGGGAAGAAAAAAAGGCCGTCAGCGAATTCCATAAAATGGTGCATCAGCCCGACACTGAAGCTGTCATATTCTTCTGCTCGTCCAAATACGATCTGGATATTCTTGGCAGGGAACTTGCCGGTCACTTCGACTGCACCCTCATCGGTTGCACCACAGCCGGTGAAATATCGACGCTTGGCTATCAGGAAGGGGGAATTGTCGGTGCCAGTCTTTCCTCAAAGGAACTAAAAATACATCGTCATATCCTTTCTCCTCTGAGCCAGTATTCCTTAAGCGAAGCGGTGAAATTAGCCTCTACCATCCGGTCAAACCTATCGCTCGTGAAAGAATTCGACAGACAAAGGATGTTCGGTTTCATTTTGATTGATGGCCTTTCCATGCTTGAAGAAGTAACCATGGCGTCACTTTACACCTGTTTTGAAGGTATTCCCATCATTGGAGGTTCCGCCGGAGATGATCTAAGATGGAAAAATACTTACATCTATGACAACGGACAATTCAGAACCGATGCTGCTGTTTTCACTATTTTCGAGACTACGCTTCCATTTCTAACGTTCAAAACACAGCACTTCGAGCCGACCGATACGATGATTGTCATTACTGGCGCAGATCCGGAAAAACGGATCATTACCGAGATCAACGGCGAAACTGCCGCCCTTGAATACGCAAGGCTCCTCGGCCTTGAGCCGGACCAGCTTAATTCAACGGTATTTTCCGAAAATCCTCTTTTGCTGAGAATCGGTGGTGAGTGGTATGTGCGTGCCATTCAGAAATCCAATGTCGACAATAGTCTGAGCATGTTCAGCGCAATTGAGGAAGGTCTGGTGCTGACGATTGGAAAAGGGACAAATATCATCAGCAATTTTATGGATCAAATGACCGTGTTGGAGAAAAAAATTCCGCAGAACCGTTTTTTTATCCTTTTTGATTGTATTTTACGGAAATTGGAATTAAATAACCGTGGAAGTATCGGTGAAATCAACCGACTGCTCGGGGGGGGCAATGCCATAGGCTTCTCGACCTATGGCGAACAGTTTAATTCCATCCATGTGAATCAAACGCTGACAGGAGTTGTGATCGGTGGTTGAGCAACAGACGATCAAACAGCTTGAAGAAAAAGTAAAAGAGCTTGAAAAAACTCTTTCAGCCAAAGAAAAAATCTGCCAGGTTTTGACTAAAAGAGTGGTACGGAGCATCGACTCCGTCGGAGGGGCGTATTCCATATTCGAACGCAATATCCTTCTGCAAAATCTGATTGATCAAAGATCCAAAGAACTTGAAGAAGCCAATAGAAAACTGGCCCAGGAGATCAGCGAGCGTATGCAGGCAGAGGATGAACTGCGTCAAAGCGAAGCAATGCTCAGCAGTGTTTTTAAAGCCGCTCCTATTGGTCTTTGCATAATGAAAAACCGGATTTATCAGTCCGCCAACAAAGCCTGGTGTGAAAAATTCGGTTATTCTGAGACCTACCTCATCGGACGAACAACTCAATTTCTATATAATAATAAAGAGGAGTATGAGCGGGTTGGCAGAGAGTTATATGCAAATCTTTCCGCACATGGTTCAGCTTCCGTCTTAACAAGTCTCCGGCGGAAAGACGGCGTTTTTCGTGATGTTATCATCACGGCTGTACCTCTTCAAATAGAAGATGTTTCCTTGGGAGAGGTTGTTGCGATAGAGGATATTACTGACCGAAAACTTGCCGAGGAGAAATTACGAAGGAGCCGAAGACAATTGGCGGACATCATTGAGTTCCTTCCGGATGCCACACTCGTCATTGACAAAGAAGGAAAAGTTATAGCGTGGAATAGAGCCATAGAAGTTATAACCGGCGTAAAAAAGGAAGATATAATCGGTAAAGGCAACCATGAATATGCACTGCCCTTCTATGGAGACAGAAGAAACATCCTTGTTGATCTCGTTCTTCATCCGGACAGAGAAACCGAAAAAAAATATGCGGCAATCCGGCAGGTAGGAGACATTCTCATCGGTGATGCATTTGCACCAAACTTGCCCGGCAATCTGCATCTCTCCGGAACGGCATCAGTTCTTCGTGACGGCTCGGGTGAAGTTATTGCCGCCATAGAGTGTATTCGTGACAATACGGAACGTAAGAAACTGGAGGAGCAACTGAACCGGGCACAAAAAATGGAAGCACTGGGGACATTGGCTGGCGGCGTCGCTCATGATCTCAACAATGTCCTCGGGGTATTGGCCGGATATTCCGAACTGCTTGTAGAAATGCTACCCGAAGATAGTGCACCGAGAAAGTATGCTGATAACATCTTTAAATCCGGTATAAGGGCCGCGGCAATTATTCAGGATCTGCTTGCCTTAGCCAGAAGAGGTGTAACAGTTTCAGAAGTTGTTGATCTGAACGGGCTAATCAGAGATTATCTCAAGACGCCGGAGTTCGAGAAACTGAAATTTTATCACCCGCATGTGATAATTTCTACCGAGCTCGAAGATGGGCTCTTGAATATTAAAGGATCGCCGGTACATTTAGGCAAGACGATAATGAACCTTGTTTCCAATGCCGCAGAAGCAATATCGGAGCTAGGAAAAGTGACCGTGCGCACGGAAAATCGTTATCTGGACCTGCCTATTAAGGGCTATGATGAGATGAAGGAAGGAGATTATGTAGTCTTGATAGTCTCCGACACGGGCACCGGGATTCCCGCTAATGATGTGGAAAAGATATTCGAGCCTTTCTATACAAAGAAAGCCATGGGAAGAAGCGGAACAGGGTTGGGGTTGGCTGTTGTTTGGGGAACCGTTAAAGACCACAACGGTTACATCGACGTACAGAGTGAGGAGGGCAAAGGAACGAACTTTACCCTTTACTTTCCCGTGACCAGAGAGGAAGTAGCGAAAGTTAAAAAAACCATGTCATCTGATTATTATATGAGCAAGGGGGAATCCATTCTGGTCGTGGATGATATCAAGGAACAACGAGAGCTGGCCATGAACATCCTGGAGAGGCTTGGTTATCGGGTTGCGGCAGTTGCCGGTGGGGAAGAGGCGATAAAGTACATTAAAAGCAAAAAAGCCGACTTGATCATTCTGGATATGATAATGGACCCCGGGATTGACGGGTACGAAACCTACCATAGAATACGGGAGATCAATCCGCGGCAAAAGGCAATAATTGTCAGCGGTTTTTCAGAAACTGACCGGGTCAGGAAAGTTCAGGAAATGGGAGCCGGAGAATTTGTCCGAAAACCCTATACGATGGAGAAGATCGGCCTCGGAATTAGAAAGGAACTGGACCGGAAATAGGTAACGGCAATTTCACCATTTCAAACGTAATAGTCAATAAAATCTGCATTGTGTTTCTATATCAAAAGATATAAGTTTAAAAGGCATAAATCATATAACTTATTTGGTGTATTGAAAGGAAACAATTGAACCCGAGACAGCAAAAAGACATTGCTACAATTTTCAAGAACATTCCTTTCTTATCCTGCCTCTCCAGTGAAGAAAGAAAAGACATATATATGCATGTTATTCTTAAGGAATGTCATAAGAATGATATTCTCCTTTATGAGGAAGAACATGCACATTACATGTATTTGCTCCTTTCTGGCCAGGTAAAGGTTATCCAACTAAACGAAGAAGGAAAGGAACATATTCTAGCCATCCACAAGAAAGGTCACTATTTCGGTGAAATGTCTTTCATTGATGGCAAAACATCACCTGCAACAGTCGTTGCCCAGGAAAAAACACGAGTCGGACTTATTTCACGAGAGGTTTTCGTCAATCACATTCTTACTAAACCAAAGTGTGTCGATGTCATCATCAAACTTCTCTGCGAACGACTTCGTGAAGCGTGGCTGAAAATCAGTAATACAGATTTTTTAAACGCAGAACAAAGGCTATGGAATGTTTTTAAGGATCTGAGCGAAAAGTTTGGCAAACAAGATTCCCAGGGTGTTATGATTGATTTGGACATTACGCATCAGGACATCGCCGGTCTATGTTCGACGTCAAGAGAAACCGTCACCCGATTTCTAAATAATGCCCGAAAGAACGGCTATATCGAAATTCGGGCTAATAAGAAGTTCCTTCTCAAAAATGACTGTCTTAAGAAAATTCATCTTATGTGATCCTCATCACAGTTTTTCATCTCATTTCCATTTAGAATGACTTCACTTTATACATCATAAATTATCATACCTGACCAGGATCCGTTGTAAACAATGGGTCGTTTAGCTAACATAAAATTAAATTCATTGGATTTGATGTGAGGAAAAAAAATCATAATGAGAGAAGGTTTTGTATTTCTACAATTCGATTGCTGACATTACTCAGCAAGATGCTTTGCCAAACTCTCGCCCATGAACGTATTTATCCATAATTGATAGAAGGCACATCAAATGAAAGATAAAGACAAGACAAAAGAGCAGTTCACTAAACTGAAGGAAATTCTTCCGTACAATGTTGAATCGGAGAGACGGCTTGCCGACACTATTGATTTTCTACCGGATGCGACATTCGTTGTCGACCTTTCCGGAAAAGTCATTGCCTGGAACCGGGCTATCGAAGATATGACAGGTGTGAAGGCGGAGGATATACTGGGAAAAGGCAACTATGAATATACCAGCGTGTTTTACGGGATTAGACGACCAATGCTGATTGACCGCGTATTCGAATGTGATGAAACGATCGCAGAGAAATATGCATTGATCAAGAGAGAGGGAAATGTTTTCTTAGCCGAGGCCGATGTATCTTTGAGGGGGGTACATTGTGTACTTTGGGAGAAAGCCGGACCATTATACGACAGCCATGGTAATATCGTCGGCGCCATTGAGTCCATTCGTGATGTTACCGATCGCAACCAGTCGGAGGAACTTATTCTGAAATTGAGTGCCGAACTCCAGCAACGTGTTGCAGAAAGAACCGCCGAGCTGATGAAGGCAAATAAGACTCTGCAGTTAGAAATCACCGAACGCAAACGGATGGAAACGGCTCTGAGAGAATCGGAGAGACGACTTGCCGACACTATTGATTTTCTACCGGATGCGACATTCGCTGTTGACCTTTCCGGAAAAGTTATTGCCTGGAACCGGGCTATCGAGAATATGACGGGCGTAAAGATGGAAGACATGCTGGGAAAAGGTAATTATGAATATGCCATACCGTTTTATGGAATCCGGAGACCTTTATTAATTGACCTTGCCTTCGGGGCTTCCGAAGAGATGGAAAAGAAATATGCCTTTGTTGAAAGAAAAGGAAGTGTGCTTTTAGCGGAGGCCAACGTGCATGTAAAAGGAGCACCGTGTGTACTGTGGGGAACTGCAAGACCTTTATATGACAGTAGAGGTAATGTCGTCGGTGCTACTGAATCCATTCGCGACATCACTGCGCTTAAACAGGCACAGAAAGCATTAGAAACGGCAAACGAGGAATTGGAGGTCAGGGTTGGGGAAAGAACCGCTGAACTGGTGCAGGCAAACAAAGCACTGCAAAAAGAAATATTCGAACGCGAAAGGACAGAAGCGGTGTTGAAAGAAAGCGAAGAAAAATACAATCAGTTTTTTAAAACTTCGCGGGATTGCGTCTTTATAACATCAAAAGAGGGAAGGCTTATTGATGTGAATGATACCGCAGTAGAATTGTTCGGTTACTCCAGCCGTGAAGAACTGCTCCAAATGAAAATACCATTCGTCTATGCCGACGAGGAAGAACGGGCAAAGCACGCTAAGATTATCGCAGAATACGGCTATGTCAAAGAATATCCCATTGATTTGCGTAAAAAAGACGGAAGCGTAAGGCACATGCTGATCACGGCAGTGGCCCGATGCGATGTAGAAGGCCAGACAATTGGCTTTCAGGGAACGATCCGGGATGTAACGGAGCAGAAGCGTAATGAAGAAGAGAGGGAAAGACTTATTCTCGAACTTCAGGAGGCAATTTCCCAAGTCAAAACTTTGAGCGGGTTACTGCCAATATGTGCCTCCTGTAAAAAGATTCGCGACGATAAAGGCTATTGGAATCAGATTGAAGCATATATCAAAGATCACTCAGAGGCGGAATTCAGTCATAGTATATGCCCCGAATGCGCAAAAATATTGTATCCGGAACTCCATAAGGAGTGGTAATTTGTCCTGAACAGTACTTGAGTTGACAGTGGCCAGTTTCCCGGATTGTCCGCAGATTTTTAAGCTGCTATCAAATCATTTACTATAAACACAATAATTATAATTACTTATGATATCTATTCGATTCCGCCCCCCTCAGTGATCTCGAATGATAATGTAGCGGGTTCGGTGGCGCCTTTAGAGCATTTCTATCAATTCTTTAAGGCTTTTTACAAACTGTCCATGACCTTCGTGAATATAGATTCCCATCTGTGCGATGAGCGAGTACGCTGCAGCGAATTGAGCAAGCGCAAGGCCCGCAATCGTGAACTGACTGATGCTGACAACGCCAATTCCAAATTGTGATAGTGTGAAGATGCCGCAAGCAAACTGTCCTATAGCAATGATGCCTTTAGCCGGAACCGGTCTTCTAGCTGGTGTGTACTTGAATGATATGTGAAGCAATGGCAGTCCAAACAATGTTGCTTTGGATTTGTACTCGAACCCCCATCCATCCCATTTGTCTATGGCTGGGAATGGAGCCCCGCACTGAGGACAAGCCATGGCTTGCTCAGATATTTTGTGTTGGCATTCCCGACAAAGTTTCATATTTCTCCTGCCCTAACGTTAAAGCTAACCAGACATGTCACCTAAACTTACCGTGTCAGCACTGCCGATGTCCTTGCGGTCCGTTAAGCATTTGGTCGCTTACTCTTCAGTAAAATAGTCTGAGTCAATTCTTTTGATTTCGTACGTGACGGCCTTGGACGTACCAAGATTAAAATCAATCATGTATTCCGCTAAATCCCTACCATCTATGAGAATGATTTTGGGATCGATCATGCGTACATATTCATTAGCTTCGTCTGAAAACTTACTTGTAGTGATAAAGACACCTTTCTTGGCTCTTTTCCCGTGAAGGGCACCAACAAATTTCTGAATTTCTGGCCTCCCAACAGTGCCTTCCCAGCGTTTTGCTTGAAGGTAGATTACATCAAGGCCAAGCCGGTCTTCTTTTATAATGCCGTCAATTCCTTCATCTCCGCTTTGACCAACTGATTTGCCTGCATCAACTCTTGAACCGCCGTAACCCATGGCAACCATAAGATCGACAACAAGGTTTTCAAAAAATGAGGGTGAATTTGATTTGATACGCTCTAAGATCTCTCCCGCCAGATCACCGCGGATGCTTTGATATGCTTTTTGCAAAATTTCCTCTGGGGTTTCAGATATGCGTTCTTCTGGAGGTGTAGGAGAAGTGGTTTTATTTTGTTTGGATGGCGTGTGAAACTCTACAAATTCAGGATACTGGCTCAAAATTTTTACATCAATACGCTCATGCCTTTGCGCAAGTAGTTGGCGTCCACGATCAGTAATTTTGAAGTACGCTCTTTTGGGACTCTCAAGCACTTTGGCTTGAACAAAAAAGCTTTTAGCCCATGCAACTCTATTGTCAAATTTTGTTTGGGTGCCACTTGGAAGTAGTTCAGAGAGATCCTCTTCGCTTAAATTGAAATCAGCAGAAATCTTTTCTCTAGCTTCTTTCAGTGAATGCTCTTCTTCATCTGCTGCCACTTCAAGCAGCGGTCTAAAAAATGATTGAAAATCAGGAACAGCCATTAACTACTCCTTGTTTTATTCTTACGACCAATGTTTATACAGTCTTATAAGATATAATTAATGATTACAACTATTGATAAAATAAATCAATACTTTAAACCTTTATTAATTTGATTTCAATTTCGATTTGTATAGTATATAAGTCGCCTCAAGTCTCGATTACTGATTAAAATAGACAGATTAAAATCGAGAGGGTAATGGAATGGAATATATCTCAGGAAAGGCTTTAACCGATGTCATGATTTTCGGCTATTGTCAAATCTTGCAAATTCTATCTACAAACAAGTGTTTTGGAAAAGCTGTGAGGGTGTGAATTACAATTTGAAAGAGTGGCAAACGCAGTGAGCGCCATGAGTTACAAGTTGCGTCCTCTTACAAATGACTAGTCCACCGGGTCCGGATGTGGAAGCGCTCCAGAAGAAAGTCACGATTATGCGATGTTTATTATTTTTGTCCTCTGTTATTCCTGTTATATTTTGGAGAAAACTTATTTATCAGTTTTCTTTCTAAGGCGTTGTATTCCGTTTCGTCTTCAATGTGAATGTAATTCCAAGAAGTAAATATCTTGTAGGAATCTTTCCATCTATTGCTAAAACATTATATGATGTCGAAGGATGAAGAATAACATTGGAGTTTGCGCCAAATCTGACCCAAGCGCTGATTTTGAAACTATTTCTTTTTAGTGCTTTTAAAAATTTTTAATCCTGTAGACATTATCACCTTGATTATGGGATTTGTCTGGCGATATAGTTTTCGCGATTCGTGGTGGTAGTTTAAATTTTAGATGCAGTCGGGTGAAAACTGAAGTTTGAAGGGAGAATGGAGAAAGATAATGGGTAATTTATTTGTTAGAAAACACATTCTGCTGGTTGTGTTGGTTGTATTGTCATTGGTGTTGTACTTGGTTGATTACGCCATGCTCGGAAGCCTGAGAGAGGTTGGATCTGGATTTCTCGGTAACTTGGCTTTTTTGCCAGTCTATGTCATTTTTGTTGCTGTAATGTTTGAACAGGTTATGCGCGAAAGTGAACGCCAGGCCATCATGGGCAAGATGAACATGGTGATCGGCGTTTTTTTCAGCGAAGTGGGTAACCGTCTGCTCAGGGAGCTTTCAGCATATGTAGTCATGTGCAATAACATAAGAGAGAGATTGCATATTACGACCCGGTGGAAGGAAGCTGACTTTCAATGTGCGCTGACTTTCCTAAAAACAAACGACTTGCAAATTGAGTGCGCCACCTGCAACAAACAACAATTGAAGGATTTTCTACTGGCCAAGCGAGAGTTTCTGGTGAGCCTTTTGGAAAACCAGTCCTTGCTAGAGCATGACCAATTCACCGACCTGCTCTGGGCCGTTTTTCATCTTTTGGAGGAGCTGGACGCCCGCGAGTCTTTCAAAGATATGCCCAAAACAGACATTGAACACATAAATGCAGATGTCAAACGCGCCTTCAATCACCTTTCCCGTGAATGGGTTTCCTATATGAGGCACCTTAATCAGGATTACCCCTATCTCTTTTCTCTTGCTGTCCGCCTGAATCCCATGCTGGAAAAGCCCGATCCTCGCATATACTGACAATGAGCTGGTACCTATGTTGACTCTGCGGTAACAGGAATTTTTGTTTGGTCTGCTCTTTGCGTGGCGTTTTGTAAAATATTTATCTTTCATATAGGCATGATTGGAAACTGCAAATTTTTTTATGGCTTTTTTCGTAGAATAGGACTGCATTGAAGAAGAATCTGTAAATACTAATAGATAGCTGTGCTCTTACAGCTGGTCCAACAATATGGAAACCTGAAGCATTCGTGAAGCTGTATATTAAACAGGATCGGGGCATGATGCTTTCGACCGTGCGGACAAAGCTGCACTGCGTCAACGCCTTTATAGGCTGTTTAATGGAGCAATCTGCCAGTTCACTCGAAACACTGAAGAAATGATTGAAAGCGAGTATTCACGACTTTCCCAGCCGCTGATTATCTCAATCACTCAATATTTTGCTGTTGTCTCTCAGATTTTCTTTTTGTTCACCTCGTCTTTGAGCCGCTTAATATGACCTCTACCAAGACCTTTAACTTCACAGCCTAATGCAATGTATTGCCGGATGCGGTCATCATCGAGGATGCCGAAACAGTCGATGACGGCAATCGGATGGCCTGCGACTTTGACGATCTGGGCTGGATCAAGTTTAAGATAGGCTTCATGTCTGACAGCCATAACCAGTGCGTCAATATTTTTCAAAGACTCTTTCAAATCTTTTTGCACCCGTAAGTCTTTCAGTTTTTTCTGGTTACGGAAGAAAGTGGACTTGCTGTTATCAGGATACTCTTCCTGATTTTCGAACTCAAACCAGTGATCGACATAGGGATCATGCACCCGGATTTCAGCGCCCATTTCAGTAAGTCGGCGAATCAATATTTCGGAACCGCTGTAGCGGGTGTCACCCACATCTTCCCGATAAGAAGCTCCCAGGATAAGTACCTCCGCACTCGCAATAGGCACACTCATGTTGCGTAAGGCGTCCCGTACGAGCTGGGCGGCGTGCAGTGAACGGGTATCATTAATATCAATTGCCAGCGGAGTTATCCTGAATGTGTCATCTTCAAAACCAAGAATATGGCGGTTGGCCCAGACGCCAAGACCGCCGTCTTTCGGCAAACAGTAACCACCAATGCCGGGTCCTGGAAAAATCATGTTCGAATGCGTCGGTCGCATTTTAATTGCTTTGATCACCTTGATAATATCCACACCGTTTCTTTCGGCAAAGAGACTCCACTCGTCCAGAAATGCCAGAATGGTGGCCCGGTAACTGTTCTCCACAACTTTGGCTGTCTCGGATTCGATGGGCCGGTCCAGCACAGTGAGGGGGAATTTCGCGGTGTTGAGTACCTCATTTAAGAACTTGACTACTCTTTGTTTGGCATCTTCGTTAACGCCGGAACAAACACGCCAGAAATCACGAATAGACGCCACATAATCTCTTCCCGGCATAACGCGTTCATAGCTATGGGCGATTAGTGGGTCACTTTTAATACCTCTTTGACGAAAAACCTTTCTCATGGCTGGTAAAGCGACCTGCTCCGTGGTTCCCGGCGCCACGGTTGTTTCAATGAGGACAAGACAATGAGCAGGAATGCGCTGAGCAATAATATCAAAAGATTCCTCCAGGGCTGTCATTTCCACCTGGCCGTTTCTCACATTTCCCAGTTCGTTCTTGGCATAGTCAAGTTGGACGTCCACAACCACGACGTCGGCAAGCTTAAGTACATCGTAAACAAAGGTCGCCACGAGGGTCTTCTTTTCCAAAACGCAACGACTGATCATCGGGTCGACTTCAGGATCCTCAGCCTTGACCGGTGAGATACCCTCGTTGAGCTTTGGTATCTTCCAGTAACTCCTTGTGCTCGGCCTCTGCATGCCAATCACAAACTTGCCGGACTTACCGTTCTTGCCGGTCGTGTCGGCAACGATGGCGGCCATAACAGAACCCACAAACCCTAAGCCCATGACGACAACAATCTCCAGCCCCTTTTTCCTGGCTTGAGCTACCAACTTTTCTATGCGGTCGATTTCGTTTTTGTAATCTTCTTCCTTGGGTAATGGATATTTAATGCCGTCGGGACTGATTGAAATGAGCTGATTCATGATTACCTCCATCGCTTTATTATTAGCACAAAACCTTGTTTTCGGCGGAATGCAATATAATAAGAACATCGTAGTGTGTCAATTCATAATTTCCGAATGAAATGTTGCATATAGAGGAGCTTCACCCTCAAACACAATCGGATCCTACGTTACAAGCCTTCCCGCTTTCGGATCACAATACCTTACCCGGTAGAAGTAAAGCCCGGTTTCAGAGTCGTATTCCCTCTCAGTTGAAAGGCGAAACGCACCGCTGTCATTTGGGTCTGCCGCTGATGCATATTAAAACTTAAATAGGAACATAAAAAATCAGGGTTTGTTCCCGTTTTTTATTCTGGATATTCTTGACATTATTTATTTAACCAGGATACAGGAATCAGTACTTAACGGAGAATGAACGGAGAATGAATTGATGAGAAATGGTTGAAAAAGGTAAATTATGGACATTTGAGCTTTTGGGTCTATGTCTGGTGACTTTTGTTGCTGTCTGCAATGTGACCGTCTTCTACAACTTCTTTAATTATCTGCAGACGCTGGGGATATCTGCCGATCTACGCGGACTGCTGGTCGGCTCCTACTCGCTCACAGCTATGGTGCTTTATCTGCTGGCGAGCCCGTTTCTCAATGCCGCTAATGCTCCGCGCACCATGCTGCTGGGAATGATTGTGGTGGCTTTGTGCGGTGTGAGTTATCTCTTTGTCCATTCCTTCTGGGGGCTGCTGGGGTTGCGCATGATTAATGGTTGTGGGCAATTTCTCATGGGTGCAGGAGCAATGACGCTTTTCGTATCGCTCATCCCGATGGAAAAAAGCGGGCAGGCCTTTGCCATTTATTCTATAGCCATCCTTTTGCCTTATGGGGCAGTGCCGGCGGTAATGGATGCTTTGGCTTCCTTGATCCCATCGCCGCCATACGGGTATGCGGGCTTTACAGTGATGCTGATTCCGGCGGCATGGATTGTCTGGCATATTCGCCACCGCCAGGGAAAGGTTAGTATAGAGACAAAGAAGCAACTTCCCGCCTGGCCGGATATTCGCGCTAATGTGACACAATTGCCGATTGCACTGCTCCTTCTGCTGAATACAATTTATATAATCAGCTGGAGTAGCATGTTCTTTTTAATCAAAGGATTTGGAGATCAACAGGGAATCGTTAACGTGGGTTCCTTTTTTACAGTAATGACGGCGGTGATGATTACAATTCGTCTTTTTGCCGGGAAACTATTTGATTTGTTTGATAAAGCATGGATAGTGGTGGCCACATTTACTGTGGTTGCCCTCGGGTATTTGGCATTGGATAACCTGCCAGGAGCTTGGGCGATATCACTGGTGGCAATAATTTTCGGGGTGGGTATGGGAATGGGACAACCTGTTTTCCATGGATTGATGTTTGAAGTTTCAGCCCCCCGTTTTCGTCCTCTGAATGCAAATCTGACACTCTGTGCTATTCAGGCGGCATTTTTCCTCGGTCCTGTATTGGGTGGAGCTCTTGTTGCCAGGTGGTGCTATCACGGTTATTTCTTGTTCAGTATGGGTATGGCGCTGTCGGCTGGAGCTGTTGCTGTCCTCCTTACCGGGAAGCGTTAAAAGCATCTAGCCACAAAAATATGAAAAAATCCCGTTTCCCCACATATGCGGCAAAGTTCAGTGATGGTGTAGATGTGAAACTTAAGATCCCGATTTAAAATCCTGATCGGTCCGCTTTGGGCAATTCATCGGTTTTGTGTCCAAGTTCTGCAATAACCTGGGCCCCCAATAACAGAATTGTGGCTACAACCTCTATGCTAAGAAGGGTCACTACCGTTATGGCAATAGAACCATAAATTAAATTTACCATGGAGATGACTGCGTAATACCAGATCAGTATCCGACGGGTAATTTCCCATAGAATCGTAGCCGCTATCCCACCAATAAGAGAATAGCGAAACTGGACACGCACGTCGGGCATCACCAGGTAGAAGGATGTAAACATCAGCATTTCGCCGACTATTCCGAGAATATACAGTACCACGCCGGTAATGCCTCCGATGTTCAAACTCCAGCCAAGAATTGTCAAACGCTCACTTTCCAGTGTTTCGATTGCCCCCACGATAAACGACACCAGCAGAAGACCAAGCGCCATAATGAAGATATACACATAGGGGATTATTGCGGATATGAGAAAGTTGCGGCGTTTGATCCTAATCTGTTTTGAAAAGATCACCGACATGGCTTTTTCTAGCATGGAAAAAGCTATGGAGCTGAAAAACAACATGATGATAAAACCGATAAAGCCAACCGCATGACGGTGTACAAGGAATGCCCTCATCTGTTTTATCAAAGTTGCTTCGTATCCGGGCATTACCATTCCCAGATACGTTGACAACGTTATAATCAACTGCTCCTCTCCTATAAAGTGCGTCAGCACAACGAGGACAAGGAGTGACAAGGGTACAATTGACAACAGAGCATAATAGGCAACAGCGCCTGACAATAACAGCCCCTGGTTGTTTATGAAATCACGTGCTACTCTCAGCAAGAAATTGAAAATCCGTCCCAATATCTGTTTTATATTTAGTCGTCTGTTCGTCATGGTATATAGCATAAGGATTTATCCTTCATTTTCACTCTGCAGCAAGGCTACAATGGTTCTTATATTTCATCAAGTAAAGAGTACAGGAAGCAAAGTCGTAATTTATGCTTGCTTTTACAGCGCCTAAGAGGCTGGGAAACTGACATCATTTGGAAAAAGGGGGAATCCATGAAACAAAAAAAACAGACTGGACGGAAACTGAAAACTGCACTAAAAAGATGCAGAATTGCTGACAGCCTTTGTAAAAGATTTTTTGAGGATATGCAGAGCTAATTTATAACAAATAATGGCATGGGAGCTTATACCGTGACAGTAGGAGACCTTAAAAATTTAATTAGTGGACATAAAGACGATGACCCCATTTTATTTATTACGGATGATTATGACCCGTATTATGCAAAAGAGGTAGCCGAAAAATGGGTACTGATGGGTGGAGTCGTAATTTACGTTGATAACAAATGACCTGTTCCTGAAAAAAGATCCATAAATGGAGTGAGGATTGTCGTATAATAATTGATCATCGACGGCCTTTCTCATACCCTAATTCCAGGATCACAGCCGGAAAGCCCTGCAGAACAGATAATTTCCTTGAGTAATATAAAATGTCCCAATCTCTTGCAGATAGTGTTTTAGATGAATTCTGCGGCCCATAGAAAGCGCCTTCAAAACTTATCTTCTGCACAATCAATTGAAATTGCTGATTATTCGTTGCGCCATGGTTCACGAAATAACGCTTATAATAGTCGCACGCCTCTGGCAACAGGTCAGAATAGGCCTGTTTCTCATCTCCCTTAAACCTCATATTTTCTCTAAATCTTCAAATTTTTCCAAAATTTTTTAGATTTTTTCAAAAATTCTAAAAAATTTTGAATTTTTTTAGAATTTCCAAAATTTTTTTAAAAATTGGGGAAATTTCCAAATTTTTTCCAAAATTATTCATTTTTCCAAAAAAAAGTTCATTTTTAAAATTTATCCAATTTTTGATCATTTTTTTATTGACAAATAATTGTGATTTGTCTATACGTTTTTCAACTGAAACAAAACCTTATCATAAAAATAAAAGGATAAAAAAACATGGAGAATTACTTTTTAGGATCAATCAAGTTATTACCTTTAGTTTATGGGATCACAGCCGGTATATCCTTTATGGTAGCAGGGATCATTAAAGGCCTTTTTGTTGCAGTCAGTAAGCGGGGCCGGGCCGAAGCGGAAAGTGAAGGTTGATCAGAATTAATAAGGTTAACTCCCGGTCAGATTGACCGGATCATCGGTTCATTTACAATGGCTTTACCGCCTGCGCGTCTTTGCATTTGTTCATCCCATGCGCTTGAGCGTTAGAAGCCTTCAAAATACAATGACATGATCCTATTCCCGGCGTAGTCATTTATCATACAGACTTTCAGTTTGTATGTACTTCCATCCCCAACAAAGACGACAAAGACCCGGAAGGGCAAAATCAGTTGCAACGCATTATTAAGGGATAGGTGCGTGACGGAGGGGTCTGTTTGATTTCCGTAAAAAGATATTTTGGCGAGTAATAAAGATTTGCATTTGCGTTTTCGCCGTTAATGCAAATCAAAATTATATCGTATTAAAGGATAAAAAACATGGAGACTTACTTTTTAGGATCAATCAAGTTGTTACCTGTAGTTTATGGAGTTACGGCCGGTATATCTTTTATGGTGGCCGGGATCATTAAGGGCCTCTTTGCCGCGGTCAGTTTTCGGGGCCGTGCCGAAACGGAAAGGGAGGACTGATTATGCAGAATGTTGACATCCTCTATCTTTTTCAGGGAATTGCTACGATGGTTGCTTCCGAACCGACCATCGCCATCGCCCGAATCGTTTTGATCGGCTTGGGCATTCTCTTTGTCTTTCTGGGAGTCAAAGAAACCCTTGAACCTCTCATTATGATTCCCATGGGCGTCGGCATGGCCTCCGTTAATGCAGGTGTCCTGTTTCTTTCGGCAACAACGATGGGAACAATCTTTGTCGATCCAATGGCAACCGATGTCACAAAACTCATGGACATCCTGCAGATCGATTTCCTGCAGCCTATTTATACCTTTACCTTCAGCAACGGTCTCATCGCCTGCCTTGTCTTCATGGGGATCGGGGTCATTACCGACATTGGCTACATGCTGATATCACCCTTCAAAAGCATGGCCATTGCCGTTTGCGCTGAATTGGGAACTGTTCTGACCTTCCCGATTGCCGTCGCCATGGGCCTTAATTATAAGGAAGCGGCGTCGATTGCCATGGTCGGAGGGGCGGACGGCCCAATGGTCCTTTATACATCCCTGATGCTCGCCAAGGATCTTTTCGTTCCGATTACCATCGTTGCCTATCTCTACTTGAGCCTGACCTATGCAGGCTATCCGTATCTGGTCCGCCTCCTGATTCCCAAAAAGCTGCGCGGAATCAAGATGGATCTGACTAAAATTCCCAATGTTTCTAAAACAGAAAAGATTGCGTTTGCCATCATAACAAACACAGTCCTTTGCCTGCTCTTCCCCGTAGCAGCGCCCCTCTTTATGTCTTTTTTTGTAGGGGTGATCATCAAAGAGGCGGAAGTAACCCGCGTTGTCGAATTCATGGAATCTACCATTCTTTATGGTTCAACTTTCTTTCTCGGCCTCGTGCTGGGCGTTCTGTGCGAAGCAAGCACCATTCTCAACGCCAAGGTGTTCCTCCTGTTGGTTCTGGGAATAACGTCCCTTTTGATCTCTGGAATCGGAGGCATCATCGGCGGGTATATCATGTATTTTGCGAGCGGCAAGAAAGACAACCCCACCATTGGTATTGCCGGAGTTTCCTGCGTGCCGACGACGGCCAAGGTTGCCCAGAAGGAAGTTTTTGCTATCAATAAGAGAGCGATGATTATTCCTTATGCCATGGGGGCCAATATCAGCGGCGTCATCACCACGGCCATACTCGCTGCAATCTACGTGACATTACTCCGATGAACCGCATCAGAGAGAAAAAAATCCATTGGATCGGCGGCAGTGCAGCCGCCTTTTCCGGTGTCGTCCTGGTAAAACTTATAGCTCCTACTCTCAGCGGATTATGGCAACAGGCACTTCAGTTGGCCGGATATGTATTCGTATTAGCCGGATTGTTGATTATTGGTAGTGCAACCCGCCGGACAAAGGAAGAAGCGTTCATCGACGCGCCGGAAAAATCAAATAAACACAAACCGACTCTTTTCAGGAGAATGCCGTGAAGTGGTTCCTCTCATTCAATGCTATAATTTCTTTTTCCTTTTTCCTTTTGATTTCATTAGTACCGAACTTTGCCCTGGCCTCTACTTCGGAGGGAGTTGTTCTGGGGCAGATTTTGCCGATCTGGAGCATCCTGCCCTTCATCGGCATTCTTTTGTCCATTGCCCTGTTTCCCCTTGCTGCTCCACATTTCTGGCATGATCACTTCGGGAAGGTCGCGGCTTTTTGGGCTCTCGCTTTTGCCCTGCCTTTTTTGTGGGTTCACGGAGCTGTCGCCCGGCATGAGATCCTCCAGATCATCCTGATAGATTATATCCCTTTTATCATTCTTCTCTGGGGACTATTTACGATTTCCGGCGGCATTGTCGTCAAAGGATCTTTGCAGGGGACGCCCCTGGTGAATGCGGTTTTGCTGCTGATCGGCACCTTCCTGGCCTCCTGGGTGGGAACGACAGGGGCCTCCATGGTGATGATTCGTCCCGTCCTACGGGCCAATCACGGTCGAGTCAGGAAAGCGCACGTCATCTGCTTTTTCATCTTTCTCGTTTCCAATATCGGCGGTGCTCTGACGCCTCTCGGAGATCCCCCGCTCTTTCTCGGTTTCCTCCATAATGTACCTTTTTTCTGGGTGACGAAGAGCATTTTCCCGCATATTTTGGTTGCGTCGGCGATTGTATTGCTGGTTTTCTATGCCCTGGATACCTATTTTTATCACCGTGAAGAGACCATGCATGTTGCACACCAAGAAGAAAAGGTTCCTCTGCGCATTGAGGGTCTGCATAACCTGCTTCTCCTGGCGGGAGTAGTCGGTATTATCCTCGTGAGCGGTTACTGGCATCCGGGCGAGCTTAAGGTCCTGGGGGTCAGTGTGGCTTATCAGAACCTTCTCCGGGACGGAGTCATTCTGATACTGGGGCTCATCTCCCTGAAAACAACAGCAGACAGTCTGCGGGTGGAAAACGAATTCAGCTGGGGACCTATTTTGGAAGTGGCCAAGCTCTTTGCCGGAATATTTATTGCCATCATTCCCGCCCTGGCTATTCTCAAAGCAGGAAGCACGGGGGCGCTCGCCGGCCTGGTCACTGCGGTTCAATCCCCGGCGTCTTTTTTCTGGGCATCCGGCTCCCTTTCCTCTTTTCTGGATAATGCTCCCACATACTTGACCTTCTTCAATATGGCCTTAGGCAAGGTCGGCCTGACGGAGGCGCAGGTTCCGGGAGCGCTGGCAGCCGTCGCGTCCACGGCCAACCCGGTTTTTATCAGCTATCTTCAGGCAATATCCGCCGGTTCAGTCTTTATGGGGGCAAACAGCTATATTGGCAATGCTCCCAATTTTATGGTAAAATCAATCGCCGAAGAGGCGGGGGTTAATATGCCGAGTTTCTTCGGGTACATGTTCAAATATTCGATCCCGGTTTTGATTCCGGTCTTTATTATAGTCACTTTTATTTTTTTCTAACGGGAATTTGACGGGAAGAGCTTTCGGAGCGCAGGAAGGAGACCAAGATGGCCACAACCTATACGGAAATCATGATCAAAGGAGAGCCGGTGTTGATCAAAGGGTTTGTCATTGGTTTTCTGGAAGGCCGGGGGGATAAGGGAGATACCTTTGTTGAAGAAGAACGGATAGAAGAAGACAGTCCACTGGAAATGATACTGCATTTCTTTACGGGACATCCGCACCTGGTTCCGGTCATTGCTGAAACCGGGATGGTTGAATCTCTTTGCAAAGCCCTGCAGAATCGAAAAGAAGAGATTCCCTCGGAAGTGATGTCAGTGCGGGATGTGACGGGCGCCTTTTTCGAATTTAAATATAAAGCCTTTTCCGAGGAAGTGGGAAAATCACTCCAGGCCTTTTTTTCTGACCTTCCTGAAGGCGTGGAAATGAAGGCAGGTTATAAGCCGGAAGAAAAGATCACCCCGAGCGGTAAGGGAGTGGAGGCCTATGCTCCCCTTCACGATTACGAATTGAAAGGCTCCGGTGTTGTCCGGGGAGGAGTGAAAGAAGTCTATAGGTATTATTGCCGGGCCGGCCTGTTTGAAGTTATTGAGCTCGGGAAGCTGACACTGGAGTATGGAACGGCCCAGGCCTGAAGCACGGGGCACAGCCTGTTTTTCATTTGACAACGTACTACCACTTGGCTTATAGAACCGGAACGGCGGTAAGGAATAAATAAAGTTTCACCAGAAAATAAACATAAAGGAGAACACCCCATGGCAATCGATGTCGTAGCTCCCATGCCCGGAACGGTCACAAAGATCGTTGTAAAGGTAGGAGATGTTGTAAAGGAAGAAGATGAGCTTCTTATCCTCGAAGCAATGAAAATGGAAAACCCCATAGTGGCGGACGCCGATGGTACGGTGAAGGAAATCAAGGTTAAGGAAAAAGACAAGGTCCAGGCAAACCAGGTACTTGTTGTTCTGGAGTAAAGACAGTTTCCCAACGTTACGGATGGCCTGCAAGCGTAAACTTGCGGGCCATCCGGCATATTTTGGGGGTCGAATCTTTAATCTTGACATTTGCTCTCTGAAAAACTTCGAGAATTTCCATGATTCCTCAAAAAGCAGGTTGTGTCCCATCTATTTGTCCCTTGCTCAAGGCGTTTTTAATGAGTCCTGAAACTCGCGAAAAAAATTCTATGTCTTCATCGGTTGATAAATTCTTGATGGTTCTGTATGAAGAACTGCTTCAAAATAAATTTTAGCATATTAGAAATTAAAGCATATTTTAAGGATGGATTTCATGAAACTGCCTAAATTATGGATATACATATCAATCATTATGTTGTTCAGTTTTTCTTTTGCCGGGAAATCCATATCCGCCGGCAAAATGCCCGGCTCAGATAATCCGGTAACCACCGAACCGGGGCGACAGGTCCAGGAAGCAGAGATAATCAAGAAAAAATATCCCAACGCAATTAAAACGTCATCCGGACTGATGTATATTGTTTTAAAAGAGGGGAATGGTCCCATACCGGCCAGGGGAGCACTGGTAGAGGCTCATTATACGGGTCGGTTGGTTGACGGAAGCAAGTTTGACAGCTCCGTGGATCGACGGCAACCCTTCCATTTTGTAGTCGGAAGAGGCAATGTTATCAGCGGATGGGATGAAGCCTTTCTTTCCATGAAAAAGGGAGAAAAACGTATTCTTATCATACCTCCCGAACTGGCCTATGGTGATCGAGGCGCAGGATCAATTCCACCAAAGGCGACATTGATTTTTGAAGTTGAACTAATAGACTTCCTTCAATAGCTGTGCTTCTGCCCATTGTTCCGAATACCTGTGCAGGGCTGGCTTTTGATTGCCTTTCAAATAATACCCGCAAGCATCAATCCGAAAATAATGGTGATCAGGGCCATGATTATAGTCAGACGTCCCGACCATCGATGGAATCGCCTTATTGTCTGGACATGGGCTGGAAAACGAAATTGTGAGAATCCTAACACCGGAGTCAAAACTATGCCTGAGAGGGTTACTCCTCCCAGCCAGGTATGAGGATGTCCGAAATGCGGTAGGCCGGATGAAGAGACAAACAGGATAGCGGATATGAAACCGGCAGCCATAATAGCAGCCCCTG
This sequence comes from Smithellaceae bacterium, assembly GCA_963663295.2. Taxonomy (GTDB): domain Bacteria; phylum Desulfobacterota; class Syntrophia; order Syntrophales; family Smithellaceae; genus MVRV01. The sequence continues at coordinate 998,687 of CAXXLA010000005.1, read as the reverse complement.
TCAGGCCCGTACGTCGATGTGCTTTCAGCCACCAGCGTTTACGCCGCAAAAACATGGCTACAGTTATGCCTCCCAATAGTAATCCCGTTGCCACCAACATGAATCCCGCATGAAAATAAAAAAAGTTCATGGCGATTTATTCTTCGTTTCTTACTTGGTTGCCGGTCCGGCATAAATCAGGGAGCTTAATCTGGATCCAAAAAGGCTACAGCTGGCCTTGACTTCAACACGATCGCCTTTATTTAAAGGCAGTTTGTAAGCATAAGTGAAAGTCTCTTTATCCGGCTGTGACTTATATTCATAGACAAGTGGTTTTTCCGAGTTCTTCTGGATTTCCACCTTTGCGATATAATGGGAGTTCGGCACAAAGGATTTGTGTGTGATTTTGACTTGAAGCGTCTGCTCTTTGTCCAGGTAAGTCAACTGCACATCACTTGGTGAATTGGCGAATGTCGGCATGGGAGAAATCAGGAGCAAAGCAAATAATACCAAAAAGACCCATCCTGCAGAAAACTTCCGCAACCCGTCCGAGGTATAGAGCATTTGATCTGTAAGCCTCATTTCAAAAGTCTTACTCATTCCGGATATTTTTTTGCTTTTTGCGAAGCGCTTTGCAAAAGTGTCTTTCATGATTGGATCCTCCTTACTTTGAATACGCCCCTGCCGCATTATTTAAAAGCGAAGGGCTTCATTACATTACTCTTGTATGACGACGTTGTTCAGAAGCACTAAACTGGCTTTACCCAGCCTTTTAGAAATCTGTGGGAATGATGATAATAATTGATAAAAGCTTTACTTTTACAATTGAAATATAGAAGGCGGGGGCTTATGTGTCAAGAGAATTTTGCCCGTATATTATGTGCTCTTACTGGAAAATATAAAATCTTTGACTTAAGAAAATGACTTATACGCTGAAAAGGTTCAGCCTCCGAGATAGGCTTCGTTGACTCGCGAATTTCCCTTGAGTTCTTTACCCGTCCCGGAAAGGACGATGCGGCCGGTTTCCAGAACGTAACCGCGGGAGGCTACATGCAGCGACATGTTGGCGTTTTGCTCGACGAGCAGAATCGTTTTTCCCGCCTGATTGATTTCCTGGATGATCTTGAAAATTTCCCGCACCAGAACAGGCGAAAGCCCCATGGAAGGCTCATCCAGCAGCAGCATCTGCGCATCCGACATGTGCGCTCGTCCCACGGCCAGCATCTGCTGCTCGCCTCCGGAAAGCATGCCGCCCAGCTGCTTCCTTCGTTCGCGCAGGCGGGGAAACATTTCCAATACGTGTTCCAGGTCGGCTTCGATTTTTGCCTTATCCCTGCGCTGCCAGGTGGCAAGCTGGAGATTTTCCAACACCGTAAGATTGCCGAAGATGCCCCGGCCTTCCGGTACATGGGCAATGCCCATAGCGACAATCTGATCGGGGGGAATATTTTTCAAATCTTTTCCGGCGAAGGAGATGCCGCCCCGGTAGGGAACCATGCCGGAGACGGCGCGCAGGATGGTTGATTTTCCAGCACCATTGGCGCCGATGAGGGTGACTATTTCTCCGCGCGCCACATCGAAGGAGATTTCATCTACTGCTTTAATACTGTCATAAAAAACGCTTAAGCCGGTAACAGACAGCAGCAGGTCGGCTTTGCTCATAAGACCTCCTCGCCGAGATAAGCTTCCAGCACTTTGGGGTTTGATTGAATTTCAGCAGGCAGGCCTGCCGCTATGGTTGCGCCGAAATCCAGCACGGCCAGGCGCTCGCAGATGCCCATCACCAGACGCATCTGATGTTCGATCAAAATAATTGTTACGGAAAAAGTCCGGCGAATCCAGCTGATAAATTCCATCATCTGGATAATCTCATTGGGATTCATTCCGGCTGCCGGTTCATCCAGCAAGAGCAGCTTGGGATTAGTGGCGAGCGCCCGGGCAATCTCCAGACGACGCTGCAAACCGTAAGGAAGGTTTTTGGCCTTTTCATCAGCCGATTCATCAAGCTTAAAGACGGCCAGCAAATCAAGCGCCAGGTTGGTGATGCGTTTTTCTTCGGAACGGAAACGGCCGATGTGCAGAAGCGCTTCGGCCGGCGTATAGGCAATCCGGCCATAGTACGCAATGCGCACATTGTCCAGCACACTCAGTTCCTTGAAAAGCCGGATGTTCTGAAAAGTACGGGCAATGCCTGAACGGGTAATTGTATTTGGCGTGAGGCCCACCAGTTCATGACCGTCCAGTTTTATGCTTCCTTCGGAGGCGCGATACACACCGGTTATCAGGTTGAAGACGGTTGTTTTTCCCGCACCGTTGGGGCCGATAATGCCAACGAGTTCCTGCGGTTCAATACTGAAATTGAAATCGGATACCGCGCAAATACCCGCAAAGCGGTGGGTGAGTCGGGATATTTCAAGGAGCGGCATCGGACGCCTCCTTCTTCTTGCGCCAGAGTATTTGCGTTAAACGGTCGCGAAGCGAAATAAAAGGAAAGGCTTCTTTCATACCCATGATGCCGTGCGGGCGATAAATCATCAGCAAAACCAGCATCAGCGGCATGAGCACCATCCGCCAGATGCCCAACGGGCGCAGGATTTCCAACAGGATTGTGTAAATAATCGCGCCGATGATTGATCCAAAGATGGACGCAATGCCCCCCAGGTAAACCATGATCAGAATATCGGTAGATTTGATAATGTCGAACATGCGCGGATTGATAAACTGCAGCGCGTGGGCAAACAGGCCCCCGGCAATGCCGGCAAAAAAAGAGGAAACGACGAAGGCAATGATTTTAACCTGACGAGTGTTCACGCTCATTAAATCGCTTGCTGTTTCATCTTCACGGATGGACAAGACGCCGCGCCCGAAATTGGAATAAATGAGGTTGCGAATCACCCAGATGGAAAGCGCCGTCCAGAAAAAGACCCACGGCAGGGTGGTAAGCTTTTCCATTCCCAGCAAGCCGCGCGGTCCGCCGACGGCGTCGATGTTTTCCAGAACTGATTTTACAATCATGCTGAAGGCCAGGGTGACGATGGCCAGATAATCGCCGCGTGTTTTAAAAGAGGGGATCGCTACGATAAAACCAACCAGTGCGGCGCCGACACCGCCCGCCAGAATTGCCAGCGGAAAAAGAAAGCTCACCGCACCCGGCGGAAACACATGGACTGTCAAAAGGGAGGCAATGTACGCGCCCACGGCCATGAAACCGGCGTGGCCGACGGAGAACTCGCCCATGTAACCGTTGATCAGATTAAGACTGACCGTAAGAATGATGTTGATGCCCACGTAGATTAAAATAAGTTGTAAATATAAGTCGAGGAATTCAAAGGCCGAAGCAGTTGTGCAAAATGCCAGCCCGGCGATCAGAACGACCGGCCAGAAATATTTGTGGCCGGCGATTGTGTGACAGACTTTGAGCAGATTTTGGATAATGACAGGTTTGGCCATGTGATTATACCTTCTGCGGCTGGGGCTTGCCCAGAATGCCGTATGGCCTGACAATCAGCAGGATCAGAAGAAGCGTAAAGGCTACAAAGTCACGGTACGTGGAGGGGAAATACGCGGCTACCATAATTTCCACCCCGCCCAGAATAAAGCCGCCGATCATGGCGCCGCGGATATTGCCGATGCCGCCGACCACCGCGCAGATAAACGCTTTCCAGCCGACCATGATGCCCATGTAAGGATCGATCACCGGATAGGCAAGTCCGTACATAACGCCTGCAGCTCCACCCAGGCCCGTACCGATGGCAAAAGTGAAAGAGATGATTTTATTTACCGGAACGCCCATCAGCGGAACGATTGTCTTGTCCCAGGAAATGGCGCGCATGGCCATGCCCGCTTTGGTGTGCTGAACTATAAAATCCAGGATCAGCATCAGGACGAGCGAAAGAACGATTACCAGAACCTGCAACGAGGAAAAGGAAAGAGAGCCGAACGTCCAGGTGGTGTTGGTGAGCAGCTGTGGAATATGTTGCGGGTATGGAGAAAGCGCCAGCGTAAAATTTTCCAGAAAAAGACCTACGCCCAGAGCGGTGATGATGGCGGAAACGCGAGGAGCGTTGCGCAATGGCCTGTAGGCAAGGCGCTCAATGAGCACGCCCAGGATAGCTACCCCCGCCATGGATAAAAGCAATGTCGGAACGAAGGACAGTTTAAGAAAGGCGGCGATGAGAAAACAGAAAAAAGCGCCGACCATGAATAAATCGCCGTGGGCGAAATTGATCATGGTCAGGATGCCGTAAACCATTGTGTAGCCCAGGGCGATCAAAGCGTAAATACTGCCCAGCTGCAGAGCATTGAGAACTTGTTGAAAAATATACGTCATAAAATAGAGAAAATAACTTCCATATATTTCCCTTTTCTTCTACTCCCCCTTTGTTAAAGGGGGAGTAAGGGGGATTTTCCTAATACATCATGGTTTGGCGTTGGCAAACCATGTAAACTTTCCATCCTTTATTTTTAAAATGACGGCGCTTTTGACCGGGTCGCCGGAGCCTTCCTTGAATTGCATATTGCCCGTGACGCCTTCGTACTGTGGGATTTTAGCCAGCGCGTCACGCACGGCCTGACGGTCGTTCTTTCCGGCGGTTTTGAGCGCCTGCAGCAAAAGTCCGAACGAATCATAAGTCAGAGCGGCCACGTCATCCGGCGTGGTACCGTATTTTGCCTTGAAGCCAGCGATGAATTTCTTGGTTGTGTCCGTTGCGGCGTCAGCGGCATAATGTGTGCTGAAATAATAATCGTTGCAGTCTTTGCCGCAGAGTTTCACCAGTTCCTCGGAGCCCCAGGCATCAGCGCCGATAAAGGGAACCGTAATGCCCAGACGTTTGGCCTGCTGAATTTGCAGGGGAACTTCACTGTAATAGTTGGGCAGGAAAATAACATCCGGGGCAGTCTGTTTGATTTTAGTCAACTGGGAGGAAAAATCCTTGTCGTTGGTGGTGTAAGTTTCAAAGGCGACCACTTTCCCGCCGTTTTGTTCGTAGACCTGCTTGAAGATTTCAGCAATTCCCTTATTGTATTCGGAAGCAACATCGTAAAGAACCGCCGCTTTTTTTAACTGGAGATTATCCAGCGCGAATTTGGCCACCACACGTCCCTGGAAGGGATCGATAAAACAGGCGCGAAAAACATATTTTTTGGAAGCGCTGGTTTTAGAGTCGAGCGTGGCTTTCGGCGCAGTAGACCAGGGGGTGATTAAAACAACCTTGCCTGATTCAGCTATTTCCGCCGCGGGTAATGCATAACGGCTCGCATTGGGACCGACAATCGCGGTGACATTCTGTTGCGTGATGAGCTTTTGCGCTGCGGATGCCGACTGGTCGGCCTTCCCGGCGTTGTCCTCGATAATTAATTTGATTTTGTATTTTTTATCGCCCAACTGGATGCCGCCGGCATCATTGACTTCGGCCACGGCCATTTCCGCTGCCTTCTTGCAGGAAGCACCGACAGCCGGAATGTCGCCCGTGAGTTCAGCAATGACGCCGATTTTGATCTGGGAAGAATCTTCCTTGCTGCAGCCGCATATAACCAAAGAGAGAATCACCAAAAGAATAATAAATACAACAGATTTTTTCATGTAATGTCTCCTTTTGCCCTTCGATATTTTGTCCACAGCTTATAAGGGAAGGTTGCCGACGTGTCAACGAAAAAGAAGGGGAAAAGGAAGGAAAATGCCTATGCCGTATAAGACGTTACGAGACTTTTGAAAAACGGCACATATGTCATTGGGAACGAAGTGAAGCAATCTCATAGTCTTATGAATATTAAAGAGATTGCCGCGTCGCTTCGCTCCTCACAAAGACGGTAAGGGTAGTTTTTCAAACCAGGTCTTGTTATCCGAAGAAGTATATCAGACGCACCGCGTTTCCATTAGAGACCTTTGCAAAACTCCTTATTCGTCATTCCGGGCTTGACCCGGAATCCAGGAAGCATTCAATAATATTCAATAATACTGGATTCCTGCTTTCGCAGGAATGACAAAAAAGTAGTTTTATATGGTTTTGCAAAGGTCTCCATTAATTCCCCGATGCGCTTGGAGAGTAAATCCCGATAAGTAAAAAGCGAATATCGGATGTGGATGAAATATTCTGCCGAAGTGGTTAATATGACAGAGTATTTGTTGACAATAGGTCAGCTATGTGCAATAAGAGCGATGGCCATATGGAAGGATATTTTAAATTCGGCCCATTAATTTGAGATTTGAATGGAACTTCGGTAATTTTCCATGTTTCATAGCTTAATATCATAATAAGTGGAAAATCTTTCCATTTATATGGTGAAATATGACGGAACGCTTTCCACTTATTGCACTGTCATCTGCGCAAGATATTGATATTATTATATGTTTATCAAATGGATTTGGTGCTGATTGTGACAGGGATGGTCAATGTTTAAAAAAGATGATAGAAGTGAAGCGGAGTTTCGCCGCAGCATAACGGAGTTGATGCTGACGCGAAACAGAGCTTCACTTGCCGAGTTTTAAAGATTTCCCTTCCCTGTTTCATTAATAGAGCTGATCAAATTAGAAGCCACTATGATTAGTTTGCAGATAACCAGGTCTCTACAGCTCATGTCACGGTTTGCAAAAGACGCTTCGCGTCTCGGCAAACCGCGCCACAGCTGAGCTCCAACGTTATGACAATATGCAAAGGAAGTATTCAACCATGAAATCACGAGCGAGAGAAATTCTTGATAACATCCTAGAAAAGGGCGAACCCGCAATCAACGCTTTTATATCAGACCGCGAATCCGAAAGTCTCTTTCTAGATTTCAAGCGGTCAGCTGACAATGGCAGTGGTAAAAAATTACATGTGAATGATAGAGCAAATTTAGCAAGGGCGATTTCGGGTTTTGGCAATTCTGAGGGGGGAGTCGTCGTATGGGGCGTTGATTGTAGAGAAGGGGAAGACTATGCCGATGTTGCCTGCGCAAAATTTCCGTTGTCGGACGCAAGGAAGTTCTTGAGTTGGTTAGAGGGAGCTGTCTCTTCAGCTACAATTCCTCAGCACTCCGGTGTTGAAAACTTTGCTGTTCTTCCCAGTGATGGTAAAGAAGGATTTGTAATTACATATATTCCCTCAAGCAACTATGCGCCACATCAAGTCATTGCGTCCGGTAAAGGGCAATACCAGTATTATATAAGGTCTGGCTCGGATTTTATGCCGACACCACATGCCGTGTTATCTGGCATGTTCGGACGTCGACCTCAACCAAGAATATTTCAAATGTTTGTAGCGGCCCCCCCTAAGATCAAGGAATCGGACACCTCACAGATCGAAACCACTTTGGGCGTTCTGATTACTAACGGAGGGTTAGGAATCGCCAGTGACCTATTCATGTCACTTAAATTCTTATCAGTGCCTGGCAAGAATTGTCGCCTGGCTATCCAACCGCCTGACATGAATAATTGGACAGTATGGTCTTTTCTGGAAGTTCACTTCACTGCTCTAAGTAAAGACAACATAAAGCTTCCCCCTGATGTATCATTGCAGCCTTTTACAATAACCCTATCGATGAAACCACCTTTCGACAAAGATCTTAGAATTGAAGGTCTGTGTGGTTGTGGGCAATCTCCGTCGTTCAACTTTAATATTGAAAACTCACCCAAGGTGATTGGAGAGTTATATAACAAATTTATTCTGAAACACACCCAACAGAAACTCTCTGATTGGTCGGCTGTTCATGAAGAATTCGATTTTTGGAATATTGGTGAGAAATCAAAACTAGCAAAAGAAGCTTATACATGAACTATTTTTAGGCCATTAAATTGTTCGTGAGATTAAGTCATAACCAGCAAATACAGCCGATCGCTACGCTCCGGCTGATTCGCACGTTAATTTAGAAAGGAAACGGTCATTAGATGAATCAGAGTGCAATAGATTACTTCATATTCCTCACTGAACTGTCATTCGATTACGGCCTCATAGACCTTTTTATTTATGAAGAAAGGATAGCTTTCATAGCAGACTTACAAACCGAAGCATCCCATGTTAACGAAGAATTAAACGAGAATTTTCTCACTACAGATCAAAAATCTTCTTCTCTATCTGCACCGCCTGAAACTCAAATTATAGCCTTTCTAACAACCCAAGCAGGAGTTTTAGGAAGTACATGGAAATTCACTTTAGGAGATCCTGATTATTTTCCCAGTATTCCACATGGTCACTTAAATCAAAATGAAAAGATTAAACTAGACAGCTATCTTGGCTATACTTACGACACATCCAATGGAAACATGAAACTCAAACGCGAGGACAGAGCATACATTGTAAAACTCTGGAATGACGCAAAATTCCGTGATTTTGCTGTCAAGCAAATCCATTGGTTCATCAGTCAATATCCAAGATATATATGGAGGGTTATGTATCCTACGCGTATACCGATACGAAGACCTTAAAAGTTAACGAGGGCAATACAGCCGATCGCTACGCTCCGGCTGATGTTGTCGTTGTGCCAGAATGAAAGGGAATAGCGATATGATAGCAGGATCGGAAATTCGAGAGTTGCGTATAGAGGAATGCGTTCGGCTTGAAGAGATATGTGTTCCTCTTTCGGAATGTGTTTGCGTGGTCCCTGGTCCAGTTCCGGACGACGTCCTCCAGGCGCTAGCCCAAGGGTCATACGACCAAGCACCGGTATGTGATGATCGAACCAGTATTTGCTATGGATTCATATCCAGGCTTCGCCTGGAACAGCTACGGAGTGCAGGTCTGCCCCTTGAACACAACGACTCAGCCATCTCCAAGGCTGAATTCCGCGTCGGCCTTCATACCACCATTTACGATATTATCGACAGGCTCGCAGCCTCTCCCGTGGCAATGGTAATTCGAGAATCCGACGCCACTGAATATGGCCATGCAGAGTGGTTGGTTGGGCTACTTACTATTTCCGACCTCAACAAACATGCCATCCGAGGTACCCTGTATCGACTGATATGCGAAGCAGAAGCAGCTATTGCCGCACTTGTACGGCACACGTTTGACGATCCTTGGGACTGGATTAGGCTCTTGAACGAAGATTATCAGGTTCGGGTGCTTGGGTTTTGGGAACTGGCGAGACGGAGTGATGTTGACATTGGACCGGTTGCTGCTGCCACCCTTTCCAATCTCCTAACCATCATCGGTAAGTCACCAGGGTTGCGGTCTCGATTCGGGTACAGCTCCAGGAAACGTTTTGAAGAGTCTACGGGCAAAATACCAGATTTCAGAAATCGCATTATGCATCCCGTTCGCCCCTTGATCCTGAACAGAGGAGGAGTGGAACAACTGCGCGAAGTAGCGCTGGTTCTGGAGGGTCTCAGAGACCGTTCGCAAACGGAGTTAACGGCGGGAGGGCACAACAAGTCGTTCCACTGGATCGCCGAAAAAGCCGGCTCCCAGTGAACTTTACGTTAGCAGTAATAAAGACATCATGATTAATAGCGAAAATTATGGATAAGATAGAATATTTTGAATCGCCACTTGGCATGTTCAATCTAATGAAAGAAGTTATTATTCGATATTATCACAATCCGTCGGCAATAGACTTTCTCATGTTGGTTTTTCTTCTCAACCATCTTCGAGAACAGATTGTCGAAGGGCAGAAATGTGAAAAGATCAAGAATATACCACCGGACAAACGCACAGCTGGACAAAATCTTTTCATGAACCTATGCGAAATGCCCGAGTTTCAAATAATCCGGCAACTTTGCAATGGATCAAAGCATTACAAAATAGATAAACAGCTTTGCAAGATTGAAGGGTTTAGGTGCGGCTTGAGTAGCTGCGACGATAGCCTTAGCGAAAGCTATTTTTTGATTGATGGAGAAGATTCAAGAGAAATGTTTTCTTCAGTATATTCTAAATATTATAGTTATTTTAATAGCAACAACTGCTAACCATCCGCTGGAGCCGATCACAGCCACAGGGCTGCTCCGGCTCAGCTTATCGTTGGGCAGAGACTGAACCTATTCACACCCGTAAGGAGGTTTCCTAAAATGGACATCCCACGAATATTCAACATCACTGAGAGTGCTCACCGCATCCACAACCCGATCACACCCGAAAAGCTTGCCACTCTCGGCGCGGCGCTGCGTCTGGAATCGGGGGCCCGAGTGCTCGACCTCGGCAGCGGTTCGGGGGAGATGCTGTGCACCTGGGCACGCGATCACGGCGTCACCGGCACCGGCATTGACATGAGCCAGTTGTTCACCAAGCAAGCGAAACTCCGTGCTGTAGAACTCGGCGTCTCCGATCAAGTCAAGTTCATCCATGGCGATGCCGCCGGCTATGTCTCTGACGAGAAGGTCAGTGTGGCAGCTTGTGTCGGTGCCACTTGGATCGGCGGGGGAGTCGCCGGTACTATCGAGCTTCTGGCGCGGAGCCTGCGCACCGGAGGGATCATCCTCATCGGCGAGCCCTACTGGCGGCAGTTACCGCCGACGGAAGATGTTGCCAAGGGTTGTCTTGCCAACTCAATCTCCGATTTTCTCACGCTTCCAGAACTTCTTGCGTCTTTCGGCCACCTTGGCTACGACGTCGTGGAAATGGTTCTGGCTGACCAAGACGGCTGGGATAGATACGAGGCGGCCAAATGGCTCACCATGCGCCGATGGCTTGAAGCCAATCCCGGCGACGAGTTAGCGAAAGATGTTCGAGCCCAACTAACCTCGGAACCCGAGCGCTACGCCGCTTACACACGTGAATACCTGGGCTGGGGTGTGTTCGCGCTGATGCCGCGGTGATGAGGGATTACCGGGCGACTCAGAAAGTGGGGAAAAATCCAAGCATGCCTAACAACTCATTCAAGCCAACGCCGTTTCACGGTGCGGCTTAATTCGGGCGTTAGAGATACAAGGAGACAGTTATGGTCATATCCATAAAACGAGCTTACGACGCACCGGCAAAAGCCGACGGAATCCGGGTTCTGGTGGATCGAATCTGGCCCCGTGGCATTAAAAAAGCGGATGCAAAGATTGACATATGGTTGAAAGAAGTGGCACCATCGACGAAATTGCGTCAGTGGTTTGGGCATGATCCTGAAAAATGGATTGATTTTCGCAGCAAGTATCTTGCTGAACTGAAAGAGAACCCGGCATTCATTGAACTTAAAGCGCTGTCTCGCAAGGATAAAATTACACTGGTGTATGCGGCCAGGGATGAGCAGCACAACAACGCTGTTGTGCTTAAGAATCTTCTTGATCATGACAACGGTTCGCACTAGCCGGCATCGCTTCGCAATGTCTGTTGATGAGCAACAATAAGCATTTTAGGCCCCGGAATATATTTTTATTCCGGTTTCCTTTAAATAATGTTGAACTGAACAGGAGAGTTCAATGAACGATGACACAACTAAATTATGTAATCTCCAGGAATTATTGATTGAACAATCGCCGGATGCCATCATATTTGCCGACAGTGCCGGTATAATTCGCATTTGGAATGCCGCAGCAGAAAGAATTTTTGGATTTGCGAAAGGTGATGCCTTGGGGACAAATCTAAATATCATCATCCCTGAGCGCCTTCGGGAGGCCCATTGGCGCGGGTTCGAGCGTGCCCTTGCTGAACGCACCACGAAGTACGCCGGACAAGCCTTGCCCACCAAAGCAGTCCGTTCGGATGGGACGCAGATATATGTCGAGCTTACTTTTGCTATCGTCATCGATGCAAAGGGTGATGTCCTGGGGGCACTCGCACATGCACGCGATATTACGAAACGCTTCGAGAAGGAGCGTGCTGATCGAAAGAATCTCCAGAAAATCTAGAAATTATTAGACAGCAAGGCTGCGAAATGATCGGATTCTATGATAAAGAAGAGCGAAAAAGTTTTACTCTGAAAGGAGGTTAATGTCATGGCGATTAGTCCCGAAGTTAAAAAAATGTTAGAATTAATAATTAAGACAAATTTTTCTACGAATGATTTGCAGATTCAAAAGATAAACGGAGAATTGCCTCAGCAACTGAAAAATTTGATCACCTGGAATAAGAAGCGAACGGGGGCGATGTTTGCCGGGACGATTACGCACTGGACTAAGAAAGACATCAATAATCTTTCCAAAATCAATAACAAACTTTCCGAAGATAAATTCAGGATCGTGAACTGGTCCTCCGGCAACGGGTATTACTTTGGCAAACTCGAGAGTGCAACCACTGTATTTTTTGATAATCTCTTTAAGCAAGCGGCTGTTATGGTGGGAAAAGGCTGTAATTGGAATGAGGGAGATGTTCTTCGACGGAATAACTTATTCCATGCGCATCTTGTGTGCTGCAAGGAACTCGATGATGTTTACCTTCTCTTCCACAGCCTTGAATACCCGGTTGATTTAGAAGAGCAAAAAAATATAGACGCCAGGTATGTTGAAAATTTGAACGGATATCAAATAAAGGATTTTAGAACTACTGCCAAGGTGTATAAGGGCAGGAATATTATCTGGTCCGCAAGGACAAATACACTTTATCAGCCGATTTACAACGACGTCGCTAAACATTTTTGCAGTCCCGCATTGGCTGCCGGGCCGTTTGACGGGTCTACATGGGAAGATGTCGGCTATCCCAACCCCTTACGACTGGAGCAGGATAAGCTCGGTGACGAGATTGCCAATTTAAACTACTTTCCCGCAGAAGGTGCGAGTACTTTTCTAATAGTGAATCGAGTCTATGCAAATGCCATCAATCCCAAATGGCAGGAAGGTTAGAAAAAAAAATATACTATAAACATGGATGCCTAAATTTACCCGCTATATTTTGGCGACGAATTCAAATTTTTCGTTATTCGGGCCGTCAAAGAAAACAATTCTTGCCGTTCCGACTTCTCGGGGTTTTGTATATGGAATTCCCATATCGTTCAACAATCGGATTTTTTCATTCAAATCGTCTACCTTGAAAGCGATGTGTTCAATGGGCCCCACTGATTTTCTGGAGTTTGTTTTCATGCCGATAAGCTCTATTACCGTACCACCAACATCCAGAAACACAAGCCTGCACTCAGCATAGATATAGTCTTTTAAAACATTTGCCGATAATACAGATTCATAAAAATTCAGAGTTTTTTCCATATCCAGGACTTTGATGCCTATATGACCAAATTTCATTCCGAGCCTCCTAATTTATTCCATTTCCAGATCAATGATGCTGCCGCGGCGACGAGGCGTATTATACATACGTTGAGGAAGCCGACGACCCCGGCCTGTGCCGGGGCAGGCTGTGCCAACAAAGGTAGCGCTTGATTTGGAAATGGAATTACATAAGAAAATTTGCACACGATTCATCACCCAACAATCACCTCGTAAAACTGAGGAGTTGGATGACCGTCAAGTAACGGTTCAACGCGCTTGCCTGCTTCGGCATGGTCGGGGCTGGTATGCATAGCCATAAAGGTTTCATAACTTTCGTGTTCTACAACAGCAGCATAGTTACCACCTTTCAAGGGTTTCAAAAGCCGACGGTTAATAAAGCCTTTATGCTTTATAAACTCTTTATTTGACCAGGCAAACCATTCTTGAAACTCAGCATCCTTGCCCGCCTTGATCGGCGGGAAATTGATAAGAACCACAAACATGGCAGATACCCCCTTTTTTTGTTTTTTGTTACAATTTGGCAATTACATGTGCATTCATCCCAGGCTAAAATGGTGTGTTTCTATTTATTCTGCAATTGAATCTGCTTTTCTGCTGTTCTCGTCATGGTATATAAATACCAAAACTATGCATCCGTATCAATAAATATAACAGTAAATATAACAGTAAACTCTTACCCGTTTAAAATATTGGCTATCGAGCATTACTCTTTTTTCGTTTTACGGCTTTGTCCGGTAATATTTCACGAAGAATAGACCGGAAAATCCGACACAAAGCAGGCCGCCCACGGAACAGGCGCCGCTGACGATGGTTGTGGGAAGAAGATAGAGGGTGGCGGCGCCGAAGGCCGGACCGAGAAAAAGGCCTGCCCCGATCATCGCTTCGTGAATGCCGGCGTTTGCAGCCTGATTTTTCGTCACGTTCATGGAATAATAGAGGGAGGAGTAATAGATGAGCCCGATTGTCAGGCCGAAGCCAACTTGTGCGGCCAAAAGCATAATAATCGATTTTGACATGAGAAGTCCGAAAAAGCTGACGATCATAATGAGATATGATCCCGAAAGCCACCGGAAACGGTAATGCCAGCCAGTCCATTGCCAAAGGGCCGCAAAAGCAGCAAGCCTGGCAAACATCCAGAGGGAACAGACAATACCCGCCATGCCTGTTGAAAGGTTAAGCCTTTCTGCAATGGAGGGAATCAACGGGATAATGGTGTTGATTGCCACATAGGAAAAAGGGCTGCAAAGCCAGGCCATGTGCAGGAATTTTTTGGCCTCGGTGGGATGCACGGTCGGAGTCAGAGCTTCTTCATGATCTTGATAAGAATTTTCTTTTTCTGCCCATCTTGCGGCGTATGATATGAGAGCGAGCTCGGTTATTGTAATTCCGAGGGGAATCCAGAAAACGCTGGCCATGCCCAGTTTCTCAATCAGCATCCCTGCCGTGAAGTATGCCAGTGCTGCGCCGCCGGCCCACATTACATTATAGATGCCGACCATCCTGGGCAATTGCTTGCCTGTCTTGTCGCTGATCAGCGTTTCCAGGGAAGGCCAGGTAAAACAAATTCCCAGAGTCCATAGACAATACACCATGACTTGCGCCGCCGGTGTTGGAAATACCATGCCCATGATCATAGCCAGAATGACGCCGCAGGCCCCCATGCAAAATGTTCTGATGCATCCATAGCGCTGAGCCGATTTGCCGCCCAGCCAGGCTGAGATAATGTAGACAAAGCCGCCAACAGCCGCAGTCAACAAATTTTCCACTTCTCCGAACCCGAATTCTCGCCGCAGGTAAAAAAAGATAAAATTGGAATAGTAAATGGCGGCGTAGCAATTAAGTAATTCGATAAGAAAAATTATGATTTTTGCCGGACTGATCATAAACTTATATTTGCCGATATCCTTAAACAATCGAAATTAATGAAAGTTATCGATATTGACACGCATTGCAGATTTTTCTATACTGTGTCAAAAATACGTATGATACAGCTTATATCAAGTTGCACTCACTGCCAATAAATTAATTGGCTTAAATTGTCGGTTTCCTTAAATGTGAGGTCGATGCTGTGGAGAGGGGACCTCCTCTTTGATCAAACTGATACTTCGCAACCTGGTATTAATAACGAACTTTCCATTTCTCCTCTCCCTGATCGTCTTATAGCAGAATCGAATTTGAGTAAAGCAACGTGGCCTGACCTTTCAAAGAAAGGGAAGAACCAATGCCTGAGAATGCCCAACCCCGGGAGACTCTTTCCGTTGTTGACGCGGTTGCCATCGTTGTAGGCGTGGTTTTAGGCGTGGGTATTTTCAAAACCCCGTCTATTGTGGCTGCCAGTGCTGAAAGCGAAGGCATGGTGCTCCTGTTCTGGCTTATCGGCGGGATGGCGTCATTGATCGGCGCTTTATGCTATGCGGAACTGATGTCCGCCGATCCACATGCCGGAGGCGATTACCATTACCTGTATAAAGCGTTCGGTTCGGCGCCTTCCTTCCTTTATGCCTGGGCGCGCATAACCGTTATCCAGACCGGTTTCATCGCCATGGTGGCCTTTATTATCGGCGATTACGCCTCCGAAATTTTCAGCTTGGGTCCGTTTTCTGCTTCCATATACGCGGCTTTGGCAATTATTCTGCTTACGGCGGTCAATGTTGCGGGCATACGGCGAGGCAAGCTGACGCAGGAATTCCTTATTGCCTGCATTCTCACAGGTTTAATCACTGTGTCAGCCATTGGAATACTGATGGCCGATCCGCAGACGGTTATTGCTTACGGTAAAGTTGTTCCGGAAAAGCAGGAGTTGGGAAAGGCCCTGATCTTTGTCCTGTTGACTTACGGGGGATGGAACGAAGCATCATTTCTTTCCGCCGAAGTACGGTCAGGCCGCCGCAATTTACTGAAGGTGCTGCTTTACAGCATTGGTACTGTTACGGTCGTCTATTTGCTGGTTAACATCGCTCTTTTGAAGAGTCTCGGCTTGTCCGGTATGGCGTCCTCCAGTGCAGTCATGGCGGAAATGATGAGAAAAACTTTGGGGACACCGGCCGGTGACTTAATCAGTCTGTTGATTCTTTTTACGGCAACCAGCACGATGAATGCAGCAATTATTACCGGGGCGAGGTCCTGCTATGCGCTGGGGCGGGATTTTCCGCTTCTGAGCTTTCTGGGACGATGGCAGGGCCTGCAGCAAACACCGGTTAATGCGCTGCTCGTCCAGGGATGTGTCGCTTTAACACTTATCGTTTTAGGAACAGGAACACCCGACGGGTTTGTTCTGATGGTGGAGTACACCGCTCCTGTTTTCTGGTTTTTTTTTCTGATGATTGGCGTGTCGCTTTTCCGGATAAGACATAAATATCCGAACGAAAAAAGGCCTTTTCGTGTGCCCCTCTATCCTTTAACGCCTTTGGTGTTTTGCGCCATCTGCCTGTTTATGCTTTACTCCAGCCTCGCCTTTACAGGCCGTGGTTCTCTGATTGGTATTTGCGTGCTGCTTTCAGGAATTCCTCTGATGGTAATTCAGAAAACAAGACCAGAGAAAAAAACGAGCCTGTTGATTTTCGTCGCAACTGTTTGTCTATGTCTGCCTGCATTGAACTGCCGGGCTGGGGTTGATGCTGATAAAGATTATGCCTTTAAAAGAGAAAGAATGGTTGCCGAACAGATTGAAGCCAGGGGGATTCGCAACCCCAGGGTCCTCAAGGCTATGAGAACCGTGCAACGTCAGCAATTTGTCCCTGTCGAGCTCCGCGCTATGGCTTACGGAGATTATCCGCTGCCGATCGGGGAAGGGCAGACCATATCTCAGCCTTACATCGTGGCGCTGATGACGGATGTAATCAAGCCGGGGCCGGATATGAAGGTGCTCGAAATCGGAACCGGTTCCGGCTATCAGGCCGCAGTTTTGGCCGAACTTTGCAAGAGTGTTGACACAATAGAAATTGTCGAGATACTGGGCAGAAGGGCTGAGCGGATTCTCTCCGGACTTTATAAAAATGTGCATGTTAAAATCGGCGACGGTTATAAGGGATGGCCGGAAAAAGCACCCTTTGATGCGATTATTGTCACCTGTGCGCCGACAAAAGTTCCCCAGCCGCTGAAGGATCAATTGAAGGAAGGCGGCAGAATGGTTATTCCCGTGGGAGGGGCCTGGGAGCAGCAATTGATTGTGTTGATAAAGAAAAAAGGCCTTCTCGAGCAGCAGTCGATCATCGATGTGCGTTTTGTGCCCATGGTAAACCCGCAGGGTAAAAAATATTAACGGTTATTTTGCATTTTTATTGGCTGATAGTCAGGTGGACGGATGTTCTCAGCAGAAAGGAGTCAGGAAATGGGGAGATTACAGGATCTTTGACAGTGCTGATTTCCGTCCTGCCCTTTTTGTCGCTTAAGTGCGTCTCGCTCTAAGCTATGAATGTCAACAAGATGAGGAGATAATGGAATTAAATTTATATGATATATTTCTGAAGGAGATACTCGTTAAAGGTCTTATCGTCGGGGTTATTGGCGTAGCGATCACCGCTTACCTGAATGAGAATCTGAATGTTCTTAGAACCGCCTTTCTGATCGCGAGTGCAAAGCGGAAAATAAGAACGGGTAAGCCCAGGGCTATCAAACGCGGTGTCAACATGCTTGTTGAAATCGCCATCAAAATGCCCTATCGAAAGCAGGAGATGTTGGACATCGTGACGCAGGAAGTATTCCGGAAAAAGTTCAGCCGTTCCCGGGAAAATCCACCAGTCACACCGCCGGAGATGGTGGAGGTTTTTGTTGATTCGCTCAAGGCCATTCTCAGCGTTCCTCGTGAGGATGAAAATCATCACGGAATAAACATCGATCTTAATAATATGGCGCTGATTGCTGATAAGGAGAGATATATCTACCTCGAAAAGATGAACTTCAAGGATGTGGTCTTATGGGGAAGTGAGTTTAAACATGTCGATTTCTCCCGTTCCGATTTCGAGAATGCCGATCTCGGAGGAGTCCTGTTTGAAGAATGCGGGCTGGAAGACCTCAATCTGAAAAACGCAAGGATGAGCTACAGTTTTCTCGAGCCCAGACGGCCGACGATAATTATCAATTCCTATGCGTCACGCTCGAATATCGATGAAGCACTGATTATCACCGGAGACAAAGTCCAATTGCAGATTGTCAGGGCAGAGATCGATAGGGAACGGTATGAAAAGCTGTTGAACAAAAGGCCTATGGTAATAATTGACTAGGGCAGGGGAGGGACACATTCATACCTTAACAAAAATCCTGCGTTTATAAAGAACATAACCAATCAGCCAAAAGAAGGCAATATGCGCCAGCGCATAGGCGAGTGAACCGTTCATGCTACCGGCCAGCGGCACAAAGATATTTTGGTACAGCCAGGCGCTTCCGGTCATTGTATTGCCTTCACCGTTGGAAATAAGGATTAAGAGGCGCAGTGTTTTGCCCCAGACAACAGACAGGATAAAAAGAAACAGGGGATTCATCCCAAAAACCGAGAAGAGCAGACCCCATTTTTTATATCTCTTTATGTCGATCATATAAATAAGCAAGGCAAAAAGCAGGGAGGCCAGACCCGCCGTGTAAAGTACATATGAGCTGGTCCATAAAGGCTTGTTTATGGGAAAAACCAGTCTCCATGTGGATCCGACGACGGTGAGAGCAATCCCGAAGACAATCAGCTTTGCCGGTACACGATTTCTTGCCGTTTCCTGAATCATCATTCCTGCCAGATAGCCAATGATTACCGTTGCAACCGAGGGCAGGGAACTGAGGATTCCTTCCGGGTCGAAGGGGATTCCAAATCCTTTGTAAAGATGGCTTTCGCCAAGTATGGCCTTGTCAAAGGGAATTGCGGCGTTTGTGTGAAGACTGTAAGGGTCCGGCCCGCCAAAAAAGCAGAGGATGCCCCAGTAGATAAGCAGGATAAAAACGCCGATTCCGGGCAGCCACCTGCGCGGCGCACATACAACGATGATTGCGGCAGTGCCGTAGGCCAGGGCAATTCTCTGCAATACCCCCATGATTCTCAACTGTGAATAATCCGTCATCCATTGGGGATAGGAGTTGATGAAGATTCCAATGACAAAAATTAAAAGCGCCCTGCGGCCAACATGCAGAAGGGATTCTTTACTCAATTTGATTTGAATTTTAGCCAGGGAAAAAAAGAGGGAAACGCCAACGACGAAAAGAAAAAAGGGAAACACCAGATCCGCCGCCGTGCAGCCATGCCATTCGGCATGCCGCAGGGGAGCGTAAACATATTGCCAGCTTCCCGGCGTGTTAACCAGAATCATGAGTGCGATGGTCATTCCCCTCAATACGTCCAGGGCCAGGTATCTCTCTGATTGTTCCATTAATTAAATAGAGTTATCTCCTTTTAAATTGCTCTTCATCGGAACGACTATTTCTTCCTCGCGTTATATCTCTCCTCTGCTATGGCAAAGAGTCTTTCCTCTTCCTCCGTGAGCAAGATAAGATGCGGAATTGAGGTCGCTTTTCCATCGGGGCCAACCGCCACCATCATGAAATTGGCGGTTAACGCCGGCACCCTATGTTCGTGGCCGGCGTCATCCTGCCCCAGATTTATATGTTCCATCTCCACATCAACCCTGATGTCCATTGAAGAACGACTGGCAAAAATCAGTTTTGCTTTCACGACAACTAGGCTGCCGACGCGAACCGGCACCTTGAAAACAATGTCTTCCACCAGGGCGGTAACGACATTGGAATGAGCGTGGCGAGCCGCAACCACAGCCGCCGCACTGTCCATCAACTTCATCAACTCGCCGCCATGGACAAACCCGGCCGGGTTTGCCTGTCCCGGCAACATCAACTGGGCCATTTCCAAAGCGGAATGTCCTACGGTTCTGCCTTCAAATGCGGATTCTTTTTCCATTCCGGACAGCAGTTCCCGGAAATTCTGCTCGTGCTTCGCCTCAACCCTGGCAATCCGCCGAAAGAAATCTGCAATTTCGGTAAATCCCTCCTGTTGGGCAGTTTCCGCCGCAAGGAGGTAATATTTGTCTGCCTGATCATGTTCCCTGTTTGCTGACTGCCGGAGATTCTCCAATGAATCCAACGATCCTCCGAGAAACTCATATTCATGGCGGGCATGCTCCAGTTCGTTGGCTGACGTGGCTTCAAATATTTCCGCTACCTGTTGCAGGCCGTTTTGCCGCGCCACTCCTGCAAAGTATTTATATTCAAAACTCTGCCGCAATTCCGCATTCAATGATTTCCGCAAAATTTCTTCAGTTTTGCTCCCCTTGAACTCCATATTCTCCTCATTCTCCTCCCGTAAGAAGATAAGATACCATCGTATCAATAAACGGAATCATCCCCATTATGTCATAATTTTTTGTCAATATTCCCCGGACCGCCGCATTCCGGCGTATAACAGGTGACATTTTTAAATTCACATTTCTTGAAACAGGATGGACATTGTTCCGGGAGTGTCGGCCCTTTCAGAATATATCCGCATGCCCCGCATTTCCAGAACGTCTGGCTGCAAACAGGACAAATGTCATCATCAAACGGTGCTTCTGATTTATATCCGCAGTTCGCACATTCGTAAATAGCCATTTAAAAACCTCCTTTTTTGTTTTATTTCACGCAATGGACGAATTCGGAGATTTCCGCCCTTTTCCTGTCAAAGTGATTCAGGGGGAAAGCCGGATCGGGATAACCCAGAGTTACACCGACAATTATTTTTTTATCATCCGGAATCGAGGCAATTTTTCTTATGGCGGCGGGATAGATAACGGCGGAAGCCATGATACAGGTGCCGAGTCCTTTATCATGGGCCAGCAGGCAAATGGTTTGCACGATCAGGCCAACGTCCAGCATCGCATATTCAACAGCGCTGTTTTGCGGGATGCACGCCAGGATCAGACAGGGTGCGCCAAAGAGCGAACCCATTTCCTGATAGTATTTGTTGCGTGCCGCCTTGTCTTCTCTTTTAATTCCCTGAGCAGTTAATAAAGTTCCGACCGTTTCTTCATAGCGGGCTTTCAGGGGAGCAGGCCAGGCAACCGGCATTATTACGTCGGGAGCCGGTGTTTCACCAGTGGCCTGTTTTTCCAGATTCATTTCTTTGTACCGGGCCAGGCACTCGCCTGTTAAAACATAAAATTCCCAGGGCTGAGTATTTCCCCACGAGGGCGACCAGCGGGCCTCGGCCAGAATTTCCGCGATCAAATTTTGAGGAACTTCAACCTGTTTGTATTTCCTGATGCTGCGCCGTTCCTTGATGGCAGTCACTAATTCCATTGTAGCCTCCTTTCCATCTTATGTCTGCAATCGTTAAATGATGGGGATAATGTTCTGCAACGACTCTTGTAATTAGACTTTATTTTATATCTTTTAATGCCTTCTGTCGATCAAGAAAATATTAAGGATTCCCCTGATTAAAAAAACCGGTATGATGTCACTCGATTGATGAAGTGAGAAAAATAGCGGAAATCCGGTATCGATAAAACATGGTATTCAATTAACAAAAATTATGTAAATAATTTCTTAATATTTTATAATGATCTTATACTTATTTTAAAATAGTACTATAAATAAAAAAGGAGGTTTGTCATGGCACAGAATTCGCGCGATTCGAAAAAAAAGAATGTCATTGAAGCTTTAAACAAGGCAAGATCGATGGAGCTTTACGCCATCCATCAGTATATGAATCAGCATTATAATCTGGATGACATGGATTACGGAGATCTGGCTGCCAAGGTGAAGCTCATTGCGATAGACGAGATGCGTCATGCCGAATTGTTTGCCGAACGCATTAAGGAACTTGGCGGCGAACCGACATCGGAACTCGACGCCAAAGTTCAGAAAGCGCAGAAATTCGATCTGGTATTTCCCTTCGACGCGAAGCTGGAAGATGACACGATTGATGCGTACAATCGATTCCATGAGGTTTGCCGCGAAAACGGCGACAGCATCAGCATGAAACTATTTGAGACCATTACGAATGAGGAACAAATTCATTTCAATTATTTTGATAATGTGAGCGATCACATCAAAAAACTTGGTACGGCGTATCTTGCGCAGATTGCCGGGACACCTGCGGATACCGGGGCGCCGTCGAAGGGGTTTGTTACAGGTCCGGGCGGACGCGCAGCGTAAGCTTATATATGCTTATACCAATTTACCGGTTCGCGTGAGATATGGGGACGTACTTCAAAATATCAATAGACATTACAGAGGGGGGATAGTGATAGTTGAAGACAACGCATATTCGATTGAATAAAGCTTAATTGATATATTGAAGTACGTCCCCCCTGCGCTACGCAGAAGCTATAGAATAACTTGTTAACTGGAGCGCACTCATGTGTGCAGTTGAAGTATTCTCAATGATAAAAGATATTGCGCTTGCTGGAGCAGCCTGCGTAACTGCCTATGTCGCTTTTACTGGTCTTGAAAAATGGCAGAAAGAGCTCAGAGGGAAAGCCAATTTTGACGTTGCGCGTGAACTGGCAAAGTCAGTTTACTTGCTTCGCGATCAAATTAGTTATTGTCGCTCCCCTTTTACGGCAGCGTCAGAGTTTCCCCAAAATTACAGAGGTGGACTAGGGAAACAATCAGCTGAAGAAGAAGGACAAGCATGGGCTCATGTATACGCAAAGAGATGGGAGCCCGTAGGTACGGCAGTGCAAGCTTTCGATGCAGCAACTTTAGAAGCAGAGGCACTTTGGGGTAAAGAGATCAAAGAGAAAGCATTGGAATTGCGAAGATGCGTTTGGGCACTGCAAGTTGATATCGAAGCGTTTATCCGGAACAAATATTCAGGGGGCGAGGACTTTAGAGATAGGGAATTTGGTAAGAAAATTAAAGAAGGAATTTGGGATATGAAGTCAGAAGAAAACGAACTAACCCGAAGAATCAACAATGCAATCGAAGAGATTGAGACCGAAATTCGGCCTCACTTATCGC
The DNA here is from genome assembly GCA_963663295.2 of Smithellaceae bacterium. Lineage (GTDB taxonomy): Bacteria > Desulfobacterota > Syntrophia > Syntrophales > Smithellaceae > MVRV01. Next base: position 975,718 of record CAXXLA010000005.1, on the reverse strand, counting down.
GCAGTTAACCAGACAATCCAGCAGATCGCTACGCTCCGGCTGATTTTGTTTTTATGCCATCATAGCAAAATTCCACATCCTGATTCAGGAGATCCTCCAAGGGGCGGAGGGGCAGGTCATGAAATATAAGTTATTCCGTTTTAAAAGTTTGATATGACCAGACTAATGAGAATGAGCAACGCGTTAAATGAGGGGAAAATAAATCCGCATTTTGTCCTTTTATTTCTTTTTTTTGTCATTGCATTATATGAGGCCAATCATCATCACCGTTTGGAAAATGAACAACTGCCGCAGCCTGAATCGCGATACAGCGTTTTAAATTTTCGTTGGCTTCATGATATTTAATTCCAGGATGGCAAGAGTAACCGATGTCGCTTTCAGTGTAGCCCTCAAATTGAACCAACTTATAGCCTAGATTATGGGCTATTTTAATAACGTCATCTACGCTCTGCCCCTTTGCCGGTCTAATTGTCGTATAAAATACGGTTATCATTTCATACCTTCCTTCTGGTATGTGTTATTTTTTAGTTTTCGGTCTCTCCAGCATTACCTCATCTCTGGGATTCGAACCGGATGCACTGAGAGAGCGAATTTAAAGCACATTAAGAAAAGAGGTGTTGTTAAGTGAGCAATCCTAAGTTTTTTAAGGATTTACGGCCCTCTGGTGTAAGCTCAAAAAAATATCCTATCCGAGTTGGCGAGAGCTTAACAAAGTTGGCTTTTTTAAGATATTTTAAGTCATCCCGGATTGATCCTGTGTCACGATTAGTAAAAGAAATAAGCTCATCTATATCCATTGGCGTCTTCGATAATAATGTCAGAATCTGTATTTGTTCAGAGAAAGGGGCATTATGGAATGATTGCTTAAGAGCCGTAAGGCACTCTCTAAGGGCCGCATATTCTGCTTCAAGTCTCTCATTATCGGCCTTTTGTTCTGCGCTCTCTTGCCGAAGGACAACAATCTCCGCTTCGAGCAGCTTAAACTTTCTTTCAAACTCCGCGGCTTTGTCTTGGATCAGGCTGAGGTGCTCTTTAAGGATCGGCGCTGAACCATGCTCATCAATAATTTTTTCGATGTCGTCAAGAAGAAACATAAGCCCTTTACCAAGGATTATTTTTGCTTTGCCTGCGTGATTCATGGCAAGTAATCAGGATCAGGTCTTCGAATATCAGTTTTTGACCTCGGCTAACAATCCGTTCGCTGCGAATAATACAATATCTTGAAAACAATGCAATAAAAAACAATCAGTTACTGGTGAAAAAAGATACATTCCCGATTATTGTGGAATACTGTTTGCTCAGCAGTCTCCAGTTGATACATTACCGTCGGTTGTATCAGAGTTTCGTTGCAGATAGGCCTTGATCTTCTCCTGGATGGATTCGGGTATTTTGATGCCGATGCTTTTGATCCGGCTTTCGTACTTGGCGAAGGAGCGGCTGTGCTGTGATGTGTTGATGAAAATCCGGAAATAAGTCCGGATGCTCCCCTCCAGTTCGGAACGGAATTCCATATCCTGATTCAAAAGATCCTCTACAGGGGCGATCACCCGGTAATTGATGGGGCGGCAGAGGGCACGGTAGGCGACGAAACGCTGCGTCATATCGTCTTCGTAATTTTTTTCGCGAATGGCTTTTTCCACAACTCCCAGATCGATGCAATCCATGATCTGAAAGGCATATTTAGGGCCGAGGATTTCCTCCAGGAGCGTCTGAGCGCGGATATACTGTTCGCAGGTGCTTAGCTCGGTCAGGCCTTCGGGATCGCAGCGGATGTAGAGGACGAAGTCGATATCAGAACCGGTCTGGCAGAGGCCCATATTTGTTGATCCCAGTACGTCCATGCCGATGTCCTCCTTGATTCTCTCGTCGACGAGACGCGCCACCTCTTCAAGCTTGTCCAGCCGTTCTTCCGTTTCCTCTGTCTGAAAAAGCCGGTAGAACTGCTTTATCTCGTTATAAAGCTGGATCTCGGGGATGTGGGAATACTTCTGGCTTTTCATATCGAAATTCGCGCCGGCCTTCAAGTGGTCATACCGGTTGCGGTCGATGATTTTTTCCTCCCAGCGCCCATTTTTAAATATGTAATCGGCCACATCGTACACCCGGTCATCAACGAGCTTTTTAAAGATTACTTTTTGGATTTGATGGTTGTCGATCTCCAGGGAAAAGAAGAAGCCGCCCTCCAACACTTTGCCGGTAAGAAGCGTTACTTCGCCGAAGTTGGACGGATTCAGGTAGACGGTTCCTTCCGTGTACTGGAAGCCCCAGTCGCCGTGGATATGGCCGGTGAGGCAGGCCAGAACGGGGTGTTGATTGCAGTAACTGCGCAGGGCAGGCGAGCCGGTGGTGCCGAACTGGGTGACGCGGTCGTGGATTCCGTGGGCCGGGTGATGCGTCACGATCACATCGGGCGTGGTCTCTGTAAAAAAATTGAGCATCTCGTTGTTCTGGTCCTCGATGCCGATGCCTCCCCGGTAGCGGACGACGTACCGTTCCGGAATGCCGGGTGTCCAGATCTCGGCGCCGCCGTATCCGGCGATAATGATGTCCTGGATCCGGCGCTTATGAAGATGCAGGTCACGCTCGTGGAGGGAAGTGTATTTGAGATCCATGTCGTAGTTGCCGGGCAGGCAGAGGACGGGGGTTTTCTGCTTCACGGCGATGATGTTTTCCAGCATCTTGTATTTCTGCTGGAGGACCCGGCGGGCGCGGATCGTGTATTGCTGGTATTTAAAGCCCTTTTCCTCCACTTCTCCGGAAACATTCGGCTTATCCAGCAGCTCATCCACAAAGTCTTCGATCAGCATCCCTTCCTTGTTCATCCGCAGGCGCAGTCCATGAAAGTATGATTGCAGTTCGTGGTAGTTGATGGCCGTGTTCATGTTGTGAAAGGGGATATCGATAAGATCGCCGTTTATGATGTAAACATCGGCCACGGTTTCGGTCAGCAATGTCTTCACGCGTTCGAAAGCTCCGTGGATATCGGTGATATAGATCATTCTCATGGACTTAACCTCTTTGTTTGGTTTATGTAGAAAAAGCGGACAAATCTTTAACGTCCCGGTTAAGGGCGCCGGTGGTGTATTGCATCTCTTTCCCGCCCTGGTCGTAAAACCTCATGTACTCTTTCATCCTCATGATTTTCACATCTCTGGTGCAAAAGAATTGCGACGCCGTTCCGCAGGCATGCCATTTGTTGAAATTTATGCCGTCAATTTGTGCGATCTTTTAAAATAGCAAATGATCTGCCTATATTCAATCATTTTCTCTGTTTTATTGGTAACTCAAATCTTTATGTTAATCTATAATAGGGACGGTTCTCTTTATTGACAAACGGACACGGTTTTGATATGAATGGAACATGCCAAGAACCGCAAGAATAGCGCCTAAAAAATTTATTTACCATGTCCTGACACGCGGGAACAACAAACAGGATATATTTCAAGACGAAGAAGACTATCGGAAATACATCGAAATCCTCTGTAAATACAAGGAAAAATACGAGTATAAGCTGTATCATTATGTTTTAATGACAAACCATGTCCATTTGGTCATTGAGCCCACGGCGCAGGGGGGTGAACTTTCCCAGATCATGAAGGGGATCAATCTGTCCTATGCCCAGCACTTCAAAAAAAAATATCAGTATACCGGACACTTCTGGCAGGACAGATACAAAAGCATGATCATCTCCAGGGATGAATACCTGCTGGCCTGTGGCAGTTATGTGGAACTGAATCCTGTGCGGGCAGGTATGGCAAAAAACCCGAAGGATTATATCTGGAGCAGTTACAAAGCCAACGCCTATGGGAAAAAAGACGATTTGATTGATGAATGTATTGTTTTTGACAAACTTTCTAAAAGTGAATCGGTCAGGAAGGAATATAGAATGTTTGTTCAGCAAATGATGCGAAAAAATGAATCAATGCGCGGAGAAATGGATCGTCGGGTTATATACGGAGGGGACAAGTTCATCCTGAAGATGAAAAAGCAATACAATCTTGCCGCCGTAACCGGGAAGCAGGGCAGACCGAAGAAAGAGATGTCTGAAAAATAGAACCGTCCCCCTTTATGCTACAACTCAAGATCCACGCCGCAGCTCAATGATGATATTGACGATAGATATACTGATCAGATTTAAGGTGGTAGCCCCATACCAGAAATAGGATTCCTGCGGGCTGAGCAGTGTTATCCAGCCGGACCAGAGTGCGAAACAGATGATGGAAAAGGAGATCAGGGTGTCGACGGCTAAGAATAGTTTTGGCCTTTTAAAGATCCTTCCTGCCTGAGCGATTGTGCAGTATTCAATGGGGGACACCCGGCTTGTCAGGTGAAAATAGATGCGGGAGAGATTCATGATCAGATCTGTGAAAGCCCAGGCCATGACCAGCCAGGCAAAAACGCAAAGAAAGACGGACAATGCCCCCGCCCGCAGAGCAAGCAGACCGAAGAGCAGCTTGAATACACAGAATGGTATGCCGATGGTCAGAGCCTGAAAAGTCGGCGTTAAGAAGAAACCTTCTGCTCTCTTTTCGGAGTGTATTTGCGTTTGCTTTTCCATGACACCAGTCACCTAATCCTTACTGTTGTATACCGTTGCCCGGGTGATGATTCCCCGGATCGAGTCTTCGTCGCACGCCTTTTTTCGCCTGGCGATAACCCGGGGATGGGAATGGAAAGCCAGGGTTAGCTGGCGCGCCGCTTTTTCATCATCGGGGGACGGCAGCCGGATTTTGGCGCAGGTCCGCTCGGTTCCCTGCGGAAGGGGATGAAAAGGTACAAAGGTTACAGAGTCGGCGCCGACGGCCATCGCGGCATCCAGCATCCCCTCTCTCCTGCGTGCGGTTTCGCCGGGCAACCCGACAATAAAAGACGCAACAGTGTACATTCCCAGCTTGTGCATGGCTGTGACGGCATCGCGGCAGAGAGCAAGGCTGTATCCTTTGCCTATTATCTTTTCGGGTTCATCGTCGATAGTTTCAATCCCGACCGAAATTCTCGCAATCCGGGCCTCGGCCAGCGCCGGCAGTATCCGGGAGTCTGCGGAAAGGTCGTCAATACGCGCCGCGGCCAGGAAAAACAGTGGCAACGGACCCTTTCTCAATATGTGTGATATTTCGAGAATCCGGGTTGCGGATGCGGCAAAGTTGTCGTCGGCAAGAAGTATCATCCAGGCATTGTGCCGCTCCACAAGATTCTGTACTTCCACTGCAACGCGACCAGCGGGAAATGCTGTCCATTTGTGTTCGTAAAACCGGGAGGTTTCGCAAAACGAACAGCGATGAGGACAACCACGGCTCGTTTCCATCAGGTGAATGCCGCCTGCCGGAACATTCAGGAGGTCGCGTGCGGGCATTGGAAACTCTTCCGGCGGGACGGCGGCAGCGGCGGGAACACGGACAAGTTCCTGACCAGACAGTCGAATTGTTCCCGGCACATCAACCGCGGTGTTGAGGAGTATAGACCTGAAAGCCAGTTCACCCGGTCCGGATACCACTGTATCGGCTCCTGCGGCCAGCAACGGGTAAGGATACATGGAAGCGCCGTGACCGCCGCAGACGATCGGCGGAACAGTGGTTCCAATTTTTTCCCCCCATCTGCGAATTGAACGAATCAGCTTGCAGGCGCTCGCTACCGAAGAGGGCGACATGACCGTTATCCCGAGCAGATCATATCTATTCTGCAGGATACAGCTCGACGCCTGGGCAATGGAGCAGTTTGTAGCATCGAAAATGGAAATTGTGGCCACATCGCGCACATATGCCGCCAGTACCGCGCAGCTGAAGGTGCCGAAGTTGAATCGCGAGCGTTCAGGGGATTTGATGAGCAGGACATTCATAGAGCGGAAGAAAGATCGACGGGGAGATAATTTAGAAGCCGCCGGGGGGATGACTTTTGCAGTATTGATACCAGATGTATTGCCTCTGTCGCATCGATTCTTGTATAGGCGCATTGGATGGAATCGTTCCCGGGCTGCAGCTGCATGAGGCCGGTGACGGCGAAACAGGGGCCGTTACACAAAGCGCGCGCCCAGCAGGCTTTGCAGGCGGCCCGTTTCAGGAAACTGCGGCCAGTGGTATTGCGGAACCGGGAAAGAGCATTCTCGTCTATTTTGGAGGAGACCGATCCCACCCGAAAATCACGAACGCCGACCATGCGGAAACAGGGGTATAAACTGCCGTCCGGGCCGGCGGCGTAAAGCGATCTTCCCGCTCCGCACCGGTACCTCTGTAATCCAAACCCCATCGCGCGGGGAATCATGTTGGAAAAACGGCTCAGCACCGACCGCCTGCGTCCCCGGGCAAGATCGCGCGCATATCCGGCAATGAACGTCTTGTATTTCCGCAGATCATCGGAAGTAAATGATGAGCTTGCCGCGGATTCAGCTACCGGCAGCAGCTCGATTTGGGCAACCTTCAGTGATTCGCAAAATTCGAACACTTCCGCGGGATCCGCACCCGGTGAAAGCACGGCGGTAATACTCAACCTGTCCCCGATGGCATCGTAAAGTTTCCTGACGGCGTCAATGGCTTCTCGCGAGGTTTCCCGTCCGTCGGCATATTTTCTGTGAGCGTTATGCAAATGCGGCGGGCCGTCGAGACTGATCTTTACATGCCATTCGGGTGACGTGAACAGTCGCAGCATTTTTCTGTCCAGCAGCGTTCCATTGGTAGTAAGAAAAAATTGAGGTGGAGCCAGATGAAATTCATCGGATAAGCGCCGCGATTCGATGGCGGATTGTTCGAGCAGAGGAGCGGCCAGAAGCGGTTCACCGCTGCCAAAACGCAGTGACGGTGTAGCGTTTCGGGGAAGATTCATAAAAAGAAAACGTAATGCACGGCTGAGGAGCCGGGCAGACATGGGTTTCCTGCGGGGCATGGTTGCCGCTTCGGCACAATACGAACAGCGCAGGTTGCACTCCCCCGAGACATCGAGGGCCAGCGAACACATCCGCCATTTTTTTGTGTGCGTTTCCGATAATACAAGGTTGTCGGGATCGAAATTCGGGGGAGGATGGACACAGGCAAGAGTATCGACATTTTCCAGCATAGATCGTTCGCAATCAAAAGCCCGCTAAAACGAGCAGCTTCTCCGGTTCATGTTCAAAATGCCGGTAAATCATTCGCGCCACATCACAATTTTTCCGGACAATCGTACATTCGGAATCTCCGCAAAAAGGCATCATGGCGGGGCAACCGCCGCCGCACAAGGGAAGTGCGCTGCATTCGGCGCATTCCTGTTTTACCGGACGATTTTCAACCCAGCGATGGCCCGCTTCCCGAAATGTGCGGCCGTCCACAAAACCCAGACTGTTGTTTTCCGCCTCCATGAGGATACAGGGGAGCACCTGCGCATCGGGTGTAATACCGAACATGGTTATTCCCGCACCGCAGAATCGGTCTCTGGGCTCTTTCTTCAGAAGTTGGAATACCCGGCTGGTGAAACGATCGTCGCGAGGCGGTATATCCTGCTTGATATCTTCAATGACCTGCCTGCCGATTATTTCCAGATCCGCCAGATAAGCTTCCTGCTCCTGCTCATCAAGTGAATAGTCAGTGATCCCGGACGTACGTACCGCCTGGGATTTTATGGTATCGACATCAAGGCTTTTCAGATACGAAACAGCGCTGGCGAGCGGCCATCCGGATCTGACCACGGAAGATCCCCGTATCCGGCATGATGTTTTCTCCCGCAGGGAATGGATGAATTCCATGACCTGGGCATGCGTGGGTGCTCCCGCAGCGTCTTTTCTGCATTGATCGTGAATTTCCGCAGGACCGTCAATACTCGCGACAACACCGAAATTGCCGCGATCCAGCAGGTCGATGACCTCGGGTGTTGCCGAAACTCCGTTGGTGGTTACGGCGAAAATAAACTTGTTTTCTCTTTTGGATAAAGCCCGCTCCACCATGGCGCGCATGGCGGGAACGTTGCAAAAAGGTTCACCCCCGTAAAAATGGAGGCACACTGTTTCTACATCTGCAAATTCGGCATCAAGCACATCGACGATATGAGAAGCCATGCGGACGGACATTGGCTCCACGTTCTTCATCAGTCCCCGGCGTCCGACAAAACAATACGAGCACCGGAGATTGCAGTCCCATGTAGTTGCCACCAGTAATTCAACACGGGCAGGAGTTGTGCGGCTGTCCGCGTTTGATGCAAAAACCCTCATTATGCTTTTTTTCTAACTGTCGGCACTGCGGTAACGCTGCATGCGCAAAGCAGTTCGTCGGCTATTGCACCGATCTGCGTGTCAATGCCTTTTACCGCGGCAAGAACAAACTTTATTTCCTTTGCTGTTTCAGTGGTGATTTTTTTCAGCCCTAATGCTTCCGCGGGGCTGGAGATAAGAAGTTTGCGGAATTTGGGATCGGTCAGTGCCTTCAGAATTAATTCACGCTGTTGTTTAGTGGCTGCCATGGAGACCTCCTTCTTGAATAATTATTAATGGGACATTGTCAACTGATGCGAGAAATATAGGGAAGTTCCGTTTTCGTGTCAATTGTTTTGTTGCGTACGAAGTCCCTCCTGTAAGATGTTACCTTTTTACTTTGTCGGGATGAGTTAATTTGTTATAAACGATCATAAACAGGAAGCCTATTATGTTCGCTAAAGTTTCCATTTTTGCACCGCCGGAGAAATATATATGGAATCGATAAATGCTTTTGATATTGTCAGGCTGCCCAGAATCATTTTTGGCGTCGGCAAAATTGCCGAACTTCCTGAGGTTATGCAATCATACGGTTGTCAGGCGCTTATTGTCACCGGCGGCGAGTCGCTGAAAAAGTCCGGGCGATGGGATGCTCTCACTGTGCTGCTGGATAAAGCAGGAATCAAATACAATACGGTATCTGTCTGGGATGAACCGACAACGGAATTGATAGATGTCGTTGCCGGGGAATATCGGAAGATGCCGGTCAATGTAGTTGTGTCCATCGGCGGCGGCAGCGCTGTTGACTGCGGCAAGGCCATCGCGGCCATGCTGATGGAAAGCGGTTCCGTCAAAGACTATCTGGAAGGCGTCGGAAATAAAAAACCGTCCGGGAAAAAAGTTCCCTTCATTGCCGTTCCGACGACAGCCGGCACGGGAAGTGAAGCAACAAAAAATGCCGTAGTATGCGACCGGAAAGAGGGCTATAAAAAATCTCTCCGGCATTATGCTTATATGCCTGATGTCGCCCTTATCGATCCCGGGCTGACATTGACGCTGCCCCGGCATATTACTGTTGCCTGCGGATTTGATGCTTTTTCCCAGTTAATCGAATCTTACACTTCAACAAAGCCCAACGTTTTTACGGATTCACTGGCTTTAAAGGCTCTTTCCCTTGTAGCGGAGAGTCTGCCCGGGCTTGCACTTGAGCAAAACAACGATATCTCTTTGCGTGAAAAAATGGCTTACGCCGCTATGGTTTCGGGGATAACTTTGAGTTACGCCGGACTTGGCGCCGTGCACGGCATAGCGGGACCTCTGGGCGGACTGATCGCGGTCCCGCATGGCATAGCCTGCGGTAAGCTGCTGTTTCCGGTGATGAGTTTTGTGGTGAAAAAAATTATTGAGGAAAAAAACATTCCCGCCCAAAAGCGTTTTGCCGATATCGGAAGGTTTTTCATCAGTGACCAAGGCCGTGATGATGTATTTTACTGCAAACAATTTTTAGGCGTCCTGCAAAAGTGGACGCAGGCTCTCAAGTTTCCACCGCTCTCACGCTTTGGCATGAAAGCAGCGGACATGGAAAAAACTGTCTTTCTCGCGGACAGTAAAAACAGTCCCGCCGTTCTCTCCAAAGAAGAGATGAAAATAATCCTGGAAGTTGTTCGCTGACATCAGGGGGAAAAATGGATGACCGATAACCACTATGTGTTTTGCAGGAATTGATATTCATGATTATTACCTGAAAATTACGAAATTGACTACGGTAATTATTATGTTATTAATTATAAGAAATATTCTTCAGCAAAGGAGGAACAAGAATGAACAAATACGGAAAAATATTTTTATTGATGATTGCCTGTGCCGCTTTTGCATCATGTGCTGCTGGAAAAACTGCTCTTACTAAAAATTGGGGGAGAATTGTGCCGGATAGTGAGGTGACAAAATCTTTTGAAACTTACCAGGTCAGTCCCGATTCCAACTATTATATCAGCGGTTCAGATGTCTATCCCAATGCAATACTGGGACTGAATAAGGCTTATACACTGGATTCCACTTTATGGAAAAAAGTTGAACTGACGCAGGCAAATCTCCAGGTAATGGTTACGGATATGAAATCAAAAGCAAGGGATATCGGTCAGAATCAATTTGGCTTTGTTGTTCTGGATAATCGAGGGAAAAAAATAGGGATATGGTACTCGCTGCTTACTGCTACCGCGCCGGTGCGGATGAAAGGAGACGATGAGGTCATCATCTATACGCCCGATCAGGATACTTATGAAAAATATGAAGGAAATTCTCCTCTACATAGTGTGCCTATGCGATAATTAAACATAAATTAGAAAGAGCGTCCGGCGGCTTATTTTTCCGCTTTACGGCTGCGGAAGAAACCTGACAAAAATTCAGCTTCTTTTGGTGATAGATCAAATTTGAAAACAGCCTTTTCCACCAGTTGCCTGACCGCTTGATTTTCGTTTTCCTCGATGTTTGCTGATATCCATTTAATCGCTCTACGGATATTTTCGCCTTCCGGCATCACTGTGGGCATATTTATGTCCTCCTGAGATCAAGAATATAGCAGCGTTGAGTAAATCATATTTTACCGTTAATTCGTATTAATTTTGTAATCTTTAATTTCAAAATAATCAATGCTATAATGTGCCAACAGCATTGTTATTTCAATAACAATATAGTAATATCCGCCGCAAATTCAGAGAAGTTGGTAGCCATTACGGATAGAACAAGGGGTTGCAACCCCTTGTTCTACGTTCATGTGCACTGATGTGCCATAAGCATATTGATAAAAAAAATATTCTTTGGGAGAAACAGTAATATGCCGCTTTATATGCAAATACTTCTTTTGACCGTTGCTTTTATTGTCTTTGTTCTGCTGGCCCTGTTTGCGGGAGGGTGGGGTGTGCGGAAGATGTGTTTCCGGATTATCGCGGAAATGGAGGAGGCCCGTGCTTTTAAAGCAAGTAAAGCGGTTAAGATTCAGGATGAACGCAAAAATTTCTTTCGTGTGGGTACGGGCAATATACGTCCCAAAGCCCTTAACCTGTTGATTGCCGACGGCATCGTTGTCAAAACCCCCAACGGCAGGTATTTTCTGGATAAAGATAAACTGGCCCAACTTAAAAACGAGGCGGGAAAATAAAGAGTTCCAGGAAGAACTTAATTGATCCATCAATATACTTGTTCTTCTTGACAGCACAAAGAAAATGCCCTAGATTGGCCGAGTTTTTCTGCGGGGAGAGTAATGTTTTATGGCCACAAAAAGACAGCGTCGCTTTGAAGAAATACAAGACAAAAAAAAGAAGAAATCAACAAGGATATTTTATTTTTCTCTCATCATGGGAGGAATAGCCGTCCTGCTGATAATTTTCTTTGTTATGGTTTTTAATGCAGTATTCCCTCCTGTTGATGTGAATGCCGCAAAAAAGAAAGAAAAACGTCTGGTGGTAGTTTATTTTTCCGATTCGCAGGAGCGTTTTTTAAAGCCGGAAAAGAGATATGTATTTGCTACTGATGAGGCCGCCCAGCAGGCCAAAGAAATTGCCAAAGCCCTTATCGATGGTTCCAAGGCCAAGCTGGTCAACACATTTCCTGCTGGTGTCAGCATAAAGGATGTAAGGATTGATGATGAAGGCACGGCTTCTGTCAGCTTTTCCAAAAATTTAACCAAGCTTCATCCGGGCGGGGCAACTGCTGAAATGGCGACAATTTATTCTTTGACAAATTCTCTAACGGAAAATGTTTCCAGTATTAAGAAAGTTAAAATATTAATTGACGGGAAAGAACTGCCGTCGATTAAAGGTCATATATCCACCAAAAAAGCATTTGCTCCTGATCGCGAGCTTTTTTCACCCTCGAAAGAGGAGAATAGTTAATCTTCTTATGGCGCCAAAATCAAAAATGTCCCGTATCCGCAATATTGGCATAGTTGCCCATATAGACGCAGGGAAAACAACAGTTACGGAAAGAATTCTTTTTTACACCGGCAAGTCTTACAAGATGGGTGAAGTCCATGACGGCGAAGCAATTATGGACTGGATGCCCCAGGAGCAGGAGAGGGGGATCACCATCACATCCGCAGTAACCACCTGCGCCTGGAAAAACCATGAAATTCATATCATTGACACGCCCGGCCATGTTGACTTCACCATTGAAGTAGAAAGATCCCTGCGGGTGCTCGATGGCGCGGTGGTGGTTTTTTGCGCCGTTGCCGGTGTTGAGCCGCAATCCGAAACCGTCTGGCATCAGGCGGATAAGTATGGCGTGCCTAAAATTGCCTTTATCAATAAAATGGACAGGGTAGGTGCGGATTTTCTGGGCGCTGTGGAAATGATGCGGGAACGTTTTTCTTCTATTCCGCTGCCTGTACAGATTCCCGCGGGAAGCGAAGACGATTTTCGCGGAACTATTGATTTAATTAATCAAAAATTCATAACCTGGGATGATAAAACTCAGGGTATGGATTTTACCGTCCAGGAGATACCCCAGGAATTTGTCGAACAGGCCAGGGTTAAAAGAGAAGAATTAATCGAAGTTCTTGCCGATATGGATGATGATTTGGCGGAAAAGTATCTGGCCGGTGAAGAGATAACCGCGGATGAAATTGTGGCGGCTCTGAGAAAAGTTACTCTTTCGCTGAAGGGAGTGCCTGTTCTATGCGGCACTGCCTTGAGGAATAAAGGTATTCAACCGGTTCTGGACGCTGTAATCGATTATTTGCCTTCTCCCGATGACATCCCGCCTGTTAAAGGGGTGAACCCGCTGACAAAGAACGAAGAAGTCCGCCATAGCTCCGAAAAAGAACCGCTGGCGGCGCTGGCCTTTAAGATTGTAATGGAGGAAGGCCGCAAGCTTACTTATCTGCGGATTTATTCCGGCCATATCAACGCAGGCGATGAAATTTACAATGTTGAAAAACAAAAGAAAGAGAAAGTTGCCCGTCTATTGCGGATGCATGCCAATAAGAGAGAACGGATTGATAAAGCGGCGGCCGGCGAGTTGATTGCCGTCCTGGGGCTGAAAGAGACGACCACCGGAGATACGCTCTGTGATGAAAAACATCCGATTATGCTGGAGCAGATAGAATTTTACGAACCGGTGATCAATCAGGCCATAGAAGCGAAAACACCGGCGGACCAGGAGAAATTGACAGCATCTTTGGCCAAGCTCGTACAGGAAGATCCTACACTGCGCGTGAAATATGACGATGAAACGGCGCAAACCGTTATTTCCGGGATGGGAGAATTACATCTGGAGATCATAGTTGACCGGTTGAAAAGGGAATTCAATGCCCAGGTAAATGTCGGCAAGCCGCGGGTCGTTTATCGGGAGACAATTTCGAAGCACGTTGAAATCGATGGAGTTTTTGAAAAGGAACTGGGGGAAAAGAAACATTTCGGCCATGTTCGATTGTCATTGACGCCCCGTAAACGCGGGTCGGGCAATGCCGTCGTCAACAAGCTGGATCCGGCCGCAATTCCGGTTGAATATCATGACGTAATTGTTGAAGGCATAAATGAATCTTTGATGAGCGGCGTAATCAGCAGTTACCCGGTTATTGACGTCGAGGTAGAAATCATCGGCGGGTCCTTCAAAGAGGGCGAGTCATCATTGCAAGGTTATAAGATAGCGGCGGCGACCGCTTTCCGCGACGGATGCAATCAGGCGGAGCCGATCATGCTGGAGCCGATCATGCTGGTCGATATTATAACTCCCAGTGAATTCATGGGGGATGTCATTGGCGATATTAATACCCGCAGGGGTGAAATTCAGGCCATCAATCCCAAGGGGAATATAAGCGAGGTAAAAGCCAAGGTTCCGCTCAAAGCCATGTTCGGCTATTCCACTGATTTACGTTCCGCCACACAAGGGCGCGCTGTTTTCTCCATGATTTTTGCCGAGTACGATAAAATATAATTTGCAAAACAAATTAATCCTGAAATAAAAAAGCGCCTCATTTCGAGGCGCTTTTTGTGTTTGTACATCTAAATCCAAATTACTTTTATTCACCACCAAGCTTTTCAGCAGAAATTCGCATGCCGTAGAATGAACGGTAAACAAAGATCAGAGCGATGATGAAGAAAATGGCGGCCAGACCCATCTTCAAATTCTGGTTTGTCATGGTAACGGCAATTTCCGTTGCCAACAGACCGAACAGAGTCGTGAATTTGATAACCGGGTTCAAAGAAACGGAAGATGTATCTTTGAAGGGGTCGCCGACGGTGTCGCCGACAACGCTGGCTTCATGTAGCGGAGTGTTTTTCATTTTCAGGTCAACTTCAACAATTTTCTTGCCATTATCCCAGCAACCGCCGGCATTGGCCATGAAAATTGCCTGGTACAGACCGAAGAACGCAATACCGACCAGATAACCGATGAAGAAGTAGGGGTTAACGAAGGCAAAAGCCAAGCACAAGAAGAAGATCACGATGAAGATATTGATCATACCCTTTTGTGCGTACTGGGTGCAAATCTGAACGACTTTCTTGGAGTCTTGAATTGAAGCTTCTGCTTTATCCAGGTTTATATTCTTCTTAATGTACACAACAGCCTGATAGGAGCCTGTGGTTACAGCCTGCATAGAAGCGCCGGTAAACCAGTAAATAACCGCACCGCCCATGATCAAGCCCAGAATAATTTCCGGCTGAACCAGGGACAGTTTAGCAATAACCTGACCAAAGAGGCGTTCCAGCAGGATAATGATGCCGAACACCATGGTGGTGGCGCCGACAACGGCGGTACCGATCAACACGGGTTTGGCTGTGGCTTTGAATGTATTTCCGGCGCCGTCGCCTGATTCCAGATAATGCTTGGCTAATTCAAAATCAGGTGCAATACCGTATTCTTTTTTCACAACGTCTTTCGCATCGGCACGGGATTCGATCAGCGACAATTCATAAATCGACTGCGCATTGTCGGAAACCGGTCCAAAGCTGTCGACGGCGATGGTCACGGGGCCCATACCCAGGAAACCGAAAGCCACCAGACCGAAGGCAAATACCGGAGCTGCAAAAACAAATTCGGCAGGCATCAGAGCCATAACGGAGGCGTTTTTGGACACCATGTAAGAAACAAACATCAGAAACGCAATAACAAGACCCAGCCAGAAAGAGGAGAAGTTACCGGCAACCAATCCCGAAAGGATATTCAAGGAAGGACCACCCTGCTTGGAAGCATTGACAACTTCTTCGCAATGACGGGAAGACGTACTGGTGAAAATTTTGGTAAATTCCGGAATCAACGCACCGGCGATGGTTCCGCAGCTGATGATGACGGACAGCGCCCACCACAAATCAACGTATTTAGGATCAAGATCAGAGCCCAGCAGATACTTACTGGCGATAAAAGTGATGATGATGGAGACAATCGAGGTGATCCAAACCAGATAGGTTAACGGATGTTCAAAGTTAAATTCTTTTTTACCGGCGAAAGCGGCTTTACAAATACCATCATTGACAAAATAAGAAGCCAGCGCAGTGATGATCATAAGGATTCTCATGGCGAATATCCAGATGATGAGCTTGCCGCCCATTTCGGGATTGCCGGCCAGCGCCAGAGCCAGGAAGGTGATCAGAGCAACACCGGTAACACCGTAGGTTTCAAAACCGTCCGCCGTAGGGCCGACACTGTCACCCGCGTTGTCGCCCGTACAGTCGGCGATAACACCGGGGTTTTTGGGATCATCTTCAGGAAGATGGAAGACGATTTTCATCAAGTCGGAGCCGATGTCGGCAATCTTGGTGAAGATACCACCGCAAATACGTAGAGCGGAAGCACCCAGCGATTCACCGATAGCAAAACCGATGAAGCAGGGACCGACCACTTCTTTGGGAATGTAACCGAGAATGATGATCATGAAGAACAGTTCGATACTGACCAGCAACAGGCCAACGCTCATACCGGAACGCAGGCAGATGTTGACGATATTCATGGGATTGCCGGAGAGTGAAGCAAAAGCGGCGCGGGAGTTGGCAACGGTGTTGATACGGATACCGAACCAAGCGACTGAGTAGGAACCCAAAATACCCAGAATCGAGCAAATCAGAATGATCACAATTTCTCCCGCCGGCATTCCGGACAGAGCGCCGAAATAATAAATCATGCAGATAGCAATCAGAACCCACAGCGCCATGAGAAATTTGCCCTGCTGGAATAAGTAGGTCTTGCAGGTTTCCCAAATAGTCTGGGATACATCCAGCATGGCCTTGTGTGCGGGAAGATTCTTGGTTTGTACATACTGCATAATACCGAACATCAAACCAATAACGCAGATGATCAAACCAACATTGAGAATCGTCATCCCGGAAAGGGAGCCACCCATAAAACTGACCTGGCTCAGATCCGGCAGCTTGATGTCTGCCTCACTGGCAAATGCAGCGCCAGTGGTGAGCAGGAACATCAAAACGCTCACTAAAAATGTCCAAATACTTCTTCTAATTTGTAACATCATTCCTCCTCCTTCTTTTAAGAATTAACTAATATATTTTTATGGCACTTGGCTGTTGCTTTTTCAGTGCCGGATAAAACAATTTCAGAAACTGCGTCTGTTGCTGCCTGAATAATTCCCGGCAGCAAAGAAAGTTCTTCATCAGATTTGAAAGGTTCCAGTACGTAACCTTCAATGCGGGACTTATCAGATGGCCTGCCGATACCTAACCGCACCCTAGTAAAATCGGAAGAACCTAAATTCTCTGTTATGGATGCAAGTCCCTTATGCCCCGCATTACCTCCACCTGTTTTCAGGCGAATCGTACCTAAAGACAGGTCGAGATCATCATGAATAACAATCAAATTATTTACATCCGCTTTAAAAAAAGCAACTAACTGTCGTACCGCCGTACCACTTAAATTCATGAATGTTTGGGGCATGGCCAGAAGCACATTAGTGCCGTTTATCTTTCCTTTACCCCATAATGCATCAAAACTTTTCTGTGTTAAATCAATCTTGAAATCTTGGGCCAGTTTTTCCAGGACCATAAATCCAATGTTATGTCTGGTAAACCGGTAACGATTACCCGGGTTTCCTAAACCAACTATCAAGTACATGATTTGCTCCCTCTGTGTTTTGCACCGGAAAAAAATACTTTTCCAATTGGAGGGATGCACTTTCTCCTGTCCGATAATTATCTAATTTATTTAGCGGCTTTTTCTTCCGCTGCTGCGGGAGCTGCTGTTTCCGCCGCTGCTCCTTCTGCTCCTTTCGCTGCCTTAACCGCGGCAACGGCAACCACGGCAGCATCGGGGGTATCCAGAACCGTTACACCGTCCGCAAGTTTCAATTCCTTCACTTTGATAGAATCTCCGATGTCAAGAGATGTAATATCTACTTCGATACGGTCGGGTAATATTGTCGGCAGACAGGAAATTTTTACGTTTCGCTTGAAATGCTGCAATTCGCCGCCATTTTCTATGCCAATGGCTTTGCCTGTAAAATGCAGAGACACTTCAAATGTCTGAGTTGTCTTCATGTCCACTTCATAAAAATCGGCATGATAAAATTTTCCGGTTAAAGGCTGTAATTGCAGCTCTTTGATCAACGCGAGCTTTTCGATTTTGTCCTTGCCGTCATCTATAATCAGTTTAATAAAACCATGTTCTTTCTTCTCTTTGTACAGTTTGGCCAACTCGTCGCTTTTAACCGTCAACAAAATATTATCAACAGCTCGACCGTAAAAAATAGCAGGGACAAGTCCCTTTTGCCGAAAACGGCGCGCTGGTCCTTTCTTGCATTCTTTACGAACTTGAGCCGCTAAATCAGTTGCCTCCATTTACTCCTCCTATATAAATAATGAGCTTACAGAATCATTATAATAAATCCGGCGCACAGCTTCGCTTAAAAGTCCGGCCACCGATAATACCTTGATTTTTGAGCATTTTTGAGCCTGCCCGGAAAGCGGGATTGTATCTGTTACAACAACCTCTTTAATGTCGGATGCTTCTATGCGCTCCATTGCCGGACCCGATAAAACCGGATGTGTACAGCAGACGGATACTTCCAGAGCACCGGCGTTTTTCAGAGCGTTGGCGCCCTGGACAACAGTTCCGGCCGTGTCTATCATATCGTCAATGAGAATGACGCTTTTCCCTTCAATATTGCCAATAATGTTCATTACCTGTGCTTCATTGGGGCCTTCGCGTCTTTTGTCGATGATTGCCAGGCTGGCACCCAATCTTTTGCCGAAAGCCCGGGCGCGTTCCACACCCCCGGTATCGGGGGAAACGACCACTGTGTTGTTTACATATTTTTTCTTCATGTAGTCGAGTAAAACGGGCGTGGCGAACAGATTGTCAACGGGGATATTAAAAAAACCTTGAATTTGTCCCGCATGGAGGTCAATGGAAAGGACGCGGTTGGCGCCTGCGGTTGTAATAAGATCGGCAAGCAATTTTGCCGAGATAGGGGCGCGTGGGGCAACTTTTCTGTCCTGGCGGGAATATCCATAATAAGGAATTACAGTTGTGATACGGCCAGCGGAAGCACGCTTTAAAGCATCGGTCATAATAAGAAGTTCCATACAGGTAACGTTGACCGGTGAACAGGTCGGCTGAATAATAAAGACATCCATGCCGCGTACGTTTTCATCTATTTCAACGCGAGTCTCTCCGTCGCTGAAGGTTGATACATTCGCCTTGCCTAATGATATTCCTAAATTATCGCAAATCTTTTTAGCGAGAGGAATGTTCGCATTGCCGGAAAATATCTTAATCTTTTCTAACATTTAAAACCTTTCCCCCGTATAGTGTGGCTGGGGCGGGAGGATTCGAACCTCCGAGTGCAAGAACCAAAATCTTGTGTCTTACCGCTTGACGACGCCCCACCAAGTTTACTCAACAACCAATGTCCATTTGGGCGGAAGTTATCGTAATTACAACGATTGGACAAAAAAAACATGAAATTGACGGGGAACTTGTTTATTTACGGCTTCCGCAGTTTTTTTTGCCGTACTTTCGTCTGTAAAAATGCCAAAGACCGTAGGGCCGCTACCAGACATCATTGCACTCAAAGCGCCGTGCCGAAGCAATAGCTGCTTTATTTCTGCCAGTTCCGGATGCATTTTTAAAGATACAGTTTCTAAATCATTGCGCATTTCCCGAGTAATATCACTCAGTGCTGAAAGCCGCGGAATGCTATAATTAATTTGGTTCTTTGTCAATCTTAAATTGAGGCTTTGGTAAACCAATTTTGTGGAAAGGGAAAAAAAGGGATTAATCAGAACAATATTTAGTTTAAATGGATTTTCCCAGGCAGTTAATTGATCGCCGATACCGGCGGCGAAAGCACTATCCCCGAAAATAAAGAAGGGAACGTCGGCACCCAGTTTTGCGCCTAATTGCATCAGTTCCGTTTTCGTTAAACCCAGTCGGCACATTTCATTTAATGCCAAAAGAGTTGTGGCGGCATCGGAACTTCCCCCGCCGAGACCTGCAGCTACCGGTATGTTTTTTGTTAAGGTTATTTCTATGCCGGATGAATAGCCTGCATAAGAAAAAACGGCTTCCGCCGCACGAAAAACAAGATTGTCTTTCGATAACGGCAGATCGCTGTTCGGACATTTAAGAACAATGCCCCCGTTACGGTGCAAAAAGGTTAATTCATCGTAAAGAGTTATTTTTTGCATGAGGGAAAAAATGTCATGATAACCATCCGGACGCTTTCCCAAAACCCGCAGGAAGAGATTTATTTTTGCCGGAGCCAGCTTCTTGAGCATTTTAACCCTTTTCTTTAATGTAGCGCATTTTCAGTTCGTATAAAACTCCCTGCATTAAATTATTTTCCTGCTCATCAAGGTTTCCTTTTGTTTTTTCATTGATCATGTCCAGCATATCTATTGTTTGCTTAACGGCAGAAAAATCCTTTTGCGTTTTCCCGGACACCGGGTCGGGAATATCGCCGAAATGGAAAAGGGCCGAGGTATGCAGGGATAAAACAAAATTAGTAAAATTGACGGGAGGATAATTAAGATCTTCATCTGCCATATAAATATCTCCTATAAAAAACCAATTAATAGGGTTTCATGCTGCGCAAACGGGCAATTCTTTCTTCCAGGGGGGGATGCGTGCTGAAAAGATTCATAAACGCTTTTCCCGAAAGTGGATTGACGATAAACATATGGGCCGTGGACGGATTGGCGTCCATCGGAACAATTTGGGAAGCCCTGGTCAGTTTCTCCAGAGCGGCGGCCAGTCCATAAGGATTTTTCGTGATTCCGGCGGCGCCGGCGTCAGCCAGGTATTCCCGCGAACGCGATATGGTCATCTGGATAACGGTTGCGGCAATCGGCGCGATAATAGCCATGGCAATAAGGCCTATTATTCCACCGTGGTCATCGTCGTCGCTGCTGCTGCCGCCGCCGAAAATGGCCGCCCATTGAGCCATGGAGGCGAGCATGCTGATCGCTCCGGCAATGGTTGCGGCTATGGAGCCGATCAGCATATCCTTATGTTTAATGTGGCTGAGTTCATGAGCGATAACGCCTTCCAGTTCTTCTTTATTTAAGATCCGCATTATGCCCTCGGTTACAGCGACTACCGCATGTTTTTCGTTCCGTCCGGTGGCGAAAGCATTGGGTGTTTCCTCGGGAATTATGAAGACCCGCGGCATGGGCAAACTGGCTTTCAGCGACAGGTTACGCACGATGTTGTAAAGACCGGGCGCCGAACTTTCCGATACTTCCTGCGCCCGGTACATTCTCAGTACTATCTTGTCGGAAAACCAGTAGCTGCCGAAATTCATGATCACAGCGAAAATAAAGGCGATATAAACACCCCCCCGTCCGCCGATCAGGCCGCCGATGAACATCAGCAGTCCCGTTAATGCTCCCAGCAGAAAAACTGTTTTTATGGAATTAGCCATTGTTAGCTTTTACTCCTTATTTCTTGAATGTTATTGCCCCGTCCGGTGACAGATCCACCTTTATGTGATCGCCTTCGGCATACTTGCCGGCCAGAATCTCCAGCGCCAGCGGATCCAATATCAGTTTTTGTAACGAACGTTTAAGCGGCCGGGCGCCGTATACCGGACTGTAACCGACACCTGCTATATATTTTTTGGCCTTTGTTGTCAATTCAATGGTAAGTTTGTGCTCTTTAAGCCTTTTCCCAATCAAAACCAGCTGAATGTCAACTATTCTGTTAATATCATCCAGTGTTAATGCGCGGAAGTTAATGATGTCGTCTATCCGGTTTAAAAATTCCGGTTTAAAGGTAGCGCGGAGCGCCTCCA
Source organism: Smithellaceae bacterium (assembly GCA_963663295.2). Taxonomy (GTDB): domain Bacteria; phylum Desulfobacterota; class Syntrophia; order Syntrophales; family Smithellaceae; genus MVRV01. Next base: position 954,329 of record CAXXLA010000005.1, on the reverse strand, counting down.
GAGTTCTTGCATGCTTTTCCGCTTCATCCAGATCGGCGTCCTGAATCCATTGTCCGCCCACGTTGGAAGTCATAATCACGACGGTGTTTTTAAAATCAACCGTGCGTCCATGACCGTCGGTAAGCCGGCCGTCGTCCAGTATTTGCAGCAGGATGTTAAAAACATCGGGATGAGCTTTTTCAATTTCATCAAAAAGCAGCACGCAATAAGGCTTGCGCCGGACAGCTTCAGTTAAATGCCCGCCTTCCTCGTAGCCGACATAGCCCGGCGGAGCGCCGATTAATCGGGCGACGGCATGTTTCTCCATATATTCCGACATATCGATCCGCACCATGGCTTGTTCATTATCAAACATGAATTCCGCCAGCGCCCGGGCCAGTTCGGTTTTGCCGACGCCGGTGGGACCAAGGAAAATAAACGAACCGATGGGTCGATTGGGATCCTGCAAACCGGAACGTGCCCGACGCAAAGCGGCAGACACCGCCTGGATACCTTCATCCTGGCCGATCACGCGCTTTTTCAGGCGCTCATCCATGTGAATGAGTTTTTGCACGTCGCTTTCCATCATACGTGAAAGAGGAATGCCCGTCCACTTGGAAATGACTTCGCCCACATCTTCGGCGTCAACTTCCTCCTTGAGCATCTGGTTGTTCTTCTGGGTTTCCGCAAGATTGGCCTGATCCGCTTCCAATTCCTTATTCAATGCCACGAGCTGACCGTAACGGATTTCCGCTGCCCGCGCCAGATTTCCTTCGCGCTGGGCGTTAATTTCCTCGGTTTTCAATGCTTCCATCCGGCTTTTTGTCTGCTGAATTTTCTTAATAATATCTTTTTCCGCCGTCCAGTGCATTTTCATCTGATCCATGCTGGATCGAAGCTCGGCCAGTTCCTTTTCAATTTTTTCCCGTCTTTCCACGGCGGGCTCATCAGTATCATTTTTCAGAGACTGCAGTTCAATCTCCAGTTGAATGATTTTCCGGTCGATTGCATCGATTTCCGACGGCATGCTGTCGAGTTCGATTCTCAGGCGGGATGCCGCTTCATCGATTAAGTCAACCGCCTTGTCCGGTAAAAACCGGTCGGAAATATACCGGTTGGAAAGGGTGGCGGCGGCAATAATGGCTGAGTCCTTGATTCGCACGCCATGATGCACTTCGTAGCGCTCTTTCAATCCCCTCAGGATGGCAATTGTATCTTCCACCGTCGGTTCAGTCACCAGAACCGGCTGAAATCGCCGCTCCAGTGCCGCATCTTTTTCAATGTACTTGCGATATTCATTGAGTGTTGTCGCGCCGACGCAGCGCAATTCGCCCCGCGCCAAAGCCGGTTTGAGCATGTTGGAGGCGTCCATTGATCCCTCGGCCGCACCTGCACCAACGACGGTATGAATTTCGTCGATAAAGAGGATAATTTCGCCTTCCGAACTGATGACTTCTTTCAAGACCGCCTTGAGCCGTTCTTCAAATTCACCGCGATATTTCGCTCCGGCGATTAAAGCGCCGACATCCAGGCCGACGACCCGTTTGTTTTTGAGATTTTCGGGTACATCGCCGTTGACAATGCGTTGGGCCAGTCCTTCCACGATAGCCGTTTTGCCGACGCCCGGTTCGCCGATCAGCACGGGATTATTTTTCGTGCGCCGTGACAGCACCTGCATGATCCGCCGTATTTCTTCGTCCCGGCCGATAACAGGATCAAACGTGCCCTTGCGGGCCAGTTCGTTGTAGTCCTTGGCATAGCGTTCGAGAGCTTGGTATTTACCTTCGGGATTCGGGTCGGTCACCCTTTGGTTGCCGCGGATATCCACCAGAACCTTGAATATATTATCCCTCGTAATGCCGGCTTTACGTAAAATTTTTCCCGCCTGGCCTTCCTTTTCCTCAGCCATGACAATTAGAACATGTTCGGCGCTGACGTATTCGTCTTTCAGCTGGGCTGCCTCAGTGAGCGCTTTATCAAATATTTTATTGAGTCTGCCTCCGAGATACACCTGTCCCGCGCCTGCACCCTGAATGCTGGGCTGTTTTTTTAGATAACTGGTAAGTTCCTGCTCGATCTGCCGGGGTTGGGCGTTAAGTTTATTCAGGACGGCGCCGACAATGCCCTCTTCCTGACGTAAGAAACAAACAAGAAGATGCTCCGGTTCTATCGCCTGATGGCCGAGAGAACCGGCAAGAGATTGAGCTTCCTGCAAAGCTTCCTGTACTTTTAAAGTAAATTTATCAAAACGCATAACATTTCCTCTCTATTCTATCGGTTTTTCTATAGTGACAAATAGTTTGCCGTTTTTAAACACACTGACGTTGCCGGAGGATTGAGACACTACTATCGCTATTGCCTTGGTCACATTAGTAATGCCCGCGGCGGCAATATGTCTGCTTCCCAGTCCGGCGGGAAAATCACGGCTGTCCAGGGCCGCGTTGAGATGTCTGCCGGCCGTAATAATAGCGCCGTTCTCTTTGATGATAAACGCCCCGTCAATAGCGGAAAACTCTTTGATTGTTTCCATTAATTCCGGATTTAAGAGATTACGCTGATCCTCGGTATATCCTAAAAACGGATTGATAATCATCTGCCGGGACAGCTGTAATACCTTTTCTTCATCGCCCAAAACAAATATGGTTCCCACTTTTCTGCTTTCCCTGCCCTGCGCAGCTATCTCGCAGGCAATATTCAATACAGCATTGAAGACTTCCGGGCGAACGCTTTCGACAATATCGTTAATGTAATCCGAAGTTAATATTTCAAATTCTTTTCCCACATCGAGTACAAAAATACTGTCGGCGTAGCCGAATTTGGGCACACCGCTCAAACAAACTATTTTATCTCCTTTTTTAAATAATCCTGCTACTATACCCTTGGCAATGGCAACTTTGACCGTACCGACGCGTGTAAGGTTGACATTGGGAATATCCAGTTTCCTGGTATGCTTCCAAACGTCTTCCGGCAGTTCGTCTTCCTCACGGGCGACTATTATAACCCCTACCGCCTTTTTTATTTCTTCGGGTAAGGCGGCAATGTCTTTTATGACATCAATGCAAACAAGCAGAGCATCAGCCTGGACGTCCTGTGCAATTTTTACCGCGTGATCGATCATAGTATTATTAATTGATTGCATTTATTTGCCTCGGATTTGTTTTGAAGTAGATTAAACATGAAAATACCCCATGTCAAGAGGGACGGGGTTATTAAAGTAGTTATTCCACTGCATTTCGTCGGCCGGGGGTAATTCAAACTGGCTGGTCTTAGTCTCTTCGCTCATGAAACCGGAGCTTCATTAAAAATGCTTTCATTAAAAATACCTTGACCGGATATTTTTTGTTGGGTAAAAAAGTTATAGATTTATACCAGGTCACTTTCTTTTCCAAGGCTCGGTTCAGCAAGAAGAGAGCGACGGGACGTGTTGTTGTATACGCGTAACTTTGTCAAAGCATCTTGTGATCAGGTTATGCGCCAGGAACGCCGATGATACAATCAGCAAAGTTAGCCTTCGAGCGTGACTTAGTATACGAGTTGTAAGGAGGTCTGACAATTGAAACTGCCCGTAGTAGCCGGCACCCTTGAATTATACATAACAGAAATAAACCGTTTTTCACTGCTTTCACCGGAAGAAGAATTCAAGCTGGCCGTACGTTTGAAGAAATACAATGATATGGCGGCGGCGGAGAAATTAATCGTTTCCAATTTGCGTTTTGTGGTGAAGATTGCCCATGAATACCGCAACTACGGCTTCAAACTGGCCGATTTGATTCAGGAAGGCAATATCGGCCTGATTCATGCCGTAAAGAAATTCGATCCCTACAAGGGATATCGGCTTATATCATATGCCGTCTGGTGGATTCGCGCCTACATTCAGAATTATCTCATCAAATCCTGGAGTATTGTTAAAATCGGAACCACACAGGCTCAAAGGAAATTGTTTTTCAAATTGAGCCAGGCGAAAAAACAACTGGAGTCTCTTTCTCAAAAAAATCCTGAATTTGCCGAAATTGCCGAGTCGCTTGGTGTAAAAGGTTCCGAGGTGGCCGAGATGGACCTTCGTATGGGATCGCGTGACGTGTCTTTACATGAATTTATCGGTGATGACGGTGATTCGTCTTATATTGATTTTCTTGCTTATGAAGGAGACAATCAGGAAACGTCGCTAATAAAAAACGAAGAAACCAGCCTGGTTAAACGAGATATTGCCGGGGCGCTGGCCAATCTCAACGAGCGGGAAAGTTATATTATCAAGCACCGTGTTATGGCGGATAATCCTGAAACGCTTCAGGAAATTGGCGACAGATACAAGATTACACGGGAGCGCGCCCGCCAGATCGAAAAGCAGGCACTAAAAAAAGTTCAACTGGCCTTGCCCTATCTGAAACCGGACAACTAATCATCTTACTTTTCTTGGAAATGCAGGAAGGGGTCATGTTTGAGCATGATCCCCTTCCACCTGTTATAGAGATGACATTTCATTCGTCATATTTTTGACGAGACGACAAATATTAAGGCTTACTGAAAGGACAAATCTAGATACAGGAAAATCATTTACGCCGCCTGCGCCTGCATCACCATTTCCATTTCCGAACCGCTGATCACTTTGTCGATGTCCAGAAGAATTTTAACTCTGTTGCCTGTTTTGGCCATGCCTAATATAAAGTCCGTCTTCAAAGAAGTTCCAAAAGTCGGGGTATCTTCGATTTCGGCGCTTCGAATGTTCAGCACTTCCGATACCTCATCCACTATAGTACCCATCAGGACACTGCCGGCAAGTGTCTTGACCTCGACGACAATAATGCAGGTTCGATCCGTGTAATCAATCTCTTCCAGACCGAACTTGAGGCGGAGGGACACTACGGGGATAATTTTCCCCCGCAGATTAATGACGCCCTTTACATACGATGGCGTCTGAGGAACCATGGTGACAGCCATCATTCCAATAATTTCCTTGACTTTGAGAATGCCGATTCCATATTCTTCATCCGCCATGGAAAACGTCAGGTACTTTCCTTCACGGTTCGTCGCGCCGGCTGTCCCCTGTTCCATGGTGTTAGTTGCTTCTTTCATTTTGTCTTAGCCTCCCTATATTTAAAGGTTCCTGGTTATTAAAAGTCTTTAAACTCACCGTCATCCATGGGGATGATCTGGTTGGCGTTAAGTTTTCCGCTCTTTTTATAGGGCACAACACTGCGACTTGTCCTTTTTCCACCGGTGACTGCGCTCAACGCCGCCTGCACCTTCTTTTTCACCGGGAAGCTCTGGCTGCTCTCGATGCCGCTGGAGCTTCCGCCAATGATGTTGGCCAGGGCAATGGATACCTGCTTCATTTGTTCCGCCTGGGCATTCATCTCTTCGGAGGCGGAGGCGGATTCTTCGGCATTGGCCGCCGTCTGCTGGGTTACTTTATCCATTTCCGCCACGGCCTTGTTGATCTGGTCGATTCCCTGGGCCTGCTCCTGAGAGGCGGCGGCGATCTCGCCTACCAGTTCGCCGACCTTGGAAGAACTGACGGCGACTTCAGAGAAGGCTTCATTGGTAGTGGCTACCAGGTCGGAACCGTATTTGATCTTATTTACCGTGCCTTCAATTAATACCGAGGTGTTCTTGGCGGCATCGGCCGAACGCATGGCCAGATTCCTGACTTCTTCGGCCACAACCGCAAATCCGGCTCCTGCTTCTCCCGCCCGGGCTGCTTCCACGGCCGCGTTCAGGGCCAGAAGATTGGTCTGGAAGGCGATTTCATCGATGGTCTTAATAATCTTTGATGTTTCTTCACTGGCGGCGGATATTTCTTTCATGGAACTGGTCAGGGTTTCCATCGAGGCATTGGCTTTCTGAACCACGGCATTGGCTTCTTTCATCAGACTGTCCGCCTGAACGGCGTTGCCGGCGTTCTGCTTGGTCATGGAAGCCATCTCTTCCAGTGACGAAGACGTCTCCTCAATGGCTGAGGCCTGCTCGGACGATCCTTCGGCCAGGGACTGGCTGGCGGATGATACCTGGCTGGAAGCGGAGGCAATCTGGTTGGCTGCTTCTTCCATCTGCTCCACGGCGTTCTTGATCGGCGCCGATATGCTCTTGGCGAAGAACGATACAGCTACTATGGTCAGGGCCAGGAATATAATGACGGCAATGATTATGAAGTTGCGGATCGAATGAGCGGGAGCCATCAACTCATCATAGTTTTGCGCCACGGCAATAAACCAGTTGGCCTGTGCTGCCGGGGCATAACCGGCCACTTTCTTCGCTCCCTGAAATGCATATAATTCATTGCCCGTTTGTCCGGCCATCATCTTCCCGGTTACTTCTTTCATGCCACCCTGCTCGTGCAGATTCAGCGAAAGGATGTGCTCTTTTTTGGGGTGGGCAATAATTACTCCCTCCTTGTTGATTACAAAGGCATAGCCGGTCTGGCCGAGTTTAACTGCATCAATCTTGTCTGTCAGGAAAGTGATTTTGGGTGCTGTTCCGATCGTTCCGACAAGTTCTTTTGATTTTGAGTATATCGGAGCGCCGAAGGTCACAATGGGCAGGCCGCTTACTTTCGATTTGACGACCGATCCTACATTGACCTTGCCGGCCAACGCTTCCTTAACGTAGTCGCGGCCGGAAAGATCAATGCCTTTGTATTTTCCCTCAACGCCGTCAACAAAAACCTTGCCGTCACGACCGGTGAGAAAAATTACCTCGTATTCGTCACCGCTTGCTTTTACCAGTGAAGTGAGCGCTGCGGTTGCCTTTGCAATGTCGGCGCTGCTGGCAACACCTTGTGCATGTTTAGTGGCGACATCGACAACAGTGTCATTGGTTGCCAGTTGTGTAGCTATTTTCAACTCTTCCTTTACCGCCAGTTGAGTCATGTTGGCCAGGCCCTTCGCAATCTCCGTGGATTGACTCAGGGAAAGCATTTCAAGAGCATTCGATGCCTTGAAGGAAGCAAATATTCCGACAATCGTGAGTGGAATCAGAACCGCAATGATTCCGCCTAAAATCAATTTGAAACCAAGGGTCATTTTTTTCATGCTTCATCTCCTTATTACTAAAAATTTTTAGGTAATAAATAAAATTTGCTTTTTCAATTTCCATTTTGTTAATCGTACCTGCTGTTCTGATCCAGTTTTTTAATCATTTGGCCCAGAACAGCAGCAACATCCACAAAATCACTGTTGCAGTCACATAAAAATCTCGGTCTCAGCGTATGTCCTCTGGCCAGAGTAGCCGGATTTATGTCGGGTACAATCAGGATTATTTTTATATCCTCCAGAAGTTCCCGGATGGAAATGATATTCTCCAGTTCTTCCGGGGAAGATGCGAGTAAAACGGCTATGCGCGGGAAAAATACCGGTTGTCTGAGTAGTGTAGACAAATCATCGATTGATCGGTAGAGTTCAATTTTTTTCTCGGGCAGTAGTAATTCAATAACTCTGAAAAGCCGTTCTTCCGCATCATTTGTCCTTGTTGAGTAGATAAGCAATGTCATGTCTTCAGATAGTCTCTCCAAAATGTTGTCTTCAAGTTACGCAATAACCGTGCCGATGTTTTATATTATTATATATTCTATTATATCCGCTAGTTGTGCTGTGATCGAAACAAGGCTGGATTATGTCATTTCTGACAATATCAGACAGAGTCTAAAGAAACTGGATTTAGTCTGTTTATTTCAGACAGTATTTCTGTGAGTTGTTTCCGAAGGATAGGGCTTTATAAAGAAAGACGAATAACGTTGATTAAGCGGGTATGGAAATGTTGTACTTTTTGATCAGCTGATAAAGTCTTGCCCGGCCCAAACCGGATGTTTTGCAGGCCTCTTTAATATTTCCTGATGTTAGAGCCATCAGATCCTGAAGATATTGCCGTTCCTCCCTGGCGAAAACTGAATCTCTTAGCTCTTTCAGGGTTACCATTTTTACGGATGGTTTGATGATATCACCCTTTCTAGAAACGGTGTTCCGAATTAACCGGACGCGTATATGCATGGGAAGATGCTTGGGATAGAGTATTGTTTCGTTGTGTGCGGCTACAAGGGCGCTTTCCATGGAACTGACTAATTCCCGAATATTTCCAGGCCAGTCATAGGCGCAAAGAGTTTCAATAAATTCAGGCGAGAATCCTTTTACTTCCGTATTCTGCCGTGAACATATTTTATTCACGTAATAGGCGGTGAGCTCTTTGATGTCTCCAATACGTTCTCTCAGCGGAGGCAATTCAATAGCCAGGGTGCGCAGACGGAAAAGGAGATCTTCCCGGAACTTGCCTTCCTGAAGCATTTTATCCAGGTTGCGATGAGTTGCCGCAATTACCCGAAACTCACTTTTTATTTCCTTTTTGGCGCCCAGCGGACGAAACCGGTGCTCTTGCAGAACCCGGAGGAAAGCCTTCTGAGCGGAAAGGGGGAGATCGCCTACTTCATCAAGAAAGAGTGTTCCGCCGTCGGCTTGTTTAATTAAACCCTCCTGAATTCTATCTGCTCCCGTAAAGGCGCCCTTCTCATGACCAAAAAGAAGACTTTCGATGAGAGTTGGAGGAAGAGAGGCGCAATCTACTGTTACAAAGGGCATGGCAGACCGGGAACTGTTGTTATGAATGGTCTGGGCAAAGACTTCTTTTCCTGTTCCGGTTTCACCGGTAATAAGCACGTTAACATCGTTGACAGCTGCCCGGGCTATGAGTTCCAGACATTTTCCCATTATCGGACTGCTGCCGACGATACCTTCCCGTTTCAGTATGGAGGGTGTACTTTTCTGCTTTTTTGCCTCTCTGTATTGGAGGGCGCGTATCAGTGGAAGCTCTATCATTTTTTTTTCGAGAGGTTTTTCAATAAAATCCCAAGCGCCGTTTTTTATTGCCAGTTCGGCGGCATCGGGATTTCCAAAACCTGTTATGATGATTACTTCCGGAGCAGACGACATTGTATGAATTTTCGGCAATAGCGTCAATCCATTACCGTCGGGCAGGTGTATGTCCAGAAAAACGACATCGAAGGTGTAAGATTGGGCCGCCTTAAGGCCGTCTTCCGCCGTGCCGGTGCAAGCAACTTCGTGTCCCAGACTCTCGATCATTTCGGACAACGCTACGGCATAGAACTCATTGTCGTCAATAATCAAAACTTTACCCATATATTGTTTCGCCTTCATTCCGATTAATTACTAATTCTAATAATATAGCATAAAATGACAAAACAGATAAACAAGAATTACAAGGCGAATAATTGATCCGGCGCTTCTTTACATTGTTGAAAATATTACAATAAATATCTTGATAGGTAAAAAGTAAAAAAATACCCTTGACAGTAGAACGCATGTTCTATTAAAATGCAGCCCATGGAAACGAAACGTACAGTAAAATCAGTAGCGCAAAAAATAGCCGGTTTCAACCGGGATCGCCATCGCATGCCGACATATGAGGAGATGCTTACCTTGCTTGCCGTCCGGTCAAAGAGTGTTGTCCATTTCTGGATGAACAAACTCTTACAGGAAGGAATTCTGGAAAAGGATGAGTCCGGACACTTGATATTTGTAAATCCGCTTGTTGGTGTTCCTCTTGCCGGGGGGGTATCAGCCGGCTTTCCCTCCCCGGCGGAGGAAGAATTGCGCGATATAATCTCCTTTGACGAGTACCTGATCACAAAACAGACTGATTCATTTTTGCTTAAGGTTGACGGAGATTCCATGATTGGCGCCGGGATAATGCCGGATGATCTGGTGCTTGTCGAACGGGGCCGGGAACCGAAAACGGGGGACATTGTAATTGCCGAAGTGGATGGTGCGTGGACAATGAAGTATTTTCACAAGAAGGGTAAAGAGGTCTACCTGGAAGCGGCCAATCCCAAATACCCGAGAATTACGCCTGTCGCCGAAATGCGTCTTGGCGGTGTAGTTACGGCGGTCGTCAGGAAATATCATACCTGAAGCGGCGGGCTGAGATAACAAAAATGATAACAAAGATTAATGGTAAGAGGATAATTTAAATGCAAGCTGAAATTACTTTTTCTGAAAATTCTGCCGGAACAAAGGTGGCGGACATCCCAAAGATATTCTGGGTCATGGAATCGAGTCAAAGATTACAACAGTTAATCGAGAAGGGCAGTTGGTACGAACGTTTTCCGGAATTTGAAAAATGTATCAGCCGGTTTTCTTGGACGATCATAATTGCAGCGGCGATTTATTTAACCCCCATATGCATAAACATTTTTGTCCGTTAATAGCTCCAATCCGTCCGGAAATATGTTCATTCTCCTTCATGACCTTGGCGGAGAGCACCGGTTTGTAGTCCGGCCGCCTCCGCCAAATTTTCAGTGAAAACGAATAAAATATAAAGCCACTTATATTAAGGAGCTTTTTTATAAAAGCTCCTTAATATTAAAGCGGAATGTTATTGTGCTTTTTCGGCAGACGTACTTCTTTTTTATCTTTCAGGGCATCGAGCATTGCTATTACCTTTTTCCTGGTGTCATGCGGTAAGATGATTTCATCGACAATACCCATGGATGCTGCAAAATAGGGATTGTTGAACTTCTCTTCATAAGCGGCAATAAGTTCCGCTCTTTTTGCCCCAGGGTCCGCAGCATTCTTAATTTCACTGCGGTAAACGATGTTGCAGGCGCCTTCCGCGCCCATGACGGCAATTTCTGCAGTGGGCCAGGCCATAACAAAGTCCGCGCCTAAACTCCTGCTGCACATGCCGATGTAAGCTCCACCGTAATCCTTGCGTGTAACAACAGTTAATTTAGGCACTGTAGCTTCCGCATATGCATGAAGCAGCTTTGCACCGTGGCGAATAATGCCGTTCCATTCCTGATTGGTGCCGGGCATATAGCCGGGGACATCCGCAAATGTCAGAAGAGGGATATTAAAAGCATCGCAAAACCGAATAAAACGGGCAGCTTTATCAGATGCATTGACATCAAGGACACCGGCGGCAAAACGCGGGTTGTTGGCAATTACGCCAACCGGTTTTCCCATAATGCGAATTAAAGCGACTACTATGTTTTGAGCCCATAATTCATGCAGCTCAAACATTTCGTTGTTGTCGGCGATTGATTTAATAATTTTTTTCATATCGTAAGCACGCGCACTCTTGTCCGGAATAACATCGTCCAGTTCCGGGCAGCTTCTATCCGTGGCATCGGTGCAATTTACCTCGGGCAGGGGAGAGTGGCAACTGTCGGGCAGGTAAGACAGCAGAGTTTTAATTTTACTAAGGCAATCCGTGTCGTTTTCGGCGACATAATGGCATACACCACTCTTTGTGGCGTGAGTGACGGCGCCGCCCAGATCATCATGTGACACTTCTTCGCCGATAACGGCCTTAACTACTTCGGGGCCGGTAATGTACATGTAACTGGAGCCTTTAACCATGAAGACCCAGTCCGCCAGCGCTGGTGAATAGACGGCACCGCCGGCCGTTGGTCCCATCATGGCCGTGATTTGAGGTATATATCCCGAACCGATGGTATTGCGGTAAAAAATTCCCGAGTAGCCGTCAAGAGAGGGAACACCTTCCTGAATGCGCGCTCCGCCGGAATCGTTAAGGGCTATGAAAGGCTTCCGGGCTGATATTGCCATGTCCATTACTTTCCAGATTTTCTTGGCGTGCATTTCCCCCAGACTGCCGCCCGAACTGGTGAAATCCTGAGCTGCCGCAAAAACAGTACGTCCATTGACTTTACCGCAGCCGGTGACGACGCCGTCTGCGGGGATTTCTTTCTTATCCAGTCCAAAGAGGCTGGATCGATGTTGAACAAACAGTTGCACCTCTTGAAAAGTTCCTTCATCGAATAAAATCGCCAGGCGTTCACGTGCTGTCAGTTTACCCGATTCGTGCTGCTTGTTAATCTGTTTTTCACCACCCATTAATTTTAAAATTTTCTCTTTTGCTTCAAAAACGCTTGCTTTTTCCCTTGTAGTTTTGTCGCTCATGATCTATTCTCCGTTATTTATCTAATATGGTTTTAACTTGACCAATAAAGTCAGGTAGGTTATTATCCCGTGCAAAACAGCCGATTATTGTTCTAAGTATTTGATTATAGGAGTAAAATAAAATATACTCGGAAGAGACATTAACTTGTTTAGTAAAAATTGGCAAGGAGAAAGTAGTGAAATTCATCAATCAAATTGATCTTAAAGGTAAAAGAGTAATGTTTCGCTTTGATTTTAACGTTCCCCTGGACGCAAGCCAGAACATTACTGATGACGTCAGAATTCGTGCAGCTCTTCCCTCCTTAAATTATGCGCTGGATGAAGGCGCGAGCGTTATTATTATATCTCATTTAGGCAGGCCGAAAGGGAAGCCGTCACCGGAGAAGAGCCTGGCCCCGGTTGCCAAAAGATTGTCCCGTCTCCTGGACAAGGAGGTGGTTCTGGCTGATGACTGCATCGGACCCGATGTGGAAAAGCTGGTGTTGGAACTAAAACCGGGTAATGTCCTGATGCTGGAAAATCTTCGTTTTCACAAGGAAGAAGAAGCCAATGACGATGAGTTTGCCAAAAAGCTGGCCGCTTTTGCCGATGTTTATATAGACGATGCTTTCGGTAACGCCCACAGGGGGCATGCTTCCAATGTGGGTATCACCAAATATGTAAAGGTGTGCGGCGCCGGATTCCTGATGAAAAAGGAAATCAATTACTTCCAGACGCAGCTGGAAAAACCGGTTCGACCGTTTGTCGCTATAATAGGCGGTTCCAAAGTTTCCGATAAATTATCTACCTTGAGCAACCTGATCAAAAAAGTGGATAAAATGGTAATCGGCGGAGGGATGGCTTTTACATTCCTGAAAGCGCAGGGAATCGAAGTGGGGAACTCACTGGTTGAAGATCATTTAATACCGGAAGCCACAGAGATTCTGAAGCGGGCACAGGAGTTGGGCGTAAAATTTTATCTGCCCTTTGACTGTGTGATTGCACAAAGTAAGTCTCCGGAAGCCGTAACAAAAATTATTCCGGTGCAGGAAATGTATCCCGATTGGATGGGCCTGGATATTGGTCCGGCAACAATAACTCTTTTCAGGGAAGTTATCGCTAACGCCAAAACCATTGTATGGAACGGGCCGATGGGCGTTTTTGAAATTGATGCCTTCAGCCGTGGCACGTCGGCGATGGTTCACGCAGTGGCCAGTTCGCATGCGTTAACAATTGTCGGCGGCGGCGACACCGATGTTGCCGTCAAACAGGCGGGAGAAAGTGATAATATCACTTATATCTCCACAGGTGGCGGCGCTTCGCTGGAACTTTTGGAAGGAAAAACCCTGCCGGCGATAAAAGCTTTGGAAAATTGTTAGTAATTTTATGTTCAGATCCTGCATTTGAAATTGAAATAGTATGAGAAATAAAAAAGGGAAGCAGATACTTCCCTTTTTTTATAATGCAAATTAGAATTAATGTGATTTAAAAAAATGCGCAATTTTAAAATGGTTGTCGAATATGACGGTACGGCTTACCGCGGCTGGCAGAGGCAGAAAAACGGCATTTCCATCCAGCAGGTCCTGGAAGAAAAGATCCGGCTTATTACTTGTGAAAATGTGAAGGTGATTGCCTCCGGCCGGACTGATGCTGGGGTGCACGCCCTGAACCAGGTGGCCGGTTTCAGAAGCAGCACCCGTTTGCCCGCGGAAATTTTGTGCCGGGGGGTTAACGGATTACTGCCGCCGGATATTGTTGTTAAGGAATTGGAAGAGGTTCCTGCTGAATTTCATCCACAGTATGACGCCCGGGGTAAAATATATGTATACAAGATATGCAACAAGCGATTGCGCCCTGCTTTGGGACGTAACTATCTCTGGTTCATTCAGCATCCGTTGGATTTGACGGCGATGAAACAGGGTGCCGAATATTTGATCGGGAGGTATGATTTTTCGTGCTTTTGTGCTACTGGTAGCAGTGTTAAAGATCGTACGCGAACGGTCAAGGGTGTAAACATCACTGCGGGTGAAGACGGTTTGCTGGAAATAACGATAGAGGCGCAGGGATTTTTAAGATACATGGTGCGCAACATTGTTGGCACACTGGTGGAAATTGGCCGGGGTAAGCGAGAACCTTCGGAAATGAAGGAAATAATCGACTCGCGCGACAGAAATATTGCAGGCATTACGGCTCCCGCCTGCGGACTTTATCTGAAAGAGGTAAAATACTAAGATGAAAATATTGCTGCTTGGTCATAAAGGTATGCTGGGAAGCGACCTTCTTTTGCGGTTGAGAAGAAAGCACGAAGTTGTCGGTCTTGACAAAGAAGAAATAGATATTACCTCCATGCCGGCCTGTGAAAAGGCTGTCAATGAAAACGCACCGGATATTGTCGTTAATGCAGCCGGCTACACGGATGTCGACGGTTGCGAAAATGCCCAAAGAGAATGTTTGGGCGTCAATGCCGAAGCTGTGCTGAATATAGCCGTAGCCTGCCGCAAAAAAAATGTTCGCATTGTTCATTTCAGTACGGATTATGTTTTCGACGGGAACAACAGTGAACCCTATAAGGAAGATCATTCCTGCAATCCGCTCAATGTTTATGGCACATCCAAACTGGCGGGCGAAAACTATCTGCGCGGGCTTTCGGATAATTACATCCTGATTCGTACAGCGTGGCTGTATGGAAAAAACGGTAAAAATTTTGTGCGGACAATTTTAGATAAGGCCGGAACAACGGATAAACTGGAAGTTGTTGACGATCAAATTGGATCTCCCACCTATACCCGGGACCTGGCTGTTGCGGTTGATCTGTTGCTTGAGCGCAACATTAAAGGGGTGTTCCATATAACCAACAGGGGCAGCTGCAGCTGGTTCCAGTTTGCCCAAAAGATATTGCAGGAAGGAGGAATCTCAAATGTGCAGGTATTGCCCATAAAAACCGATCAACTGATGCGTCCTGCTGAGCGTCCCCACTACAGCGTTCTGAGTATGCAGAAATTTATTACAGCGACGGGGAAAACCATGCAGCCCTGGCAGTTGGCGCTGCAGGATTATCTGCACGATGTGCGGTATCAATATTCTGAAAAATGAATTTATTTCTTGACAATATTTTGAAGCTTATCTATAAGCTGACTTAACTACAGGTAAGGGTTTTCACAATGGACAGAAAGTTAAATGCAAATATCAATTTTTATGGCTACTGGTTTTATACCTACTTTTGCATCGGTCTGCCCGTTGATGAGGAGGACTTGTTGAGGTAAATTAAACACCAAAACAGCCATGGGCAGATCGGAAACGAGCTACCATGGCTTTTTTTATTTTAGGGCCATGGCGGCAAAAAGCCATGGCCTTTTTTAGTTTTCAGGGGGGAAACATGATTATCGTTATGAAAGATCAGGCAACGGAAAAACAAATTGATGATGCAATTAATTGGATTGAATCGGTCGGTTATAAAGCACATCCGTCAAGAGGAGTGGAAAGAACCATAATCGGCGCAGTAGGCGACAACCGCGATAAATCAATACTTAAATACGCAGAATCTCTTCCGGGGGTGGAAAAAACAATGCCTATTTTAAAACCTTACAAGTTGGCCAGCCGGGAATCACACGAGGGCGACAGTATTGTCAACGTGGGCGGGATTTCCATCGGAGGGCCGGAGTTCGTAGTGATGGCCGGGCCCTGTTCCATTGAAAGTGAGGAGCAGTTATTGGAAAGCGCTTATGTGGTGAAGAAGGGCGGCGCCCAGATTTTAAGGGGAGGCGCTTACAAACCGCGGACGTCGCCTTACAGTTTCCAGGGAATGGAAGAAGAAGGTTTAAAATTGCTGGAAAAGGTTCGCCTCTCCACAAGCATGCCGGTGGTTACGGAAGTAGTTAACCCCGTCGATGTTGACCTGGTGGAATCATATGCCGATATGCTGCAGATAGGCGCGCGCAACGTGCAAAATTTTGCACTGCTCAAAAAGGTCGGCCATTCGCGAAAACCGGTGCTGTTAAAAAGAGGAATGATGACGACGATCGAAGAATTGCTGATGTCGGCGGAATACATTCTCTCGTCGGGCAATCCCAACGTAATTCTCTGTGAACGCGGCATACGCACATTTGAAACGGCAACCAGGAATACACTGGATCTAAGCGCTGTTCCCGTATTGAAGGGATTGACCCATTTACCGGTTATCGTTGATCCCAGCCATGCCGCCGGTCACTGGAAACTGGTCATTCCTTTAAGCCGTGCCGCCGTTGCCGTGGGTGCGGACGGTCTGATTGTAGAAGTGCATCCGCGGCCGGAAGAGGCTGTCTCAGACGGAATGCAGTCTTTAAAACCGGAAAAGTTCTATCAACTGATGGATGAATTAAGAACTGTTGCTTCGGCCGTGAGGCATTAAAATTAATGGAGTAAATATATGCGCTCAATGAAAGTCAATCTCGATAAAAAGTTATCGTCATCTTATGAAATCTGCATCGGTAATTCCATTGGCGACCGCATGGCGCTGCTCATCTCCAAAAACCATAAAGCGGGCCGGCATATTATCGTTACCGATAGCAATGTCAGTCCTCTGCATGGTCAAAAGCTTCTTGGCCGTTTGAAAGATGTCGGCCTGAATGCTGATTTAATCGAGTTTCCCGCCGGTGAAGCTTCGAAAAATATCAACACTGCTCTGGATATTGTGGCGCAGCTGCTTAAATTGGGCGCCGACAGGAATTCAATGCTGATTGCCTTGGGCGGCGGTGTGGTCGGTGACATGGTGGGCTTTATCGCTTCCGTGTTCATGCGCTCCATTCCTTATATTCAAGTTCCCACTACACTGCTAGCCCAGGTGGACAGCAGTATCGGAGGGAAAACGGCGATAGATCTTCCTTACGGGAAAAATCTGCTGGGAACATTTTATCAGCCCCAGGCTGTCTTCGCTGATTTGAATTATCTGGACACGCTGCCGGAAAGAGAATTCAACAACGGGATGGCGGAAGTGATCAAATACGGCATTATCGACGATGAAAAAATGTTTCGCCTGCTGGAAGAGAATATAGTAGCGATAAAAAGAAAAGATCCGGTATTATTGTTAAAGATTATCGAAAATTGCTGCCGCATTAAAAAATCAATTGTTGAAATTGACGAAAAAGAGCAGGGCTTGAGACGCATCCTTAATTACGGTCACACGCTGGGGCACGCTCTGGAAGCGCAATCCAATTTCACCATTTCGCATGGCGAAGGAGTTGCTTTAGGGATGATTGCTGCCGCGCGAATTTCCGAAAATTACGGTTATCTGGAATCGTCCTCGCGGGAACGGATTGCAAATCTTATTCGGGAGTCAGGATTGCCCTGCAGGATACCGCAGGATATGGCAACAGAAGGAATCGTTTCCAGGTTAAAGATGGATAAGAAAAAGGAAGGTGACGTAATCCATTTCGTTTTGTTAAAGAAAATGGGTATGCCGTTTGTCAACGGCGGTATTGATGATACAATTATTATCCCTGTAATTGAAGGAATGAAATTATGAAATCCCGCCTGGAAATATTACGCAAAAGCATGAAGGAAAAAGACAGGGAAATTATCCGTCTTTTAAATGAACGCTCCGAAATATCCGTTGAAATCGGCAAAGTTAAAGGCGAGGGAAGAATAGACGTGTATGATCCTTCTCAGGAAGCGAGAATATATGACTATTTGCAGGAGCTTAATTGCGGACCGCTGCCGCCGCCGGCTATCCGGTCTATCTTCCGGGAGATAATATCGGCTTCCCGCGATTTGCAGAAGCCGACAACAGTTGCTTTTCTGGGACCGGAAACCTCATTTTCTCATCTGGCGGCGCGATTGCATTTTGGCGATTCCAGCCGTTTTTTCCCTCAGCCGGGGATAGCCCGGGTTTTTGATGAAGTGGAAAGAGGCACCGTGGACTGGGGCGTGGTTCCTGTGGAGAATTCTCTGGAAGGTTCAGTCAACATAACACTGGACCGGCTTATCTTGACTTCCCTGAAAATCAGGGCGGAAATATATCTCAGGATCAACCAGTGCCTGATTTCTTCGGCGAAAGATATAAAGAGCATTAAAATGATATATTCACACCCCCAGGCTCTGGCTCAGTGCCAATTCTGGATCAAAGCCAACCTGCCCAACTGTGTGCTTCATGAGACGGAAAGCACGGCGGCTGCCGCTCAGATAGTCAAAGGGAAAAAATCTCAGGCGGCCATCGGTAGTACTCTGGCCGCGACGGCAAACGGGCTCAACATACTGGCGGAGGGCATCGAAGATAATACTTCCAACACAACGCGTTTCCTTGTTCTGGGTAAAGGGGAAAGCGATGCTACCGGTAAGGACAAAACTTCCCTGATTTTTGCCACTCCCGATTTGCCCGGTGCGCTGCATAGCGCCCTCGAATCATTTGCTGAACGCAAAATTAATCTGGCTAAAATTGAATCTCATCCTGTAAAAGAAAGATTGTGGGAATATCTTTTTTTTGTGGATTTGATCGGTCATATAAATGACAAAGATATTAAAAGCTGCCTTACGGAGCTGAAAGAAAGAACAACCTTCTTAAAAATTCTTGGCTCCTATCCGCGAGCGGAAGGGGGATTATGATCTGCATACCCATTACGGCAAGGTCCAATAAAGAGGCGTTGCACGATATTGAACACAGTTGCCTGATGGCCGGGGCGATTGAAATCAGAATGGATCTGATTGCTGATGGATCACTTCCCGCATTGATTGCCGCTGCGCGCCGCAGTTCCAGAAAAGTCGAAATTATCGTTACCTGCAGAAAAAAAGAGGAAGCCGCTCAGGTAATCGAAACATGTGCTCCGGAGGGCGAAACCGAGGATCGTAAAAACAAAAAAATGGCAACACTTCAACAGGCCGTTGATCTGGGCGCCGACTTCATTGATATAGAACTATCTGAAGGAAGTGATCCAATTGAGGAGTTAAAATCGTATTGTGAAAAAGGGGACGGATCTACAAAATTGATAATTTCCTGTCATGACTTTATAAGAACTCCTTCGCTGGCCGGATTAAAAGAAATATTTCATCAATGCCGGAAGTATGAGCCCGGTATTGTGAAAATAGTGACTTTTGCCAGGAAGCCGGAAGACAATCTGCGGATGCTGAGCCTGATACCTTATGCGCGAAAACATAAACAGGAAATCATTGCCCTCTGTATGGGAGAGGCGGGAAAGATCAGCCGGGTTATGGCCCCGTATTTAGGCAATTATCTTACTTTCGCCGCCTTGAAACGAGAGGCGCAGTCGGCGCCGGGGCAACTTACCGCAGCGGAGATGAAAAAAATTAATATACTGTTAAAGGGCGATGGAGAGCAGCAAAAATCGCGGATATCTTCCGGTCAGGACAGGCAGTTGAAAAATTATATTTTGTTGGGTAATCCGGTAGGGCACAGCCTTTCCCCGTTGATGCACAATGCGGCGCTTCATGTCCTCGGTCAGAAAGGGCGCTATGACGCCTTTTGTGTTTATGATTTAGCCGCGGCGGTGCAGGGAATAAGGGGAATGGATATCCGCGGGGCAAGTGTGACCATACCATTTAAAACAGATGTTATGGAGTATCTGGATAATATTTCCGAAGATGCCCTGCGGATCGGGGCAGTAAATACGATTATCAACAATAATGGTCGCCTTACAGGCGCTAATACGGACTGGCTGGGAATAGTTGTCACACTCCGGGAAGCTATGACGGTTAAAGGCAAAAAGTTTGCGATTATCGGCGCGGGCGGCACGGCCCGGGCGGCGGCTTACGGAATAATCAAGGAAGGCGGATTTCCCGTTATTGTTAACCGCACGGCTGAAAAAGGTGAAAGGCTGGCTTTAGAGTTCAACTGCCCGTTTTATTCATTCGGTGAAATAGATAAAATAGAGGTTGATTGTCTGATCAACACGACACCAGTTGGCATGTACCCCCACATTGATCAATCACCGGTCGATTCCGGCTTGCTTGACGGCTGTAAATACGTTATGGACGTTATTTATAATCCCTTGGAAACGAAGCTGCTGAAAGACGCCGGTCTTCGGGGATGCCAGGTTTTGACCGGATTGGATATGTTTGTGCATCAGGGCGCCGAACAAATTAAATTATGGACAGGTCAAGAGCCCGATCGGGCGTTAATGAAAAAAGTAGTAAAGGAGAGATTGACGCAAGGTGAATAAAGAATCAAATTTAAAATCTGACTCCGGGATGATCAATATCCCCGGTTCCAAAAGCCTTACCCAGCGGGCGCTGGTGGCGGCCGCGCTGGCCCGCGACAACTCTTTTATCGGTAATGCCCTTGTTTCGGAGGATACACTCCATCTTATGGATGGATTGCGGACATTGGGTGCACAGATTGTTTCCGCCGATGGCGGTTTTTTTATTTCCGGAACCGCGGGTGAACTTATTAACAGCGGGAAAGAAATATTTCTGGGGAATAACGGGACGGCATTGCGTATTCTGACCGCGCTCGTAACACTGGGCAGCGGAAAATATGTTTTAACGGGGGGAAAGAGGCTTTGTGAACGTCCGGTCGGCGCACTGGTTGATGCATTGCAGAGTATGAACGTGGATATCTCCTGCCGGAATAATTGCCCGCCCGTGACTGTAAATGCCGCGGGACTTACAGGCGGTAAAATCATTCTGAAAGACATAGAAAGTTCGCAGTATGTTTCCGCACTGCTGCTTTGCGCCCCTTATACCAAAAAGGGTATTGATCTTTCTTTGGAAGGGGAAATTGTTTCCGCCCCTTATATCGATTTGACCATTTCTGTTATGCGTGATTTTGGCGCAAAAGTGAACGAAACCGGCCCGCACCAATATTCCGTTGAAGCCGGCAAAATCTATAAGGGCCGCGACTATTTTGTTGAAGGCGATGCCTCCAGCGCCTCCTATTTTTTTGAGGCGGCCGTAATTTTGAAAAAACCGGTCAGAGTTCACGGTATTGGAAGCGGGAGTCAACAGGGCGATATGCGGTTGTTGAAAGTCTTGGAAAAACTGGGTGGCAGAATCAGTTACGGAGAAAACTGGGTAGAAGTGGCCTGCGATGGTTTGCTGGAGGGCGACTTTACCTTTGATTTGAATGATATGCCGGATATGGTGCCGACACTGGCCGTGCTGGCGGCTTTCCGTAGGGGACAAACGGTTATTACCAATGTTGCTCACCTGCGTTTGAAGGAAAGCAATCGCCTGGGTGCATTGGCTGCGGAACTGAGCCGCATCGGCATTGTTGTTTCTGAAACCGCGGATGGTCTTATCATCCAGGGAGGCAATCCCCGGCCGGCGCAAATCGAGACATACAATGACCATCGCATTGCTATGAGTTTTGCCGTTGCAGGACTTGCTGTCCCCGGTATCGAAATCATAGACGAAAAGTGTGTGGATAAATCTTTCCCGACGTTCTGGGAGGAATTGAAGAAGGTATGAATGTCGTCCTGATCGGTTACCGGGCTTGCGGAAAATCGACGGTGGGGAAGCTGCTGGCCGAGAAATTGAAAATTGCTTTTCTGGATACTGATTTGCTGATAGAAGAGAATCTTGGCATGCCTATAAAAGAAATTGTGGCCGGTCATGGTTGGGACTATTTCCGCGCCAGAGAAAAAGAAGCCGTACAAAAGCTTGTCCAAAGAAATGATTGTGTAATTGCCACCGGCGGCGGAGTGGTTCTGGACGAAGAAAATGTTGAATTGCTCAAAAAGATTGGTATTGTCGTCTGGTTGAATGCGCCGATTGCCGATATCATTGAGCGATTGCAGGAAGATGCAAAAACTGAGAACTTGCGTCCGCAGTTTACGAATGGTAATCTTGCCTGCGAAACCGCCATGGTGTTGGAAAAGCGGATTCCTTTGTATCAAAAGGCTGCCGACTATGTTCTGAATACGGCGGGTAAAAGCGCTCTGCAGGCAGTGGATGAGATTTGTGCATATCTGCTGGAATCAGGTGTTTCGGCAGCGGGAGAGTAATAAATTATGGCCGGCAATACAACAGGCAGTATATTTCGCGTGACAACCTGGGGAGAGTCGCACGGCTTGGCTTTGGGTGCGACTATTGACGGATGTCCCGCCGGTCTGCTGATCAAGGAAGCCGATATTCAGCAGGCACTGGACCGGAGAAGGCCGGGGAAAAATGTTGCTTCGACAACAAGGGGGGAGGGTGATCGCGTTGAAATTCTGTCGGGAGTTTTTGAAGGCAAAACAACCGGTACCCCCATTTCCCTTCTTATCAGGAATTCCGATGCGCGATCTTCTGCATACGATGAATTAAAAGATATTTTCCGTCCTGGTCATGGCGATTTTACTTACCTGCAAAAATATGGTATTCGTGACTGGCGCGGCGGCGGGCGTTCATCCGGCCGGGAAACTGCTGCGCGGGTCGCCGCAGGCGCTGTAGCCGAAAAGCTGATTGGCCTGTCAGGCATGGAAGTGCTGGCTTACACAAAAGCTATCGGTGGAATCGAAATAAATTACGACAAAATGCCCAAAGGCAGGACCTTACGCCGTAAGGTGCGCAGTAATCTTCTCTTTTGTCCCGACGAAGAAGCCGCGCAGGCCATGGAAAAAAAACTGGCGGCTGTGCGCGCGGAAGGAGACACTTTAGGCGGCGTTGTGGAAATTGTTGTGCGTGGTTGTCCGGCCGGACTGGGAGAGCCCGTCTTTGAGAAGATGGATGCTGTTCTGGCCGCCGCCCTGATGAGCATCGGTTCGGTTAAAGCGGTGGAGATCGGCGACGGTTTTGCCGTGGCCGGCAGGCGCGGTTCCGAAGTTAATGATCAAATGGGCAAAAAAGGATTCTTAAGTAACCATGCCGGCGGCATTCTTGCCGGTATAACCAATGGCGAGGAAATAATACTGCGGGTATACTGCAAACCGATACCATCCATTGCTCAGGAACAGCAAACTCTCGATGAGCAGGGAAGGGTAAAAAAAATTAAGATCCAGGGCAGGCATGATATATGCGTGTTGCCGCGGATTGTTCCGGTTTGCGAAGCAATGGTCAGCATTGTGCTGGCGGATCAATGGCTCAGACAGAAGGCGGCAGGAATATGAAAGAGGCTGTTATCGGCATTATAGGCGGCACCGGCGGCATGGGACGCTGGTTTGCAGATTTGCTGCAGAAAGAAGGCTGCACCGTTCATATATGGGGAAGAAAGTCCCCCATGAGCATTAAAGACCTGGTTGATCTTTGCAATGTCATTGTCATATCGGTGCCTATTTCTGCGACGGCCGAGATGATTAAGAAAGTCGGCCCGCTCATGAGCTCTGACAAACTTTTAATGGATTTAACATCGCTCAAAAAAGAGCCGGTGGAATTAATGCTGGCTCATTCGCAGGCCGATGTCGTCGGCTGTCACCCGCTTTTTGGCCCGCTGCTGGAAGATGTCAAAGGCCAAAATGTTGTGCTCTGCCCGGCCAGGGGCAAAAAATGGCTTGTCTGGCTTAAAGCAGTTCTGAATAAAAACGGTTTGATTGTAACGGAAAAAACTCCGGAAGAACATGATGAAATGATGGCGATTGTTCAAGTGCTTAATCATCTCAATACGATTACCCTGGGTCTGGTGCTGGCGGAAACCGGAATCGATTTTATGGAAGTGAGTAAATTCTCGACGCCGATTTTTCACAAAAAAGTCGAAATAATTAAAAAAGTATTTACGGAAAATCCGGGGCTCTATACCGATATCATTACACACAATCCTTCAACGGAGAAGATGATCGATCTTTACGCAAAAATTCTGGCCGACATGCGTTCACTCATAAAATGGGGAGACGGATCACAGTTGAAGGAAGCGATGGAGAAGGCGGCCAAGAAACTCTTCTGATTCCATTTCCAAATCAAGCGCTACCTCCTAATTTGGTAACTGTTTTGTAATTCTGGCCAATTTTACCTGTTTGCGACCGGCACGTTTTGCTCTGTATAGTGCATAGTCAGCCGCCTGAAGGACGGCTTCTCCCGTTTGTCCATGATCTGGGTATATGGCTACTCCCTGAGAAAGAGTAATGCTATTCAATTTTTTTCCATTGTAATTTATCTGTAAATTCTGGATGTCCTGCTGCAACATTTCCGCACGTTTTTTAGTTACTTCCAAGGATGCTCCCGGCATTATCAGGGCAAACTCTTCTCCGCCGTACCGGCAGGCAATATCTTCTTTCCTGATACTGTTTTGCAGATACTTTCCCATTTCCTGTAATACCAAATCTCCGGCCTTATGACCAAATGCGTTATTAAATCGTTTGAAATGATCCAGATCAAGCATAATAATTCCCAGAGAAGTTCCATACCGGCTGGCCCGGCTTATTTCACGCTTGATGGATTCTTCCATATAGCGGCGGTTAAAAAGACCGCTCAGAGAATCGCGCGTGGCCTCTTGTTTCAGGGTCTCTCTCAATCGGATGTTAACCAAAGCGAGGGCAACAAAATCAGCCATCGCAATTGCCAGTTGCTTGGTGTCGAGATCAATTCCTTCGGTAGTTTCTTCAAACAAAGACGGGAAACGGTAAAGTTTGGAATAATTTCTTTGGTGTAAATGCAGAATTCCGAAAGTTTTCCCCTGCTCTGTTAGTGGAATACATATAGAACTTCTTTCTTCGGAATGGGGCAGATGCCGACAACATAATTCCGGTTGGGAAGGAACGGATATATGTATTTTCTCTTCAATAAGAGACCGACAGTCTCCGGCAGGAAATGATTTTTCCCGTGACAGTGCTTTGCCCCATGCTATGGCTGCTTTAAAGATGTTTTTTTCACTGTCAAGCAGATAAATGGCTCCGGTTGTTGCCCGGAATAATTTCTGAGTGAAATACTTAATAATGGGGTATGCTTCTTCAACCATGATACATGCCTGGAGTTCTTTCAGCATTTGGTTAAAAAGAGACATCCTCTGATGACGCAGTCCATATTCATAAACCAGGGCATGAAGTTTAAAATTGGCATCCTCCAGGGCGTTTTCCAGGTTTTTACGCTCGGTGATTTCTAACTGTAGCTCTTCATTACTTTTGTTCAATTCCGCAGTACGTTTGGCAACCAGCTTTTCGAGATTTGCTTTATGCGTCAGCAGTTCTCTTTCCACTTTTTTGCGCTCGGTGATTTCTTTCTGCAGGTGAATATTTTGTTCTTCAGATTGTTTTTGCAGCCGGCACAATGAGAGGTGCGTCTCAATTCGGGCTATGACTTCAGCCAACTGGAAGGGCTTGGTTATATAATCAATGCCACCTGCATTAAATCCCTTGATTTTATCAGTGGTATCATCGCGGCCGCTGATAAAAATTACAGGAATCTTACTGGTTTTTTCGTTGGATTTAAGACGAGCGCAAACCTCATAGCCATCCATCAATGGCATTTCAACATCCAGCAGGATCAGATCCGGTATTCCAAGTTCAATGGATTTTAATGCCTTTTCCCCGCTGGAGAAAGGGCTTACGCGATACCCCTGATAATCAAGAATATCTGTCAGCATCTGCAGGATATCCGGAGAATCGTCAATAATCATAATTTGAGATGAATTATTCTTTCTCGAATATTCTTCTCCGGTGTTGGCCGATCTTTTTTTGTTTTTCAATGGCATATTAAGTTGATCAGTTTCCTTGAATTGTATGGTGTAATTAATTACTTGGCGATAAAAACATCTTTTTCGCGATCCTGGAAATAAATATTATTGTATTGTCCTTCGTCAAAACGCTCAAACATTGCTTCTCCATTTTTACGGCATTTGGGGCAGCAACGATGGGGGAGTATAACGGCAAGGATTTTTCTTCCGGTGTCCGCGGCGGATTCAATCAGAACCAAGCCGCCGCAGTCATCGCAAATCTGAACTGTTTCGATTTGTCTTTCGGAGATTCCGTCGGTATCGTAATATATGTTTTTTTTACGCTGCAGGAATTTGGCTGAACCTGCTACCTCCGCTTTCATTTGTTTTCGGTTTTTCCACATATTGAGAATCTTCTCAGCTTCTTTTTTGATGGCGCTGGAAATTTCCGGAGACTGGCGAATTTTGTCAGCGTCGTAATCGGGTTCTTTAACATAACTGTAGTCAAGACCGGCCATAGCCAGGATTATCCCGACATTTACGTAAGGAAGCGCTCTTTCAATGGAATAGCCGCCTTCCAGCACCGCAATATGCGGGGACAGCTTTTCGTTTAAGAGAGCGTAGCCTTGGGCGCTAAAACACATGTTGGTAATGGGATCGCTGTAGTGGTTGTCCTGCCCGGCGGAATTGATGATTATTTCCGGCTGAAAGTCATCCAGAACAGGCAGGATGACATGATCCAGAACATACAGGAAACCTTCATCGGATGTCTTTGGCGGCAGGGGAATGTTAATAGTAGCTCCCAGAGCGTTAGGGCCGCCGAAATCCTCAACAAAACCTGTTCCCGGATAAAGGGTGCGACCGTCCTGGTGAAGGGAAATGCAGAGAATATCCGGGTCGTGCCAGTAAATATCCTGCGTGCCGTCGCCATGATGACAGTCCGTATCGACAATGGCAATTTTTTTGATGCCGAAATTTTTACGGATATATTCGACCATTACAGCTTCGATGTTGATGTTGCAGAAACCTCTCGCTCCATGGGCTACCAGCATGGCATGATGGCCCGGCGGCCGGACGAGGGCGAAAGCATTGTCTACCTCGCCCTGCAGGACTTTTTTGGCAGCGGTTATAGCGCCTCCGGCAGAAATAAGATGGGAATGTGTTGTTAAACTCTGCGGATCGGGAACGCAAATGTGGCAGCGGTTGATATCTTCATAGGTAGCAAGGCCCGGTTTAAATTCCACGATGTTTTCCAAATCCAGTAGACCTTCTTCAAAAACCTGATCCTGTGTGTAGAGAAGCCTCTCTTCCCTTTCGGGATGGGTTGGGGAAATTGCCCAGTCAAATGCCGGGAAAAATATAAGGCCAGTTTTTTTTGTTTTTCGCGTCATTTTACTTATTCCTTGCTGTAGGAGATGAAATTAATCCAGGCTTAATTTGAATCTTGGTACGAATGTTTTTCCCTGTTGTATAAAAATCTCTGATCATATTGAATTCCTGCATCTCGGTTACTTCCATTTCCAGGTCATTCAAATCTGTGCCCATTTTAATTGCCCTCGCGGTGAGAGCTTCGCGGCCGACTTCGATAGCCTGCTGAGATGAAAAATTGCTCGGTATTTTTTTTATTATTCCTTCTTCACTGATAATCAATTCTTTCTTTTCCGTATCGGCCAGTATTGTTATTTCCGCCGTTGTTCTGGAGAGCGCTGCGCCCAAGGCATTGGCTGCTTCCGAATGATCAGGAATTTTATAAGGATAACCGAGCAAATCAGCCATTCCAGGAGCTATTGCGGCGGCCGGACCACCAACAACATAAACGGTGCGCGGTTTTATTACTTTGCCTTCTAAAAGTTCATGAATTGTATAAACCGGCTTGTTATTGACTTCCTCGATTATCTGAAGCACATTGCCGGCAATAATAGATGTTGTTTTATTCAGGATGCTTTGGGCCATGGAAACGGTATCCATGTTCAATTGCGCTGCTAAAACATTGATAGCATCTATGGCTTTTTGCTTATTACCGAGCGAAGCCAGACCAAGGACAATCATAGCATCTGTGGGAGTAGGGATTGATCCGTCCAGGGCCGCTGCCGGGCCTTCCCTGTCGGGGCCAACGGAAATTTCCCCGTTTTTGATGCGTACGGCGCTGTCACCGCCGATGCCGATGGACTTTGTATACAGACCCCGAATCAATGTCTTTTGCCAACCGATTGTTACTCCGGTTGCTTCCAACAGAGGAATTCCATCTGCGAAGACGGAAATGTCGGTCGTTGTTCCGCCGATATCCAGAGCAACTGCATCTTCCTTCATGCCGGCTGTAGCCAATACCCCCATGATGCTGGCCGCGGGACCGGAATGAATGGTCAGGGCTGGATATAAAAGAGACTGATCAATCAAAATTGTACCGCCATCCGCTTTCAGGATATAAACCGGTACGTCTATATTAATTTCACGTAAAAATCTATGTACTTCCTCGATAAAGCTCTTGTAGATATTATGGACGGCAGCATTGAGATACGTCGTTGCAGCGCGTCGGGGAAAGTTAAGCTGTCCGGATAAACGATGGCCTAACGAGAAATTTCGTTGCTCATCTTTGAGGATTTCCGCAATTTTTATTTCCTGTAGTGGATTACGGGTTGAAAACTTTCCCGCAATACCGATTTGATTGATGTTTTCCTGATGAAAATAATCACCGATTTTTTTTATTTCTTTTTCATCTACCGGTTGAATGGATATGCCACGGTGATTGATATAACCATTAACGAAGAACGAATCTTTGCCATGACTTATTAACTGGGGTGATAATCCGGGACCGTTTTGCAAAACCATTCCGACGCGATCAATTTTTCCCTGAACGATGGCATTGGTAGAAATGGTGGTGCTAAGGACTATCCTTCTTATTTTACTAATCTTTTCTCCCGATACTGTTTCTTGCGCCGCCGCTAAAAGCGAAGACATAATGTTTGTTTTGTCGGTATTTACTTTTACTTTCTTTTTAACCTGATAATTTTCTACTAAAACCGAGTCAGTGTGAGTGCCGCCAACATCAATGCCCAGGATCATTTCGTATCCTCATTTGTTACGATAATTTAATACATAATGTTAATTATATATTGTTAAATATATCTTGACAAGGTAAAAAAAAAGCGTAATGTACCCGATCAAAAGTTGGGGGAATGAGTTACCCAAAAATTAGGAAAATCTGTGAAAGGAGGATATGCTTTAATGAAAAAAATATTTGCCATTTTTGTTAGCGTGCTTTTCTTTGCTTCTCTGTCTCTTGCAGTCGTAGGCTGCAAAAAAGCAGAAGAACCAAAACCAGCAGAGACTCCGAAAGTTGAAGCTCCCGCTGCTACACCGGCACCTGCTGCAACTGCTGCTCCTGCTGCAACCGCAGCCCCCGCAGCACCGGAAGCTGCTGCAACTGCCGCACCGGCCGCACCGGCAAAATAATTGCTTTATAACATTTTTGCAGGACATTAATCGAGCAACCCTCCTGAGGGTTGCTCGATTTTTTTTGTGGCAAGTGTGTGTGATCAATAAATTGAGGGGAGACAGTAATCAGTATGGCTTAGTGGTGTTTATACCAGGCCGCATTCTTTGCCTGACTTTGTTGGCCGTGTCGTCGGCTTCCTCAACGTATTAATAATACACCTGCGGAGCCTCTTCCTTGCCGAAGCTGATGCTTTGAATGCAACCTGGTATTACTTGTTTTCTGTAAGAAATTCTTCCACTTTTTTAAAATTATCATCCACTGTATTTTGAAAATCCTGGCAACCTTTCTTGTAGGCATTCATCCAATCCGAGATAGCTTTTTTGCGTTCTTCGGGGAATATAGGTGATTTTTCCCAGAATTTGTTGATTAACCTTTCCGTTTGCTCATATAACGCGTTCATTGCATTAAAATTATTGTCAAAAGCAGCTTTATTGAAAGAGATCATCTGTTTAGCTATTTGTTTCGGATCCATCACAACCTCCTTAAAAGAATTTAGGACTGATTATTATTTCTTTGCAGCTTTCCGCGCTTCTTCTTTTTCTGCTTTGGCAAAATAGTCTGTTACTTTTTTATAGCTTTTATCCGCGTTTGCTTTAAAGTCTTTTCGTGCCTTTTTACAAGCACCGAGCCATTCGTTAATTGCTTTTTTCCCTTCTTTAGGTAACCACGGGGCCTTCTCCAGGAAACGAAAAATAAGCTTTTCGGTTTGGTCCTGTAAGACCGTCATGGCGCTGAAACTGTTGTCAAAGGCTGTTTTGTTAAATGCTATCATTTGCTTGGCAATTCGCTTCTGATCCATAGGGCGGTCTCCTTTAAATAAAAAATATCACTACTGTCCGGAATAACCGGCAATTAAAATTTGTAACAATTTAATATATTTCATAGAAAAATAACTTTATGTTTGTCCTCGACTTGAAAATACAAGGTAGAATCTGTAATCCTCTCCTGAGATTTTCTCATGAAGGGAGTACTCATGTATACAGGCTCGCTTGTGTTCACCCAAGTTATGGACTTCATGCCGCTGAAGACCTTCCAACGCTGCGTGGAGAAGTACCAGGGCAATTTCAGCGTCAAGCATTTCACCTGTCTCGATCAGTTCCGGATCATGTCTTTTGCCCAGTTGACGTATCGCGAAAGTTTGAGAGACATCGAAGCCTGCCTCCGGGCACAAAACAACAAACTCTATCACATGGGCATCCGCAGCAAGGTTTCCCGCAGTACTTTGGCGGAAGCAAACGAGATGCGGGATTGGCGCATCTATGCGGATTTTGCCCATCATCTGATCGGTGTTGCCAGGAAGCTCTACCAGAAAGAACCATTGGCCGTGGAACTCAAGAACACGGTTTATGCTTTGGATGCCACGACAATCGACCTGTGCCTGTCAATCTTTCCCTGGGCGCACTTCCGGAAAACAAAGGGTGCCGTCCGTCTTCACACCTTGCTGGATTTACGGGGCAACATTCCGACCTTTATCCACATCTCCGACGGCAAACTCCACGAAGTCAACACCTTGGATCTAATCCCTCTGGAAGCAGGCGCTTTTTACATTATGGATCGTGGTTTCCTGGATTTTTCCAGGCTACATACTGTTACCTGCGCTTCCGCGTTCTTTGTGATCCGCGGCAAATTGAATCTGAAGTGCCGCAGGCTCTACTCCCATCCAGTAGACAAATCAACGGGCATCGTGTGCGATCAATCGATCCTGCTGACCGTACCGAAGTCGGCAGGGGATTATCCCGGCAAGCTCAGACGAGTAAAATATCACGACCTCGAAACCAACAAAACTTTGGTGTTTCTATCCAACAACTTCCTATTGCCTGCCATCACCATCGCCCAGCTTTACAAACAACGCTGGCAGGTAGAACTCTTTTTCAAATGGATCAAACAGAATCTACGTATCAAGAGCTTTTACGGTACTTCAGAGAATGCCGTAAAGACTCAGATCTGGATAGCAATTTCCGTCTACCTGATCGTGGCTATACTCAAGAAACGGCTGAATTTACAGGAGAGTCTCTACACAATTTTACAGGTTTTGAGCGTCTCTCTATTTGAAAGAACATCAATGTTTCAACTACTTACATTTTATGACTACGAAAACAACATAGACAAAAATCTTAACCAATTGAACTTATTTACGGATTATTCCGGACACTAGTGAAAAAATATAATAAACTTACGAAAACATCAAGTTCGGAATAATAAATTGCGGGAAGCTGATAAATACGCTGGAAAACAAAGTGCATTTTTAATTAGTGCAGCCACTTCTCCAGTGACTTCACTTCTTTTTCTTCCCACTGGGATGAATAACGGATTTTCAGAAATAAATTGTAAAGCTGATCAATTGCTTTGGCGGCATTTTCAATTAGATAAATTCTTTCCAGCATTTTTCCGGAAGGATCGTCATCAGATTCCTGCCAGTCAGCCATGGGGAGTTTCAAAGACTGGAAATGGAAGGTGTCGGCTTTCAGTGTAAATTCCCACTCATTTTGATTATGTATAAGTTTGAGCCCTGCTTCTTTAACTTTTTTCCCCTGGCGGATGGCCTCTTTGCCTTCTTTTAATTCAGCGTGTATCCCATGACAGACTACACCCTGTGAATACTCGCCTTCACCGGCTTCCAGGACGATTCTCTTTAAAAAATTGAGTTCGACTTCATCATTGGGGGATAAATTTATTCGGCTGTTGCGTTCTTCGGACTTGAACCAGAGCCAGGTCATAAATTCACGGCCGATGAGGGAAGCATCTTCTTTATTAACGGCAGCTTCGGCGATCTTTTTTGCTATCTGTTGATTATCCTGCGGTAAAAGGTGAATAAGGCTTAAAGAAAAAGTTTTTTTGAACAAATCAACGAAGTCGTCCTCTACTTTATCGGAAAGCGAAGAAAAATAAACCGTATTTTGTCCCAGAGCCCAGCAGACATCATAAAATGACGGAACCGGGTCCAGTTTGGATAAAAGTTCAAGTTTTACTTTATCTTTTATGCCATTGGCTATCTGCTTATTTATGCGATCTTTACCACTTTCGGCAAGAAACTGCCGTTCCTCTTCCATGACTTTAATTTTCATCAATTTCGGCGGTATTATTTTGCGATCGATACGCAGCGAAAAAATAAGATAGTCACCCAGTACATAATTGGCCGATTCAAAATCAGCATCAAGCACATCCGTTACGGAAACCCACCCCAATCTTTTTTCTTCGGTTGACTTAGCTGTTTCCCGAAATGAGTTGGCTTTAATCCGGCTGTTGACGAAATTTAAAAACGCCTGCGGTAATTGACCTTCCACATGAAATCGCGCAAAAGAAAAATTGCCTTTAAGTAAACCCATAATCATCACCTCACAGGCCGCCACCGTATATTATTCGCAAGGAATATGTCAAGAATTTATGCTTTAGAATTACCCTTAAAAATCAATTGTTTTCTTGTTGGACAGGTTTGGCAATTATCCATAGACAGCAGCTTTTTTTTATGCTACTGAACCTCGTACTTTTGAGGTATAAAGCTATGAAAATCAAGACAGTCGGCATTGTTGCAAATACTGAAAAAGAAAAGACGGGCGAGTATGCAAAGCTATTGAAAGATTGGCTGGAGAGCCATGGCATCGAGGTGTTTATCGAAGCGGAAATTGCCGCTAAGATCGGTATACGCGGTGGTCTTTCGTGGGATAAACTCGCCCACAGGTCGGAGCTTGTTGCCGTACTGGGTGGCGATGGCACAATGCTGCGGACGGCGCGCAACATGGCCAAATACGATGTAGCCATTGTCGGCATCAATATGGGCACATTCGGATATTTGACTGAAATTAATCTCAGTGAAATGCATTCGGCGCTGGAATTGATTTTAGCCGGTAAGTATATTACGGAAGAAAGAATGATGCTTGATGTGGCCATCAGCCGCGGTGAAAAGGTTATAGCTACCGGTACCGTTCTGAACGATGTTGTCGTCAATCGGGGCAACCTGTCGAGAATAGGCGAACTGGAAATAAACATAAACAATGTTTACCTGACTACATACAAAGCGGATGGTTTGATTATTTCCACCCCTACGGGTTCCACCGCTTATTCACTTTCCGCCGCCGGCCCTATTGTTTATCCGAAGAAGAATTTGATCATTATTAACCCTATTTGTCCGCATACCTTGACTAATCGGCCGATTATTGTTCCGGAAAATTCTAAATTGCAGACAATTCTGTGGTCTAAAGAAAGAGGCGCGACTTTAACTCTGGACGGACAGGAATCTCACCGGATCAAATCAGGCGACGTTATTGATGTAAAAAAATCAAACTATGTAACAAAGCTCGTTCTTTCACCGCATCGGAATTACTGGGATATCCTGCGTTCCAAGCTCGGCTGGGGCGGTTTAACTTCGGGAGCTAAAAGAAAAAAAAATGCTTAATGATTTGAGCATTAAAAACTTTGCTATTATTGATGAACTCCACGTTTCATTCAATAAAGGCCTGAACATTATTTCCGGTGAAACAGGTGCGGGAAAATCGATTATAATCGGTGCAGTCAATTTACTTTTAGGAGACCGGGCTGCCTCCGAGATGATCAGAACACAGGCGGATACGGCAACGGTGGAGGCGTTCTTTGATATTGCTCAAAATAAGACACTGCGGGAAAAAGTTCGTCAAATGGGTTTTGAAGCGGAAAATGAACTTATTATCCGCCGCGTGATTTCCCGTACCGGCAAAAATAAAATACTGATCAACGGGCAGATGGCGACATTAACCAATCTTGCCGCAGTCAGTGAATCGCTGATTAATATCTGCGGTCAACATGAACATCAGATCATTCTCAATGCTGACAGTCATATCGATATCCTGGATGATTTTGGCGGATGTCAGCCGCTGAGAAATAAATATGAAGAATCATATAATGAGTATCAGCGAATTAAAGCGCAGAGAGAAAAATTAGAGGCTTTGCGCCGAAGCAGGGAAGAAAAAACCGAATTAATTAAATTTCAATTAAAAGAAATTGAAGACGTTGCGCCACAGATAGACGAAGACAATACTCTGTCCGAAGAAAAAAAGGTGCTGGTCAATGTGCAAAAACTGACGGATGCCGCTTGCCATGCCTATAATGTGCTTTATGGTGAGGCCGGTTGTGTTATTGA
Source organism: Smithellaceae bacterium (assembly GCA_963663295.2). Lineage (GTDB taxonomy): Bacteria > Desulfobacterota > Syntrophia > Syntrophales > Smithellaceae > MVRV01. The sequence continues at coordinate 920,352 of CAXXLA010000005.1, read as the reverse complement.
AAAACTAAAGGATGTTCAAGCCAGGATAAAAGAAATTAAAAAAATTGATGCTCAGTTTAAGTTGTCGGAAGCAGAAGTGGAAAACAGCTTCTTTATCCTGCAGGAAGCGGCTTTGTCCCTGCGTGATTATGCTAATAATCTTTTTTTTGATCCGGCAAGACTTGCTGCTATCGATGATCGACTGGAAATGATAAGCAGGCTGAAGCGTAAATATGGCGGTTCACTGGAAAGCGTTTTCCAAAAGAAGCAGGAAATGGAAAAAGAACTGTTCCTGGTTTCGAATGTTGAAGACGAATTGAATAAGTTGGCGCAGGAAGAGTCGGCTGTTAAAGCCCGGATGCGGCAGAGAGCTCAGGAGCTTTCGCAATCAAGAGCACAGGCCGCAGGAAAATTAAAAGATGCCGTAGAAAAGGAAATTCATGCTTTAAATATGCGGCACGCGTCTTTTGAGGTTCGTTTTCAAAGCAGCGCCGCCGGAGCGGGCCCCGAAATGTATGGTCCCCGGGGCGGCGACGAACTGGAATTTTACCTGACCGCCAATGTTGGCGAAGAGCCGAAAGCATTAAATAAAATTGCCTCCGGCGGTGAACTCTCCCGGATTGTTTTGGCTCTGAAAAATGTTTTGTCGCACGCCGGCTCAGTCAGTACTGTTGTTTTTGACGAAGTGGACAGCGGCGTTGGCGGAGCTACGGCGGAGATCGTCGGGCGAAAATTGAAAGAAGTGTCCGCCAGTCACCAGGTGATCTGCATTACTCATCTGCCGCAGATTGCCTGCTATGGAGACAATCATCTGCATGTGGCTAAAAAAGTCGCCAGTGGCAGAACAATAACGGTAGTAAATAAATTGAATGCTGAGCAAAAAATCGAAGAAATCAGCCGTATGCTTGGCGGTGTGGATTTGACTGAAATGACGCGCAAACATGCGCAGGAAATGCTGGAAAATGCCAGCGCATCATTTTTGGACAGCGGGGAGGTAGACAATAATGTTAAGAAAAGCGCGCATCGGTGACGTAAAGACCATTCATCGCCTGATAAATCTTTCGGCAGGGAAAGGTGAAATGTTGCCCCGCTCCTTAATGGATATATATAATTCATTGCGGGATTTTTTTGTCTATTACGATGACGATGAATCCTCGGTGATTGGCGTTTGTGCCATGAATATTATCTGGGAAAACCTTGCCGAAATCCGTTCGGTGTATGTTGATGGAAATTACAGAAAAAAAGGAATCGGTAAACAGCTTGTTGAGGCCTGCATCTCGGAGGCTATTACATTAGAACTCTATAGGATATTTTCACTGACCGATAAAAAAGAATTTTTTGCCAAGCTTGGTTTTAAAGAAGTTGACCGTTCAACATTACCGGAAAAAATCTGGTCGGATTGTTTCCGTTGCTCCAAATATCCTGACTATTGCGACGAAGTGGCGATGATTATAGAACTATGAAATTCTGGCGAATTATTCTCTTAATTTTATTAATTGTCGTGACTGCGGGGTGCGCCCGCAGGATATCGCAAATTCTGACACCTAAGGTGGAGCCGCTGTCACGTGTCGATGCATCCGCTATCGATTTTATCGACGACCTCGATATGGATTCTCTGGATTTAGCCATTAAGCGGAGCATCTCCTACTATGAAGGATCCGGACGGAATCATGTTTATCGCGTAGCCGACAGATTGATAAATGCTGCGCAGATGAAAGAATCGCTGCTTAACTTTCGTAAGATTATTCAGGAAAACAGCAGCATCGCCGATAAGAAAAAGCGCATAAGCCGGGAATTTGATGTTTATCGGGCTGCAGGCCAGGACGGCTGTGGGGGTGTGCTTTTTACCGGTTATTATGTGCCGCTGCTCGCAGGCTCGCGGACGAGAACAGAAAAATATAAGTATCCTCTTTACAGACCGCCGCCGGAGCTGAGTTCCGGAAAAAAGTCCAGATTTTCTTCTTATTATACTCGTAAGGAAATTGATGCCGGGGGAGTACTGCGGGGTAGAAATCTCGAGATCGCCTGGGTGGCTGATCCTGTAGAATTATTTTTTCTGCATATACAGGGATCAGGGGAAATAAAACTGGAAGATAATACAATTCTTACCGTCAGTACTTTGCAGACCAACGGTCGACCGTATAGCAGTGTTCCCCGCTACCTGCTGGATAAAAGGATTATCAATGGTTCCAGTGCTTCCAATCGCAGTGTCAAACGTTTTTTAAAAGAAAAAAATGAAAACGATATTTATGAGATCTTGAGTCATAATGAAAGATATATTTTCTTTAAGTTAGTGGATAAGCCGACCGGTTCTTTAGGCAAGCCTGTCACGTCGGGCAGAACGATTGCCACTGATCCGGAAATTTTTCCCCCTGGTGCGCTGGCCTTTATTCGTCTGAACAAGCCTGCTTTTGACAGGCAGGGCAATCTCTTAAGTCAAAGAGTTCCTTTTTCCCGTTTTGTTCTCAATCAGGATAAAGGCGCGGCCATTAAAGGCCCCGGCCGGGTTGACCTTTTCTGCGGGTTCGGTGATACAGCCGAAGTCGAAGCCGCCAGTCTGAAAGAAACAGGAGAATTGTATTTCCTGGTTAAGAAATGAAGCATCTCCATCTCTACACAAAAAACCACATGATTATTGATATACAAATGCCTATATGACCGACTCCAAAGCAGGCAATATCGATATAAAAGAGAACGTCTCTTTAAATATTCTTATTGTCGATGATGAGATTAATATACGTAAAACCCTTTCTCTTTGTCTGGAGGCCGAAGGCCACAAAATCATAGCGGTAAGCAATTATCAGGATGCCTTGACCGAAGTTTCCGCCCGGTCTTTCGATATTGCCTTTGTCGACCTTCGGTTGGGAACCGCCAGCGGCCTCGATCTGATTCCCGGTCTTTTGGCAGCCGCACCCTGGCTTAAAATCATAGTGATTACTGCTTATGCCTCCATTGATACGGCTGTAGAAGCGATGCGGCGTGGTGCCAGAGATTATATCCCAAAACCTTTTACTCCGGACCAAATAAAACTTGTTGTTGCCAAAATTGCGGAAGTTTATTCTTTGGAGCAGCGCATAAATGCCCTGCAGGAAGACCTGGGACAATTAAATCCGGATATAGACTTCGTAAGTTCCAGTGCCGTTATGCAAAAGACCATCAATCTGGCGCAGCAGGTTGCAATTACCGATGCCGGCATACTGCTGCTGGGTGAAAACGGCACGGGCAAAAGTGTTTTTGCCAAAGCTATCCATGGCTGGAGCAAACGTTCGATGCGGCCGTTTGCGGTGGTTTCCTGTCCGTCTCTTTCGACTGAATTGCTGGAAAGTGAGCTCTTCGGTCATGTCAAGGGTGCGTTTACCGGCGCTGTTCAGGATAACCCCGGCCGGATTGCCATTTGCGAAGGGGGAACCCTCCTGCTGGATGAAATCGGCGATTTGCCCCTGACCATTCAAGCCAAGCTGCTGCGTTTTATTCAGGAAAAGGAATACGAAAGGGTAGGTGATCATGTGACCCGCAAAGCTGATATCCGGCTTATTGCAGCGACAAATATGGATATGGAAAAAGCGGTTCAGGAAGGACGCTTTCGCGAGGATCTTTATTACCGGCTCAATGTTATTACGATCAAAATACCGTCACTGCGCGAAAGGCCGGATGATATTCCCGGAATTGCAGATAAATTGCTCACTTTTTTCAGCCGGAGAAATCATTGCAGCGTTCAACATTTTACCGATGAGGCGAAGCAGGCGCTATATCGATACTCCTGGCCGGGAAATGTGCGGGAATTACGTAATGCAGTAGAGCGGGCATCAATCTTATGTAAGGCGGAATCGATCGGCATCGAATATCTTCCGGACAAACTGTTGCTCCAGGGTGAAAGTGTCATGAATAATGAAATGGTTTCCCTGGAAAGACTGGAGGAAATGCATATTCGCCGCATTCTGGCCCGGACTAAATCCCTTCAGGAAGCCGCTGATACTCTGGGAATTGATCAGGCTACTCTCTGGAGAAAAAGGAAACTTTATAATATCTGACGACCTCGTAAAAATACCGGATGCTGTGTTGCGCTTCATCCATCGTTACTGCGGCGTACGCTAAGTACGCCTCAATCCTCATTGCATTTTGCAATATATTTTAACTCTTCACTTGAAAATTGCAAACTCTGTCATTATATTTGTTACGTAAGATCCTGATTTTTCATCATATCGTTAAAGGCATATTCTTTGCTTAATCACGAAGTTCATTGAGGAACCGGAACATGCTTAGCTTAAGACAAAAGTTGTCGTTGGGATTTGGCGGCTTGCTTTTAATCATCATTATTATTGGCGTTTACGGCATCCGGGAAATTGCCGGACTGGGTGTAGCAATTGATGTTATTCTGCGGGATAATTATAAGAGCGTGATCGCCTGTGAAGAAATGAAAGAGGCCGGTGAAAGGATAAACAACGGCGTGGAATTTATTCTGCTGGGCTATGCGGATCGGGGAGGCAAGCAAATCACTGAAAATGAAATCGCCTTTGAAAAGGCATTAAATATCGAGCTGAATAATATCACCATACCGGGAGAAGGTGAAAAGGCAGCCAGTTTACAGAAGCTATTTAATGATTCTCGAACCGTTATTAAAGGTATCCAGAATCCCAATGTTGCAACCAAAGACAGGAAGAAAATTTATTTACAGCAGCTCTTGCCCCTGTTCCGGCAAATCAGAAATACGGCGGATGAAATCCTCAAAATGAATCAACAAAACATGGTGGATGCCAATGAACAGGCCAGAAAGAAAGCCAAAGATTCCAGTCGCGGCATGTACATTTTCCTCATGTTGGGGATTATGACAGCCGGGGGTTTTATTTTTTTCATCGGCCGGTGGATACTCCAGCCGATAACGCGCCTTACCCGCTCCGTGGAGCAAATTAAAGAAGGAAATCTTGACTTGGTGGTGAAGATAGAATCACGCGACGAGATGGGACGTTTGTCCGAAGCATTTAACGAAATGACGTCCAATCTGCGTGAATTTCGGCGCAGTGACAAACGCAACTTGATAAGGACGCTGCATGCAGCTCAGCAGACATTCAACAGTCTGCCGGATGCCATTGCTGTGCTAAATCTGCAGGGAGTGGTTGATCTATCCACCGAATCGGCCAGAAATATTTTCGGCCTGAAACGCGGGGCGCAGATACAACACTTGTCTTTCCCGTGGATGGCCGACCTGTGGAACGAAGTTATGCAAAGCGGCCGTATTGCGGAACCGAAAGGTGCCGGTGCAGTGGTTCAGCATTTTGTGCGTGGTGAGGAACGTTTCTTTCAACCAAAGGCGATACCGATACTTGATGACAGAAAGCAACTGACCGGTATAATTTTACATATGATGGATGTTACCGCCCGGCGACAGCAGGATGATTTAAAGAGAGGTGTTATTTCGACTGTCTCTCATCAATTGAAGACCCCCCTTACTTCGGTGCGGATGGCCGTTCACCTGCTGCTCGAGGAGAAAGTCGGACCGCTCACCGAAAAGCAGGTTGAATTGCTGCTGGCAGCGCGGGAGGATAGTGAACGGTTATACAAAATCCTTGTTGATTTGCTCGACATCAGCCGCATCGAATCAGGACGGATAAAAATGGAATGTCGCGCCACAGCGCCGCATATGCTTATTCGGGATGTTTGTGAATCTTTTCAAAAGGAAGCAAGTGAAAGGTCAATCAATTTGAACTGCGATCTGCCGGATGATTTGCCGCAAGTCTGGGCTGATACAAGCCGGATCAGGCATGTTTGGGGAAATCTGTTTTCCAACGCCTTCAGATACACTCCAGCCGGCGGCAAAATAACAATTACGGCGGCTGCCGATAATTCAATGGTGCACTTCCGGATTTCTGATACCGGCAGGGGCATTCCGGCCGAATATCTTCCCAGAATTTTTGAACAGTTCTTTCGCGGACCGGAACAGAACTCAGCAACGGGCGCCGGTCTGGGGTTGGCGATTGTCAAGGAGATTGTCGAAGCACACGGCGGATCCGTAGCCGTAGAAAGTGTTGTCGGACGCGGGACAACTTTTTCATTTACGCTCAGGCGGGCCGATCAATCAGCGAAGGAGATGTCTTAAAATGTTGGACGTGATTGTAGGTCTAATCGGGCTTGCGCTTATCTTGTATTTGTTGATTTCCATAATCAGACCGGAAAAATTTTAGCAGGGTAGAAAAAAATGGATATAAATGGATGGTTACAACTGGCTCTGTTTTTAGGTCTTTTGTTGCTGTTGACAAAGCCCTGCGGGTTTTACCTGGAACGTGTTCTGGATAGTGAAGGCAGGACGTTTCTTGATCCAATGATGAAGCCTTTGGAACGCCTGCTTTACCGCATCAGCGGCATTGACAGTCAAAAAGAACAGGGATGGCTTCAATATGCCATTTCGTTGCTTATCTTCAGTCTGGTGGGCATGATTTTCACTTATGTTGTTTTACGTCTCCAGTATTACCTGCCGCTTAATCCGCAGAGACTGCCGGGTTTGAGTCCCGATCTTGCTTTCAATACGGCGGCCAGTTTTACCACCAATACCAATTGGCAGAGTTATGGCGGAGAATCGACCATGTCCTATTTTTCCCAAATGGTGGCGCTGACGCTGCACAATTTTCTGTCGGCGGCAACAGGAATTGCCGTGGCAGCGGCGCTGGTCCGGGGCATTGCCCGCCATACAACCAAGACTCTGGGTAATTTCTGGGTTGATGTAATCAGGGTCAATCTCTATCTGCTCTTGCCCATCTGCCTTGTTTACGCAGTCTTTCTCTTGTCGCAGGGGGTAATCCAGAATTTCAGGCCTTATCAGGAGATGAAAGTAGTCGAGCCTTACACAATTCAGATGGTGAAAAAGGATGCTGATGGACGGGAAATCAGGGATGGCCGGGGGAAGACCTTAATGGAAAATAGAAAAATAGACACCCAGGTTATTGCCCAGGGCCCAATGGCCTCGCAGGTCGCAATAAAAATGTTGGGCACTAATGGCGGCGGTTTTACGAATACCAATGCCGCTCATCCTTATGAAAATCCAACACCGCTGTCTAATTTATTACAGATGTTATCCATTTTTTTGATTCCCAGCGGCCTTACCTGTTATTTTGGCAGGACCGTCCGAAACCGCCAACACGGCTGGGCAATATGGAAGGCAATGGCTGTAGTCTTCCTTGCCGGTGTCCTGATCTGCTGGTGGGCCGAGGCCGGCGGCAATCCCCATCTTACTGCTTTAGGAGTGGATCCGGCGGGCGGCAATATGGAAGGTAAAGAAGTACGCTTCGGGATATTCAATTCCGCTCTTTTTGCCACCATTACTACGGATGCATCCTGTGGCGCCGTCAATGCCATGCATGATTCCCTGACACCATTGGGAGGATTAGTCCCCCTGGTAAATATCCAGCTGGGTGAAATAATCTTTGGCGGTGTGGGGTCGGGCTTATATGGAATGCTGATCTTTGTTATTCTTACCGTTTTTCTGGCCGGATTAATGGTGGGGCGCACACCGGAATATCTGGGCAAAAAGATTGAAGCTTACGATGTGAAGGTTAGTGTCATTGCAGTTTTGATCCTGAGCATTACCATTCTCAGTTATGCCGCATGGGCGGCGGTCAGTGGCTGGGGAAAGGCAGGGCTCAATAATGCCGGGCCGCATGGCCTTACGGAAATCATCTACGCTTTTTCTTCAGCTGTTGGCAATAATGGCAGCGCTTTTGCGGGATTCAACACCAATACCGCCTGGCTCAATTCAACCATGGCTGTAGCCATGCTCATCGGAAGGTTTTTATTCATTATTCCCGTGCTGGCTCTGGCGGGGAACCTCGCTGGAAAGAAGCGTGCTGCGGATCACGCAGGCAGCTTTCCGGTCACAGGATTGACTTTTGTTGTCCTGCTTATCGGGACGATATTTATCGTCGGGGCGTTGACTTTTTTCCCGGCCCTGGCTCTGGGACCAATAGTGGAGCATTTTATTATGATCGGAACCGGTAAATTATTCTAATAAGTAAAGGAACGATTTTATGGCGACCCGGAAACATTCCTTATTTGATAAACAGATTATTCTGCCGGCAATAAGCGCCTCATTCGTCAAGCTTAATCCCCGTACCATGATGAAAAACCCGGTAATGTTTGTTACTCAGGTCGGCGCTCTGATAACCACCTTGAGTTTGCCAATTGGGATGCCCGGCGAATCGTTCGGTTTCGGGTTGCAGATTGCTCTCTGGCTGTGGTTCACCGTACTTTTCGCCAATTTTGCAGAGGCTCTGGCTGAAGGCCGGGGAAAAGCTCAAGCTGATGCCCTGCGAGCGACACGTACGAAGACACTTGCTAATCTCCTTACGGAAAGTGGTGGTTTCGAGACGGTGCCGGCCGATGATCTGCGGAAAGAGGATATGGTTCTGGTATCCGCAGGCGAAATCATTCCGGCGGACGGTGAGATTGTTGAAGGTGTGGCGACGGTCGACGAGTCCGCCATTACAGGTGAGTCTGCCCCGGTCATTCGCGAAGCAGGCGGCGATCGCAGCGCCGTTACCGGCGGTACAAGGGTTTTATCCGATCAGATAAAGGTTGTTGTTACTGCCAATCCGGGGGAAAGTTTCATGGATAGAATGATCGGCTTGGTCGAGGGCGCCAGTCGTCAGAAAACACCCAACGAAATTGCTTTGACCATTCTTCTTTCGGCACTTACCGTGATCTTCCTCGTCGTCGTCATGACATTGAAAATGTTCGGCCTTTATTCGGGCATTTCTTTTACCGTTACCGTTCTTGTAGCGCTGCTGGTTTGCCTTATTCCTACAACTATCGGCGGACTGCTTTCCGCTATCGGCATAGCCGGAATCGACAGGCTCGTGCAGAAAAATGTACTGGCTATGAGCGGCAGGGCCGTGGAGGCGGCAGGTGATATTGACGTTCTGCTGCTGGATAAAACAGGTACGATCACTCTGGGCAACCGTCAGGCTACGGAATTTATTCCCGCGCCGGGAGTAGAGGTCAATCAACTGGCTGATGCGGCGCAATTATCGTCACTGGCGGACGAAACCCCGGAGGGACGCAGCATTGTTGTTCTGGCCAAACAATATGGCCTGCGGGGACGATCGATCGGCGAGATGCCCCATGCGACATTTGTTTCTTTTACCGCCCAGACGCGCATGAGCGGTATTGATATAGACGGTAAAAAAATCCGTAAAGGAGCACCGGACGCACTGAAAAATTTTATAGGCAGGGATTTTCCTCGGGAAGTCAGAGAGATTATGGATAATATCGGTCGTTCCGGAGGAACCGCCCTGGCGGTTGCAGAAAATGACCGCATTCTGGGTGTTATTCATCTGAAAGACATTATCAAAGGAGGCCTGAAAGATCGCTTTGCCCGGTTCCGGGCGATGGGGATTAAGACGGTCATGATTACCGGCGACAACAGAATGACGGCCGAGGCTATTGCACGGGAAGCGGGAGTGGATGATTTCCTGGCCGAAGCGAAACCGGAAGACAAACTTGCCCTGATCCGCAATGAACAGGCCGCTGGTCATCTTGTGGCGATGACGGGCGACGGCACGAATGATGCGCCCGCGCTTGCTCAGGCCGATGTGGGTGTCGCCATGAATACGGGAACTCAGGCGGCCAAGGAAGCCGGCAATATGGTTGATCTGGATTCCAATCCCACAAAGCTGATTGAAATCGTAGAAATCGGCAAACAGATGCTCATCACACGCGGCGCGCTGACTACGTTCAGCATCGCCAATGATGTGGCGAAATATTTCGCCATTATTCCGGCCATGTTGATCGGCCTTTTTCCGGAAATCGCCCCGCTAAATATCATGGGGTTGCGCTCGCCGCAGAGCGCCATTCTCTCGGCCGTTATCTTCAATGCCGTTATTATCGTTTTGCTGATTCCCCTCGCGTTGCGTGGTGTCCGTTTCCTGCCTGTCAGCGCTTCCGCATTATTACGGCGTAATTTGTTGCTATACGGCCTGGGCGGCCTTGTAGCGCCCTTCGTGGGTATTAAACTGATTGACATGCTGATCGGCATTTTGTCCCGGACATAGGGAGAAAGAGAGTTATGTGGAAAATTATAGTTAATGAATTACGCATTTCCGTGACGGCTTTAGTGGGATTGGTTGTGCTTTTGTGCGGCATATATCCCGTTTTAATCTGGCTTATTGGCCAAAGTGTCTTTGCCGAGAAAGCTGATGGTTCAATGATCAAAAGCGGCGGGCGGATTGTCGGCTCAGCGCTTATTGCCCAGAACTTCGTCAATTCCGCCTATTTTCATCCCCGGCCTTCCTCAGCCGGAGAAGGATACGACGCTGCCAATTCCGGCGGCAGCAATCTGGGACCGACATCCCGGAAACTTATCGAGACAGTTACCGCCCGTATCAATCATTACCGTATTGAAAATAAACTGGATGCAAAAACGCCTGTACCGGCCGATGCCGTGACAGCCTCCGCCAGCGGTCTTGATCCCCACATCAGCCTGCAAAATGCGCTCTTGCAGGCCAGACGCGTCGCCGCGTCCCGCGGGATCTCTGAAGATGCCCTGCACCAAATGATTGCCGCTCATACCGAGGGCCGTGATTTTGGGATATTGGGGGAGAAGCGGGTGAATGTTCTGTTGCTTAATCTGGATCTGGACAAACTCAAGGGGCGAAATTAACGAGGAAACATGAGTATAGATAGAGCTGATGCATTTTTGAGGATGATCCAGCGCAGCCGGCGGGGAAAGTTGAAAATATATCTGGGCTACGTTGCCGGAGTCGGGAAAACGTATGATATGCTCCAGGAAGCGCATCGGCTGAAGGATGCAGGCATCGATATTGTCGCTGGACTGGTGGAAACACATGGCCGTCCCGATACAGCCAAGCTGGTAGAGGGGCTGGAAGTAATTCCCCGGCGCCGGATCGAGTATCGCGGAGTTGTCCTCGAAGAAATGGATGTCGATGCCGTTTTAACGCGCAAACCTCAAATAGTTCTGGTTGACGAATTGGCTCATACCAATGCTCCGGGAAGCCGCAACGCCAAACGCTATGAAGACGTTCAGGAGATTCTGGATGCCGGCATCCACGTGATCAGCACCCTCAATATTCAGCATTTGGAAAGCCTTTACGATGTCGTGGAACAGGCTACGGGTGTTAGAGTACGCGAAAGAATCCCCGATTCCGTTCTTACGGAAGCTGATCAAATCGTTAACGTTGACCTGACTTATCAAGACCTGCAAGAACGGCTCAAAGAGGGGAAAATATATCCCAAAGAGCGTATTACGACGGCACTGCAAAACTTTTTCAAGAAGACCAATCTTGATCAGCTCCGGGAGCTAACTTTACGGGAAATGGCGGCGCACATCGATATGAGTTATCATAATCCGTTGCAGGAAGAAATATCGGCGACACCCGACCAGGTGATGGTGTGTTTAAGTTCCCGCGGCCCCAACAGCGAAAAACTTTTGCGTTATGCTTCGCGATTCGCGGGAAGGCTCAACAGAAACTGGTATGCTATTTATGTTCAGACACCTTCGGAAGAGCCGACTGCAATCGAAGCATCAACGCAACGTATCCTCTCTGATACTCTTACCCTGGCTAAACAACTGGGTGCAATCGTCTTTACTTTCAAAGGCGAGGATATTGCGAAGACAATTCTGCAAGTGGCTAAAGAATACCGTGTGGGACATATTGTCATTGGTAGTCCCGGCAAATTACCGTTTTGGAAAATATTGCTCGGCCGCCGCAACGTTGTGGATCAACTGATTGAGAATTCCCGCCACGTCAATATTATAGTTCTGAACACTATGCATGAAGAGCCGGCCCGTATTTCACGGCCTGTCGCCGAGACAAAATTACCGGTACAAAAAGCATTGCCACCCGCCGAAGCTGTATCCGAATTACTCTTGAGCCATGTTGTTTCTGAAGAAAGCATCATCATCTGGGATAAGCCGCTTTTAAAGGAAGAACTATTGCGAGAACTGGCGGGTCTGATCTGGGATGAGATAAAAATTCTGTCGCCAGCATTGATTCTTGATGCTGTTCTGGAAAGAGAAAAACAAGGTTCCACATTTCTTAATGAAGGAGTTGCTTTTCCGCATGCACGGCTTGAAGGTCTAGCAGAGTCCCATGTGGCCATTGGAATAACACGGGGCGGGATCGCCGATGTCGCCACCGAAAAGCCCGTTGAGTGCGTGTTTCTCATTCTTTCGCCTGCATCTCACCCCAATGACATGGTTCAGCTTCTGGCTTTAGTCAGCAAGGCTTTTCGGGACCGTCAACTCATGAAGAACCTGAGGATTGCCGCAACGCCAGGTAATGTGATGAATGCGATCCGGAATTGGGAGTCAGGCCGGGATGAAAGCAAATAGTACTGCTTTATATAATTTTTCTCTTAGCCTCTCGAATGAAGCAACGGGGATCTTCGGCCAGGTAGTCGCCGCTGTAAGCGTGTGCCCGTCCACGGCAGCCGCCGCAAACAGTTTTGTAATTACATTCACCGCAAACACCTTTTAAAAGTTCCTCCCGGCGACGCAAATGCCGGAATACCGGTGCGTTTTTGTATATCTCGCTGAAACTCAAATCTCTTATATTTCCGGCATTAACTTCAACAAAAGGGCAGGGCCAGACGTCGCCGTTGGCCTTGACATAAACAAAGCCCCGGCCGGCTGCGCAGCCGTGGAATACTTTTCCGGCCAGTTTCAGCAGCTTCCCTTCGCGAATGCCGTTTTTTTCCAGCAAATAAGGCCAGTATTGAGGACCGGCGACAGGTTCAATAATAGTTTTTGCCGTCTTTTGTTTTTCAGAAATGAGTTCACTCAAATATTTGTTGGCGCTTTTCTTGAGAGTGGCTTTTTCAATCTTTTCTCCACGGCCCACGGCGACGAGCTGATACATCAGCATGATTCCCGCGCCGGAATCGTCGGCAAAGTCGATCAGCTCCGAAAGATGAGGCATGTTGTATTCCATCGCCGTTGTATTGATCTGCAAAAGAATTCCCGCTTTTTTTGTTGCTTCCATGGCCCGAATCGCCAGATCGTAGGCCCCGGGTTTATTTCTGACAAAATCATGTGTGGCAATGTCGGCGGAATCAATGCTGATGGCATTGCAGACAACGCCGTGCTCCTTGAGTTTGAAAGCCATTTCTTCGTCGATCAGGGTGCCGTTGGTGGCAATGATGTTCGCGAGACCTGCTTCCTGGGAATGTTTGAGCAGAGTAAAAATATCCGGCCGCACTAAAGGTTCACCACCCGTATAAATTAAAGTCCGAAATTCGCTGTTTGCTGCCAGCATATCGATGAGTTTTTTCCCCTCATCGGTAGTAAGCTCATCCGATGCGGCTTTGCCGCTCGTTGCATGGCAATGGATACAGCGTAAATTGCAGGCGCCGGTCACTTCCCAGACGGGGTGACCCGGATAACCGATGCAGCCCATACCCCATGCTCCATTGGAAACAGGAATTGAAGAAAAACCATGTTTAAACAGCCACCCCGGAAAGTGTCGCCAGCGATTGAGATATCCCATCAGCAGGACGCTGCCCAGCTGACGGAATAAGAGAGAAGGAGGATTATAAAACGCTTTTACTTTGTTTTTTTGTCCGCAGGAATTCATTAAATATACACCAGGATAAAAGTAAGGGTCGTGCCCAGGTTAACGGCGATATTCAAACCGCATAGTATTTCCAGTTTACGGGTGTCTTCATGTGCTCTCCGGCAAAGCTGAACAATGATATAAAGAGAAACAAGAAAAAAGGGCAGGTAAAAATAAATCACTTTAAAAGGAATCCCCCATGCCGGAGCGGCGAATATGGACAGCGAAGTTAAAACAGCAGCGGTTATGTAAACGATGATCCCCTTAGGTTTACCGATCCGATAAAGCATATTTTTTTTATCGGTGGCAACATCGGCTTCATAATCGGGAAACTCGTTGAGCAGGATAACGTTGAATATGGAAAGGCCGATCGGCAGCCACAGCACGTTAATAACCGGAGCAATTGTGCCAGTTTGGATGTAATAAGCCGAGGCTACCGGCAACCAGCCGTAGCAGAAGCCGATAAACATTTCACCTACTCCTCTTTTTACCAGGCGAACCGGTTCGGTTGAATAAAAGAATCCGGGCAGTGCTCCCAGGCAACCCAGTAAAAGGGTATATGGACCCGTTTTGTAGCCGAATTGCAGAATGATTCCTATGGAGAGGGCAGCAACAACAGCGATTATGCTTGTCCATAGGGCAATTACCGGTGATATTTTCCCTTTTTGAAGCGTGCGGGTGCCGCCTGCAAACTGGTTATTGTGTAAACGGCTGGAAATAACATCTCCCTTGTAATCAAAATATTCACCGGAATGATAAGTAGAAAGCATAATCAGGATGACGCCGGAAATGCCCAGAGCAAAAACTTCCCAGTTAAATGCCGCATTAAATTTATAAGCGAGTAAAGTCCCCAATATAAAAGGCAAAACTCCCACAGTATGAAAAGGAGGCCGGGAAAGGCGAAACCAGCTCTGAAGTGTTTGGGTCAGGGAATGTCTCATGTGCATTATATTTCTTTTTATATTAGAGCCATACGATTATGGCGGTTCTGTTTTTACGCGCAAATCGCTAACATAAAAGTTAATTTCTGTCAAAGAAGTATAACAGGGACATACCCGGTCGCATAAATAATGCAAAGAGCTGTCAATAATTATCTTATGCCGGCTATCATCATAGCCGGCAGGATCGTGGTAAGAAATTCCATAAACGTTAAAATTGTTAAGGAAAAATCAATTTTTACTTGATTGTTATATTTATTTGTGTTAGGCGTAGCGCCATCTCGGTGCAGTTTGTATTATCCCGGATGATGAGTAATGCGGGGTCGGGCAAAGTTGAGTCCATTTAGCCCAGACAGGTGTTGCCTTTGTTTGATTTTATAAAGGGACGGATACGGAAGCTTGCAGCCGAATTTAAATGTAACCGTGGAAAGCAGTTGTTTATATAATTTAGAGTGTCATTTTATGAAAGGGGACGAAGGTAATGACGAAAGCAGAATTGATAGCTTTAATGGCGGATGAAGCAGGTATTTCTAAAGCAGCAGGTGCGATGGCATTGGATGCTTATATTACGGCAGTGACGAAAAATCTTAAAAAGACCGGCAAGTTTGGTCTCGTCGGATTTGGTACGTTCTCTGTTGTAAAAAGGAAGGCAAGGGAGGGCAGAAATCCTCAAACTGGTAAAGCAATCAAGATTCCTGCCAAGAAAGTAGTAAAATTCAAGCCTGGCAAGGCTCTGTCCGACAAAGTAAAATAATAAATTTATAAACTCATCTTCCAGCTAAGGCCTCCGCATTATTAAATAAACAATCGGAGGCCTTATTCCATTTCTAAATCAAGCGCTATCTTTGTTGGCGTCGTCGTCGGCTTTCTCAACGTATGTATAATACGCCTCGTTGCCTCCTTCTAGCTGCCGCGATATCATCGTTGATTGAAGAATGGAATTAGTGCACGTGAGTTGTTTTATAGAATAACTGTAAGGAGTTTTTGTTTTGGTACTTAAAAGAATTCTCAGCGGAATGCGTCCAACCGGCAAGTTGCATCTGGGCAATTTGCACGGGGCTTTAGGAAATTGGGTGGAACTGCAAAACAGCGGTAAATATGACTGCTTCTATTTTGTTGCTGACTGGCATGCATTGACCAGTGAATACAGCACCACGGAAAATATCAAAGATAATACAATCAATATGATTATTGACTGGCTGTCCGTCGGTCTTGACCCGCAGAAAAGCACTCTCTTTGTGCAATCCGCCATTAAGGAGCACGCGGAACTTTTCCTTTTACTGTCGATGATAACTCCTTTACCCTGGTTGGAGCGCAACCCCACTTACAAAGAAATGAAAGCGGAACTGGCCAATAAGGATCTATCCACATTTGGCTTTCTGGGCTACCCCGTGCTGCAGGCTGCCGATATTATTATGTATAAGGCTTACGGTGTGCCTGTGGGTGTTGACCAGCTGCCTCATGTGGAACTGACCCGCGAGATAGCACGCCGTTTTAATTTTCTTTATAAGGAAATATTTCCCATTCCGGAGCCGCTTTTAACCAGCGTGCCTAAGTTGCTGGGTATTGATGGAAGAAAGATGAGCAAATCCTATGATAACTCGATTTATATCGGTGATCGCGACAAGGTTTTGCTGACAAAGATTTCATCAATGTTTACCGACCCGCAGCGCATGAGAAAAAGTGATCCGGGAAATCCTGAAATATGCAATGTGTTTACTTTTCACGGATTGTATTCTAAAGAGGAAACAATAAAAGAAATAGATGCAGGATGCCGTAGAGCAACCATAGGATGCACGGATTGCAAAAAAATGCTGGCCCGGTGTATTGCCGAGGAGTTGGCGCCGATTCATGAACGCATGGATTATTATAATAATCACATGGATGAAATTACGGGGATTATCGTCGATGGCAACAAGAAAGCTGCACAGATAGCCGGTGAAACTTTGGAAGAAGTCCGTACGGCCATAAAAATATAAAAACAGGGAATATATTTTGGCTGACGAAACAACAGGCTATGCCATAAAATTGGATATCTTTGAGGGGCCGCTCGACCTGCTTTTGTATCTGATTAAGAAAAATGAAATTGATATTTATAATATCCCTGTAGCGCTGATTACGGAGCAGTATCTTCAATACCTCAAAATAATAAAATCGCTTAATCTTGATTTGGCCGGAGAATACCTGGTCATGGCTTCTACGCTTATTCATATCAAGTCGAAGATGCTTTTACCGGTTCCTGATGAGCCGTCCGCGGAGGAAAAAGAAGAAGATCCGCGGGCCGAACTTGTGCGACAGCTTTTAGAATATCAGGCTTTTAAAGAAGCTGCAACAGCTCTGCAGGGACGGCCGCTTTTGGAGCGGGATGTGTTTACACGTTCGGCGCCGATAGACGACGATATAGAGAAAGCAACCGAGGATGAGGATGAACTTATTGAAGTCAATGTCTTTGAACTCATAGATGCCTTTCATCGTCTTGTTTCCCGTCTCGATAAAAGAGAGTTCCTGGAAATTGATCTGGAAAAGATGTCGCTGACGGATATGATAAATGACGTAATGGAACGGTTGAACCGCGAAAAAAATCTTACCTTTGAAGAATTATTGGGGGAAAGAATCGATCGCCGCCGCGTTGTTTATACTTTTCTGGCCATCCTGGAATTGATTAAGTTGAAGATGGTAAAGGCCTATCAAACATCGGCGTTTGGCGTAATCCGGATATTTCCGGCCGTGGAGTCCTAGATGGCGACGGCGCCGTCCAGCAGGTGCAATTTTTACGAGGATATCATAGATGGAAAATTACAAAGCAATTATCGAAGCTCTGATTTTAACATCTGAAGCCCCGCTGACTCTGGAAAAAATCTGTGCGGTTCTGAATGATATTGAAAGATCGGAAGTTAAAAAAACAGTCGAACAGTTGATTGTTGAGTATAGTGAGCGTCAAAGCGGTATCTATCTTGCCGAAGTTGCCGGTGGCTTTCAATTTCGCACCCGGCCGGAACTCAGTCCCTGGGTAAAGAAATTGAGGGGGACAAAACCTGCTTCTTTGTCTACGGCGGCCCTGGAGACGCTGGCTATTGTTGCTTACAGGCAGCCCATTGTTAAGGCGGAAATCGAAGATATTCGTGGTGTGGATGTCAGCGCCCCATTGAAGGGGCTGTTGGAAAAAAAGCTGATTCGCATTGTCGGACGTAAGGATGTGCCGGGTAAACCGATTATCTACGGGACGACGAAAAAATTTCTGGAAGTCTTCAACCTCAGAGATCTCTCCGAATTGCCGACTCTCCGGGAGTTAAAGGAACTGAACGAACAAAAAGAAGCGGAAACCGTCGAGGAATTTCCCGATTCATGAAAGAACGTTTACAGAAAATTATTGCGGCAGCCGGCGTTGATTCCCGGCGCCATGCGGAAAAATTGATTACCGAAGGTCGCGTGAGCGTTAATGATGTTATCGTGCGCGAACTCGGAGCAAAGGCTGATGTCGCCCAAGATGTTATCCGGGTTGACGGCAAAATAATATCAGTCGAAAAAACAATGATTTATATTGTTTTGCATAAGCCTGCTGGATATGTCACCACTATGTCCGATCCGGAACAGCGGCCAACTGTTGTCGATTTAATCAGTGGCATCCCGGAGCGGGTCTATCCTGTAGGCAGGCTGGATTATGATTCCGAAGGGCTGTTGCTTTTAACCAACGATGGTGATTTTGCCCAGAAAATTCAGCATCCGCGTTTTCAGCTGCCCAAAGTGTACCGTGTTAAAATTCAGGGGCGTCTGAGCAAGGATGAAATAAACCAATTGAGCAAAGGAATTAAGCTCAAGGATGGAATTTTTAAGCCGGAAAATATCCAAATAGAAAAATTCAATGATAAAAGTTGCTGGTTGCGGCTTACTCTTAGAGAAGGAAAAAACAGAATAATCCGTCGAGGTTTTGAAGCCGCCGGTCGCAGGGTTGCCCGTCTGGTGCGGGAAGCAATAGGTGGCGTCACGCTGGGCAATCTGAAACAAGGCTCCTGGCGCTACTTGACCAAAAAAGAGATAGGTCAGTTGCTGAATAAAACCGTAATAGAACAGGTAAAATCTTCTTGACAAGCGGCAGAAAATAAATAATAGTTACGCCCATATGAAATAAATAATTCTGTTTTTATTATATGATGATTTAACGGTGTAACAAGCCTTAAGGAGGTTTTATGAACAAATCGGGTCTGATCGAAGCTTTAAGCCAGAAGCTGAACTTAACGGAAAAAAAGGCCATTGATGTAGTTAATCTTGTCTTTAAAGGTTTTACCGATGAACTAAAAAAAGGTGGCCGTATTGAAATAAGGGGATTTGGCAGCTTTGTCGTAAAGAATTATGAAGCCTATACCGGAAGAAATCCCAAAACCGGTACTAAAATCAAGGTAGAACCTAAAAAATTGCCTTTCTTTAAAGTGGGAAAAGAATTAAAGGACAGGGTAGATAAAAAAAGTTAACGCATAATTATGCTGTGATACAAAAAAAGGGGGGCCTTTCATAAAGGTCCCCCTTTTTATTTAATCAGCTTAAATTTGCATTGGCGAAATCCCAATTAATTAAATTTTGAATTACAGCGGTGAGGTAATCCGGCCGGCGGTTTTGATAATCCAAATAATAGGCATGCTCCCAGACATCAATTGTCAATAACGGCTTTTGTTCATGCGCCAGCGGCGTATCGGCATTGGCCGTTTTTATTATTTTGAGATCTTTTCCATCGAGGACCAGCCAGGCCCAGCCGCTTCCAAACTGGGTGACGCCGGCGTTTTTCAATTCTTCAGCAAATTTTTCATAACTTCCCCAGGCAGCATTAATCATTTTAGCGAGTTCGCCTGCAGGCTGGCCGCCGCCTCCCGCTTTCAGACATTGCCAGTAAAACGAGTGATTCCAGACTTGGGCGGCATTGTTAAATATGCCGATTTTAGCTGTATCTTTACTGGTGATTTTTACAATTTCCTCCAGAGACAGATTGGCCAGATCTGTTCCCTCGATCAGTTTGTTTAAATTATCAACGTAAGTTTTGTGATGTTTTCCATAATGAAAGTCCAGGGTGTTGGAGCTGATAAAAGGTGATAAAGCATCTTTGTCATATGGTAGCGACGGTAAACTTATAGCCATAATAGTTCAACCTCCTTTTCCTGTTATTTGTTTTAACATGGTCAGTGTTTTGATTTTGTCAATTAATTTATTTGTTATCCCATCGCAGCAGGTGATATCTTTCTTATTCCAAAACTAATCAGAAAAAAGAAAACATTCCAGATCACTATGGCTCCGCCGGCCGGGATATTCAATAAAAACGAAGCAATAATACCGCAGATTACGGACAGGATGGAAAAAATTGCGGAAGCCGCAATAGTTGCTTTAAAACTGATGGAAAGCTGAAGGGCGGTCAGCGGAGGCAGGATCAGCAAGGCGGAAACCAGCATGATGCCCGTAACTTTCATGGCTAAGACCGAGGCGATCGCTGTTAAAATAAAAAGAAGAACATTTATTCGTTTTGTTTTAACTCCCATACTCTGAGCCAGTTCTTCATCAAAGGTGACGGCGAAAAGATCCTGATAGAAAAAAAGCACTGAACCGGCGACGGCTGTAAAAACTATAAACGAAAGGAGCAGTTCGGTCTGATTGACCGTCAGAATATTACCGAAAAGATAGCTGAACAGATCGACATTGTAGCCTCCGGATAAACTTGCCAAGACTATGCCCAAGGCAATGCCTGTCGAAGACACAATGCCGATTGCCGCGTCACCGTGAATCTTTTTGGAGCTGGTCAGTTTCAGAATAGCGAGCGATGAAATCATTACCAGTGGCAAAGCCGACAAAGTAACGTAAAGGGGACTGATGCCGATAAGCAGCACAATGGCGACACTGCCGAAAGTTATATGGGCCAGACCGTCGCCGATTAAAGACATGCGGCGTAAGACAAGAAAAACTCCCAAAATGGAGCAAACGGCGGCTATGAGCGATCCCGCAAGTATTGCCCGTTGAATAAAAGCAAAACTTAAAATTTCACCAAGACTCATTCAGGTCTTACTCCCCTGTCGTGCTGATGGCAAATGATGTGCTGACTGGACTTGCCGAAAACACCGGCCATTTCCGGTGAAGCGCAGAGGTCCTCAAATGTTCCGAAAAAAATAACTTTCTTGTCCAGATAGAGAAGATGCCGGGCATAGATGCCCAGGACTCCCGTGTCGTGTGTAACGAGAATAATTGTTGTACCCTGCTGAAGATTCAAATCCCGCGTAAGCTGATAAAAGTTCTCTCTTGTTTGCGGGTCAAGAGCGGTGGTTGGTTCATCGAAAATCAGCAATTCCGGTTTTGAAGCCAAAGCCCTTGCCAGCATCGTTCTTTGCTGCTGACCGTAGGAAAGTTCACCGATCAGGCGCGAAGAAAGATGTTCGATATCCATCATCTGAAGCACTTGTGTTATGTCACGCGAACTTGTTTTTCTGTCTGTCCCCAACTGGACAATTTCCCGGACAGTGCCGGGGAAATGGGTATTCAGGGCGGCCAGCCGTTGAGGCAGGTAACCTATCTTATTCCACTCGCGAAAAGCAGCTAACGGCTGTCCAAAGAGATAAATGTTGCCCTGACGTGGTTGCAGTATGCCCAGAATGTTTTTAATCAGTGTGCTTTTGCCGGAGCCGTTCGGTCCTGCCACACCCAGGTACGTGCCTTCTGGCAAGACAAAGGAAATATCCTGCAGAACTTCTATGCCATTGTAACAGAAAGTCAGATTTTCCGTGCTGATTATATTAACCGGCATTGCAAGCCCTTTTTTAAATTAACAAGATTTTCTTCCATGAGGGACAGAAAAGAAACACCGCCTGATATATCCGCCTTGCTTACTGTATGTCCGTTATTGAGCTTGAGCAGACCAGCCCCTGTTTCTTTGGCGATCATTTCGGCGAGGCGGGGATTAATTAAATCTTCGGAATAAATATAGCGTGTTTTAGTAGTTTTTATTTGCTGGATCAGGGCGATGATTTTTTGCGGCTCCGGCTCGGAATCAGCCGATACGTTATAAACTGAATAATACTTTAAGCCGTATCTATTGGCCAGATAAGAAAATGCCCGGTGTCCGGCATGCAATATTATCCGGCTTTTGCATCCCGTCAATTCACTGCGGAATCTATTGTCCAAAGCTGTCAATTTATTCTTGTATTCAACGGCGTTTTTCAAATAATAGTCGCTGTGGCGCTGATCAATTTTTACCAGGGCGGCGGCTATGTTGTCCACCATCTTCTGGGCGTTGCTGAAATCAAGCCAGATATGCGGATCGAATTTGGAGGCATGATGATGCCCATCTTCGTCATCATGCCCGGCTAAAGGCAACATTGTAATACCGCTGCCTGTTTCCACTGGCAGCAGCTTTGTTTTGGATGAAGTTGCGTCAATAACTTTATACGCCCAGCGTTCCATTTCCATGTTCAGATAAAGGAATAAGTCCGCCTTGCTGATCTGGACGATTTCAGCCGGTTTTAACTCATAATTGTGGGCGTCTGTTGCCGGAGGGAGCAGCATGGTGACCTTGACTTTATCACCGCCGATATGGCGGACCATGTCGTAGATGGGAAAAATTGTGGCAACGACCTGTATTTTATTGTCGGGCTTCGTGCTTTCCCGGGATTTTTGACAGGAAACAATTAAGGGCAGTACCAGAAGAAGACAAACAATAATTTTAAATGACGGCATGTATTTTTTCATTTTTCTCCTGATTTCTTTTGCAACTGGTTTGCATTACGGCAACTGGCGCAAAGTCCGGAAATATTGATCTCGATATTTTCGATACTGTAATCTTTTTCCGGCGTCAGCCATTGGCTGGCCTGAGAATAAGTCAGCGGTTCCAGGCAGGACAGAGCAGTACATTTCCGGCAGATAAAATGTGGATGCACGGGATTTTCCATTGTGGCCAATTCAAAATAGTTAGTACCACTGCCCGAAGTTATTTCTCTGATGATCATGTGTTTCTTGAATAAAGACAAGATACGGTAGATTGTAACCCGATCTATTCTGATTTTCTTCTCCAGCGCCTGTCTTATGCTGTTTATATTGACCGGTACATTTGTGTTCCTTAAAATATTTAAAACGGCAATCCGCTGCGGGGTTTTGGAAAGCCCCGCCTTTTGCAGTATATTTAATGAATCTTTTTCCATGGCTTCTGCACTCATTCTTCCTATCTATCAAAAATGCAACTCAGTTGCAATAATTCTTAATTACACGAAAATATTTTTAAATATTAATTTGATTTATGTTAAAATAATCAAAAATTTACGGTGCTTTGGATTAAGCAAAAAAAGTGGACGAGGAGGATTTATGAAACCGATCGGACCTTTAATGTGGGAACACAGATTAATCGAAAAGATGCTGGCGTCTTTTCTCAAGCACATTGATGAAATTGAAAAAACTAAGAAAGTTAATCCCCTTGTAATTGATGTGGCGGTAGATTTCGTAAGAACATATGCCGACCGCACTCATCATGGAAAGGAAGAAGAGATTCTTTTTCGGGATCTGGCTAAAAAAGAACTTACACCTGAACTGAAAACAATCATGAAGGAATTGCTTGACGAGCATGTCTGGGGTCGAAAAACGACGGCTAAGCTCGTAGCTGCAAAAGAAGCATATCTTTCAGGCGATGAAAACGGATTGGCCGAAATAATCGATCTGGCGCGGCAGTTGGCCAATTTCTATCCCAAACATATAGAAAAGGAAGATAAGCATTTCTTTTATCCCGCCCAGGAGTACTTTACTAAAATTGAACAGGAAAAGATGCTTATGGAGTTTTGGGAATTCGACCGCAAAATGATTCATGAGAAATATAATAAAGTCTTTGAAGAATACGACCGGCTAATTCCGTAGGAAAGGAAAAGCAGCGGAGGTCATATGAAAAAAATTCGCCTTTATGGAAAGATACGGAAAGCCGAAAACGGCAGGGGGATTCCCAATCTGATCATCGAAGCGACGCATGCCGATTTATTCATTGATGAGCTTATCGGCGCCGTAACATCCGGTCGGGACGGCTCATTTGCCATTGATTTTCCATCTGCCTGTCGCGAAATGCCTGATATTTATTTAAAAGTTAAAACGCCGGATGGCAGATTGATTGCGTCCACCCGCAGTAAAATCAAGACGGATGTGGACAGCAACACGGAAATCAGCGTGGATATTTCCAGGCAGAACAGAATTACGGCCGGCTTGGAAAAGGAGAAACGTCTCCCGACAGCAGGCCTTCCCGGCAAGTCGGAGCAGTTGACAACATGGACATTTCTTTCAGGTAAAACGGTGCCGGCTTCTTTGATGCGGGAAATACAAAAAGATATGTCCGGCAAAACATCCATCCTGGAGCTTATGAAGCAGTATATGGATGAACTGTATTTAAATCCGGACAACAACGCACCCCAGTTCGATAAATTGATGGATATTTTCCGGGCGGGAGCGACGCCGGAGGCTATTGAAGGGCATGTCTACGGTGTATGGATGTTTTTCCGTACCGGCGATCAGGAAGAGCCTTTTTCACCCATCGGTAACATCCTCCAGATTTTACTGGGCACCACCCTTGATGCCCAATGCCCCTGGGTGGGAAAAACTTTTACGCCTCTATCTCCGGGTGAGAGCGATTCTCTTACGGAAGGTGCAATCAAACCGGATCAACGGGTTTTCCGCGCCGTTAATCATTTTCATAAAATCGACAGGCAAGTTCCCAACAATGTTGCGTTTGAGCTCTTTAACATCTGGAACGGCCTGGATAATGCAGCGCCCGACGAACAGGAAAAATTTGGTCATCAAAAAAACGGCGGATATATTATTGCGGTTAAAGGCCCGTCCATTTACCCGCAGACGGATCGGGAAGTTTTTATTTTAAATTACCGCTGGAAAAAACTGGCCAACAAGCCACCGCTTTGCTGGCTGATCGATGAAGTGGTGCAAATAGCCGACGGCCTGTATCTGGGACAAATCCTCAGCGCCACAAGGCGTCTCTTACGGCTTTATGACCCCTCAAGACCGTCTGCGGATTATGCCTATCAAACTTTCGGCTATTTTTTGATGTTTTCCAGGGATTGGAACGAGGAGGCGCAGAGGCTCTTTCCATTTCTTGATATCCCGTCAATTTGACCGGAAACGGTTGGTGAATATTCGCCGGTATTGCTCGTGGACCTCTGCTTCCCAGCGCAAAGACTTTACAGCCTCCGGAACTGCTTTCCCCAGGAATGATCTTTTGGCTTGGCCCGCCGAATTGTAATCCAGTAATTGATAACGATCATATCCTGCATGCCTGATAAAGTCGGCGATCCTTACAAGGTTTTCTTTTGTTGCCGTGATGCCGGGAATCAGCGGAATCCGCGGGATGATCAAATCTTTGTTCTGTTTTGACAACTCCAGAAAATTAGCCAGAATGATTTTATTGTCTATTCCCGTCCACTTTTTATGCTCATCGGCATCTATGAATTTTATGTCGTAAAAAATCAAGTCGAGATAAGGCAGAAGTTTTGCTGTAAATTCGTTTAAATCAAAAAAACCGGCTGTCTGGATGGCAATGTGAATACCGCTTTGTTTCAGCAGTTTCATGACTGCCGACAAATAGTCCATGTGCTGTGTTGGTTCTCCGCCGGAGAAAGTTACACCGCCGCCGGAAGTTTCATAAAAAACCCTGTCACGCAGCAGTTCCTCCGCCAGTTGATGAGGCGGATAGTAAATTCCTATCCTTTTCAGCGCCACGGTCGGGCAGACATCCGCGCATTTGCCGCAGCTGTCGCATTTTGTGCGATCAATTCTTTCCGCAGCTTCCATGCTGATCGCCCCGGCCTCGCATATCGTAGCGCAATCACCGCATTGAATACATTTTTCGGCGTGATAGGCGATTTCCGCCTCCGGACTAACGGCTTCCGGATTGTGGCACCAGGGACAGGAGAGGGGACAACCCTTCAGAAAAACCGTTGTGCGGATGCCCGGTCCATCATCAAGAGCAAAGCGATGAATGTCGGAAATCAGGGGCACCTTGGCAGCTTTCATATCTGTCCGGTAGCCAGGAGTTGGAGCCTTTTCGCCATGTAGGCAAATTTATAAAGATAGCACAAATTGCCGCTGACTGTAACATCCTGCCTCAGTATGGAGCCCAGGATATCCGGTTTGGGTGAAAGCAGGTAATTCGTCAAAGCCTTGTCGTCCCGAAACGTAATGGACACGTTGGGTTTGTCAATGATCCGGTCATAAACCTTCATTTTGCCATTTTTAAATGATGCGGAAGCAATAATGGAATTGTCTTTGCTGTGAAAAACGTAGCGGCCGTTAAAGCCTTTAATATTGTCCCGGAAACTCCAGATATTAAGCGTGAACACAACATCCATCAACTTCAGAAGCAGCAGAAGAAAGCCTTCGGCACCTTCCGGCCCCATGCTGTCCAACCACTTTTTGGCAATATTTTGTACTTGCAGATTGTTTATAAAATCAGTGTTTAAAATGTCTTTCATATACTCGGTTCCTTTCCGCATGTAAATACCAGGTTGCATTCTTTGCCCGACTTTGTTGGCTGCATCGCCGCTTTCTCAATGTCTCGACTATACGGCTGCGCAGCCTTTTACTTGTCGAAATGGATGCTTGGAATGCAACCCGGTATTACGATTTTTGTCATTTGTTCGAGAGCAGATCCTCATCGGAAGCCGGAAACGGATTGGCCATGCCGCGGCGCAGATCATATTCCGTCCGGGTAATGATTTCGTCTTTCATTGCTTCGTTCAAGTCTTTAAAATAAGCGGAATAGCCGGAAACGCGGACCAGCAACTCCGGATATTTTTCCGGGTTTTTCTTGGCATCGAGCAGCATTTCATAGGACATGATATTAAACTGCACATGCAAACCGCCGCTGCGAAAATAAGCTTCCACGGTTTGAGCGAATCTTTTGATGTCGTCCGGAATTTTCACTTCCGGAAATTTCAAGTTCAGTGCTTCTCCCATTGGAATGCACAGACCGTCGAGTCCGCCCACAACGCGCAGACAGGTGGTCAACTCCTGCGCCGCCTGGGAGGCAGGCGTAATGCCGCTGGCAAAAACCTTGTTTGCTTTTCGGCCGTTGGGTAAGGCGCCGGAGAGTTTTCCCTGCCCGGCATGATTGGTCATAGTCCAGTAAGCGGGTTTATATTTGCCGCCGCGGTAGTTGGTATGGCTCTGGTAAAACTCGTACAAAAAGCGGACGAGGTTTTGCGAATTCTTTACGGCGATGGGATCGTCGGTGCCGAATTTAGGCGCTTTGTTGACCAGATAGGCGTGCAGCTTTTCGTAGCCCGCAAAATCTGCCTGCAGGGCTTTCAGCAATTCCGCAAAAGAACATATTTTATCCACAAAGACGGCTTTCTCAATAGCATTGAGAGAATCGACAGTATCGGCAAATCCGATATGAGTGGTGCCGGATGCGTTGTAGCGCGCGCCGCCGAAAATCAGGTCTTTACCCTTTTCCAGCGGGCCGTCGAAAAATGCCGAGAGCAATGGTGTGGGCAGTATTTCCTGGTGAACAAGACCGAAGGCTTCATTTAGTTCGATGGCCTTGCCCAGCATCCAGCGCACTTGCTCCTTAAAGGCCTCCCAGAATTCGTTGAATGTCGTGAAAGTGGCGGGATCTCCAGTTTCAATGCTCATTATGTCATTGCCGGTGATGGGCCTTTTACCGTTATAAAGCGTCAGTTCCAGGGATGAAACCAGATTAAACATGATGGCACTCGATGCATCATAGGTTTTTCCGGGTACGCCCATTTCCACACAACCTATTACTCCGAAATCGCGGGCATGAGCCGTCAGGATGCCCTGATTCTCCAGAGTCTTAATATCGGCCACGTCATTATGGAAGGCGGGAACAGACTTGGTGATGGCCACAACTTCGGCCACCCGCTCCAGATATTCCGCAGAATTCTTTTCGTAATTGTAGCGGGCGTTCATACTCGGGTCTCTCAGTCGCAGCAGTTCGGTGACTTTCAGCATAATGTAGGTCAGTTCGTTGACCGCATCTTCGCCGTCTTCATTGATGCCGCCGACGGTCACGGCCGGAACTGTACCCGCGCCGCCGAAAAGTTCTTCGGCAGTTTCCGGAACCAGGTTGGTATTGTCATTGAGTTTGAACCACAGGGAACTTAATATTTCCAGGGCTTCCTTGTCGGTCAGTCTGCCGTTGTCTTTGTCTTTGCGGTAATAGGGGTAGAGCACCTGATCCAGTCTGCCGGGGCTCATGGCCATATTGATGTTTTCTGCGTGAATGGCCACCTGGATGATCCATAAAGCATTTACAGCTTCGCGGAAAGTCTCCGCCGGTTTGGCGGGAACTTTTTTGCAGATTTCAGCCATGGCCAGAAAATTTTGTTTCCGTTGCGGGTCTGATGTCTGCTCAGCCAATTCCTTCGCCCTGCTGCTGAGATTGGCGGCGTAGGCAATAATGCCTTGCAACGCGATTTGTACAGCGCGATAAAAAGCCAGCTTCTGAGTGTCTTCGGGAGACGAAGCACCGGACTGCAGCAACCCGGCTTCGCGGGAAGCGGCGTCGGCTACCATGGACTCCAGTCCCTTTTCCAGGGCGACATGATAATCGGGGATGGTATGGGAAATCGTCCCCATTTTGGTGGCAAAGAAAAAGACGAGCTTTTCCAGGAGACCCAAACCCTGCAAATTGGGAAATTTATTGCGGGTATATTCCAGAATGTTTCTATCCATCCAATACGGGAAAATATCAAAATTCAGTTCTTTTGCTTCCTCGGCGGAAAGCAGCAGAGGATTTTTTTCCCGCGTGCTGATGGTATCGAGTTCCGGCCAGATATGCGTGCCGGTAAGTTCCGGATAAACGGGTGCTCCAAATGGTTTGGATGTCGTTGTTCCGGCCAGTAGATTGTCATCAAAAAACTGCGGTTTTTTATTGCTCAGGAAATAATTAACCGCCCTGGCGTAGCGTATTTCCATCGGCTCGGTCTTATCAGCCAGATCCCGCAGATAGCGGGTCACATAATGCGCTCTTTCAATACAAACCTGCGGTTTGAGATTTATCTGAGCCGTTCGCAGTTTGGCAATATTGGGCAGACTTTCCGGTAAATTCTCCGGTGAAAATTCTGAGAAGCGGATATCGTCTAATGCGCTGGTTTTCATAACGACCTCCAATTATTTAATTCAAATCTAAATAAATTAACAAGGGTCTAGACTAGCAGAGGGGATTCTTTCTCAGCATATCTAGGACCAACTTATAGATATTTTGATTCCGATAATTGAATCGGAACTCACATTCTTTGAGATGAAGATAAAATGTTGTTTTAGGGATACCATGGAACTTCATAAGTCTCCTTTTCGCATAAGACCAAAAGGATTCGATGCCATTAATATGTCTTTTCCCATTGGCAAATTCATTGTTTCCATGATGCACACGATAATGCTTTTTGTATCCCAAATCAACCAGTCCATTATAACCGCGCCAGGAGTCAGAATGAATAATGCTTTCGAGCTCTACCTTTCCGCGTATAATGGCTTGTAATGTTTGCTTAGCGCAATCAGGAACGATTTCCGTGTATACCGTACCACCTCTTTGGAGTATGCCAAAGACTGGGGTTTTATTACTGGCTCCCCGGCCTCGTTTCCCTTTGATACGCTTGGCTCCAAAGTATGATTCATCAACTTCTACTTCTCCTTTAAAAGGAGATGATCGATCGCAGAATTCAGCAATCCTGGTTCTGATGAGAAGCAAGTATCGATTAACTGTATTGCGGTTTAAATCGGTTAAAAGAGCTATCTTTTGAGCGTCCAAATCGAGAGAAAAACACCTGACAAATTCTCTAAATTTGGCCTCTGAAATTTTTGAACGTTTTATGTACTTGTTACTTATTGTCATGACTAGCTTTTTAGCATTTTTATTATGCCTCTGCTAGTCTAGACCCATTAACAAATAATATAGTCATTAACCGGCAGATTTTCAATACTGGAGAAAGCTTGTTTTTTGTATGCCGTATCAGACAAACAATTCTTAAAAATAATCTCTTATCGGTTTTACGTCAGAGATTCCTCAAACAGGTATGCTGTTGCGTAAACGGCCAGCGGTATGGCGCCCACGATTGCTTTCTCCCAGTTCTCGTTTTTTCCGGCCAGCAGTATTTTATTTAAATTGTCAATTTCCTTATCCATAGGCTCCATATGAGGTTCATCACCTCCCAGCAGACGATGAAAATCAGTTTCAATGTACTGGATGAAAGGTGTGGCCAGGCTGTTAACTTCGAGGGCGAACGGCTCCGGCTGAGCAGGCTTTGTTGCCATCTTTGCCTTGAAATTGTTATAACGGGTCCGGCTGATTTCAAATTCAGGTTCATCGTAGACATACTGACTGGTGAATTTTTCGAAGAAATAATGATCAACGTAAGGCACTGCAGGATAATTGCCCGCATGATGAGGCGCTGTAAGATCCTGAAGAAAATGCGCCGCCACACCAAGATAAAAGTGTTTCAGATCCGCTGATGCAGCCTGGAGAAACTGATTAAAATAGCGGGTAAAATTCATAACGGCATGTTCGTGAATATCCTCGTCCGCGCCAAACTTGATTTTTTTAACTAATTCCATTGCCCGTAGAGTCGCTTCGGGGAAAGCATCGACGAGGAAATTACCGGGTACTCCGGAACTGGTCTTCCCGTAAAAGTGCCCCTCAAAAATCAGATCAGACATATCGCTTTTGGGTTCATCCGGATAAGTACAATAAGTATGAAGAGTGCCGGCAATAACGGGGTTAATTCCAAGAAGAGCGATTGCCTGGTCGGTAATGTATTCATGTGTATTGTGTTCCGTGCTGGGCAGTGCTTTGTGCAGATTATATGATTGATGGGTCAGTCTTATGAGTTTGTCGAAATCCCCATATGCATCGGCATTAAAGACTTCATTAATTTTATCCCGTAATAGAATTCGTCTTTCTTCCCTTCCCAATTTTGAAAAGATGCCCTTGCTTATGCGCAGAGGAGCTTTCATGACTTTATCGATGGTTTTCAATTTGGTGGCAATACTGTTGTATTCCTTAAGGCTCGCTTTAAGATTTTCGATGGATTGTTTATCCAATTTTGCTCCCGTTTTTTTTGGCATGTTGTCCTCCTTTTGTTTTTGTAGACAGCGAATTACTATAGTTTTTCTCCGGCGGCTATTGCCCTCTGACTTCGGCCGGGATGCAGGCATCTTTTGCCGTGGGAATATGCGCGGAGTCTTTACACAAAGCCAGCCCGTACAGGGCGAGTCTCTTGGTATCCTGTGCTGCATAAAATTTGGAGATTCGAGCAAGCTGCAAGTCGGAGATTATTTTAATATAAAATCACAGCTTACTCCACAATTTAATATTAAAGGTGTCCCATCATCGTTCCTTCGAGTAAAAAAATAATTTAATAATGCTTAAATTTACAATACAGATTTAATTGTGCATTAAGAAATGGAAGCGGGTGGAGGATAATTTCTGGAGCGAAAAAGCAGTGCGGCGAGAATGCAGCATATTCCACCCGCAAACAGTGTCAGCCCGATACCCAGTCTGGCGGCCAGACTTCCGGTCAGCAGGCTGCCAAAAGGCGCCATACCCAGGAAAGAAACAGCAAAAAAGCTCATCATCCGTCCGCGTTTGTCATCGTCCACATTAGTTTGCAGCCACGTATTGCTCGAGGCAACCTGGATCATCATTCCGAATCCGGCCAGAAAGATCAATATTAACGAAGTCCACAGTAAATGAGAGAGTGACAGGCCGATAAGCCCGAGGCCGAAAACGCACACGGCAAGGGGAATGTTTTTACGCAGCCCTTTGACGTTTGTCCGGGACGCAAGATAAAAAGCGCCCAAAAAAGCTCCTGCTCCCATGGAAGACATTAAAAATCCCAGAGTATGCGGTCCGCCCTGCAGAATGTCTTTGGCATAGGCGGGTATAAGGACAATGAAAGGTATTCCCATGATGCTGGTCAGGGCCATCAGTAATAGTATTGATCTCATTTTAGGGGAATTAAAAACATAGATGAGCCCTTCTTTTAATTCTTGCAGCATGCTGTTGTGTCTAATTTCTTTCTTCAGATAAACTATCTGCATGGAAAGCAATGCGCAAATAACGGCAATATAGCTAAGTCCGTTAATCAGAAAGCAAATTCCTTCACCGAAGGCGGCAATTAATATGCCGGCGAGAAAAGGCCCCAGAAACCGGGTTCCATTGAACATTGCAGAATTTAGCGCGATGGCGTTGCTCAAGTCCCGCCTGTCTTCAATCATTTCTATGACAAAAGACTGCCTGGCCGGAACGTCAAAGGCGTTTATACAGCCGATAAATAAGCTTAGACCAATTATTTGCCAGACGGTTATGCTGTCCGTCAGCACCAATGCCGCCAAAGTCAAAGCCTGGATCATGGACAGGGACTGTGTCCAGATCAGAATGCGGTGCTTGTTTGTCCGGTCGGACCAGACACCGGCAAAAGGGGAAATGATAAAGGTGGGGAACATGTTGATGAAACCGACAAACCCCAGCAAAAAGACGGAATTGGTCATTCGATAAACAAGCCAGCTTACGGCAATCTGCTGCATCCAGGTGCCCGTGAGAGATATGAATTGTCCGGAGAAAAAAAGCCGGTAATTGCGGGACTGTAAAGCACGAAATGTTAGTTTGAGGCTGCTGATAATTTGGGAAATGGTTATGGTTAAATTTAAACGCATCAGTTTTTATAAATCCTTTATTTTTTTTGTTTGAGATAAAGGATTAAGAACAAAGTCAGTGTAACCAGAATTATTGCCGTGACAACAAAATTATGGATAACATAATACCACTCACGACCGAGCCAATAGCCCAGTGTAAAGAAGGTGGTGACCCATAAGAGAGCCCCGGTGTATGCAAATATGGCGAATTGACGATAGGGCATATTATTTAATCCGGCGAAAAGCGCGGTTAAATGCCTGACTCCGGGAATGAAATAACCGATAAGTAAAGCATATCGCCCATATTTAGTGTAGAATTCTTTTGCTCTTTGCAGATGATCGACGTTGATTGATATTTTATTGGAATATTTATGTGATACATAGTGTCCGGAAAGTTTCCCCAGGAAATAACTGCCAGTTATACCAAGGGTAGTTCCTGAGATTATTACTGGTAGAAGAAGTCGAATATCCAACTTTCCCTGAGACGATAAAAATCCGGTGAAAGCAATCAGGCTTTCATCCGGAACAGGGAAACCGACTATTCCAAGGCTGAGAGCAATGAAAATACCGGCATAGGAATAATTTGTTATAAATAAAAGGATAACATGCATGGAAAAACTATATTACTCGTAACGCAAGGCGTCAATGGGATTAAGCAGGGAAGCCTTATAAGCCGGGTAAAAACCGAAAAATATTCCAACCAGGCCGGAAAAGCCAAAAGCCAGGATGATAGATAGCGGGGAAACAATTGTTGTCCAACCGGCAAAAATCGAAAGGAGAGTAGAACCGGTTACTCCCACGATTATTCCGAACGTTCCGCCGATTAAAGAGAGAGTAAGGGCTTCGATGATGAACTGAATCCGGATGTCCCAGGTCTTCGCCCCGATAGCCATGCGAATGCCGATTTCCCTGGTTCTTTCCGTTACCGAAACCAGCATGATATTCATAATGCCGATTCCGCCGATCAGCAGGGAAATGGAGGCGATGGCGCCCAGCAATATAGTCATTGTCTTGGCCGACTCTTCCGCTACCTGCATCATCTGCGAGAGGTTTCTCACAGTGAAGTCGTCTTCTTTATTAGGGCTGCTGCGATGCCTCTGACGCAGCAATTCGGTAACCTGCTTTTCGGCAAGATCCAGATATTCGGAACTTTTCGCCTTAACCATGATGGAGCGCACCATTCCCGGAACGTGCGAAGCTACAATCTTTTTTTGCGCTGTAGTTACCGGTACATAAATGACATCGTCCTGATCCTGTCCCATAATAGATTGTCCTTTGGGTTCCAGTACGCCGATTACCGTGAAAGGGACTTTTTTAATGCGAATTACCTGTCCTATTGGATCAATACCGCCGAAGAGGTTATCGACAACCGTTTGTCCTAAAATGCAGACTTTAGTGGCGGAGCGTATATCCTGATCAAGAAAGTTTCTTCCGGCCACAAGTTCCCAATCCTTCACTTCCAGAATACCGGAAGATGTTCCATAAATGCCCGTTGACCAGTTCTGATTGCCGTAGACAACCTGGGCGGCGGTATTAACAACGGGGGCCACTGCTTTGACTGCGGAGCATTCCTTTTCAATGGCTTCGGCATCATCTATTGTCAGTGTAGATATACTGCCGCTGCCCATGCGGATGCCGCTCTGAGTTATACTGCCGGGAAGCACCATGAGCAGGTTGCTGCCGACACTGGCTATTTGCTGGGATATTTTTTCGCTGGCGCCGGTGCCGACGGCAAGCATCGCGATAACGGCGCCCACGCCGATGATTATACCCAGCATGGTGAGAAAAGAGCGCATTTTATTGACCCACAAAGCCAGCAGCGCAAGTTTTAATGTCGAGTTCATATTGATCATTTCTTCATCACCGGCTCATCACTGACAATATGACCATCCAGAAAACGGATGATACGTTGGCTGAAATCAGCAATATCCTGTTCATGGGTAACCAGGATTATTGTTGTCTTAAATTCCGCATTCAATCGGACGAATAATTCCATGATTTCCAAGCTGTTCTTCGTATCGAGATTTCCCGTGGGTTCATCGGCTAAAATAACGGGCGCTTCATTGACCAGAGCGCGGGCGATCGCCACCCGCTGCTGCTGTCCGCCGGAAAGCTGATTGGGATGATGATTTTCGCGTCCTTCCAGTCCCAATATTTTCAGCGCGTTCATAGCTTTTTGCCTTCTTTCTTTGGCGGAAATGTGATTGTAAATAAGGGGAAGCTCGACATTTTCCAGAGCCGACGTGCGCGGCAGCAGATTAAAGCCCTGAAATACAAAACCTATTTTCTTATTGCGAATCTCCGCCAGTTCATCTTTGTTCAATCCGCCGATGCTTGTGCCGTCCAACAGATAATCGCCGCTCGTCTGCTGATCGAGGCAGCCGATCAGGTTCATAAAAGTGGACTTGCCGGAACCTGAAGGCCCCATGATCGCCACAAATTCTCCCGCATTAATTCGGATGGAGACATTATCCAGGGCACGAACGTCATTTTCTCCCACATGGTAAAACTTGCAGAGATTTATTGTTTCGATCAGAGTCATTTTAACTCCTTCAACGGATAAACGGTGGAGGCCCGGCTGCCTGACCGGTTTTTTTCTTGCCGACGGCGGCATCATCAGTGATAATCTGCTGCCCTTCACTTACTCCGCCATCTTTTACTTCCGTATAACTGCCGTCACTGATGCCGGTCGTAATTTTTATCTGTTTCGGTTTTTTATTCTCTAAAATCCAGACACCCGGACCTTTTGCAGCTTTCTGTGTTTTACCTTTAGAGCCGTTTTGTCCTGATGCAGCCGGTTTGAAGCGGAGAGCGGCGTTCGGTACTCTCAGCACTCCAGCTGTTGTTGCCGTTTCAATCAAAACATTGGCTGTCATTCCCGGTTTAAGTTTCAAATCGGTGTTGTCAACCGTAATGACGGTATCGTAAGTAACGACATTCGAAACAGTTATCGGGGCATTGCGCACAACGGAAACTTTACCGTGGAAAGTTAATTCCGGGTAAGCATCAACTGTGAAAGTAACATTTTGTCCCACGTTTATTTTGCCGATGTCCGCTTCATCAACACTTGTATCTATTTGCATCTTGGTTAAATCCTGGGCAATGGTAAAAAGAGTCGGCGTCTGAAAGCTTGCCGCTACTGTCTGACCAACATCAACATTACGGGAAATAACAATGCCGTTTACCGGAGAAAGTATCCTGGAATATTTTAAATTAACAGAAGCGGAATCCAGGGCAGCTTGCGTCTGTTGAATTTGTGCCTTTGCTACTTTTATCTGAGCTATCGCGGAAAGATAATTTGTTTCCGCCGTATCCAGATCACTTTTGGCAATAAAATTTTTGGCAAAGAGAGTTTTATTTCTTTCATATGTTATTTTAGTGTCACGCAGTGCCACCTGTGATTTTTCCATCGTAGCTTTTGCCGACATTAAATTGGCACGCGCCTGTCCGACCTGGGCTTCAAAGACGGCAGGGTCGATTTGAGCCAGGAGTTGCCCTTGTTTTACCGGAGAATTGTAGTCAACGAAAAGTTGTTTAATTGTTCCTGAAACCTGGGTTCCTACCTGAACAGTCGTCACCGCATTAACGGTTCCGGTTGCCGAAACAGTGGATTTAATATCGCCGCGGGTTACTTTTTCCGTGATATAATTTGGAGTGTTTTTATCGGACCGGAAAACAAAAAAAAGTCCAATTCCGATGGCGATAAGAACAACAGCTGCAAGAATAATTTTTTTCATTTATTAACTCCCATTGCTTTTTGCAGGCCGGCCTGTGCTACCGAGTAGTCGGACAAGGCGGTGATATAAGTCATCTTGGCATTATTTAAAGAGATCATGGCGTCGGTAATTTCAATGTGATTGCCCACACCGGCCGAATATCGTCCACGGGCCAGTTCCAGATTTTCTTCGGCCTGGCGGATAACTGTTTTGCCTGCGGAAATCCGCTCTTCGGCTTCCTTCATGGACAGGTATGCTGATTCCACCTCCAGCGCTACTTTCTGCTTCAAGGCATCTTCATTGGCCGTGAGGACATCTAAATTAGCCCGGGCTTCCTGTATCTGGTATTTTGTAGAAAATCCGGTGAAGAGGGGAAAAGTCAAAGCCGCACCGACATTCCAGCTTTTATTATCATTATTGATCGATAAATCATCTGTGGCATAGCCATAGGAGGCATTTCCCGATAATGTAGGCAAATAGTCTTTTTTGTTCAGCTCAATTGTTTTTTCCTGACCTTCCTTTTTTTTGGCAATGGAAAGAAGATCGGGCCTGTTCTTATAAGCGTTTTGCAGTGCGTCAGCCAGCAACATTTCGTAGGGACTATAGCTTAATATATCTTTAATTTCATATTCGGGTGTATTGGTTATTCCCATGGCATTGTTGAGATTTACCCTTGCCAGCCGCAGGGCATTTTCTGCCTTCACTAAAAGTATCCGGGCATTGCTTAAACTTACTTCCGCACTGGTGACGTCAATCTTGGAGCTTTTTCCCGCTTCAAAATAGGCCTGCGCTATTTCGTAATGCTGCTGGAACTGATTTACCGTTTCCTGCGATACATCCCGGCTCATCTTCCCCTGCAGAAAGCCGTAATAATATTGTTTTACATTATAAATAACAAGGCTTCGGGAATCGAGCAGGTCGGCTTGAGACGATTCCTTGTTCAAACTTTGTATTTCCACCTGAGTGGAAGTTTTGCCGAAATCAAAAATGTTCTGACTTAAGTTCAAAGAACTGGAATAACGATCATAGGGATCGCTTCTGGACAATGATGATGAGGAGGAAGGCCTGATCCGGTCATAGCCGGAATCCAGGGTAAGCTGCGGAAAATAATTTGCTCTGGCCTGGCCGATTTTACTTTCATTTGCTCTTATCGTAGCTGCGGCGGCGACAAGATTGGGATGCTGCTGCAGGGCAATATAAATACACTGCTGTAAATCAAGCACATCACCCTTCTTTATTACCTCGGCTCCAAAAGTATTGGAACAGACAAGAAGTGTAAATAACAATCCTAAAAAAAATGTTTTTTTCATAATTATCCTGTTTTCTGGCATACTATTCAATATGAGGCTGAAGCACAGAGGAAAAAAATGATCAAAATTCCACCTTGGAATAGTATCCCAAGTATCTTGCTTAGCACAAGTCTTTCACTACGGAAATATAAACATAATTAAATTCCTGTTTTGTATTCAGTACGTGGTGTCATAAGCAATGCTTATGCCAAGGTTGTAAATAGATTGTAAGTGCTTGTTAACAATAGATAAAATGGAGTAAATCATTATGATCTAAATCCAGGACGACTGGATAATATGTAGCCGGTTAATCATATTACCTGGTTACATATTATCCGGATAATGGTATAAATGACTATTCTGTATTCTTTTGGGATTTATTGTCGGACGCCGATTTGAGGCTTTCAATAACTTTTGCGCAAATAGAGAAGGTGTCTATTTGACAGATTCAGCTTCCTCCTTCCTTCCTTTCTTGACCTATTCTTCTATGAAAAACAAACGGCAGTATAATGTTTGGCGTTCTCCATCACATTTCTGAACAGGCGAAGCAAACTTCGGTCTATTTGGGTATAAAAAGTCCTGAACGAAGATTGTTTCGTATTATAACATGTAATATCAAATAGTTATCTTTGGCACATGTTTTGCGCTACCTTATGCATCAAATTAAAAATAATAAGGAGGCAGTCATGCACGATACAGACAGAACCGTAAATGAATTCGGTATGGGCAGTGGAGAAATGCAGGCAGGTGAAATTCCTTTTGAATTTGAGTTTGAGTCCATGCCGGAGATGGAGTTTGCCGGTGAGGTTGCCAGTCCCTTCAATGAAATGCAGGAGATGGAACTGGCCACAGAACTTTTATCGGTAAGCAATGAAGCGGAACTTAACTATTTCCTCGGCAATCTGATCAAGAAAGCTGGAAGCGCGGTGGGGAGCTTTATAAGTTCTCCAATCGGGAAGTCGCTTGGCGGAATTCTGAAAACGGCGGCAAAGAAAGCCCTGCCGGTCGTAGGCGGTGCCATCGGCGGTTACTTTGGCGGACCCACGGGGGCAAAAATCGGGAGTGGCCTGGCATCCACCGCGGGCAGACTGTTTGGGCTCGAGCTCGAGGCGCTGAATCCGGAAGACCGGGAATTTGAAATGGCCCGGCGTTTTGTTCGCTTTGGAGGCGCATCCACAGTGAAGGCGCTGAAAACACCCAAACACGTTGCCCCGCATATTGCCGCCAGGACAGCCGTCGCTTCTGCGGCCAGACAATATATGCCCGGTCTGCTCGTTCCTCCCCAGGTACAGGTAGTGCAGCAGCCTGTAGGGTTGTTTTCTGAGCCTGTGCCGATTGGAGCCCGAAGTGGGCGCTGGATACGGAGAGGCCGGAAAATTATATTGCTGGGCGTCTAACCGACTAATCAAATGAAAAATAATCAAAGGAGGAAAAAATATGTGGGCGGAAGAATTTGAGTTCAATGAATACCAGGGCGAGACTTTTCCCGGGGAAATGACGGATGCTTCGACGGGAGAAATGTATGGTGAGTTACCTTTGAATGAAGCAATGGAGATGGAACTGGCTGCGGAACTGCTGGGAGTTACCAATGAAGAGGAATTGGAGCAGTTCCTGGGAGGGCTGGTCAAGAAAGTCGGAGGATTTTTAAAGAGCGGGGTGGGCAAGACACTGGGCGGGGTTCTCAAGGGCATTGCCAAGAAAGCACTTCCCATTGTCGGAGGTGCAATCGGCAGTTTTGTTGCTCCGGGTGTTGGTACGGCAGTTGGTTCATCTCTCGGGTCAATGGCCGGGAAACTCTTCGGTCTTGAACTCGAGGGGCTGAGTGGAGAAGACCGGGAATTTGAAGTGGCGCGCCGCTTTGTTCGTTTAGCCTCTGCGGCGGCACGGCAGGCAGCCCTTGCACCTCCTCATATGACCCCGTATGCCGCTGCGAAAAAAGCAGTCGTCCTGGCGTCGCGAAAACATGCCCCCGGTCTTTATGGTTATCTTGCGGGCATACCGGCGGGTGTTGCCGGATCCGGTTTCACCATGGCCGATACGGCGCCGTTTGCATCCTCAACCGGCTTGTTTAGTTATGGAGCGCCGGAATCCGCCAGTGGCCGCTGGGTACGCCGCGGCAGCACTATCATCGTTTATGGAGTATGAAGATGAATGCTCATTTGGCGGCTCTGCGAATGATGAAAAATGAGGCAAACGCGCTCCTGAGCCGCGTTGAGGTCATCCAATCGTTTGCCATGCTGACGCCGATGGTTGCCGCCGCAGCAATTCCTCTGGCAGCGCAAGTCGCAATTGAAAGACATTTACTGACTCGCCGCCAAAAACTGAGGTTGCTTGTTAAAAGTTACATCGGATGGCTTGACAGTCCTGAAGGCATGAATGCCGACCCCTCTCTGGCTCAGAGGAGATTTTCAATGCTCCGGTTGAGATTGATCGCGGTCCTGTCGCAGTTGCACATATTCGCCGATGTCCTCAACCAGCGAAGCGAACAGGGTACAGGTATCTGGCTCTCCGGGCTTGACGTTTTTGCAGCCGATGCGCTGGAACTTCCCGGGGGATATTACAAACCACCCCCCGTCATCTGCTACCTGGAACGGGGTGCGGGGGCGGCCATTCGCAGGGCACGTACCCGCCTTCCCGGGGGAGACAGCAATCCGGTGGCTGTTATCCAGATCCCGCGGGAACGCATGATTGGCAGTGGCATCGCTTCTTCCCTGGTTCATGAAGTCGGTCATCAGGGGGCTGCTCTTCTTGAACTGATCGATTCATTGCGTCCGGTTTTGCGCAAAGTCATAGGTCAGGCCGGACCTGAAAGGAGCGCCTGGATCTGCTGGGAGCGGTGGATTTCTGAAATTGTAGCGGACTTTTGGGCGGTTGCCAGGCTCGGGGTTGCGGCGACAACCGGGTTGATGGTCGTCGTGAGTCTGCCCAGGGCATTTGTATTTCGAATAAATATGGAAGACCCGCATCCCGCCCCCTGGATCAGAGTGATGCTGAGTTGCGCAATGGGGCAGGCCCTGTACCCGCATCCTCAGTGGGAAAATCTGGCCAGAATGTGGAAATCTTTCTATCCACTCGTCGGGCTTGCGGAAGAGAGGCGTAAAATCTTTGACCTTTTGGAAGAGAACATACCGCGATTTGTCAGCCTGCTCATCGATCACCGGCCCAAAGCGCTTAAAGGGCATTCCTTGCGGGAGGTTGTTTCTTCGCCCGGCCGCAGCCCGGAAAACCTTCGTGCTTATTATCGTTCCTGGCGCAATTCACCGCAACTCCTGCGCCGGGTTCAGCCATCGCTTGCTTTTGCAGTCATCGGACAGGCAAAGGTTGATGAAAAAATCAACCCCAGAGAGGAAAGTAAGATGGTTAGCGATCTGCTCAAATTTTGGGCCCTGAAGGTCACGTTGGATACCTCGGCGGTCTGTTCAGCGAGTCCGGGCGAGCAAGGATTCGTAGCTGTAGTATAAAAAAAGTAAAACAGGAGGATGTTATGAAAATGCCAAATATATCCATTGAATACGGAGCAAACTTCGTTCACCTGGAAGTGACGGATCCGGAGTATCGTACGGGAGAATATGGATTCAATTGGACTATTGAAGGGTACTCAGTCCCCGCAAAATATCAGATTGAAAATGAGCTATACGATATACATATCCCGTTTGACAACAAAATCATCAATGAGAAACAAATGTCTTTTGGTTCTCATACCGGCGAGGTAGCCATACTGGCGGCAGGAAAGAAGGTGGCAATTGGAAGCTTCTCCTTCTCCAAGATGGTGACGGTGAAATGCCTGGCATCGCCTGTAAGCGTGACGGAAGGTTCCGTAGTTGAATTGACGATAACCAATTACCCGGAAATTAACAAGGCGGGTGGGGAAGACATCGTCTGGATCGTGGACAACAATATGGTTGTGGAAGAGATACCTTCTCCGAAAAGCGGGCGCCGATGGCTTTGGAATACAGATGATCTGAAATCAGGAGAATTTAAGGCTAAAGTCGAGGTTTTCGACAAGTCTAATAACTTAATCGGGGAGGGATTGACAAACCCCGTTACGGTGAGCGCCCGATCCATAAAAAAGGGGGATATCATTCCGGTAACCCTGCGGCGAACTGCTGCCGAGCAGACGGCTGATCAGGGGCTTTGGGCTGCAATGCGCAACCGGATCGAAGCCGTCAGCTTTAAACGCTACAGGCAATTTATCGAAGATGTCTTCTGTGAGACAGAAACGGATCCCGGCATGGAAGCGCTCAATAGATATCAGGCGAAATTTGGCACGGGAACGAAGGCGATAGATGCCCGCCTGAGCATTCATGCCGTGGATGCCTATAATGTTCTCCGGCTGGCCACTGAAATATTCCTGCTCCTGGAATGCGGCGTGGTTAAAAAAGAAAATGATAAGTTTACCATCATAGATCCCAGTCTCTTTGATCCCTTTCAGGAATCGGGGAGAATGAATGAAAGTGTAACGATAATGGATATTGAAGCGCGCTTGACAAGGTACTTCAACGGATCCGACAAAATTCCGTATCTTAATCGCATCCTGGATGCCCTGTTGGGACTTGATCCGGGGAGACGCGAGGAAAAGCTTTCGTATTGTGATGCCATTTTGCAATACCGGTTCAGTTGCCCGAGTCTGCTGGAGTTAATCTGGTCATACTGGCACGAGGAAGGCATGCTGGTGCAAACCATGAATGTCATAGCTCAGCGCTTCCAGAACAAGAGAGGATTTGGCGACAGGGATCCTTTGGCTGAACTCGAGATCGACCCGCTCCGGCCCTTGAACAATCTCCTGTGGGGATATGTGCAGAACGAATATAACAGGTTGACTGTGCCAAGAAGGACTTATGAATATGACCACCATTACGGGCTGACCCTTTACGGTAAGGCGGTGCCTCAATTGCGTTCTGCTGATAGCCGGTCGAAGTTTCTGGAGGGATTCCACAATCTCATGTGCCGGGCGGCTAGCTTCTATAAAGACGATGCCGACACCACCGTTGTGGCTGATGCTTTCCCCCTTCTGCAGGCGATCCGTGAGGTTCACCTTATCCTGGCCGAAGGTGCGCATAATCAGTTCGGAGACCTGCCCTGGACCGCCCGGGTGGAAATGCTGATCGAGCAATGGCTGCTGGCCAGGCCCGAGATGCAGGACTTTCTGCACGGGCGGGCGATGGTGCCCTACAGCGAGCCCTGGATGGGACGGGTGGATGCCATGAAGAAGCTTCAGGGCTGGTCGGATGCGACTGTAACACATTTTCATGAACTAGCAAGGTACGGGGAACAGATTATTCTTACCATTCGTTATGGTGACTGGATCGATGTGAATGATGAGGATCAGGCAAAGAACTGGGCACGCTACTGGAAACCGGAGATCCAGGGATACATCCACTCCTATCGTGCGGCGACTGGTGTAGACCTTTCCACGGAACCCGTGGATGCCACCCCGCCCTGGGTCCACCTGAAGCGTTTGGAGGATAGAAAGATAGCGGCCGCCAGGGCG
Organism: Smithellaceae bacterium; assembly: GCA_963663295.2. Lineage (GTDB taxonomy): Bacteria > Desulfobacterota > Syntrophia > Syntrophales > Smithellaceae > MVRV01. Next base: position 877,725 of record CAXXLA010000005.1, on the reverse strand, counting down.
TGGTGAATGAAGATGCCGATGATCGACTTCACGTCTGCACTATATCTCGGTTTCCGGCATCCCAGCCGTTTCATTCGCCCCTGGAATTGTTTGACAACCGGCGCTCCGGCTGCGCAGTTCTCTCCCGTGGAGAATCTTAGCGTAGCGCGGAGATTGGCCGAGCTTCAAGGATGCGAAACAGGTACGCTCGCGCCTTCCACGCTTCACTTGTTCTGGGATCTGTTCAGCGTCCTTCGCACCGTCCCGATTGAAATCTACCTTGATGGGGGGGTGTATCCTATTATCCGGTGGGGTGTGGAAAGAGCCGCCGCCCAGGGGGTCAGGGTTCATGAATTTTGTACCCATAATGTGCCGGAATTACGGCATTTACTGTCTGTATATGGAAAATCCGGCAAGGTCCCGCTCATTGTTGCGGACGGCTTTTCACCCGGATCCGGTAAACCAACGCCGCTTCGGGATTACCTGGATGCAGCCAGAGCCTGTGGAGGCTGTCTGATCGTGGATGATACACAGGCCCTGGGAATCTTTGGCCGCTCTCCGGGCACGGCGGCTCCTTACGGGAAAGGAGGGGGCGGCACGTTGCGTTTGTACGGCTTGTCCGGACCAGATGTGCTGGTTGTCAGTTCGCTGGCAAAAGGATTTGGTGTTCCACTGGCTGTTATGGCCGGAAGCAGGGAAGCGATTCGAAGTTTTGAAGCGGACAGTTTAATACGTGTACATTGCAGCCCTCCTTCCACTGCAGTGGTGCATGCCTCCATGCATGCCCTTGATTTAAACGAACGTTGCGGCGATGTCTTGAGGTTACGCCTGGCCCGTCTTGTCCACAGCTTTCGCGAAGGTCTGCGTCGTTACGGGTTGTCGACCACTGGTGAACTTTTTCCGGTTCAGACCCTTGCCCTTGACCCGGGCATTGATGTGATATCGATCTACCGTAACCTTATCAATTGCGGAGTGAGACCGGTGCTGCATAATGGAGGGAATAAAAAGATTCCCAGAATCAGTTTCATTATAACTGCAACACATACCGGGGATCAGATCGATACGGCGGTAGATGCAATTGTCCGGGTATTATGCGGAATGCACTTGAATAAACAAGGACGGTGTTATCCATGATCATTGATTGCCATTGTCATTTTGGGAAAGGAGACGGTTTAACGGGGCCGTGGGATACTTATGCTCCCATTGAAAACTATCTTCGCCGGGCGACACATGCGGGGATCAATAAAACTGTTCTTTTCTCTCTTTTTCATTCGGACTATGCGTTGGCCAACCGGGAAGTTGCGAAGGTTGTTGCTGGAAATCATGAGCGTTTCTGGGGATTTGCCTGCATCAATCCGGTAACCGACAAGGGCAGGGTCTTTCATCTGATACAGACGGCCGTGCGGGAGTATGGATTCCGGGGCATCAAGGTGCATCAGCATGATGGACGAATAACGCGTGAAATCTGCGAAGCGGCCCGGGCTTTCGCCTTGCCAGTGTTGTATGACGTTATGGGAGAAGTATCGGTTGTAGAATTGCTGGCTGTGCAGTATCCCGACATCCCGTTTATCATTCCGCATCTGGGAAGTTTTGCCGATGACTGGAAAGCCCAACTGGACCTCATTGACCGTCTTGTGCGCTACCCGAATGTGTATACCGACATCTCTGGAGTGAGAAGATTCGATCTTCTTCTGGAGGCATACCGAAGAGCCGGTGCGGGGAAAATCCTGTTCGGCACGGATGGGCCTTGGCTCCATCCCGGGGTCGAACTGGCCAAAGTCAGGGCCCTTGCCCTGAATCCGGCCGAAGAAAAACTCATTCTTGCGGAGAACTTTCTTCGCCTGATCAAGGAGGTTTAAGGAGACGGTTCCTTTTCCCGAAGTGGAACTCGTTCCGTTTCTTGGCAGTCTAATCAGGAAGGAAAAGCGCCGCCGGCAGATTCAACAAGTCTTCCCCCGGACAGGTCCTGGTAAACGACCGCCGGCTTACGACGAAAGGAGATAAAATTATGAGAGACATATTCACCTATGAAACAGAGCCATTTTCAGCATCTGCATACGACAGGGAAAACTGGGCAGGAGAAGAGAAAAGCGATTATTTTCGGGGTTCGCCCTTCGAGGTATGGGAAGGGGAGGATTTCTTCGGCGAGTTTGCCGGAGGGGAGGAATTGGCACAGATGGAGGAAGAGGCTTCTCTGTTCGGCTCCTTTCCCTCTTCCGTGATAAATGTCCTGGGTAAGGGACTGGAAAGCGTCGCCGTTAAACTTGCAGTGACCTTCGGCCATCGGGATGAAAACAAATTGACCAATCTCGTATTCTTCGCCCGCCATCCGGAACGGCAGGGTCGAGGGCTGCAACGCACTGAGCCGAATTTTGAAAAACTCAGCCGGGAATGGCTGGCGATCCGTGATCAGCTCGTCCGGCCGGCACTCCTGGCGGCGGGAACCCCGGCCGCCAAGCCTTCCGCTCCCGGAAAGCCGGGCTGGGTTCAGACGCTGGTTCCCCTCCTCAATCGCTATCGCGGAGACATCCCCTTAAGTTTTCTCCTCGGATGGATCGCCGTCGAATCAGGCGGCAGGATCGACGAGAAGACCAGCCTGGATGAGCGGGGCTATTTCCAACTGCATCCTGATGAATCAAAGAGCCTCGGCCTCGATCACCCACGTCTGAGCACGGACCCGGAATATTCCGTTATGGGCGGCATCAAACTGGTGCGACGTTATGCAAACAGGGTGCAACAACTCGGGTTCACTTACGGAACGGACCTCTTCTGGCACATCGTGAAGCTCCTGCACTGGCTCCCGAAAGGGGTGCAGGTTACCCTTACCCACATGAGGCAACACGGATTCAAGCCATCGACGTGGGAGGATTTCAAACAGTACATGACTGCCAACCGGCAGGAACTGCTCCGCCTCATTGGAGGGCGTGCCGGCACGGGTTGGGATCCACTCAGCGGTATTCGAAACGTTGAAAAGCTTTTTGAACGCGCCCGACAGTTTGCGGGATGAGGAAGGTTCGGGGAAGTGTCCGTTGTAGAACTGCTGGCCACGCAGTATCCGGACACCCCGATGAACATTTCCTGTCGGGGAAGGTTTAAACCGACGGTTTCTCTTTGCCCTCAGGTCTGCTTTCCTTACGGGCCGCCCGCCTAAGTTGCAACGCCCGGTCGGAAACACCCAGCCTGGTAGCCGCCCGCTGAAGATTGCCGTTTTCCGCGTTCACTGCGATACGCACGGCTATGTCTTCGGCTTTTTTACCAATTTCTTTCAATCCGCAACCCAGGAGAATTGCCTGGTGAATAGTTTTCTCAAAATGATGATCATTCCAGGAAACGGTATGTGCATCCATTTCGGGACGGTCTTCGTCAGGTATCATGCCCACGGTTATTCTGCCGGTGGCACCGGATCTGTTCATTATCCGGGAAACGAGCTGTTTCAATTCACGTACATTACCGGGGTATTCACGCCTGATCAGGTAACTTTCAACCTCGCTGTCTATCCTGGGCGTTATCCCCTTCGGCGAAAACTTCCTCATAAAATGTCTGGACAAAGGAATGATATCCTCTTTTCGTTCTCTTAAGTGCGGCAATACGCATGTCCAGGAAGCGATGCGGTAATAGAGGTCGCTTCTGAACCGGCCTTCCTCGACCATGTTTTGCAGGTTCCGGTTTGTGGCGCAGATCAGCCGGAAATCCGTATGATACCATTTGTCGCCGCCTACACGCTTATAAGTGTGTTCTTGAATAACTCGCAAGAGCTGGGCCTGAAGATCCAGTGGCAAATCGCCCACCTCGTCAAGAAACAGTGTTCCTCCGTTGGCCCGGGAAAAAGCCCCGTCTCTTGCGGAAACTGCACCTGTAAAAGCTCCACGTTCATGACCAAAGAATTCGCTGCCGGAAAGTGTAGGTATAATTGTCGTGCAATCCAGAACAACAAAATCACGTTTATGAGGACTGCTATCAAGGTTGTGAATAAGCCGCGCGGCCAGTTCTTTTCCTGTCCCGCTTTCCCCGGTGATTAAGACTGGCGAGTCTGTGAACCTGGATATTTCCACAAGCCGGCGCAGTGTTTTCTTCCATGTGATGCTTTCACCAATCATGTTTTCCGCGATAAAGAATGATTCCAGTAAGGCATCGATGTCTTTCCATCTTTCAAATCGCAAACGGATTTCGTTTGCACATTCTTGCGAATCTTCCCATTTTAAGACATCGGAAGCCCCGGCTTGCAAAATATGCCACACGTCAGAAGAATCGTGCATGGGGTCGACTGCAATGGCCAATACCCGATTGAAGCCGCCATTGGTAATTTCACGAATTAAATTAAGAAAGTCGGAAGAAGCGTGGTCATAAAAAATTATACCCGACCCCTCAGGGTTATTCACATTTCGAGACAGACGATTCAATCGTAAATCCAAAGATGTAAGAAAATGGATCACTTTATTTTGGATATGTAATTCGTTGTCTGAAGTATTTATGTAATACCATAATTGTTCTAATGACATATCGTTATCCAAAACTGATAAGCATTATGTACGATTTGGTAATTGCCTGATACTGCTGAGCCATTTATATAAGCTCTTCGTACACGTATGCAGCACATTGATTCTGTTTCTTAATTTTCCTTATGCATCATTGACGCAACTATCTATGTCTGCTGATATTGAAGTTGATTGGGCGAAATTTTAAGTTGTTGTCAAGTACGGGTAAAAGAGATACAGTGATTAATAACGATGTTGCATTTTAAATTTAATTTATATAATTTGCAATACTGATTTAATTGACGGTTAATGGATGGAGTATCTATCTGTTTATCAATAAAAGGTCAGTCAAACAAAAGACTTGATGATTTTAAAATCCTTAATTTCGTTACGATATCTTTGTTTGCCTTACCCGCCTTTTAATAATATAAAAATAACTCAATGCAACATAATGCCAGAAAGGAGGATATGAATTACGAATTACGTTAAATATCTGGAAAACTTGAAGGCGGGACAAAAAGGTCTTAATCCGTTCTTGGATTTCATGGGAATTCAACTGGAAGAAATGAAAGACGGTTATGCGAGATTCAGAATGCCTGTCCGTTCCGAGTATTTACAGGGGGCGGATTCCATGCAGGGCGGTCTGATTGTGGCTATGGGTGATGAGGCCATTGCCCATGCCATGATGACGCAGTTACAACCCGACGAAGGATTAACCACTATCGAACTGAAAAGTAATTTTCTGGCCGGAGTAAACTCAGGTGAACTTATTGCTGAGGCAACTGTTTTTAAGAAAGGCAGCAGCCTGATTATCGGTGATTGTCTGGTTACGGATGATCAAGGCAAAAACATATGCCGTGTCTCGGCAACCTTTCTCCTGCTAAAAAGCAAGCGCGAGAATAATGCCGGCAAAGTTTATCAGGTATGAAAAATCTGCCGCCGGTCAGTATCATTTTTTAGCTCGTATTGCGAACTTGCTGGAAACAGTTATCCGGTCAAATGGCCGCACGAAAATAAATATATCTTTAATTGACCGGCAGTGCTAAATTTGATAGCTGAATCAACATAAAACAGTTCATTATCAAGGAGATGAAAAAAAGTGATCGATCTGCACACCCATACCATTTTCAGCGATGGTGATCTAATACCATCGGAGCTGGCGCAGCGTGCGTATGTTGCCGGCTACAAAATAATAGCAATAACCGATCATGCGGATCATTCCAATTACGACTTTATCATTCCCCGCCTGATCAGGGCTTGTTTAAAGATCACCGGCAATGGCAAGATAATAGCGATACCGGGAATTGAACTGACGCATGTTGATCCGCGCGACATTACCGAACTGGCCTGTGAGTCGCGTAAGCTGGGGGCAAAGATCATTGTTGTCCACGGTGAAACACCGGTTGAACCGGTACCTGCCGGGACAAATAAGGCGGCATTGCAGGCGGATATCGATATTCTGGCTCATCCGGGTTTGATAACAGAGGAGGAAGCCACTCAGGCGGCAATCCGCGGCATTCACCTGGAAATTACCACCCGCAAAGGACATAGTTTAACCAACGGCCATGTTGTCAAAATGGCCCGACAGTGCAAAGCAAAACTCGTTCTCGACAATGATGCCCATACTTTCTCAGATTTCGTAGGCAGGGAGATGGCCATTAAAATTGCTAAAGGCGCAGGTTTGACAGATGAAGAAATAGCGGTCATGTTTGCCAACTCGCAAAGTATTGTTCGGAAAATACAGGGGGTAAAATAACTGCAAAAGAGGAAAAATGAATAAAGCATATGTTCATGGTTATGATGATCGGGAAAATATTCGGTTACATGATCAGGCCTCGACCCTCGTCGAACTGCTGCACTCCGACACATCATATCCGGCGGGAAGCCGGGTTCTGGAAGCGGGCTGCGGAGTCGGTGCGCAAACTGTAACGCTGGCGAAAAACAGCCCGAATGCCTTTATCACTTCCATCGATATTTCGGAAACATCTCTCTCTGAAGCCAGAACAAGAACAGCTGAAGCAGGTCTGACCAATGTTCATTTTGAAAGGGCGGATATCTTCAATTTGTCCTATGAACCGGAATGCTTTGACCATATTTTTGTCTGCTTCGTTCTGGAACATCTCTTTCAGCCCGTCGAAGCCCTGCGCAAACTGAAGAATTATTTGAAGCCGGGTGGTACGATCACGGTCATCGAAGGCGATCACGGTTCGACGTACTTTTATCCGGACAGCGAATATGCTCACAGGGCGATTCAATGTCAGGTAGAATTGCAGCGCCGCTCCGGCGGCAATGCCATGATCGGGCGAGAACTATATCCCCTGCTGTTAAACGCAGGTTACAGTTCCATTCATGTTTCTCCCCGCATGGTTTACGTCGATTCCAGCAAGCCGGGGCTGGTCGATGGATTTACGAAGAAGACTTTTACGGCGATGATCGAAGGCGTTCGGGAAGCGGCCGTTGAGGCGGGCATAATCCAACCGCAGGCTTTTGAAAAAGGGATCAAAGATCTATACCGGACTGCCGAAGCAGACGGCGTATTTTGCTACACTTTCTTTAAAGCGGTTGCAGTAAAGTGATCGTCGGCCACGTTGCCGCACGGGATCATTGAAACGTTATTAATATTTGACCGATTGTTTTTTGTTGCATTGTTTTTCAGAAGTTGTTAATAAGACTAGCAATTCAAATGATCAGCGCATTGGTTACGCAATACCGTACATGCAGGTGGAAAATAAAAATGGAAACCGTCTGCATGTTGAGAGTAGGACCTTGGTTTGTTTTCCCCTTTAATAACGTAATAAGTGAGTTTTCTTTCCATCTATATGGAGTAATGTGGCGGAACACTTTCCACTTATTGCACTGTTGGCTTTATGGAATGGAGATGTTATGACAAATAAATCAGAGGGGATAAAGAAACCTCAAAAAGCATCAAAATTCGATCAGAATGTGGAGAAATCTTCTGAAACCGATTCGAAGCAACAACCATCCTTTCAACACGAGATTAGTGCATTCGCCTTTGAAATAGAAAGTTTATATAGAGCGAATCTTCAAACTTTAAAAGTTGTTACAAGTTCAGCCAAAGAACAAGTAGAAGAATTATCTAAGTTCATTGAAGATAGAAGTGAAACGACTGCGACCGACGGCGGTGATACCGCTTATAAGATAAAACCAAATGAGTTAAAGCGGCTTGAAAAAGGGACGAAGGATTTGCGTGCTTCATCCTTGGCAATCAAGAAAATACCTCAGATATTCTTCTGTGCATTAATTCATCAGTATGATGCATTCTTGGGTAAACTTCTTCGTGTTGCGTTTTATGTAAAACCAGAGTTACTGAATGCATCGCAAAAACAGATGACTTATTCTGAACTGAGGTCATATGGTTCTTTGGACGAAGCATGTCAGCATCTTGTCGAAAAGGAAATAGAAAGCATAATAAGAGAAAGCCATGCTGATCAGTTTGTGTGGATGGAAAAAAGGTTTGGCCTATCACTTCGCAAAGACCTCCTTATCTGGTCTTCATTCATTGAAATGACAGAGAGACGTAACTACCCGAGAAGATATTCGTTCATTGTGATGGCGTTGTATCTTCTCAATACATTGCAGATTGCAGAGCGCATGGGGTTAAATTAGATGAAGAAATAAAAGTTGGCAAGGTACTCACTGTAAAAAAGGAGTACTTTGTAAGTGCCGTTGATTGCATTATGGAAATAGGTATTAAACTTGGGCATGTTCTTTGGCGAAAACTTCAACCCCACCAATTAGCTGCTGCTGACGAATCCTTACATTACATTAGCTATGATCTTCTTGTTGACGAAAAGTATAAGCTAGCAAAAACGCTTCTACAGTTTGCTACTGATACATTAAAGAAACATTCTTCAGATAGCATACGTAGAATGAATCTTATAAATCTTGCCATTGCGCATTACTATACAGGCAAGAAAGAAGCGGCTTCTAAAATTTTGGATGGCCAAGACTGGTCGGCATGCGAAAACAAATTTAAACTTGCTGTCTCTGTTTTAAGAGACAATTATTCAGAAGCTGAAAAAGTTATGAAAAAAATAGGAAAAAGAGGTGAGGTTTCGCGTGAAGCCTATTCCACTTGGCCGCTCTTTAGAAAATTCCGCGAATCAAAAGAGTTCTTGCGAACATACAAAAAACTATTTGGTGAAGACTTTTTTGTGCCCAAATTCGAGGTAGAGCAGGGGTTAGTGAATCATAAAAGTAGCCAACCAGACGCTACAGCTGATCGCGCCCCTTGGCGCGCTCCGGCTTAGCTTTTCGTTCGCTTTAAAAATAATTGCCATCATGACGTTATGGTGCTATAATTGTAGAACGTTAAGGAGGTAATACTATGAGAACCGCAGCAATGAGAGCCACAGTATATTTAGACCCGGAATTACACAAAGCACTGAAATTAAAGGCTGTTGAAACATCACAGTCTTTATCAAAGTTGGTCAATGATGCCATTAAGGAATCTCTCGCAGAAGACGCGGAAGACATAGCGGCATTTGATGAGAGAGCAAAAGAGCCACTAATCAGCTATGAAGCTATGGTCAAAAGGCTTAAAAAAGATGGGAGAATATAAAATCTTCTTTAAAGAATCCGTTGAGAAAGACCTTCGCTCGATCTCCAAAGAAGATTTAAAGAAAATTCTTTCACGCATAGAGGCGCTTGCAAAAGAACCACGGCCTCAAGGCCATGAGAAACTATCCGGTCAAGAGAAATATCGTATTCGCCAAGGCATGTACAGAATTATATATTCCATTCAAGATACAGAACTTACGGTATGGGTGGTAAAAGTTGGGCATCGCAAAGATGTTTATCGCTGAAGCGAACAAGAACATACAGAAAGCGATAGTTGAGGAGAACTCATATCTGATTGAATAACTCGATTGATATATTGAAGTACGTCTCCTATGTGCCCCGGCGGCGCATGTATCGGCAAACGGGGTGCAGGGTAAAGCCGAGAGTTGTTTTTTCTTCCCCCCCCAAAAAAAATCATGTTTTTTCCTAAAGTTGATGTATCCAAAAGATAAGACAGGTCTTTTTTAAATTTTATAAAAAATATTCATATCTCCTCTTGATAATTACTATATGTAGTGTTATTATAATTAAAGACCCCAATATATGGGGTTATTGAGGTAAAGTAATATAGCTTACGGAGGGGCAAATGAATAAGAAAATTAAGAAAAGAGACGGCCGTCTGGTCAAATTCAATGCGGAAAAAATCACCAATGCTATTGCCAAGGCCGGCGCCGCTACAGGCGAATTCGCTGTTCAGGAAGCCCGTAAATTGACCATAAAGGTGTTAAACCTGGCTGAAAAATTATTCGACGGTAAGGTTTTGAATGTAGAAGAAATTCAAGACATCGTGGAAGAAGTTCTTTTGCTTTCACCGTACCGTAAAACGGCTAAAGCCTACATTATTTATCGTGATCAGCACGCCCGTTTACGTGACATTACCAATAAGATGGAAGTTGATCTGGTTGATCAATATTTGAAGAAGGCTGACTGGAAGATTAATGAAAACAGCAATATGGATTATTCGCTGCAAGGCTTGAATAACTATATCTCCTCTGAAGTCAGCAAGGTGTACTGGCTCAATGAAATATATACTCCTGAAATCAAAAAAGCTCATAACGACGGTGACTTCCATATTCATGATTTGAGTCTGCTTTCCGTGTACTGTGTCGGCTGGGATTTGTATGATCTGCTGTTGCAGGGTTTTCGCGGCGTTTCCGGTAAGGTGGAAAGCAAGCCGGCTAAACATTTGCGCAGTGCATTGGGCCAGGTTGTGAATTTCTTTTATACTTTGCAGGGAGAAGCGGCGGGAGCGCAGGCCTTTTCCAATTTTGACACTCTTTTGGCTCCTTTCATCCGGTACGACAAATTGAAATTTACGGAAGTAAAACAAGCGCTTCAGGAATTTATATTCAATATTAACGTTCCAACGAGGGTCGGTTTTCAAACACCTTTTACCAATGTCACATTGGATCTTACAGTTCCCAAATATTACGCGGATCAGCATGTAATTATCGGCGGTACGCCGCAAAAGGAGACTTATAAAGATTTTCAAAAGGAAATGGATCTTTTTAATAAAGCTTTCCTGCAGGTTATGGCGGATGGTGATGCCAAGGGAAGAGTATTCACGTTTCCGATTCCTACGTACAATATTACTAAAGATTTTAACTGGGACGATCCCAATATGTATGATTTATGGGAAATGACGGCAAAATACGGCGTTCCTTATTTTTCCAACTTTATCAATTCCGACATGAATCCGGAAGATGCCCGCAGTATGTGCTGCCGCTTGCGCATCGATAATCGTGAGCTGGCAATGAGGGGCGGCGGACTTTTCGGCTCCAACCCGCTGACCGGCTCTATCGGCGTTATAACCATTAACATGCCCCGTATTGGATATCTTACCAAAACCAGGAAAGAATTTATGCAACATCTGGAAAAACTTATGGAAGTGGCCAAGGAAAGTCTGGAGACCAAGAGAAAAGTTCTGGAGAAATTTACCGACGGTAATCTTTATCCCTATACCAGGTATTACCTGCGCGGTGTGAAGGAAAGATTCAATGAATACTGGAAAAATCATTTCTCCACTATCGGTCTGGTGGGAATGAATGAGGCCTGTTTAAATCTGTTGGGCAGTAATATTGCTTCGGTAGAAGGTCAGGCTTTTGCTAAACAGGTTCTCGATTTTATGAGGAAAAAGCTGCTCGATTTCCAAAAGGAAACCGGAAACAATTATAATTTGGAATCGACTCCGGCGGAAGGCACTTCTTATCGTCTGGCCAGGATTGATAAAGAAAAATACAGCGACATTATCTGCGCCAGTGATAATAAAAAGAATCATGTAGAGCCGTTTTATACGAACTCTACACAATTGCCGGTAAACTATACCGATGATGTTTTTGAAGCACTCGATTTGCAGGATGAAATTCAGGTAAAGTATACGGGCGGTACGGTATTTCACACCTTTGCCGGTGAGAGAATCGACGATCCAGAAGCGGTGAAAAGATTAATTAAAAAGATGTGTTACTCTTATCATTTGCCTTATATAACTTTTACTCCCACCTTTAGTGTTTGTCCGTCGCACGGGTATATAAAAGGAGAAAAGGAAAAGTGCCCGACCTGTGACGATGATTGTGAAGTTTATTCCCGGGTGGTCGGCTACCTGCGGCCGGTTAAGCAATGGAATAAAGGCAAGCAGGAGGAGTTTGGTCTGCGGCAGGAATTCAGCTTCTAATAAATGACGACCTCGCAAAAAGGCCGGATGCTGCGTTGCGCTTCATTCCTCCCCGTGTCAAGTACGGGGCACGCATACTGCGACGTACGCTAAGTACGCCTCATTGTAGATAATAATTTAAAAACGAAAGATCATTTTCTGCAATATATTTTTGCGTTTAAAGTATTAAGGAAGTAAAGAATGAAAATCGGCGGTTTGCAAAAAGTATCGCTTATTGATTATCCGGGGCTGATTTGCGCCACTGTTTTTTTACAGGGATGCAATTTCAAATGCTCCTATTGCCACAATCCCGAATTGGTAAATCCACAGTTGTTTCAGCCCTGCTTCAAAGAAAAAGAAGTGTTGGATTTCCTGAAGTCGCGTCGGGGAAAGCTCGACGGCGTTACAATAACCGGCGGTGAACCAACTATCCAGGATGACCTGGCGTCCTTCATTAAAAAAATAAAGAAGATGGGATTTACCGTCAAACTGGATACCAACGGATCGCGACCTCAAGTCATCAAAGCTCTTCTTGATGAAAAACTGCTTGATTTTATAGCGATGGATATAAAAGGGCCGTTGGATAAGTATGAAAGTATTGTTTGCGTAATGCTTGATAGTAAAAGAATAGAAGAAAGTATAAAGATTATTTTAAAGTCCAAAATTCCCCATGAATTCCGCACGACGATTCTCCCCTCACAGCTCACTCCTAAAGATATTTCAAAGATCGCTCACTTGATTGCGGGCGCCAAAAGATATGCCCTGCAAAAATTTATGCCGGGAAAAACTCTGAATGAAAAATTTGGTGAAGAGAAAAATTATTCGGAAGATGAACTGGAAAAAATGAAAAAACGCCTTGAAAAGGAAATATCTTCTGTTGTAATCCGATAAAACAACGACCTATTCCGTTTCCAAATCAATGATGATACCGCGGCGGCTAGGAGGAGGCGACGAGACGTATTATACATACGTTGAGGAAGCCGAAGACGACGCCAACAAAGGTAGCGCTTGATTTGGAAATGGAATTACAGAAGGCTATCCATGAGTCCCAATAATGAAAAACATCTTTATAGCGGCTTCAATGATTTTTATTCAGCAAACAACTTTTTAAACACCCTCATTGCAGAAGTTCAACAATTTGCAGAAAACCAGCGTATTTTGATTAAAAAAATCACCGAAATCGGTATCGCCCTTTCCGCTGAAAATAATCTGGATCGACTTTTGGAAATGATAGTAGATGAGGCCTGTAAATTTACCAATGCCGACGCCGGAACGCTTTACATAATGTCTGATGATGACTCCGAGCTTAATTTTGCGATTGTTCAAAATAATTCACTGGGTTTGCACATGGGCGGCGCCGGCGAAAAAATCACCTGGCCATCCATAGAATTAAGTGATGCCAACGGTGACGCCAATATTGCCAATGTCTCCGCTTATGTGGCTATTTCCGGCGAACCGGTGAATATTGCTGATGTTTATGATGCGGAGGGATTTAACTTTGAAGGAACCAAAGAATTCGACTTCGAGACCGGTTACCGTTCCAAGTCCATGCTGGTCGTGCCTCTGCGCAATCATGAAAATGACATTATCGGAGTTTTGCAGCTACTCAATGCCCTGGACCCGGCGACAGGCAGGGTAATATCTTTCTCCTGCGAATACCAGGAAATGATTCTCTCCTTGGCTTCGCAGGCGGCGATAGCTCTTTCCAACAACCGCTTGATTCTTGATTTGCGGAATCTGCTGGAGTCATTTATCAGAACAATAGCGACAGCTATTGATGAAAAATCTCCTTATACCGGAGGCCATGTGAAGCGTGTTGCCGAACTGACCATGACCATGGCCCGGAAAATAAACAATATCAAATATGGGAAATTTGCCGGGACACAATTATCCGACGATCAATTGCGTGAACTGCGGATTGCGGCGTGGCTGCATGATGTTGGTAAAATTACTACGCCGGAATATGTAATAGATAAAGCGACGAAGCTCCAGGCAGTGCATGATCGTATCCATGAAGTGAAAACACGAATGGAATTAATCAGAAATGATTATCTCTCGAATAGCGCCGGAGATGCGTGTGATGCGGAAACAGTTGCGAAAGTTAAAGAATTGGATGAAGATTATCAGTTTCTCGTTGAAGCCAATACAGGCAGTGAATTTCTTGATGATGATAAAATCAACAGAATAAAAAAAATTGCCAGGCGCAAATGGAGCAACAATGGACAGAATCATCCGCTTCTTTCCGATGAAGAAGTTTACCATTTATGCATCCGGAGCGGTACACTCACTGAAGAAGAAAGAAACGTAGTTAATAACCACGTTCTAGTTACTCAAAAAATACTTTCCCATCTTCCGTTTCCCAAAAAATTGCGTCATGTCGCCGATTACGCAGCAGCCCATCATGAGAAGCTCGACGGTACCGGTTACCCTCTGGGCCTCAAAGGCGATCAGCTTTCCCTGCAATCCCGGATCATTGCCATTGCCGATATCTTCGAGGCTCTTACCGCCAAAGACCGTCCCTATAAAAAAGGAAAAAGCGTAGCCCAGGCGCTGAAGATCATGGATCGCATGGCTAAGAATAAACACATCGACGCCGAATTGTATGAACTGTTTGTTAAAGAAAAGGTTTATGAGGAGTATGCGAAGATTAACTCGGTTCCCCATGACGACTAACGGGGTACGGCTTTGTAAAATGCCCCCGGCATGCCTGGCCCGTCTCGTAATTATCGTTTGTCATTGCCCAACTTGGAGACTGTGTCATAATAGGAAAATTATCCCAATAATCGTCATGCCGGCGAAGGCCGGTATCCAGAACTTACTGATAATACTGGATTCCGTGTCGCGCTTCGCTTGCACGGAATAACAAAAAAGTAATTGTGACACAGTCTCTTGATTGGGCAATACAGTATGGTTTTTTTCTGGATTCCCCCCGTATCAAGTACGGGGCATGCTTACCTTCTCGTTGTCATTCGCAAGGGAATGACAGAGGTGTATGGCATGACCAAGTTCCTCAAATTAACGCCAGGCTGTCGGCTACGGCCAGGCCGTAGAGCGTTGGCTTCAAAAATCCCTGCTCGATCTTCACCAGGTCGTTTTCCAGCAGCTTTTCGATTACCTGCTTTTTTTCGGCAAGTAAATCCAGACCGTGTTTCTCCTGATAAAGCTTGAGGTCGATTCCATCTTTGGTACGCAGGCCCAGGAACAAAGCCTCCAGTTGCAGTTGATCCGGACTAAGCGTCTCCGAGCTATCCAGCGGCATTTTGCCTTCTGCAAGCTCCGTAATATAGTCACTGACGGAAGATTTGTTCCACCAGCGTTTCTCATCCAGAAAAGAATGCGCCGCCGAACCCAAGCCCAAGTAGGGTACGTGTTGCCAGTATTTCATGTTGTGTCTTGATTTGAGCTGTTCAGTGCGGGCGAAGTTGGAAACTTCGTAATGGATATAACCTGCGGCTTCCAGTTGGGCGGAAGTGGTCAGGAAAAATTTGAGCTCCTGATCTTCCGTAAGCATCGGAAAACTTTCTTTCACATATCGTTGATAGAGCGGCGTTTTATCGTCCAGCGAAAGCTGGTAGCAGGAAATATGCTCCGGTTCCCAGGCAACGGCTTTCTGTAAAGTGTTTTCCCAGGATTTAATGCCGGCGCCATGAACGCCATAAATCAAATCTATTCCCAGGTTATCAAATCCGGCCTGTCTGGCCGCATCGATCGCAGCAACTGCTTCTTTAGCCGAGTGCCTGCGTCCCAGGAATTTTAAAATCTTGTCGCTGAATGACTGAATGCCGATGTTCAAACGATTGATGCCGATGCTTTTAAGCATTTTTAAATGTTCCCGGGAGATATCTCCGGGGTTGGCTTCCAGGGTGATTTCAGCATTGGCGGCAATTTTGTATGTTTTACGGATGGACGATAAAATGTTCGCCAATTGTTCAGCTTTAAGCAGGGAAGGGGTGCCGCCGCCGATGTAGATGGTATCAAAGGAAGCGAAATATTTCCGGTAAAATTTAATTTCCTTCTGCAGTGCCGCCAGGTAATCCGGAATAAGACTGATGGATTCAATCGAGTAAAAGCTGCAATAAGCGCATTTGCTCAGGCAAAAGGGTACGTGAATGTAAAGACCTGCTTTAGTCATTGTCGGACTTCAATACTGCGAGAAACGCGCTTTGCGGAATGCTAACGGAGCCGATCATCTTCATGCGCTTCTTGCCAGCTTTTTGCTTTTCCAGCAATTTTCTCTTGCGGGTAATGTCACCGCCGTAACACTTGGCGGTCACGTCTTTACGGAAAGCGCTGATGGTGCTGCGGGCGATGATTTCTCCGCCGATTGCTCCCTGAATGGCGATCTTGAACATTTGTCGCGGGATTTCTTCCTTGAGCCGGTCGCAGGCCAAAAGTGCGCGGGCGCGGGCGCGTTCCCGATGAACGATTTGCGAGAGAGCATCAACCTTTTCGCCGTTGACCAGAATATCCATTAAGACCAGAGTGCTTTCCCGGTAATCGATGATGTCATAATCGAAGGAACCATAGCCCTGAGTCACGGATTTGAAGCGGTCATAAAAATCATAGATAACTTCCGCCAGCGGCATCTCATAAGATAACTCAACCCGTCCCGGACCGGTATAGTTCATGTTGGAATTGACGCCGCGTTTTTCCATGCACAGCTTCATTACTGCGCCGAGATAGCGTTCGGGCAGCATCATGGCAGCGCGGATGTACGGCTCTTCTCCTTTGGCGATTTCTATTGGATCGGGGTAGTGGGTCGGGTTGTCCACGTAAAATGTTGAGCCGTCTTTGAGCGTAAAACGGTAGCGAACGCTCGGTACGGAAAGAATGATGGACAGATCGAACTCTCTTTCCAGGCGTTCCTGCACAATATCGAGATGCAGCAGGCCTAAAAAACCGCAGCGGAAACCTTGCCCCAGCGCGGCGGAAGAATCCTTCTCATAAATGAATGATGCGTCGTTGAGCTTGTATTTTTCCAGTGAATCGGCCAGATCCTGGTAATCGTCGGAGGCGATGGGATAGATGGAGGCAAAGACAACCGGCTTGACTTCCTTGAATCCGGGCAGCGGTTGGCTGCAGGGCTTGCCCTGAAGAGTAATCGTATCGCCTGTGCGTACGTCCGAAACAGTTTTTACACCGGCGATAATGTAACCCACTTCTCCGGCGCTGAGTTTTTCCCGTTTGGCGCGGGCCAGCAGAAAATGTCCCACTTCTTCCACTTTATAGGTGGCATCATTGGACATGAATTTAATCAGGTCGCCGCCCTTGACGCTGCCTTCAAAAATGCGGCAATGAATGATTGTGCCGCGAAAGGAGTCATACTTGGCGTCGAAAATCAAAGCGGCCAGGGGATTAGCAGCATTGCCTTGAGGAGGCGGAATGCGTTCGACGATAGCTTCCAGAATTTCTTCTATGCCGATTCCTTCTTTAGCCGAGCATTTGATATGTGTGTCCGGATCCAGCCCCAGTTCCGAATCAATTTCTTCCAGAACACGGTCAACATCGGCGGAAGGCAGATCAATTTTATTGATGATCGGTATAATGGCGAGATTATGTTCCATCGCCAGATACAGGTTGGCCACTGTCTGAGCCTGAACACCCTGGGCGGCGTCGATTAACAGTAAAACTCCTTCGCAGGAGGCGAGCGATCGGGAAACTTCGTAAGAGAAATCCACATGTCCCGGAGTATCAATCAGATTCAGAATATACTCTTTTCCGTCTTTAGCCTTATAAGGCAATGAAATTGCATTGCTTTTGATGGTGATGCCGCGTTCCCGCTCGATGTCCATATTGTCCAGCATTTGATCCTGAAAATTTCTGTCGTTGCAGACACCCGTAAATTGGATCAACCGGTCGGCCAGCGTGGACTTGCCGTGATCAATATGAGCGATAATACTGAAATTTCTTATATTTTCCATAACTGTATTAAAAAAAGCCCTCCAAGCTGCGGAAGGCTTTTATATTCAATCCAATATTAATTCAATCTAATATTAACGGTTAGGCAAGTTTTTTCAACAGATCTTCGGATACTTCCTTCACGCCTGCACTTCCATCAACAACGATTACTTTGGTTCTCTCCTTAAAAAAGTTCACGCCGGCCAGCGTACCGGTCTTCGTGTCATAGTAGATTCCGTGGCGCTTATCAATGGCGTCGGCATCCTGATCGTCGGCGCGGGTGGATAACTCCTCGGAACCACAGACGCGGCAGACTAATTTACCGTCTTTTTCGACAGGCTTGATTGCATCGATATAAATATTGTTGGGATGATTGTTGTCTGTTTTGCAAAGTCTGCGTCCCATGATGCGTTTTTTGGCTGTTTCACGATCCAGATCGATTTCTATGACGTAGTCGAGTTTGATGTTTTCTTTCTGCAGTGCCGCCCAAAGCGCTTCGGCCTGTGCCAGGTTACGGGGGAAACCGTCCAGAAGCCAGCCGTCTTTGCAATCAGGTTCTTTTAACCGGTCCAGGATCATCGGGATAGTAATGTCGTCGGGAACTAGTTCTCCCTTGTCGATGAATGCTTTTGCTTTTTCTCCCAGAGGCGTCTTTTTGGATATGTTCTGCCGGAAAATAACACCCGTTTCAATGTGGGGTACGCCATATTTCTTTTGCACTATTGCTCCCTGAGTTCCTTTACCGCTGCCGTTAGGTCCAAAAATGAGAATATTCACTTTGTTTACTCCCTCCCTGAAAGGTATTTGTTATATTAAGCTGCTGCATCGGTTATTGCGGAAAAATTCGTTGTTGATGCGGCAAACTTAATAATGTCCAGACATAATCGATTTACAGAACGGTCTTATAATGTATTGTTAAATTTTTCGCAATGGATAAAAAAGAAACCATGAATATGGCCGTAAACGTCAGCCTGATACTTTTCTATGGCCTAAGGTAGTTGACTCTGAGCCGTCCTGGACGCGCCGGAAGAGTTTTTTTAGGCGCCTCTTTACTGTTCAGATCTTTAATTTCCTGGTTGATGGCATCTGCGCGCGCCGAATCCGGTGGAAAATAATCCAGTGCTTTTTTAAAATGAAACAGGGCAGTGTCTTTTTTCTTCAGTATTTTAAAGTATAAACCAAAATTGTAATGAGATTCGCCCAGAATGTTTAATTTTCCATAGGTCATGGCAATATAATAATGAATGTCGATTTCATCATCGATTTTTTTGTTTTTCAGCTGCAGAAAACATTCCAGGGCATTGTCATATTTACCCAGCGCATCATAAGCTTTTCCCAGGGCAAAAGTGACATCGTCATTATTATTGTTGACGGCCCTGGCGCGCTGAAGATATTCCTGCGCCTCGTAGGCTTTTCCTATTTTCAGATATAACAGACCCATCGATTTTAAGACGTCTACATCACGGGGAGATAAACTCAGCGCTCTCTGATAGTGATTTAAAGCATCATTCGTTTTTCCCAGCTTTTCTTCAACCAGGGCAAGGGCATAAAGCAAATCAACGCTTCCGGGATTTCTGGCTAATAATTCCTCCAATTGTTTCTGTTTGGATTTTAAATCATCACCATCCAGTATCAGCAGGGCCTGGATTCTGGTTAAGTTGCCGACGATGTTTTTCAATCCTTTTTGGTGATATTTTGTCAGAAGCAGGCTGTCGAGATAAAACATGCGTTCGTCAGTGCCGGGATGCGTTAACAGATAAGATGGAATGCTCTTGGATAGGTACTCGTATTTTTTAATAATTTTAAGGAAGTCCACCATTGCGGCCGGATAATATCCTGCTCCTGTGAGGTATTCTATTCCCAGACGGTCTGCTTCCTCTTCGTGTTCCCGGCTGTATTTCAGGCTTAAACTGGTTGAGCCGGCAACGGCAAGAGCGGCAATTGCCGCGGTAGCTTCGCCTCCTCCTCCAAGGAAAGCGCCGGCCAGGATGGCAGCGAGAGTAGCAATACTCAGCTTTTGTGATTTTTCAATAATGCTGGCAATATGGCGGGCGTTGGCATGAGCGATTTCATGAGCAATAACACCGGCTAATTCCCCTTCGTTTTCTACGGCATTGATGAGGCCTTTATTGACGTAAATATATCCTCCGGGGGTGGCGAATGCATTGATTGCAGTATCGTTGACTATGGAAAAATGGAATTGAAAGGGAACCTGTTTATTGCCTTTTAAAACCAGATTGCCTATTTTAACTATGTATTCGTTCAGGTGTCTGTTTTCCAAAAGCAAATGGTGTTTGACCATTTTATCGTAAAACTCTTTGCCCAGCTTCTTTTCATCATCGATGGTGAATTCGGCAAAACAGACAGTAGCCCGGAAAAATAGAACAAAAAACACAAAAACAAGAGAAATATATTGATTTTGAATGAAATTACGCATAATCATTTTTTTCTAAATTTAATAAAATTCTTCATAATATTATCCTTTTTACTTGTTTAAAGCAAGAAAGCCTTTTTAGTAATCTTCAATGAGGATTAATTAATGCAGAGAAAAATGATCATTACTATTGACGGACCGGCCGGCGCAGGTAAAAGCACCGTGAGCAAAATTGTGGCGAAAAGACTGGGCTATATATATTTGGACACGGGTTCCCTGTATCGGGCGTTGGCGTATAAGGCTGTAAAAAATAAAATTAATGTTGATGATATGGATACGCTCAATAGTCTATGCTCGAACATCAGCATATCTTTAAAAAATGTTGGCGGTCAGATGAAGGTGTATGTCGATGGAGAAGATGTCGGTGATAAGCTCCGGACGGAAGAAATAGGACTGACCGCGTCAAAAATATCCGCTTTCCCCGTTGTTCGGCAAAGATTACTTGAACTGCAAAGAGAGGCAGGCGCCCGGGGCGGCATAGTTACGGAAGGCAGAGATATGGGTTCCGTAGTGTTTCCCGACGCTGACTATAAATTCTATCTTGATGCTGATATTGAGGAAAGAATAAAAAGAAGGCATAAAGAACTTAAGAATAAGGGCGACTCCTCCGAGTTTCATTCTATTCGAAAAGACATGCTGGCAAGGGACAATCAGGATTCAAAAAGGGAAATTGCCCCGTTAAAACCAATTTCATCATCCATTATTATCGATTCGACTAAAATGTCTATACCGGAAGTCATAGAAAAAATTATCAGTCAAGTGTTAAATAAATAATCTGCTGTAAAATAATAAGAAATAACGAAAATTACGCAGGGATTATCTTGCTATTTAATTTTCAGTATGTTAAAAAAACTTTTTTGTATTTATAAAAAACAGGGGGGTGTTGGTTAATGGTTAACAATAATAACTCAAACTTTGCTAAGGAAGATGTAGAAAAAGATTCAGCAGTACACGCATTTCAATCTCAGGAAGAAGATGTCGGTTTCAAAGAACTCTACGAACAGAGTCTCAATCAAATACAATACGGAGATATCGCAACCGGTAAAGTGGTGCAAATTAATGCGGATACCGTGATGGTCGATGTTGGTTGGAAAACCGAAGGTTTTATTCCTGCCAAGGAACTTCGAGATGCGGAAGGGAATATGAACATTGCCGTCGGTGACGATATAGTGGTGTTCATTGACAAAAGAGATTCTGAAGGAAATTTGATTTTATCCAGAGAGAAGGCAGCGAAATTAAAAGTCTGGGATGAGATTAAGAGTGTTTGTGAAAATAATAGTACGATTAAAGGCAAAGTTATTGAAAAGGTCAAAGGCGGCCTTTCAGTTGATATCGGTGTGACCGCCTTCTTGCCTGGTTCACAGATAGATACACGCCCCGTTAAAGATTTAGATAAATTTGTCGGCCAGACACTGGATTTTCATATATTAAAGTATGACCGGAAACGTAACAATGTCGTTTTGTCCCGCAGATCAATTGTTGCGGCCGAAAGAGAAGCGGAAAAGAAAGAAACGTTAAGTAATATAAAAGAAGGAAGCGTCATCGAAGGTATTATTAAAAATATTACCGATTACGGTATTTTTGTTGATTTGGGCGGGATCGACGGACTTCTTCATGTCACGGATATTTCCTGGGGACGCATTGCCAAACCGGCGGAAAATTTCCATAAAGGCGACAAAATTACGGTAAAAGTCCTTTCCTTTGACCCGGAAAAAGAAAAAGTTTCTTTAGGTTTGAAACAATTGACGGGAAATCCCTGGGAGCAAATTACTGAAAAATATCCTGTCGGCGCTTTAGTCAGCGGTAAAGTTGTAAATCTGACTGATTACGGTGTTTTTGTGGAACTGGAACCTGGTGTTGAAGGTCTGGTCCATATATCTGAAATGTACTGGACAAGAGAAATCAAGCATCCCTCAAAAGTGTTGAGTGTTGGCGAAACAATAAACGTGGTTGTCCTGGAAGTAAATCCGGAAGCCAAGCGCGTATCTTTAAGTTTAAAACAAACATCACCCAATCCCTGGGAAAAACTTCGGGAAAAATACAAGGTTGGGACTGTTGTTAAAGGTGTTGTCCGTAATATAACTAATTTCGGTGTTTTTATCGGCATTGAAGAAGGGATTGACGGATTGGTGCACGTTTCCGATATATCCTGGAAGCATAGAGTGACTCATCCGGCCGAACATTTTAAAAAGGGACAGGAAGTCGAAGCAGTTGTTTTAAATGTAGATATCGAAAATGAAAAGTTTTCCCTGGGTATTAAGCAAATTGAAAAGAATCCCTGGGAAGATCTGGCCCAGAAATATGTTCCGGGCAGTATTGTAACCGGCAAGATAACGAACTTTACCGATTTCGGAATTTTTGTGGAAATTGAAGAAGGAATTGAAGGTCTTGTCCATATTTCTGAAATAAGCCAGAAACGGGTAAAGAGCTCTTCGGAACTTTATTCAGTGGGAGACTCGGTATCAGCTTATGTAAAGAGTATTGACACTAAAGCTAAGAAAATCAGGTTGAGCATTAAAGATATGGAAGCTCCTCCCCCGACTCCGGCGAAGAATCAATATCTCAATAATACGGAAAATATAGGTTCCAGTCTGGCCCAGGCGCTGGCGGATGTAAGGATAGGCAATCCACCAAAAGGTGCATAAAGCATGAGAAAACATCCTGTATTTTTAGGAATGCTTTTACTTATTGTTTTGGCGGTTGTTTTATATTTTTTCTTCTATGGAATCGGTGCTCGTACGGGAAAAGCAAAAAGTTTTTCTTTAAACGATCAAATCGGTGTCGTGACTATTAATGGTGTTATCACCGATTCCAGGGAAATTATCGAGCAATTGGAGGATTTCGGCAGGGATGATTCCATTGTCGCCGTGGTCCTCCGAATTGATTCACCGGGCGGTGGTGTCGCTGCTTCGCAGGAAATTTATGATGCCGTCGTTCAACTGAAAAAACGAAAAAAAGTTGTGGCATCGATGGGTTCGGTTGCTGCTTCCGGTGGGTTATTAATTGCCTGCGGAGCGGATAAAATTGTTGCCAATTCCGGCACCATTACAGGAAGCATTTCGGCAATTATGCAGTTTGCTAATGTTGAGGAACTGCTGAAAAAAATCGGTCTGAAGGCTTCGGCGGTGAAAAGCGGCAAATATAAAGATATCGGCTCGCCTTTGAGAGAAATGACTCCGGAAGAAAGAAAAATAATCCAGGACCTGGTTGATGATATTTACAATCAATTTGTCGATGTCATTGTCCATAACCGTAATATTTCACGGCAAAAGGTAATAAGTATTGCCGATGGCAGGGTTTTCTCCGGACGCCAGGCGCGGGAATATGGGTTGGTCGATTATCTGGGAAATATGGGTTCCGCTGCCAGGTTAGCCAGTCAGTTAGCCGGGAAAAGTGGAAAGTATGATCTTGTCTATCCACCGCAAAAAAGAGCATCAATTTTTGATTATATGTTCGAAAGTGCGGCAAACCAAGTTAACCGCTCTTTAAAAGGAAAAATCGAAAATTGGGGCGGTATCGGCTATTTGTATTGTCCTTGAAAAATAAACATGACAAAAAAAGATTTAATCATAAAATTGCAGGAAACTTTGAAAATCTATACCCAGAAAGATGTCTCTTATGCGGTAAATATAATATTTGATTCAATGGTTGATGCATTGAAACGCGGTGAGCGCATCGAAATAAGAGGATTTGGAAACATAACCATTCGCGAAAGAAAAGCTCGCTTAGGGCGAAATCCCAAATCGGGTGCCGAAGTTAAACTGGAAAACAGAAAAATTCCTTTTTTTAAAACAGGAAAGGAACTGCGATCAAAAGTTGATAATAATTAACCTGAAAACGGTTTTCCTGGAGAAGAAAAACACGGCAGTTACATGAAGTACACGTCCGGAAAGCATCCGGACGCCGCACCAATGTAGCTTTCATATTGTTTCTAATTGGAAAAACAGTGAAAATTTAAAGGTTATCCCAGTCATTACCAGGTGCCGCAAAATCTTTCAGTTGATCTCTTCTTTTCTTATGTTGCAGTTTTTTCAAGGCCTTGGCTTCGATTTGGCGGATTCGTTCCCTGGTGACACCCATCATGTCACCCACTTCTTCCAAAGTAAAAGGCCCAAAATTACAAGCTACCCACGTGCAATTTAAGAAAGCTTCATTTTTTAAACGCCATTCACAGGTGGTATCGAGGCACACTTCGTCAATCAAAGTTCCCTTTTTCTTGCACTTATATTGGTTAATCATATAAATAATCCTTAGTCATGTTTTATAAATATTTAATTATCATTTTTATTTATTATTTTGTCAATAAAATAAAATATATAATTAGTAGCGCTCCGATTAAAAAGCCATTTTCTCCGCAGGTCTTCTTTCAGGGACATACTGGTGTTCAATTTTCCCTTCATTCCATTCCTGAGAGACGTATAAATTGCAATAACAACTGCCATATTCTTTGACGTCGTCCGGGCGGTAAGCACAGGGACAAAAGATATCCCGGTCTTTTTCGCGGTCACCGCTGGCGAGGCGGCACGGGCAGGACATGTAGCCGTATCGTTCCTTATTTATTAAAAGGTCTTTAAGAATCTCCAAAACCAGATCTTTATCCTTATTAAAGAAAAAACCTTTAGGTTCCTGAATTTTCTTCAGCGTTTCATAAAGCTCGTCGGAAGTCATTTTAAATACCCAATGCTTTCTTGATATCGGCTTCCCGGAAGCCTACTATTATCTTATCGCCTATTATAATGGTCGGAAATGATCTTTGAGGATTATATTTGACCACTTCCTTTAGAACATTTTCCCTTTCTGATCCTTCGAGTAAATCTACGTCCGTGCATTTAAACTTAATTCCAATGTCATTCAGAAATTTTTTCGTGGCCTTACAATGACTACAGGTACTCAAAGCATATATTTTTACCTTATAAGCCATTTTCAATACCTCACAACCATTTTTGGTAAATATATGTGCTCTGAAAACTATGTCAAGCCAGGTATAAAAGAAAAAATTGGCTTGACATATTGCATCGCAACATATATACAATGCAAAATTGAGTTGTTTGTTAACGTTAGATCCCCACATCTGGCAGAGACTCTTCCAAATGAGGGGATTTTTTTATTGATGTATTGGATCAGATGATTATTTTAAGGAAGGTTTATTAGGAAATGAAAATCGACGATGTAAAAATTCGCAATATCGGCATCAGCGCCCATATTGATTCCGGGAAAACCACTCTAACGGAAAGAATTCTTTTCTATACCAAGAGAATACATGCCATTCATGACGTCAAAGGGAAAGATGGTGTGGGAGCGACGATGGATTCTATGGAATTGGAAAAAGAACGTGGAATTACAATTGCTTCTGCAGCTACATATTGCGAATGGAACGGCTATGAGGTCAATATTATTGACACTCCGGGACATGTCGACTTTACTATAGAAGTAGAAAGGTCTCTTCGAGTTTTGGATGGTGCTATTCTAGTTTTATGCGCTGTTGGCGGCGTTCAATCCCAATCAATTACCGTCGACATGCAAATGAAGAGATATAAAGTTCCCTGTATTGCTTTTATTAATAAGTGTGATCGCAGTGGCGCCAATCCTTTCCGGGTAATCAATCAACTGCGGTCTAAACTGGGACACAATGCTGTGGCAATGCAAATTCCTATCGGCCTGGAAACTGATCTGGAAGGAGTGATCGATCTTGTCAGCATGAAAGCGCTTTACTTTGATGGAGATAATGGGGAAATAATCCGCACGGAAGAAATTCCACAAAAACTTCTGGCTGAAGCGAAATCAAGAAGGGAAGAATTGATTGATGCGGCATCGATGTTCTCTGATGAACTGACCGAAGCGATTCTGGAAGAAAAAGAAATTACGCAGGAAGTGCTTTATGCCGCAGTGCGTAAAGGTACTTTAAAAAGAGGAATTACTCCCGTTTATATGGGATCTGCCTATAAAAATAAAGCAATTCAGCCTTTACTCGACGGAGTTAACTATCTTTTACCATGTCCTTCCGAAGTGGAAAATGTCGCGCTGGATATGGAAAAAAATGAAGAGCCGGTTGTATTGGAAAATGACCCGGATAAACCGATTGTTGCGCTGGCTTTCAAATTGGAAGACGGCAAATATGGTCAACTGACTTATATCCGTGTTTACCAGGGAACGGTGTCCAAGGGATCGACAATTGTTAATGTCCGGAGCGGTAAAAAAGTGAAAGTCGGACGCGTTGTCCGCATGCATGCCGATCAGATGGAAGAAGTTGAAAATCTGCAGTCCGGCTACATTGGTGCTCTCTTCGGAATTGAATGTTCTTCCGGCGATACTTTTGTGTCTTCAGGTATTAACCTGACCATGACCTCCATGTATGTTCCCAAACCGGTTATTTCGCTGGCCATATCGCCTAAGGACAACAAGTCACAAATGGCCATGTCGAAGGCTTTAAACAGATTCTCCAAGGAAGACCCGACGTTTAAGACTTTTGTCGATCAGGAAACAAATGAAACGATAATCGAAGGAATGGGTGAACTGCATCTGGATGTCTATGTTGAAAGGATGCGGCGCGAGTACGGTGCAGAGGTGACGACAGGAAATCCCCGTGTTGCTTACCGTGAAACTATTACCCAGCGCGCCGATTTTAATTATACTCATAAAAAGCAAACCGGTGGTGCAGGCCAATTTGGCCGTATTGCCGGTTATATCGAGCCCATTACCGAGGCCGAATTCATTTTTGACAATAAGATAGTCGGCGGCGCGATTCCTACACAGTACATTCCCGCCTGCGAAAAAGGATTCCGGCAAAGCATGGAGAAGGGGCCCAAACTGGAGTTCCCAATCACCGGCGTCAGAGTGGTAATCAATGACGGATCTTCTCATGCTGTTGACTCCTCGGACATGGCCTTTCAGGCTGCGGCACGTGGTGCGTTTCGAGAAGCCTATCTCCGGGCGAAGCCGGTTGTGCATGAACCGATAATGAAGGTCGTTGTCGAGACTCCGCCTGAATTCCAGGGAGCGGTTATGGGGCTTTTGAATCAGCGTCGCGGTATGATTGTCGGCTCGCAGGATGAAGGCGTTATGTGTGTGGTTGAATCACAAGTACCTCTGGCGGAAATGTTCGGGTTTTCAACCGTGCTGCGTTCATCAACGCAAGGCAAGGCTCAATTTACTATGGAATTTGCACAATACAGGCTTGTTCCGCAGTCGATTGCCGAAAAGATTGCTTTGGAAGTAGCTCAGAACAAGAAAACAGCCGCTTAAAACTAAAAAATGTCAAGAAACACGACCGCGTTAAGACGTGAAGAGAATATAATCCGTTTAACATACAAGGACATCGTCATGCTGAAAAAGGAAATAATATACCGCAATCCATTGATAAAGCTGGGCTATGAGCAGGAAGACATTTTGCTCAATGGAGGATTAGGCGCTGTTATGGCGCATGCCGGAGTGGGTAAAACCGCCTTGCTTGTTCAAGTGGCTTTAAACATGATGATAAGGGAAGAATCCGTTTTGCATGTGAGCCTGCACGATGCGGTAAGTAAGGTGGACATCTGGTATCGTGAACTGTTTCACAATATCGCCGGAAATTTTACCGAACCGGAAATTCAGGAATACTGGGATAAAATCCAGCCCTATCGATTTATCATGACCTTCAGGGTGGAAAGTTTCAGCGTTCCCACACTGGAAGAGCGTCTGACCGATTTGCTGCAGCAAAATATTTTCAAGCCGCATACTGTGATTATTGACGGTTTGAGATTTGATCAGGCCGGCCGCGGGCAGCTTTTACTTTTAAAAGAACTGGCAAAAAAGTATGCAATGAGGATATGGTTTACCGTGCATGCCCATCGCCATGAACCTCCGGCAGATAATGGTCTGCCCGTTTCTTTCCTGCATGTCGCCGACCTCTTCGATGTTATTGTCCAGTTGGAGGCAAAAGGCGATGAAGTCTATATTAAAGCCCTGAAAGGACAGTCAGCGGATGCAAAAAAGCATTCCCTGCTGCTCGATCCGGCGACGATGTTAATCAAAGAAGGCAAATAGCCTAAACATGAAAGTGATATCCGTAGTAGGAACCAAGAAAACGGGCAAGACCACTTTGGTTGCCGCCCTTGTCAGTTCTTTGTCCAGATACGGCAGGGTGGGAACGGTGAAAAATATGGTTACGCACCCCGTGGATCAAGGCGATACCAAGCGCCACTTCGATGCCGGGGCGGATGTCGTCATCGGCCTGGGCGATGCCAGGCTCAAGGTGACACGGGACCGCGGTGACTTGAATTCAGCGCTGGCCGATCTTCAGGCCGAAGGAGTTGAATATGCCGTTGTCGAGGGCTTCAAAAACAGCAGCCTGCCCAAGTTCGTTCTCTCCGATATGGAAGTGCCTGGATGCTTGAGAAAGGTTTCGCTTTCTGAACTGAACGACGATTTAATAACTGAGCTGACAAAGCAGGTTTTGTCTCTGGATGATTATCAGGCTGATTCCTGAAATATACAGCATCAGCATTCCCTTATTCCATTTCTAAATCAATGATGATATCGCGGCGGCAACCACCCCCGACCCCCGCCAGCGGGGGACAGGGCAACGAGGCGTATTGTACATGCGTTGAGGAAGCCGACGACCCTGGGCTGCGCCGGGGCAGGCTGTGCCAACAAAGATAGCGCTTGATTTAGAATTGGAATAAGGCGCAAGATTCTTTGCGCAGCCGAGATGCCGTCCCGGTACTGTTGCTTATCCCATCGTATTCTTATTGAAATTCCTGTTTCTCCATTGAATCATTTTGTGCTACATTTATTTGATAATCTGCCGAACAACAAAATGAACGGAGAAAAAAATGTTTACATGGGTTACTAATCCGGAAGCATGGATTGCACTGGGAACACTGACAGCCTTGGAAATTGTTCTCGGCATCGACAATATTATTTTCATTTCCATTCTGGTGGGACGTCTTCCCGCCCGAAAAAGAGATCTTGGCCGCAATATAGGCCTGATGCTGGCAATGCTTACACGCCTGTTATTATTATTTTCCATTGTTTGGGTGGCCAATTTAACTCAGCCCTTGTTTTCAATCTTCGGGCAGGATATTTCCGGACGCGATATCATCTTAATCGGAGGAGGATTGTTTCTTCTGGCCAAGGCGACCCATGAAATTCACACCAGCCTGGAAGGAACTGAGCAAAGCAAGCCAATAATAAAAAAAGTTACAATGGCGGCGGTTCTTTTTCAAATTGCTGTACTTGATATTGTTTTTTCACTGGATTCCGTCATCACGGCTGTCGGGCTCGCTCGGCATCTTTCAATCATGGCGATAGCGATCGTTCTGGCCGTCGGTGTCATGTTGTTTGCCGCCAAGCCGATTTCAGACTTTGTAGATGCTCATCCGACTATAAAAATACTTGCTTTGTCTTTTCTCATCCTCGTCGGTGTTACATTAATTGTTGAAGGTTTCGATGTACATGTTCCGAAAGGTTATATATATTTTGCCATGGCATTTTCCGTTTCGGTGGAAATGATCAATCTGCGCTTGCGGAAGCAACAGATTCAGCCGGTGAAGTTGAGAAAAGAAATTACGGAGTAAAATATTGTTCGATAATAACAGACATAAGCTGCACCTGGAGTATCCCTGTCAGTGGATTTATAAGATCATCGGTACGAACCAGGATGAAATGCAGACAGCCGTAGCGGAAATTATTCAGGACCGGCCGTGTAAAGTCTCTTTTTCACGCATCAGTGAAACAGCGCGGTACATTTCTTTGAACGTGGAGCTGGTAGTGGAGAGCGAATCTCATCGAATGGAATTGTATAGTGCGTTTAAGGCTCATCGGGCTATAAAAATAGTTTTATAGATTTACTTATACCAAGTTGCGTTCTTTGCCTAACTTTGTTGGCTGCGTCGTCGGCTTCCTCAACGTATTAGTAATACGCCTGCGGAGCCTCCTCCTTGCCGCCGCGTTATGCTTTGAATGCAACTGGTATTAACGCAAACCGTAAAATACAAAAAGGAGGATATTATGTTGAAAAATGTATTGTTTGCCGTCGCTATAATATTTTGCTTTGTTTCTTCTACCATTGCCGCCGACCTGAATCCGGTTAAACTTCCACCGCCTGATCTTAAAGGAGGAAAATCTCTCATGCAGTCTTTGCAGGAGAGGAAAACGTCCCGGTCATTCAGCAGCAAAAAACTGCCGCCGGAAGTTCTTTCCAGCCTTCTCTGGGCTGCCTGCGGAATCAACCGGCCGGAAAGCGGCAAGCGCACAGCTCCCTCCGCCCTTAACTGGCAGGAAATTGATGTATATGTCGCCCTGGAAGAGGGGCTTTATCTTTATAATGCTAAAACTCATACTCTCAATCCGGTATTAAAAAAGGATCTGCGCAAAAATACGGTTGCCGTTTTACAGCCTGCAAGAACTCAGGTCGCCGGTGCACCGGTGCAGCTGATCTACGTGGCGGATTACTCGAAAATGGGAATTGGATCGGAAGAAGACAAGATCATCTACTCTTCCGTGGATACCGGCTTCATTGCTCAGAATGTTTATTTGTATTGTGCTTCCGCGGGTTTGAATACGGTTCTGCGCGGTATGGTGGACAAGGACCGGCTGGCGAAAGACATGCAATTGCGTGATAAACAGAAAATTATTCTGGTGCACACGGTAGGTTATCCTCAACCAAAATAAATTGTTATAAATCTTGACAATTACACGGCAATAAATTAGCTTACCACGATTTTGCCGGTAGGAGAATGTCGGAAAAATTTCATGTAAGAGGCTTTTATAGAGGAAACAATAATGATTGGTGTGCTTATAACTACGCATGGCAGTTTGGGTGAGGAACTTATTAGAGTGGCTGAGCTGATTAAGGGCCCGCTCAAAGGTGTTATGCATATTCCGGCGGATCAGACAAAAAGTGCCGAAGATTTGAAAAAAGAAATAGGCAATGCCATAAAAAAACTGGATAAAGGGAAAGGTGTTTTGATTCTTACCGACCTTTTCGGCGGAACGCCGTCCAATTTTTCGTTATCTTTTTTAAAAGAAGGAAAAGTGGAAGTAGTCACCGGGGTTAATTTACCTATGATGCTGAAATTGTCGTATGAAAAAAGTGACATGACTTTAAATGAATATGCCTGCATGATTAAAGAATATGGTAAAAAAAATATATCCGTGGCCAGTGAAATATTAAGAAAAAAAGCAGCAGGATGAGCAATTGACAAAGCCTGCCTGTAATTCCATTTCCAAATCAAAGATGATACCGCGGCGGCAACCACCCCCTACCCCCGCCAGCGGGGGAAGAGGCGACGAGGCGTATTATACATGCGTTGAGGAAGCCGACGACCCCGGCCTGCGCCGGGGCAGGCTTTGCCAGCAAAGGTAGAGCTTGATTTGGAAATGGAATAATGTGGTTGCAGGCAGGTTTAACTGCCGTCTGATTCTGAAAGTATGTGTGCCTTTCATTTTTACAATTTACCACCTTTATTGTTTCTATTCCCAACTGACAATATGCAAAAAACAATATTAATTATTTTTATTGCCCGGGAGTTTTCTCATGTGTCCTGAAAATGATGTCATGCAGGTAGTCATTGATTTGATAGGCAAAAAAGATTTATCCGAAATTCTGGCGATTGAAAAGGAATCATTTACATCGCCCTGGACAGAGGGGATGTTTCTTGATGAACTTAAAGTTGCGCATGCCCAGTGTCTGGTTGCCAGACTATCTTACGACAATAAAAGTACGATCGGCGGCTATATGATATTCTGGATAATCGCCGATGAAGCGCATTTACATAATATTGCCGTAAAGAAAGAATTTCGCAGGCAGGGTCTGGCACAAGGCTTTATGAATATAATGAGAGAAATATCAAAGCAGGCGGGAGTAAAATCTCAGACGCTGGAAGTTCGGGAATCGAATACCGGAGCAATTAATCTTTACCGCAAATGCGGTTTTGTAGTAAAAGGAAGAAGGCCGCTGTATTATACGGATACGCATGAGGATGCATTGATAATGTGGGCGGACGTGTGACACCAAGTCGATGTAGAACAAGGGGTTGCAACCCCTTGTTCTGATGCCTATGGAGCTTTTTACAAAATCATCGGAAATAGTCGATTAGTTCAATTTTTATGAGTGTTGGAATGGCGAAGGATATTTACATCGGTGAAGTATTAAAAAACGAAGAAATTCAGCCTCAATTTTTCCTGATGAAAATTGTGCTGCCTGTAGCTTTTGGCAAACCTTTGCCCGGACAGTTTATCATGATCAGAGTTGCCGGGCTTGTCGAACCGTTTTTAGGCCGGCCGATCAGCATCTATTCTTTTTCCCGGAAAAAGTCTTCCTCTGAAATAGAGCTTCTCTATCGCGTTGTCGGCAAAGGAACGCAAATATTGTCCAGCCTTATTTCCGGATCTGCGGTCGAAATTCATGGCCCGCTGGGTGGCAGCTACAAAATCTTTCCGGAAAAAGAAAATATTGTCTTTATTGCCGGTGGCATCGGCGTGGCGCCTTTATCAATGCTCGCGCAATATTTCTGCAAGGATGCGGGCGTTGAGCCGTCCTGCCTGAGTTTTTACGTGGGCGCGAAAACGGCAAAAGAAATTGTCTGCCTGGACAAGTTGACGGAATTATGTGGTAATATGCATGTTTGCACCGATGACGGGACATCAGGACAGAAAGCGTTTGTAACCCGCGCCTTTCAAAAAGACATTAAAAAATATGATCCCGCAAATACGGCGATTTATGCCTGCGGCCCCAGGGGAATGATGAAAACACTGGCCGGAATACTTGCCAAAACCGGTTTCCTTTGTCAGGTTTCGCTGGAAGAGCGGATGGCCTGCGGAACCGGCGCCTGCATGGGATGTGCGGTAGCCGTCAAAGATGAAACAGGCAAGGCTGTCTACAGACGAGTTTGTTCGGACGGCCCTGTGTTTAATCTCGAAGATGTTATCTGGGAGTAATCGAAGAGCATGAAAACAAAAACATCCCCGCAGATGGCTGTGCAGATAGGAAAGCTCAGGCTGAAGAATCCGGTGATGACGGCATCCGGCACATTCGGGTACGGTGAAGAATACTCTGAATATGTAGATTTGAACCGGTTGGGGGCGATAGTGGTAAAAGGCTTATCGCTGCAGCCGCGCCCGGGCAATCCGTCGCCCCGCATTATGGAAACAGCCAGCGGAATGCTTAATGCTATTGGTTTGCAGAATATCGGAGTTGACGTATTTATCGAAGAAAAGCTGCCTTTTTTAAGAAAACATGACGTTGCCGTAGTCGCCAATATCTACGGTGAATCTTACAGCGAATATCAAAAAGTAGCCAGAAAGTTAAGCTCAGTCGAAGGCGTGCACGCCCTGGAAGTAAATGTTTCCTGCCCTAACGTGAAAAAAGGCGGTTTAAGCTTCGGCTGCGATCCTAAAATAGCCGCTTTGGTAACCCGTAAGGTTAAGGAAGAAACGGATTTGCCGGTCATCATCAAACTTACTCCCAATGTCACGGATATTACGGCAATCGCCGTGGCCGTGGAAAAGGCAGGAGCGGACGCCGTATCCTTAATCAACACTTTAACCGGCATGTCGGTTGATTTAAAGACAAGAACCCCGCATTTGAAAAATATAACCGGCGGCCTCTCCGGTCCGGCCATTAAACCAGTCGCCCTGCGGATGGTCTGGCAGGTGGTCAGGCGCGTCTCCATTCCGGTTATCGGCATCGGCGGAATTATGACCGCGAGCGATGCCCTGGAATTTATGGTAGTGGGAGCCAGGGCCGTGCAGGTGGGTACTGCTAATTTCGTCAATCCCCATGCCACGACGGACATCCTGGACGGAATGCAGGACTATCTCCGATATAATAATATTAAAGATGTCAATGAAGTGATCGGTACCTTCAACGAACAAGGAGCTTAATGCTCAGAATGATATTTGCGGTAATTTGTTGTTTTGTTTTTACCGGAAATCTGTATGCCGCCCAATCGGCAATAACGGAAGCAGAAGGTTATTTCTATGAGAATAAAAGCTGAAGAAATAATTCGCGGTGTTTATCAGGTAGGCGGATCTAATCTGACCTCGGCGGATGATGCGGCAGTTTATCTGATCGATTTTGCCGACGATGTTATCCTGATTGATTCCGGAGCAGGGCGCAGCACGGCGAAAATCATTCAAAATATTCAGATGCTGGGATTCAACGCGAGCCGTATATCCCATCTGATATTAACGCATTGCCACATCGATCACATCGGTTCCGCGCCGTTTTTTCAAAAGAATTTCCAGACGAAAATTGTCATTCATGAACTGGATGCCCCGGCTGTCGAAAAAGGTGATGACGTCCGTACCGCTGCCAACTGGTATGGCGCTAATTTCCCGCCGACGAAAATAGACCTGAAACTTAAAGGCAAAGAGGAAGTCCTGCAATTCGGATCGGAAAAATTGCATTGGCTGCATACCCCCGGTCATACCCCCGGCTCCATTGCCGCTTATCTGGATCGCGACGGCAAGAGAGTATTATTCGGGCAGGATATTCACGGCCCCTTTCACAAAGCATTCGGCTCGAATATCGAGGACTGGAAAAAGTCTATGCATTTGCTCCTCGGTCTCGAAGCCGACATCCTCTGCGAAGGGCATTTCGGCATATATCAGCCCAAAAGAAAAGTGCGCGAATACATTGAAAACTATTTGGAAGAATACGAGTGACGATGAAAAATACAGGGCGCTGCTCTCGATTGTTCCGTTCCTAATTATCCCCGGAATCAGATGTTGCCACAAGAGCATCCGGTGATGAGAGCGGCGAGATGCCGATCTCCTCTGCCTTCTCACCGGTCCACCGCCAGGCTCGAAAGCCCAGTTCCCGCGATAAAGTACCATATCTTTTCAGGAATGCAGCCCCGAAGGGATTTGCCGCCCTCTGGAGAAATTCCGTCTGGAAAGCTCTTTCACCATCCCACCACTCCCAGAGCAGGTAATTGACAAAGGCGATTTCGAGCAGCATGGAATCGATGGGTTCAATATCATTGGCAAAACCGCAGAGTAAACCCAATTGCGTTTCTTCAACTGTTTTTAATGCTTCCTGTCCGTCAGCGCAAAAACTGCATGAGTCAATTATAAGAACCTTGTTGTGCAATTGCGCATTCCCGGCGGCGTTGATCATGTTGCGGAGATCGTGCCAGCCGATTGGAATATTTTCTCCCTGATTGCTGCGCAGCTGCAAATGCCGGCGTCCTTCTTCCGGGTCTTGACCATGTGCGCTGAGAATCATAATGCCGGGGCCGATGCTGTTGCGAAAAAGGTTCAATTGATTGGCCAGGGCATCTGTTTCATCGATCGTGGCCAGGGTGATGTACAACGGCACGGCGTCATTTTCCCAGCACCAGGCATCACCGAATCCTGACCAGAACGATTTGGCCGTATAGCGGGCGCTGTATTCTCCGTCTTCATCGCTGCTCCAGAAAGCCTCAATAAATTGAATATTCATCGGATACCCTCAAGAAAATCACGGCATGCTCCGGTTTTGGTGTTGGCCGGTTTTTTTACAAGGAGTATATGCGGGAGGTGCCGGAGAGTCAATTGAGAAGATCAACAGGCATAAAGATGGCCTTGACAAACTCTCTGTAGTCGGTAACAAGTGCGGCGATTAATTCGAACCTGGAAATATAAGAGCTAAAGGAAACCAAGATTAAGAAGAATGATCATTTACCTCGCACCAATTCAGGGAACAACGGACATAATTTACCGCAATCTGTTTCCCGTTTACTTCCAAGGAGTGGATCTGGCGATGGCGCCCTTTATCTCCCCGTCGAAGAAAATGAAACCGGACAGTTATATACTGCGTGAACTCTACCCTGAGAAAAATACGGGCATTCCCACGATCCCGCAGATAATGAGCTCCTCACCGGATGACTTTATAAAGTTTGCCAATGCGTTGTATGACATTGGCTGCGGCACCGTTAACTGGAACATCGGCTGTCCTTTTCGCATAGTTGTGAAGAAGGGCAGGGGAGCGGGCATTCTTTGCTACCCCGACCGGGTCGAAGCATTTCTGGAAAAAACGATGCCGTTCCTGAAACCCCGGTTATCGATCAAGCTCCGGACAGGACTGCAATATCCTGATGAGATCTTGCAGCTCATTCCGATTTTCAACCGGTTTCCGCTGGAGGAACTGATCATTCATCCACGGACGGGCGTGCAAATGTACACAGGGGAAGTTGATCTCGATATTTTCGAAAAGTGCCTTGAACTCTCGAACCACCGAATTGTCTATAACGGTGATATCAATTCCGTTTCCAAACTGGAACTGCTGGAGAAGCGGTTCGGATCAATAGATCGCTGGATGATCGGCCGGGGCCTCCTGGAAAATCCGTTCCTGGCGGAAGAAATCAAATTGAAAATAGTGAAGCCTTATCCTGAGAAAGTGGAGATCATCAGGGCATTTCATGACCGGTTATTTGCCGTATATTCGGAAATATTATTCGGCCCCGCGCATATTACGAACAAAATGAAAGAAATCTGGACATACCTGGGCAGCTTTTTTGAAAACAGCCATAAGATAAGAAAAAAAATCTTGAAAACACATCACCGGGATAACTATGTTGATGTGGTGAATAGGATATTCGATGAGCTTATTTGACGACCTCGTAAAAAAGCCGGATGCTGCGTTCCGCTTCCTCCCGAGTCGTTGCGGCGTACGCTAAGTACGCCTCGCTTCCCGGGATTCGCGCGCCTTGCCAGCGGCCTTTTTACGAGGTCGTCTGAAGATTGTTAATTCTGCTGCTTTTCGTGAATCAATTTTCTTTGAATTATTGGAGATTAAATTGACCGTCCGTTCACCGAAGTATTTAATATGACGAAGAAATCATTGAAAATAAGTATGCTCTGTGCTATAGATATGGAGGTGATATCGAAGGACTTCTCAAATGAGAGGGGGGAAGCTGTTATGGCCATGGCCAAGCAAAAGATGAAAGAAATCATCTCAGATGAAGAGATGAGGCGCCGGATCAAAACATGGCAAAGATAAGATGGACATCCGAGGCGGAAATTGCATAAATGCCATTTTCGCTCCCCAAAACGGCAGCTCAACAGCGACGTCAGGAGCTGGAAGCACAGAGAGGAGAGCACGATGAGCAACGAACAGGTGGCACCTGAGACGAAAGGTGTTACGGTGAAGTTACTTGCAACGGTTGACCTTGGACCTGAGATCGAGGGCATGGCAGGGCGGCAACTTCGAATGCGTATGGTGACCATCGATTCTGGAGGCGTCTTCGGCCCGATTCACGACCATAAAGACAGACCAGGCACCGTATACATACTGCAAGGAACGATTACTGACCATCGAAATGGAGTCGCTACGGACTATGGACCGGGAGTGGGCTGGCCAGAGGATAGGAACACCATACACTGGCTTGAGAACAGAGGCACGATTCCGGCGGTGGAGATCTCGGTCGATATAGTCAGGCAAGAGTAAGCGCCGGCCCGACATCTAACACGGCCTGACACGCGGCTCAAACGGATACGCTTCAGTCGGTTTCGCCTCCCTGGCCTTACCGGCTCCGCTCGCGCTCCGCCTATCAAGGCCGTTAGAGCAGACCCCGCACTAGGGTACGGCAGCTCAACAGCGATGTATATGAATTCAAAGGAATATGTCAGGTATCTTCGAACTAAAAACAGCTAAAGATTTATATTCAAAGCTAAAAAGAGAGTATTTGGCTTTTGAAAATGATCAAATTAATTCGGATATTGCTTTTAATTTTTTTGTAACGGCTTGGCACCTTCTTGAGTGGGCATATCCAGGGGATAAATCTACTCAAAAGACAATTAGGGATTCAAATGTTGTTTTACAAATTTGTGAGCATTTGGCAGTTGGTGCAAAGCATTTTAAGCCGACCAGCAAAAAACATACATCGGTAAAAGATTCCGATATTTCCGGGGGAGTTTGGGCAAAGGGGGGCTGGGCTAATGGTGTATGGAAAAAAGGTGTCTGGGGTGAAAAACTTGTAATCTCCTTAGATGGCGATGCGTCCAATACTTTTGGTAGGCAAATTAATGCCATAGATTTGGCAAAGGCTGTGATGGCGTTTTGGCAACAATACGAACCATAAATTCGCATAACGTCGATAAATGAACCGCTCGCTAACACGAGCTCTCGCTACGCTTGGTTTTTGGCACGGATAATTGCATAAATACAATTTCCGCTCCCAAAAACGGCAGCTCAACAGTAGGTGAATAGCGGTGAATAGGGGTCGAATCTTTAATCTTGACAATTGCTCTCTGAAAACTTAAATAACACTACTATTGCTCTAAAGGTATTGGACGAAGGGCTGAAGGTCAGATGAATATAAGGATGTCATTGGCATAAAAAACCATTTTTACCTTGACATGAAGTTGCTGTTTTAATTATAATTTTCGAAAAATGTATTCATGCCGGGGTGATAACACCATGGATCAAATTATCGAGAAATTAGTTGTTCCTGGGCTAATCAGTTGCGTCTTCAGTATCATCATTGCAGTAATTACGACCAACCAAAAGTTAAAAAAGCAATTCGACATCGATAAAGAAAAAGAAAATGAGCGTATCCGGATAAAATATTTGCAGCCGCTGCTTGTTGCCGCCCAGGATTTGCTGGAGCGGATAACCGATATCAGAAGACGCCGGATGAACGAGCAGGAAAGAATCCGGATGATGCAATGGTTTAACAAAGTCAAGACAGACAGCAAGGCGGATAAAAGTTCGTTTGCCTTCTGGGCTAATGACGAAGGTTATTTTGCCGTCTCCACCCTGTACATCACGGCGGTTTATTTTTCTTACGCCAGCAAAATCCGCCGGGAATTCCCTTTCATCCAGTTGAGCTCGGGTGACAACAAAGATCTGCTTTATCGCATCGCCGACGTCCGGTTCTCCATCGGCGGCAAATTCGGCATCTGGGAAGCAATTCAGGATTCGCTCGGGCGCTACTTAATCAACGAAGACGGCACGATCAAAAACTACCGGAATTTCACGGAAGCCATAAGCAGTGAAGAGGCGGTATGGTTTAACCGTCTTATTGATTTTTACAAAGACATCGATAAAAAACTCGAAGATCACCTGGAGAATATTGAATCATCTTTGGAATCATTGATTGAATTTCTCAGCGGCAATTTACAGGTAAAAAGAACCGAATACTCTATAACGGATGAAACTCTGGCCGAGCTTGCCGAAAAGAAAGTTCCCCCGTATGTTATTGACGGTCTGAAGAAAATCAAGGACATAGTTTATAAAAATGAATTTGATTTATTTCATGCGCTGGTGCTTTCTATCGGGCAGGACGACTCCGATGATTATAAGCCTTCGATAATGCGTTATGCTGTAAAAAAGGATATTGAATTATAGTCGAAAGATTGAGGCATTTTTCTTCATGACTAATCATGCATCAGGTTATGCATATTATGCTTATAATTTTCAATCCTCCAGCCAGCTGTTCGGTTGCGATGAATCTTTGCCCGTGCCGCGGACAACAGATATTCCTTTTGTGACGGCAACCGAGCTGTACAAACTATTGAGCATTGATAATTCCACACTAATCATTCCTCCGTTCAAAATCGCCAGGCATAAATTAATCTACATAAATCCGCTTCCTCTGAAGATTGATATCAATATTCTGCCTGTGGTAGTGAGCAGAATTGTTATTGTGCATAATTTTCAGGTGGAGGATTGCAACCCCGATTTACACGAATGCCTGGCCGGAATCTTTTTTGCCGGTCAGGTCAATGGGCAATGGGAACAGCCGGAAGACTATCCTGTGGAATGCCGGACGATTGAAATAATCGGCGTTCTGGACAAAGGAGCGGGAGAAATTTATCACCCATGATAATCAATGGAGTAACAGACAAATATGATGCTATTGTTGTCACCAACGAAATGCCGGTTAATCGCCGCGGCGGTGTAGGCAGCGTAATTGAGAATATGGCGAGCGGTTTTTCCTCTGCGGGGGTGAATGTCCTCTGGTTTCTTATAGATCATAACTACAGCGATGCGGAAATTGAAAGAGTTATGACGGGACACAGCAACGTTGCCGTCGGCTCTTATGAAGAAATCGAGATGTTCCGCGCCCCCGTGATCAATGTCCATTCCTATCAGCATGATTCGAGCTTTCATGATTATCTGATTGACAAAAAAGTCATCTACACCATCCATTCTTTGCTTATCTGCGAGGCCGAATCAAATGGTGTCGATTTAACCGGTTCCATAAGGCAACAGGAATATCTTATCTCTGCTTGCGATAAGGTAGTTCTGGTTTCCCAGGCGGAACTGGAAGACTATTACCGATATGGCTATCACAAGATAAATTCCAGTGTTTCCGTTGTCCATAACGGTCTTAAAGCTCCCTGCCAAATCGGGAAAAGGAGAAACAACAAAATCATCGGCTTTTGCGGCCGTCTTGTTCCACGGAAGCGTCCGGAATATATACCGATGATGATTGCCGAAGAAGGCATGGAAGAATATCGTGCCCTGATTGCCGGCAGGGGATTCAGCTCTTATGCCCGTGACTTGCTGCACCAATTAAATCTTAATGATCGCGTTCAATATCTGGGATGGTGCGGCGGGGAAAGGCTGGAGTCGTTTTATAACGAGATCGATGTCCTGGCCATTCCTTCCACCTATGAACCATTCGGGATGGTGGCACTGGAAGCGGCGGCGCGCGGAATTCCTGTTGTCTGCAATCGTGTCGGGGGATTGGTCGAAATTCTCGGGGACTATGCTTTTTATGCAGAAGATGAAACCTATGGCGCATTTCGCCGGGCATTTAATGATTGGTTAGGTGCCGATATTAATACGATCGAAGAAATGGTCTGCGGGGCGCTGGGTCGCTACTATGAAAACTTTACCGACGTTCATATGGCAAAAAGGTATATGAATCTGTTTGCAAGCCTCGCGTGACGACATCGTAAAAAGGCCGGATGCTGCGTTGCGCTTCATCCCTTGTCATTGCGGCGTACGTTAAGTACGCCTCATTCCTCAGTATTCGCGCGCCTTGCCTGCGACCTTTTTACGATGTCGTCCGAAAATTGTTAATTTCGCGACTTTTTACGAGTCCATCACACGTAGCTTTTTATGTGCGTGTCCGGAAAAATAATGTTGCCCCGACGGCAAGGAAGATTATGTTGGTGATCCAGGCGGAAAGAATTGCCGGCAATATTCCCGAGCGTCCCAGGGACATGCTGAAGGCATGGACTATCCAGTAGGAAAAACCAACCATGATGCCGATTCCGACGCTTTGCATCACACCTCCCTGTCGTTCCGAGCGGGTCGAAAAGGAAATCCCGATTAAAACCAGGATTAATGTTACCAAAGGGAAGGCCAGTTTTCCATGCAGATCGACCATATACCTTGAAGCATCATAGCCTTCCGCCTGAAGTTTTCCGACATATTTCCTGAGATCAAAGTATCCCATTTTTTCCGCATCATTCTGCATTATCTTAAAATCATCCGGTTTTTCCGGCAGAGGGATAACCTTTTCTTTAGACCATTCCAGAACAGGGGTATCAGCAGCGTCAAAGTTAGTTATCATTAAATTATAAAAAACCCACTGACCGTTTTTCCATTCGGCTTTCTCCGCATCAACTCGCCTTTGTAATTTGAAATCGTGATTGATATAGTTTATGACTATGCCCCTCAAAGTATCTTTGGTAACGTCAAACATTTTAAAATTATAGATGGCGTTATCACCATGATACCAAAGCTCATTTTGCTTAAAGGCGCCCGGTGTTTTTTGTTTTTGCACCTCCACCTTAACAATATTTCTTGCCTTTTGTGCCGCCGGCGGTGCGACAAGCTCGCTGAAAAAAAACAAGGCCACGGCGATGACTGCGGCAAAAGCCAGCACTGGAGCAGATATACGATAGAGGCTGATGCCGTTGGCTTTCATCGCAATAATTTCACTGAATTTGGACAGACTGCTGAAAGTCATTAATGTCGTCAAAAGCACGGCAGCCGGCAGCATCAGAGAAATGATCATCGGGATGGAAAATAAGAAATAGGACGCCATCTGGACAATGGAGGCATGATTGCTGAGAAACATGCGAACTTTTTCAAAAAAATCCACGATGAGAAAAAGGGCAATCAAAGATACGATCGTAATGGCGAAGAATCGTGCATATTCTTTTATTATGTATTTATCCAGCAGTCTCAAAGTACAACCTCAATTTGTTAACTTATTATGCCAAAGGCGGATTTTTATCACGTGCCAGAGGGATATTTCATTGTAGGCCATATAAAACAAATAGATTCCAATAACGGCAAAGATAAAATTCGGCATCCAGACACCGATTTCAGGAGACAGCCTGCCGGTTTCCGCTAAAGCTTCACCACCCAGGCGCAGCAGGTAATATAGAGAAACGATGATAATGCCCACGGCAAAGCCGCGTGATTTTACCGCCCTGTGGCTTTTTATTCCCAGGGGCAGGGCGATGATGGCAAAGAAGATGCAGGAAAGCGGTATGGAAAATTTTTTGTGTAATTCGATAGATAATTCACGCTTCAACACCTTGTCCAATCCGGGTGTTTTCCTTTTATCCAAAAGTTCATACATGGTCATATCTTTGCTGCTCTTGGCGGCTTCTCCGGTATTGGCCAGAGAATTGGATAGATCAAGGTTAATGTCATAGGTCTTAAAATCAATTTTGCGGTAATTTTTAAGGTCGGGGCTGACTGTATGAACGGCGCCGTCTTCCAGGCGCAGCTTTACGGTGAATGATGCCGGATCGGAAACAAGAAATGCCTTTTTGGCGATGATGGTATTGGGTTTATCGGGAAAGCGGCTGTCGGAGATGATAACGCCTTCCATGTGGTCGCCGTCAATGGGAATTTTTTCTGCATAAAGAACCATCCCCTTGAAGTCATCATTGAAAACTTTTTCCTTGATGCCTATGCCGGCATTTTGCTGGGCAATATCGAAAAGCAGGCGTTTTGTCGCAAAATTAGTTTGCGGAACAAGATAATAGCTGATGACAAAGGTCAAAAGAAAAGTTATCAGGGATGCCGCGGCCACGGGGCGATAAAGCTGCATTAAGCTGACGCCGGAAGCTCTGAATACAGTTATTTCATTGTCTGCGGAAAGCCTGCCCATAGCCATCAGAATAGCGATTAAGAGGGCGATTGGTATTGTAAAGACCATAAAAGAGGGCAGGAGAAAAACAATGATTTTGGCGATAACAAAAATGCCGATCCCTTTGTTGACCATTAGATCCATGATCTGGAGTATTTTCCCCATCAACAGGACGAATGTTAAAACGAACAAAATGATAACAAAAGGAATGCTGATTTCTTTAAAAATATAGCGGCTGATAATTTTGCGCATTTTCCAGTTTCTGCTTTTTTTTGAAGTAGCTAACACGCAATAGACATATTTCTCAAGCAAAACCTGACGGCCTTGGAAGCCTGACTGCTAATCACTTCAATGCTGATTTAATTTTGTAATTATAATCTTTACTTATCTTCAAAGAGTCAGCAATAATCTGCTGGTCTTTGCAGAAACGGAATAAATATTATGTAATATCGATTGCACTCTCCTTTTCCTTCTTTGCTTCATCCGGATAAGGTCTGTTTTTAAAAAACTCATAGTAGAGCAAGGGCACAACGATCAGAGTAAGGAGCGTTGAGGCCACGGCCCCAAACATCATGGAGATGGCCAATCCCTGAAAAATGGGGTCAAAAAGCATGACAAACGAGCCGACGACTACTGCCGCCGCTGTAAGCACTATGGGCCGGAAACGGACAGCCCCTGCTCGAATCAGCGCCTGACGCAGTTCACCTTTTTCGCGCCATTCCATCTGGATAAAATCAACGAGCAGGATGGAATTACGCACAACAATGCCTGCCAATGCAATGAAACCGATCATGGATGTAGCTGTAAAAAAAGCGCCCAAGAGCCAGTGTGCCGGTAGAATCCCCACGAGCGTGAGAGGAATAGGCGCCATA
This sequence comes from Smithellaceae bacterium, assembly GCA_963663295.2. Taxonomy (GTDB): domain Bacteria; phylum Desulfobacterota; class Syntrophia; order Syntrophales; family Smithellaceae; genus MVRV01. The sequence goes on along the minus strand of CAXXLA010000005.1, from coordinate 833,809 downwards.
ATTACAAGCGGGGTGACAAAGCTGCGGAACCACGCCACGACTAAAATATAGATAATGACAAGCACCGCGGCAAAGGCGACACCAAGGTCCCGGAAGACCTCATAGGTGATGTGCCATTCTCCGTCCCACTTCATGGCATAACGGTTTTCCAGCCACGGTTGAACCGACAAATACTGCTTCAATTCATAGCCTTCCTTCAGATTCAACCTGGCAATAGCATCTTTCATCTTCAAGATCGCGTAAACGGGACTCTCTTCAGTTCCCGCAACGTCACCGATAACATAGGTCACTTTCTTAAGATTCTTGTGGTAAATAGTTTTATCTTCCAGTCCTTCCTTAATCCTTACAAGCTCGGCGAGAGAAACAAGTCGACCTGATGATGATGGAATCATCATCGTTTGCAGAGTGTCAATATTTGCCCTCTGTGACAAAGGCATCTGCAGGAATATGTCTACCGGTTCTTTTTCCCTGTCTATATGGACCAGACCGGCAACACTGCCGCCCAAGGCTATCTGTAAACTGCGGGCAATGGATTGAGTTGTTATTCCGCTGGCCTCAGCTTTTTCCCTGTCCACAGCAAACGTAATTTTGCGTTGATCATCTTCAACGAACCAGTCCACATCAACAACGCCATCGGTTTTTTCAAAGATACCGCGAACCTGTTGTGCTATTGCGATCTGCCGGGATGTTTCCGGCCCATAGATTTCCGCTACCAGCGTACTCAAAACAGGCGGCCCCGGTGGAAGTTCCGCAATCTTAATCCGGGTTCCGTATCGTTCCCCGATACGTTTCAGCTCAGGTCGCAGACTCTTGGCAATATCGTGGCTTTGCAGCTTACGTTTATTCTTGGCTACGAAATTAACCTGAATATCGGCAACATTGCTTCCTGTGCGCAGGAAGTAATGGCGAACAAGTCCATTGAAATTGTATGGCGCGGTAGTTCCCACGTAAGCCTGATAATCGGTCACTTCCGGAACCGTTTTTAGATATTCGGAAAGCTCGCGCGTTGCAGCGGCAGTTTCTTCAAGTGTTTTACCGGCAGGCATATCAATTATGACCTGCAGTTCACTCTTGTTATCAAAGGGGAGCATTTTCATGGTTACTTGCTTCAGAGGCACCAGAACAATGACCAGTAAAAGCATTCCGCCGACAACAGCAAAAACGATAAAGCGTTTCTTACGCACGTCTATCAAAGGACCGAGAAATTTTTCATACAAGCCCGTAAATTTTTCCTCTTCATGTTTCCCACCGTCTTTGCGGCGGGCATTATTCAAAACAATATAAGCCAGCCATGGGCTGACGATAAAAGCAACGAGCAAGGAAAACAACATCGCGGCCGATGCTCCCACAGGTATCGGCCGCATGTAAGGTCCCATGAGGCCGGAAACAAAAGCCATCGGCAGTAAGGCGGCGATGACTGTAAATGTAGCCAGAATAGTCGGATTGCCGACTTCGTCCACAGCCATCACTGCCGTGAACGGTTCAATCTTATGCATCCGGAAATGACGGTTGATATTTTCCACAACAACAATGGCGTCATCGACAAGGATGCCTATGGAAAAAATCAGCGCGAAAAGAGTCACACGGTTGAGTGTATAGCCATAGAGATAGTTTATCAGGAGGGTCAGTGAAAGGGTCACGGGCACAGCCACTGCCACAACAATGGATTCCCTCCATCCCAGAAACAAGGCGATGAGTATAATCACGGAAATTGTGGCAATGAGCATATGCTCCAGCAGTTCATCTGATTTATCTTTGGCCGTTTCTCCATAATTGCGCGTGACGGTCACCTGGACCTCCGATGGAATCAACTGGCCCTTCAGCGCAGCTACTTTTTTCAGCGCCTCCTCGGCTACAAGGCTGGCATTGGCTCCCTTTTGTTTAGCAATAGCAATGGTTACAGCTTCAGACTGAGAGGCGGGATCGCCTTTAAGCCCTTTCTCAGCGGCAGCAGGACCCAGTCCCATAAATACATAGTTGGCCGGTTCAGCCGGTCCATCCGTTATCCGAGCCACGTCCCGAAGATAAACGGGGCGACCATTATACACATGCACAACAAGCTGACCAACATCCTGGGCATTCTTTAAAAAGCTGCCCGTTTCTACAATGGTCTCCCTGTTTCCGGCAGGGAAAGAGCCCGAGGGAATAATCACATTGGCCTCAGCAAGGTTGTTCATGATCTGAATTGCCGACAGGTTATATGCCCGCAGGCGTTGCGGGTCGATGGTCAGGCGCACCTGGCGTCGCTGGCCGCCAATGATTGAGAATTGCGATACATTGGCGTCTTTTTTCAGCTCCCCGCAAAGCTCCATGGCGATGCGACGCAATTCATAGCCCGTGTAACGGGACTGATTGCTCCAGAGCGTGAGGGACAGAACAGGTACATCGTCAATAGACTTGGGCTTAACCATCGGCTGGGAAACACCCGGGGGGATGATGTCATAGTTGGACATCAATTTATTGTATAGCTTGACCAGCGAGTCTTCCATCTTCTCGCCGACATAAAAGCGGACAATGGTGACATTAAATCCGGCTTTGACGATTGAATAAACATACTCAACCCCCTTGATCTCCCAGAGAAGCTTTTCCATCGGGATGGTGACCCTCTCTTCAACTTCCCTGGGTGTTGCTCCCGGATAACTGACATACACATCCACCATGGGAACAACAATCTGAGGCTCTTCTTCCCTTGGCGTCACAAAAACAGCAAAGATGCCCATCAGAAAGGCGGCGATGACCAACAGGGGTGTCAGTTTTGATCGGATAAAGGCCTTGGCGATCTTTCCGGATATACCGATACCTGTCATTTTGCCGTTCCTCCGGTGATGATGCCCCCGTCTTGTGCCCGCTCAATGCCTTCAATAATCAGCCGGTCGCCCGAAGCAAGGCCCGACAAGATTTCCGTGCCGCCTGCATACGTCGTACCCATGCGGATCAAACGGTATGTAACTATGCCGTGATCATCCACAACATAAACGCCCGTCAACTGCCCCTTTTGGACAATGGCTTTTTGAGGAACCACAATGACTTCTTTTTTGCCGACAGGAATCCTGACGCGGACAAAAAGACCGCTGCGGGCTTGCCCGCTTCCAGGATTGATTTTCACGATAAATGTCCGGGAAAGAGGATCGATGGAGGGCAGAACCTGACGGATGGTTCCGTGTTGGGAAACACCGGAACTATCTATAATCAGTTCGGCATCCATGCCGGATTTTATTTTGTCTCTTAATCGCTCATCAACGGCCGCTTCCACATAGAAACTGCCGCTTTCCTCAATCAGGAGCAACGGCATGCCCGGAGAGGCCATGCTGCCTGCATCAATCAGTTTTTGCGTAATCCGTCCGGAAACAGGCGCTTTGACATGGGTAAATGACTGATACGTCCGGACCTCATCAGCCATTGCTTTCGCTCGTTCATATTCCGCCTGAGCCACCTTTTTCTGCGTCTCGATCTGATCCATCTCCTGGCGCGAAAGCGCCTTTTCTTCAAAGAGGTTTTTGTAACGCTTCCAGGTAGTCTCCTGGAGTATTTTATTTTGTTTTGCGGATTCAAGAGTCATGTTGGCGGCTTGCAAGCGCTGAGAGGCATCCCGGTCATCCAGGGTCAGAAGCAACTGGCCGACTTTGACAAAATCTCCTTCCTGCACAAGCAGGGACGTAACAACACCCATAGCCCGGCTCGCCACCTGACTCACGCGGTCGGAACGGACATTGCCCGTTGTTTCGTATATTTCATCAACTGTGGAGGGAGCAACCTTGACGATCTTGACCTGATCGACAGCTGGCCGTTTCACCGCTTCTTCCCGGCTCTTCCCTTTACAGGCGGGACTCAGACTGATCAATAAAACCATGACTGCCGGCAAGCAAAAAGTTATCCATTTGCGATTGTTCAGATTTTCCATGATTGCTTCTCCGTCAACGGACTGTTTTGTCAATATTCAAGTCCTGTAAAATTGTTCCGCTCTCAAAACTCAAAGCGGCCAGCGCTGTTTTATAAGCGTTCGAACGCTCGACAACACCTGCCCGCGCCTGCTCCAGACTGGTCTGCGTATTTAAAAGATCACTCAGGGACGAAAGTCCGTTCTCATAGCGCAACTTCAGAAGCCTCGCGCCCTCTTCCGCCGTTTTCAGAGTCTCCTCTGCCAGTTCAATATTTTGTCGGGCCTCTTCGACATTCATATAGGCTTCATAAATCTTAAAGGAGATGCCTTTTTTTATAGCGGCAAGATATTCTCTGGCCTGGGATTCCTGATGCTTGGCTTTCGCCCGTTCATATTCGCGTTTTGTTCCGTCAAACAATTCCCAGCGCAGAAACATCATCACCTGCCAGCTTTTACCTTCAGAGCCCAGGGGCTGGTTATGATCATTAAGCTGATAGGTTCCACCGACACCAAGATAAGGAAAATAACCGGCTTCAGCCATGCGGATATTCTGTTTTGCATTTTCACCGCGTAATTCAACGGCGCGCAAATCACCCCGCGCATCGGCAGCTTTTGTATAAAATGACAGTTCTTTCAGACTAAGGTTATAAGAAGAATCCTCCACGTCAAATGAATCCGTTGTAGCCAGCAGAAGGCCCAGGCCGCGTTTGCCCAGACTGATATTTTTTTGAGCGATGTTGAGCTTCTGCCGGGCCTCCGTTAACGATGTCGTGGCACGCAGAGAATCAGAATATTGACCCAGGTCATTTTTGTAGCGGAGATCTGCTACCCGCAAGTGTTCCTGCGCATCCACCACCCCGAGCATGGCCACCCGCACGTATTCTTTTGCGGTCAAAACGTTTAAACAGGCCTTAACGACCTGGAAAGCAATTTCTTCCTGCTTTCGCCTGACTTCTTCATCTTTTGCCTTTGATTCAGTCCTGGACATATCCAGGCCGATAAGAGCTTTTTTTGCGACGATGGGTTGCTCAATGGTGATGGAGGATTGATAATCGTTGATCGCATCAGGATTATTCAGAGTATCAGGATTGAAATCCTGCGTCTCAATTCTGGCCTGGTTGAGTTTGGACATAAAAGCATAACCGGGATTGTTCGTCCGCAGGTATCGTTCCTCGATGGATATTCTGGGCAAAAGATAACTGCGGGCGATGCCGATATCCTGCCGGCCCATAGCCGATGAGCTCTTCATGGCGTTGATCTCATGATTATTTTCCAGGGCTTTTAAAACGGCTTCGACAATGGACACGCGCGTCATCATCACCTGTCCATCGGCTCTCGCAGGATCGGCAAAACTATGCAGAACAAGAAAGGTGATTATGGCAAATGCAGAGAGCACCAGTCGAAAGCTGAAAACAGGCAAGGCCATTTTAAGATTCCCTCCTTTCATCCCGCATCTTTCCAAATGGGCGATGTAATTCCATTTTCAAATTGCCTCTGTATATCCTCCCTCACTTTTTCCCGATGGTGGAAATATGGAAAGGTACGTAAAGCGGGCAGAAGCCGATTGCACTCGTCAAAATAAATACAACCGCCAGTATGCCCAGAATAATGGCTGCAACACCTGAAATGTTGCCGGTCAGATAAAGAATACCGACAACGATGGCCAACAAAATTCGAATAACCCTGTCAATGGTTCCCATGTTCTTTTTCATAAGAAGCTCCTTTCCGGTTAATGAATCAATAAATTTGGTAACGACGTCTGCACAAAACACAAAACCCCGCATCTTTTCGGAAGCGGGGTTTTAATCATTAGCCGATATCATGTCCTTTCAAAAAAGGGTCATGCTATTAGTTAACTTATTGACAATACCTTATTTATATTCTATTTTATGTGCCTGTAATTCGTAAAAAAGTCAATCGAATCTTTCATTGATTACTACTTGTAAGTTGGACGCATTATTATAAAATGGTTTTCAGCACTCAATATCGATGAGAACCTATCGCGCATTTGTTTTTCTGACTTTCCCTGGTCATCTCATCCACAATCGTCTGTTGTGTCCGGATGGAACTTTCAGCAAAACGAGGATCTGTCTTGCTGTACTTCTTCCTGATAAATGAAATGGATTCCTGTGCACTCTTCAAATGAATGGCTATTATGCTGCATTTGTCCAGCCCCCAACGGGCATCGATTGTAGCTTCGGGATCCGAAGATAGCCATTTGAAATTCTGAAATATGTATTGCATGGTAATAAATCGGTCGGGAGAAATTTGCAGGCGAATGTCCGCCATTTTGTCGAGAATGGCATTCCGGTCCAAATGATTCTTCCTGATAATTTCTTCCAGATGGTCAATCATAGTCCCGATAAATTCATCCCGGTTGGGCGTACTGTATATTTGCCAATTAAGTGAATCTTCCGGGCAGCGAACTTCATGGCATTTCTTGTTGCCGTCGAGAACGATTGGTATCCTTTGTGTTAACCGGCGAGTGAGGGTATTGATAACTTGTTGCGCCTTTTCATTGGGGTCATAGACTTTAGGGTCGATCCGCTTTGCTACTGCTTCGAGATAGTCGTCATATCCTGCAGTGAAAGCTGGCGAATACTGTTCATCTGAATAGAAGGGATGCTGCTTTACCGGAAGATAATGCCACCGATTGCCTTCCGCTATCGGCCACCGAAATTTTAAAAAACCGGAAATATGATCAGAGTCCAGGTTAGGTGAAATGAAATTCCTGAGGTAAAGCCTCTGGACCCTTGTAGGCATACCGGCTTCAAACGTCTGGACCGGGTGAGTCGTACTTCCATCCATGACAATATGACTGACGATGCCTGAATGCTCTTCGGAGATAAGGAAAGCAGTTCCAACCGTCAAGGAATCGGTAGCAATGCGTATAGGGTAGGTATCGAAGGGCAGGGTTCGCGTCGATGTCGTCGATAGCATGGCCATCAACGCCGCCCGAAAGCGTCGGTCCTTATACCATGTTTTGTCGGTAGGGAGATGTCCCCAATTCTTTGACCAGTTTCCTATCAAGCGTTTATTACTTGTCGTGGCAGCCGCCGGCAGATATGAAATACGCGCATAAATCCAGCGGATTGCATAGGGTACATCGGCACAATCCACGGGAATTTTATGGCGAAGAAAAAAATCTTCCGTAATATTTGTTTCTATCCAATTAGCATAATTATACTCCTCTTGAATCGTCCACCGCCGCTGTCCGACTTTCCATACCTGGGAGTCAGATTCATGGAAATCATGGCAAAATGCAAAAGTTGTCATTGATGCATATGCTGCCAGGAATATAAGTATCATGCGAAAAGAAAACATTATGGCTCCCTCCCGTTAATGCCGGATATAATTTTATTACAATTCCACTCTTGAAACAACAGAAAATACATCTTGAAAATATCAATAGAAAAGCAGGGTTATTTCTAACCCTGCTTTCAGCAGCCGATAGCGTAAGTCCATTCTTAAGTGTGGTACAATTTCGGGGGCAAGTCGATCCATATTTTTCCAATGGTCGCCATGCTCCATCCGGGAAAGGATAACGGTTGCCTATTTCACAATTAGATCATTTCTTACGGATTTGACCCCTTTGACGCTGCGAGTGATTTCACTTGCTTTATTGACGGCTTTTCGAGAATCGACAAAGCCGCTCAGCTGAACGATACCCTTGCGAGTTTCAACGCCGATCTCGAATGCCTTGAGGATATCATCTGCGGCAATCAAAGATTTTACCTTGGTTGTGATAACCGAGTCGTCAATGTATTCTCCCGTACCTTCCTGTTTGGGTGTAGATGCACAAGCCACAAGGGTGGCGATCAGCATAAGAAGCATTAAACAGCGGATAACGATGTTCATTTTTTTCATAGCGGTTACTCCTTTCTGGAAGATTGTAGTGAAATGATTGGTTGCAAGACCTATTCTACTAAAAATATCGTATAATTCGGCAAAATCTTTCTGGACCAGCTGACCACCTCCTTTCAGGTCGTTGTGTATAGTCAAGATCTTTCTTAATCTCTCCCACATTCAACACATCAAGGTTTGAAAGCTTCGACCAATGCATCCATGTGCGCTCCCACTTTGAGTAACCGCACATTCGCGAATCCGGCCCGCATAAGCCAATTTCTTATTTCATCGAAGGTGTAGGTAGAGCCCCCTTCCGTGTTCACGAGCATGTTGACGGCAAAAATCGCTCCATCCCTGGGTTTGGTTCGATCGGGTTCCATGACGTGATCGCGGATGATAATCCTCCCTCCGGAAACCATTGCACGCAACACTTTACGGAACAGCTCGATATTTTCCGCCGGGCTGTTCTGGTGTATAATAGCAGAGAGCATAGCCAGGTCGTGCCCACCGGGCAGTTCGTCCACGTAAAAATCCCCCGACACAAGCTGGACCCTGTCGAGCATCTTTGCTTCGATCAGGCGGTTCCGGGCTAGTTGGATGACGGCAGGTCTGTCAAAAAGAGTGGCCTTCATTTTCGGAACAGCCTTAAGAAAAGCAATAGTATAAGTACCGGACGCTCCACCTACATCGATCAGATTCCTTGCCGCACCAGACCTGACAGCCGTTACGATTTTCCGCGCCAGGGGCATCCCTACTACATGCATAGCTCCAATAAAGGCACGAAGTTCATCGGCGTCACGGGCAGAAGATGCCGGGGGGGCAGTCAATCCATGCTTTTTGACTTTGGCAGTAAGTTCGGACCAGCTTTCCCAGAGGTGGGCTGTGTGGTGGAGCATCGGCAGGACCGACCGGGGACTTTTATCGGTAAGGAAGGGGGCGGCGTCGGTGGCGGTTATATACATGTCTTTCTCTTTGGAAAGCAAGTCCAGCGCCGCCAGAGCGTCAAGAAGGATAGTCAGACCCCGCAGATCGGCATGCAGCCGGTTGGCAAGATGTTCAGCCGTTAACGGTGTTCCATCCAAAAGAGTGAAAATATTCATCTCGGCCGCTGACAGAAGAATCCGGCTTTCCATGAACCGTCGGGCAAGCTTCAGGATGACTTCCGGTCTGTTGTTGATCTTCATGGGCACCATCCGCTGATTTTTATTTTTGCTTGATAAACGTACCTTCGTCAAGCTCTCTGAAAGCAATATTAAGCTCTTCCTGTGTGTTCATAACGATTGGGCCGCCCCAGGCGATCGGTTCATTGAGCTGCTCGCCGGTAACAAATATGTAATGAATATCTTCGGTCGCCTTCACGGCAATATTTCCGGTTTCCGTGAATAACATCAAGCGCCCCTGTTCCAGTTTCGTATCATCAAACTCGCCTGTTCCTTCGATAAGATAACAAAAACTGGTGTATCCTTTCTTAGTGTTGTGCGACAAGGACTTACCCTTCTTCAACCGGACATCCAGGTACATAACATCGACTACCAGTTCCCGCACGGGGCCGTTTACATTTTGGTAAGCGCCGGCTATGACCCGCACTTCTCCTTCCGGTATCCCGACAACCGGTACTTCACTTGCGAGTACTCCCCGGTAGCGCGGCTCCATCATCTTATTTTTCGCTGGCAGATTGACCCATAATTGTAATCCATGCATCATTCCTTGGGAAGGTTTCGGCATTTCCTGATGAATAACTCCGCCACCCGCGGTCATCCATTGAATGTCTCCCGGCCCTATCGTACCGGAATTTCCGATGCTGTCGCCATGCTCAACCCTTCCGTCAAGCATGTAGGTCACTGTTTCAATCCCGCGATGCGGATGCCAGGGAAAGCCTTTTATATAATCTTCGGGATTGTCGGAACCGAAATGATCAAGAAGAAGGAAGGGGTCAGTAAGCTTTGTATGGTCATGAGCGAAAATACGATTTAACTTAACTCCGGCTCCATCATACGTTGAATGCCCTTGCAGAATTATTTTCTTCATAATAATTCTCCTATAAAGGTTAGAATTCAAAGCAGATAATACTTAGACTCCGGAACAATATTATTTCGAAAACCAGACTTGATGATATTTGTGACACATGCACAGTGTTTGTACATTCTTTAATTACTTTCTACTCTTGGTTATGGCAGATTGCAACGCATTTTATAACAGGTGCCGTAAATTTCGTTTATGACTGATTGAAAAGTTGTATATTTCCGAAGTCTTATTGTTTGAGGATAACAGGGAGCAACAGTCAATCCTTTCAACTTTAATAATGGCTATGTTTTCTATGACACTATTTTCCGATAAAAAATTTTCTTAACCAGCTCTGCCATCAATATATAAAGCACGATAATAAGCCCCATCATTAACAGAAACGACACGGGAAGAGATACGAAGCCAAATATTTTGCTGATAGGTGTAAAAGGTAAAATAAGAGTGACAAGAGCGATAATAATTGTGGCTATTAACAAATATTTCCCTGGACGGCTCTTAAAGAAAGGCCTCCTGCTGCGGATGACCAGGACGATAAGCGAAGCAGAAATTACTGATTCCATGAACCAACCAGTCTGAAACTGCGCTTGTGTTGCATGCATAATCCATATTAATACACCGAAGGTCAGATAATCAAAAATAGAACTGACGATACCAAAGGTAATCATGAATTTTTTTATGAAGGCAATATTCCATCGACGGGGCTTTTCAACCATTTCACTATCTACATGATCCGCGGCTATGGTCATTTCCGGAAAATCGGTCATCAGATTTGTCAAAAGGATCTGTTTAGGCAACAGAGGGAGAAAAGAAAGGAATAGAGAAGCCCCGGCCATACTGAACATGTTACCGAAATTAGCGCTGGTGGCCATAAAAACGTACTTCAGGGTATTGGCAAAGGTTGTCCTTCCTGCTCTCACACCTTGCGCCAAAACAGCAAGATCCTTTTCCAGGAGCACAATATCGGCCGATTCCTTTGCAACATCAGCCGCCGTATCCACTGAAATACCTACATCAGACGCATGAAGGGCTGACGCATCATTAATTCCATCCCCCATATATCCCACTACATGCCCTGCCTTCCGGAGTGCCAGAATAATTCGTTCTTTCTGATTGGGTTCTACTTCTGCAAAAATGTCCGTTTCCACTACTTTTCTTAAAAGTGCGGCATCGCTTATTTTGTGTATTTCGCTTCCGGAAAGAATTTTTGCATCAGTCATCCCAATATCATGACTCACCTTGGCGGCAACAAGACGGTTATCCCCGGTAATGATTTTAAGAGAAACACCGAGCTGCTTGAGGCTGCCAATTGCTTCGGCAATTCCTTTTTTGGGCGGATCGAAGAAAAGCAGAAAACCAAGAAATATCATGTCGGACTCAGCATCTTTATTAATAACGGCTTGTTCGCCCATATCCTTATAAGCCAGGCCGAGCAGACGAAAACCCTGACTGCTGAGCATCTCGAATCTCTTCTGTATCTGCTGCATCACCCCGGTGATGGCTATATTATCTCCCTTTGGTGTTTCAGCCAATGAACAGACGGAAATGATATTGGGCAGTGTTCCTTTGGTTACCATCAAATACCTGCTGTCTTTTTCAACCAGAACACTCAAACGCTTGCGAATGAAATCATAAGGCACTTCATCTGTCTTTTTATATCCGGAGATATCCTGCTGTTTGTAAGACAGGATGGCTTCGTCAACAGGGTTGGAAAAGCCTTGTTCGAAAAAGGCGTTCAGGTAGGCGTGAAAGAATATTCTGTCACTTGCATTGCCCTCAAGATCTAATACCGAATGCATTCTTACTTTTCCTTCGGTCAGGGTTCCTGTCTTATCCGAACACAGTACATCCATGCTACCGAAATTCTCAATAGCAGCCAATCGCTTAACAATGACTTTTTGCCCTGCCATCTTCTTGGCGCCGTGGGCCAGGTTAATGCTGATGATGGCCGGCAGCAGTTGTGGTGTTAGCCCCACTGCCAGAGCCAGCGAGAAAAGAAACGATTCCAAAACCGGTTTATGAAAAAAAACATTGATCGCAAATACCACGATCACCAGAGCCAAGGTCACTTCGAGCAGAAAATATCCAAACTGATGGATACCGCGCTCAAATTCTGTTTCCTGTGGTCTTAGCTTAAGCCTCTCGGATATCTTTCCGAATTCTGCCTGTTTTCCTGTAAAAATCACAACCGCCCTGGCTGTACCGCTGATGGCATGAGTTCCCATAAAGAGGCAATTCGTGCGCCCGCTGAGAGGTGTTTCCGCCGGGAATAGTCCACTCCCCTTATCGACGGGGTAGGTTTCGCCTGTCAATGTTGCTTCATCTACAAAGAAATCCTTTGATTCAAGAATCAGACTATCGGCCGGAATGGCGTCACCGGCATTCAGGATAAGAATATCTCCGGGAACAACATCTTCAAGTGGAATATCTTTCATTTTCCCGTCACGGAGAACGGTAGTTTTGATACTGACCATGGCGAGGAGTTTTTCCACAGCATCGACAGCACCCCGTTCCTGCCAGAATCCCAAAAGACCACTGATCAAAACGATAAAAATAATAATAACAGCATCGACGGGGTCTTGAAGGAAAATAGATAATCCTGCGGCAAACACAAGAGTCAGGATAATGGGGCTCTTGAATTGAGCGATCAGCAACGAAAGCGTATCAGATCGTTTTGATGGTTTCAGGAGATTAGCGCCATAGTTAATCAGACGTCGCTTTGCATCCTCGCCGCTTAATCCTTCCTGCCTGGTATCAAGCCTGGTTAGTAAATCTGTCTGGGGAATATTCCAGTAAACAGGTGGTTGTTCAATCATAGCGGCCTAATGTGATGGGTCATATTAGTGGTTAATTCTGCTTATACACAGGCGTAACATTCACTTTGAATATTTTAGGAGAAGGGATTTGTGATGTCAATAATAAAAAGGCTCTAGCGCCAAGATTCTCTTGACACGCAAGAAAGCGCCTTTTATACTCCAATCAACAAGAAGTTCCTGTCAATCATCAATCAATATTCAATCTCATGGTAAGGAGGATGTCTCTCCAATTTGGTTGATTTCATGCGGCACGTGTTCCTGAAAGTAAAGTAAAGGAGAAGCTATTCTCATGAACTATGATCTTCGGGAAAAAAAATCAGGAAGTCGGATGGTGAGACTGAAATACCTATCTTTCTTTTTTCAGAAGTTATTTTTACTCTTTTTTGTGTCAGGATTTTTCGTAATCTCCGGAGGGGTTTCTCCCGCTTGGGCGGAAACTCTCACGGCCAGCGATATTCTGAATAAGGTGGATGATCTGTACCGCGGAACTTCGAGCCATGGTATGATGACCATGGAGGTCGTCACGGCGCATTGGAGCAGAACGCTTTCCCTGGAATTCTGGTCCAAGGGCAAGGATAAATCGCTCATTCGAATTCTTGCTCCGCTCAAAGAAAAGGGAACGGCCACCCTCCGTGCCGGCAATGAAATCTGGAATTACCTTCCCAAAGTGAACCGGGTCATCAAACTTCCCTCGTCCATGATGTCCGCCTCCTGGATGGGTTCCCACTTTACCAACGACGATCTGGTGAAGGAGAGCCGTTTCACGGATGACTATAACTGTAAAATCACCTTTCAGGGACTGAGAAAAGGAGAAAATGTAATCGAACTCTCCTGTATTCCGCAGCCTGATGCTCCCGTGGTATGGGGAAAAGTGGAAATTGTCGTCCGGCATTCTGACTACCTTCCAATAGTTATGCACTACTATGATGAGGGGCTTCGCCCGGCCAGGGATATGACTTTTTCCCAGTTTAAGAAGATGTCAGGCCGTACCCTGCCGGCGGTCCTGACCCTTATCCCGGTTGATAAACCACGAGAAAAAAACGATAGTTGTCTATGATAAAATCACCTTTGACTTATCATTGAATGACGATGTCTTTTCAATCCGTAATTTGCAGAAATAAGGAGTAAGCCGATGGGCCTTCTTCGCATTTCCTGGCGAAACCTGTGGCGGAATCGACGTCGCACAACCATCACCATGGCCGCGGTAGCACTCAATGCCATGATCCTCATCACCACCTATTCCCTGATGGATGGAATGTTGCGTCAAACTGTTTTGAACGCCACCCAACTGGTGACAGGCGAAGCGCAGATTCATGCTATGGGTTATCTCTCCGATCGCTCCATATACAAAACGCTGGAAAATCCGCAGGCAATTTTACGTACGTTGCGGGAGCACTCTATCAATGCCGCTCCCCGGGCTTACGGGTATGGGCTGGTGAGCCGGGGTACAAAATCGGCCGGAGCTCTCTTCTGGGGGGTGGATCCGGAGAGGGAAAAAGTGACTTTTGATCTTGCTGCACATCTTGCCGAAGGTTCTTTCCTAAGCCCTGATCCTCGCAAAGGCATTGTTTTGGGCAAAAAGCTGGCCAGGTCTCTGAACGCCCGTCTGGGAGCAGAAATCGTCCTGCTCGTTCAGGCGGCCGACGGTTCACTGGGAAACGAGCTCTTTACCGTTACCGGAATTCTCAAGTCAGTCGGCGAAGGTATTGACCGCAATGCCGCCATTATTCATCTTGACGATTACCGGCAACTCTTTGCCCTGCCGTCCGGCCTCCATGAAATTGCCGTTAATACTGGGGGGCGTATTCCCCTCGAGATGCTGACTACAATTCTGGCGCGGCTCGTTCCCGACGCGGAAGTCAAAACGTGGCGGCAGCTTCTGCCGGCTCTCTCCGACATGCTGCAGCTTTCCAGCGCGAGCATGTCTCTTTTCGGGGCGATTTTCTTTGCTGCTGCCGGACTCGGAGTCATGAACACCATGCTTATGACGACTTATGAGCGCTCTCATGAATTCGGCCTGCTCAAAGCCCTGGGCACTTCGCCCTGGCGCATTGTCCGGGATGTGGCGTTTGAAGCCTGGCTGATGGCCGCCGTATCCACTGTTTTTGCCGTTATTCTGGGAGTAGCCGCAACTTTAGCGCTGCAGAAGTATGGCCTGGATACCTCGGCTCTGGCAGGCGAGACAACCATCGCCGGTGTCGTTTTCGATCCCGTATGGCGTGCTGCTTTAAGCATTGAGGCCGTCGTTGCGCCGGTGGTCATCATGTGGATTGTTTGCGTCCTTGCGGCATTGTATCCGGCGGCTATGTCCGCCAGGCTGGATCCTGTGAAGAGCATGCATCGGGTATAGATACTGAGTGGTAATTCATTTTATTATATCATTTCGAAGCGCAGCGAGAAATCCATGTCCCGAATGTATGTGAGGGATCTTCAAGATTCCTCACATACGTTCGGAATGACAATTACAAGCAATTATTATACATAACCTCATCGGAAAGAGTGTAAAACTATGATATTTCGCGTGGCATGGCGGTCAATATGGCGTAACAGGCGACGGACTCTGATTACCGCTGCGTCCATTGCTCTGGGGCTGGTTATAGCCATTTTTTTTATTGCCATGGCGGAAGGTGTTTATGAGCAGATCGTCAACGAAGGTGTTCGAATGCAGGCAGGCCACATTACTCTGGAAAACCCGGACTACCAGACGGCGCCCGCCATTGACTTGCGTATCGGTGACGTCGAAAGCGTCAGAAAATATATTAAAAAGATCGAAGCGGTGGAGGAAACGAAACTGCTTATCTGGGGGCAGGGAGTGGCCAATTCGGGCGCCGGCGCCGTTGGTGTGTCGATCATGGGGGTGGAACCGGCGGTTGAAATTAAAAACTCGCCGCTCGCACGGGATATTGTGGCCGGCTCGTATCTGGCCGAGAATGATGACCGGAAGGTTGTGCTGGGAGAGCACCTGGCCAAGGAACTGAAATTGGGACTGGGCAACAAAATCGTGATCACCACCAACAATGCCCGGGGGGAGCTTGTGGAGGAGCTATGCCGGGTCAAGGGCATTTTCCGTACCGGCTCAGATGAAATCGACGGATACTTCCTTCAGATTCCCCTTAAGTTTGCCCAACGGGTCTTCGGACTACAGGCCGATGAAGCAACTCAGCTGGGCGTCATTCTGAAACGGCCGGGAGACCAGCAGATCGTGATGAAAGATATCAAACGCATGGTAAGCGGCAAAAACATCGCTGTGCTGCCCTGGCAGCAAGTTCTGCCGGAAGTGGCATCCTACATTCGAATAGACCGCGTTTCCAACTGGGTCTTTCAGGGGCTCTTGTTTGTGATCATCCTTTTTACAATCATGAATACATTGCTCATGTCCGTTATGGAACGGGAACGGGAGTTTGCCGTGCTTCTTGCTCTGGGAACTCCTGCAAGAAAATTAAAGGGACAGCTTTTTCTGGAATCGGTTTTCATTGGCTGTCTGGGATGTTTTGTGGGCCTGACACTGGGTGGTGCGGCTGCTTTGGCCCTCCAGATCTGGGGATTGGACCTGGCCTTTCTCATGCCCGAAGGAGTCACTATTTCCGGTTTTGCCATATCGACTACGGTTCATGCGCTCGTGACTCCTCCCGTGTTTTTATGGACGGGCGGAATCGTTCTCGGAGCCATGCTTCTTTTAAGTCTGCTGATCATGCGGCGGATAACAAAGGTACGGCTGGCGGAAACACTCAGATAGGAGGACCAGTTGGTAAAAATCGTTGAGGTAAAAAGCGTAACAAAAGATTTCGGTGAAGAAGGTATCATCACCCGGGCGCTCCGTGGTATTGATCTTGACCTGATGGCCGGGGAATTTACATCGATGGCCGGACCGTCCGGTTCCGGAAAGACAACTCTGCTCAATATCATCGGAGGACTGGACCGACCGACATCGGGAACCGTCAGCATTGAAGGAAAGGAGATTCATCAGCTTTCCGAGGGACAGTTGAGTCGGCTGAGACGGGATCGCATCGGATTTATCTTTCAGAGTTATAATTTGATCCCTGTTTTGACTGCCCTGGAAAATGCCGAATATGTGCTGATGATTCAAAACATGGAGAAGGAAGAGCGCCGGGAAAAAGTCCTGCGGGTCCTGAAGGAGGTGGGGCTGGAAGGACTGGAACACCGCTTTCCCCGAGAACTTTCCGGCGGGCAGCAGCAGCGCGTGGCCATTGCCCGGGCGATTGCGCCGGAGCCGGCCCTCATTCTGGCCGATGAACCGACGGCCAATGTCGATTCCGAAACGGCAAGTTCGCTTATGGATCTGCTGCGCCGGCTGAATGAAGAAAAAGGCGTGACGTTTCTTTTTTCCACTCACGATCAGGCGGTTATGAAGCGCGCCGGAAGGCTCATCAGGTTGCAGGACGGCCGCATTGTCGAGGATAATCTGCAGACCGGGCACAGCTAGTTATTCCATTTCCCATCAATGATGCTACCGCGGCGGCTGGGAGGAGGCGACGAAGCGTATTATAGATACGTTGAGGAAGCCGACGACGACGCCAACAAAGGGAGCGCTTGATTTGGAGATGGAATAACAACTTCACGGAGGAAGCCGGGTGCATGGACAAAATGAGAGGTAAAATCAAACTGACCATAATCGGACTGCTGATTTTCTTTTTCGTTTCGGGAAGTATTTTCCACTGCCGGGAAGCCTCTGCCTTTGCCGGAGATACGGAGAAAGCATTCGGTTTGAACGGCAGTATCCGCACCCTCTTTTTTCTGCTTGACCAGGATGAAGCGCTTCCATTTGCGGGGAAAAACAATTTCGATGTTTTGTCACAAACGATTGCCCGTCTGACGGCCGCCGGTAAGCCCTCTGAATCACTTTCCTATGAAATCCATTTAGTGCATAGCCTTACACTGTCCACAGAGAAAATAGCCGGGGGAGGACTTTCCGGTTACAACAACACAAGCACGGATCATGTCTATCGTTACCGGATGCTGGATGCGAGTTGGGATGTCCTGGATAGGGATAAGAGCTCTGCTACTATTGCCTTTGATCGATTCAACGCCAAAACTTCATTCGGCTGGGGGGATGTGACGATTGGCCGCCAGGCGATAACGTTCGGCAAGACGTACTTCTGGAATCCCCTGGATGTTTTTTATCCCTTGGGCGCAAGCCAGTTCGACAGGGATTATAAACCCGGCGTCGATGCCGTCAAGATGGATATTCCCCTTGGCCTGTATTCGGGATTTACCGTTGTCGGTGCCGCCGGCCCGAAGGTTAAAATCGGGACAGACACGGGCGTCGGCAACGATCCCCGTGATGCATCATGGTACGGTTCGGCCTTAATGGGAAGATTCTTTGCCGACGTGGGAGGATGGGACATCTCATTACAGGGGGGTAAAGTATTCGGAGGCTGGCAGGTTGGTGCGGGAATTGTCGGCGACATGGGGCCGGTGCAGGTCAGAAGCGAGCTTGTCCAATTTATGGCGTTGTCGAGTGATCCTCTGCCTCCACCGCTGCAAGGAGACCTCATTGAGGATAATTTTCAATGGGTGATCGGATTGGGACACCGCTTCGAAAACAGTCTCAGTCTGGATTTCGAGTATTTCTATAATGGCGCCGGAGATCCCCATGACCTGAATGCAGCCCTGGTGCGCATGAGCTACGGTTCAAGCCTCCAAATGAGCAGGCATCTTGCCGGGTTGGTTGCGCGGTATGAATTCTCTCCCCTGGTAGTCGGAGAGATGGGCTCTATTGTTTCGCTGTCGGACGGCTCCTTACAATTGCAGCCTCTGGTAACTATTTCCCTTTCCAACGAGATGGACCTGATCATTGGAGCAACACTTAATTTTGGTCAACAGCCGGAAATCAGCAGCGGCACAACAGCTGATATCAAAAGTGAATTCGGAACGTATCCGACGATCATTTTTGCCGAATGGAAGTATTACTTTTGACGAGTGTCTCAAACAAAATTTATTTAGAATGGATTGCCGGATAAAGTGAATGCATTCAAGTTGAAATTGGTAAACCTTTCAAGTAGCAAAAACACAATTTAAGGAGTTTTCATATGCGTAAATACAAAATGATTTTTGCCTGTATGTTAAACATCGCGTTAATTGGGGTGGTTGTGGGTTGCACAGGAGCGCTGTTTAAAAATTATGGCAGCTTTCAATCGAGCATTACTGCAACAGACAACTTTGAAAAATTTATTGTCAATAATGATTATAACTATTTTCTGAGTGGATCTGATGTTTATCCTGTTGCGATTTTCGGACTGAAAAAAGATTACATCATAGATAGTGACGAGAATCTGTGGAAAAAAATAGACCAGAAAAAAGAAGTGATGTCGGATCTTGTTTCACATATGCAAATGAGGTTGAGGGATTGCTGCAGACAGAGTCCGGTTGGTTTTGATATCTTAGATAACAATGGTAATAAAATAGGTGAATGGTATTCCATGCTTGGTCTCATCATTGCCATAAAAATAAAGGAAGATAAAAAAGTAGTGATCTATCCCCCTTCAGATACGGACAATGTTAAGAGATATCAGGATATGGGGCAATAAAAATAGCAGCCAGAAACACAAGCCGAAAGAGGGCTCTATAATGCTAAGTAACTGTGGCCGTTTCAAAGTATCACCATTTGGGCAACAGGCCGTTGATTGCTTACTCTGAGATAATTAGGTTTGACGTGTAAAGTGAAATAAGCTAGGCTTTCACAAAAAAAAGGATATTGACTAATGTTTAGAGGACTATTGCAACCAATGCATTTGCTGATTATTCTTGCTGTCGTGTTGATTATTTTCGGCCCGGGCAAACTGCCGGAAATGGGCAGTGCGATAGGTAAAGCACTTCGAGGCTTTAAAAAATCCATGAATGAATCAGAGCAAAAACCAGAAGAAGCAAATAAACTGGAAAATAACGCTAAGGGATAGGATTACAGAAACCGGCATGAATAAACGCCCCGCTTTCAGAGGGGAGCTTCGTCTTTTTAATCAAACAGTTCCGGGATCTTACCTAAAGCAATTACTTCCACAGGTTATGTTGTTTCGGAATTTGATTCTATTTCTCCGTTTTGCAATATTTCAGCCTTTAAAGTACCTTCTAAAGTCGTTTTATGAAAAATGCACTTTATTTTTGCACTTGTATATGCCGGCTTTGCCTGGGCTCCGAATAAGCCGGTCATAGTCGCCGCATTTGCGTTATATGGAATCTTCACCGCAATGACGGTTATGTAGAACGCGCCTTTGTTTCTGAAATCGCACCAAAAGAATTAAAAGGAACCATGCTTGGTCTTCAATCAACAATTGTGGGAATTGCACTCCTCCCTGCCAGTATAATAGCCGGATTTCTCTGGAGTATATTCGTTCCGTGGTACCTTTCACGTTTGGAGCAAGCCTGTCGCTTATATCAGCACGTTTGCTGGTCCTTGGATTGCCGCAAAAAAAGATGACTGGTCATCTTCACAGATCAGATTAATGGTGTAATGCTAATTTATGGAAATCCGACAAAAATGTCGAATTTAACACAAATTTGTTGTTAACTATTAAGTTGTCGTAATAATGAGAATTATTCAGTTTTAATACAGCAGTTTCGACATATCTTGCCTTCCATATACCACAATCAGGAATCCGAAAGACATTTTCGCCTGTACAATCAACATGTTGCAAAATACATAAATGTTGGCATTAATCATGCTTAAAGAACCACGATTGATTTATGCCATAGGGAAAGAACATGCCGCACCAACATATTTTTCAAACACTCATAAATATTTCTAAAAAATTCAATAGGTATGTATAAAATGGCCGGCACTTTAAAAAAAAATCCTTTTCATCAGCCTGATTGGCTACGATCGAGACATGGAGTAATTGTACCGCTATTTATTTTATTTCTGGGGGTTGCGTTTACTACAAGAATTGCCTTGGTTATCAAGGCGGCACGGTTTGTCTCCTGGGACTTAAGCCTTCCGGCGGCGTTTGGCTGGGGGATTCTTTATGATATAGGTGCTGCCTGCTGGTTTGCTCTCCCCAGCATTATTATTTTAACAATACTGCCGGAACGTTTTTTCGAACGCCCGTGGGGTCGCTATGCAGCAAATATTTTTGCCTTTTTATCAACATTTCTATTGCTGTTTGCGGCGGTAGGGGAGTGGGTCTTCTGGGATGAATTTGGCGCCCGCTATAACTTCATTGCGGTTGATTATTTGGTGTATACCCACGAGGTCGTCAACAACATCATCGAATCATATCCCATTCCTTTGCTTCTCAGTTTGATAGCCATTTTATCGTTTGTTGTCCAAGTAATTTTTTGGAAGACGGGTTTCCCGAGATTCTGGTTTTCGACGGCATCAGAGAAATCTGACGCACGATATAAAGCCGGTGCCGTCTGGTGCATCGGCGTTATCTCTATGGGCTTAATCATCAATCAGGGTTGGCTCCCGGAATTTAAAAATAACTATAACCGGGAACTGAGTAAAAACGGTATCTGGTCTCTCTTCGCCGCATTCAAAGATAATGAACTGGATTTCAATCAATTTTTCCCCACTATGCCGGATGATAAGACATTCCAGAGGATGAAGGCGGAAGTTGTGGAAGACGGTTCCATTCTTTTGAAACCTAATGCAAGAGACACTTTGAGATTTTACCATCACGACGGGCCGGAGTTGAAACTTAATGTCATTCAAATTACGGTGGAAAGCCTGAGCTATGAATTCCTTCATGATACGGCAAAATATAAAGGCTTGACGCCAATCTTATCGGAATTGGAATCTAAGAGCCTTGTTTTCGATAATTTCTATGCAACCGGAACGCGTACCGACCGGGGCATGGAAGCGCTTACTCTGTCGATACCCCCTACTCCGGGACGTTCCCTCGTGAAACGTCCCAACAATGAAGGTTTATTCACACTGGGTTCCCTTTTCAGGGCGAAAGGGTATGAAACTGCTTTTATCTATGGTGGTTATGGTTATTTCGATAATATGAATTATTTTTTCGGAAATAACGGTTATCGGGTGATCGATCGCAACAGTGTAAGTCGTGACGACGTAACCTTTGCCAATGCCTGGGGAGCTTGCGACGAAGATCTTTATGGCTGGACTATCCGGGAAGCCGACAGTACATACCAAAACACAAAAAAACCTTTTCATTTTTTCGTCATGACTACATCAAATCATCGTCCCTTCACATTTCCTGATGGAAGGATCGATTTACCATCGAAGATTTCAGAACGCCGCGGTGGTATCAAATATTCCGACTATGCAATAGGAAAATTTCTCCGGGATGCAGAGAAAAAACCATGGTTTAAAAATACCGTCTTCGTAATTGTTGCCGATCACTGCGCATCCAGTGCGGGCAAGACCGAATTGCCTGTGGAAAATTACCATATTCCTTTAATAATCTATTCCCCCGGAGGTCAGCTTCCCGCCGGACATGTAAAAACAATCACCAGTCAGATGGACTTTGCGCCCACATTACTTGGTCTTCTTAATTGGAGTTATCCGAGTCGATTTTTTGGTCATGATGTTCTCCATATTGATCCGGAGGAGGGGCATGCCCTCATCGGCAACTATCAAATGCTTGGACACATAGAGGAAGGAAAGTTTGTAGTCCTGAAGCCTGTTCACCAAACCGTTTCCTATCAATACGATTTCGTTACCGGGATAGTAAAAACAGCACCACTGGAAGAGGATTCCTGGATCGAAACCATCAGCCATTACCAGGTAGCGAGCTATCTTTACAAACATGGACTCTATCGTGCTTTGACAACCGAGGAATTTAATCAATACATAAAACAGGGAAACGATGCTATTAAAGAGAAGCTTCTAAATGAAAACAGAAAAATACATCATGCCCACATATAATTATGCTGATTCAAGAACCAGGAATTTGCTGAGCTTTGCATATAAAGAAAGGAATTTTAATGATTGAAAAATTTAGAATCGAAATTAGTCGGATATTTGTTGCTGCGCTGGTTATTGTAATAATTATTTCTGATAGCGCGTGGGATACTGAAGCCCCTTTTTTTAGTGCAATTTTGTTTATGATCGGCTGCATTCTGGTTGGCATTGCATCTCTGGGACGCTTATGGTGCTCACTTTATATTGCCGGGTATAAAACGGATTCTCTGGTTACGGAAGGGCCATATTCCCTGTGCAGGAACCCTCTCTATTTCTTTAGTCTTATCGGAGCTGTCGGAGTCGGTTTTGCTTCAGAGACAATGACAATGCCGGTTGTTCTTTTTCTGATATTCACGACGTATTATCCGTTTGTTATAAAAAGCGAGGAAGCCGAACTGAGTAAAATTCATGACGATAAATTCAAAACATATTTTCAGAACGTGCCGCGATTTTTTCCGAAGTTATCAAATTTTAAGGAGCCTGAAGAATACATTGTAAAACCGATTGTCTTTAGAAAACACATGTTTGATGCCCTCTGGTTTATCTGGCTGCTGGGTATAATGGAAATCCTGGAGTCACTGCATGAATTACATGTCTTGCCGGCTATATTTAAATTTTATTAGATTCCAATCGGGATGTAAAAAGATACTGCCATGAAGAAAAGAAATTCCAGGCCGGTCTCCGGTAACCGACGTTCGTTTATCATTATGATAATTTTACTGCTGACTGTCTTTCAGCATCTTCCGGCCCTGGCCGCTCCCCCATCAGAAGATTCCAATCTTGCTTCTGCAGCAGCCATGAAACTTGTTCAATTTTGTATCGACCCCAGAGTTGGCCTCGATACCCAGTCTGTTGCCACCCTTGCAGATTATGTGCTCGGAGCCAAGCCAAGTAAGGAAGCTGATCTTCCAAAACTCCGGAATGCTACAGGTGCCTACTATGAATTCGATACAAGGATTGATTTCCCTCGTTTTCTGAAATATTCCTTCAACAGACAGATCCCCTCGGTACTCACGAGCCCGGCCTCCCTGCGGTATTCCCAATGGATCGACCGGGGAAATTCGAAAAATATCTCCAACATTTGCAACCTGTTTCCGAAAGATGGACAGCCCATTGTTATGCATGGACTGGAACACGTGTGCATCACCCCGGATCTCAACACGGGAGTCTATTACAAATACGATCTTAAAAAGACGCTTATCCTTCTTAAGCATAAAGGAAGACAGGTACTTATTTCCATTTCCAAGCAGACGGATGTTTCAGATGTAGGGAAGAAGGGAATCATCCTGGGAAGCGACAACGACTGGAATTACTATTATTCAGCAGAAACCGGCTCTACTAAAACCGGCCTGGGCTGGGTCAAATCCTACATCTATGACTATTTTTCTGTGGGCGTTTACCTCCCGCCAAATTCTTCTTCGTCCATGGTTCGATCTGGTGTTTTTTCCTGGATTCGGGCCGGATGGTCAGGGATCAATTTCGCCGAAACGAAGCATGTCATCAGAGGATTGCAACGCTATGCCAAAAGTTCCAAAGCTGTCCTGGAATCACCGAAACTACCTCCACCAAACGAGGTTGCCTCGACTTATCTGAAACTTTCATCATTGCCGCGAAATGTCCTGGATGACAAATATGCTGCTCTGCAACAAGCGCGGCAGCAATTGGCCAGTCGGAAAAGCAGTATCGGGACTTCAGCAGCAAAACAAGGAAATACATATAACGGCACTTCCAGGGAGCAGATACTTTCAGAGTTAATGCTGGAATATTTCAAGATGAATCTTGGCAAACAATCTTTGCTGGCGAACAAAGGCATATAAAAGCTGTCGTAATCTCGATATCGATAAAGTGTCCTGCCTGTATACCTTGAGAGCTTTACAAAAGTCACCTCATCTTGCCAATGTTTAACAAATTTTCCCGGCAGTTAATGAGCCGTTGAGATATGATAATATATTGATATTATTAGCAATACAGATTACCATTGCCCTTTTTGCGTGGCATATTTCCTCTGAATTCCGATTTTTCAAAGGTCTAAAGTTCTATTGAATTTATTAACTAAAGTTTAAATAACCAAAACCGATAAGCAAAATTGAAAGTATTGAATTAGATATAACATTGAATACGCTGGAAAATGTCATTTGTCGAGGCCTATTAAATTGTCGGAGATATAATGTATATGAAGAACATGAAGCTAAGCGTAAAGTTGATAACCGGTTTTATTTTAATTGCGTGTATCATTGTCGTTGGTGGTGCTGTAGGATGGTATGGAATCTATCAGACTGAGAATGCTCTAAAGAATGTCAACGATGTCCGCATGCCTGGTATACAAACTTTGGCAACCATTAAAGAGGCACAGACGGATCTCCGCGTAGCGGAGCGTTCCCTTTTAATCAATGAATTTGCCAGTAATGAAGAACTCAAAAAACGACAGTATGAAAATGCCGAGAATGCCTTTAAAAGGATGGATGAGGCCTCCAAAACCTTCGATTCTCTGTCTAAAAGTAATGAGCAAACAGCCCTCTGGAATCAGGCGAAAACATCCTGGGAAACATGGAAGAAAAATTATAACCAATATCTCGACCTGATGAAATCAAATAAAAGAGAAGAGGCTTTGGCACTGACAAATGGCCAAATGCGAGACAGTTTCTTAAGTGCAACCAAAAACATCGATGATTTGATTGCACTGAACATGAAGGAATCCAAGGAAACTAAAATAAATGCCGAGAAGGCCGCCGACAGAATAAAGCTTCTTGCATCTGGTGGCACGATAATTGGTGTCATACTGACCATTGCCTTTGGCATATTTTTCCCTCTTATGATTACACGGCCGATCAACCACGCAATAGCAGGCCTCAACGAAGGCTCAGAACAAGTGGTGTCGGCTTCATTTCAGATAACATCCGCAAGCCAGAGCCTTGCGGAAGGAGCTTCGAAACAAGCATCCACTGTGGAAGAGACAAGTTCGTCAATCGAAGAAATGTCTTCCATGACAAAGCAGAATGCTGATAATGCCCAGCATGCCCGTGTAATGATGTCCGAGAACGCAAGGGATAGCTACCGGTTGATAACTGAGAAAATGAACATGATGCAAAAGGTCATTGAAGATAGTGTTAAGGCGAGTGAGGAAACATCAAAAGTCATCAAGACCATTGATGATATTGCTTTTCAGACTAATCTTCTGGCCCTTAATGCAGCCGTTGAAGCGGCAAGAGCGGGAGAAATCGGTGCAGGTTTTGCGGTTGTAGCGGATGAGGTGCGGAATCTTGCCCTGCGGTCGGCCGAATCAGCGAAAAACACGGAATCGCTGATCGAAGACTCCAATAAAAAGATACAGCAGGCATCAGCCCTGTTTGAGGAAGTTAACGGTGAATTATCCAATAACCGTCATATTGCCAGAAAAGTTACAGGGTTAGTTAATGAAATCGCAGCGGCTTCGATGGAGCAGGCCCAAGGCATTGAACAAATAAATAAAGCGATTCAGGAGATGGATAAAATAGTTCAGCAGAATGCGGCTAATGCGGAAGAGACAACCAGCACTGCAGAAGAGATGAATGCTCAGGCGGAGAAAATGAAGGATAATGTCAGGGAATTGATTTCACTCCTAGAAGGGGCCGGCAATGAAGGAATGACAGCGCTGGTTAAAATCTAATGCTGACTTGACCTCAATGTAAGGAAGAATAATTGCCTGTAAGAGAACGGACTTGAATTAACAGTCCTCCCAGACCATTTTCTGAATCTGGGAGGACTTCTATTATGTAAAAAAGATTACGGCTAATGAGGTAGTGCTTATCTGTAAATTTGGGTTATTTTAAAGAAGCATACAAGGCCTTGATTTCATCAAGCTGGTTTTGAGTGAGCACATTTGGCGCTCCAATCTGCAGGGCAAGAAGATAGACCTTGGCTGCAATTTCAATGCGGCAGGCTGTTGCATACGCCTCCGACAAAGTGGCTCCGTAAGTTAAAACTCCATGGTTCTGTAAAAGGGTTCCGGTCACGGAAGGCGGCCCCTGCATGGCGCAAACGGCGACGCTTCCCTGGGCTTCGGTGCCGGGGTAGGCATATTCGGCGACTGGCAACGGTCCGCGAACAGCCAGACCTTCCGTGCAGATAATCGGTATGGAGCGTCCCGCTACGGCAAAGGCTAAAGCATAGGGGGAATGAGTGTGTACCACGGCTGAGGCTTTCAGCATATTTTTATAAACGGCAAGGTGCATGGGCGTTTCGGAAGACGGTTTGTGGCCGCCTTCGATAACATCGCCGTTATGATTGATAACGACGAAATCGGCGATGGCCATATGCTCATAAGGAATGCCCCGCGGCGTAATTACAAAATGCTCCGCGGACGCACGTGCGCTCACATTGCCGGAGTTCAGCGGTATCATATCTTTTTGATAAAGATGCAATACTGTCTGTAGCAGTTCTTTTCGAATTTTCTCATAAAGCATTACTAATATCCTCGTAGAAAATCATAAAAGTGGCCATTTACAGACGGCCTCGTAAAAAGGTCGCAGGCAAGGCGTGCAAATTCTGAGGAAGGAGGCGTACTTGGCGTACGCCGCAGTGACGAAGAACGCAGCACAACGCAGCATCCGGCCTTTTTTCGAGGCCGTCATTACTTACTCCTCAAAATATCTCTTCAGATCCCAGGGCGAAAAAACTCCTTTATGCGTGACGACGGCGCTTACCAGATGCGGAGGCGTGATGTCGAAGGCGGGATAATATCCTTTGACGCCTTCTTTCGCGGTGCGGATTCCCATGACCTGCACAGTTTCTTCCGGCGATCTTTCCTCGATGACCACAGTGGAAATATCCGGGTGTTTTCGAGACGGCGCTGCTATGGCATAGAAGGGTACGCCGAAATAGTGCGCCGCCAGAGCAATTTGAAACGTTCCTACCTTGTTGACTATATGGCCGTCCATGGTTGCCACATCTGCTGCGGATATAAATACCTGAGCCATTTTTTTGGACAAGATGTAGGCCGGCATGTTGTCCGTAATAACGGTAACCGGAACGCCCATGTCGCAGGCCACGCTGGCGGTCAGTTTTGCCCCCTGAAGATAAGGACGCGTCTCCGGACAGATTAAAGATACTTTCTTTCCTCTTTCCCGGCAGGCAAGCAAAATGAAACCGATGAGTGTCTCCGCATAGCATTGCGTCAGTATCGATACATTATCCGGAAGCATATCCACCGCATAGTCAGCCATTATACGCGAAAGCTGGTAGCGTTTTTCGATGTTTTCCATTACATAGGTGTGCGTCCTGGCTTCGGCGTCTTCGCCTTGATCGACGGCATTCAAGGCTATTTTCAGGACTTTCTGAATATGGGATTTCATATTGGCGGAAGTTGTGGGGCGGGCCTGTGACAATTCATCGGCCGATTGCTGCAACTTTCGTTTTGCTTCATCTACAGAAAGACCCTTCACGTCTCTGGCGGCACTGACCATCCCCAGAGAAGCCGCAACCAATGGCCCGCCGCTTTGCGTGACCATATCAGCAATTGCTTTTGCCACCTGCCGGTAATCCGCACAACAAACATATTCTTCATTTGCCGGATATTTTCGCCGGTCAAGAATCCACACCACGCCGTTGTCGTAACGGGCTACATTTTCATAACGCAGCAAAAACGGCAAACCGTCGTCAGCTCTTGCCATCTAACCTCCTATTATAGCCAGTTTTTCAATAAGTTCCTGTTTTGTCCTGGATGAGTCTTTTATTTTTCACTCCTCAGTCGCGGTAAAAAGCATTTGCCGGAAATAAAAACGGAATTAATGTATTACCGGCTGTCTCCTGATTGACAGGAGTTGTCGCCGCAACTTTTTGAGGTATGATCTTTTCCCAGATAGTAGTTAATCCAGGATGAGCTTTGATACAGATCCCAGTTGCAGGGTGGTAAAATGTTTTTTTCCAACTGCTGTTCTTCATGGTTTTTTTTCAACCGGGCATAGGCCCGGACATAGATGCATTTTTTCTTTCCGGGATAGACTTCACACCATCCTTCAAAGCTGCCGCCGCAGGCGCCGTTGCGCTGGTTCTTCGGGCATTGCGACATCGGGCAGATGTAGGCCACATCGATAAGGGCGCAATCACCGCAATCCTTGCAGTCATAGAGGACCACTTTAGTAAGATGCTCCAGCTTATGAAAAACACCTTCCATCTTTGTTCCTTCAATTGCGCGGCAGATACTTTTCATTATTCCATAAAGGTTTTTCCCCGGTTCCAGTAAGATCTTGTGAATAACCTTGGAAAATCCATAAGAACATCCAACTTCAGCATCCGGCGGTCTGTTTTGTCTTGCCGTTGTCTTTTCACTGTTGAGGCCTGTTTCGGGATCACGTTCAAAATAATAGAAGCCGCCGGGGATAGGATAATCAAAGTGGCGGATCAGGTCGGTCCATTGGGGAACAAGGGCCTCGCCCTGACGAATAATCTCTTCGACTTGTTCGTATTTGATATTGTGCCCGCCGATGTGGACACCGTCAAATCCCATTCCCTTCATAATGGCGTACATCCGGCCAGCACGCAGAATTCTGGCGCTCAATCCCTTGTCCGGATCATTTTGTTCCCGCTCCAGTTCCACCAGAAGCTTGTCCGTGACAACGGAACCGGGAAGATCGTTGCGGTTCATCATCTTCGCGGCGCCGTAGGGAAGGACGTAGATATTTCCCATCAGAGGAATGTTGAATCCGCTCTGTTTTATAAAGAGAAGCACCTCATGAAACTTTCGGGCATCATATCCAAGTTGCGTTACAATGAACCGGGCGCCGGCCTCTATTTTCTTTTTTAGTTTGTAATACTGGGCCATCTGTTCCGCTTCGGTTGCCTTGAAGGGAGAAACCACTGCCCCGGGGAAAAAGTCGGATGGTTTGTGATGGACGTTTCCTTTCATGCCCGCATATGTGAGACCACGATTCATGTCTGTTATCAGCTGCAGGATGTGTATGGGATCAAGATCGAATACCGGAGACGGTCTTCCCTGATAACCGGAAACGGGATAGTCGCCGCTCATTATCAGGAGATTTCTCACCCCCGACCGGTCGAGAACATAAAGTTCACTTTCGATTGAATTTCTGTTTTTGTCTTTGCAGGTGAAATGGACAAGCGGTTCGATGCCCAGTCGCAGAATTTCGCTGCCCATGAAATCGGCGGACATAGCCGGGGTTCCACCCGGATTGTCTGTCAGGGTCAAAGAATGTATCTTTCCCGTTGAAGCGGCTTCTTTGGCCAGTGCGATGGTTTTTTCCTGAGTTGCTTCCCGGGCGCCTCGTCCCGGCACCAATTCCCAGGTGACAGCGAATGTATCAGGATTCAACAGTGCCTCTTTAAAACGGTTTTCCACGATTCTCCTTTTTTTTCTTCTCGCACCAGGCTGGCTTCGTTGATTTAGATTGATATCATTTTTTAACATATAATCTTTTGATAGAATGACGTCAATAAAAAAGGCGGATGCTTTTGCACCCGCCTGAAACAAGCGACTTTATTAGTTTTGTACACTTATAAATATGATTAAATTGTTTTATTTATTAAAGTTTTTTGGTTTTGTACTTCTGCTGGAATAAATCATTGCTCATTGAGCCGTATTCAATTGCTTCAATAACACCGAAAATAGCAGGAATAAACGTCCAACAAAATAAAAAGTAAAGAAAGCCCGCTCTTGGCTTATCAACATAGAATTTGTGAGCACCGATACTGCCAAGTAACAAAGACAGTAAAATTGCTATTCCACGACTCTTATATTCTATGGGTAAAGTGATGGGAATTATCTGCCGACTTATCAGGGGAAGCTGACAATGCGGACACAATGAAGAGTAGTTTGATATTGCTTTTTCACAATCAGGGCAATTAATCAGAGACATTTTTATTCCCCCCATAAATGAAATTTGCAAAACTACGTAAAGATGGATTTTTATCTCACTAAAATTTAAAAAAAACCATATATATGGAAGTATAATTATCTATTGCTATGGGTATATAGATGCAAAGAAGTTTCTCAGCTGTCCCGATGGCTGATATCCTCAAAGCCAGGGGGTATGGAATTTCAGATTACCGCTTATTTGCACCTCATAAGCAAACATCTGTTGTGTGAATTTATTTTAATAGATTATAATACCAACATGAGAAAATTAATCTTTATTATTAGCGCCTTGTTTTTATCTTCCTGCGCTCAGCAGTATAAATATGTTGTTCCTCAGCACATACAGGAAAGGCACACGGAAATTTTGTATAGTGAGGTAATCTCCTGTCCTGCACTTCATGGCGCCGGGATCTATCCATATGTTTTTATTAATCCGGGAAAAGAACCTAATGCCTGGGTTGACGGTGACGATAAAGTGCATCTTACCGAAGGCCTTTATCGTTTTGACGATGACGTTATTGTTTTTGTTCTTGCGCATGAGATTGCTCATGCAAAATTGAAACACGTGAGAAATAGAAGAGCTGTCAGTATTGTGACCACCGGGATTATGATCGTTGCCGGCGCAATTGTTCCCGGCCTTGGATTGCTTGATTATGTTGTTAATCCTGCTGTGACCAGTAATTATAGTAAACTTCAGGAATATGATGCAGATAAGCTGGCTTCGGAAGCACTGGCCGAATGTTTTGATATTGCCATTGATCGTCAAGTACAAATTCTTCAATTTATGCAGGCGGAAACTAAAGACGCCGGTGGCTTTTGGGATCAACATCCCTCATGGGCCGATCGCATTGAAAATATTAAGAAAGCCCCTTAGCTACTGCTAAAACTTTTGGAGTGTGTTTTTTACGGGGTGTTGCCCAAAATCTCTTTGTCTCGTACTGAGGGAGGTATTATTATTTTCCGGTGCTTTCGCACCATCCAACAATCTGACATCACATTGAACTCCTATATTTTCAACGGGCTATTACTGAGGCTGCTTGTCATATAACCCTGTTGGTATATTGACAACCAGACCTACGATGGTTCATTTTAAATGAAATCTTCTTGATAAGAAGAGAAATATAATTAATTATTGTTTGGAGCAACAAAATCAGATCAATAACACAGGCAGCAAAAGAAGAACTTAAACTGATGACATAGGAGGGGATGAAAATGAAGAAATTGATCATTGCAAGTGTAATGATGTTCATGTTGTTTTCCGGCTTATATGGCTGTACCTCCTTGAGTTGTAACGAAGCCATGAAACATGAGAGTATCTGGAAAACATGGGATCATGCTTATTTCAGTTATTCCGGATACAAGAATCCGACTCCTGATCAAATCAAGAAATCAGAAGAAGATGGCTGGTGGGGATGTCCTGTGGAGGTAAATAAATAATTTCCATTTATGGTTTAGCATTACAAACTTTTATTTCTAATTCAAATTGGTTTGTGCAATTTTTTCTTTTTGGGACTTCCTGGATTGCATAGTGCTTTTATTGATTTTAACATCGCCCCCTCAAATTGCCGGATTGTGTTAAATCTTACGGCAATTTATAAAACTAACGGCAACAAAAAACCCGCTATTTCTAACGGGTTTTTACACTTCTTTGGCGATGTGACTACCGAACTAAGCACTTAAGTAATTGATATAACGGTGCAATGATGTAGTGTGATTTTCCGCGTACCCCCAAAAATACCCCCAAAATTAAAACATGGCCTTTGGGAAGTATAGAAAAATCTCTCCCCACTTCTAATTTTACCCATAAAAAAACCCCGACCAGAAGGCCAGGGTCAAGGTGTATTATTCCATTAAAACGAATATGCTTTTCATTCAACTCTAAATTGAATTATAGATTGTACTAACAATGGTATTCCAATAATGCCCAAAATAAACGATGTTATTATATAATCCTCCGATCCACTTCTATCAAAATAATGTATCATGTAATTAAGGCTCAGTAATGTTAGCAACACACCCAAAGCAAAAGGTATTAATTTAAAAGCATTTTTAAGAAATTGTTTCATTATTCTATCTCGTTTTTTAAATTATTTACTTCATCATTAAGATCAGATACTTGCCCTTCTAAATCTTCAATTTTGCGTTCTATATATGATAATTGAGATTGTATATTATTCAATGTATTTAATTTATTTGTCATTATATGAAGGCTGGTTAAAAGAAAAAACACAATAAAAATGGCAAAAGTGATGATTATTAAAATCTTTTGTGAATTCATTGCCTTGAATCATCCTTTTTAATAAAAGATCATGTAATTCCTGATACTCTTTGTTTAATCCAAAACCTAATAATGCTAATTTTATTCGGATATTTAAGTTTACGCCGCAAACAAAAATAGCCATCATAACGGCGTGGCCTTTCCGGTTTAGATTGTTTTTGAGGGCGTCAAAATAACGATTTTATATAGCAAGGTCAAGTAAATAATCATTTTTTTATTCTAGTCTTTTATCCCGTTTTCTCTTGTCTTTTTCGATTAATTCCTGAAAAACTATGAAATACGTGTCGAGTTCAGATTTAAAAGCGAATGGGTTTCCGCTTGGATAGCGTCGGACAACAATATGATATTTCTTATCGTATCTTTTAGCAGTGCTAACAGATACGCCTATGTATCTTGCAATTTGTTTCCAGCCTTTAAGCATCTCTTGATCGAGTAACATGATCTAATTTGACCTATTTTGACTCACTTCATCAAACCGAGAATATTCCCCATGGTAGTAAAGAACCGTTTCACCTCCCGAATTATAGCGACTGGCTTCTACCCGGATTAAAGTAACTGGATCAAAAGATTCTGTCTGTAAAGTTGTACCTTCCTGCAGGTCTTTTGTGCTGGTAACTTTCCGGTTTCGGTGCATTAAAATTAAATGATCGCAGTCTGAATAAATTGAACTACTGTCTTTTAAATCCATTGCTGTCATAATCGTGTCGGATTGTAGTTTCCGTGGTTGTGCTATCAGGATAATAGGAACTTCCAATTCTTCAGCCAGGAATTTAAAAGCCTGTACTGCAAGGCCAACTTCCTGAACCTGATTAGTGATTGACCGGCAAAGAAAATGCAGATGATCGAAAACCACCAGTTTTATGCCATAACGCCGGATAGCTGCTTTTATTGTTTCGATGATTCCTTCCAGTGTTGGCTTCTGATAACAATAACCCAAATAAAGCGGCTTTCCTTTGAAATCGATTCGGGTTTGTTCAATCTTGGCAAGGCTTATTTCTTCTGATTTGACATGGCACTGTGCTATTTTGTGAATTATCTTCATCGGTCGCATTTCGAGACAAAAGAACAGCGCGGGTATAGTTATATCCTGAAGGGCATTATAGGAAACGATCTGTAAGGCAAGGGTGCTTTTTCCGATTTTCGGCGGTGCGCTCAATACAATGAGTTCCCCCGGCATGAAGCCGGCTTTGATGATCTTATCCAGTGAAGGCCAGCCGGTTCTTAAGCCGGTTGATTGTTCCGGTTTCTCCAAATCTTCTTGGAACTTTGTCAGGCCGTCGTCAAAGCTCATTATTCCGACAACATCAAATTGCCGAGCATGTTCGGAAACGCAGCGGATAAAGTCGGCAATGGTATTTCCAGCCGTGAAATATTCGTTTATATCCTGACTGTCCGGTAAAACTACGTTAAAGCAACGGTCATATCCTAAGCGCCGCGCTACTTCCCGCGCTCCCTTCTGGCCTGGTTCGTCCGGGTCATAAACGATGATAATTTTTTGAATGTCTTTAAGCTGGTCAATCCATGCCGGGTCAAACGATCCGGCCCCGGTGGTCGTAGCGACAACATTTTTTTCGCCCTTATCCCATAATGTCAGCGCGTCAATTTCCCCTTCGCAAAGATAAACAGCGCCTTTATTGTTGTTGAGACAATCAGAATTGAACAGGATTGAACGGCAATTCTTCTCGCGATGGAAAGTCTTTTCCGCGGGCGGAAGAGACCGGCTTTTGATGTTTATCAATTTTCCTTTTTCGTAATGCGGAATAGTCAGCCAGTGACCGCTGTTTTTGTCTATCTTCAAGCCGATCTTAAAGGCTTTGACAGTCTCAAGACTTAAGCCTCTTTTTACCGTAATATATTCCAAAACTGATTTGTCGTTTAAAAGTCTCAAATTCGCCTCAGAAACGATTTTCTCATTCAGGACAATAGAACGCTCGTTCTTATCGGGAAAAGCGGCTTTAACGGCGTTCTGCGGCTTTTGATAGGGTCTGTTCATTGGCAGTTTATCCTTTTGGTAATCTCCGAAGTATTTTTGCAAGGTAATCAAGTTTCCGCGCTCGTTGCATTTCTGGCAAAAGAAAGCTCCGTTTTCTCGATCCATATACAAATGGCCCTTTGTATCCCCGCAAAAAGGGCAATTAAAAACGGCTTGCCCGGATTGTACTTTGTACGGAATGCCCTTGTTTTGAATGTATTCAATAGGTGTCATGTTATCGTGTACCCTTGTTCCTGATAGTATTGGTCAAGCTTTGATCCGGTTCGTTTCATTGTTTTGCCACTGGTTGTGTTCACCGGTGATCCTTTTTGTTCTATTTCCCAAGGCTTGATCTTGTCTGCCTGGCGGGTGTTTTGCATTTTAATTACAAGCTGATCGTATTTTTTCCGCAAACTTGCCGTTGACAGAATGTTCCCTCTCCAAAAGGAATCGTTTTGACTCCAATCAATAACCTCTTGGATTTCATCCGGTGTCCTGTTATCCCTTCGGATCATCAAGCCAATATGTTCTGCCCATTCCTGGATGTCTGGCTTTTTGTATTTTGGATTATTGATTACTATTTTTCCCAGAAGATGTTCTGCTAGTCTGACTTCTTCAGAATCAGGTAAGAAGATTTTTTTATTCTTTAATGCTTTAATGTTTGTATGTGGTTCTTTGTTGGTTAGTTGTTGGTTAATTTGCTGGTTGCTTTCTAAGTCCTCACCTTGATAAGTAGGCCAATTTACAATAGTTATAACCGAAAATTTGTTGGTTGATTTGATGGTTAGATTTCCGGCTTTTTTTAGAAACTCAATAATGGTGCGGATTTCCTGCTCTGTTAATCCGGTTTCCTTAGAAGCTATTTTCCGCCCAAAAACAAATTGACCGGGTAGAAGGTGAACAATTTGTAAACCTATTATAGCGTCAAATTCTTTATAACTGGCTTTCATCAAGCAATATGTCCAGAATGCCCAAAGTTTATGGTTCTGGATCCAGCCTGCATCAAGTGATTTCCGCCAAAGTCGAACATATCCTCGGTTCATCTTATTTCTTCCTGAAAAGCCGTCGTATCCATCTAAAATGATCTGGGTTAAGTAAACGATTTAAAGCCTTTTCGAGCATTGCTTGATCTTTTTCACTTCCGGCATTCAAGAAAATAGCCTTCAGGTAGCCGGATTCCGTAAACTCAAATTGAGCTGTCAGTTTATTTGCGTTCATTAGGCGGCCTCGCTATTAATCAAAGCGCGGATATCTTCAGCTTTCCAACAGGTTGTTCTTTCACCCAACTTTATTGGCCTTGGATACTTCCCGGTACGTACACCTTGCCACCATGACGAACGGGAAACAGGTATGAACTTTAAAACTTGTTTGATCCTCAATAGGCCAGTTTTGGGAAGTTCTTGGAGTTCACTAATTTTTGAGTCTTTTGACATGCATTGTCCTCCTTTGTTGTCTTTAACAATAATGTCTGACTTTCAAAGGAAGATATCTGACTTTATAAGGAAGATTTGAGGGAAGACAAGGAAGATAAAAACAAAATCAGTGGCTTACAATGGTTTAAAAAATAAATTTTTTTTGAAAGTGTTTAATTAATAATAATTTCCCAGGCAATTTCTCCGGTATAACGTAAATCATATGCGTCATTGGGCTTTATATTGCCTCGCAGGTATTCTGAAATTTCCTTCATGCCTGTCGTATTAAGAACTTTATAGGCTGTTTCCATTCGCTTTTTTAAATTTGCTTGTGCCTTTTTGTCGTCTTTAGTAAATGTTTTTGCGTTAATAGCCCCTAATAAATCGGCCATTTCCTTTTCAATTTCATTTTTTTCCAAGTCGCTTTCGGCTAACTCAAGGCTATTTTGCAATTCACGATATTTTTTAAAGTAATCATGTTTTGCCTTTCCATCGTTGACCGCTTGTCTGCTGCTGCCCATATTCATACCTGCTTCTATGGCCATGCTTTTATCCATGATCCCACCCGGAGTGATTCCCGATACCGATTGATGAAGATTTTTACAAGAAATTGAAGTTCCTGGCCTCTCAAGCAAGTATGCTATATACAGAAGTCCATCTACATGTTTGATCGGCCCAAATTCCTTGCCGTTAAATCGAATAGTCCAAAAGTTGCCGGTACGTTTCAAATAATTAGCTGCATTTAATACGTGATTTTCATTAATGCTCCGGTCAAGCACCACTGATTTTTCTTCATTCTGTTCGGTATTATCTTTTTTATAATAAGCGTTTAAAAGTAAATTTAAAACCCACTCTTTTGATTTTTCATCTTCTGGTAATTCATAATTTGCCCAAGAATATATATTTTCAATTTGTGCCAGGTCATTTTCCAGGACTTTAATATCTTGTGTTGTACGTTCAAGTTTATTCTTAGCTGACATTAATTCTATTTCTTCTTCATCAATACGCGTTACTACAGGGGCAATCGCACGCCATCTGTCAGCCATTTTTTTTAAAACAACAGACTGATTTTTTAAATTATCTAACTCGGTTTTTTTTCTTGTAATGTCTGGCGAAATTATTGGTTCACCAAATTTATTATAAGGTTGCAAACCTTCTTTAACCATCTGCAGCAGTTCAAACGGCAGAATATCAAGGTGCGTTAATAACTCTTTTCCAGATATAAAATTTCCCAATGCTTTCCCCTCGCAGCTTCCCCTTAATTACTCAGGAAAACGGGGAGGGATACCCCCGCTTGTCGGTCCGTCGACCTATTCCTGATTTCTTTAAATTACTCCATTGTTCTTTTAAACGGCAAAACTCTTGCCCCTTCCTTCAATTCCTCCAAATAGCTTGCCCAGGTCTCCATAATCTTCCGGCGTTCATTTAGGTACTGACACCTATTATACGCTCTTCCGAGTGGATCCCTTACAGCATGAGCAAGTTGATGTTCGATAAGATCGGGTCTGACCTGTAAAACCTCGTCAAGGATTGTCCTTGCCATGGCCCGGAATCCATGACCGGACATTTCGGTTTTTTCAAAACCCATGTTTCTTAGTGCCGCTAAAATCGCATTATCACTCATTGGACGCGCGGAAGTCCGCCCCGGAAATACATACTGGCCTTCACCGGTTAGCTTTTTAAGTTCTGTTAATATTTCAATTGCCTGTTTTGACAGTGGTACAAGGTGCGGCTGTTTCATCTTCATTTTATCTGCCGGAATATTCCATTCTGCCTTTTCAAGATCAATTTCCGACCATTCGGCTTTTCGGAGCTCACCGGGGCGAACAAAGACTAAAGGTGCAATTTTTAAGGCGCATTGAACAATAAAGCTGCCTTTGTAGCAGTCGATTGCCCTCAGTAATTCCCCAACTTTTGCCGGGTCGGTAATGGCTGCCCTATGGATTGTTTTAACCGGTGGTAATGCCCCGCGCAAATCGGCGGACGGATCACGTTCAGCGCGTCCGGTTGCCACGGCATAACGGAAAATCTGACCGCAAATGCCCCTGATATTATGAGCGGAGTGCAATATTCCCCTTGCTTCCAGTCGGCGTAATACACCGAGCAATTCAGGGGCTTTGACTTGTGCAATAGGTCTTTCACCTATGTATGGGAAAACACTTCGTTCCAGTCTGCTTAATACTCTTGCTGAATGGCTTTCTTTCCATGTGTGTTTAAACTTATTAAACCATTCCCTTGCTATGACCTCGAAGGTTTCAATATCTTCAATCTTTGCCTGTTTCTGAGCTTTACGAACAGCACCAGGGTCAACATTATTAGCCAGAAGCCTTCGGGCGTCATCACGCCGTTGTCGTGCATCCAAAAGACTAATTTCAGGGTACTTGCCAAGAGCAAGCAACTTTTCTTTACCTTCAAAACGATAACGAAAACGCCAAAGTTTGCCGCCTTTATCTGTTACATGAAGATAAAGGCCCTCGCTGTCAGCCAGTTTATAAAACTTGGCTTTCGGTTTGGCGTTACGGACTTTTAAATCATTCAGGGGCATAAGATCACCTCGTTATGTTTGTAAGAAGCGTTCCAATGAATCTGGCTTCATCCACTGTCAGCCGCATGGTATTAGTGCCTTTCCATATTTCAATTTTCCCATCAAAGGTGGCACGAACAGACGGTATTCTTTCGGCTTCAAGGCGTTCGGCCTTATCACGCGCTTTTTCTTGTTTTCTGATTTCGGAAGGATCAAAGCCCTGTAATAGAAGTTCCTTTGCCGCATTTCTGCTTCTTCTGGCATCCTCAAGGCTTGTTGCCGGGTATGTTCCTAATGCCAAGCTCTTGTCTTTGCGTTTGAAACGATACTTGAAGCGCCACCACTTGCCGCCCGTAGGCGAAATATGCAAATAAAGCCCCTCGCCATCATAAAGCCTGTAAAGATGGTTTTCATGTTTTGCGGCATCGATATCTGCATCTAATAAGCAATCAATTTTTCTTTGCATTTTTGTTTTATTTCCTCATATGCGGGTATCGTCTTTTTTCGTGCGGGTATTTGCGGGAATTATACCCGTAAAATTGCCTGACGTTGTTAAATCTTATAGCACTGTATTGGACAATAAACAATAAAAAACCCGCTATTTCTAACGGGTTTTTGTACTTTATTGGACTGTCTGGGATTATGTCTTGGTGGGCGATGTGAGATTCGAACTCACGGCACCTGGCTTCGGAGGCCAGTACTCTATCCAACTGAGCTAATCGCCCGTGGTGCGGTTTGTACTATAGACTGACGTAATACTCAATAAAAATTTATCAGGATCTTTTTTTATCAAGTAGTTGCAGTTCCTGCATTAATTTGTTATTTTCCTGACGTAGAGAAGGGGAAAATGATTTATTATGAAAATTAGATTTGCTTTGATAATTCTGATTTTATTTTTGGCCTTGGCAAATATTTCCGGGGCTACGGAGATAACGAATATTCGTTATTGGGCGGCGCCTGATCATACCAGGGTTGTGATTGATGTGGGAGATGAGCCCTCTTATAAAATTCAGGAAGGTAAAGGCTTTCTTGTTTTAAGTTTTAAGGAAGGTTCTCTTGGGCGGGAATTACCTGAGGAAATTTTGATTAATAAACCTGGTGTTAAGAAAATTGTTTGTTCAAGATCGACGGGCAATGTTGAAGTTAGATTAATGCTTGATAATTATTTAAGAACACAAGTATTTAAATTAAAAAAATTTCAGGATAAACCGGATCGTATAGTAGTGGATATTTTCTTAAAAGAGGATCCTCCCAAAGAAACGATTAAAGAGTCATCGTCCAGAGATAAACGGAAAAAATTTATTGTCGTCGATCCCGGGCACGGCGGTGATGACCCCGGGGCAGTCGGGAAAAATGGAACTTATGAAAAAAATATTGTGCTTTCCATCGGCCGGGAAATTAAAAAGGCCATCAATAGAAATCCGGGATATCGCGCAGTCCTGACCCGTGACGGCGATTATTACGTGTCTTTCAACAAGAGACTGCAATTAGCCAAAGATTTAAAAGCCTGCCTTTTTATCAGCGTTCATGCCGATGCGGCCCGGAATCGTCAGGCTAAAGGAACCTCCGTATATTGCCTTTCTACGGGAGCCGCGAGCAATGAGGCAGCCAAATTGCTGGCTAAAAACGAAAACTTGTCCGATATCATCGGTGGTGTTCCCAATGGCGACGGCAATGGTGATTCCGATCAGATTATCTTAAATATGTTTCAGACCAATACAATTAATTTATCCAAAACTTACGCCGCTAATTTGATGCAGCAATTGAATGATGTTAATACCCTGAAGTACCAGAGTGTTCAGGAAGCGCCCTTTCGGGTCTTGAAATTGCCGGATATCCCGGCGGTATTAATTGAAACGGCGTTCCTCTCTAATGGCGAAGAAGAGAAATTACTCAAGAATAAAATTTTCCAGAAAAAGATAGCCTTGGCCGTTGATACGTCTGTCAGGGGATACTTGTCCGGTGGCACGGCAATAGCCAGTAATAGTGGTGCTGTTGAGGAAAATGATGAACCAGTTGTCTCCGTCGAAGAAAAATCAAAAAAACAGGTTAATAATATCAAGAGAATATCCAGAATTTACAGGGTAAAAAAGGGAGATACCCTGTTTTCCTTAGCAAAGAATAATTCGATAACGATAGACGAATTGCGTAAACTAAATCACATGAAAGTTTCTACCCCTTTATTATGGGGGCAGAAAATAAGATTGCCCTAGCAGGCACGAAATTTATGCGATCGTTCAATAAATTATTCAGTATAATCGGCGTTTTTATATGTCTGACAGGCGCCGTTGCCTTTGCCGATTCCAGCGGTATCGTATTTGATTGGGAGCCGTTTGTTGCTGATGATTATCTGCAATTAAGCCATCCTCCGAAAAAAATTCTTCCCGAGAAAATACTTGTTCCCAGAGAAATATTCAGGAAAACCGATGATGTTGAAAAATTGTTGATAAGTGATTCGAAAACAGTAAAAGATTCTTCAAGCGAAACGATCAAAAATTCTGTTCTCGATAAAATTAAGATTACATTTTCTTCCGTTAATTCTTTTATGCTGCCGTATGATGAAATGTATTCGAAAGATAAGGAAAGAAAATTTTCCCGGGCTGGCAATACATTACCATCCTTAATGCGAAGTCCTTCTCAGGAAACGGCGGTCGAAACGCTTAAGCTGATTGAGCCGCAAATAAACCTGGGTATTGAATTTTAAATGGGGAACTTGATCAATTCGTTGAAATATTCTTGTGATTTGTGTGTGGTCTAATCGCACATAATATCAATCTGTTATAAAAAAATATTGTCAGCCGGAGAAGAGACCGACCTTTGAGAGGAACTATGGAAGAGCAAAGCGAGGATATCTACAAACAAAATCATAATGATCTCAGAGATCTTTTATCATCTATCCTGGATTCAATTCCCCATGCGGTGATAGGTCTGCGGGACCGCCGTATCGTTTTTGCCAACCATGCGGTCGAAGTAGTATTTGGCTGGAAACCGGATGAATTGATTGGAGAAAGCACGAGAATTTTTTATCGCAACAATGAGGAATATGAAGAGATTGCAGAATATGTCTATCCGGCTCTCGAGAAAGAGCGCACGCACAGCAGTGAATTTCCCTGTAGGCACAAGGATGGGCGTGACATCTTCTGTCTGATGAGTTCATCAAGAATAGGTGGTAGCCTGCAGGATAGAATGATTGTTGTTACCTATACGGATACTACTGATCGGAAGCGCGCCGAGGAGTCGCTGCGGGAGTATGAAACGCAACTGGAAAAACTGGTTGATGAACGTACAGCTCAACTATCAAAAACAACTTTACTGTTGCAGCAGGAAGTTCTTGAAAGAAAGCATGCCGAGGAACAGTTAAAAGAAACCCACGCAAGACTCCTCACCGTTTTAGACGGCCTCAATGCCACCGTGTATGTGATTGATATTAATACATATGAAGTTCTTTACATCAACAAATACATGAAAGATTTGTTTGGCGACATTACGGGGGAAAAATGCTGGCAGAGTATTTATAATAAGCCCAATCCTTGTGATTTGTGTATAAATAAACAATTATTGACGTCTGATGGTGAACCTGCCGGCATACATACCTGGGAACATTATAATGCGGCATTGAGGATGTGGTTTTTGAATCAGGTTCGGGCCATTGAATGGATAGACGGGCGTATGGTCCGGTTGGAAATTGCCACTAATATCACCAAAGGTAAACTTGCTGAAAAATCCGTCAATGAAATTCAACTTCAGCAGAAGGCCATCCTTGATAATATTCCCGATATCGCCTGGTTAAAAGACAAGGAGAGTAGATTTGTTGCCGTAAATGAAGCATTCAGTAAGGCCTGTGGTCTGAAACCGGAAGAAATAATAGGACTTACGGATTTCGACATCTGGCCGGAGGAACTGGCCAAGAAATATGGAGAAGATGAAAAAAGAGTCATCGAATGCGGACGTAGAAAGCATATAGAGGAACCGTTCGTTTTGGATGATGGAAGCGAGATATGGGTGGAAACGATTAAAACTCCCATTAACGGTGACAGTGGTGAAATTGTCGGAACTGCGGGAATTTCCCGTGATATCAGCGACCGCAAGCGTGCGGCTGATGAATTGAGGAAAAGGGAACGGGAACTGGGAGCTAAATCCAGGAATCTTGAAGAGCTCAATATCGCATTAAAAGTATTACTGAAACAAAGAGAAGAGGATAAGGCGGAACTGGAAGAAAAAGTTCTGACAAACGTGAAAAAGCTGGTTGAACCGTATCTCGAAAAATTAAGAAGAACACGTGCGGATATTGATCAGATGGCATACATTAATGTTATTGAAACACATCTGAACGATATTCTATCTCCTTTTCAGCGAAATCTGGCGTCCAAATACCCTAATCTTACCCCCCGGGAGATTCAGATAACAAACCTTATTAAAGAAGGAAAAACAACAAAAGAAATAGCGGCTATATTAAATTCATCACAAGGGGCCGTTGACTTTCACAGAAACAACATCAGAAACAAACTTGGGCTGAAAAATAAAAACGCTAATTTACGATCACACCTGCTTTCCTTTGCATAATATAAGGTTTTGCCTTATATTAAACT
Organism: Smithellaceae bacterium; assembly: GCA_963663295.2. Classification (GTDB taxonomy): domain Bacteria; phylum Desulfobacterota; class Syntrophia; order Syntrophales; family Smithellaceae; genus MVRV01. The sequence continues at coordinate 790,741 of CAXXLA010000005.1, read as the reverse complement.
AATAATCTATTGGTATTGCAATCTTAGGTAGATTAATTTAAAGAAACAAATACATAATGCAATAAATGGCTTACAGATATCTATTATACTGGGTCTTTAATGCCGGTTTTTAAATCCAGAAAAAATCAGGCAAAACAAATGCGTATTTCACGGCGACATTGGTATCAGAGATATTTGTTTCATGAACTTAATGATTAATTCAACAAGTATTGGATCTGGCGCGGAGTGAAGAAATATGTGCATTTTTCCCCATGTTTGCGATGAATGTGGTCAACCTGAGGAAAATTTTAAGTTTTGTGAGAGTAGATGCATGCTTCCGGCTTGCCCTGAATGCACATTTCTTTTACAGCTCTACGGCACAGGCTGCGGAAACATCCGCGTGTATTATCTCTGCCGCCCATGTTACGAAAGACTCATTGCTAGAGGGTTTGTTGAACCCTAGGAAGGAGGTGTGTTCTGCGTTTTCAGAAATAATTCGCACTACTAAAATTATCTCTATTAAATTTAAAAGGAGGATTGCATGGATATCGATAAGAGGATGACGCTCAAGGAGGCAGTAGCAAAATTCATCCATGACGGCGATACGGTGTACTACGGGGGCTTTCAAATCATGGTTCCCATGGCCCTGACTTACGAAATGATCAGACAGAAGAAGAGGCATCTCACCACGCTCCAGGCCTCGACAGACGTAGGTGGTCTGGACCTTTTGGTGGGTGCTGGTTGCGTTAATGAAATGCACACTGCCTGGACCATGAACTGGTACGTGAAGGCTGTCTATTGCATGCGCCGGGCATTCCAGAACGGTCACCTCAAAAGGTATGACATCTCCAACTTCGGCGCCACCACGGCCATGATCGCAGGTTTTATGGGTGTTCCTTTCATGCCCATCAGGGGGAATACCGGCTGTGATATGATGACAAACAACAAAGCCGACCTCAGAATAATAGATGATCCTTTCACCGGCGAGAAGACAACCGTAGTGCGCGCGTGGCGGGCTGATGTAGCAATCATCCACGCCCAGAAAGTTGACCGTCTCGGCAATGTGATTGCCTGGGGAACGCGCGGCGTTACCGACGAGTTCGGCGCCAATGGAGCAAAGCGGGGCGTTATCGTTACGGCTGAAGAGATTGTTGAGCCGGAGATGACCCGCAGCGATCCCGACCGCACAATAGTTCCCTACTTTAAGACTCTGGCCGTTGTCCATTGTCCTTATGGCGCTCATCCCTCCGCCTGCCGCGGCTATTACGGCCTGGACATCCGTTTCGCCCAGTATCTGGGCAAATATCAACGGCATGAAGATCTCCTGCCTGCCTTCCTTGATGAATGGGTTTTCGGCTGCGAAGATCACGCTGCATTTATTGAGAAATATAAATCAAAATTCGGCCAGGAAGGCCTGGATCGTCTGAAACCCGTCCTCGGCTTTAAGCCGAAATTTGAAGTTGATTACGGTTACCATGATCCGGCAGTCTGGAAGGGCGTGCCCTTATATATTGATGACCGGCTTCAGGCTGCCGAAGAAGCGCTTGCCAAGAAGAAAGGGGGTAAATAATTATGGCTAATTATAAACTGACGGAACTTATGGTGGTTCGCTGTGCCAAAGAAATCGCAGACGGAGAGGTTGTCTATGTGGGAGTGGGCTTGCCGCTGGTTGTGGCCGCCTTTTCCTTTGCCACCAGTGCCCCCAATATGATTATGTTCACCGAGGGCGGCGCTATCCGGGCGACAGCTCCTCTTGCCCTGGCAATTACCATTGATGATCCTGCTGCTTTCGTCGGGGGCGATGCCACATTCGGCATGCTGGCCACCATGGCTTCCCTGCAGCGCGGCGAGGTTGACGTTGCCTTCATCGGCGGCGCCCAGATCGACAAATTCGGCAACATCAACTCGACAGGTGTCGGAGACTGGTCCAAGAAAGAAAGCTTCACCTACTTTGCCGGTAGCGGCGGTGCCAATGACATGGCGACTTGCGGCAAAAGGACTCTGGCTATTATCCCCCAGGATAGAACGAAGTTCGTCGAGAAAGTGGATTACGTTACTACCCCCGGCTATCTCGGTGGCCCGGGAGAACGTCAGAAGAATGGCATGGAGGGTGGCCCGGAATGTGTGGTCAGCACTATGGGTGTTTACAAGTTCGATATAAACACTAAGGAAATGTATCTGGCCGAATACTTCCCCGGCCAGTCGGTGGAGAAGATCAAGGCCGCCTGCGCTTGGGATCTCAAGGTATCACCCCATGTTATCGAGACCCCGGAACCGACCGACGAGGAACTGAAAATCCTCAGAGGTATTGATCCGTCCGGTTTCTATCTCGGATAGTTGTAAAAAAGTAGAAAGTATATATTGCTTGAGAGAGCGGTGTGTTTTTCGTGCACCGCTCTCTTTTTTAGAATTATTCCGTTTCCAAATCAATGATGATACCGCGGCGGCTAGGAGGAGGCGACGAGGCGTATTATGCATACGTTGAGGAAGCCGACGACCCCGGCCTACGCCGGGGCAGGCTGTGCCAACAAAGGGAGCGCTTGATTTGGAAACGGAATTACAGGTAAGATCGTGGAACAAAATATTATAGACACCGGCAGTGAGAATAGCAGACTACATAAAATAGAGGAAAGATACCTGAAATACCGGTATTATTATGCCGACATCGATATTTCCGGCTTCGGTGGATATGGAAAAGCTGTATATGACACTCTTTTACCAAATTTTGACCGTTGGTATGAAAGAAAATCCCTGGATGATATTCCTGCCAATATTGCCTTTCTGGAGGAGGGGTTATTTCTAACGGATCATCCTGATTACAGGGAAGAAAGGGGAGGAGCGCTCAGCTTTCATGTAAAAGTACTGGCCCTCAGTATGATCGGTCTCATCCTGCATCATAATAAAGATTTAATTTCGAAGCAGTCATTACAGGATATAATTTCCAGTGTCTCCATTCCTGCAAAATCATACGATTATTCCGACCGTGTGTGTTTTTCGATTACAGTCAGAATGTTTATCGATATGCTAAAGGAAGAATTTTCTCATTTCGGAAGCCTGGTCACAGATCTGTCGTTTGATGATTTCGCCAATGAGCAAACGTTAAACCCCAAACCGCAACCGTCAATCAGTGTGTTATAGGGGAACAAACAAAAGGTAACATTCCCATCATAGTTATATACTCCTTTTTCTCGCCAAGTATCTTGCCAAGTATCTTGATTGACAAACAAAATAGTCTGCATTATACTCCGCACCAAAGCTTGGCAGAGCTAATTTACATAATGGGAGAAAAAAATGCAAGTACCTATGCTCGTTACACATTTTCTAGATCGTGGCGTAAAGTTGTATGGCCCCAAGACCTGTATCGTCGATGGAGAAAAGAGATTTACCTACAATCAGTTCAATGAAAGAGTAAACCGGCTTTCCAATGCTCTCATAGCTGAGGGAGTCAAGCAGGGCGACCGTGTCGCCTATATAGGCCCCAATGGACACCGTATCCTTGAGGCCTATTATGGTATTACTCAAATCGGTGCCATCCTGCTCTGTATCAACATCCGGTTGAGTTCAGAAGAGGTCGCGTTCATTCTGAATCATGCCGGCGCCAAAGTGGTATGCGTTGATTGGGAGTATGCAAATCTGGTATCTCAGGTTGTCAACAAACTGGAAACAGTTACTCACTTTATGCTGTTTACCGACGGTCATCGTCCCGCAGGCATTGATTGGGCCGATTATGATACACTGCTGGAAGAAGCTTCGGCAGAAAGGCCCATCCGGCCCGAGATGGATGAGAACGATACGGCTGAACTATTCTATACCAGCGGCACGACGTCCAAACCCAAGGGTGTCATGCTGACTCACCGTAATCTCTATTCGAATGCCCTCAATTACATCCACATGCTGACCGTTACTGACTGCGATATACAGTTACACAGTGTACCGTTATTTCACGTGAACGGCTGGGGCTCGCCGCACGGTATCACCGGCTCCGGCGCAACCCATGTGATTGTCAGGGATTTTCGCGCTCCGGATGTACTCAGTGCCATCCAGAAGGAAAAAGTGACGATAGGAGCGATGGTACCCGCTATGGTCACCACGCTGCTTCAATACCCCGACGCCGGCAACTACGATACTTCTTCATTGGAAAGAATGATCATCGGCGGAGCGCCTATGCCCATCACGATCGCCCGGGAAGCACAGGAAAAATTCGGTGTTGAATGCTATCAAGCCTACGGAATGACCGAAGCCTGTCCCATGCTGACTCTGGCGACGCTGAAAGACAACTTGAAAAAACTGCCGTTTGAAGAGCAGCTGGCCTATCGGGCGAAGACCGGCAAACCCGTTTTCGGCGTCGAGTTGCGGGTGGTGGATGAAAATGGCAACGATATTGAACCCAACGGCGAGGCCGTGGGAGAGATCATTGTTCGCGGCAATAACGTGATGAAGGGCTTCTGGCAGGATTCCGAGGCAACAGCCAAGGTCATCGTTGACGGGTGGCTGCACACCGGCGATATTGCCAATATCGACCAGGAGGGCTACGTTCAGATCGTCGATCGTGGTAAGGACATGATCATCAGCGGCGGCGAGAACGTTGCTTCTGCGGAAGTCGAGATGGCCATCTACAAGTTCCCCGCCGTAATGGAATGCGCCGTGATCGGCATTCCCGACCCCAAGTGGGGTGAAGCGGTCAAGGCATTGGTCGTCTTGAAACCGGACATGCAAGCTACGGAAAAAGAGATAATAGATCACTGCGGCACGGTGCTGTCCAAGTTTAAATTGCCTCGTACGGTGGAGTTTGTGAGTGAACTGCCCAAGACGGGCACCGGCAAGATCCTGAAGCGTGAATTGCGGGAAAAGTACTGGTCTGGCCACGAGAAGAAGGTTGGTGGTTAGTGTTTGCTGGCAACGGTAGTTAAAACAACATAGTCTTCTTTTTATTTGTCTTTCAAAAACACTGACATTGTCAGTGGTGGGGCGGAGGTCCCACACAGTCAGTGAACCAACATTGCTGATGAACAATATAAAAAATGAATTTCAATCCTTAAACAGGCAAGGCGGAGGACATTGTCCGAAGTCTTGCCTGTTTTTAAGCCGCTGATACCGAAACATCTTATTCCATTTTCAAATCAAGCGTTACCTTTATTGGCGTCGTCGCCGGCTTCCTCAACATATATATAATACGCTTCGTCGCCTCCTCCTAAGCCGCCGCGATATCATCATTGATTTGGAAATGGATTACGCTAATATAAATCCCCCGTTAAATTGACAAATTTTTTAATTATATGTGGAATAATTACTATAATTGGTATATGGTAAAACAGTTTTTCGATATATGGTATATATTACCATAGATGGCATAAGGGAAAAACGTTTTAGACCAGATTCTGTTAAAAACGAATATAGTAAAAAAACAGATGCGAATGACTTTTTGTTCGTAATCATTTGTTAATTTATGGGTGATTAAAATACGAAACACCATACGATAAGCTCCAAAAATTACAAAATTAATGAGCTGTTGCAGTGCTTTTATTTTTTCCATCCCGGTATTATCAGAAGACGGCAAAAACTCTCCTAATATGCACATCATCGAAATAAATTATAATAAAATTTAGTGGTTATATATTTGGCATTTGACGCGGCAAGTTATGTTACAAGGACAGCGATTGCGACATATGGAGGATAGCTTGCGCAATAAAATAATATTTTACAATAAGAAGGGGTGCTTTGTATGAGCGACAATTTAAAAAAGAAAGCAGATAAAAGAACGTCTCTGAGTGAAGCGGTAGCAGATCTTGTCAGAGATAACAGCATCTTGAGTTTCAGCGGTATGGGCGGCGCACAATGCGTGGCCCAAACATATGAAGTCATCAGGCAGGGCAGGAAAAATATCACATTGATAGGCGATAGCCCCTGTGAAGCCGGTGATTTGCTGGCAGGAGCGGGCGTATTAAAAAAGATGGAAATCGCGTTTTGTGCATATGCCGTTGCCGGATTAGGATATAATTTCCGCCGAGCCGTGGAAAAGGGAATACCTCATAAAATTGAAGTGGAAGATTACTCCAATTACACTATTGGTCTTCGCTTTCTGGCGGGGGCAATAAATATACCGTATATACCTTCAAAATCGCTCTTAGGATCCGATTTGCCTAAATATAACAAAAATATCAAGATTGATAAGGATCCCTATTCCGGTGAACCCATTTCCCTGCTGCCGGCGGCACATCCTGACGTAGCTATTGTCCATGTGTCCAGGGCCGATATGAGAGGGAATGGACAGATGTTTGGTTTTTCCTCTAACGCGGAGAACATGGCCAGGGCGGCTAAACATACAATATTGACCTGTGAAGAAATTGTCTCGACTGATGAAATCAGAAAATTCGGAAATTTAACGATTATTCCGGAATATTGCGTGGATGCCGTGGTTGAATTGCCTTACGCTTGTCATCCGTGGAATATGCCTTTTGCCTATGCTTATGATATTCCTTTTCATTCTAAACAATTAGCCCAGTTTGCAACCAGAGAAGGTTTTGAGCAATGGATAAATGAATGGTGTTTCAGTTTGAAGGATCATGAGGCGTATCTCGAAAAGGTGGGTTATAAAAGACTTAATGATCTTACCAGAATAGAACGCAAATTCTGCAAACTAAACTATTAAAAAGGGGTGTTGAAATGGAAAATATAAAATACGCAGAAGATTATAATTTGTCCGAGTTTCTCGTTACTGCATCCGCACGGGAACTTAAAGATAATGAAACAATTTTCGCAGGTGTCGGAATTCCTACTCTCGGGGCATTACTGGCAAAGGTAACTCATGCAAAGAATGCAATCATTGCAACAGAATGCGGCGGTATTGGTCCGCAGCCAAAGAGAATCATGCTGGGAATCGGAGACAACCCCGGTGTAGAAGATTGCCTTATAGCCACATCACTGTGGCGGCTCTTCAGTGACCAGCAAAGAGGATATTTTGATGTAGGCATGCTGGGGGGAGCACAAGTGGACAAATACGGCAACCTGAACAGCACCGCCATATTTGGCGACGGTGACTATTATACTCCCGCCACCCGTCTGCCGGGGAGCGGCGGTGCAAACGATATTGCCAGCAGCGCTAAAAGAACGCTTATTATGATACCACTCCAAAAAAGAAGATTTTTAGAAAGAGTGGACTATGTCAGTTCACCCGGTTACCTGGAAGGTTATGATTCCAGAGAGAAGGTAGGATTGTCAAGAGGCGGGCCATCCTCAATTATTACAAACAAATGCATATTCCGTTTTGATCCGGTATCAAAAGAAGCGTATCTGGATAGCGTACATCCCGGTGTGACTGTTGACGAAGTATGCAATGAAGTATCGTGGGATTTAAAAGTATCCCCCGATGTCAAAACTACCGAGCCGCCAACGGTTGAACAATTAACATTGATACGTATGCTGGATCCCAATCAATTATATACCGGCGACGGCCTTAAGAATATAACATTTGAAAAATATATTGACATGTTGGAGAATTCTTTAGTAAGTTTCTAAAGTTATTTAAAAGATGGTGTCGTCCTTCGTTGTGCCTGTTTTGGTTGACTGTGGTTTTTGGTCAAATCATTGTTTGGAACAGTAATAGTTGGACAAATAAAGAAACTATGATAATCGGAAAAATAAATTAATATTTAAAGGAACGAATTTCTTCATTTATGGACATCCGGGAACAATTCACCAAGCTTGACCTCTGGCCCAATTCGGCCCTCGACAAAAAGAAGGAGGTCATCACTGTTTCACCCTGCAGTGACACTGATTTCGAAGCACTTACTTGTATGTATGATACTTATGAGCCGAAGGCCGCCATCCAGGGGCTTCCACCGGTCGATAAGAATACCCGTATCGAGTGGATCCGCAGCTGCCTCCGCACGGCGATGAACCTGAAGGCCGAGCTGGGGGGTAAGATAATAGCCCATGGCATGCTCTTTCCAATGCACGATCCGGCTGTCGTCGAGTTAAATCTTTTTGTACACAATCAGGCTCAGAACCGCGGCATCGGCAGCATTGTCTCATTCCTTCTTTTTGCCGCTGCAAAACGCCTCGAATGTAAAAAGGTCTGGGCATTCGAAAGTCGCAATAATACCCGTGCCCTTCGCATATATTATAATATCGGTTTTCGCGAGGTCCGTCGCGAGGGTTATGAAGTGGAGCTGGAGCTCAGCCTGGACAATATTTCCGCAACGCCGGAACTGTCCGAGATCATCACGCCTGTTGGTCCATCAACGGGACATGTCCAGGTACCCGACTACCTAAGCGATCAAAGTGTTCTGCCGGACACCTGCTCTGTCCTCATCTACTCGCCCCGGTTTGAGGAATTCACCATCAGCGAAAAACATCCTTTCGTTACCAATCGTTCCCGCCTCTTCCTCAATATGTGCAAGCGTCATAATGTGCTTCACCTGCCCGGCACGCAGATTATGGAACCCGTGCCCATCGAAGAAAACTCCGTGCTTGCCTTCCATGACAGTCAATACTACCACTATCTGGTCATGGCCTCTCACGGGGTATTCAATCCCCGCATGCTCTCTTACAGCATCGGCAGCGACGACAATCCAGTTGCCCGCGGTGTACTCGAATATTTCCTGCTTGCCGTTGGTGCATCCGTCATGGGCGCAGACCTCTTGATATCACAGTCGAACGTAGACCTCGTCTTCAGCCCTACCGGGGGCTTCCACCATGGCGGCCCCGACTATGCTTCCGGATTCTGTTATCTGAACGACGTAGTTATTGCCATTAAGTATCTGCTCCAGCAGAATTACCGCATCCTTTACTTCGACATTGATGCCCATCATGGAGACGGTGTCCAGTTCGCTTTCTATGATGAGCCCCGTGTTCTCAATATCTCTCTTCATGAATCCGCCCGCACGCTCTTTCCCTGGAACTCCGGCTTTGAAAACGAACTTGGCGAAGGTCCCGGTTACGGTTATAACATCAATGTACCTCTGGCGCCGGGTACCGAGGACGAAATCTACCGCGAAGTCTTTCAACGCATCGTCGCGCCTCTTGCTCAAGCATACAAGCCCGACATCTGTATACTTGCCGCCGGTGTCGATGCAATGTATACTGATTCCATGTCCCATCTTTCGTTGACCAACAATATTTATGTCGAAGTTATCCAAGGTATAAGGAAGTTGGTGCCGAAGATGTTAATGCTTGGTGCAGGGGGGTACAATCCACGCAACATTGCCCGCAATTGGACTCTTGCCTGGTCAGTGCTTCACGATGCCGAACCCGAAGGCGACTACTTCGGTCAAATGGGCGGCCGCGCCGCCGCGGCCATCGAAGGCGCCTCCCTCCGGGACTCTTATCCCTTCGTCTCTACCACCAGGATTGCTGAAGCCCGCGCCGAAGCCCATCGCGTCATGGCTTACCTCGAAAAAAATGCGTTCCCAATCCATGGTCTTACGCCGCAAACAGAGTGATTTTTCTTCTACTTTCGGCCAAAGGAGATTCCCAGCTTTCTCATACGGTGCCTGAGAGTGTTCGGGTTAATACCGAGCAGGTCAGCAGCGCCTCCCTTTCCGCTCACCCTGCGATCCACTTTATTTAAAACGGCTTCGATGTGCCGGGCTTCCAACTCATCGAGCCGTTGAGTCTCTTGCCCTTCCTCCGGTCTGTGCTCACGCGACGGTATGTCGTAGCTGATGGTATCGCCGAACGTCAGATGTTTACTCTTTGAGAGGATGATCGCTCTTTCCACTACATTTTCCAGTTCCCGCACATTGCCGGGCCAATCATATTGCATTAACCGGTCAAGCTCGCCCGGGGAGGGGATTGGAATATTGGGAAGGACCATTTCGCGCGCTTTCTTGTGGATAAAATGATGAACGAGGATAGGTATATCGTTCTTTCTTTCACGCAGCGGCGGCACCAGGATAGGGAAGACATTCAAACGAAAGAAGAGGTCTTCCCGAAAAAGCCCCTTCTTGATCAGATCTTCCAGGTCCCTGTTGGTGGCGGACACAATCCGCACATCGATTTTGATGGTTTTGTTACCTCCAACTCGCTCGATTTCTTTTTCCTGCAGTACGCGAAGGAGGCGGACCTGCACTTGAGGCGGCAGTTCCGATACTTCATCAAGAAAAATTGTACCGCCGTTGGCCCGTTCAAAGCGCCCCCGCTTCTGCGCAATCGCACCGGTAAATGCTCCTTTTTCGTGGCCGAACAACTCACTGTCGGCGAGCATTTCCGGAATTGCCCCGCAGTTGACCCTGATCAGTGGTCCGTTTCTTTTTGGCGAGAGTTCGTGAATGGCGTTCGCTATGACTTCCTTTCCCGTACCGGTTTCTCCAATCAGAAGCACCGGACTCAACAGGGGAGCGACCAGCCGCACATTCTCCATTACCTGTTTCAGTCCGTAATCGGCGCCTACCAGTGTTCCGCTGATGTCCTTCCTTAATTCATTCTGGAGATAGTGTTTGTCATCTGCCAAGTGGTCTTTGATCCTGACTACCTCTCGATATTGTTGATGATTGGAGAGGGCAATGGCTGCCGGTTCGTTCACCAGGCCCCAGGCTTTCAAATGCTCAGCGGTGTACTTCCCCTCTCCTCTTACAATGGCAATAAAAGACCCCACGTATTTCCCTTCTATCATCAAGCGATTGACGAGTACCGAGGAAGGCGGCCATTTTAAACTCTCTGCCAGACGGCGTATAATCGGGTCATCATTGCCGGTGCTATTTACATTTCTGGCTCGGGGAAACAGTTCCGGCTCCTCAATCTGAAGGTGGGGGGTGGGTGGCAAGAAGATTTCTTCTGAAGTGAGACGAGCCCCCGCTGAATCGGCAGTCGCCACGCTCCTAAAACATCTGGCTCCCCGGTCATAGGTCAAGATCATTAGTTTATCTACGGGCATCACCTGGCTCACGAATTGGAAACACAACCATAATGCCTTGTCGATCTCCAGACTTCCGCACATGCGAACGGAGACCTCACGGAAAAATTCATTCTCGTCAATCACTGTGTTACTATTTCTCCCTAATTGTTGAATGTGTCGATTTAGCATGAGTTTATGAAAGATTGCAACCGTATTCGTCATATTTGACGATTTTTAATCGTGTCGTTGCCAAGTCCGCGAATTACAAATTAACCATCAGGCAAGTCGATCTCCAGACTCCCGCACATGCGAACGGAGACCTCACGGAAAAATTCATTCTCGTCAATCACTACGTTACCCTTTACTCTGCTTGTTATCGGTCGCGTCTGTTTAGCATAAGCATGCTAAATATTGCAACTGTTTTCGTCATATTTGGCAAATTATGACAGAGTCACCGCCAGAGTTATTTATATTGTCACTACCCCTCTTGTTGTCGTCACATCTGTCATGAATGTATTATAATTGTCACATATTGTAATTGCAATCGCCATATATGGCATTTATGGGAAGGCGTCGATGTAAGTTAACGATTTATTTGTGTAAATATTTGGCATGATTGATGCTATTATCAAAGGCATGAGATGGGCGGATGAAATAAGATTAAGGACACAACCACAAAGGGAGCAGGAAGTGATGGAACTTCTCCTGGAAACGGCGGCATTGGCCAGTCGAAATGAACAGCCGCAATCGTCGCTAGTCTATTCCCACTACTCTGCACCGGGCGGATTCAGTCTGATTCTTGTCTGGGATACGGCAGTTGTACCGACGCTGGGAAGCGATACGGCCCTAATCATTCTCGAAGGGCTTAAACCACTCGGACTTCTCGATCATACTGTTATGATCGAGCAATGGAGAAATGAAAAGTAGGGATATAAAAACGTGGAAATGTCAAAGTTAATATGACTTTGGTAAATAAACTTGATCTATGCCTACCCAATTTAAAAGGAGATAAAATATGGCAACTACAGAAGAATTAAAAGTATTTGAAGAAGCTAAAAAGAAGTATTTCAAGGTCAATCATAACCCATTGACTCCGCTGAACTTTCTAAAAAGGAGTGAACGGGTATTCCCGCACAAGAAAGCCGTTGTTTACGGTGATAAGTACTGGAACTGGCAGCAATTCGCCGAGAGAGTATATCGCGTGGCGCACGGTGTGCAGGATATGGGTGTCGGGAAATTAGACCGTGTTGCTTTGCTGGCGCGCAATAACAACGCAATGCTGGAAGCCATGTATGGAATTAACTTTGCGGGTGCTGTTACTGTGCCGATGAATTACCGGTTGTCGGGTCCGGAGATAGCTTACATTCTCAATCACTCCGGCAGCAAATGCATTATGTTCGAGCATATTTATGCCGACACCATCCGGGAAATTCAGGGGGAACTGAAAACCGTGACAAATTTCATCCTCATCGACAGTCCGGATAAAAAGGAAATTAAACCGTTCGGCACCCCTTATGAAGAATTCCTGGATAAGGCATCCCCCGCAATAATGGACATTCCGGAGATAGATGAAGATGATATGATCAGTATCTGTTACACAAGTGGAACCACCGGAAAGCCCAAGGGATGCGTTCATACCCATCGGGCGACTTATCTGAACGCCCTGGGCGAGGTAGTCGAACAAAAAATGAATTCCGACAGTTCTTATCTCTGGACATTACCCATGTTCCATAGCCAGGGCTGGAACAATGTCTGGTCGGTAACGGCAGTCGGCTGTAAGCATGTTTGCCTGGATGCCGTAGTGGGTGATGAAATTTACAAGTTGGCGGCCAGGGAAAACGTTACAACTATGTGCGGAGCGCCGACGGTAGTAAACATGATCGTTGACTATATGGTGAAAAACTACCTGAAGTTTCCCCATACCGTTTTCTATAATATTGCCGGCGCACCGCCGTCACCGAAAGTTATTCAGGACGGTGAAAGTATCGGTTTGGACATCCATCAATGCTATGGTCTCACCGAGACTTACGGGCCGCATACATTCTGCGAATGGCACACCGGTGAGTGGGATAAACTTCCGATAGCAAAACGCGCCAGATTGAAGACCCATCAGGGCGTTCCTTATGTACAATATACTCCGGTCCGGGTTGTCGATGATGATATGAATGATATACCCTGGGACGGTGAAACACGGGGCGAAATTATCATGCAGGGCAATAATGTCATGCAGTGGTATTTCAAGGAAGATGCCCAGACGGACGAAGCTTTCCGCGGCGGATGGTTCCACAGCGGTGACGGCGCGGTAGTTCATCCCGACGGCTATATTGAAATTGTGGACAGACTGAAAGACCTGATTATTACCGGCGGTGAAAACGTCTCCAGCGTACTGGTCGAAAATTGTATAGCAGAAATGCCCCATGTATTTGATGTGGCGGTAATTGCGAAACCGGACGAAAAATGGGGAGAAATTGTGAAAGCCATCGTTACTGTTGAACCCGATGAGGAGATAACTTCAGGACAAGTTATTCAATGGTGCAAAGATCATCTTACGAAATTTGCAGTACCGAAAGAGGTTGAGTTCGGTGAAGTGCCCCGCACGGCAACAGGAAAGATCCAGAAGAATGTTTTGAAGGCGAGAGAAATAGAACTCGCAAAGGCGAAGCAAAAATAAACTGAAGATTAGCACTGAAACCCGATTTTGCAGATAAATTCGGGGACAGGTATTAAAAAATGGCAGAGATATTGGAAACTTCGAATCTTTCGATAGAAGAGTTGAGAAAGACGTACCCGGAAAAATTCGGCACGGAGAAGGCCATATTCGGGGCTATTAAACTTGGCGCCCGCATGTTTGTCAGCACGGCATGCGGAGAGCCCCAATACCTGTTAAAAGCATTGGTGGGCTATATTGAGTCCTACCCGAAAGCGTTTCTCGATGCGGAGCTGTTTCAAGTAGTAACGTTGGGGGTAGGGCCCTACAATGCTGCCAAGTATAAGCAGAACTTCAGGAATAACTCGTTTTTTATCAGCGAGACTACTCGCCGGGCCATTAACCATGGAGAGGCGGACTACACACCCGTTTTTATGTCGGAGATTCCCGCCTTGTTCTCTCGCGGTTTAGTGCCGGTAGATGTGGCGTTGATCCAGACTTCGCTTCCTGATCATTATGGGTATGTTAGTCTGGGAGTGAGTGTAGATATTGTCAAGGCGGCGATTCAGAAAGCAAGATTAGTAATTGCACAGTTTAATAGCTACATGCCATATGTACATGGAGATGGATTTATCCATGTTAAAGACATAGATTTTATTGTTCCTCATGACGAACCCCTGCTGGAATACAGTCCCAAGGTTAAAGGAGAAGTTGTTCAACGAATCGGGGAATATGTAGCCCGCCTTGTTCAGGATGGAGACACTATTCAGGTAGGTTACGGCAGTATCCCTGATGCTCTTCTGTCGCATTTAAAGGATAAGAAACATCTGGGCGTGCATACGGAGATGATTTCCGACGGTACTATTGAACTGATAAAATGTGGAGCGGTAGATAACTCCCAAAAAACAATTAATCGCGGCAAGTCTATAGCTTCATTTTGTACGGGGAAAAAGGAAACTTACGATTATCTTAATAATAACCCTACTATAGAGCTAAGAACCATAGACTATACCAACAATCCGCTGATCATTGCCCAGCACTCCAATATGATCGCTATAAACAGCGCGCTGGAAATAGATCTGACCGGCCAGGCCACAGCCGAATCCATTGGTAATATATTTTACAGCGGTGTCGGCGGACAGGCGGATTTTGTGCGCGGGACGGTTCTGGCGCCGGGCGGCAAGTGTATTTTAGTGCTCCAGTCTACCGCCATGACCGGCGAAGTGTCACGCATATCCCCGTCCTTGAAAGAGGGTACCGGAATTACCCTGCACAGGGGGGATATACATTATGTAGTTACGGAATATGGTATTGCTTATCTTCATGGAAAAAGTATCCGGGAGCGGGCGATGGCATTGATAGCCATTGCCCATCCAAAATTTCGGCCCTGGTTAATAGCGGAGGCGAAGAAAAGGCACCTGATATACAGTGACCAGGCGTTTATTCCGGGGGAGGAAGGTGAATATCCGGAGGACATGGAGACCCGGGTTATACTTAAAGGTGGGGAAGAGATATTTTTCCGGCCGGTGAAGATCACCGATGAACCGCTGTTAAAGGAATTTTTTTATTCGCTGTCACCGCAAACCATGTTCCGGCGGTTCATTTCTACCCGAAGAGACATGCCCCATGAACGACTTCAGGAGTTCGTAGTTGTAAATTATGCGGAAGAAGTATCCATTCAGGCAGTAATCCTGAAGGATGCTAAAGAGGAAATAGTTGGTATTGGCAGGTTTTATCTTGATGAGAATACCCATACCGCCGAAATTGCCTTCACGGTCAAGGACGCATTCCATAATCGTGGTATTGGCACCGAACTGCTGGCTTATCTTATCTATTTGGCTAAGAAACGAGGTCTGATCGGGTTTGTGGCGGAACTGTTGACAGAGAATAAGCCTATGTTCAGTATTTTAAATAAGGCCGGGTTTAAACTCGTTCGGGTCGAAAATAATATGTATTTTATGAAGTTGACCTTTTAGATGGACGGATGCTTTATGCCAAGTTGCATCCTTTAGCTGACATTGTTGGCTGTGTAGTCGGTTTTCTAAAAGTATGAACTGCCTGCAGAGCCTCCTCCTTACCGCCCATGTTACGCTTTGAATGCAACTTGGTGTAAATTAAAACAGCACTTCCTTTCGATATAATGAGTTTGAATCAAGGAGATTACATGTCAAAAAAAGCTTTTCAAGATTATTACCCCGAAAATGTGAGCCATTGCTATGGTTGCGGTCGTCTGAATGATGCGGGGCTAAAGATAAAAAGTTACTGGGACGGAGATGAATCTGTCTGCATTCATGAACCAAGACCGGAATATACGGCGATTCCCGGCCTCGTTTACGGAGGGCTTATCGCTTCTCTTATCGACTGTCATTCTTCCGGCACCGCCGCAGCGGCAAAATATCGAGCCGAGAATCGCGAGATGGATAGCCTCCCTACGCTGCGCTTTCTCACCGCATCGCTGCGTGTGGACTTTCTTCTGCCCACACCTATGGGTGTCCCGTTGGAAGTCCGCGGTAAGGTTAAGGAAATTAAAGGACGCAAGGTGATTGTGGAATCAACTCTTTCTGCAAACGGCCAAATCTGTGTCCGTGGAGAGGTTGTTGCCGTTCAGCTGCCGGAATATATGGATCCCGGAAAAAACCTGAAAGTCAATAAAAAGGTTGGTAAAATGGTTTGTTGTAGAAATAACTCCCAAGGGGCACTTCCTAATTAGCTTCTGCCAGGTTAATAAAATATTATATGACGATATAATAAGGAAGTGCCCCTAAATTGCCAAATGGCTTATAAAACAATAATACTATTAATATTGTATCAATGCAGGGAATTTCCCCGAGCGCGAAAAATTGTATAATTCCTTGTATTCATACCATAAAACCAATGGATTGCAAGTTAATATATGATCCGAAACATAATCCACCACTAAGAAAAGCAGAAAACTTCGTAAATCAGTGGGTATTGTGAACGTTGCGATAATTTTAGGAGGCGTAGTCGTTCATAAAAAAGGGGACTGCTATTTAGGATGGTTTACGAAGAATGCCACTTGGTGGTGGGTTATGAGTCCAGTGATAAGCAGCAACGACATTCTTAAATTAATAATCGGATCATAAACTTGGAAAGAATGAATTCTAAATGGATACTAGCCCGCATCTATTTGCATGAAAGTTTATTATGAATATTAGTTTTTTTTTTCAGCTTGACATATTTAAATATTATGCTAGAGGCTACGGTGCTTTTTTAAGCAAAGATAATGTTTAAATCAGGGAAAATCCGTCTTGTAGATTTCCCCTCGTCATATTCAGTACATGCTTGATTCAGATTTGCCGTTGTTTAACACAAACAGCGGAATTGGTGTGGTGTAGTGTAGAGCTTTTTGTAGAGCGCATTAAACCAGCCGGAAATACTCCGGCTGCCGGACAAGTTCCCGCTTATGCGGGTGAATTTGGGTTTTTTAAGCAGGACTTGGTAAGTTAGAGAGGAAAAAACAAGGAGGAGGTAAAGATTGTGGATGTAATTGAACAAGGTTTAGGCGAACTCTTCATGGATCCGGATGCTGATAAAGCACGTGCCGATTTCCGTCAGAAGTCGCGAAAAATGGAAAACAAAGTTATAAGTGTTAAAGAGGCCGTGGAGAGATTTGTTCAAGATGGTGACTATCTTGCTCTCGGTGGATTTGGATGTAACCGGATTCCGGCTGCTGTAGCTCATGAAATCGTTCGTCAAGGTAGAAAAAAAATGGGTTTTGCCGGTAATACTTCGACTATTGACTTTGAAATTCTCTGTGCCGGTGAAGTTTTTGACCACTTAGATTTGGCTTATGTTATTGCCTTAGAAGCACGTGGACTTTCGCCCATGGCCCGCAGGTACATGGAATCGGGTAAAGTCAAAATATGCGAGTGGACCAATTATTCATTGGCGGTACGGTTTAAGGCCGCTGCCGCTGGTGTTTCTTTTTATCCCGCGCGTGACATGATGGGCACGGATTCGTTTAAATACAGCGGGGCAAAGATGATAGAATGCCCCTTTACCAAAACAAATTATGTTCTCCTGCCGGCGCTTTATCCTGATGTCGCGGCAATTCATGTTCACGAAGCGGATATTTACGGAAATTGCCGAATTCGTGGTATCACTATGTCGGATTACGATATAGCGCGTGCTGCCAAGAAACTAATTATTACCTGTGAGAGACTGATTTCCACTGAAGAAATCCGTCGTGAACCCAACAATACGATCATACCTTTCTGGTGCGTCGATGCTGTTTGCGAAGTTCCCTTCGGCAGCTATCCGGGCAATATGGCCGGTGAATATTACTCTGATGAATTACATATCAAAGAATGGCTGAGAATAGAAAAAGAAGGCGGTAAGAATCCGCAAGTGTTGAAGGATTTCTTGGATGAACAAATTTACAGTTGCAAAGACCACTATGAATACATTCAAAAGAACGGTGGAATGGCCAAAATGCAGGCTTTGAGGCAAAAAGAATTGCTGCTCAACGGTGCGAAATAGGAGAAAGGAGAAATAAACAATCATGACTGATTACAATATGATGGAAATGATGATTTGTGCGGCGTCGCGTGAACTGGAAGACGGCTCAACGGTCGGTGTCGGCACTGGCGCCCCTTGTGCAGCAGCAATGCTGGCTCAGAAGATACATTCGCCGAATTTGATAATAATATTTGAAGCGGGAGGATCGTCACCTATAATCCCGGAAATGCCGATATCCGTCGGCGATTCCAGAACCACCTGGAAGGCCATTTCGGCTGCCGGTATGTGCGAAGTAATGGAAATGGGGTGCCGTGGACAGATAGACTATACATTTTTAGGCGGCGCAGAGCTTGACATGTACGGGAATCTTAATTCGACCATGATCGGTGATGACTACTATAAACCGAAGGTCCGTTTACCCGGCAGCGGCGGTGCCAATGACTTTGCTTCTTTCTGCTGGCGCATGATGGTAATGACACCGCAGGATCCCAAGCGCTTTGTGGAAAAGGTAAGTTACTGCACGACACCCGGCTGGCTTTCCGGAGGTGATTCCCGGGCAAAAACAGGACTGCCTAAGGGAGTTGGACCTTACAAGATCTTGACAAACATGGCGATCATGGATTTTGAACCGGAATCAAAACGTATGCGTATTATCGCTATAAATCACGGTTATTCCGTAAAAGATGTCCAGGATAACTGCGGATTCGAACTTTTACAGGCGAAAAAGATTGCCGAAAATCATCCGCCTTCACAAGATGAGTTGCGTATTCTGCGTGAAGAGATCGATCCCTTCCGTTATGTAATCGGAAGATAAAAATATTGATAAGTATCTAATATTTTAAGAGCCATAGTCTGACAAGACTATGGCTCTTTTTTTGTTAAATATTTTTAATAAACCATTATTTATTTACATCAACCAGAAGACGTCCGCGGACTTTTCCGGCCATAAGATCGGCTGCCGCAGCGGGTAAGTCACTTAGCGCCAGCGCCTTCGGGTTGATCGATTCCAGAGCTTTGTCCGGCAGATCTGCGGCCAGACGCTTCCAGGCAATTTTACGTCTTTCAATCGGGCACATAACGGAATCCACTCCACGTAAACTGACGCCGCGCAGGATAAAAGGCATTACTGTTGTGGGCAGATCCGCTCCGCCGGCCAGTCCACAGTTGGCGACGCAGCCCAGGTAATCCATTTCCGCCAGAACGCGGCAAAGAACTTTACTGCCGACGGTATCTATAGCTCCCGTCCATTTTTGTGTTTCCAGCGGTCGTGGCATTTCACTCCACTCCGGCCCGCCGATAATTTCTTTGACGCCCAGCGAACGCAGATAGTCGTGCGTGTGTTCCTGTCCGGGAGCTGTAAGTGCTGTAATATTATAGCCAAGTTTTCCCAGAATTGCGCAGGCCACACTTCCCACGCCGCCTGCTGCTCCGGTAACCAGAACAGGACCTTTGTCGGGAGTTATTCCCGCTTCTTCCAGGGTCATAACGCAAAGCATGGCAGTAAAACCGGCTGTTCCGATCATCATGGTTTTTTTGGTATCCATGCCTTCAGGCAGGGGAACAAGCCACTGTGATTTGACGCGGGCTTTCTGGGTGTATCCACCCCAGTAACGTTCACCGACACTCCAGCCGGTCAGCACAACCTTGTCCCCTGCGCGGTAAAGGGGCGATGAAGATTCCAGCACCGTTCCCGCCAGATCAATGCCGGGAACCATTGGAAAATCGCGGACGATTTTGCCGACACCGGCAACAGCCATGCCGTCTTTGTAATTGAGCGATGAATAATCAACTTGTACAAGGACATCATTTTTGGGTAAATCATCAACTGTCAGATCCTCTATGGCTTGAGTAGTTTTACCATTTTCCTGCCTCAATACATATGCTTTGAATGTATCCTTTGCTGCCATAATTCCTTCCTCCTGAAATGGTATTATGTTGATTAATAGTCTCCTAATTGGACATATTTACCAGTAACTCTGCATTTTATGCAACACATAATGATTTTTAAGTAAATATTTTTTACAAGCGATTTATTTCTATACATCAGCAATATTTAGACTTGATGTTCCGGGAAAAATTAATTAAGAAACAGCGCTATGAGTAAAAGCATGTTTTCTCCAAAAGATTTGAGGCAAATTGAGAGCTTAGACATCAAACCAGCCGAGGTAGAAGAACAACTGGCTCTTTATCGCCGGGGTTCGAGTTATCTGAAACTCAACCGGCCCTGCGCAGTTCAAGATGGAGTTATTTATTTCACACCGGGGCAGAGGAAAAAATTAGTTGATCTTTACGAAAGAGAAGCAGGGTGTTACAAAATAATCAAATTCGTGCCGGCATCCGGTGCTGCCAGCCGCATGTTTACAGACTGGTTTTCCGCACTGGAAAAGGGCGGTTTTGTCTCCAAAGAAGCAGACCGGAAATTTTTCCTTGATCTAAAGAAATTCCCTTTTTTCTCTCTTGTTTCCGCAAACAAAACGGCTGCCGGGCTTCTTAAGAAAAAAGATATTCTCCGTCTGTTGAAATTTATTGTGACAGATGCGGGCTTAAATTTGGGAAATCTGCCCAAAGCTTTAATACCGTTTCACCGATATTCGGAAGGGGAATTAAGGACAGCTCTGGAAGAACACTTTATAGAAGCAGCCGGATATATTACCGGCGCCGACGGTATTAACCATTTGCATTTTACAATATCAGCCGAGCACGAGCGGTATATAAAAACATGTTTAAATGAAATAATTGAGAAATATGAGGTGTTTCTCCCGATAACTTATAGCGTTACTTTATCTTATCAGTCTGCTTCGACAAATACAATAGCCGTCGATGAAAAAAACCAGCCCTTGAGAAATGCGAATGGCGAACTTGTTTTCCGTCCCGGAGGGCACGGAGCACTGCTGGAAAATCTGAACTCTCTGGACGCCGATTTTATATTTGTGAAAAATATAGATAATATTGTGCCTTCGCCGCGTCTGGATAAACATCTTCCCTTCAGGAAAATGCTGGGCGGTATGGCACTGAAAATTCAAAAAGAAACTTTTGAATTTTTGCGGGAGCTTGAGGAAGGGCAAACGGATAATTCTCAAATCGAAAAAATTGTTGCCTATTGTTCTCGAACGCTGAGTATTGTTTTTCCGCAAAATTTTGACCGACGGACGAAAAAGAAAAAAATCGAGATCCTCTTTTCTTTATTAAATCGTCCCTTGCGAGTTTGCGGGGTGGTGAAAAATAATGGAGAACCGGGCGGGGGACCTTTCTGGGTGGAAGAAAAGAACGGTACTCAGACGCTGCAAATTGTGGAAAGCTCTCACGTCAATAAAAGCGATCCTGGACAAGCGACGATCTGGTCACAGGCCCGGTATTTTAATCCGGTGGATATGGTCTGCTGCATTAAGAATTACTGTGGGGAAAAGTTCATTCTGGATAATTACGTTGACAAAGAGGCCTGCCTGATCAGTACGAAGAATGAAAAAGGTATTAAATTCAAAGCATTAGAATTACCAGGCCTGTGGAATGGCTCCATGGCCTGCTGGAATACAATATTTGTGGAGCTGCCGCTGATGGTATTTAATCCGGTAAAGACAGTGTATGATCTACTGCGTCCTGTGCACAGGAAAACATGTTAAATAATCCAGCGTTCACAATCTTCGCGGGCAGCGGCCTTTGTGTTAATTGTTGTTGATGTATTTCCTTTTCGGCAAATGACTTTTGCTTCCTGATCATCAGGTGCGTCACTGTAGCGGACACACAATGAGGCTGCCGTATTCATGACGGATTCATCGCCGTAAGGAACTACGACCTGAGGGCCGGGAAAACCATCCATAAATAAAACAAGATCTTCTTCCCGCACCATTGTTTGCAGGGAATTGTTATCTGCCTTGTTTCGTCCGACAATAATTTTGCAGTCGTCATTTACCCGGAAGTGCCGGCCGTATTTGAGCAGTTCGATATCACGAATCTGCCGGTCTTCTTCGTGAGAAAATAAATCACGCAAACGTCTGGTAAATATTGCATCAGTAAGCAGACAGCCTCCGGCCGGTGGTGAATAATTCTTAATGCCGAAATCATCGGCCATCTGCATCTGTATTTTGCGGCCGCGGCCCTGTATCGCCAGAAGACGGGAACGGTCGATTTTACCTTCCCGTTCGGCTTTGATCGGATCCAGAAGCAAAGCTGAAAGCGGGCGCAGAATGTAATCGGCGTATCCAGAATTTTTGGCAACAACATAAAGTGACTGTTTTCCCTGTGACATGGGGCGCTGACCAAGCACTTCTCCGGTAAGAATAAAATCAGCGCCGGTTTCTTCCATTTTCCGTCCGGCAAACTTCAGCATCAATGTATGGCAATCAATACAAGGGTTCATATTTTTGCCGTAACCGTAGCGCGGGGATTTAAGCATTGCCAAATGATCCGCAGTGAAATTTTCCACTACGAGCGGTAAATTGATCTGACGGGCGGCGGCCTTTGCCTTTTCTGCCGTGAAGAAAGGTGTTTCAAAACTCAGGCATAAGACTTCTATGTTCTGTCTGTGGACGACTTCCGCCGCCAGAATACTGTCGAGTCCTCCGGAAAAAAGAGCAATTGCTTTAACCATAATGATAAAAATCCTTCTATAAGCATATAATAATTCTAAATCAAAGATGATATCGAGGCGGCAAGGCGGAGACGACGAGGCGTATTGCACATACGTCGAAGAAGTCGACGATGAAGCCAACAAAGATAGCGCTTTGATTTAGAATTATTATTAAAATAAAATACGCTCCGGATTTTGATCCGGAGCGTTGAGTTATTATCCTGATTTCAAAAAAAAATTAATATCTGGCAACATTCGCCTGCCATAATTCACTTATCAGACCGCGCAGGCCGTCATCAATCGCAAAGTCAATTACGTACAGGTTTTTATCGGTTTTAATTTTCGTTCCTGTGAAGCCGAATACATAAGGCGCCTGGTTTTTATCCGCACCGGAGAAGGTAAAGTAGCCGGAAGTAGAAGGAATTGCCAGATTGGATAAAATCTTTTCCATTAAAACTTTCGGCGGGTCGGAATCAGAAACAGAAATAAGCTTATATTGTTCTTTTTTTAACATGTCGATAAATTGGGAAGGAAAATTGTGCGACGAAATAACATATTTTTTATCAGCGCTTATTACCAGTACATCGGTTTTAATAGACATGTTGAAACCGTCTTTGGCCATGTTGAATACTTTGATGTCGGCATCCTTAGTGGCGTCAAAACCTAAATAGTCAACCAGCGCACAAGAAAAATCTTTAGCCGAGTTTCTGGGGAAAACCGTCATGGCCGGCAGTGAATAAATCTCCTCAGGCTTGCGGGCAAGGCCCGTTTCTTTATTAATCTCCGTTATGACCAGGCCATTTTGTTTGGCGTAGTTTTTGATGGCGTTAGGCAACAGGGAGTTATTCCCTTCGACGAAACGCAGCCCCTGGACTACTGATTGTGTTTGCCCGGAATCTGATTTGGCAATCACCCAGTCTACAATAACTTCTAATGATGGACTGTTGCCTGTTGTTATGGGTGTCTCTCTTTTACTGATATTGTAAATTTTGGTTGTGGAGAAAACCTTTTTTAAAAGGACAATAATATCATCTTTTTTGTCAACTTTTATAATCGCGAAATTTTTCCATTTGTCGAGAATCATTTTTCGAAGATTTTTATTAAGACGGTTGTCCCAGTCAATAAAGACAGTTGTTTTATCATCAAATTCGATGACCGGAATTTTTCTGCAGTCAATGGTTATCTGCCCGGTTTTGGAAATGGGCAGATAGTAGTTGCCGGCTGATGAAACGGAGATGTTCATCTGGGTCAATATATGTTTCATCAAGGTAAGTTTCGCCTCTTTCGGCATAATACTCGTTGATTTTGTTTCAATTATTTTTTCCGCTTCAGATTGATTATCTCCTGTTTGTTGAGCAATTTTTGTTTCATCCGGCGTTTGAACATATACGGTCTGGCCGGGAAGTAAAATTGTCTGGCCGATGTAAATTTTGTTTACATTGGAAATCATGGGATTCATTGATTTGATAAGATTGAGTGCTTTGGTAATGCCTGCTTTAATTTTCAAATGCCTGTTGATAATTTTAATTAAGCTGTCGCCTTTCTTAACTTTGTAATTTTGAGATTCAGTGGAAGTCGTTGAAGTGGTTGACGCAGTTGGCGTAGTTGACGCGGTTGACACAGCCGAAGCGGCATCTTCTTCGTTTTGTTTGACAGGATTGATGCTTTTACCAGGCAGTTTAATAACTTGTCCGACGTAAAGTTTGTTAAAATTTTCCACATCGGGATTGAGTTCTTTGATTATACGGTAATTATCCGGGATGTCGTCCATGGTGATTCCGGGGAGTCTTCTGATGATGGCTGAAATAACATCACCTTTTTTAACCCGGTAAAGCTGAACGTTTTGTTTAGAGACAGCTGTTTTTTCAAGCAACATCTGAGCAGTGTCTTCCTTAGCCCAGGACGGTTGGCAAAAGATAACTGCGATAATTAAAACAGCTATTAATTCCAATGTGTAACGCTTAATCATATATTTTTATATCACTTTTTTCATGGCAGCTACAGCAACTTCAATTTGATCGTCTGAAGGTTCCCTGGTTGTAATCTTTTGCAGCATCAACCCGGGCCAGCTCAACAATTGCACCCACTGCCAGTTACGGTGTTTGCCGGTGAAGCGAATGGCTTCATACGAAATGCCGGCCACAACAGGGAGAAGAAGAATCTTGTATAACACTCTTTGCAGGAAATCCGGACGACCAAGAAAAGAAAAGACGATAATGGAAACAATCATCACGAAGAGAATAAAGCTCGTCCCGCAGCGGGGATGCCTCGTTGAATATTTTTTAATATTTTCAACTGTTAATTCATCGCCGCTTTCCCAGGCAAAAACAGTTTTGTGTTCCGCGCCGTGGTACATATAGACGCGCCTCATGTCTTCCATGACGAGTGTTGAGCAAAGAAAACCGAGGAACATTCCCAATCGAACGCACCCTTCCAATATATTTAAAAGAATCAAATTGGAAACAAAATGTTTCATTTGTGTAAAACAGAAGGCGGGAACGACGACAAAGAAAAATATGGCAATGGCGAAACTGAAAATGAATGAAAGCGTCATTTCCCAGCCGTGCGGTTTTCTTTCTTCTTCCGACAGGGCTACATCGGCTGAAAACATCAGGCATTTGATGCCGATATACATCATTTCAAATAATGTAATAGTCCCCCGGATAAACATAAGTCCGAGAAGCTTAGACCGCTTTGTCAAAGGAATATTTTCCTGTTCCAGAAAAACGATCTCCTTATTGGGGCTTCTCACAGCCGCTGCAATTTTGTTGCCGTGGCGCATCATTACGCCTTCGATGAGCGCCTGTCCTCCGGCAATATCTTCGGGGTTAGGTTTGGTTCGCATTGTATCTATCCTAAATAAATTGAGGAAATTTACTTATAGTATTTAAATAAACGTGTCAAATGTTGATTTGTGACATTTTTAATTTGCTTGTTGCAAGATAAGGCTGCGATGATATAATGTAAATGTTTAAAAAAAAGGAGGATTAAGATGGCCGCACAGGATTTACCTGCCGCATTAATTAAGGAATATCAGGAACGGTTCGAGAAAAAATTGAAAGAAAATGAAATCGCTTTGCTGGAATACTGGAAAGCTCAACTGGATAAGATCGTAACCGCAAGACCCGATAGTCTTGCCTCGCTGCAAATGCAGGTTAAGAAAACGGCCGATATGATGGCCAACCGGATCAATGTCTTAAAGAAGGGATAAAATGGATAATATTGCGGATTTTTTATTTGAAGTGGGGATGCTGGGTAAAACTCCCCGCAGTGGTTATCAATTTTTGGGAAGCGGCAAAGAGTCCGTGGCTGAACATATATTACGCACCATATTTGTTGGTTATGTTCTTTGTAAGATGAATCCAAAGCTTGATGAGTTTCGTGTTTTAAAAATGTGTACGCTTCATGATCTGCCGGAAGCCCGCACGGGAGATATGAATTACGTCAATAAAAAATATGTTAATGTTGATGAAGAAAAAGCGGTGCGTGAATTGACGGGCGACTTATCTTTTGGTGAAGATATTAAGGCGTTTATTGATGAATTTAATGGAAGGAAAACAATTGAGGCGCTTACTGCTCGTGATGCCGATCAGATCGCTTTGATTCTGCAACTGAAGGAAAATGGAGATTTGGGAAACAAGTATGCGGAAGAATGGATCAGCTATGCCATACAAAGACTTTCCACCGAATCCGCAAAAGACCTCGCCTCTAAAATTATAGAAACAGACTCATCAAACTGGTGGTTTAAAGAGAAAGGCGACTGGTGGGTAAATGGCAACAACAAATAATCAGCAGAAAATATCAACAGGGAGGGGCCTGAAACAATCTTTAAAAAAGCTCTTCTTTTTACCGTTGATCTTGATCCCTGTTATCAATCTGGTTTCCTGCGGCGCTGAATTCGGACAAGTTGTTATATCCAAACCCGATGAATACAGACACACTTATGAAGCGAAAGAAAGGGTTATTCTTAATGCGATCGCCCGGGTTTTCAGAGACAAGAAGATGGGCAGCAATGTCCGAATCGACCG
This sequence comes from Smithellaceae bacterium, assembly GCA_963663295.2. Lineage (GTDB taxonomy): Bacteria > Desulfobacterota > Syntrophia > Syntrophales > Smithellaceae > MVRV01. Next base: position 764,207 of record CAXXLA010000005.1, on the reverse strand, counting down.
GGAAAAAAATGAAGTAACTACGGATTTTATCATCCAGGAAGACTGGCGGACAAAAAGTATTGCTAAAGTTAACAAGTTGAATTGGAAAGAAAGAGAAGTCATTATTTCGATTATAACGGAAAAGAAAACACAAAACGGTTGGGAAATGAGGCGATTGCTGGACGAGGAGCAGTATATCAAGCTATTTGATAAAATTGATTTAGCAATTTATGAAGAGATGTCCAAGGTAGAGTAGCAAAATATTTTTTTATCGAAAGGAGACGGCATGAATCCACAGAAAAAAGTATCAGCGATGTTGGACGAATTCAAAAATTTTGCGTTAAAGGGTAATGTTGTTGATCTGGCCATCGGCGTCATTATCGGCGCCGCATTTGGTAAGATCATCGATTCTCTGGTCAAGCACATTATTATGCCCGCGATCAGTATCATTATGCCCGGTGATCAGAGTTATCTTGCCTGGAAGTGGGTTATTGGCGGCAAGGAAATTCTCTATGGACTTTTTATCGGAGAAATCGTCAATTTCCTTGTTGTCGCGCTCGCGTTATACATCTTTATTATCAAGTTTCTCGGGTTCATAATGAAAAGCAAGGAAGAAGAAGCGGTGGCCCCTCCGCCTCCGACAAAAGATCAGGAACTGCTTGCCGAAATTCGTGATTTGCTTAAAACAAAGTAATTCTTTTTTAACACGGTTGGTTTTGCTGCGCATCCGGCACGACACTTAAACCGGATGCGCCAATATTCAAAGTCGGCGCCTGCCCCATCAAAGTATTAAATTATTGGATCTCGTCAACAGCCGTTTCCGGCTTTTGATCACCCTGTTTACCGGCCGGTTCATCACTTCCAGGTTTGAGGAAAAGATAATAGAGCTTGCCTTCCCGGTATGCTTTGCCGGCCTTTTCACCGGCTTTTTCGCCGATCCCCATATAAACATCGCAACGGCCCGCGGCCCGGATCGCACCTCCCGTATCCTGATCTAAAGCAAATCCCACGGGCTTTTCCAGATCAACTGCTGCAAAGGCAAACATCGCGCGGGGATAGATAGACTTATCGGTGGCAATTGTCCGAAATGGAGTTACCGATTCATTGAGTGAACCTCGGGGCTCCCCGGTTTCGGTTCTGAAAAAAACAAAGCGGGGATTTTCATTGACGTATTTATCGACTTCATCAGGGTGGGCTTTGAAATAAGCAATCATCGATTTCATACTGATATTTTTATCGGTTAATTTGCCGTCGGCTATCATTTTAGTCCTGATGCTCTTATACTCCCAGCCGTTGTGTGCCGCATAGGCGACCGCCTCGACTTGTCCGCCGGGCATCCGAATTTTGGCTGAACCCTGCACATGTACTATGTATACCTCAAACGGGTCTTCCAGCCAGACAAGCTCGCTGCCGGCAAGGATGTTGGATTTCTGTATGTCTTTTCTACTCGGATATTGCCGGATTTGATTGTCCGTTCCCTTCTGCCCCAGAATATTTCCCTCGGAATCTTTTATCAGATCGGCCGGCATTTTGTATAACGGATATTTAAAGCGATCCGTACGCGCAGGAGATCCGTTGAAAATCGGCGTGTAATACCCTGTGTACAAAACCGTTCCATGATCGTCGCAGCCCACAGAAACATAAGTATCAAATTTTTCCCGCAGGACCGAATTCATCTGCTGCGGAGTTATATTTGCAGAAACAAGTTTGTATAATTCCTGCAGACTTTTTACCGCCTGTTCGTGTGTGATCTCGCCGTACGGATAGAATTTTTGGCTGGATGGTTTGGACATGTAGTTCAGTGAGCGGGCGATTGCCTCCTTTAAGCCGCTGAGATCGGAACAGGCTTTTGTGTAATCCGGAATCTGTTTGGGATCGGTAATCTTTCTTAAAGCCAGTTCGCCCGGCGGCAATTGACGGGAATAATCTTTTTCGAATTCCTGGGTGCCGGTAATAACGGCGCCGCGCTTCTGACAGCCCATAAGAGCGCCCAAAACAATGACCAATATAAAACTTAGAAATATAATTTTTGTTTTCATGTAAAGTACATAAAACAAAAGATCAGTGTATGTCAAAAGAAATTTGGCCGTAAACTTGTCCAACGATATGATAAATATTTATTTTGATGTATAATCGAACAAGGAGGAGAGGAAATCATGATTTCACGTATTGACCACGTTTCTATAGCGGTAAAAGATTTAAAAAAGGCCGTGCACTTTTTTTGTGACATACTGGGAGCGGTTGCGGGAACCAGCTCGGCTGATCCTTTTATGAAATATTTCTGGCAGCTTCATTCTCTCGGCGATTTATCGCGCCTGGAGATTATCTCTCCTACGGGCCGGGGAAGTTTTCTGGATGGTTTTTTTAAGTCCAGAGATGCAGGTGTTCACCATATTACTCTGCAAACGCCGGATATCCATAAAGCCATGGCTCATCTTCAAGCACATGGCATTCCTTTTTTTGGCTACCACGAATACCGTGATTGTTTGTGGAAGGAATTATATATCCACCCGCGCGATGCCTTTGGCGTCCTGATTCAAATCGCCGAATTAAGGTCCGACGACTGGCTTCCCGATCAGGTAAAGTTTCCTGCGGACACAAAGATGCAGGTTGAGAAGACAAAAGACGGCGCGACAGTGACATTTGCTCATCCCGGCGGCGGCAAGGTTTCTCTGGAGCTTGATCGTGGGGAGCTTATGCAACTTAAGGTGAAACTGGAAGAAGTGTTATCATAATGCGCAGCTCTACGACCTGACCCTGACGTTGATCCTGACCCGCGTCCAGAACCAGATTGTACCGATCGTTCCTATTGTTCCACCGATCAGAAACGTTGCTTCCGGGCCGATCCTGCTCCAGAGAAAATAAGATATCAGGGGTGCCGGGCAGAATGCGAACGAGCGCAATCCCCAGTAGAGCCCTATGGAGCCGGCGCGCGTCTCTTTGGGAAAACCGCTGGAGATGAGCGCTTTACGCGCCGGTTCGCCCAGTTCTCTCAGCCCATTGATGATGAAAACAATCACCAGAGCGGCCATTACGGGTATGCCGATCCGGGGAAGATAACGCGGCAGCAATACAAGATTAAGCGGAAACAGGGCGAAGAACGCAAAGGTAAGCCCGATAAAGTTCCTGGGACTTTTTGCTTTGTCAACAAGTTTACCAATAGGTATATAGGTTATGAGCGCGGTGAGGCTGGTAACCGCAAGCAGCATACCCGCCTCCGCCTTGCTGCGCAGTAAGACGCCCACGACATAGAGTACGGCAAAGTCGCGCACAAACCAGTCGCCCCATCGCAGGATAATCTCCGCTGTGAGCAGCCTCTTCAGATCGGGTGGAATGTCACGGAGCAGCTGCCTGAAAGGAATCTTTACAGGGTCTTTTGCCGGCTTCAGTTTATTGAGCAAACGGAACTGGATCAAGCTTGTAATAAATACCAGGCCGAATGCCAGAACCAGGTTAAGCCAGTAGCCGATCATTATCACTAATCCGCCAATGAGCGGGCCCAGAACTTTTGGCAGGCGCTTCTGTATGCTCTGCATCGCAAATGCAACTGTGCGCCGGTTCTGCGTCACTTCATTGCCTACAACCTCGAATGTTGCCGGAACTGAAAGCGGTTCCCAGTTGGTGATGAACAAAGCGCCGATAATAATGAGCCACGGTTGATGTGCTGCAAGCAAAATTGAAAACCCCAGGATCATGGGCAGCGCCGAAACAAGCAAAGCTCTGCGTGCGCCGAGACGATGGGCAACCTGTCCGCCGATAATGTAGCCGAAACCCTCCATGAGGTTTACAAACATGGCGAATATCCCCATGTATTTGGCGGCTGTAAGCACGCCACCGGTTGTATCCCTAAGATGGAGAGAAAGAAAATTACGCCAGATTTCCTCGGAGAGCCCCATGCCCGCGGTTACAACCAGAACCGCCGCCATTGCCCGGTTTATACCCAGCCACTCTGCAGTAGATCGGACAAACGGCATCTTCAGCTTCTGATTTTTTTCAGGCATGATTGATATATTCAAATAGCAAAACTTACTCAGTATTTTATCGTTGCAGCAACATTCAATCTGGGCAGAAAAAATCCCGCAATAATAATAACGCTGACGATGACAGCCCAGAAAGTAAATTTCAGCATCTTTCCCGAATCCAGTTTGTCTTCAAGCCTTGTTGCTGAAAAGAGACAACCAAGCACAATAAATACGATGATAAGGAAGGCGCCATGCGTCGTCCAGTGATGTCCCAGGGCCGCTTTCATCGCACTCATAACAGGGGTGCTTATTTCCTTAACGACCAGGATAACGGCATTCAACAGGATTGTTACAACCAGTGACAGGCCGAAACCCGCAGCATATTTTCCCATATATGAATTGTTCATCGTCATTACCTCCCTAATCCCATTGTTACTCCTTTACTGATAATTCCACCTGCGCCTTCCATGAAAAGGCCGAGTAATATTATCAGTGCACAGATTCCAAGAATAAGATTTTTCTTTTTTGTGTTGTTTAAGGGCATGACGCCATGAACTGCTATCGGCAGGTAAATGCTGAGCAGCAATAACGAAAAAAAGATATGCTCCTTTACTTCCATAAAATAATTGTGCGCCCATGGCCATTTGCCGGCCTTGATGATTTCCCGGTCGGCGCCGTAATATACAACATACCAGTAACCTCCGATCAAAAAGGCCAGAACAATAAATATGGCCACCGCGATGCTTAACTTTTTAATTCTCTTGTAATTCCCCTCATGGGCATTCAAGACATCCACAAATAAGGCAACAGCAAACAGGATGCCCAAAATGCCAAACAGTACATGCAACATCATAAATCCCTGGTTCGGCATCTTCTCTCTCCTTTCCTGAATTCTTGATGGTTGGTTAATTATTCAGCGAACGTTAACCCTCTCATGTGCTGTTAATCCTTTTTCGGCGGCCCAAATCCCAGCGGTCCAAATGTGTATTGATAACCAATATAAACAGACAAGTAATTAGGCCCGTGGATATCCTGTCCCGCGGAAAGCAATAAGTGATGATTTTCTGTAAAGTTGATGACAGTGCCGAATGTATACCCGGTTGTATCATTGCTATCGTTTGTGTCGGCCGTCTTGTAATAGAGCTCCGCACCCAGGGTAAGATATTTGTTGATTTCCCTCGACAGCTGCCATCCAAACTGCCACCAGTCCTTTTTTCCGTCACCGGGATTGATCCAGTATCCTCCTCCGCCGTAGGTTGTCCAGGGACCGAAACTTTTTTGGAGCCAGACGGGCAGAAAATATTGGGTTCTGCCGTTCCCTAAACCTTTCCCTTCATCGCCGGTTGTAAGTTCAATCATCGGAAATATTCCCACCTGCGGGATGTATTCTGTTTCTTTAATAAAACGAAATTTGACTCCCAGTTCTGTGTCTCCATAGCCATATTGGGAAGAACCTCCTTCCGGCTTTACATAGACAAGGGGCGCGATTACATGGATTTGAACATTCGGCATTGCACCATAGTTCACTTCCAGGTGCGGAAGAGTGGATGAATCTTGATCGCGATCATGTCGGTATTGAGCGGCAAGGTAGACTTCCCAGTGCTGGTATTCGACCGTCTCCGGGTCGTCCGTCACAAAGGGCGGACCAGCCTCAGCAACTTCAGGCATAAAAGCGAAAAATGAAAAAAGAAAAACAAGAAAAAATAAGTGGGAAAGAATAAGTCTTAACTGTCGTTTTGACAGGCTATTGCATGTTTTGAAATTATTTATGAGGCGATAATTATTGCCCTCATATGCAAAACATAAATTAATCTTCATTGTATACCCCCAGCTAATTTATAAATCGTTTATAATTACGGGGAGATTATACTTAAAGCCAAATTAATTTAATTATTCATTAATTTAATATAGCATAAAATGGCTGAATGGAAAAACAGGAAATGCAGAAAGAAATAAATGCAAGTATGCGTCAGCCGGATGATACCTTTCGTCTCATTTTTGGCATTTTTCATCTTGGGAAATAAGGAATATTCAATTAAATAGAAGCGTTTTCTCAATTAATCCTTGGCGAAAAGCTCTTTGAATCTGGGCGGAATTTCCGCCTTCGCTCCTTTTTTATAATCAAAAAACATAATGCCGGTCTTGGCCCTGCATACTTCCCGCCCGGTTTTCTTGTTGGTGAGAAGATAGATAAAATCGTATCCATAGCGGAAGAAATCGGTCAGGGCAACTTTCATCTCCAGTACATCACCTTGGAATGCTTGTGATTTATAGAGAATAACCGAATCGTTCATGGCAATGCCCAGTCCTTCGACATCCAGTTCATTCCAGCCGTATTTGGCGAAAAACTGGATGCGTGCCTCGTTGAGCAGGAACATTATGCCGGCTCCACCTACGTGATTGGCATGGTTTATTTCGCTTATGTGAACGGTGATTTCTGTTTCAAAATTATATTTTTCCGGTAAATCAAGGACTGCACGAGCCATATTTTTATTCCCCCCGTTTTTATAATTTGTAAACAATATTCTCTTTGAGCACCCTTTTAACATAACTGTGAACGAAGAACAATTATAACCATGGAGCAAAAAATAACGTAAAGCGATGTGAGTATTTATTAACCAGTTGGATACCCGAATTGATTATTTATGAACCATCTTTCTATTTTGTGATTTGAAGGAATGCGGCCAATAAATACTTATATTTACATATAATCAAATTATATCAATGCATTGCCTTGTATATTCCTTCGTGGCACAAGATATGCGTTATGCAAAAACAAAAAAACAAAAGATAAACGAAAGGAGAAAAACATAATGAAAAAATTAGCTATGGCCTTTGTTACAGTACTGATCGTTGCGGGAATGGCATCTTCCGCTCTGGCAAATCCCGGCTGGTCAAATGATCACCGACACAATGATCGCGGACGGTTCGACAGGCCGCAACATGACTACTATCAGCCGCAATACCAGCAGAGAGACTATCACAACCATTGGAATTATCATCGCCAGCCCGTGGTAGTGCAAAGGGTTCCTGTAATGCCGCCGCGGCCCGTTGTTCATGCTTATGAACCTCAGGCAGCAAGCTTCAGCATGTTTTTACCGGGTTTCAGTATTCAAGTACGTTAAGCGTGAAAAATCGAGCCCTTTGCAAAACTCCCTTATTCGTCATTCCGGGCTTGACCCGGAATCCAGGAAACATTTAATAATACTGGATTCCTGCTTTCGCAGGAATGACAAAAAGGTAGTTTTATATGGTTTTGCAAAGGTCTCAAATCATTTGTCGTGCCAATGAGAATGCCTGACAGATGATTTTTACATAAAAGGCCGGATATGTATCATTGGCTGAGCATATCCGGCCTACTTCAAAGATAGCGCAACACGGCATAAAAACCGGCTTATGATAATTATCGATCATGTTTTACTTTGACAAATCATTTTAGAATCTTTAAAGTCTTTTCCAAAAGATACATTATCTCTTTTAATCATTAAAGTGAGACTTTTGAAAAACGGCACATGTGTCATTGCGAACCCTTCGTTTTACTCAGGACAGGCTCCGTGAAGCAATCTCATGATCTTATGAATATTAAAGAGATTGCCGCGTCGCTTCGCTCCTCGCAAAGACGCGCGGGGGGAGTTTTTCAAACGTCTCAAAGCCGGAATCAATGAATGTCGCCAAGCTTTTAAAAAAATTGCGTTATGAAAAAAAGCTGGATGCCGGGCAGGCTGAGTTCCTGCTTGATTTGCAGGAAAGAAGAATTTTCTCCGTCCATCGGGAGCTGCGTTTTTTTCTTTATATCGGCATCCTGCTGATCATCACGGGTGCTGGTCTGACCGTAAAACAATACTTCGTCAATCTTGGTGATGCAGCCATCATTTCCGCGCTGACTTTATGCTTTGCAGCGGCCTTTATTTATTGTTTTGTCAAAGGCAGATCGTATGAAAGAGGCGAAGTCGCTTCGCCGAATATTGCGTTTGATTATTTCCTGTTTTTCGGCTGCGCGTTTTACTCGATGGATGTTGCTTACATTGAAACGCAGTATCATCTTCTGGGTGATTTATGGGAAAACTATTTGCTCGTATCGGTTGCTTTATTCTTCTTCCTGGCCTACCGGTTCGACAGCCGTCTGGTGCTGTCAATGGCACTTTCCACATTGGCGGCGTGGTTTGGCTTTACCCTGTCGACGCACCGGTTTTACTTTGCAAATTACTATCGTCTCTGCGCCATTGCTTATGCTTTAATCGTGTTATGCTGCGGAGTGCTTCTTTACCGAATTAACATCAAGAAGCACTTCCTGGACATCTATCTTAATTTTGCCGCTCATTTTCTTTGTATTGCGCTTCTTTCCGGCGTTGCCGAATATAAAATACTGTCGCTTTATTTTCCGGCGCTGATTTTGGCAGGCGCCGCTCTGGCCTTTTATTCCGTCAAAGCACGCAAATTTCTTTATATGCTTTACGCCATCATCTATGGTTATATCGGAATCAGCATTGTTGTTGTCGATCAAATCGACTGGCAGATGTTTCTCCTTTTTGCTTATTTCATTGTCACGTCAATGCTGGTGATCGGTCTGATATTTAAAGTGTCGCGCCGGTTTAGGGAACAACAATGAGTCTTATTCTGTATCCGCCTCAGCAGGAGGAAAATATTTACATCCGCAAACAGGCGCAGGCATGGCGGCGCTCCGGTCTGATTACGGAAGCACAACTGAATGCAATCAACGATCATACGAATATTCAATTGCGTCAGACCAACCTGTTTTTCCGGATTCTCTTTTTTGTCTTTACATTGCTTTGTGCCGGAGCGATTGTCGGGTTGTTTGTCTGGCTTCTGGACATCAGGGAGCCAAACTTTGCAGCCATCACGCTGATATTATTCGGGGCTGTTTTTTATGTGGCGGCGGAATATCTGGCGGGCAAACATCTGCTATACCGGCACGGCGTTGAGGAAGCGCTTGTTATTATTGCCATGGTGCATTTTTGCGCCGGCTGCGGTATCCTTTTTTCCGAAAATCATTTCACACTTACGCAAATAAGGATAGTTGTACCTGCTTTGTTTGCAATAACCGCGTGCTGGATTTATCTGCGTTTCGGTTTCCTCTATGCTGCAGCAATAAGCATCGTCGCTCTCTGTTTCATCCCGTTTCAATTTAACCTTTCACCCACAACGGAAAGGTTAATGTTATTGTCTGTTTTGTGTGTAATATTTATATTCAGCCTGCTTGCGGACCAACCGGATATTGAAGACTTCCAGAAAGACAGATACGCAAAGATGCAGGCCTGCCTTCTGGCGGCAATATATTTAACCATCAATCTGCAAATACTCGGTCTTGCCGGATTGATCATGAGGGATACTCACGTTGTCCATCTGAATCCGCAGCTGTTCTCTCCATCATTTTACTGGTCGTCTTACGTTCTTACCTTTCTGATTCCGGCAGCCGCTGTCTATTGGGGAATTAAAAGCCGCAAACGCCTCATAATAAATGTCGGCCTTGTGATGGCCTGCGCGACACTGGCAACCAATAAAAGTTATCTGGGCTGGACGCGTTATGCCTGGGACCCGGTTATTTTGGGGATTATGCTGGTCGGACTTTCTCTGATTATTACCCGCTGGCTCAACTCCGGCGCGGATCGAAGAAGATTCGGATTCACCGCCAGGGATATTCTGAAACCGGAAGAGTGCGGCATCAGTCCGGCGGATGTAGCCGCCGCTTTGACGCCGGGAGTAATTGATGCTCAACAGCCGCAGGCTCATCCAGAGGAAAAATATTTTGGAAGCGGTACATCGGGCGGCGGCGGAGCGGAAGGGAAATTTTAATGTTGTGTAACAGCAATACTGGCGGACTTTACAATACTTACATGTCGATGAATGAAGTTTTCTTGACGACGCGCGTAAAGACGAATTCACGTATAGCTTGCTGAAATCAAGCATCCGGCAATTTTCTGATGTATGCTCTGTTTCAAACAGTATTAGTTAATGTCGGCTTTCTTTTGTATTGGACAAATTTAGTATAACTACCTGCCAGGCTTTTGGTCTTTATTACCCATAAAATGCCCAGCACCGAAATTTCATTTCCTTTGATTTGAAAAAACTTTTTTTTATTTTGATTCTTTTTTTAATGAAGTATAAAGATAACGAAAAATCGGGAAATACTTGCCAAATATGTTAAACCTTGGCTGAAAAAGTGGGGAAAATATGGACGAAATAAAATTTAAAGACTTTCTAGAGAAAGTACCACCTGGCAAGGAAATGAAGGTTTCGGATTTTGGCATATCCATACATAAATATAATGCCTCACATATTTATATTAAAGCCATTGAGTTACAACTTCACTGTACAAACGAGAAATGCCAAGGCATTAGAGTGTTCGATGCATATAATGAGGTGATGCTCAATCCTGAAAAGTGTAATGATGATTATGTCACGTACATATGTAGAAATTGTCTCCGAGAACGGAAGGATTATGCTCTTCGTTCGGTCTATGATTCTCAGTCAAAAAAATGGAGCGTTATAAAATACGGTGAAATTCCTTCTTTTGGTCCACCAATTCCAACTCGTACTTACAATTTAATCGGCGGCGAAAGAGATCTTTTTCTTTTAGGGAGAAAAAGTGAAAATCAAGGTATGGGCATCGGTGCGTTTGTTTATTACCGCAGAGTAATAGAAAGTCAAAAAGTCAGAATATTTAACGAATTAATTAGAGTAATAAGCAAGATTAGTCCTGACGATGATGTAATTAAAGAATTGGAAACAGCAAAAAATGAAAAACAATTTACTAATGCAGTTGCGGTAATAAAACACGCCCTACCTACCTCCCTCTATATAAATGGCTATAATCCGCTCACGCTTTTGCATTCAGCCTTAAGTGAAGGAGTACACAACCATACAGATAGTGAGTGTCTTGAATTAGCTAGTGATGTAAGAACTATTTTGTTCGAATTTGCAGAACGACTAGGGCAGGCTTTAAAAGAAGAATCTGAATTGAATAATGCCGTTAATAGATTGGCTAACAAAAAAAGCAGCTAACCTGACGATCAAGCCGATCACGGCCCGTGTTGCCTCTCCGGCTTAGCTTTTCGTTGCATCTTTCAAGTCGTAATATACGACATTAGAGCATTTCAAAAAACATTTGTTAGTAGAAGAAGTATACGGGCAGAACTTAATTATTGTCTGTCAAGACAAGTCCGTCCTTGTTACACCTTTCGTGAGCCTTGGAATTCATCAAAAACGTTTCCGGTAAGGGACAAAGGGATTTGTGCAACAACCATTTTACTCAAATTCCCCGCATGTAGCCGGGGCGGAGCAGTTGCTCGTTGCGGCTTTGCAGGACGTGATCTATCAGGGCGATCATTTGTGCCCGGTCTTTCTGGAGTGTGCCGCTGACGGGGAGATAGTTTGAGACATGGACGCCGACAAACTTCAGGTTATCCATATTAATATTTTCGATGAGTATTTTCATTTCTTCCAGTGTTTCGAAAGGATCGAGCATTTCGAACTCTCCGGATTGCACCCGCCGGTGCAGCGCGGTACCCGGTACAGGAGTATAGGTAAGAGCCGCCAGGTATTGAGGCTTTATCTCATCGCAAATCTTGGCTGTCGCGAGCGCATGCCTCTGTGACGCCTTGCCTCTTCCTGCCAGACCCAGTATAACCGAGGCAGTCAGGTTGAGTCCCGCCTCCACCAGGTTCCGTCCAGCACGGAGCATATCTTCATAGCCTGCGCCCTTTCTGATTTCTTTCAGCAAGTCGTCGTCTCCGCTTTCCACGCCGAGGTACGCCTTGTCCAGTCCAGCAGCGTGCAGGGCTTTCAGATCATCCGGGGATTTGGACAGTGTGCTTTGAGGCCCGGCATAGATTCCCACATGCCTTAATGAAGGAAAAGCTTCCCGAAGCGTCTGAAGAATATCCAACAGCATTTCCGTATCTATGGCGATGGTGTCGCCGTCGCACAGGAAGACCTTTTCGCAGTCGCCGTAGTGAGCCTGCGCCATGGCGATATCCTCTTTTATTTCATTGAGGGGACGGATGCGGTAGCGCTTGTCTTTATACATCCCGCAAAAGGTGCACTGGTTGTGTGAGCAGCCGATGGTGCATTGGAGAATATAGCTGTTTGCCTCGCTGAACGGGCGGTAGATGCTGCCTTCGTATCTCATAAGTTTATCCTTAAAAAAACGTTTATGCTATTGCAACGCTCTTTCATAAGCATCCGGAGAATATCCGTGAATCTGCTGGCCGTTGATAATAGCGAAAGGTACGCCGCCTTTGCTGTCGAGCTGTTTTTTTCTCCCGGCGGCGGCGCGATCTTTTTCGATGTCATACTCGGTGAAAGAAATATTGCGGGATCTGAAAAAGTCAGCGGCCTTTTTGCAATAGGGGCACCAGCTGGTCATGTATAAAATAACTTCATTACTTTTTTTCGTTTCTGTTTTTACATTTCCCGAAGATGTTTGCCCGGATTGTTTTGCACCGCTTTCCGTTGACGGGGATGAATTATTATCGCTTTTAGTTTCGGATTTATGGACTTTAATGTTTTTAGCGGATTTGACCGGCGGCGGATAATCCGTAATGTTGATATTTCCGTTTTCATCTTCCCATTTATAATACTCGGCCGATGAAATTCCCTGAAACAGAAAGAAAAAAATCAAAAGTAGCAAGAAAATATTCTTCATTTTTCAATTTCCCCCTGATGCCCAATAGAAATATATATTTATAAAATACTATAAAAATACTTGCAATTACAATTACAAAGCATTAATTTTAGAAAAAGACAAGCGTTGTAAATCGGTATATTAAGATATCAATATTATATAACATTCATTTGAAGGAGTATTTATGTGGGAATATACAGATAAAGTCAAAGAGCATTTTCTCAATCCGCATAATGTCGGTGAAGTTGAAGACCCGGATGGAGAAGCAGAAGTTGGTTCTCTGGCCTGCGGCGATGCCTTGAAGCTGACCTTCAAACTCGACGAGAATAAGAGAATCAAAGAAGCAAAATTTAAAACATTCGGCTGCGCGAGTGCTATTGCGTCGTCTTCGGCCTTGACTGAAATAATTAAGGGGATGACTCTGGAAGAAGCGCTGAAGGTATCCAACCAGGATATTGCTGATTATCTGGGAGGTTTGCCCCAGGAAAAAATGCACTGCTCTGTTATGGGTAAGCAGGCTCTGGTAAAGGCAATCGAAAATTACAAAGGTGCTCCGGTTTTGGAAGCAGGGGCAAAGATTATTTGCGAGTGCTTTGGCGTTACCGACAAGGAAATCGAACGGGCAATCCGGGAGAATAACCTTTCGACGGTGGAAGAGGTAACAAACTATACCAAGGCGGGCGGCGGCTGCGGCAATTGTCAGGAAGCCATTCAACAGATAATCGACAGTGTGAAGAGTGCATCTGTGGCACCGGGTAAGCCAAAGCTTACCAATCTCCAGAAAATCCGTCTGATTGAAGAAACAATCGACCGCGAAATCCGGCCTTCATTGAGAAACGATGGCGGCGATATTGACCTGATCGATGTTGTTGGCAACCGGGTTATCGTGGCGACGCGCGGCGCCTGCGCAACTTGTAAGGCTGCGGATATCACCCTGAAAAATTTTGTGGAACACAGACTCAGAGAGCTTGTGTCGCCGGATATTTCGGTTGAGGAGGAAGCCAAATGAAAACTGTTTATTTCGACAATAATGCAACCACTCAGGTTGCCGCAGAAGTTCTGGATGCTATGCTTCCTTATTTCCGTGATTTATACGGCAATCCTTCCAGTATGCATACCTTTGGCGGTCAGGTGGGACAAAAAATCCGGGCAGCCCGTGAACAGGTGGCGGCGTTGATCGGCGCCGGTCCCGACGAAATTATATTTACCAGCTGCGGGTCGGAAAGCGATAATACGGCAATCCATTCGGCGCTGGCGACCCAGCCCGACAAGAAACACATTATAACCAGTCGTGTGGAGCATCCCGCCATACGTGCGTTATGCGCTCATTTAGCGACGCAGGGATACCGGATAACTGAATTGCCGGTGGACAAAAGCGGTTTGCTTGATTTGGAAAGTCTGGAAAAATGTATGACCCCCGATACGGCGATTGTCAGTCTGATGTGGGGTAATAATGAAACCGGAGTGATATTCCCGGTGGAAAAGGCCGCCGCGATGGCTCATGAGCGGGGTATTCTTTTTCATACGGATGCCGTCCAGGCTGCCGGGAAAATCCCCATCAATCTAAAAAACAACGCCATCGACATGCTTTCCATATCAGGACACAAGCTGCATGCGCCTAAAGGAATCGGCATACTTTACGTTCGCAAGGGCACGAAGTTTTCGCCGTTTCTAATCGGCGGTCATCAGGAGAGAGGACGCCGCGGCGGAACGGAAAACTCACCAAGCATTATTGGTCTGGGTAAAGCCTCTGAACTGGCCGCAATAAACATGGAAAAAGAAAATACATACGTAAAAGGCCTGCGTGATAAACTGGAGAGAGAACTTATCAACAGGATTCCCCAAAGCCGCGTTAACGGCGATACAATTAACCGGCTGCCCAACACTACCAATATCAGCTTTGAATTTGTCGAAGGTGAAGCAATCCTGCTTTTGATGAACGAGTTGGGCATTTGCGCCTCTTCGGGGTCGGCCTGTACATCCGGATCATTGCAGCCTTCGCATGTATTGCGGGCGATGGGTGTCCCCTTCACAATGGCGCACGGTTCCATCCGCTTCAGCCTGAGCATTTACAATACCGAGGAAGAGATAGATTTTGTTATAGATAAAATGCCCGCAATTATTGAGCGGCTGCGCGGAATGTCACCTTTCTGGAAGAAAACCGAATAAAGGAGCAGAGCATTAATGAAACCTCCGTCAGAGAGAAAACAGTGCAAAGAAAATATAGAATCGGTTAAACATTCCCGGGAAGATATTCCCGGTATCGTGAATAAATTAGTTTCCACCTGCAATAAAAAAGGCTGCTTTGATCATGTCAGCGCCGAACCGATTCCCTATCGGGATGCCATCATCGACATTTTACGTCGGGCAAGCCGCATCCTTTATCCGGGATTTTTTATTCGGACCAGACTGGATCAGAATAATGTAAAATATTATTTAGGCCAGGAAGTGACGGGATTGTTTGAAGTTCTATCTGAACAGATAATTCTGGCGATACGTCACGATTGCCTGCGTCACAATCTTCCTTGTGTTAAGTGTGAGGAACTGGGGCATGAGATCACCATAAAGTTTCTTCATTTTTTGCCGGAATTACGGAAGATGATGGCTAAGGATATTATTGCCGCTTATGATGGAGACCCGGCGGCAAAAGGTTACGATGAAATAATATTCAGTTATCCCGGTCTCGTGGCAATAACAGTTTACCGCTTAGCCCATAAGCTGCATAGCATGAATGTGCCGTTAATACCCCGGATAATGACCGAATATGCTCACAGACATACCGGTATCGATATTCATCCGGGTGCTGATATCGGAGAAAGTTTTTTTATCGATCACGGTACAGGCGTAGTTATTGGTGAAACGGCATCTATCGGCAAGCGCGTTCGTATATACCAGGGCGTTACTTTAGGCGCCTTGTCATTGAGTAAAGCGGAGTGCAAGCGTTTGAGAAACAAAAAACGTCATCCGTCTCTGGAAGATGACGTTATCATTTATGCCAATGCCACGATTCTCGGTGGTGAAACGGTGGTTGGCGCCCGTTCCGTTATCGGCGGCAACGTCTGGCTTACGCATTCCGTTCCTCCCGATACGGAAGTTTTTATTGAAAAGCAGGATCTGATTTTCGGGGAAAAACGATATAAAAAACAAGCAGTGAGAAAAAGTATTCTCTGAAAGAAATATTGAGCAAGGGGCTGCAACCCCTTGTTCCAAGTTATTTCAAACCCCAATTGTATGGTAATTTATTAACTAAAGTATTAAGGTTTAAACAAATGAAGTTATCCACAAGATCAAGATATGGCGTTCGTTTTATGACAGCATTAGCTTCCAAATACGGAGACAATTCGCTTTTGTTGAAAGATATTGCCGCCAGTGAAGGAATATCAGGAAAATATCTTAGTCTGATAGTCATTCCATTGCGCGCTGCCGGCTTAATTAACTCGCTGCGTGGAGCCCATGGCGGATATTCGTTGGCCAGAGATCCACAGGAAATAACTCTATGCGACGTTGTGGAAGCTCTGGAAGGAGAAACATGTCTTGTTCGTTGTGTGAAGCAACCATCATTTTGCGATCGCGCCGACGCATGTCCCACCAGAGATGTCTGGAAAGTATTAGGAGATAACATTCGTGAGACGCTGAAAGGCGTTACACTTTACGAACTCGCTAAAAAGAAGAAAGAAAGTAATAATAAAATCACTGCTAAGAAGACTATAAAAAATATAAAGAACTAATCGAGGGCCGCTTATGGATATTGTTGATAAAATTAAAAAATTAAAAAAAGAAAAGAATGCAGTTATTCTTGTCCACAATTATCAGCTGCCGGAAGTACATGACATCGCCGACTTTCTTGGTGATTCTCTGGGCTTGAGCATAGAAGCGGCAAAAACTGATGCCGATGTGATAGTGTTTTGCGGTGTTCATTTTATGGCGGAGACGGCAAAAATATTATCACCGCAGAAGACGGTTTTGCTGCCGGACAAAAATGCCGGCTGTCCAATGGCGGAAATGATCGATGCGGAAAGCCTGAAAGCTCTGAAGGCAGAGCATCCGGGAGCTGTTGCTTTATGCTACGTGAATACATCGGCGGCGGTAAAAGCCGAGTGTGATTATTGCTGTACTTCGGCCAACGCCGAAAAAATGGTAAGGCACATTTTAACTCAACATGAGGAAATTATATTCGTTCCCGATAAATACCTGGCTGCTTATGTATCTTCAAAAGTCGGACGTAATTTTATCGTTTGGAATGGCTATTGCCCGACCCATGCCGGTATTCTTCCGGAGCATATTTTCCGGGCGAAGCAACAGCATCCGAAAGCCAAGGTAATTGTTCACCCGGAATGCAGCCCTGAGCTGACGGCTCTTGCCGATATGGTAACCTCTACAGAGGGAATGTGTAGATATGTGAAAGAATCAGAGGAGACCGAGTTCATTATAGGGACGGAAATCGGCATAATCTACAGGATGCAAAAGGAAAATCCGGGAAAAAACTTTTACCCCGCATCCGATAAGGCGATTTGTCCGAATATGAAGCGCATCAATCTGGAAAAGGTTCTCTGGTCGCTGACGGATATGGTTCATGAAATTACCGTGCCGCAGGACATTATGGATAAAGCAAGACTGTCTATCGAAAGAATGCTCAAAATAGTTTGATTTCAATTTGCTATGCAGGGAAAGAAAAGTTGAGGTAGTATGGAGAAAAAGACATTTGTATCCAGCAAGATACCAGTAATAGGGCCTTATTCTTCCGCCGTCGAAGCGAACGGGATTATTTTCTTATCCGGCCAGATACCGGTCAATCCTGCGACTGGTGAAATTATGAGTGATATTAAAGACGCCACACGGCAGGTACTTATCAATATCCAGTCTCTTCTGTCGGAGATGGGGATGCCTTTATCGAATATAGTTAAGACAACTATTTTTTTGAAAAATATGACCGACTTTCCCGTTGTGAATGAAATTTACGCCGAATTTTTTACACAAGGTCCGCCGGCTCGCTCCACAGTTGAAGTCAGCGCGCTGCCCAAAGGAGTTCTTTTGGAAATTGAGGCTATTGCAGTTAAAGGGTGATATCCCATTCTTTACAACTTCGGTGCATTGGATAAACCGGCCTCATCGATAAAGAATGTCTGCGGACAGCTGCCTTTCTCGTGCGCAGGAGGGGAGACAAGCATATTCTTCAATGCGCCGCCTTCGGGAATGGGATTGGCAAGATAAACCCGGACTTCCACCAGCATGTTCGCTCCATCCACATTTGTACAATGCAGTTGGAGAGAATTCCGGCTGCCCTCGCCGAATTCTTTTTCAAATTCTGAGAAAAGATCTTCAGCATCAATAATTGTGCCTACATTTGCTGATATGTATTGAGCCATAGATGTGGCGGCAAAGGTTGCCGCCAGGCGGTTCGAGAGAGAAAAATATTTGTTGGCGTTCATGCCTGAGCATGTTCCATGTTTATACCATTCATGACGCTCAAGGCAGGATGCAAAACCGGGCATGGATTCGGACAGATCTTTTTTTGTTTGGTTCGTCAGATTTGGGGAAGGCATTTTACACCATTTATTTGCGTCATCCAGTTTTTTTATGGATTTTTTAACACCGCAGAATCCAAAGGCATGTTTTTTATCAGTGTTCTTATTCGGCCATAAACCGTGGAGGGCGAGGTTCGTGGCATCATATCTGTCAGGGGTTTGGGTTTTGCACTCTTTTTTGTCAGGTTTTGTTTCGCAGAAGGCCGGCTGCCAGCTTAGCGCGAGAACGTAAGAATCGAACTTTCCGGCACTCGATTTTTTGTATTTTTGATCCTTGGCAAAAGCGGTGGAAACAAGAACAAAAAAAACAAGCGTGGTAAAAATCAAAATATTTTTCGTAATCACACGAGTTCCGCATGCCACTGATAGTTTCTTTTGCCAAAAACCATTATTCATAGCGATATCTCCTTTTAATTATTGACGGCCTGTAATGCAATAAATGCCGCCCGCAAAAAATTCCGATTTCCTATCGGGTTACTTAAGAGATTTATTGCAAAAAATAAAATTGTTGTCAATTTTTCTTATGTGCAGCGGAGTTGCTTCTATATCAGCACGGTTTATATGCATTTGATATTTTGAAAATAAATAATTGACATGGAAACGGATTATCCCTATATTTTCTACTCTAAAATGGAAAATATCGTCAAATTAAATTAAGCAGATACAAGAAGGCAGATGTTTCTCAACCGGAGGTTGCATGGGTGATTCGATTGTTCTTAAACAACACATTCCAGCTGTTTGTGAGAAAATTACAAAAGTTGTTATCTATCCGGCAGTTGCGGGGAACGTCGATTTGCCCGATTTATCATTTGGCAAGAAGGAAAACGAGGATAATTTTATCCTGTTAACCCCGGACCAACAACAGATAATTCTCAACAAAAATCAGGTAATATCTGACAGATTGATTTTACTGGATAATTCACGGTTAAAGGCTCTGCTGGTGCCGATGTGGCCGGAATTGGCGGATTCAAATATAACTTTTAATATTGTCGGCAAGCGTACCGCGCTTTTAAAAGTGACGCAGTCCGGTAGAGATACTATTATCGACGTCCATTGGAATTTGTTCATTCCGTATTTTTATCAGATCAAAATTCTACCCCTGGCTCAACCCGAGATTCTGGATGTTTTTGCCGGTGCGGTTTTTCATTTTGTGGCATTGGCAATGAAGCACTGCAGGGTGGCGAAAAATGAATTGAGAAGTATCGTTATCGACAGCTATAAGGCCCAGCCGGAACTATTGTTGGCTTCATTGGATATCTTTAACAAACCGAATATTTACAATATCCGTCCGACAAGAATTTGGCTGGAAAGAATTTCCGTGGCCAACGACAGATATCGTTTGCAGATAGATGTTTCCGACGCAGTCAATGCCCCTCTTGCCACTCCCGAAATTCTGGAAGAAACCACGTGCTTTATTCATAAAGTTGTAAAAAATTATGCTTTCCGTTATGTGGATTATCCGTGGACTCAGCGCTATAAAATTGTGTCCAGCAACAAATCAGGTGTGAGAATAGTAACTTATAACGGCAAAGATATTGTAATAAATATTCAGCCTTTAATTAATCAGGACCAATGGAAACCGGTGCTATATATAAGCCTCGGATATGCAATCATGCGCGCTATCCTCCAATCATCGGAAAGAGATGATAAAAAAGAAAATATCTATTTGGCCATGATGAAGACCTGGAATCGCTATCTGAGTCTGGATGAGGCTCACGAGCAGCAAAGTGTGCGTGAATTTTACGGCTTGCCCATGTTAAGCGATGAAGAGCAGTGCCGTATCTGGTCGGAGGGTATGCTCGGCAAGAACAACCTGGAATGTATTGATGATTTTAATATGCTTATGAACTACTCCGCCAAAGAGACTTTTGTGGAAAGGCTGAGAGTTCTGAATGAAGCCCGCTACGGGAAAAAAACCGGCGTTTATTTTGAGCAGATGTGGAATGCAGTCCGGAGCATGAACACTTCTTTGATGAAGAATAATATTAATTACAGTAAATTGATCGAAGTTTTGCGCAATGACAATATAGATCATGTGCAATTGGCTGAGTTTTTACGTACAGGCCGTCTGGGCAACAGGTATGTTGTGGATGTCGGCGAATGGCATTTATTGAAAACGCTTCTATACGACTTGATTAACGCACCCAAGGTCTTTAGAAACGATTACAAAATGCTTTTAAAGGTGCTGACAAAAGTGAATAAGAGCCTGATTGTCTATATCTGGATGTTGGGGCTTGATCGCGATGAGCGTTACGAAATGGTCAGTGCGTACATCGCAAAACTGATGATCGATATTTTCGTATTTAACCGTGTGAAGATATATGAAATCGTTGCAGATCCTGTGGAATGCCTGGAAGCCGAGGCTGTAACGGGATATCTTTTGAATTGGGCCAGTCTGAAACCAGAAGAATGGCGCTTCATCATTGAGGGAATTGTCTCTGATTTGCCGCGCAATGTGGTCGAAAATTTAAGCATTCAGACACCGGACGATGTAGATAAGTTAACCCGTGTATTGACTATCCGGAGCAGCGGCCTTTTTGGTTTTTATCTGCATCAGGCCTACCGGTGGGGGAGCATAGGTGATCCGGTTACCGAAAGCATCCGTTCCAAATTTCCCGAGATCCTTAAGAAGGCCCAGGGGGCCATACTCCCGGCAAAGAGGACGCTGGGTGGAGCTATGCTTCTTTTATTGCTGGCTCAGATTATCTCCGACGAGCGGGACGGATTTGCTAAAAACATTACTATTACTGAAGAAGAAAAACAAATCGTTCGTGATCTTATCAAACAGTGCGGCGACTGGAACGAGAAACATTTTGTAATAATGGTCGCCGGTATAGCGGCAGGTTACATGGGCAATATTGACGGCTGGATACTGCAGCAGTTTGATTCGTTAATGGGACGCTACGATGGCGGAGATCGTGTTGTGCTGCGCTCGGTCGTGCAGTTTGATATCGAAAATTTAATAGACCGTGCCCTGACTACGGCAAAAGATGGAGAGGAAGCGGCTTTATTGAATAAAATTGAGCTCCTTTGTTTCGGGGTCGATCCTGTGGTCAGCGATCAGGCAAACAAAGTTCTCCGGACAATGGCCTCCCGGTACTGCATTCAATTGCCGGATGCACTTCTCAAAAGGAAAAACATCCGCGACCTTGTGCTGGCTTTATATCAGCGGATGAAAGCGCAGCGGTTGTGCGCATAATTCCAATTCCAAATCAAGCGCTGCCTTTGTTGGCACTTCGGCAGGCTCAGGACAGGCTTATAATTAAGTCAGTCATGGTGAGCTTGTCGAACCACGCCTCGTCGCCCTGTCCCCCGCTGGCGGGGGTTGGGGGTGGTTGTCGCCGCGGCAGCATCATTGATTTGAAAATGGAATAAATTATTGAATGAAATCATGAATCCAATTTTATCTGCCGGTAGCCGGCCGAGTACGAGATTGACCGGCCGATGGAAGCAAAATCTTTCTGCAGTCCGGCCATAATTTCTGTGGCCGATCCCACATCGGTTCTTCCCGGGTAAATATCATAACGGTTTTTATAAATCTCCGGTGTAAAATCAGGCATGACGACGTTTGCACCGGCCCGCAGGGCCTGAAGCCTTCCCAGGGAATGAAGAGTTCCCAAGGCGGTTGTGGCCGGAATATTGGTGTTACGGGTAATCAAACGGGCGAGCGCCAACACCCGCAATGTAAGTTCCAAAGCGTCATTTTCCAGGCCGGCAAGAGGCGTGTCGGGATGGGCAATGAAAGGTCCGATACCGAGCATGTCGGCGTCCAGCTCTTTCATTAAAAGAAGGTCATCAGCCAGCATTTCCGGTGTTTGACCGGGTAAGCCAACCATGTTTCCCGTTCCGGTTTCAAAACCGAGCTTCTTCAGCGTATGCAGGCACTGCAAACGGTTCTCCAGTTTGCAGCCGGGACGCAGATAGTTGTAAATATCAGCCGACGCTGTTTCATGCTTGAGAAGATAGCGATGCGCTCCAGCTTCCTGGAATTTATGATAGTCGGTGGAACTTCTTTCGCCGACAGACAAAGTAATAATGAGGCCGGTTTCGGCTCTGATACGTTCAAGAAGTTTGCAGATAATTTCCGTCGTATAAAATGAATCCTCACCTGATTGGAGCACCACAGTAGGAATTCGCAAGTCTTTTATTTGCTGAGCAGCAGCGACGATCTCATCTTCGGTCATTCTGTAGCGGCTGAGCTTCCGATTGCTGTGCCGCAGGCCGCAATAGAGGCAATTGCGTTCACAGTAATTAGAAAATTCAATAATACCGCGCAGGAAAATTTCATCACCAACCTGTTCCTTTCTAACGGCGTCGGCGGCGGCAAAAAGATCAAATGAATATTCGCCGGGCATTTTTAAAAGTTCAATAATGTCCCTCCGACTTAAAGCATTTTCCGTTTTTGCTTTGGCGATCAGGTCGTCAATATGGGCGCTGTATTTAGATATAGACATCGCGTTTTCCATCTTCAATTTGCTTAAGTTTGCTCACAACTGATTTTCTTCTTTGCGGCTTGAACTTTTTATCAAGCATCTTTTGGATCAGATTTTCACCGGCGATGCGTGTCTGAGGACTGGCGTAATCGAGCAGGTATTCCTTAAAAGTAAAAAGGGCATTGGTCTGGCAGAATTTTTGAATGAGGCCGGGTTTAGCCAGATCCATAAAATCTTTGCCGGTGCGTCCCAGGCGGTAACATGCTGTGCAGAAGCTGGGAATATGGCCGCGTTCGGTGATATCCAGAATAACTTCGTCCAGCGTGCGGGTATCGCCCAGGTTAAACTGGGCGGCGCGGAAGGCGTCGCTGGAGTCTTCCTGATAACCTCCGGGATTGGTGCGCGAGCCGGCGCTGATTTGCGAAACTCCCAAGGCAAAGGCTTCGGAGCGCATCGCGGCATTTTCCCTGGTGCTCAAGATCATGCCTGTGTAGGGAACAGCCATGCGGATAATGGCGACAAGCTTTTTGAAATCATGATCGTTTACCGGATGCGGTGGTTTGATTGCCGCCGGGGCATTGAAGGCCGGTTCCAGCCGGGGTATGGAAATGGTGTGCGGCCCGACTCCGCAGTCTTTTTCCAGCTGCCGGGCATGCAAAAGCAGTCCCATAACTTCGTATTTATAGTCATAAAGTCCGAAAAGAGCGCCGATGCCCACATCGTCGACGCCGCCTTCCTGGGCGCGGTGCATTGCTGTGAGGCGCCACGCGAAGTCCTTTTTGGGGCCGCTGGGGTGCATTATTTTATAAGTCTCATGGTGGTATGTTTCCTGAAATAAGACAACTGTGCCGATGCCTGTCTGCTTCAATTGTTTGTATTCATCGGCTTTCAGCGGGGCGATTTCCACATTGATCCGTCTGATCTCGCCGCCTTTTTCCGTTTTAACACTGTAAGCCGTTTCAATCGCTTCTATAAAATATTCCAGGCTGGAGCGGGCAGGGTGTTCGCCGCAAAGCATGAGCAGCCTTTTATGGCCTTCACGTTCCAGAACCTGTACTTCTTTGGCGATTTGTTCCATTGTCAGGGCGACGCGGTTAAGTTCCTTGTTGTCGCGGCGAAAACCGCAGTAAAGGCAGTTATTGGAGCAGAAATTGGCGATATAAAGCGGAGCAAACAAAACAAGACGGTTTCCGTAAATATCTTCTTTGATTTTGTGCGCCGCCTGAAAGATCAGGCCGATAAGCTCGTCATCCTCCGTTTGCAGCAACACGGCAACATCTTCGGGAGAGAGACCTTTGAGCTCCAACGCCTTGTCTATAATTTCCCGGACTCTCCCGGGATCGGGGTTTTGGGCGTTCTCCAGGACGGCTTCAATTTTTGTATCATCAATAAAATCTTTAATCATCTTAATGTACCTCACGCTTTGGTCAGGGCTGATTTGACTTGTACACCCGTTAATGTTCCGAGTTTGCCCGTCAGGGCGCCGATTTCATCTGTGGAGGCATGAACAATAAGGGCGATAATATTGAGATTCTTGGGAGCGTGGGGAATCCCCATCCGGGCGATAATAATATCGCCGAACTCACTGAGAATCCTGTTGACATTTTCCGACTGAGCGGCTCTGTTGGTGATAATTATCGTGATAGTTCCGATTCGTTTGTTCATGATTCCTCTTTTTTTCCTGTTGCACGGGAACCGGTTGTTATCCGGAAAACAAAAAAGGTTTGATCCCGGAAGAATCAAACCTTTAATTAAACTTTTTACGTTAAAGATTTCACACTTCCCTCAAGATCAGAAATACCCTCTCTCTCAGGTAGAAATTATTCGTAGTTGCAAGTGACTACTGACATAATTACATGGTTTTGTCAACTCCAATCAGGTGGTTTCATACTTTAAGGCCCCGGGAGCGGGCCAGTTCTTTTATCTTAGTTTCAATATCGGGGCTTGCCTGCATCAGCCGCTGGAGATCATTGCGGGTTATTTTATAGGCTGTTGTAAAGTCTTCCGCAGCTCTGATGTCGGCGGTTCGTTGTTCGGTGAAACCGGCAGCGGTGAATTCACCGACCATGGAGGGGGGGGTGAAGACAATATCCGTACCGGGAATCTCCAGTGTTCCACGAGATAATACATATCCGCAGTTTTCGGTCTCTCCCTTTTTAATTAAATACTCTCCCGACCGCAAAGAAAGCTTGTTGAGAGACAGGGCCAGATTTGTCCTTTCCGTTACGTCTAATTGTCCGAATAACAGAGTCCGGCTAAGCAGTTCCCTTGCCTCCGCCAGGTGATAAAAACGTATTTTAACATCCGGATTGTCATTTAAAAACTCGTTAACTACGTAAGCATTGAGTCCGACAACTATTCCGTATGTCAGGGCCTTTACATGGGCGGATCTTTTTTTAGCGCCGGAAATAAAAACATTCTCTCCAAAAAAATCGCCCGAGTGCAGAATGGCGACTTCCTGATTATTGCTGATAACGGAAAAAAGACCAAAACCGACAATGAACAGGAACTCGGATGCTTCCATTTTTTCCTGCAGAATCAACTGCCCCGTTGCTATGGGACGATAAATTGCCGCTTCCCTGAGTATTTGAGCCCAGCGGCCTACATCAATGTCGGGGAATGGTTTCAGAAAACTGTCTATTGCCCGGCTGATAGTTGATGCAATGCTGAGATTCTCAAACGGAAACAGATGGTAGGGCTCTACGAATGAGAAATGGAGTGGCACATCGGCCGCTTCATTTTGACGATGGCCCAGAAAAGTTGCCCTGACATCGTGTCCCATAAAATCCTGAAGCGCCGGATGCAGACCGGCCTCTCCGCCGTCGGCAATCGTAACATCGCCTTCAAAGACGCTCATGATTTGGCTATATCTTTGGTCAGAAATAACTCCCTCGGCCAGCATGTTACGGGCGTAGGACATGCCCACGGTGTCGGAAGTTATTTGAAGCTCGGTGGGCAGTACATCACTGCGCTGTTTTTTCCGGACTTTGACGGCGATGCAGGGTATGGGATGTGATGTGTATTGAAAGAAAAAGTCAATTCCGTAGATGGTTGTCCATTTTTCAATCGGTATGGGGTGAAACTCAAAGTATTGTTTAATCACTTCGGGCGAAACATCGAGTTGCCAGGATAAAATTTCCAGCATCATTTGATAAATATCTCTGGCAGTGTATATTCTGATCTTTCTTCCCCGGCGTATAAGCTTCAGCAGGCCTCCCATATGATCTTCATGACAATGGGTAAGAATTAAAGCGTCGATCTCGGCGACACTGATTCCTGTTTTGCGGGCAAGTAAATCCCAGAAGGGGCAGCAATCAACCAATACGGCAAGACCGTTCAAGCGGAGAACCATGCAGGTGGTCGGACCTTTTGATTGGAATGGCGATCCGTATCCCAGCACCTGGAGAGAAAAGGCAAGGGCCGCAGGGAATCCGCCGTAATTAGGAGGTATCTCCCATACCGGTTTTATAGTTTCCTTTTCATGGGGTGAGATATCCAGTTCCTGACAGTCGCCGGTTTCCAGATCACGAATTATAAAGAACATGTTTCTTGTTCTTTCCACGGACCACTTGTTCGGCAAGGCGCTGCCGAGTTGATAGCAGGACAGCATTTGTTCCAGAGGAATCATTTTCCCCTTTTTATTCTTAAGGGAAAAATACTTTTTTTCTTTCAGGTACTGATTGAACCAGTTGGGTTCAACTCCAATACTTTTAAAAAAGGTCTTTTCCGGCCCCTGAAACGTAAAATTAATTAATTTAAGGACGCGATCCAATTCCGATTCCGTAGCGCACAGGGCGATCTTCTTTTTGACGAACATATCGCCAAGATCAAAACCCCCGCCTTTAAATAAACTGCAAAGAAATATAAAGTCGAAAGGATTTAAAAGCCTGTCTTCATAAGAATTCATGCCTCCATGAACCAAAACACCGGGCCAGGGTAAATTTTCTTCAATAATATTTTGATGATATCCGGCAAATCCGCCGAAAAGAACAATATCTCCCTTGATCCTGCATAAGGCGGTACAGGGTTTACGATCCAGGATTTCAAAGTCTTGCATAGATTTCCTGGTTATAGTTTCATTCCTGCCGGTCATAGTGATTTTGAAATTACCTTTTTTATTGTCAGTATTTTAAATATCTTATCAGTTTTTTTATCATATGTCAGATTATAGTTCAGCTATTTTTAAATGAAAATGCTGGAAAAATTGTTGAAATTAAAAAGTAGCATTTTAGGAGGAAATCGGTTTCCAATAAAACCTGCTTCAATAATTATTTTTCTTTCATTTCCTTTTCCAGGGCGTAAAGGGCTGAAGGGAAGGGGGCCAGGCTGCGCTTGATCACGCCTTGCAGAAAAGAGATGGCCACTCCATAATTGGTAACTCCCACACCGGCTTCCCGGGCCTTGCGCAAACGGCTCATCATTTCCCGGCGCGTCAGCATGCATGCGCCACAGTGAATAATCAGTTTGTATTGATCGAGGTTATCCGGATAATCCCGGCCTGCGTAAATATCAATCTGTACGTCAAACCCCAGGTATTGCTTCAGCCAGCGTGGAATTTTCACACGGCCGATATCATCTTCCAGTGCGTGGTGCGAACAGGCTTCGGCGATTAAGACTTTGTCGCCGGGGTGTAAACGGTCGATAACCGCTGCTCCGCGCGCCATGGCGGCCAGATCCGCTTTCTGTCTGGCGAATAATATGGAAAAGGTCGTGACGGGGATGTTTTTCGGAACATCGGCGGTCACCTTAAGAATGGCCTGGGAATCGGTCACGACAATCGCGGGTGGATGTTTCAGGTTGGCGAGCGCCGCGGATAATTCCCGTTCCTTGACAACCAGCGCCGCCGCATCATTATCCAGGGCATCGCGGATTGTCTGTACCTGGGGCAGAATAAGCCTCCCCTTGGGAGCCTGCAAATCTATGGGAACAACGAGGACAGCCAGCGAACCGGGCGGAAGTAAATCGCCGATGAGTGGTGGCGCGGTAATGAAATCAGCAGGTATTATTTCGCTTAGGCGTTGTTTTAAATCGTTAAGGAATGTATGGCGGCGGGACACGTCGGCGCAGGAAACAGTGATTGCGCGCCCCGTTTTTTGCCGCAGTACTTCCAGGTAATCCGCCGAGGGCAACTTTAAATCAATTTTATTGATGATAGCCAGGATGGGTATTTTTCTTTGTTTGGCCCTGGTGAGAACCGTTTCTTCAAAGTCTGTCCAAATGTCGGGTTCCGTGAGGAGAAAAATAACATCGGCCCTGTCAAAAATTTTTGCTGTCTTTTCCAGTCGGGAGTCGGCGAGCTGCGAAGTGTCGTCAAGACCGGCGGTGTCGAGGAAAAGAACCGGTCCCAGCGGCAAAAGTTCCATGGCTTTTTCGACGATATCGGTTGTTGTGCCGGCTACCGGAGACGTGATGGCTATATCCTGTCCGGCCATCAGGTTAAGCAGGCTGGATTTACCGACATTGGTGCGCCCCATGAGAGCTATATGCAGTCTATTGCTTTTCGGTGTCTTTTCCATGATTTCTGTGTCCTAACGCGGTTAAGCTAGCAGAAGAAAATACTTTTTCCACAATGGATTCTCCCAGCTTCTCTTCTAAAAATTTTCGCATATTTTTTGTGCCGGTTTGCTTGAATTCTGCCAATAACTGAGTTGCCTGTTCATAACCGGTTACCGGTAAGAGGGCGGTGATTATCATCGGACTGTGTTCAAAATATTCCCGGCATTGCCGGCTGTCCGCAGTTATGCCGCGCACATAAGTGGCAAGAATGTTATTGATATTGGTCAGCAGATCGAGCGATTCCAGAAAAGCGTGGGCCAGAAGCGGCAGAAATTCATTGATCTGGAATGTGCCCCGGGCGGCGGCATCATTTATGATGCCGTCGTTAGCCATCACTTTAATGCCGGTCTGCATCGTCGCCTCCAGCAAAACGGGATTAACTTTTCCAGGCATAATCGATGAACCTGCCTGCAATCGGGGAAGTTTTATTTCTCCCAGCAGGTTCATTAATCGCAGATCGTTGGCGATTTTCTGCAAATTGACGGCGTGAGCCTTGAGAATGCCGGAAACTT
This sequence comes from Smithellaceae bacterium, assembly GCA_963663295.2. Lineage (GTDB taxonomy): Bacteria > Desulfobacterota > Syntrophia > Syntrophales > Smithellaceae > MVRV01. The sequence continues at coordinate 735,596 of CAXXLA010000005.1, read as the reverse complement.
CCACAAAGGAATCGGCGTTGGCTGTTTCCGCCGGCAGGTTTTCTGCACGCGACAATCCCAGTCCGGTAACTTCTCTTAATTTTTCAGTAACCAGGAAAATGTAATCTCTCGGTGCGGTAAGGCCGGTGCCGACGGCAGTCCCTCCCAGGTTGACCACACGCAGACGCTCCTCACATTTGAAAGTCCGCCACCGATCGCGCGAAATTGCTTCAGCAAAAGCTGAAAATTCCGCTCCCAAAATAATGGGAACGGCCTCCTGCAATTCCGTTCTGCCAATTTTGACGGTACTGCCAAATTCTTTTTCCTTTTCCTGAAAAGCGCCCTGCAGATCGGCAATTGATTTTGCCAAATCGCGCATCCGGTATATCCCGGCAACTTTAACCGCCGTGGGATAGACGTCATTTGTAGATTGATGGAGGTTTACGTCGTCAAGGGGATGAATCAAAGAATAATCACCTTTTTTACCGTTCAGAATTTCAATTGCCCGGTTGGCGATGACTTCATTGAGATTCATATTTGTTGATGTTCCCGCACCGCCCTGCAGTGCATCAACCGGGAATTGATCGGCAAGCCGTCCTTCAGCAATTTCATCACAGGCACTGATAATCGCTTCAGATTTTTCGACATTAAGATAACCGGTTTCAAAATTGGCCAGGCAGCAGGCTTTCTTTACCAGGGCAATGCTTTTAATAAGACAGGGATTGACCTTGAGGCCGCTGATAGGGAAATTGGTAACAGCTCTCTGTGTATGAATACCCCAATAGGCATCAGCGGGCACATCCAGTGTACCCAGAAAATCATGTTCGGTCCTCATGGCTGGCATAAAGGCGGTTCGCTTTTATAGAACAAGGGGTTGCAACTCCTTGTTTTGTTAATTGGAAAAAAAAGAGGTTTGCTCTGGTAAAACAAACCTCTTTTCATCAACAACTCTCGCTAAAGATAATTTTTAACTATCTTTCTTCTGAGGCAGTTCTGTTCCTCGCTGCTTATATTTGGTATGCAGGAGTTCATGAGATTTATGTCCCAGAGGTTCCTTTAAAAACTTATCGTAAAGGTTTTTAACGGAAACATTTTCATGCGACTGGCGTGATTTCTGAACCTGTCCGTCATCACGATAAAGGGCGGCGGAACGCAGCGTCCTTATCTCGTTATTTGTCGGGATCGGTTCACCGCCGCCGGCAATGCAGCCTCCCGGACAGCACATGATTTCAATAAAAGCGTAATCCGCACTGCCCTCACGGATCTTATCCATGAGTTTGCGGGCATTACCTAATCCATGAGCAACAGCGAATTTCACATCGCCCAGTGCTCCAACTTTGACCGTTGCTTCCTTCACTCCTTCCAAACCACGAACAGGAGTAATATCGAGGCTTGGGAGATTTTCGTCGGTAACGAGATAATAAGCCGTGCGCAATGCTGCTTCCATAACACCACCGGTTGCACCAAAGATTGTAGCAGCGCCGGTGTACTCACCCATGGGAGCGTCGTAATCTTCATCAGCCAGATTGACAAAATCAATTCCACCTTCTTTAATCATGCGGCCCAGTTCGCGCGTTGTTAATACATAATCTACATCCTGGTAACCGCTGCTGTTCATTTCGGGGCGCTGGCATTCAAATTTTTTCGCCGTGCAGGGCATAATCGAAACAGAAACGATATCTTTGGGATCAATACCGGCTGTCTGGGCATAGTAGGTTTTGGCCAGTGCGCCGAACATCTGCTGTGGAGATTTACAGGTGGAAAGATGACCCACTAATTCAGGGTAAAAATGTTCACAGAATTTAATCCAGCCGGGGCTGCACGAAGTTATCATCGGCAGTTTGCCGCCTTCTTTCACTCTCTTCAGCAGTTCGCTTCCTTCCTCCATGATCGTTAAGTCAGCAGTGAAGTTTGTATCAAAGACTTTATCAAAACCAAGGCGGCGTAAAGCGGCAATCATTTTTCCGGTAACCAGAGATCCCGGAGGCATACCGAATTCTTCTCCCAGCGCTGCACGAATTGCCGGAGCTTCCTGAACGATAACATGTTTTGTCGGATCATTCAGGGCTCTCCAGACAGCATTGATATCATCCTTCTCATATAAAGCTCCTACCGGGCAGGCCATGATGCACTGGCCGCAGGCAACGCAATTGGATTCAATCAGCGGCAGGTCAAATGCGGGGACAACTTTAACTTTGCTGCCGCGATTAGCCGGAGTTAACACACTTACCGTCTGAATCTGGTCGCAGACCGTCACGCAGCGATGGCATTCGATGCACTTGCGGCTGTCTCTTACAATCGAAGGGCTGGAGTGGTCGATCATGCCTTCTTTGGGGAATTGTGTGTAATCGAAACGAACTTCTCTTAAGCCCACAAATTCAGCTACTTTCTGCAGTTCGCAGTTGCCGTTTCTTATGCAGAAATTACATTCCTGAGGATGATTGGCAAGCAGCAGCTCCACCACCATCTTTCTGGCCTGACGAACTTTTTCTGAGTTCGTATGAATGACCATGCCTTTGCTTACGGGAAAAACACAGGCTGCGATCAAACTACGCTGGCCTTCAACTTCCGTCATGCAAACACGACAGGCACCGGGAGTATGATTCGCTTCCGTCCAGGCACAAAGGGTAGGTATTTTAATTCCATTTTGTTTGGCAGCTTCCAGAATGGTGATACCTTCCTCAACTTCAATTTCACGATTATCAATAGTCACTTTAACAGTTGACATAGAAATTTTTCTCCTCAATTAAAATATTAAACCGCGGCATCACAACGCAGACAGCGGCATGCTTCCTTAATTGCGTCTTCAGCACTGAATCCCAATTCCACTTCCGCAAAGCTGACTTTACGCAATGCAGCTTCCAGTTCCGGCATGGCCAACTGCGGGGCTTCCGTTGATTCTTCGTCGATAACCAGCGGCACATCTATTATTTCTTCAGCCGGTTTTTCATAGGCAGGTTCGCCGTTCGCTGCACGAATAGCTGCATCGATATCGTCGGCGGCCTGGTGACCGGCGCCTATTGCTGCAATGACCGTATCGGGACCGGTAACAGCGTCGCCACCGGCGAAGTATTTTTCATTCGGTGTACGTGTTATATAAACGTTGCCGACAGTGAAATTATCCCACTTGTTAACACCAATGCTTTGTCCTTCGGCAAAACTCATATCCGATACCTGACCGACGGCTGCAATAACTGCATCAACCTCCAGTGTAAACTCGGATCCTTCGATAGGAACGGGTCTCTTGCGGCCGCTGGAGTCAAAGTCACCCAGTGTCATTCGCTGACAGGTAATGGAACCGACCTTATCGCCGGCGGCGTTGATTTTCAACGGAGCAACAAGATATTCGATTTTAATTCCTTCGTGTTCGGCAGCAACAATTTCTTCTTCCGCTGCAGGCATATCCTGTCTTAAACGACGATAAAGGATAGTCACTTCCGTGCCCAGACGGAGCGCAACACGCGCAGCGTCAATGGCCGAATTTCCACCACCGATAACTGCTACTTTCTTACCTAACGATTTTTCACCTTTAAGCCACTTCTCTTCATCGGCGTTGAAGTCACGCAGGAACTCGACGCCTCCGAAAACATTCTTCAAATCTTCTCCGGGCACCTTCATTCTCTGGCTCTTGTGGGCGCCGACGGCCAGATAAATATTATCGAAATCTTTTTCCAACTGGGCAAATGTTATATCGCGGCCCACTCTGGTGTTTAATTTGATTTCTACTCCCAGAGCCTTAATGTCATCAATTTCCCCTTCCAGAATATTGCGGGGCAGACGATAGGCCGGAATGCCCCAGCGAAGCATACCGCCGGCAAAATTGAGTTCTTCAAAAACTGTCACTTTGTAACCGCGTAATGCAAGATCGCGGGCGGCGGTAAGTCCGGAAGGACCTGCACCAACTACGGCGATTTTCTCTTTTCTGGTGACGGCTACCGGTTCAATCTTGGGCCGTGGTGCGTTGTCGGTGATGAAGCGCTTCAGGAATTTAATCGCCAGAGGCTCATCAAGATTGCCGCGGCGGCACTTGGATTGACATTTGTGGTCGCATACTCTACCGCAGACGGAGGGAAAAGGATTGGTTTGCAACAAAACTTTGTAGGCATCTTCAAATCTGCCCGCTCTGATGAGAGCAATGTAGGAAGGAATATCCATCTCGACCGGGCAGGTATGCTGGCAGGGTGACTTGAATAATGCGGAACAAACGGCCGCTGAACAGCGATGATTGCGAATATGATCTTCATATTCATTGCGGAAATAACGGAGAGTGCTCAACACAGGATTGGGAGCAGTTTGCCCCAGTCCGCATAAAGCCGCGTTTTTAATGACTTCAGCCATTTCTTCCAGAAGCTCGATGTCTCCCTCTTTTCCCTTGCCCTGGGTGATATTGGTCAAAATGTCCAGCATGCGCTTGGTGCCTTCACGGCAGGGGGTACATTTGCCGCAGGATTCATCCTGGCAGAAGTCCATGAAGAAACGCGCCATATCCACTGCACACTTGTCTTCGTTCATTACGATCAAACCGCCGGAACCCATGATTGCTCCCAGTTCGGCAACCTTTTCATAGTCAACGGACGCATTGAGGTGCTGAACAGGAATCATACCGCCCGAGGGACCGCCAAGCTGAGCGGCTTTGAATTTCTTTCCTTTGGGGATGCCGCCGCCGATATCGTAAACTATCGTGCCTAATGTGGTTCCCATGGGAACTTCAACCAGACCTACATTGCTTACATCACCGGTCAAGGCGAAAACTTTTGTTCCCTTGCTCTTATCGGTGCCGATGGATGAATACCACTTGGAGCCGCGCAATATAATCTGACCGACATTGGCCAGGGTTTCCACGTTATTCAGGATACTGGGCTTCTGCCACAGACCGGCAACGGCGGGGAAGGGCGGCCGGGGACGCGGCATGCCTCGTTTACCTTCAATAGAAGTCATTAATGCTGTTTCTTCGCCGCAGACAAATGCGCCGGCTCCCTGATAGATTTCCAGATGGAAATCAAAGCCTGTACCTAATATATTATCACCAAGCAGACCTGCTTCTTTAGCCTGGGCGATAGCTATAGTTAAACGATGAATTGCCAGGGGATATTCGGCGCGGCAGTATATGTATCCCTGATGGGAACCGATGGCTTTGGCTGCAATGACCATTCCTTCGAGAACGGCATGGGGATCGGCTTCCAATACGCTTCTATCCATGAAGGCGCCGGGGTCGCCCTCGTCGGCGTTACACAAGACGTATTTTATGTCGTTTTTCGACTGGGCGGCAAACTTCCATTTCATACCGGTGGGGAATCCTGCACCGCCGCGTCCGCGCAGACCGGAATCCAGCATTTCCTGGACGATTTGCTCCGGAGTCATTTCGGTTAATGCCTTGGCCATACCGGCATAGCCGTCACGGGCGATATATTCTTCCAATTTTTCAGGATCAATTAAACCGCGGTTCCTCAATACGCGCAATTCCTGGAGGGCGAAGAAAGGGATGTCCTGCATTGTAGGAATAATTTCATTAGAATCCGGCACCCGATATAAAAGACGTTCTAAAATTCTTCCCTTGACCAGGTGTTCTTCCACCAGTTCGGGGATGTCAGTCGCTTGGATTGAGACATATATAATACCTTCAGGATAAACGACCATGATGGGGCCCAGGGCGCAAAATCCATTACAACCGGTTTCCACAACTTTAATTTCACCGGCAAGGCTTCTTTTGTCGAGTTCCTCTAACAAAGCCTTTTTTACATTAAGACTGCCGGAAGATTGACAGCCGGTGCCTCCACAAAGTAGTAAGTGTGAACGAAAAACTTTCATTTAGTCAACATCCTCCTTAAGAAATGATCATGCTCTGTTATTTAATGGGCATGATGGGCAATAACTTTACTTTATTACTTCAGCGCCTCTTGCCAGAACGAAAGGCATTTGAATTTCTCCCTCCAAAATGTGCCGTTTGAATATCTGCCTCATTTTGCTGGGATTTACGTATTCGTATTTAATCGGCTCCTGATTTAATATTTCTACTGTAACCAGCGGTTCGCGGCTGCAAAGACCCATGCAGCCCGATGTTGTCACAAAAACATCGTTAACTTTGGCTTCATCTATTTCCTGGAGCACTGTGTCCATAACTTCCCTGGCTCCCGAAGCAATGCCGCAGGTTCCCATATGCACGGTAACTTTTACTCTGCGCTCACCATCTCTCAGAGCCATGTCTGCATGAACTTTTTCTTTTATCTTTTTAAGATCATCTATAGTCAACTTCGCCATCGGCGGTTCCTCCTTCAATTATTCAGACTCGTAAAGAAATTAAGTGTATTGACTCAATACTTCTTTGACTTTGGCAGGTTTAACCCGTCCATGTACATTTTCATCGACAACAATTACCGGTCCCAGACCACAGGCGCCCAGGCAGCGTACGCTTTCCAGGGTGAACATTCTGTCCGGGGTAGTTTCACCCTCATCAATACCAAATTCTTTCTTTAACGTGTCGGCCAGTGCTTTACCACCGCGAACGTAACAGGCTGTTCCCAGGCAAATACGTACAGTATGTTTGCCGCGCGGCGTCATGGTAAAGAATGAGTAAAAAGTAACTACTCCATAAACACGACTCAAGGGCAGATTCAACCCTTCGGCAATCTTTTTTTGCACGGCAATCGGCAGATATTGCAAAGCAACTTGAGCTTCTTCCAGCACCGGGATCAATCCTCCAGGTTTTCCCTTATACTTTGCAATAATTTCATTGAGCTGGTTTACCTGTTCGGGTGTAAACTCTTTCAAAAGTTCAGTGTCTTCCGCTTTCATCCAATCCCTCCTCGATATATTTCATTTAGGCTTCTATTTTAATTTCGCGAAGTCCTTCCTCAATGACATCCCGGATGTACTTGATAATCTCGGGATGATAAATAGGTATATCCTCAATTTCATTGCGAATTAGGCGCGTATCCAATTTGAATTGCCGGTCATTATGCCAGTGGTCGTAAATAAAATCAATGTCTGAATTAGCAACGATAAGACTGATTAATGTAGACGATATGTTTCCCAGTGGCTGCCTGTCTATATGGTTCAGTCGAAAAATAGCTTTGACTTTTGTTCCTTTACCGGCTTCTGACTGCAAATTCAGTTGGCCGCCGGACATCTGGGCGGCATCCGTTAAAAGAGGCAGCCCCAAACCAACCCGCCGCACATCTTTCGTCGTATAAAATGGATCCAGAGCCCTGGTTATATCTTCTCCTTTCATTCCGCAACCGTCGTCGCTGATTTCAATGGTCAGCAAATTCTTGGCAGAATCTTCGATAACGGAAATAACAATTAATTTCGCACCGGCCCGGATGGAATTTTCCGCAATATCGAGAATATTCTGCGCCAGTTCAAGCATTTTTACTCCCGAACGCAGCGGCCATTCTGTCGGGCAAAAGCCATTTTTAATTCGGCAACAGATACCTCCTGCAAAATAATTTTAGTTGCCGCCTTGCCGATATCTTTTATGAAATGAGCGTCCGAGGAAGTTATAAAGGAATAATTGCTCAATTCTGGATATTTTATTCTTGCGTTCTCAATTCCGGTTGCCGGAGTTACTTCCAATGCGTCAAATTCTACATTTTCGTCGATAAAGCCCAGCTGACTCAAAACGCTGAAACTTTCCCTGTCTATATGAGCCGCTATGGCCAACCCGTTCAGATCATGAATGTGGCTTATTAATTTATCCAGAGACAGGTCCGTTGCTCCAATCAATAATTTATTATTCAGACCTTCTACTTCACCGAACTCATTAACAATTGCCTGAACACCAAAGCGTTCTTCATCGTTTTCTCCGGCAAGATGCTGATAAACAATTTCTTGCAGCCCGGCCAGATTATCGAGTGAATCAAAAATTGCAAGTATGTGTACTTCTTCTGTTGTTGTAACCTCCATACCGGGCAGGATATTTAAATTTTTACCCCGGGCGGCATTCATTACAAATGTAGCGTTTTCCGAGGAATTGTGATCGCATATGGCTACAAGATCAAGCTTTGCTTCCAGGATTTTTTTCACTAGAGCTTGGGGATGCATATCCAGGTCGGCACAAGGTGAGAGGCAGGTGTGAATATGAAAATCACAATTGAAAGTTGTAAGCATCGTCTTTTGCCGGAAAAAATGACCGGAAATTATTGTTATTTTAGCCGTAACGAAACTCAATCTTTTTCAGCCAGAAGATTATAAACCTTTGCTGATAATTCAAATGCACTTAAATCCGAAATCATGATGGGAATATTTTCCTGGACGGCTTTTTCCAAAGTATCTTTTGCCGGTTCGCAGGAATTAACCAGGATAATTCCTGAGAGATCTTTAAGGCTGGCTACAGCAACAATATTCTGGTGCACTTGTCTGGTTATCCAGATATCTCCTTCGTGTGAATTGGCCATAACATCGCTTAATAAGTCGCCTGTGTAACCTCCAGAAATATTTTTTTTAAGGTTATCTTCCGCAGACCTTACCTTTAAATTTAAAGCTTTAATTATCGCTTCAATATTCACAATAAAACCCTTAGGAATCTTTAATGTATCTTAATTACCATTTTCAAGGAAGTTCCTTTGCCGACTTCCGAAGTAAGATCAAAGTGATCAGAATAACTTTTGATATTACAGAGTCCCATGCCGGCGCCGAAACCCATTTCTCTTATTTTGTTGTCGGCTGTGGAATACCCCTCCTGCATGGCCAGTTCAATACTAGGTATTCCAGGGCCTTCATCAACTGCCTCTATCTGAATAACATCAGAAAGTACTGTTAGTTTTATTACTCCCTTTCTGGCGTAAGACACGATATTAATTTCCGATTCGTAAGAAACAAGCGCTGTTTTTCTTACTATGTCATTTGGAAAATCCATTTGTTTTAAGATGGACTTTATACTTGTTGATACTATCCCCGCGTAACTAAAATTGCCGCCTTCTACATAAAAACTGCGCTGATATGGTATGTCTTCAGTTGCTTCACTGTTATCTTTTTCCAGGCTGCCAACTATGCCCTTTGTGTAAAGCAGCCCCGCCGTGACAAAGAGAATATGTTTAGTCGCCAAAATGGGTATTTTTAATTCTTTAGCTAATTTTATAGCTTCAGTATTCGGCTTTTTCCCTCGGACCATAATAATAGCTGCAATTTCAATGATATCGGCAGTTCTTACGACCTGGTCATTGGTGAGGCCGGTTAGTAATAAGCTGCCCGGTTTAGCAAATGCCAGGACGTCACTCATCAAATCAGCCCCAAAAGCCGTATTTACTTCCATATCCAGCATATCTTCGCCGACTATTACTTCTGCATCAAGGATTTCTTTTACGTCGCGTAGCTTCAAAAGGCGCTCCTTTTAGAAAAACAAAACCGACAATTTTTCGAATGCTGAGTATGGTTAATTATATTTTAAGAAAAATTTATTAGCGTGATTTGCTATCATAACGCATTCTTTTTTGTCAATAAAATTGTATATGAAACTTGCAAATAAAACCGCTGATTTTTAATAAATAATGAAACAAAATTGTGCTATTCAGGAATTTTTCATCCAATCTCTGCCGCCGAGCATTCTGGCAACCAACATCGAGGCGACGTTGTCCCCGGTAGCGTTGAGCATCGTGGCCGGGGCGTCAACAAGAGTGCCGATCATTGTGATAATGGGAAATGCCTCCGGCGGGAAACCGTACAAGGATATGATTAACAACTCGCCAATTGTGCCGCCGCCCGGAATGCCGCTCACAACAACGCCGGTCAGAAGAGCAATTCCCAGGGCGGTGAGAATTGTTCCAGCTCCCGTGAATTCCATGTGAAATACTCCAAATAAAAAGGCTATTTTCAAAATGGCGGCAAGACAGGAGCCCTCCATATGAATCGTAGCCCCGATGGGAATAATCACTTCGCTGATATCTTTAGGGACCCCTGTTTTATTAGCTGCATCCAGATTGGCGGGAATTGTGGCCATACTGCTTCCGGTGGCCAGAGCGGTCAGAGCCGGGGGGATGATATTGCTCCAGAATCGGCGCACACCCATCCCTTTTCCGGCAATAAATGCGTAAATGGTAAAGGCGGTAAAGAAATATAGAATGGCGGTGGGATAATACAAAATCATTGCCCTCATGTAAGAGCCGAGTAATTCCGGACCGAAAACACCGACCAGATAGGCGAAATAGGCACAAAGACCTATAGGGGCATAATACATGATGAAGGAGATCAGTTTCATCATGACATCGCTGCCGGAATTTAAAAAGTCGGCGAAAATTTTTCCCCGCTTACCGATGGAAGAAGTTGCCAGCCCCAACAGGATGGAAAAAATAATCAATGCGAGCATGTTTTTCTTGGAAATAAGCTCCGGGAAGTCTGCGACGGCAAAAGCTTTCACAATCTGTTCGGAAGTTCGAAAGTGTTCGATATTCGCCGCCGCCGGTGTGTTGAAGCTTACACCTGCGGATGGCGGATAGAGCTGAACCCCGATAATCATAACGATGGAAGCGATCAGTCCCGTAATAATAAAGACCAGCATCATCGCCGACATGATTTTGCCCAGGCGCCGGATATCCGTCATGGAAGCGACGGCGGAAGAAATAGAAAAGAAAACCAGGGGAACAATCGCCGTGAAAAGCAGATTGAGGAAGATGTCGCCGAACGGTTTGAAGGCTATGGCTTCTTTTTTATAGACGATCCCCAGAACTGATCCAAGAATGATGGATACGACCAGGATTATCGAAAATCCATAAGAACGAAGAAAAGGCGGCAGTTTGATTTTCATCTGATTCATTCAATCACGAAATCGAAGTAAGTATTTGGATAGGGTTCATTAATAAGCGTATAGTGCCACCATTCCTTCTCAAAATTCCTGAACCCGTATTTCGTCATCAGCGATTTCAAAAGCATCCTGTTGAGTCTTTGCTGGAGGCCAAAGCTTTTATTTTCGGTATGGGACAGCTCGGAGAAACAATCAAAGCCGGTTCCCATGTCGATGCTGTTATCCCGGAAACGCTTATTTACGGGCAGGTCACAGGCCGATAATTTTTGTCCCGGAATGTAGTCTGCCTGTTGGGGGACAGGAAACGGAACAATGGTCAGATCAACAGTACTGCCGCGGCTGTGTCCTGATTTGCTGTCGATGTAGCCGTCTTTAAAAAGATTTCTTTTATCGACTGTGGGATAGAATTCTTTTTTTGTTTTAGTGTTTTCAATTTCCGTTGCCCATTTGACGAAATGATCTACAGCCCGTTGCGGACGATAGCAATCGTAGATCTTTAAGGAAAGAGAAAATTGGCCGAGATCATTCTGCACTTTCGCCAGTGCGGTTGCGGCTTCTTTTGTAAGGATGCATTTGCCCGCATTGTAACCGTTAACTTTTTCTCCGAGAAAATTGTGCGGGCCGAAATACCGGATATCAAGCTCAACGTCCGGAATGACATTCTTTGTATCTACGAAGCCTTCCGGCATCTTTCCGTTGGCGGGACAGGTGCCGGCAAACAGTAAAGTTGACAGGGTTAGAAAAAGAAAGAAGCTAAATAAATACCTTGTTATCATTGAATTAACCTTTCTATTGTATTTTTCGTTCCCATAATGATCACAGGCTTTGCCCGCGGATCAAGCCAGTCGAGAATGTTGATGATGTTGTCTTCAGAAACGGCGACACAACCTTCTGTTGGTATGTCTTCCCCTCGCCAGATGTGAAAAAATATCGCGCTGCCATAGCCTTTAATGACAGGGGAGGTGTTATACCCAATAACAAATCCGTATTTATAAAGACTATCGTCGCGCCTCATTTTTTCAGCAGATAACGCTTTCGTATCACCTTTTTTAACCCAGCGGTTATAGTCGTCGGCATCGACATCATCAACCCAGAGATCCCCCGCCAGTGCCTGCCGGTAGGGCATCTTTGTCCGAATGGATTGACTGTATCCAAATGCAGATTCAAGAGGAAAAATTCCGGAGGGAGATTTGCCGTCTCCCTCCCGTTTTTCACCGGGGGCGGCAAAGCCGTTTTTGCCGATCACTCCAGCAAATGCTTCATGAATAATGTCCCATTTGCCGTCTTTTTTTTCCGACTTAAATACACTGACTAAAGAAGATGAGGAACAACTATTAGTGACAATTAAAGCCTGGGAAGACTCATTGATCATCAAAGAGTCGGTAATTGGTCGGATATCGATCACTCGGTTGAACGGTGCACAGGAATTGCAAAATAAAAGAAACACAAGAGAAATTATATGCAAAGGTATGATTAAAAAGATTTTCTTGCTTTTCACGGGAGAATTCGTTTCCTTTGTTGCCGATGTAGTTGAAAACAATAGTTATTAAATATGAAAATACAAATTGATGCAAGCAAAAGAGAATAATAAAATGATTGACTATCATTATCGTTAACGGTATAAAATAAACTTCAATAAAACGAGAAACTGGTAACAGCCTCTCGCGCCCATTTTTCAAGCTGTTTTCAGTAAAATCATTCCGAATTTTCTTGACATGCTTTGTCTCTCACGGCATATCTGCATGGATAAATTATGAATGATGTTTTTCGGAGTTATTAGTTCATTTAAGGAAGGAAGTCATGTCAGTAAAACCAAGAAATATTAAGAAGATATTGATTGCCAACAGAGGTGAAATTGCTTTACGTATAATCAGGACAGTGAAAGAGCTTGGTCTGGAGGCAATCGCAGTTTATGAAAAGCCGGATTCAGAATCAAATCACATTCGATCTGCCGATGATGCAATAATGATCGGGGACCGGCCCCGTAAAGAATATCTCGATATTGATAGAATAATCTGGGCTGCCAGTAAAAGCGGGGCAGACGCCATTCATCCCGGTTATGGCTTTCTCTCGGAAAACGCAGATTTTTCGGAAGCTTGTGAAAAAGCAGGGATAATTTTTATTGGCCCTCCGCCACAAGTAATCCGTGATATGGGCAATAAAGTCATCGCCCGGGAGTTCATGGAGAAGGCGGGCGTACCGACGATCCCGGGCACGGGTGACCTGCCGCAGGGAGATGCGGGAACTGAACGGGCGAAAGAGTTCGCCCAAAAATATGGCTATCCGTTAATGCTGAAAGCCGCCGCCGGCGGTGGGGGCAGGGGTATCCGCAAAGTAAGCAATGAGGAAGAACTGAAATCGCAGCTGCCTCTCGTCCGGGCCGAAACACGCACCGCCTTCAACGATGACCGAATATACGTTGAAAAGTGCATTGAATCGCCGCGCCATATCGAAATACAGATACTGGCTGACTATCATGGAAATGTTATTCATTTGGGATCACGCGATTGTTCAATTCAGCGTCGGCATCAGAAATTGCTGGAAATAGCGCCGGCCGATTTACCCCCCGATATTCTCGAAGCTATGTATGTCGCAGCCATTAAAGGCGCACGTCAGGTTGGTTATGTAAATGCGGGAACAGTGGAGTTTCTGGTCGATTCCCGGACTAATGAATTCTGGTTTATGGAAATGAATACACGCCTGCAGGTGGAGCATACAGTTACGGAGGAACTGACGGGAGTCGATATCGTCCGTCAGCAGATTAAGATCGCCGAAGGAAATGTTTTAGATATTCCGGCGGAACGGGTCCATATGTTGGGTAAGGCTGTCCAGGTCAGAATTAACGCCGAAGATCCTAAAAATAATTTTATGCCGGAAGGCGGCAAAACTCTGGAGGTGTATCACTCACCGGGCGGTCCGGGGGTAAGATTGGATGGCGTCGTTTATCAAGGCTATCGCATCCCTACGGATTATGATTCCCTGATGGTTAAGATGACCGTGCGCGGCTATAACTGGGAACAAACTATCCAGAGATTGAAGCGATCACTGAATAACTTCCTGATTGTCGGGCCGAAAACAACAATTCCCTTCTATCTCGCTATTTGCGATGAACCGGATTTCCAGGCGGGGAAATTTGATACAGGCTACCTGGAAACGCATCAACAGCTGTTTGATTATCCGGAACAGGAAAGAGAAGTGGCAAAACTGACAAAATTAATTGCTGAGATTCATGCCCGGACAACGAATCCTTACGCATATTGATTTATTTCGAAGAAAGCAGGTTTAGTATTTTATGGAAAAAGCATCACAAAATGTATTTGAAGAAAGAGTAACTCCCCGTGAATTAAAAGAAAAGGGTGCAAAATACATTATCGATAAACTCAAACGTAACAAGGGCTACTATGTGACCAACACGGAAAGAGACCTTTCTCAATCCGATTTTAAAAATCGAATCATGCCCCACACTCAACTTCTCGTGGCCAGGGAACGCAATACATCTGGTTTCTTCTCCCTGGAAATATCGGGGGGAGCGTCCGTGCATGTCGATATGTTGCGTAAGCAAATGAACCCGTTGGAGAAGTTGCAGGTTTTGGCTGAAAATATGCCGGATACTTTATTTCAAAATCTTTGCCGCGGTATTAATATGTTTGGCTACCGGCCCTATCCGGAAAATGTCATTCGTCTGACCGTAAAGAGTTTCGCCCGTTATGTTCATGTTTGGCGGGTCTTTGACTTTTTGAATCATATACCCAATATGATGGCGGTCTTCGAGGAAGTTAAAAGGGCGGGTTGTATCTTGGAACCTTCCATCTGTTTTTCTACAGGACCGGAGCACACCGACGAATATTATGTAAAAAAAGTCGGCGAAATCCTGAATGTTACCGGGGAAGACATAATCCTTTGCATCAAGAATCACGGCGGCTTGGGAACACCCCGCCGGATGGGACAGCTGGTTAAAGCGATTTTGAACAAATATCCGGATTTGCTCGTTCATTACCATGGTCATAACTCCGACGGCAATGATGTAGGAAGAATAATTGAAGCCGTCATCAACGGAGCGAAGATCGTTGATGCCTCTGATCATGCCTTTACAGGTTTCTTTGGTCCGCCGCCGATTATTACGGTGGTGGATACCCTGGCCGAATATGGCTACAAAGCTGCGGGCTTAGACAGGCAGGCAGTTATAGATGCATCGAATATTTTACGTCCGGAAAGAGAACATTATCGTGATTTCGAATCGCAGTTTCTAGGTTTTGATCCTACGGTGCAGGTGCACAAACTTCCCGGCGGGGCAACCGGATCGAGCTTTGAGCAGGCCGTCAAGGGTGGTTTTTTATCTCGCATGCCGGAGATCCTGCAAAAAGAATTGCCCCGTGTGCAGGTGGAATTGGGTAACTGGTGGAGTGTAACACCGGGTTCGCAAATACTCTGGACAACGGCAGTGAATAATGTCTTGAAGGGTGTACGATACAAAGATGCCAGTGATGATTTAAAAAATTTAATGTTGGGCAGATATGGCGAACTTCCGTTTTATAAACCGTCCGATGAGATTTACAAGGCGGTATTCGGAGCGGATTGGAAAGAATATGTTGACTGTAATTACTGCTATCAGAAAATTGAGAATATTGATCTGGATGTAGAAAAAAAGATTTTGGAGCGTCGTCTCGGAAGGGCGGCAACCGAGGATGAACTTGTATTATATCTGCAGCATCCCAATGATGCCGTCAATTTTTTCAAGTTTGAAAGCAAATACGGAAAAACATGGGTTTTGCCTCCATATATATGGTTTAAGAAGGGCGGCTTCAGTTTAGGAGAAAAATTCGAAATTACAGATGCTTACGGTAAAGCACATTCAATTGAAATAGGGCCGCAGCGAAAAACAAAGAGCGGCGATGCCGTAACTTATTTCATCGTCGATCATCATACGGAACCTATTTATACGGAAATGGAACAGGAAGGTGAAGGCAGGACAGGCTCCGCCACTCAGCTGAAGAAAAAAGTATCTATTTCCGTCAAAGAACTTGCGGACCTGGCCAAAGCGGGTGATATACGCGCTCAAATGTCGGGAACTGTGAATGAAATACCGGTTTCTGAAGGAAATGAAGTATCGGCGGGGCAGGTTTTAATCGTCCTGGAAGCAATGAAAATGCTGACAAACGTTATTTCTGAAATAAACGGTAAAGTCACTGAAGTTATTGTTTCACCGGGTGACAATGTCGAAATCGGCGATTCCTTAATGACAATTACAAAGTCCTGATTGCCTATCAGTAGATCAGTTGAGTAGAAAATCAATATTTCTGCTTCCCATTACTGCATTGTATGATGTGGTGATGGGAAGTATCTGTTTAAGGTCTGCTTTTCAAAATGTAATAGCCTTAATTTAATTAGGTAGTTCTTGACTTTTCGATTTTTTTTATGCTATTTAAATAAACTAAGTCGCTGTTAAAATGATGTCAAATAAGAAAGAACGCAATAATGCCGGAAATTTTTTTTAAATTGATGACCATTCCACGGAGGAAAATACCGTGAAAAAAATACATCTGTCCCGACCATTACTGCGTGGCCTGTTCATCGTTTCAGTTTTTGCCATTCTTTTGGCGCTTTATATAGTGTATGACTATACCGGTGTTAACAGCGATAAAGGTGAACTGACCAGGCTCAGAGCGCAAACAAAGGAACAATCTTTACAAATTCGCTATCTTGCGGCAAAAGTAAATGAATTTGCCGATCGAATGGAAGAGCTGAATCAATATGATAAGAAAATAAGAATATTAGCCAATTATCAGACGCGGGAGGACAAAGTAATACCTCTCGGTATCGGCGGGGCAAGCAGTGAAAACACAAGAATAAAAGACTTGTTCACTCAGGATCATAAAAAAATAATTACTGATATCAATAAAAGTGTCAGCAAGTTAAATGACGCCGCCAGCATCAGGGAAAAAAGTTTTGCCGAGTTATTGAATTTTCTTCAAGAGAAAAAGTCAATGATCGCCTCTACCCCTTTAATCTGGCCGGTTAACGGTTGGGTAACTTCGGAGTTTGGTACAAGAGTATCACCTTTCGGTTCCGGAATAGAGTTCCACAAAGGTTTGGATATTGCGACCATCATGGGTAATGCGGTCATAGCAACGGCTGAAGGGTTTGTGATGGAAGCCGGATACTATGCTATGGACGGCAATATGGTTAAAATAGACCACGGTCATGGTTTCACTACAACATATTCGCATTTAGCCAATATTATAGTTGCGCAGGGAACCCGGATTAAAAGAGGTCAGCTGATCGGCTATGTCGGAGATACCGGCCGCAGTACGGGCCCTCATCTTCATTATGCTGTTTACATAAATAAAGTACCGGTTAATCCCAGAAGATATTTGAAATAATTATTTTACAGGAAGGCAAACCATAATTAATGTTTGCAGAAACAGGAATCTTGCCTGTAACCAAATACTTTTAGTAATACTTATTAAGATGTTAAATTCACCGGTAACATTACCGGTTTTTTTTTAAGGTGAGTTAATGCTGGAAAAGTTATTAAAAAAAATTATTGGGACAAAAAACGATCGGGAATTAAAGCGCTTGTCGTTTCTTTTAAATGAGATTAACAGTTATGAACCCAAAATGACGCCGTTGAGTGATGCCGAACTTCGGGCAAAAACGCCATACTTTAGAGAAAAAATAAATGCAGGGGCCAGCCTAGAGGACATTCTCCCGGAAGCATTTGCCGTGGCCAGAGAAGCATCACGTCGCACACTTTTAATGCGTCCGTTTGATGCACAGGTGATTGGCGGTATCGTCTTACATGAAGGCAAAATAGCCGAAATGAAAACGGGCGAGGGCAAAACGCTGGCCGCTACAATGCCTTTATATCTTAACGCCCTCGACGGAAAGGGTTCACACGTTGTTACCGTTAATGATTATCTGGCCAAAAGAGATGCGGAATGGATGGGGCCGATTTATAATTTTTTGGGGTTAAGCGTAGGAGTTATAGTTCACGGATTGGATGATGACGAAAGAAGGGATGCCTATGCCGCTGATATAACCTACGGTACGAACAACGAATTCGGCTTTGATTATTTGCGCGACAATATGAAATTCAGCCTGGAAGATTATGTCCAGCGGGAATTTAATTATGCGATTGTTGACGAGGTAGACAGCATACTGATTGATGAGGCCCGCACGCCTCTGATCATTTCCGGAGCATCGGAAGAATCAACAGATAAATACTATAAAATAAACCAGATCATCCCGCGATTAAAAAAAGAACAAGATTATGTAATTGACGAAAAAAGCCGCACTGTTGTTTTAACGGAAGAAGGTGTAGCTCATGTGGAAGGTTTTTTGAATGTAAAAAACCTTTATGAACCGCGCAATATCGAAATTGTTCATCATGTCAATCAGGCGCTGAAAGCACATACACTGTTCCGGCGGGATGTGGATTATCTCGTTAAAGACGGAGAGGTTATCATCGTTGATGAGTTCACGGGACGGGTAATGCCGGGAAGACGTTACAGCGATGGCCTGCATCAGGCGCTGGAAGCCAAGGAAAAAGTAAAAATTGAGAGGGAAAATCAGACGCTGGCTTCCATAACTTTTCAAAATTACTTTCGCATGTATAAGAAACTTGCCGGCATGACGGGAACTGCCGATACGGAAGCGACGGAATTCAAGAAGATATACAATTTGGATGTAGTTGTTGTTCCAACAAATATGCCGATGATTCGCAATGACGAAAATGATTTGATTTATAAAACGGAACGGGAAAAAATTAATGCCGTCATAGAAGAAGTTAAAGCTTTAAATAAAGAGAAACGTCCCGTGTTAATAGGAACAATTTCCATTGAAAAATCGGAATTACTGAGCAAATACCTCACGCGTGCCGGAATTAAGCATTATGTTCTCAACGCAAAAAATCATGAAAAAGAAGCGGAAATAGTTGCTCAGGCGGGGCAGGCGGGCATGGTGACCATATCAACAAACATGGCCGGCCGTGGTACGGATATTAAACTGGGTGAAGGCGTGGCGGATTTGGGAGGTCTGCATATTTTAGGAACCGAACGCCATGAAAGCCGCCGTATTGACAATCAGTTGCGCGGTCGGGCCGGCCGCCAGGGCGACAAAGGCTCATCACGGTTTTATCTGTCCCTGGAAGACGACTTGTTGAGAATTTTCGGCGCGGATAAAATATCGTCGGTTATGGATCGCGTCGGAATTGAAGAAAACGAGCCGATTGAACATAAGTATATTTCCCGCGCGATAGAAAATGCACAAAAACGCGTGGAAGGGCAGAACTTTGATATTCGTAAACATCTCCTGGAATATGACGACGTAATGAACAAACAGCGCAAAGTGATATATGAGCAGCGCAAAAAAGTATTGGGTGGAGATAGTTTATGGAAAGATCTTGAAGAAATGCTCGACGAAGTAACCGATGAGCTGCTTTTTGAATATGTGGATGAGAAAAAACATTTTGAAGAATGGAATCTGAAGGGACTTGATGAAGCCGTTCTCAAACAATTCAACTTGAAATTGAATATAGCAAATTCTACGGATACTGCTGCTGTAGATTCAATGCGTGAACTGATCAAGCAAAAAGTTCAGGAGCTTTTGCGCGATAAAGAACAAAATTTCGGGAAAGAGCTGATGGATTACTTGTTGAAGGTAATCATGCTGCAATCGATCGATTCCCATTGGAAAGAGCATTTGTTGTCCATGGATCACTTAAAAGAAGGCATCGGTTTGCGAGGATATGGTCAGAAAGATCCTGTTCGTGAGTATCAGCGTGAAGGTTACGAGATGTTCATGGAAATGATCTCCCAGATGAAAAGAGATACTTTAGAAAAGTTATCTCTGGTGCAAATTCAGCGGGAAGAGGAAGTTGAAGAAATTCGACACAAACAAAAACAGGATTATATACTGAGTCGTGGAGAAGATGTGCCGGAAACGCAAACTTTGAAGAGGGAAGGGAAGAAAGTCGGGCGTAATGATCCCTGTCCCTGTGGCAGCGGGAAAAAATACAAGAAATGCTGTGGTGCTTAAGCGATATTAAAAGGAGCAGGCATTATGGTAAATGAAAAAATGAAGATAAATGTCCCGGGATTTTTGGCTAATGGAATATCTGTAGGGATAAAGGATGATCAAAAGAAAGATATTGGTCTTATTTATTCCACCGTTCCCGCAAAAGTCGCCGCCGTCTTTACCAAGAATACATTCAAAGCGGCGCCTGTCTTGATTGACATGGAGCGTGTTAAAAAAGGTGTTGCCCAGGCGATTATAACCAATAGCGGCTGCGCCAATGCAGCCACGGGAAAAGAAGGTTATCAGGACGCTCTGGCAGTATCCGCCGCTTTAAATAAAGAATTGAAAATAAAAGAAGAACATATTCTGGTTTCTTCCACCGGTGTCATTGGAAAAAGATTGCCCGTTAAAAAGATGGAAAGCGGAATGAGTAAACTGGTAAAGGGCTTGAATGAATTCGGAATCGCTGACGCTGAAGAAGCAATGATGACTACCGATAGATATCCTAAAATTGCCATCCGCAGGGGAATTGTTGGCGCCAGGGATGTTACCGTTTGTGGTATTGCCAAGGGTGCCGGAATGATTGAGCCGAATATGGCGACTCTGCTGACCTATGTAATGACGGATGCTCTGATAGACGCCAAAGCGTTAAACACAGTGTTTCATCAGGCAATAGATTCCACCTTTAACACGATAAGTATCGATGGTTGCATGAGCACCAATGATACAGCCATCATTATGGCTAACGGTCTGGCCGGAAATAATCCGCTCGAGAAGGCGCAGGCGCGTTTGCAGCGATTCCGTGACATGCTGTCTGACGTTTTAATGGAGCTTGCCCAGGCGGTAGTTAAAGATGGTGAGGGTGCTACGAAATTCGTTTCAATTATGGTGGAAGGTGCCAAGACACGATCAGATGCCAGGAAGGCGGCATACTCTATTGCCAACTCCAATCTCGTCAAAACGGCATTTTTTGGTGAAGATCCGAACTGGGGGAGAATAATTGCCGCCCTGGGTTCGTCGGGTATTCCTTTAGAAAAGGAAAAAGTCAGTCTGTCGATTGGCGGGGTGCAGGTGTTTTCCCAGGATACTCCCGCCAACATCAGTTTGAATAAACTGAAGGGAATATTTCAGAAGGACCGGATTGATGTGCATGTACAACTTGGCGGCGGTGATAAGTCGTATTGCGTTTACACATCCGACCTTTCGTATGATTATGTTAAAATTAATGCCGATTACACAACTTGATGGCGATAATTAATAACAATTATTTGAACTTGAATAAATGATTTATTTATGTTAAGTGCCGCCCAACTTCGCACGTCCCCGGATTGCAGGCATGTTGCTTAAATTATTAAGTGTGCCGGGCAAGTTGATGGGGATGGAGGAAAAAAACAAATTTAAGGAGAAAAGTATGTCAGCAATTTCAATGAAACTGTTACTGGAAGCAGGTGTCCATTTCGGGCATCAGACCAACAAATGGAACCCCAAAATGAAACCCTATATTTTCGGGGCAAGAAACAATATTTACATCATCGATCTTCAGCAAACCGTGGGTATGTTTCAAAGTGCCTACAATTTCGTCATCGACACAATTACTGAAGGCAAGGAAATTCTTTTTGTCGGAACCAAAAAGCAGTCGCAGGAAGCTATCAGGGAAGAAGCTACCCGCTGCGGCATGCCCTATGTCAATCAACGCTGGCTGGGCGGCATGTTGACTAATTTTGTTACAATTAAAAAGAGCATCGACAGGTTAAATACACTCGCCAAAATGTTTGAAGATGATTCCATTAAAGCTTTCCCTAAAAAAGAAATAACCAAGTTGCAGAAAGAGAAAGAAAAATTAGAAGACGTCCTGGGTGGAATTAAAAACATGAAATCCCTTCCGTCGGCTATCTTTATCGTTGATCCCAACCGTGAACATATTGCTGTTCAGGAAGCGAAGAAACTGACAATTCCTATCGTCAGTATTGTCGATACTAATTGCGACCCCGATGATATCGATTACATCATTCCCGGAAATGATGATGCTATCAGAGCCATAAAACTGTTTTCTTCAAGATTTGCCGATGCAGTTATTGAAGGGAAAAAACGTTTTGAAGAGAGACTGACTGCGGAATCTAATAAAGAAATGCAGGCAACATTAGAAAATAATCTCACCGAAACAGATGTTCCCGAAAGTGTTGAGATGGAAAAAGAGTCTGCAGACTGAAATAATTCCATTTCTATATCAATGATGATATCGCTGCGGCTAAGAGGAGACGACGAGGCGTATTATGCATACGTTGAGGAAGGCGACGACGACGCCAATAAAGACAGCGCTTGATTTAGAATTGAAATAAGAATGAAAAATACTTTCATATAAAATACACGTGATCTTAATAGTTTTAGGAGGTAAGAAAATTGGAAATATCTTCAGCAATGGTTAAAGAATTGAGAACAAAAACCGGTGCCGGAATGATGGATTGCAAGGAAGCTTTGGCAGCGTCTGACGGCGATTTTGAAAAAGCTATTGATTTCTTAAGAAAAAAGGGACTGTCCGCAGCAACGAAGAGATCTTCCAAGGCGGCAAAAGATGGAACCATTGCCTCATATATTCACATGGGAGGCCGTATCGGCGTAATGGTTGAGCTAAATTGTGAGACGGATTTTGTGGCGAAAACAGATGCTTTTCAGACGACAGCCAGGGATATAGCCATGCATGTTGCCGCATCGAATCCGCTTTATGTAAGGTCGGATGAAATTCCGGAAGATGCGCTGGAAAGAGAAAAAGAGATTTATCGCAGTCAGCTGCGTGAGGAGAAAAAACCGGAAAAGATTTGGGATAAGATAATCGAAGGCAAATTGAAGAAATATTATGAAGATGTCTGCCTTACCGAGCAAAAATTCATTAAAAATACCGATATTACAGTAGGAACCCTGATCAGTAACCTGATTGCCAATACCGGTGAAAACATAATTATCCGGCGGTTTGCCAGATTTCAGCTGGGCGAGGAAATCAAAAAGTAAATGGTTGCTAAAAAGAAGGCCCTTTATAAAAGGATCTTATTAAAATTAAGCGGGGAAGCCCTCTTAGGAAAACAATCTTCCGGGGTAGATCCTGAGGTAGCTAATTTCATTGCCGAGGAGATAAAATCCGTAGCGGATCTTAAAATTCAGATAGCCATTGTTATTGGCGGCGGAAATATATTCCGCGGTTTAGAGGCCAGTTCCAAAGGCATGGATCGCACGTCCGCGGACTATATGGGGATGCTGGCAACGGTTATTAACAGTCTGGCGTTGCAAAGTGCTTTGGAAATGCGTGATATTCCCACCCGCGTGCAATCATCCATAGAAATGCGCGAAATTGCCGAACCGTTTATTCAACGCAGGGCAATCCGCCATTTAGAAAAAGGCAGGATTGTAATATTTGCCGGTGGAACGGGTAATCCATATTTTACAACGGATACGGCTGCATCTCTCCGGGCGATGGAAATTAATGCGGATGTTATTATGAAAGCCACTAAAGTTGACGGAGTATACGATAGTGACCCGGTGAAGAACAAAGATGCGGTTATGTATAAAAAAATAAGTTATATTGAAGTATTGTCAGAAAATCTTAAAGTAATGGATGCAACAGCAATATCGCTTTGCCGGGATAACAATCTGCCAATTGTAGTTTTTAACATGCAAAAAAAAGGCAATATCAGACGTGCAATTTGCGGTGAAAAAATTGGTACTTACGTAGGAGAATAATATGAAAGATCAGATTTTTCAAAAGCTGCAAGATGATATGGAAAAGACAATATCCGCTCTGGATAAATCATTCAGCCGGGTTCGCACAGGAAGAGCTTCCGTCTCTTTGCTGGATGGAATTAAGGTCGATTATTACGGCACTCCAACACCCATCGCTCAGGTGGCAACACTTTCCGTTCCGGAGAGCCGTTTAATTGTTATTCAGCCCTGGGACGTAACGGCGCTTGGCGCTATCGAAAAAGCAATTCAAAAGTCGGATTTAGGTCTAATGCCTTCTAATGACGGGAAAATTATCCGGCTTTCTATTCCACCATTAACTGAAGAACGCCGCAAGGAACTGGTCAAAGTTGTAAAGAAAATGGCGGAGGAAGCCAAAGTAAAACTGCGCAATACCCGCAGGGATGCAAACGAAGAATTAAAGGAAGCTAAAAAGAACAATAAAATGGCGGAAGATCAAGTTTTTACAGCGCAGGAAGAAGTACAGAAATTGACCGATGGTAATATCCAGAAATTAGATAAGGTTCTCGCAGCAAAAGAAAAAGAAATAATGGAAATATAGAAGTAGATGCATTATATTATAACACAAATGGGGAGCCTGTAGCTCCCCATTTGTGTTTGATGATTGATAAAGAACAAGGGATTGCAATCCCTTGTTCTTTATCTAATACCAAGTTGCCTTCTTTGCCTAACTTTGTTGGCACAGCCTGCCCCGGCGCAGGCCGGGGTCGTCGGTTTCCTCAACGTATTAACAATACGCCTGCGGAGCCTCCTCCTTGCCGCCTCGTTATGCTTTGAATGCAACTTGGTAATAACATATCGGGGTTCATTTTTTGATGAATATTGACATGGACATTTTGCCTCAACATATAGCCATTATTATGGACGGTAATGGCCGTTGGGCAAAAAAACATGCTATGGGGCGAATTCGCGGTCATAGAAAAGGTGCTCAGGCTGTAAGAACAGTTGTGAGAACATGCCGTGAAATCGGTATAAAATATCTTACTTTATTTGCTTTATCCACAGAAAATCTGGGACGACCGGAAGAAGAAGTCTCAGCATTGATGTCTCTTCTGGAAGAGTATTTAACAAAAGAATTGCTGGAATTGCAAAAACAGAAAATAAAGCTTACGACTATCGGCGAAATAGATAATTTAAGTGAAAACGTAAAAGAAAAACTTCTCGAGACCAAAGCGCTGACGGCAAATAATGATCAGATGGTTTTAAATCTGGCTTTGAGCTATGGCGGTAGAGATGAAATAATCATTGCCGTAAAAAAATTGGCACAGGATATAAACAAGAAAAAACTAAAAATTGATGACATTAATAAGGATATGTTTGGCGGATATCTCGAGACATCATCTATGCCTGATCCTGATTTACTGATCCGTACCAGCGGAGAGTACCGGATCAGCAATTTTTTGCTTTGGCAGCTCGCTTACACAGAGCTTTATTTTACTGACGTCCTTTGGCCGGATTTTAAGAAGGAGGATCTCTTGCAGGCAATTGCCGCCTATCAAATGAGGGAAAGACGTTTCGGTCTGACCAGTGAGCAGTTGGAGAACGTTACGAAATAAACAAATTCGTTATAAATTCAGGTTTGACTATGGCCGGTACACTGGCAAAAAGATGGATTACAGGTTTTATATTAACCGCTTTAATCCTGGTGGTTATTGTATTTGCGTCGCCCTTTGCCTTGGCGGCATTAATCGTCCTGGCTGCTGTTGGCGGCATATGGGAATACAACAATATTGTTTTGGGGAAGGGTTTTCTTAAAGAAAAGGTTGAAGGAATATTTTTTGCCGTCATAATTCCGCTTGTCATGTTTTTCAGTGGAAGCCAGTTTGTTGTACCTGTCCTGGCTTTCAGCATATTACTGACATTTATTTTATTTCTTGCTTCCGTTAAAGAGAAGTCATTTGATGTAATGACGGTCGCCAAAGTTATTTTGGGTGTAATGTACATTCCTTTTTTGTTATCTCACTTCATTTTGCTCAGAAGTTCGGATAAAGGGGTCTCGTGGATTTTGTTTGTTTTAGTACTGGCATTTGCCGGAGACATAACAGCACTTTATATTGGCAAGTATTTCGGCAGACATAAACTAAGCCCCATAATCAGCCCGGGAAAGACGGTGGAAGGTACAATAGGATTAATTCTGGGAAGTACCGCAGCTTGTCTGATTTTCAGTTATTTCAGCTTGCCCGGTGTGTCTTTATTAAAAATAGGCATTCTTGCCTTTACAGGCAGCATTATCGGTCAGCTGGGGGATCTCAGCGAATCCGCAATCAAAAGAAATTATGGATTAAAAGATGCAAGTTCCCTGTTGCCGGGTCATGGCGGCCTGTTGGATAGACTGGATTGCATTCTTTTTATTGTTCCTTTCGTGTATTATTACCGAATTTATGTGATTGGCTGAATGAAAAAGATAACTGTTTTAGGATCAACCGGTTCAATCGGAGTCAGCGCACTGGATGTTGCAGGGAAAAATCCCGGTTATTTCCGGATTGTGGCACTGGCGGCAGGCAAAAATATCAAATTGCTGCATCAGCAAATCGAGAGATTCCGCCCGGAAATAGTTTCTGTAAGCGATGTTCAAAGCGCCGCCGTACTTTGCCAAAAAATTGCTCCTGAGGTCGGGACAAAAATAGTTGCCGGCCGGGAAGGATTGGCAGAAGTTGCTTCATTTAAAGGCGCCGACATTGTTCTGTCGGCTATCTCCGGCGCTGCCGGTTTGCTGCCCACACTGGCGGCAATTGATGCCGGGAAGGATATCGCTTTAGCCAATAAAGAAACAATGGTTATGGCCGGAGATATTGTTACTGAAAAAGCGAAGGATAAGGGAGTCAACATCCTGCCGGTGGACAGCGAACACAGTGCCATTTTTCAATGTTTGCAGGGGCAAAAACTTGATGATATTAAAAAAGTTATATTAACGGCCTCCGGCGGCCCTTTTTTTAAATATAAAACAAGTGAGCTTAAAAAGGTAACCGTCAGCCAGGCGCTCCAGCATCCCAGATGGAAGATGGGAAAGAAAATCACTATCGATTCCGCCTCCATGATGAATAAAGGACTGGAAGTTATCGAAGCAAAGTGGCTTTTTGATTTGGAAATGGATCAAATCGATATCCTGATTCATCCGCAAAGTGTTGTGCATTCCATGGTGGAATTTGTCGATGGTTCCCTTCTGGCCCAAATGGGCATTCCGGATATGCGAACGCCGATTGCCTATGCTTTGAATTATCCCAAAAGAATAAAAAATGCTTTGCCGCTGTTGGATCTTGTAAAAATAAAGAATCTGGAATTCCATCAACCGGACCTGAAGAAGTTTCCCTGCATCCGGCTGGCTTATGAAGCCGGTGCCTGCGGTGGCACAATGCCCGCCGTATTAAATGCGGCGAATGAGACAGCTGTAGAGGCATTTCTCGAAATGAAAATTAAATTTGTTGATTTACCTGTAATAATTGATAAAGTTCTCAACAAGCATGTGGCTGTAAAGAAACCGGCTCTCGAAGAAATACTGCAGGCCGACGAATGGGCGAGGGTGCAAACAAAAGAAATAATTGAAAGGGCTATATCTTGATAAGTTTAATATCCGTAATCGTTCTACTTGGAGTCTTAATTTTTATTCATGAATTAGGGCATTTTCTGGCCGCCAGAGCTTGTGGCGTTGGTGTGGTCAAATTTTCGCTTGGTTTCGGCCCGAAAATAATCGGTAAAAAAATCGGAGAGACGGAATATGCACTGTCCTGGATTCCCTTGGGCGGTTTTGTCAAACTGTTGGGTGAATCGGGGGATGAAACGCTGCCGCCGGAAGATGAGAAAAGATCGTTTTTAAAGCAGGCGACCTGGAAAAAGATGTTGATCGTCTTTGCCGGACCATTTTTTAACTTTCTGCTGGCTCTGGTTATTTTCATTATTATTTTCATGTACGGTGTGCCGAGTATGACAACTGAAATCGGTGAAGTGCAAAAAGAATCAGCCGCATATCAAGCCGGGCTGTTAAGCGGCGATAAAATAATTTCCATTGATGGCAAAACTATTAAACGCTGGGAGGAATTGCGCCCCGTAATAGCTGAAGGAAAAGGGAAAGAAACGGAAATTATCATTGAAAGAAAAGCTGAGAAAAAGCGTTTTTTAATTAAACCCAAGGCATCCAAATCCAAAAATGTGTTTGGTGAAGAAATAGCCACGTACCTTATTGGAGTTTCTCCCTCCGGGAAAACAGTTATAGAGAGAAAGAATCCCTGGGATTCAGTGATTGCTGCTTTTGAAAAAACCTGGGAAATCAGCAAACTTACCGTTCTGGCCGTTGTCAAAATGGTGGAAGGCACCATTTCGCCGCGCACTTTGGGTGGCCCGATTTTTATTGCGCAGGTTGCCGGCGCCCAGGTAAAGGAAGGTATTATTCCTTTCATCCTTTTTATGGCCTTACTGTCCATCAATCTGGGTGTGATTAACCTTTTTCCCATTCCCGTTCTTGATGGGGGGCATATTATGTTCTACGCAATAGAAATGGTCATCCGCCGGGAAATCAGTATAAAAGTGAAGGAGACCGCCCAGCAGGTAGGATTTGCCATATTAGCCCTGTTAATGTTCTTCGTTATTATGATTGATATCGAACGAATGAACCTGCCGATAATTAATGAAATTTTTAAATATTTCAAATAGTATGCTGACCCTTGCCTTTGATGCCTCTTTTAAGACCGTCTCCGTCGCCATATTACAGGATGATGTAATTCTGTACGATGCTCTCATAAATTCCGGTTTGAATCATTCGGAAACATTGCTTCCCGCCATTGATGAGGCCTTAAAACAATTAAAATTAAAAATCGAAAATATTGATCTGTTTGCCTGCACTTTGGGGCCGGGATCATTTACAGGGCTGCGGGTAGGAGTCAGCACACTGAAAGGATTATTACTGGCCACCGGTAAGCCGGCGGCAGGAGTATCATCGCTGGCCGCTCTGGCGTTAAATGTAACTGGTGATGATGCCTTGATTTGTCCCGTAATGGATGCCGGCCGTGGTCAGGTTTATACTTCTTCTTACAGATATAATGATAATGGGCTGTTGAATCAGATATCCCCGGAAATTGTTGTTGATCCCCGGGATATTTTGCCGGATGTTGATCAGAATATAATATTTGTCGGCGAAGGCGCAATAAAATACCGTGAGCTCCTTACACAAAAAGCAAAATCAGCAAAAATTGCCTCCATTCAGCATCAGCATATCCGGGCTTGTACCGTCGGTATTTTAGGGCGTGAAAAATATCAGCAAAATGAATTGCTCGATCCGGCTGCTTTTATTCCGGTATATCTCAGAGCTGTCGATGCCAAACTGGGAAGGAGGTTGTTTGAAAAATGAAAAAATCAATTCAATTTCAGAAATGCTCCGGTACGGAAGAATCAAGGCTTGCGGCGTTAAAAACTGTGTTGGAAAAAACAAAAAAGCCGTTTAAAAGTGGTGACAGCGTAGGAATCAAGTTGCACTGGGGTGAAAAGGGCAACGAGAATTTCCTGCCCCCGGTATATGCGAGGGAAATTGTAAGATGGCTTCAGTCCGACGGAATAAAACCGTTCGTTGTCGATACAACGGTTTTGTATTCCGGCGGCCGCCGTAACGGCTGTGATTCTTTAAACACGGCGGCGCAGCACGGTTTCACGGAGAAATATTTAGGTTGTCCCATAAAAATCGGCGACGGATTGAATGGTAAAAGCGTTATTGATCTTGCGGCCGGTTTTAAGCATTTTGAAATGGTGCAAACGGGGAAGGTTGTAGAGGATGCCGATGGTTTTGTGATCTTTTCTCACTTTAAGGGGCATATGGAGGCGGCGTTTGGCGGCGCGATCAAGAACATGTCCATGGGGTTGGCGTCACGAGCACAAAAACAGCGCATGCATGCGGACGCCAAACCGGAACTCATCAAAGATTTGTGCCTGAGATGCGGAGAATGTGTTGATGTCTGTTCAACCGGTGCCGCCGCAATAGCCGACAATAAATACCCCGCCTATGATCTGGAAAAATGCATCGGCTGTGCCCAATGCATTGCCCTGTGCCCGGTATCGGCAATAAAGATAATATGGGATACCGATATTAATGTGTTCCAGGAAAAACTGGTCGAAACCGCCGCCGCAATCTGGAAAAAAATTCAGAACAAAACAGTGGCTGTCAACGCCTTGATCAATATTGTGACGGAATGTGACTGCCTGCCGGGAAATCATCCAAAGATTGCCGAGGACATTGGATTTCTCAGCGCATATCATCCGGTATTGGCTGATGCGGAATCTGTCTCTTTAGTAGGTGCCGCTCACATTGATCATGCCCATCCCGGCATACCGTGGAGGCGGCAATTTGAATATTCCCGGGAAATCGGGTTTAGTGATTTTTAGATGCGCTATTTCCGTTTTTTTCTTCTGATATTGCTGGTTATTTTATCCTGCGTCAGCCGGGGGCAGGCCAATGCCGAAGATCAGCAAACAGCGTCATTCCAACTTTTAAAAAATACGAATGCGCCGGTCTCAAAAATTAATGTCATTAACATTTTTCCCCATGATCCGGAATCTTTTACCCAGGGGCTTGTTTATCATCGGGGATACTTATATGAATCCACCGGCCTCAACGGTAAATCGGCTTTAAAAAAGATCGAATTGAATTCAGGAAGAGTAATTAAAAGAGTTGAACTCGGCAAAGAATACTTTGGCGAAGGCATGGCAATTCTTGGCAACAAGATATATCAGTTGACCTGGCTCAATCAAACCGGTTTTGTCTACGATTTATCCAGCCTGAAAAAAAAAGTAAGATTCTCCTATCGGGGTGAAGGGTGGGGATTAACTACCGACGGAAAATCTTTAATTCTCAGCAACGGAACCCCGGTTATCACTTTTATAAATCCAAAAACATTCCAAACTGTCCGTGAGATTAAAGTTCAAGACGGAAAAATGCTGGTAAATTATCTCAACGAACTGGAGTTTATTAGAGGAGAAATCTGGGCTAATGTTTTTATGACGGATGTTATTGTCCGCATCTCGCCGCGAACAGGCAAAGTATTGGGCTGGATTGATTTAGGCCGGTTGCAGGCGTTGCTTCCTCAATCAGGAAGACGAGACGTTTTAAACGGAATCGCCTACGATCAGGACAACGACAGAGTCTTTGTCACCGGAAAATTGTGGCCGGGCATATTCGAAATTAAATTACAGTAGTTCAGAGCCTGACGGCGTGTCGCAATGACAATCACCTATTGCGACACAGTCTCTCAGCCGGGTATGATACCGACTTTTTGCAGTTCAGCCTGGATCTTCATAAGTCCTTCCGAGACATTATCGTGGAAGTCTATGCTCAGGATTCCCGCGAGATCCGAAGGCATCTCCGTCTTGGCCTTCTTAATGATACAGACGCGGTCCCGGCCATAGCGTCCGTAAAACCATCCCAGCTCCAAAAGAACGTTCGGGCGCGCCTGAAAGTAGCTCTTGCCTTTCTTTTGAACGAAGTCGTCCGGGGTCAGTATCGCGAATGCGTAGCAAGAGTCATCCGCGTACTCTTCAAATTTTTTAATCAGCGTTTCACCTGCTCCCGGTTCATCCTCGAGCACTGTCGTAGTCAGATGGAGCTGATCCTCCAAAAGGTCACGCAGTTCGCGCCACTTCGCTTCATCTTGACCATGGATGATGAATATCTTGCTCCCGCCGGGGATCAGGTAGCGTTGGTCCTGGTCCGAGGCGAAGAATTCTGCGCGAGTTTCCAGGCGATCCGCTATAGTCGAGTACATGTTGACGAGCGTCAGAAACATTGGATTAAGGCTGGACGGAAGCTTTTCTACCTGA
The DNA here is from genome assembly GCA_963663295.2 of Smithellaceae bacterium. Lineage (GTDB taxonomy): Bacteria > Desulfobacterota > Syntrophia > Syntrophales > Smithellaceae > MVRV01. The sequence goes on along the minus strand of CAXXLA010000005.1, from coordinate 704,320 downwards.
CGATAATTCTGAACCGCTGCCCGGAGCAGCTCTTTATAACGACGAATATTCCCCTGGTAACCAACGATATCCGCCCTGGTGCAGGCGTCCATGCCACTGAAAAGAATTGGGAAAATGCTAAGGATGGGACCGTAGGTGTCGATCAGGTCTTTGTCTGCCTCTGGGAGCTGTGCATATTGCCGGATGATAGCGATTGCTTCGTTGGAGACGACCAGCCCTTTCGCAATTTCATCAAGGGCGCAGGAAAAACGCCCTTCCATTTGGAATACTACAGCCCGCGTTAAAGGGGTATACAGGGTAGCCGCATGCCTAAGTATATCTAAAACAAGTAGTTCGTCCGGTAATGCATTTACTTTGGCCTGGTTATACAGTGCGTCCGCAGTACGGGCTGTCATGTCTACATCCCGGATGTTCTGGGTCACAAAACCGATCAACGACTTCTGTATCACCTCGGACATATTTTCAAACAATTTCTCCAAGTCGGCGTCGCCGGTGGTGTCGACGGCAACCACTTCACCTTCCAGTGGGACGAGTTCTTTGTCATCGGGCATGTTCAGGTTCTCCTTTATTTGTAGTGTGTCCCTCGGCAAAATACTTCAATGTCCGCACATAATTACAGACTGTCAGACAACGTTGATCTGCACGGCGATGCCGCCCAGGATTCGCCTGCTCCTTGCATCGCGCTGAACAAGGTCTGTATGAATTACGTCTCCTTTGCGTGCGTTGGGCGGTACTTTCAGCCTCAGGCCAAAGGTCAGTTGCTCCTGAGGGCGCACCGAGATTGGTATTCTGGCTGCTGCGCCATCGGGGAATTTTACTTCCAAGCCCTGCGGAAGTTGTTTCTTCAACAATTCAGGTCGCTCGGAAGTAAGCAGCTGTGTCGGTTCTTCTTCGCGTTCGTGCAGGATCAGGGTTTGACCGGCACAGTCCAGATCTTTCGTTCTATCTTTGCCCATTGCAGAAGGCCCGGCTTCGAAGGGGATGATCTCCAGGTCGGGGACGCGTTTGAAAAGATCCGGCGAACTATGCAGCAGGCTGGCTTCCAGCTTAAGATATGCTTTGGGCCTGATCAACTCCATATTGAAGCGCTTACCCACCACTGACTGCAGATTCGAAACAACGAAGGGCAGCACAAACCAGGTGTTGGGCTTCAGGTCGACAATGGTTAGATTCTTTTGCGCCAGATTGTTGCTTTCCCACACATGACGACCGGCAACAGGCTGATCACCTTTGGTCAGCACGGTGGCCAGCAGGCAGGCGTGCGTACTTGGAGGAGGCACCAGGCTCCGCGGCCATCGAGCCTTGAGTATTACGGAAGCGCCAGGCGCCAGATCGAAGCCGGAAGCAGCGGCGACGCAGGGAAGGAAATCATTGGGATAGAGGAATTCGGTCCCGGCGTACTGTTTTACATTGAATGTTACAACAAAGTGGCGGACCGTTGCCGTTCCCCGGTTGCGAACTCTCGCATAGAACCAGTTGGATTGACCGTATTCCGGAGGTTGATGCGCAGTTCCGCCGTCGTCCTTGTTGCGTACCCAGATATCCGGCGAATTCCAGAAAGCTCCCGGCCATGCGTCCGGCCCCGTGTGCCCCGGATCGTCACGGAGCCAGACGTCCGGCGTTGTCGCCGGATTGGCAAATCCATAGACAAAGCGGTGAAACGCATCCACCAGTTGCGTATTTCCTGTTCGGCAGATAAGAAATTGTTCTATGTCTGTTGTAGTCACCGGTTGGCGAAGCTGCAGCTTGCAGAAATCGCTCATCAGCGTCTTTAAGGTGTTTACACCGATTAACGCGGCTATACCTTTCCAGAAACGGTTGCCGAGATCATACGCACCTTGTGCAGTGATGCGAATCCAGGGATTGCGCGAACACAGGGTTACGGCGGGATCGGAAAAATTGAAGGCTTGAGATCCCGCAGCCCCTTCATCATTGTAGACAGTCCAGGCCTCGTCAAACCAGGCATCGGGTTGACTGGCGGGCTTCACGCCGCGCCCCCACCAGCTGTGAAAAGTTTCATGCTGCAAAGAATCTGTTGTGGCCGTTGTGCCTCCATCGTATTCCATGCCGCCGCGATGCAGGAAAGCGACAAAGCGATTGCCATGCTGGAAGGAACCATTCGAATTTTCGTTGTTTGTGAGAAAGGTTTTTATGTGATCTACTTCCAGAGGAAGATTAGCGCCGCTGGAAGGACTCTGAGGATTACCGGGAAGGTTCCAGGCTTCTATGGAAACTGTCCGGCCCGACACAGGCAAGTTTACTGTACCCGTTGCATTTGCGAGTGTGTCCTGGGCGCGCAGTTCCAGAAGCGGTGAAAAGGCCGTAGAGCGTCCGGGCCAATTTACTTTCCAGTGATTTGCACCAAGCTGTGTTACGGTGCCGTTGGTAATGACGGTATGGGTAATAGGGGTATTGAGCAGGCGCAATTCGATTTCCAGTTCAAACTGATCGAAGATCAGATTCGCCGGTACCCACGATTCCAGGTAACGTCCCGGGCCCAGATCCGTGAAGCCGAAGTTGAACGCCAGCCTGGGACCGGCGCTCCACTGGATTGCCGGAAGATATGAACCCGCCATTGACGCCTGAGGGATGCCGATCTGATAAGTTATTTGCAGGTTATGCGTGGAACCCGCCGCCAACGATGATTCCACAACGCGCAAATCGGCATTAGTGCCCCCGCCGAAGCTGTGCTGAGCGAGTTTAGCGACCGGCAGGGCGGCTCCATCCAACCAGGCGGCGGTAATATTCTGCCGAAGGTCAAAAATAGGACAGCCTGTATAACGTCCCATTTTAAACTCCAGTGTCGCATCGCCCGTACCTGATGAGGTCGAAGCATCAAAAGTCAGGGAAGCATTAATGTTTTGGATGTCGATGGGTACCACCCATAAACCATCAACAAGCTTTGCCGGTGGTGCAAGGTGAAAATTGGTGCCTGCAACGCCGGCCGTTTCAGGAAGCAGATTCAATAGATCAATCAAACTTGTGACGCATTCGCCATCACCCGGCTGGCAGGTTCCCGTATTTCGCTTAAGGATTGCCCGCCACCCGTAACCGCGTGCAGCCTGAATGTGGCTGAGTGTTTCTGTGACGAAAATGCTTTGTGCGCTTGCTGCCGGATGTTGAGCTTTCTGTAAAGCGAGATCAAAGATCGGTTTATTGGGTTTGCCCAAGTTGCCCGGTATTTCGGTAGAAATGGTGATCAGCGACTCTTCTATGTAAGTATTCAAAGCCAGGTTCGTTAAGTCTGTCAATACCTGGCTCACAGTAGTGCCGGCGGGCTGGTCGGAGATAAGGCCAAGCCGGTAGCCACGCTCATGAAGCAGCTGCAGCGTATCCAGTGCATCTTCATAACGCTTCCCCTGACCATCTTTAAGTGTATCACCCAGATCAAAAAAGACTACGGCGGGAACAGGGTCGCTCATAGTATCCTCCTTATGTGCTGCTGCGCTGAGAATAACCGGCTAGTTTATTTCTTTTCGCTGACTTCTTATAATGCCGAGATGAAAAAAAGAACGAATGTATAACTCTTGTTCTGTGACGTTATGTTATGAAGATTATAATATTGATTACAAAAGTGTATTGTTTATGTCCATGCTTATAAAAACACCATATATCGGTAAATTTATTTTACTATATCATTACAGTATAGATGCTCGGCAAATCCTGTATCGAGTTGCTGTCGTGAATACAAACTGTTATTAAAACCTTCCAAGGTGTCATAAATGTGGTGTTAAATAATCTGAGTTGTCAAAATCGCGTTGACCATTGTTTGCCGCCGACATTTGAAGACGAATAGTTTCTTCTCTTAATGCATTGAGCAGCCAGGGACTGTAATTTTCCAGAATCTTATCAAGCTCTGCAAGAATCTCCTGCTGATCACGATTTTCCTGTTCGGCGAAGGCGGCCAGCTGAGGCCAGGCTATGGCGACGTCGTTACTGTCAGAAAGATGAGCAACTAAATCCAGTGACTGCTCCAGAGCATGCAAAATGCTGCGGTTGGCTTTGTCAATTAAGTTACTCAATTCCTGCCGGTAAGATTCAATCCATGATGCATGCTCAAAAGTTCGGGCTACTAAACAATCAAAGTAGGCCTGGCGCAGTATTTCAACCAACCCATGGGGATCGGAATTGCGGTCGCTGAAATAAAGCATGACAAACAGCGCATAATAATCCAATCGCTTATCCGGAAAATCATAGTCCGGACGAACAGCATTGCCGGTAAGCCGCCCTTCGTCAGAGAGTCTCTTCTCGATTGCCGTACCGGCCAAAGGCAGCATCTTGACAAAAGAAACAGGGGGGCCGCCCATCTGAGCTACTTTTCGCAGAAATTGCAGATTTTGACTTACCGTTTCCATTGTGCTGTCCGGATCGAAAAGCATAAAGCCCATGTCGAACTCAATGCCTAAATCTTTTAAGATTTGCATGGCGGCCAGATTCTGCTCTACGTTTACATGCTTGTTCAAAGTTTTAAGACCTTGATTATTGCCGGATTCTATTCCCAGATAAACCACCAACAGTCCATGTTCTTTGCATAGTGCCATGGTTTCCGGATCAATGTCGTCAACCCGGCAGGAAATTTTCCAGCCGATTTTTTCGGCGAGACCAGCCTCCTTCAGGCACTGCAAAAAACTTTGCACCCACTGTCGCTGCTTCGGAGATTTTGCCGCAAAATCGTCATCCTGAAACAGGAATAATTGTATGTCCCGGCTGTCATACAAGCTCTTCATTTCCGCAACCACATCCTGGGGAGATCTGCTTCGCCTCAGCGTTCCCGGTGCTCCATTATAAAATTGACGGATACTGCAGAAAGAGCAGTTATGCAGACAGCCCCGGCTTGCTAAAATCGGTGCCGTTCCTATGCCTCTGGCGCTTTGCTGAATATTTCCGCGACGCGGCCAGGGCAGCATATCCAGGTCTTCCACCAGGGGACGCAGAGGATTGATTACAATATCATCCTTTTGTCGGAACGCCAGACCATGAATAGATGACCATTCATTAGATGATTTAAGTTTGCTAATAAGATCAAAAGTGGTGAGTTCACCTTCAAAAAGTACAATTGAATCAAGATGCGGCAATTCGGCAAAAGTGCTTTGAGGACGAAGACTCGGATAATGCCCTCCGGCCGTAAAGTGAGACTTTATTCCCTCTTTGCGCAATGTTTCCATGAGCTCGCCGAATTCATACAACGTATACTGAAAGATTATGGAAAATCCGACCAGATCGGGTTTGACTTCTCTTATTGCCTCAATAACGTTGGTTGGGGAACCGGGGCTAAAAGGCACCAGTTCCGAGCGAAAACCATGACGGTCTAAATACGCCATTATATACCGGAGTCCTAAATTTTCCTGATTCTCATATCCCACAAATAGGGCATCTATTTTGTCGTCGGAATTCATTTTGAGCCTCTTTTAAATGCTTGTGTGCAATTGTTACTTTTCAAATTTTAACCAATCTTTGCCTCTTTAACAACTTCGACTATCTGCTGAACAGCTCGAATCTCTTCATTCATAGAATTGACCAGAGCATTCAGTTGAATGATAACAATATCTTTAAGTCTTTCTTGTGGAATCAGATGTAAAAATTTTGGATCAAAAATGGGCCCGATACGGTTGGCTACTATTGTGTTTACTATTCCGTTCGACATATTGATATCCTTTCTTTTAGACGATGTTAGTTTTTTGCACACAAGCACTTGAAAAGGTAAACCAAACAAATTTTAATAAGGGGTTAATTATTGAAAATACAAACAGACGTGACCGATAAATGTCATTAATAATAAACAATTATAAACTATATCTACAGTAATAAAAATACCATATATCGAGAAATTTATTTTACTATATCAGAGGATATATATTTGGAAGTCATGGATCTCAGGTTCTGCCCGAGTTATTTTACTCAAATACTGATTGGCATGGCAATCGGCATCGTACTGGCTGACGCATGCGTTTTAGGATACTTATGTCTCTGCCGGTCATGAACCTGGCGGTCCTAAATGGCCGGGTTCGCCTGTCTCCTGAATCTGCAGGCTGGGCACTCAATGCCTCTGAGAAATATTCGAAAAGAAATGGATAACTATTTGATGGAACAGACGGAGATAAAGGGTACAAATCGTGGCTGATTTTGTACCCAATGCGGAGCAACAGATTAAAGAATCTATATCTTTTCCATAACGAGCTTTGCAACTCCTTTTTGGATAATGTCAAGCTGTTTAGCCATGGCATAAGAAACATCCACATCCCGGCCTTTAATATAAGGTCCACGGTCGTTGACAATTCCTTCTGCAGCCTTGCCATTATGGGGATTGATCAAGCGTACCTTAGTTCCCATAGGCAATGTTTTATGGGCCAGGGTGTTTTGATGCATATTGAAGCGTTGTCCACTGGCTGTTACCTTATTATGATGTTCCGCACCATACCAACTGGCGGTTATTTTCTCGCTCGTCTTTGGCTGAACGTCCCGGGATGCGGAAGGATTTATTATTAATTTTTGACCGATCTTCAGCGTTTTGGGGTTAGCAATACCGTTATCTCTGGCTATCTGATAAGGATCAACCCTGAATATTTTCCTTCCGATATTCCAGAGATTGTCACCTTTCTGGACAATATATTCAATAGGCTTATCGGGGACCGAAGCGGTTGTTGACGACTCTTGTCGCATGGTTGCCTTTAATTCATCCGAAAATGTTTTTGACGTATTCTTAACAGAAGTTTGAACCTTGGTGTTCTGGATATTCTCTGCACTATTGCCGGTGGACTTTATTTCCATAAGATTATTTGACTCCTTTTTTAATATCACGTCAAAATAATGACTATCATCAACGTCAGGTTAAAATACAATGCCGAACTATTCAATAATATCTGGTAGTTGAAATTGTCGTCATAATGTAAAATGTTCATTAATATTAACACCAGTTGTAATTCAAGCAATACTAATGCCATAAGCCAGAGGTCAATAAAAGATCAGACAGTTTCAGATTATCCGGCATCCAATAATTTGCTGAATCGTCAACCTGTTTTTCATTGACATAAAATACCCTTCTTCTTATAGTTTTTTTATTATAATCGATGTCACATCAAACCGCAGGAATGGAGTGAACGATACATCAGGTCGTTTTTTTCATTTTCAACATTTAACGATTATTGCACCGTGCGGGCAGCGGGAGGTGTCATGGGCAGAAGCTGGAATCTGATTCAAAAGACAATGGATTTCATCAAAGAGGATATCTGGAGAATCCGTCGCACCAAACTTTCGCCGGGAAAATCATTTTTCCTGAACCTGCTAAGAGTATTGCTTCTTTCCATTCGGGGATTTGACGAAGACAAATGTCAACTGCGCGCTTCTGCGCTGACATTTTACTCGCTGGTTTCGATAGTCCCTGTTGCGGCGATGGCTTTCGGAATCGCTAAAGGCTTCGGCTTTGAGAAAATACTTGAAGAGCAGTTGCGCAGTAAACTTGCCGGCCAGGAGGAGATTCTGGCCAACATTATCCAGTTTTCCAACGCTCTTCTCGCTAATACCAAAGGCGGACTGATCGCAGGAATCGGTGTGGTCGTTCTTTTCTGGGCGGTGATCAAGATGTTGAGTAATATTGAATATTCTTTTAATGACATCTGGGGGATCAAAGAAAAACGCCCGCTTGGCCGCATGTTCAGTGATTACCTGTCGTTGATGCTGGTCTGCCCCGTGATCCTCATCATTTCCGGGGGCATGACCGTTTTCTTAACTACTCAGGTGAATCTGATTATTGAAAAATTCTCCATTCTGGGAAGCCTGGCGCCGATGATATTATTCTGGTTGAAACTGCTGCCCTACACGCTCATATGGGGCCTTTTTACCTTTCTTTACATTTTCATGCCGAATACAAAAGTAAATTTCACCTCCGCTTTGATCGCGGGTATAATCGCCGGCACGACCTTTCAGATTGTTGAATGGATTTACATCACATTCCAGATCGGGGTTGTTCAATACAACGCCATCTATGGGAGTTTTGCCGCATTGCCGCTTTTCCTCGCCTGGCTCCAATTGAGCTGGCTGATTGTTTTATATGGCGCGGAATTATCCTTTGCCTACCAGAACGTGGACACGTACGAATATGAACCGGATGCCCTTCTGGTCAGCCATCGGCTCAAGACGCTGCTTTCTCTCCAGATTGCACATCATCTGATTCAAAAATTTACCAAAGGCGAGAAACCTTTGACGGCGCATGAAATATCGTATCAACTGGATATTCCCATCCGTTTTGTTAATGAAATAATTTTTGAGTTGATAAAAAGCAACATACTTTCGACAGTCGAAATGGAAGAAAATGGGGAGCACAGGTATCAACCGGCGCTTGATATTAATGTCCTGACCATTCAGTATGTTATTGATGCAATGGAAAAAAGAGGACTGAACAATATGCCTTTCGCGCATACCCGGGAATATATCGCTCTTTCAGAATCAGTGGAAACATTCGGCAAAACGATTGAAAAAATGCCTGAGAACAAGCTGCTTAAGGAGATGTGAAACATAATCGGCGGCAACAATAGCGTGTTTCCGGCTGACATGTATCCGACGCTTGCGATCCATAATCAATATACTTCATTAAGCAGGAAACATTCTTTGCAAAAAAATCAGAGGAAGGAGAGATTGGAATGAATAAGTATGTCATTTTTGCTTTTAGAGGAAATCCTATGTGCTTTGTTCATGTGCTCTTGAATGCCCTCGATATGGACAGCAAAGGAATGGACGCAAAAATTGTAATCGAAGGCGAAGCGGTAACATTGGTAAAAGAAATGGAGGAGTCCGGCAATCCTTTATACAAGAAGGCTAAGGAAAAGAAATTGATTGACGCCATCTGCAAAGGATGCTCCGCCAAAATGGGGGTGCTTGAATACAATCAAACCACGGGAATTCCCCTTGTGGGAGATATGAGCGGACATCCTTCCATGTCTTCCTATATCGAAAAAGGATACCAGATTCTGACCTTGTAAAATCAGATGCCGGAAAAGCTATCGGGCATCTGATTATCCTCACTTGCTCAACTCTTTACATGAAGAGGACGGTCAATTTGCCGACATGAAACCGTTCTCTTCTTATGCCGATGATTGTGGATAAAAATGATAAGTTACGCAGTTGACGAACTAAAATTAAAATCAGGTAATTATTAATATTAATTAAATCACATGTATGATAATTTTTTTACTTGTAATAATTAGTCGCAGCTACTCACGACAATTACGTATTACGTGTTGGATTGCATATTAACAGGATTTTTTTATGTATATGAGGGAATTATGGTTGATCAAATAAAGCCGGATGTTATTCTGGAATTGACGGATGGAAGAAGCCTTGAGGCTGTCTTAGCTCGTCCCTTTATGCCAGAAGAAAGCGAAATTAAGGTAATCATGGCAAAGGGCGGCAACGTCCATACGTATTTCCTCGCCAAAGTCTGTTGTATCCTCATGGTACCGAACGCACAGCAGATGACATTTAACGTTAAGGAGCAATCCTCAGAGGAAGTGATCATAACCACCGATAAACGTTATCACGTAGCTATTCTCAAAAATCATAAAACCCTAAACGGTTTTTATGGGCTATACAAGGACATCAGGAGTCCTTACAAGCTTATCTTCTTTACCAATCATGGCATCAAGCTTCGCCGGCAGGAAAGTCTCCTTGGTGAAATACTCGAAGACAGGGGCTTGGTCACCCCACATTCGCTTAATGCCGCCCTGGAGGAGCAAAGGGAACTCCGGGAGCGACGGCTGGGCGATATCATTTCCAAAGAGCAGGATTTAAGCCCGAATACCATTGAAAACGCGGTTGAAACTGCTTACAGGGAGGGGAAGGTAACACCCCGGATGAAAATCGGGAATATTCTGATCAATGCCGGTATAGTTACGGAGGAGCAGGTTGCCAACGCTTTAGCCAGCCAGGAGGCCGGAAAAAAGAAAAAGATCGGCACGTTGCTGGTTGAAAAAGGTTTAATTACGGAAGACCAGCTTCTTATGGTGCTTGCATTGAAATTCCGCCTGCGTTTCGTCGACCTTGAGATAGAAGTGCCGAAAAAAGAGGTATTGAATGCCCTGCCGACTGAGATAATATACGGATTAAAAGTAATTCCGTTGTATGACGACGGGAAACAACTTAGAGTCGCAACATCGGAACCAACTGATCACACTATTCCGGACTCACTGCGCTTCTATACGAAACGCTGGATCGAAATGGTTGTCTCAACGCCCAGGCAAATCTCCAGAGCGATTCTCAAATACTATCCTCATAAAGAAGCCGGAGTTGATATGCTCGGCGGAATGTCTTTAGATGCTAAAGTGGATGAAGCGAAAAAGGAAAAGGAAATAATTGACACGGAAACAACTGTAACTGAGTCGGACTCGCATATCGTGATGCTTGTCAATAAAATTCTCCTGGATGGCTATACTAAGGGGGCTTCGGATATTCATTTTGAACCTGCATTAAGGACTCAACCACTTCAGGTAAGATACCGTATTGACGGCAAGTGCAGTATCAGACATCAAGTTCCCGCAGGGTATAAGAGGGCGATTATTTCGAGGCTAAAGATCATGTCCAACCTGGATATATCGGAACGTAGGAAGCCTCAGAGCGGAAAGATCGTTATCTGGCAAAAAAACAGGCAAATTGAATACCGGGTAGAAATCTCACCTACTGTCGGTGGCAACGAAGACGCCGTCTTGAGGATTCTGTCCTCTGCAGAACCACTTCCTTTGGAAAACATGGGATTTTCTAAAAACAATATTGAGGCATTCAGGAAAATCATGATGCAACCTTATGGTGTTGTTCTCTGTGTAGGACCCACCGGTTCTGGTAAGACGACCACTCTGCATTCGGCATTGAAATATATCAATACACCGGAAATCAAGATATGGACCGTGGAAGACCCCGTTGAAATTACCCAACCGAGTCTGAGACAGGTCCAGGTTAATTCGAAAATTGGTTTAACCTTCGAGGAGGCTCTCCGCTCCTTCCTCCGGTCCGACCCGGACGTGATCATGGTGGGGGAAATGCGCGATACGGGAACGGCTAAAATAGCCATCGAGGCCTCGCTCACCGGTCATCTGGTTTTCAGTACACTCCACACGAACAATGCACCGGAAACAGTCGTGCGTCTTATTGATATGGGTATGGATCCCTTTAATTTCGCTGACTCCCTACTGGGGGTGTTGGCACAACGTCTTATCCGGTGTCTGTGTGATAAATGCAAAGAACCCTATCATCCCGATAAAGAAGAATACGACGAACTGGTGAAAGTCTATGACCCACAATGGTTTTATGAACATAATGTTAAATCATATTCAAAAGACCTTACCCTTATGAAAAAGGCGGGATGCGATGCATGCAATGGAAGTGGATACAAAGGACGGGCTGCCATCCATGAATTATTAGTGAACACGGAAAGCATGAAACAGTTAATCCGTCACAAAGCCTCGGTGGACAAACTTCGGATGCTTGGGCTTAAAGAGGGGATGAGAACCTTATTGATGGATGGTATACAAAAGGTTTTCCAAGGTATAACAGACCGTGACGAGATTTTACGTGTCTGTCGTTATGAGAATAATTTGTAAATTATACAAGAGGATATATGGGTCAAATCTCTGCGGGCTGTTGCCCAAATCACCTCGACGTTTATTGTATAGTACGCATAGATCATCTTGCGAACAATGATTCCTTTTGCAACAGGCCGAATAGACCTGACCATCGCTTCTCTCCGTCAACTAAAAAGATGAGTCATCCAGAGACGTTCACAAAAAGAAATGAGGATGTTTGAATTTACTATTAGACAATTTGCGCATACCCGTTGAAAAAGACGGGAGAAATGAATATTTAAAAGCAGCCGCACAGAAACTGAACGTTTGTAAGACAGCCATACACATAGTCAAAATGCTGAGCAAGAAGCTCGATGCCCGCGATCAAGAGCAGTTCTACTACAACATATCGCTCGTGGTTCATACCTCCGACAGCTTTGATAACGCCGATAACCTTCCCGTATACACCGAGAAACCAGCGAAAGACCGGAAATCAAAGGCAAGCAGGGAAAGGCCTGTTATCATCGGGTTTGGCCCTGCCGGCATGTTCGCTGCGCTTGAGCTTATTGCCTATGGGCAAAAACCGATCATATTCGAACGAGGTAAAAAGCTGGAAGAGCGCTCCCTGGATGTTCAAAAATTCAGGAAAGAGAGAATGCTCGATCCTGAATCGAACATTCAGTTCGGTGAAGGCGGCGCAGGTGCCTATTCCGATGGAAAGCTGTTTTCGCGGAAAATGAACACGGATTATAACAACAAGGTGCTCGACACGTTCATTAAATTCGGCGCACCGGAAGAAATTGCGTATATCAGCAAACCCCATCTGGGAACGGATGTCCTGTGCGGGATCGTACGCAATATCAGGAATTACATCCTCGGTGAGGGTGGTGAGATACATTACAGTGCAAAAATGACGGATATACTTCTGTCTGATAATGTCGTCGTGGGCGTCGTCATCAACGCAGAGATGGAATACCCCTGCTCCAGCCTCTATCTGGCTGTCGGACATTCCGCGCGCGATACCTTTGAATTGCTGCACAATAAAGACGTTCGTCTGGAGCCCAAACCGATCTCTATAGGGCTGAGAATAGAGCACCCTGTGGAGATCATCAATCACATGCGCTACGGCAATAAATACAAAAACTTCGCAGGACTTGGCGCGGCCACGTATTCGCTGAATTACACTGATAGAAAGATAGGAAGGGGAGTCTATACCTTCTGCATGTGTCCGGGCGGCGAAGTGGTAAACGCTTCCTCGGAACACGGAGGGCTGGTCGTAAACGGCATGAGCTACTCCCGCCGGGCGTCGGAATTCTCTAATGCCGCCATCGTCGTAACCTGCCACACCGGCGATTATTGCTCATCTGATCCACTGGCCGGAATCGAGTTTCAAAAGAATATCGAACAAAAGGCCTTTCTTGCCGGAGGAGGAAAAGGCGTAGTCCCTGCTCAGAATCTGTTGGATTTTCTGAGCAGAAAGGTCTCCGGCAGTTTAAACATGAATTCCTGCGCCACTGGAACTGTTGCCGCGAATATGCGGGAAATATTCCCCGCGTTTGTCAACGACGCACTCGTGACCGCATTTACGACCTGGGAAAAGACGTATCCACTATTTGTTTCCTCTCAGGCCTTATTGATGGGTGCAGAAACAAGAACGTCGGCGCCCCTAAAAATCATGCGCAGTGAAAAGTTTGAATCCGTGAACATCAGGAATCTTTACCCCATAGGAGAAGGCTCCGGCTATACAGGCGGGATAACGAGCTCCGCTGCCGACGCGATAAGGGCGGTGGAGACTGTTATGGGGTGAGAAAGGGGTTACCCAGAGCAAAATGAATGTTGTTAAGGTGATTTGGGCAACAGCCCGACGAGACGTGACCCCATATATCACACTTTAACTCAATGATTTATATAAAAATCAAGTTCAACGTTGATGAGGAGGTGTAGGAAAAATGCAGAAGGAACGACTTGTTGTCATCGGCGGAGATGCGGCAGGAATGAGCGCTGCCGCTCAAGCAAAGCGGATTAAGCCTGAGCTGGACATCATTGTCTTAGAGAAAGGGCCGCACACATCCTATTCTGCCTGAAGTATTCCCTACTACGTCGGCAGGGTTGTCGACGACATCCGGAAGCTGGTGGCTGTCACACCGGAGAAATTTCGAGACAAATACGGTATTGATGCCCGTGTCCTCCATGAAGTTACCGAGATCGATCTGAAAAACCGTCGTCTCTGTGTCCGCGACATCGGGGGAAACAGGGAACAGTCTGAGGCCTTTGATCATCTGATGGTAGCCACGGGCGCCATTCCTTTCCGCCCTAAGGTGCCCGGATCCAATGCCCGGGGCGTATACGGGCTTCATTCTCTCCAGAGCGGCATCCGGGTGAGGGAAGTCATAGACAGGGAGAACCCGAAAAAGGCCGTTGTTATAGGAGGCGGATATATCGGGCTCGAAATGGCGGAGGCACTGATTATGAGAGGCCTCGATGTCTCTTTAGTGGAGCAGGCCAGCCAGGTCATGAACACGCTGGATCCCGATATGGGCGTGCTTGTTTCCGATGCCGTCATGCGTGTGGGTGTAAAACTCTTCAGGGAAGAAACTTTTCAGTCCATCGAAGTCGCAAGTGGCCGTGTTCAGGCCGTTGTTACGGATCACCGGACCATTCCTGCCGACATAATTATTTTAGGGCTGGGAGTCCGCCCCAACACAGAACTTGCCGAGCGGGCGGGAATTTCCCTCGGCGTGCAAAAGGCCATTAAAACCAGCGACCGGATGCAGACGAATATTCCGGGTGTCTGGGCGGCCGGTGATTGCTCGGAATCATTCCACCTTGTAAGTCGGCGTCCTGTTCATATCGCCCTTGGAACTATCGCCAACAAGCAGGGCAGGGTTGCCGGGATTAACCTGGGCGGGCGATATGCCACTTTCCCGGGTGTGGTGGGAACGGCTGTGAGCAAGATATGTAATATGGAAGTGGCCAGGACAGGCCTCCAGGAGAAAGAGATCAAGACTCTCGGACTGGAATATGTGACGGGACGGATCAACAGTATTACGCGGGCCAGTTATTATCCTCATGCAGGTAGGATAACAGTGAAGGCAATTGCCGAAAAGGGAAGCGGCAGACTTCTGGGTGCCCAGATCGTGGGCGTGGAGGGGGCGGCCAAGCGGATTGATGTTTTCGCAACGGCGCTGCACGCCGGATTTAGTGTTGAGGAGATGATCAATCTCGACCTCAGTTATGCACCACCTTACTCCACCGTGTGGGACCCGGTGCATCTTGCTGTTCGCCAGGCCGCAGCGGCGCTGACGGGACGTTGATAAGAGCTTCTGCAAAATAGTAATTCGCAACGTCAGGACTTTTCAAACATCGTTTGTTGGTAGATAAATAGTGCAAATCTTGTCTGCTGATAAAAGTAAAAATCGATATTGGCTCTTTGAACAATGATCCGCGATTTGAAAGCCTGAACTGGTAATCTCTAACAAATCACTAGGGATGTTATACTGATCTATCCCGATGAAAAAATAAGAAAATTGTTGATAATGCAATCGAATCAAATTATTATGAAGCAAACATGCATTACTTGCGTGGTTTTTTATGCCGACAGTACTGTCGGCGTTTGCAATATTCACACTGATCCATATAAACAATGGTTGCGAGAAGATGAAAGGTCGATTGAGGAGAGAATGATGCCGTGGCCTTATGAAGCGTCTGTTATTAATCTTGCAGGAATTGACTACTGGCGAACATGGTTTATTGAGGAATGTGAATTTGCTGGTTTATTCGGCATTAATGAAAAGCATCTACCTTTAATCAAGGCTTCTGGGCCTGGCTTTAGTGCATACCGTGTTGGAACAGAAATATTTCTTGAAGATGCACCATATTTCAAAGCATCAAAGGCACATCATCGTGTATGTGGCCCATATCACGTTGTAGCGGCAAAAGTTACAGCAGAATCTAAACCTGTTTACGTTGTTGATGAAGCAGTTATTATTTATCAAGAAGCCACCCCGAAAAAGGTCCATGGCTTGATAGGTCTAGGGTCACACGCATTATCGAAGGTCTAAAAGTCAGCTTTCCTCATATTGCAAAAGAGTATGGTTTTTATCCATATCGGTTTGCAATTAAGCGTTCTAAGAAATTTAAAATTGAGCACATTAACACGAAGAAGGTAACTGCTGGCTTTGTGTTCATGCGCGTGGCGGCAGCTATAGAAGAAGGTAAGAAAAGACTCAACACGTCGTTCCACCGGATCGCCGATAAATCCGGCTCCCGGTGAACTTCATGTTATATGGCTTTGGAACCAAGTCAGGGTATTAAGTGGACATAACACCAAATTTGGAAATACATGTTATGCCCCCCGAATACCACCCAGTTCAAAGTGCACCAGTTTTAGCCAGAGGACTTCATGGGGTATCCTGTAGTTGAGGCAATTTCCGGGGCGGGCCATTAAATGAAGAAGACATTAAAAATAGTCCTGTTTATCATCATGGTAATTTTTTTGGGGAGCTGTAATATGCAAAACAGATATCTTTATTTTCCCAGTGCCGAGTGGCCTTCCATGCAAATGCTTGAGCATGAAAACATGAAACTCTGGCAGGCGACGGCCTCGGATTATCGGGGTTTGATTGCCGTTCACGAAGCACCCGCGCCCAATGGCACCATTGTTCTTTTCCACGGCAATGGCGGCACGGCACTCGACAGAGGCTTCTATTTAAAGCCTTTTATGGAACTGGGATTTCGCATAATCTTAGCCGAGTATCCGCAATATGGAGGCCGCCCGGGAAAAGTGGGAGAAAAACCGTTTGTCGCCGACGGTCTGGAGACGGTGAACCTGGCCTACAAGCAATATGGAGAACCGCTTTACTTGTTGGGCGAATCACTTGGTTGTGGCGTTACTGCCGCTATCGTTAAAGAGACATCAGTTCCTATTGCCGGTATAATATTAATCACACCTTGGGACACGCTGGCTTCCGTTGCCAAGTCTATATTTCCTTTTCTTCCTGTGAAACTGTTTTTAACTGACAAGTATGACAGCATCGAAAATCTTAAATCGTTTAAAAAGAAAATCTCCGTAATTGGGGCGGAACGTGATGAAATTCTGCCGATCAGGCACGCGATCAATTTGTATAATGCTCTTCCCGAAGGCAAAAAGCGCATGTGGATAATCAAAGGTGCGGGTCATAACGATTGGCCGTTCCATATGGATGCTTCTTTGTTCAAAGAAATGACCGATTTTGTCAGGATGGACAACCTGTGTCTGTCCTGCCGGATATGAGCACAGGTAAGGGTATTCAGGAGACATAACAACGATTGTTATGCTTTTGGCTGCGCAAGTTGGCTTCGGGCTGTCGATAGGGCTTATTTATTACTCATCCCTTTATTATTCCATGAATGTGACGAAGAATGAGGCTGCAAACGCCGGTCTGCATGAGGCGATGATCGGAGCGGGCTTGTTTCTCGGCTCGGCCTTCGGCGCCGTCACTTTGTATCTTATTCCCTCCGCCATCGTCAGTGGGCCTATTCCGTGGGTGGCTTGCTTTGTGCCGGATTTTCCGGTCTAATCTTCCTGAGGTATCACCGAATGAAACCATAAGGCGGCAAGTGGTTTTTTAGCTCTTTACCTCACACGTCGGCAGATGGGTTGATCAAATCACTTACGGCCTTTCTTCTGCTGCGCAAAGCCTATTTAGTATCAGGGCATATCTTAGGGGAAACCACCCTCCCCTGAGCCCAACACTCTGCCGATGAACTGAATGTCGCAACTGGTCGGCTTGTTGCGCGGACTCCCGGAATGAAGGCGTATCTTCAACCCTTGGGCGTAATCTTGCCGGCGAATGACTGAACCACGATCTTGCCGTCCCGCACGAAAAACGTGTCCGTGGCCACTTCGTACACGTTGTCGGCAGTCTCTGCGGTCCACAGAATGTAAGCGTAATCGCCCTCGACGGACTGCCGCTTCATGCTGAACACCGCGCCAGGTTTTGCAAACTCCGCAATCATCGCCTCAAACAACGGCCTGATCTCGTCGGCGCCCTTGAGCGGTCCATCCGGCGTGAACAGGATGGCACCCGGCGCATAGTCAGACATAATGCCCTTGAGATCTCTCTCGCCAAAACACTTTACATGGTTATCTACAACGTCTTTCGTCGAAGCCATCTCTCAATCCTCCTTTGTTGGTTTTGGTTTTTCGCTTCAGCAATTGGCGCTCGCCGAAACGTGTCCCTGGTGGCCATCCCTGCCTAGCCGGCCAAGGCCAACCGGCACAGTGCACGCTCCGGTCCGGGTGATGGTTCACGATGCCCCTGGCCCGCCCAACGTGCGGATACCCGCGAGCAACCACGACCACAGACCGCCGCACAAAACCCGCCATGTTGCCCGTGGTTGCTTCACGGGTCGATTCGCCGGTTAACGTCGCGTTGAGACAATGCAGCTATTCGCTCGCCCGCAGTTGCTTCACATCGTCGGTAGACAGTGTTTTGCCTCCCATTCCCCAGTCGCCACTCCTGACTTCCTCAAGGATGACGACCGTCTTTTCTCGCAGGGTTTCGCCCTCCACCGATACCATCGCTTCGGTGACCTTCTCAATCATCTGTTGCTTCTCGTTGCCGGAGAAAACACCTTCGATTACTTTGTAAGAATTCCTGGAATTGTATCGATAAAGCACCGAAAAGCGTCAGGTCTATTTCTTAACATCGAGCAACTGGTAGCGACCCTATTCCTTCTGCTATTCCTGCTATTCCTTCTACGAAAATTAAATTCTAGCCCTTGACCCAAAGCCAGTTTTAAAGGGAGTGGGAGAATTGCTGCTCACAGCAGATACTCCCATGCAAATTCTATGAGGATCATGTCGTGCCATTCGTCGCCGGGGGGCGTTGGCCACCCTAATAGTTCAAGGTTGCAAAGACATTGCCTTACAATGGTCATTGAACTAAACCACAAGCCAACACGGTTGCCGTTAGCAATCCAGAAATCATTCAACGTAACCACACCCGAAGGCAGACTCTTTTTCACTTTTCTATAAATGTTTGGATCGCTCACTACCTTTCCGCGTTGAGGAAGTCTCGACACTAAATCGTTTAAGAGACGCTCAAATTCAGCCGGAAGCTGCGTTATAATTGGATTTTCGGGGGTTCTTGCTTGGTCAATTACTCGAGAAGACGCAAGAGTATGATAGCCATTATTATAGAATACATTAATGTAGTGCCACCCCGTCATGTTGCCTAGTGCAAGTTTTTGAAATGCTGGCGGCTCTGTGTCAGTAGTTCTTATAAAGTCATTTCCTGCGATGGATGCCACATAGCAGATTATCTCTATCGATGGTCGCGAACTTTTCAGGAAAGAAAGGGGCTGCCTGAGTTCAGTATAAAGGCAGTCATATATTATGACTCGTTCTAAGGACTGAATCGAGAATAACCGATTGTTGATGACGCCACACAAACCGAGATAACCAGTACTGAAGGCTCCGCAAATGACAATGTCATAGTCCACCACACGACCAAAATGTAGTGCAACAATATATCTAATCGTGTCCTCTGTAATGCCGGCACCCCATCTATTATTAGCTACTAATTCCTTGCTTTCAGGCGCCGCCGTCATTATTCCCGGATTTGCCGGATTAAAAAACGTTATCTCGTATCCTTCTTCAATACCTGTGATAAAAATAAGGAGAGCTGGCTCTGACGCATTTACTGCGTAAAATCCTATTCCATGTCGGGTGGCCTCGGTACCTGTTCCAAACAGTAAAGAAACGCGTAGTCGTTTTGTATTACCCGGTTCTGAGATTACCAATGCCGACCTGGAAGCGATACTCGTATATTCGACATTGTGTTTCCAGCCAGTTATAGTTCGGTCCAGGGCAATCGGATCGGTCTTTTTCTTGCGTGGATGGAGCGCCCGAGCATGTTGGAGCGGGTTCACAGCCACAGAATCGATTTGATTAAAATTGTGAAGGAATCCCGGAATTGCTACGTCAGCACCATTTCTGCAAGGGGGGGGATGTTCGCGTCCTGGGAACATCGGGTCTTCTGTAAGTCGGAATTTCTTGCCGGGCTCAAGCTCGCAAGTTTTCACAGTACGTGTTACTGCCGTCGCAGAGCGATCAGTTATAAAGTAGGCGTCCTTATCTAAGTCCCGCGGCAAGGCCAGCGTTGAATTGTCAGTATCCAGAACTCGCACATAATGTGTAGTTGGGTTCATCGGTTTCTCCTGAGACTTGCTGGCAACACGATATTTATTCCAATCTTCTTCTAATCAAGCAATAGTCGCCAAATTACTCGTCACAGCAATATCTGTTCCCGACGTCGGCGTATATTCGTTCCACTCCGCAATGAGAACACCCTTCTCCCCAGGTTGAACTACTGCGTATCCCAGACCGTCACCTCCGTGCGGGTTTTGAATGCTCGCTAGCGTAATGTGTGTAGCATCGGCGATAGCGGTAATAGTTGTACTTTCCTGTTTCCCAGAGCTTCCCTTGGGATAGCCTTCCCCAACTCCTGAGTCGATGACGACTTGGGCGCCAACAAGGAATCCCACGCTCGATAACACTACGATATCCTGAGGCTGCAAACTGGGATTCAATTGCGTAGACGATGTAGTATACACGGCTTCTTCCAGACGCACTGCGCTTTGGTTCGGATTTGCAGGTGGAATGCCAGGGTAGTTTCGATCGTCATAGGCTGCGATTTCCTGAGCGATTGTAAGGTATGGATAAGGTATACTACCGCCGTCTTGTGTTTCTTTTCCTATCGAGTAAGGAGCGCCGGTGTTGACGAAGGTGGTCCACATCTCTTCCCATCCCTTTCGAACAGTTAAAACCACTCTGGCGCTACCTGCTCGCAAAAATGACTGACGCGTTGGATCTTGATGCTGTATATTCCTAATAAAGTCCCAGCTATCGGGATTATCCCAAAAGTAGCTATACAAGAACGTGACTACGTTCTCCCACTCGATAGCTTGGTTGATAAAGCGCGCCGTCACTTCATCATCTCCGATCCATGGTAACAAAGAATAGACCTTTTGATCGAAGACTTTCGAAAATGCTGAGCCGAAAGAACCCGGTTTAACTATAAATTGCTTAGGATCTACCAGATTTAGATCGAGATTTTGGCCAAATGTGTTGATCGGGTCTGGGATGGGCGGCCAAGGTGCGGGATTTGCTTGATCCGCAAATATCTGCAAGTACTGCCAGAACTGACCTGTATACTTGCCTAAGAGCGTCGCAACTGTCAGTTTCATGATTTCCTCGCTCTCTTCGCGACGGAGGGTCAAGGTGTCAACGTTCGTCAGGCGGTCTTCCAGTTGCGCGATCTTTGCAGCGATATCCTGTTGTAGCATGTAGTATTGCGTTTGCGCAGCATTGTAAAGGGCGGTCCAGACATCGCTTAGCCAATTGTTTATAGTTTCATCTGTTGGCGAAAAGAATGCCTCCAATTGAACTCCGGAATTCTTACAATTGTAGTGACTAACCAAAAGAGCGATGTTTCCACTTGCATGGTACATGAACCCTGAATAACTAGTAAGATCATCTGGTCCGAAAGTCGTTCCATTGCTGTCTGTATTCTTCTGCTCTGGATAATCGGTAAAATATACTCTAACTGCGCCGTTAACTTCTTTGTTGATTCGAATAGTAATAAATAAATTCTCAATCCAAAATCTTTGCGGGACATCGATGGGCTTAAGTGGCTCATCCTGTATCGAGTTGGCATCCGTGTCGTTATTGAGGTGTGTTACAGTAGTTATCGGCGCCGGAGGTTCGGGGAAAGGTGGAATCTGCGCATAGTATTGATCTGCCAGTTTCAAAATTACAGAATAGTTCGGATCGGACTTGCTTTTTACATAATTAGGGGGGAAATGGGCTACATTGAACTGAAACGGCCCAATCTGACCTTTCAGCCATTCAAGATATGCATACGCCTGGCGCAATGCTCCACCTGGCTCCGGAACGGCCAAATCGTAGGTCAAGCGCAAACCATAGCGATATAATCGGACTCTCCACTCCCGCATCATCCTGAAGTAGTCAATGCGGATTGGATTGCTGGGGTCGGTGTTCTTCAGAGTGCGGGTTGTAGATTCTGACGTGCCGGTGACTGTCGTCGTCGAGATCGTAACTTTGTGTTCCTGTTTTACCCTGGACGATGCCTTCTGGGTCAATGTTTGAGAATGCTTCGCACTGGCAGTCGCGGACTCGGAGGAGGAATCCTGCACCGTAAAACCACTCGATGCCTGGGCGTCAAAAATGTGGGCAATTCCGCCCGAAACCGTGCCGGTGATGTTGAACTGATTGCTGTGTTGGTTTTGCGATGTGGTGGATTGAGCCAGTTCCGTATTGTCGGTCACGCCTGTTTCGCTATAGTTCTCAAGGGAGTCGGTGACAATTGAGGTGAACTCTTTTGATGTCACGGACCATTCCTTCTGCACCACGGCGGTTTCTTCGAGTGGCGCCAACGGTATCGTTGCTATGAGTTCACCGCGGACAATTCCGGCAGGCGTCATTTCGAGCCGCTCGAGATCCATGTAACCAAACGGCTGAATCCAGCCACTGAAGGCGTTCAAAGACAGCCCTTTGTTTGCCATAGAAGCAGCTCGTGAGAGAGCAGTTAGTGCCTTGAGATCAGTTTGTTGCCCACTTTGTACGGCCATCTTGTTTATGGGTATTTTAGTGCCTGTGTTATCTCGCGTATCATGATTGACTGCTGCGTTGCGAATAGAATCGACCGCACGCTTACGAAGAACGGAAATCGCCTCGCCAAATATTTTCAAGGCATCCAGTGGAACCTCGGCTAGCGCACCGAGAGGAGGATGCGGTAATGATCGATTTGGATCGGTCTCAAATAATGCGAGTTGATCCCACATTGAATCGGGCAACGAAGTTACAGAATCGGTTCCTAAGAGAAAATTCGCTGCCAGGTGTTGCTTCGCGGTATTTACTTCCCCTGGTTGCAAAAGAAGTTGTCGGACAAAGCGAAACTTCGTGAGAGCGTTACCAGGTTGAAGGGAATTAGTGAGAGATTCCGTCGTGGGCAAAAAGGAACCGATGGTAGCTTTTTGAATAGTGCGCGCGGAATGAACCAGGGGAGTCTGCATTGCGACAGACGGACATATCACCGCCGGACCCGAGATCACCTGCTGGAGTGCGAGTGCAACCTGCGGTGAAACCGTGAAAGGGAGGTCTGTCCATGGAGCTGTAACGGGGGTTTTCTGAGAAAGCCGCACGACAGTAAACGTATCAACTTCCGATGGCGCGACGAAGCAAAAGACAAGCGTATTTCCATTCCGCCCCTGAACGTCGCGATAGATGTATTGCACATCGCCACTGATAGGCTTTTCGAGCTGGGTGTCCTGGATCAACGATACGTCGGGCAAATCTTTCGGATCGCAAATGTTTATGCGAGATGAAAAAGTGAGCGCGAGACGCGGACCAGGATCAACCGGTCGTCGTCGAGCCGGCTGATCCGACCATGACAAAGTGTAAGTCCAAATCGAATTTGGCACCCCGCTTATCGTACGCAAAGGTACGGTACTGCTCAGTTGTAAGTAATAGTCTGTAGCCATATTCTTATCCCTCCCTGGATCTTGTTTGAGTCGAGTAGACCGGTTTCTTCCGATATTTAGGTTGCTATTTGTTTTCTCTGTTTGCCGCCTGGTTTCCCGGCGATGCCACATTATCTCAGCAATGCGTGAACAGGGTCAGGTCTACTTGCTTAACAATGGAGCCAAAGAACAAGGACTTGATCAGAGCTGACCGGGTCCTTCTTTTCTTTAAAAACTATACTTCACAACCATCATCAATTCTTCCAGATTATTTAATTGTGCCGGAGCAACTGACAGATCGAAGGCAGTATCCAGTTCGATGTCGGAGTTAGTTCCCCGGCAAAGCTTCCATTCGTCTATTCGGGCCAGATTGGTTGCTGCGCCGTCAACCTGTACTGTGAAGTTTGCCGGGTTGTTTTTAACCTTGGCGACAAACATTACATTTTCAACAGCGGCATCAATAGTTTGCGCCATGTAGGGCAGCCTTGATTTATCAATTTTCAGATTTACCGTTCCATTATTTTTGAGCAAGAGCCACTCGCTGGTCAAATCCTGCTTCATATTCAGGGCGACGTGTAATCCTGTCTGGTTGAGTTGTTGCTTAATTGCATCCAGCCTGTCTTTTAAAGAAGTTTCCGCCAATCCCCGCAGCGTTGAACCGCCCTCTCTTGCGGTATACTTTACATGCAGAATCACATCAGATATTGTGTCGTAGTCAAATTGCCTTACGTCTTTCGGCAGCTCCAGCCGCCAGGAGCTTATTGCTCCGCAACCTTCAAAAGGCAGATACCGTTCATCTTTAAAATTCAATTCAAACATACCATTATCGTTTTGGGCATTGCTGGCGGCAATAGATTGAATAGATCCAACATTGTAAATGAAACGGTCGTCATTGCCGGGATCTTCCAGGTATCCGGTGGCGGCAATGTTGTCGGGATTTGTATTTTTTCGATACCGGTTGTTTACCAGCGAAAGCTTGGCGCTTACTGAGGTATAAGGCCCTGTAACACAGGGCAGGCTGAAGCTTACCGATTTTACCCTGCGGAAATAATGACCCGGATAATCCATATCATACAAAACCTCGGGCACATCATAATCACATACCCCTGTCGCGCGAAGTCTTACCAATGCCAGCGGGTCAAGTTGTGTTAAGGAAACATGTTTGGTGATTTCATATTCCCGCTTGTTCTTCTCCAGATAGCTTGTTTGCATGCGTTTGATGTCATAGATAAGATTGTCGGCGCTTTGCAAACCTTTCTTCATGCTGTCCCAGTATCCGTAAGAGATAAACGCATCATCATTACCCAACTCAAAGCGATAGCAGCGTTCCGCTTTCTTGGCGAAATCGTGGGCTAACTGGTAGGATTTGAAATACACCGCACTGATCTGCCCAATCATCCAGTCATACAATTCCTTATTGGTGAACTTGGTATGCATAAAATCAGTGGTTTTTTGGGAATTTTCGATTTGAAACTCGTGGTTCTTCAAATCAGCTTCTGCAATTTCTTTGCGAATTTCAGCGGCAACGATCTGTTGGTCTATTTGGGCCATTTCTTTTTTAGCCAGACGTTCCTGTAGTTTCCAATCATCAAAACGCCGGTCGTAACCCCCGAGTATGGATGCCCTGTTTGCTTCGTATGATGCCGCAGTGGAGAGTACGTTGAGCACTCCGGACGCTGCGTTAGCGGCGTTAGCCAGAAATGTTCCGCCCCATTTAGCAGCGGCATGGGGACTGCCGCCAAATCCGGATGCGCCGATGGCAAAATCGGGAATCAAAGCCAGAACGCCGGCTGTCGCCTGTATAATTTGCGCCGCCATCTGGTAATCATGCGACTCGCTTAATTTGTCCAGATTCAACTGCTCTTTGGAAATTATTTTTTGAATACCGGAGTAGTAATTACTCCTTTCTTCGGCAGTAGCTTTAGCTCTTTTTAATATCTCAATCTGCTCCTGCGCTTCTTTAATATAGAGCAGCTTGGTGTCTTTTATTGCGTTGAGCACTTTTGTTTCCAATTCGTTACGCAGCAACGACATAGCCTCGGCATCTTTTTTCTCCAATGCCTGCAGCAGCGAAAGGCCTAAACCTCTGACATCCATTGCCAGTTCACTTGCTTTTTGGGCAAACACGGTGAAGCGGTAAAAAGGCGTAGGTGCGTTAATGCCGGCCAGAACGGCGGATATATCCAATCCGGCTGCCGCCGCCCGAACCAGCATGCCGGGATCAATAGGCGGTGCAAACAAGGCAAGGCTGCGTTCCACACCATCTATATTTTGGCAGTGGCGAATCTTAAACAGGCGGTCGGCTATGCGGTCCCAATACTCCAGCATCTTATCGTTTGGGGGAATGCAGAAATAGAGCATGGATAAGGTAATCGGCGCCGGAGGCAGTTCAGCGCCGCCTTCGGGCAAGGCTGATAAATCCGGTAAAATATTTTCCAGATCAATTAAAGCATTGCCAAAGGCATCCAGCTTGGCCTCTATCTGATTATAAGTCTCGTAGGGGGCTTCAACAGGAGCGGGAATAATTCTTGGCTTCGGACCCAATAATTTGTCGGCAAGGATATACATCTGCGTGGCCTGAACAATAGACTCCATGGTATCCTGCCGGAACAGGTAATCTCCCCACTCGGTCAGGTTGTCAATGTATTTCATCAGCAAAGCTTTTTGATAGGCAACAGGTCTAAACCTGGCGACAACATGGGGTTGGAAAGGCTTGGTTCGCCATTCATCAATGGCAAACTCCAGTTCCTTTCTTTCGGGTGTGTTGGGGTCGGCGATTTTGTACAGCAGTGTGTCGATGCGTTGATTAATATAATCGCCTGTGTGTGTCAGATAAAATGGTTTTGTTACCCAGTATTTTTCGGGCGCATTGCCTGCCAAAGCACCGGTGGGATTGAACATATAGTGGAACCAGGTCAACGCCTCCTCGAAGCGCTGGTTTTGGGTCAATCTTGTCGCCAATAAAAAAGGCACATGGAAAAACAATTCCCAGTTGTATCCGCTGTAAGAACCATCGCTGCTGAAATCCAGATCTTCGACAGGATAGAACAAAGTTTTTACACCGGCTTCTTCCAGTATATATGTCTGCGGAACAATACTTTTGTTCGGGTCATAATACTGTTCAAAATTGAATGATGCGTTTTTCTGCAATTGGGTTTCCCGTTTCATCAATGCCGGAATACCGTCTCTGTAGAGTGTTTTTCTTAAAGCGCAAATCAGGGGATGGTACATATTCTTGAATTGCTCGCCATAAGATAAACTTGCATACACCTTGAGTTCCTTGACAATCGCCAGATAATCTTCGTCGGCAACCAATTCCTGAAGCAAAGCATTGATGTCGGGATTGGCCGCATACTTGGCCATGTATTTCATGAAAAGGGCTATGATATCCTCAATTAACTGCATCACGTTGGAACCAGTTCTTTGCACAGGAACCGGCTCTCCTGTTTGCGGGTCTTTTTCCGTACCATAAAATCCCGGAATAATTACATAGGCATGGTTGCTGTCTTCCTCAAAATAGGGCAGCAGGGTGCCCAGCGGTATCTTCAGAAAACGTTCGTAATGGCTAAGATAGGCTTTATTGGAACCATATGCATGCATCAGCAAATACTCGAAAAGAAGCGCTACCAGATCAATCAGGGTCAGTTGATGCGGGTACGACAACCGGAATGTGCCCGGAGTTTTGCCCAGAATTTCATAGAACTGGAAAAATGAAATCACATTTCTAACAGAAAGATCATCAGCCGGTATCAGGTTTTGTTCATTATAACGCTGTGATTTTAACCATGTATCTTTAAAGTCAGGGAAAAAATCAGGGAGATACTGATTACCTTGAAACGCAAGTTCGGGATATCCTTTGCATCCTGCTATGTTAAATATTCCATTAAGATTAATATAATCTGCCTCAAAGGAAGTAGTAAAAAGCCAGACTTGTTGCCCCAGCTCAAAATACATCAAATTGTATATGTCTCTTTTGAACTGGTTGTCATCGGAAGTATAGTTTGAGGGAGTAAGTATACCCTCCTGCGAAATTTTCTTCGGCTGCCATTTCTTATTGGCAAATTCGCTGATGGCCAGTTGGATTTTAAGTTTCTTTCTTGCCTTATCAACGGGTTGCTCGGTCGTTTTACTTTGATCAGGGAGGGTTGCACCCTGGTTCGGATCAGGCTCCTCGCTGAACACCGGCCAGGCCAGACACAAACGATTGTTGCGTTCAAATGCCAGCAGGTGGTCGCCTGCAATATCCAACTCCACTTTCTCCCAGGGTGTCCAGTAGCGCTCATTTTCGAATCTTCTGTAATAATAAATGGCAGGGTCGCCGCCTTTGGTCCGGGCAAATACGTGCATGGTTTTAATGTCGGTCTGATACCATGTCGCCATCACTTCGAGGAAGGCGATGTTGTCCAGTTTTTCCAGATACCGGATCAGTGCATCTTCCGCTGTAAATTCGGTCAGTTCATTTTGCTGTATCTCATTTTCCAGTTCGGTAAACAGGAACGATTTGTCATCTCTAAGTTCGGCTTCAATCCAGTTTTCGGGATATAAAAATACCTTGCGGTTGGCTTCCCATACCCGGTAGTTTTTCATCCACTTCCACTGTTCCCAGCCTGCGTCGTTGTTAACGTCAGCTGCAGCTTTCGGCTCCAATCCCATTAAACAACGCTGTACAAAAAGCTGCACGGTGCCGTGCGCCTGTACAATCCTGGACGAGGGCATGCATGATTCCATTTCCACATCTACGAGGAAATAATCATACAAATCATTTTCAGTTTTCATTTCAGGATTTTCAGCCAGCAGATAAGCGACCAGGGCATCTCTTTTTTGCGGCCGGATTGCGTCCATAATTTCCTTGAGTGTGCCCAGCCACGTGTCTTCGTCATAGCGTGCTTTCAAGGCGGTACGCAGCAGCTTTGTATCGGTACTGGTTAATACCGGTTTGATATACTCTTTAACCTGAACAACAGTTGATCCTAATTTTCTCAAATGCCCGGCGCAATCACTTACAGCCTTCCACGCTTTGGCGTCTTTATAATTATTGAAGTCAAACACCGGGAACAAATGTGCGTCGATGGCATCTACATCTTCTTTGTTGTAACCGGTAAGCAATGAGAAGGCCTCAATAAATTGATTCCTCGCAGCGCCGCTCGCCGGCAAAAGCATTGCTCCAATGGTAAAGAAACTGATGGGGTGCTCGATATCCGCCGGGTTGGGAACAGGTGTAAGTTGTTTCAACAGATCGATCATTTCCGCAAAGGCAATATAGCCTGCATAATTAATCGCCGCCTGCCCCGCCTGATATGGAATAGCGTCCCATTCCAGCCAGCCCAGGTCTTTATTGTTTTGGAAAAACCATTCCACATCCTGGTTTTCCAATTTAAAAGAATTCACCAAAGGGAATAACTTATGCGCGAGCCTGAGCGCGCGATACTGGTCGGGAAACGCGCCGGCGGTAATGGCCGGCAATACAGGTATTGTATGTGTAATATCTACGTCAATAAGTGCATCAGCACTTAGAATACCGGATAAGAAGCTGGTGCCCGGGGCAGGTTGTTTTAACAGGGCATATTTTAAAACAATCTTTACCAGTTCCAAATCCGCTTTGAAAGTGGCGGCAAGTGTTTGCTCAAGAATGGTTTGCTTGCCTGCCTGAAGCTGATAACCGGCTATGGCATCCAGAAACGCTTTAACTAAATCCTTCTGCTCACTGCTGATATCGGGTCCGGGCGCCGCCGCCAGGGCATCAATGTTTGCCTTAATGGAAGTGGTATCGAATAACCCACTTAATTTGCCGTCGGTGAATGTTTTGGCATCATTTGCCGATGTCCAGTCTCTTTCAATAAATTTAATAAAGGTCTTTACATCTTCTTCACCAACGCTGCTCAGTTTAGCCAGGGCATTTTGTAAGATCTCTTTTTGCTCCTGGGCCGACATGTTGGCATTAAAGAGAGATTTGTTGGCTGAAAAATTACTTTGATAGTCCTTCTGTAATTTCTCCAGTATTTGCTTAATCTTATCGTCCTTGATTTCTCTGTCGGCAAGGTTGTCTGCTTCATGCCGAAGCATGAATTGAACATCTGCAAGTTTCAGCGGGGATTTGTTCAAGCTGTTAACTGCTTCAACAAAATCCAATGTGTCCGCCGGTGAATTGGATACATCCAGCCCGGTCAGGCCGGTGAGCAGAACGTAATCATCGGCTTTGAGCTTCATTTTCCTCATTAACCTGGAAGCGGCAAACAGGCTGCTCAGGTTGGAGAAGGTGAGGTCGCCGTCAGGCAGCAGCGGCAGCAACTTGTTCAAATCCTGCTCTTTGATTTGCAGGCAAACCGAGATGCTGGTTATAAAATTGCTCAACAATGAAGTACCGTCGATTTTTTCCGGCAGCAATCCCTCATCAATAAATCCATTCTTTGCCTTGTTCAAAAATATTTGCTGGTAAAGAGGTTTAGGAGCATCGTCAGTCAAAACCGTGTGTGGAATTTCTCCGTAAAAGCCTGTCAACTCGTCTATTTTAATTCCTGTTTGTTCGGACAGCTTTAATAAATCGGCTGCTTTAACCAGGCAGGCATCGTTTAACGTTCCATTGCCTAATTTTGTTTGCGAAATAATTTCATCCAGTACTTCCAATTTCCATCCCGTTTTCTTTTGCGAACGCAGAAACCGATGGATGCGATCCAATGCCGCCTCATTTAGATTGGCTATTTCTTTTTTGGCGGTGTCACAGCCCAGGTCAAGATGTTTAATGAAAAGATTATCCGCAGGGTCAATAAAACCTAAAGCAAGCAGTAAATCCAAATCTTTGTAGGTCAGACCGGTTTTATCTAGAAAATGATCAACCCTCTTCATATAATCCAGGACATTCCCCATAACGGGAGGCGTATCCCACTGGGCGGGAGCATTCCAGTATGATTGCTGGTCAATCAAATTGGCTTTGGGTGTTACGATCAGGTTTCTTTCC
The DNA here is from genome assembly GCA_963663295.2 of Smithellaceae bacterium. Classification (GTDB taxonomy): domain Bacteria; phylum Desulfobacterota; class Syntrophia; order Syntrophales; family Smithellaceae; genus MVRV01. The sequence continues at coordinate 674,293 of CAXXLA010000005.1, read as the reverse complement.
GCAGCGGTTAAGCCCAGCTTCTCTGCTGCAATGGTTTCCTCAGCAGGGGTTCCCGCCGATTGAAAATCTTGCATGAGAGTTGCTCGCGAAATATCAAAGCGGTTGAAATAAGCTTTGGCTTCGGTATGGTCTAAATCGAAAGGCAGCTTAAAAGCGTAATTGGCTCCTTTTAAAGTATTGTAGGTAGCCGTATTCACATATTCGGGCGCAGCCGCCAACTCTTCTGCCGGTGACAGTGTCTGCCGCAACCGGAATACCTTGTAATTATTTCCTCCCGTGTCGATGATTTTGCAGACGATTTGCTTGTCGCGCAAATAATGGGGCAGTGTTGCTGCTGTGCCGGTAGTTGTTTCGGTCTCAAAAATCAACGCCTGATCAGTTACAGGCAATCCCGCCGCTTCCAGTGCAGTCAACAGTCCATTGGAGATCTTTCCCTTTGATGGGTCTGCTCCGCCGGAAAGCACTCCTGTAAAATTCACGCCTGCATCGGCTGTGATTGCTTCTTCCAGCAATTCACAGACTAAATCTATATACGGCACCGGGGTCTCGGCATTTTCACAACCTAAATCAATGTCACCCAAATCGGGTCTGCGTTCAAACAAAACATCTTTGGCCAGGTGCCCGGTTGTGGCCGGCATGGTGGTAAGATCCGTCACACTTCTTTTATCCAAAAACTGCAGAATCTCCACCAGGTATGCTGCCGGACTATAAACCGAACGGCAATGCTCGCAGGAACAGGTGTCGGTGAGTTGGAAAAGCGATTTCAGGTTGGGAAAATCTTCGCTTACAGCTTCCAATTTTAACGACAATGTCTTCATTTCCATTGCGGGCATATGCATAGCCCGGAGGGTGTCTTGAAGTTCACCGGCTATGAGCATGGCGGCCGTTGTGGTTCGTTGTGCTCTGTTGAAGATGTCCCGGGCTTCCTTGGGGGCTATTCCTGCCTTGGGTGCTATTTCCTGGACAAATCGGGTTTCGCCCGTAGCGGCAATGCTGTATGATGAATGAAGATTCAATTTGCGCAGTGCAATGGTTTTGCCATAGTGCGGCACTAATTTGAAAATACGCTGCACAGACTTTAATTCTTCCCAGATGGCTTCGCTTTCTTTCCCGGTTAGTTTTTTATCTTTCAGGTAAGTGGATGTATTATGGTGCTGCAAGTCAAAATCTTCATGTTTGGATAAAAAGGCGGTAATCTCCTTATGGTGTTCCAGAGAGGGTTTCTTCTCCCTTTCCAATTGCGCGGTAAAGGCCATGGTCGGATAGGCCTTCTCCATTTTTCTGACAATGGATGATGCATGAAGATCAATCAGTTTTTTGTTCAATGGTTTACCGGCAAGGTCTATTTTATCCGCCGCCCTGGTTAATTCCTTTTTCCATGCCGCTTTATTCAGTTTCGCTAACTTTTTAACGTTTTCCGGTTTTTTGATATTTTGCGATTCGCTGATTTGGCCGATGATATGGTCGTCAAATCCCAGCAATTCGCCCAGGGCAAGGCTTGTTTTGGCCTGGGCCGCCTTCACGTCGCTCTGGAAAAAAGACTCATCGGTGATTTTTTTGAGAAAGGCGTTCGGGTCGTTTTTATTCTCTTCGAAAATCTTCCCCATCTCATTTATTTTGTTTTCCAGCACAAAGCGGCTGACGATGTTCAGCACTTTCCGGCGATGCTCATTTTTGTAATATTCTTCCGCCTTCGTTCTGTATTGCTGCAATAATTCCACATTCCGCTTCCATTCCTTTGCTGCTGAAGCCGATACGATCATTTCTTTTACCGCATCTTCCACATCGCGCTGGATGGTTTTCACGTCTGTTAAGGCCGCATCATACAGAAGCACTTGTATGTCGGCATTAATGTCAATAACCAATCGCGCTTGAAAGGATTTGATAAAATCATTTTTCAGAAGTGTATTTTTGCGCAGCAGGGCATAAAAAAAGGCGGCGTCTATTTTTGATGCGGCTTGTAAACGATGAGCCACCACCAGGTGTTCTATTTTTTCCGCCGGTATTTCCGCCTCTTTGGAGAGAAAGGTAATGTCACGATTTTCTTTGTTTTCCTGCAACTCGGCGACAGCTACCCTGTCGGCCAGGTAAGTCACCTGTTTTAATATATAATCAAACTCCACCACTTCCGGCTGAATGGCCGTTTCAATAGTGATATTGATCTCTTCCCGGGGCGAGGCATTAAACCGCACCGCATCCATATCGGAAGCGAACAGCGGGGTTTTCTTTTCGCTGGTAAAGACCTTTATGGCAATATCCGCCGTTTCCCTTTCCCTTCCGGTGAGCTGGCTGACAGACCATCCGATTTCGTATTTTCCATCCCGGTCAGTGACGCACTCACCCAATAGCTCCTCGCTGCGCATGTCCCTGTCGTATGCCTGCACGATGAGATTGGCCAAAGGTCGATTGAGCCTGTCAATCACCTGTCCGAAAACGAGGTTTTCTTTTTTATTTTCGATTTGCTTTGCCATATTGCGCCTCCTGAAAGTTAAGATATATATACGCGAATTTATTAGTGTTCAATCCCATTCATTAAAATTCTAAGTTGCCCAAGCGTCTGCCCATTTTTCGGTCCACGCTGCACCCGCCACACTTGGAATACCTACAACAAATAAATAAAAAGGCCCAAGTATCCGGCTTTGCCAGGTATGCCCGGCCTCGTGCGTCCAATGTGTGAAGCCATAACCGCCAAAAGTGACAGGGCCTAAGGAGACACCGTATCCATAATAGAACCTCATGTAAGCAGGCAATTCAACTTCAGCGCCCATTCCCCAATGAGGGCGAACATCTGCGCCAAATAGTATGGCCACGATTCCTATCCCCAACCCCAATGCAGATTGGGGTGCGCCCCAGCTAAAATCCCAAAAGCTGAGCAGGTTCTGGATGAATACAGCAAAAATTAATACAGCGATGTTGACAATTATATGTGCCAGGTAAGCCAATATGAACAGGAACCCATAGCCAACTTTGCCAGCCGTTGATGCACCGTTGTACCCATCCCACCAGGCTTGCATAATGGGCACATTGCCTGTCGGGTCCTTATAAATAACGGGGTTTAGTTCACCGTAAGCATAAAGGTTTAAGTTTTTCAGATTTGATAAACCCGGCTGGTTCGGCAAGGCCTGCTCCCGGGAGGCTGTAGGGTTTTTTTGTTGTTGGGGTTCGTGCGATTGTCCTTCTGTTTTCCCTGGCTGACGGTTTTCTGCTGGGCACTGGTATGGCAGCTTATCACCGTCAGGGTTTTCCTGATCATCGCATTTATTACCGCATGTAAGGGAATCAAGCATCGTTTCAGTATCGCGATTTTTTCTATCCTTTTTGTCGGCAGTCTTTGAGTTCTGATTGGTGACCTGATTTTCCTTAAACAATGGATCACAGGAAAGCCATCTTCCCAGCCACGGCAGATAATACCTTGCGCTGTGGTATTCCAAGCCGCTTTCTTCATCCCGTTCCATGCCTGTATAACGATAGCGTTTCGCGGCAGATTTTATGGCTGCGTTTCTGGCCTGGCAGGCGGTGGTGCCATAGGGGTGGAATTCTTCGTAGCTGATTACTTTTGCGTTGCCTGTGCCGTCCAACTCCAGGCAGGCGGAACCAAGATGATTATGCAGTTGATAGCGCACCAGGTGTTTTTCCGTTCCGTCATCTATATCATTACGTGTTTCTATCATCACAAAGCGGTGACTTTCGTCCGTTAGACTTAAACTGATGCGTTCCAACCCTGCATCTGTGCCGCTGTGTTTTTTGTAGAGTTCATAACCTGCTATATAAATCCGTTCTTCTTTCTGGGTTGGCGTATTGCCGGCGTCGGCCTGATTTTCCGTTATTTTTCTTATCCGCTGCCCTTGTCCATCGTACTGGTAATAAGTAGTTTCCGGTGTGCCGCCGTCAATGCGTTTCTGGCGTATGGTTTTTACGAGTTCTTCCCGGAAGTTCCATCCCATGTCTTCCAGGTGCGGCATGGCTGTTATATAGCCGTGCTGGGAATGGTGGGGATAGGTGTATGTATTTTCTCCAACCTGTGTACTGATTAGCCTGTTATTCGCAGCCTGGTAGTTGTAATCCCTTGTCCAGTTGTTGCCGGCTGCCTGATGCTTCATTTGCAGGATATTTCCGACAGCATCGTATTGGTAGCTTTGCGTATAATTCCGCATCGCCATCGGATCGCCGGGATTGAACTGGTGCATAAAGGGCGCATCATTACAGTTGTCTTTGCCGTTAAAAGTCAAGGCAGCATCGTTTTCCCTGCCTGTGGCTTCTCTCAGACGATAGAGGGCATCATAGGTATAGGTTGAAACTCCGGTGATCTTTTGGTTGTCAAAAAACACAACCGGTATATTTTTATCTTCTATATGGGTGATATTGCCCACAGGGTCAAAGGTATAATGCCAATCCTGCAGGGGATCGTTGTTCTGCCTTTTGTTTTCCAGTCTTTGGAGGCGAAAGGTCTCTTTGTCATAATAAAATCTGGTGACAACATCATTGCCGTAAACGATTTTTTCACGCCGGCCTTTTTCGTTGTAGTCAATATCTTTGATATAGACAGTGGTAACGGCAGGGGCGGCATGGGCTACGGTTTCACTGTTAAGCAATCCTGCTTCGTTGTATGACGGCGTTCTGACGCTTCCGTCAGGGGTGGTTTGTTTTGTAATCCTTCCGAGGGCGTCTGTTTCGGTGGTAAAGGTAAAATCATCGTTTTCCAAATCGTTTGCCAGGTTGGCATCTGTCCAGTTGGCAACGCCTTTGTAATTCTTGAATAATTTCCGGGTGGTTGATTTAGGATGACCTTGGAAATCGTATTCAGGAGTCTCGACGAGTCCGGCAGAGTCGTAATGTCTTACGATTTGTCCTCTGAGGTTTTTCCTCTCCGGATCAGACTCTGCTTCCCCGTAAAATATCCTGTCGAAAACATTATCAAGCGGAGCGGTGCCGTCTCCGCCTGATACCTTGCTTTGCGTGAGACGGTGGAGGGGATCATCGTAAAAATACCGGAATTCATGATTGCGTTCGTCCCAGGTGCGTAAGGGGTTGCCGAGGATATTGCTTAACAGCCATCTCTGCCCGGCGTCCATGCTGCTTTGATATACCTTGTTGCCCAGCATGTCATATTTGTATTGCATCACCACATTGCCTCTGGCATCGGTTGCACTTTGCAGATTTCCTTCAATGTCTAATTTTACTTTAATATAATAAAATTCATCCGCCCCTGTGCTTATGTTTTTATTGTGTTCAATGGACAAAACCGGTCTGCCCATAGTGTCAAAGCACTGAACGTTGGGCGTATCGGCATGTTTGGCTGCTTTATCCGCTGCTGCTTTTTCTTGAACAGGGTCTTTGCCTTCGGCTGTCAACTCGGCATCTATCAGGCGGTTGGTGCGTTTGTGATACCAGGGGGATTCCAGGATAGTATCATTGGGGTCATAGAAGCTCTGCTTCCAGGAGTTAAATTCCGTTTTGGAAAAAGTGCCGTCGGGCATTTCGACTTTAACGAGCCTCCCCGGAGCATCGTAATACATTAGGGGCGTGACTCCTGTTTCCACCAATTCCTTCAGATCTTCATATTGGTGTGTTCCTGAAAAGTAAGGCTCGTATTGTTTTACCGTATTGCCCTTGTTGTTGAGCACGGTTCTGCCGTTGCCCGTCCAGCGAAGCTGTCGGGGGTTAAGTTCAGCAGTATTAATGTCTGCAACGGTATAAGTGTTGTCATGGTTTACAATAACCTGTTTTGCGGTTCCCGGCGCTGCCTGCACCTTTTTCATCACTATTTGATCAAGCCCGTTGGAATATTCGAAACTGAGCCGGACAGGAGAATTGTTGTTCTTTTGAAAATGTTCTTCCCGGACAATAGAGGCGACTACCGCCGGTTTGCCGGAATTCAGATACACGTCAAAGTCATAGACAAATCTGGCTGTAGCGTGTTGCAGTAGGTCTTTTCCAAGGGTGGTTAATTGAACGGAGTCCGGGGCATTGAAAAAACTGGTGATCTGCGTTTTTTCAGCAGCGGTGGTAAATTCAGTTAAACCTGTTAAATCATCCGCCTCGTTGCCTTTGCCGAATACAGCCAAGGCTTTCACTAAACCAAGTTCATCCACCAGCGCCTCGGATAAATTGGCGTTGGCGTCTTTCATCCTTCTGGGCGAAAGTGTGCGGAAATTAAAAAGATCAACGCTTTTTTTATTGCCTGCTGCATCTTCTATTTCTTCTATGAAAAAAAAGTAGTTGCCGTAATGCTTTACTTTTGTTTTCGCGCCATAGGGATCAGTATATGAAATGGGTGTATAAAAACGGTTTTGTGCATCAACAACAGTTTCAGCATTCTCCATAAACTGCCTTGCACCCGAGCGAATCCACCAGTTGTCATCATCCTCGCTGGAAGTGAATTTACCCTCGAGCATCAGGTTTTCATTGACCCTTGTTCCAAAAATATCGAAAAGGAGGGCAGGAGTGTAGGCCAACTGATAGCTTTCCAAAGGCACCGCCAGTGAATCCAACTTATGCAATGGCAATGCGCCTGTAAGATCATTTTTATAAAAGATGTTTCGTATATGCTCTATTAATCTTCTCTGAGCCTTTCCGCCGGCAAGGGGTTTGTCTATTTCATGGTATTCCGCTTTTGACGATTTAACATCAGACAGTATATCTTCAAAATCGCCGACTGTATAAAACATGCCGGTCTTATTGACGCCCTTCAATTCAAAAGTTTTCACTTCCGAAGGCAATCGCAGACGGTATTCATCGTCATTCAGCGCATCGTTGGTAAAACGATTCTTTGTATAAATAATGGTTGTTTTGTCTTGCGACTGTTGTGTCTCAACCGGTAAAAAGGCATCTGCCTGCCTCCTGGGGTATACAACAGCCGCAGATTCCAGAACATTGCCGTATTCATCCAATTTAATATTCAGATCGTGGGCAATTCTCGGATCTTCCGTATCACGCTCGTAGTTATAGGTAATGGCTTCGCTTTCCTTTACCACAAAGACGGCACGCTTGTTCATCCCCCTCGGCTGCAGCAGTTCTATGACATAGTTATGAGCGGCAACAGAATAAGGAGTCAGTTGCTTTTTGATTTGTTCAGGGTTTGCGTCTGCTGCCGGTGCGTCGTGAGCAAACACTTCCGAACGCAGGCCCGTGCCTTTGCAGGCCCGCAATGCCTCCCGCCATTCTTCTGCATTTAAATGATCAATGAGGGATGCATTCAAACCGGGGGCGGCAATGAAACGGGCATCGGACAAAGACGCTTCATTATTGACCACCGTGAAACCATGCCGCGCCATTTCTTCATACCAGTATTCGTGGGCAAACTGATTGAGTATTTTTCCTTTACCGAAAAATGCCCCGGTATGAAACCACTGCTTGGTAACAACGGGTGATTGGTGCAAAGTATTTTCTACGATATTGCCGGCGTTGCCCTTTACCCAGTGATCAAAATCTTCGGTATCTGTTTGCTCCACCATGCCGAATCCCCTGAATTCTCTTTCGGCGTGGTCATAATAGCCGTGGTGATATTTGTAAGAGCTGACGAAACGATAACCCGAAATTCTATCTCTTGTTTCGGTTTTGGAGATGCAGTGAACCGGAAAATGCAGTTTGGTAACCCACGGTCTGCCGGCAAGCTTGTCTTCAATGTAAAACCTGGTGGAAGGAGTGTATTCCAGCGCTACCTCCTTGCCGAGGTTGTTTTTGTAAGAAATTAAGATATGCGGCTTCCTGCCGTTCATCAAGTCTATGTACTTTAATGGGGCATTGGCATCTTTGGCGAGACTGCTGGACCACACAATACATGCTACGCCGGTGCCGAGCAGATCAGTTACCGTTATTTTTGATTGATTGTGTATCTCCGGGAAGCCTTCTATTTCCAAGGCTGCAGCACTGAAGCGATTGCCGCTCAGGTTTTGCCAGCAGGTGAATTTGTTTTTGCCCAGATAAATGATGTCGGTAGTGCCGGAGCCGTCTATATCGGCCAGTCGTAAATAGGCAGGGTTGAACGCATCAGGATGGTTAAAAACAGGCGCGTTGTCCATACTGACTTTAGATCCGAATTTTCCATAACCCAGATTAGGCCAGTAACATACCGCCCCGTTTCTTATTCTGACTATATCCGTTAAACCGTCACCCGACATATCTGCAAGGAAGATCGTTTGTGTAATGTCGGCAAATACAAGGTGCGGGCCTTTCTCTTCATCGAATGATTGAGCCGTTTTACAGGCCTGCGTGAACCCTTTCCTGCCGGTGGACTCGTACCAGGTAAATATATTATCTTCCGTAATTAAGACCTCCGGTTTGCCGTCCCCGTTCAGGTCGATCATCCGGGCATTGGAATCTCCCATGTTGATATTGGGTAGATTTTCAAAACTCCGGAATACCTGCCACTCGTCCTCGTCATTTAATTCAAAGTATCCTTTTGGCTCGCTGTTAAGATTTACCAGTTGTTTGCTGCCGTCGGCATCCAGATCCATTAATTGCAGGCGTGAGCCGATGCCGGCAAAGGAGGGCTGGGGTGACACCGGTTTTGCCTCTTCAAACCTGCCATTGCCCAGATTGTGTTTGTAAAACCAGCCTTCGCCTTGTTTGATAAGTATTCCGGACAGACCTTCATTGAACAAATCAGTGAATTGATATTGCTGTTCATCCAATCCCGGCAGTGTACGAACTGAATCATCTGTTGTAATGAATTTAATATCTTTGTTCCAATCGTGTTTCTGATATTCAAACTCGGCAGGCGGCAGATTCTTATTAGTGTATGTCCCGTCCGGTTGCTTGATGTATCCATACGCGGTTATGGATTTCAAAAAGGCAAAATCCGCTTCGCCTGAAGTGTCATATAAAAAATTGATGGATTTTACTAATGCCGAGCCGCCTGGAAGTTCGGCAAAATAATGAAACAGCAGGACCCGTTTGCAGAGTCTTGTTGTTCTTATCTCAAAACCTGCCTTGTATTCTGAAAATGCATCTTTTCTGAAATCCCAATCCTTAATTTTGGCGTAGGGGGCGTCAGTGTCATACTCTCCGTAATCAAATACGGTTTGGAAAAGGTAATCTGTTTCAGAGGGATAGGCGTCCCCAAAATTTTTGTACGGCGTTTTGTTGCCGTATAACACCTTTTCTAAATAAAGATTGGTGTAAGTAATATTTTCATTTTCAAGGCGGTTTCTATTGTGCAGCAGCGAAGTGTCAAAGCCTTGATCGTCTTCTTTTTTATAAATGTAACGGGTGCAATTACCCTTGTCATCAAAGACGAATTCGGGCAGCCATTCAAATATTCTGTTTTCGTTTTTGGGGTCGGAAATTCTTGATGCAGCGCTCCAGCCAAAAAGTGTTGTTATATTCTCCTTCGTAATTACCCGCCATTTGATTTCACCTGTAGTTTTATGAATCCACCTTTCAATTCGGGCAAATAAACCTTCAATGCGAGGTCTGTAAAATCTGATGGAGAATAACCCGTCTGAAGAATCAATTTCTTTGATTATGTAGTTTCCATCTTCATCGAAACTGAAACTGCCGTCTGCCTCTTTTTTAAATTCAGGGACAAGGTCTTCCGCTTCGGAAAAAAGGTAGGTGTCCGGATCTATGTATCTGGGAAGTTCCTTATCGGTTTTGCGTTTTATGGACGACAGACTCAACTTCCATCCCAAGCCGAAAACACCATTTCCTGCGCCGGAATTATAATTTAAACTCAACGTAAGGGAGGCCCCCCTGCCTGGGGAGAAAGGCAGGGGGATGGAAAAGGAGGCTGTGCCGTTTACGGCATTCACGGAAAACTTTTCGTCAATACCTTTAATTGCCCCGCCGCCTTTGGGCAGCGAAATAGATGGAATTTCAATCGCGTTGGATTTAGTTCTTCCTCCATCTGTTTTGAAGAGTTGAGAAGCAGGTTTTGAAGGTTCTGTTTCTTTGCTCATTGTTTTACCTTTTCAATAAGACTGTATGCGTACGGGCCGACGCCTGTTAAGAAGAGGTATCCGGCGAAGATTGTACGCATCGGGAAGGGGCGGAGTGTTGGACATAATTTGCTTCGTTTCCATCTCTAAGCCTCTATAAGACCAAGTGCGATGGGTTTATGCAAATCACTTACATTTCAGAATCTTCAGAATTATTTGTATATAAATAATAAACTAAAATATTCCGCTTAACATGAAAATACAATAAGGATTTAATTGATCATTAATAGGTATAATGTTTATCTATTATCCAAGGATGCACAGGATTACCGTCGGTAAAATCACAAGCAGCAAAGCAAATTTCTATTAAGCCGATCCTTCTTCCGCCATTGCTTTTTCAAATTTCGGGTCGAGTTTGGCGCATTCCATAGACAAGTAGTTACCCGTGTCAAAGCCACCTTCGCGGCGCCGTTCATTCTGATCAGTACACTTTCAGTGGTTTGGGGTTGGAGGTGGTGGCGCTGGACAGCCGTAGCCAGGCCGAGTAGTAGTGCTGGGAGTTCGGGTCGAGGCGGCCGCCGGCCGAGTCGCTCTTGTCGATCTCGGTGACGTTGAGGTTGGCGTCGCTGACCGTGCTGGTTTCATGGACGTGAAACAGGCCGACCGGGTTCTCGACCATGACACCACCCTTTCCCGCCGGAATAGCCAGCAGCGCCTTCATACCCTCAACCTCGCTATAGGCGCGTGTCACGAAGTCGCCGGCGGTGATCGCGCTACCGGTGGTCAAAAGGCCGGCGTCGACCTCGGCGAGGAACTCACCGGGGGTGAGCACCAGAGTCTTGGCCTTACTTGTCACGCCGCCGCGCTCGCCGAGCAGCAGCACCTGGTCATGACCTTCCGGGATTGGGAGTGGTTGGCCAAACATGTAAGTGTGGGGCGGTTCCCCCGTCCAATAGCGCTTGGTGCCGAGCATCTTCTGCTTTAGTGTCGCCAGGTCGTCCGCATCTAGCTCGAGCGCGGGGACGGCACCCTGGTCCGACAGGAACCAGGTTCCTCGTTCCTTCAACCGCCCGATCAGGAAGGCGTGCGAGCCCAGAGAGGTCTCGCCGGGACGGTCAGTAGATGGTCCCCGGACCACGTACCAGGACACCTGCGCGATTCGGCCGGGTTCGAGCTTGGCGAGGATCGGGCTTGTGAAGATGTCGTCGAATGCAGCTATGTCGTTGGCCTGGCCGGTCTTGATCCCGAGCATGTCGGCTAGCGATTCGCGCGCGGCCCGCGGCAATCCGCTACCGCCGCCGACGTAGAGGCCATAGAACACCAAGCCGATCTCCTCGAACTGCTGCTGGGTGAGTTTAGCGCCCGGCACCCGAGCGTCGTCGCGGGCCTGCTGGGTAACCGCGAACAGGGTATCGTACAGTTCAGCACCCTTGCCTGGGTGCCTCGCCTCCCAGGTCTTGATCAGCGCCCGCTTGTGGTCGTCCATGTAGACCAGGGCAATGTCGCAGGCGGTCACGACGAGGTTGTTGGGCGCAGTCGGGTCCTTGTTCTCCCGGTCCCAGACGACCAGAGCGGTGACGATCGAGGCCGCGCCGCAGCTCGCATACTCTCCCTGGTTGAAACCCGGCAATGCGTTTGGGTCGAGCTGAAAACTTACCGCGCCGGAGCGCTCGGCAACGTGCGCCAACTCGTGCAGGATCAGCCCGCGCCCGTCCCGCGTCTCGGGCGCATACCGCCCGGTCGCGAACGCAATCGAATTGCCGACCGTGAAGGCCCGCGCGCCGAGCTGCTCGGCCGCGGATGCGGCGGCACCGTTGCGGTGGACTCGGACCTTGGAGAAGTCAAGGCCGAGGTCATGCTCAGCCACCGTCCGCGTTGCTACGTCGAGCGGTTCTCCCTGGTGTTGATGCAGGGTGGACGCTGGTGCCGCAGCTACGCTCGACACTGCCTCGCGCAGGGTACTTTGGCGCGGGCCTGGATTCCGTTCCGTCGCAGCCAGGTTTTCAGAATGGGGTGAGAACCGGCCGGGGCCAAACAAGACGTCTTTGCCAACCGTGAAGGCCGGCATGCGCGCATCGTGTGCCGATGCCGCCGCACCGGTGTCTGTTTGTACGCGCACACGGTTGAAGTCGTACTCGAAGCGCGGCTCGGAAAAATCCGGTACGGATGTCGCCAATAGTTCGTCGCTGCTCTTGAACGCGAAGTCTCTGCCAACACCTTCAGTGTTTTGCGACCGCTCGTCTCCCTCTCGAACACTCCCGGCTTTCAGTGCCCGCATTTCCGTGGTTGGCGTCGAGGGGCGCACTAAGTCATTTGCGACGCGGTCGGCATCCTGCTCGCAGGCATCTTTCGGAGCGCCGATCTCTGACTTTGGCTGAATCTTAGCGTTTGTCGTGGCATGCAACGGAATCCGGCTGAAATCGTAACTTGAGTAAGCAACGCTTGAGCCGAATCTATTGACGCACCTGGTGTTTGCATCTAACAACCGATTTACGGCTTGATTCCCGATCGTGTGCTTTAAATGAAGGATCGAGTTCACATCATGGCTTTTCCCGAAGGGTGTCCTGTTAAGTGATGTAAATCTGGTGGGTAAAGTTTGCTCTGTTGCCTTCGGTTTCCGTGCGAAAGTGCGCATGGTTAGTCTCCTTACGTGCGACTATCAAATGCCTGGCGAAAAGCTGAGCCCATCACGTATCGGTCAGTTCCGGCGACGGGTGTAAGCCCGGCACGGGCGTGAACTTAATGGGTGTAAGTTCCCTATACATGAATCAGGTTAATGTACGAAAACATTAACAAAAGTATTAGCCGAAGGCAAGGAAGAATCATGAGGAACCGTTCGAAGGAAACCTGTTTGCAAAGCAATGAGCCAATGCCTTGACATGCCGAAGGGAACAGAAACAGCATGCAAGGCTGAATCTCCGCGCAAGTCAGCGCAACATGACAAAGACCTGGATTCGGGAGACACGGTAAATGCCGCGGTTGCATAGTCGCGGTTCACGTTCATATAGCAAGTTGCATTCAAAGCATAACACGGCGGCAAGGAGAAGGCTCCCCGGCATGCGCCGGGGCAGGCTGTGCCAACAAAGTTAGGCAAAGAATGCGATTTGGTATGTGTACATGAAAGAGACGGTCTGTTTACCAACATGAAACCGTTGAATTCTTATACTGATGATAATCGATGATAATATGTATAATAATATTGAATGAATAAGCAAAAATGTCAAGATCAAAGATTTGACCCCTAATCTATCCTAATCTATCTTAGATGGTCAATTTTCTATTTTACCAATAACGATTTCATTCAAATCTCTTATTGCGACGAAATGTTTCAAATAAGCAAAAAGGACATTGGCAAATGAGTAGAATACTATCCCATTAATGATGCCGTGTGTTAGTCTCGTGAACGAAGCTACTTTGTCAGCATTCTCATGGGCCAACCCGCCGTAAAATATGGTTTCGAAGAAATCTTGGTTAGAATGATTTTTGTTGTCGATTTGAATAAAAGATCTTTCAGACAAGTAGGTTTTTAGACTTTTATATATTTCGGCAAAACGCTCCTTTTCCGTCACGAAACTTGATGGAAGGTTCTCATAGAATTCGTTCAATCGCCGCACTGAATAACCGTCCCTATCCTGAATAAGAAACCTAAAATTGAGAATAAAGCCGTCAAACTCATCCTTATGAAGGCCTCGTAGAGCTAACCAATCTTTTGCAAGAGCATCGTTATCCTGCGGTTGCGTTCTAGGTGTAGACGTCCATTCTACGAACCTCGAAGTTTCCAATCTATTAACTCTCTCGTTAAACCTTTCAAGGAGTTCCATTTTTATACCCCATCTAACGAAAAAATCAGCCGGAGCGCAGCAATCGGATGGTTTGCCCTTGTTGGATGCTTTTCATTGATTAAACACAAGAACCTCACGACACATAGCAAGGAACTCGTCAAGTGTTAAATCGTTCTTTGCATCATTCACACGCCAAGAACAGATATTGAACTGGGGCTTACCTAAACCATCATCAATATGGTCAACCGTAGGAAGATCACCAAATTGTTTCTTATACTCTCTTCCCTTAGCTTTTGATTTGTCGTTTTCGTATGTACTAATTAAATCCCATCGCAATTTCTTTCCTGTGTATACATCTATGCCCTTGGATCTGATCACGGCTTCATAAATTGCAATCTTATACAATTCTCTTGTCGCATTTGCGTTTCCGCGTTTCCTATCACGCTTAAGATGTGTTCTAGCTTTGCTCTCAAGCCATTTATCGAATTCGAGAGGGTCACATTAGTTCCCAAGACACTCAGGAAATTGGTATTTCTTTTTGGTAGTAATCATTTTTGTATTAATCCAACGAAAAAATCAGCCGGAGCGTAGCGATCGGCTGTATTGCCTTTGTTACAATTCATTTTTGTATTCTTCGCTTGCCGACCTCACTTCTGTTGGGGACGGGATTAGAAGAGGGCTGAAGAACATAAAGTTCATCAATTGGAATTCGTCTCACTGCTTCTAAGACTTTGCCTTGTTCGTCTTTCATGAGTTTTTCGATTTGTTTTATCAATGTCGTACATAAGGTTTTTAAGTCTGTTACGTTCTTGTTGCCAAGAGCGCCGAGCCGCGACCTGCGAACCGTAATGCGGAATATCCCCTTGTGCCCATGTTCTTCAGGGAAAAGACTGGCTACCACTTGGTTATCTTCATATGAATTTACAGAGTGGGCCACATATTTGTCTCTTAAATCGATGGCCCACTGGTGGTTTTCGTGTAGTTCTTTAGGTAACATACTTTTGATTTTATCCGTCAAGTCCTTGGCGCGTACGCTCGTCTTAAACGCTCTTGCATAGCTCACGATAGCAGCAGCAGATAGGGCCTGCGACATAGTGAAGTCGACTGTGTTTTCTTTAATCTCCATCTGTTCTTTTAGTAAAAGATTACATATTGATTCTGTAGTTTCCAAGTCATCTCGAATACCAGCCAAATCAGCAAGGAAGTATGCCTCAGGAATATTAATATCGACGAATCGTTCCATAGTGTCCCTATATTTATACTTGTAACGTAGTAAGAGTTTTTACGACGCGAAGCCGGCGTAAAAACTTAGTTGAACAAACCCTCACGCGGGGGTCTTGCACCCCTTTGGAAATTTAATCGTTTTACAGGTTGATTCGATACGTACTATGAGGAAATATTTCATTGAAATCAAGCAATAAATGGAGGTGCTTTTTCATAATGCTGTCATGTCGGACATAAATTTCACTTGGAATAAGTAGCTGCAATCTTATGTAATAGTCATAATCCGTCATTCGGGCACACGACGACGCCGACGGAACAAAACGTGACTTTGCCTTGTTCTGCCTGGAAAATTCTGCTGTTGGTGATGGCGCTCTGATGAATATACCGGGCGAGATAGACCAGGGTTTTATCGGCGGTATGGTGACCCGATTTACAGTAAACGTTCTAAGAGTTTTTGCACCGCGGAGTTGGCGTAAAAACTCTTAGAACGTTGAACGTTATCCAGGACTCGATCCGGGATCTGCTGGTTCAGACAATCCAATCTCGATTCACATCTTCTCTGACAGGGGTGATTAAACTCCCAGTCCCAAAGCCTTTCTCTTTGCGGCAATGTGAGCAGTAATGAGAGCGCAGGCTTTAACAGGGTCCGGTTCAACGGCAAAACATGCCCCGAAGACATCATTCAAGCCGGAGGTGGCAAGGTCAACGACCTTCTTGCTGCCGCCTATGGGTGGCATTATGCCCAGTACTGTATATATGCCGCTGGCCATGGCGTAGAAAGCAATAGCCACGGCCTTTTCGGAATACCATTCCGGAGCCGCGGCCGCGAGCGGCAGTTGGTTAATATCCACGCCGATGGCATTGGCCAGGGCGGCGGCAATTACCATGATCCTGGAATTATCCACGCAGGATCCCACGTGCAATGAAGGAGGAATGCCCAGAGCGCCGCAGATTTCTTTGAGTCCGGGACCGGCCAGTTCCTTGGCTTCAGGAACCTGCAACCCGGCTTTGCCGGCGGCAACATTGACGCAGCCTGTTGTCAAAACTAGAATATCGTTGGCGATTAAGCCTTTGATAAGTTCGACGTGCCCATAGTCATGCTTGATTTTAGGATTGTTGCAGCCGACAACGCCTACCGCGCCCTTAATCTTTCCGGCTTTGATCGCGTCGATCAGGGGGGTAAGGGTCCCGCCTAATGCTCCGACAATTGCTTCCACGGAAAAGCCCGTCATACTCTTTACGGGCGCATAGGGAATTAAAATCCTGTTTTTGTCACGGCGCGCAAAGTTTTCAATCGCTTCCCTTACTATCTTGAATGCCTGCTCTCTGGCGTTCTCCGGGGTGAACTCCACATGTTCCATAAAGTTGAATTTTGCCTTGTCGGATGTCGTGTACATTTTTGTGTGGTAGCATTGCGAGATCTGTCCCATGGAAGGCATGATGCACTGGTAATCAACAATGATGGCTTCCACTGCCCCGGTTACGATAACCAGCTCCGTCATCAGGTGATTGCCGGCCATGGGTATTTTCTTGCGCATCATCATCTCGTTTCCCGAGCAGCACAGTCCTGCCAGATTAATGCCCGTCGCGCCCTTTGATTTGGCGAGCGCAAGCATTTCCTTGTCTTCCACCGCGATATATATCATTTCAGAAACGATGGGGCTGTGTCCGTGCACCAGAATGTTGACCTGATCTTCTTTAAGCACACCCAGGTTTATTTCCGACATGCCCGGCGTGGGAGTGCCAAAGATTATATCCGACAATTCCGTGCCGATCATGGAACCGCCATACCCGTCGGCGAGGCTGCTCCGGACCGCCTGCAGCAATATGGAAACATAATTATTATCGACTCCCATATGCGTGCGGTGCATCATTTCAGTGACTTCCCGGTCAATGCCCCTGGGAACCACCCTTGCTTTTTTCCAAATATCCAGCCGTTGCTTTGGTACCCTGCCGATAAAGGTCAGCATATCTTTCTTCATGCCATAGTCTTCCATCATGGCGCAGGCAAGCTGTCGGGCAATCTCTTTTTCGCTGACGCCGTCCGTTTTAATGCCATATTCTTTAGCCACGCTTTTCAATTTAACTGCATCTGTAATGTTGTAGCCGGAGGTTTTATCCAAACCGATTTTATACAGAACGTCCACAATATCGCGTCCGTGGTCGGAATGGGAGGCGGCCCCAGCCCCCACCATACGGGCTAAATTCCTGGCGACAATTATATCGGCGTCGGCGCCGCAAACTCCCAGTTGCGGTCCTTCGCCGAACGGGTCGATGCGGCAAGGTCCCATGGCGCAAATGCGGCAGGATACTCCCAGTTCGCAGTATCCGCATTGCGGTTGCTGTTTTTTTAATCTGTCCCATGCTGTTTCAATACCGTCTTCCTGCGCCTTCTTCAGCATTATTTGAGCATCTTTGCATATAGTCAGATCTTTGAACTCGCTCATGACTGCCTCCTTCTTATTTCATTGAGCTTCTGTTTGTAAGCAACCAGGAAGGAGAATGTATCAGGCTCGGAAACCCGCTGCCTGATTCCCAGATAGATAAGGGAAGCGAGTTTCTCGGCATCCTCATCCATCTTCTTGTTGACTTCATCGAACAATAGAGCCCCCACTTTGCAGGCTTCAACGCAGGCGGGGACCTTTCCTTCTTTCTGACGATCTATGCACTGGTCGCATTTATGTGCTGCCTCTCTATTGAGGATATACGGATAATACCTGACTACGGCAAACGGACACGCCATGGCGCACATCCCGCAATTGATGCACCTGTCCTGATTAATGAGAACAATACCGCTCTTTGTTTCTCTGTAAATGGCTTTGGTTATGCAGGCCATCTCGCAGGGGGCGGGCTCACAGTGCCGGCATTTGTTCGGAAAATTTTCCTTGCCGCTCGACAGATAGATGCGAATGCGAGGCTTGGAAAGGATGGATTCGGAAATGGCCCCCATGGAGGTTTTGCTTGTGGAATGGGCAACCGCACACTGAAAGCTGCATTGATGACAGCCCACACATCGTTCGGGCTTAACAATTACGGTTTTCATTAAGACCTCCTTTACAAAGGTTTCATGATATCACTTATGCTGACATCACCGTTTACGACCTTTTCCGGATTTACCATCAGGGGCCGAGCCTTTTTAATCAAGTTGACAAACAGTCCGGCTTCTTCGGGACAGTTGTAAAACGCCATCCCTACGGGGACATTGTTCCGGAAAGCGATTTTTCTGAACTGTTTTTTGGATGGCACGTATTTATCGTAGACCATTAATCCCGGTTCACCTTTCAATATTCCCGCCGAGATGAGATGAAAGGCTTTCGTCTTCAAACTGTTCATTCCAATACTTCCGAAATAACGGGATCTGGTGCCAGATATGTTCAACGCGGCAAAATAGCCCTCCTCGACGGCCGTAGGCCAGAGACCGATTGCTTGAAGTTTTTTCCTAGCCAGGTCCATCGTCGCGCAGCAGTCACCGGCGGCAAATACATCCGGGGCTGATGTCTCCAGAAATTCATTCACAGAGATCCCCTCATTGACTTTAATGCCTGATGCCTGCGCCAGAGCCACAGAGGGCTTCACCCCTTTGCCAATCACGACGACATCCGTCTCCAACTCTCTGCCGGAACTCAGATAAACCTTTAGCTCATCATTGCCCAGGCGGATATCGGTAACATCTTCACCGGTTATAATTCCTATGCCCATTCCGGTAATATCTTTCTCCAGATGCCGGGCGGAAGTTTCATCCAAAACCATGGCAAGAAGGTACGGGGAAGTGACCACCATATCGGTCTTGATATTCCGCCCCAGTAAACCGTATGCGGTTTTTATTCCGATAAAGCCGCCCCCTGATACGATAGCTCTTCCCTTGGTCGTTTCGGCTATTTGTTTGGCATCATCCAGGTAACGCAGGGTAAAAGTTCTTTTCCCCTCAGCGCAGTATCTTGGTTTTATCGCGTCAGCACCCACGGCAATAAGAAGTTTGTCGTAGCCGAGCTCCCTGCCGTCCAAAAGGCGGACTGTCTTTCTTTGCGGATCTATCTGCCCAGCTTTTTGTCCCAGGATGAATTGTACGTTTGATGGATAGTCGGCAGGCTTTGTAATTGTCAATTCCTGTTCAGTCATGGTATTGCCGAGGTAATAAGTCAGAAGGCATCGGCAGTAAGGAGGATATTTCTCATCAGATATGACGGTAATTTTCGTTTGAGGGGAAATTTTGCAAAGGGTGTTAAGACAAGAAAGTCCGGCAGCACTCGAACCAATTATTACTATATTCATTCCTCTAATCTCCTTTCAGGAGTTAAAAGGCTTCTTGTAATAACTCTTCCCAGACGTTTTTATATTGTTCATTTTTTCAGCAGACGAAAGACTCTAGTCCAAAATACTGCTTACAATCCTTGCGACTTCCGAAACAACCTTCGGACTTTTGACCGATTCAAAGGGCTGTCCGCCGTTGATATCCGCCTCAATGAAATCCTGATGATACGGGATGAACCCAAGAAAAGTAAAATCGGGCAAGCTGCTTTTCAAGTATTCCTTGTCTGATTTATTACGGACTTTGTTGCCCACTATCACAACTTTTTTTAATCCGATCTCCTGCGCCAGTCTGTTTGTCTCCAGGGCGGTTTCCACACTTCTCTTCCCTGGTTCCACCACGACAATTAAGCAGTTGACGGCGCCTGCCGTGCCGCGGCCCAAGTGTTCGATCCCTGCCTCCATATCCATGACTACGGCCTCGTCGCGATTAAGAACAAGATGCGAAACGAGAGATTTGAGCAGGACATTTTCAGGGCATACACAACCGCCGCCGCCTTTCTTAACGCCCCCCATAACCATCAGCTTTATGTTTCCCTCGGTAATAGAGAGTCTTTCCGGCAAGTCGCTTACAGTCGGATTCATTTTGAAAAATGTCCCCATTGATCTCATCTTTACTCCCGTTCGTTCTTCAATGAGTTCTTTCATGTCGGCGATGGGAACAATAGAAGAGTAGTTGGGCATCCCCAATGCAAGCGCCAGATTGGCATCCGGGTCGGCATCTATTGCCAGGACCTTCATGCCTCGCCGGGAGACTTCTCTGATGACAAAAGCGGCGAGCGTGGTTTTTCCTACGCCGCCTTTTCCGCTGATAGCCAGCTTCACGCCACTATTTGCTTTATTTCCTTTCAGCATTTATTGCCATCCGTAATGTATTGTAAGATATCTGATTGTTGTTTGGTTGGATTTTTCGCTATTGCACATTCAAAACGTATATTTATAATTATTATAATCAATATTTATAGTCTTGTCAATTTAAAACGAAGTTACGAATTTTATAGATAATGATATGGTATGACCTATATTGCCTTGACCAATAAGATGTTATCCTTTATAAGCGCATTTCATTCAGTCAAAGATTAAATATGTGGAGGAAATCATGAGAATAATATTGTTGGGCGCCCCCGGAGCAGGGAAGGGCACGGTAGCCAAGCTTTTAACTGAATTCGACGGTTCGGTGCAGATATCCACCGGTGATATTTTACGCGCAGCGGTTAAGGAAGGTTCGGAGCTAGGCAAAAAAGCAAAAGAATATATGGATAAGGGAGATCTTGTTCCCGATTCCTTAATTATGGATATAATGGAAGCACGCCTGCAGGAACCTGATTGTCAGAAGGGTTTTATTCTGGATGGATTTCCCAGGACGATTCCCCAGGCGGAAGACTTGAAAAAGCTTCTGGCGAAACTTAACATTAAAATGGATTTTGTCGCCAATCTGGATGTTCCCCGTGAAGTTGTATTAGACCGGCTGACAACCAGAAGAACGTGCTCCAACTCTTCCTGCCAGGAAATTTACAATGTCAAAAGCAATCCTCCGGCTGAAGGGGACAAATGCAAAAAGTGCGGCAGTCCCGTCGTGCAGAGGGCTGATGAGACGGAAGAAGCAATTTCCTATCGTCTGGAAACGTACAACGAAAAGACGGCTCCTTTGATCGGTTTTTACGAGAAGGAAGGCTTGCTCAAAAACTTCCTTTCTTTGAGCTCGAAAGATACGGTGGAAGCAATAAAGAAGGAGCTGTGATACCAAGTCGCATTCTTTGCCTAACTTTGTTGGCTGCGTCGTCGGCTTCCTCAACGTATTAACTATACGCCTGCGGAGCCTCCTCCTTGCCGCCGCGTTATGCTTTGAATGCAACCTGGTATAAGAAGGTTTCAATTTTTAATGATTGATTATGAAAAAGAACTCAATGCCGAGCAATATCGGGTTGTAATGGAAGAAGGCGGGCCGCTTCTTGTTCTGGCCGGAGCAGGAAGCGGCAAAACCCGTACTTTAACCTATCGCGTCGCCCGTTTGCTGGAAAGTGGTGTCCAGCCGGATCGTATCTTACTGGCAACCTTTACCAATAAGGCCGCCCGTTCCATGCTGGGGCGTGTGGAAAACATTCTCCAGTCTTATACCGGAAAAATTCTCGGCGGGACTTTTCATCACATCGCCCATGTTATTTTAAGAAGCTACGCTTTTCGCCTCGGCTACAAAAACAATTTTACGATTGTGGACAGCGAAGATGCCCGCCAGCTCATTTCCACCTGCATGGCGGAGTTAAAAATCAATCCGAAACTGACTAAATTTCCCCGGAATAATGTAATCGCCGAAATTGTCAGCCTGGCTGTAAACACCCAAAATACACTGGAAGATATTTTGCAGACAAGATACCCCTTTTTTCTGCATCTTTTTAATGAAATTAATCAGATTGCGTTACTTTACATACAAAAGAAAAAAGATCTTTCCGTGATGGATTTTGACGATCTGCTCTGCAACTGCCGCACGCTGCTGACGGAAAATCCGGATTTGTTAAATAAGTATGCCGGGCGGTTTGAGCATGTTTTAGTCGATGAGTACCAGGATACCAATATTATTCAGGCCGATATGGTGGATCTGTTGGCGTCGGGACATAAAAACTTGATGGTCGTAGGCGACGATTCCCAAAGCATCTATTCCTTTCGCGGCGCCAATTTCAGCAATATCATCAATTTCCCCAATCGTTATCCGGAGTGTAAAATCTTCAAGCTGGAAACGAATTACCGCAGTACGCCGCAGATATTGCATCTGGCGAATTTAAGCATTACCAACAATGAAAAACAGTTTCCTAAAGAATTGAGGGCGGTTCGCGCCAGCGGAATGCGGCCGGTGATGGTTTCAGCGCAGAATGTGCTCAAACAGGCCGATTTTGTAGCCCAGAGAATTACGGAACTCGCCCGCAGCGGAGTGCCGTTGGGAGAGATTGCCGTGCTTTACCGCGCCCATTATCATTCCATGGAAGTGCAGATGGAATTTGTCCGGCGCGATATACCGTTTGATGTCCGTTCCGGTATCCGCTTTTTTGAACAGGCGCATATCAAGGATGTTACTTCCTACATGCGGATTATCGTCAATCCGTATGACGAGCTGGCCTGGCGGCGCATCATGATTATGTATCCCAAAGTAGGCAAAGTTACGGTAGAAAAACTCTGGAAACATTTAGTAAAGGAAGAAAATCCGTTGGAAGCGGTATTTCGCGACGAGTTTATGAAAATAACGCCCAAACAGGCAAAGCCGGGGATGGAAGATTGCCGCAATACGATCAGCACAATACTGGAACTGCCGCCCGAGGAGCGGATTCCGGAGAAAATAATCGATGTCCTTTTAAGCAAAGGCGGTTACCGTGTTTATCTGCAGGATAATTATTCTGACGGTTCGTCGCGCGAAGATGATTTGATTCAACTGGGAAATTTTGCCTCCAAATTTTCTCGGATGGAAGATTTCTTAAACGAGTTGGCCTTGCTGACAAATATGAACACAGAAGAAGAACTGGAAGAACATCAAAAGGATGACAAAGTTGTCCTAAGTACGATTCATCAGGCTAAAGGTTTGGAATGGTCGTATGTCTTTTTAATCTGGTGCGCCGACGGCATGATTCCGCTGCAACGCGCCTTGAAAGAACCGGGTGGTGAAGAAGAAGAAAGAAGGCTTTTTTATGTTGCCGTAACCCGGGCAAAAGATCAACTCTATTTAAGTTCTCCCGTCATTGATTATACACGTTCTGCCGGAGCGCTGACGCTGTCGCCGTCACGCTTCATCAGAGAAATTGCGCCTTTGTCGCCGCAGGATGAAAAGCGGCCTTTTGAGCACTGGACGTTGTATGATGAGTATTGATACCTAGTTGCATTCAAAGCATAACGAGGCGGCAAGGAGGAGGCTCCGCAGGCGTATTAATAATATGTTGAGGAAGCCGACGACCCCGGCCTGCGCCGGGGCAGGCTGTGCCAACAAAGTTAGGCAAAGAATGCGACTTGGTATGATTAATAAAGCTTGACATTAGATTCTAAGTCAAGTATAGAGTTCCCAACTGTAACGTTTAATGGTCTTTTGTAAAGAACGTACAGGAAAAGTTGGGTTGCAAAGATTTGAAGTTCGAAGGAGGCCACCATGCTCTTTAGAGAATTGGTGGTTTTTTTAATTCTGTCTTGCGGGAATTCGACTTTTGGTAAATTTATAGGAAAGGAGGATTCCAGTTATGTCAGAAGGTAAAGTAAAATGGTTTAACGAGAGTAAAGGTTTTGGATTTATCGAGAAGGAAGATGGTGGGGACATTTTTGTCCATTTCAGCGCTATTCAGGGTTCCGGTTTTAAAACCTTGACGGAAGGACAGTCTGTCAGCTTTGATGTTGTTCAGGGCAAAAAAGGTCCGGCGGCAGAAAACGTAGTTCCGCGCTAATTAGAGCTAGTTAAAAGATCAAAAGGCGTTCCAGGATATTTGGTATTTTGGAGCGCCTTTTTTTATGCGGAATATTGCTTGTGTCAAACTTCAAAGTCGAAACTTTTGAAAAACCGTATAAAAATATGTTTTGTCATTCCTGCGAAAGCAGGAATCCAGTATTATCAGTAATTTCTGGATACCCGCCTTCACCGGTATGACGATTATTGGAATAATTTTCCTATTATGACACAGTCTCCAAGCCCGGAATGACAAGAAAGAAATTTATGCAATAGTCTCTAGTTGGCGATTCGGCAATCCGGAAAATATTGCAAAAGTTTCGCCGTTGCGCTAAATTATTATAGAAAAAATAATCAATTTTCTAAATGATGGCAAAGAATAATATCAACCGATCTTCAGGGTCAAATCGAACGAATAACCTTCACCAGCGAGGATACCGGGCAACATCTAATTACGGGAGAATCTATGAATATAGGAATTCCAAAAGAGATTAAGGATAATGAGTACCGGGTGGCTTTGACGCCGGGCGGTGTCGGCATGCTGGTTCAGGCGGGGAATGAAGTTCTTGTACAGTCCGGCGCGGGGGAGGGAAGCGGTTTCTCGGATCAGGAATACCTGGCGGCGGGAGCCAGGCTTTTGCCGGAGGCAGACGCCGTATGGGAAGGGGCGGCGATGATTATGAAGGTGAAGGAACCTCAACCTGCTGAATATTCTTATTTACGCAAGGACTTGATCCTTTTTACTTATCTTCATCTGGCGGCCGAGCCGGAACTTACCCGGGCGCTTCTGGATAAGGGAACCGCGGCTATAGCCTACGAAACAGTTCAGCTGGACAGCGGCGCATTGCCTCTTTTGATGCCCATGTCGGAAGTAGCCGGCCGCATGTCCGTTCAGGTCATCGCCCACTATCTTGAAAAAGAAAACGGTGGACGGGGAAAGCTTCTGGGAGGAGTGCCCGGCGTTCGCCCGGCTGATGTCGTCATTATCGGCGGCGGGATTGTAGGCAGCAATGCGGCAAAAATAGCTCTGGGGATGGGAGCCCATGTCACCATTATTGATGGCAATGCGGATCGTCTGCGTTATCTGGATGAAGTACTGCACGGCAATCTTACGACGCTTGGTTCCAACTTCCAGAATATTGCCGATTCCGTCGAACATGGAGATGGTGTGATCGGAAGTGTGCTGATTCCCGGTGCCAAGGCTCCGAAACTTGTAACGCGGGAGATGGTGGCTGCAATGAAGCCGGGGAGTGTTATTGTGGATGTTGCCATCGATCAGGGAGGATGCGTGGAGACATCCCGACCGACAAAACACAGTGACCCCATCTATCGTGTTGATGAAGTCATTCATTACTGCGTCACCAACATGCCTGGTGCCGTTCCGAGAACCTCTACATATGCCCTTAACAATGTGACCCTTCCCTATGCTCTGCTAATCGCTAAATCAGGCCTCAGGGAAGCTTTGCACATGGACTTATCTCTAGCCAGAGGTGTAAATACGCTGCAAGGTCACCTGACCAGTTGCCCCGTTGCCGAGGCGCATTCAATGACATACGTGCCTATTGCTGAACTGGTTGTTTAATAGTCTTTAATATATAAAGATATAGGAAAGACAAAATTCTTCTTGATTTTATGAGTTTGTATGATACGTAAGAGCTAACAGCGGTGATTTAAAAGTAAATTGCTCCGCTCTATAAATGTGCTAAAGCACTGAAGGTCAAAAATACTTCAATCTAACCCGTGCTTTAGCGCGGGTTTTTTTATGCTCCATCTGCAAAACCCGCATAAAAAATCGGTAAGGAGAAAAAAGTTATGCAGATTTCATCAGAAAGTGTCAAAGTCGGACATCCTGACATTGTTGCCGACATTATTGCGGCCAATATTATTGCAGCCATCCTGGATGAAGAGAAGAAACAAAAACTGACCCTGGCCAATATGCCGCACTGCGGGATTGAAGTATTTTTAGGCAAGGGAATATGCATGGTAGGCGGCGAGGTCAGAACAAGAGTATATGTTGATATTGATAAAATTGTCAGAGATTCCGTGATTGAGCTTGGTTATAATCATGCAGCCGTCGGTTTAAACGGACATTTAATGGGTGTGCTCAATGCCATTATTCCCCAGTCGCCGGATATAAACCAGGGCACCAGTTGCCTTTTGAATGAATATAATGAAATAGGCGCGGGTGATCAGGGAATAATGTATGGCTTTGCCTGTGACGAAACGCCGGAGCTCCTTCCTCTGCCATACCTTCTGGCCAATAAAATGATGCGGGCCTTTGAGTTCTGTCAGGATCCGATTTTTGCGCCGGATGGAAAAGGGCAGGTTTCAGTTGATTACGACAGCAAAACAGGCAAGCCCCTGCGTGTGGCCAAGGTGCTCATGTCCAATTCGATTGATTATCGCTTTGTAAAAATTGCTCGCAGCAAGGTTCGCGACAAGGCCAAAAAAATAGCGTTTGATTGTCTGAAAGACTATGTAGATAAAAAAACGGAATTTTTATTCAATCCGACCGGGGAATGGAATGCTGTTAATTCCTGCAGTGCGGCCGATTCCGGAGTGACCGGGCGCAAACTGGTTGTGCAGTTTTACGGCGGATATCCCGGTGCTCAACTGGGAGGTGGTGCGGTCGTTAATAAAACGCCGGAAAAAGTCGATTGTTCGGCAGCCTTCGGTGCACGTTATGTAGCCAAGAATATTGTCGCGGCAGGACTTGCTTCCAAATGCTCGGTGCAACTGGCTTACGCCATCGGCATTGCCAAACCGTTTTCCATTTACGTCAATACGTTCGGGACAGGCAAAATTTCCGATGACAGCCTGGAAAAAATTATCGAAGATAAATTTGATTTGACGCCGGAAGGCATGATAGAAAAATTTGATCTGCTGAACGGGGACATTTATCGAAAAATACCCCGCACACTTTTTATGGATAATTACCCCTGGGAGAAAACGGATCGGGTAAAAGATCTGCAAAAAGCGGCTAAATAGAAATATCCGGGGATAGAACAATAAAGGAAAGCTGAAGTGCCAATGCATGTTGCAATGATGCGTTGACACTTCAGCTTTTTAATTCTTACTTTTCGCAAAGCTCGATCAATACACCAAAAGTAGACTTGGGATGCAGAAAAGCAACTTTTATTCCGCCTGCTCCGCGTCTGGGTTTTTCATCAATTAATTGAATGCCGCTGGCTTTCAGTTCTTTAAGAGATTCTTCAATATTTTCAACTAGGAAAGCCATATGCTGAATACCTTCGCCCTTTTTTTCAATATATTTGGCGACAGCGCTTTCAGGCGATGTGGCTTCCAGAAGCTCAACATGCGTATCGCCTACCTCGAAAAAGGTTGTGTTAACTTTCTGCTCTGCGACTGTTTCGCTTTTGGTAAAATGAAGGCCGAGAATATCGCCAAAAAGTATTTTTGCCGCATCATTATTTTTCACAGCAATACCTATATGTTCAACTTTCAGAACTTTCATGATTTCTCCTTGAAGAATTTATCCTTCCTTACGCGCATGCGCCTGGATGAATTTAACAATTTCCTTAGTTGATGTTCCCGGTCCGAAAATCTCCGCAACACCGGATTCCTTTAAAAACGCAACGTCTTCATGCGGAATGATGCCGCCTCCGATCACTAAAATATCGTTTTTGTTTTTTTGGCGAAGCAGTTCCATTATCCGTGGAAAAAAATAATTGTGTACGCCGGATAAGCTGCTTATCCCTACCACATCGGCATCTTCCTGTATGGCAGTTTCGATTATCATTTCGGGAGTCTGCCGCAAACCCGTGTAAATTACTTCCATCCCCGCTTCCATAAACATGCGGGCGAGAAGCTTTGCCCCGCGGTCATGTCCGTCCAGACCCGGTTTGGCCAGTACTATCCTGATTTTCCTTTCATTATCCATTCAACAATTCCCCAATCAATGCGATATTTATACAACCTAAAAAAATTGTTGCGGCCTGTACTCTCCATACACTTCCCGCCATACGTTGCAGATTTCGCCGATAGTTGCATTGGCTTTGACCGCCTCGATGACCGCGGGCATGACGTTTTTGTCGTCGAGAGAGACTTTGCGTAAATTCTCCAGTGCTGTCTTCAGTTTTACCGAGTCCCGATTAGCGCGCATTTCTCGAAGTTTGGCCACTTCGTTATCTCCTGTTTTTATATCCACACTCAAGAGATTGGAGTGAGGCCGATCTTCCATCGTATATTTGTTGATGCCGACATACACACGTTCTCCGTTTTCAATTTCGTTTTGAAAACGGTAAGCGCTTTGCTGAATTTCCCTTTGGATAAAACCCTTGTCAATGGCGGCGAGAGTTCCGCCCATTTCATCCACTTCTTTAATGTATTCTGTTACCTGCGCCTCAATTTTGTCGGTCATGGCTTCCACAAAATATGATCCGGCCAGAGGGTCTATTGTATTGGTGGCGCCGCTTTCTTCAGCGACAATTTGCTGGGTGCGCAAAGCAACCGTTACGGCCTCCTGTGTGGGCAGACACAACGCTTCATCAAAGGAATTGGTGTGCAGTGATTGACAGCCGCCCAGCGCCGCCGCATATGTTTGCAGGGCAACCCGGACGATGTTGTTCAGCGGCTGCTGTGCCGTAAGGGTGACGCCGCCTGTTTGAACATGGAAACGCATCATCATGGATCGAGGGTCTTTTGCCCCAAAACGTTCCTTCATTATTCTGGCCCAGCATCTGCGGGCTGCCCGGAACTTGGCCGTTTCTTCAAGAACGTCGGTAAAGGAATTGAAAAAGAAACTGAGACGCGGCGCGAAGGTGTCAACAGCAAGACCGCGATCAATGCAGGCCTCAACGTAAGCAATGCCGTCCAGAATAGTAAAGGCTACTTCCTGAGCCGCGGTGGAGCCGGCTTCCCTGATATGATAACCGCTGATGCTGATGGAATTCCACTTCGGAACATTTTGGAAACAGTATTCGATCAAATCCACCGCCAGCTTCATGCTGGGCCGGGGAGGGAAAATATACTGTCCACGGACGGTAATTTCTTTGAGAATATCATTTTGCACCGTACCGCCAAGTTTGTTATAGGGAACCCCCTGTTCATCCGCAACCGCCAGATACATGGCCAGCAGCACGATTGCGGGAGCATTGATGGTCATGGATGTAGTAACCTTGTCCAGAGGAATATCCTTGAACAGCTCGCGCATGTCTCCGATATAATCGATGGCTACGCCGACTTTGCCCACCTCACCCATGGCCAGCGCGTGATCGCTGTCGTAGCCGGCCTGGGTGGGAAGATCAAAGGCAACGCTGAGTCCGGTTTGCCCCTGGCTGAGCAGGTAGCGATAGCGCTCATTGCTTTCCCGTGCGCTGGCAAA
Organism: Smithellaceae bacterium; assembly: GCA_963663295.2. Classification (GTDB taxonomy): domain Bacteria; phylum Desulfobacterota; class Syntrophia; order Syntrophales; family Smithellaceae; genus MVRV01. The sequence goes on along the minus strand of CAXXLA010000005.1, from coordinate 645,343 downwards.
ACCGGCGTATTGGCGCATCGTCCAAAAACGTCCGCGATACATTGTCGGCTGGACGCCGCGGGTGAAAGGATACTGTCCCGGATAACCTAAATCATCGTTATAATTTAGTTCTGCCATATCCAGCGGAGTATATAACCTTTTTATGGGCGTACCGGAAATGCTGGTGAAAACATCTTTGCGTTCTTTTTCACTTCCCAGAGATTTTTGCACCTTTTCCTTTTCCCAAATGTCACCGGCGATTTTAATCTTTTCGATCTCGTCTTTTTCGATCATTCACCGTCTCTCCCAATATTTATTTCGCATTTCACAAAATGTTCACTCTTATCAATTTTATAATAAATTATCAATTCAATATTCAATCCATAATCATATTTGTGTATTTTACCTTGACAGAGTCCCTTTATTCGTATATGGCCACACAGTTATTTAGTTCGCGCACTTTTAATAAAGTTCAACACTCAGGAAATAGGTTGTCGCCGAATACCTAGATTAAAAAGCGAATGTAGCCAATCTTGAAGGAAGCCTTGGACGAGAAATAATGCGTAAAGTCGAGTGTGTATAATATGCAAAAAAAGGCAAAGTATCCAATAAATAAATCGGATGAAACAAAAACCAGAAGAGGACGGCTGGGCCATGTTATTGTTATTGAAGACCGTTGTAAAGGTTGCAGTTTTTGTGTTGCCAATTGTCCGAGGCAGGTTTTACGCATGTCGTCTGTTTTCAATAAAAAAGGTTACCATATACCGGAGGTAATTGACGCCTCCAGATGCGTTAACTGTCATTTCTGTGAAATTCTCTGTCCCGAATTTGCCATTTACAGCGTGGAAGACGGTGATCTTGATGAATGAGGTTGCAAAGGAGAACCATTTTGTCTGCAAAAGAAGTATTAACGGGAACACATTTTATCAATGGTGATCAAGCCTGTTGCGAGGGGGCGTTAGCTGCCGGGTGCCGTTTTTTTGCCGGTTATCCAATCACGCCGGCAACAGAGATTGCCGAATCCATGTCCAAACGCTTGCCGCGATTAGGCGGTATTTTTATACAGATGGAAGATGAAATAGCTTCTATGGCAGCTATTTTAGGCGCAAGCTGGGGCGGGGTGAAATCCATGACCAGTACATCGGGGCCGGGCTTTTCATTGATGATGGAAAATATCGGTCTGGGTATTTGTACGGAAACGCCATGTGTAGTCTGTAACGTTCAGCGCGGCGGTCCCAGTACAGGCTTGCCGACACTGGTGGCGCAGGGCGATATGATGCAGGCGCGCTGGGGCTCCCACGGCCATTACGAAATTATAGCGCTGTCTCCTTCCAGCCCGCAGGAAATGTTCGATCTCACGATACGGGCTTTTAATCTCAGCGAACAGTATCGTCTTCCCGTCATTGTTCTCGCCGACGAAGTGATCGGGCATATGAATGAGAGGGTAGTTATTCCGCGCGAAGATGAGATAGAGATAATCAACAGGCGCAAACCGACGGTTCCCCGGGAAGAATATCTTGCTTATAAACCGGATGCCGATGGTGTAGCGCCTATGGCTAATTGCGGAGACGGATATCGCATTCATGTTACCGGGTTGACCCATGATGAACGGGGCTATCCGGCGATGGACGCAAAAGGTCAGGAGGAAATGGTCAGCCGTCTGGTCGATAAAATTCGCAATAACCGCAATAAAATAATTAAAACGAAAAATATGTTCATTGATGATGCCGATGTGGTGGTTGTTTCTTATGGCATCAGCGCAAGATCTGCAATGCAGGCAGTGCGCGATGCACGAAACGACGGGATAAAAGCAGGCCTGATCAAACTGGAAACAGTCTGGCCGTTTCCGGAAGATTTGATCCGTTCTCTTACCCCCCAGGTTAAGGCGTTCATAATGCCGGAAATAAACGGCGGCCAAATGGTTTTGGAGTTGGAACGTTGTGCGTGCGGTGCTTGTCCCGTTACTCTTGTATCCAATTATGGCGGCGCCATCATCCATCCTTCTCTGATTCTCGGCGCCATTCATAAAGCTGTAAAGGGGAAACCATGATAACACCAAAAACATCTAAAAGTGTTCAATCACACCCGATGGACTTTCTGCTCCGAACAGAAAGAATTCCCCATATCTGGTGTGCGGGTTGCGGTATCGGTACTGTTTTCAGCGCTGTCATTGCCGCGATTAAAAATACAGGTTGGGACCCCAATTCGATAGCAATGGTTTCGGGAATCGGCTGCACGGGACGCATGGCCGGCTACATTAAACTTGATTCATTTCATACGACGCATGGCCGCGCGCTGCCTTTCGCCACCGGTTTGAAACTGGCGCGGCCTCAGACAAAGGTTATCGTAGTATCCGGCGATGGAGATCTTTTTGCTATCGGCGGTAATCACTTCATCCATGCTGCCCGCAGAAACATGGATATCACGGTTGTCTGTGTAAACAATCTTAATTATGGAATGACAGGCGGTCAGCAGTCCCCAGGCACGCCGCTGGGCGCTAAAACAACAACTACCGTTAACGGTTCTCCGGAAGAGCCGTTCAACTTTTGTTATCTTGCTTCCTCCTGCGGGGCTACTTATGTCGCCAGATGGACGGCGATGCAGGTTCGCTCCCTGCGTAGTTCCATTACCGAGGCTCTGTTCAAAACCGGCTTCAGTTTTGTGGAAGTTATTTCACCCTGTCCTTCTTCATACGGACGGCGAAATCGCATGGGCAGCGCTCTGGAGATGCTGAAGTTTTATCACGGACGTTCGGTAATCCGGGGTGATATTGATCCGAAAGAGGCATTAATGGATATTGATAAGGAAATCGTTGTAGGAAAGTTTGTTGACATCGAGCGTCCTACATTCTTAGATAACTATGCGAAATTCAACCACTTGCAGATACCGCAGTGGCGGCCAATGCAGCCTGATGATCAGAAAGTGCGGTAATCCGGATGAAAACAATTAAAGAAAGACATGTATTATTAACAGGTTTCGGTGGCCAGGGAATTGTTCTGGCTGGTGATATTCTGGGAAAAGCGGCGTCTCTTTACGATCAAAAGCATGCAACAATGACGCAAAACTACGGACCGGAAGCCCGTGGCGGAGCGTGTTCCAGTCAGGTGATCATCAGTCCGGAAGAAATTTTATTTCCCTGCGTGGAAAATCCGGAAATACTTGTCTGTATGAGCCAGGAAGCATATACCAAAAACGTCAAAAAACTGCGATCCGGTGGAATATTGATCTGGGACACGGATCTTGTCCGTACAAAAAAAATTGATATAAATTGCAAGACATACAGCATTCCGGCAACTCGCTTTGCCGAGAAACTGGGAACCAAGATGATGGCCAACATTGTAATGCTTGGTTTTTTTTCCGCAGTGGAACAGAATCTTGTGCACGCCGATGCTCTGAGAAAAGCTGTCATTGATTCAGTGCCGCAGGCATCAAGAGATCAAAACATCGATGCTTTCAACAAAGGGAGAGAATACGGGAAATCAGTCCTTAAAGGACTCGTGCAGCCTGAGCATTTAATCGAACAGGAATGACGGCCTCGTAAAAAGGCCGGATGCTGCGTTGCACTTCATCACTCGTCACTGCGGCGTACGCTAAGTACGCCTCACTCCTCACGATTTGTGCACCTTGCCTGCAGCCTTTTTACAAGGTCGTCCGTAAATTGCAACTTTTATGACTTTTACAAGTTGCACAGGAATAATAAGGAAATAAAAAAAGAAAGCTTCCGTAAGAATCGCAGCTTTCTTTTTTGAAATGCATCTCATAATCAAATAATTCTTCGCTAAATTCTCCATCTTTCACCGTTGTTTATTACGTCCACTACTTTGCTCAACTGTAAATCTAAAAGTATCTACTCCTGATATTAAATTTGACATCTTTACCGGCATTCGGTAGTGATGCAATTATTAAATAAATTACCACTACCAGCCGTATTATGTATATTATGTCCGAGGGGTATTAAATGACGGTTCCTTCTAAAACAAAAAAAGAACTATTCGAAGAAAATCATCTCTTAAAACAACGGATCAAAGAACTCGAACGATCAGAATCTGAGCGTAAAAAAATAGAAGAGGCGTTGCGTAAGAGTGAGGCAAATTACAGGCAACTTTTTGATAATGCTCCTACTGGTATATACCAAATAAATTTTAGGACAGGAAAATTTTCCAAAGCAAACGATGCTTTTTGTGAATATCTTGGTTATAGTCGAGAAGAAATAAATTCTTTAAATGCAATCCATATCTTAACCGAAGAAAGCCAAATAAAATATAAAGAACGTCTTAAAAAAGCGGCGTCGGGTGAAAAAATTAACGAAAAGCCGGAATATGAAATAGTAAGAAAAAATGGAAAGCGAAGCTGGGTTCAACTGAAAAATAAATTTATTTTCGATTCAGAGGGTCTTTTCGGGGCCGATGTTGTTGCCCATGACATTACTGAACGTAAGAGAGTCGAAGAAACGCTGCGAAGAGTAAATGAGGAACTCGAAAAGCGGGTGGCGCATCGTACGAAAGAGTTGTTGCGGGTTAATGAAGAGTTGTTGGCGGAGATTGCCGAGCGGAAACAGATGGAGGAAGCACTACGGGAGCAGAAAGAGAAATACAGCACCTTTTTTAATACCTCCAGGGATTGTGTCTTTATTACGTCCGTTGACGGAAAATGGCTTGATCTCAACAGCGCGGCTGTTCATCTTTTTGGTTATGGCAGCCGGGAAGATCTCCTAAATGTGCAAGTTCAAAACTTATATGCGAATCCTGATCAAAGGGAAGAGCATCTTCAGATTATCAACGAACGGGGATATCTTCAGGAAAAACCGCTCGCTTTACGGAGAAAAGACGGCACGATCATCGACACCCTCATAACTTCCGTCGCCCGAAAAGATAAAGAGGGAAAGATTATTGGTTATCAGGGAACTATCCGCGATACAACCAAACAAAAACAGGCGGATGAGGAAATTCGGAGAGTGACTGCGTTTCTCGATTCGATTGTTGAGAATATCCCGGATATGATCTTCGTTAAAGACGCCAGGGAATTACGCTTTATCCTGTTCAACCGTGCGGGGGAGGAGTTGCTTGGTTATTCCCGGGACAAAATGCTGGGAAAGAACGATTACGATTTCTTCACTAAGGATCAGGCTGATTTTTTTACGGAAAAAGACCGGGATGTGCTTCATACCTGCCGAATTGCTGATATACCGGAAGAACCTATCCAGACTCAATATAAAGGAGTGCGAATCCTGCACACCAAGAAAGTGCCGATTTTAAACCAGAGAGGAGAACCTGCTTATCTGCTGGGCATCTCCGAGGACATCACGGAACACAAGCGGCGAGAGAAGCTGCTAAGTTTCAGCGAAGAGCGTTTCCGGTCATTAGTTGAGACGACAAGCGATTGGCTATGGGAAACGGATGCACAGGGTATGTATACCTATGCAAGCCCGAAAGTTAAAGATATATTAGGATATGAACCGTCGGAAGTCCTGGGTAAGACCCCGATGATGTTGATGCCTTTGGCCGAAGTAGAACGTGTGACTAAAATAATGTTTCAATATTTTCAGGAAGCAAAACCTTTTATTGCATTTGAAAATTTGAATCTTCATAAAGAGGGACGGGAGGTTGTTCTCGAAACAAGTGGAGTGCCCATCCTGGATGAAAGCGGCAATCTAACAGGGTATCGAGGTGTAGATCGTGATATCACCGAACGGAAGAAGGCAGAAAAGGAAAAGCAAATTCTGGAAGAGCGTCTACAACGTGCGGAGAAGATGGAGGCCTTGGGAACTATGGCAGGTGGTATCGCCCACGACCTCAACAATATACTGGGGGTTGTCACCGGTTATGCAGAACTGCTCATGATGAATGACAATATATCAAGCTCGATTAGATCCCAACTGGAAAACATTTTGGAAGGAGGACATAAGGCTGCCGCAATTGTTGATGATCTGCTAACCCTGGCCAGGCGTGGAGTGCACAATAGGAAAATTATTAATCTGAATAAGATCATCAGCGAAGTAAAACAGTCGCCCGAGTTCGAAAACCTGCTTGTTTACCATCCGTTTGTAAATGTCAATGTCGATATTGAACCCGACCTGTTGAATATTTCCGGCTCGTCAATACATATTACCAAAACGTTGTTTAATCTGATTTTAAATGCCAGCGAGGCCATGTCGAAGGGCGGCAATGTGGCCATTAAGACAGCCAATCGGTATCTGGACAAACCGATTCAGGGATATGACGAAGTCCGGGAAGGAGACTACGTCGTTCTTTCCGTCTCCGATACGGGAGAAGGCATACCAACGGCTGATCTGAAGCGCATTTTTGAGCCGTTTTATACAAAAAAAGTTATGGGAAGAAGCGGAACAGGATTGGGACTGGCGGTTGTCTGGGGAACGGTGAAGGATCATCAGGGATACATCAACGTCCAGAGCGAAGAAGGGAAGGGGAGCACTTTTACTCTTTATTTTCCCGTAGCAAGGGAGGAAATAACCTCCGATACTGTTGCTGTCGCAGTATCAGAGTATATGGGCTGCGGTGAATCCATTCTGGTAGTTGATGATGTAAAAGAGCAGCGTGATCTGGCGACCAGTATCTTCGGAAAACTGAATTACAATGTTGCCAGTGTTTCCAGCGGTGAAGAGGCAATAGCATACGTTAAGGAACATCATGTCGATTTGATGGTTCTGGACATGATTATGGATTCCGGCATGGATGGGCTGGATACATACAAAAGTGTCATTGAACTCCATCCACAGCAAAAAGCGATTGTCGTGAGCGGTTTTTCGGAATCGAATCGGGTGCATGAAGCCCAGACCCTTGGTGCAGGCACGTATGTGAAAAAGCCCTATGTCATCGAGAAACTGGGACTGGCCGTCAAAAACGAATTAAAAAAATAACATTGACAACCTCGCAAAAAGGCCGGATGCGCGCGTTGCGCTTCATCCTTCGTCATTGCGGCGTACGCTAAGCACGCCTCATTTCTTAGGATTTGCACGCCTTGCCTGCACCCTTTTTGCGAGGTCGTCTGAAAAGGGTTGAATATCAGTGACGTCCGTATTTTGCCGTGCTTTTTGCCTTTTCATATTCAGCGCGAAGTGCAATTTGATCTGTGTCATCCATCTCTTCGGCTCTCTTTACCCAGTCTTCAAACTGGATATCGATACCAAAAATCCCGATCATTACGTCTTTGTCATCAACAATCGGCGCCGAAACGGTAAAACAGAGCACACCGGTCATTTTGGATATGAAAAAATCAGTAACGTGAACTTTACCCGTCTGCAGGGGTTTGATAAACCATTCCCGGTCGGACTGATCGGTGCCGACTCCATAGTTTTCATATTTGGCGCGGTCGGCAATACTGGTAATGTTCTTCGTCGTTTTACGGCCATTGAGGTCTACTATGTAGGCAAACTGTACAGAGGGATGTTCATCAACAAACTTTTGCATGAGTGGCTCCTGAACTTCCGGATTCATGCATTTCATTTCCGCCAGTTCAATAATCTGATTCACGGCGGCCACGGCGGCCTTTTCGGCCGTAACTTTAATTTTTTCCAGTTCGGACATAAAGATTTCCGGCAGATATTTCCGGACTTTTTTCTCTAATTCCTCCGGAGAAATGCTCGTCTGGCGTCCGGAGTCATACTGTTCGGTAATCCATTTATTAATCCTGGAAATACCGGGATGTCTTTTATCTATGGCATTTTCATCTTTGAGGTTAAAGCGCTGATTAAGCCAGAAGGCGATGCCGGCATTACCGGATTTATCCGAAATCATGGTGACAATGGGCCGTTTCAATATCTTGTTGGTGTCGAAGATATTGTATATTTCTTCGCATTTAATAAGACCATCGGCATGAACGCCGGCTCTGGTCACGTTGAATTCCGAACCGACAAAAGGATAGTTATGCGGTATCTTTACCCCGATTTCCTTTTCAAAATATTCGGCGATATCAGTAATGATGGTAGTATCAATGCCGTCGTCATGCCCTTTGAGGGCAATATATTCCATGATCAGGGATTCGATGGGCGGATTGCCCGTTCGTTCACCCAGCCCCAGTAAGGTGGAGTTTGCCGCACTGCATCCGTACAGCCAGGCGGTCGAGGCATTGATCATTGCTTTGTGGAAATCATTATGGCCGTGCCATTCCAGAAGGTGACCGGGAACGCCGGCGTCTTCAATAAAAGCGCGAACAAGTTTGTCAACACTGCGGGGAAGCGCCGCCCCCGGATATGTAATGCCGTAGCCCATCGTATCGCATAGACGAATTTTAATATCTATGCCACTTTCTTCCCGTAAATTCATTAATTCGGTAGCAAATGGAATGCAAAAGCCGTAAATATCGGCGCGGGTAATGTCTTCAAAATGACAACGGGGAACAATGCCCAAATCCAAAACGGATTTGACAATCCCCAGGTAGTCGTCCAAAGCCTGGCTTCGTCTCTTATTAAGTTTGAGAAAAATATGATAGTCGGAAACCGAAGTAAGCAATCCGGTCTCCTTTAAACCGGCCGCCTTGACCAAAGGAACGTCTTCTTTTGCGGCCCGAATCCAGCCGGTTATCTCCGGAAACTTATAACCCAGTTTAAGGCACTCATCTACAGCTTCCCGGTCCTTTTTGCTGTACAGAAAAAATTCGGTTTGCCGGATGACGCCATTGGGACCGCCCAGTTTGTGCAAAAGCTTGAAAATTTCTACGATCTGTTCAACGGAATAGGGGGGACGGGCCTGCTGGCCGTCCCGAAACGTCGTATCGGTGATAAAGATTTCTTCGGGTGGACTGATCGGGATTATTTTATGATCGAAGACAATTTTGCCGACTTCGCTGTAGGGAAAGATGTCCTTGAATAAATTCGGTTCATCGACATCTTTCAATTCATATTTCCAGAATTTGCTTTGCTGCTGACTGAGCAACCTTTTTTCTTTATTCCATTTAATCATTTTTTTTCGCCAAATTGTTTTTTAGACAATCTTTATAGCCAGCTCCATTAATTGCTCGATACTTACTTTTGACGGTGCATCCGACATCAGGCAGGATGCTTTTTGTGTCTTCGGAAAAGCAATGACATCTCTGATTGATTCCGCATGAGTCATGATCATCGTCAAGCGATCAAGACCGAAAGCAAGGCCGCCGTGAGGCGGAGCTCCGAACTCCAGCGCGTCGAGCAGGAAACCGAATTTGGAGCGAGCGTCTTCTTCCGTTAATCCGATGGCGGCAAAAACCTGTGACTGCATTTCTTTGCGGTGAATACGAATACTGCCGCCGCCTATTTCCGAACCGTTGAGAACGAGATCGTATGCGCGTGCCCGAACCTTGCCGGGATCGGTGGCCAGCAAGGGCATATCTTCCACGAACGGCGATGTAAAAGGATGATGTGTGGAAACATAACGTTTTTCGGAATCGGAATACTCCAACAGCGGGAATTCCGTAACCCACGTGAAGGCCAGCGCCTCGGGATCGATCAAATTCAATCTCCTGGCGAGGTGGATTCTTAAATTGCCCAGGGAATCATTGACAACACGCGGTGTGTCGGCGACAAAGAATATTATATCGCCTTCTTTTGCGTTCATGGCTTGGCGGATTTGTTCCACTTCCGCGGGCTGCAGAAATTTATAAATAGGTGATGTCCAATCGGCGGCGTTGACTTTGGCCCAGGCCAGTCCCTTGGCGCCGTAAATGGCGACGAAATCTTTTAATCCATCCAGATCCTTACGAGAGAGACTTGTGGCCTGCTCCGCTTTGATGGCTTTAATAATTCCACCGGACGCGGCAACTTCCGCGAAAAGCTTGAATCCGGAATCCTTAACGATGGAGGTCAGATCAACCAGTTCCATGCCGAAGCGCACGTCAGGATTATCTTTACCGTAACGGCTTATGGCGTCATGATAAGTAAGCCGGGGCATGGGCAGTTGAATTTCTCTTCCCAGACAATCTTTGAATATTTTGGCCATCAATCCTTCCATGATCTGCATGATATCTTCTTCAGTAATGAAGGACATTTCGACATCGATTTGTGTGAATTCCGGTTGGCGATCGGCGCGCAAATCTTCATCACGGAAACATTTTGCTATCTGATAATAACGATCAAAGCCGGAGACCATCAGTAGTTGTTTAAATATCTGCGGTGATTGCGGCAGCGCATAAAATGCTCCTTTATTAATACGACTGGGCACAAGATAATCACGCGCTCCTTCGGGAGTGCTTTTGCCCAGAATAGGAGTTTCCACTTCAATAAAACCGTTCTGATCAAAGTAATTGCGGGTTGATGCCGCCAGTCGGCTGCGTAAAAAAAGATTTTTCTGGATCAGCGGACGGCGTAAATCCAGGTACCGGTATCTGAGGCGAATGTTTTCCGATATTTCTTCATCATCAAAAGAAAAAGGCGGGGTCCTGGATTCATTCATTATCTCCAGTTCCGATACGATTATTTCAACTCCACCCGTTTTCAGAGCCGGGTTATCCATGCCTTCCGGCCTTCTATGTACAATCCCTTTAACGGCCAGAACAAATTCACTGCGAATTTTATGCGCCTGAGAGTGGACGGAATCTCCGGCATCCGGATTAAAAACTACCTGCACTATTCCTGTCCGGTCACGCAGATCGACAAAAATTACACCGCCGTGGTCGCGCCGGCGATGAGTCCAACCCATAAGAACTACTTCTTTATCCGTATCGGAAATTCTTAAATCTCCACAGTAATGAGTCCGTTTATCTTTTGTTAAAAAGTTAGCCAAAGTTTGTTACCTCTCCTTAAGAATATTCATTATCGTATCCTGCAGGTTGTCCAGCGGCAAACCCTGCTGAATTTTTGTGTTCATGTTGCGCAGCTCGACACGATTTTCGTCAATTTCTTTATCGCCGAAAATCAGCGTGTAGGAACTGTTCAATTTGTCGGCGCGTTTCATCTGGCTTTTTAAACTCTTATCGGAATAATCCATTGCTGTGGCAATACCCGCCCGACGCAATTCGCAAGCCAGTTTAAAACCGATTTTTTGCGCCCGTTGACCCAGCGCGGCGATAAACAAATCCGTCTGATGATTGTTTTTTCCCATTTCGGGCAGCGATGCCAAAAGTCGCTCCATGCCGACACCAAAGCCAATCCCGGCAACTTCCGGTCCGCCTAGGTCGGATACCAGACCGTCATATCTGCCGCCGCCCGCCAGAGAATTCTGTGCTCCCAGAGATCCTGATTTGACTTCAAAAGCAGTCCTTATATAATAATCCAAACCACGCACCATCGTCGGATTGATTGTGTATTTTATATTCAAATCATCAAGAAACGATTTAACCGCAGTAAAATGTTCTTCGCACTCGGGACATAAATATTGCAATATCCGGGGAGCCTGCGCGATGATGGAACTGCAGCTTTCCACCTTGCAGTCGAAAACGCGCAAAGGATTGGTGAGCATTCTTCTCTGGCAGTCAGGGCAAAGATTTTCTTCAGAACCTTTCAAGTAATCAACAACAGCCTTCGAAAAGGCAGGCCTGCATTTTCGACAGCCCAAAGAGTTAATTTCCAGAGACAATTCTTTAAGTCCGGCAGTTTCCAGAAAATGAATGAGCATGGAAATAACTTCCGCATCAGACTGCGGCTTGTCATCACCAAAGAGTTCGACGTCGATTTGATGAAATTGACGAAAACGGCCCTTCTGCGGCCTTTCCCGGCGAAACATGGGTCCAATTGTGAAAAGTCTCGAGACCGGTTCAAAAGACTGCATGTTATGTTCTATGTAAGCACGGATGACGGATGCCGTGGCCTCCGGACGCAGCGTCAACATTTCTTCGCCGCGGTCGCGAAAAGTGTACATTTCCTTTTCGACGATATCCGTTGTTTCACCTATGCTTCTTTTAAATAATTCTGTTTTTTCCAGAATAGGTACGCGGATTTCCCGAAATCCGAAAGAGCCGAAAACAACTCTCGCCGTTGATTCCAACTTGCACCACTGGGGGGTATCTTCCGGCAGAATATCTTTAAAACCCTTGATTACTGTAATTTTTTCCATATCACCTCTGCCAAATAAACGCGATTAATTAGCATACAATATGGAGCTTGGCAATAAAAAATAGATCATAGAGGTAAGAATTTATTAATGTTTAACGAAAGTTTGCGCAGATAATTTCATGCCGTCTGTAGTAAAAGTTGTTGCTCCATCCTGATCGGTTCGCAAAACATTTACCTGTGCCGCTTTATAGCGCTCCAGCGCCGATGGGTGGGGGTGATGGAAAGTATTGCCTTTTCCCGCACTTGCTAAAGCGTAGCGACATGATACTTTTTTGATAAATTCACTGCTGCTGGAATGAGCTGAACCGTGATGAGGAACGAAAAGGACATCGCTTTTTAAATCTCTGCCCGAACGGACAAGGATGTCTTCAACTGCCGCCGATATGTCTCCGGTAACAAGAAAAGATGACTTGCCGTATTTCAGCTGAAACACCAGCGATGACTCATTGATGTCGTCGTCGGATAATTCTGCGGCTGCAGATTGCGGCATATGCGGCGGCCATAAGAAATTGATTTCAACATTATGGATTTTTTTCGCGGATGTTTGTTCCGACAGGCAAACTGTCTTGATTTTTCGTTCCGCAATGATTTTCTGCATTTTTTGATAAAATTCATTATCAATAATTTTTTCCGTACTCCAGAATTCGCGAACATTAAAGTTATCCAGGATATAAAGAAGACCCAGCATGTGATCAGGATGAGGATGGGTAAGAATTATCGTGTCAATTTTGGTGATTCTCTCGTGGTAAAGGTAGGGAGCGATAACCATCTTTCCGGTATCGAAGGAGCTCCTGGCAAAACCGCCGCCGTCGATAAGCATATTTTGCCCGCCGGGGAAGCGCACCAATGTGGCGGAGCCCTGGCCTACATCAATGGCGGTTATTCTTAAGTCTGAAGAAAATTTATCTCTTAAGGAAAGATAGATCGAATCACCGATAAAGAATAAAATTGTCAAGATGAGTGCATACCGCATTATCAGGGGATGCCGCAGATAAAATCCTCCAGCTTCTCTTTTGGAGGCGATAAATTGAATAAAAAGAAAGAAAAACAGGTAAAAAACAATAATTTCCAGAACATTCGGCCTGGTAAAGCTGAATGAAGACCAGGAATAAGATGCTAATTTATTAATTGTTTCAATCGATATCAGGACAAAAAAGGAAGTGATCTTAACGAAAAAGCCCGCAACTAAAGGCGAGAAAAATGAAGCAAGAAGAAAAAGCATCGCTAGGGCGAGGGCTAATGTGCCCAGGAGCGGTACAGCAATCAAATTGGCGATAATTGTTACGGAGGAAGCCCGGTTAAAGTAATAGATAATTAAAGGCAGGGTGCCGATTGTCGCCGCCAGGCAGACAAGCACCGACATATACAGGTAACGGATAATGTTTCTGCTCCAGCCGGGCAGCGTCGAGAATCGATGAAAAGAAATATTGCTGAACCGCGGAACGACATAAATAATGGATAGCACCGCCAGAAAGGAAAGCTGAAAAGAAATATCAAACAAAGCTTCCGGTGATATAATCAGAATAACAAGTCCCGCCAGCGCCAGGGTATTTAAAGAATCTTTTTGTCTGCCGAATATTAAAGCAATCAGGAATGTGAACGCCATCAGGGCCGACCGGATAACGGTTACCCCCATGCCGGCAATGAGAGCGTATAGCAGTACAACAAGAAATGCCGCGGCGGCCGATACTTTGATTATATTAAACCTGAGCATGAGATATTCCGAGGACTTCAGCAGCAGACTGATGAAGAAAAATGCAGTTGCAGCAACCATTCCAATATGCAGACCGGAAATAGATAAAATATGAGAAGTGCCGGTCTTGCTGAAATTATCTTTGATATTCAGAGGTATTGCCGTTTGATTGCCCAGGGTCATGGCTTCAATGATTTCTCTTTGTGGTGCAGGAGCATTTTGGTAAATGATTTCTTTCAAATATGAGCGATAAGATTCCAGATGTGACTTGAGGCTGCTTGCCGAGTTCTTTCTCAATAGAATTATCCCTGAAGAATCTGCAATGAAGCCGGTTGCAAAAATCCTCTGACGGTTGAGAAACCGTTCGTAATCGAAACCGCCGGGATTATTAAAGTTCCTGATTTTTTTTAGAGAGGAATGGAAGCGAACGAAATCGCCGTAAGAAAAATTCAAATCCGCCGGTATTACCAGACGAACACCGCCATCAACCGGAATATAAGTGCCGTTTTCTATCAGTCTTACACAACGGACAATTAAAACATTTTTCTCCGGATAAGAAGACGGACTTTCAATGATTATACCCTCCACTGTTTTTCTGCCGGCATCGGCATGCTGCATTATAGGCTGATCTGTCCGGATTAAATATTGCTGCTTTTGAATATTAAAAAAACCAAGTATAAACGCAAAACAAAAGATCAATAATAATCCGGCAATCTCCCAATTCTTTTTTAAGCAGAGAAGCAGCGTTGCCAGCAGGAAAATCAGAGAGCCGAGCAAAAAATTGTAAGGAAGATCAAAATAATTACCGGTGATAATTCCGGCAATCAGTCCGATCAGCGGGAAAATTAACGGTCGACGCATAGTTTCATGGTATCCCCGGAAGGTATATCGAAAGTATTAGCAAAAAAGACCGAAATAATATAGCATGATTATCAAATGTTAAACTTTCAAAAGGATACCGGAAGTAATGCCGCTGGATATTGAATCCTCCATAGAAGACAAGAACAAATCGCGTCTGCGTTTATTAATCATTTTCAGGTTGATCATCGTCACTTTATTTCTGGGTTTAGCCATTTTTCTCGATATAAAAAAAACCGGGTTTCCTGTTTCCGTATACACCCTCAACTTTCTCTATTTTATTATTGCTGCAACTTATTTTTTCTCCATAGCCTATATCCTTATTTTGAAAGTATTCAAAGATTTAAGAATAAATATTTACCTGCAATTGGCGGTCGATGTCCTTCTGGTTACCATGCTGGTCTATATTACAGGAAGTTTTCGCAGTAATTATTCGGTACTGTATACTTTGGTAATCATCTATTCAGTCATATTTCTCGGTCGTTACGGCGGCTTGGTTATAGCTTCGTCGTCAGGAATCTTCTATGGTTTACTTCTGGGGCTGGAATATTACCAATTGATACCGCAGGTTGCAACTGTGGAGCATGATTATAGTCTGGCGGCAGAAGAAGTTGCGGCCAGGATCCTTGTTCATATTGTATCATTCTATGTATTAGCACTTTTGGCCAGCTTTGTTGTTGAACAGGAAAAAAAGGTAAGATTCCTGTTACAGGAAAAAGAATCTGAATTCAATCAATTGGACTTGCTTTTTCGCAGCATAGTTGAGTCTGTTGATACAGGCATTATGACAATTGATTTGCAGGGTACTGTAAAAACTTTCAATCGGGCTGCGGAGCAGATTACAGGCTTTTCATTGGCTTCTGTAAAAAACAGGCCGATTGCCGATGTATTCCCGGAATTTATCACTTCTTTTCCGACCGGAATAGTTAGAAAAAGCAGAGCGGAATTTATAATTGAAGCTAACAGGGGCAGAAAGGTTCACTTAGGATGTTCCGTCTCTCCGCTGAAGGATAAGCAAAGTAAAGAGATAGGCAGTATTTTGATTTTTCAGGATCTCACCGAGATCAGGCGTATGGAAGAAAATCTGGAAAAAAGCAAACGGCTCGCTCTAATCGGCGAAATGGCCGCCGGACTTGCCCATGAAATGCGCAACCCGTTGACGTCAATCACCGGTTCGATCGAGCTGCTGAGAGGAAGCCTGAACTTAAAGGATACGGAAGATCGTTTGATGCAGATAATATTGCGCGGCAAAGACCAGCTGGACAACTTTGTGCGTGATTTTCTTTTGTTGGCGAAGCCGATTCCCGTTGTCCGCGAAGCAGTAGACATTAATGAAACTATCACGGACGTTCTGGAAAACATCAAATTATCCAGGGATTGGACAAATGAGATTAAAATCAGCTGCTCACTGGACCAAAACGCAACAGCTTTCGCCAATAGAGAACAAATACGGCAAGTCATTAATAATCTGGTGCTGAATGCAATTCAGGCAATGAAAGAGGGGGGAGTTCTTTCCGTTGAGACAAAATTATTTAATCAAGACAGCAAAAAAAATGTCGAAATTAAAATAGCGGATACGGGATCAGGCATCGAGGAGAAAGATTTAAAAAAGATCTTTGAACCATTTTTCACGGATAAAGAAAAAGGAACGGGGTTGGGTTTGGCTATCGTCGGCAGGATTGTAGATGGATATGACGGGAAAATTGAGATCGAAAGCAGAGTAAATCATGGTACAAAATGCAAAGTATGGCTGCCTGCTGAAAACGAAAATTCGGGAGATAAACTGAATGGCTAGGATTCTTGTTGTTGATGACGATCAGGGCATGAGAGAATTTCTGGAGATAATGTTGACCCAGGAAGGTTATGATGTAACCTGTGCCGAAGGTCCGCCCAAGGCAATGAATCTTTGTCGTAAGAATGTTTTTGATCTGGTGATTACGGATTTAAAAATGCCGAAAATCGACGGCATTGAATTTCTCAAATCCGTTAAAGATCAATATCCCGAAACTATGGTTATTTTGATTACGGCCTATGCATCGGGAGAAACAGCTATCAACGCAATGAAAGAGGGCGCTTATGATTATGTGGAAAAAGGCGGCAGCATTGAAGAATTAAAAAAGGTTGTCCGTTCGGCGCTGCTTAAAAAAGGTCTTATCAATGAAAAAAATGAGACTAGATCAAGAGCGGAAGATGCGTCATTTTGCGGCATGATCGGATCAACTCGTGAAATGCAGAAAATATTCGCAACTATTAAAAAAGTGGCGGATACGCCGGCGAATATTTTAATCCTGGGTGAAAGCGGGACAGGGAAAGAGCTGGTGGCGCACGCCATTCACGAAAATTCTTCACGGGCCAAAATGCCCATAGTAGTGATCAATTGCGGGGGGATTCCGGAAAATTTGCTCGAAAGCGAATTATTTGGTTACATGAAGGGTTCTTTTACCGGTGCTTATGCAGACAAGCCGGGCCTCTTTGAAATGGCCAGGGGCGGGACAATGTTCCTCGATGAAATTGGCGAGTTGCCGCCGGTTTTACAAGTCAAGCTTCTGCGGATCGTGCAGGAGAAAACTTTTCGCCGTATTGGCGGGGCGGAAGACATCAAAGTCGATGTGCGTATAGTATCAGCCACTAATCAAAATCTCCAAGAAAAAGCCAAAAAAGGCGAATTTCGTGAGGATCTTTATTATCGTCTCAACGTTATTCCCGTTCATATGCCGCCGCTGAGAGAACGTAAAGACGACATACCCCTGCTGACGAAACATTTTATCGAAAAATACGCACGGGAGTTTAAAAAAGAAGTCCGAACAATTTCTTCATATGCCATGGAACTATTGATGGAACATGCGTTTCCCGGCAATATCCGCGAACTGGAAAACATTATTGAGCGCAGTGTGGCCATGGAAAGTTCCAATATAATTTTACCGGAAAACTTAATATTATCGACCGGTAATGATAACACGGCTGATCTTCATGTTGAGATCCCGAACAAGGGCGTAAATCTGAATGAAGAGATGGAAAAGATAGAAAGAACGTTCATTGAAAAAGCATTGCAGAAAACCAGGGGAGTGAAGACGAAAACCGCCGAAATGCTGGGTGTTACCGTTGATTCCTTAAAATACCGCATTGAAAAGCTCGGCATTGAATAGTACGATATCTTAGTAATAATGGATTCGTAAAAGGTTGCACAAATAACAATTTTCAGACGGCCTCGTAAAAAGGTCGCAGGCAAGGCGCGCAAATCATGAGGAGAGAGGCGTACTTAGCGTACGCCGCAATGACGAATGATGAAGCGCAACGCAGCATCCGGCCTTTTTACGAGGCCGTCAATACCGAAAAATTCCGCCCAGAATATACCCCACAGCAATGAGCGCCTGGATCGACAATATGAGCAGAACATTCCTGCTCATGACCGGAAGGAATTGTTTCATATCGTCATACCGGAATGATCCTTTAATCACGGAAACGGCGATGGGCAATGTAATCAAGGTCAGCAAGGTGAATACGGGCATATTGCCGCTTATAACCGCCCAGATAATCCAGACGTAAACCAGTATCACGAATAAAGAAAAGACATAAGCCGCTTTTTTCTTTCCGATGACAATCGGCAGTGTCCGTCTGTTCACGGTTTTATCCGCTTCCACATCCGGGAATTCGTTCAGTAAGAGCAGATTATGCACCAGCAAATATGAAGGCACTGAAGCAATAAAAGCTGTGCAGGAATATGCGCCGGTATGCACATAATAGGCGCCCATAACCGGCAGTATTCCCAATCCCAGGCCGGGAGACCATTCCGGGTAGCCCGTTTTTAAAATAACGGGTGTATACAGGATGATCAGGAGTGCGGCGACAATCAGCAGAGGCAAAAGCATCCAGCCACTTTCCAGAACAAAGAATGTGCCGATGGGGATAAGAATTATGAAGCAGATAATGCCCAGCCAGAGGTCTTGTTGAATCGTCATCAGGCCGTTCGGTGTGGCGCCGCTGCCGCCGCTGAAAGGCGTTCGCTCTGTTTTAAAATCGAGGCCGCTTTTAGCATCGAAATAATCATTGAAAATATTTACCGCCGCATGGGCAATAAGCAAGCCGACGGTAGCAAGGATCGCATAGCCAGGATTGAACATTGAACCGAATAGTCTGGATTCATACCAGGCAACAGACGCCCCAAGAATACCCAGGATCAGCGCCAGGATCAGAAAAGGAATACGAATAATTGTGATAACACCCTTAAAATTCATTATATCTCCTTAACGATGAAATAATATGGCTTTATGCCTGCCAGGGCTTGGTCTTCCAGCGTTGATGAACCCAAAACCACTGTTCCGGATATTCACGGATAACTTCTTCAACAATTTTAGTAAAACGCTGCGTATTAACCAATAAATCTTTTTCGTAATCGCCCGTGCATACGGCTTCTACAGCAGGCTGCAAAATAAGCAGATATTTTCCTGACTTTTGCCTTGCCATAAAGCAGGGAAGAACCGGAGCGCCGGAACTGATAGCCATTGCAGCCAATCCAATACCTGTGCAGGCAGGACGTCCAAAAAAATCGACAAATACACCTTCTTCGCGGGCTACATTTTGATCATTGAGAATGGCGATCAACTGATTATCCCGCAGTAACCTGATAATACGTAATGCCGCTTTTTCCTTTGGAACCAATGAATTGCCCTGCACAGTCCGCACATACTCAACTATATTGTTAAAAATCGGGTTATCCAGTGGACGATACACTATGTGCATTGGTTTAAGGAATATGGCCCCCGCAATTGCCATTAATTCCCAGTTGCCAAAATGGGCAACGATGGAAAGGACGCCTTTGTCTTGGGCATTGGCTTTTTGAAAATTTTCCAGACCTTCTACATCCAGCCACTTGTGAATATTGTCCTTGTTTATATAAGGCAGGTCAAAAAATTCCGCTGCCACAATGGCAAAATTGCGGTAAACACCTTTGGCAATATGAATCAGTTCATCCATTTCTTTTTCCGGAAAAGAACAACGGAGATTGTGCAAAGCGATCAGACGGTTCTTGGACAGCAGATGATAAAAGAGCGCGAATAGAAGCAGGAATAAACCCTTACGCACTTTTCTCGGAATGCATCGGAAAACCAGCAGTAAAATACTTGTAGCTTTTGTCTTTTCAACAGGCATGAAAATCGATCAATATTTAAATATTTATTTTCTCCGATAATCTACAGCAGGAATAATGCATCACGTCATGTAGAATCGTACCGGATACTGTTCAATTATATGATTTCTATTGCGGCGCTTTATAGTATTTTTTTCTTGACTTTGTCCAGTTATTTGCACTATAGGCTTCTCCGAAAGGTTAAGTAAATATGTTTAAAAAATCGGGTTATCAGCAGGCAGCATTTTTTACTTTTTTTAGCTTTAGCTTTAGGAAGGTCTGCCTGACTGGTACATGACCGCTTCAAAGGGGAATGAACCGTGGGCAGATAAATATCAGCCCACGGTTTTTTTTTGCCGTGAGTTGAGAATCATAAAAGAGGGAGGAAAAAACATGAAAAAGTTGCATATTTGTTTGATGGCAATACTGACCGTTCTGTTGTTGATTTCTTGCGAATCGGCTAAACCGGCAAAAACAATTAAAGTCGGAGCGGCCATTAACATGACTGGTCCGGCGTCCAGCTGGGGAAAGTTTCACGCCAAAGGTCAGCAGGATTATTTCCGTTATGTCAATGAAGTTAAAGGCGGGGTCGCCGGCAGTAAAATAGAAATGATTTTGGTTGATACGGCTTACAAAGTTCCGGAAGCCGTTGCTGCGGTGCAGAAATTTGCTCAACAGGATAAAGTTGACATGATTGCCACTTGGGGCGCCGGTGAGGGATTGGCGGCCAAGCCGATTGTACAGAGATATAAAATACCGACAATCAATTATTCCACCAGTTGGGAAATTCTGGAAAAACCAATTGAGTACATGTATCTGCCCTTCGGAAGCTATAAGATGGATTGTCAAGCCGTTCTCGAATACATCAAGGTGATTCACAAAGGCAAGGATGCTCCTAAAGTCGGTCTGCTTACCTATAACAATGCTTATGGGCGGTCGATTCACGAACCCAGTAAGGAATATGCAAAAGCACAGAATATCAATATAGTTGCCATTGAAGAATTTCCTCCGAAAACAGTTGATTTGAATACTGAATTGCTTCGCTTGCAAAAAGCAGGCGCGGAATATATTTTCATCCAGATGCTGCCTTCCGCAATTATTACCGCGTTCAAGAGCGCCGACCGGATTAATTACCAGCCGTTGTTTTTGGGAACATGGACATCAACTGATCCTGATTTCTTTAAAATGAGCAAGGGACTGATTCGGGACCGTCTTGTCATTCAATTTCCGGGGGGGCTGCCAACAGATGACACTGAAGGCATGAAGATAATGAAAGAACTATGGAAGCGCTACAAAACAGTGGAGGCATTCGACGCCGCTTACTGGGAAGGAGTTGCCGTAGGAATGATTATGGAGCGGGCCTTTATTCGTGCCCACGAAAAGTCAAAAGTCATTAATCCGGAAACGATCAACGCCGCCATGGAATCATTTAAAGACGAAGATTTTGGCGGTTTGATACCCAAAGTTACATATACAAAGGATGATCATGGCGCATCATTTACCGCCCGCATGGTTAAGGTTTCGGAGGACGGATCGTTTGTGCCTTTGACTAATTTTTATGTACCGGGGAAGGACAAGATTAAATTGCTCAACAAATAGAGATTTTTTTTAAGTTCCAAAAGGATTTTCATGAAAGCTTTTCGCAGCCGGTTGTCGATAGTAAATGACCGGCAGGAAGAAGATAAAAAAGCCGAATTGGCAATTAAAGACCTGCGTTTGAGTTTCGGCGGCGTTATCGCCGTCAAAGATGTCGATCTTAATGTCCATACAGGCGAATTGATGTCCATTATTGGTCCTAACGGAGCCGGTAAGACAAGTTTACTCAACTGCATTACCGGCTTCTATCATCCTCAAAAAGGACGGATAATTTTTAACGGCCGGGATATTACCAACCTGCATACGCATGAACTCGTTTCCGTCGGGATTGGCAGGACATTTCAAAATATTGAATTATTTCCGGGAATGACGGTGCTCGCCAATATGACTCTGGCGCGGCACATTCATTGCCAGTACAGTTTCTTTAATTCCTGCCTTTTTTCACCGTCGGTAAAAAAAGAAGAAATGCGCCATCGCCAGGTTCTGGAAGAGATAATCGATTTTCTGGAAATGCAGCCCATCCGCAAAAAAGCTGTCGGTTCTCTGCCCTATGGAATGATGAAGAGGGTGGAATTAGGGCGGGCGCTGGCTCTGGAGCCCCGACTGCTCATCTTGGATGAACCGTTTGCGGGAATGAACCTGGAGGAAAAGGAAGACATGGTTCGTTTCCTCCTGGAACTAAATCAAACCTGGGGACTCACGATGATTTTGGTTGAACATGATATGTCCATCGTTATGAGTATCTCCAAACGCATTATGGTCTTAAATTTCGGAGAAAAACTGGGCGAAGGAACGCCCGAAGAAATAAGCAATCATCCGGAAGTAATCAAAGCTTATCTGGGTGATGTCGAAACTTTATAATACCAAGTTGCATTCTTTGCCTAACTTTGTTGGCCGCGTTGTCGGCTTCCTCAACGTATTAATAATACGCCTGCGGAGCCCCCTCCTTGCCGCCGCGTTATGCTTTGAATGCAATTTGGTATAAAAAATGGAAGGCAATAGGCACAACAGGTTGGATTCAACAGCACAAAAAAAAGGTCCCGGTTTCAAGACACTTCCGCAAATTCTGGCTGCAAATTCGTCTGAATACGGCGACAAAAAAACTGCTGTCCGGGACAAAGCCTTTGGCATCTGGCAAAAATACACGTGGGCGGATTATTATCGTTACATGGAAAAGACCGCCTCCGGATTTGCTGCCCTGGGGCTTAAACGCGGCGATACCCTTTGCATGATCGTTGAGAATCATCCCGAATGGTTGTTTTCTGCTTCCGCGGCGCATGCTCTGGGGGCAATGACGCTGAATTTATTTACATCATCTGTTGCCGAAGAATTAAATACTTCGATCAGACGTATTGACTCGCCAATTGTTGTAGTACAGGATCAGGAACAGACAGACAAACTTTTGGAAATCAAGGAAAAACTGCCGTTTATCAAGAAAGTTGTTTATATAGATCCCACCGGAATGACTTCCTACGAGAGCGATCCGTGGTTGGTAAGCTATGCGAAACTGCTGGAAACGGGTGAAAAATATCTTCAAGAGAACAGGAATTTCATTGATGAGGAGATAAACAAAGGTCGAGTTGATGATATTGCCGTAATGATTCAGACGTCGGGAACAACCGGCATTCCTAAACTGGCCATGCTTTCCCATCGCAATCTGATGTCCATCGCCATGCAGTGGACTGAAGCCAATGATATTAAGCCGGGAGAAAATTGGATCTCCATATCGCCGCCTGCCTGGATTGTTGATCAAATGTGGTGCTTCGGTGTTGCCCTGCAAAGCGCGATGACCATTAATTTCCCCGAAACAGCCGAAACCGTGCTGGAAGATTTTCGCGACATCGGTCCGTCTTTAATTATAACGTCGTCGCGCTTCTGGGAGGATATGGCGTCCAGCATACGTGTGAAAATATCCGATGCCGGCTGGCTGAAGAGAAATTTGTTCTACCTGGGGGAGTCGGTAGGCAAGGAGATTGTCGAGAAAACTTCAAAAAAACAGAAAATACCTGCAAAATTAAGATTTTTATATAAGTTGATGTCAAAACTTGTTTACCGCCCGTTGCTGGATCGCATGGGCTGTTCGCGCTTTCGCAGCGCTTTCACGGGCGGCCACCCCATCAGTCCGGATGTAATTCATTTTTTCCGCGCCGTCGGTTTAAATCTCAAACAATGTTATGGGTTAACGGAAGCGGGTGGGATTTTCCAGTTGCAGCCGGATAATGAAGTGAAACTGGAAACGGTCGGAAAGCCGTTGCCCCTGACTGAAGTTAAGATTGCCGAAGATCAGGAAGTCCTGGTGAAAAGCGAGGCTGTTTTTTCCGGTTATTATAAGGATTATGAAACAACACAAAATGCTTTTATTGACGGGTGGCTGAAAACAGGCGATGCCGGTTACATTGATGCCGACGGTCATTTGTTGATAATAGGCCGGAAAGAAGACATTATCCGCAACAAGAGCGGCGAAGCATTTTCCCCTGATTTTATCGAAACCCGCCTGAAGTTCAGCCCCTATATTAAGGAAGCGGTTATTTTCGGAGAAAACCGGCCCTTTATAACGGCAATGATCAATATTGATCTGGGAAATGTCGGCAACTGGGCGGAAGAAAGAATGATTCCCTACACGACTTATATGGATCTTTCCCAGCAGCCTGCCGTCGAAGAATTAATTTTGCAGGAAGTGCAAAAAGTCAACGAGCAGCTTCCCGATTTAATGAAAATTAAAGTATTTATATTGCTTTACAAATTACTGGATGCGGATGAAGAGGAACTTACCCGCACAGGAAAAGTCCGGCGGCGCTTCGTTTACGGTCTGTATATAAAAATTATCGAAGCAATGTACCGCAATGAGAAAAGCGTCAACGTACTGGGCAAGGTTCGTTACCGTGACGGCCGCATCGGTGAAATTGAAACAACAGTAAAAATTAATAAGGTGGAATAAAAAGGACTTCAAAATGGATTTTTTTCTTCAGCTCCTGGTCAACGGTGTCTGCATCGGGCTTCTTTATGGAATATCCGCCATGGGCTTTGTTATGATTTTTAAATCGTCCAGTGTATTGAACTTTGCTCACGGCGAACTTTTGGCCTTGGGAGCATTCTTTTTTCTGGCATTAATTACCTGGGCAAAGCTGCCAATCTTTATCGCGTTTGTTTTAACGCTTATTGGTTGTTTCCTTTTGGGATTTTTAATTGAAAGATTTTTCTTGAGGCCGCTGATCGGTGAAAAACTGATTTTTGTTATCATGCTGACGGTAGGCCTGGCGGCTATGTTCAAAGGAATTATTTTGTTTATCTGGGGTGGCGATCTGCAAACTTATCCGAAATTCTTACCGGCATTCATGGCCCTGCGCTGGGGTTCCATCTACATCGCTCCCGTTTACACGGCAACGCTGGTAATCAGTATCGTCTTTTTAGTTATGTTCGGATTATTCTTTAAGAAATCATCGCAAGGAATATATATGCGTTCGGTAGCCGATAATCAGAAAGCGGCATTATCCCTGGGAGTTCATGTGCGGCGCGTATTTGCCTTGTCCTGGGCGATTGCCGCACTTGTGGCCAGTATGAGCGGTATTGTACTGGGGATCATCAACGGGGTTAATGTCCACGATTTGAGTTCCATCGGATTGAAAGTCTTTCCGGTAGTCATCCTGGGAGGTCTCGACAGCATCAGCGGCGCAATCATCGGCGGCATAATCATCGGCCTCCTGGAGACATTTACCGGCGGCTATTTATCCCCGTCGCTGCGCGATGTTGTCCCGTATATTGTGCTGGTTTTCATATTATTGGTTAAACCTTACGGCTTATTCGGTCTGGTGGAAATTGAGAGGGTTTAAATGAGAAGATTTTCGTTTCATCCCTGCGGTAATTATCGTGAAAACTACGCTCAGGAGCTAACTGTATTTGAGACGGATTACGGACGTGTTTCCATGTGCGTATTCCTGCTTTTATTTTTTATCGCCGCTCCTTTTCTTGTCAGTTCTTATATGCTGTACGTTATCAATACAATCGGAATTGCCGCCATTGCCGCCATCGGCCTGAATATTCTCGTCGGGTATACCGGACAAATATCATTGGGACATGGCGCGTTTTTCGGTGTCGGCGCTTATGCGGCGGCCGTATTAGCTACCCGTCTCGGCGTTGGTTTTTATCTGGCAATACCGGCAGCCGGTGTTATTACCGCTCTTGTCGGCATGATTTTCGGAATTCCTTCGGGGCGGTTGAAGGGACTCTATTTAACTATCGCTACTCTGGCCGGTCAGTTTATTATTGAATATGTGCTGGTTCATTGGGACAGCGTGACGCAGGGAACAATGGGAATCACGCTGCCATCTCCGAAATTATTCCAGTGGGAAGTGGTCGGCGACCGGCCGTTTTTCTTCATGATCTTCATCAGTCTTGTTTTGATGACCTGGTTTGCCGTAAACATCATGCGCAGCAAGTACGGCCGTGCGTTTATCGCTATTCGGGATAATGATCGGGCTGCCGAAGGAATGGGCATTCCCATTTTCAAATATAAACTTTTATCCTTCGCCATCAGTTCTTTTTATGCCGGCTTCGCCGGAGCGCTCTGGGCATATTACATGGTCAGTGTTACGGCGGAACCGTTTAATTTAGGCCTTTCCGTGGAATACATCGCCATGGTGATCATCGGCGGCATGGGCAACATTCCTGGAGCCATATTCGGGGCAACCTTTATCACACTGCTGAATGAACTGTTGCGCTATATCACGGGATTACTCATGAACATGGGTTTTATAACCAGTTCCGGATTAAACATGGCGCCCTTGCGGGAATTTGTTTTTGGACTGGCGATTGTTTTATTTATTTTATTCGAACCGCGCGGCATTGCCGAGTTGTGGAGAATAGTTCGTTCCAGCTTCCGGCTCTGGCCGTTTTCCTATTAAGGTAGATTATGGGCGATATTTTATTGCAGATAAACAATATATCCGTTGTATATTCTGATGTTATCCAGGTATTAAAAGGTGTTTCTTTAAGTGTGGAAAAAGGACACATAGTATCGCTTCTGGGCAGCAACGGTGCCGGAAAAACAACCACATTGAAAGCAATATCGGGTTTGTTGAAACCGGAAAACGGTGAGGTAACGGACGGCGAGATTATTTATGAAAATAAGAATATCCAGAATCAGGCGCCGGAATATATCACCCGCCAGGGCATAATTCAGGTGCTCGAAGGAAGGCAGCCGTTTAAATATTTGACAATTGAAGAAAATCTGCGCGTTGGTACGGCAACGCGGGCAGGGCAGCCTTACAAGCAGGATCTGGAGATGGTTTACGACTATTTCCCCGCCCTGGTGAAAAGAAAAAAATCACTGGCCGGGTATTGCAGCGGCGGTGAACTGCAGATGCTGGTTATTGGTCGGGCTTTAATGGCGCATCCGCATCTCTTAATGCTGGATGAACCTTCTCTGGGGCTGGCTCCGCTGGTAGTCAAAGAAATATTCAATATTATCAAAAAGATTAATGAAGAACATTCCACCACCATCATTCTGGTGGAACAAAACGCCAACATGGCCCTGCAAGTCGCCCATTACGGCTATGTCATGGAAAACGGCAAGATCATGATGGAAGGAACGGCCAAAGATCTCTCCGAAAATCCGGATGTCAAGGAATTCTATCTGGGCATGGCCGCCACCGGCATCGCTAAATCCTACAAAGACGTAAAAGCCTACAAACGCCGCAAACGCTGGTTGTAACGCCTTTCAGCTTCCTTCGCCTGCATTATTACATTATTAGCATTTTCAAAAAATGCACCAAAAACATCCTTCCTCCATAAAATGGCATCAGTGAAGCGATATACCAGAGCAGCGTACAAATTTAAAGAGACAGCTTGGACCGTTGGCAAATGCTGATTAAAGGTTGAAAAATGCACTGACTAATCCGATATTTACCGGTTATTTTAATCTACGAATACCTTACTGTCGTCATTCATTTTGATTTTTTTGTCTATGTGCACGACTTCGAATAGTAATCTGTAATTTGAAAATATTAGCGGTTAATTTCTAGTAAATCACTTGGGATATCAAACGGTTATGCATAATATCCTTGCTGAAAAATGCGAAATATGGTTAATAATACAATCGAATCGCAGTATTATGCAACAAAAACGAAATATCTTGAGCGGTGTTTTATGCCGATAGCACTGTCGACGAGTGCAATATTTATATTGATCCATATAAACACTGTTGGGCAAGGTGAGATGAATGCCAGAGTTTACCGCTGAAGAATTGAAGAATAAGACGCCAGAACAGTTGGCTACATTGGGGGAACGAAACGATCCCCAATCGGCTGAAGGGATTCTGATTAGGGAAGAATGGGAGCGACGGAGAATTGAAGAGCAACGCAGCACACGAACACCAAAATCATGGCATGAAACCTTTACTGGAAAGATTATTGTCACTGTCGTTGGTGGCGTAATTCTGTTCCTCATAACGACATTAATAGCAAAGCATTTCATTTCTTCCAATTCCCAGCAATCCATGAAGCAAACGTCGTCAACTTTGCCATCGCAGGGCAGTGGACGCATTCCTCTATCCCAAGATAGCCCCCCGAAGAATCAACCACGTCAAAAACAATCAATGATCGACATCACCGCCTTTGATTCTAAGACTAACATAGTGCTTTACAACCCAGGAGATCGTAGCGTCTTTCTGTCTTATCTATCATTGCGTTCTGAAGAACTTGGTTACTCTGGTGTTATTCCCATAAATAAGACCATTGAAGGCAAGAGTCGCTTAGTTCATGATCTCAAGATACCGACAATGGATTTAAGCGAATGGTCAACTAGAAGCATTTCTGAAGATTCCTGGCAGAAATTACTGCGTGAGCGACGTCTAAACGAGAGCAAGTGCATTCAATGGCATTTCTTCATTCCTGATGATCCTGGTTACCAAACAATTAAGAGATTCCATGACAGTGGCTTTCACGATGTTCCGATAGATGCGACTCTCTATTTCCGTTCTGGCCAAGACAATCGGCAGAATAGCCGGGATGTGAAACTCTTCGCAGTGCCGTTTATTAACCAAGCATGTGTGTCGCCCAACGGTACGTTCATGTTTTAGGTGCTGGGCAACTGAGTGGTCCGGGTTGAAATTACGAAGCTGTCCTTAACCGGCAATTTTTATGACTTATTTTCCTATTTCATCACAATTAATTTGACGAACACATAAATACACACTACAATACACATCAGGAGGTGTATTATGAGAACGAATATTGTTTTAGATGATCAACTGGTCGCTGAAGCATTTAAATATGCCGGGAATATTCATACGAAGAGGGAATTAATTGAAACCGCCTTAAGAGAATTCGTCAAAAACAGAAAAATAAAAGACTTGCGCGATCTGAAGGGCAAGATCAACTTTGCGGAAGATTATGATTATAAGAAAATGAGAGAAGGCAAATGATATTAGTTGATACATCTGTGCTTATCGATTTTTTTAAGGGCAAAGAAAACAGCGTGGTTTCCGCTTTCGAAAAAATTCTGGAAAAGGGCATGCCCTACGGGATAAATGAATTAATTTACATGGAAATATTACAAGGCTCGAAAACGCCGGAAGAATTTACTAAACTTCAGGAATACTTGGAAACAATTCCTTTTTATTATCTCCTTTCCGGAAAAGAATCTTATGAAAAGGCTGCCCGGTTAAATTTCATTTGTCGGCGATCCGGAATAACCATACGCAGCACTGTTGATTTGCTTATTGCGCAAACGGCAATAGAAAACGATTTATTTCTTCTGCATAACGACAGCGACTTTACAAACATGGCAAAAGCGATTAAGGAATTAAAAATATATGAGAATATTGGATAGTATTTTATATAAATAAGGACTCAATGTCCTTGACTTAAGCACTACAGCCCCCTCTTTTCTAAGAGACTGTGTCATAATGTCATTGCGAGCGAATTCAATGAGCGAAGCAATCTCGTAAGATCTTGAAAATATTAGATTGCCACAACGCCTGAGAGGCGTTTCGCAATGACAATCAGCTATTGCGACAAAGTCTCTAAAGAGGGGTGAGGGGAGATTTTACAAAGTGCAATAAAAATCCCCCTGTATCCCCCTTTACAAAAGGGGGATTTGGAAGGACCACATGTTCCGGGATAAAATTAATTCAGAAATACTTGTCAAATTGAAGGATTACTTTGAAATAAAATCCGGCGTCCTGCTGGTATTTCTTTTTGGCTCCGCGGCCAGCGGTAAAATGACGGATGAGAGTGACATAGATATTGGAATTCTTTTTGAAAACGAGCCGGATATTTTTGAGATTAATGAAATGAAAAGTGAATTGAACGGGATACTGAAGAGAGAAATTGATATCGCCGTCTTAAATTCAGCTTCACCGGTTTTAAAAATGCAGGTTTTAAAGAAAGGTATTCCGGTTTTTACGAAAGATAAAAAATATTATAATCAATTTTTTGTGGATACAATTAATCAATACGATGACTTAAAACAGACGCGGAAGATATGCGAAGATAATATTCTGAAAGGAAGAATTTATGCCGGATAAGGATGTTGTTTTGGCCAAAACTGCATCAATTCAAAAGTGCCTTCGACGCATTAAAGAGGTAACAGGATTGAATCCTGACTCCCTGGATGAAATTAACAAACAGGATATTTTTGTCTTAAACCTCCAAAGGGCTGTGCAATCTACAATTGACCTTGCAGCTGATGTAATTGCCTCGGAAGGATTATGTATTCCGGATACGATCAGGGATATTTTTTTACGCTTGGAGCAGGGAGGAATCATCGGCAGGGATTTATCGAAAAAAATGCAGGCGATGGTACGTTTCAGAAATATTGCCATCCATGACTACCAGGCGATTAATATAGAGATTCTAAAGACCATTCTTAAAAAACACCTTAAATATTTGGAAGAATTTTATACAGTTATCCTTGTAGATTTCAATATTGCTAAACAGTAAGGGGAATAATAATGAATCATTTGTTTGATGAAAAAGAATCGTGGACGAGGGAAGAAAGAAAAGAAAAGCAGGATGAAAAATTGGTCGGCATGGTGAGATTGGGTTATGAGAAGTCGGCCCGGATCAGGCAAATATTCTATGCGCAGAAAATCGATCCGCGTGAGATAAAATCCAGGGAGGATTTGGAGATATTGCCGGTCACCTCCCGGGAAAAACTGGTGGAGATGGAACTGGAAGAGCCGCCGTTTGCCGGTTTGCAGAACCCCGATATAAAAATTGACCGGATTTTTACTTCGCCCGGTCCAGTATATGAGCCGCATCTGTCCGAGACTGATTTTCTGTGGGCGCGGGCATATCATGCCGCGGGAATCGGCCCCAATGATACCGCTCTTTGCGCTTTTTCCTACCACCTGGTTGCTGCCGGTCTCACTTTCCACAACGGCTTGCGCAAAGTGGGAGCTACGGTCGTGCCTTCCGGAGCGTCATCATCCCAGGTTCAGGTGCAGCTGATTAAAGATTTGAAAGTGACCGCCTATACGGGCACTCCCAGTTTTTTAATGTCAATCATCAAGAAGGCCGAAGAGATGGGCTTTAATTTCAGAAAAGATTTTAGCGTGAGAAAAGCCTGCTTTGGCGCCGAACCACTGCCGCCGGATTTACGCCAAAGATTTGAGAAGGAGTACGGAATTGATACCTATCAAATGTACGGGGCAACGGAAGTGGGTGACATCGCCTATGAATGCAGCGCGAAAACAGGCTGGCATATTTGTGAAGAAACAATCGTGGAAATAATTGATCCGGAAACCGGTAAAAAAGTTCCCGACGGTGAACTGGGAGAGGTTGTCGTTACCAGGCTCAATGATATTTTCTTTTTACTGCGCTTTGGAACCGGTGATTTATCGCGCATAGTTGCGGAACCCTGCTCCTGCGGGCGAACGTCGTATCGGTTGGCGGGAATTGCGGGCAGGGTAGGTGATGCCGCCAAAGTGCGGGGCATGTTTTTAGCGCCCAGCCAGTTGAAAGCATTACAGGCGAAGTACAATAACCTGCCGCTGCAGGCGATAGTAACAAGAGAAGGTCATGCTGATAATTTGAAATTGCTGGTCGAAAAGGCATCCCCGCAAGTAGGCGAAGCCAAATGGGAAGCCGATTTTAAAAATTATTTTAAACAGACATGCACGGTGAAGGTTGATCAGATTGAATATGTAGAAGCCGGAACCATCAAACCGGATGAGAAGGCGATTGTTGATCTGCGGAAGTGGTAATTCCATTTCCAAATCAAGCGCTACCTTTGCGAAGTCAAACACTGTTTAGAACAAGGGGTTGCAACCCCTTGTTCTATGCTGAAGTGGCTGGTGCAGCGCTTTGCTGCATCTGCTTTTTGCCAATGCGATAGGCGTCTATTATTGAAAATAGCCATAAAAGAACTATAAACGACAGGATCAACAGGATAGAATCAGGGGGCGCAACTCTTTGTTCAGTAATGGCTTTTATCGTTTCCGTGGACAGATTGAACACGGCGTTTATATCTACCGTCCCTTTTTTGAATGGTTTTGTCCTCAAAATTGTCAGCGCGACCTGGGCTATAGACCAGCAAAGCGACAACATCCCCGCCAGAATAGTTACGATAATTACGATTCCGCGTTTATATTTTTTTAAATAGATATGCCCCCAGCCGGGGAAGAGCAGGAAGTTGTACAACGCTGCTTTAGTAGCCAAATTCATGAATTATTCCTCCCTACATTAAGATGAGTTCGTAAAGAGATCCAGAGGCAAGGCGTGAAAATCCCGAGGAATGAGGTGTACTTTTTACGTACTCCGCATAGCCTGCCCCGTGCTTGACACGGGGAGGGATGCAGCGCAACGCAGCAGTGGACTTTTTACGAACTCATCAAGAAAGGATAGACACATCCTTCATCTTCAGTTGAATATCAGATGCTCCATTCCATTGATTAATTTGCGGAGTAAAAGCGATGTCAAGATTAGCGCCGACAACTGCATCACGGTGATGTCCCATAGAAAACCAAATGGAATTACAGGTCATTCCGTTGCTCGAAAGACACATTTTTAAATGATTATTGCCGACAATAGTCGGCGAAGATACTTTAATATTGCGAGCGCACAGCACAGGTTCGGGATTCCTGCTGCCAAAGGGCGCCAGCATTTGCATTTGACTGATGAAACTCATATTTATGTCTTTGAGCTCACATTCGGAGTCGATCATTGTTTGAGAAGTAAGATCAGAAAGTTGAGCGCTCTCCCGGATTATTTGATCCAGGAAAGAAGCAAATTCGTTGACATCTTCTTCCCTGATGGAAATACCAGCAGCATAATTATGCCCGCCGTAGGAAAGCAATAGAGATGAACACTGCTGAATTCCTTTGTATATGTTAAAATCAGTAATGCTACGGCCGGATCCTTTACCAATCCCCTCTTTCAGGCTGATAACAAAAGCCGGACGGTTGAAAAGATCAACCAGCCGGGAGGCGACAATACCAACAACCCCCGGATGCCATTTATCAGAGGCGAAAACCAATGCGTTCTTTTTTTCAAATTCAGGATTGCTGCTTATTATTTCCAGTATTTCGTTGAGTATTGTTTTTTCCATTGCCTGCCGGCGACGGTTATAGGCATCGAGCTTTCCTGCAAGCATTCTGGCCTCTTCAATATCTTCCGTCAAAAGCATGGCTACTGCATCCAGAGGTGAGGCAATGCGTCCGGCGGCATTTATACGCGGTATAAGACAGAAAGATGCCTTGAAGGAATCAATTACATGACCATCAATGCCGCTTATTTCTTTGAGCGCTTTGATTCCCGGTCTTCTGCCTTCGGTGATTAAATCCAGGCCGATTTTGACGAAAATCCTGTTTTCATCCTGCAGCGGCGCAATGTCGCCAATAGTTCCCAGGGCAACTATATCCAAATATTGTTTTAAATTAGGGTAATCCCGATTTTTCCAAAAGCCTTCTTTCCGTAAGCTGCCGCGCAAAGCGATCAGAAAATTATAAGCAATACCGACACCGGCCAGATCTTTGAATGGAAAGGAGCAGTCCGTTCGATAAGGATTGATATTAGCAACAGCGGGCGGCAGGTCACCGGCTATGGCATGGTGGTCTAAAACAATTGTATCTATCCCGAGGTTCCGGGCGTAGGCAATCTGTTCATGGTCGGAAATTCCGCAATCGACAGTAATAATCAACCCGACATTATTTTTTTTAAAATTATCAATGGCTGGAATTTTCAGTCCGTAGCCTTCATCAATTCTGTCCGGAATATAATAAGTAACGTCTGGCGTTATTTCTCTAATGAATTTAAAGAGAATGGCTACGGACGTTATGCCGTCTGCGTCGTAATCACCATATATCACAATGTTTTCATGATTGTGAATAGCTTTGAGCAGGCGTGTGATGCCCGCTTTCATATCTTTCATCAAAAAAGGATTATACAAGTCATTGAGAGAAGGGTAAAGATAACGGCGAGTGCTGGCTATATCCATAAACTCCCTGTTGGCAAGTATCTGGGAGATAATAGGATGGATGCCGAATTCGTTACTTAATAAATTTTCTATATCTTTATTAAGAGAGTTCTTAATTTTCCAATGCGTTACCGGAAGAGGCTTTATGATAGTCATCATTCATTCTTTTAAATTCGTCTTTGGTTTGTATCATATCAAGGTTAATCTCTATGTCAAGTTTTCATTATTGACGACCTCGTAAAAAAAGCCGGATGATGCGTCGCGCTTCGTTCTTTAAACATCTTGCAAGCGTCCGCCGCTTCTTGATCTTTAAAATGATAAATGTTAAGTGGGAAGCGTGATAAAAAAAATGTATAAAATAAAACGAAACAAAATCGCCATAGTTCAATTTATTATCGAAGGGTATGAGGGAATGTCGACGGTAACAACTATTGATCCTCATGCCGCGATCATTCAAGTATCTATTATGCCTGATTTCCTTCAAGAAATTATAAACCTGATGGAAAGCCTGAAAGATAAATATCTCTTGGAAGAAATTGAATGTCGTGCGACGGGCAAGGAATAAAATCGAATGCTTATGCTTACCCATACATATCTGCTGCAAAGAATCCTGGATATGGGTGGGATCAAAGATTATGACTTAGATATTTTTGTTTATAATATTATTCCCGATTTACTGACCATTCACCCGGATATCAATTCCCGACAAACTCATAAAATTAAAAGATTACTGAAGATACCACCTCTTTATCCTAAAGCCGCTTATGTGATGTTTCATCTGCTTGTTGATGATCTGGCGCACTACGGCTTCATCAGTCCCGGAATACCCGATGATTTTGATCCTGATTCCCATGGTTATACATATATTAAAGGCAAACCGTTAATAAATTCAATTTTAGATTTTCAAAAGAAGGCTAATAAGGAAATATCATATAATGAAGCTGTTTACCGCTCTCATCTGGTAGTGGAAATGGTTTATGACCTGGCAATTATTGATTATATAAAAAATAATAACACAATTGAACTGTTGGCAAATGCCATCCGTACTGCGGCGGAGGGCAAAATGGATGAATTTGTCGCCACAATCAACTGGTTGTACGGCTTGAACAAATTGGAAGTATTTGATGTAATGGAAAAGGCTCTTTCTTACATGACTGAAGAAAGAATGAAGAAAACATTAAATATTGAAGGCCGAATTCGTCTTTACGCTTACAAATTCGGCCTTCAGAATGATGAACAATTATGCTTTTCAGATA
This sequence comes from Smithellaceae bacterium, assembly GCA_963663295.2. GTDB lineage: Bacteria > Desulfobacterota > Syntrophia > Syntrophales > Smithellaceae > MVRV01. Next base: position 610,442 of record CAXXLA010000005.1, on the reverse strand, counting down.
TGAAAAAAATCTTTCTTCACGCAAATCAACTTCTCGACGACAACGCCGTATTTCTCCGGGAAACCGAAGAAACTGTAAAAAAATACGGCTGGTTCCCCCCGATCATGTAGCTTTTTTCACGAAGCCTGAACGAATACAACGGGTGCACACCTTGATTTTCTTAATCGATCCCGATTTATTGTCAATACAGCGTAATTTTTGCAGGTTTGGACGCCAGGACGTTTTGGATCTATTGTTGGCATGGCTGACATTGTTTCCGACTGATGGCTTTTTACCGCATATTTCACAAACACGAGACATGGAAAAATCCTCCTAATAAATGTGCGTCGTACCTAAACTATAAGGCGTTATTTTGCAAGTATTTTTTTGGCGGCCTCGTAAAAAAGCCGGATGCCGCGTTGCGCTTCATCCCTCCCCGTGTCAAGCACGGGGCAGGCTATGCGGCGTACGCTAAGTACGCCTTGCGGGCGGCCTTTTTACGAGGCCGCCCCTAATTCGCTACCTTCGAGACTTTTTACAAGTCCATTATTTTTTATATTTTATTCTTTCATTAAAGGCGGCTGGCCCGTCGTTTCCAGAACACGCAACCACAAATTTCCCCGGGGATCGATTTTACGGCGGGATATGGCGGCAGCTAAAGGCAGATGAACATATTCATCTTTCATCAGGGCGACCAATAGACCGGTTTTGCCGGCCATGGCGGCATGAACGGCGTATTGTCCGAGGGAGCTGCAGTAAATACTGTCGGAGGCATTGGCCGGAACGGAGCGAATCAAATAACTTGGTTCTATGTATTTTAAATTAATTTCCAGATCGATTTTTTGAAAATATTTTTCAATTTCATCTTTCAGGAATGTGCCGATGTCGTATAAGCGCAGGTTTCCGGAAGCATCGGTTTTGATCTGATCGTTGCTCTTTCGCATAAGATCCTGACCGGCGCCTTCCGCAACCAGAATAACGGCATGCCCCGCGGATTTAATGCGCTTTTCCAGGGATGGTAAAAATCCGTTTTTTCCGTAAAGGGAAAAAGGAACTTCAGGAATTAAAACAAAATTAGTATCATTTTGAGCCAGGGCGGCATTGGCTGCAATGTGGCCGGAGAGCCTGCCCATTATTTTCACCAGGCCTATGCCGTTTAAGGCGCCTTTGGCTTCGACATGAGCGCAGCGGATGGCGTTGACCGTTTCCGCAATTGCCGTATCAAAGCCGAATGATTTTTCAATTAAATTGAGATCGTTATCGATTGTTTTGGGAATGCCGACAACGGATATTTTTAAATTCCTTTTTATTATGGCTGCCGATATTTTTTGCACGGCCCGCATCGTGCCGTCCCCGCCGATGCAAAACAGCATATCTGTGTGGGAATTAATCAAGGATTCTATAATTTTATTAATATCCTGATGGCCCCGTGAACAGGAAAGAATGCTTCCGCCGATATGGGTTATATCTTTAACTATTTCGGGCGAAAGTTGCAGTGCTTTGTGTCCGTATTCCGGAATTAAACCTCTGAAGCCGTATTTGATGCCGGTTATATTCGTCACATTATAGCGGTAAAAAAGCTCCATGGTAATTGACCGGATAACATCGTTGATTCCGGGGCAGAGACCACCACAGGTAACAATAGCCGCTTTTGTTTTGTCGGGTTCAAAATATATTTTCCGGCGGGGACCAGCCAGTTCTATGGATAGAGGTTGACCCTGCTCATTTTTAAGTTCATCATAACCGTCAAGATAACAGTTATACAAAATGCGTTTGCTGTCCGGGGCAAAATTGGCAATGTTCAGTGGAGAGATTATTTTTCTTTCGCCTAAATCAGAAATGTTGAAATCACAGATCGCAGAGCTCATATATAATCTAAACCTTTCCAGCAATGACCCGGGATGCGGCATTCATGCCTGATATTATTTCTCCCTCAAAACCGGCGTCGGCCAGTAAAGATGCACCGGTAACGTAAATGTTCTTGAAACTTGTTCTATTTGTTCTGGCGGCAAAACCGGTAAAAAATGAATTTCTCATTTTATATTTAGGGTTAACCACACCGTGAGAAATTTGTGATATTTCGATGGATTTTTCCAGATCAAAAAAATCTATATTTTCCTTTAAAAAAGGAAGAAAAAATTCCAGACGGTCGATAATTGACGAAGCCTGAACTGCAAGATTGTTGTGGTGCGACCATACCTCGGCGTCAGCGGGCAAAAAGACCATTGCTGAAAGTGACAGCTTGTTGACAGCAGGTGCTGTCTCATCTTCCGGCATGTTTGATTCCAGAATTATCAGATTATCATCGTAAATGTCTTTATGAACATCGGAGACTACGGCCACGTAGCGCGACATTTTTTCCGGGATACAATTACTTTTACAGCCTAAATGAATTGTAAAAGGCAAATGGGAAACTGTAGCCGGACTCAGCCACTTACTAAAATTGATTTTCTTTTTATCAGCAAACAATAAGTGCATTTTTTTCCACTTTGTACTGAGAATCAAATTTTTCCCGGAAATGACGGAGGAGTTTCCCGCAGGGTCTGTAATTTCTATTTCAATCGTATTGCCATTTTTAATATTTAATACTTCACAAGGACTTAAATACAAACCATTAGCAGACTCCAGTTTTTTGATCAGGGAATTGAAAACAGTCTGTTTACCTTGCTGAAAATAATAAACACCTCGAAAAGGAACACAAAATTGGAAGCAGGAAGAAAAACTGTTCTTATTGCCGATGGTACAGGAAAGCAACGCCTCCTGTGCTTCAAACACTTTTTCCAGAGAAGGGTTGTTGTCCAGAAGTGTCTTGAATTTAACTTTTTCAATTTGATGCATCACAACATGCGGAATCATCTTAAAAAAGTCACGATAATCTTTTATTGTGAGAGGTTGGATGAAAGGATGAGAGCGCAGCCATTTGTTGAAAATATTACATTTTATTTCCGCTGATTCGTAGAATTCGTTAATTTCCCGGGCGCATTCGGGAAACTCTCTGGCCACTTCTCTGATCAGCGCATCCTTTTCATTAAAAAAATCTATTCTGTGTTCCGGCAGTATTACTTGGTAAGCCGGATTTAACAGTTTGCCCTCCCGTTCAATCGGCGGGATATCGAGCTCCGCCAAAAGACTAAGAAACGTCTGGTCCGCCCCCAAGCCGCTGAAAGGTGTAGGATCAATATTAAAAGCAAAGTTGCCTGATAAACAAAGTCCGCCTGCGCCGTGCTCAGCTACCAGCGCTGTATCCAGACCATAGCCTGCTGCAACAGCCGCCGCAACATGGGAAGAAAGATCATCACCGATGACTATTAAATCATGCATGCAGTTTATCTATCTCCTCTAATGATAGCACGCCAATACCTTCACGGAGAAGCAGTACGCAAGTAACACCCATTCCGGCAATCAGAGTTTTGCCATGATGAATGTGATGTACGCCACAGGAAGGCTTCCGTTCTTTTAAAATAGCCCGGGTTTTTTTAAAAGCCGTTTACTGACGGGTTGTGCAATGCTGTTAAAGGCGCTTCTTCTACGTCGTTGATCTGAACCCTGCGTCCGGTAATTTCTATTTTGCCTTCGGCAAAAAACTGGATAGCCCGGGGATAAATACGATGTTCTTCTTTTAAAATACGGGCGGCGAGTGTTTCTTTGGTGTCGTTTTGGAATACGGGGACAACACTTTGAATAATAATAGGTCCCGTATCGACTCCTTCGTCTACAAAATGAATAGTGCAACCGGAAAATTTCACACCATACTCGAAAGCATCTTTCTGACCGGAAGTTCCGGGGAAAGAAGGCAAAAGAGCAGGGTGAATGTTAATTACTTTATGGGGAAATGCTTTTAGAAAGACAGGGGTGAGAACACGCATAAATCCTGCAAGAACAACGAGATCAACTTCGTTGTTTTTTAAGATTTTAACTAACTCCGCATCAAAATCATCTCTGGTCTTAAAATCTTCATGTTTTAAGACGGCAACCGGCAGACCATGTTTTTGTGCCCTGGTTAATCCAAAGGCGTCCTGTTTATTACTAATAACTATTTTTATTGTTGCCTGCAGAGAGCCTTTTTCGATATTATCAATAATTGATTGGAGGTTGGAGCCGCTGCCGGAAATTAACACTCCAAGTTTCAATGATTCGGCCATTTTCCTATTGTCAGGTTGCACTGAAACAAACCAGTTCCTGCTCTTTCTCCCTCTTTTCCACTGTGCCGATTATATAGGCCTTTTCACCCAGCACTTCCAGGCGGTGAGCAACTTCTTCCGATTCTTTTTCCGGCACAACAATCATCATCCCGATTCCCATGTTAAATACACGGAACATTTCTTTTTCATCAACCTGGCCGATTTCTTTCATAACCTGAAAAACAGGCGGTATCTCCCAACTGTTTCTGGAAATAATACAACGACAGGATTGGGGGATTATCCGGGGTATGTTATCATAGAATCCACCGCCGGTTATATGAACAAGCCCTTTGATATTAAAATTCTTCAAAAGATTAAGGATTGGTTTGACGTAAATTTTTGTCGGTTCTAAAAGTTCTTCGCCGATTGTTTTTTCTAAACCGGATAATTTATCCGTAACCTGCAATTTCCCGTCGTCCAGTAGAATTTTTCGGGCCAGAGAAAAACCATTGCTGTGTAAACCACTGGAAGCAACACCGATAACCCGGTCGTTGACACTGATTGTGGAACCGTCAATGAGCTTTTCCGATTCGACTACGCCGACACAGAAGCCAGCCAGATCATACTCGCCGTCCTTATAAAAACCGGGCATTTCAGCAGTTTCACCGCCAATTAAAGTGCAACCGGCCTGCCTGCATCCCGCTACAATGCCTTCAACGATTTTTACGCTTTTTTCTAATTCGATTTTACCCGTTGCCAGGTAATCCAGAAAAAACAGCGGTTCTGCGCCCTGAACCACGACGTCATTAACAGACATAGCCACGAGATCAATGCCGATTGTGTCATGTTTATCCATTAAATGAGCAATTTTAAGCTTGGTTCCTACGCCGTCGGTGGAAGAGACAAGAATCGGGTTTTTAAATTTGCTGTAGTCAAAACGAAAAAGACCGCCAAAGCCACCTATGCCTGAGATTACTTCTTTTCTTGCCGTCATTTTAATAAGCGGCTTGATTCTTTCGACAAAATCGGTTGCAGTGTCAATGTCGACGCCTGAATCTTTATAAGTGGATTTGCCTGGCATTATTACCTCATCTAGTTATTATTTTTATAAAGGCTCGATGCTGGTTCATCTAACGTAAATCATCCGGTAAGTCAATGATTCCTTGCGCAAATAAAGTATATTTGATAACAAAAAATGACGATTATTTAATGATAATTAAGGTTTATAAATAACGTCATTTATGGTGCCGTAAATGGAAGAGACCAGAAAGATTCTGCGAAAAATTGAACAGCCGCTTAATTTTGCATCTCAAAACGACTTTAAAAATTTAGTTCATATTAAAGACATCGGCAAAGCACTTCTGAATTTGTCCGCAATATTGAGGGCTTCCCTACCGTCTGGCCTTGATAATAATTTACCGGCACTGGTCGATGAATTCAGTGCTGTATTTTCCGATTTCGATTGGCAGAAGCTGGAGCTGAAAAAAATAAAAATTGAAAAAGCTTTAAAATTACTTCGACAGCTGGAAAAGGAAATCAATTTATCCACCTCGATTTTTACCGAACAGCAGGACAGGCAATCCCGGCAGAAAATATCTGATTTAAAAGAGGCCCTGGCCAAGCTTAGACTGCCGGTGCAGTATTTAAAAGCGGTCGGGCCGAAAATGGCGCAGCGCTTCAGAGTAAAAAAAATAAACAACGTGGAAGATTTGCTATATTTTCTGCCGCGGGCTTATGAAGACAGGAGGGAAGTTAAAAAGATTAATCGCCTGGAAACGGGAAAAGTTCAAACAGTCATGGGCACTGTAGTCCAGGTGGAATATAAATATTACGGCAGAAAGAAAATTCTGGAAATTACAGTCAGCGACAACACCGCCAACCTTACAGCCAAATGGTTCAAAGGCCGTATTTCCTATCTGCTGGGTGTCTTGAAGAAGGGAGCAAGAGTAATTTTTACCGGCAACGTTACTCTCAATTATATCGGGAAAGCCATGATTCATCCCGACTATGAAATTATGGACAGCAGTGAAGAAGAAAATCTTCTTAATTTCAAAAGAATAGTTCCAATTTATTCCGAAACGGAGGGTCTGCATCAAAAATACATGCGCAAAATCATGCATCAGGCGTTGACCAATTATGCTCGCTACGTTGCTTCACCGCTTCCCTCCGATATCTGCCGGAAACGTAATTTAATCGATCTGCAAAACGCAATCAGATTCGTCCACTTTCCGCAGAATAATGACAATCCGGAAGATTATAATCTCCAGCGTTCCGACGCTCATCGACGTTTAATCTATGATGAGTTTTTTTTCTTTGAACTGGGGATGGCGATAAAAAAATCGGGACGTGTTCTGGCAAAAGGAATCCGGTTTGCAACAAAGACAAATTTGCTGGAAAATTTTTTTTCCGGTCTGCCTTTTTCACTCACGGATGCACAAAGAAGGGTAACCGACGAAATTCTGGCGGATATGGCTCAAGATACCGCCATGAACCGGCTTTTGCAGGGAGATGTCGGCAGCGGCAAAACAGTCGTGTCCATGTCTGCCATGATTGTTGCCTGCGCTAATAATTATCAGGCGGCGTTGATGGCGCCGACGGAAATATTAGCCAAACAACACTACCGGACAATTCGTGGCTGGGCGGAAAATTTAGGATTAAAAGTCACTCTTCTTACCGGCAGTATGCACGCGAACGAACGAAGCGCCTCTCTCGAAGCGATAAACACCGGCAAAGCAGGAATTATAGTAGGAACTCACGCCCTGATCCAGGAGAATGTTGATTTTCATAAACTGGGACTGGTTATTATAGACGAACAGCACCGTTTCGGCGTTCTGCAGCGGGCGACATTGCACAACAAGGGAATTGATCCCGATGTGCTGGTGATGACGGCAACGCCGATTCCACGCACGCTGTCTATGACGGTTTACGGCGATCTCGATGTTTCGGTGATTGATGAAATGCCTCCCGGGAAAAAACCGATTGCAACAGCAGTCATGGGCGAAAATCAGCGCGGCAAGGTCTATTCAATTATTGCCGAAGAACTGGTGCAGGGCCGTCAGACCTTTATCGTCTATCCGCTGGTGGAACAATCCGAAAATCTGGATTTAAAAGACGCAACCAATATGGCGGCCCATCTGCAAAAAGATGTTTTCCCTGATTACAAAGTCGGCCTGATTCACGGCAAAATGAAGGATAAAGAAAAAGACGCGGTGATGCAGGCTTTTCAGGATAATGAAATAAATATTCTTGTGGCCACAACTGTAATTGAAGTGGGCATTGATATTCCACGGGCATCATTGATGGTTGTAGAACATGCCGAGCGTTTCGGCCTTTCGCAATTGCATCAATTACGGGGCAGGGTAGGCAGAAACGATATTCCCTCCAGATGCATTTTGCTGGCCCAATACGCGCGTTCTGATATCGCCGGAAAGAGACTGAAGGTCATGGAGAAAACATTGGATGGTTTTGTACTGGCCGAAGAAGATCTGGCCATTCGCGGTCCCGGTGATTTTCTGGGAACCAGGCAGTCAGGACTGCCCGATTTTCACATCGCCAGTATTATCCGCGACGCCCGGATCTTAAACGAAGCTAAAGAAGATGCCTTTGCGCTTGTTGCGCGTGACCCGCTTCTGGAAAAGCCGGAACATGCTCTTTTACGGGAGATTCTACTTTGGAAATGGCAGGACAAACTGGACCTGGCCAGAACAGGGTAGCTGCGGGTTTATAATTTTAAGAGCATAATACATAAAAAAAGCGGGAGGCGTCGATGAACACCTCCCGTTCTTTCATTAATGATTCTATAATTCTGTGGACTTTCTGTTTTTCAATAATTAAAAACAGGAACTTTAAAAGAAAGACGTCATTTCTTAACCTGATCTGTGGCTTTCTTTGCACCGGCTTCCACGGCCTCTTTAGTTTTTTCAGCTCCTTCTTTCACGCTCTCTGCAGCTTTCTTTGCGCCGGTTTCCACAGCTTCTTTAGTTTTTTCAGCGCCTTCCTTAACTTTTTCACCGGCCTCCTGCACTTTATCTTTGGTTACTTCTACGCTTTTGTCGATTTCCTTGCCCACCTTTTCCATGGGGCCTTCTTCTTTCTTCTGGCAACCTGAGACGGAAACAACAAATACCAAAGCAATGATTACTGGAAAGATCCCCTTCAAAAACGCAACAATTGATTTCTTCATAGTCTCCTCCTCTTTACGTAATAGTTTTGATATCCCTTTGCTGTAAAGAATTTAAGGCAAAAAAATCCGATATGTCAAGATGTATTTGGGCTATTGCTTCACTTGGAAGTCATAACCCAGACGCCGTCCCATTCAGAAATAACCGGTTCTTTGATATCTGTGCATTTTTCAGCGTATTTTGCCGCGGCAGGGTCACGAGATGCTATGGACAGAAAAATGTCCCGCGCCGCATCGAATTGACCTTTATAAAATAACTGGAGTCCGTTTTGAAAAATTACCAGTATATCTTTGTTTTCATTATAAACATCATTGCGGAACGGTTCATAAACTGTCACGGCTTCTTTTTTCCCGACAACAGCAACTCTGGCCAATTCACGGAAACTGAATTTATCGCCGGCCTGTTTCCTAGTCTCAGCTGAAACCATTGTGTAAGTTCCAAATTGCTTGTTCACGCCTTCCAGTCTCGCGGCGAGATTGACGGAATCGCCCAGCATCGTGTAGTCAAATCTGTCCTTTGAACCCATGTTTCCCACTACAGCATGGCCGGTATTAACGCCGATGCGCATGTAAAGTTCTTTGCCTGTCCGGGCGAGATATTGCGGCCGAAGTTCGGCCAGTTTTTCCTGACACCGGAGGGCGGCATTAACTGCCCTGCAAGCGTGATCCGGAACATCGAGCGGGGCATTCCAGAAAGCGATAATTGCATCTCCTTCGTATTTATCCACTGTTCCGTTTTCCTCATGGATAATATCCGTCATCGCGGATAGATAATCATTCAACAACGCGGTGAGTGATTCCGGATCGAGAGCTTCCGAAATGGAAGTGAATCCCTGAAGGTCGGAGAAAAATATTGAAAGTTCGCGTCTTTCTCCGCCCAGGGTTAGTTTTTCCGGATGGGCGATAATCTGATCGATGACAGCCGGATTAAGATACTGCTGGAAGGCGGATTTAATAAATTGCCGTTGAATTCCTTCCGTGGCAAAATTTACAACCAGCGAAAGGGTGATGGCGGTAATCACGGCAAATTCGGGTATTACAAGCGGCAGCCAGTAACCTTGCAGGTAGGCAAGGACAGCAATGGTCGGTGGCGTTGCGGCAAAGAAAAAAGAAAATACAACGCTTTTCCAGACGGACTGGTAAAATGTCAGGGCAAAAACGCAGGTGAAGGAAAGAAGAATTATAAAGACAATATTAACAGCCAGAGGTGTCCGCTTTATGAAATCGCCGGAAAGAAAATTATCCAAAAAAGTGGCGTTTAATTCCGCACCGGGGTAAGCAGAACTCACCGGTACAGGTTTCGTGTCAAAAAGGCCTTTGGCGCTGAAACCAAGAAGCACATACTTGTCTTTGAACAGGGCAGGATCGAGCTGCGGTTTCTCTCCGTTTCTTATCTGTATCTCGGAGCGGATCACGGCAGCAGCGCTGTAAGCCTTATGGGTGCCGGACGGGCCGCGAAATCTGAGGATCGCCTGGCCTGATGCATCCAGAGGTATATCCAAGCCTGCAACACTTACCATTCTTTTGGAAAAAACAATTTTTGCTTTTTCCTGGGCTGCAAAGTAAGTGGCCAGCCCGAGAATGGGCATCGGGGTATTATCAAAAAACCACAGGGGCGCAATTCTTCGGTAGATGCCGTCCTCGTCAGGATTCTGGTCAACATTGCCGAACACCCTGAAGCCGGAGGCAAGATCAGGGTGGGCAAATGTCGCATACGGTTTTTGCAATTTTTTCTGAACCGACGGTTGTATCAGGATGTTTTCCGCGAAAAAAGGTTTCGGCAGAACCCCGGGCCATGTACGTACGCCGCTTTCGAATCCCAGACCGGTAGCTACCGCAGTCTTTCCGAATGAGCGGCAGGCGTCATGAAACACTTTATCATCGTTTACGCCGTAAGATGACTGTTCGGTAAACAAGATATCAATGCCCAGAGCTTTTGCTCCGCTTCTGTTTAAAAAATCAACTATGGCCCCGTAGGCTGTTCTCGGCCAAGGCCACGGCCACCCGTTTTCTTTGGCTGCCCAGTCAATACTTGGCTGATCAACAAGAATGAGACAGATATCAGGCGTGTTTTCTCCAGGCTGCGCAAACTTGCTCACCCGCCAGTCCCAGGTTTTGAATTCCAGTCCCTTAAACCAGCCGGTAGCCCAGAGAACATGAGATATCAATACCGCCGCCAGAACAATGACAACGGCATTGATAATGCGTGCACGGGGATCTATCGCCGGGCCGATCATATTCCTGCCAGAGCTCTTTTAAATCTTTCCTGCCGCTTCAGGCGCTCATTGACTGGTGGAAAAGTGCCAAAAGAATCTTGAATCGATTCGATTCTTGTTTCCGGAGAAGGATGCGTTTTGGCAAAGTCCATACCGCCGGGTTTGAGTTTTGTTTCCATTGTCCGGAGCATATCAACCAGCCCCTGCGGATTATAACCGGAACGTTTGAGTATTGCGACAGCTCCTTGATCCGCCTGCTTTTCAAATGACCGGGAATAGCCGCTGTTGATGAGTGTGGAGGTGATATCCTGGATGGAACCCTCGAAGATCGTGGTGAGTTCCGCGACCTGGGCGTTGGTGAGGTTTTTGCCTGCTTCCAGGAGACCTGTGGTAACAGCGTTGGTTATCCTTGATTTCTCGATTGCATCCAGCCCGTGCCTGTATTCAACATGCCCTATTTCGTGGGCAAGCACGGCTGCGGCTGCATCCTCGTTCCTGCAGCAGCGCAGCAGGCCCCGGGAAACGAATATCAAACCGCCGGGCGCGGCAAAGGCATTTATCTCATCGGTATCCAGAATCAGAAAATGATACCCGCCGTAGGTTTCAGGAAGATCGGAAAACATGGCGATCGTTTGACCCAGTTCGTTTACGTACCGGGTAGCCTTGTCGTTTTGATAAACCTTGTACTTATTGGTGATAACGGCGCCGACAGTTCTGCCTATGTAGTATTCCTGAGAAGGAGTTATCTCTTCCTGTGATTTCTCCACGGCAGCAGCCGTTTTTTCTATTCCTGCCGCCTGCTGCGACGTCAAAACGCCTGTCGCCTCGCCCACTTTCGCCGCAGTTTTAACCACCTCACATCCCTGTAACATCATCATGAATAATGCGAACAAAACTATTACAGGGTATATAATGAATCCGGTTTTTTTAGAGATCGATTTTTTCATTGCCGGCCTCCATTTCCATTAAGAGTCAGTCCGCCTTCCTGGGCAAATTTCTGTTTTTCCGCGTCGGAAATCCTGATTTGCTCCATTTTGTCCACCCAGCGGAAGCTGATATCTTTGTTTCTGTTTTTAAATTCCTTTTCCACTTCCGGATTAAAGCCTTTGCCGGCAAGCTGTAATTCACTCGCTGATGCTGCGCCTTTTGTTCCTTTGGCACCGGCAACCATTTTTATTTCTTTGGCGGAAAGGGCGGAGGAATTGACCCAGCCCGTTTTTCCGGTTTTAAATCTGACTTTTTTCCAGCTTCCCTTCGTGCTTTCGATAGTCACCCGATCTCCATATGAAGCCTTGCCGATTATTTTGCCAAAATAATCGGGAGTCGTCCGAATCTGAGTTTCCCTCACTTGAATGCTCATGGTAGCCGCTGCATAGGCAAAAGCAATAAAAAGAAAGATACTCGCAGCAGTAACCGCAGAAATAATTATTTTCTTTTTCATAATTTTATCTCCCTGGAATTTGCATTGTTGACTAAAAAGTAAAGAAATTTATTTGTGAAGTCAATATTTATCTAAAAATATTGACAAAAGTTCCTTAAAGTAGTTTTATCACCCCGTTTAATTTGTCGTCAAATTCTCTATTGTTATGAGGGACATACAATATTGCGGCGCAATCGGGAAATGCGCCCTACAGGGAAATCGTGCCGTACACATGAGGGAAAAACATGATGGTGTAGGGATTGATCCCCGATCAATCCGCAATCCGCGCATAATAAACCGGTATGTTCGGTAAACACGTCAAACATGGAATCGTATCGGATAAACTTGATCAGATAAAAACGAAAACAACTTGAATATTTAAACCCTTTTGAGTTAAGCATTATCACACGGACGGATAAAATCATAAGAAGTAGGAGAGAAATATAATGAAGGTATTGGTTAAAAAAGGAAAGCTTCAGGATATAAAGAGCCAGGCGGTTATTTTAGCCTTATTTCAGGATCAAAAGAAATTGACCGGTAATTCCTTGCTGATCGATCAGGCAGGCAACGGGTTAATCACGGAATTATTAAATAACGGCGATTTTTCGGCCAAGCCGTCGCAAGTAGCCGTACTCTATACCCGAGATGCTATTCCGGCGCAGAGAATAGCTCTTGTCGGGTTAGGCAAGGCCGATGAAATAAATCTGGAAAAAATTCGGGCTGCATTCAGCAAAGCCATGCAGCATTTACGCGGCCTGAATATTAAAGAAGCGGCAACGTCCATCGATTTAAATATTCTTCCTGAGAAAAAAGATAAAGTGGTGCAGGCGGCAGTGGAAGGCGCACTCCTGGGGCTTTATCAATATACACCTTACAAAACTGTGGGGCGTGAAGATATCAGGGAAATGGAGCAATTAACTATTGTCACTGAAGAGGAAAACTATTCTGTTGTCGAATCCGCAGTTAAAAATGCTCAACTTATTGCCGCCGGTGTTTACTTTACCCGTGACCTTATTTCCGCTCCTTCCAATGAAATGACTCCAACTATTTTGGCGAAAAAGGCGGGGGAAATTGCCCGGAGAAAAAACGTATCCTGCAAGGTATTAGATAAGGCTAAAATGAAGAAATTGGGGATGAACTCTCTGCTGGGTGTGGCCTCCGGCAGTAACGAAGAACCGAAGTTCATCATTCTGGAATATTCCGGTGGGAAAAGACGTGAAGCGCCGGTTGTTCTCGTCGGCAAGGGACTTACCTTTGATACCGGTGGAATATGCATCAAACCTGCGGAAAAAATGGACGAGATGAAAACGGATATGTCCGGTGGCGCCGCAGTTATGGGAACAATCATGGTTGCCGCCGATCTGCAGCTTCCTCTGAACATCATCGGACTGATACCGGCCACGGAAAATATGCCCGGCGGCAGCGCCTATAAACCGGGTGATATTTTAAAATCTTATTCCGGGAAAACTATCGAAGTCCTCAATACGGATGCCGAAGGACGCTTGATCCTGGCCGATGCCCTTGCTTATGCCAATGAATATAAACCGGCGGCTATTATCGATATCGCAACACTAACCGGCGCCTGTATAATTGCCTTGGGCGATGACGTTGTCGGCATGCTGGGAACCGATGAAAAACTTAAAGAGAGTATTAAGAATGCCTCGCAGGAAACCGGCGAACTTGTGTGGGAACTGCCTTTGTTTGAGCACTACCATGAGCTTATTAAGAGCGATATAGCCGATTACAAAAACACCGGAGGGCGTGCCGCCGGGACAATTACCGCCGCTGCATTTTTGAATAAATTTGTCGGTGATTTTCCCTGGGTTCATTTGGATATTGCGGGACCGGCCTGGAGCGGCAAGGATAAATCTTATATTCCCAAGGGAGCATCAGGAGTGACGGTGCGTCTGCTTACGGAATATCTGCGCGGGTGTGCTCAAAAATAAATTATGCCGCCTTTGCTGGAAATAAAAGAATTAACGACGGTATTTGATACAAATCGCGGCAGAATAAAAGCGGTTGACGGTGTTTCTTTGTCTTTGCAGCAGGGAGAAACATTGGGTATTGTCGGCGAATCCGGCTGCGGCAAGACGATGCTGGCGTTATCGATAATGCGGCTTGTTCCTCCCAACGGCAGCATTATCAAAGGCACCGTATCTTTTCAGGGACAGGATTTGTTGAAATTGTCTTCCGAAGAGATGCGCTCTAAACGCGGCGGCGATATCGCTATGATCTTTCAGGAACCGATGACTTCACTCAATCCGGTTATTCGTATTGGCGAGCAAATTGCGGAAGCAATCAGGCTGCATCAAAAACTTCCCGCAAAAGATGCTCTGGCCTTGAGCGTTGAGCAATTGCGCGAAGTAGGAATTCCCGATCCGGAAAGAAGAGCGCGGGACTATCCGCATCAACTGAGCGGCGGCATGAGACAGCGCGTGATGATCGCGATGGCCGTGTCTTGTCATCCGAAGTTGCTCCTGGCTGACGAGCCTACAACAGCACTGGATGTTACCATTCAGGCGCAAATTCTGGATTTGATTTCCGAGCTGAAAAAGAAAAGCAATATGACGGTAATTTTAATCACCCATGATCTCGGGATTGTCGCCCAGAGAGCGGATAATGTTGCCGTAATGTACGCGGGCAAAATCGTGGAAAATTCCCCGGTGGATGAAATATTTGTCCGTCCGCTGCATCCGTACACTAAGGGATTGATCGACTCTTTGCCGGACGGAGGCAGCGACAACAGGGAAAAACATCTCAGAACTATTGCCGGTTCCGTACCCAGTTTATATGATCTGGCGGCAGGCTGCCGTTTCCAGGAAAGGTGCTCTTTAGCCTATGACAAATGCGCCGAACTCGAACCGGATCTGAAGGAGATTGAACCCGGTCACTTTGCTGCCTGCTGGAAGGCTCAGTAAAAATATTAAATTGGAAAATGTTGCAAAATGTCCAAACCCCTGGTTGAAATTCAGAAATTAGATAAAAGATATACTCTGGCGGGCGGCATGTTGAATTCGCAAGGAAGAATTGTTCATGCGGTTAACGATATAAATTTACAAATAATGAAAGGAGAAACTCTCGGGCTGGTTGGTGAGTCGGGATGTGGAAAATCAACATTGGCGCGTTTGATAACAAGACTGGAAAAACCAACGTCGGGCATGATCAAATTCAAAGGTGAAGATATAAGCAATTATGATAAAGAATCGTTGAAAGCATACCGCCGCAATGTCCAATTGATATTTCAGGATCCTTATTCTTCCCTCAATCCCCGCAAGTCGGCGGCCGTCATTATCAAAGAGCCGCTGACTATTCATGGTATCGGGGATAGAAATTCGCGCCGTCAGACCGTTTTGGATTTAATGGAAAAAGTCGGTTTGAGCGCCGAGCAGGCAAATCGTTATCCGCATGAATTCAGCGGTGGGCAGCGACAACGCATCGGTATTGCGCGGGCGCTTATCCTCCGGCCGGAATTGATTATCGCCGATGAGCCGGTTTCCGCACTGGATGTTTCTATCCAGGCGCAAATTTTAAATTTACTCAAAGATTTGAAAGAAGAATTTGGTCTGACGTATTTGTTCATTTCGCACGATCTTAATGTGATCCGCCATATGTCTGATCGCATTGCTGTAATGTATCTGGGGCAAATTGTTGAACTGGCTGAAACGAAAGAAATCTACGACTCTCCGCTTCATCCTTATACACAGATGTTGCTTTCGGCGGTACCATCATATGATCCGCAAAAAAGAAAGAGCAAGGCGACAATAAAAGGAGAGGCCAGGATTGAGGGCGTTCATGGATGTATTTTTCAAAATCGCTGCATTTATAAATTGCCTGTTTGTCTGGAGCAACAGCCTTTATTAAAAGAAATGGATACTGAAAGGTTTTGTGCCTGCCATCTGGCTGGCTCATTGAAGGTGAAAGAATGATAAAGGAAGAACAAATTTATATAGAAAAATATCAAGTGAAGCTTGAAGGATTATTAAGCAAGTCATCGGAAGAAAAAGGAGTTGTTATCTGTCACCCGCATCCTTTGATGGGTGGTTCAATGCATAATAACGTGGTGGAAGCAATTCAGGAAGCTTATGCTGCGGAAAATTATTCCACCCTGAGATTTAATTTCCGGGGCGTAGAAGGAAGCACGGGTCAGTATGATGATGGAAGAGGAGAACAGGCGGACATTCTTGCTGCCTGCAAGTATTTGCAGGACATTGGAATATTGAAAATAGCTTTTGCCGGCTATTCTTTCGGCTCCTGGGTAGGGGCGAAAGTTATTGAACGGTTTGATAATTTATTTTCCGATGTTACATTTATATCGCCTCCGATTAATTTGTATGATTTTAATTATGCAAAATTAAATAATAAAATTAATCAGATAATCTGTGGTAATAATGATCAGTTTTGTGATGTCAATGTTTTAAAAGAGAAAATAAAAATTCTTAATTCCAATTTAAAAATAATTCCCGATACAGATCATTTTTATTTTGGACAGGAAAAAGAACTAATCAATATTATAGCTGAAATCTTGAGTAATAGATAGATATCCTACCCATTAATACACAATTAAATCTGTATTGCTAATTTTGTCTTAATTTGTTTTAATGAATACAGTTGATTTGGTGTTTACAATAAACAATTAATTATAAAAAAAGCTTGATTTTGAAAATAACAGATGTTAATATTTAAAATATTTTACACATGTTATGTCAGTGTTAAGCGTAATGTTTATTAGGAAATAGTTAGTGCTAAGTTTTGCAAGAGGAAAAATTAACCGCTGAGAATTCTTGAATTGAGAAGGGAATTCGTGCGGTTTTTTTGTTTCTGACGGTAATCAAACTGTGGAGAAACGAATATTTAAAAAGGAGGGTTTTAACTGTGGCAGAAGGAAAAGTAAAGTGGTTTAACGAGAAGAAGGGGTTTGGTTTTATTGAGAACGATGAGGGCGGCGATGTATTTGTTCATTATAGCGCCATTACAGGTACCGGATTCAAAACTCTTTATGAAGGACAGAGAATCCGCTTCGACATTGAACAGGGAAACAAAGGTCCCAGCGCAGCTAATGTTACACCACTGTAATAATTAATAATTTTAAACAATTAGCAACAAGTGAACTAGAAATTAAATGCCCCGGTTAAATATGGGGCATTTTTTTTGATTAATCATTACGAGTTGCAAGGCAGTAATATGGCAAAATCTCTGGTAGTGATCCTGGGTGCAACGGCCTCGGGAAAAACAAAAATGTCTGTACGCCTGGCCTATGAGTTGAATGGTGAAATTATCTCGGCTGATTCCCGGCAGGTATATAGAGGACTGGATATCGGCACAGGAAAAGATTTAAAAGAATTTAGCATCAATGACCAAAAGATAACATATCATTTGATTGATGTTGTCAGTCCTGATGAGGAATTCAACCTCTTTAAATTTCAAACCGCATTTTATGAGATTTACTCCAGGCTGATCCGGAAAAATATTTTGCCTGTTTTAGTTGGCGGAACCGGTCTTTATTTAGAATCAATTCTGCAAAATTATAATTTGCCGCCTGCGCCGCCGGACCTGAAACTAAGAGAAGAGTTACAAATGAAATCCCTGTCGGAACTGCAAAAACATCTCTTATCCTTAAAGACTAAACTTCATAATAAAACCGATACGGAGAATAAAGAAAGGTTGATGCGGGCAATAGAAATTGAAGTAGTGCGTACGAGACAAAAACAGGAGGAAGTAAACAAGAGGCCGACTATCGACGCTGCCGTCTATGGAATCCGTTGGGAAAGATCAGTGTTGCGGCGCCGCATTACGGAGAGATTGAAGCAGAGATTGAATGAAGGAATGATTGAGGAGGTCAAAACACTTCATAATTCCGGCTTGTCATGGGAAAGGCTCGACAACTTCGGTTTGGAATATCGTTATGTTTCTCGATACCTGCTGGGCAGACTAAGTTTCGCAGATATGTTTTCACTACTTAATACAAATATTCATCAGTTTGCCAAGCGTCAGGAAACATGGTTTCGGCGTATGGAGAGGAAGGGAATAATTATAAACTGGATCAACGGAGATGATTATAATTTACTGAAAGAAAGTGTAATTCAAAATTTACATGACTAAGCCTTATTTGTTTCATCAATATACGCAAAAATATTCGGCGGCGGACAGATGGACGTTGATTGCCCGGAATACGGAGAATCTGTCCATGGTTGTTGTCATACCTGCGCATGCCGAAAAAAATATGCTTTTTTCCACACTGGCCTCCCTTGCCCAAAACTCGCTATCATCCTTAAGGAATTCATTTGTCCTGTGCGTAATCAATAACAAGAAAAGTTCTTCCTGCGAAGTCAAAAATAATAATCAACAGACGCTGAAATATCTTGATATTCTGGTAAGCGGAAAGGACCCGGAACAGCTGAATCTTGATCAAGGTTTAAAAAATGAATTTAAATTTATAACTGAGGCGGGTTTAAGGATCGGGTATATCGATGCCTCATCGGAGGGATATGAAATACCTGATAATGAAGGCGGTGTCGGGATGGCGCGCAAGATCGGCATGGACATGGCGCTTAGTCTACTGGCAAAAAGTTCTTCTTGGAAAAAACTTATTTTGTGCCTCGATGCCGACACCCTCGTGCAGAGCAATTACTTAGAGACTATTAAGGATTACTTTACTAAAAAAGTAAAAACGGCAATTGTCGCTTATGAGCACCAGGAAGCGGAAAATGATGAAGGAAGAGCGGCAATTTATTGCTATGAAATATTTTTACGTTACTGGATATTGGGATTGAAATATGCAAAATCTCCCTATGCCTATCATTCTATAGGATCAACGATCATTTGCTCCGTCGATGCTTATCTTGCCGTACGTGGAATGAACCGGCGGGAGGCAGGCGAAGATTTTTATTTTCTCAATAAATTGGCTAAAATCGGTAAAATTAATTATATCAAAGAAACCTGCGTTTATCCGTCATCCCGAGCCTCTTTTCGTGTTCCCTTTGGAACCGGCAAAAGAATACAACGATTTCTAACCCACGAACAGGAAGAATACATTTTGTATGATCCGCAAATATTTGAGATACTTGCCAAGTGGTTGCAGCTTATGGAAGAGGCGGTGCTTGACGGTGAAAAAGATATCCTGATCAGGGCCGGTTCCATACATCCCTCTCTTCTTTCCTTTTTAACCGATTGCCGCTTTGGAGAGGCATGGGTGAGAATTCGTCGCAATGTCAAAAGCCGGGATAAATTAATCAATCATTTTCACTGCTGGTTTGACAGCTTTAAAACATTGAAATTGATAAACTATTTAACCAGGGAATTTTATCCTCCAGTTAATATGTTTGAGGCTGTAGGCCGAATATTGAAGTTGCAGCAAATACATGTTCCCGAGTTTGTCAGTATGGCCGATAATTCGAAATTAACCTATCAAAAAAGAATTGTCGAATATTTAAGGGAGTTTACATAAACAAGGCATCGCCGCAAGAAAGATCTTGATTATCTTCTTGACGGATAATGGCATTTTGAATATAGCTTAAATATTGAAAAACAGTGTGTAAATTAACAATTACCGGAGGAAATTAATGAAAAAATGGAACAAGGGGTCTTGGTTTTTAATTCTGATTGCATTTCTGACTATTTCGGCATGCGGCAATAATGAAGAAAGAAAGACCGTTAATCAAACTCCGATAGCCGGTACAAATCAAATACAACCTTTTGCTGTGGCTACCAGCCTTCCGCCGGAACCGGTTGCTCCAGAAACCAATACCGGAGATATAGCCGCCAGTGTAGATGGTATTGTATTAAAAAAATCTGCGCTGGAAGCAGCCGTAAAGGAAAAACTCAAAGCTTATAAAGGCAGCATTCCGGCCTCAAAAATGAAAGCGGCGCAGGCAAAAATAAAAAAACAAATGATCGATGAATTCATCGTGCGTAATCTTTTGACCAAGGAAGTAGAAAAAAGAAAAATTGCGGCAACTGATAAAGAAATTAAAGCTTATATGGAACAAATCAAATCTAATCTTGAACCTGGTGAAAAATTGGAAACATTTATGAAAGAAAATAATATTTCCAAAGAACACATTGCCCTGGGTATTAAAGTATCTAAATTAGTGAAACAGGAAGCCGGAAGCAAAGCCAAGCCGACGCAAAAAGAGATCAGTAAATTTTACGAAGAAAATAAAGATAAGTTCATTATTCCGGAAGGAGTTCATGTCCGTCATATTTTGATTGCATTTGCTGCAGGAGATGATGAAAAAGCCAAGGCGGAAAAAAAGGCGAAGATAGAGGGCTTGCGTAAGCAAATAGTTGGTGGCGCCGATTTTGCTGAACTCGCCCGCAAGAATTCCGATTGCCCCAGCAAAGAAAACGGTGGAGACCTCGGTATCATCAGAAAAGGCCAAACAGTGAAGCCTTTTGAAGACGCTGCTTTTTCCCAAAAAATTAATTCCGTCGGTCCCGTAGTTGCTACCGAATACGGTTATCATATAATTCAGGTATTGGGAACGAATCAGCAAAAAACTGCTCCTTTGGAAGAAGTCAAGGAAAAGATTTCCAATTACCTGGAGCAGCAAAAACAGACATCGGTTTTTAATGCGCTGTTAAAAAAGATGCGCGACAATGCTAAAATTGAGGTTTACGAAAAGTAATATCTATGGCTTCCAGAGTATATTTTACCGATTTGCGGACAAGGCCCGATAACAATCTGCAGCAGAAGCTGAAGAAGTTGCTGAAACAGACCGGATTGGAAAAAATTAAATTTAAAGGTAAATTCACAGCGCTGAAAATTCATTTCGGAGAGCCGGGGAATCTTGCCTATATTCGTCCCAATTATGTGGCCACTGTGGTTTCGTATATACGCGATCTTGGCGGCATACCCTTTCTTACCGATTCTAATACGCTTTACACGGGACGCCGTGCCAATGCAATTGATCACCTGCGCGCAGCCGAGGAGAACGGTTTTACCTGGTCCACCACCGGTGCAAATGTCATTATCGCCGACGGTCTCAGAGGCATGGAATTCCGCGAAATTAAAATTAATCAGCGGCACTGCAAAACGGCAAAGATAAGTTCAGCAATCGCCGACGCCGACATTATCGTTTCCCTGACTCATTTTAAAGGACACGAGCTGACCGGTTTCGGTGGTACGCTCAAAAATATCGGCATGGGCTCCGGTTCCAGAGGCGGCAAACTGGAGATGCACTCAGCGTCAAAGCCCGCCATAAATAAAAAGAACTGCATTTCCTGCGGAATGTGCATCAAGTACTGCCCGCAGAAAGCGATCAGCTTCGACAAAGGAAAGAATGCAACAATCGACTATGCCAAATGCATCGGCTGCGGCCAATGCATTGCTGTGTGCATGTTCAATGCAGCGCAGGTTGTATGGAACGAAAATTCAGATACAACCGGAGAAAAGATCGCGGAATATGCACTTGCCGCATTAAAAGGGAAACCGAATTTTCATGTCAGTTTTATGATGAATGTCTCGCCTAACTGCGATTGCTGGCCTGCCAATGACGCGCCGATTGTTCCCGACATCGGCATTGCCGCTTCCTTTGATCCCGTAGCGCTGGATTGTGCCTGCGTCGATATGGTAAACGACGCCGTCAAGATTCCAGGCTCTGCACTTACGGAATCACATTATACGGATGGTTCGGATGCCTTTACGTGCATCCATAAAAATACCAACTGGCGCGCCTGCCTGCAGCATGCAGCGGATATTGGATTAGGCAAAATGGAGTATACTTTAACCCGGCTTTAAATTATTTAAAGCTGTGTTCGCTGTCCGGGAAAGTACAGTTTTTCACTTCCGTTACGTAGCCGTTCACTGCTTCTTTAATTACCGGATTCAAGTTGGCGAATTTTTTTACATGCTTGGGAGTGAATTTATCATATAACCCCAACATGTCGTTTATTACCAGAACCTGCCCGTCGCAATTGACTCCTCCGCCTATGCCGATGGTGGGAATGTTTACGGATTTTGTTATTTCTTCAGCGAGTTTTTCCGGTATTAATTCCAGGACTACCGAAAACGCTCCAGCTTCTTCCATCGCTTTGGCGTCACCGATTATCCGCTGCGCGGCGTCTTCTTTTTTCCCCTGGACTTTAAACCCGCCGATCTGGTGAATGGACTGGGGCGTCAAGCCGATGTGGGCCATAACCGGAATTCCGGCGGAAGTGATCTTGTGAACTATTTCGGCTGTTTCTCTTCCTCCTTCCAATTTAACGGCCTGGGCACCCGCTTCCTGCAGGAACCGTCCGGCATTAGCCAGGGCAACTTCCGGTGAAACCTGATAAGAAAGAAAGGGCATGTCGCCAATGACAAGAGAATTTTGTGCTCCCCGGGAAACAGCCTTGGTATGATGCAGCATATCTTCCATCGTAACAGGAAGAGTCGTATCATAACCTAAAACCACCATGCCTAATGAATCCCCCACGAGAATCATATCAACACCGCATTCGTCCAGAATGGAAGCAATGGCATAATCATAAGCGGTGAGTACGGTAATTTTTTCGCCGGTTTCCTTCATTTTCTTGATATCCAGGATAGTTTTACGGCTGCTTTTCTTTTGGGTGCTCATAATCGGTGACTCCTTTTAAAAGATTATTAATTATTTTTGCCTGTTTTGAAGACAAGGTGCCTTTTTTCCGGGCAACGTCAATTGTAATTAATCCCATAGCGCGATAAAGAGGCGCAAATGGAGATTGTGTATCTTCAATCGCGGCAATATGTTTTTTAATTGTGCCGGCGTCGCCACGCGCGATCGGTCCGGTCAGGGCCTGGATCGAACCATATTTTTCGATATTTTTAAGTGTACCGTAGACCAGGGGCAAATATGCTTTTTGCGCATTTTCCTTATTTATCCCTATGGACCCATAAATTTCTTCGACAACGTTTAATAAAGAAACGAGGTAATTGGAAGCAAAGCAGGCAGCGGCATGATAAAGCGGCTTTTGAGCGGAAGAAATAAAAATAGGAGTGCCGTTTAAATCACGAACAATTATTCCTGCTTTTTTTTGAATCTTTTTATCGGCGGTAATTCCGAAAATGCTGCCCGGTATATTATTGATGGCGGTATCAATGGAAGAAAAACTCTGCAATGGATGAATACTGGCAACGGAAGCACCGGCGTTTTTAGCCGCATCCAGAAGATCAAGGCCGCCGGCGCCGCTCATATGAAAAACAAATTTTCCTCCAACCAGCTCGGGATCGGCAATTTCATTGCAGGCATCAGCTATAATATCATCGGGAGTAGTAATGAGGATAACGTCGGCTCCGGTCACCGCTTGTTTAGGATTATTAAAAGCTTCTCCTCCGGTGTAGGGCAGGGCGGTCTTTAAAGCATCCGCGGATCTATCAGAAATAGCAACAATTTTATGGCCTGCTTTATTTAATAGATGGCCGATTGCCGTACCAACCTTACCGAGCCCGATTATTGCAAAATTATAAGAGTGTTTATTTTTCATATTCCAAAATAAAAAAGGCCTTCCACGATATGGAAGACCTTGTCAAGACAGTAGTATAGTAATAGTTAATTCCTATGCCGTCTCAGTCGAGTAAAGGGATCCAAGCGGTCACCTTTACTAACACAAACGTTGAATGTGGTCAAACATTTTCCCCAAAATATTGAAATTCTATTATGTCGCCGGGCATGACTACCTGCTTTACCTGGATTTTCGCGTATCGATGTCACCCGGATAAGACATGGCTTCTTCACCTCGTTCGCGTGTCCGGACACGAATCACATCTTCCACCGGAGTAACGAAGATGATGCCGTCACCGGGTTCGCCGGTATAGGCAGCCTTCAAAATTACTTCGATGGCTTCATTAAGATTGCGTTCATTTAAAACAATGTTGATCTGTATCTTGGGGAGCATAGTTACCTGGTAAACACCGGCGCGACCGACCAGTTGAATACCCCCTTGACGTCCATGGCCCCGAACTTCGAACATGTTTAAACCGACGATTCCGATTTCCGCGAGCGCTTCTTTGACATCATTGGCTTTATCTTCACGAACTATGGCCTCTATTTTTTTCAGCATTTCTCATATCTCCTGAATTAATTATGACGACCTCGAAAATGCCGGATGCTGCGTTGCGCTTCATTTCTCCCCGCGTCAAGCACGGGGCAGGCTTACTGCGGCATACGCTAAGTATTCATCATTCCTCGGAATTTGCTCGCCTTGCCCGCGACTTTTTTACTAGGTCGTCTGTCGTTAATTTTCCGACATTTTACGAATCCATCAATTATAAATAAAAGTTTTGTTATGAAATGTCTTCCTCAAGAATAACTTCTTTCACCATGTGAGCTGATATCCAATCCCACTTCTTCCTCCATTGGGCTAACGCGCAAGCCGATACTGATATTTAAAAGCTTAGCGAGAACATAAGTCATCGTGAAGGAAAAAACCATAGTGACAACTACAGCCAGAATTTGAATGCCTACCTGATTCGGATTGCCGAAGAAAAGACCGTTGGCTCCGTCGGCATTGACGGATACAGTTGCAAAAAGACCCGTGGCCACCATTCCCCATAAACTGGCCATACCATGACATGCCCATACATCCAGCGATTCATCCAGTCTGCGTCTTTCTCGAAAACGCATTGCATAGTAAGAAAGCGGCGCCGCTACGGCTCCCACAAACATTGCGGCCAGAGGAGTAATGTATCCGGATGCCGGAGTTACGGCGGCAAGACCGACAATCATACCTGTGGAAATTCCCAACGTACTGGGGCGGCCATCGAGCCAGGAAAGCATCATCCACACAATGCCGGCTGTAGCTGCCGAAGTATTGGTTGTCAAAAGAGCATTAACCGCCACACCATTGGCAGCCAGAGCACTGCCGGCGTTAAACCCGAACCAGCCGACCCAGAGCAACCCCGCACCTAAAACGGTAAGTGGAATATTGT
Organism: Smithellaceae bacterium; assembly: GCA_963663295.2. Lineage (GTDB taxonomy): Bacteria > Desulfobacterota > Syntrophia > Syntrophales > Smithellaceae > MVRV01. The sequence goes on along the minus strand of CAXXLA010000005.1, from coordinate 585,640 downwards.
TTGGTTCGATGAGAGAATTACCATAGCCCTTACGTGGTCCGATAACCAATGCAAAAGCCAGAGCCGAAAAACCGGCTGCCACATGCACGACAGTTCCTCCGGCAAAATCAAGAACCCCCATACTTTTCAACCATCCGCCTTGTCCCCATACCCAGTGACACAGGGGATCATAAACCATGGTCGCCCAGAGCAGGCTGAAAAGAAGAAAACTCTTGAATTTGACTCGCTCGACGAAAGCGCCGGTTATGAGAGCCGGTGTAATAACCGCAAACATCATCTGAAAGGCGGCAAAAAGTGTGTGGGGAATAGTTTTGCTGTAATCCGCATTTGGTAATGCGCCCACACCCTGAAATCCGAGGAAGTTCAGACCGCCGATAAGTCCGTTAATGTCGGAACCAAAAGCAAGAGAATAGCCGTAAACAATCCACTGAACTCCAATCAATGCCATGAAAACATAACTCATGGTCAAGGTGGAAAGAACATTTTTTCTCCGCACCATGCCGCCGTAAAAAAACGCCAAGGCTGGCGTCATCAATAAGACCAGAGAACAACACACCAGAATCCATGCCGTGTCACCCGCGCTGATTTGAATATTCATTTTTATAATCCTCCTGTAAACTGACGCCAAAAAGAGCAATAAACTTGCCATTCTTAATTACTTAATAAATACGTTTATTTATGCAAAACAGACGACTCAGGGAAAATACATATTTGTCTCGTTGTGAAATTCTTCAAACAATATTGTTGTCTGAGAACTCGTAATCAAGAAACAATCTTGTTTTTAGTTGCATACTTGGCTATATAGCGCGAAGGAGGCACAATGAAAGAAGTTGATCTGATAATATTTGACTTTGACGGTACGCTTGTATCTACGGGAGCTGATCTGATAGCTTCGGTGAACTATACATTGGAGCAGCTGGGTTGTGGGCCCAGAAGAGACGATGAGATTATTTCTTTTGTCGGCGACGGTGTAAAAGAATTAATTGAACGATCGCTCGGAAAGGATCATCCTACTTTATTTCCAGAAGCGCTGCGAATATTCAGCAGTCATTATGGCGAGCATTTTTTGGACAATACTGTGCTGTATCCGGGAGCGAAAGAGTTGTTGCAGGATTTTAAGCATAAGAAGAAAGTTATCCTTACCAATAAACGCTATCCTTTCACGCTGGCCATGAGCAGAGGTTTAAGCATAGAAAAATATTTTGAGGAGATAATCGGAGACGGTTCTTTTCCCTACAGGAAACCGGATAAACGTTTGGTGGATTATTTGCTCAACAAGTACAGTGTAGATAAGGATAAAATCGTTATCATCGGCGACGGCATAAATGATGTTGCGCTGGCTAAAAACTCCGGAATCTTAAGTTGTGCTTTTTTAAACGGACTGGGAAAACGGATTGATTTATTGGCGGCTCATGCCGATTATTATTGTGAAAGTCTTGCGGAGATCAGATCCTTTTTTTGTTGAGCATGATTGAAAAAGTAAAACAAACCATTGCTAAATACGAATTATTAAAGCCCAATGAGCTCGTGGTGGTGGGGCTCTCTGGCGGCCCTGATTCGACGGCGCTCGCGGCAGCGCTTGCTGAAATTGCGCCGTCGCTGGGTATGAAAATAATACTTGCCCATTACAATCACGGATTACGTGGCGCTGAATCCGATGCGGACGAACGAGAGGCCGGCAGATTGGCCAGACAGCTGGGATTAAATTTTTTTTCTAGGAAAATGGATAATGCGGATGTTCCCAAAGGACTTTCACCGGAAGATTTCTACCGCCGCAGGAGATACCGGTTTTTTAATGAAGTGGCCAAAAGCAATCGGGCAGGCAAAATTGCCCTGGGGCATAATCTGCAGGATCAGGCGGAAACCGTGCTGCTGCATTTAATAAGAGGAAGCGGTTTAGAGGGACTGAAGGGAATATTACCGTTGCGTGACGGTAGATATATTCGCCCGCTGCTGGAAGTATCACGACAGGAGATTATTTCCTATCTGAATAAAGCGGACATCCCTTATCGACAGGACAGTTCAAACGACAGCAAGATTTACTTACGCAATAAAATTCGGCTGGAGCTTCTTCCTTATTTAAAAACGGAGTTTAATCCAAGATTTGACGAAACTATGGCGCAGATGGCGGAAATTATCCGTGAGGAAAATGCCTTTATCAGTGACTCTGTGAAGCAGGCATTAAAATCAACATGCATAAAAAAACAGAATAACAAAATTGTGCTGAATATAGAGTATTTAAGCATATTGCATCCGGCTATTCGGAGAAGGTTGCTGAAGAAACTTTTGGAAGATTTTAACCCGCAGAAAAACGGTATTTCTTTTTTGCATATTGATTCCATTGGCAGGCTCATGCAAAATTCGGAATCTGGGAAAAAAATTTGTCTTCCTTTGGGAATTGAAGCTCGACGTGAATATGAAAATTTAATTCTGGAGCATCTTCCGGAAGGAACAAAACAAAGAGAATATTCATATAAGGTAGAAATTCCCGGTGAGGTTTATGTTGCCCAAAGGAATATGACCGTACGTTTTCATTTGGTGGAAAAAAGTAAAATTGATTTCAGCAACAGCAACAGACACTACATCGATTTTGATAAAATCCGACAGCCCCTGGTTTTACGTAATCGTAGAGAAGGCGACTGGTTTCAGCCGCTGGGCATGGCCGGAAGTCAGAAACTTAAATCATTCTTTATAGATAGAAAAATCACAAAACAAATACGCAATGAAATGATGATGCTTGCCGATCGGCAGGCAGTTCTCCTGATTGAAAATATGCATTTGAGCGATCGGGTGAAAATAACCCCGGAAACAAAAAATATTCTGGAGTTAGAAATTATTTGAGATTATAGGGATATTATTATAAAGGCTATTTAACGTAATTAATTTAAAGGAGAATAATCTTGAACCAGCTTCAAAAAAATGTTGCTCTCATTCTTACTGTTCTGCTGGTCTTTTTACTTGTCTGGCAACTTTTTAATCAGCCCAAGACGTCACAGAAGGACATGATTTACACCGAAATGTTGTCTTATCTGGAAAAAGGACAAATCAGCGAAGTAACCATACAGGGCGAAAACATAACCGGTAAACTTTCTAATGGTGTTGTTTTTAAAACATATGCACCCAAAGATGACAAAATTGTTACCCAGTTTCGGGAAAAAAATGTAAAAATCACCGCCAAACCTCCAGAGGAATCGCCCTGGTATATGACTCTTCTGATTTCCTGGTTTCCGATGCTGTTACTTATCGGCGTCTGGATTTTCTTTATGCGTCAAATGCAGGCCGGCGGCGGCAAAGCAATGGCTTTCGGTAAAAGCAGAGCCCGTTTAATTACGGACAAATCCAAAAAAGTAACATTTGCCGATGTAGCCGGCATCAACGAAGCCAAGGCCGAACTGGAAGAAGTAATCGATTTTTTAAAAGATCCCCAGAAATACACAAAAATTGGCGGAAGAATTCCCAAGGGGTTATTGCTGGTAGGCCCTCCGGGCACAGGGAAAACTCTTCTGGCGCGGGCAATTGCCGGTGAAGCCGATGTGCCCTTCCTGAGCATCAGCGGCTCCGATTTTGTGGAAATGTTCGTCGGTGTCGGGGCATCCCGGGTGCGCGATTTATTCAGCCAGGCCAAGAAAAATGCTCCCTGCATCATTTTTATTGATGAGATTGACGCCGTTGGACGTCATCGCGGTGCAGGTTTGGGCGGCGGTCATGATGAAAGAGAGCAGACCCTTAATCAGTTGCTGGTGGAAATGGACGGCTTTGAATCCAATGACGGAGTAATTCTTATTTCCGCGACAAACCGCCCCGATGTTCTTGATCCAGCCCTGCTGCGTCCGGGAAGATTCGACCGCCAGGTCATAGTGCCGCTGCCGGATGTTAAAGGCCGGGAAATGATTTTTGAGGTGCATGCCCGCAGAGCGCCTATTGCCGATGATGTCAATTTTGCCGTTTTAGCCAGAGGAACACCCGGCACATCAGGTGCCGATATTGAAAATCTAGTTAATGAAGCCGTTCTTTGTGCAGCCCGCGCCAATAAAGACAAAGTCAATATGAGTGATTTTGAATTTGCCAAAGATAAGATATTAATGGGTACGGAAAGAAAAAGCATGGTCATCAATGAGCAGGAAAAGCGCGATACGGCCTACCATGAAACGGGCCACGCCCTGGTTGCCCGTTTGATACCGGGCACTGATCCTATTCATAAGGTAACGATTATACCCAGGGGAAGAGCTCTGGGCTTGACCCAGCAGTTGCCGATTGACGAAAAACACACTTATCCGCGTCAGTATCTCGATAATAATATAGCGATCCTTTTGGGCGGGCGTGCGGCGGAAGAATTGGTTCTCCACGAATTTACAACCGGAGCGGGCAACGATATCGAACGGGCAACCGGCCTCGCTCGTAAAATGGTTTGTGAGTGGGGTATGAGTGAAAAAATGGGGCCACTGAGCTACGGGAAGAAAGAAGAACAAATATTCCTGGGCCGGGAATTTGCCACTCACAAGGATTATAGCGAAGATACTGCTAAAAATATTGATGCGGAAGTCATGTCTCTGGTTATGGGCAATTATGAGAGAGCAAAAAAACTTCTCGGCGATCACATGGACATACTGCACAAAATAGCCAAAGAACTTCTGGAAAAGGAAGTATTAAACGGTGAAGAAATTGATGCTTTGATAGGTGACGCCTTACCCAAAAAGCTGCACGCAGCTGACTCCACAGGCACGTCATGATGTTATTTCCGGATAAAATTTGTCTCTGATAAATAATGAGATCTTCGTGTGAAAATAATAAATATTAGAGATTCTGTTCAGGCAGCAGAAATTTTAAAAAAAATAGGCGTTGATCCTTACGGGATTGACGCCATGTTGCCAAAAACAATGAATATCAATATATTACTGGAGAACAAACCATGTAAGGTAGCAAACATTATCAAGCAGGAAATGCTGTCAATTGGCGGAGATGCCGCCGTAAACCGGGGAAGCATCGCCTGCAGCGTTACTTCCAGCGATGCCTTAATAATGGGAAGTATCAAGCAAATTAAGGCATTCGCCCGAAAAATAGAAAAACAGCCATTCGGGCTTAATTTGATATCAAAGAATCTTCTGGAACTCCTCGATAATATAAGGCAACAGGAATATGTTTTAAAAACGTCACGCCGCGAAATTACGCTGGGACAAATAACACAGATCATGGGTATTTTAAATGTAACTCCTGATTCGTTCTCGGACGGAGGTCTTTTTTATAATCAGCAAAAAGCAGTCGATCATGCTCTGAAACTGGTTGATGAGGGAGCGGATATTATAGATGTCGGCGGTGAATCAACGCGACCGGGGGCTGCATCAGTTCCCGTGAAAGAAGAATTGAAAAGAGTTATTCCCGTAATCAGTGAGATTGCGCAAAAGACAAACCTGCCAATTTCCATTGATACAACAAAAGCCACTGTAGCCAAAGAGGCAATTGCCGCCGGTGCGGAAATAGTCAATGACATAAGCGCCGGACATAAAGATAAAAAAATGTTGCAAACCGTGAAGGACAGTGGAGCCGCGATGATTCTCATGCATATGCGGGGCGCACCGCGGAATATGCAAAAGGGAGATTTGACCTACCGTTACTTAATGGGTGAAATAATTGATTATCTGGAAAACAGTGTCGAAAAGGCAATCAGTGCGGGAATCGAAAGAGATCATTTAGTTATTGATCCGGGGATTGGCTTCGGCAAAATGTCTGAAGACAATTACCGGGTAATCAGGAATCTGATGGAACTAAAAACTCTGGGGTTGCCGATTATGATCGGAACATCCCGCAAATCATTTATTGGTAAAGTAACAGGCAATGATACTAAGGAGAGACTGGAAGGTACGGCGGCAACTGTTGTTGCTGCAATATTAAACGGTTGCCACATTATTCGGGTGCATGACGTTGCTTCAATGAAGAAAGTTGCAGCCGTCGCGGATGCCATTTTGCATGCATGACGACCTCGTAAAAAGGCCGGATGCTGCGTTGCGCTACATCCCTCGTCACTGCAGCGTACTCTAAGTACGCTTCATTCCTCGGTATTCGCGCGCCTTGCCTGCGACCTTTCTACGAGGTCGCCTGAAAATTGTTAATTTTACGACTTTTACGAGTTTATCATAATTAGTAAATGAGGAATCAAATGATTTGCGGCATCGGAACTGACCTGGTGGAAAATGATCGTCTGGCAAGGATAATCGCCAGGTGGGGTTCTAAATTTCTTCAACGCGTCTTTTCCGAGGGAGAAATAAAATACTGCGAAAAACATGTACAGGTGGAAATCAACTACGGCGCTCGATTTGCGGCCAAGGAATCATTTCTTAAAGCTTTGGGAATGGGCTTGGGAATGGGTATAAAACTTAAGGAAATCGAGGTCGTGCATGATAAGCAAGGCAAACCGGAGCTGGTTTTGCGAGGTACCGCCAAAGCCCAGATTGAAAAGAGAAATATCGGAAAGATTCACCTGAGTCTGACCCATACCAGAAATTATGCCAGCGCAATTGTTTTGTTGGAAAAATAACAAATAAAATGCTAGATTGCCGCGATTTTTAATGGAACAGAAAAAATCTATTCAGATAACAACGTGCAATGCGGAGGAAACTTTTGAGTTTGCCCGCAAAATAGGGGAGAAGTTAAGGGAAGGCGATATACTTGCGCTCTCCGGAGAACTTGGATCCGGCAAAACCTGCTTTACAGGCGGTATAGCCCGTGGATTAGGAGTTGATGAAAGTTATCAAATTACAAGTCCCACTTTTACTTTGATTAATGAATATCCGGCGAGGATCAGACTCTTTCATTTTGATGTGTACCGGCTGAACGAATATTCCGAGCTTGATGATTTGGGATACGACGAATTCATTTCCGGAAAAGGTGTGGTGGTCATTGAATGGGCGGAAAAAATTGCTGAAATAATTCCGGATACCGCAATTTTCATTAATTTTGAATATGTTGATGATAACAAAAGAAAAATAACTATTAAAGGTTCGTACAACAAAATAAAGGAAATTTTTGCGGATCTTGAAAACGGAGGGTGATACAAATGGCGTTGGTCGTTCAGAAATATGGCGGAACATCGGTTGCAAATATTGATAAAATTAAAAATGTAGCCGCGAAAGTTATTCGCGAAAAAAAAGCAGGCAATGATGTAGTTGTGGTTTTATCGGCAATGTCCGGGGAAACGGACAGGCTGATTACTCTGGCTCATCAGGCGACAGAATTGCCCAACGAGAGGGAATATGATGCTTTAATTTCCACCGGCGAACAGGTTACAGTAACTTTATTGTCCATGATCCTGAACTCCATGGGATATCCGGCAAAGTCTTTTTTGGGTTTCCAGGTTAAGTTCCTGACCGATAACAGCCATAAGAAAGCCAGAATTCTTAAAGTATCCACCGAGATTATTAAAAGTGAATTAAAAAAGGGAACTGTTGCCGTTATTGCCGGCTTCCAGGGCGTCGATACTGCAAACAACATAACTACATTGGGCCGCGGCGGCTCGGATACGAGTGCGGTTGCTCTGGCGGCAGTTTTAAATGCCGATCAGTGCGATATTTATACTGATGTGGATGGCGTGTATACAACAGATCCCAATATTTGCAGCAAAGCACGGCGGCTCGACAGAATCTCATATGATGAGATGCTGGAAATGGCTATGACCGGCGCCAAGGTCTTACAGCCCAGGTCAGTAGAAATGGCTAAAAAATATGATGTTCCCGTATATGTTAAATCAACATTTTCCGATGAAGGTGGAACACTTGTAACTAAGGAGGATAAGGATATGGAAAGAGAAGTATTGTCGGGTATAACATATGATCGCGATCAGGCTAAAATTACAGTTGTCCATGTACCCGATAAACCAGGTGTGGCGTCAAAACTGTTTACACCGTTGTCTGAACACAATATTATGGTTGACATGATTATTCAAAATGCAAGTCTGGAAGGTTTTACCGATCTTACTTTCACGGTATCCAAAAAAGACCTGGCGGAGGCGCAAAAAATTATAGAAGATACGGCGCAGGCTATCGGCGCGAAAAAAGTCGAGGTAGATGATCAGGTATCCAAAGTGTCGATAATTGGTGTCGGTATGGCCAGCCACGCCGGTGTTGCGGCAAAAATGTTTTCCGCACTTGCCTCAGAAGGAATCAACATTATGATGATCAGCACTTCGGAGATTAAGATTTCCTGCGTAATCCAAAGAAAATATACGGAGCTGGCAGTGATGGTTCTTCATGATGCCTTTGGCCTGGAGAAAAAATCTTCATAAATAAACTGATATATGTATGCAAAACAGTTAAGGGGACTAATCGTAATATTTTTAGCTTTAACGATTATTCCCCTTATTATTTTTTTCTCTGATTCTTTCTCCAAATTTAAAATACCAGTTCTTGTCAACCAGCATAAAAATTCAAATATTCTGGAAATTAAAGATAAAGATACCGGCGGCGGGCTCTACTTTACACCGCCCGGAATGACCGCTAATCAACTGTTGAATATAACAGGTAATAATTTCAAAATAGCAAAAGATTTCCTGCTTGAAGATGGAATGAAATTAATCATCGATTCCGGTTCAGTAAAAAAGGTTTCGATGCCCGCAATTGATAATACTCGCCAGTTTGCGCTGGGCAAGCCCGTTGATCTTAATCTGGCTACAAAAGACGATTTGCTGATCATTCCGGGGATAGGCGAAAAAACAGCAGAAAAAATACTGGCATTAAGAAACAAAAAAGGTCATTTTAAAAATATCGAAGAATTGATGGAAATAAAAGGGATAAAGGAAAAGAAATTGGCCAAATTTAAAAAATATCTCATCTTAAAGAAATAGAGAATGACCTATCTTCTGAAAGAATTATAAAAACTCAAAACCCGCTTTACGTAATTTTTAGTTTCCCGATAGGGGGGAATCTGGTTATGGTACTTGGCGACAGCCCCCTCACCGGCATTATAAGCTGCCAAAGCCAGTGTTAAATTACCGCTATAATGTCTGAGAAGATAACTGAGGTAACGGACTCCGCCTTCAATGTTTTGCTCGGGATGAAAAGCATCTTCAACATTAAGTTGAGATGCCGTTGCCGGCATAAGCTGCATCAGCCCCTGTGCTCCGACCGGTGAAACCGCCCGATGATTAAAGTTTGATTCGGCTTTGATGACGGCCCTGATTAATGCGGGATCAATATTATGCTTATTGGAAGCATTACTGATATATTCATCAAATTTATTTACATCTATGTCATAACGCAAAAGAATCCTTTTTTCTCTCATGACAAGTGTGTATTTTGCTCTGGAATTGGTGGGAACATTTGTCAAATGCAACACACCATCTTCATCTATATATTTAAAAATGTCGGCATGGGAAAAATCAGCTGCCATAAGAAGTAAAAAAAAAGCAATAATTGAAAAAAACATTTGGCATGCATTTTTCGTAATTGATATGTATGAATTCTTATTCATGATCCATGATTACTTCAAAGTATTTTTTAGTTCAAGGTAAATTTGAATTATTTTACACTAGTATATCGAATTTATTAAAGATAACTTAAATATTTTAAAATAAATATTTGATATCAGTTTGGTATTTGTTTGTTCTTGACACGATTTTATGAAGATGGTAATGACCTCTCCACTTGTATCTTTCAAATCGTCGGGGCGTGGCGCAGTCTGGTAGCGTATCTGAATGGGGTTCAGAGGGCCGGTGGTTCAAATCCACTCGCCCCGACCAGTATTTATTGATTTTAATGAGTTATTACCGAAATGTTGTTTTTCTGAAGCACCTCTTGAGCAAGTGTTAGAGATTTGTTCCGCACAGTTTTATTCATAATTCCGTATAGTATCCCTTATCCTTGAGATAATTCCTTTTCTTCTTACGGGCATATTCTTTTTTACTGAAAATGCCGCCCAAAGCGCCTTGAAATGCTTACCACCCAAGATATAGAAAAATAAACTTTGAGCTATATTCCATTTTTTGATCGAATAGATTATTTAATTTATAAGGGTTATTATTATCTTCAACCATAACTTTCATAATTGTATGATATTCTTTCTTAATTGTTGATATTGTTTTGCCTATAAATACTTGCTTGGCAGGTGGATTCTATGGGAGGATTTATCAGCGAACAATATGACGTTCCCCTGAAAAATAGGTAGTTTGGCTACCTATTAAGTACTCATTAGATCAATATTTACAATTTATTATAATTAGGCTTAAATAATTACAAAAGGCAATTGCTACCCTATCAGCAAATCCGAGGAATATTATTTTACAGCGCCGGTCTCGTGAAACTATAGGATCGGAAAAATAATATTGAAAAGCAGTAGAATATATTTTTATGCACAATGAAGTCAAAGACTTATAAACAATTAAACATGGGAAAGGAGAACGGCAATGGGAAAATGCATAAAAACCGGATGGAGAGTAATGGTGTTTTTGTTTTTTTTGACAATTATTACATTGACAAATACGGGAAGCGTGCTTGCCGCTTCATCAAGCGGATGGGCGTTGATCAACTGGAGCCAGGCAACTTTTACATTATCCAATACCGCAGCTGTTATTGATTGGGGGGCAGTACCTACTTTGGGGATACCTTCTACCCAGGGTTCTTTCTCCGGTACTTCCGTAGGTCTCAACGGCCAGCCGGATATCTATACTGCCGATTTTGCCGACGGCGGACCATGGAGTAATACTTCCGCAGTCAGTTCGCAAACACTGGCAAGTAATGCTTTGACGGCCAGTGCTAACACCGGCACCCCGGCAACACCCTTCGATCCGACCACTGCATTTCCAGCCAATCAAATATTTGCATCATCCGATTTGAATATTGTATCAATGAGCTCCTTCGGCAATGTTTTTTCTCAGGCTGTTCTTTCCGGCCAGTTCACTGTCTCCCAGGATACTAACCTGCTCATCAGTGTACCTTATTCTCTTTCCCTCGCCATGAACAATGGCAATGCAGTATATAATCTTGCAGATGTCACGGCAGCTCTTGTGCTCTCTGATTTCGATACGACGGATCCCATTACCAGCCAATCTCTCATTTTATTCCAGGACGCACAAACTCTTTCTGCAACCGGTGCGGCAAGTGGTCTTTTGAATCTTAACTATAATCTCCTGGCCTTCCAGCCAGGCACTACAATCCCCTTCAATTATGATCTGGAAGCATCCAGCACGGCAACGGCTTCTGCCGCCGTTCCGGTGCCTGCATCATTCGTGCTTCTGGCTGGTGGATTGTTAGGCCTGATTGCCGCAAGAAGAAAGGTATAAAATGATTTTATCGGGAGGTAGATGATAAGGGCGAAACCAAGACTCCCTCATCAAAAGAGATTAACATAAGCCATGTTGCATCGAACTTATTAAGAGGAGATACTACCATGAAAATTACTCGAAGGCAGTTTGTGAAAGGTGCGGCTATCCTGGGTGCGGGAATGGCATTGCCATTCAAATTTAACGTAAAGGATGCTCATGCTTTTTATCAGAGCCCCTTATTAAAAAGATGGCAAACAACATTCCGTGGAGTCGGTCCGGGTCAGATACCGGTCGTTGCGACGGATGCTTTTGCGGCGCCGGTAACGGGCGTTGCTCATGCCACGATAGATATAAAACAATTTACGGACTCACTTCATCCCAGTTTGGGCCCGACTACGTTGTGGGGATACAATCCGGCCATCCCTCTGGGCGGAGGCTCACAACCAGCCAAACATCTGGGTGGCATCATTGTTGTTCACAGAGGCAGTCCCCTGCAGCTGACTTTTCGCAACAAGCTGCCGTCAAAAGGTATTATTCCGGTAGATGCAACAATTCCCGGAGCTAATGCCGCTCAAAACCGTACAGCGGTCCACCTTCATGGAGGATTAGTTCCCTGGGTCAGCGACGGCGGCCCCTTCGACTGGTGGGCGCCCAATGGTGCACATGGTTTGAGTTTCCTCAATAACGTCACTCTTAATCCGGCTGCGCCGGCAAACTCGGCGGAATATTTTTATCCCAATAATCAGAGCGCCAGACTTCTGTGGTATCACGACCATGCCTTTGGCATTACCCGGCTTAATGCATACGCTGGTGTCGCATCAGCCTATATTATCAGAGACGCCTTTGAGGAAAATCTGAAAAACATGGGTCTGCCCGAATTTATTGAAAACAGTGTTCTGGGCGGCAAAGTAGTTCAGGAATTGCCTGTTGTCATCCAGGATAAAATCTTTGTAGGTACAAATATAGCCGCCCTTGACCCCACCTGGACCGGTCCTAAAACACTGGGCAGCCTCTGGTATCCGCATGTCTACGAGAAAAACCGCTGGCGTCTTCTGGGCGCGGGGCGCAACCTGCCCAATCCGTCAGTCATTGCTGAAATGTTCGGTGATACCATGCTGGCAAACGGCACAGTCTATCCCCAAGTAACAGTCGAAGCCAGACGTTACCGCCTGCGCATTCTCAATGCCTGCAATGCCCGCTTCCTCAATCTGCAGCTCTATGTTGACAATGGAAGTGCCAGTGGAATTACTCTAAGCGGCGGTGTTCCAACCAATGCAGCGGGACCGGAATTTCTGGTGATCGGAACTGAAGGGGGTTTCCTGTTCAATCCCGTCAGGGTACCTTCAAACATTCCATTCAACCCCCTGACACTGGACGGCAGCCTCGTAACCGGCAATGCTGAACGCTGGGATGTCATTGTCGATTTCAGCGCTTTCGTTGGACAGAAAATTATCATGTATAATGATGCGCCGGCACCGTTTCCCTTTGGCGATCCCCGAAATGATTATGTATCAGCAACAGACTCCGGACCCGATACCAGGACCATTATGCGATTTAACGTCATACCGGCAACAGGTCAGGATATTCCCCTGGCGATAAACGAACTCACGGATTTGAGTGCAGGCGTTGATGCACCTCTGGCTCAAGTGAATCCCGACGGCACGTTCAATCTACTTCAGGGGCTAACCAGAACACGTCAGCTCACGCTCAACGAGGTTTTCGATTCCTACGGCCGTCTGACGCAGAATCTGGGAACCAATGTGCCTGTTTCTCCCGGAAAATTTGCCAGGACTTATATGGATGCGGCAACGGAAACGCCTCAGCCCGGTGATATCGAGATATGGGAAATTGCCAATCTGACCGGTGATACCCACCCCATTCATTTTCATCTGGTAAATGTACAGATTCTCAATCGCCAGCCGTTTGATCCGGCTACTTACAATGGCACTCCCACTTTCCTGGGCGCTCCCTATGCTCCGGCAAAAACGGAGTTAGGATGGAAAGAAACCGTCAGAATGAATCCCGGTGAAGTCATACGTGTGATTATGAGATTTGATTTACCGGCAGTGCCCTTCACCGTGCCCATGAGTCCACGAACAGGCGGCCATGAGTATGTATGGCATTGTCATATTCTGGAGCATGAAGAACATGACATGATGCGGCCACTCGTTGTCGGTTAAGTTGAGCCATATATACAACCGCGTCCGCTATTTCCCGGGAAATCGGGCGAATCTATCCCGCAACGGTGTCGCACTACACGTGCGACACCGTTCCCTTATGTATAAAATTCATTCTGGATCTGGAAAAAGGCACGTATATGGCGATAAACAACCTCCCAGTAAAAGCGAAACTCAATAAATCCATTTTATACAAACTTATTTCCGCAGTTGTCATTGCATTTATCATCGTTCTCTCCTTTCTGGCAGGTTATCTGGTCAGGGAAAATAAAATAACATCAGTTAATGCTTCCCAGGCGAAGATTAAGCAAGCCGCAGCCGCTGAATTTCAGGAAAATGAACTCGCCGACAGTGAAATTCCGCCACCGGGTACAGTCCAGGTGAGCCCGGCTAAACAGCAGATGATGGGAATCAAAATCGGGATTGTACAAAAAGGTTCCCGTGCGCATACTTTGAAAGTTCCGGGCCGGGTCGCAGCGGATGAAACAAAGGTTTACCGGATTAATGCCGCCATTGAAGGCTGGATCATCAAAATTTACAATAAGACAACCGGAAGTGTTGTCAGGAAAGACGAATTGCTCGCTCTCTATTCGAGCCCTAATTTTCTCAGTGCCCAACAGGCCTATATTTACGCTTTGTCGGCGCAGGATCGTGCAGGGCAAAACAATCATGAACCGGCTCAGCAAACGACTCTCATTGACAGAAACATTCAGCAATACAAAGACACGCTGATTACCCTGGGTATGACTGAAACACAGATCGGCGAAATTAAAAAAACCCGCCAATATACGGATTACATCCAGATTCGCGCTCCGGGGCCGGGATTTATCCTGCAACGGAATATTTCGGATGGCCTTAGATTTGACAAGGGCACTGAACTCTATAAGATTGCCGATCTTAGCCGTGTCTGGATACTGGCTGACCTCTATGAAAATGAAGAACATAATTTTCAGCCGGGAAAATCCGTGAACATCGTATTACCCGGTCAAAATAAAAAGCTGAAGGCACAGGTCAGCAGTATTCTGCCTCAATTCGATCCGGCATCCAGGACGATGAAAGTGCGTCTGATAGCGGACAATCCCGGATTTTTACTCAGGCCAGATATGTTCGTCGACGTGGAATTGCCCATCATATCAAAACCCGCTATTTTTATTCCTTCTGATGCTATCCTGGATACCGGACTTAAAAAAACTGTTTTTGTACTGCGCAAACCGGGATTATTTGAACCACGCCTGGTTTCCACAGGACGCCGCCTGGGTAATGAAGTTGAAATCGAATCGGGACTTGAGGAAGGTGAACGTATCGTTCTTTCGGGGAATTTTCTCCTTGACGCGGAAAGTAAAATGGAACTTTCCGCGAACGGCATCAATACGGCGCTGGAAGTTGATCCAGTATGCGGATCAGGAGTGGTCCCTAAAAAAGCAAACACTGCCGGCAGGAAAAGCCTCTATAAACAAAAAGTTTACTACTTTTGCTCTGATGAGTGCAAGCAGCTCTTTGACCACAGTCAGGAACGTTATGCTAAAAAATACCGGAGCCGGTAAATGATAAACCGTGTTATTGACTTTTCCGTAAACAACAAATTTATCGTGTTCGCGCTGGTGGCTTTTGCCTGCCTTGCCGGGTGGTGGTCGATGCATAAAGTTGCACTCGACGCCATTCCCGATTTAAGCGACACACAGGTCATCATCTATTCACGGTGGGACCGCAGTCCGGATATTATCGAAGATCAGGTCACTTATCCCATTATTACCAGCCTGCTGGGCGCGCCGCGGGTCAAAACCATCCGCGGCTTTTCAGATTTTGGTTACTCCTACGTATATGTCATATTCGAGGATGGCACGGACATTTACTGGGCGCGATCCCGTGTCCAGGAATATCTCGCCACGGTTCTCACAAACCTTCCTTCCGGCGTCAAAACGGAATTGGGGCCGGATGCCACGGCCCTGGGCTGGATTTACCAGTACGTGCTCGTGGATGAATCCGGCAAAAAAAGCCTGGCTGAATTGCGCTCCATTCAGGACTGGTACTTGCGTTTCTGGCTGAAATCGGTTCCCGGCGTTGCCGAGGTTGCTCCCGTCGGCGGCTTCAGTAAACAATATCAGGTGAATGTCAATCCGAACCGTTTGCAGACCTATGGCATCCCGATAAAGCGTGTCGTTGAAGCGGTGAGAGGAGGTAACAGAGAGGCCGGGGGACGTTTGATTGAATTAGGTGGAGCGGAGTACATGATCCGCGGCCGTGGCTATGCCAATTCCCTTCAGGATTTTGAAAACATCGTTCTTACGGCAAGCGATAACGGCACGCCCATACGCATTAAGGACATCGGGCAGGTTGTGCATGGCCCGGACTGGCGGCGTGGAATGGCCGATCTTGACGGCAAGGGAGAAGCGGTTTCCGGCATTGTCATAATGAGGCATGGTAAAAACGCACTGGATGTCATTGACCGGGTTAAAGACAGAATCCGGCAGATCGAACCCGGATTGCCCGCAGGTGTCAGAATTATGCCTGTTTATGACCGGTCCGATTTGATCAGACGTGCCATTGATAATTTGAAATTCACAATTGTCGAAGTTATGATCGTTGTCTCTTTGATCATCATGCTTTTTTTGTGGCATTTCCCCAGTGCAGTGATCCCCATCATTACCATACCGGTAACCGTCTTGATTTCATTCATCCCTTTCCGCATGATGGGTGTCACGGCAAACATTATGTCGTTGGCCGGAATTGCCATCGCTATTGGCGCCCTCGTTGATGCCTCCATTGTTGTTGTCGAGCAGACTCACAAGAATCTTGAAGAATGGGAGAGAGAAGGCAGGAAAAAAGACAGCCATGAAGTCATCGTGGCGGCAATCAAACAGGTTGCCGGGCCCAGCTTCTTTGCTCTTCTGGTCATTGCCGTTGCTTTTTTGCCCGTTCTTACCCTGGAAGCTCAGGAAGGAAGACTATTTAAACCATTGGCGTATACCAAAAATCTGTCCATGATTATTGCCGCATTTCTGGCCATCACGCTTGATCCGGCGCTGAGAATATTTCTGGGACATAGGAAATCTTTCAGTTTTCATCCGGCATGGCTTGCCGGTATGCTTTCAGCTATTTTTTCCGCCCCGATCCGGCAGGAAGAAAAAAATCCCGTCAGCCGTTTTCTCATGAACATTTATACACCGGTTCTGAACTGGTGCCTGCGGCATCAACTTATCGTCATTTCCGGAGCACTTTGTCTGATGCTGGCAACTATCCCCATATACCGGCAACTCGGGTCCGAATACATGCCGCCGCTGGAGGAAGGTTCCATCCTTTACATGCCGACCACCGTGCCCGGTATATCTATTACGGAAGCTGGAAAAATTGTGCAGGTGACCGACCGCATCATTAAACAATTTCCGGAAGTAGACCGGGTACTGGGCAAAGCCGGGCGGGCCGATACGGCGACTGACCCTGCTCCGCTTTCCATGCTGGAAACTCTGATAACTCTCAAACCGAAAGATCAATGGCGGCAAAAGGAGACGTGGTACTCCTCGTGGGCGCCCGAATGGAGCAAGGTGATCCTCAGACGTTTCACGCCGGATCGCATCACTCAGGAAGAGTTGATCCGGCAGATGAACGACGCCTTGAAATTCCCCGGCCTCGCCAATGCCTGGACAATGCCTGTTAAAGGCCGTATTGAAATGTTGAGCACCGGACTGCGGACACCAGTCGGAATCAAAATATCCGGTTCCGATCTCGATACCATAGAAGAAATCGGTGCCAGGGTGGAAGCGGTGCTTTCCGGAGTGCTCGGCACCCGTGGTGTATTTGCTGAGAAAACAGGCAGCGGCTATTTTCTTGATTTCCGCTGGAAACGTGAAAATATTCAGCGCTATGGATTGAGCATCGACGAGGTTCAGGATATAGTCGCCGGAGCCGTTGGAGGGGAAAATGTCACCAGCACCGTCGAAGGAAGAGAACGATACCCGGTCAACGTGCGTTATATGAGCGACTTTCGTTCGGACCTGGGATCTCTTGAAAGGATGCTTATTCCCGCGGGCGAAGGCCAAAAGAGTGTTTCCCTATCCCAACTGGCTGAGATCACTCTGTCGGAAGGACCTTCCATGATCCGCAACGAAGACGGATTATTAACAGGTTATGTATATGTTGATATCGGTGAGAGGGATCAGAACGGATACATAGAGGAAGCATCGCGGGTACTGAAAGACAGGATATCGCTTCCCGTCGGTTTCACGCTGCTGTGGAGCGGGCAGTATGAAGCAGTAAACAGAATCAAGGATCACCTGATCTTTATTATTCCCCTGACATTATTTTTAATATTAATTCTTTTATACCTGAATACAAGATCCATGACCAAAACATTGATTATTCTTTTATCGGTGCCTTTTTCAGCTATTGGCGCCGTCTGGTTACTTTACTTTCTGGGATACAATATGAGCACTGCCGTCTGGATCGGACTGATCGCTCTTTTAGGCGTCGATGCGGGAACCGGTGTCTTCATGCTTCTTTATCTTGACCTGGCTTATGAACAGGCACAAAAAGAAGGTCACCTTGTCTCGCTTGCCGATGTGAAAGACGTAATCCGTTATGGAGCGGCCAAACGTCTGAGGCCGAAGTTTATGACGGCGACGGCCATGGTGATCGGCCTTCTGCCGATCATGTGGTCATCAGGGGCCGGAGCAGATGTCATGAAACGCATTGCCGCCCCGCTCATCGGCGGAATTCTGACATCATTTCTTCTGGAATTGATGGTTTATCCCGTTGTCTACCAGACCTGGAAATGGAATTTTGTATTAAAGAAGAAACTCCCAAGTGACTTGGAGTGATTGTTTTTTCAATGAAAATAAAATTTATACAAAGGAGGAGCCAAACGGTGATGAATGTCAAAATGAAGTCTACAATACTGATGGTAATTGTTTTTGTTCTTTTCCAGTTTACGGTGCAGACTGCCGTAATTTGGGCCGCCGGTGATAACAACATGAAGCAGACGGTGGACATAAAGGGAATGATCGAATACAACGCTAAAACGGGCGGTTACACGCTGGTAACTCATGATCCCCCAAGCACATTGTTTATTGTCAATCAAAATAAAAAAGTTCTGGAAAAATACAGCAAGAGAGGAAAAACAGTTACCGTCAAAGGACATTACAAAGGCAGTGCCGATTATCTGATCATCGACCAGATCGAAGGACAGAAATACAAAGGCAAATAGTAAATCCATAGCGTTACTTGAAGAGTGTTTCTCAAAATAATCGCAAGGAGGTTTGTATGAAAAGGTTGTTGCTTCTGTTTTTATCAGCGGTATTCATTTTTGCGGCGGCAGGTTTAGCCCTGGCCGATGATGATGTAAAAACTTATCCAAATTGTATCTATTGCGGCATGGACCGGGAGAAATTTGCTCATAGCCGCATGCTCATCGAGTATGAAGACGGCACCGTAGCATCTTTCTGCAGTATCCATTGTGCGGCGGTCGACCTTGCTCTCAAAATTGATAAATCACCGAAAGCTATAATGGCAGGTGATTATTCGACCAAAAAATTAATCAATGCAGAGAAAGCATTCTGGGTGCTTGGTGGTAATAAAATGGGCGTCATGACCCGCAGAGCCAAGTGGGCATTTGCAGCCAAAGATAGTGCAGATAATTTTATAAAAAACAACGGCGGCACATTAATCGGCTTCGATGATGCTCTTAAAGCGTCCTACGAAGACATGAATGCGGATACAAAGATGATCCGTGATAAGAGAAAGATGAAACGGTTGAAATCGGAAAACGTTCATCAGCATACATCACATAATTAATGTTTGCCGGGAGATTTGTTGTTTTATTGCCCCTGACCATTACTGACAGGAGTCTGTATTGAATCCTTTTATGCTGTGCAAGAAAATTCTGCTGATTGCAGCAGTAATGTATTTCCTGATAGTTTCCGCAGTCCATGCGGAAACTATCAGGCCGTTGAAGGTAAAATCATCGGACAAGTGTCCGGTGTGCGGCATGTTCGTCGCGAAGTATCCGGATTTCCTCGCTTACATGATCTTCAAAGACGGTTCCTATGCAGCATTTGATGGCGTCAAGGATATGATAAAATGTTACCTGGAAATATCCAGGTATCTTCCTGCCAGGAAAAAGTCGGATATTACTGCAATGTATGTCACTGACTACTACAGCATGAACGTCATTCATGCATCTAAAGCGTTTTATGTTATGGGCAGTGATATATATGGTCCGATGGGCAGGGAATTAATCCCGCATGAATCGGGAAACAGGGCCAGGGAATTCATGCAGGATCACAAAGGCCGAAAAATACTGCGGCTGCAAGAAATTACGTATCAGACAATCAGGGAATTGGATAAATGATACCACGGAAATCAAATCTCTTTTTTCTCTTCCTGGCAGTCAGTCTGATGATGCTTGTTTTTATGTTTATTCATGCGGGTTATCGCCGGAATCTTGCTTATGATTCTCTTCACGCAAAACGGGAATTTATGCGGCAGCTTACGCTTACCGATCTTTGCCTCGTCACGGAGGCAAGCTACACCCGTCATTTATCTCAGGCGGACCGCCATACTGCTTTTCAGGACTCGCCTATGGCTTTAGAACATTTTCCTTCGGGTTCAATTTACCTGCCTCCGTCATATTTGAGGAAAATCAATGAATAAATGGATCGAGAGGCAGCGTAATATCGTCGACTTCACCCTTTCTTCATTGGGAAGAAGGAAGGGCAAAAATATTTTACTGATTGTGGTTTATACAACAGTAGTCTTATTTCTGGCTTCCGTCATTTTCTTCACCAACTCTCTGAAAAAAGAAGCTTCAATTGTTCTTTCCGATTCTCCGGAAATGATTGTTCAACACATGATGGTGGGACGTCATGATCCCATACCCTTAAAATACGTGGATACGATTAAGAATATCAGCGGTATAACGGAAGTCCGCCCGAGGCTCTGGGGTTACTACTATGATCCGATTGTGGGGGCAAATTATACTCTGATTGTTCCAACTGATACTCCCCTGGAAAAAGGGCAGATTATCATCGGCGAGGGAGTTTCACGTGTGCGTCAGGCCTCTTCCGGCGACACCCTGGAGTTTCAAACATTTCGAGGAGACATTGTTTCCCTGACCGTAAAAAAAACAATGGCAAAAGATTCCGAACTGGTTTCATCAGATCTGGTCCTTATTTCAGAAGATGATTTCCGGATAATTTCCGGTTTCCCCCGGGGTTTTGCAACGGATATTGCCGTTTGGATTAAAAACTCGAGAGAGCGACCGATGGCTGCGCTTAAAGTTGCAGGTCTCCTGCCTGACACGCGGCAAATACTGAAGGAAGAGATATTAAGAACTTACAACACTGTTTTTGACTGGCGCAGCGGCATGATAATTGTTATTCTGTCTTCGGCTCTTCTGTCCTTTGTGATCCTTGCCTGGGATAAGGCCTCGGGGCTTGGCATTGAAGAAAAAAGAGAAATCGGCATTCTCAAAGCCATCGGCTGGGAAACAAGCGATGTCCTGTTGATGAAATTCTGGGAAGGCATGGCCATTTCTCTGACATCTCTTTTAACAGGGGTATTGCTGGCCTATCTGCATATTTATTTTATGTCCGCATTTATTTTCGAATCGGCATTAAAAGGCTGGTCTGTGCTCTATCCTGAATTTACAACTATTCCGGATGTTAATCTATTTGAATTGGGAATTCTTTTTTTCCTTACTGTCGTACCTTATACGGTCATGACCATTGTTCCTGCCTGGCGGGCGGCAACAATTGATCCTGATTTGATGATGAGGTAGGGCAATGATCAAACTGGATGGCATTAGAAAAGTATTTAATGAAGGCAGGCCTAACGAATGCATTGCCATTCATAACGAAAGCACATCCATTGATCTGAACAGGGCAACTGTATTTCGAGGACCCAGCGGTTCAGGAAAAACGACGCTTTTGAGTATCATTGGATGTCTGGCCAAACCGACTGCCGGGAGAATCAGACTTAACGGCAGGGAAATTACAAGTTTGCCGGAAAGATTTTTGACCAGGATCAGACAAACCACTTTCGGTTTTGTATTCCAAAAAGCAAATCTAATCCAAGGCATTACTGTCCTGGAAAATGTTATGCTGCCCGCATATCCTTCAGGCGAAAAACGTTCAGCATTGGAGGACAGAGCCATGTCCCTGCTGGAAATATTTAAAATAGCCGATAAAGCCAAAGCCAGGGCACAATGGCTTTCAGGAGGTGAAGCGCAAAGAGTCGCCATTTGCAGAGCCCTGATCAATAACCCTTCCATTATCATAGCTGATGAACCTACAGCCAATCTTGATACTAAACTCTCCTTTGAATTCATGGAATTGATGGAAGAACTGAAAAGCAAAAATAAAACAATCGTTATCGCCACTCATGATCCGCTGGTATATGACTCCACCGTGATTAACCGCGTTATTTCCATGAAAGACGGACGGATCGAAGAGGCGGCTGTATGATCTTTCATCCCGCTGTTATTGCACTTTTGACTTCATCATTTCTCATTGTCGCCATATCCATTTATTCGTCTGCTTTCGCTGTGCAAATCCTGCGCAGCTGGGACATAGAAAGCGGAAAAGATCAGCAGTTGATTCTGGAGCGTAAAACCTACTTAATATCAACGTTCCTTACCTATCTGTTCAGCTTTCAACTACTTTCACTTTTTCTGTATGTATTCACTGTCGACCACATGCATATTTTTTTTGTCGGCGCAATGTGTGCCGCGGGAACACTGAATGTGAACAGCTTCGGCTATCCGGCGTTAATTTTTAAAATTTTTAATTTTATTGCAATAGGACTATGGCTTATCTGGAATTACGCAGATAATAAAGCTTATGATTATCCCCTCATCAGGAATAAATATTTATTTCTTGTGATCCTCACACCTTTCCTCATTGCGGAGTCGTTCTTCCAAACCGCATATTTTCTTAAGCTTCGTCCTGACATCATTACATCGTGTTGTGGATCGCTTTTCAGCTCCAGTGCGACTGGACTGGGCGCAGGCCTCGCGTCGATTCCGGCAGTTCCGGCAGGTGTTGCCCTCTTTATCGTCTACGGTTTGATTATGGCGGCAGGCATTATTTATCTTCTTCGGAGGAAAGGAGCATATTATTTTGCCTCACTTTGCGCAGGATTCTTTCTACTTTGCATTACAGGCATCATTTCCTTCCTTTCCATCTACATCTACGAACTGCCATCCCATCACTGTCCTTTTTGCCTCATGCATCAAGAATATCATTATATTGGCTATCCCCTTTACATCTCTCTTTTCTCCGGCACTCTTTTCGGACTGGGTGTGGGCATTCTGGAGCCATTCAGGAGAATAGGAAGTCTGTCCTCGATCTTACCCCGTCTGCAAAATAAAATGACGATTCTTTCACTTATTCTGTTTTCCATATGCATGATCATTATTGTATTTGAACTGCTGGCCTCCGGCTTACAAATAAGAAATTGATTATTAAAATGGGGCTAATGTATGCTGCGAATTATCAAGAAGGATAAGGCAATTTATTGAACATCGATGTTGAACTTGATAGTCCTTGTGCTTCCAGTACGAGTCATTTTTACCGCAATGATCCAGGGACCGGACATGATAAACTTCAGAGATGCACGATAATCGTTTTTATAAAATTTTGCAGGTACAGTATAATTCATGGGAGCCATCCGGGGCATGGGTAACATGTAATAATTTACGAGCACGGCAAGATCCCTGATTATTTCTCCCTGCGAATTTTTTATAAGAATTTCAATCTTATTATCACCGGTTATAGGAGGATTTCTTTCAAGTTTTATCTCGACAATATGTTCTCCCGTTTTTTTTTTCAGTTCGAGACTTTTTGCACAGACGATTTCATAACTGGAAAATATAAGGAAGAGCAGAACAGATCCGGCTATCAACTTTTTCATAAACTGTTTTTTTATCTTTCCCGCTGAATTGTAATATTGCTGATTCGTGCTCACTTGTTCAATGGTAACTTATCGATGCTTCATACCTTTTCCCCGGCTTTTTCCCACTCACTGAGGGTTGCCCGCTCATTAATCAGCTCTTTGTATATTCGGGCAAGTTTCTCCGCATCACCTTTTTTCAATGCTTTAAACATGTCTCCTTCAAGTTCGGCAATCTTGAGCCGAATGTAATAGTCCAACATTTCTTTCAGATGTGCCAATACAATTTTACCAGTTAGAAGGGGATGGTTGTTCGTGACGTTCGCATCAGGAAACTGTAACCCATGCTCCAGTTCCACCTCCAGCCCCTGTTGAAACCACTCGACAGGAATTTGCAGAGCTTCAGAGCCAACGGCATTCTGTATAATTTTGGCCTCATCAAGCTGAACTTTAGTATCTGTCAGTTGAGTCCAGTCACGAATACCAAGTTCATGACATGCAAGCTGCACTTCCTTTTTGGAAATAAAATCGACCACTTTCATTATTCCTCCTAATTATTCATGGCTTCAAGACAACTGGTTCTCAATGTTATCATTCTTTATTTTTTATATCTCTCTTGTAACATAAAAATCTATATATCGAGAAATTTATTTAACTATAGCATTAAGTGAATAAACATCCTGGAATTTCTTGGGGGTAATTCGTTTACTTTGAGAACCAGGCAGGAAATCAAAGAACAGCAAATCCCACCAGACTTTCGTTGCCTATGAATATCAGGCTCATCAAGCCTATATATATTTGACAAAACAAGGGGAATTGTTATAGGAACAAAGGTTAATAATAATGGGTAGCCGGTATTGAAACTGCAAAATCTAAACTGCTTCAGGTGTAAATGATGAAAAATATTAATATAGGATTGATCGGTTTTGGAACCATCGGATGTGGTGTTGTCAAACTCCTGCAGGATAACGAAAAACTGATCGAAAAGAAACTTGATGCCCGGCTGGTGCTGAAAAAAATTGCCGATCTTGATATAACAACGCCCCGACCGGTAAAGGTAAATAAAAATATTCTTACTACCGATGCCCGCGAAATTCTGCTGGACAAAGACATAGATATAATTATCGAGTTAATGGGCGGTTATGAACCTGCCAGGACTTTTATTCTGGAGGCAATCGCTCAAGGCAAACAGGTTGTCACCGCCAATAAGGCCTTGCTGGCAATGCACGGCAATGAAATCTTCAGCGCAGCCGAGAAAAGTAAGACCGGCATCGGTTTTGAAGCATCGGTAGGCGGAACAATTCCCATCATCAGAACTCTTAAAGAATCGCTAATTGCCAATAATATCAAATCAATCTATGGCATCATGAATGGCACGGCCAATTTCATTTTGAGCAAAATGACCGATGAAGGAAAAGACTTTGACGTTGTATTAAAAGAGGCGCAGGAACTTGGTTATGCCGAAGCTGATCCCACTTACGACATCGAGGGAATAGATACGGCGCACAAGCTCGCCATAACTCTTTCGCTGGCTTATGGTTGTAAAGTAAATTTAAATGATATCTTCCGCGAAGGCATTTCTGCAATCAGCCGGCAGGATGTGGTTTTTGCCAAAGAATTGGGCTATCGTATCAAACTTCTGGCAATTGCTGTTGCGCACAATGGCGTCGTGGAAGCAAGAATTCATCCGACGATGATTCTGTCTCAGCATCTTCTGGCGAATGTGAACAGGAATTATAACGCTTTTCATCTGATCGGCGATGCATCAGGGCCGGTTTTTCTTTATGGACAGGGGGCAGGAATGATGCCGACAGCCAGCGCAGTTCTCAGCGATGTCATTGATATAGCCCGCAATATCCTGAAAGGTGTTGCCGGCTGTTCCCCGCTCCGGACCCAGAAAGAAAAAACAATGCGTGATATCAGGCTAATGCCGATGGATGATATCGAAACCAAATATTATATTCGTTTTTCGGCAGTGGACAGGCCCGGTGTCCTTTCGAAGATTTCCGGAATTTTGGGCAAAAACAATATCAGTATTGCCACGGTTATCCAGAAGTCCAGGCAGGAAGAGGGCGCTGTGCCGGTTGTAATGACCACTTATCGAGCAAAAGAGAAAAACGTCCGCAAGGCTTTGAAAATAATAGACAAGCTGGATATGGTGCTGGATAAGACCATTGTTGTGCGCATTGAAGATGAGCTGCTTTAATATGCGGCAAGATCGATTGAAGCTTGAAGGGCAAATTCATTTAGTCAGTCAAATTCCCTGGTAGGAAGTTAATATTATATGAAATATGTAATCTTGCTCGGCGACGGGATGGCGGATTATCCCACGGAAAAACTGGGAGGAAAAACTCCGCTGCAATGTGCTTTCACTCCCTATCTTGATGAGATCGCGGCACGCGGCACGATTGGTCTTGTTGATACGATTCCCGCCGGGTTCACTCCGGGCAGCGATGTCGCCAATTTGAGCGTCCTCGGCTACGATCCTATCCAATATTATACCGGTCGCGGACCGCTGGAAGCGGCCAGTATGTGTATAAATCTCGGTCCCAATGATGTTGCCTACCGCTGTAATCTGGTTACGATTGGCCAAAAGGACACCGATGATGCCTTCATGGACGATTTTACCGCCGGACACATTTCTACGGCTGAAGCCAGGGAAATAATTGATGATATAAACAAGAAGCTCGGCTCCGCCCAGTTTCAATTTTATCCCGGGGTCGGTTACCGGCATTTGTTTGTGTGGCGCAACGTTTCGGAATCGCCTGAAACCACTCCACCGCATGACATAACCGGCAAACTCATTAATCCTTACCTGCCTAAAGGAACAAGGGGTAATGATATAAAGTTAATTATGCAGAATGCTGCTGAAATCTTGAAAGACCACCCGATTAATATCGAAAGGCTGAACAGCGGAAAAAAAGAGGCGAATTCAATCTGGCTATGGGGGCAGGGTACAAAACCTCAAATTACACCCCTTACAGAAAAATTCGGACTGGCCGGGGCAATGATCTCCGCTGTGGACTTGCTTAAGGGTATCGGAGTTTATGCCGGTCTGAAAATAATCAATGTTAAGGGAGCTACCGGCTATATTGATACTAACTACGAAGGCAAGGCCAAGGCGGCGTTAGATGCTTTAAAATTTATGGAGTTTGTTTTTATCCATCTGGAAGCACCCGATGAAATGGGGCATGAAGGAAACGCGGAAGGTAAAATCCAGGCCATTGAAGCATTTGATGAGAAAATAGCTGGAATGATTTTAAATAATATAGGAGTGTTTGGCGACTACCGTATTCTTGTGTTGAGCGATCATCCCACGCCACTGGATCTAAAGACCCATGTTGTCGACCCCAGTCCGTTCGCGGTTTTATCTTCCCGCAAAGATGAGAATAAGGCACCGGGCTTCCCTTTTAATGAGTTTACGGCAAAGGACAGCGGTATTTTGATTTCTCCCGGTTATTTGCTGATGGAAAAGTTTATCAACGATTGGAGAGCCTTCATTGCCTCATAATTTGACTAGAATAAGGGTAATTTATGCTGATACGGATGCAATGGGCATAGTCTACCATACTAATTACATCAAATGGTTTGAAGTAGGCCGTAATGAAATATTGCGGCAGCTCGATTTACCCTATTCGGAAATAGAAAAAAACGGATTTAATCTGCCTCTGACTGAAGTAAATTGCCATTATTTCTTTCCTGCAAAATACGATCAGTTATTGATTGTGGAAACGTCCTTTGATTACATAACCCGGATTGTGGTCAAGTTTAATTATCATATCTGGGATGAACACAAAAAGCGTCTGCATGCCGAAGGCTACACCATTCACGCCTGCACCAACAAGGAAGGGAAAGTGCGTAGAATTCCGCAAATTATTCTTGATCTGAAAGCTAAACACAATATTAAAGGGGAATAGTATGGCAGCAAAATTATCAAAACAAGAGCTTGAAGGGCCTGATGTATTTCAGTCCACCATTGAAAGAGTAACCGATTATATTGCCGAAAACAAAACACGCTTTTATGTAATTGTTGCAGTAACAGTGCTGGTTATTGTCGCGGCGGCGGGTGGTTACTTTTACTGGAATAATTATCAGGCGTCTGCGGTTCAGTTATACGCCAAAGCTCAGGATAATCTTGCCCAAAATCCGGGCAAGCCCGAGGCGGTAAAAGAGAGTATCACTCTTTTCAAGCAGCTGATCGATAAATATCCAAACAGCTGGAGCGCCAAAACAGCTAACTACAATCTGGGAAATATTTACTATAGTCAAGGTGATATTGACAATGCAATTGCCTCTTATAAGAGCTATGCCTCTGCAACAAAGGAGGATAATTCCGGAATAAGATTTATGGCTTTGACTTCGCTGGGATATTGTTATGAAGATAAAAAGGATTTTAAATCGGCGCTTACTTATTTTGAAGAAGCTCAAAAGAGTAAGAGCAGCGGATTTGAGTCTATTGGCTACCGCAATATTGCACGAATATACGAACAAATGAATGATAAGAAAAAGGCTATAGAGAATTATCAAAATGCTTTACAAAAAACTACGGATCCTTCCATGATTATTTTTATAAAACACAAGATTGCTTCTCTTGGCTAATTAGAATATTTGATCTGGAGGCTGAAAATTTGAAAGAGTTAATGTCAGGGAATGAAGCTATAGCCCGTGGTCTATATGAAGCCGGTGTAAGATTTGCAGCGGCATATCCGGGCACTCCCAGTACGGAAATTATTGAGGAATTTTCCAAGTATGAAGGAGTATATGCAGAATGGTCGCCCAACGAAAAAGTGGCTGTGGAAGTGGCGATAGGGGCAGCATTAGCCGGGGAAAAAGCATTGGCTGTCATGAAACATGTCGGGGTTAATGTTGCCGCCGACCCGATTTTTACGGTCAGCTATACAGGTATCGAAGGAGCCCTGGTCATTGTAACGGCTGATGACCCTTCATTGCACAGCTCGCAGAATGAACAGGACAATCGCAACTATGCGAAGTTTGCCAAGATTCCCATGCTGGAACCGGCTGACGCCGAAGAAGCGAAGCGTTTTGTTAAACTGGCTTTTGAAATCAGTGAAAAATTCGATACACCGGTGTTTTTGCGCACAACAACGAGGGTTTCTCATTCCAAGTCGGTGGTCCCGCTGGAAGAGCCTGTGCCTTACGAGGACAAGACAAAAATTTCTTTTAATGCTGAAAAATACGTGATGGTTCCGGCCGAAGCGCGGAAACGCCGCATCGAAGTCGAAAAACGTACGCAGAATTTAAAAGTCTTTGCTGAAACCTTCAGCGAAAATAAGATGGAAATTAATGACACGGAAAATGGAATTATCACGGCAGGAATGCCTTATAATTATGCCAAAGATGTTTTCCCCAATTTTTCTTACCTCAAATTGGGCATGGTTAACCCGCTGCCGGAAAAATTAATTCGCGACTTTGCTGCCCAAGTTAAAAACATTTATGTTGTTGAGGAGTTGGATCCTTATCTGGAAGAACAGATCAAGGCAATGGGCATCAAAGTAACAGGAAAGGAAATCTTTCCCTGCACCAATGAATTTGATCCCGGAATCATTCAGGATGCAATCAACGGAAAAGAAAAATCCGTAAGCGTGCCGGAGAAGGGTGTTGCGTCGCGTCCGCCCAATCTTTGTCCGGGGTGCCCCCACCGCGGTTTGTTTTATACATTAAACAAACTCAAGGTTTTTGTAACCGGTGATATCGGCTGTTATACGCTTGCCTACATGAAGCCGTTGAACGGTGTGCATTCTACGATTTGTATGGGCGCCAGTATCGGCATGGCTCATGGCATGAGTAAAGCGTTGAAGGAAAAAGGGAAGGGGAAAATAGTCGGTGTTATCGGTGATTCAACGTTCATTCATTCCGGAATCACGCCTCTTTTAGATATGGCTTACAATAAAAGCAATGCTGTAATTATAATTTGCGACAACAGCACGACGGCAATGACCGGAATGCAGGAACATCCGGGAACCGGTTACACCATCCAGGGAGGAGAAACAACTCAACTTGATCTGGAGGCTTTGGTATCAGCTCTCGGTATCAAAAATATAAGAGTTGTTGATCCTTATGATCTCAAAAATACCAGAAAAGTCATAAAGGAAGAACTGGCCAAGGATGGTACTTCCGTTGTAATTTCAAAAAGGCCCTGCGTTTTATTCAAGCGGGCAAAACTGAAACCTCAACCTCCCTTGCAGGTAGATGTCGAGAAATGTACCGGATGCAAAGCCTGCCTTGGTCTGGGATGCCCGCCGATCTCCTGGAAAAAAGTGGAGAAGAAAGAAGGCTCCAAAAGGGAAGGGGTGGCTCTGATCGACGAAAGTTTATGCAATGGTTGCGGTTTGTGTCTGCAAGTATGTAAATTTAATGCTATAAAGTAGTGAGGCAGATTTAATGACAGTCAACAATGATGTAAAAAGTATTTTATTAGCTGGAGTAGGCGGACAAGGAGTTTTGCGAGCCAGTGATATTATGTGCATGGCAATAATGGAAGCAGGTCTTGACGTTAAAAAAAGTGAAGTTCACGGTATGGCGCAGCGCGGCGGCTGTGTAACAAGCCATGTTCGTTATGGGAAAAAAGTTTATTCGCCTCTGGCTAAACCGGGAGGTATTGATGTTCTGGTTGCTTTCGAGAAAATGGAATCTCTCCGCTATCTGAATTATTTAACTGAAGACGCCACAATTATTGTAAATACTGAAGAAATATATCCACCGGCAGTTAATTTCGGCGACGCTCTATATCCCGACGACGCCGTTTCATTTTTAAAGGACAAATTTAAACTGGTAAAAGAAATAGATGCAACTGCACTGGCCCGGAAGTCGGGAAATATAAAGGCGGCGAATGTCGTTCTCCTGGGTGCAATTTCCAATTTAATGGATGTGCCGCTATCCATCTGGGAAAGTGTCATCAAAAAATCCTTTCCCGAAAAATTGGTAAAAGTAAATTTAATTGCTTTCCAAACAGGAAGAGATGATTAACTTAGTGCCATATTCATAAGAATATTTAAAAACATGAAGTTATAAAATAAATTTTAAGTATTGGATTAGGTAAAATTATGGCCGAAGATTACTATAATACATTAGGCGTTAACAAGAAGGCAACGGCAGATGAAATAAAAAAAGCTTATCGCAAATTAGCTGTAAAATGGCATCCTGATAAAAATCCCAACAATAAAGCCGCCGCTGAGGAAAAATTTAAAAAAATAAGTGAAGCCTATGCCGTACTAAGCGACGAAGAAAAACGTAAGAATTACGATAATTTTGGTTCGGCAGATCAATTTCGTCAGCAGTATTCCCAGGAAGACATCTTCAGAGGTGTTGATCTTGATGAGATTTTGCGCAGTTTCGGTTTCGGTGGAGCCAGAGGTGGAGGCACAAGAACAACCTTCCGCACGGGAGGAAGCAGAAGAGGCTCTTTTAATCAGGATTATGAAGATCCTTTTGCAGGCATCTTCGGTGGTGGCATGGGCGGCGGTCGGCAGCAATATGCCGAGATGCCGCAAAAAGGTCAGGATGTTGAATATAACCTGTCGACAACATTGGAAGAATCTGTTTTGGGTGCAGAAAAAAAGCTTTCTTTGAGAATAGAAAATCGCAACGAAGAAATTAATGTTAAAATTCCCGCTGGTATCAGTACCGGCAAAAAACTGAGACTTCCTGGTAAAGGAATGACCGGCTTCAACGGCGGCCCCAACGGAGATTTATATCTAAATATTAATGTCTTGCCTCATCCGATTTTTTCCCGTGACGGCAACGACTTATACATTGAGAAAACTATAAAGTTTACCCAGGCGGCGTTGGGTACCACTATTGATGTACCGACGCTTGATGGTACTATTAAAAGATTGAAAATATCTCCCGGTACGCAAAATCACACTAAAATCAGAATGAAGGGCTATGGTGTTCCTAATTTAAAGGGAGGAACAAAAGGCGATCAGTACGTAAAGATCAACGTTGAAGTTCCCAAAAAGCTATCTGAGCGTCAGCTGAAGTTAATCAAACAACTGGCCGATGACGGAATTTGAAATAATAATCGAGGATAAGAAATTGAAGACGGCAACATATTATCTAAAAAAAATAAGAGAAAATCCTGATGCTCACGTGAGTGCTGATATGGCAACAAATGCTATTTTGGCTCACAGGAATGGTTTTTTCATGTCAGAAGACAGGAAAAAAGAAGAGTGGAAAAAAATAAAATCACAAATAATTGCAAAATACGGTCTGGCTTTAACCGCAGTGCAAGTTATAAATGAGATCGTTATTGAAATGGCTAATTTTTAATACGAATGTCATTGCCACACCTCATACAACGAAGCTCAGCGAATCGCTCCCACACATTATATGTCTTATAAGATATGTTATGTAAACATGCTTGGTAAAGAAAAGATGGATTTGACTCTATGAGCTGAATCCATCATTTTTATTGTCTGTTTTCTAATTTTAATTGTTTTTTTATTGTACCGGCGGCATGCCTTCATATTTCACAACACATTCAGGTTTGCCGCAAAAAATAAAACTGTTGTTCATGTGATCGCGTTCATCAAGCGCTATACTCTGAAAAACTTCGGCCCAGTTCTGAAAGTCTTTATAATTTTTTACGAAATCACTTTTTATGGATTGATTCTCCCATTCCGGGTGATCGGCGACGAATTGCGCATAAATATGTTCTGCGTGATCCTCAAATTCCGCGTTAAAGAGGAAGGCTCTGTTTATGTTAATTCTTGCCACAATCCAGGTCATGAGAACGTAGCTCATTACCATCAGAAAAATTACAGGGGTAGACAAATACCAGGGATCGCTCAGGCCATCCTCTTTCATTTTTTCATGAACAGCCAGCAAATGCCAATATTCGCTATCCTGAGCTTCCCTCCCCCAGGACACAATTCTCCCGGCCAATTGCACTATTTGCGGGTCGCTATAGTTAAATGTCATTCGTTTGTATTGATAACCCTCCCAGTTGCGATATGGTATACAGGCAAGAATTTCGAGGAGTTTTGTTTTGGGAAGTGTAGTTTTTTTACCTACAAGCATGTCCATTGAGGAAAAAAAGAACCGTGCGATAGCTGAATAATTATAGTGCGGTCTTGCTAATGATGCCTGTTGCTCCTTTTTTAGATCGATCTTTATCTGTTCCATTGGCAACCTCCTGTCGGTAAATTAATGCGAATAATTCAAAATATTAAAGCATTTTTATTAAGAAGGCACTTCAGTATTTAATTTCGATCATTAAATGGCGCAAAACTGAATAATATTTATACAAAAAGATTCCCCAAAATGGAAGAAATATTTAATTTTTAAAGAAATTCCACATCCCCTATTACTCCCATATCCTTGCCGCAAATTATGACTATGCCTTTCACGCCCGGAATTTTAATGCCATAATCAAGGGCTGTTTTTATGTCTTTTTTACTTTTAACACGATTACCAATGGCCGATGCAGCCGCGTCGGCAAGAGTTGCGGATTCGGATAGAACACAAACAGCATCGGCTTTGCCGAAGCTTAAAGATGGACCGACGGTAGCCGATGTTGTACAAATTCCCAATGGAGTATCTTCAGGTTTTACAAGTATATTGAGCTTATAACTTAAAGCTGATTCTCCGGCAAAAATAGCTACGGTTACTTTCTTTTTCGATTTAAGAAAAATGTCTCCACCGTTTTCAATAATCAGGTTTTTCGTTTGATCAAGAAGATCGCACCCCACAAATTCGGAGACAGCGCCGGCAACCGAGGCCATTGGCCCCACGCCACATGTTTTCGTTTTGCTGATCATTTCACGAACAATCGGTGGAGCAAAAACATTTTCTGCCAGCGGCAAAAGAGATGTGCGGAATTCGGGATGGGTTTTAATGTATGATTCTATAAAATTCCTGTGCTTTAATAATGATTTGTAAGCCTGATCAGCCAGATTGGTATCCGAACTGATGAAGAGATCGCTTTCAGCGATTTTAACGTTATATGAAGTTAGATTATCTTTATTTATTAATGATCTGTATGTTCTTTCTTCATATAACATTTTAGCAATATGTTGTGGCACCCTCCCCCAATATGCTGTCTGCTTCTTTTTTTAATTTGTCATTAATATCGAGGCGCAACTCATCACCGAGATACACAATTGTTTCACTTGTCCCATTAATAATGTGTATATAACTATCGTATTTGCCTCGATATTTTTTTACAGCATTACTGAAGGAAATGATGTTGTCCGGTGAAATTTTGTCGGCATATACCATAAAACGAATCTGCTTATAAGGATTTTCCAATGCCTTCGCCAGAGAAATTACCTCCTGGGCAATAATTTTGAGCGATTCATCGCCAACATCAATAGTTCCCTGAATTACCACCGGTTCGTCCGCATGAAGCAGATCGTAATATTTTTTGTATGTATCCGCCCAGAAAATGATGCTTACGGAGCCCTGCAAATCCTCCAAAACCACATTGCACATGATGTCTTTGCGTTTAGTTGTTCTTTCAGACAGGCTGCTGATAACACCGGCAATGCTAATTGTATCTTTATCGCGTTTTGTACTTAAAGAAGCTGAATCCGTGTTCGTGACGAACTTCAATTTGTCGGCAAACCCATACAAGGGATGGCCGGAAATGTAGAACCCCAGTGTTTCCTTTTCAATAGATAAAAGTTCCTTACGGTCCCATTCCGGAAAATCGGGAACCATGTAAGAGCCAAGGCCATTTTCCGAAGCGGCTCCCGAATCATCCAAGTCATCAAAAAAACTGGCTTGATTGCTGTTCTGCTGTTTTTGTTTGCGTTGAGCTTCTTCCATAGCCGCTTCACAGCATTCCATGAGCTGGCGGCGTTTATATCCCATGGAATCGAAAGAACCGCACTTAATCAGGCTTTCAATTACGCGTTTATTTACCTTACGCAGATCGACACGGCCTAAAAAATCCATGAACGAGGAGAATTTTTCCTGCAGGCGCATGGCGATAATGGATTCAATAGCCGCCTCGCCGACATTTTTCACAGCCGCCAGACCGAAACGGATATTTTCACCGGAAATACTGAAGTCTTTTTGTGATTCATTAATATCCGGCGGCAGGATATTAATGCCCATTTCCTTGCAATTGTTCATGTACTTAATGATCTTGTCGCGGTTGTCTTTTTCCGAAGTAAGCAACGCAGCCATGAAAGCCACAGGATAATGCGCTTTCAGATAGGCGGTCTGGTAAGTGATAAGGGCGTAAGCCGCGCTGTGAGACTTATTAAAGCCGTATTCAGCAAACGTCTCCATCTGCTCCCATATGGTTTTTGCCTTGTTTTCATTAATATTTTGATTTCTTGCGCCTTCAAGAAATTTTGGCTTTTCTTTTTCCATCGCCGCAACCTGCTTTTTCCCCATCATTTTGCGCAGTGTATCGGCCTGGGCCATAGTGTAACCGCCGATAACGTTGGCAATCTGCATTACCTGCTCCTGATAAAGGATAATGCCGTAAGTCTCCTTCAGGATTGGTTCGAGCTGTGGAAGTTCGTAGGTAATTTGCTGTTTTCCATGCTTGCGGGCAATGAAGTCGGGAATCATTTTCATGGGGCCGGGACGATAAGCGGCAATTAAAGCAATGACGTCTTCGATGTGATCCGGTTTAAAATTGACCAGCAGGTCCTTCATCCCGGAACTTTCCAGCTGGAAAACGCCGTCGGTTTCACCTTTTATCAATAATTCATATGTTTGGCGATCATCAAGCGGCAAATCGTTGATGTTGATATCTACATTATTAGATTCCTTGATGAAATTGATCGCATTTCTAATTACCGTCAGCGTCTTGAGCCCCAGAAAGTCAAACTTGGTCAAACCGACTGTTTCAATATCTTTCATGGAGTACTGAGAGACAATATCGTCTTTGGGCGCAAACAAGGGAACTCTTTCGACCAGCGGCACGTCCGAAATAACAACTCCGGCGGCATGCACAGAGGAGTGGCGGTTAAGGCCTTCCATAATTACTGAAAGTGAAAGCAGTTTATCAATTTGTGGATTTTTCTTGCGTTCTTCGGCAAACCGGGGCTCCATTTCAAAAGCCTGGGCAAGCGTGATATTCAAGACATTCGGCACCAGCTTGGCGATACGGTCCGCTTCGCTGTAGGGAATATTCAAGGCGCGTCCGACATCCCGAATGACACCTTTGGCCATCATTTTACCAAATGTACAAATTTGCGTGACTTTATCCTTGCCGTACTTATCCGTCACGTATTTGATGATTTCACTGCGTCTCTCCTGACAGAAGTCAATGTCGATATCCGGCATGCTGATGCGGTCCGGGTTCAAAAATCGCTCAAAAAAGAGACCGTAGCGCAGGGGATCAACATCGGTGATCCGGATGGCAAAAGCGACAAGAGACCCCGCTGCGGAACCACGGCCCGGCCCTACAGGAACGTCATTGTGCTTGGCATGCTTAATAAAATCAGAAACGATGAGAAAGTAGCCGGCAAAACCCATTTTTTTAATAATATCCAGTTCTATCCGCAGACGCTTATTATACTTTTCCCGAACTGTGGCTTCGTCTTCCCTATGATATTTCATGATGGCCGGGAAACGCTTTTCGAGCCCGCTTTCCGCCTTGCGTTCCAGATAACTTTCGAGGGTTTCCTCGGGCTTTTTCATTTCAAACTTCGGCAGATAAAACTTGCCGAATTCAAATGTCAAATTGCATCTTTCAGCAATATGCACTGTGTTGGAAAGTGCTTCCGGCGTGGCGGCGAAGAGTTCATGCATTTCTTCCGGAGAGCGGACATAAAACTGATTGGAAGACAGGGACATCCGGTCGCTGTCTTCAACGGTTTTACCTGTTTGAATGCATAAAAGAACATTGTGCGCTTCGGCATGTTCCATATTGAGATAATGGCAGTCATTGGTGGCAATGAGCCCGATGGAGAGTTCCTTGCTCAGTTCGATCAGTCCTTCATTGGCTATCTTCTGCTCGGGGATGCCATTTTCCATGAGTTCCAGAAAGAAATTACCCTCACCGAAAATTTCCAGATATTCACGCGCGGATTTTCTGGCTTCGTCCATATTGCCCCGAACGATATGAGCGGCGATTTCACCATGCAGACAGGCGCTGGAGGCAATAAGTCCTTCGGAGTATTGCTTAAGCAATTCTTTATCCACCCGCGGCCGGTAATAAAAACCTTCGATGTGCGCGGCGGAGGTCAGCTTCATTAAATTCTTATAACCCTGCATGTTTTTGACCAGGACGACTAAATGACGCGTGGCTTCGCCAATCGACGATGCCGTCCGGTCGAAACGGCTGCGCGGAGCGACATAGAGTTCACAGCCGATGATGGGCTTGATACCGTTTGCCTCGGCCTGTTTATAAAAATCTATTGCCCCGAACATGTTGCCGTGATCCGTAATGGCAATCGCCGGCATGCCAAAATCCTTCGCCTTTTTGAAAAGTTCGTTCAGGCGAATCATGCCATCGAGCAAACTGTATTGAGTATGGACATGAAGATGAACAAAATCAGATTGTTTCATGATTAATTAAATACTGATTGATCAATCGATCCAGTAATTGGGCGCTTCTTTGGTAATGATGACGTCATGCACATGACTCTCTCTCAGGCCGGCAGTTGTAATACGGACAAAACGCGCTTTTTCCATCAGCTCCGGAATTGTTCGGCAACCTGCGTAACCCATACCGGCCTTTAACCCGCCCATCAACTGTAAAATGCTGGCGGAAAGAGTTCCGCGGAAAGGCACCCTTCCTTCAATTCCTTCCGGAACAAGTTTGTGAACTGCTTCGATATCATCCTGGTAATAACGGTCGCGGCTGCCCATTTTCATGGCTTCGAGCGATCCCATCCCACGGTAAACTTTATAGCTTCTGCCTTGAAATAATATCGTTTCACCGGGACTTTCTTCCGTACCGGCAAACAGGCCGCCGATCATAACGCTGCTTGCTCCGCAGCCGATGGCCTTGACAATATCACCGGAATATTTGACGCCGCCGTCTGCGATCACCGGAATTCCATGTTTCGCAGCAACCTTACAGACGTCGCGTATAGCCGACATTTGCGGAACGCCCACTCCGGCGACGATTCTGGTTGTACAGATGGAACCGGGACCGACCCCGACTTTTACGGCGTCAACACCGGCATCAATCAAAGCTTGGGCGCCCTCCCCCGTTGCCACGTTGCCGGCGATCACTTCACATTTCGGGAAAGCTGCCTTTGTTGCCTTGATGGCATTAATAACTCCCGCGGAATGGCCGTGAGATGTATCGATGCAAATGACATCGGCTCCGGCAGCCATTAATGCTTCTATTCTCGGTTCCCTGTCAATGATGCCGACTGCTGCTCCGACGCGCAGCCTTCCCAGGGAATCTTTACAGGCGTTGGGAAACTTGCGAATCTTTTCAATATCTTTAATTGTAATAAGACCTTTTAATCTGTATTCATCATCGACAACCAGCAATTTTTCAATGCGATGCTTGTGCAGCAGTTTTTTGGATTCTTCCAGGGTAATACTGGCGGAAACAGTAACGAGATTTTCCTTGGTCATAACATTGGAGACAGGTTGATCTATATTTTCTTCAAACCGCAAATCGCGATTAGTAAGAATGCCAACCAGCTTTCCATTCTTGAC
This sequence comes from Smithellaceae bacterium, assembly GCA_963663295.2. Classification (GTDB taxonomy): domain Bacteria; phylum Desulfobacterota; class Syntrophia; order Syntrophales; family Smithellaceae; genus MVRV01. Next base: position 547,732 of record CAXXLA010000005.1, on the reverse strand, counting down.
GACAGGCACTCCGGAAATCGAATATTTGCTCATCAGTGCCATGGCGTCGCTTACCATGCGTTCGGGTTCGATAGTAATGGGGTCAACAATCATGCCGCTTTCCGATTTTTTAACACGATCTACTTCGATTACCTGACGTTTGATGCTCATATTCCGATGAATTATTCCAATGCCGCCCTCCTGGGCCAGGCAGATGGCCGTACGTGATTCCGTAACAGTATCCATTGCCGCCGAAACGATCGGAATATTCAAAGGAATATTTTTTGTCAGTAAGGTGGATGTATTTACATCCCGCGGCAAAACATCCGATTCGGCCGGCAGGAGAAGCAGATCATCGAAAGTCAAAGCATCCTTCACTACATCGTCAAGCATTATATCCTCCGTAATTACAATACGTAATGATTAATATAAAATTTTTCGTTATTGTGGTTTATGTAAAAACTATTGTCTTTTTCCTCATATTCAATATATTCCACTAATTGATAATAACCTTGACGGGAGAACCGCGCTGCAAATTTGCCGTTCTTCACCATGCAGTAGGGAATATTTTCTTTACCCATGTATAACGAGTGTAAATCCAGTTTTTCCCAGGAATCATCGGTAAGTTTGATATAAATATGTTCAGTTGCGTCACCATCAAGTTTTTTCTTGTAGGCTGAGTTGACAACAAAAGCGGTATCTTCAACATCAAGATAGCAGACTTCTCTTCCCAATTCTATAAAGTATTTGCCGTGCTCGTCCATCCTGAGATGTTCAAAAAATATACTCAATATATCCTTACGGAACATATGCGCCCCGCAATAGTACCATATTCCTTCTTTATCTATTTTGATATCCGAGTTTTCCATTTTCATTTTAAAATCTCTTTTTACTGTCGAGCAACATAGTTATTGGCCCGTCATTGACCAGTTCAATCTTCATCATTTCCTGAAATTTTCCACAGGCAAGCTTCTTTACTTTTGCTGCTCCCTGCTTGAGAAAATATTCATAAAGTTCGTTGGCAAGGGCAGGTTCTTCCGCCTGAAAGAATGAAGGTCTCCGGCCTTTTGTACAATCTCCCAGTAAAGTAAACTGGGAAACCACCATCATTTCACCGCCGACATCCAGTAAAGACAAATTCATCTTATCCTGATCGTCCTTGAAAATGCGTAAATTAATTGTTTTATCGAGAATATAATCAGCGTCAGATCTGGTATCTTCTTTTTCTACGCCCAGTAAAACAAGTATCCCTTCGTTTATCGAGGAGATTTCTTCGTTGTTGATTTTGACATTTGCCTTATCGACTCTCTGAATTACTGCCCGCATTGATGGTCTCGCTTAAAATTTGCATATGCTAGCAGCAAAATTTACTATCTTCAAGTTAATTCTATGAACTCAGCTAAATCGTCAACCGTTGCGATAATAATTGTTTCAGATCATGAACCAGTTCCACAGGATTGGGCTTGGCAAGTTGAGCGTCGGCGCCGACGGAGTCACCTTTGTGTCGTAATTTATCAGTAATAAGGGATGAAAAAAGAACGACCGGCAATTTTTTCAGTTCCGGGTCATTCTTGATTTTCTGGCAAAGACTGTAACCGTCCATCTCCGGCATTTCGATGTCTGAAAGAATGATGTCGATAAAATCGGTTAAACGTTTGCCTTGCTCTGAAGCTTTATTTTTCAAATCGACCAGATAGTTCCACGCCGCTTTTCCATCCGCCGTTGATGTAACATTAAATTCCTTATCGATTTCGAGAAGCTCTCTCACTGAATTGCGGATGATCTTGGAATCGTCGGCATGCAGCACCTTTATGGGTATGGGCAATTGTATCTCACTTTGTTTTACAACTGGTAAACTTTCTTTTTTCTCCTCCGGGTCACTATCGGGCACGGCCAGACGGGGGTCAAGTTCGCTCAATACTCTTTCCAGATCGAGCATCAGAACAGTTTTGTTTTCCAGCAAAACCATACCCGTAATCGCGTCACAAAAGTTCTGCATATAATTGTCCAGCGATTTTATATTTTCCCAACTTGTTCGGTGGATCCGCGTAACCCCGGATACGAGAAACGCGGAAGTGACGTTATTAAACTCCGTAATAATAACAATGCGTTTTTCGCTTTCCACTTGCTTTCTTCCCAGCCAGCAGGCAAGGTCCAGCAGCGTGATCACTTTACCGCGGTGGTTGAAGACACCGTTGACGAATGGAGCCGAGGTTGGCGGCTTAGTCACATCAGGCGGCATGTTAATGATTTCCAGTACTTTTGCCACATTGACTCCATAGTAGCCGCGATAACCGTCTTCCTCGTCTATATAAATTTCTATTATCTCCAGTTCATTCGTTCCACTTTTCAGTAATATTCCCCCTTTTTGCTCCACTGCCATGCTGTTTCTTCCTTTCCTGTTAATGCGGTTCGATTTTCTTATAGGCCCGATAAACATCATTGCTTTCCGGCTGACTTTGCCCATGCCGGATTTCTTCCGCGAGTGATGCATTTATGCGCATCTTAACGTTGGGCACCTGGCAAAAAATAACTCCCGATATTCAAAAACTATCCCTTTAGTCTTTTCCTCTTTTATCTCGGACCAGGGAATCAAAAGCGGCGAATGCTGGAAACGGAAAATAGCCAAAATATTAATATAAAGTCCTTCCGGATTGGCGCCGAAGATCAGACAGTTATTGTAATTTACAAATCCATTCATTCTACAGCTGCGGAAACGCCAGCGTTTGCCGTTGAATTTCCCGTCATGGCGGTAAACTTGCGCCAACTTATCCCATCCACCGACACGGGAGAGAATAAAACAGACAAAGCCCCATATGGCTATAAAGAACATCAGAAAAATTGTAACCGGCAAAATGATAATGAAAGGTTCCATTCATATCCTCCGGCAACCCGGTCCGTTGAGAGTGCTGCAACCGTGGGTTGCAGGTGTTACCGTAATCTGAGTACTGATGCGTTCCTTTAACGCCGGAACATGGGAAATCACGCCGATGAGTTTGCCGTCCTGCTGCAAGCCCGCCAGAGTTTCCAGAGCAGTTTCCAGGGCATCGTCGTCGAGTGTTCCAAAACCCTCATCCAGAAAGAGGGAATCCACACGCACATTCCGGCTGGCCATCTGGGAAAGGCCGAGAGCCAGAGCGAGGCTGACAATAAAGCTTTCCCCACCGGACAGATTTTTGGTGGAGCGGATTTCGCCCGCCTGATAATTGTCAATGACATTCAACTCCAAAGGTTGCGAAGCGTCGTGAATCAAAAGATAACGATCCGTCATTTTCCGCAGCTGCCGGTTGGCCTGGGCGGTCATCATCTCGAAGGTCAGTCCCTGGGCAAAATTCCGAAATTTCTTGCCGTCGGCGGAACCGATAAGCTCATGCAGATCATTCCAGCGGGCGCATTCGCTTTTGCGGATTTCAATGGCCTGAAGGCGCTCCTGCCTGTTTACTTTTTGCTTTTCATTTTCATTCAAGCGCTGGGTGATGCCGCCGATATCCATTCTCATTTGTTTCAGTTCCGCCTCACTTAAAGTAATACTTTCCTTCAATGTCTCAACAGATTGATCAGTCAGTTGTTTTTCTTTCTCAGCGGCAAGAGCGGCAGACTTGTCTTTGCGGCGTGTTTCCAGTTGCGTCTTTTCCTGGATGAGTTCTCTTTCCCGGTTTGCGAGTTTTTCCCGTTCATTTTCATTCAAACAGGCGTTGATATAATTCGCTTCGTCAGCGAATCCAGCTTGAGTGAATCGCTCGGTTAAGCGTATCATCGCCTCTTCCAATTCCTGCGTACGCTTTGCCGTCCTGGTGTTTAATGTTTCTGTCTTTTCCTGGAGGACTATAAATTCCTGCTCATTTTTCAGATAGTTATCGCCGCATTTTTGCAAATACTTTAGTGCCAGATCTACAGCGGCCGCCAGTCGCTTTTCTTCCTCGTCGGGATTCTTTTCTCCAAACAGCAAGCGGCGTGAACCCTCCTGGTCGTCAGATACACTTTGCAGAGCAGCACGTTCTTTTCTTCCTTCGGCCAGATCTTTTTCCAGATTTGCCAGCAGCGACTCCACCCGGGCAATTTCTCCCTGCAGATCGGCGATCTTTTTCTCCCCGGTAGTCATTTCATTTTGCTTTTTTTGCCAGATGTCATGGCGAGTGGTAAGATCGTTCATAACAGCATCAATATTTGGCAGTAAAAGCTGTTTGAAGCCGAATGGTTCCAAATCCTGCAGCGCAGCCTGGCGTGATTTTTCTATTTCAATGGCCAAGGCATCGAAATTTTTGCGCAATTGGTTATATTCCGAGGTTGCCTTTTCCATCTTAATCCTGTTTTCCTGGAGAGCCGAAACGTTGGCATCGAACTGCACCCGAAATTTTTCCAGCAACTCGTGTGCATTTTTTCCATCTCTGGCTTGATCGTCCGCCCTGGTGATGACACGATTCGTTTCAGCAAGTCTTTCCTGAACCTCGGCTAATTCAAGACGTAAAAGATCGACGCTTACCGGCGGCATAACATCGATATCCAACTTTGTCAGCATATCGGTGAAGGCCTTTTCATCGTCAGCTATTGCAATTTTCTTTTGAGCAAGCTCATTTTCCTTATGCCGGATATCAGCTCTCGACTCCGCCAGTTTTGCTTCGAGCTTGTTTTGCATTTCGGATGCTTTTTTGAAATCGACTTTTATTTTTTTCAGCGCGGATTCTGCATCGCTTATCAGAGGGACATTACCCTTGGCGTAGGGATGATCGAGGGCGCCGCACAGAGGACACGCTTTTCCGTCTTCCAAAAGCTCGCGCTCTGCTTCGAGATCGCGGATGCGGGACAAAAGCGACACCTGTGTCTCCAGAGAGGAGATCTCTTTTTCTAAAAATTCCTTTCTATAATTGCCGGATTTTATTTCGTCTAAAAGTTTTTCCTGAGTGGACTTCAAGCTTTCCACTATTGTATTCAAATTATCCAGATCTTTGCGAATTTGCTCAATTCTCTCCACGGTTGCGCCGGTCTGGATCAAAAGATGCTCGCGTTCCTTCAGGTTGTCACCAACTTTGCGCCAGTGGCTGATTTCCCGGCCTTGGAGAATTGCGGCCAGTTCCCCGGCAAGCCTCTTCTGTTCTATTTGGCCTGCTTCTAATTTTTGGCGGCATTCTTCATGTTTTACCTCAGCTTTTTTGACGGCGGCTTCAGCGTCGTTCTTTTTCTTTGCCGCTTCCGCAAGGGTTTCCCGGGCAAGCACACGTCGTGTTTCCAGTTCACCCAGCGATTTCAATCCGCGGCCAATGACCGACAGTTGAGTTACCAGACCTGCATCAGTGGCATGCATGCTCTGGTATTCATGGATGGTCTCCAATTCGGCTTGTGCCGTCTTCAGAGCCCGTGAGCTATTTTCCAGAAGGGATTTATATTCTACGTTCCGGCTTTCCAGCGCTGCCAGTGCCCTATCCTTCTCTTGAAGCTGTTTTTTTTGTTCGCTTATCCGGGCATCATATTCCCGAACTTTTTTTATAATATCTAATGATGCGCTCTGCGTGTTCCGAGCTTCGATTAAGCTGGTTTCTGCACACTGCTTTAAGGCGAGAGTATCAGCTTTAAGTTTTGCCAAACCGGGCAGCGTGGCGAGAGCGTGCGACAACTCGCGAGTCTCCGCTTCCTGCTGGTTTCGCAGGCTGACAATGCCCTTGTAATCTCCTTCCAGACCAAGCGCCTTGCGGGCGCGCTCCAGCTTTTGGGCATCCGGTGCAAAAGCATTTTTGCGTTCGGTAAATTCCTGTTCCTGCCGGTCGAGCTCGGCGATATCATTTTCCAGATTGGCCAGATTGTTTAACCAAAGCAGAGCCTGACGAAGACTATCGACTTTCCCGGAAAGTTGCACTTCATGCTCTTGCTTTTCTTTAAGCTCTGCTTGAAGTTTTTCTTCTTCCTCGCCGCTCAGAATTTGGATTCCTTTAAATTCCGCCTGCAAAAGATCAAGCTTTTCCTGTTCCTCCCGGCGGCGTTCATGGACTTTCATCGAAATGGTACTATAGATTTCCGTGCCGGTGATCTGCTCCAGGATGGGCGCACGGTTATCAGGCGTGGCTTGTAAAAAGGCCGCGAATCCGCCCTGCGCCAGCAGCATGGACCGGGTAAAGCGGTCAAAGTCCATCCCAGTCGCTTTTTCTATAAACTCCGCAACCTGGGTAATATGTGACTCCAGAACAGCCCCGGTATCGGCATCACTTACTTCATGTCTGGCGGGCTGCAAATCGCCCGTTGATTTTTTTCGGGAGCGATGCTGGCTCCAGTGGCACCGATAGCGCCCCTTTTTCGTTTCAAATGTTACCTCGGCAAAGCACTGCCCGGTTTGCCGCGACATGATCTCATTGCTGCTTTTCGTCACCTTGTCCAGGCGGGGTGTTCGGCCGTAAAGCCCCAGGCAAATCGCATCCAGGATGGTCGTTTTTCCTGAGCCTGTGGGGCCGGTAATGGCGAAAATACCGTCGGACGCGTAAGCCGGATGAGTGAAATCGATCTGCCATTCACCCGCCAGCGAATTGAGATTTTTAAATCTTACTTCGAGTATCCTCATGTTTTGTTTCCATTATTATTCTGTCCTCCGCCGGCGTAAAAGTGGTTGTCCCCCTCTGGAGGGGGTGCAGGGGGAGGTTATTACCACAATAGTTCTTTTAATTTTCCCCGCAATACCATCAATATTTGTCAGTACTGCTTTGATTGTCATTGCGAAACGCCTCTCAGGCGTTGTGGCAATCTAATATTTTCAAGAGCTTACGAGATTGCTTCGCTCATTGTATTCGCTCGCAATGACATTATGACACAGTTTCCAGCGGGGGACATCATGCGGAAAATGCAAGCAACATCTTTCATTACAGTACAGCTTTAAAAAAAGGAGAGATTTTGTTCCAGCAAAGCAATTGAAAAATCCCCCTCAATTCCCCTTTAAGCAAAGGAGCAGTAGGAATTCTGAACTAAATTAAACACTTACTCTTTTCTCTTCTCGTCATCAGGCAAATAATTTCTGTTTTGAACAAGGGGTTGCAACCCCTTGTTCTTATTGTCTGGATTGCAGATCTCTACTCAGACATCAGGTCCTGTTCATTGATGGAAACAATGATTTCCTGATAGGCGCTCAATAGCGAGGCCTGCTGTTCTTCGGGAATGTCATGGGCTTTCAGGCAACGCTTAAACACATCGTTCACATTCAGATCGTCCAGGGTTTCCTCCGGATTCATTCCCGCCAGCGCGCGTTCAATGACGCGATTGTTCTTCGTGCGGAGAATTTCCAGAGAGCTTCCGGCGACGATCTCATTAAGTCGCTCCTGCAGGTTTCCCGATATTTCATCGCCTTCATAAAGAATTTCGAGCCAGGCGTTGCTCCCCTCGGCTTTCAGCTCATTAATACCCGTGGAAATGACGGACCAATCGCCGCGCAGGACTTTCAATTCCTGAAAACAGGGAACGGGAATATTGTGCACCTGAGGATCATTTTCTCCAAACTCCACGACAACGACACTCTTTTGCTTTTCCGCTTCGCTAAAACCAATGGGCAGAGGAGAGCCGCAGTAGCGGATGACATCCGATCCGCCAACCGTCTGCGGGACATGAAGATGGCCCAGCGCGAGGTAGTCGATGCATTCCGGAAAAACATCCGCCTTAACCTGGGCAAGTGCTCCAATGTAGAGCTCCCGCACTCCGTCGCCATCGACAGTCCGCCCACCGGCGGCAAAAAGATGTCCCATGGCGACAATCGGCACCGTTTTTTTCAACTCGGCGCGTTTGCGTTCGGCGGCGTCGCAGACCAGCCGGTAATGAGTTCTGATCCCTTCAATAATTTTGCGTTCCTTGTCTTCGACACTTTCGCCGTCCTCGGCCGTGCGAATATCGCGATCCCGCAGATAGGGAATGGCGCAGACGATCAGTCGGGCCTCGCCTCTGGAATCGGAGATCACAATAAGTTCATCAGACGGATTTGCGGAGATGCATCCCACCACATGAACATTCAGAAATTTCAAAAGCTGCCGGGGTGCATCCAGAAAGGAAGGAGAATCATGATTGCCGGCAATGATAACCACATGCCGATGGGCAAAGGCGGCTACGCGGCACAAAAAGCGGTAGTAGAGCTCCTGGGCGCGGTTGCTGGGCGTCGTGTTGTCAAAAACATCACCCGCCACCAGCAGCACATCAATATTTTCGCTTTCCATTAGCTCGCCAAGCCAGTTCAAAAACGTCTCAAACTCATCGTATCTTTTGCGATTATAAAGCGCCCGGCCAATATGCCAGTCGGAAGTATGAAGGAGTTTCATGGAATTTCTGTCCATTTGTATTTGTGCTCTATACCCAATGTTGCTTATGGTTGTTGTACTTAGTATCAGTGCTTCTTATTGCGTATTTGTATTTTTTTAATAAATCCAATTAATTCTTTCAAGTCAGTTTCAATCTCCTCCGGCTTCGGCAATGGAATCGGTGATTCTTCTGGTTGTGAATGTTCATAACGGGAATATTTTGTCATGTAGTCGTCGACGAATTGACATTCAGCCGAGGTGATATTTGCGAGCGAATGAATCTTCCCCTTAGTATTGACCTCTGGACTGAAGCGTTTAAGAATTCCATTCAGCAAATCCATTTCTACAATACGTTCAATTAAAGTCCGGACATCTCCGCAAAGTCCTTTAGCCTCTTTTTCATAGGCTAAATCACCTTGAGTAAGAGCTTTTCTTGCCGCTGCAAGGCGTTCGTTCGCCAAATGGTTTACGGCTGTGTCAGTCTTTTTTAAATCAATTGGCAAGTCTGCAATTTCACCCGTCAAGTAGCGACTAAGACAACGGAGTTCAGTTTTTATATTATGTTTTTTAGCATATTTCTCCAGATATCCAACTATAGATAACCGGTGAGTGAAGACAATTACTTGGCGAGTTTGGCTTAATTCAGCAAGACGTGAAGCAGTGGCTTCCTCATAGACATGATCAAGAGAGGAGATCGGGTCATCAAAAACAAACGGCGTTTTTGTGCCTCGCCCTTCAGTATCGGCAAGAAATGCAGCAAGCGATATAATACGGAACTCTCCTTCACTTAAAACATCTGATGTCTTGATATTCTTTGGTTGATTTTTCAAGTAGATGCGGTGATAAACGCGACCTATTTGTGCTTTGGTTTTTTTTAACTCAACGTGGATACCTGCAGTTTTGAAATGTTTTAGTTCATCTTGAAAACGCCGAATGTAGGCACTTGTTATCAGTTCATCTGCAAGAGTTGACTTGCACTTGGAAAGAGCCTGAGTGTTTGTCAAACGGTCTGCTTTCTGAAGGCGCTGTATATCAATCAACCGAGAAATTTCAGAATCAATTGCTTTGCGCTGTTGATTAAGCCATTTCCTCGCACAGAGTTCCTTGGCTTTTAACACGAGTTGCGGACGATTTTCACTAATAGCGTCCTTGTCATAAATGCGGGCCTGTGACGCATATTTGCGTGCAATCTGAACAAGGTTTATAAGAAGATGTTTTGCCGGAAGTTCCGGTATTTCCGCTATACTTCTTGAGGCGAGACATCTCTGCTTTCGTTCGTTGAGAGAAGTCATAAAGTTAGTCATCATTTCCTTTACGGAAGTATCTGTAATTCCCGAGGCCTCTAATTTAACGGCAAGTGTTTCTTCGGTTACTGACACTGCAAAAGATTCTAATGACTTCTGAAGGTTTTGTTCCGCCCCCAATGCAAGTCGCTGTAACTCACTTTTTACGAAAGCCTCGAAAGAAGTGAAACGGTCTCGGCTGACTTGGTCGAGTTCTCGTTGACATAGAACGCAGCGGGCGTCTACTGCAATATTTGGAAAAAGGGTCATCTTGTATGCGTACTCTTCAGAGTATAGCCGAGCCGCATCCCAAAGTAACCGCCAGGACTCAGAGCCAACGCCAGTCAAGGGAGCTTTTTTGAAGACTTTACTGGCATCTTCGTCTGCTGCTTTGCGTTTGGCTTCAGCGTTAGCTTTTGCCTGTAAGTAGGAATTACAGCAATCGTCAGAAAGACTGTCATAATATTCCTTTAAGTCCGCCTTAAGTTCCAACACCAATGTTTTTTGTCGGCGAAGCACAGTTGCTTTTGCTGTTGGATTTTCTTCCGTAAGTCGTTTATTTATCTCGATTAGTTCAGAATTTTGTTCTGTTTTCCATGCTGTTTGTTCGTCTACATCCTTGCTGTTCGTAGTGGCTGTGAGATTTGTGTACCACTTGGCCGCAGATGTTGAAGCGAATTCATCGGGGAATTTTGGCTTTTTTGATACTTGTTCCTCAATTTGTTTTTGAATGCGCTCGCTCAAAGCTGTACACGCGTTCGTCAATTGTGTAAAAAAACGCAATAACCAGGGCTCATAGGCTACTTCGTTTTCTTCGTTAACATAAACCAGACCGCAAGCCGTATCATAGATTTCCACTCCTTGAAGTTCCGGTAGGGGTTCCCCAGACCATTGAGAAGTTTTAATTTGATCATCTTTGATGAAAGTGAAATCCGCTACCTGTGGTTGAGTGTCTGACACGAAAATATTACCGAGAAGATCACCTGCATGTCGATTACCGCAAGCGTGCTTTATTAAACGGACATACCCTGACTTCCCAGCCCCGTTACGCCCATAAACTATGCATAGCGGTGTTTCGCCGAAATTCAAGGGTTTGCTTGGGGAGAGTGCATTGATGCCTTGAACATTTGCAATACATTTTATTCTCAGTAGCCTCGGTGTGTCTATAAAACCCAGTGATCCTGATGGTAGACAATTGAAGTCCACTTTTTGACAAGCTGCTTCAGCATTACATATTACAAGCAGTTGTTTGATATCATTATCATTAATTGTCCCATTTTTGGCAAGACGGTACGCGGCATCCTGCATCCATTTTGGTCTTTCTTTAAACCATGCTTCCAACTTATTTACGTCCATTTCGCCTCTATTAATTCAGCTTTATTTCACGTCGCTTTACTCGACATATATTTGATCAACTACTTGATCAAATATATGTCTCCTTCGTGGATTGGGAGATAAACCCTTGGCTTCGGGTAAAGATTTTTGCTGGTTCAATTTTATAGATTGAACCATTTATTAAGATCAATGCAATATTTTTTTATTCTTATAAATATGCTTCTTGATCTGCCAACGAATAGACCCAATACTCAGTTTCCATTGTATATTTCTTACGAACCGGTTTCGAGATGCATGTTTATCATATTAACATATAACAAAGAAAGTGCCGGTTTAATAATCAAGCTCATAAAAATAATATCGATAATACTAATAAATACTGCTCATTGCCCAATTGGTTATCTCTTTGCAGTTACCATTGGAAGCATTTTTGCCATGAATTCCGGCAAAACGAAAAATCACTGAATTTAACTCTTTTTCATGATGACTTACGCTGCCCGGCGTCGATGGTGTTCACGTGGGGATAGGAGCACAGGGTCATAGGAGCAGAGGGTCAGGTCTATTCGGGCTGTTGCCCAAATAGGAATTGCAGAGATGATAAAGAGCGATTATAAAAATATCAACACAAACTTGGAGATCAACCGCCATGATGGGCTACCAACCTGATGCACAGCCGAAACTCTTTTATCATTCATTTAATCTTGATGAGCGTATTCCAGCTAATTCCGTTTTAAGGAAGATTCGGAGTCATATTGACTTTGAATTTATCTATCGTGAAGTTGAAGGCAGTTATGGTGTAAAGGGCAATGTCTCCGTTCCACCTCCTGTGATCCTTAAGATGATGCTCCTTTTGATTTTATACAATGTGCGTTCCGAGCGGGAGTTTATGAACACCCTGCCGATGCGCTTGGACTGGCTGTGGTTTTTGGACTACGACCTGGACAGCGAGATCCCGAATCACAGTGTTTTAAGCAAGGCACGCAACCGCTGGGGCGTAGAAGCCTTCCAACACTTTTTTGAAAGGATCGTTTGGCAGTGTGTGGAAGCGGGACTCGTGGACGGTTCGAAGCTTTTCATGGATTCCAGCCTTGTTCAGGCCGACGCCTCCAACAACTCGTCTGTGAAAGTCAATCAGGAAGCAATGAAAATCCACCTTATAAGAAGTTATCAGGAACTCGAATCCCGATTAGAAGAAGAGAAAGACGACGATCACGAGCCGAAATCCGGTATAACTAATCGCAACCATATTTCTACTACCGATCCCGACGCTTCCGTAACCAGGCAGGGAGGCGGTAAACCGAAACTTCAATATAAAACGCATAGAAGTGTCGATGCCAGGGCGGAAATCATTACCGCTACGGAAGTAACACCGGGTGAAGTCAACGAAGCCCATCTTCTTTCTACTCTTTTAGGCCGGCATCAGGACAATACGCAAATGACAGCGGATACCATTGTTGCGGATACGAAATATGGAACGGTAGAGAATTATTTTACTTGCTGCGACCTGAGCGTAAACGCGCATATCCCCGATCTGAAAAGAAGCCAGCAGAAAAGCGAAAGCCGGAGAGGTATCTTTACGGAAGAATCTTTCGAATACAAACTCGAAAGCGATACTTACCTGTGCCCTGCGGGCCATTATTTAAGGAAAAGGAATTACAATCCGAAGCGGGATGCATTCGAGTATAAATGTTCGAGCAAGATTTGCTGTTCTTGTTCCCTGATGGCAAAATGCACGACATCGAAGTATGGCAGGTCTCTCAAGAGGCATCGCCGGCAGGATGATTTGGACAAAATGCGCAATGCCGCTCAAACACAAACATCCAAACAAGACATACGTATCCGGCAGCATCTTATGGAACGTTCGTTTGCCCGTGCCACCCGATACGGTTTCAAACGGGCACGGTGGCGAAGACTTTGGCGGGTGCGTATTCAGGAATATCTCATATCAGCTATACAAAACATCATCGTGCTTTTGTCTTATGGAAAAGGGCGGGGTATGGCAAAGGGCTTCGCATTACCCTTCGTTCAAAAGCTTTTCTTGACCTTACATGTCCTGAACAGTACTTGAGTTGACAGTGGCCAGTTTCCCGGATTGTCCGCAGATTTTTAAGCCGCTACCAAATCATTTAAATTTTTCTGGGCAAAAAGCTTTTTGCCGTCAATAAAAGTCTGCATCGGTGTTTTACCCTGGCAACGTTTCCCCTGATGTGTCCGTTCATTGTTGTAATGATTTATATACTTGTCTAAATCATTTTGCAATGTATCAAGCTCGCTATAAATTTTCTTGCGGAAAGCAACCCGATAAAACTCGTTCAGTATCGTCTGGTGAAACCGTTCGCAAATCCCGTTAGTTTGCGGACTCCTGACTTTTGTCTTTGTATGTTCAATTTCATTGAGCTGCAAATACAATTGATAAGGGTGCTTGTCCGGCGATCCGCAAAACTCTGTCCCACGATCCGTTAGAACCCGTAAAACAGGAATGCTTTGTTGCTCAAAGAACGGAATAACCCGGTCATTCAATGTATCCGCTGCCGTTACAGGTATCTTGGCTGTATAAACTTTGGCAAAAGCAACTGATGAATATGTATCAACAACTGTCTGCTGGTATATTCTTCCGACACCTTTCAAATAACCTACATAAAAAGTGTCCTGGCTGATCAAGTAACCCGGATGCGCTGTCTCAATCTCATCGGGATGACTTTCACGTTCTCTTTTAGCGGCTTCTAAAGCAACCAACTGGGCCTCTGTATATACAACCCCTTCCCTGGCTGCTTTCTCTTCTAAATTGCTTAATCTTTTCTTAAATGTCTCTAAACCGTGACGTAACCAAATACTACGGACTCCGCCGGATGAAATTAAAATCCCATTCTTCCGTAATTCATTCGATGTCCTGGTCTGCCCATATGCCGGGTATTCATAGGCCATCCGAATTACCGCTTCCTCAACCTCTGGCGCCACACGATTCTTAATACAGGGTTTTCTTCTGTTTTTCTCCCGAAGACCCTCCAGGCCTTCTTCCTCATACGCTTTCTTAATGTCGTAAAAATGCTGCCTTGATACACCATTAATTTTGCAGGCTTCCGATACGTTCTGCAAATATTCCGCTAACTCTAGTAAACTCAACTTGTTTCTGATAAGCTTCTCCTGGGTGGTCATGTTTTAAAATCCTCCTTTATTTGATTGCTGCGAAACAATCCAGGAGGTAACTGACCACCCTTCCTATCCAACTGTCAAGTAAAGTCCATCCTCTTACACCTTACATTCCTTATTTTTGACTATCCAGAAAGCTACTTACAGCTTTAACAAAGGATCATTGTTGGCTATGTATGGATACATGCGTCTCACGCCGTAATGGTTGCAAATTAGTATTTGGGCAACAACCCGTATTTTCTTAACATGGATTATTTTCTATTCCTTACTTTTTCGCCGTATAGAAAGTCACGTTCTCTCCATTCCAGCAATCACCAGGTGGCAAGATGTTTTCGTGGTTCTTGATTTCCCTATATCCAATCATTTCCAAAAGCGTTTTCATTTCTTCCTTTTCGTAGTATCTGCTCCAGAAATTGTATGTATCAACCTTCTCTTCTGAATCAATCACAATATGCTGATTCAACAGTAATTTTTCTTCCGGATAATGATATCCCCTTGACATGGCTATATACGGAGTTTCTTTCCAAAAACCCGATTCTGCAACCTCCCATGACTGGGGCATAATTTTTGAGTCGATATTTCTTTCATTTATCACATCTAGTAAAAGCATTCCTTCTGGTTTCAGGCTTCGATATATGTTTTTCAATACATTTTTTGCATCATCAGGATTCAATACACAAAAGTCCAGATATATCAAAACAGCCAAATCATATTTCTCTATTATTTTGAGTTCCCGATAATCCATTTGTATGTATTCTATATTCAGATTATTCTCTGCAGCACTCTTTTTTGCATACTTGATCGAATTTTCTGAAAAATCAATTCCCGTAACTTTGTGCCCTTTGATGGCAAATCTTTCTGCATATAGTCCCGGCCCACAACCCAGATCAAGAATATCAATATTATTTTCCCCAAGCATTTGCTGTATCCAATCAACGATCAGTTCAATCTTTTCACTGCATCTGCTTGCCATGTCATTATCTGAAGCCAAATGATATTTCAGTAGTTGTTTTGATATGTACGGATCGGTCCACATCGTAGAAGAACCTGTTTCATAAACCTTTGGTCGCTTGGCAATATTAAATAATTTTAAGATATTCATCGGTCTCTCAATCTCGTCGCCCTAATCTGCATCTCTTTGTCATGATGACTTGAGTTGCCCGGCATGATAGTACTTAAATGGGCGAAACGCCGGCGAATCGTTTTGTGAAAACGAACTGCCGGATGTCCAAGAATCAAGGCAACCGACGGCTTGTTGGAATCCGGGATACCCAACCTCCTGCACAATGCCCGGTTCCGCTGTAAAATAGGCGGAGCCCCGCCGATAATTGTACTGCCGAGTCCTAATGATTCCGCCGCCAGCATCGCATAAGTGCAGGCAATGCCGGGATCAAGCACATCAGTGTATGGAGAATGGTGAAAGATCAGCAAGGCAGGTGCATCATAGAAGAGTTTGTCATGCCCCTTCCGGTGTTCATCGACATATGTCTGCGCCAGAGGATGGATAAAACCGGCGAACATTTCATATTTCACCTTTCCTATGAACGGCCGCATCACGGCCAGAACCCACGGCTTAAAAATCTGGAGAAAACCTTCATACCCCTTGATTATCTCGCCCGCAACCCTTCGCACTTCCTCGCGCCCGATCACGCTTACGCAGCCTACATCCCACGGTGGAATACCCATCGGAGCAGTTGACGCGAGTTCCACAACACGTTCGACCAGCCTGGGATCGACCGGGCTTTCGCGAAAATGGCGGACGCTGCGACGTGACCGCATAAGCGCTTCCAGTTGATTTACGTTGGCCCTTTCGCTCCGGCCGGGCAGCGGCATCAGGTCTTCTGGTGAAACTCCCCGCCCGGACACCGTGATGGCTCCTGTCGGACACACCATCATGCAATGACCGCAGGCGATGCAGCCGAACAAGCTTTTGTCTGAAACCTGCAATCTGCCTTCTTCCATTATCAATACTTTTGCCGGACATATTCTGGCGCATGAGCCACACTGCGAGCAGGTCTTATCATCGACCGTCACTTTGCCCGGCTCATGATAGATGCTATGAAAGATCGTCACAACAATCTCCTTCGAGAATCTACTGTTTACGTGGTTTCTTATTTCCTTATATCCAATCATTTCCGAAAGCGTTTTCATTTCTTCCTTTTCGCAGTAGCTGCTCCGGAAATTGTATGTATCAATCTTTTCTTCTGAATTTATCACAACATTCGGCTAGTAAGATTCAAAAGGCTGGACAATCCGAGGCAGACCCACGCAAGCGCAGCTTGCATCGGTCCATTAGAAGGAAATGAAGTTAGGCGTCACTTACCGAGGTCTTTGTGCGGGTTGCGCCATTGCTTGACACCCCATGACTCCGCGAGAGAGTCTCGGCATGCATGGGCGAGGGCAAGCGATGCTTTTTGAAGCTCATGGCCAGAGCTGCCCGCATCAAGTGCGCGACCAAACTGGACCATCGCCGCTTCCACACGCTTATCCTCCACCAGAGCCAATTCGCCCCAGTAGAGCGACCAGAACTTTTTGTTTGCAGCGTCAAGTTCTTGCCGATTCTTCGAAGTGGCCAAGGTGGCAGCAGCCTGAGTTGCTTCCGTGTATAACTTTAGCTGTCGTTCGAGGAATGGCTTGGTTGCTTCAATACGCCGTGTTTCCTCTTGAGCGTGCTGGCTCGCAACGAACTGAATAACGCCCCATGCGAAAGCGACAACGGCACCCAGCAAGGACAGCGCTTTGACCCACTGATCGATATTGGCAGGAAATCGCATACACTACCCCGCATGAGGCCTGAATGTGAAAGAATAACCACCATACTGGAACGACTTATCATACAATTTTTTGATTATGAAAAAGCTCCCAGCTTTTTGCTATCTTTATTCTAAAGGCAACTTAGCTTAGTTACCATAGAATATTTAGTTGCTACAAAAATACCATATATCGATAAATTTATTTTACTATATCAAAAGGGTGTAGACATCTGGATTTTTTTCGAGATTTTTTTAATTTCGTTCAATATGTCGTCCGTCCATCCATAGATAGCATGTTTAGGGCCAAGAGTCGGGGGGAGGCGGGAGAATCAGATCTATTTTCTTAACATAGAACAAAAAAAGTCCCGGCTTAACAATCAATCTCATAGTTATTCCAAATCTCGCAATAATCTGCTCAGTGTGGCTTTTGTGTTATCGACGGCAATGTTGAACTTATCAGCATACCTGATAATGGTGCCGCCGAGTAAATCCCATTCGCTTTGCCTGCCCCTTTGCTCAACATCTCTTTGAAATGATGTTTTTGTTTCGAAAGGAAACTGGCCAGCTTTGGAGAACGTTTTTTCAACAATATCGTCCGGAAGATTTATTTTGAGGGCCTTAGCGATCGATTCAACTTCCCGCATGATGTCCTTGACAAGAGCGCCCGTTTTCTCGTCGCAAACTATTTCACCGATTGTTTTATTGTAAGTCGCCGTCACCAATGCAAAAGATGCAATGAAAACATATTTTGTCCATATTTCAGTATATACGTCTTCAAAGAAAGTAATCGGGATACTTGAACCCTTAAACAGGTTAATCAGGCCTTCAGGATAAAACTCCGGATATTGCGGATCTTTTCCAATTGCAATTTGCCCGCTTCCGCCGGTCTGAAAAATTACACCGGGTGATTCTATATGAGCACTCAGGTACAGACAGGATGGCAGAACAATCCCCTTGCCGACATTCCTTCGAATTCGTTCATAAATATCGGCACCGTTTAACAGCGGCAGGATTACAGAATTCTTATCTGTAATTTTGCTTATTTCTTTGGTGGCGCTGTCAAGATCATAACCTTTAACCGATACGACAACAATGTCAAAAATCGGTAAATCATTGACTTTATCTGAACAGAAATGAGGTCTGACCAGAAGTTCTTCTTTTCCTCCGTCTTTTTCAAAAGCAGGCCGTTCTGTTGAATGGCGTCTTTATGTTTACCCCTGGCAATAAAATATGTCTTTCCAAGACCTGTTTCATTCACATGCTTTGCCGCCAGAGTTCCATAGTAGCCGCCGACTCCACCAACTCCGAAAAAACATATGTTCATTTTGCCCCTCGCCGATAAAATTCTTGTTTCCGGTCATAACATTTGATCAGTAATAATGCTGCAATAGATAACAGAAATATCCGGCAAGCGCCAACGAGATTTTGGCTTCGTCTTTTAAAAACGGGAAAATGTTTCCAGTGTAATAAATCAATTCAAGACAGTAATTTGCATGAAAATAAGCACATGCCTCTGCATCTATTACTATTGGATATAAAAAAATATATTACTCGAATATATGGTTTTTCGACAATGATACGGGATAATATGCTAAATAGAGACATCGTACTGATATTTTTGTTATTTCATACCTTAAATCAATAGGAGGATACAAGAAATGATCGAGCTAAGAAAAATCTGTTTTTTGATAGTGCTCACAATTCTTTTAACAGTGGGCGTAGGAAATGTAACCGCAGCTCCTCAATTAAAAGGCAGTGCTGCAGAGATCAAGCTCGTGGGTGATCCCGCTAATGAAACCGATTTTGGCCGGTCTGTCGCAATAGATGGAAATCTTATTGCAGTAGGGGTTGGTGCTGATGGAGCCAATGGGGCGCTTTATCTGTACAGGCGCGCCGGCCGGAACTATGTACTGGAAGCAAAGCTGGATTGCCCGGATGACCCGGTGGGGGCGGAATTTGGAAGGAGCGTCGCCATTAAGGGCAACATGTTATTTGTTGGAGCACGCTTTGCGCAGGCAGCCGACACTGATAACGATGGGGATATCGATGAGCAGGACGCCGATGCCGGGGCTGTTTACATATTCAAGAAATACGGCAGCATATGGAATTTGGAGCAGAAGATTACTCCTCCCTATCCGCAGCCTCAAAGTAATTTTGGCCGTGCACTTGCCGTTCAGGGTGACACATTGATTGTTACGGCAAGAAAATATGACTCTGATTCTGAAAATGATGGAACTGCATATGAATATGTTTTCAGAAGCGGCCTTTGGACATACCAGACAGAAATTATCCCGGCTACAGAACCTGCCGACGAAGCATATTTCGGGCAATCTGTGGCCATACAGGGGGACCTGATGGTAATAGGCGCCCGCAATGACAATCCGAATAAGGCCGGTTCTCTCTATGTCTTTCGTCGTACCTCGACTGGTTGGTGCCAGATTGCCAGGCTGACGCCGCAGGATGGAGAAAAAAATGATCAGTATGGATTTACAGTGGCGATAGCCGGAAATACAATTGCGGTGGGTGCAAGACGGGCAGATTTTGTTAAGGGAACCAAATTAGAGACAGATGAGGGCGCGGCCTATGTATATTCCGTAAATGGAAATAACGTTGAATTTGTGACCATACTGACGGCAAGTGATACCACGGCCGGTGATGAGTTCGGCCAGTCGATAGCCATAGCGGGCGATGTCATTGCCGTGGGCGCACCGAAGACTGACATTGAGCAAAATGCTGATCAGGGTGCCATATATCTCTTTCGTCGGATGGGAAACCGGTGGGCAGAGGTTAACAAGGTAAAGGCATCCGATGGGGCAGCCGGTGACGGTTTCGGGTATTCTATGGCCGCCTATGGCAATTATCTGGTCACGGGAGCTCACTTTGCCAATGTAAACGGTTCGCAACAAGCGGGAGCAGCTTACGTGATTCCGCTGAAACCATGAGATTATCAAGTAACTGACAACGGGCAAAAGATTTATTCAAAATAAAAAAAAGGCGGGAACTTATTGAGATCCTGCCTTTTTTTCTATTCCCATTGAATATAACAGAAAATGCAATAGTTTTGTCAAGCCGTCTAATTATGCGGTAAAACAAACACTTGAATTTGCATTCCACAGCATTGTGGAAATTGCTGTGGATAACCATGTTGACAATCTTTGCAAGTGCGCAATTTTCACATCTTTTGACCGAATTGCCCAAGATTTATGCAGCCATTATTCTTAAGAATATCATATACTTATAAATATATTCTTTAATCACTGGAACTTATGCCTGAAAATACAT
Organism: Smithellaceae bacterium; assembly: GCA_963663295.2. Taxonomy (GTDB): domain Bacteria; phylum Desulfobacterota; class Syntrophia; order Syntrophales; family Smithellaceae; genus MVRV01. Next base: position 527,692 of record CAXXLA010000005.1, on the reverse strand, counting down.
AAGTTATAAACATTATTAAAATAATGTGCTAATTATTGTTAATTACTTGATATTTTTTTATAAAAAAATGGGCATGTCGGTAAATGAATACTCAATTTCCGCATGCCTGATCTTTCTCCCTTGACGTCGACGGCTTTTTCTCCTATTGTCCGCCAAATTGATTTTACGGTGACTTTCAGCAGAATGAAAAATGGCAATACTAATAACAAATGAGTAAGAAAATCCTTTTGATCAATCCGTGCATCTACGATTTTGCCGCCTACGATTTCTGGCTGAAACCACTGGGGCTTTTATATCTCGGTTCCATTCTGCGCCGCAACAATCATCAGGTTCATTTTGTTGACTGTCTTGATCCCTATCATCCCGCGATGGTGGCAAGAGTAAAAAAACCGCAACGCCGGGCTTACGGCGACGGCAAATTCTTCAGGGAGATTATAGAAAAACCGGACAATCTGCAGATAATATCGAGGAATTATTGCCGCTATGGAATCTCACCGGATATTTTCCGTGAGGAAATCAACTTGCATCAGGATGCCGATATCGTTTTGATCACATCACTCATGACTTACTGGTATCCCGGAGTTATCGAGGCAATAAAAATAATCAGAGAGTTGTTGCCGCATGTTCCCATCGTCCTGGGAGGAAAATACGCAACTTTATGCCACGAACACGCCGTTAAATTTTCCGGCGCTGATCATGTAATTAGCGGCGCTGGTGAAAAACAGATTTTCCGGCTGCTGGATGATCTATTCGCGGAAAAGCAATCTTTTGACCCGGATATGGACAATCTTGATACTCTCCCCTACCCTGCGTTGGATTTAGTCCGCAAACTGGAACAAGCGCCCATTATGACCTCCCGCGGCTGTCCGTTTACTTGCAGCTACTGCGCTTCTCGTATTTTTAATGATAAGTTTCGCCGTCGTGATCCGCTGAAAGTAGTTGATGAAATTGAATACTGGCAAAAGAATTTCGGTGTTAAAAACTTTACTTTTTATGATGACGCCCTGCTTGTCAATTCTTCACAAATGATCATGGTAATACTTCGCGAAGTAAAAAATAGAAATTTAACCTGCAACTTCCACTGCCCCAACGGATTGCATTTGCGGGAAATAAACGCAGAGTTGAGTCGATTGATGTTTGATGCCGGATTTAAGACTATCCGCTTCGGCTTTGAAACATCCGATCTGGAACGGCAAATCGAAACCGGGGGCAAGGTCAGAAATGAGGAACTGAAGCGGGCTGTAAATTTTTTAAAAAACGCCGGGTTTAAAACAAACGACATCGGAATATATCTGCTTTGCGGTCTCCCCGGTCAAAAGGCGGCGGAAGTAAGAAACAGCATTGAATTTGTGCGGGAATGCGGCGCCAAACCGATCCTGGCTGAATACTCTCCTATCCCCGGCACCAAAATGTGGGACGAGGCTGTGGCATTATCACCCTTTGACATTCAGAACGAACCACTATATCATAATAACTCGTTGCTTCCGTGCCGGAACGAAGATTTCAGTGTTGCGGTTTATGATGAATTAAAAAAGTTACTAAGGAAGAAACCGGAATAATTATGTCTGCTTTGACCTGGATTAAATATTTTGCTGTTTTATTTCTTTCGCTGTTTTTTTTAATCATCGGCGTCAATACGTTGATTGGTTCGTATCGTTTAAATAACCCGATTGAATTTGTCATGTATTTTTTTTCATCATCCCTGTTGATTCTGGTCTGTATCTCCGGCCTGATTTATTTCTTTTTCCGCGTATTTTTTCGAAAACAAAAAAATGAGACAAATATTAATGAATCCAAGTAAATATATTAAATTATTAGTAGTTTTGTTGATAACCTTTGGCATTGCCGCAAATTCATACGGCTTGGATCTGGAAAAGAAAGTTATCAAAACAAAGCTGAAAAACGGTCTGACCGTTTTGATGCTCGAGCGGCACGTCAGCCCCACGGTTTCCCTCTATATCCGGCATCGCGTCGGCGCTGCGGATGAAAATCCCGGCGAGACCGGCGCCGCTCATTTTCTGGAGCATATGATGTTCAAGGGAACAACAACAATCGGCGCCAAAAATTATGCCGAGGAAAAAAAGATTTTAGCCGCCATCGAAAAGACGGGCAGTGCTCTCGATAAAGAAAAACTTAAAGGAAATAAGGCTCGACCGCAGAGAATTAAACAACTCACGGAAAAGTTAAATAACCTGCAAAGTCAGGCTAAAAAATATTTTATTCCCAACGAACTGGACAGGCTTTATACAGAAAACGGCGGACTGGATATGAATGCTTCCACCGGCCAGGATGTGACGACCTATCAAATCAGCCTGCCGGCCAATAAAATTGAACTGTGGGCAAGAATTGAAGCCGATCGCTTAATGAATCCGGTTTTCCGGGAATTTTATACCGAACGCGACGTAATTATGGAAGAGAGACGCCAGCGGGTTGAAACCGATCCTGACGGCAAATTATATGAACAATTTCTCTTAACGGCTTTTAAAGTTCATCCTTACGGAAGACCCGTCCTGGGGTGGACCAGGGATATGATGTATCTGAGTCCTCAATCCATAAGGAAAATATTCGAGAAATACAAAACGCCGGAAAGTATTGTAATTGCCGTTGTCGGTGATATAAAACCAGCCGCAACTTTAAAATTAATAGAAAAGTATTTTGGCGAAATTCCCTCGCGCCGGGAAAAAGCGAACATAATTCCCGCGGAGCCGCAGCAAACGGAAGAAAGAAGAGTATCCGTTACTTTTGATGCCAATCCGATGCTGTTTATCGGCTATCATAAACCGACAGCACCTGCCTATGATGATTATGTTTTTGATGTGCTGGAAGCAATTCTAACCGGGGGCCGCACCAGCCGCCTCTATGATTCACTGGTCACCCGGCAGGGAATCGCCAAAAGCGTAAGCGCCTCCAATGGAACACCGGGTACCAGATACCCCAATCTCTTTTTAATATCGGCAGAGCCGCGTTACCCCCATACTAATGCGGAATTAGAGAAAGCAATCCTGCGGGAAATAGAACAGATAAAAGAGCAGCCCGTGTCCGCAGTCGAGCTTACCAAAGCAAAAAACCATATAAGAATGCAGTACATTAAGAACCTTGATTCCAATTCAGAAATGGCTTCTATCTTATCTTATTATGAAGTGCTGCTGGGTGATTACAAATATTTTGCCAATTATTTAAATGTAATCGATCGAGTGTCGTCAAGTGATATTCAAAACGCAGCAAAAAAATACTTTAATAAAGTTAACCGCACGATTGCCCAATTATCTAAAGCAAAAGATTAAGAATAAATCCTATGATGATTAAAATATTTAAGTTACACTTTATATTGATTTTCCTGATGCTCATTGTTGTTATGCCGGTTTCTGCCGCCTCGCCTTTTTCTGATCCGGCCCAACTGCATTATCCGCCGCTGCAATTTAATTTAATTGAGGCTGAACGGATTGCTCTGAATAACGGTATCGTTCTTTATTTTCTGGAAGATCGTGAGTTGCCGTTGGTTGACGTCAATGCTTTAATTAAAACCGGTACGATGTATGATTCTAAGGGCAAAGAAGGCGTTGCCGAATTAACCGCTTATGTAATGAAAACGGGAGGAACTAAAAAACTGGCGAGTTCGGAAATTGATAACCGGTTTGACCTTCTGGCGGCATCTCCTTCCATTACGGCTTCGCTCGATTCTATACAGGTAGATTTTTCTCTGCTTAATAAGGATATTGGTCAGGGGCTTGATCTTTTGTCTCAAATATTAATGACCCCGGCTTTTGAGCAAGCCAAATTTGATTTGGCCAAAGGGCTGAAAAGTGAAGAACTGCGCCGGTTAAAAGATGATCCGCAGAGTCTGGCCATCCGTGAATTCAACCGGATCATTTACCGCGACAATCCCCGCGGCAGATTTATTTCTTCAAAATCCCTGAAAAATATCGAACGCAAAGATCTGATTGCATTTCATGAAAAATATTTTCAACCGCAGAATATAATGTTTGCCGTAACCGGCGACATCTCCCGCAAAGAAGCAATAAACATAATTCAAAAATATTTCGGCAATTGGCAATCCGGCGGGAAACCGGTCAGATCGCCAGATCCTCCCCGCTCTTCAGCAGGCGGGCTTTTCTTTATCGACAAAGATATTCCTCAATCAACCATTATCAGCGGCCAGTTTGCGCCCGCTAAAAGCGCTCCGGATTATTATGCTTTCGCTGTTCTCGATTTTATCATTGGCAGCGGCGGTTTTCCTTCCCGGATTTTCAGCGCAGTCCGCAGCAATGAGGGACTGGCCTACAGCGCCGGCTCTTTTTACCGTGCCCGACCCGATCATGGAATCTTTGCCGCCTATGCTTTTACCAAGACGGAATCAACTTTCAAGACCCTTACTTTGATCGATTCGGTAATAAGTGATGTCACGGCCAAGAGCATTACATCAGGCGAAATCCAATGGGCAAAAAATTCCATAAACAACGGTTTCATTTTCTCATTTACTTCACCCCGACAAATTGCCTGGCAGCAGATGAAAATGGAATACGACGGTTTGCCCGCAGGATTTCTTTCCACCTATCGCAGCAAAATTAATGACGTACAAATTGAAGATTTGAACAGAATTGCCGTTAAATATCTGAAGAAAAACAACAATACTTTAATTTTGGGCAATACGAAGAAATTTGGAAAGCCCTTAACCGGCATTGGTCAGCCTGTTTTCATAACACCTGAAGAATAACGAGGATATTTTATGATAGATAGTGACTTGTTTAAACGAATTGCGGATAGAATCGACTCTTACCGCGATGCCATGGTTGAATTGCAGATCGGACTTACCGCCATTCCCGCTGTCGGACCGGAAAACGGTGGAGACGGTGAATTACTGAAAGCAAATTATTTAAAAAAACGATTGGTCGAACTCGGATTTACAAATTTTCAGCACTATGATGCCGATGATGAAAGAGTTTCCTCCAAAACCCGGCCCAACTTATTTACTACCGTTGACGGCAGAAACAAATCCCGCCTTACCTGGATAATAACCCACCTGGATATTGTACCTCCCGGTGAACTCAGGCTCTGGAGCCGCGATCCCTATACCGCTTATATAAAAGACGGTCATCTTATCGGTCGCGGTGTGGAAGACAATCAACAGGATATGGTGGCGTCTATTTTCGCCGCCAAAGCTATTCTCGACGAGGGTGTGACAACTCCCCACTCCATTGGTCTGGGATTTGTCGCCGACGAAGAGACATCGGGCCATACCGGACTTCATCATGTAATGGCTGTCAATGAAAATTTATTCGGACCGAATGATTTAATCATTATTCCCGATTCGGGTAATTCTGAAGGTTCTTTGATAGAGGTTGCGGAAAAGAGCATGCTTTGGATAAAATTTAAAACCAAAGGCATACAATGCCATGGCAGCAAGCCGCAACTGGGCAACAATGCCTTTGTAGCCGCCTCGCATCTGGTTACAAAGCTTGCCGGGCTCAAGAAAATATTTCCCAAAAGCGACCCGTTATACGATCCTGAAGCCAGCACTTTCGAACCTACTAAAAAAGAAGCTAATGTCGGCAATGTAAATACCATTCCCGGTGAAGATATTTTTTACATGGATTGCCGGGTGCTTCCCGATTACAATCTGGAAGACGTCATGGCCGAAATTAAAATAATAACCGGGAAAATTGAAAAGAAATTTAAAGTGGAAATTGAATTTTCTCCGGTCTGTTACCTGCAGGCGCCTCCGCCAACTCCTTCCGATTCGCCGGTTGTTTCAGCCTTGAAAGAAGCCGTCAGCGACGTCTATGGTGTAAAAGCATTTGCCGGAGGTGTCGGCGCCGGCACACTGGCTTCATATTTCCGAAGGAAAGGCTATCCGGCGGCAGTATGGGCAAAAAGCAGCCTGAATGCACATCAGCCGGATGAAAAATGCCCGATTGACAATATCGTCGGCGATGCTAAAGTATTTGCGCATATATTTTTACAAGATTAATTATATTGCAATGAGTAAATGACAATGATAGGAGTTCCCGCTTGAATTTGTGTCGTCGTTGCATTATTTTGTCGTCAGAGTGAGAGGCCGATAACATTTTGAAGCATTACAATAACAAAACTGCATTTGTAGAGAAGCTTACCTTTACAAATCATGATTTGTTGAAAAATCTCTGCGGAGAACACGATAAGCATTTAAAACTTATCGAAAAGCTGGAACCAGTCAAGGTTAAAGCCTGGGGAAATCATATTTCCGTCTCCGGCGAAGAAGAAAATGCAAAAAAAGTAAGCACTATGCTTTTGCAGCTTTATTCCATTATGGAAAAAGGCTGGCATATTCACTCTTCTGATATTGATTACGCCCACCGTATTCTTTCCGAGGATATAACTTTTGATCTGGCCAGAATATTTCTTGATACTGTATTTATATCGTCTAAAAAGCGGATAATCACTCCCAAGAGTATTTCGCAGAGACTTTATATTGAATATATGAGAGACTTTGACATGGTTTTCTCTATCGGTCCGGCCGGTACCGGAAAAACGTATCTGGCGATGGCGATGGCGATATCCTTTTTGATGGAAAAGAAAGTCCAGCGGATCATTCTGGCGCGTCCGGCGGTCGAGGCCGGCGAAAGACTGGGATTTTTGCCCGGTGACCTGGCCGAAAAAGTCAATCCCTATTTGCGACCGCTGTATGACGCTCTTTATGATATGATTGACCTGGAACGGGCATCCGCCCTGATCAGCAAGGGGTTGATTGAAGTGGCGCCGCTCGCCTTCATGCGCGGAAGAACCCTTAATGACTCTTTCGTCATCCTGGATGAAGCACAAAATACTACGTCCGAACAGATGAAGATGTTCTTAACAAGATTGGGTTTTGGTTCTAAAGCTGTCATCACGGGCGATATTACCCAGGTGGACTTGCCTCAGGACAAAAAATCCGGGTTGATTGAAGCGGAAAACATCTTAAGAAAAGTCGATTGTATTCGCTTCATTCATTTTTCGGCAATTGATGTTGTCCGTCATCCGCTGGTGCAGGATATTATCAAAGCTTACGCCTCCCAGGATAAGGCAAGAAGTAAACACGCTGAATAATATTATGGATTTTATTGACTCGGCAACGAAAAAAACAAATGACGTCTTTAAATATTTTAAAGGAAAGCATTTCCTTTCTTTTTTCTATCCCAGTAATCCCATTCATCAAAGGTGGACAATTGCGGTAGTTCTCTGCCTTCTTTTATCTATTATCCTGGCGCCTGATATTCACTTATTTGCCCCTAAATATAAAATAGGAATGATCAGTCCTGCAGATATCAAAGCAGACCGTGATTTCCTGGTCGAAGACCAGGAATCTACAAAACAAAAAAAGAATGACGCCGGAGGAAATATCAGAGCGGTCTATGATTTTGACGATAACGTCACCGCTAAAATAAAGGAAAAACTGGCTAGATCTTTTGATTCGATAATTGAATTGCGCCGAAGCCTTCCCATTGATTTAACAACCGAATACATTGACAACAGTGATCTTGAGGAAGCCAAAAAGCTTTTAGAACAAAATCTTGGTTTTTCTTTAAACCATGAAGAATTTCGGACGCTGATAAGTCACCAGAATCCTGTTAAATTACAGAATAAATTAAACCGATTGATTGTTTCTATTTATGGAACCGCTATATTACCAACGCTGATTTCATTAAAGGAGAAAAAGAAAACGGTATTATACTGAGAAATCTGGAAACGCAATCCGAAAAAGAGATGAAGGACATCAGTCAGGTTTTAAGTAAAAAAGATATTGACGCCTTGTTAGAGAAAAAAGTCAACGCAGTATTTTCCAGTGAATATAATGGTTCCAGGCGTGTTATCTTTTCTATATGTAAAAAATTAATTGAACCTAATCTGACCTTTAATAAAGAAGCCACAGAAAAGAAAAAAGCGCTCGCCATGGAAGATGTAAAGCCGGTATTTTTCCAGGTTCAAAGAGGTGAAATGATCGTTCGAGAAGGAGAAAAAATAAGTTCAATCGAACTGGCAAAATTGAATGCTTTTTATAAGGTTAGAGGCGACAATAAATTTTCCGGCATTGCCGTTATTGTCGGGATATTTTGTACAACGCTCTTTCTCTGTCTGGTTCTTTACTTTTGGAGAACCAGAAACTGGCTGAAAAAGACCCGTGTATCCAACGCTGATTTACTGGCATTCGGTCTTATCGTTATTTTGCAGATAATTTTCGTTAAAATTGGAATTTTCATGTCCGGCGCTGTAAACAGAGCATTTCCCTTTATATCTGTTGAAGCTTGTTATTTTGCTATCCCTTTTGCTCTGGGTTCGATGATAATCGCCATCCTGATCAACCGGAATGTTGCTCTCATCATGGCTGTTCTCACATCTTTTCTGGTTGGTTTCCTTTACGAAGAAAAAATGATTTTCCCCTTGTATTCATTTTTGGGCTCGGTTGCCGCTTCCCACCATATTGTGAAGAGCCGCCATCGCACCGCTTTGCTGAAAGTAGGCATTTTGCTGGGTGTCGTAAATATGGCGACTATATTTTGTTTAAATCTCATATCAGGGAATTTTTTCAATGACTTAATATGGCGTCTGGCAACAGGATTTTTCGGAGGCATTTTGACGGGTGTTTTTGTCGCCGGTATTTCACCTATTTTCGAAAGCGTTTTTGGCTTTATGACGGACATTAAACTTTTAGAGCTGGCCAATCTTAATCAACCTATTTTTCAAAGAATGATTATCGAAGCCCCGGGAACTTATCATCACAGCATAGTTGTTGCGTCGCTGGTCGAAGCCGCGAGTGAGGCAATCGGCGCTAATTCCATGCTGGCTAAGGTAAGCTCTTATTATCACGACATCGGCAAGCTGAAAAAACCTCAGTATTTTATTGAAAATCAACCGAAAAATGAAAATAAGCATGAAAAACTTACACCCAAAATGAGCAGCCTGATTATCATTTCCCATGTAAAAGACGGCTGCGAACTGGCCGCTGAAGCAAAATTAGGACGGCAGATTATCGACATAATCCGTCAAAGTCACGGCACCAGTATTGTAAGCTTTTTTTACGATAAGGCTAAAAAAGATAAAGACGAATCAATCCGTTCTTTGTCTGAAAGCGATTTTCGTTATCATGGTCCCAGGCCGCAGACAAAGGAAGCGGGATTAGTTATGCTGGGCGATGTTGTGGAAGCTTCGTCGCGCACGCTTACCAACCCGACTCCTGCAAGAATTCGTTCTCTGGTCAGAGAAAGAATTGAACGCGTTTATACCGACGGCCAGCTCGACGATTGCGAGTTGACGCTGCAGAATTTGAGCACTATTGCCGAAACTTTTACAAGAATACTAACAGGGATATTCCACCAGCGGATCGATTATCCTGCTGACCAGCTTCATAAGGATACTAACGGCAAGAAGGAAAACAGTGATAATACAAATCGCCAATAATCAGAATCTGATTAAAATAGATAAACGAAAAATACGCAGTACAATCACAAAGCTTTTAAAATACCTTAACTGTGCCGATAAAGAAATCAGCATTACCTTTATCAACGACGAAACAATTCAACAGCTGAATAACCAATATCGTAACAAAAACAAGCCTACCGACGTTCTTTCGTTCTCTCTCCAGGAAGGTGAATTCAGCAGCATCAATCCGGATGTTTTAGGCGATATTGTTATATCCGTAGAAACGGCAAAAACAAATGCAGAAATAAACTGCCTTTCTTTTGAACAGGAGATCAATTTCCTGATCATCCACGGGCTTTTACACCTTCTCGGTTATGATCATGAAAATACAACAAAAATAGAAACACGGAAAATGAAAAGCAGGGAAAGGGAGTTGTTGGAACTCTTTAACTAACCTTTCTTTTTGACCGCGTCTCTCTTTTCTTCGGGAGCATCGCTTGTATCAGCCTTGGAAAGTTTCAGCACCTGACCCGCTTGAACGGAATTACCCTTCAATTTATTCAGCTTTTTCAATTGAGCAACGGGAATATCAAAGCGTTCAGCAATTTTTGCAAGCGTATCTTTCTTTTTCACTTTATACACTTGCTTTACCTCGGCTAAAGTAGTTTTCTTTTTACTTGATTTCACATCCTGTTTGGCATTGGCGACACGAGTCACCTTGATTACGGGGACTTTAATTCTTTGCCCGACAGCCAATCTCTTTTGTGTACTGATATTATTATAAGATGCGATTGTATCGGGAGAAATTTTATATCTCTTCGCAACGGAAGCAACAGTTTCTCCTCTTTTTATTTTATGCCGCGCAAAAACCGTGTGACTCCGATCAGCGGCCACGACAAAACCGGGCTTTTCACCTTCCGGTATTTCTCCGACAACCAGGTTAAATTTAGAGACACTGTTAGCAGGAATTTTTAAGTCGTATTCTTTATCCGGCGTGATTTTGTGACGCAATTCCGAGTTAAGTAAATTTAACGTTTCCTCGGAAACATCGATCTTAGAGGCAATGTCCTGAAGCTTCATAATTTTGTTAACTTTAACAAACTCGTAAGCAATGGGCTTTCCTTCTGTGTCTCCTAAATTCATTCCATATTTTTTGGGATTTTTTATTATGTGCAGCGTAGCCAGAAACCGGGGAACATAACGGGCTGTTTCATTCGGCAATTGCTTATAGAGATCCCAGAAGCGGTCAAAATAATTGATATGCTGTTTGGAGATAACTCTGAGCACCCTTCCCTCGCCGCAGTTATAGGCAGCCAAGACCGTCAGCCAGTCACCAAACATGCCGTGCAATTCTTTTAAATAGGCAATAGCCGCCTGCGTGGATTTTTCTACATCCATGCGCTCATCCGTCCATTCATCACGGCTTAAACCAAATTTATAGCCGGTTGAGGGGATAAACTGCCAGAGCCCGAGAGCGCGGGCGCGCGATAAGGCCAATATTTTGAAGCCGCTTTCCACCAGCGGCAGCCAGGATAATTCTTCAGGTATCCCCGCTTTTTTCAATTCTCGTAATATAATAGGACGGTACATTCCTGATCGATGATACGAAGAGATAAAGAAATCACGCTCATAGTTCTGAAAAGAACGAATTTCCTTTTCGACATCAGCGTTTATAATCAACGGAATTTCACTGGCCTTACCATTTGTTACCGTTTGCCTGGCTGAATATGCAGCTAAAATACGTTTGGATACCAACAAGCGTAAATCATCTTTCTGACGGGCGACTGCCGGATTGCCATTCGCATCAAGAATCAAAGCATAGGCTTTATCCAATACAATTAATGTGTTATCAACATCTCCATTTTCCCAGTAGTTATCGGCGACTTCCAGCAAATCAAGCGCCTTGTCCATCATGTCCTGTTCATCATCATCATCATCATTTTTTTTCTGAGCTCTAAGAGAGGCTACCTTGTTCTCCGGTTTAACTTCGGTTCTTTCTTTTTTGACTGATGCCTTTTTGCCCTCGTTACCTGTTGTTTGATTGTAGCCGTTAATGATTGTTTTTTCGGTAAATACTTTATCCATCGCAATTTGCGCGTTAGAAAACTCAGGTACGATAATAAACAAACTTAAGATTAAAAAACTGACAACTACAGAATTTTTTATTTTAACCATTGAAAAAAGGCTCCTTAATGAGTTTCAGAAAAGAAGAGGATAAACCTCCCATATGGCATCGATAAATAAAATCGAGTGCGTTCTTATAACATAATTTTCCGTTTTTACCAAAAAATAAATGACAATAAACGAATACAGAGATTTTTGAATTATTCGTTACTTAGCTCCCGCAAGGAAAGGATTGCGGAAGCTAGCTGGATGCTTCCGTTGTCTGGCTGGTTGCATTCATAAGGTATGCATGGATAAATTCATCAATATCTCCATCCAGTACCCGGGCGGCGTTGGAATCTTCCAAATTTGTCCTGTGATCTTTGACCATTTTATAGGGATGCAAAACATATGAGCGGATTTGGCTGCCCCAGGCGATATCTTTTTTTAGTTTATTTTCTTCGCTTATTTTTTCGTTTTTCTGCTGCAACTCCCTTTCATAAAGCCTTGATTTTAAATATTTCATAGCCATTGACTTGTTCTTGTGCTGCGAGCGTTCATTTTGACATTGCACGACAATTCCCGTCGGCAGGTGGGTAATTCTAACGGCTGAATCGGTCTTATTGATATGCTGACCACCTTTACCACTGGCGCGGAAAGTATCTATGCGCAGATCTTTTTCATCAATTTCAATTTTAATATCATCGTCTACTTCCGGATAGACGAATACGGAAGCAAAGGATGTGTGGCGACGGCCACCGGCGTCAAACGGCGAAATGCGCACCAATCGATGAATGCCGATTTCCGCCTTAGCGTATCCATAAGCGTATTCTCCTTCCAGAGTGAAAGTAACGCTTTTAATCCCCGCCTCATCACCCGGTAAGGTATCAATAACTTTGGCTGCGAATCCCCGTCTTTCCGCCCAGCGTAAATACATTCTCAATAACATTTCCACCCAGTCCTGAGCTTCCGTACCCCCTGCTCCGGCATGAATGGATATGATGGCATTCATGGGGTCCTGCTCCGAGGAGAGCATCATTTTTAATTCATCCTGACGGACGCTGGAATTTAACAATTCCAGTTCATCGCTTAAATCGGAAAGAACCTGTTCATCTTTTTCCTGCAGTGCTATCTCCCAGAGATTCTCTATATCGCCAATCTGGTTGTTGAAATTTTTCCAGTTGCTCAATTTTTCTTCAAGCTTGGTTTTCTCCTGCAATACGGCTCGCGCCTTCGCTTGATCTTCCCAGAAATCTGCTTTTAAGGAGATCATCTCCAGGTCCTTTATTTTCAATTCCAGTTCCGGAACGTCAAAGACATTCTCCTATATATTGAGTGCGTTTTTTTAAATCATGTATCATTTCCTGTATGTTTTCTATGGGCATTAATTTTTCCTCCCTTTTAATAAGACCATCGTGATAAAGAACAGAAGTAACAAAAAGCAGACGACTACCAGAACATCTCCATATTTAGCGTATATTGTCGGTATGTTCGAATATTTGACTTTTCCCTTAATCGCTGTTTTCTCAAAAATATTTGTTCCGGCAACAATATCTCCCTTCGGATCAACGATTGCTGAAATTCCTGTATTGGCGGCTCTTACCAGATAAAGCCTCGTTTCCACTGCCCGGAATACAGCCATGGAAAAATGCTGAAAAGGAGCGGATGTAGCACCAAACCAGGCATCGTTAGTAATATTAATTAATAATTCTGCTCCATCTTTCTTATATGTTCCGGCGGCAAAAGGCAAGATTCCTTCATAGCAAATTAGAATGCCGATTTTTTTATTATCCATTATTAAAGGATAATAACCTGAGCCGGCGGTGAAATCGCCCATGCCCGCAGTGAGCTTGCCGATGAAAGGAAATACGCTGCGCAAGGGAACAAATTCGCCGTAAGGAACAAGATGTACTTTATTATACTTACCTTTTACTTCTCCCCGTGGTGATAAAAGATAAGCACTGTTGTAATATTTAACTTCTTCTTTTGAATTTTCGTAGCTGGTTGACCCAAAGATAAACCAGCTTTTTGTCTTTAGGGAAATATCCCGCACCCGATTTTGATTTTCATTGGCATCCTGATAATTAAAAGGTACGGCAGTTTCCGGCCAGACTATTAAACCTCCCGCCGCCGGCATATTCTGCAAAGAAAGCCACTCATAAATATTTATTGTTTCTTTTTGAAAACTGTCATTCCATTTTATCGCCTGATCAATATTGCCTTGAACAATTGAGACTTCTTTTGTCGGAGCATTTTTCAAAATTGCATCTATCTGTCTTGATCTTTGGATACCATAAAATAAAACACCGGCTAAAATAAAAATAACCGCGGCGGCGGCAATAAATTCCTTTTTATTTTTTTTGGAAATTACCTCGAACAGGATCGCATTTGTTAAAACGATTAAAAAAGAAAGACCGAATACACCGGCAATATCGGCAAATTGAAGAAAATATTTATTCAGATATTGGGAATAACCGAGATTTTCCCAGGGGAAGCCGGACATTAGATGTGATTTACAATATTCCAGGCAAATCCATAAGACAGGCGCCGCAAAACACAGGTTTATTCTTTGCTGAAAAAAAACAATACCCGCAGCAAACAAAGCGGTGTAAAGGCTCAAGTAACAAGCCAATAAAATCATTAAAGTAATTCCCATGTATACCGGCAAATAACCATAATTTACGACAACATAAACTATCCAGTAGATAAGGCCGATGTGGCAGATCATCCCGGCGATAAAACCTAAAAGCAGCCCCTGTCTGATAGAGGCAACTCCTTTTATTGCCCAGAACAATGGAATTAAGGCAATCCAGGCCAAATATCCTGAGCCATACTTGGGAAAAGATAAAAAAAGCAATATGCCGCTGGCCATCGCCGGAACAATTTTTTCCAGGGTTAAAGATTTATTGGATAATGAAGTTTGTTTTTTTTCTTTCAGGAAATTTCTAGCCATTAAGGTTTTCTTTTATCTTTTTGACTTTTACTTTTTTTATGCTTCGCTCATCTGCATTTTGAATCAATATTTCCAGCCCGTCTATTTGGAACTTTTCTCCGGTCAATGGTATTCTCTTGATGGAATTTAAGATAAACCCGCTGAAAGTTTCATATCTGCCTTTTTTCAGGCTTACATCCAAACGTTCTTCCATTTTTTCTATTTCGGCTCTTCCATCAATGATAAACGTTCCATCGTCTGCCGGAATAATTCCATCGGTGTCAGTTAATATTTCATATTCATGACGAATTTCACCGACAATCTCTTCCAACAAATCTTCCAATGTTATTAATCCGGAAGTTCCTCCATATTCATCTATTACAATGGCAATGTGCTTTTTGTTTTCTTTTAATTCCTGAAACAGCAAATGCGTGCTTTTTGTTTCCGGTATGTAGTAAGGTTTTGTTAAGATTGATAATATATATTCTTTTGTTATTTGTCCCTTCCAGAAAACGAGCAAGTCTTTAACATTCAATATTCCAATGATGTTATCTATTGTGTCACGATAAACCGGAAGTCTGGTATGTTTTGATTCTATTAGTTCCGTAATTATTTCTTCCATTGTGGCTTGTGCGCTCACCGCCCTGATTTCAGTCCGGGGAACCATTATTTCTCTGGCCAGCATATGGGTAAAATCTAAAATGTTTTCAATCATTTTTCTGGAAGATCCATCCAGCACCCCATAAATCTGCGCTCTGCTCAGAATATATCGAATAAGCTTTTTCAAATACTTATGACTGCGCCAGAAAAAAATCTTTTGCCCGTTCATTATAATTTAAGAAGCTACCCCTTTATTTTATGATGGACTCGAAAAAAGTTATAAAAATGGGGATTTATAGAGCACGTAAATATTCCGGTCTCATCCTGCTTAAATCCTTAGTATCAATTACGGAACTGATCAGTGATAGTATTTTATCTTTTTCCTGGGGCAAACGAGCCCGAATCGGCAAATAGTTGGACGCGTGGTTTGCTGTAAAAAAACAGTCGGTAAAACTGGAATTAGCTATAATCAGATACAGTTCGCGGAGAAAGCCAAACTTATCAGGCAAAACAAATTTCCCGGCTTTGAAATCTCCATAAAGCTCTGTTCCGGGAACAAGCATCAATGTAAGAGCACCGACATAGTCGGGATCCATATCGGTTAATATTCGAGCTGTATCCATTGCATGCTCTATACTCTTTTCAATTGATCCCAGTCCGAGAATCACTGTCGCGGAAAGCAAAATACCGGCTTCCTTTACTCGGCGTGACGCTTCAACCAACTGTTCATAAGTTGCACCTTTTTTTATTTTTTGCAGCAATTCAGCATTACCCGTTTCCACACCGAGATAGATTATTTTCAAACCTGATTCTTTTAATTTTTTTAACTCATCAACTGATTTTCTTAATATGCTCTTCGCATTGCCGTAAGTTCCGATCCTCTGTACACTTGGTATGTAATCATTTATTAATCGGAGCATCTCTTCCAGCCTTGCCTGAGGTATTATCAGTGCATCTCCGTCACATAAAAACACCTTTTCTATAGGTCCATAAGCACGGGCCTCCTGTAGATCCTTTTTAATTATATCCAAAGATTTTATCTTGAATTTTTTATCCGAATAGTTTCCACAGAAGGTACATTTGTTATGTGAACAACCGGTCGTTACTTGCAATAATAAACTATAAGCCTCGCTGGGCGGCCGATATATAGTTCCTTCATAATCCATATTTTCTTCCTTCCTTTTCTAATTTAATATAATAATTACTAAATTGACCGTTAAAATGCAAGCTAATGAATATATAAAAGGTATCTTCATTGAACTGAAAGCTGAAATTTGTATTACACCAAGTTGCATTCAAAGCATGCACAACTTGGTGTAACTTTAATGAGAGGCAGCCGGCGGGCGTAAAGGCATATAAAACAAAAGGGAGTCACTAAAACCAGCTGACTCCCTTAGATTTTCTGGCGGGGCCGATGGGACTTGAACCCACGCCCTCCGGCGTGACAGGCCGGCGTTATAACCAACTTAACTACGACCCCAAAAAATCTTTGTAATTTTTGAACTGAAACTAAATTTCATGGTAGGCGGGACAGGACTTGAACCTGTGACATCCACGGTGTAAGCGTGGCGCTCTCCCAACTGAGCTACCCGCCCGCAATCCCTAAATCGTTGCGAGGCTTCTAACAACAATGCTATTACTTGTCAAGTGATAATTAGATTTTTAATTTACTGTCGAACTGCTTATCTCTATGCCGGGCTTGCAGGTGTCGCTAAAGCTGTCTTCATCTTTAACAAAGACTCTCTCCAGCACTTCATCGATATGTTCGACATAAATAATTTCCAGTGCGTTTTGCACATTTTTCGGTACTTCTGCAATGTCTTTTTCATTATCTTTCGGGATAATGACTGTTTTAATATTTCCTCGATGGGCGGCAAGAATTTTTTCTTTCAGGCCGCCAATTGGCAATACTCTTCCCCGCAATGTTATTTCACCGGTCATGGCTAAATCCGACCTCACTTTTTTCTTCATGAGAGCCGACGCAATTGCCGTAGTCATCGCGATACCGGCAGAAGGACCATCTTTGGGAATCGCCCCTTCAGGAACATGAACATGAATATCTATTTCTTTATAAAAATCCTTGGGCAATCCAAATTGCTCTGCCCGAGCTCGAATATACGTCAGGGCTGCCTGGACGGATTCCTGCATGACATCTCCCAGTTTCCCCGTCATGACCATTTTGCCGGTTCCTTCCATAATGGAAGCTTCGATTGACAAAAGCTCGCCCCCGACTTCCGTCCATGCCAAACCAATAGTGAGGCCTATTTCATTTCTGCCTTCCGTTTCACCATGCCTGAATTTGGGAACCCCAAGGTATTTGGGAATCGATTTGGTCGCAATGGTTATTTTTTTCTTGCTACCACTTTCAACCAGTTCTTTGGCCACTTTTCGGCATACAGAGGCTATTTCCCTTTCCAAATTACGCACACCCGCTTCCCGCGTATATTGACGGATAACTCTCAGAAGAGATCCTTTTGTAAATTCGACGTCTTCTGGTTTTAAACCATTAGCCTCCATTTCTTTATTAACCAGGAATCTCGTAGCAATTTGCAGCTTTTCCTGCTCCGTATACCCGGCTATTCGAATTACTTCCATTCTGTCCTGCAAAGGTGTCGGTATGGTCTGCAAAACATTTGCCGTGGTAATAAACATGATGTCCGAAAGGTCATAATCTATATCGAGATAATTATCGTTGAATGCAAAATTTTGTTCCGGATCAAGAACTTCCAACAGCGCAGAAGAAGGATCACCGCGGAAATCAGAGGAGAGTTTATCTACTTCATCAAGACAAAAAACGGGATTATTAGAACCTGCTTTTTTCAAAGATTGAATAATCTTTCCCGGCATAGCCCCGATATACGTTCGCCGATGTCCGCGAATCTCCGCTTCATCACGCACACCACCTAAAGATATGCGAACAAATTTTCTATTTGTTGCCCTTGCAACCGATTTGGCAATTGATGTTTTACCTACTCCCGGCGGACCGACCAGACAAAGAATCGGACCCTTATTCTTTTTAACGAGAGATTGCACGGCGAGGTATTCAATAATACGCTCTTTTACTTTTTCCAATCCATGATGATCTTCTTCTAAGATCGCTTCCGATTCTTTCAAAGAATAATTATTTTCTGTTTTATCCGACCAGGGCATGTCCAGCAACCAGTCTATGTAGTTTCTGACGACTGTTGCCTCAGCGGACATCGGGGCCATCATCTGTAATTTTTTAATTTCCTGCCGGACTTTTTTTGTTGCTTCCTCCGACATTTTTTTCTGCTTCAGACGTTTTTCCAGTTCCGCTATTTCATTGCGAAAATCATCCTTTTCGCCCATTTCCTTTTGAATGGCGCGCATCTGTTCATTAAGATAGTAATCCTTCTGTGTTTTCTCCATCTGCTTCTTAACGCGCCGCTTGATTTTTTCTTCAACCTGCAGAATTTCAATTTCCGAAAGCATCATGGAGTAAATTGTTTCAAGACGTTCCGTGACGTCAAATATCTCTATTATCTTTTGCTTGTCTTCCAACTTCACATTAATGTGCGTAATGACGACGTCGGCAAGCTTGGAAGGGTCTTCTATTGCAGCAATGGTACCCATCATTTCCACATGAATTTTTTTGCTGAGCTTCAGATAAAGTTCAAATGATTCTTTAATGCTGCGCATTAAAGCCTGCTTTTTTACATCATTTTTATCATCAATATCGTCAATCTCCTTTATCCTGACGAGGAAATATTCTTCATTTTGTATATACTCTTGAACAACGCCCCTCTTCTTTCCTTCAACCAATACTTTAACAGTTCCATCCGGCAATCTCAACAGCTGGATAATGGTACCGACTGTACCCACAGTGTAGATTTCATCCTTATCCGGATCATCTTTTTTGGCATTTTTTTGAGCTACCATAAAAATGCCTTTTTCGGATTTCATCGCTGATTCCAGAGCTGCTATTGATTTTTCCCTTCCCACAAACAGGGGTACGATCATATGAGGGAAAACAACAACATCTCTCAAAGGCAAGAGTGGAACTACAAGAATTTTCTTTTCCTCATCTGATCTTAATTCTTCATTATTAATATCTTTGTCATCCAACATATTATTTTCCATACTTTTTCTTATGCAGATTCAGATTTTGATTCGTAAATTAAAATCGGCTTTTCGTTATTGGTAACTACCTCTTCATTGATGATACATTCTTTAACATCAGGCTGAGAAGGAATTTCATACATTACATCGAGCATCGTATTTTCGAGGATAGATCGCAATCCGCGAGCTCCGGACTTTCTTTCTACAGAGAGTTTAGCAACAGCCCGCAACGCTCCGTCAGTGAATTTTAAATTTACATTTTCCAGTTCAAAAAGCTTTTTGTATTGCTTAATAATGGAATCTCTGGGTTCCACTAAAATACGTATCAAACTTGCTTCATCGAGATCATCAAGTGTTGCAATGACCGGTAAACGCCCGATGAATTCCGGGATTAAACCAAATTTCAACAGATCTTCCGCTCGAACCTCCGCAAGTACTTCGCCTATACGTTTCCCTTTTTTGCTCTTTATTTTGGCGCCAAAGCCCATGGTATTTGCGCCCAACCTTTTGGAAATAATGCTTTCCAAATCATTAAAAGCGCCGCCGCAGATAAACAAAATGTTGGCGGTATCCACTTGAATGAATTCCTGCTGAGGATGCTTGCGGCCGCCCTTGGGAGGAATATTAGCCATAGTTCCTTCCATAATCTTTAAAAGAGCCTGTTGCACCCCTTCTCCTGAAACATCTCTGGTTATGGAAGGATTGCCCGATTTTTTTGCAATCTTGTCAATTTCATCTATATAAACAATCCCTTTTGATGCTCTATTGACGTCATAATCAGCATTTTGCAATAAACTTAAAATAATATTTTCAACGTCCTCGCCAACATAGCCTGCTTCCGTCAAAGTTGTCGCGTCCGCAATTGTAAAAGGAACATTAAGTATTTTAGCCAGGGTTTTAGCCAACAGAGTTTTTCCGGAACCTGTTGGGCCGATTAAAAGCACGTTGCTTTTCTGAATTTCCACACCATTGGCATCAACGTGTGAAGATAAACGCTTGTAATGATTATAAACCGCAACAGACAGAACTTTCTTGCTCTTTTCCTGACCAATTACATATTGATCCAGAAAATTCTTTATTTCTTTGGGATCAGGTAACTCTTTCTTAGAATCCTGTTCGATTGCTTTATCTTCATCTTCCTCAATAATACACCGACAAAGCTCAATACATTCATCACAGATATAGGCCGTCGGTCCCGCAACCAGCTTCTTCACTTCACTCTGCATTTTCCCGCAAAATGAACAAAAAAGCATACCCTGTCCCGACCTGTTGTCTTTACTCTTTTTTATCACGTGGCACTCCTTTATTTATTGACTGGGATCGCCGGCTTTTTTAATATGACTTCATCAATTAATCCATATTCCTGAGCTTGCGCGCTACTCATATAATAATCACGTTCCGTATCTTTAGTGATCTGGTCAAGCGATTTCCCCGTTAAGTCAGCCAAAATACCGTTTAACTCATCTTTGAGTCTTAATATTTCTTTGGCTTGTATATCAATATCCGTCGCCTGTCCCTGAAAACCTCCCAGCGGCTGGTGGATCAAAATCCGGGCATGCGGCAACGCAAATCTTTTTCCCTTTTCACCGGCTGCTAAAAGCACTGCAGCCATACTTGCGGCTTGTCCCATGCAAAATGTTGATACCGGCGGTCTAATGTGTTGCATTGTATCATAAATAGCCAAACCTGAACTTACCTGGCCGCCGGGTGAATTTAAATAGAAGAAGATTTCCTTATCAGGGTCTTCAGCTTCTAAAAAAAGCAATTGTGCTACGATCAGATTGGCAACATTATCATCTATAGCTGTTCCTAAAAAGATTATACGATCTTTCAAGAGCCGTGAGTAGATATCAAAAGCTCTCTCACCACGCCCATCTTGTTCGACCACCATGGGAATCAGTGTCACTCTTTAACCTCCGGAGTCATTCCTGTTTTTTCAACGGTTTTAATATTGGCATGCTGTTCAATAAAGTCAAATACCTTTTTTTGCGCCAGTTCAACTTTCAGACTATCTTTTTTGTCGTCATTTTCATAGGCGCCCTTTAATAATTGATAATCTCTACCGTGTTTTTCGGCCAAATCGGCAATGTGTTTATCTATATCCGAGTCTTCAACAATGAACGATTCTTTTTCGGCGATAGCTTTCATAATAAGGAAAGTCCTGACAATTTTAGTAGCATCATCTTTATACTGGTCATGCATTTTAAGGCTGAAATCCATAGCACTTTGTTCATCCATGCCTGCGGATAACATTCTTCTGTGTGTATCCGCCATCATATAATAAATCTGCTTTTCCACAAGTGAAGGCGGGACTTCAATTTCGTTTTCTTTCAACAGAATTTCCATAATGTTTTGTTGAAATTTGGCCTGAGACATCGTTTTACTTTCTTCTTCCAGTGATTTAACAATGTCTTTCTTCAAATCATCCAAAGAGTTGTATTTTTCAAAATTTTTAATAAATTCTTCGTTCAGCTCCGGTAATTTCTTTTCTTTGATGCTCTTTATAGTTACAGTAAAGGACACTTCCTTGCCGGCGAATTTGTCTTTCTGGTAGTCATCGGGAAAAGTGATATTAAATGATTTTGTTTCACCATTTTTCATATCTACCAGATGATCTTCAAAACCGGGAATGAACCTCCCGGAACCGATTTCCAGAAAAAAGTTTTCAGCATTCAGGTCTTTGTCCGACTCTCCGTCTAAAGTTCCTTCAAAATCAATATTTACAAAATCACCTTTCCTGGTGGTCCTCTCTTCTTTAATATCCTCCATGGTGGCGTACATTTGCCGGATCTGCTCAAGCCTGTTTTCAATATCTTTATCGATTATAGAAATATTTTCTCTTTCTACTTCAATTCCTTTATAGCCTTTAGGTTCAAATTGCGGTTCTGTTTCAAATGACGCAGTAAAGGAAAAATCTGTATTTTCCTTTAATCCTTCCTGGGTGATTTCCGGTTTGGAAATAGGCAATATTCCTTTATCTTCCATTTCCCGCCAATAATGTTTATTGATGATATTGTCAATCGTATCACCTTCTGCTTGTTCTTTAAAATATGCTTCCAATACTTTACGAGGTATTTTTCCCGGCCGGAAACCTTTCAATTTAGCTTTTTTACCAAAGTTACGGTATACAGCATCTAGTTCTTCTTTCACTTCAAGCCAAGGTATTTCAAACGACAGCTTCTTCTTAACAGCACTTAATTCTTCCATTTTTATGGTAACTGGACTCACTATTTATCTCCTTTTTTTGCATGAAATATTTGGCAATATCTATGAGTAATGGTGCGAGAGAAGGGATTTGAACCCTTACGGTTGCCCGCTGGATCCTAAGTCCAGTGCGTCTGCCAATTCCGCCACTCTCGCCCTGGGGTTTCTGCGGACTATATAATAAGTACCCGCATAAAAGTCAACGCGGATTATTTCCCTCTCTTTTTTAACAAAATGATTTAAATTGCACTATTTTGCATTCGGTCATCTAATTGATTCTCTTTTTTAATGCAAGAGAAATGTATTGATAAATCTTCAGATATGTACATTAAAGCACATTATGGATAACAATCCTGTTTTTTTCTTTGATATAACCGGAAACACTCCTGTACATTGAACGGACATAAGCATTATGATGCCGGAGTCAATTATTGCGGCAATCGCCGTGAATCCTGCAGCCTTTTTTACGTTTTCAGTTTTTCAGCTACATCTCCGTCCACTAAAGAAACTCCAGTAAATTCCGATATAATGATCATATTTTTTTGGACAAATCCGATCAAAGGTAGTAAGGACAACATAATTACCGACATCTGGGGTTGTTAAATGCTGATGAACAAAACAATTGCTGTTGTAGTTCCCGCCTATAACGAAGAAAAACAAATCAGACGGGTTATAGAAACAATGCCCGATTTTGTTGACCGGATAATCATCGTTAATGATTGCTCCAAAGATAAAACAGCCGATGTAGTTTCAGAATATATAAATAAAAAGAATGTAACTTTTAATTTGGGCCAGGCAACCGACATTTCCGCAGATATTGACAACAACTATAATAGAGCGGATATATTGCTAAAAGAAAGACAGCAGGCGGATATTAGTTATTTCGTTGCATCTCAAATAGTGAACGAAAATCCACCAATGGACCGGGTTATATTAATTAATCACTTAAAAAATGGCGGTGTCGGCGCCGCTATTGCGCGTGGATACAAATGGTGCCGGGACAATAACATCGACTGCACAGCGGTAATGGCCGGAGACGGCCAGATGGACCCGGCGGAGCTGAAATCCATCTGCCTGCCGGTGATAGAAGAAAACATAGATTATGTTAAAGGAAACCGTCTGATTCATGGCAGCGCTCGTCTCGTTATCCCCAAAACGCGCTTTTTCGGCAATTCCATTTTGTCAATTTTAACAAAAATATCTTCCGGTTACTGGCATGTATCCGATACTCAGACCGGTTTTACAGCCATATCTCTTAACGCCTTGAACGCCATCACCTTGCATGAAATTTATAAAAGTTACGGCATGCCCAATGATATGCTGGTCAAGCTCAACATTGCCTTCTGCACATTGAAAGAAGTTAAAATCAAACCCGTCTATAACATCGGGGAAATGTCCAAAATGAAAATAACGAAAGTAATTCCGAAAATATCCTGTTTATTGTTTAAGTCATTTTTCAAGAGATTGTGGGTTAAATATCTCTTTCGTGATTTTCATCCTTTGTTTTTACTTTATCACTTTTCTTTTGTCCTTGGTCTTTGCTCCGTCCCTTATTTTATTAAAATTATATCCCTCGTATGTTCGGGGGAAGCGGTTTCTCCGGTAACAATGCTTGCTTTCTTTTTTCTCTTCAGCAGCAGTTTTCAATCGCTTTTATTTGCCATGTGGATGGATATTCAGGATAATGAACGGCTGTACAAGTCTTAAAAAAAATCATATAATAATAAGGATTTAGAAAGAATAAAATGAAAAAAAATAAATGTTCTTCTGTTGCTGTTGTCGGTGCGGGGTATTGGGGTAAAAATTTGATTCGTAATTTTTCCGAGTTGGGCGCACTTAAAGCCATCTGTGATGAGAACCCGGCATCAATAAAGCAAATGCAGCAACTCTATCCATCCTGTGATTTCATCCGTTCATTTAAAGATGTTCTTGCCCGCAAAGATATTCCGGCAATTGTCATTGCCACACCGGCTGAAACGCATTTCGAACTTGCCCAGGAAGCATTGCTGGCGGGCAAACACGTCTTCGTGGAAAAACCGCTGACTCTTTCTGAAAAAGATGCTGAAAAACTTATTTTTTTAGCTGCAACGAACAGACTGATATTAATGGTCGGCCATCTCATGCAATATCATCCCGCGTTTATGAAATTGAAAGAGCTTGCCCGCCACGGAGATTTTGGGCGCATCAATTATATATATTCTCATCGCCTCAATTTGGGTAAAATCCGGAGAGAAGAAAATATACTCTGGTCTTTCGCTCCGCACGACATTTCCATGATTCTTGCCCTGGCCGGAGAAGAACCGGAAAGTGTAATTGCTACCGGCGGTAATTATCTGCATAAAAAAATCGCTGACGTCACGACGACTCATCTGGAATTTTCTTCCGGCTTGAAAGCCCATGTATTCGTTTCCTGGCTGCACCCGTTTAAAGAGCAAAAACTTGTTGTTGTCGGTGACAAAAAAATGGCTGTGTTCGACGATACCCTGCCCTGGGAAGAAAAATTGCTTATTTACCCGCACCACGTGGATTGGGAAAACAATATTCCGATACCGACACGTGAAGTTCCGGAAAAAGTTTTTATTTCTTATGCCGAACCACTGAAAGTGGAGTGTGAACATTTTCTAAATTGCCTTCTTAACAAGCAACCCGCGCTGACAAATGGTGAGGAAGGCATGCGGGTTCTTAAAGTTTTAAATGCTTCGGAGCGTTCTTTAAATGAGAATGGTTTAAGAATGAATTTAAACAAGGAAAAAGTATTGACTTCCATCGTTAAAGAAGCCGGTAATATCCATCCTACAGCCGAAATAGACGATGATGTGGAAATTGGAGAGAGAACCAGAGTCTGGCACTTTTCCCATATAATTTCCGGGTCGAAAATCGGCGCTGATTGCTCTATTGGACAGAATACCGTAATCGGCCCAGACGTTACCGTCGGCAATGGCTGTAAAATCCAGAATAATGTTTCCGTTTATAAAGGCGTTACCCTGGAAGATAATGTTTTTTGCGGTCCGTCCTCGGTGTTCACAAATGTTATCAATCCCCGCTCTGAAATCAAAAGAATGTCGGAAATCAAACCTACTCTTATTAAAAAGGGCGCAACACTGGGGGCAAACTGTACTATTGTCTGCGGTCATACAGTCGGCAGCTACGCCTTTATCGCCGCCGGAGCCGTAGTTACGAAGAACGTCCCCGATTATGCTTTGATGATGGGCAATCCGGCCCGGCAAAAAGGCTGGATGTGTTCGTGCGGAGTTAGATTGCCGGATGATCTAATTTGCCCCTCTTGCGGCAAAAAATTTAAGAAAGCACAAAAAAATATTAAACTTAAAGAACAATAAATATCGAGAAAGGAAGCAGCAATGCATGTTCGCAGTATTGTAAAAGGAACAAACGTGTTTATACATGATTCCGTAAAATCGTACGGCACAAATCATGTTGGTGACAATTCCATGATCATGGAAAATGTGATACTGGGTTATCCGACAAGTGACATCTTTTTAGAATTGAGAGATAATAAGGAATTAATTGAAAACATAAAATATGAAGGATGCAAAATAGGATCCAATTCCATCCTTCGCCCCGGTGTGGCCGTTTATAAAGATACCATTATTGGAAACGATGTAAGAACCGGGCATAATGTGCTCATCAGGGAAAAATGCGTTGTGGGGAATAATGTTTTGCTGGGAACAAATGTAGTTATTGACAATAATACAAAAATCGGGAATTACGTGAGCATCCAGTCCAGCGTCTACATCCCGACCGGTTCAACCATTGAAGATTACGTATTTCTTGGTCCCAATTGCGTTTTACTGAACGATATGTATCCGATTCGCTTTAAGGGTGCTCCACTGACCGCACCGGTTATACGGAAAGGCGCCTCTATTGGAGGAAATGCATCTTTACTTCCCGGTATTGAAGTGGGAGAAGGCGCCATTGTTGCCGGAGGCGCCATTGTTACCAAAAATGTTCCCGCGTGGCATATGGCGATAGGTGCGCCGGCCAGGTTTGTTGAATTAAGGGAAGACCTGCGTGTATATAATCATATCTATTAACATAATATCAGTTAAGAGGAATAAGAAATGAGACCAGCCATCCCGGGAAGCACCATACTTGTGACCGGTGGCGCCGGTTTCATTGGCAGCCATCTGGTTGACCGACTGATTGCCGAAGGGGCAAAGCATGTTATAGTAATTGATAATATGTTTCTCGGAAATGAAGCCAACCTGGCCGACGCCACGCAAAAAGGGACTGTGTTGTACAAAGACGATGCCGAATTCGCCTCATCACTTAAATACATTTTCGAACGTCATCCCGTCGATATCGTTTTCAACGCTGCAACGAAAGCCCTCAACTACTCATTTGTGAACCCCTCGAACGCCTTTGATACCAACGTCAGGGTAATTCTGAACCTTTTAGAACTGCAACGCGAAAAAGCTTTCAAAACTCTTTGTCACTTTTCCACCTCGGAAGTGTACGGAACGGCGATTTATGAACCGATGGACGAAAATCACCCGATTAATCCCACAACCACATATGCCGCAGGTAAGGCCGCGGCGGATATCGCCTTGCAGAGTTATGTACGTATGTTCGATCTTGATGCATTTATCATCAGGCCTTTCAACAACTATGGCCCGCGGCAGAACTATAAAGGATATCTGGCAGGTGTCATACCTATTACGGCCTGGAAAATTCTCAATGGCCTGTCACCTGAGGTTCATGGTACAGGCAAACAAACCAGAGATTTTATCTATGTGCTTGATACGGTTGACGCAGTATTAAAACTATACGACAAGATGTCTCCCGGGGACAGCGTCAATATATCAACCGACGGACAGATCGCCATCAAAGAAGTGATTTTCAAAGTAGCGGAAAGCATGAATTATCAAGGTGATATTTTATATAAGGAAGCAAGAAAGTCGGACGTGCAATGCCACAATGCCAGTAATGCCAAGATTAAATCAATGATCGAATATAGCCTGACGCCGTTTGATTCCGGGCTAAAAGAAACACTGGCCTGGTATCGAAAAAACATCGGAGAAACAGCGTGATTAAACTTATCAAACCCTACATTTCCTTCGAAGATGTTGCAGCCGAATTCCGGGAGGTTTTTGAAAGCGGCTGTTTTACCCGGGGAAAGTATGTATCTGCTTTTGCCGAAAAGTTATGCTCTTATACCGGCGCCAAATATGCTTTTCTGACAACATCAGCGACAACCGCCCTCTGGATGTGCATGCGGCTGCTCGGGATTGGAAAAGGCGATGAAGTTATAGTCTCGGATTTTTCCTTCCCTGCGACCGCCAATATTGTTGAAGACGTTGGTGCAAGGCCGGTGTTTGCCGATGTCGGCATGGATACTTTCAACATGCTGCCGGAGGAGCTTGAACGGAAAATCACGCCGCAAACCAAAGCGGTTATTTTTGTTGATGCCCTGGGCAACCCTTCCGGCATCCATGCCATAAAAGAGATCTGCCGTAGAAGAAATATCCCGTTGATTGAAGATGCCGCTTGCGCTATCGGCAGCAGCGAACGCTGTGTCCATTGCGGCAACATTGCCGATTTAACCTGTTTCAGTTTTCACCCCCGCAAACTATTGACAACCGGCGAAGGGGGTGCCATAACAACCGGCAATGACGAATGGGCGGAAAATTTGGCTGTAAAACTAGCCCACGGAGCTGTTACGGAAAATGGCAAGTTTGATTTTATCGATTATGGATACAACTTCCGGCTTCCCGAACTACAGGCTGTAATGGGAATCAAGCAATTAGAGAAAATCGACGAAATTGTCCGGGATCGCAACTTAATCAGGGATGCCTACAATAATGAGATGAATGCCCTCGGTTTTTGCTCGCAGCAGGTTAATCACGATGTGGTTCATAATGTACAGTCTCTGGTGTTTAGAGTGCCTCCGGGGTGTAACCGTGATGCATTAATTGATAATCTTCGAAAGCAAAATGTGGAATCCACACTGGGAACTTACTGTTTAAGCGGATTAACCTATTACCGTCGACAATATAATGATATTCAATCCAACTCCCGGTTATTACAGGAACAGACCATTACGTTACCCTGTTACGGCAAAGTAGATGCGTTGCAGGTATGCAACAGGATTCGCAATGCTTTAAAAACTTCCCTTATAATTGAAAAGGAAGAACAATAGAAAAATTTCATGGAAAAAGAAAACGACTTTACTGAAAATGAAAACGATAAACGTGCGATTGATTTGTTTAGTCTGCTGAAGCATTTGCACATTATCCTGCGCAAAGAAAAATTCGATAAATTCCAACGCTTGCTCCCCATCGGTGAGGTTATCGTCGACAGATGGGAAAAAGCCCGCTTTTATGGATTTGGCAAAGAAAGTTCCATATATGACAGCAGTATTGTTATCGGAGACGTGACTGTCGGCAGCCACTGCTGGATCGGCCCCAATACCATACTGGATGGATCCGGAGGGCTGGAAATCGGCGACCACTGTGATATTTCCGCCGGTTCTCAAATCTACACACACGACACGATCGACCGGGTCATCTTCGATAAAGATATCAACCATGCCCCCGTTAAAATAGGCAACAACTGCTATATCGGCCCGAATGTCATTATTACCAAAGGGGTGACTATCGGCGATTATGTAGTCATCGGTGCCAACAGCTTCGTCAACCAGAACATACCATCAAATTCCAAGGGATGGGGAATACCTTTCCAAATTAAAGGAAAAGCCCGTGAAGATATGTAGTCGATGTATTTATGATTCCAACGTTCCCGCCATAACATTTGATGAAAATGGCGTTTGTAATTACTGTAAAATGATTGATGATTTAAAGGAACAGTATAAAACCGGAACCGCTGAAGGAGAAAGAAATCTTCAAGAAATTGTTGAACAGATAAAAAAGGAAGGCAAAGGCAAGAAATATGACTGTGTTGTCGGTGTCAGCGGAGGCACTGATTCGTCATTTATGATAATTAAGGCCGTTGAGTGGGGATTGAGACCGCTTGCCGTACACTATGACAATACGTGGAACACAGCCATTGCCACGGAAAATATCCGGAAGGTACTGGGAAAACTCAATGTCGATCTTTATACCCACGTTGTGGATAATAAGGAATCAGATGATATTTTTCGCTCCTTTTTCTTTGCCAATGTGCCGGAGCTGGATGCCGCAACAGACCTGGCCCTGGCGGAAACGTTGTACAGGGCAGCCGGAAAATATGATGTAAAATATATTCTGGAGGGGCATTCCTTTATAACGGAGGGTGTCGCACCATTAGGAAATGTTTACTTTGACGGCGCTTATATTAAAAACATTCATAAACAATTCGGCACAATGAAGATGAAGACTTATCCGTTGATGGACTTCTGGTCTTTCATGAAATGGATTTTAGTAAAAAAAATAAAGAAAATCAGGCCGCTCTGGTACATTACTTATTCCAAACAGGATGCACGAAAATGGCTGGAAAAAGATTTCGGCTGGCATTACTATGGCGGTCATCATCTGGAAAACCGAATGACCGCATTCAACCATAGCGTGTACTTTCCCCAAAAATTCGGGATTGATTTGAGGAATTTGAGCCTGGCGGCCTCAGCAAGAGCCGGATTTATTACCAGGGAGGAAGCTTTGGAAGAATATAAAAAACCGCCTTATATTGAACCGGAGCTGGTGGATTATTTCAAAAAAAGACTGGGACTCAGTGACGAAACATATGAAAAAGTGATGAAGGGACCGAGGAAAACTTATAAGGACTATAAGACATACAAAAAACGGTTTGAACTTTTGAGACCCATGTTTTTCGTTCTCGCCAAGGCAAATTTAGTGCCTATGAGTTTCTATATCAAATACACCTCAAAGAATGAGATCTGATGATTACGATTATTGACTACGGCATGGGCAATACCGGATCAATTGTCAATATGCTAAAAAAAATCGGCGTTAAATCCCTGATCACCTCCGATCCGGAAGAAATAGCAAAAGCCCGCAAGATTATCCTTCCCGGCGTCGGCCATTTTGACCGGGCGATGGAAAAGATAAACCAAAACTCTCTCCGGGAAATTCTCGATCAGAAAGCCCTGCAAGAAAAAGTACCCTTTCTTGGCATCTGCCTCGGCATGCAACTGCTGACAAAAAGCAGCGAGGAAGGAAAATGCTCCGGGTTGGGCTGGATACCGGCAAAAACAGTCCGCTTCCATTTTCCCCAGGAATCGACATTGAAGATTCCTCACATGGGATGGAATCTGGTTCAGCGATCAACGCCGAGCCCTCTTACCGATAATTTTGAAACGGAACACCGCTTTTATTTCGTCCATTCCTATCATGCCCAGGTCGAAGATGAAAAATATTCCATCCTGAAAACGGAATACGGCTATTTTTTTGACTCGGCAATCAACAATGACAATATTTTCGGCGTACAGTTTCATCCGGAAAAAAGTCACCGTTTCGGAATGCGTCTTCTGGAAAATTTTGCGAGGCTATAATGTTAAAGACACGTGTTATCCCCTGCCTTCTCCTTCGGGATGAATCTCTTGTAAAAACAATCCAATTCCGCAAATTCGGTTATATCGGTGATCCGGCCAACACCTGCCGCATCTTCAACGAACTCGAGGTTGACGAACTGGCGTTTCTGGACATTACGGCCAGCAGGGAAAATCGGGAGCCCAATTATAAAATCCTGCGTGAAATTGCCAATGAATGCTTTATGCCGTTGTCTTATGGAGGAGGCATTCGATCCATACAAACGGCGGAAACAATTTTTAATATCGGCTTTGAAAAAATAATTTTAAATTCCTGTCCTTTGGAAAATCCGAATATTATTTCCGAACTGGCACGGGCTTTCGGCAGTCAGAGCATCATCATAGCCATAGATGTGAAGAAAAATTTATTTGGCAAATACGAAACTTTCAGCCTTTCCGGTTCAGTCAATAAAAAGAAAAAGCCGGCAGCCTGGGCACAGGAAGTCCAGGACCTTGGCGCCGGAGAAATTTTACTTACCTCGATTGATCATGAAGGAACATGGAAAGGATTTGATCTTGATTTGATTAAGCAAGTTGCCGATTCCGTATCGATTCCGGTGATTGCCCACGGAGGCGCCGGAAATATTGAAGATATAGGTGAAGCATGCAGCAAAGGCCATGCCTCCGCAGTCGCCGTCGGCAGCATGGTAGTTTATCAAAAAAAGGGAATGGGGGTGCTGGTAAATTTCCCGGATAAAAACAATTTGAGCAAGGTTATCGGGTAATTATCTGCTAATAATTAACATAATGGTTTCAATATTAATATGACTAAAAAGCCGCGAATATTCATCGGCCTGAGAGAAATAGCCGGCTATTTCCACCATCTCAAAAAAGGACTGGACTCTTTGGGAATTGATTCCATATTCGTCAATTTAAGCGGCAATCCTTTTCAATATGACGCAGATAATAATCCGCCTTTGATCAACGCGCTGAACCGTTATTCTCAGAAAATCGGCATGATGTTTTTTGGCAACTGGATTTTGCGGGTGATCTGGGTTGCCTTCCTGCAGAATATGATCAGCCTCTTCCTTTTTCCGTGGGCATTATTCAAATATGATGTTTTTATATTCGCCTCCAATTCGACCTTCTTCTTTTTTATCGATCTGCCCATACTCAAATTATTCAGAAAAAAAATTATTTATGTATTTCTGGGGTCGGAAGCAAGGCCGGTCTATCTCAACGGATACGTCATTAAAAATGACAGCTTCAGTTCCATCCTGACCGGCATATGCGTTACCCGCATTCAGAAAATAATGATCTCCATTATCGAAAGATTCGCTGATCATATCATCAACAACCCTCCCCAGGCTTATTTTCAATCGCGTCCCTTCATTAACAGCTTATGCATCGGCATTCCCCACAGCACTAAACCTCATAAAGTTAAAGATGCATCAAATAACAACCCGGACAAAAAGAGCATCCGCATTCTTCATGCTCCTTCCAAACCGGAGCCCAAGGGTACACCGGCAATAAGACAGGCGATACAATCACTTCAACAAAAAGGGCTTTCGCTGGATTACGTGGAAATTACTGGGCGTCCTAATGCGGAAGTTTTGCAGGAACTGGAAAGATGCGACTTCATTATTGATGAAATTTACTCGGATACACCTATGGCCGTTTTTTCCACGGAAGCGGCTTTTGCCGGTAAACCGGCCATTGTCGGAAGCTACTATGTAGACCGGATAAAAGATGATCTTCCGTCAAGCGATATGCCGCCAAGCATGTTTTGTCATCCCGACCGGCTCGAAGCGGCCATGGAAAAGCTCAGCGTGGATCACGAATTTCGTGAAGAATTGGGGAAAAAGGCGCTGGAATTTGTAAAGACAAACTGGTCGGCGACTAAAGTCGCCGGGCATTATCTCTCTCTGATTACCGGGGACTTCCCCGGCCAATGGCTCTTTGATCCCTTGAATATCCGATACCTGCACGGCTGTGGACTTGCGGAGGCAAAAGCAAAAAAGATTATTGCCGCCTTCCTGAAAACAGGCGGAAGGAGATCATTATGCCTTTCCGGCAAACCGCAATTGGAAGAAATGTTTGTCCACTTTGCCGACACAAAATAATCTATTCCGTTTCCAAATCAATGATGATACCGCGGCGGCTAGGAGGAGGCAACGAGGCGTATTATTAATACGTTGAGGAAGCCGACGACGACGCCAACAAAGGTAGCGCTTGATTTGGAAATGGAATTAAATCAATTTTCATCGCTTCCATCATCGTTCTTCCCGGCATAGTATTTTCTTAAAAAGATGAATCCGACTCCTCCCAGCAAAAGATCGGAAACCATTCCCATAATTCTTGTTCCGACGGGAAGAAGCAGAGCCAGGCTCCTGTCTCCCAGTGCCGCCAGTAATGCGAACATTATTCCTTCACGGACGCCTAATCCTCCGGGAGCGATCAGGATAATGAAACCGATCATATCAGCAATAATCAATGACGCGGAAACAGCAAAGATATTCTGAATCGATACGGAAAACCCCAGCCCGAGGGCCAATAAATATCCCGTGATCCCGAATATGGCGTTGGCCAGCAAGTACAGGAATTGAAAGACGATAATCCATTTAATATCGATATGGGTATAATTTATCGTTTTCTTGAATATTTTCTCGATTATCCTGATTAATATTTTCAGACAGGATTGATTAAGGAAAATAAATCCCAGATAAAAAATTAAAAAGGCAACAAAGATTGTCAGCCAGAATCCCGTCTGGTCGGGACTGAAACAAACAAAGTACAACAACCCCAGAAAAGCGGAAGCAAACAAAGACGTCAACGCTAAAAACAAATTCGCATAAAGGACAACCGTCTTGGAAACACCCTGTCTCGACAGCAGGACCATTTGAAAGGCGTAGGACCAGACTTTTCCCGGCAGATATTTCGTCAACTGGGATGTGTTGACAATGGCCAGGCTTTCTCTGAAATTTATTCTATGCGCCGTAATCATCTTCAATAACTGCTGCCAGAAGAAAGTTCCGGCTAGTGTCGTCAATATCAGGATAATTTGCGACGTCAGGAGATAGAATGAATTGATTTTAAAATCGAATTTGGCAATAGAATCATAATTGGCATAAAATTCCCGAACAAAGAAATAACCTGCCCCGGCGACAATCAGAAATCCGATCACATATTTGATGATACTCTTAAGCTGCATTTTTTTGAATTTTTCTTGTAATTTTATAGCTGCAATTTAGTTTATTTTTTTAAATCCTCTAACACATTAAAGCAATAACTCAAAGTCACCTTTCTCCAAGGCCGTTTTAAAATATTTGTTTTAATAAATAAGGATGTCTGATATTGGAACTTCGGCAATATCCAATGCAAATCTAAGCAATTTATTCCAACCGAATGACTTAAAATGCTGACTAAAGAAAACGGATTTAAACTGCCTTTAAAATGGAATTTTCCGGATGGCGGAAGATATGCTTTTACATTTATTTCCCTGCTGGTCATATTATTTGCAGTTTATGCCGACAGCTTTTATGGAGACTGGCATTTTGATGATTTTGCCAATATCGTTAATAATCCATATATACAAATAAAAGATTTTTCCTGGGAAAATATAAAGCATTGTATCTATGGATTAGAGCAAAAAAGACCATCCCGGCCATTAGCTTATCTGAGTTTTGCATTGAACTATCAAATTAATGGACTGGATGTTTTCGGCTACCATTTGGTCAATTTCATAGTTCATTATTTTTCCGCCGTTTTTCTTTTTTTATTTGTTTACAACACACTGAAACTCCCTCTGCTGAAAGAACGATACGAAAGTATCGCTTATCCGGTGGCGCTGCTGGCGGCACTTTTCTGGGCGATCAATCCCGTTTTTGTGACGACTGTTTCTTACATAGTTCAGCGCATGGCCCTGATGGCCGGAATGTTTTACATTATGTCGATGTATTTCTATCTGAAGGCGCGGACAACCGACAAAAGAGGTCGGGCGGTTTGTTTTGTCATCATCAGTGTTTTGGCAGGCCTGGCATCCATCCTTTCCAAAGAAAATGCCGCGTTGCTGCCGGTCAGCATCTTATTATACGATCTGCTTTTAATTCAGGGCATTAGCAAAGAAAATGTTAATAACGTTTTTAAGATTGTAATTTTACCTCTTATAGTTATTACTATTTTCGGTTTAATCTACACCGGTGGCCTGTCCAACGCCATTGGCGGCTACGACCTGCGTGATTTTACCATGGGCGAACGGCTTTTAACCGAACCGCGTGTAATAATATTCTATTTATCTCTTTTATTTTATCCGGTTAATTCCCGTTTAACGCTGCTTTATGATGTAGACATTTCGCGTTCCCTGTTCCAGCCATGGACTACACTGCCGGCGATTTTACTAATCCTGACAGCCCTGGCCCTGGCACTCTATCTTGTAAAAAAACGTCCTTTACTTTCATACTGCATCTTCTTCTATTTTTTAAACCATTTAATCGAAGGTTCATTTTTCTCTCTGGAGTTGATATACGAACATCGAAATTATTTGCCGGCAATGCTTTTATTTATTCCGCTTGCCGAGATTATAATTTTCGCCATCGATTATTTTTCCCACAATAAAATTATTCAGATTGTTGTTGCTTCTGTAATAGTTATTATCCTGACAGCTTGGGGAGACAATACTTTCAGACGCAGCAGTATTTTTTCCAGTGACTATCTATTGTGGCAGGACAACATTGCCAAATCTCCCCGCTTGAGCAGGCCTCATTCCAATATAGGCCGAATCTATTATAATTATAATGATCTGTCCAAAGCTCAGTTGGAATACGATAAAGCTCTATACCTGAATAACTTCGGCAGCAAACAAGCTTTAGCAATTCAACAATTCAATTCCGGGCTGTTATACTTCATGCAGAGGAAAGACGATGCGGCACTCGACTGTTTTCAAAAATCTTCCAAATATCTTCCGGAATATCTTCTTAATGACATTCTCACTGCTAAAATAAAAATCAGGCAGAGCAAGCTCCGGGAGGCTAAAAAAATCATTGAGGATAAATTGAAAAAATATCCCCGTAATCTTGAACTGATGGAATTATACAGCTTTATTCTCTGGAAAGATGGCAATTTTCGCCGGTCTGAAGCTTTGGCAAGGGAATATATTTACCGTAAAGGAAATTCCACCTTGACACTGATGATTTTGGCTGAATCCTGTCGTCAAAAAAATAATCTCCGGGGGGCTATATTTTACTGGCAGTCAATCCGCAATACGGCTCCCCAGAACCCATGGGCTAACCTGGCGCTGATCGAATTATATGCAAGGACTAATAATTCCAGTAATCTACTTCTGGAAATCAAACAATTGATTAATTGGAAGGGTTCTTTAAATTTGACTGAGTACGTTAATGAACAAAGAAAAAATAATTTTCTTCTTCCGTATAATCCCGATTTGGAAAATATTCGCTATATTCTAAAAAACCAAAGCACAATATTTTTATGAAATTATGTGAATAATCCATGCCTTATTATTCTTAAAGAATTCATCTTGTTAAAATCAGGTATTTGCTAAGGAGTTGGCTTTCCTGATATTTTCTTTCGATTCCGGATAAGCGGCTGTGTAGTTTTGCGCAACAGCGATTTACAGCGTCTCGGCAACATTATTGTGTCAAACAATCATCCAACATATCGGAATTACGGGGTAATGGAAGAATACTTGCCCTGCTCTACTCCCGCCGGCCTGCCAATGTTTATTCTGGACACATCAACAAGAAAAGTTCATAATTAATAATATATAAGAGTATATGCTTGGAATTTCTTTCAGAGTTGTCGAACGCAAAACTGGGAAAGAAACGAAATACGGGTTACTGCAAGGAGGTATTGGATTATCGTATTCGGAAAACAATAAGGCTGTCTCTATTGACGGATTATCTATCGGAAAGCATCCTGCAAGGAGGGCATAATGGCTACTAAACGGCGTATTCGAAAGACCAATGATGGAGGAGATTCTAATAATGTCAAGGACATGCCTTTCAGTGTAAAAGATGGAGAAAAAGCGGTAATCCTGGAATCCATCCCGGACCCGATGGTATTGCTGGATACAGACTTGAAGATAGTCTGGTCAAACGATGCCATGAACAAACTTGTTAATCTTAACTCCGATCAACTGGCAGGCCGGCATTGTTTCGAGAAAATACACGGATTGAAAAGCCCCTGCAGCATTTGTCCCGTTGTAAAAGCCATTAATACGGGTCAACCCTGCACTGTGGATGATCTTTCCTCCCTGGGCAAAAAATGGGCGTTGCGCGCTTATCCTCTCCGGGATGAAAAAGGTAATATCACCAGGGTTGTGGAGACCGTCACGGACATCACAGAAAGCAAGCGGGCGGGAAAAAAGCTTAACAGGGTCCGCAAGCTGCAGTCGATGATTCTTGAAAACAGCACCGTGGGTATTGCTTTTGTGCGGAACCGAATTTATGAGTGGGTTAACCCGAAACTGTGCGAGTTGTACGGCATTCCTAAAGAACAATTCATAGGGTCTTCTACCCGTTTAACCTATCCGGATGACGAATCATATCAAAAAATAGGCGCTGAGGTATATTCTCTTTTCTCTCAGGGGAAAAATGTGGCCTTTGAGACTCTTAGGCGTAAGGGTGACGGCTCATTGATCTGGTGCAAGCTTGAGGGAATCGCTTTAGACACCTCCAATCCTGATGAGGGCTCCATTTGGATAGCGGAGGACATAACAAAGCGGAAGCAAGCCGAGGAGGATCTTCAGAAGCTCAACAGGCTGCAATCTGTAATACTGGACAACAGCACCGTAGGGATTGCTCTTATACGCAACCGAGTCCACGAATGGGTTAATCCGAGGCTGTGCGAGATATACGACATTCCCAAAGAACAACTTGAAGGATCTCCTACTCGCACAACCTATCCAGACGAAGAATCATATCAGAATCAGGGCAATGAGATATATTCTCTTTTGGCTCGAGGTGAAAAAGCCACTATTGAGACTCACATGCGCAAAGGAGATGGTACATTATTCTGGTGCCAGCTGGAAGGAAAGGCTTTAGATGCCTCTAAACCTGATGAAGGCTCCATCTGGATAGTGGAGGATATAACTAAGCGCAAGCAGGCCGAAGAAGAAATCAGGAAGTTGAACAAGCTGCAATCCGTGATTCTGGACAACAGCGCCGTGGGAATTGCTTTTGTGCGGAACCGAACTTTCGAGTGGGTAAACAGGAAAATGTCCGAGTTGTTCGGAATCCCCATGGAACGGCTCCAGGGCTCTTCCACGCGCATCATTTATCCAAATGAGGAAATTTTTAAAAGCCTTGGTTCTGAAGGATATTCCCTTCTCGCCCAGGGAAAGAAAGCCACCCTCGAAACTCAGATGCGCAAGGGCGATGGCATGCTGTTCTGGTACAAGCTCGAGGGTATCGCACTTGATCCATCGAATCCTCAGGATGGATCAATCTGGATATTCGAAGACATCACCGAACAGAAACTCGCCGAAGAAGCGCTGCGGAAAAGTGAGGAGAAGTTTCGCGGTTTAGTCGAAGGTTTAAATGAAGCCCTTTTTCGTATGACTCTGCCTAGTGAAAGATTTGAATACTTCAGTCCAAGTGTGACAAATGTCCTCGGATACAGCGCTGAAGAATTCATCGCGGATCCACTCCTGATAAGACGGGCAATCCATCCGGACTTTCAAAACTTTATTAATGAAAAATTTGAGGAATTAAAAAAAGGGATAGTATCTCCAACTTTTGAATACAAGATAATTGACTCTAAAGGGAAAGAGAGATGGATTATCCAATCCAACAAGGGGATATTCGACGACAATGGTAAGCTTGTTGCGTTAGAGGGGCTTTGCAGAGACATATCCGAACGCAAGCGTGCCGAGGATGCGCTGGAAAAGCGCATCGTGGCGTTGACTATGCCTTTGGGTGACGTCGAAAACATTGCCTTCGAAGACCTGTTCAATCTTCCCGACCTTCAGCGACTGCAGGACATGATTGCCGATACCTGGGGCGTTGCTGTCCTCCTGACACGTCCGGACGGCACCGCTATTACCCGGCCTAGCAATTTCACAAATTTCTGTGAGTTTGTCCGCAAGGGCGAGAAAGGCTTGAGAAACTGTCAGAAATCCGATGCAGAGCTTGGACGTTACAATCCATCCGGGCCGATTATTAACAAGTGTTTGAGTGCGGACTTGTGGGGAGCCGGCGCCAGCATTACTGTTGGAGGGCGCCACATCGCCAGTTGGCTGATCGGCCAGGTTCGGAACGAAGCGCAAAGCGAAGAACAAATCATGGAATATGCCCGCGATATTGGTATTGATGATACCACGTTCCGTGAAGCCTTTCTCCAGATTCCCGTCATGTCTCAAGAGAAGTTTGAGCAGATCGCGCACACGTTGTTTGCTCTGGCCAATCAACTCTCTAACATCGCCTACCAAAACATCCAGCAGGCGCGATTCATTACCGAGAGGAAACAAGCAGAGGAAGCATTACAGGAAAGTGAAAAACAAGTTCGAAGAAAGCTTAATGCTATTTTGTCCCCTGAAGGAGATATCAGTAAATTAGAACTATCTGATATTATTGATGCAGAAAAGATCCAGAAACTGATGGATGAATTCTTCGACTTGACGAACCTCCCCATGACTATCACTGATCTTAAGGGTAAGGTGTTGGTGGGAATAGGCTGGCAGGACATCTGCACCAACTTCCACCGGGTTAACCCGGAGTCTTGCCGACTTTGCATAGAAAGCGATCTCGAACTCACCAACAACGTACCGGTCGGTACTTTTAAAAAATATCGATGTAAAAATAACATGTGGGATATAGCAACCCCAATCATGTTAGGTAATAAAAGTGTCGGCAATATTTTCATGGGGCAATTTTTATTTGATGGCGAAAAGCCTGACTACGAAACTTTCCGTCAACAAGCCAGAAAGTACGGATTTGATGAGCAGGAGTACATCGCAGCGCTAGACCGGGTTCCACATTGGAGTGAAAAAACGATCAATAAAGCAATGTCCTTCTTCTCCATTCTTGCCGAAATAATAGGTAATCTTGGTTACAGTAACATTAAACTCGCCAATGCACTGGAAGAACGCAAGCGGGCGGAAGAGGCGCTCCGCGAGAGCGAGGAACGGTTTAATCTGAGCATGGAGGCGACCAATGATGGCTTATGGGACTGGAACATCAAAACTGACAAGGGATATTTCAGTCCTGGTTATTATCGTATGCTTGGCTATGAGTCCGATGCGTTTCCCTCGAAAGGCAGTATTTGGAAGGAGTTGATTCATCCTGACGATTTCGAACATGCGGTGCAGGCTAATATAGATTGTATCGAGGGCCGGAATGAGCATTTTGATGTAGAGTATCGTATGAAAGCCAGGGATGGTGGATGGCGCTGGATTTTGGGTCGCGGTAAGTGTGTTGCACGCGATGAGCATGGCTACGCCCTTCGACTTGTTGGAACGCACGTGGACATTACCGATCGCAAGCGCGCCGAAGAGGCGCTTCGAAAGAGCGAGGAAAAGTACCGCCGTCTGCATGAATCCATGACGGAAGCATTTGCCAGTGTGGATATGAAGGGTCGCATCCAGGAATCCAACCGTGCATTTCAGTCCATGCTGGGCTACTCGGAAGAAGTGCTTCGCCGTCTAAAATACTCAGATATAACTCCTAAAAAATGGCATGCCATGGAAAAAAGCATAGTTAAAGAGCAAATCCTGGTGCATGGATACTCCAATGTTTACGAAAAGGAATACCAGAGGAAGGACGGCTCTGTTTTTCCCGTTGAAATAAGCTCATTTCTGATACGTGATAGCGCTGGAAATCCTATCGGCATATGGGGCATTGTGCGCGACATCACCGAGCGCAAGAGGATGGAGACGGAACTTAACGCCGCCAAAAATTATCTGAGAACAGTTTTTAATAATGTGTATGATGCGATTTTTGTTCATGATCTGGATGGAAAAATCGTAGACGTAAACAACAAAATGCTGGAAATGTATAAAGTCAGCCGGGAAGAGGCTCTTGGGTTTAACGTTTTGCGCGACTTCTCGGTAACCGATGAGACTATGGAAGAGTCGCGGGTTAACTGGAATATGGTAATATCCGGCGAGAACTATTTCGTACCTTGGAAAGCCAGACGGCCAAAGGACGGCTCCATATTTGATGTGGAAGTTTTTCTGACGAGGTTGGTTTTGCCCGATGGAAACTATATCCTCGCGAATGTCCGTGATATTACCGAACGGAAGCAGTTGGAGGAGGAGCGCAGCAAGATGGAGAGCCGGATGCGTGAAGTCCACAAACTCGAGAGTCTGGGGGTGCTCGCCGGAGGAATCGCCCACGACTTCAACAATCTGCTCATGGCCATTCTGGGAAGAGCCGACCTGGCGCTTTTCTCCCTTTCTGAAACATCTCCCGCCTACCAGCACGTTGAGGAGATCACGCGGGCATCGCACCGGGCTGCCGATCTATGTCGCCAAATGCTCGCGTATTCCGGAAAGGGACGCTTCGTGATCGGCCGCTACAACATCTCAGAAATCGTTCGGGAGATGGGGCAAATCCTTAATGTATCGATCTCCAAAAATGCAATGGTGCGTTACTCTCTAGCTGATGAACTACCGGCGGTGGAATCGGATGCAACCCAGATACGACAGGTGGTTATGAACCTGATAACGAACGCGTCCGATGCTCTGGGTGACGGACAAGGCATTATATCAGTTAAGACCGGAGTCATGGAATGTGATGAAGCCTATCTGTCCAGCAGCTATCTCGACGACAAACTCCCCGGAGGAACATATGTTTATATTGAAGTATCGGATACCGGCTGCGGAATGGATTCAGAAACCTTGAGCAGGATTTTTGATCCTTTCTTCAGCAAGAAGTTTACCGGCCGGGGACTGGGCCTGGCGGCGGTCCTGGGCATTGTGCGTGGTCATAAGGGAGCGATCAAGGTCTATAGCGAAGTGGGGAAAGGAACGACCTTTAAAATTCTGTTGCCTGCTGTGGAATGGAAGTCAGGTGATAAAGTAAAAACGGAGGAACAGCCTCCATTGCTGAAAGGAGGGGGCACCATTCTGGTCGTTGATGATGATCCCCTGGTTCGCGACGTGGCATCCGATATGCTGATACAACTGGGTTTTCAGGTATTGACTGCAAATAACGGCCGTGAAGGACTTAATGTCTTCAAAGCCCATGGAAATGAAGTCTTATGTATTATCCTTGACCTTACTATGCCCGAAATGGGCGGTGAAGAAGCATTTCTCGAGCTGCGTAAATTGAAGAAAGACGTTAAGGTTATCCTGTCGAGCGGCTACAATGAACAGGATGTTACGCAACGCTTTGTCGGCAAGGGACTGGCGGGATTTATCCAAAAACCATACACTTTGGCGGGGCTTCGCAGTGCTCTGAATCGCGCTCTTGGCTGATGCAGCT
Source organism: Smithellaceae bacterium (assembly GCA_963663295.2). Lineage (GTDB taxonomy): Bacteria > Desulfobacterota > Syntrophia > Syntrophales > Smithellaceae > MVRV01. Next base: position 485,520 of record CAXXLA010000005.1, on the reverse strand, counting down.
TAGAAACAGACATGTTATTGACGAACTTGACACGCAGCCAGACAAAAAAAAGACTTAGACGAATCATCTAAGCCATTGATTTTTTATGGAGGCGGCATCCGGACTTGAACCGGAGAATAACGGTTTTGCAGACCGCTGCCTTAGCCACTTGGCTATGCCGCCATAAAAAAATGGAGCGGGCGAACGGATTTGAACCGTCGACGTCTACCTTGGCAAGGTAGCACTCTACCACTGAGTTACGCCCGCTCATTGGGAACGCTGGTGACTATAACAAATAAAGTTTTCTTGTCAACAAAAAAGTTTATTTCTTATATAAATTAATTATTACCGGATTTTTTCCACTCTATTGCGGCTTTCATCAGTTCACTTACAGCTGTCAGATATTCTTTAATTCCAGCAATAAAGATATCATTATGTCCGGCATTTGGTATCTTCAGAAATGTCTTTTGCGGTGCATTGGCGGCTGCAAATAATTTTTCCGCCTGAACAATAGGAATTAAAAAATCATTTTCAGCATGAATAATAAGCAGTGGTTTAGCAAAATTTTTTATTTTATCTTTATTGGCAAAGCCGTCTTCTTCTTTAATTTCCAGGCAATCAGGATCAGCGCCGAGTGTTCTAAGCAGCGGCAATGTTTCAGCAAATCCACTTTCAACAATCAATCCGTCAATCTGTTCACCATATGCAGCCGCAATTTCCAGCGCAGAAGCACAACCGAGAGATCGCCCCATGATTACCAGTAATTCGTTTTTTTCCCTTGTTTGCGAATAAACATACTGGAAAATATCGTGAGCATCCTGAATCATCAAACCCGCTGCGGGATTACCAGAGGAACGTCCGTATCCCCGATAATCAACACAGATAAAGCGGATATTCATTTGCCAGAATATCCCGGCAATATCAATGTAATCCGATGCTATTTCGCCGTTGCCGTGAAAAAACAAAATTGTTGCCGGTGCCTTTTCCATCGCAGCCCAGATGGAACTTATGAAAACGCCGTCGCCAACCGGTATCATTACGCGTTTAAGGTATTTATTTTCCTCTAATTCGACTGTATCATAGCACGGATAAAATAACGCTCTGCTTATTTGCGGAAGATCGATTTTGGAATAATTACGTTTTGGCAAACCGGACATGATCAATTATTTCTAGCCCTTTTATAAAATTGAATAAAATAGTTAGTGCCGGAATATATGGTCAACACAAAGGCGACGTAGAGAACTATTATTCCGACCTGATGTGCATCGGCGCCAAAAATTGGATAATGAATCAATAAAGCCGTTACGGCAAATGTCTGCGCCAGAGTCTTTTGCTTGCCTAAACGGCTCGCCTGAATAAAAAGACCTTCAGAAGAAGCTATGGTCCTTACACCATCAACAACCAAATCCCGCATAATTGTTACAGCTACAATCCAGGCAGGAATACGTCCTATGGGAATCATCAGAATCATGGCCGTATTGATCATGAGTTTGTCGGCAATGGGATCGAGAAACTTTCCCATTGTTGTAACAAGCTGATATTTTCGTGCTATGTAACCATCAACAAGATCTGTTATCGATGCAGCAACAAATAAAACCGCCAGAATAAGGCTCCAGAATTCACCCGGCGACCAAAGCAAAAGAAAAAGGAACGGCACGACACTAAGTCGTATCAATGTAATTGTATTGGGCAAATTGAATATTACTTGTCTGGCTATCATATTACCAAATTCGCTCTATTTCCCTCATCAGAAATAGTTATCTTCCGGGTTACTTCCGGGGAACCTTTTTCCAGTCGTCCAGGAACAGTTCAATTCCTTTATCAGTTAATGGATGTCCAGCCAGTTGAGCGATTACTTTAAAGGGTAAAGTAGCAATATCAGCGCCCATTAATGCGGCGTCCAGAACATGACGAGGATGACGTATACTGGCTACAATTACCTCCGTCTCATATCCGTAATTATCAAATATTGTAAGTATTTGTTCCACCAGTTCCATTCCGTCATGGGAAATATCATCCAATCTTCCGACAAACGGACTGACATATCGGGCACCCGCCTTGGCCGCCATAAGCGCCTGTAAAGGAGAGAATATTAATGTTTGATTCACGTCTATGCCGGCATCGGCAAACATTCTTGTTGCTTTCAAACCCTCCGTGCAAATAGGAACTTTAATGACGACATTCTCGCCTAAACGCACCAGTTTTTTGCCTTCAGCAAACATTCCCTTGGCATCCAGACTTACAACTTCCAGGCTTACCGGCCCTTCTACATTTTTAAGAATTTCTTTAACAACTGCATCAAATCCTTTTTTTTCTTTGGCAATCAGGGACGGGTTTGTCGTTACTCCATCCACCATGCCCAGGCTTAAGCCTTCCCTGATTTCTTCAATATTCGCCGTATCAATAAAAAACTTCATAATATCTCCCATTAGACCTTTCGTTACTTTTTTTCTGAAATGTAAGTTTCGTAACATTCTTTAGAGCAGAAATAATGGTTTTTTCCGCCTATTTCTTTGCTATATGCCTGACTTACGGGAACATAGGTATGACAATTCGGATCTTCCACCAAATCCTCCCCCACGGTCGGCCTATTTTTTACTGTTTTAATTTGCTGCCTGTCGATACCTGCCGGCTTTGGCCCGCGCAATAATTTAACTATTCTGTAGAGCAGATAAATTAAAACAACGATTACGATTAAACGGATCAACATGGCAATCGGCCAACCTTTTTCTTTTTTTCCAATACCTTTACAACTTTCTGATCATTAAGCCGGTCTTTCAAACCACGCACTGAAACACCAAATGCGGGGTGAATGTAAAAGGAAGCAATTTCATTAAGAGGCTCCAGAACAAAACGTCTTTTATGGATTTCCGGATGTGGAACTGTCAAATCAGCTTCATCAATTACATCTTGTCCATAGAAAAGAAGATCAAGATCAATAATTCTGGGACCGCCTTTAATCTCTCTCTTTCGACCCATTACATTTTCAATATCCTGCAAAACATGCAGCAGATCGCGGGCGGAAAGAGATGTCCTGATTTCAATAACGGCATTTACAAACCAGTTCTGGTTTTCCATACCAACCGGTTCCGAACTGTAAAAAGAGGACACCTCGGTTAATTGAATTCCCTGTACCAAGGCAATTCTCTTCACAGCCTCTTTGCAATTTTGCAAAGCATCACCTAAATTGGAACCAATACCAATATAACAGAAAACGCCTGTCAAAGCTTTACGACCATCTTAACACCAAGTTGCATTCAACACATAATGCGGCGGCAAGGAGGAGGCTCCGCAGGCGTATTATTAATACGTTAAGGAAGCCGACGACACGGCCAACACAGTTCGGCAAAGAATGCGACTTGGTATAATTATTTTTTATCGCGTAATCCCAATACATCCTGCATATCGTACAGGCCGTTTTTCTGCCCGACAATCCATCGGGCGGCGCGAATAGCGCCCTTGGCAAAATTGTCGCGGCTATGAGCACGATGGATAAATTCCAACCTCTCACCTACCCCGCCAAAAATTACCGTATGTTCACCAACAATATCTCCGGCGCGAACCGTCTGAATGCCTATTTCTTTCTTTGTTCTTTCTCCAATTAAACCTTTCCGGGTATAAACACCAACCTCGTCCAGATTGCGCTCCAACTTGTCGGCGATCACCTGCGCCATTTTCATGGCCGTGCCACTGGGAGCATCTTTTTTCAAATGATGATGAGCCTCGACAATCTCCACATCATAATCATCATGGAGAATTCCGGCGCAATATTCCAGAACCTTAAACATTACATTCACACCGACGCTCATGTTGGGAGCCAGCACACAACGTGTATCGGCAGCCAATTTTTCAACCTCTTTCATTTCCTCAGAGGTAAATCCGGTGGAACCGATGACAATGGCGCAGTTTTTCTCACCAGCGATTTTCAAGTGGTTCAGAGAGGCCTCGTGGTTGGTAAAGTCGATAACTACATCCGCCTGATCAAGACAATCAACCAAATTATCACTAATCAACACACCGGTTTTTCCTAAACCCACCATCTGCCCCACATCACTTCCGGCAAGAGGATGACCTGTTGTTTCGACCGAGCCCACTAACTTGACATCAGTCATTGCCGAAATAAGACTGATTATTCTGTTTCCCATTTTTCCCGCGGCTCCGGTTACGACGATCTTCGTCATAAAACAATCTCCTTCATAACTTATAATCTTCAATAAAACGTAAGAAAACAGCCGCTATTTAATCAAACCGTAGTTGACCATCACTTTTCTTAATTTCTCCAGATTGGCGTCGGACATTTTGCAAAGCGGCAAACGATATTCATATTGAATTTTACCCATCAAAGCCAGAGCCGCTTTCACCGGGGTCGGGTTTACTTCAATAAAAAGAGATTCAATTAAGGGGCTCATCTTGTGATGCAGCTCTTTTGCTTTCGCGAAATCTTTCGCCGCAAAAGCATCGACAAGTCCTGCCATATCTGCCGGAGCTACATTGGAAATTACGGAAATGATTCCTGCCCCGCCCATAGCCAGAAGCGGCAGTGTAAAAAGATCGTCACCGGATAGAACTGCAAAATCATCCCCGCACAATTCAATAACATCACTCATCTGTTTGATGGATCCGGAGGCTTCTTTAATGCCGACAATATTTTTAATTTTCGCCAGCTTCGCCACCATATCCGGCAGCAGATTAACACCGGTACGGCTCGGAATATTGTATGGCAGGATGGGAATAGGAATACTCTCCGCAATCATTTTATAGTGCTGATAAAGCCCTTCCTGAGTCGGTCGATTATAATACGGGCAAACAATAAGCGCCCCGTCGGCGCCTGCCTCGTAAGCGTGTTTTGTTAAGCGGATCGCCTCCGTTGTGCTGTTTGAGCCTGTCCCGGCGATAACCGGCACTCTTTTCTTCACTGCATCAATTGTAATTTCAATAACACGATCATGTTCTTCATGACTTAGCGTTGCTGATTCACCCGTTGTGCCGCAGGGCACGATGCCGTCCGTCCCGTTGGCTATTTGAAATTCGATCAGCTCGCGCAAAGCATCTTCGTCCACTTTCCCGTTTTTAAAAGGTGTAACGATGGCGACTATTGCTCCTTTAAACATACAAAAATATCCTCCCAATGTTCCTTTACTTAAAATTTTATTTCCGTTGTTGCTGCCTCTGAACAATTCCCGTTCTCTTCACACAGCATTAGACGGTAACTATATGTATTTCCCTTTACGGCTTTCGCATCAGTAAAACTGAGCACTCTTTTTTCTTGATCTGCAGGTTTATCTTCTTTGATTTTGATCTGGCCGATCCAGTTAAATGTCCGCGGACAATCCTTGCATTCATTTCCTGTCTGCCCTGCATCGCTTCTCTCTATTTTTATATAACTGATTAAACCGCTTTTATCCTGAAAATTCCACTTCAGAAGAACATCTTCCTCCATGGAGACTGCTTCCATATTTTCAATCACCGGTTTCATATCCGGCAGCGCCGGGTACGGAACAGGGTTTGCTTTAACCCCGCAACCAATCAATGCAAACAAAAACAAGCCTAATAAAGCACTATTTCTTACCGGAAGTTTTCTCAATATCCCTGATCCTTCCCATAACCGCTGTTGTCGCAGTGCCGCCGACATGTTTCCGCGAATTTACCGCTTTTTCCAGTTTTATACATTCCCGGATATCGGCGCTGAAACCTTCATAAAATTTTTGATAATCCGTTAACGGTAACTGATCCAGACTTATTTTGTTTTTCAGACAATAAGCAACTATCTTTCCGACAATTTCATGCGATTTGCGGAAAGGCACGCCTTTTTTCACCAGGTATTCGGCAACATCCGTCGCCGTGGAAAAGCCGCCGGAAGCAGCTGCATACATTCTGGCTGAATTAAATTTCGTTTCCCGGATCATTTCCGTAAATATTGTAATGCAATCTTTTACGGTATCCACCGCATCAAAGAGGGGTTCCTTGTCCTCCTGCAGATCGCGATTGTAAGTCATGGGCAAACCTTTCATCAGCGTCATAATCGCAAAAAGGTCTCCGTAAACACGGGCGGACTTACCCCGGATCAATTCAGCCACATCCGGGTTTTTCTTCTGGGGCATGATAGAGCTGCCCGTTGTATAGGCATCGGATATCTCCGCAAAGCCAAATTCATCCGACGACCACAAAATCAGATCCTCACAGAAGCGGCTCAAATGCATCATAATCAGCGCTGCTGCAAAAATAAATTCAGCTATAAAATCACGGTCGGCAACAGTATCCATGCTGTTTTTGCTGACTTGCGGAAAATGCAATGCCTTTGCCGTTTTCCTGCGGTCAATGGGCAGGCTTGTCCCCGCCAGCGCTGCAGCTCCCAACGGCAGCACGTTGAATCTGTCCCTGCATTCGCGCAGTCTCTGTGCATCACGGTTAAACATCTCCCAAAATGCCAACAGGTAGTGCGAAAGCAGTACAGGCTGGGCTTTTTGCATATGAGTGTAGCCGGGCATAATTGTTTTAATTTCATTTTTTGCCAATATTACCAACTGCGACTGCAGGCCGTTTAATGCATCCAGTATATCATCAATTTCACTGCGCAGGAAGAGCCGGACATCCAGATTAACCTGATCATTCCGGCTCCGCGCCGTATGCAGCTTTCCGCCTACTTCTCCCGTACGCGCAATTAATTCCCTTTCGACAGTCATATGGATATCTTCATCGGAAAGATTAAAAACAATCCTGCCTTGATCCATATCCTGCAAAATGCCTTTCAATGCCGCGGCAATTTTTTCCGCTTCTTCTTTGGCGATTATCCCCTGCCCGGCCAGCATGGCGGCATGAGCGATGCTGCCTTCGATATCGTGTTTATACAATCGTTTATCAAAGTGAATGGAGGAGGTAAATTTCTCCACACTTTTCGCTGTCGGTTTTTGAAAACGGCCGCCCCATGGTTTTTTTGTTTGAGCCACTTTTATCTCCGCATTATCAAATCCATTACTTTTTAAGCATTTTCTGAATTATCAGCCGCAGGGCATTGAGCTTGATAAATCCTTTTGCATCCTTTTGATTATAGACCTGATCCTTTTCAAAAGTAGCAAATGCCTCGCTGTAAAGAGAATATGGTGATTTACGGCCGACAACGATGCTGTTGCCTTTGTATAATTTCATGCGCACCGTTCCCGTAACGGTTTCCTGCGTTGCATCAATGTATGTCTGCAGAGTCCGCATTTCCGGTGAATACCAGAAGCCGTTGTAAGCCAGTTGAGAGTATTTCGGCGTCAGGGAATCGCGCATCATCATCACTTCTCTATCCATGGTGATGGATTCCAGAGCCCGGTGCGCCGCCCAGAGAACTGTTCCGCCGGGAGTTTCATAAACACCGCGTGATTTCATGCCGACGAAGCGGTTCTCCACCATATCGACGCGTCCGATGCCATTTTCTCCGGCAATGATATTGAGATGATCCATAAGTTTGGCCGGCGACATTTTCTGGCCGTCGACGGCTACCGGATTGCCTTTTTCAAAATCAATTTCCACATACGTCGGTTTATCCGGCGCCGCTGCCGGTGATTTAGTCAACACAAAAATATCTTCCGGCGGCTCCGCCCACGGATCTTCCAGGATTCCACCTTCATGCGAAATGTGCAGCAGATTACGATCAGAACTATAGGGTTTCTCCCTGGTCAGAGGCACAGGAATGTTATGTTTCTCGGCATAATCGAACATTGATTCGCGGGAATCGAATTGCCAGTTGTCATCTTTCCAGACCGCGATAATCTTGATGGCCGGATCTAACGCATAATAAGTCAGTTCAAAACGAACCTGATCATTTCCTTTTCCGGTAGCGCCATGCGAAACGGCATCGGCGCCTTCTTTTTGAGCGATTTCAATTTGTCTCTTGGCAATCAGCGGCCTCGCCAGTGATGTTCCCAGAAGATAAGTCCCTTCATAAATCGCATTAGCCCGCAGCGCCGGAAATACGAAGTCCCGCGCAAATTCTTCCTGTAAATCTTCAATATATATTTTACTGGCGCCTGTATTGAGCGCCTTTTCCTTAAGGCCGGCAAGTTCCTCTTTCTGTCCCAGATCTGCGGCAAAGCAGATAACTTCACACTTGTAGGTTTCAATAAGCCAACGGACAATTACCGATGTGTCCAACCCGCCTGAATAAGCCAGTACTACTTTTTTAAATTCTGACGACAAAATCAATTCCTCCTAAAGTAATATTTCCATAATTGCTTTTTGCACATGTAAACGGTTTTCCGCTTCATCAATTACCACCGAATGCGGGCCATCAATAACATCGGCGGTAATCTCCTCGCCACGGTGTGCAGGCAAGCAATGCATAACCAGAACATCTTTTTTCGCTTCCTTCAAAACCTTCTTATTGATCTGGTAATACTTAAATACTTTTTTTCTTTCTTCCTGTTCGGCTTCCTGCCCCATACTCGCCCAGACATCGGTGTAGATAATATCGGCTTTTTGGGCAGCCTCCAATGGATCGCGGTAAAGGGTGATTCCCGCCTTTGCTTCTTTCATCCCTCTGGCCATGATCCGGGTATCGGGATCATATCCTTCCGGGCAGGCCAGGGTGAGTTCGAAAGGCAGACGTGCGGCAGCGTCAATCCAGGTATTGGCTATATTGTTGCCGTCGCCGATGTAAGCGATTTTCAATCCTTCGTAGGTTCCCTTCTTTTCCTTGATGGTAAATAAATCGCCTAATATCTGGCAGGGATGCTGAAGATCAGTTAATCCGTTTATAACCGGTATCGTCGCCGTCGCGGCCAGTTCTTCCACGGTTGCCTGCGCGTATGTTCTGATCATTATGCCGTTCAAATAACGCGACATCATCCGGGCGGAATCAGCAATAGTTTCACCCCGGCCGATTTGCGTATCGCGGGAATTCAAATAAAGGGCGATGCCGCCTAATTGATAAATCCCTACTTCAAATGAAATTCTTGTGCGGGTGGAAGATTTATCAAAAATCATCCCCAGAGTTTTCCCTTTCAGAGATGCATGCTGTTTGCCTTCTCTCAAGGCTTTTTTAAGCCTGACGGAGTTGTTAAATATCATATCAAAATCGGCAAGAGTAAGCTCATAAACGCTCAACAAGTCTTTTTTCATTTGCCCTCCATCACCTCGTCAAGAATATTAATAACCTGATCTATATCTTGTGCAGAAATCACCAGGGGCGGCACAAAGCGCAAAGTCTTACCGCCCGTACAATTAATCAGCAATCCTTTTTGCATACATTCATTGACGATTTCGCCGCCTTCAATATTAAGGCCGCAGGCAATCATCAGCCCCATTCCCCTTACTTCTTTAATGATCCTGTGTTTTGTCTGCAGCTTCCTTAACTGCGCCTGAAAATATTCTCCTCTATCCCGGCAGACATCGAGTAAGCCTTCCTGTAGAATTGTCTCCAGCGTCGCGACTGCCGCCGCCATAGCCAAAGGATTCCCGCCGAATGTGGATGCGTGATTACCGGGAACAAAGGCCTTGGCGATTTTATTTGTGGCCAGCATGGCTCCTACGGGGAAACCGTTGCCTAAAGCTTTAGCCAGCGTCATAATGTCCGGCTGAACACCCGAATGTTCATACGCGAAGAGCTTACCCGTGCGGCCGATGCCCGTCTGCACTTCATCAAGAATGAGCAGAATATTATGCCGGTCGCATATCTTCCGTACTTCGGCCAGATAGTTTGCAGCGGGAACATTGACCCCGCCTTCTCCCTGGATCGGTTCCACCATGATGCCGCATGTTTTTTCTGTTATCGCCGCTTCCAGGGCCTGCAAATCATTGAAGGGAACATAGGTAAAACCCTCAAGCAGCGGCGTAAAGCCGAACTGAAACTTTTCCTGGCCGGTGGCCGTTATTGTTGCCATCGTCCGGCCGTGAAAAGAATCTTTCATGGTTATTAATTCAAATTTATTGTCGCCTAAATTTTCATGAGCATATTTACGCGCCAGTTTTATCGCTGCTTCGTTTGCTTCCGCCCCGCTGTTGCAAAAAAATACTTTATCAGCAAAAGAATTATCCACCAGCAGTTGAGCCAGGCGGGCCTGCGGTTCGGTATAGTATAAATTGGAAACATGGGTCAGCTTTTCCACCTGTTCTTTAATCGCGGCGACTACCTTCGGATGCGAGTGTCCCAGACTGCACACGGCAATCCCGGATACAAAATCAAGATATTCCTTCCCGTTGACATCCCAGACTTTCTGTCCTGAACCTTTGACGAGGACAATGGGAACTCGTTTATAGGTATTCATTATATTTTCATCAGCTAACGCCATTAATTCTTTTTCATTCACGTGATTAACTCCTAAACATTTTTTCTGACTTCGTAAAAAGGCCAGCGGCAGGGCGCGCAATACCCTGGAATTTGCCGGATATAATTTGGCATATACTTGTCCGGCGTGTGCGGGTCTTTTTACGAAGACGGCCTTAAAGAACTATTTCCGTTCCAATCCCCTCGTCCGTAAATACTTCCAGTAAGATGGCATGCTTGAGACGTCCGTCGACAACATGAGCCTTTCTTACTCCTCCTTTAAGCGCCTTTAAACAGCACTTAACTTTGGGAAACATGCCTCCTTCGATCACACCCTGCTCAATCAATTCTCGAGCTTCCTGATCGCTCATAGTATTGATCAGTTTTTTGTCTTTATCCAGAATGCCCTGGACGTCCGTGAGAAGCAGCAGTTTTTCCGCCTGCAGGGCAGCCGCCAATTCTCCGGCTACGATATCAGCGTTGATGTTATATGTTTCACCATTCTCGCCGATCCCTGTAGGTGCGATTACAGGAATAAAACTGTTTTGTGTCAGCGTAGCAATCAATTGGGAATTTATGCTTTTTACTTTTCCCACCAGACCGATATCGATAATTTCCGGCGGAGTATTTTTGGCCTTTTCTTCACTTAAAAAATACTTTTCTGCAACAACGAGGTTTCCATCCTTGCCGCTTAATCCGACGGCATTGCCGCCATGGCGATTGATCAAACCGACAATTTCCTTATTAACCATGCCGGCTAAAACCATTTCCACAATATCCATGGTTTCTTCATCAGTCACCCGCATGCCCTGGATGAATTTCGATTCCTTGCCCAGTTTCTTTAAAATACCGCCGATTTGCGGACCGCCGCCGTGAACGACAACGGGGTTGATCCCGATGTATTTCATCATGACAACATCCTGGGCGAATTTATCTTTCAACTCATCGTCGATCATGGCATGACCGCCGTATTTGATAACGATTGTTTTATTGTAAAAACGTTGAATGTAAGGCAGCGCTTCCAGAAGAATGTCCGCCCTTTCCATAGAATTGAAAATATGTTCCATTCTCACTCCATCGGCTTTGAAAAAAGGCCATCTGCTGCGTTGCGCTTCAGCCCTCGTCGTTGGGTCGTATGACTAAATACAACTCACTCCTCGCGCGCCTTGCATCTGGTTCTTTTGCAAAGCCTCCTATGTTATAAAATGTACCTGCTTAGATCCTCATCCTCGACTATCTCGTCGAGCTTATCTTCCACATATTTTTCGTCAATCGTTATTTCTTTTTCTTCCAGATCCGGCGCATCAAAAGAAATATCGTCAAGCAATGTTTCCATTATCGTATAGAGCCGGCGTGCTCCGATATTTTCCGTTTTCTCATTAACTTGCGTGGCAACTTCGGCGATTTCCGCAACAGCTTCGTCGGTAAATGATAATTTTATTCCTTCTGTCGCCATCATTTCGACATATTGTTTGACTAAGGCGTTTTTAGGTTCAGTCAATATGCGGATGAATTCTTCTTTCCCCAGCGAATCGAGTTCGACCCGGATAGGAAATCTACCCTGCAACTCCGGAATCAGGTCGGAAGGCTTGGAAGCAGAAAACGCACCGGCCGCAATAAAAAGGATATGATCCGTTCTTACCATTCCATAACGCGTATTGACGCTGGAACCTTCCACAATCGGCAGTAAATCTCTCTGGACGCCTTCCCTGGAGACATCCGGACCGTGCGCCGAATCGCTGCCGACAATTTTATCAATCTCATCCAAAAAGATAATTCCCGATTGCTCGACTCTTTCCAGGGCAATTCGATGAACTTTATCCATGTCGATTAACTTCTGCGCTTCTTCTTCCGTCAGTATCTCCAGAGCTTCCGGCACTTTGACGTTTCTTCTTTTTTTCTTTTGCGGAAAGGCATTACCCAGCATATCTTTCAGGTTGAGTCCCATATCCTCCATACCCACAGCCGAAAATATCTCGATCATGGGGCCATTTCTGGGTTCGGCGATTTCCAATTCCACCACCCGGTTGTCCAGCTTGCCGTCTCGGAACAGCTTTCTTAATTTTTCTCTTGTTGCATCGGCTTTTCTTATCTGATCTTCCGTCATGTGGATGTCTTCTTCACTGCTTTCCGCATTCGTCAGCATATCATCTATCTTTTTTTCAGCAGGTTTTACCGGAAGCAATAAATCAAGCAGTCTTTCCTCGGCAATTTCCGCCGCCTTCACCTGGACATTTTCCTGCTCCTCCGATTTCACCATATTGATGGAAAGTTCAACCAGATCACGAACCATAGATTCAACATCGCGGCCAACATAGCCAACTTCCGTGAATTTGGAAGCTTCCACTTTTAAAAAAGGAGAATTGTCCAGCTTTGCCAACCTGCGGGCAATTTCTGTTTTGCCAACACCTGTTGGACCGATCATAATAATATTTTTAGGAGAAATTTCATCGGCCAGTTCTTCCGGCACATTCTGTCTGCGCCACCTGTTCCTGAGGGCAATTGCCACGGCTCTTTTGGCATCAGCCTGGCCAATGATATGCCGATCAAGCTTTTCGACTATCTCCCTGGGAGTTAAGCCATTATTGGACATATTTTATACAAGCTCCTTAACTTTGCTTCTTTTTTTTTCTTTTGTGTTTTCTCCGTCAACTTCAAGCTCTTCCAAAGTTATATGATCATTAGTATAGATACATACTTCCGCCGCAATCTTCATTGCCTCCTGGGCAATTTCCGTTGAAGACAAATCCGTATGACGCACAAGGGCTCTTGCGGCGGCCTGCGCATAAGGTCCACCGGAACCGATGGCCATGACATCGTCATCGGATTCAATGACGTCGCCATTGCCGGAAATGATGAGAGAATAGTCTCTGCTTACGGCGATCATTAAGGCTTCCAGATGCCTGAGGACACGGTCGGTTCGCCAGTCCTTGGTCAGTTCGACTGCCGCCCGCAGCAAATTGCCGTTGTATTGCTCCAGTTTCTGGTCAAAGCGATCAAACAGGGTAAAGGCATCGGCTGTTGCTCCGGCAAAACCGACAATGACTTCATTGTTGTATAACCGGCGTACTTTACGTGCGCCATGTTTCAAAATGGTGGTATCCAGTGTTACCTGACCATCACCGGCCACCGTTACTTTATTATCTTTTTTTACAGCTAATATTGTTGTTCCTCGAATATGCAATTTTCTTCTCCATTTAATTTTTGGATCCCGTGTATCGCTTCGCAGCACGGGATAAATTCGACTAAGACTTTTTTGCTGCGGCTGACGCCCTGCAATAAGCCAAGTCTCATTTATTTGAGATTCTTCCCAGCGCGGGGATGGGCCTTATCATAAATTTCCATCATACGGTTGATGTTAACCGCCGTATATTTTTGCGTTGTCGAAAGGCTTTCGTGCCCCAGCAATTCCTGAATTGAACGTAAATCAGCTCCGGCATTCAATAGATGTGTGGCAAATGTATGCCGCAGAGCATGAGGACTGATTTTCCTGCCTATTCCGCTTTTCTTTGTTGCTTCATCAACTATACGGGCAATGCTGCGCACTGTTATTCTTTCACCCCGCAAATTTAAAAAAAGGGGAGCGCTAAAAACTTCTTCACCATTTTTTTTTCTGACTTCCTGCGTTATTGCCAAATATTGCTGTAAAGCTTTCGCGGCCGGTGTGCCGATGGGTACTATTCTTTCTTTTCTCCCCTTCCCCCGTACTTTAACAAGCGCCTGTTTAAAATCCAGATCAACTACATTGAGTCCTGCCAATTCACTCAAACGCAGCCCGCAGGAATAAAATAATTCCAGCATCGCCAGATTACGCAGCCCCGATATTGAACTATCTTCCTGAGCGTTTAGCACCTCAAACATTTCATCGACCGACAAGAAATTAGGCATATACTTTTCCGTCTTCGACGTCTGGATCATTCCCGCCGGATTATTTTTAGTTTTGCCGCTGCGGATTAAAAATTTATAAAAAGATCTCAGAGAAGATATTTTCCGGTTAACAGTAACTTTCTTTACTTTCTGCCGGAAAAGATATCCCAAATATGCCCGAACAGTTTCTGTTTCAACGTTTAAGATTCCATCGCAATTTTTTATAAAATTATTCCGCTGGAGGAATTCGGTAAATTCTTCAACATCACCTATATAGGCCAGCCGGGTATGTTCAGAAACATTTCGCTCCGTCGTCAGATATGTCTGAAAATCCCGAATCAGATCATTCATGTTATCTACATTTTATACTTGCCGAAATCTTCCGCCGAAAGATTCTCTAAATATTCTTTTATTTTATCCTCTTTTAACTTATCCAGATCCGTAATTTTGATACCGAAATCGACATTGCGCGATTTTTCTATAACATTTTCTTCAACAAAAATAGGCGCATGAGCACGCAAGGCCAGTGCAATGGCATCACTGGGACGCGCATCGACACTATAACTCTGATCTCCGTGTGTTAAGTAAATATTGGCGTAAAAAGTATTGTTACGAATATCGCCGATTTCGATTTTACTAACAGTCACATTTAAAGCTTTCAGACATTCATTGAATAAATCATGGGTCATCGGTCGGGAAAAGACGATTTTTTCCAGTTCCGTGGCAATGGCACTGGCCTCGAAAAGACCAATCCAGATCGGAATTGCTTTATTTTCCTGCAGGTCTTTCAATATGACAATGGGCGTATTCGTAATGGGATCAATGGTCAATCCCGATACTTTCATTTCAATTAACATTCCCAGCCTCCTCAATCAATTTACCGCGCAATGAATGCAAGTAGGATTTGGTAATTTTCACTTCCATCATTTTACCAACCATCCCTTGATCACCTTTAAAATTTACTATCCTCCATGAACTTGTGCGTCCCATCAAATCATGTTCGGAATTTTTGCTTCTTCCTTCGATTAACACTTTCTGTAAGCTGCCTTCCAATTCCATGTTCCGTTGCATCGTGTGTTTATTCTGAAGATCCTGCAAATTTTTTAACCGCCGCTGTTTTTCACCCTCATCAATTTTCCCTTCCAGGCCCTCGGCGGCAGTCCCTTTCCTTTCCGAATACTTGAATGAAAACGTAGAATCAAACCTGATTTTTTCCATCATGTCAATGGTTTCTTGATAATCTTTCCCGGTTTCTCCGGGAAAGCCGACAATTATATCTGAAGTGATACTAATGCCGGGACAAACCTGACGCAAACGATCAACCTTTTCCATGTAGTCTTCTATCGAATATCCCCGGTTCATTAATCGCAAAAGCCTGTTTGAACCCGATTGTACCGGCAGATGAATGTGTTCACACAACTTTTCTTCTTCGGCAAAACAGTTAATCAGTTCTTCCGATAAATCCCGGGGATGCGACGTAGTAAAGCGAATTCGTTCAATACCGGATATTTGACCTATTTTTTTAATTAGTTCTGCAAATTTAATATGCTTTTCCAGCGTATTTCCATAGGAATTAACATTTTGTCCTAAAAGCGTCACCTCTTTAATTCCTTGATCCGCCAGTTTCGTTATTTCCTCGATAATATCTACCGGCGGTCGACTCATTTCCGGACCACGTAAATAAGGAACAACGCAATACGAGCAAAAATTGTTGCATCCCTGCATAATAGTCACAAATGCACTAATCGCACCATTGGCCGGAGGAGCATAAATGCCAATGGAATTAAATGACTTATGAAAATCAATTTTCGTAATTTTTTCTCTCTTCTTTTTGACGGCGGCCAGCATGTCCGGTAAGAGATGAATATTTTGCGTACCGAAAACAAGATCAAGATGTTGAATTTTTTTGTGAAATTTACTTCCCAAATGCTGCGCCAGACAACCGCCTACCCCAATTATCAAGTCCGGATTTTTCTTTTTGAGCAAGCCTATTCTACCCAGCTCACTGTAGACCTTTTGCGCCGCCTTTTCCCTGATCGAACAGGTATTAATCAGTATCAAATCCGCCAGATTCACATTGTCGGTTGTTTTGTAGCCGCAATCGGCCAGCAGCGCGGCTATTTGCTCCGAGTCATGAACATTCATCTGACAGCCAAATGTTTGAATATACAACAATTTATTTTTCATAATGATTTGAGTCTGTAATCGCAATTTCCAATTTTTGCGTTTAGCCTTAATATTTCGATATTAGTTAGTCAATTGCTTTCTGAAGAAGATTACTTAAGAGCCCATATTCAGCAACAGAAAGTGTCTCACCCCGGCGTCTGCCGTCAATTCCGGCGGAATTAAGAATATCCTGCAGCACACTTTCTCCCATATTAGTCATCATACTTGCATTCTTCAGGTTATTTATCAGCATTTTGCGGCGCTGCGCAAAGGCCGCCTTTACTAATTGCGTAAAAAAACTTTCACTGGATAATTCGACTACAGGTTTTTTTAAAAAGGTTCCCCTTATTACCGCTGATTCAACTTTAGGCTGTGGATAAAAACATGCCGCCGGAACATTAAATACTTTTTCCACTGAGGCAAACATCTGCAAAAGCACGGAAGGCACTCCATAGCTTTTATTGTTCGGTACTGCCACCAGGCGCTCAACCACTTCTTTTTGCAGCATCAAAATAAAATCATCAATTGCAAAACGAAAGTTTAACAAACGGAAAATCACCGGACTTGATATATTGTAAGGAACATTACCCACTACTTTAACTTTACTATTGTATGCATTAAATATTGAATTGAAATCAAATTTCAATATATCACCGGAATGGATTTCCACATTATTATAGACGGCCAGTTTATCCTTCAAAACCTCAACCAGGTATTCATCTAACTCCACTGCGATAATCTTCCGGCATTTTTGCGCCAGCTCTTCTGTTAAGACTCCAATGCCGGCGCCAATCTCCACCACGACGTCTTCAAAAGAAATTCCGGCTGCGGCGACGATTCTTTTGATTACATTCTGATCCAGAAGAAAAGACTGGCCATATCTTTTACGGGGTTTGATATTGTAATGTCTAATTACATCCTTGGGTGTGGAAGTCATAAAATCACGCTAACGGCCAGCGCGAAACTGCATTCAAATCCAGCGAATCACTGCAACCGTTGATCAGCATGATTTCTCCTATAGCAGCAATCATCGCGGCATTATCGGTACATAAAACAATCGGCGGAATAAACAATTCAATGTTTGCTTCTTCAGCCGCAGCAGCAAATTTTTCGCGCAGTCTTCCGTTGGCGGCAACACCGCCGCAAACCACGATTCGATCAATAGCATTATTCTGAGCTGCCCTAATTGTTTTTTCCACCAATACATCCACTATTGCTTCCTGATAGCTCGCTACAACATCGGGCACCTGGCTTTCTGCAAAATCACAACCGCGTTTCTTCAGCATCGTCAACAGAGAAGTTTTTAAGCCGCTGAAACTGAAATCAGGAGAATCTTTCATAGGCCGGGGAAAAGCTACCGCCTGTGGATTTCCCTGCTTGGCCAATTTATCAATTACTACCCCACCGGGATAACCCAGATTAAGCAGCTTTGCCGCTTTATCAAAGGCCTCACCGGCTGCATCGTCCCTTGTCTGGCCCAGCAGATTAAATTCATGATAGTTTTTTACCAGATAAATATTCGTATGACCGCCGGAAACAATCAGAGCAACAAAAGGAAACGCCGGAGTCCTTTCAGCAAGAAAGGATGCGGCAATATGTCCTTCCAGATGATTGACCCCGACCAGCGGGATATTCAACGCATAGGCCAGAGCCTTGGCTGTAGACAAGCCGATTAACAGTGAACCGATAAGTCCCGGACCGCGGGTTACGGCAATGCCCTCGATTTCTTTGATCGTCACCTCAGCATCATCCAACGCTTCCTGCAATACCATATTTATTGCTTCAATATGTTTGCGCGAAGCAATTTCCGGCACAACGCCGCCGTATTTACTGTGATCTTTGATTTGCGAAGCTACGACGCTGGATAATAACTTCCCCCGGGAAATTACCGCTGCCGCCGTTTCATCGCAAGATGATTCAATTCCTAAAACAAGCATTAATTTTCCATTTCCAATTATTTATTTTCTAATTATTTATGATGGACTCGTAAAAAGTCACAAAACAAACAATTTTTAGACGACCTCGCAAAAGGCCGCAGGCAAGACGTGCGAATCATGAGGAAGGAGGCGTACTTAGCGTACGCCGCATAGCCTGCCCCGTGCTTGACACTGGGAATAATGAAGCGCAACGCAGCATCCGGCCTTTTTACGAGGCCGTCAATTATTTCTTTGCCAAAAAGAAAGATAACATATATAAAAGCTTATTGGATTTGTAAATACACTTTTACCGCTAATATTAATATGAGGATACTACATTCATGGAATATAAGACGGATTTTTTAATTTTGGGCAGTGGTATTGCGGGATTGAGTCTGGCCATCAAAGCAGCAACTTTGGGCAGCGTTGCCCTTGTCACTAAAAAAGAAAAGTCGGAGTCCAATACCAACTATGCCCAGGGCGGCATTGCCGCCGTTACCGATAAAACAGACAGTTTTGCCGAACATATCAACGATACTTTGATTTGCGGCGCGGGACTTTGCAAAAAAGACGTCGTGGAATTTATTGTCCGGGAGGCGCCGGACCGCATCGCTGAGCTCATCGAATGGGGAGTCGAATTCACCAAGGTGGAAACACCGCCATATCCTTACGATTTAGGCCGTGAAGGAGGTCATTCTCAGCGGAGGATTTTACATGCCAAAGATCTTACCGGTCGGGAAATTGAACGCGCTCTCAACGAAAAAGCAGCTTCCCTGCCTAACGTTCATATTTATGAAAACCACATCGGCATCGATTTGATTACGAAAAAAACCGGTTCCGGTAAGCCCGTGTCTTGTCTTGGCGCCTATGTTCTGGATATAAACAAAAGCGAGATCCATACTTACCGAGCCAAATATACGATTTTGTCCACTGGTGGAGCCGGCAAGGTTTATTTAATTACAACCAATCCGGATATTGCCACCGGTGACGGAATCGCCATGGCTTATCGTGCCGGAGCACAAATCGCCAACATGGAATTCATCCAGTTCCATCCCACCTGTCTTTATCATCCGGCGGCCAAAGCGTTTCTCATTAGTGAGGCCGTACGAGGTGAGGGCGGAATTCTGAAACTTAAAAACGGCGCTCCTTTCATGGATAAATATCATGCCATGAAAAGTTTGGCCCCACGCGATATCGTTGCCCGGGCCATTGATGCGGAAATTAAGAAATCGGGAGATGAGTACGTTCTTTTAGATATCACTCATCATAGCCGTGATTTCCTCATGAAGCGTTTTCCCAATATTTACGAAAAGTGCCTGGAATTTGGCATTGATATAAGTAAAGATCCGATTCCTGTCGTTCCGGCTGCACATTACATCTGTGGCGGCGTTGCTGTAAACGGTCATGGTGAAACATCTATTCCCCAGCTTTATGCCTGCGGTGAAGTTTCCTGCACCGGATTACATGGGGCCAACCGGTTGGCCAGCAACTCTTTACTTGAGGCGGTCGTTTATGCTCACCGCGTTTATTCCAAGATCGCGGAAAGCTTTGCCGGAACAGAGCAAAGTGAAACTTTTATTGCTCCCTGGGATGAAAGTGGAACCACGGAGAGCAATGACAGTGTTGTTGTCACCCATAACTGGGATGAGGTCCGGCGCTGCATGTGGAATTATGTAGGCATTGTCCGATCAAACAACAGACTGGAACGCGCCATGAGAAGAATCGACCTTATCCAAAATGAAATTGACGACTACTACCGGAATTACAAGATAACCAAAGATCTGATCGAACTGCGCAACATTACCATAGTCGCCCGCCTGATCGCCAAGTGCGCAATTGCACGCAAGGAAAGCCGGGGTTTGCACTACACCCTCGATTATCCCGAAACAAACGACAATTTAAAACAAGATACGATAATTATTAAAGAATAAAATAAAAAAGGCCGGTTTGATCCGGCCTTTTTTTGTCATATATTGGGGCGTTATGTGAGCTCTTCTGCTGGTTCAATCTTGAAGATTGAACCAGCTATCCATACCGCTTGAGTTACCGATCTGGCAGCTAAAGCTTTATTGATTGTCCCTGATATATTAACCTTCCCCAAACACACGATTAAAGGTAAAATCTAGGTTCTTTAAAAAATTATTAACATTGAAAATCGACGCCAAATCCTGAGCATTCAGATATTTAGCAACTTCCGAATCTTTCTGCAGCAGCGCTTGAAAATCCACCCCCTCTTCCCAGGACTTCATCGCATTGCGCTGAACGATGGCGTACGCATCTTCTCTGGTTGTTCCTTTGTCGATTAAAGCCAACAAAATGGTCTGCGAAAAAATCACCCCGTTGGTCATATTCAGGTTATAGAGCATTCTCTCCGGGTAAACGACCAGCTTATCAATTACACGTGTAAAACGACCCAGCATGAAATCCAGGGCGATGGTTGCATCAGGACCGATTACTCTTTCCGCCGAAGAATGGCTGATGTCTCGTTCATGCCAGAGGGCGACATTTTCCAGGGCGGCAACGGCGTAGGAACGCACAAGCCTTGCCAAGCCGGATATGTTTTCGGAAAGCACCGGATTGCGTTTGTGCGGCATGGCTGAAGATCCTTTCTGTCCGGGCGAAAAATATTCTTCGGCTTCCCGAACTTCGGTTCTCTGAAGCAATCGTATTTCCTGGGCGAACTTATCCAGCGAGGAGGCTATGATCGCCAAAGTAGTAAAAAACTCCGCATGCCGGTCACGCTGCACGATTTGCGAAGAAACCGGCGCCGGCTTTAAGCCTAATTTTTGGCAGGCATATTCTTCGACAAAAGGATCTATAAATGCAAATGTTCCGACGGCACCGGATATTTTCCCCGTGCTGACCGTTTCTTTGGCATGTAGGAGACGCTCGCGGTTGCGCTGCATTTCCTGATACCATATCGCCATCTTTAACCCGAAGGTAATCGGTTCCGCATGAATGCCGTGCGAACGGCCGATCATCAGGGTATTTTTGTGCTCAAATGCTTTATTCTTTAATGCTGCGAGAAGTTCATCGATGTCGGACAGAAGAATATCCGACGCTTCTTTTAAAAGGATGGCAAAGGATGTATCCAGCACATCGGATGAAGTCATGCCCATATGCAGGTAGCGTCCATCCTCGCCCACTACTTCGGTAATGGAAGTTAAAAAAGCAATAACATCATGTTTGGTGATTCTTTCAATTTCATCAATCCGCACCACATTAATCACTGCTTTTTCTTTAACGGTTTTTATTGCATCTTCGGGAACCTTCCCCAGCTTCACCATTGCTTCGGACGCACTTATTTCCACATCGAGCCATTTCTGGTATCTGTTTTCCGGGCTCCAGATTTTTTCCATCTTTTCACGGGAATATCTCGGTATCACAGCGTTCTCCTATCTAATTCATTAAATATCAGGCCAAATCATCAATTGAAATATGCACGTTACTATTACAACTATCCGCATTCAGTCAAGAATTAATCCATGCATAAATTGAAGATTGTCATTTTTCACATGAAAAATAATTAGTATAATCATTTATTAAAATGGTAAAAATAGAAACCATGCAAAAAAAAACTGAGCCTGATTGGAAACAAAAAATTGTAGAGCCAAAAGCCGCGCTTGCCGGCATTAAACCCGGTATGAGTATTTTTCTGGGAACAGGAGTTGCCGAACCGCGTACATTATTGAAATATCTCTTCTCCACACAGATGTCCAATTTAAGCGATCTGGAATTAATTCAGATCGTCAGCCTTGGAGATGCTGTTACCTTAAGTACTTATCAAAACAAGCTGAAGTTCCGTTTAAAAACATTCTTTTCCGGTTGGCTTGCCAGTGAAGCGATTACAGCCGGTTTTGTTGATATGATCCCCTGCCGGTTTTCCAGCATTCCCAAGCTTGTCGCCTCCGGAACAATAAAAGTTGATGCCGTTTTTATTCAGATTTCACCACCGGATGATTCCGGTTTTTCGAGTTTGGGTGTGGCGGTGGACATTGCCCGACAGGCCATGGAAAAGGCTTCCTTCGTTGTTGGTGAAATTAATGAGAACATACCCCGAACAATGGGCGACACTTTCGTTCATGTAAATGATTTTCAATACTTAATTAATGCGGAAGAACCATTGATTTATTTTCCCCGCTTCCCGGTGGATGCCGTTGCGGATAAAGTAGCCGCCAATGTCGCCGCAATGGTCGAGGACGGCAGTTGCCTTTCCTTTTTCCACGGATCGCTCTATGAAGCCTTGGGCAAATATTTAAAGTATAAAAAGCATCTCGGAATTCATACATACACATTCACCGATGTCTTAATGGATTTAATAAAATGCGGTGCGGTTACCAACGAGAAGAAAAAATATTTCCCCAGAAAATCTCTAACCGCGTATGCTCAGGGAACTCCCGAACTGATAAAATGGCTGCACAACAATCATCTCGTTGAATTTCACGGCATTGATATAATTGCCGATCACTTTAAAACGGGGTTAATTGACAAACTTGTTGTAATTTTACCGGCGAGAAAAGTCGATCTTACCGGCAGTATCGCCCTTCATACCGGCAAAGGGAACATAACTCCCAGCCCTGGACAGATTCAGGAACTCTTTACCGGAGCGGAATATTCCCGAGGAGGAAGAACTATTTTTGCATTGCCCAGCCGCAATCTGAAAAATGAATCCAATATTTTACTTTCCGTTGACAGTTTTCCCAACCAGTTTACATTCCGGGAGGCACTGGATCTGATTGTGACCGAATATGGTATTGCATCGTTTTCCGGCAAATCAGTCCGGGAAAGAGCACAGGCACTGATTGATATCGCCCATCCGGATGATCGGGCCGGGTTAGTTCAGATGGCTAAGGAAGCAAAAATTATTTACGCCGATCAAATCTATCTTCAGGATGCCGGACATTTTTATCCGGAGAAAATAGAAATAAAACATACATTTTCCGACGGCACAAAAGTTTCTTTCCGTGCCATCAAACCTTCGGATGAAGAAGCAATGCGGCGGTTTTTTTATCGTTTATCCGGCAATACTGTATTCTACCGTTATTTCAGTCCCATAAAAACCATGCCTCATTCTAGAAACCAGGAATATGTAAATATAGATTACCGGAGCAATATGTCCATCATCGGGATTATCGAGAAGGCTGGGAAAGAAGAGATAATTGCCGAAGGCCGTTACGGCCGTCATGCGGACGATTCTCTGGCCGATGTGGCTTTCGTGGTTGACGAAAAATTCGCGGGCAGGGGAATCGCTTTATTTTTACTGGAAATGTTGATTCAATACTCCCGCGGGCAGGGAATTACCGGCTTTTGCGCTGATGTTCTTTACGATAACAAACCGATGCTCAAAGTTTTTGAAAATTTGCCTTTCGTCGTTAATTCAAAACTGGAATCCGGCGTCTATCATCTGACAATTAATTTTTCAGAAGAAGAACTGTCTCAGGCTTCGACCAACCAGCAACCCTCCCGGGATTAAATTTTCGTAACCGAAATGAGTCTTGAATTATAATTTCTTAAATGTTAGAAGTTCCGAGCCTACTACAATTGCAGGCACTTTAAAAAAGGAGACAAACATGAAAGCAACATTTAAATACATGATATGTATGGTTATTATTATGTTCTTTACCGGATCGTTATGGGCAAAGGACAGGTATACCGTAACAGTGCTGCCCTTCACCTTGAACAGTTCGGAAAATATCGAATATGTTAAACAGGGGATACAGGACATGCTCATCACCCGGATTGCCGTATCCAATAAAATTAATGTGACCGCTAAGGATGTCGTTGCGGAAGAATTGAAAAAACACAATATTAAAAATATTTCTTTAAATGACGTATACAGCATCGGCAAAAAATTAAAGTCTGATTATGTTGTTTGGGGAAGTATAACCAAAATCGGCAGCAGTATCAGTGTTGACGGCAGACTGGTTGATATTACAACCGCCAAATCCGATGTCGGATTTTTTACTCAATCGCCAAACATGGACGAAGTAATTCCCAAAGTAAACGATTTTTCACAACGTATTGTCCAGCATATCATGGGAGGCGCTCCCCAGGCCGCCGCAGCGGCTTCTCCGGCTGCAACACCCTCGCAGGCTCCCGGAATTTCTCGTGAAGCAATGATACTTGCCGGAATGAAAACCGGTAAAAGGGGAACGCTGACTTCCGTAATCAACGCCGATTATATTAACAGCCCCTATGATCCCTTTAAGCACAAAGGCTTTTGGATGAGCCAGCAGTTTCCTACGGAATTCAAAGGCATGGATATCGGGGACGTCAACGGTGACGGTAAAAACGAGGTAGTCACAATCGATGATCGTAATATTTACATATACCAGAAACTCGATAACGAATTCCGGGTATTGCAGAAAATTACAGGGAAGAAATACGATAAATACTTATCTGTTGACGTGGCGGATATTAAAAAAACCGGCATCAAACAAATTTATGTAACATCCGTAAATGATTCAACTCTTGATTCTTTCGTCGTGGAATACAAAGATGGGAAGTATGTAAAAACAGATTCCGACTTAAAATGGTTTTTACGGGTAATAGACACACCTTCCGGAATCCCCCTGCTGCTGAGCCAAACGTACGGATTGGATGAGATATTTAATACGGAAATTCATGAGTTGGTATGGAGAAACGGCAAGTTTGTCGAGGATCAAAAAATGAAAATCCCTCGTGGATTATCTATTTACGGGTTGGCGATTGATAATTTCGGTACAGGCGGCAGCGATGAAAGAGTTATTGCGCTGGATGAGCTGGATCATATCTGTATTTTCCGACAAACAAGTAAACCCTTAAATCAGATTTTCACTTTCGGTTTTCACAATGACGATCTGATCTGGAGAGGCGACGAAGAGTTTGGCGGCAGCAATAATTTTTTCGAAAATGTATTAGATAAAAAGCGTTATGAAGAAGAGAGCAGCAGAAAGAGCGCTTACGTCAATTTAAGGATTCTTACGTATGACATTAATAAAGATGGGAAGAAAGAACTTATTATTGTGAAAAATTTATCATCAGCCGGCCGTGTTTTTAAAAACATAAAATTGTTTACCTCCAGCGAAATTTACAATCTGGAATGGGATGGTTTGGGGATGGCGGAAAACTGGAGAACGAAAAAAATTAATGGTTATGTTGCCGATTATGTTTTCAAAGATATAGACAATGACGGCAAACCGGAACTTGTTTTAGCTTTAGTTTTATCGGTAGGATCTTCCGTAAGAGAAAAAAGTGTAATTGTTTTTTATAAATTGGACGGCGTCAATCAATAGTTATTGACAAAACTTGAGCGGTTATATATAGCGACGTTCGGCCTTTAAAAAAAGGCGGTGTAGCTCAGTTGGTCAGAGCATACGGCTCATATCCGTAGTGTCCCTGGTTCAAATCCAGGCACCGCCACCAGTCAATATAAAAGGACTTAGAGAGTACTCTAAGTCCTTTTCTTTTTCAGGGCTATTTTCCTGAAACTAATTACTGTTTACCTTTTCTATCCTGATTTTAATAAGCCCAGTCAACTTATAATTCCATTTCTAAATAAATGATGATATCGCGGCGGCTAGGAGGAGGCAACCAGGCGTATTGTTCATACGTTGAGGAAGCCGACGACCCCGGCCTGCGCCGGGGCACGCTGTGCCAACAAAGACAGTGCTTGATTTAGAATTGGAATAACCTGTATCGGCTTTAACCCTCAAGATTTCCGTTATCTGGTTTCCTGTTATTCCCTCCATAAAAGAATTCTTACCAAAAACCTCAAGTCTCCCTTTCTTTTTACCGAAAAAAAAAGTGTTTTGTATGAAAGATACCAGTGTTAACGGGAGATAGTCCAAGTGATGATTCCAGACCAACGATCCATTGCTTTTAAAATATCTTCATACTTACAGACTCTTATAAAGCCGTTCCAAACCATGACGCTCTTGATATCACAGAGTTTTCGGTCTGCAAGCCTGAGATTTAAGATTGCTTTTTTCACAGTTATACTCCTGACCTGTACGTCTTTTGTACTTTGTATAATGACTGTCCAGATCATGAACGATTACATGCTAAATGAGATGATCAAGAGAGGGGAATCTGTTGGCAAGAGTATTGCCGCATCAGCAGGCTATAGTCTTTTATCGGAGGATCTTCTGGGGTTGGATACGCTTGTTTATAAGGCCAAGGTATCAAATAGTGACATGCCTTACGTGGCCATTGTCGATCCAGGAATGAAAGCAATTGTTCATAGCGATGCCCCGTTAATCGGGGAGGCAATGCTTGTCACCCAGGGCCGTCTTTTCAGAAGAGCTGTTGATGGAACTACGGTAAGAGAATTGTCGAAATCGTCGGGAACTATCTTTGAAATAATATGCCCTATCGTTTTCATGAAGAAACCACTGGGCAATGTGATACTCGGCATGAACCGATCAGTTCTGATCGAGGCACAGAAAAAAATCGTGGACAGAATATTAATTATCTTCGGTATCATTGTAGTTCTCGGGATTTTTGCAAGTTCATTGCTGGCATCTTTCCTGATCAAACCCATAAAAGAACTCTCTGCGGGTGTAGATGAATTGAAAAACGGAACAGCCAAAAAGCAACTCATAATCTATTCTCAAGATGAGCTTGGTCAACTGACACGTAATTTCAATGAAATGTCTGCAAAAATAGCAGAGCAGAAGGGCAAACTGAATAAATATGCTCATGATCTCGAAGAAGCGTATGTCTCCATCGTAAAAGTGGTAGCGGCAGCCATAGATGCAAGAGATTCCTATACTCATGGGCATTCCGCACGGGTTGCTCAATTGTCCCTTCTTATTGGCACGCAGATAGGGCTTTCTGATGATGAATTAGCAGATCTGGAGGTAGCATGCCTCTTTCATGATGTAGGTAAGATAAAGATTCCTGATTCCGTTTTACTCAAGCCAGGGAAACTTAGCCCAGCTGAATATGATGAGATGAAACGCCATGTGGAGTATGGAGCGGACATTCTTAGTTGGGCACCCTCACTGGTCAAATCCATTCCGTCCACTCGCCACCATCATGAGTGGCATAATGGCCAGGGCTATCCTGACAGATTGGCCGGTGACAATATTCCTCTTTTTGCAGCGATAATAACCATTGGGGATACATTTGATGCAATGACCTCCGACAGGCCTTACAGAAAGGCGCTCTCCGAGGAAGATGCTTTAAAAGAGATTAAGCGTATGTCAGGCATACAGTTCCGTCCAGACCTTGCTGAGGTCTTTATTGAGCTGATGGAAAAGCAAAGTTGCCATAACATGCCATTATCTGTGTTTAAGGTGGCCTGATAATGTTATTCTTCGGGATAAAACTGATTTTCTTCGTTTTCGTACTCTCGTTTACTCTCCAGTCGTGTACTGGAATAAAAAACCTGGTATCATCAAAAAGTTCTGTTCACACATCGTCGAATACTAAGAATACAACACAGGCATCCAGTCAATCACCGGATCAGGTAGCAGATCTAGCCCAAAAAAATATTAAAGCAGGTAACTACCAAAAAGCGATTAACATCTATAGTAACGAGTGCCGCAAGCAACCGCGGCATTCGCAACTCGTGCAAATGTATGCGAAGAGCCTCGATAATATAAAGTCAACGGCTGACAATGCATTCGAGAAGAGGGACTTTGCCTGTGCGGGCAGGATTTATTATGTTTTACAGAATAATTATGGCAAATTTAGTCATATTGTTCAGATGCTCTCATTCAACATTGCTTATTTGAATTCCAGGCTATCTTACTGCAAAAAGTCTCTTTCCATACAGGGATTTCAAGAATACAGGAAAGGTCATCTAAATAGTGCACTTGTGTCATGGCAGGGCGTTATCGACATTGATCCTAATAATAAAGATATAAAAGAAGCCATTAGAACGGCAAAACTGCAACAGAAGAACTTACAGTAGCAAGCAATAGCCTCACTTATACTTCATCCTGCTGCATGGTTTGTTCTTCTCCGCTCTGTACATCGACGATGGCAATCGATAAGATGATTATTTATTTTCATTTCTTTTTATGTTAAATTAAACAAAAAAGCGTTCTACAATATCAAAAGATTTATTTTTTCAGTTCCATTAAAGTCGGGGAAAAAATGAAACAAACATTTTTTACATTATGCGTGTTTTTCTCTTTAGTGATCTCCGTTAATTCAGGTGAATTATATAGTTGCATTGACCG
The DNA here is from genome assembly GCA_963663295.2 of Smithellaceae bacterium. GTDB lineage: Bacteria > Desulfobacterota > Syntrophia > Syntrophales > Smithellaceae > MVRV01. Next base: position 457,177 of record CAXXLA010000005.1, on the reverse strand, counting down.
TGATGGCAAAGCAATAATTACTGATAATCCGCGAAGCGGAATGAGAGATTGTGTCTTAAAAGACTCTGTTGACAAACCTTCATCAGTAGAGCCTTCAATTGAGGAGAAAAAAGCTGTCGGAGAAAAAGAAAAGGCTGCTGCAAAAAAGCAAGACACGGATGAAGAACGGGAGAGACGCATTAATAATTGTATTGATTGCTGCAATAATAAAATTAATGCCTGTTATAATTATACTGCGGACAGCAGACTTTGCATGGCGGAAGGTCAAAGCTGTGATTCTACCTGTAAATCCGAAGGTTCGTCTCCTTCTTCCTGGAGTGATTGCTGGGCTCAGTCTAAGAAGTAATTATTTACTTTCACTACTGTCCGGAATAACCGGCAATTAAAATTTGTAACAATTTAATATATTTCATAGAAAAATAACTTTATGTTTGTCCTCGACTTGAAAATACAAGGTAGAATCTGTAATCCTCTCCTGAGATTTTCTCATGAAGGGAGTACTCATGTATACAGGCTCGCTTGTGTTCACCCAAGTTATGGACTTCATGCCGCTGAAGACCTTCCAACGCTGCGTGGAGAAGTACCAGGGCAATTTCAGCGTCAAGCATTTCACCTGTCTCGATCAGTTCCGGATCATGTCTTTTGCCCAGTTGACGTATCGCGAAAGTTTGAGAGACATCGAAGCCTGCCTCCGGGCACAAAACAACAAACTCTATCACATGGGCATCCGCAGCAAGGTTTCCCGCAGTACTTTGGCGGAAGCAAACGAGATGCGGGATTGGCGCATCTATGCGGATTTTGCCCATCATCTGATCGGTGTTGCCAGGAAGCTCTACCAGAAAGAACCATTGGCCGTGGAACTCAAGAACACGGTTTATGCTTTGGATGCCACGACAATCGACCTGTGCCTGTCAATCTTTCCCTGGGCGCACTTCCGGAAAACAAAGGGTGCCGTCCGTCTTCACACCTTGCTGGATTTACGGGGCAACATTCCGACCTTTATCCACATCTCCGACGGCAAACTCCACGAAGTCAACACCTTGGATCTAATCCCTCTGGAAGCAGGCGCTTTTTACATTATGGATCGTGGTTTCCTGGATTTTTCCAGGCTACATACTGTTACCTGCGCTTCCGCGTTCTTTGTGATCCGCGGCAAATTGAATCTGAAGTGCCGCAGGCTCTACTCCCATCCAGTAGACAAATCAACGGGCATCGTGTGCGATCAATCGATCCTGCTGACCGTACCGAAGTCGGCAGGGGATTATCCCGGCAAGCTCAGACGAGTAAAATATCACGACCTCGAAACCAACAAAACTTTGGTGTTTCTATCCAACAACTTCCTATTGCCTGCCATCACCATCGCCCAGCTTTACAAACAACGCTGGCAGGTAGAACTCTTTTTCAAATGGATCAAACAGAATCTACGTATCAAGAGCTTTTACGGTACTTCAGAGAATGCCGTAAAGACTCAGATCTGGATAGCAATTTCCGTCTACCTGATCGTGGCTATACTCAAGAAACGGCTGAATTTACAGGAGAGTCTCTACACAATTTTACAGGTTTTGAGCGTCTCTCTATTTGAAAGAACATCAATGTTTCAACTACTTACATTTTATGACTACGAAAACAACATAGACAAAAATCTTAACCAATTGAACTTATTTACGGATTATTCCGGACACTAGTGATTTACTTTATTTATTTTTAAAAAAATATATTCACTTCCAGTGGCTCCCGTCTGCTCTCCTTATTTATCTTCCAGGTGCCAGGAAAAAATCGCCTTAATAATTAATCAACAGAACTTGTAAAAATAATAGACAATTTTCGACTACCTTGTTAAATTCAATCTTCGATAATTTCTCGATTCCAGGATTTTTATGGATACTTCTATTTTTCGGCAAAAAGATCTGCTGCCTTCATTAATTGTCAGCAAACTGTGTTCGGTACCTATCGATTACAAGGGAAAGTACCGGCAATTCAAATCTGCCGCGAACATAGCTACCCCTCACCGTGTTGCCGGAGTAGTTCTGCTGATTAACTATAAGCAATTAAGTACGGGTAATTCCGAATATGTTTTTCAGCTCATTAAACGATCGGATTTGGTATCGCAGGCCGGTGATATCAGTTGCCCCGGCGGCATGCTTCATCCTTCCATCGATAAAATCATCAGCGTTATTTTAACCACAGGACTATTTCCGTCGCTGCACAAGGGACTAAGCAGGCTGGCTTGCTGCGAAGACAAAGAATCAATTGATTTAGTGCGTCTCTTTCTCAGCAACGCTTTAAGGGAAGCATGGGAGGAAATCGGATTGAATCCTCTGACGGTTTCCTTTCTGGGCGCTTTGCCTACATATTCCCTGATTCTTATGACCCGGACAATTTTCCCATTAGTATGCCTGACCAGAAAACCCTATGAATTTAAATTAAGTCCGGAAGTGGAAAAAGTATTAGAAATCCCGCTCAGTACTTTTTTCGACGCCTCCAGATATGCGCTTCTGGAAATTGAAACATCATTCCACCATCACATGTCGAGAAATCAATTTCCCTGTATTGTACTTAATGATGATCAAGAAGGACAGGACATCCTTTGGGGTGCAACTTTTTATATCATAACTAATTTTTTACGCATTATTTCCGACGACAGTTTGCCAGTTCCATCCTCGGCGGACAAAATTAAAAAAGTTTTATCAGACACATACATTTCCGGAAACAACCGCCAAAAAGATAAGGCATAAAATCTGCATAATTAATAAATCGTTTTTAAATCATGAATAATCTGGGATCTTTTGGAACGGCAATAATTGACATGTAATTGAATACATTGCTTTATTTTGAATGTCCCGAAAAATATTAAGGCATATAATTCACTACGAATACGCCAGAGCTGTGAGCCGGTTTACACACGCGTAATTATTTACACATTTGCGCTGCCAATCCGACACCAGGAAGCTCTTGGACATAATTGAACAATGGAGAAAAACCATGAACAAAAAATTTAAAAAAATTTTAATTGCCAACCGCGGTGAAATAGCCGTCCGCATCATTCGCACTTGTCAGGACATGGGCATTCAGACAGCAACCGTTTACTCCGAGGTAGACGCTAATTCTCTGCATGTGCATCTGGCCGATGAAGCTTACGAAATTGGACCGCCGGAAGCATTGGAGAGTTACCTCAATTTTGAAAAAGTGCTGGAAGTGGCGCAACGCTGCGAAGCTGAAGCCATACACCCCGGCTATGGCTTCCTTTCCGAAAATCCTGAATTTTTTGATTCAGCGGAAAGCCGCCGCATAACTATTATCGGCCCTTCCAGTGAATGTATGTCCAAAGCAAAACCGAAAAACCGTGCCCGGCAATTGATGAAGATGATAAATATCCCTGTCACCCCCGGTTCCGACGAAGCCATTACCGATACAGGCCCGAAGGGTCTTGCTCAGGCGCGAGAAATTGCCGCAGAAATCGGCTATCCCGTTGTTGTCAAACCGGCCGGTGCCGGCGGTGGAATCGGCATCATGATCGCCAGAAATCAACAGGAACTGGATAAGGCGGTGGAAGCCGCAAAATCACGTGGACAAAAGGCTTTTGGTCTCTCCAGTTTCTATATTGAAAAATATTTATCCGGAGTCAAACACGTGGAATTTCAGGTTCTTGCTGATCGATTCGGTAATGTTGTGCATCTCGGAGAAAGGGATTGTTCCATTCAGCGCCGTTTTCAAAAACTAGTTGAAGAAGCTCCCTGCCCGATTCTGTCACCCTTTTTACGGATGAAGATGGGCGCGGCGGCAATAGACGTGGCCATGACTTTGAATTATGTAGGAGCACTTACTGTTGAATTCTTCTATATGCCGGGCAGCACTCGGGAATTTTATTTCAATGAGATTAATTCACGTCTTCAGTGCGAACATTGCATTACGGAAATGGCTACGGGTATTGATATCGTTAAACAGCAGATCAAGATCGCCGCCGGCAATCAGCTCGATATTGATCAGGACGATATTACCATGAAAAGTCATGCCCTGGAATGCCGGATAAATGCGGAGGATCCCGTTAGGTTCCTGCCTTCACCGGGCACAATTCATAAGCTCCGCATTCCTCATGGTCCGGCTGTTCGAGTCGACGAGGGCATCTACGAAGGTTACACTGTTCCCTTTTATTATGACTCACTGCTCATGAAATTTATAACATGGGGAAAAGGCCGCGAAGAATCTATTGCCCGTATGAAGAGGGCGCTGGCGGAATCACACATCACAGGATTGAAGACAACGATTCCGCTCCATCAAGCAGTACTGGAAGATGACGATTTTCTATCGGGCATGTATTCGACCGATTTACTCAATAAACCTGAGCTCAAAAACAAAATAAAAGAGAAAGCCAATAAAGAATAGGAGAAAATTGCCGAATCATATTTATTGACAGTATAATATTGACACAGAGGTGATATTTTTCTATATTTAGAAGATTTTAAAAATATCTTCTTCCTGGAAAGTGATAACTAATGAATCCAAATGTCTTCAGAGAATATGATGTAAGGGGCGTTGTCGATCAGGACTTAAATGAAGAATTTGTTTTTAACCTGGGCCGCGCCATTGGTACTTATGCCGATCAGCATAAGGTAAAAATTATGTCGGTCGGGCGTGACTGCCGTTTAAGTTCCGACGCCTATCACAATTTCTTAATTAAGGGGCTCAATTCCTGCGGCATCGAAACAATTGATATCGGGCTTTGCGCCACTCCGATGCTTTATTTTTCCATCCGCCATCTGAAAACAGGCGGTGGAGTAATGGTTACGGGCAGCCATAATCCCCCGGAATTTAACGGCTTCAAAATCTGCATAGGCAATGACACAATCTATGGCGATAATATTCAGGACTTGAGAAAAATCATCGAAAACGGCAAATTTGCAACAGGACAGGCGCTGTCCCGAAACCGAAACATATCAAAGGAATATGAAAATTATCTTTTTGACAACGTCTCCATCAACAAGAAATTGAAAGTTGTTGTTGATGCCGGCAATGGAGTCGGCGGGCGCTTTTTCCTTCCCCTGCTTAAACGCCTGGACTATGATGTTTCAGATATATTTTGTGAACCTGACGGCCGCTTTCCCCATCACTTTCCCGATCCCACTGTTGAAGATAATTTAAAGGAACTGATCAGCGTTGTACAGGAACAAAAAGCGGATCTGGGAATCGCTTTCGATGGCGATGCCGATCGACTTGGCGTCATCAGTGATAAAGGTGAAATCATCTGGGGCGATAAATTACTATTGCTCTTCTCCCGCTATATTCTGAAAGATAAACCCGCCTCCACAATCATCGGCGAAGTCAAGTGTTCGCAGGTTTTATATGATGATATCAAAAAGCATTCCGGAAGGCCGGTTATGTGGAAAGCCGGACATTCACTGATCAAAGCCAAGATGAAAGAAGAAAAGGCTGCTCTGGGCGGAGAAATGAGCGGCCATATCTTCTTTGCCGACCGCTACTTTGGTTATGATGATGCTATTTACGCCGCCTTGAGACTTTTGGAAATATTATCACAGACCGGCAAGCAAATCAGCGCTCTTCTTTCTGATGTACCACAGACATTTGCTACTCCGGAAATCAGAATTGATTGCCCGGATGATAAAAAAGCTGACATTGTCGATAAAATTAAAAATCAGTACAAGAATACACCCGGTCTCATCGACATTGACGGAGTGCGCATTCCTTTTAATGATGGTTGGGCTCTGGTCCGTTCCTCCAATACGCAGCCGATAATAGTTTTACGCTTCGAAGCATCTTCCGAAAAGGGATTACAGTCGATTCGCCGGGAAGTGGAAGAACTTCTGGACCTTTAAACGCATTTATTATTTTTTTTGATCTGATCGAAAAACGGCTATTGTAAAAGTATCTTTTACAATAGCCATTTTTCTTTTACTCAATGAATAATAAAAAACCATTGGCGAAATAAACTAATCCTGCAATCCCGGTTCCCATACCCAGAACCCATACATACTTTTTCTTCAGCAAAGCAGCTATTGAAGACAAGAGAATGGCGATTTGCAGGAAAATAACGGCCAACCCGAAGGCCTGCGTGTGTTTTTGCGATTCATCCCTGATGGATTCTAATTTCTTAGCTTCCTGTGCGATTGATGCTTTTTCTTCTTCATAGCGTTTTAATTTTTGATTGTACGCTGCTATTTTTTTCTCATATTCGTCCTGCAATTCTTTAGCAAGTTTTGCTCTTTCTCTTTTAAGTTCTAACTCCATCGTTTCTTTCTGGTTTTCATATAAATAGCCCTTAATGCTCTTGGACTGATAATACACCCACTGGTTAGCCGCTTGGGTTTGGGAAAGCACCGCACGTGTGGAATATCCCGCGCCTTTAAACGTGGAAAGCGTGGCGCATACGGCAAGCACAACCGTTGTTAAAGCCAGATAATTCAACCATCTTTCTTTTGTTTCTTCCGCCATACAAAAGCACATCCTCCTCAATAAGTATTAATTCCTGTTACCAGTACTGCGGGTCAATTAAAACTCCGTCCGTAAGATTCACATTAACCGGTATAACTTCTTTTATTCCCAGCTTTTTCATGAAACCCAAAACTAAGATTAAATTGGAGACATCCGTTGCAGCATAATCGCCGCCGATTTCTTTATCATTCAACTCCAACCTGGTTGCCAATGTGTTTTGCAGCTCCGCTTCGGTACAGGGGATATTTTTTCCCAGTTGTCTTTTCACACTTTGATTATGCACCCCGCCGATGCCCAGGACTACGGAATCCGGTTCATGAATTATTTTTTTAATTTCTTCCGGTACGTCCCCGGCAGAATCCCAAACAATCTCCAATGCCTTTTTCAGATTTTCTCTACCGATAGGATTGGGTGACAAATAAGTTCCCAGCCTTGGCTTTTTGATGTGCAGCAAAATTGCTTCTTTAAAAGAAACTGAAGCCATTTGTCCTCGATAAATGATAAATTCCCGGCTCTTCTTGCGAAAAATCATCTGCATGGAAGCACCACCAATATCCCAGACAATGACATTCTTCTTGTCAGGAAAAGCGGCACTGGCGGCCAAATAACCCAGCATTGCTTCCTGATCCTGATCGATCAGTTTTATTGATATCCCGGTTTTTTCTTTAATTTCCTCCAGGAACTCTTTTGAATCGGATGCCTGGCGGAAAGATTCGGTAGCCGCTCCGGAAAAAGCTGCGGCCCGATTTTGAATTGCTTCATTTTTCAATTTCGATAAAGCAGTTATTCCTCTGTTTCGTATTTGCACAGTGAATGAACCGGAACGGTGATTTTCAGCATAAGGAACTTTCACTTCATTTTTATACACGACTTCTTCGACTGTCTGCATACACTTATTAACCCTGCCGACCTTCATTTTCGTCGTTTCTGATCCCATATCAAATGCCGCCCGATAAGTAAGGCAACCGCGTTCCTGCGATGACAAAACATGACCGCAGCCACCAGCACAGCAAACAAACACGATCATAGAAAACAAGAAAATTATTCTGTCTGTAAATAAATTACGCAGCATAAAGAATCTTTCCAACCTTCTTTTTAAAATGCGCGAATCTACACTAAACAATTAAAATCCGCAACACAAAGCCTTTACAGCCTTGGGTTAACAAGCGGATTTTTGCTTGAAGAGTTTATTAAAGCGTTTTGTGACGAATCCAGATAAAATAAATGATTAGCAGCTTTTACGACCAGATGAGTAAGGTTCATTGCATACCGGAATCAGTTTCGCATCAGCGTAATCTATTTATGATCGCATTTTATTGATTAAGATAGAAAAAGTTAAATAATTTTTACTTTAGTGCCTGTAAAACACACAAAAAAGGCAGGGATAAAAATCCCTGCCCGGCAATTACAACTATCAGCTATTATTTCTTGTTTCCAAAGCGAATACCTAAAAGACCAAGCAACCCTGAACCAAAAAGCAGAAAGGCACCGGGGAGAGGAACCTGAGATGGAGCAACCTCAAATGCAGCCCAATATGTTCCAGCATTAAGAGGCAGATTTATGCCTGTTAGGCCATACCAGCCATCAACGCCGGATGTATTAAAAATTTGAGAGAAAATAGGTGAGCCGGCAGGTATATTGTTCAAATTGTCCGAGTTGTATATAGCCAATCTAACTTCGCCATTAGATTGACCCCACATATACCCCTGGATAGAATCAATAGTTGAGGTCTGCCTGATAGTAAATTGACCTGCCAGCCACTGATCGATATCCAGTGCATAATTAGAACCATTACCATTAACATCGTAACCGGTATCGATTACTTGAGAATTAGATGAAATACGAATTCCCAAATTTAAACCGTCATATGAATACCATGCTCTACCTGAGCCATTATCATAATTATACGCATAATGATTGAGTGGGTTAATTGCATTACCCGGCATAGATCCACTATAGAGAGCGGCATAACATAGATTAAATGAGAGAATTGTTATAAAGACAAGGACAAACAACGATATCAAGATCTTTTTCATAAGAACCTCCTTTTTAGTACATTGTATTTAACACCATCAAAGCCACCAGTTCCGAACTTTCGTTTTCTTTCAAATAACTCCTCTACCGCCGCATGTTCTTCAGATACTTATGTGAAACACGAAACGGCAACGCCCAATTGACATACCTGATAGTAAAAGAACTAAACTATTACTACCGGGATATAGAAAAACAACGATAAAAATAATGATTTTTTGTACTTATAAACGAATATACGGTTGAATGGAATATACTGGATAATTTATTTATCTATAACTTAAAATATAGACTTTTTTGTTAACCGTGTGCTCTTTATTACTTCAAAAGCAGGATCATTTCCCAACCCGCGGCTTTTTTTGAAATATATTAGAATATTAATGATTTTATGAAGTTATGCTGATTGACTAAACAGGCAAAAAAAAGGCAGGGATTACAATCCCTGCCTGACAATTACATTGAGCAATTATTATTTCATTCTTCTAAAGCGGTGTATACCTAAGAGACCGAGTAATCCTGAACTAAAAAGTACAAAGGCACCTGGAATAGGAACAACCTCAACTGCAGCCCAATATGTTCCAGCATCAAGAGACAGGTTTATGCCTGTTAGCCCATACCAGCCGTCTACATCAGATGTATTAAACATTTGATTAAAAATCGGTGCGCCGGCAGGTATATTGTTCACATTGTCTGAGTTGTATATAGCCAATCTAATTTCGCCATCAGGTTGCCCCCACATATACCCCTGAATAGAATCAATGGTCGAGGACTTGCTAAGAGTAAATTGACCAGCCAGCCATTGATAGGCATCCAGAGCCCAGTTATCACCATTACCATTGATATCGTAACCCGTATCAATTGATTGTGAATCACATGAAATACGAAATCCGAATTCTAAATCATCATATGAATACCATATATTGTTATCGGTATACGCATAATGGCTAAGTGGAATGATTGCATTGCCCGGCATAGCGCCATTATAAATGGCAGCATGACATAAATTAGAGGAGAGAATCGTCATTGAGGCAAGGACAAACATCGATATTACAAACTTTTTCATAATTACCCCCTTTTTAGCACATAGGATTACAATAACTTATTGCACTCAAAAAAAGATTTGACCGTTTAATAATCCCAAATCATCGCGGGACTCCGGCTGCGCTGTTGTTCTTTCTATGGTTTAAAATATCGGTGCTTTGAAAAAATATCTTAAATCAATTAACTTTTAATGATATATTGAAAATTGATAAAAGAATGTTCATATCGTCATTACTTTTAATTTTAAAACCACTCAAAAAAGATTCATTTTAATTCTTAACCGACATAGGATTGACAACGAAGCTCATTCATTAAATCTTTGACCTGCATGGTTAAAAATTGCGGCCTAAGGAGTGCAAAACATGAGCTACTCCCCTATAGTTATATGGTTTCGCGCTTTACGGCTTCATTTTGTAATTCCAGCTGTGCTTCCGGCATTGCTGGGCAGCGTGATTGCCTGGTCGCAGGGATACCCTTTTCATCTTTTGAATTTCCTCCTGGTAATGCTCGGGATAACACTCAACAGCATGGGCCTGAATATGCTGGATGATGTCGTCGATTTTAGAAATGCCGTTAATCGTGAAAAAAACAGCGAAAAGAACCCCTATTCGGGAGGCAGCGGCGTCTTAACAGGCAATTTGCTGACACCGGAAAAAATGCTGGCTGCATCAGTACTGTGCTTTGCAGGAACAGCTTTTACAGGAGCCTATCTCTTTTGGGTTTCCGGATGGCCCGTTCTTGTTCTTGCTTTATTCGGTCTTCTCTCTTCCATATTTTATACCGCACCACCGATAAAGTTCGGCTACCGCGGTTTCGGTGAACTGGGTTTGCTTGTCAATTTTGGCCCTGTTATTGTTCTTGGAGCTTACTTTGTCCAGGCCGGCAGGTTTGATCTGGAAGCTCTTCTGGCGTCCCTGATTTTAGGATTAATAATGTGGTCGATGATCATTATCAATGAAATCCCCGATTACGATGATGATCGCCATGCCCGCAAATGGAACCTTGTTGCCAGATTCGGCAGGCTGGCTGGTTTGATGCTTTACATCATCGGTCTGATCGCTGCGTATCTGGTGCTTATCTTTATGGTGCTGACCAGTGTAAGCAGTCCCCTTGTTCTCCTGGGGCTGATCAGCCTCCCGTGGGCGCTGCATTCCATGCTTGTTGCCGGTCGCTTCCTTCATAATCCGCTGCACATCGCTCCCGCTAACCTGTCAATAATCAAGGCTCACACGGTGACGGGGCTGGGGCTCATTATGTCTTATCTTGTCAATGGTTTGCTGCGACAATAATTTTCTGATGGAGAGCCGATGAAAAACGATAAAAATATACCCAATCTTTTAATACACGAAAAGAGCCCTTACCTGCTTCAACACGCCTACAATCCCGTTCAATGGCATCCGTGGGCAAAGGAAGCTTTTGAAAAGGCGTTGCGGGAAGACAAGCTGGTATTTCTTTCCATTGGCTACTCCACGTGCCACTGGTGCCACGTGATGGCTCACGAATCCTTTGAAGACACGGAAGTGGCAAGTCTATTAAACAAATACTTTGTCTGCATAAAGGTTGACCGTGAGGAGCGCCCGGATATTGATAAAGTCTATATGACCGCCTGCCAGGCCTTTACGGGAAAAGGCGGCTGGCCGCTGACAATATTAATGACTCCGCAGCGGCAACCCGTCTATGGCGCCACTTACATACCAAAAGAAAGCCGCCCCGGCTTGATCGGGATGCTTGACCTTCTACCCCGAATTCAGGAAATATGGAAAAATAGACGCGAAGAAGTTTTGCAGGCGGCCAATCATGCTGTGTCCATAATCGGGAAGATGAACGATGTTATCGCTGCCGAGCTTAGCAAAAAAGACTTAACCGTCGTTTTTCAGGAGCTTGATGCTCAATTTGACAAAACATATGGAGGCTTCGGCCCTGCCCCCAAATTCCCCATGCCTCATCAAATAATGTTTCTGCTGCGTTACAATCTTTGGACGGGCGACAAAAAAGCGCTGGAGATGGCTTCCAAAACACTGGATTCAATGGGCAGAGGCGGCATTTATGATCAACTCGGCTTTGGTTTCCATCGCTACAGCACAGATGAAAAATGGCTGCTCCCTCACTTTGAAAAAATGCTCTACGATCAGGCCCTCCTTGCCATGACCTATGCGGAGGCCCACGCTGCGCTTCGTTTCCCCGGCTGCAAAGAAAAAGCCGCCGAAATATTCGGCTATGTTCTGCGGGATATGTCATCGCCTACCGGTGGTTTTTACTCAGCCGAAGATGCCGATTCCGAAAACGAAGAAGGGAAATTTTATCTATGGACTTTTAAAGAAATTGAACAGACGCTTTCCCGCGAAGAGGCGCAACTGATAGTCGATGTTTACAATGTGGAAAAAGAAGGCAACTTTTATGAACCTTTAACAGGCTCGAAAAGCGGCCGTAATATATTGCACATGAAAAAATCATGGCCGGAAATCGCTTCCTCTTCAGGTATCTCCGAAGAAGAATTAAGGCACAAAACAGTAGTGGCAACAGAGAAACTTTATTCCGCACGCGAGAAACGTATTCATCCCCATAAGGACGATAAAATCCTGGCAGACTGGAATGGCTTGATGATCGCGGCTTTGTCCATAGGAGCACGCCTCCTGAAAGAAAACAGCTATCTGGAAGTGGCGTTGCGGGCGCTCGAATTTATCATAAAAAATATGCAGAAAGCAGATGGAGGCCTACTGCATCGTTACCGTGATGGCGAAGCGGCCATCGATGCTGATCTGGACGACTATTCTTTTTTAATCTGGGGATTAATCGAAGCTTACGAAACAAGCTTCAATGAATACTGGCTCAATAAAGCCCTGGAGCTGAATGATTATTTAACTGAACATTTCTTTGATGAAAAATCCGGAGGCTTTTATTTTGCCCCGGATTTCAGCACTGATTTGATCGTACGTCAGAAAGAAAGCTATGACGGCGCCATTCCCTCGGGAAACTCAGTTATGCTGCTCAATTTGCTGCGGCTTTCCAGGATCACGGGCAATCACAAACTGGAAGAAAGGGCACGGGGATTAATTCGGGCATTCGCCGCGTTGGTGCGTCAAAGTCCGGCAGGACATACTCAGTTCATGACCGGCTTGGGCTTTTTAGAAAATCCTTCTTCTGAAATTGTCGTTGTCGGCAAGAGCAGCAATGATGATACGCAAAGAATGCTTAATGAACTTAAATGCCGTTTCCTACCCAGCGCCGTGATTATTTTCCGTCCTGAAGATGAACCGGACGCCGCCATAACGCATATTGCTCCTTTCACAAAGGACATGAAATCCATCGACGGCAAAACGACGGCCTACATCTGCTCCAACTTTACCTGCAGCAAACCAACAACGGATATTGCAGAGATGCTGGAATTGCTGAATTTATAGGGCTGCAATTTTCATTTATCAATTATCAGGTTGTTTCTATCTTCTTCCTTATTGCACTGAATACCTTGCCGATTTCCTCCGTATTGGCAATAAGTTCCATAAATCCAGCCTGCTCCTGGTATACGTCCTGCGGAATGGCTTTTTTCACCTCCGGTTCAAGGATATGATAGACGGGGAGTCTCAACGAGACTCCGGCCAGTGGACCTGTGAAACTGGGATCGCCGAACGTTACGGTTTCCGCCGTAACTTGAGCCACTTCCGGATCAGCTATCCCGATAACCACCACCAGATCCCTGGTTCCCATGTCATCCACCAGTTTCTTGATGATGGTCTGTTTCTCCGTATCCACCGCACCTGCCGACGTTCAGACGAAGCATTCGGTTACATTCAGAACTACTTCCGCACCTGCTGCCACCATACATGCGGCGATGGCAGGGCCCGGCACACCATCCCTTTCCCCAAAAACGATGACCTTTTTTCCTTTAAACATAGCGTTTATCCTTTCTGTTTTAGTGAATTCAACGTTTACTTTCCGGGATTCTTCTCGATCAAAAAAGACAAACCATCCGATAGCTGGGTCATCCTTCCCAGGAAGAGGCTGCCCCGGGCAACAAACATGGCATTGTTTATTTTCCCCTGTTTAATGGCGTCAATGGCGTGGCCCAGAAAGGGGATGGCCGCCGGCACGTGCCCCTGGGTCGGGGAAAACCCGGGCATACCGTGTTCCAGAACAAACCGGTCAATCTCTTCACGGTGAATCTCCTTTTGCAAAACCGCCAGGGCGCCGATCATCCGGTAGTTGGCCAGAGGCACATTGCCGCTTCCCGCTAAGACGGTTACTTCCGGATTTTGCAGTTCAACGGCATACTTATCCACAGTGGTAATCTTCTTTCCCATACGTCGAAGGGGCTTCAAAACCAGCGATTCCATAATGTTCTGCTGCGACGATCCGGAGCCTATGTTATGTTTACCGATGCTGTCCAGACGGATCAGGGGGCTCTCTCCGTCATCACCAGTCACCAGGAAAGCGAAGCCTCCCAACACATCTTCCAGGATGGGTATGTCTTTGGCCAGATGACCCTTAAATTTCATTCCCAGCTTGGCCATCGATCCTCCCCCGACCACGACGATCTTCTGAAACAAACCGGATTTAACGAGGCCGACCGCATGCAGCAGGGCGTACAACGGGCCGACGCAGAAAGCCTTGATGTCGCAGCCCGTTGCCGAAACACACCCGCACATTTCGCCTATGGCTTTGGCAAGTCCGCCGCCTCCCCGGTTGTACCGGTCGCCCACGGCTTCTTCCGAACAATTGAGGAGAAGCTCAACTTCGTCAGCCTGGATATCAGCCTTTTTCAGCAGATGCCGCAGAGCCAGGGCCGCCGAAGACTTGGCCAGGAGATTTTCCATCAGTACCTGGGCTTTAAGGTTGTCGTCTTTTTCATGATCGCGGTGGATGCAGCCCATAACCCGGCCATGATGATAGAGGGGCAGCGATCCTTGATTTTTAATCCGGTCAAGGATGCGCGTCATTTCCACCCCGGCGCCGATTTTTTCCAAATCTGCATCTTTCCATAAAGGATGGGCTACCAGCGACTTTTTGATCAGCGGCGCGGCATCTTTTTCCATCCACATTAGATCGAAGTCATCGGCAAGCTTGATCAACCCGAGAAATTCTTCTTCCGGCATGATCTCGCCATAAGTTCCATAGCGGGAAGCGCCCTGAACCGGATGCCGATACCAGGGTTGAGAGATGGTGTTTAAATGATCGGGGTAAAGATTGCCGATAAAAACCTGGTTGGGAGGATAGGCCACTGCCTCGTCAAACTCCCTCAGATGTCGCTCTATAGCGGGCAAAACAGTGTCCCTATCATCTTCTATTTCCCGGCTTGGCTTTGATCCATAGCGTACAAAGTCGGGGACATGAACAAGAATGTAGGAACACGCTTGAATAACGGGGTTGTCCATGGTTCACCTCAAAAAACCGTCTGTTCTTCGATCTTCGTTTCCAGGGCGCGCAGGGCCTTTTCCACCAGTGCTCTGCGCAGCAGCTTTTCTTCCTCCCGGGACTTGGCAGGATTCCCCAGGGGATGGGGAATGGCGATAGCGGGAATAATCCGGTTGGCCCCCACGGTTTTGGAGATGGGAACGATGCTGCAGATGTGGACCGTCGGGATTCCTGCTCTTTCTATTTCCTTGGCCATCGTTGCCCCGCAACGAGTGCAGGTCCCTCAGGTGGAGGTGATGATAACAGCCTGTACGCCTGCGCTTTTCAGGTCCCGGGCAATTTCCCGGGCAAATTGAGCGGCTCTGGCTACCGATGTGCCGTTTCCCACAGTGGCATAGTAGCAGGGATAAAGTTTGCCGATCCTCCCTTCCCTCTCCAGGTCTCTTGCCACGTCAAGGGGCAGCACCCGGTTCGGATCTTCATTGGCATAGGTGGGATCATATCCCCCGTGCGCCGTTTCATGTGATTCCGCCGTCAACTGCTGCAGGGTGTTGATGTCATACTTCCCATACCTGCTTGCACTGGATGATTCTATGCGATCCGGGTTTCCTTTGGGAACAATCCCTCCGCTGGTAATCAGCGCCAGGGTGACTTCACTCATCCTTCCCACGGGGGGCAGAGGCGCAACACGGTCGAAAACCGGCATGGGATATTCGGTTAAGAAAGGCTCTCCCTTCAATTTCTTGAGGAGCATTGTCACGGCTCTTGCCGCGCCGTTCTCCCGTGCAAAGTAGTTCCGGCGAATGCCCCGGGGTAGGTATCCCTCTTCTGCCGGGGAACCGATGGACTCTCCCTTGGCCAGCTTCAGGGCAAGGCGGCTCATTTTTACGGCTGCATCCCTCATTCCCGCAGTTGTGCCCTTTGTTTCCACGATATAAACAGCCTTCCTATAGGATTCCACCCCGGGATTTTCGGGAAACATCCCCGTCACGGCGGGAATTCCCAACCGGATCGTTACTGCCGCACATACCGCTCCGCAGGCTATTCCATACCTTCCGGCGTTGAATGCAGGCCCCGCCAGCACCAGATCGGGACTATAATCCCTGATCATAGTCAGCACGGTTTCCGTTACCTCTTCAATGTGTTCGGCAAAATAATTGTCGCCGCAGATGACCGTCGCCGTAATCTCCGCCTCCGGTCCGAGGAGCTCCTGGAAGAGGACACCGGGGCCCACGGGACCGGCTTTTATCAAGGGCTCCGTACCCGCCTTGTCTTCCGCCCCGATTTGACCAAAAAATTGATTCAGATAAAGGACAGCTTTCATTTTCTCCGCCATTGCATTCTCCTATTCGCCCCGGGCGGATAACAGTTCAAAGCCGAGTTCATTGGTTGCTCCCGTTATAGCCTGAAGTTCAACGGTGATGCCTTCCCGGGAAAGGCTGCCCGACTGTCCCCCAGCCATTTTCTCCACAACCCGGATATCTCCAATCACCTTATTCATGGGCGGCAATGTAATCCGTTCATTCGCGTTGCCCGTGCTCACGACGGCATCGGCCTGGGGAGTCGAATCGGCCAGAGACTGCGATGCTCCATCAACCCCGGCGAATTCATCGGTGATGATGACGGTGCGGATCCCTTTACCTTCCAGTCCGGCACAGTACATCATGGCATCGGCATCAGGATTTCCAAAACCCTCCTTGGTAATGACAACACCGTCAGCATCCAAAAGTTCAACCAGCTTGGCGGCATACTCTACCGTTCGCAGCTTGTCCCGGAGTGTGACGTTGCAGTTGGCAACGACGGTTCCCAGAAAGCGCAGATCGATACCGTCCCGTTTGAAGAGTTCATGGATTACGGGATTGTTCTGGTGATGATAGGTTGTATTCTTGTCGCAGGCGGAAACGCAGTTGCCGCTGACAATAGCCCCGTCCATAACCTCGGTGGACATGATGAGGGTGGGAATCAGGTTTTTCAGGTCCTGTCCGTACAGGTAGGTGTCATGCAGCAACCCCTGGCTCAGCAGCATGTAGAGATAAACAACACCGGGAAGGTCACTGTCGTTGCCTTTCGGTTTTAACGATGGGTGTGTCTCGAAGCGCTCCAGATGATCCGGCTTCGCGTTGCGCCCAGCTTCTCCCAGATAAACGGCCGCGCGCAATCCGGCCAGGCGGAGGGCTTCCTCGTGTTCGTGCCGGGAGAGACCGTCTTTGACGTCTATCGATAAAACCACATTCAGGAGTCGGGAAAAGAAAGAATAGCGGGCCCCGGGGCCGCTCATGTCGATCAGTCCTTCCTGAAATCCCACGATCTGTCCCGCGGTGACCACGGCGCATCCTTGCAGCACATGCGTCCGGCCTTCTCCCACGGTCTCCACGCCGGAAAGCAAGCCGGGGAATATTCCCCCTCTTCCCTCGACCTTGACCCGCGGCTCGATCACGTCCTTCACGGGAAGAATCCGCACACTTTCGTCCGGCCGGGCAATGTCAGCCCGGATAGAAGCTATGCGGGAATCATTCCCTCTTGCTTTGTCGATCAGCTCTTCACGATGAATACGCAGAACATTATTTTCTAAAAATGTTTTTCGTCCCCACTCGATATCTTCAATTGGTATTTGACCAAGTTCATATGTCATCGTAAGCTCTCCAGCAGGTAGTCAATGTCTTTTTCGGTAAGCTCCGCCGAAATTTGAAAGCGGATTTCCTCATCCCCCTTCGGCACTACCGGATAGCTGAGCCCTGTGGCCAGGATATTGCGATCAAACAGCCGCTGTACCATTTCCCTGGTTCTGGCGGTGTCGCGGATAACGAGGGGGACGATGGGGTGATCGCCCATGATGGTTTCGTAGCCCCGTTTGAGGAAACCATCGCGCAGCCGGGCGGCAAGGTCTCTGATTTTGCTGAGCAAGGCGGCACCCTCATTGCTGTCGAGGATTTCCAACGCCGCCAGTGCGGCAGCTGCTTCCGCCGGAGTAATCGGATTGGAATATGTATAGAAGGGAGAAGTTTCCCTTAGATAGTCGATGACTGTCTTGTCGGCCACGACATAGCCGCCGTTGACGCCGAAAGCCTTGCCCAGTGTGGCGATGAGGATGTCGGCGCAGGCTGCCGTTTTTTCTTCCGTTCCCCGGCCGCTGGCGCCAAAAGCGCCGATGCCGTGGGAATCGTCGACCACAGTAATCACGCCTTCCTCAAAGCGCTCCTGATAGCGCTCGCAGATCGCGCTGATTTTGTCCAGAAAGGCGTGATCGCCACGCATGCTGAAGACGCCGTCGGTGGTTACGATTACCCGTTTCACCTGTCCTGCATGCTGCTCCAGAATCTGACTTAACCGGCTTGTGTCCAGGTGATCATAAACCGCCCTGGCGGCAGGCTGGGAAAGGCGAATGGCGTTAATGATGCTGTTGTGGTTGAGCGAGTCGCTCACCACCAGGGTATCAGTGGTGACAAGCTGCGGCAATACCCCCATGACCGTGGCATAGGCGGCGCTGAACAGCATGCCTGCCTCCCGCCCGTGGAAGGCGGCCAGACGCTCTTCGAGCTTTATGTGCTGCTCAAAGGTGCCGCTGATGAAACGGACCGCACCGGGGCCCGTGCCGAAGCACCGGGCGGCTTTCTCTTCCGCCTCGATCACGCGCGGGTGGTGATTAAGGCCAAGATAGGCGTTGGCGTTCATCCGCAGGAAAGCCCGGCCTTCGTACCCTCTCAGGAAATATCTTGCCCCCAATCCGTTGCGGGGCGGTTGCCGGCCGGTAATGACCCGTTCATTTCTCTTCATCACGCCGGTTTGGGCCAACTTGTCGAGATTTGCCGCCAGCAATGAGTTGAGCTTATCCAGTGACATAGTCGCCCTCCTTAGGCTTTCTCAGTTTGCCCGCCATATGGACAAGCATGTCCTGCGTCATGGCGGCTATATCGTAACGGGGCATCCAGCCCCACTCGGTGCGCGCCGCGGTATCGTCCATGTAGCAGGGCCAGGAATCGGCGATGGCCTGACGGACGGGGTCGATCTCATATTCGATGCTGAAGTCGGGTATGGACCGGCGAATCTGAGCCGCCAGTTCCTCCGGAGTGAAGTTCATGGCCGTAACGTTGTAGGCATTGCGATGGATGAGTTTTTCGCCATTCGCCTCCATCAGGTTCATTATCGCCCGAATGGCGTCGGGCATATACATCATGTCGAGCCGTGTATCGGCCTTGAGAAAGCAGCGGTAATGGCCTTCCGTTACCGCAGCATAAAAGATCTCCACGGCGTAGTCGGTTGTGCCGCCGCCGGGCATGGTCTTGTAGGAAATGAGGCCCGGCAACCGCAGGCCGCGGATGTCTACGCCAAAATGGTGGTGGTAGTAATTGCACAATAATTCGCCGGCCAGCTTGGTAATGCCGTAGATGGTGTTCGGACGCTGGATCGTGACCTGCGGAGTATTTTCCAGGGGGGTGCCGGGGCCAAAAGCGCCTATGGAACTGGGAAAGAAGACCGCACAGTTAAATTGGCGGGCCGTTTCCAGGACCTTGTGCAAACCGCCCATGTTTACCTCCCAGGCCAGCTGCGGATTTTGTTCCGCCGCCGCCGACAGCACCGAGGCCAGGTGAAAAATTGCATCGATCCGGTATTGCTGCACTGCCTGTTGCAGTGCATCGGCTTCCCGAACATTAATACTGCAATACGGGCCGCTTTCCAAAAGTTCAGCGTCAGGCTGCCGCCGATGTCCGGCAGCAACTACATTGGATCCGCCGTATTTAAGCCGCAGGGCAATCGTCAATTCTGATCCGATCTGACCGGTCGCACCGGTGATTAGAATTCTTTTCATCGTCGATCAATCACCAATCTGTTAATTACCATCATCTCAGTATTATGATATTAGGCCTTCTCCAATCGGAAACATTGCTGCCCGTTACTTACCTCCTTCTTTCTCTTCGCCATAGAAACCCTTAAGTCGTTCTGCCATTTCTCTGAGCTGTTTATCAACCAAACGATTGATGGTTCCTTCGGGATAAGTACCATCTTCCTGTCTTTCCCCCAGGGGGACACCGGTCAGTACTTCAATGCCTTCATCTATTGTCCTGGCTGAGTAAATGTGGAACTGCCCGTTGCGAACGGCCTCGACAACTTCTTCGCGCAGCATGAGATTCACCTGATTCTGATGAGGAATCAAAACGCCCTGATCCCCGGTAAGCCCTTTGGCTTTGCAGACTTTAAAGAAGCCTTCTATCTTGTTGTTGACCCCGCCAATAGGCTGAATCATCCCGTTTTGATTTACCGATCCGGTAACGGCGATGTTCTGTTTTATCGGTATACCGGATAAGCTGGAGAGAATGGCGTACAGTTCCGTAGAAGACGCGCTGTCACCGTCCACACCTTCGTAAGACTGTTCGAAGCAGAGACTGGCTGACAGGGAAAGTGGTTTGTCCTGAGCATATTTCCAACCAAGATAGCCGCTTAGAATCAATACTCCTTTATTGTGAATCGGGCCGCTCAGCTTCGAATCCCGTTCGATATTGACGATGCCTCCGCGCCCGAGAAAGGTTTTTGCAGTGATTCTTGAGGGTTTGCCGAAAGTGATGTCACCTAAAGTATATACACTCAGACCATTTACCTGTCCAACAGCCGCGCCGTCGGTATCTATCATAATGACACCGCGCGTTATCATTTCCTGTATTCGTTCATCAATGAGGTTGTGGCGAAATATTCTTTCATCTATGGCTTTATGTACGTGGCATGCGGAAATAAATTTCGCGTCATCCTGGGACGCCCAATAATTGGCTTCCTCAAGCCATTCTTTTATCTGGGCAAACCTTGAGGATAATTTTTCCTGATCGGCGACCATTCTCGCGGAGTACTCAATGATCTTGGCGACTCCGCTGGGATCACAGTGTCTAACCTCATTTTCCTCACAGCATCGGGAGATGAAGGCAGCATAAGCTACTATGTTCTCCTTTGTCTTGTCAATCTCCCTGTCGAATTCAGCTTTTACCTTGAATATTTCCCAGAAGTCTTCGTCATACATGGAGAGCAGCTGATAGAGATTGGCGTCGCCGATCAGCACGATTTTGACTTTTATCGGCATCGGTTCCGGCCGCATTCCCTCCGTTGTGACCAGCCCGAATTGTTCATGTGGTTCTTCTATCCTGACTTCACAATTTTTAATTGCCCTTTTAAGTGCGGGCCAGACACCGGGATTAAGTAGTACATCCTGAGCAGTGACCAGCAGATACCCGCCATTGGCTCTTTGCAGAGCTCCGGCTCTCAGCATGGTATGATCGCTGACATAACCGCCGAAAAGATAGCGCCTTTCAAGCTTTCCAAATATATTCCTGAAGTTTGGATTACTCTCGATAATCACTGGAAGGCCCTTGGTCTCGCTGTTGTCAACAAAGATATTTACCTCAAAGGGAAGAAAGGGGTTCTCGCCGCCAATAACCTGGCTGACCGGGACACCTAATATTGGATTTACCGGTTCTTCTGTTCCTTTGAATATTTCGAGGTTGCCCAGCACATGCTCTTTCAATTCGACAAGATACTGCTTAACCTTCGGCCATTGATTATACTTTTCAAACAAAGGATCGAACATGCGGGATACCGTAAACTCGCTTATGTCTTTATCTGCCTTTTGCAGTTGTTCAATCGTCTTTTTCTTCTCCTCGACGGCGGCTTCAAAGCCCGCTTGTATTTTCTTAATCAATTTGGCTCGCTTGGCGTCAAGCTCCTCTTTTGTCTTCTCATCCAGAGCAAGGTACTCATCTTCCTGCATTAATCGGTTTTCTACTATCGGAATCACAATCGGACCGGACGGGGTCATCTTAAGGGCGAAGCCTTCACGACGGGCTTCTTCAGCCAATCCCTGAAATATTTTTATCTGTTCCTCCTGTGACTTTTCCCCGACCTGCTTCTGCTTCTTATATTCGTCACTGGAAAAAGCCTGTTCTAAACCTTTTTTCACATTATCGAACAGATCATCAATTTCATCTTGGAATTCTTTACCTTTACCCTGGGGAAGACTTATCATTCGGGGATTATCCGGTTTTTGAAAATTGTAAACATAACACCAGTCGTCGACGGGTACTATTTCACCGCTGGTTTCCTTTGTATGAATTAATCTTTCAATATAGGTTTTGACCATGGATGTTTTGCCGGTTCCCGTAAGTCCGGCGACATAGATATTGTACCCTGTCTTGGCCATATTCAGCCCGAATTCCACTGCCCTTATTGCCCGGTCCTGCCCGACAAACTCGCGAAGCGGTGCAAGGTTCTTTGTGCATTCAAATTCGAAGAGTTTTGGATCACACTCCCAGCGCAGCTTTTCTACGGGAACCTCATATTTTTTAAGTTCCATGGCGCCCTCCTTACTATTTATTTTTGCTTGTTATGGAAAACCATATTAACCTTACTTTTTTATTTTTACCACATGTTAAGTTAGAGTTCAGCGATTTTTGATGGATTCGTAAAAAGTTGCACAAATAACAATTTTAAGACGGCTTCGAAAAAGGCCGCAGGCAAGGCGCGCAAATCATGGGGAGAGAGGCATACTTAGCGTACGCCGCATAGCCTGCCCCGTGCTTGACACGGGGAATGATGAAGCGCAACGCAGCATCCGGCCTTTTTACGAGGCCGTCATTTTTAATTTTCAAAATGGTGCATCCCGGAATCATTATTAATGCTTCCTATTAAAAACTCAATACTTGACCAGTTGCGGCACGTACAAAAGGCAGACCATCGAAATAGCTGCGGCATAAATATCGCGAAGATTTATTTTATTAAGGGGTGGTGGAAAGAAAGAAAGAAAGAAAGGAAATCTATTTACGGGTAACAAAGCAGTAGATAATTTTCTGTAATATGCATTGTTCAATATATATTCACTAGGGTATTGTCGGTTTTCTTCAACCTTTGATTTGTATCTGCATAACGATGTGATTACACTGGCGGTCAAAATCTGTAAAGAAAGTGCGTAAAAAACTCAATTTCTTTAAACAATTGGCCGATGATAATTTTACACAGGGTGTCGCATCAAGGGGTCTGAATATTCTTGACACCCAATTCCACACCGTATATAGGAAACGCGCCAAAAGGAAGTTCGTATCAACAAAGATCGATTTCCCTCCTAAAAAGTGAAAATTATCATGCTGGTAGGAGGTCGAATCATTCAAAAAAAGACAACTATCAACCGGGGGTATGAGTAGAATGATCAATAAAGAGAAGCCGTCATGCTCTAAATCAATTATTAAAAATTTGGAATCGGCACAAATACAGATATTACAAAAGCGTTTACAAGAACTGGATGTCAAAGCCTCAGTGGATTTTGTAGAAGGGCCTTCTTCGGATCGTAAGGCTTTCGGCTATTTATTAGCTTTGGATCTCTATGAATGTCCTTTAGAACTTCTCGGAAGCATCGAAGCTGGTTATCAGTTTCTGGAAAAATTAGCAGCCCATCTTAATATGGCTACCCAGAGTCCACCATTCATTTTTCTTTCCGATGCACAAAAATATCCGGATAAAGCAGGACTTTCAGGATGGATACCCTTAATAGAATCGGGCATTACGCTGCATACACTCCTTCATACGCGTTTTGCCACCATCGACGTCTACAGTTGTAAATTTTTTCATGCTGCAGAAACAATTGCTTTTATCGATAGTTATTTTTCCCCAAAACATATCGAAACGCATTATTTATACCGCGGCCGTAATTATCCGGCAGAATAAAACAAAGCAGTTATTGATTTCTTCCCATCATGATGAACTGTAATGGTTGTTATTTGCTTTTAATAAAGAAAGCGCAGCAATATTATAGATGTATTTAGAAACAGCTGAAGAGGTGAACACAATGAAAAAAAATATTCTCATTATCGGCGCAGGAGCAGTGGGCCATGTTGTGGCGCATAAATGCGCACAGCACAATGATATTTTAGGAGATCTCTGCATTGCATCCCGCAGGCAAAGCAAATGCGATGCTATTATCGAAAGCATTCATGCAAAAAAAGCGCTAAAAGATACCTCTAAGCGCCTTTATTCTCATGCTTTGGATGCAATGGATATTAGAGCAACTGCGGATTTGATCCGTAAAACACAGTCTCAGATTGTCATCAATGTGGGACAGACTTATATCAATCTGGCGGTCATACAAGCCTGTATCGAGGCTGGAGTGACCTACATGGACACCGGAAGCTACGATGAACCAAATAATGATGACTGTGATCTTCCTCCGCGGTTTCAACATTATGAATGGAAATGGAAGCAAGCCTGTCAAGCAAAGGGCATCAGTGCGATACTTGGAACAGGCTTTGACCCTGGCGTAACGAACGCCTACTGCGCCTATGCGGCCAGGCATTTATTCGATTCCATCGATTCCATCGATATCTTGGATGTGAATGCGGGCAGTCATGGAAAATTCTTCGCCACAAATTTTGATCCGGAAATCAATTTTAGAGAATTTACCAGGGTTTTCTCCTGGGTTCAAAATCAATGGGTTCTGGATGAAATTCATACCGTAAAAAGAATCTATGATTTTCCGGTTGTCGGAGCCATGCCGGTTTATTTAACCGCGCATGATGAAGTGCATTCACTTTGGCATACACTTAAAGTGCCGACGGTCCGGTTCTGGATGGGATTTAGCGACCACTATATCACTGTGTTTACCATCCTTACGAAATTGGGATTGACCTCCATCACACCTGTCAAAACAGCGGAAGGAATCGAGGTTATACCTTTAAAAGTATTGAAAGCCGTTCTTCCGGATCCCCAATCTTTAGCGCCTGCCTACAAAGGAAAAACCTGCATCGGCTGTCTTGTCAAAGGCATAAAGGACGGTGTTCCCAGAGAGACGTTTATCTACAATGTATGCGACCACGAGGAAAGCTTTGCAGAAATGGGTTCACAAGCCATAAGCTATACCGCGGGTGTGCCTGCGGTTGCAGCTGCGATCCTTGTTGCTAAATGTATCTGGGAGCCGAAGACTATGGTGCACGTCGAAGAACTGAATCCCGATCCTTTCCTGGATACGCTTGGCGCCATTGGTTTGCCCACGCAATTTGCCTCTACTGTCCTGGAAATTAAATCATGAGCTGGAACAGCTTTATCATGGATCAACAGCCTAAAAGCTCGCAAAGAACCCGAAAGCCGAAATTAACGACTCCCTACTACCTTATTCATGAAAAAAAACTGCTGCGTAATTTAAAAATCATTCAAAGGGTGCGGAATTCCTGCGGGGCCAAATCCTTACTGGCTTTAAAATGTTTTTCTGCCTGGAGCGTTTTTGACCTCATGCGTCCATATATGGACGGCACTACCAGCAGTTCCTTATTCGAAGCAAGACTTGGCTATGAAAAGTTTGGAAAGGAAACCCATGCTTACTGCGTCGGATTTACGCAGGCAGACTGTGAAGCGGTGAAGCCCTATGCGGATAAAATTATCTTTAATTCTATATCTCAGCTCAAGCGGTTTGCCGATCAATTCCGTGGCATTCCTGTCGGCTTGCGTATTAATCCAGGAATCAGCCATTCGGATTTTGAACTAGCAGATCCGGCAAGGCCGTATTCACGGCTGGGTGTAATAGATTATGATGCAGTCCATCGGGCGCTTCCGTTGATTAGCGGAGTTATGATACACTGCAATTGTGAAAATGATGATTTTTCCAGCTTTTGCAGAATACTGGATCATATCTTTTCCCAATTTGAATATGTCCTGGAACACTGTGATTGGATAAGTCTTGGCGGAGGTATTTCCTTTACCAAGGAAGGTTATCCGCTGGAAGCCTTCTGTAAGAGGCTTTTGGATTTGCATGATCGTTATAAGATTCAGGTTTATCTGGAACCTGGAGAAAGCGCGATTACTCATTCCGCAGAATTGGTCACCAACATTGTGGACATAGTAAAAAATAAGATCGATATTGCGATTTGCGACGCCTCCACCGAAGCGCACATGCTGGACTTGCTTACCTACCGTCAGGCTGCAAAAATGACCAACGCGGAGAATGGACCATATTCTTATATGGTGGCAGGACGTTCTTGTTTGGCAGGCGATGTCTTTGGTACCTACCACTTTGCATCGAAGCTGAAGATTGGACAAGTCCTGCGTATCCAGGATGCTGCAGGATATTCTATGGTAAAAAAGAATTGGTTTAATGGACTGCAGATGCCGTCAATTGTTGTCAAGCGCTTGGACGGCACCTACGAGACTGTGCGAGCCTTTAAATATAACGACTTCGTGAACAATCTATGACCAGCGGTTTTTTCTTCACGTTACTTGCTCCTATGGTATGGGGCGTAATGAATGTACTGGATAAATATGTTATTGCACACCGGGTAAAATCCGCGCTGGGTTTTACAACAGTAGCAGCTGCGGTTAATCTAGGTATTGGAGTTATTTTTGCCCTCTGTACATCATGGACAGAAGTTCAATTGTATGATCTGTCTTTTCCTATAGCAGCCGGTGTATTGTTCGCCTTTCAGATGGTCATCTATTACCTGCTCATGCAGAAAGAAGACGCGGCAAATGTTGTCGGATTAGCTTACTTTTATCCGCTTTTAGTCGCTTTCTTGTCCTATTTTATTTTAGGGGAAATAATCGCCTGGTACGGCTATATCGGCATGGCAGCGGTGATTATAGGCGTTATGCTGCTTTCCCTGCGGCTGCATGTCCTAGGCCTGCGCGCAGGCTTATTACTGTTGATTGCCAATACCTTTGCTACCGCTGCCTATGAATTCCTGATCAAGATTGCCGCAAGCCATGTTTCTTCGCTTCAGGGGATCGCACTGAATCAGATCGCCATGGGCTGCACTGTTTTATTGCTCCTTTTGTTTAAATCAGTACGTAAAGCCGCGGGTTATGAGTACCGCAAAAATTGGCTATGGGCGCTTTTAAATGAAACCCTAACCTGTTTTGCTATCTTTTTCACGTACTTGGCTATGAAAACCATCCCTGTTACTATCGTGACTTCTGTGGGAGCGATGCAGCCTTTGGTGGTAGTGGGTGTGGAATATTTTGTAAGCTGCTTTGTCCCTACCATAGTGCGCGATAAGCTTACCCGGTATAAATGGATTGCTGCGATTTTAATCGTGATTGGAGTTATTCTTTTATCGTTGTCTCAAAATCATTGAACGCGAACAGAATCCTCGGGCTGCCTTTTCCATCAAGCATGAAGCGATGGGACAACCATTAAATGGCCGCCCTTAAAGAGAAAAAAATATATCCCACCAATGAATTTACTTTTTCGCGCGGTTCCACTTCATCGTCCTATTGCCATTAGGGCTCAAGGCCGGATTTGCGTAGCACTGGGGGATGTACTTTAAAATATCAATTTAGCTTCATTTATATATCAAATGATAATTTTAAGTACCTCGCCCCTGTCGCCTCCATGTTCTGTCAGGATTCAGCAAAGCAACCTGTCGGATAACCTTGATAAATATTCTTTACGGCTTGTTGCCCGAACGGTTATACCTGCGGAGTGGCGATTGAAACGTTTTTGCAATGATTCTCGGCAAAACGAAAGAACGGTGATATCAATTGTCTGAGCTGAAGATGCTTGTAGATTTAGAGATTTGGCAACATCCATTAATAAAAAAGGACTTAGCAATAATTGCTTAAGTCCTCTTTTTATTTACTGGTCGGGGCGGAGTGATTTGAACACTCGACATCTTGCTCCCAAAGCAAGCGCGCTACCAAGCTGCGCCTACGCCCCGTTGAACCGCCTTCCTAACGTTTTCGAGGGCTTTTGTCAATATGAAAGACGCACCCCTCCCCCCTGGAAACGCGCTTCCGGTGCCGAAGGGACGAAACCGACTAGTCGGCTCAAGGCATAACCCCTTGAAAAATAAGGGGCCAAGGAACTCTTGCACTTTGCCTGCCACTGCAGGCATCGACGAAGCAAGCCTTACACGAACAAACGGGACCGGATCTAGTGGAAGCGAAAAAAGAAAAAAAGGCAAAAGGTTAAAGACGCCGGGCAGATAAGCATGTTTGAGAATAAAGTGGAGTAAGAACTGGATCCCCGACAGAAGATTTCGGGGATGACAGGTTGGTGGGTGCCCGACGGAGACATTCGGGCATGTATTATTAAAATCATCAACTGCCCAGCACCTTAAGAGTCATCCGATAACCCTGTTGTCTTTGTTTTTCGATGGATTTCCGTGAAAAATCATAATCCCTGGCCGGCAAGTCACTTTCCTCTCCCTCGCGAACAATTCTGGTGATGGACATCGGGGCGAGATCGCCCATCACCTGAATATAATGAGGTCTCTGTTTGATCTGTCCGGCCGTCATCGGCTCCATGACGTTCAGTATCTCATCGATCAACCTGCGGATATCATGCATGGTTTCGCGGGTACGCACGTCCTTCCGGATCCGCTCGGAATAGACGATCTCGTCGCGCCGGACCAGTACTTGCGTGAGGTTCTCGGGCAAAGGTTTGATGCTTGGATAAAGGTCGACTACGAAGATGCGCTTGCCCGTCCCGCCACAGTGCTCTATAATCTGGTCCAGAGGCGAGTTGCTTACAATTCCTCCGTCCCAGTAATATCTGCCGTTGATCGCGGTCCAGGGAAATCCCGGCGGAAGACTGCCGCTGGCCAGGATATGATCGGCTGTAAGGTCGTCGACATAACTATCAAAGGTTTCCAGTTGCGCTGTTTGCACGTTGACGGCATTGATAAGCACACGCACGGGCGAAGTCTTCAATCGCTGGAAATCGATGTACTTGTTGAGCAGATCCTTGACCGGGGAAGGATCATAGAAATTTGTCCAGTCCAGTTTACGGGAATATCCCTGAAGTCCGAAACAGGCATGAGCCATCGGGGTCTGAAAAAATTCGGTGCCCCGAACACCAGACATTGCCAGGACGACCACAACCGCCGCAGGAATTCATCCGGCACATCGGAGGTATCCAGGGCCAGTTCCGACCAGAAGGCTTCCAATGCCTCTCCGGCATGCCCGGGGGTTGCCGGCTATTACAGCGGCATTAAAAGCGCCGATGGATACACCGGCAACGATATCGGGTCGAATATCGGCCTCCTCCAGCGCCCTGGACAACGCCACACTCGAAGGCACCCATAGCGCCGCCTCCTTGCAGGATCAACACGGTTTGGGCGGGAATATCTTCCAGTCGAAATTCCAGGTCGCCCAAAAGATTTTTAAAGGGCATCAGATTGACCTGATGACGTATCAGAGATTCGGCAGCCTTCGTTTCCTGAGGCGGCCGGCCGATACAGAAGAATGCACGTAGTTTATCTTCTTTCAGGTAGAGCAAAGCGAATGATTTATCGATTAACGCACCGCGTTCGATCCACTCATCGATGCCTTCGAGATCGCCGAAAAACTCAAAGGTCAAATCAAAGAGATCGGAAAAGAAATAGGAACACTCGTTATAAGCCTGCCGGAACCCAAGCATGTTCTTAGCAGCCCAATCGGCCCTGTTTGAGGGCATTGTCCCAATGTTCGAAACGCCGATATGCGCCGAATACCGGGTCGTAGAAATTGGCGATATCACCCGCCGCAAAAATGTTCGGCTGATTGGTTTGCAGATACTCATCAACCCTGATACCGTCATTGATAAGAATGCCGCTGCCATTCAGGAATTCTATCTCCGGTGTAACACCGACGCCTATGACTGCCATATCGCAAGGCACGTCCCGTCCGCCTTGCGTTGTTACGCCTTCAACGCGGTCATTTCCATAAAACCGGCTAACGGTATCATTGAAAATGATCTCCACACCGCGTTTTCGGAAATAGCGAAGGAAGAATTCCGATAATAACGGCGTATTGAGCTTATCCATCAGCATGTCGGCCCTGGTAATCAAGGTTACCGCGATACCCTTTTGGGTAAGTGTTGACGCCAACTCCATCCCGATAAAAACTGCCTCCGAGGACAATGGCGCGTCTGGCCGTTTGAGCCGCATCCTTCAGGGCCACAGCATCGGGCAGGGAGCGCAGGTAATAAATGCCCGGCAAATCTCCGCCCTCAATCGATTTCAGCGGCCTGGGCCGGGAGCCGGTGGCGATCAGCAGCTTATTATAATGAAAAGAACCGGCTTTGTCAGTTCGTACAATCTGATCTCCGGGTTCAACCGCCAACGCCCGAACGCCGGACAGAATTTCTATCTGATTTTGCCGGTAATCGCTCTCGTTGAAGATGTCCAGTTGGTCGCGCGTCTGGGTGCCAAGCAGAAATTGTTTGGACAACGGAGGCCGGCAATATGGCAACTGCGGTTCGGCGGCAACGATCACGATGGTGCCCGCGGCGCCTTCGGCCCGCAGCGTATCGGCTGCCGTGGCGCTCGCAGGACCGCCTCCGACGAGCAGAAAGTCCACATGCCGGGCCGAAGTAGTATTCCCTGCCTTTTTGTTCATAAACCTCCCCTGTCGTTTATTGCATGAACCAGCCATGGCTGGCAACGATGGATTGTCCCGTCAAGGCGTTAGTGGGGAAAAGACGCGAAAAACAAGGCCACAGCGGCGATATCCGCCACGTCTGTGAATTCTTTGTCCACCGTTCTGCTTAACATGACTTTGTTGATGACGTCCTCCTCGCTGATTCCGAGGATCTTTGCCTGCTGGGGTATCTGCTTATCGACCAGCGGCGTACGCACGAAACCGGGACAAATGACGTTGGCGCTAATGCCTCTAGCTGCCCCCTCCCTGGCCACTACCTTGGCAAGTCCTATCAGTCCATGCTTGGCAGTCACATAGGGAGCCTTCAAGGGTGAACCCTCCTTGGAATGCACCGAACCCATGTATATAATACGTCCACCCCGGCCCGACTGGCACATGTAGCGCATGCAAGCTCGCGTGGTCAAAAAAGCGCCATCCAAATGGATGGCCAGAAGCTTCCGCCAGTTCTCCAGCGACAGGTTCAAAATCGGGTCGATATGCTGTATGCCCGCATTGCTCACGAGGATATCGACACCGCCATATGCATCCACAACGGCCTTTATGCCGTCTTCCACCGAAGATTCGCTGGTTACATCCATAACTACAGCCATGGCCCGCCCTGCCGATTCGGCAATAGACTTAGCTGCTGCTTCACCATCTTGCAGATTTATGTCGGCGATTGCCACGGAAGCGCCTTCCCGGGCATAGGTTCGGGCGATTTCCAGACCGATACCGCTGGCGGCACCGGTGACAACAGCCACTTTATCACGTAGCTTCATATATTTTTTCCTTCCCTTCGCGACCGGCCTTTGCCAGATTGTTTTCTGATGCCGCTTTAAAACATATGCCTGGAAAAGCCGGCATGGAAGTATCCCGAATAACGGCCGGGTAAAGGCGCTCTTAAACCGTCCACTTTTTAATCATAACCTGTAAAAGAGTCCCTCCTGATTTGCTCTGTGGCAAGGTTAAGCCCGCGCAGTTGTTCATCCAGAGCAATCACCATTTTCGGCGGCCCTGAGATATAAAATAGTCTTTCTCTATAGTCAGGAACCAATTCAGCTATCAGCTCCGGGCTGATGTGTCCTGTTTTGCCGGCCCAACTGGCCGGAAGACTGTCCCCCGAGAGAACATGTTCAACACGCAGATGAGGATTATTTGATGCAAATTCCTCCAGTTCTTCCCGAAAGACGATCTCTTCCATACTGGTATTTCCATAGAGAAGAACAATGTCATAGGGAAGATCCTTCTGCATAATATAACGAATCATGCTTCTCAACGGCGTGATACCAATACCGCCGCTCAAGAAGGCCAGCTTGAAGTATTTCCGGGATAGCGTAAACACGCCGCCAGGTCCCTGAAGGTTAGCCCAGTCGCCCGGCTTCAGAATGTTCAGAGCCTGAGAAAAATCGCTGTCGGTGATTCTCTTCGTAAACTCGATGTATCCCTTGTCGGTCGGTGATGAAGAAAACGAAAAATGATGCACTGCATCTTCACCATGCACTTTGATGGTAAGAAAGAAGAACTGTCCTGGTCGGTAACGGACGTTTTTAGCCCTTATTTTAAATCGAAAGGACTTAACCGAAGGGGTCCTCCGGATTACCTCAGCCACCTCGGAATCGAATTGCCACATGATACACTCCTATTTATACGAGTTTACACAACAGTTTGCTATAAAATTGGGCGCTTATACCAAGCTTCATTCAAAGTATCAGCTTCGGCATGGAGGAGACACCTTAGACGTATTCTCCACGCGTGACCTTCCAGGTTATGCGCTGACGAAGGCGACGACCTTAGCCAGGAAAGTCAGGTTGTGAATACAACCTGGTATTACTTTGCAAAGCCGTCACGGCAGAAATAACCGGCAGGCAATCCCGCATCCAGTTTGTACTGACTAAAAACGGCACAGCCGCCACAGAGGCAGGACTGTTTGGGATCAAGATCGCCGCAAGTTGCCGTGCCCGTCGCGCAATATACACCGGGAATATCTTCACGGATCAAAGGTGACTTGGCCAGGGATGCCTTTATGGTTGTGAGTTTGCCGCTCACGCATTCGCTCTTTGCCTGTACCGGACACGTGGGACACATGCATTTGCCAATATTTGACGTCGTAAATGAAACTTTGGGGCTGATAGCTTGATCCATGTTATCCTCCTTAATAATTAATTTTTTGTACAGTCTATGATAGGCCTTTCGTCAGGATAGAACATTCAATTCAAGAAATGTTCCAGATGGAAATAGCCCGGCAGATACATTACAAATAGCGAATATCTAACTATTATTTTTGAATGGGGAAGTGAGATTTTGGTAAGATGGCTAAGAAATGCCCTCAACATATTGCGTATGTACAAGATATTGAGGGTTCTTGGTGAGGGTATTCGTTTATTTAGGGCTATGTGCTCCCCATCTTCTTGATCTGGAACCGGAGAATGCTTGGTTAGAAATTGATGATCAAAGGAGCACCTTTAAAGAAAAGATACCTTCTTTAAAATATTTCACGCTTCCCCAAGTATCCACTTTATCGGAATGCGGAAAATGTCATTTTGGAGCCGGCCACGTGAGTGATGATAGACCGGCGCTCAGCTGAAAGTGTCTTCGAGATGCCGGTTCAGGAAGTAGCGGACTTCCCCTTCTTTTGTGAGTGGAATGATGTGATTGCGATAAAAGGCGATGATTTCCTCGGAAGGAATGCGGCGCCGGACCTCCGGATTGATCTCGGCCTGTATATGCTCCACTTTATCCGCGACCCGTTTAAGAATTCTCTCCTCCACCTCTGTCCGGGTCAGAGCAGCGAGCAAGCCGGCCCGGTCTTCGGCTTCGATCATGGTTCGATATTTAATTTTATCTGCCTGATATTTGCTTTCCGCTACATAGAGGGAACCGAAATGAATACGCCGCGCGATTGCCTGGAGCGCCATGACATCGTGCTCCACCGAAGAGCCGTACTGTCCGTCATCTCCTTCCAGGCAGATGCGGGGAATCAGATTCATATACGCGTCGAGTATCTCGTCGGCCATGTTGATAGAATCAAAGTCGCATAAAAAAAGACCTGTTTCCGGCAGGGTGACGCGGCGTCTCGTCTGCGGTAAGTTTTTGGTAAAGGGACGTTCTTCCGGAACGCAAAATCTGCCGAATACCGCGTCCATTTCTTCATGATACCGGAGACGAAGCGCAAACAGGCTCATATTGCCTCCACCTTCAAAACCGCTGTGATCGGGGTCATAGGCCGCTTTATTGGCGGCAAACTGAGCGCGGTTTATCAGCATGAAAATGATGGTTTCTTCCAACCCTTCCAATACAGCTGCTATTTGGGCTAAATCAAATTTTCCTCGATATAAAATCGGCTTTATCGTTGTCGGCATCAGTAGATTCTCTTTGTTAAGGAATTGCTTTTTTGAAGAGGGAGTATAAGAAGATAAAATTTGCGTGTCAAGATAGTTTGGAAAAACAAAAACGATTATTTAATTGACTGTTCACGGCAGATTCCTTATATTTCATTAACGATGTAATGTGCTGGCAGCGTTGATTATATTAGGAGGATGAATATGAGATCTGCATCTTTTGCTGATGACAAGGTAAAGCCCGCAGCACTGGCCGGCACATGGTATCCCGGCGAGGCGCGTGAGCTTGGCGACATGCTTGACGGATATCTCAAGAAAGCTTCCTTGCCGGAGTTGGGCGGAGAAATAGGAGTTATCATATCTCCACACGCCGGTTATATATATTCGGCATTCACGGCGTCTTTCGGGTTCAAGGCCGCATCCTCCCAAAAGGTGAGCACAGTAATTATTCTGGCGCCGTCCCATCTATATTCCTTCGAAGGCGCTGCCGTCTGGCCGGAAGGAGCATTTGAGACGCCTCTTGGTCCACTGGAGGTGGATAAAGAACTGGCGGCCAGGGTTATAGCGTTTGATAAGCGATTTATTTCCCGGCGAGATGTTTTCGAGGGAAGCGCAGGCAGACCGGAGAATTCGGTGGAAACCCAACTGCCGCTGATCAAAAAGATTTTTCCATCGGCAAAAATTCTTCCCATTATCGTCGGTTATCCTCCGGATGTGGACATGGTCAAGACCATCGCCTCCGCCCTCGATGCTGTTATAGGCGACCGGACCGATGTCCTGATTGATATAAGCGTGGACCAGTCGCACTTCCATTCTCTGAAAGAAGCCAAGGCAATCGATGCCCGCGGCCTCAAGGCAATCGAGGATATGGATATCAACGGATTCTGGAACGGGCATGCCGCCCGCGAGATGGAGGTGGACGGCTTCCATGTAGTTACGGCGGGGATGCTATATGCCTATGCGCGCGGCTTCAACAAGGTGAAAATTTTACATTACGGGACTTCCGCAGATGCGACCGGTGACAGTTCCAGCGTTGTCGGATATGCCTCTATTGCGTTTTATCGCGAAGCCCATGCCGCAACAGAGGATGCGGCGACAAAAAGTAAATTGACCCCGGAGCAGAAGGCGCGGCTTCTGGCTATCGCCCGTGAGACGCTCGATACGTTCGTCCGTACGGGAAAGGCGCCGAAATATCATGAAAAGGACCAGCGGCTTTCGCTGGAGGAAGGCGCGTTTGTTACCTTGAATAAGCATGGAGCCCTGCGCGGGTGCATCGGCAATATCATTGGCAGCGGCCCGCTTCATCAGACGGTAAGCCAAATGGCCGTAGCTGCGGCATCTGAAGATCCCCGGTTTCGTCCAATTAGAGCCGATGAATTAAAAGATATTGATATCGAAATATCAGTCCTTTCCAAACCCCGCGTTGTCCACGGTGCGGATGAGATTGAGCTGGGAAAACATGGCGTCATCGTGAGCAAGGGATATTTGAATCGCGGCGTGTTCCTGCCGCAGGTGGCAACCGAGACCGGGTGGAGCAAAGAGCACTTCCTGGCAGAGCTTTGTTCTCAGAAAGCCGGTTTGGCGCAGGATAGCTGGAAAGATCCGGCCGTCAAGCTTGAGGTTTTTACAGCGGATGTGTTCGGAGAGAAATCGTAGCCGGTCAACGTAAGGATTTTTTCTCTTACATATTCGCATAAAAATGGAATTACACCGGTGGTCAAACCCGGCGGGAAAAGTGCATAAAAATCTGCCTTTCAATATATCGAATTAATTTTGTTTTACAGCCCGCCGGATCTCCATCTAAACTCCTTCTATTTTAATCCGCTGCTCTCCACATAAACCGTATCGCTTTTACAATTTTCCTGTTTGGCCTTGGTCTTAGCGGCGCCTTTGGTCATAATGGAAAGATCCGAATCGTATATGAAATTAAGGGGAAGATTCACCCTCACCTCCTGCAGATACTTGCCTTCGGCGCACAAAAGCGTGATTCTATCCGCCACTTCCTGTCCATAGGCATCCTTAACGTTTGCAAAGAACTCCTTGATCGACATGTCCCTTCCCGAGTGGGATTTGATATACGAACCAACCGCCGAAACATCCACTGATTCAACCAACTTCAGCGCTGCTAAAAAATAATCGTCGTCAGGACGATTTTGACACGTCCCGTGTTTGTCCCATTCATATGTTCCAAACGATTGTTCGTAAAAGAAATTGGGCATCCAGGGGGCCAGTTTGGAAACGGTGGATTCTTCCAGATCCAGCTTTGGGCCGGCACAGTTTCCGTATTTAGTTCCGCAGGCTTTCCTGTTAGGCCAAAGGCCGTGAAG
The DNA here is from genome assembly GCA_963663295.2 of Smithellaceae bacterium. Lineage (GTDB taxonomy): Bacteria > Desulfobacterota > Syntrophia > Syntrophales > Smithellaceae > MVRV01. The sequence goes on along the minus strand of CAXXLA010000005.1, from coordinate 421,293 downwards.
AGTCATATGATCAACTACCAGATCACCCTGCCTGATAGCATCACATTCCGGCTTTTTCCCCTTGTAGTTGTAGTGCTTACAAAATCCAGGCTGCCAGGTCATGGCCAGAACATAACTGTCGTGCTGATTTTTTGTACTGCACTTGGCTGTTTTGTCACCGTCACCTTGATCCGGTTTGCCTCCATCAAAGTATTTGGTTCCGCATTCACCGGAAACCCAGCGCAGAGGATCTTTAATTCCGGGGATATTGATGCGCACCCACTCCATGTCTTTGTTGTTGACTTCAACGGCGTCGTATTCCATTCCGGGAGCGGTTTTTATCAGGCCCGGATTGGTACCTTTATTGAATGATTTGTACGCGTCGCATGCAGAAACCGCCTTGAAGGTGCCGGACACCGATTCGGCAAAGGCATAAGAAGCAGAAAATAATAAAATTGATGTAATAAGAACAAACAAGGATCTTTTTATTTTCATTTAAGCCTCCCTAAACAATTTTTTTTATCAAACCCCTTTTTACACATGTAATCTTTTCCGCCACCACTTCGACCTGGCGCCTAAAGACCGCATCGGCTCCATTTCCGCAGCGGTTTGTCACCAACGGGTGTGGCAATGTGGCAAAGCGGATTTTCTCAAAAAAATAAATGCCTGACAATTACAAGTTATCAGGCATCAACATGATAAATTCCGGGAGCCTCCTTAAAACAGGCGATATCAGGCTGGGCTGCGCCCCGTTTTTATTTTTCAGCCTTTTTTAACAGCCAGTCTTTTAATTTTGCTACTGCCTGTCCTCGATGGCTCACCTTGTTTTTAATTTCCGGGGGCAGTTCGGCGGCAGTCTTTTTCAGCTCGGGCACCCAGAAAAGAGGATCGTAACCAAAGCCGTTTGTACCGCGCTCTTCCTCGATAATTTGTCCTTCCCATTTTCCTCCAAAAGATTCGTAAGTGCCGTCTTTTCGATATAAAATCAAAGAACAATGAAAGGCCGCCGTTCTCTTTTCTGCTGGAATATTTTTTAAATTGGCCAGAAGTTTGGCATTGTTTTCCCAATCGGTTGCCTTGACGCCCGCATATCGGGAAGAGTAAATACCGGGCTCGCCGTTTAAGGCGTCCACCATCAAGCCGGAATCGTCAGCCAATGTTGTTTCACCGGTAAATTCGCAGATAATCTTTGCTTTCTTTAATGCATTTTCCTGGAAACTCGATCCGTCTTCAACAATTTCCGGAACATCTTTGTAGTTATTTAAAGATATCAGTTCGATCCCTGTTTCCGACAGCATTGAACTGATTTCTTTTACCTTACCCTCATTTCCGGATGCGAAGACTATTTTCATGACCGCCAGTCGCCTGTAATTTCTTTTTGCCTGGCGGTTATTTTTCTAATTCCAATAGCTGCCAGTTCCGTCATTTTATCCAATTGCTCTTTGTTGAAGGGCTGCTGCTCCGCGGTTCCCTGAACTTCGATAAAGAGGCCGGAGCCGGTCATAACAAAATTCATATCTACTTCTGCCCTGGAATCTTCTTCATATTCCAGATCAATAACAACTTCATTATCAACAATACCGACGCTGATTGCCGACACAAAATCATTGATGGGAATTCTTTCTATCAAGCCACCCTGCTTCATTTTTTTGAATAAATCCACGAGCGCCACAAATCCACCGGTGATAGATGCTGTTCTTGTTCCTCCGTCCGCCTGGATAACATCGCAATCAATATAAATTGTTTTTTCGCCGAATGCCGCCAGATCCGTCACTGCCCGCAATGATCTGCCGATCAGCCGCTGGATTTCCTGAGTCCGTCCGCCCAACCGGCCGCGTGCGGCTTCCCGGGCGGTTCTTGTCTGTGTGGCCATGGGCAGCATCGAGTATTCCGCAGTCAACCAGCCTTTGCCGGTGTTTCTCAGGAAAGGCGCTGTCTTCTCATCAAGTGCAGCAGTGCAAATTACTTTTGTGTTGCCGAATTCCACCAACACTGAAGCGGCATGCTGCAAATATTTATTGGTAATTTTAATGGGCCTCGTTTCATCCCACTTTCTACCGCTGCTTCTCATGATCAACCATCACCTGAAAAATAATTTAATGCTTCTGGCCAGAGCCTTCGCTATTTCTGATTGTCCGGCTGCTGAAAGCAGCTTTTTTCTCTCTTCCGGATTCGTAGAAAAACCGATCTCCACAACTGCCGCCGGGACTTTCACTTCTTCAAGAATCGGAGTTTGAGCTTCCCGTAACCCTCTTCCCTTATGGGGAAACAACGCATCCAGATTTTTTTGTATAATCTGGGCAAGTCTTACGGATTCATTCAGATATTTATTCTCTTCACTGCCTGATACATTTTTTGCCTTCTTTTTCTTATCGGCTGTCTCTTTAAATCCGGGATAGTATATTTCAAATCCCGCTGCACTCTTGCCGAAACCGGCATTAATATGCAGACTTAAGAAAACATGCGGCTTGAGCTTGGAAATTTTTTTCCGGCGGTCTTCGATGCTTATTGTCTTATCGGCATCGCGGGTTAAGACAATTTCATAGGCGCCTTCTTTGGCAAGTTCTTTCTGCAAAGCCAGGGCAATGGCCAGTGTAATATCCTTTTCGCCGACTTTATCCGTGATACTTACACCGCGATCTTCACCGCCATGCGCCGGATCTATCATCACCATATTTTTTCTACCCGCAGCGGATGAATCCTGCACTCCGCAGACGACGACGGCGCAGATCAGGAGTAATACCCAAAAAAATATTTTTCTTTCTTTACAAAGCATTATCTCACCTTTTTCCAATTCCAAATCAATGATGATACCGCGGCGGCTAGGAGGAGACGACGAGGCGTATTATACATACGTTGAGGAAGCCGACGACGACGCCAACAAAGGGAGCGCTTGATTTGGAATTGGAATTACTTAAGTTTGGGCTTGCTTATATGCAAACTGGTCTTTGTTTGTCAACATCATTCATTGTCAGGATTTGCGTATTCTTTCGATGGACTTGACTGCTTTCAACTGTTTAATTGCCACCACGATTTGGTTGAGCTGTTTTAAATTGTTGACATCAATCACAAAAGTGCAGGTGGCAATCAAATCATTCGTTTCCACCTGTGCATAGCTTATATTTATATCCAGTGAAGAAATTATCGAACTGACTTCCGTCAGAATACCTTTGCGGTCGTCGCAGACAACTTTGATACGGACGGGATAGGTATGTTTTTCCCGGACATCCCAATTAACTTCGACGGTTCGGTCAACATCAAGATTTTTAACCTGCGGGCAATTTCGCGTATGAACAGTCATGCCCCGGCCGCGTGATATATACCCTACTATTTCATCACCGGGAATGGGATTACAACACTTGGCAAACTTGACCAGGACATTTTCCACACCGGTTAATGATATGCCCATCGACGGCACTTCGGATTTCGTTTTAACTTTGACTTTTTCCGGTGCCGGCTCTGTTGTTTCCTCCGCTTCCTCACCTATAAAATAATTAACGATCTGTCTGGGGGAAATACGTCCAAAGCCAACTTGAGATACAAGTTCATCAAGAGAATTTATGCTGTAATCAGCCAGTAATTTTTTAATATCTTCTGATTTTGCATAGTCGCTAATTTTTAAATTATGTCGTTTAAATTCCTTATCCAGCAAATCGCGTCCCAACACCAGAGAGCTTTTCTTTTCTTCCTGATTGATCCAGTTTCTAATCTTGGAAATTGCTCTTGTTGTTACGACATATTTCAGCCAGTCCTTGCTCGGATGCTGTCCGGCCTGGGTCATAATCTCGACCAGATCACCGTTTTGCAGTTCGTATTTTAGCGGAACGATTTTTCTGTTAACTTTGGCCCCGACGCATTTATTTCCGATATCAGTATGAATGCTGTAGGCAAAATCGATGGGTGTCGCCCCTTTGGGAAAGGCAACAACATCTCCTTTCGGTGTAAATACGTAAACTTCCTCCGGAAACAGCGATAACTTAAGATTGGACATGAACTCCCGCGGATCTTTGATTTCCTGCTGCATTTCCAGCATTTCGCGGAGCTTCTTTATCTGGGCGTCTTCATCGTTTTTAAAAGTTCGCCCTTCCTTGTATTTCCAATGCGCGGCAATGCCCTTTTCCGCCCACTCATGCATTGCCTTTGTCCGGATTTGAATTTCCAGCCTCTCTCCATACGGACCGATCACTGTCGTATGCAATGACTGATAGTTGTTGGCTTTGGGCATGGCAATATAATCTTTAAATCTGCCCGGCACCGGTTTCCACAAAGCATGCACCGTACTGAGCGTCTCATAGCAGGCCTTGACGTTGTCCGTATCCAGAATCACACGGAAAGCCATCAGGTCGTAAACTTCATCAAAATTTAAATTCTGCTCCTGCATTTTTTTATAAATGCCGTATAAATGCTTGGCCCGCCCTTCGACGTATCCTTTAATGGAAAACTTTTCCAGTTCGGCCCGGATAATACTTTTTATTTCTTCCGTATAAAGGTCGCGTGATTCTTTGGATTTTACCACGCGGCGGGACAAATCTTCATATTCTTCGGGATGTAGATGCTGAAAGGAGAGGTCCTCCAGCAGTATCTTCATCCAGTTGATCCCCAGGCGGTTAGCCAGCGGCGCGTATATTTCCATGGTTTCCTTGGCGATAGACGTCCTTTTATCGGGGGTCTGATACTGCAATGTTTTCATGTTGTGGATACGGTCGGCGAGACGCACCATCAGGATACGGATATCGGCGGACATAGCCAATATCATTTTGCGGAAATTTTCAGCCTGTTTCTCTTCCTGTGAACCTAAAGAAATGCGGCTTATTTTAGTTAAGCCGCCGACGAGAAACGCAACATCCTTGCCGAATTCTTTTTCTATTTCTTCTATGGTGGCCAGCGTGTCTTCTACCGTATCGTGGAGTAGACCGCTGATAATGGTTGCCGCATCCAGCTTCATATCAACCAGGATGCCCGCAACCTCCATGGGATGGGTAAGATATGGTTCTCCGGATAACCGGACCTGCCCCTGATGTGCTTTCGCCGAATAGATATACGCTTTCTCGATCATCTCCAACTCTTCGGCCGTAAGATAAGCTTGAGCTTTATCGAGAATATCTGTAATTCGTAGCATTAAAGTTCCCTGCTAATTTAAACTTGGGTTGACTGCCCGGCAGTCGGATTTAAACCTTCGGCAACTTTTTTTCGAATTTCGGCTACTATTTCTGTGAGTGGATAAATCTGAGTTTCCCCTGTCTGTCTGTTTTTCAATTCAACATTTCCGGAAACAAGATTTTTTTGACCAACTGTGACTCTCAAAGGAATACCGATGAGGTCGGCATCTTTAAATTTCACTCCCGCTCTTTCATCGCGGTCGTCTAAAATTACTTCAATTCCTTCCGCCAGTAATTCGTTGTAAATCTTTTCGGCAGCTTTAAAGACTTCTCCTTCATTCACGTTTACCGGAGTGATTATAACCTGATAAGGCGCCAGAGGCATGGGCCAGACTATACCGTTGGCGTCGTTGTTCTGTTCAATACAGGCGGCAACGGTTCGGCCAATTCCAATCCCGTAGCAGCCCATAATCATTATTTTTTCCTGGCCATCGCGGTCCAGATAAACAGCCTTCATGGCTTTACTGTATTTTGTTCCCAGCTTGAAAACATGACCGACTTCAATGCCCCGGACAAATTGAATATCCCCGCCGCAGCGCGGACACTTATCGTCTTTTTCAATAACCCTTAAATCGGCAAAGGATTCCACTTTGCAGTCGCGTCCGAAATTGATGTTTTTTAAATGATAATCTTCTTTGTTGGCGCCGGTAACGAAATTAACCATATTCATAACGGAAAAATCGGCAACGACGCGGGTTTTAATGTTCACTGCTCCGGCAAATCCCCGCGGGGCGCCTGTCGCCTGCATAATCATTTCATCGTCGGCCAGTTCCAGTTCATTTGCTCCCAAATAATTTTTTACCTTTATCTCGTTGACTTCCTGGTCGCCACGAATCAGTACCGCGCAGGGCTTGCCGTCGGCGTTAAAAATTAATGTTTTGATAATGTCCTGCGGAGTCACTTGCAAAAATTCGCTGACTTCTTCAATAGTGCGCACATTCGGGGTATGCACGCTCTCCTGCGGCAGCCAATCCTTTTCCATTCCGTCGATTTTATCCGGTTTGGCTACTTCGGCTTTTTCCAGGTTGGCGGCATAATGGCATTTGTCGCAAACCACGATGGCATCTTCACCGGATTCCGCCGTTACCATGAATTCATGTGAATACTTGCCGCCGATGCTGCCGGAATCGGCTTCGACCGGGCGGAATTTTAAACCGCAACGGCGGAAGATATTGTTATAGGCGGTAAACATCTTTTCGTAGCTGATTTCCGCCCCGGCTTCATCGGCATCGAAGCTATAGGCGTCTTTCATTCCGAATTCGCGCGCACGCATCACACCGAAACGGGGGCGAACCTCGTCGCGGAACTTTGTCTGGATTTGATAAAGATTACGGGGCAGCTGGCGATATGTCTTAATGTCATTGCGCACCATGTCGGTAATTACTTCTTCATGCGTCGGCCCCAGACAATAGCCACGCTCATGTCGGTCATGGAAGCGCAGCAATTCCTTGCCGTAGAATTCCCAGCGGCCCGACTCCTGCCAGAGCTCGGCGGGTTGAACCATCGGCAGACAGACTTCCTGCGCCCCTGCTTTATTCATTTCTTCACGAATGATCTGTTCTACTTTGCGGATAACCCGGTATCCCAGAGGTAAATATGAATAAATACCGCTGGTCAATTTTCTGATCATACCGGCACGAATCATCAATTGATGGCTTATAACTTCGGCGTCGGAAGGAATTTCCCTCCCCGTCGGCAGAAACATTTCCGAATAACGCATTTAACATCTCCTTCTTTCATGACTTACTCGTAAAAAGTCGCCAAACATGCAATTTCGTGACGACCTCGTAAAAAGGTCGCAGGCAAGGCGCGCGGATACTGAAGAATGAGGCGTACTTAGCGTACGCCGCAGTGATGAAGGATGAGGTGCAACGCCGCATCCGGCCTTTTTACGAGGCCGTCATTCATTGTCCAGCGATTTTATCTCTTCTAGTAAAACCGGCACAAAATCTTTTTCATCAACTCTTTTATAGGCGACGCCTTTTTTAAACATCATCCCGAAACCCTTGCCGCCCGCAATGCCGATATCGGCATCCGCAGCTTCCCCCGGTCCGTTGACTACGCAGCCCATCAAAGCAACTTTTATGTATTCTTTTCTGCCCGCCAGCGCCTTTTCAATTTTGCCGGTCAATCCCAAGAGATCAATCTGGCAGCGGCCGCAGGTGGGACAGGAAACGATTTCGGGGCCGACTTTCCTGATTTTCAGCGAACGCAAGATTCCATAAGCAATGGGAATTTCCCAAATCGGATTACCGGTAACGGAAACCCTGATTGTGTCACCGATCCCCTGGTAAAGCAGGGTTCCAATGCCCAGCGCCGATTTTATCGCCGCATCAACCAGAGTGCCCGCTTCCGTGACACCCAGGTGCAAGGGATAATCTGTTTTTTCGGCAATCAATTTATAGGCTTCAATCATCACGGGCACGTCCGAAGACTTCAAGGACAGCTTTAAGTTTTGGAAGCCTTCCTCTTCGAAAAGCTCAATATTTTTTAATGCACTTGCAACCAGAGCCTCCGCCGTTACACCCCCGTATTCCAAAACCATGTCTTTCTGCAATGATCCGGCATTGACTCCTATCCGGATGACCACATCCCGTTCTTTGGCTACTTTTATTACTTCGCGGATTTTATCTCTGGAAATATTACCCGGATTGATTCTGATTGCGGCGACTCCGTGCTTCATTACATCGATGGCCAGCTGATGATTGAAGTGAATGTCGGCTATCAGGGGCAGGTTTATTTTTTTTATAATTTCCGGTATGGCGTCTACAGCCTCCTGGTCAGGAACGGCGACGCGGATAATTTCGCAGCCGGCTTCTTCCAGTTCCCTGATTTGGGCTACGGTGGCGTTTACATCGCTGGTGTTTGTATTGGTCATGGATTGCACCGCTATCGGCGCATCACCACCGATCGGCACACCACCCAGATTTATCCTTCTTGTCTGTTTTCTTATAGATGAAGCCTCCATGATCATAAACTTTCACCAACGTAATTAATAGATTTTATAACACGGCGCTGAATTAGTGACAATACTAATCTGCGCCGTGTAGTATAATTCCATTTCCAAATCAAGCGCTCCCTTTGCGGTAGCATCATTGATTTGGAAACGGAATAAGCAGATAAAAAACTCTATGATGATGATTTTTATTTACCCTGCCAGCAGTGAAGACACAACTGCTCTCTCGGAATTCCGATTGCGGCGATCATATCTTCAATTTCGAGATACTTCAGAGAAGTAACATTGAGATCACGGCAAATCCATTCAATCATCTGCGCATGTTTCGGCCCCGACTGATCCAGATACTCTTCAGGATTTTCCAGATCTTTTCCTTCGAGTGCACGAATAGCCTTGCGACAGGCCAGTTCCGCTGACGTTCGCGTCGAAGACGCATATATGCAGGGGAACATTAAAGGCGGACAGGCGGGACGAATATGGATTTCGCGGGCTCCGTTGTCCCATAATTTCTTAATAGTATAATTCTTTAATTGAGTGCCGCGGACAATGGAATCATCGCAGAGAATGATGCGGCTGCCTTTAATAACTTCATGAACCGCACTGAGTTTCATTGTCGCCACCAGATCTCGTATTTCCTGAGACGGCGGCGTATAACTGCGTCCGTAACCCGGAGTATATTTAACAAGGCACCGGCGGAAAGGAATTCCCGATTCCATGGCATAACCGATTGCATGACCTACGCCGGAATCCGGCACACCGGAGACAAGATCCGCCTTCACATTATCGCGGCGGGCCAAATATCTTCCACAGCGTTCCCTTGTACTCTCCACGCTAATACCATCATAGGTTGAAGCCGGATAACCAGTATAAATCCAAAGAAACGAGCATATTTTTTTCTCAGTGCCCGGGGGTTTCATTTGCTTTATACCCTCAGGAGAAATTAACGAAATTTCTCCGGGGCCTATAAACTTGACCAGTTCATAGCCAAGGTTCTCAAAAGAGCTGGCTTCCGTGGCGACGACGTATGACTTTTTATTGTTGTCTTTATTTTTGCCGATGGCCAGTGGAAAGCGTCCCAATTTATCCCGCGCAGCATAGATGCCTTCATTGGTCAGCACCAATGCACATATTGATCCCTCAATAGCTCCCCGCATGGAAGCAATTCCTTCAACAATGTTGTCCCCGCGGTTAATCAGGCGGGCAACTATTTCCACATTATTAATGCTTCCGTCGGCCATCTCACTGAAGGAAACACCTTCGTTAAGCAGTTCGCTGATCAATTCATCCTTGTTGCTGATCAGCCCGGAAGCGACGAGTGCATAGGCGCCGAATTTGGAACGGATAATCAATGGCTGCGCCGAATCATTATCGATTGCTCCTATTCCAAAGCTTCCTTCCATTTTCCGGTAGTCATCGATAAATCGCGATTTGAACTGAGCCTGAGAAATACTGTGGATTGCATTATGAAATCCGTTTGTTCCCAGCACCGCCATACCGGCATTTTCCGTACCCAGATGGGAATGATAATCAGTCCCGTAAAAAAGCGTCTGGATACAATTTTCCTCTGCTACTACTCCGAAAAGCCCACCCATTTGTTTTCCTTCCTCATTAAGACAATTTAGAGATCGCGCTCTTTATCCGCTTCAAGCCTTCTTCAATATTTTTAAGAGAAGTTGCGTAAGACAAACGGATGTGACTGTCATTTCCGAAAGCAGCGCCGGGGACAGTGGCGACATTGGCCTCATCTAATAAATAATCAATCAGTTCGGTTGAATTAGTTATCTTTTTACCTTGGAAAGAACGGCCATAGATACCCGATACATTGGGGAAAACATAAAAGGCGCCTTCCGGTGACAGGCATTTTACACCGTCTATTTCATTGAGTAATGTTACAATAACATCCCTCCTTTGCCGAAATTCGGAAACCATCTTTTCCACCACACCCTGACCTCCGTTCAATGCTTCCACGGCGGCTTTCTGTGAGATGGAAGCCGGATTGGATGTATTCTGACTCTGAATTTTAATGATAGCGGCGATTAACTGCTCGGGACCGGCAGCATAACCGATGCGCCAGCCGGTCATGGCATACGCTTTGGAAACACCGTTAACAACTATTGTCCGGTCTTTTATTTTCGGCTCCGCAGTCGCCATATTTTCAAAGGGGAAATTTGCATACATTATTTTTTCATAAATATCGTCGCAGATAACAAAAACTTCCTTATCCAGGAGCACCGCGGCCAGAGCTTTTAATTCTTCCGGAGAATAAGCCGCACCGGTGGGATTGGACGGACTGTTGATGACAACAGCCTTGGTGCGTGCGGTTATGGCTGCTTTGAGCTGTTCGGGTTTCATTTTAAAGCCGTCTTTTTCCAGTGTATCGACAATAACAGGCGTACCACCAGCCAGGACCACTATATCGGGATATGAAACCCAGTACGGCGCGGGGATAATAACTTCATCACCGGCTTCAAAAAGCACCTGGGCAAGATTATATAATGTATGTTTGGCTCCGCAGGAAACCACTATCTGCGAACGTTTATATTCCAGAGCATTATCGCGCTTTAATTTGGCGATAATCGCATCTTTTAATTCATCTGTACCGCCCACCGGCGTGTACTTGGTAAAACCGGCTTCAATAGCTCGAATCGCTGCGGATTTAATATTTTCCGGCGTATCAAAATCGGGTTCACCGGCGCCGAATCCGATGACATCTCTTCCTTCTGCTCTCAACGCGTTGGCTTTTGCCGTAATGGCCAAAGTTTCCGACGGTTTAATTTTCGCTACCCTTGCTGCTAATTTCACAAACTATTTCCTCCCGTTATTATATTTTGCCAGCAGTTTTCTAAGAACCTTATCCGGAACCAAACCCTTTACCGAACCACCGATGCTGGCGACTGATTTAACGATTTGCGAGCCTGAAAAAAACCACTTGAAACCACTCAGAAGAAACACTGTTTCAACATCTCTGGACTGTCTGCGGTTCATCAGGGCCATCTGAAATTCATATTCGAAGTCGGAAAGAGCACGCATACCTCTCAAGATAACGTTGGCGCCTGCTTCACGGAGATAATCAACAAGCAGTCCGGAATAACTGTCCACCTGAACACTTTCAACATCTTTAAATGTTTCTTTTATCATAGCCACACGTTCTTCCACTGTAAACAATGAAGTCTTAGCGGGATTATAGGCAACAAGAACGATTATTTTATCAAAAAGCCTGATTCCTCTTTGAATAATGTCCACATGTCCATTGGTAATCGGATCAAAGGAACCGGGATAAACTGCAATCCTGTTGTTAAATTTTTCTTGTGTCATGAGCGCTCCATTTTAAAAAAGTCAGGGCGTTGTCGCCATATTTTCTCTGATCTGTGAGAATTAGTTTTTCATCTAACAATGATTCTACATCCTCTCTTGTCGAATGCTGAATCACTACTATGGCCTCTTTCGTAAAAACCGGTTTTTCTTTCAACAACTTTATCGCAACTTCCACCAAGCCCCGATTATAAGGGGGGTCAGCGAAAACAATATCAAATTTATTCTTATTTTTAAAAAGATCACTTAGTCCTGCTCTGACATCTCTGGCGATAATCCGGCAGATATTATCAAGATTGCAGGCGATAACATTTTTTTGGGCAACCGCTGCAATTATCTTATCTTTTTCTATAAGGACGATTTCTTTTGCCCCGCGGCTGGCAGCTTCTATCCCCACACTTCCCGAACCGGCAAAAAGATCAAGAAATGATTTATCCGTAACTGAGCCCAGGATATTAAAAAGATTTTCCCGCAAAAAATCGGAAGTTGGTCTTTCTCTTGATGCAGATGGAAACTGTATTGTCCTCCCCTTGGCCTTACCTCCAACAACCCTCATAATCTTTATAAAATATTTTCAGGATTTTACTTCTCAGCTTCCTGCTGCTCCTGCTCCTGTTTATTTGTCTTCTTTTCTCGGAATTTTTGCGCCAATTGTCTTCTGAATTTTATTACCCACCAAATCGGCCCGGAAATCACGTAGCCCATCATTAATACAAAGGGCATGATCTCTTTTTCCGCGACTATAACAATTAAGAGAATAACCAGCAATAAAAAAGACATGAATGGTTTACGGGCAAAAAGCTTCATGTCCTTGCCGCTGTAATATTTCACATTGCTGACCATCAGCAGCGATAAGATAATGACAAAGAACAAAATGCAAGGATTTTCAAATTTTCCTTCAACACCGAGATAATGGAAAAAAATTACAATTGTGGAAACAAATGCCGCGGCGGCGGGAATCGGCAAGCCATTAAAAACCTTGCTCTCGATGATGCCGATCTGGATATTGAAACGAGCCAGTCGCAGCGCCCCGCAAAGGACAAACATAAAAGCGGCAATCCATCCCCATCGACCATAGAATGACATTGCCCATATATACGCCAGAAGCGACGGAGCAACGCCAAAGGCCACCAGATCAGCCAGGGAATCATATTCTGCACCGAATTTACTGGTAGTATTGGTCATTCGGGCAATTCGCCCATCCAGACCGTCCAGGACAAGAGAAACTAGAATGGCGGCTGCCGCAACCGTAAATTTCTCTTGCAGAGAAGAAATGATGGAATAAAAACCGGCAAACAGAGATGCAGTGGTAAAGAGATTCGGTAAAACATAAATTCCTTTTTTAATACGGATTTTTTTTAGCGGCGTCTCATCAATCATGCTGTTCTCTTTAAAAAAAGAAATTTATTACGGTAAATATCCCAAAGGAGTCTCACCCGCCTTGACCTTTTCACCAATCTCAGCGGTTATACGGGAATTTTCCGGCAAATAAACATCGACCCGGGAACCAAAGCGAATCAGGCCGAATCTTTCTCCTTTTTTAATTTCATCTCCCACTTTAACCCAACAAACAATCCGGCGGGCAATAAGACCGGCAATCTGCACTACCCAGATCAAAGACCCGTTGTCCGTCTGAATTTGTATTGCATTGCGTTCATTGTCACTGGAGGCCTTATCCAGATTGGCGGAAAGAAATTTTCCCTCGTAATAATTAATTGCTTCAATTTTCCCGCCATAAGGAACACGGTTGACATGGACGTTAAAAACATTCATAAAAATACTTATCTTTTTGAATTTTCCGGCTATGGCATCATTCATTTCGACACTTTCCACCTTAATGACTTTGCCGTCGGCAGGTGAAATGACAACCTTTTCTTTTTCCAAGAAACGGCGTTCAGGATTACGAAAAAACCAAATGACAAAAAATAGGACCAAGGCAGATAAAACCAAAAGCCAGCATATACCCAAAAAAGCAATAAAAATTGTTATAATAAGGGATAATATAATGAAGGGATAACCTTCCTGGGCAATGACACTGTCATGTTTCATAAATTAATAATCTTTCTCGGAATAAGGGGCTTGTGTATTATAATTAGATAAGCTTGTCAATATATCTTTGGTCTCGACAATTATCTTTTGAAATTATCAACTTGCAAGGAATTAACACTGATTGACTCTCCCTCTCCCCGTCTATATAATAAGCTGAAAATTTATTTTTTCTCCCGGATTGCAGGCACGTGTCTAAAATCAGGCAGTCGTTTATCCCATGCGGCTGGGCGAAAGAAGCCTGCAAAATATGCACAGATGTTTTAATCTTTACTCTGTTTTTTCTTCTCATGTTTCTCATTAGTTGCGCTGAAAGCATGAAAGAGATGGAAACACCCTATACCATTAAAATGACAGGCAGTGAAAAGCAGAAATTCAGCGGTCATTATTCCTTATATAGACATAAATAAAAGGCATTTCTAAACCGATACATGTTGAATCTATTGCTCCGATGGAATATAAAGGCACGAGGCATTGCCGCAGTTTGCGTTTTCCGCAAAACGACAGCCTAAGGCACATTGGTTGAAATTTTAAAAGATGAAAAAGTGGTATCCTTTTTAGAAACCACCCAACCTTTTGGTGTTATTTCTCTGGGAAAAATCCCGGACACAAATTCTATCATCAATAAAATATTGGGTATTTTATTGAGATAGGTCAATGAGTAGTTAGGGCATGTAATGGATATAGCGCAAGACAGGGACAAAAGATTCGGCACAGCAAATCGCATCATCACCATTGGTTTCTGGATTAATGCCATACTGATGGTGATGAAGCTGCTTGCCGGTTATTTCGGCAAATCCGAAGCTGTTTTTGCCGATGGTATTGAAAGCGCCTGTGATTTTGTCGCTATCATCGCCACGCTGATTGCTCTCAGGGTGGGATGCAAATCGGTTGACCATGAACATCCTTATGGACACGGCAAGGCCGAGTGTATCGCTGCCATCTTTGTTTCTCTGATTATTCTTGCGGCCGGCGGTGGCATCCTGTACAAGGCGGTTATCACCTTCATTCATGGAGACTATCCTAAACCGCAGCTGGTTGCAGTTGCGGCTGCCTTCACGACTATTTTCGTAAAAGAGATCCTTTTCCGCTATACCCACCGTGTTGCCTTACTGCTCGAAAGCCCGGCTGTCGATGCCATTGCCAAGGATCACCGCAAAGATGCCCTGACTTCCATCGCCACATTGATCGGTGTTACCGGCGCCTACTTGGGTGTATTTTTTTTAGACCCGCTCGCCGCTGCGCTCACGTCATTTTTCATTTTTTACATCGGCATAACCACTTTCAAAAAGTCTTGTCATGACCTGATGGATGGCCAGCCTCCCCAGGAAATATTGACACAAATTACTGATACCGCCGAAGAAGTATCCGGCGTTGCTCGTGTTCATGAGATAAGAGGAAGGCGCTCCGGACAATATCTGATCATAGATTTAAAACTGGAAATGGACCCGGACTTGACCGTGAAACAAGCGCACGAAATAGCCACCAATGTCAAAATCCTCATCTTCAATCGTTTCTCCAATGTGGGAGACGTCATGATTCACATTAATCCCTCCAACGAAGAACACGAAGACTTAATCAGATTATAGCAGGATTTTGATGCTTGATTCCAATTAATCGGCGAAAATTGTCTTGATTTTACTCGTGTGATGAGTTAAACAAGCCCCCTCTCATAATAAAGCTCTTTTATTATGATATTATTGTGAAATTGAAAGGATATTTCATGGCAAAGTACGACTCCAAATCCCTGAGAAATCTGGCCGTTGTCGGCCACGGCAGTACAGGTAAAACCTCTCTTTGTGAATCAATTTTATTTACCTCCGGAAAAAGCGAACGGCTCGGTCGCGTCGATGATGCCAGTTCGGTTATGGATTTTGAACCCGAGGAACAAAAACGACGAAGTTCCATCAGTTCAGCGGCAAATTTTGTCGAATGGGATAAACATAAAATCAATTTTATTGATACGCCGGGTGATTCCAATTTCTCCTTTGATATAAAATGTTCATTGAGCGTTGTGGATAACGCCGTCATCGTGATTGATGCTGTCAGTGGTGTGGAATTTCAAACCCAAAAAGTATGGGAATTTGCCGATGAGTATAATCTCCCGCGGGCTATTTTCATTAACAGAATGGATCGTGAACGCGCTAACTTTAATAAAGCGCTGGAAAGTATAAAAAGTAATTTCAAAGAAAAAGTAACTCCAATTTGCCTGCCAGTCGGGGCAGAGGATAAATTCAACGGCATTATTGATCTGATCAATTTCAAAGCCTATTCATTCACTGACAACAAAGGAATAGGCAAAGCTGCTGATATCCCCTCAGAATTGATGGAAGAAGCTAAAACGTTCCGCGACACGATGGTCGAGGATATTGCGGAATCTGATGATGAACTGATGAACAAATATCTGGAAGAGGGCGAACTTTCCGCTGAAGAACTTAAGGCCGGGTTGAAAAAAGGGGTTTCCTCCGGCAGTCTGATTCCTCTTATCTGCGGTTCGGCGCTAAAAGGAATCGGTATTTCCTTATTGCTCGATATCGTCGTCAATTCTTTCCGTTCTCCTGCCGAATGTGCACCCCACAAGGGTAAAAAACCGGGTACAGATACCGTAGAAGAAAGAATGCCTGCCGAAGATGCGCCCTTCTCCGCTATCGTCTTCAAGACCATTGCCGATCCTTATGCCGGACGATTGACATTGTTCCGTGTTTATTCAGGTAAGCTTTCTTCTGACACCCCTGTTTATAACTCTACCAAGAAGATTACGGAAAAATTTGGTCATGTCTTTTTCCTGGAAGGGAAAAATCAAAAACCGGCTGAAGAGTTGATTCCCGGCGACATAGCCGGTGTCGCGAAACTTAAAGATACCGTTACCGGCGATACTCTTTGCATGGAAAAAGCTCCGATCATTTTTGACAGCGTGGAAGTGCCCAATCCCATCATGTCCTTCGCCATCGAACCCAAAACAAGGGGTGATGAAGATAAGATTGCTTCTTCCATTCATCGACTGACAGAAGAAGACCCGACAATTGTATTCTCCCGCAATGTCGAAACCAAAGAGATGATACTTTCGGGAATGGGTCAGGTGCATATCGAAGTCAACATCGAAAAGATGAAAAGAAAATTCGGTGTTGAAGTCAATTTGAACACACCCAAGGTTCCTTACAAAGAAACAATCAAGGGAAAGACCAACGTTCAGGGTAAATACAAGAAACAGTCGGGCGGCCGCGGTCAGTTTGGCGATTGCTGGATTGACATTGAGCCATTGCCCCGCGGTGGCGGTTTCATATTTGAAGATAAAATTGTCGGTGGTGTAATTCCGGGACAATATCGTCCTGCTGTCGAGAAGGGTATCGTGGAAGCAGCGGCCAAAGGCGTCATCGCCGGTTATCCTGTTGTCGATTTCAAAGTGGCATTGACCTTCGGTTCCTACCATACGGTAGATTCGTCTGAAATGGCTTTCAAAATTGCCGGTTCTATGGCTTTCCAGAAAGGCGTCGAGCAATGCCAGCCGATTTTACTGGAACCGATCGTTAACATCAATATCGAAGTTCCCGACGAATACATGGGCGACGTCATCGGTGATTTAAACAGTCGTCGAGGACGAGTTCTCGGGATGGAATCCCACGGCTCCAATCAGGTAATCAAGGGGCAGGTACCGCTGGCTGAAATTTTAAAGTACGCCCCCGATCTGCGTTCCATGACCAGTGGCCGGGGCAATTTTACCTATACCGAGTCCCACTACGAGGAAGTGCCGGCATTCATCGCCGAAAAGATTATTGCCGAATCGAAGAAAGAGAAAGAAGAATAATTTAGATTAATGAAGAACTGAAACCTGGACCGCCGTTGCATACGGCGGTCTTTTTATTTCGGGCACAAAGAAAATATGACAACGAGCTATGTGTGCAGGCTCTTTCATGCTGTTATGGACAGCTCTTTCAGGAACTGCAGAGAATTGCGTCGATGAGTCCCCTCCCAGTAGATGCGCCGACAGCGTGGACATTTATGAAATGCATGGCAATTAGCAAAAACATAGGGCGGGACCAGGTTGTACACTTCTACTTTCTCAACCGGCTCCAGCCTTTCATTGCATTTAAGGCAGATGCTGAACATTTTTTCTTTCTGAATGATTAAAGAAAATTCAGCAATTACTTCTTGGAGCTGGCTGCCGACATCAAAGCTCTCGACGAAATATAATTTCCCGGAAAACTGGCGCTTCTGCAGATCCCGTCTTTTGGTTAGAACAATTCTCTTTTCGGAATCAGCCTTGTTCAGCAAATCCCTTCCGGCTTCATGCGGGTAGACAATTGTATCATAACCAACGAGCCGCAGCCATTTGGCTAATTTAGACAGCGTGCCGTCTGTAAGATACCTTGGATCTTCAGACATTTTGCGGGGGTGTTTTAGGCTCTTCTATAATCGGGGGTGGTTCATTGGCGCGAAGTTCTTTGCGCAAATCACGAATGGTCTTATTTAAACGGCTGATGTTCCGATTTAAACGGAATCTTTCGATTATGCCCAGAAAACCAGTAACAACTACTCCAAACAGAAGAGCAATAAAAAGCAGCATGTAAATGGGAACAAACATGTCAAAGAATTTGTAGTATTTAAGATGAACCGGCGCCGAATTCTCCAGAGAAAAAGTAACGATAAAAAAGGCAAATATTATAAGCAAAATTAAATAAAACATTTTCATCTGATTAATCCTCCCGATGATATTTCTGAAAAAGAGGGGCAAGCTTTTTCGCTGTCGTTTGCATATCCTCCGGTACAATCCGCACATCACTTACAACACTCATAAAGTTTGAATCGCCTTCCCAACGGGGAATTACATGCATGTGGATATGTTCTTCAATACCGGCCCCGGATGCTTTGCCGATATTGAAGCCTATATTAAAACCACCAGGATTCATTGCTTCCTTCAGCACTCTTATTGATGTGTCCAATAATGCAAAAATTTCCATTCTTTCTTCTTGAGTTAAATCTTCAATTTCAGCAACATGACGCGTCGGGATAATCATCAAATGACCAGTGTTGTACGGATATCTGTTCATCATAACAAAACATGATTTGCCTTCTTGCATTATATAATCATCGCATCTGATCGAACTTTTACAAAATATACAACCCTTTGGTTTTTCCCCTTTAATATATTCCATCCGACACGGTGCAAAAATTGTTTCCATATTCCAATCCTAAATATTTATTATCTTACCTGTTATCGCCTTGTCAATTTCTAATATACCTATGGATCGATGCGGTGCGAAACGTTTGTCCGTCGGAGAGCCGGGATTGAAAAACAATACGCCGCCGTTTTTATGGCAAGCAGGAATGTGTGTATGCCCGTAAATAATGCAATCCAGCTTACCCATTCTGGCCAGTATTCTCTCCTCAATTCCCGGAGGCGACCCCCACCCGTGGATAACCCCAAAGCGAAATCCCTTTATTTCAAAAAACAATTGTTCGGGCAATTCTTCTTTAACAGAGGGATAATCCATATTGCCGTAGACTGCTTTAATCTCTTTGTCGGCAAATATATCCAAAACACGCAAATCGACTAAATCTCCGGCATGAATAATTATATCCACATCGCCAAAATGTTTACTGACGACGGTTTCTAATCTTTGGTCATAACCGGGAAGATGTGTATCGGAAATGACGCCTATTTTTATTTTTTTCGTTTCCATAATCGATGCAAGTTATTAACGGTAAGAGATAAAAAAAACAAGTCTTATTTCTTTTTCCGAACGGTAAAAGCTTTTAATTTGACTTTAAATAAAAGTGAAGTTAGTATTTACAGCATGAACACTATTGAAAATTCATTAGACAAAATTGCCGAAAACATCCTGCATCTGGACGAAGCTTCTCTGAACATTCTCTGGGAGAAATATAAAACAAAAATGGAACAATTTTCGTTTACGCAGGAATGGGAGAAGTCCGTCATCATTTTCTCCATCATCAACGCAGTACGAGTTAAAAACGCCATCTTTAATGAGCAAATTTTAAACAAGCAGACAAACACGGGAATAGCTGCGCCAAAAAAACCTCATGTTAAACCCAATTTAAAACTGGTTAAATAATGGACAAAGATGCGGCTCTGGAAAGAATTACCCGGCTTCGAAATATCATAGAATATCACAACAAGCGTTACTATCAGCAGGACGACCCGGAAATATCGGATTTTGAATATGACCGTCTGATGCGGGAACTCCAGGAGCTCGAAAAACTCTATCCTGACGACAACATTGCTTCTTCACCGACTCAACGTGTTGGTGCCGCGCCGCTTTCCAAGTTTTCCTCCGTTGAACATTCTTCCCCCATGCTGAGTCTCGCCAATGCCTTTTCCACGGAGGAGATTATTGATTTTGATACCCGCATCAAAAAACTGGCCGCCGTGAACAATCTTTCCTATGTAGCTGAACCGAAGCTGGACGGCCTGGCTGTCAACCTTCTTTATGAAAATGGCCGCTTCATCCGCGGCGCTACCCGCGGCGACGGCGTCACCGGTGAAGATGTTACACAAAACTTGAAAACCATCTCTACTGTGCCTCTGCAAATGGAAAAATCCAGTTTGAAACCAATACCCGATTTTGCTGAAATCCGTGGCGAAGTCTATATGGAAATTGAGTATCTGCAGAAATTCAACCGCCGCCGTCTGGACGAAGGCGGTGAACCCTTTGCCAATCCGCGTAATGCCGCCGCCGGTTCCCTGCGTCAGCTTGATCCCAGGATAACCGCACGTCGTCCTCTAAGCATCTTTTTTTACGCTGTAGGCCGCGTGGAAGGCGTTGAATTTTACGGGCACTGGGAAGTTCTGCAGGCTCTTAAATCATGGGGATTTCCCGTTAATCCTCTTATCGAACAGGCAAGGGATATCAGGGAATGCATTCAATATTTCGCGAGTATGGGAAGTAAAAGAGAAAGCCTGCCTTACGAGATCGATGGTGTTGTTTTAAAGGTAAATGATCTCAGCCTGCAAGCAAGACTGGGCGCTGTCTCCCGCAATCCCCGCTGGGCGCTGGCCTGCAAATTTCCGCCGACCCAGGTAACAACTACTATTAATAATATTATTGTCAATGTAGGCCGCACCGGTACTTTAACACCTGTTGCCATAATGGAACCCGTCAATGTCGGCGGTGTCACCGTCAGCCGGGCGACCCTGCACAATGAAGATGAAATTTTAAAAAAAGATATCCGCATCGGCGACACTGTTATCATTCAGCGCGCCGGTGATGTCATTCCCGAAGTGGTTAAAGTCGTTCTGTCAAAGAGAACCGGCAATGAGAAAAAGTTTATGATGCCAACAAAATGTCCCGAATGCAACTCTGATGTGGTGCGGGAGGAAGGTGAAGCGGCATACCGCTGCGTCAATCTTTCCTGTCCGGCGCAGATCAAAGAACATATCAGACATTTTGCTTCCCGCGGCGGCCTGGATGTTGAAGGTCTCGGAGAAAAAATATCCGCGCAGCTTTTTGATGCCGAACTTATTTCCGATCCGGCCGATCTGTATTATTTAACGAAAGAAAAATTACTGGAACTCGACCGGCACGGAGAAAAATCAGCACAGAACCTGATTGATTCCCTGGAGCGCTCCAAAAATCCGCCCTTGAATAAATTCATTTTTGCCCTGGGGATCAGAAATGTCGGTGAACATATTGCCAAAATTCTTGAACGGGAATTCGGCAGCATCGAAAAATTAATGGCCGCTACGGTTGAGGAATTAACGGCCATTCATGAAATAGGGACGGAGATCGCCACCAATATTGTCCAGTTCTTTCATGAACCGAAAAACAAACTGGTTATGGAAAAATTCCGCCGGGCCGGAGTAATGCCACAGCAAGCCGAAACAGCAGCCAAGGATTCCCCGTTAAAAGGAATATCGTTTGTTTTCACGGGGACCATGGAAAGCATGCCGCGCAATCAGGCAAAAGCAATTGTCGAAGCTCTGGGTGCATCCGTACACTCCACCACAACGCGCAAAACAACATATGTTGTTGCCGGCAGCGATCCTGGTTCCAAACTGGATAAAGCCAGATCTTTAGGAATTACTATTCTGGATGAAAAAGATTTTTTTAAACTCATCGGCAGGTAAAAATATAAATGAAGCGAGTACGAGTTCATGTAAGTGGAATAGTTCAGGGGGTGTTCTTTCGGGCGGCGGCAAGGAGGGTTGCTGCTGATTTAAATCTTACCGGCTGGGTCCGCAATATGAGGGACGGAGGCGTCGAAGCGATTTTTGAAGGCGAGGATGCTGCCGTGGGAAAAATGGTTGAATGGTGTCAGGCCGGCCCGCCTTCCGCCCGGGTGGATAAGGTTATAATGATGGAAGAGCAATATACCGGCGTTTTCTCCGGCTTCAGTATCAAGTATTAATCTCCTGTAAATGGTATCCAATCTTTTCCATCAGTCTATCGAGAAATTCCAGCTGTCCCTTCAATATTTTTTTCTTGGCCTCGCGAACATCAAACCACTGCCCTTTATCCACTTCGGGATACTCTCTGGTGATGCCGCTCTTTGGCGGCCACTCCAGGCTGAACGTGTTGCTGATTATCTGGGAGGTGTCGAAGTCATGCTCCAAAGCCCAGGCATGTACTATTTTCCGGCTGGGCTGCTTTACTTCTCCGAGGTTGATAAACTCTCCATCCATTTCCTGACCCGTCTCTTCTTGAAACTCACGTTTGGCGGCATCAAGGGAATTCTCGTTCTCTTCGTATATTCCTTTGGGAATCGACCACGCTTCATCGTCCTTCTTTGCCCAGAAAGGCCCACCGGGATGAACGAGCATTACCAGAAGATTTCCTTTATTAAAGCGGTACAGCAGTATGCCCGCACTGCGAACACTCATGGGACACCTCTTCTATAATTTTTTTTTCACTTCTTGCTGAAGGCAGCGTAAGCACCATGAAATCCATGCTCGGCGTGATTCGGAAATACTTCTGCATATCCGCTTCCGCCGGGGCACAGCCATTCAACAGAGTTATTAATAAATGTAGGCGAGGAATTGCCCTGGCGTACCGTAAAAGTTTTGTTCATTGGGTATTTCCCTTCTTTTTACTCTTGCAGTTTGTCGGATTTCGGTTCTGTTTTACCGGTTATTTCCAGCAGAAAACTTTAAAAAGAGTGATATTGCCCCTCTTCGATTTTTACTGCTGATAAAGGCAATTGCTTTAACCGCTAAAAGTCAAACACGTCAAGAAAAAGACAGCAAATCTTGGGATTTCAATTTCCGGATTACACCCGGATAAAGAACACTATTAATGCACGATAAATATTACCTCAATTTTTGCCATCAGCGTTTGCCTTTGAAATTCAAAGCTGGTGTGATAGAAACATCAATGTTACTTGAAAATAGAAAAATTACACCGATAAAAATTTAAATCAATGAATTGAATCAAAGGGAAAAAAGACAATGAAAAAAATCATATTTCTCGTTTCAGCTTTGATTGTAGTTATGCTTACCGGATGTGCGACTACAAATGGCGTCAAATCATATTGTCAAGGAGAGACTGCAAGATTCTTAAGAAATAATCTTAATCCTGATACAATAATAATCGAAGATGCGAGCACTGAACATTATTCAGGCAATAGTGCCTGGTATTTTTGGACAGCCATCACGCCGAATGGCTCCAGATATAAATGCCAGGCGTTTTCCGGTGACAAAACTCGTTACTGCAGAGAACTTAAAATTAAAGATCCAGAAAAAAAAATAAAAATTTCCCAAAAGAGAAATAGTAACAAATAGGAAGGGGTCATCCATGATAAGAAACGTCAAGAGGAAAACGGAGATTTCCCATGACCTGCCCGGATGCCGCCGGTATTACCCAAAATATATCTTTTAGGCACTTCTCCGGTTTTGAGCTGGATTTCGAGGGAACGCTCTACAAAAACCCTTTGCTCTTCAGGATAAACTGACGATGGATGTGTTCTTTATCTTTTCAATCAAGTTTCCTTAATCACCTGCCGATAATTTTAATTACGTACTGTTTAGGGATTATTATTTATGAAATTGAGCATATCATCAGATACCATAGACTATTTATTCACTTCTGCTAATGCCAATAGCCAAGCTAAAATGGATGCTCTTGCTGGAACTATATTAGGTCAGGGAATCGATTACTTTCAAAATAAAAACTACGAAAAAGCCGCCAAGTGCTTTAAACAGGCAGCCGCTCTTTCACCTTCTTCCGATAATTCGTCCTCCGCTTATAATTACCTGGGACAGGCATACATCAATCTGGAAGATACGGATAAGGCAATTAAAACCTATAAGGAGGCAATCCAACTTTATCCCACTGATGAAACTTTTCATACGGCGCTGGGAGATATCTATCTTCAGAAAGAAATGCATGAAGAGGCTCTTGAACAGTATGAAGCGGCCGTAAGTCTTAATTCTAATGATGCCGAAGCCAGGTATTCTCTGGGACAATCTTATATCACTGCCGGAGAACTCGACAAAGCCGGTAAACAGTTTAAAGAAGTTGTGCGTATCAGTCCGGACAACGCTTCCGGTTATTATGGGCTTGGTCAGGTAGCCAGAGCCAAAGGCGATCTCGGCAAAGCGGTTAATCTTTTGACTAAAGCCATCCGCAAAGATAAGAATTTTGAGCTTGCATATGTTGAGTTGGGGTATACTTATGCTGATCAGGGCGAACTGGACAAGGCCAACGACCAATTGTCGGTTTTGGAAAAAGAAAATTCCGACTATGCAACAAAACTGGAATATTATATTACTCAGGCCACCCGACCACGAATAGTAGCCACAATAAGCCTGGATGGATTCAATACAAGTTTGGGACCAAAAACCAATGTTTCAACTCTTAGTTCCAAATTGGCAGATGCAAACAAATCCAGGCTATTTTCAATAAACATCGCTTTTTCCAAAGAAATGGATGAGGCATCCATCATTAATCCCTATAATTGGAAAATCTCCCGGGCAACAATACAGGATAATGGCGGTGTTTATAATTACGGTATCACACCGTCTTCCAGGGAAGCTGTTATTCTTCCATCCCCCGCCTATGTTTCCTATAATAAGGAAAGTAATACGGCAACCGTTCATTTCTGGATTTCTCAAAACGCTACCGCCGACGCAACAATTGACCCCAATCATATAGTATTTAGATTTTCCGGTGTTGATATTTACGGAAAAGCAATGGACACATCCGCCGATGAATACAGTGGTTTTTCATCAATAGCCTGAATAGGCTGAAGGCTGGATTCCGGTTTGTGAGAAAATACCTAAAATGAAACAAGGGATTGCAACCTCTTGTTCAGCACGTAATGAGCACCGTTAAACTCATAATTTCTTCATCTCAGATAATCAAGAATCGTCATCTGTCCGATTTTTGAAGCAAGGTTATACGACGCCTCCAGAGCTACTTGTTCAATCTGGTAGGAAACAATTAATTTATCTAAATCTGCGTCTTCAATATCCGATTTCATGGAAGTTATTTGCTCATTGAGTGCTGTCAGATTATTACTGGTAAGTTCCAAATTACTCACTTTGGCACCGGCCTTTGTTTGCGCCTGCAATACTTGCGTTTGAATATCTTCCAAATCATTGATTTGCGCGGCAACTGCATCCTCATCGTGTGCTTCCAGCGCAGCTTTCAACGCATTCAGTGTTCCCAGCACATCAACAGTGCCTGGTCCTTCAACCTCAAGAGAACTTAATACCGGAGACAGAGGCGTTCCTCCTTCAATAATACTAAATGAAGCCGTATTACCTTTTTGCCATTTACCACCGGAAAGGTTTACTGTTATATCAGGTGTCGTATTGCTATCGGTATTATCGGCATCAATAGTGATTTGTGTGTCACTAATTGAAGTAATAACCATATTCGGATATTGATTGTGACTTGTTATAGTCCAGCTACCGGCAGAGTCTCCCCGTGTCAGAGTGATCGTATCTTCAACTGGCAAAGAAGCACCTGGATTAATTGCAGCCGTGGCAGTAAGCCCATTGGCCGCGGTAAAGGCTTCAGAACCGGTAATATTATAAGCAAAATTATTGTTTTTACCCGCTTGTATGGTGAGTGAATCATCGTTACCATTATAATAACCGGCAGTGTAAGCGTTGACATTGAACAAATCATTAGTGCTCAAATTCTGCGTTCCGGCGGTAAAAGTTATTGTTACACCTTCACCCAAAGTAATCGGTGCAGAAAGATTGGTTTGTGTTGAGCCCCACGTGCTGCCGCCATCAGCAGAAATTTGATAAGTTGCTGCTGCCAATGTTCCGCCGTTAATAATTTTTACAGCATATTTCCTGTTTTCCATTCCGGTAAAAGCGCCCCCGGACGTGACTGTTCCATTGAAAGCATTGGCTGTTGCCGCAGCGGCGGAACCAATGGTAGAAGCAAGAGATGCTTTTACTGTAAACACATCGTTTGTGGTTAAATCCTTCGTTCCGGCAGTAAAAGCCATTGTTATACCTTCACCTAATGTTAATACTCCAGCAGCAGGAACAGTTATTGGACTATCAGACCATGTTTTACCGCCATCATTTGAGATTTTGCAGGTAGCTACTCCCAAAGCTCCTCCATTAACAATTTTTACGGCATAGGTTTTTTCCTCGGCTCCGGTATAAGTTCCAGCGGATGTGACTGCACCATCAAAAACATTAGTTGCTGTTTTAGTTGCAGTGCCAATCGTGGTGGCTTTTGGAACTGAAGAAAAGGGTGCAACGTCTGTCCTTGAACCGCCAAATATATAACTGTCTTCGTGTTTTGCATTCATTAAAGATAATGCTTCATCAATTAATGAAGAGAGAATTGCCGCATTCGCATCCATTGTGTCATCCGTCGCCCCGACGGCAATACCTTCCGCCTCGGCGATAACGTCTTTAATGCCTTCAAGATTTGTATCTGTTAAGGATAGCCACGTTTTGGCATTTGTAATATTGTTTTGATATTGTTCTATGGAGGTCTTTATCGAAGAGTAATTTAATACCTTACCAGTGCCGACGGGATCATCCGACGGCCTGTTAATATTTTTTTGTGTCGACATCTTCTCCATCAGACTGGAGGATTTTACCTGAACATTCGATATACTGCCGGTAAGGATACCGTATTTCATACTTTCCGTAACCCTGCCAATCATAGAAAAAATCCCCCTCTTATTTACCAAGTGCAATCAAAGTATCCATCAGCTCGGAAACAATACCGGTTACCCGGCCCGCGGCATTATAAGCCATCTGATATTTAATCAGGTTCAACATTTCTTCATCCAGAGAGACACCGGAGAGTTCTTCTCTTTGGGTGCTGTTCTGATTAGCAATCGTTTGTTCGCGCTCCATCGCCAAAGTAGAATTTGCTGTATCCTGTCCCACCCTAGCCATAAATGCACTGTAATAACCGCCGATAGTTGTTGTGCTGTCTTGTTTGGATAGAGAAAACTTAAGAGTATCGCCGGCAGCCCAGGAACCGGACAAATTTAAAGTCATATCTGCTGTTCCGTTATCGTTTAAATCGAGGGTGACACTTTCATTGTCGGCGGATAATACTTTAAGCGACGTATAACCGCCGTTATTACCGATTGTCCAAGACGACGACGTCGCACCGCGCACAAGTGTTATGTCTGAAGTCGTATCTTTATAAGATTGTCCGATATTATTGATCTGACCTGTGGCACTTCCTGTGCCGACGGTTATTGATATTCGACTCATCGATGCATATATTTTGTCATCTTTTAGAGCTGTCATGGCGGCGGCGTTGTCACCATCAGCATTGAGAGTAGAAGAAGCGGCGATCATTCTTGAATCTGCAACTATTGCCGCGTTGACTGCCATATCCTTAGCTTCAGTGGTTTTATCAAAAAACAGGCCACCGATATTTCCGTCCTGATCGTAACCGGCCATATGTTGTGCATTTACTTTGTTTATAATACTTGATGTTGTCTGATCTAATTTATCAATGTATGCTGGCAGAATGACGTCCCTAATATCTAATAATCCACCCAACTCACCACCCTGAATAAAGTTATTCAGAGGAGTGGCAACATCATCGGTGAAAACTATATCATTCAAATTGGAATTGGAAGAATTCGATTGTACCGTTAATTGCCAGTTTTTACTACCTTCAACAAGAGTTTTGCCATTTTCTGGTAAATAAATATACAAGGCCCCATCGTTTTGCTCAACATAATTAATATCAATCATTGAACTGATATTGCCAAGCAGAGTCGCTCGGGAATCTCTTAGCGCTGACGCCGAACCACCCGAGCTTTCTATTCTGACAATTTCAGCATTCAACGCGGACATGTCATTCAAATAGCCGTTCAATTTTTCAACATCGCCAGCTATAGTTTCATCAATATTCTGCTGTATAGTAAACAGTTCTTCCGCTCTTTGATTAAAGACATAAGTCAGATTTTGGGCAGCCGATACCAGGACGCTTCTTTCAGAGTCTCCCGAAGGGTTGGCGGAAAGGTTGTCCCAGGCACTCCAGAACTTGCTTAAGGCATCACTTACACCGCTTCCGCTGCTTTCATTCAGCACACCTTCAATCTGCGTTAATAAATCATTACGCGCTGTAGCGCTGCCTACAGCCGCATTTTGCGTAACTATTTGGGCTTCCAGATATTTATCATAGACTCTCTGTATTTCAGAAATTTCCACACCAACTTGCTCTCGACCTGACGAGGAAGTACTGTTCGTCCCGACAGCATTAAATACAGGATTAAGCCTGGTATATCCGGGTGTATTTACATTGGCGATATTAGATCCGGTAACATTTATTGCCGTTAAATTACTAAGAATTGCCTGTTTTGCCGTATTTAAAACGCTGCCGAGAGACATGACTTATCCTTCCCTGTGTAAGCATATGCCGTTTTTATTCAATGCCTTAACTTTTCCGCACTGCAAATAAACAGATCCTGAAGATGCAATGGAATTTATGAAATCCAATGAACTATTAATATTGTTCATAGAGACATAGAGCAAATTCTTATTAGTTTCATTTAATCCGGATATTTCCCGCGATATTAATACCAAAGCATCCCTGACTTCCTCAATCTCCATCCTTTGTTTATTATCGGCGTAGCCGATTAATTGACTGAGTGTGACGCTATTTGTATTTACATCGAAATTTCGGGCAATTTTCTTTAAGATGTTGCTCCTTGCTTCCGCCAGCATCCTCGCTTTGAGAATTATATTTTCCTTGCATGCATTGTTATGGTTTAGTTCATCAAGTGTCGGTTTTTTTAACATTATTTTTTCGTCAACAAGTTTACTTTTCAATTCCTGATAAACAACTAATTCTTTTCTCAATATCTCAATCAGAGAAGCAAAAATATTTTCGCAGGAGTTATCTTCTTGAGAGTTCATTAAACTCATGCTCTGCTCTAACATATTAATATCCTTATGTTATGTAATATGACAAAGTTAATGCTGGTGAACCCGCCCTAAGGCGGGCTTGAGAAAAGACATTTGCGGATTTATCCAATGTGAAGAATGAAAGATGGGAACTACTTACTAATAAAATTTTTTTGCTTTTTCAGGCAAAAAGATCAACTATTGATTCTCCCACCATTTTCTCGGCAATCTTTTCTCCACTAACGTTGTATTCACCATTATCTACCTGTTTTTTTATTTCTTGTATTTTTTCTTCACGTATGTCAGGTACTTGATTCAACACATTTTTTGCTAGCTGGATATCTTTTGCCTGGGTGGAGAGATCTACTTTTTCTTCCGTCTTTATTGTCGCATGAGCAACCTGTTTATCAGAGTTGACAATATGATTGTCGTTTCTCTGATACTGTTGAATCATCTGCGAACTTATATCTTTAACGTCAGAAATTTTCATAAAATTACTCCATTAGTTTTTTCTTACTTATTACCCCACCTATCGGCAAAATCAATAAATAACTTTAACCTTATTTAATTTTTTCCTGTGGAACCTCCTTTGGAATGTTTTTTGTCAATTGCTCAAAAAGCACTTTTTGCAATCCCAATCCATTACCTCTTCTGGACAAGTCTTCGGCAACTTTTTGATCTATAATCATATTATAAGTGTCTTTCCCTGATAAGCTGCCGAACCCGGGATTTTTCGGTACGGTCTGGCGCATTGTTTTCAGTAAATAATAAGTAAAAATTGACTCAAAATCCTGGCATGCTTTTTTAATTTTTTGCAGTTCGGCTTGCCTTTGTTTTGATGTGATTTCCGTATTTTTTATCTTGTCTGCCGCATTTGAGGTATTTAAATTTATTGCATCCATCATGGTCACCGAATACTCTAAATGATGCGTAAATCTGCCTGGAGGGCACCGGCGGCTTTAATTGACTGCAAAATAGTAATCAAATCTCGCGGAGAAACACCCAGAGCGTTAAGCGCCCTGACCACATCGTATATTGTCACTCCCTGCGGAACCGTCATCAGATACTTTTTATCCTCCGTAGCTGTTATTGTAGTTTGTGGAATAACAACCGTCTGTCCACCGGGAGCTATGGCTGTTCCTCCCGGGCCTAGCGCAGGAGCTGTACCGCCTGCCGGCGCTGCAGGAGCAAAGGGCAGCGGTTGCGACACTTTGGCATCTTCTTTAATTTGAATGCTTAAATTTCCGTGGGCGATAGCCACGGTTGATATGCGTACATTATCACCCATAACGACCGTGCCAGTTTTCTCATTGAGCATAACTACAGCGGTGGCATCTACCGGAACGTCCAATGATTCGATAAAATAAACAAGCTCCGACAGAGAACCTGCAAATGTTTCTCTTGCTCTCACGGCCACAGAAAAAGAATCAATTTGCCTGGCTTCTGCAAAAGGCACCATTTTATTGATCGTTGCAGCCATTCTGGAAGCAGTTGTAAAATCGGGATGTTGTAAATTAATGACGAGTGTCCTTTTTTGATCAAAATCATATTTAAGTTCCTTTTCGACAAAGGCTCCATTAGAAATATTACCTGCCGTAGTGTGATTTTTAGCGACACCGCCGCCTGCACCGCGTGCGGAAAATCCTCCCAAAGTCACCGGCCCCTGCGCTACGGCATATACTTCACCGTCGACAGCACGCAGCGGAGTCAAAAGAAGAGTACCGCCGGCAAGACTTTTCGCCGACCCTAAAGAAGAAACAACGACATCTATTTTCGTTCCAATCTTGGCAAAAGGAGGCAAGGCCGCGGTGACCATAACAGCAGCTACGTTATCTGCTTTCATAGTCGAATATTTATCTTTCATATAAAGTCCTTGCCTGTTCATCATGTTTACCAGCGATTCCGTGGTAAAAAGATTTTTGGTCAAATCATCTCCGGTTCCGGCCAGACCAACTACTATTCCATAACCGATAAGTTGATTATCCCTTACTCCACCGATTGCCGCGATATCTTTAATCCTGGCGGCAAAGGCAGTGCTTGTAAATATCAGCATTGCTGCCAGCATGACAAAACAGATCGTGGTTTTTTCTTTTTTCATCAATTTTCCGGCTCCTGCTGTTTTGCTCAACCCCTCAACACCTAACATCATATTCATTTTTAAAACGGCCATACCCAGTCCACAACTCTTGTCAGCCACCCCGGTCTCATTTTGTCGTTGATCACACCGTCACCCGTATAAAGTATCCGCGCATCGGCAATGTATTGCGATGCAACCGTGTTGATGGCGGTTATATCTTCGGGCCGGACAATACCGGTAATGATAATGTACTGATCTTCAGCATTGACCGTTAACTGTCTCTTGCCTTCTATTAATAAATTCCCATTATCATAAACTTTTAAAACGCGGGCGCTGATACTTGCTGACAACTTAGAGCTTCGACTGGTATCACCTGCTCCTTTAAGAGAATTTGCCGATGTCCCCCCTATGCTGATTTCACCCCCCATATTGGCATTATGAGCAAGAATTTTATTATCAATACCCAGAAGCGCCGTGATAGCCGCTGATGTGTTGGTGTCTCTGCTGGTATTTGTTGAAGCTTTGTTGCCCCCCGCAGCCGTTTCAGAAATTATAATTGTAACAATATCATTGACATAACGTGCTTTCTTATCTGAACAGATTAGATTATCAGTGCTTTCCCCCGACCAGATGGAACCTGCTGCCGGTCGCGGCTTCTCTATTTGAGGCACAACAACATTGTCGGGGCGCACATTTTCCGTTTTCTGCGCCACACATCCGGCAAGTGTGAAAATGAAGGCTATGGTGCTCAATTGTAAATAACTTCTTGTTAGTTTAAACATAAAAACCTCATAACTGGCTAAAAATCGACTTTAACCATTGCTTCTCCGACAACCCGGGCATAGATGATTTTATTGGATGAAATATTGCGCACTCTGACAAAAGATCCCTTAACACCGTCCTCTTCAGCCAACCCCGTCGTTATCACGTTAATTGCGCCAGTGTCCAAAACAACCTGCACAATCTTGCCTCTCCTGACGGCGCTGACTTCTTTAAGCATATTGCGGGTGATTTCACGATTCGGACGAACACTGACACACAGTAATTTGCCTACCACATCACTCTTATCAGAAATTGAATTCATGGGAATTGAACGCACCCATTTTTTCTGCGAGGAAATATCATCCGCGCTGATGACATGATTGCATCCTATATTTTTAACACTGACAACAAATTCACGGAGTACTTCAATTCTTACTCTAACTGATTCTTCTCTGAACAGGACACCGTTGTTATATAACTTCAAAACAAAATTCGCTTCCCCCAGGTAATCCTCATTTCCTCGGCTATCCACTTTCCAGGTAATCTTTCCCGCAGGCATTACAATCTCCGACAGAGAGGACAGGATTTCAAACCGCATCGAACCTTTTGCCCAGGGCATATTTTTTTCAATATGCAAACCGACGGCTTTGTTTAGCGTTTCCTGATTTATGACCTTCTCCATTGCCAATGTATTTGCCGCCCCCAAACAAATGAGCGGCCCGGCAATTAGAAAGATAAATGTTAATTTAACGGCCATCTGCTTAAACATTTCTTACCTCTTGAGATTATTGATGATCGACAGCATGCTGTCCGCCGTTTGAATTGACTTTGAATTAATTTCATAAGCCCGCTGACCAACAATCATCCGGACCATTTCGTCCACTACATTGACATTGGACATTTCCAGAAAATTCTGAGAAATAGTCCCGATGCCATTTTCACCGGGATTACCTACGGTGGGCTCACCGGAAGATTCCGTCTTGGTATAAAGGTTTCTGCCGATGCTGGATAGTCCCGCCGGATTAATAAAGGTTGCCAGTTCGATTCGGCCTGTGGCTAATGCAACACCGGACTGATCCAAAGCGCTCCATGTGCCGCCCGAATCAACGGTAAAAGATACGGTTCCCGTAGGAATTGTAATGGTGGGAACAAGTTGCAGACCTTCTGAATTGACTAATACACCTGATGAATTCATCTTAAGGCTGCCTGCGCGGCTGTACACTGTTGTGCCATTATTATCGAATTGGAAAAAACCGTCATTTTCAATAGCAAAATCAAATTTATTACCAGTTTGCTGATAGTCGCCCTGCGTAAATATTTTTTGCGTTGACATCGGCTTGACACCCATACCAACTTCAATACCGACCGGCAGCTGTGTTCCCTGCGTTGTTTGAGATCCTGATTTAGTGGTAACCTGATACATAAGATCCATAAAATCAGCTCTTGATTTCTTAAAACCTGCCGTGTTCACGTTAGCCAGATTGTTGGCAACAACATCCTGTTCCAGCTGCTGGGCAGCCATCCCTGTTGCCGATGTATACATGGCTCTGATCATATTTTCCTCCTTAAGCCAACTTACCTAATCTATTGGTAGATATCTTATCCAGTTCACTCATGGTTTGAATTATTTTCTGATACGCTTCAAAAGAACGATTCACATCTATCATGTCCACCATTTCTTTCATGGCATTGACATTGGATGCTTCCAGATAACCTCCAGATACCCGGCTGGTGTCACTTTTTGTCTGTTCTGCGCTGCCGTCATCGATATACCGGCCATCGGCGCTACGGGTCAACTGATCCGGTCTGGCAAAGGAAACTATCCTTAATTTCCCCGCCATAGTTCCGTCAACCCAGACAGCGCCTTCAGCATCAATATTGATCGCGCTCCCGTCAATGATCAGCGGTCCTGATTCTCCCAGAACTTTGGCCCCATCCTTTGTTACTAATTCTTTATTATTATTCATAACAAAACCGCCGTTGCGGGTATAAGTCGTGCCGTTATTTTGCTCGACTGCAAAAAAGCCATCGCCTTCAATTGCCGCATCCAGGGGATTACCGGTAGAAAGTAGAGTCCCCTGTGCAAAATCAATACCTGTCGAGGTCATTCCTAAATCGGAGCGGGCGCCTTCCTGAGCTTCTCTTCCTTTCATCGAATAGTAGAGGTGCTCCGATTTAAAGCCGGTTGTGGAGGCATTGGCAAGATTGTTGGCTATAAAATCCAACTGAGTCAATTTTCTGGCGCCGGCAACAGCGACTTCATTTATATTGTAACCCATGTTTTACCTCTCCCGTTTTGCGTTATGATACTGCAATGGACATGCCAGAAGATGACGGTTTATATTCAGGACACGGAATATAAGCAAAATCAGTCCCCAAACACCTTCTTGATCAAATATTAACATGGTTATTAAGTACTTACGCTGCTGTTTCCAGAACACAAACAGAGATCTGGCAATTATAGTTTGAACTCATCCATATTTTCTTGAAAGGAGCTTTGTAGGAAATAATTGACTGAAAGGAAATTTTTTCCTTTCACAAAAGAGATGTTGATCGTTGTGATTCGGAAAGATTTTGTAATCTCCGGTTTTCATTGAGAGAATAAACAAACGCCAGAATTTCGGCAACGGCCCGGTACAATTCCTCAGGAATTTCAGCCCCAACTTTTAATTTGCTTATTATTTGAACCAAATCGGGATCATTCTTAATGGGAATACCGTTTTCCTGTGCAAGTGCGATTATTTTTTCGGCAATCAGACCACGGCCGCTTGCCGTGACTTTCGGTGCGCCATCAGTGGCACTATCGTACTTTATGGCGGCAGCCAGGATGCGTTCCTGTCCTTTTTCTTTTTTCTCCTTCATATGTTCCCTATGCAAAAAAATTAACCAGCTCGTCGGCAAAAAAAGATTGCCTTGCTAAAAATTCTTCCCGCTCATCCATTATTCCATCTTCCTGTACGCAATCTATATAACCGATCCGATAACCGGTCTGGGCAAGTGATATCTTCAGCTCGTCAATATTATTGCTGATCAGATCCTTTATTTCTTCTCTTTCGCACTTGATTAAACAGTTGAGACCTCCTTCACGGAAATTGGCATTGACCGTAATTTTTCCCAGAATATCCAAATCTAAAAACACGGCAACAGAGCAGGATGATAATCTCTTTTTCTCGTATTCATCTTTCTCATCCAGGGTAATAAAAATCTCAGCCAAACGAAAACCGTCAGCCAAAGCCACTGGAACCTGCAAGACTATTCCGTTTTCACTGTCCTGAAAAACAGAATTTATTACCTGGCTTACTTCGATGGTTTTAAGGGCTTCATCAGTAAATGCCGTTATATTGGCAAGCTTTGCTATAATTTCCATATCCAGTTTTGGGTTTTCCCGAAGAATATTGTTCATCGATGATGATAATTTTAATAACAGTGCCTTTAAATTATCCTCCATCGGTTTTTCAGTTCCTCTATGAGAGTAACTACTTAGAGACTGTTTCAATGAACTCTCCAGCAAAAGGCCTACCTTGGAGATAAAATCTTTGAGAAAAAGTGGATTATTTTTTGTACGCGGCGAAAAGATTATGCTGTCAAACAGTTTTACTAATTTCTCGACATCACTCTTGGAAAAGGCGTGCGGCAGGTCTAATTTATCTAAAATTTTTGCAAAGCCGGCAACTTTATTAATCACCTGTAATGTAGCTTCAGGATTTGCCCGCCACTGCAACAAATTTCCGTTAATTTTGGCATCACTGTTATGAATTTTGTCGTCAATAATATTTAAAACTATCTGCGGTTGCAGGCCGTCAACCTTTACTACGAGTTTTTCACCGATTTTTAGAGGGATATTGCTGGTTGCCGGAATGGACAAATTTTTCAGGGCCACCGTATATTTGTTGCCTGCTAATTTTTCCAGAATAGTTGCTTCAATGGTTTCTCCCCGGACAAGGTCTTGCAGAGGCAAATTGGAGAGGGGGCTTTCTATGCCGCTTCTGGTTATGTTGTTAAGTAAAGATATTGCTGGCACGGAAGACATCAGGCATTCTCATTTTTAATGCGGGAAAGATCAACAATCAATCCGATTTCTGCCTGAGTAAAACCGGTAGTTAGCGCTGTTTCCTCCTCCGTATACCCGTTATTAATCATATTAATTACTTCGGAATATTTACTCCGGGAACAATCAGAAGCTTTATTAACCGTTCTTTCACCTGCATTTTCAATTTTCTGCTGCGGTTTTTCTAAAAGTGTTTTTACTCTTTTTTCCTTCAACTCCAGTTCTAAAGCAATTTCCTTCAGTGCCAGTCTGCTTTGTTCCATGGCTTGCAGAAATTTATCGGCATTAGCCTGAGATTCATCAATCAAAGTTTGTAATTCGGCGGTCATTTTTTGGAGAGGCTCAAGGGGAGGATTTTTAATATTTATGTTGACGCGCCAAAGCAATATTATAACAGCTGCAAACAAGACGAGGTCGAGAACAATTTGCATAACTGCTGGATTTAGAAAGTTCATTTTTAAACCTTGATATTGATGTGTTCGCCTTCGCCTTCGAATTCGCTCTCTTCACTTACAGTGATGGTTTCTTTCGAGTGTTGATCTTTGTTTTTCCGGCCGCTTTCGCGTTCTTCTTTTTCCTTTATTTCAGCTTTTTCCGATTCTTCCGATTGTTTCACCTTTGCTTTTAAAAGACTATCATGCTCGGATAAATTTAAGGCAATATTCCGCTGTTGCAAATCCGGATTCTGCTGTTGAACCTGTTGAACCTTTTCTACAATGCCTGACTGTAAAATTATTTGTTGTGCATCTATTGCCCTGACCATGAATTATCACCTCCATATCCTATTTCACATGCAACAAGGACATTAATCATGCACATCGTCAGGACATCATAATTTCTTAAATTTCCTTTCCTGCAATTCTTTCCCTTCTATATGGAAAGTCTATAGAAATGTTGTTAAATTTCTCTTCACTGAAAATTTTAATTTTAGCCTGATATTTACCAAAGAGAAGCAGCGCCAGCAAAAATCCTCTTTCTACATCGCCGGGCATATCCAGGGAATCAGAGTTCAATTTTTCCATCAATGTTTCCAGATCGACACCGGGCAAAGCCTCACCGGAGCTTTTAATAAACACACTTGCATATTTATTGTCGTGATTCGTTTTAATATGAAATTCTTTCAGGGAACTTGCCAAAGCTCTGGCCATGGTAAAACGAATAATTCTCCAAAATGCCAATGATAAATCAGCGGTGTTGCCCTTGAAATCAGGTATTTCCGTATCCCACTGAACATCTTTTTTTATCTCATGTTTAAAATCCAAATAAAAATTAAAGAACCGCATCTCCGCAGCCAGCAATTGAGAAATGTTTATTCGATCGTCATTTTTGGTTGCCAGCGCATAAAACTTACCCGCCACATCTTTATACATATCGAAAAAAGATTCCGATTCCTGGCTGACTGCACGAATATCCGTCCTGATGCGCTGCAGTTCGTCCGCCATTCCTGTTGCTGTATCCGGATACATTGCTTCTATTTTTTTCACGCTATCCTCAATGCGTCTTTGCAATAATTTGGATCTACCCATGATACCGTTCAGAGGATTGGCAAAATTATGTAGAATACCAGGTATCAGTTCTTCAATAAAAGTTGCTGCAAAATCTTTTTCCAACGCCCCGTAAATTTCTTTTTTATTCATAGACCCATTCGCTTTGGACATCAAATCAACCTTTCGCTCCACAAGACCAGAACCTTAAAGATGAAGTACCTCCTGGACAGGGAAATTTTACATTATAACATAGTTAGTAAAATATATATTTTTAACAATGCCTTCGCCAAGAACCTTACCAGCTTCCTGCAACAATTCTTTCTTTAACCGTTTACGTTCTTCGAGCGATCTTAAAACTATCGCATTTTTTCCCGTTAAAGTCTGGTAAATCAGGTTCCTGATATCATCTCTGTTTTCCAGCTGCACATTCGACCCCGCTTCACTTAAATCAAAAACAACATCACACATCAGAATTCTGCTGTTGCCCGCTTTATCTTTCAGGTCAATGATAAAATCTTTAAAATGGGCATTGGTTACTCTCGTCTTCGCAACTACAGCCTGTGTGCTGATTGCACCAACACCTTCAGAATTCTTCTTATCAATCACCACTGTCGCAGTACCTGCCCTGGCACTTGCCATCGTACCTGAATGTTGCCTGGTTGAGGTAATATTTGTGCGGCTGAAGTAAAACAACAGCGCTCCGGAAATAACACAAACAACGATTACAGCCGGAGCCGCAATCAAAACCAGCTTGTTTATCGCCCATTTTACCTGCACAACAGGAGGGGGCTGATCAGGCTGGTCTTCAGTCGAAATCATTATATCCGTTATTTCTATTTCGGACGGATTTTCCAGGAGATCTAATTTTGCTTTTTCTACCATATTTGATTCAATAAAATTTTATTGGTAAAACTTGACCATGCTTCTTAATCTGGAAACCGCCTGCGCATGAAGTTGACAAACTCGTGATTCGGTTAAGTCCATAACCCGGCCGGTTTCTTTCATAGTTAACTCTTCAAAATAATAAAGAGACAGAACAAGCTTCTCCTTTTCCGGCAGCTTATCAATTGCACCCTTCAGCTTGTCTTTTACCTCCATATTCACGAGTAAGTTAAGCGGGCTTCCCGCACTAACCTCTTCCATGACATCTTCGCGACTAAAGCGCTCCAGATAATCAGGCGGCAGATCTTCCGTGGATATCAGAGAAATGCATCTGGCTTCATCCAATAATTTGAAATACTCTTCCAGTGGAATGTTCAGGTGTTGCGCTATTTCCTCTTCGGTCGGCGCCCGTCCTAATTTCTTTTCCAGCGCCGCCATTGCATTTTCCAGTTTGTTGTCTTTGCTTCTTGTCGCACGGGGAACCCAATCTTTAGCCCTTAACTCATCAAGAACTGCTCCTCTGATTCGAAAACTTGCATATGTTTCGAATTGGACATTTCTTGTCTTATCATATTTATCCAGTGCGGACATTAGACCCATAATACCGACATTGACCAAATCTTCTTTATCCGCCAGATCAATCGGTAATTTTGCAGCCAGTCGCCCGACAATATTCTTTACGAGCGGAGCATACCGCATTATCAATTCTTCACGTTTTTTCTTATCAACAATTCTTGTCAATGATATTTTCCCAAAATAATTTTATTGTACTGTCTTCATCGTCCGGTAAAATTTCCTCACAGCAAATCTCTTCGGCAATTCTGGTCAAACATTTGGCCGCTGAAGAATTCGGATAAATTTCGACCACCGCTTTTTGCTGCAAGACAGCATGTTTTACCCTTTCATCTAATAACACATAGCCCAAATATTCAATAGTTAAATTAAGGAACTGATCCGTTGCACTGCTTAATCTATCATAAACTTCTTTAGCCTCCGTCGGATTGCGGACCATATTGACAATCAGGCGAAAACGTCTTTTGGCATGACGCTGATAAAGCACTTTAATTAAAGCATAGGCATCCGTTAAAGCAGTTGGTTCCGGTGAAGTAACAACAATGATCTCTCGCGCCGCCATGTTAAAATACATGACGTTGGATGAAATACCGGCGCCGGTGTCAATTAATATAAAATCAAGAGAATCATTGAGAGAATTTAACTCATCAATCAGGGTGAGTTTCTGGCCGCGGGAGAGCTCCGTCATTTCAGGAATTCCCGAAGCCGACGGCAATATTTTAATACCGCCTGGTCCCTGCACCAGCGTATCCGTCAGTGTCCTTTCACCATTTAACACATGGGATAAATTGTAGGTAGAATTAATGCCGAGAATTACATCAATATTAGCTAAACCGGCGTCGGCATCCAGTATCATTATCTTTTGATTCATCTGCGAGAGAAGATAACCAAGGTTAGCCGCTATATTGGTTTTACCGACACCACCTTTTCCACTGGTAACGGATATCATACGTACCCCCTGCCGGGACGAACATTCTTTTTTTTCACCCCGACCGTCGGCTCTTTCCATAAAGATTTTATTATTTTTTCTTAATTTTCGAAGAGCCTCAGCTTGATCCGCTTTCATATAACTCCTTAATTGCCTGCATTACATATGCTCTATATTTTTCCGATTAATGTACAACCCTTCTCATAATTAGATTGGCCATTTTATGAGGCGTAACTTCTTCAATATCCTGGGGAACATTCTGCCCGCATGTTAAAAAGCTTACCGGTTTTCGGGCCTTATTGATCACATCATAAAGAATGCCGAAACGCCTTGATTCATCCGTCTTTGTGATTATCAGATTGTCGTAATTAAAAGATGAATACTTTGTAACGATGTCCAGCTGATTATCTTCACTGGCTGTGCTGCTGATAAGCAGATTTGTTTCAATATTCCCGTTTTGCAGCATGTTATCCATAAGCCCCAAATAACTGTCGTCCACACAGCTCCGGCCCGGTGTGTCTATCAAAATAACATCCTTATCCGACAACAATTGCAGTGATTTCTGAAAGGTTTCTCTCGTCGAGGCCACTTCCATTCTGATTTCCATAATCTTGGCATAGGTTTTCAGTTGTTCAATGGCGGCAATGCGAAAAGTATCAAGTGTAATCAAACCTACGCTCTTTTTTTGCATCAATGAATAACGGGCGGCAAGCTTTGCCAGAGTGGTTGTCTTACCAACGCCCGTCGCACCGACATAAGCCTTGATTCGCTTCTCGTCCTTCGCTTTATTGACAACCGGTATGGAGTTAATCACATACTGCTCAACAATCCGGAGAATATCCTGTTCAGTCAGTTGATCCTGTGAAGATACCTGAGTTCCTAT
The DNA here is from genome assembly GCA_963663295.2 of Smithellaceae bacterium. GTDB lineage: Bacteria > Desulfobacterota > Syntrophia > Syntrophales > Smithellaceae > MVRV01. The sequence continues at coordinate 380,894 of CAXXLA010000005.1, read as the reverse complement.
CTCTTCCAGGATACTGCAGGCGGTTGCCCGGCTAAATCCGCAGGAAAGCAGTTGATAATAAACCTTACGATTGACTTCCGGATTTGACCTTCTTTTGCGCGCACCCAGAAGATCAAAGAATTTATCCATTGTTTCTTTCAACTCTTCCAGTTCCTCGCTTACCGATTTCTCCTTCTGCGCGGCCCGAATGATTTCTTTGAGTTCACCTATCTCTTCACGAATGAATTGATAAATATCTTCTCTGCTTTCCGTTAACCGGCTGCTTTCGGGCGACAAGGAATTAATAGTCTGCTTCATTGGAGGTATGACTTTTTCATCACGCGCCGCCATTACTTCCAGGGCGGCCTCGCCCGCACTATTCTTTATTTTTTTTGTGGAAAGAATAATGGCTTCAGGCCCCATATCTTCTTTAATTTTAGCCATAGCCTCACTTATACTGGATACTTCATAGCGTTTGACTTGCATATTATAATTCTACCATCCCCAGAGATTTTACATTTACATCTCTTGTAATTTCATTGTGTGACAGAATCACCATACCGGGATAAAACTTTTCCAATATCTTGCGGAAATGAATTCTCGTGTTCGGTGAACAGAGAATTATCGGCTGTAGTCCACTGGTCGTGAACGCATTTACCAGCCGCTGCAGATTGGTGACGAGTTTATTAACTATATTGGGATCAGGCAAAACAAACGATTCAAAATCCGTATGCTGGATGGAACGATTAATCTTATCCTCAACATCCGGTGACATGATCATCACAGTGATGTTTCCATCTTTATCCGCATACTGCCTTGTTATTGCGCGGGCCAGACTCTGCCTTACATACCCTGTAAGGATATCCGCATTTTTTGTCACCTGTGAGTATTCCCCGATTGTTTCCACAACAGTCATCAAATCACGGACCGAAACGCGTTCCCGCAACAGGCGCTGGAGAACCCTGTGCACCACCGTCACCGGAACTTGTTTGGGGACAATTTCTTTTACCATCCGGGGATACTGCTCCTCCAGATTATCCAAAAGCGCCTGTACATCATTGCGCCCCAGAATTTCATCGGCATAAGTTTTGATCAGTTCCGTAATGTGAGTTGTTATCACTGTAGCGGGATCAACGACAACATGTCCTTTGGATTGAGCCAAATCCTTATCCCGTTCCGCAATCCACATTGCCGGCAGGCCGAAAGCAGGCTCTTTGGCCGGAATGCCTTTTATTTTCATATCACGATCGTCGGCGGAAATGAGCAAATGATGGCCCATCATTATATTTCCTCGTGCTATTTCTATGCCTTTAAGCAATACATTATATTCATCCGGTCTCAGTTTCAAATTGTCACGGATATGTATCGCCGGAATGATAAAGCCCATTTCTGAAGCCAGTTGACGGCGCAGCGCCTTGATCCGATGCAGCAATTCTCCGCCCTGGCCGGAATCAACCAGGGGAATCAAACCGTATCCTACTTCCAGACCCATGGCATCCAGCGGTGCAATGGTTTCAACCGCTTCAGAGGGAGCAGGAGCCGCTTCCTGTTCGACTTGTTCCTGTTCCCTGGCCTTATTAATGCCTTTGACAATACTGAAAGCTAAGAAGGCGATAACAGCCGAGACTATAAAAAAGGATGCTTTGGGCATTCCGGGAATCAATGCAAAGATAAAAAGCATTATCGAAGCTGTGGCAACAACCCGCGGCTGCATGAACAGTTGCGTTTTTACTTCATTACCCAATTCCGTCGAAGCTGCGCTCCTTGTCACCAGAATACCTGCTGCAGTAGAAACAATTAATGCCGGCACCTGTGTCACCAAACCGTCGCCAATGGTTAAAAGTGTATAATTTCTGGCGGCATCGGCAACCGGCATTCCTTTTTGAAGCACACCAATAATCAGACCGCCGATGATGTTGACAAAAACGATAATAATGCCGGCAATCGCATCACCGCGGACAAACTTACTGGCGCCGTCCATGGATCCATAGAAATTTGCTTCCTGCTCAATCTCACCGCGGCGGCGGCGTGCATCATTATCGGTTATCAGGCCGGCGTTTAAATCCGCATCAATGCTCATTTGTTTTCCCGGCATGGCGTCCAGGGTAAATCTCGCCGCTACTTCTGCAACACGGGTGGCGCCTTTAGTGATGACAACAAAATTAATCAGAACCAAAACCATAAAAACGATTAATCCGACTACATAGTTGCCGCCCACAACAAATGTGCCGAAAGATTTAATAACCTGACCGGCGGCGGAAGTTCCCTCATTACCATGCAGCAGAATCAAACGTGTGGAGGCCACGTTCAACGACAACCGCAGCAGGGTAACCATTAATAAAACCGAGGGAAATACCGAAAATTCGAGGGGTTTTAATATATGCATGGACATCAGCAAAATGATGATGGAAAAAGTAATGCTGAAAGCAAGAAAAATGTCCAGCATAATGGGGGGGATAGGAATAATCATGACCATCAGAATAGCAATAACGCCCATTGCCATCATAGCTGAACTTGATTTCATTGCGTCAAAAAAAGTATTTCCGTCAACTACTTCAGATGTGGCCATATTCTTTTATCCAAAAACCTTAATTTTTTTCTGTTCATAAACAAACGCAAGAACTTCTGCCACTGCCCGATAAAGATCTTCAGGTATTGAATGATCGATATCAACTGTTTTATACAATACTTGTGCCAGAGGTTTATCTTCGACTATCGGAATATCATTTTCTCTGGCAATCTCTCGAATTTTTTCAGCAATTATGTTTGCCCCCTTAGCAACAACTCTGGGCGCCATCATATTTTCCGGATTATATTGAACAGCAACAGCCAGATGAGTCGGATTAGTGATAATGACGTCCGCTTTCGGCACCTTGGACATCATCCGTCTTTGAGCAACTTCACGCTGTAAACGGCGGATACGGGATTTGATCAAAGGGTCGCCTTCCGTATTCCTGTATTCATCTTTAATTTCCTGTTTGGTCATCCGCAGACTTTTTTCATATTCCCAGCGTTGATAAAGGTAGTCCAGGATCGCCAGAATGATGAGAACTATCGTAGTAGAAAGAATAATTCTAAAGCATATTCTTCCCAGATAAGTCATTATTCCCCAGACGCTTTGTTCCATCAGAGGAAGAAGCATATTAGATACTTCCGCTTTGATGACGATATAAGCTACTATACCGACAATACATATTTTAAAAATGCTCTTGAGCAGTTCAATAATCGAACGTACGGAAAACAGTCTTTTGAAGCCCTTCAGAGGATCAATCTTCTCCAGTTTTGGGGTCAGAGAATCCTTCGAAAACATAACTCCGATTTGCAGAACATTCCCCAAAATCCCCGCAACAAGAACAGTCAGCATAATGGGAAAAATGATTATAAGACCTTTATATACATAATCACTGAATAAAGAGATGAAATTGTCCTGCGTAAGGTTAAGCTGACCGGAAGTGCGAAATCCATAGGTCATTATTTCCATGACATTCTTAAGTAATCCGGAAGCACCGAAGTAAAAATAAATCAGGCAGGCAACCAGAATCCCGACGGATATTAATTCCTGTGAACGTGCAACCTGACCCTTTTCACGTGCTTCATCACGGCGTCGCGATGTCGCCTCTTCAGTTCGTTCCTGCTCGTTTTCCGCCATATATCACCTATCGATTTAATGACATCAGCGTCAACATTCCGCTACATCACATCAGCCGTAACAGTGTTGCCAGTTTCGTCTCAAAATTAAGGAAATACCCCGATGTCAGTTTAATAAACACAGGTGCGGTTAAACCTATAAAAATAAGACCTATTGCTATCTGCAGAGGCATACCGACGATAAAGATGTTGACTTGCGGCACTGTACGAGCGACTATTCCCAAACCGACGTTGGTAAAAAGCATCACCGCCATGATAGGAGCTGCAAGTTTTATTGCTATGACAAACATTTCTTTCGCAAAGCTCAAAATGACCTGCATTAATGCCCCGGAAAAATGAAATGTTAATGGACTTATAATGGAATAACTCTGGATGATTGCCGAAAAGAAAATATGGTGAGCATTAACCGCCAGAAATACGAGTATGGCGACCAGATATTGCAATTCCGTAATAATGGACACCTGCTCGCTGCTTGTAGGATCAATAACATTGGCAATGGATAACCCCATCTGAAACCCGACTATATCACCGGCCATCCGGATGCCGGCGAAAAAAAGCCTTGCCGCAAAACCAATAATAAGACCGATCATAATTTCACCGGCCATCAGATACATTAAGATCAGTGGTTGATATTGCGCCGTTTGCGGCATTTTCGGCAGGACAACAGGAAATACAATCAAGGCAATAAGAATAGACAATGCGGCTTTAACCCGCATTGGTATTGATGATTCACTGATTACCGGAATGGTGGCAACGATGGAGATGACTCTTAATAAAACCAGGATAAAAGCTTCAGCATGTTCGGCGGACAAGAAAGGCAAATTCATTTTTTGTAGATCCTTCTTCCTTTCTTTCTATTGACTGCCTACTGACAGCCTCTTAAAATGCGCCGGATGCAAGGCACGCAAATCCCGGGGAGTGGGTTGTACTTTCAGCGTACGTCGCAACGGCGCAGGATGCCGCGCAATGCAGCATGTGGTCTTTTTAGGAGGCCGTATATTTTCACTTGATATATGCCGGTATGTTGTTAAATATATTCTGAGTATACGTAATCATCAAACTCATCATCCAGGGCATTGCCGCCACCAGGGTAACCAGAACCGCCACAATTTTCGGAACAAACACCAGCGTCATTTCCTGAATTTGAGTAACTGCCTGAAACAAACTGATCAAAACTCCTACAATCAACCCTACTAGGAGCATGGGGGCGGATACCAAAAGTGTAATCTTGATAGTTTCAGCCATTAATCCGACAATTGCATCTATAGTCATTTTTACCTTCTCTAATTTAATGAAAACTCTTTACTAACGAACCGACGATCAGATACCAACCGTCAACGAGGACAAACAGCAGCAGCTTAAAGGGCAAACTAACCATAACCGGCGGAAGCATCATCATTCCCATCGACAACAAGACAGATGCCACGACCATGTCCAAAACCAAAAAGGGCAGATAAATCATAAAACCAATTTGAAACGCCGTCTTTAATTCACTGATCGCAAAAGCCGGGATTAATGTCGACAACGAAATATCTTCCGGTTTTGCCGGACGCTTGTCGTTCGCCAGTTTGACAAAAAGAGCCAGGTCTTTTTCCCTCACCTGTTTGAGCATGAAAGTTTTCACCGGAGCCGAACCTTTCTCGAAAGCCTGCTCACCGGAAATCTGTTCTTCATAATAAGGTTTCAGAGCTTCATCGTTAACCCGATTTAAAACCGGCGCCATAATGAAAAATGTCAGGAACAAGGACAAGCCGATTACAACCTGATTGGGGGGCATTGTTTGTGTTCCCAACGCATGCCTTAAAAGCGATAAGACGATTATAATCCTGGTAAAAGAAGTGGCCATCAAAAGAATAGCCGGCGCCATGGAAAGAATCGTCAATAAAATTACCAGTTGAACGAGCGATGATATTTTTTCCGGCTCGGTTGTTCCCCCGTTCATACTCAAACTGATATTAGGCAAGCCGACAGGCGGGACGGCATAAACACTGGTAGCACACAAAATTGCCAATACCATGAAGAACAATGAAAATAATAGTAGCGGTATTTTATCGTTTTTCATTTTCCAGCCTTACCCTTTTGTTTAATCGAAGCAAGACTTAACTGCGCCACATATTTCGCCAGTTTACTTCCCGGATAATCTGCTATCGGGGGATTATTAATGCCGGTTTTTATTTTGGCGACTGCCAGGGGATCATCAATTTGGGCCAAAGTCGTCATTTGTTGATTGGAAATCCCGACAACCAGGACCTGCTCCAATACTTCGATTAAGATTATCCTGTTTTTGGGGCCCAGATATTTGGATGATATCACCTTGATCAGCGCCTGATTGTCAGATACAGGACCCGTCTGCTGCATAAACATCCTGACGAAATACATTGCACCGATGAGTAAACCCAGCACGACTGCCAGCGCAAAGATCATTTTTAAGAAGGAAGCTATAAGAGAAATTTCCATTGATGATTACGCTCACGCTAATTTATTGACTCTCTCGGCCGGCGATACTATGTCCGTTAAACGCACACCGAATTTTTCATTGACAACAACCACTTCACCACGGGCAATCAACCTTTGATTAACATAAACATCCATGGGCTCTCCGGCCAATTTAGTCAGTTCCAGCACGGAGCCCTGCCCCAGTTGCAGCAATTCGCTGATCAGCATCTTGCTTCTGCCCAGCTCGCACGTTAAGGTAAGAGGTATATCTAAAATAAAATCCAGATCAAAAGCAGTTTTACTATCGGGCTTTTTGTTCTTCAACTCGTCGAAATGGACATTAGTAACCTCTGTTTTTTGTTGAGGAGGAGCTTTCGACATCTCCATTTCTTCCTGGACGTCATCCCAACTGATATTGTCGTCGTCTACAGCTGCAGGTTCTTTCGATATGCCTACACCCTTCATCAATTCATCAATTTCACTTTGTTCCATATCATTCGTCCTCTTTTCCAGTCACTATATCCGAAATCTGTACAGCCTGATTTCCCTTGTAATTACCAGGATAGCCGCAATACTTTTTAATGCCCTCCACATAAATATCAAGTGGATCCGAAGCGTAATGCTCGAGTTGAATCACATCGCCCTTCTTTAGATTAACGACGTCCTTACTCAATACCTGGGCTCGTCCCAATTCGACAAAAATATTTACATAAGACTTAAGGAGACCGGATTTAAATCTGTTTGCCCAGGCCTTGTCCACTTCCAGATGTTCACTCTGGAAACCGGCAGCCAATTTTTCCTTCACAGGCTCGAGCATGGAATAGGGAATACAAACGGATATAACGCCCGACGTGTATTCCACTTCTACTTCAAAATTCATCACAACAACAACGTCGGTAGGAGGAACGATTTGCGCAAACTGCGGGTTGATCTCCGCCCGCTGATAAGTTATCTTTAAATCGATTAACGGTTTCCAGCACTTTTCCAAATCTTCCAGTGCACTCAAAACTATTTTTTTTATCAAATTATTTTCTATTGCCGTGAATTCGCGGCCTTCAATTTTATAAGCCTCTGTTCCCGTACCGCCGAATATTATGTCCACCAGAGTAAAAATCACTTTTGATTCCATAATAAAAATAGCCGTACCCCGCATGGGATCCATGCGAAATAAATGCAGGCTTGTCGGCACCGGTAATGTTTTTAAAAATTCACCGAATTTGATCATATCTGCCGAAACAGCAGTCACTGAAATAACCTTGCGTAAGATCGAAGAAAGAGTCTGGCGAAAGGTGCGGGCAAATTTTTCATTGGTCATTTCCAGGGTAGGCATCCGGCCGCGGATAATTCTATCCTGGCTGGTCAGATCATAGGTAATTACATCGCCGGGTTCATGATACTCTTCTACCTGAGTTTCTATTTCACCGCCGGATATGCCTCGTAACAGGGCATCAACTTCTTCTTGAGAAAGGATATTAGTCATCGAGCCTCACAAATAATTATCACCTGCTTTTTTTCCTGTTTACTGGATAACAAACTCGGTAAAATAGACTTTTAATATTTTCCCTTTGGTTAAATACGCATTTGCCCGCATGGCAACTTCATCCCTCAAACGCTGCTTTCCGATAGGGTCCATCATCTCTTTGTATGTTTTGGACGACAGTAAATCAAGAATACTGTCCCGAACCTTGGGCTTTATAAGATTCAGTTCTTCCACTGAGGATTGATCGGATAATTCCAGCTGCAGAACTACTTTTAAATATCGTTCGCCTTCATTATCGATGAGATTGACAATAAATGGCTCCATTGGCCAAAATATAGCTGCCAGAGGTTTGGCCTGTTCAGCAGCTTTCTTCTCTGCAGTAGACGACTTGGAATGGAACAGAAAAAAATAAGCACCGGCGCCGGCACCACCTAAAACAAGCACTGCCGCCACTATAATGACAATCCATTTTAAAGCAGAGCTTTTTTTCTTTACCGGAACCTGCTCTTCACCCTCCGCCTCGTCATAATCATTTTTTCTATCCACATCTGCCATTGTTTTCTCCATTAGTAATGATATTACTTTTTCACCTGCTATATAGCAAAGAGCATACCAAATGCAGGACTACACTCTGTGATTATTTTGATCGCTATTACGTATGCTTATGATAGTCAGTAGAGAGATCCGAATACTTTCATTGATGTAAATTCTTTTTCTTGACGAAAAGTCAAATAATTGACATGAATGAACTGAAAATCCAAGGGTGAAGGGCTGAAGGACTGAAGGCAGAAGGAAAAAGGCTGAAGCTAAAGATGGAAGGGAGGAGTGGAAAGCATCTTTAGTCTCCAGCCTGTAGCTGAAATCAATTCATCTGTTACTGCTTAATGTTCATCAATACCTGCATCATGTCGTTCTCGGTTGTGACAACTTTGGCGTTGGCCTGATATGCTTTTTGCGCCGTAATCATTTTAATAAATTCCGTGGCGATATCGGTATTGGACATTTCCAGGGAATTAGAAGTCAAAGAACCAATACCGCCCTCCCCGGCATAATTTATCACAGCTTCACCCGAGGAAATCGTCTCACCAAATAAGTTGTCGCCCATCTTTTGGAGACCCCAAGGACTTGTAAATTTAGCAAGCATAAGTTGTGCCAACTCGGTGGTTTGTCCGTTAGTAAAGAATCCGCTGATTATTCCGTCCGAATCAATTGAAAGACTCTTCAGGCTGCCGGAGGAATAGCCGTCGGCTGACAATGACCGGACAACTGACGCGCTGGCATATTGAGTAATATCCAAATGATCATTTCCCGCCAGATTCCACACTACAATACCGCCATTGCCAATGGTGGCCCCCCCGGAAAGTGTTATTCCGGACATATTGATATTAAGATCCGTCAAACCGGTCGTTGGCGTATTAGTTAAGGCGGCTGTAATTGTGCCACCGCCTGCAGCTGCAGCCCATACAGCTTCGGTACCGGTAAAGGTCAAATCTGTCGTGCCGGATCCGTCCAAACTAACCTTAAGCGTCGTGGTCGCACCTACCGTTTCAGAAGTCATTGTTGCATTAGTATAGCCTCCAGGCACAGTTATACTCCAGCTTCCACCGGCGCCGGCAGTCCGGGTAAGTGTCAAGGGAGTGAGTGCAGGTGTTGATTGATAAACCATTCCCGGGCTATTTAGAACTGCGCTCGTTGTAGCCAGGGTTCCTCCGGCAACCATCGTTCCGGTATAAGTTCCCGTCATTGCCCCGGTACTATCGAATGTAAATCCGCTAATGGGTAATGTTGCAACCGGTGTTGAATCCAGGGAAACCTGAACTCCCCACATGCCGGATCCACTGCTTTCTGTTTTAGTGAAGGTTGTATTCAATGTATGCTCACTGCCGAGCGAATCATATATTGTCTGTGAGGTGTTATACTGACCGCTGGCTGCCGTATCGGAATTTAAATTAGCCCCTATGGAAAATGTAGAAGTGACCTGCGGTTCGGATTGAACGTCGGCCAAAGCAATGTCGTCCAGCGCACCCGAAGGGGTACCGTTGACAATTACTTTTCCCTGCACCGTGTAACCATTGGTGTCCACGAGCAAACCTTCGTTGTTCAGTCGGAATGCTCCCGCCCGGGTATAATACGACGCGTCATCTGCGTCGTTCACTATAAAGAAACCGTCGCCATCGATGGCTACATCGGTAGCAACGCCGGTTGACTCAAAAGAACCGGTGCTGAACTGTGTTTGAATTTCCGTCACGGAAACGCCGCGGCCAACCTGCATCGTTCCGGATGCTCCACCCGAAATGCTCTGGCTTAAAACGTCGGAAAAGTGAGTTGTGCCCGCTTTAAAGCCGACCGTATTGGTGTTGGCCAGATTGTTCGCAATAACATCCAGTTCCTTGGAACTGGCATTTAATCCCGATATTCCCGTCCATAGTGCGCTACCCATTTTATTTCCCTCCTATAATGGATATTAGTCTGTTGGTTTATTTATTGACACGATATTCGAAAATGCCACCTGCTGCCCATTGATGGTCAGATATGCAGTGTCATTCTTAAACGTCACGCCGGTAACCTTACCGGAGATCAGTTTCGTAGCAGATACCGGATTTCCGCTTTTATCAACGGCGCTTATTTCATAAGTATAGTCACCGGGATTAACGTTGCTGGTATTCCAGGAAATACTATTGATTCCGGATTTCATACTCCCCAGGTCAGCACTGCCAACCTGGCTGCCACTCGAGTTATAAATTTTAAGAGTGCCCCCGGCAATAGCCGAAGGCAGGCTGAAGGAAATATTTGTTTTAGAACCGCTAACCGTAACAGTATTTCCGGAAGCAGTGGCTTCGTTGCCGATTATGCCCGCCATTTGAGCATTGCTGAATGCCTGTAAATAAGAAGGAATATTGCTCATTGTCGTATTTAAGTTGCTCAATTGCTGCAATGAAGAGAATTGGGCCAGCTGCGCCGCAAAATCTTTGCCTTCCATGGGATTCAATGGGTCCTGGTTTTTCAATTCGGCAAGGAGCATAGTCATGAAGTCGTCCTGTCCCAAAGTCTTATCACTGCTTGCTTTTGAAGTTGTGCTGCTTGTTGTATTGCCGGTCAGAGCTGACAATACATTATTTACTGTAGCCATTTTTCCCTCCTCGATGTTACCCTTTCAGGCAAATAAACTTATGTTCTCAGTGTCTGTCGATGTTTTTAAAACTCTCCCCTGATTTCCGGAAATAACTTTACCGGCACTGACGTTAACCTGCTCATCGGGATTTTCCCGCCGGCTATTGCCGTCCTGCGCTGATCCGCCATCCCGATCAAAGGATTGCCTGCCCAGATTTTGTTGATACTCTTCTTGCTTGTCCTGCATCGAAACATCACAGCGATCAATTGTCAGTCCCTGATTTTGCAGATTGTCCTTCAATCTGTCGATATTGGCATTCAGTATTTGCTGGACATCTTTATTATCGGCTACCAGGGTAACTTCTACCTTACCATTGCGGACAGTTACATCCATCTCCAGCTTGCCCAGATCAGGCGGATTCAAGGCAATTTTCATCCTTCCGCCGTCGTTGGCCGCCGCTTCTTTAATTTCACCCGTTATCTGGCCTATTATTTTATCAGGTGAAACATTATGAACTTTTTCCGTGTTTGCCAAACCGCCGCCGGATGCATTAACCGCAGTTAAAGAAACTTCTTCATTTCCTTTTCCACTGGTAACGATTTTCTCTTTTTGCTCTGCACTGGTTTTACCGGCTGAATCTCCCATACCTGCCTGCATTGCATCTGCCGGAGATTTATTTTCTGCTTTTGCATTAACCGACTTCAAATGCTGCTGTCCGGGATTATCTCTGCTGTTCAGTGATTCCTTCATTTCCTCTGGGGTTAGACTGGACTTATCGATGGCGGCGTCGTCTCGTTTCCCTGATGCTGTGGAAAGGATATTATTGGCAGCTTTGTTTTCCTTCTTTAATTCAGCTGCATTTACGGATATTTTGTCGGCAGCACTTTCAGAAACTCGATCTTCTCCGGAAAGCATCTTCTCCGCCTGTATCTCTGCCTGAATCTTCTTTTCCCCGGTCTTTAAAACAGACTGTTTATCCATTCCCTGTTCTTCAAATGCCACATCTTCTTCAACAGGTGCATTCGCTGGCGGCGGTTGAAGATCATCTGTGGCGCCGACCTTTGCCTGTTCATTCATCGTACCATTTACATTGTTCATGCTGATATCTTTTAACAGAGTTTCAAAAGAACCTTCCGGCTGATCAGCTTCCACCGCAACCGCAGACCGGCTTATGCCTGCCGGAGGCTGCTGTAATTCCTTTGAAGTAACATCGCCCTGCGACGATGAAGAATTTTTATCGTTAACAGATTTGTCTGCCTGTGATATTTGCTGATTCAGGATATGGATAAATGGAACGACGGCGCTTGAATCTTCTTCATCCTTGTCGGATTTGCTGCTTGTCACTTTAATCCTGTCATTGGAAGCACCGGACATCTTATATGAACCGGCGGACTCAAATGCTTTGCTTTTTGCTTCGCTTCCAAATACCGCTGGTATTGCCTGTTCCATATTTTCCCCTTAATCTTTTTACAGACTCTTGAGCAAAAGGCATGCCAGCAACAACATTCGTTTATTATTATGATATTTCGAATACTTACAATTTAGAAATCTTGTTAAGAATTAGTAAGAGGAAAATATTTCCCTGCTGATGAAGAAAAAAATGTTCTCCAACAGGCAAAAAAAAGCCCTCGGGTGTGGAGGGCTTTGATACTTCTACAATAACATATTCAGATTAATATTCGGTCTGTTATTCCAATTCTAAATCAAGCGCTATCTTTGTTGGCATCGTTTTCGGCTTTCTCAACGTAGGTACAATACGCCTCGTTGCCTCGTCCCAGCCGCCGCGATATCATCATTAATTTAGAAATGGAATTACCTGCCGCCGGCATGTGTTATTTCTTTCGTAATCGCTGCAGCCTTCTGTGGTGTAATGTACCCCCAGACAGCGCCTGCCTTATCTTTCTTCATATTCATGGTAATGCCGGCTGCTGTTTTAATATCCAACTGCTCCAGCATCTTGCCGGCTTTAGCGGGAGGAGCCGACTCGTAAACTTTCGCCATATCCTTGTATCTTTTTACATCTTCAGCTTTACTGGCCTCCAGGACTGAGGTTAATTTCTCTTCCTGGCTCTTTAGCAATGAAATTTTATCCGTTATTTCTTTTTTTAAAGCAAGCAGGCGTTGTTCTTCAGCGCGCAGGGTACTTTCACGTTTGTCCAAGTCACCTTTCCTGGTTGCAAGTGCCGTTGCCAGGTCCCTCTCCGTGGCCAGATTATCAGCTGATGCTTCGTTTGAAGACTGTCCCAATGAAGACGAAACAGCGCCTGAAGCCATTGATTTGATCGGGGTCTGAGCCAAAGCCTGCTTAGTGGTCAATGACGTTGCCGACAGAAAATCCGTTTTTTTAAGAAGGCCGGCTACCGAGGCAACCTTGGTAAGGATTAAAACCAATACGAGTATTTGAACTCCAATTAATAATTTTTTCATTTTTATCTCCTGCCATATTTCAGTACAGCCATTTCATCGGAATTTTTTTGCTCCAACGCCCTTGCAACGGCTTCGTACTCCTTAATATGCCGCTGTTTCATCTTTTCCATAATTTTTGATTTTCTTATTGCATCGATTAATTCTATTCTCTTAACTTCCAATTGCTCCGATACCAGGGCTATTTTTATTTTTTGCTTGTTTTCATTTTCTTTTACCTGATCAATGTAAGCAATATAGCGGGCTATGTCGCCGACTGGCAAAGCCTTATTTTGCATTTTTCTCAATTCGCCGATTAGATCGGTCCATTCTTTAATTATGCTTTGCAATTTTAGTTCCTCTAATTCAAGTTCATGCTTTTTTTCTGAAAACTCATTGAGTTTTTTTTCCTCAATGTTTTTTCTGTAATCCAAAACAGCCTGAAGTTTGAATACGAACATAAGTTTTTATTCTTTAATAAGTTCCAAAAGCTGGGTTTTCGCCGCTTCATATTCAACTCTTTCACCTATATTCTGACGTAAAAAAGCATTAACCTTATCAATCATCTTGACGGCATGATCAATTCCCGGATTTGATCCCTGTACATAAGCGCCGATATTAATCAAATCTTCCGCCTTTTTATAGGTGGCAACAATGTTTAGAAGTTCACCGGCCTTATTCTTCTGCTCTTTATCAACAATATCGACCATGACCCTGCTGATGCTTTGCAGGACGTCAATTGCCGGATAATGGTTATTATGGGCAAGGCTGCGGGAAAGTGAAATATGGCCGTCAAGTATGGAACGCGCCGCATCGGAAATCGGCTCGTTGAAATCATCACCCTCCACTAAAACAGTATAAAGCCCGGTTATGGAACCTACCCCTTCCACGATGCCCGAGCGTTCCAGCAGTTTCGGCAACAAACTGAAAACAGACGGCGTATAACCTTTTGTTGTGGGCGGTTCGCCTACAGACAAGCCTATTTCTCTTTGCGCCATGGCAAATCTGGTCAATGAATCAACCATCAGGAGAACATCATTGCCCTGATCACGGAAATATTCGGAAACAGTCGTGGCAACATAGGCGGCCCTCATGCGAACCAGCGGATGCATATCAGAGGCCGCCACAACTACAACCGATCGTTTCAAGCCTTCTTCCCCCAGATTCTTCTCCAGAAATTCACGCACCTCTCTACCCCGCTCACCGATTAAGCCGATAACATTTACGTCAGCTTTTGTGTTCAGAGCAATCATTCCCATGAGTACGCTTTTACCTACACCCGAACCGGCAAAGATACCCATTCTCTGCCCCTTGCCGCAGGTGAAAAGCGCATTTAGCGCGCGAATACCCAAATCCATCGGTTCAACGATACGACCCCTGTCCAGAGGATTAATGGGATCCGCATAAATCGGGTATTCATCGGTAAAATCAATAGGTCCTTTATTATCAATGGGATTTCCCAGGCCATCGATCACCCTTCCCAGAAGACCGTTGCCCACACCGATCGAGGCCTTTCTTCCCAGAGAAAGTATTTTGCAACCCGGCCCCAATCCCTGAATACTTTGCAGAGGCATTAAAAGAACCCGGCCATTTTTGAAACCGACAACTTCCGCCTCCAGGGGAGCGTCGCCGTTCACCGGAACAATACCGCATACATCACCTACTGATGCAGCGGGACCGTTGCCCTCGACCATCAATCCTACTATTTCACTCACTTTACCATTGGTCCGAATCGGATTAATCCGTTGTAAAAGCTTTTCGTATCTGGTTAAATCAATAGTTTCTGCATTCATAATTAAAACCAACAAAGATAGCGTTTGATTTGAAAATGGAATTACAGTTTTAACATTGCATCTCTTATCTCTTTCAATTGACTTTCCAGCCTGGCGTCAACCTCACCGAGCATAGTCTCCACAACAGCGCCACCCCTTTTGATGGATACATCTTCTTCAAAAACGGCGTTTCTCACGCCCTCGATTGACTGCAAATAATCTTTCTTCATTTCCATTATGTAATGAAAATCCTCGGGATTAAGTCTTATCTTTATTCCTTCCGTCACTGAAATATTCTTAGATACGCCCTTAAGGACTCCCAGGATAACTTCTTTATTGGTCGCTACTTCATGGTTAATGACTTTTTCCGCAACTGCAAAAGCAAGCTTTACTATCTGCTCTTCTGTTTTTGCCATAATATCTTTTTTGATTAAGGGAATTGTCGCAGTCATAGCGGATAAAGCATCAAGCACTGATGATATTTCTTTTTTTTGAAATTCAACACCTTCGGAAAATCCTTTCCGATAACTTTCATCACTGACCCGGCTGAGATGTTTCTCCATTTCAGCTTTAAGTTTTTTCTGCCGGTTTTCTTCCGATGCCGATGATGAACCGGCGCTATCAGGCAGTTTGGCATTATCATTTTTCCCATTAGATAAATTGCGAAATAATGATAACGGTTTGCTGGAATTAACTACTTCGTCAGCTTTAATGACGCTCGCTTTATATGAATCCATCCTGTTCATCACCACGCAGAATTACTATTCTGCCTTCCGCTTCCAGTTTTTTCGTAACTTCTACAATTTTACGCTGGCTGCCTTCCACTTCGGAGATCCTGATCGGCGGCATAAGGGAAATCTCTTCCCGCAACATTTCCGCACCACGTTTGGACATATTCTTGAAAATCTTTTCCCGCATAACTTCGTCGGCCATCTTTAGTGCCCGGGCCAGATCTTCCGAACTGACATCTTTCATCAACTCCTGGAGTGATTTATCATCCAGTCTCAAAACATCGTCGAAGCTAAACATGAAATTACGTATTTGAGACGCCAATTCCGGCTCGGAATCTTCCAATGACGTCATAATGGCATTTTCCGTGGAACGGTTCATCCTGTTCAGAATATTGGCCATTAATTCGGCGCCGCCCAACTGCTGATCAGATGTCCCTCCCATAATCAATTCTTTTTCCAGTGTCTGAGCAATTTCTTCAATAAATTCTCTGGGTACGCTTTTCAGTGTAGCCATGCGTTTGGATATTTCATACTGAATTTCCGGAGAAAAATGTTCCAGTACTTGAGCCGCCTTTTCCGGTTTCAGATGAACCAGTATCAATGCTATCGTTTGAGGATGTTCCGTTCGGGTGAAATCCGCCATCACTTTAGGATCGATATCATGCAACTTTTCGATGATGGGATTATCATTGGCTGAATTTTCCACTTCATCTAAAATAGTCTGTGCATCTTTCTCTCCCAGCGCTTTAACAACAAGTTTCTTCGGAGTGCCGTCCCGCACTGAAATCATTCCGCCCTGTTCTTTAGCCATGGTACAGAATTCCCTGGCCACACTATTGAGCATATCAGCAGAAATATTGGTTATCCGGCTCATCTGTTTACCTAATCTGCGAATTTCCGACGGCCGCAGATTTTTCATCACATCCGCCGCCAAATCTTCGTCTAACGATAACAGCAATATTGCTGCTTTCTCTTCGCCGGTCATCTGTTTTATCCTTGATATTTATTTAGAGATTTATTTGATCCAGTTCCTTAATATATCGGCAAATTGTTTGGAATCGGCCCGCGCCATTTCTTTGGTCATTTCACTTTCTGTAAGCATACGACCTCCGGATGCCTGCATTTCAGCGGCAATTTGCCGTGTGTATTGTTCATTCTGAGCGTCACCCGGAAGACCGGGCGGTAATTGCGCTCCGGGTATTTGATGGACAGGTTGAGGCGCCGATTTCAGGATAGTAGTCATCAGGGGACGGATAATAAATAATAAAATGAAAATTATTACGCCCGCTATGGCGATGTAACTGAATATAGGCGTGAATGTTTCCACTCTTTCTTTTAACGTCGGAGTGTCAACTTCTTCAGAGTCCGCTTTTCTAAACGGCATATTTGTCACAACCACCTGATCGCCTCTTTGCGCATTGAATCCCGCCGACTTGCGCACCAGATCTTCAATTGATTCAATTTCACTTTTTGCCCGTGGCTGATAGATTTCCTCGCCTTTTTCATTTTTCTTGTAGGTTCCGTCCACCAAAACTGCAATGGAAAGTTTTTTTGTGTCGCCTAAAGGCATTACTGTTTTATTAACCACTTTGTTGATTTCGTAATTGATGACTTCATCCTGTTTCTCCTTTTCGGGATTCTCCGACACCGTTCCGGTTTTTCCAACAGCATTAACTTTATCCGAATTGCGTTGTACACTTCTCACAACCGCTGATTCCGGATCGTATATTTCTTCCGTTTTCTCTGTTACCCGAAAATCAAGTTCCGCTGTAACCCTGACCACGGCCTTGTCTTTTCCCACAACATTCTCCAGCATTGATTGAATTCGGCTTGATAATTCTTTTTCCGTATTTTTCTGAAAATCGGCCTGCTGGGCGGTTAGCTTGGAAAACTTATTGGAATCATTTTGCTTTACCGAGAGTATCGTCCCCCGTGAATCAACCACCATGACATCTTCGGGATTCATTCCTTCTATGGAACCTGCCACCAGGTGCATAATTCCTTCTATTTGAGACTGTTTGATTGTTTTGCCCGACTTCAACCGCAGCGTTACGGATGCCGTCGGTTTTTTCTGCTGGTCGGTAAAAAGAGAATCTTTAGGAAGAGCAATGTGTACCCGGCTGGACTGAATTTCATCAAGGCCATTGATAGTCCGCGCCAGCTCACCCTGAAGAGCGCGCCGGTAATTTAATTGTTGCTCAAATTCCGTTGCTCCCAATGTTTTATTATCAAATATTTCAAACCCGACACCGCCGCCCTGCGGAAGTCCTGCCGCAGCAAGCTCCAGGCGCAATTCAGATACCTTGTCTGCAGGCACGGAAACCGCGTTTCCCGATGATGAAATTTTATAAGGTATTTTCTTTTCGTTCAACTTTGCAACAATAGATCCTGCATCTTCCGTCGACAAATTGGAAAAGAGCACTTTATAATCGACTTGATTTGTCAGGTAGATCATGAGCCCGATACTAGCGGCAGCAATCAGCGCAACCGCGGCTACCATAATCTTGCGGGTTGGGTTTAATGCTGCAAAACCGGACCATAATTTTGTCAAGAACTGTAAAATTGAATCCATAGAGAAACCCGATCAGCAAAATCGAAAAATCAGACCTGCATGCGCATTACTTCCTGATAAGCATCCAAAATTTTATTGCGAACCTGCATCATCACCTGGAAAGAAATTCCGGCTTTTTCCAGAGCAACCATCGCTTCATGGATAGAGCCCGCATCCTCCAATTGAACCTTGGCAATTGATTTATCCGCATCATTTTGCAGTTTATTGATATCCAAAATTGCATCCTTCAGCACCGAACCAAAAGAACTTCCGCCGGCTTCGTTCTCCTTATCCGATTTCTGAGGAGTTACATCCGCCGGTTTTATGGGAGCATTAATGCTTATGTCCGTCATATTTTTACTCCGTATATTGTTTATTTACCTATGCCGAGAGCCGTTACAGCCATATTTTTCGCCGCATCAAAAGCGGTGGCGCATGCTTCATATGCCCTGCTGGCCGTAATCATATCTGTCATCTCCTGCATTGCATTTACATTAGGAAAAACCACATAACCGTCTTTATCCGCATCGGGATGAGCCGGATCATGCACCCTTCTGCCACCCCCGTTATCTTCCGCCAGTTCTTTTATTTGCACCGCTTGCACAGCACCTTCCAGAGCCTTGTCGAAACCCTGTTTCAGCGGCTCAGGCGCAAAAGTAATTATTTTTCTTTTATAAGGCCCTCCCTCAGGCGTACTTGTTGTGTTGACGTTGGCCAGATTGCTTGTGACTACATCCATTTTAGCCCGCTGTGCGGAAAGCCCCGTACCGCAAATCTTGAAAGTCGTAAAAAAATCCATATTACTTAGCCTCGGTTAAAACGTTTTTTATACCCTTAAATTTTCTGGACAGTAACTCGGCGCTCAGATTATACATCAGATGATTTTCTGCCAGATTCGTCATTTCCTTGTCCAAATCCGCTTTTTCTTCGGATTTCACCAATGCAAAGTCATCTCTGGTAATTTCTTTCTTAGTATTAGGAAAATGTTTCTTATGTGTTCTGGTTAAAGGAACCTTCATTTCTATTACCCGGCGCAATTCTTCTTTAAACACATAATCCGCCGATTTATAATCGGCGGAATCCAAGTTACTGATATTAGAAGAAATAACCTTATTGCGTTCGGAACGGAAATCCAGCATTGTGGACAACAAATTAAATGTTTTTCCAAATAATGATTCCATCATTAAATTCCTCTGCTCAAACTAAATGCAAACCACATACCAAACAACTGCTCAGCGCCTATTCATCGGCGGAAAGATCGTTTATCCCGTATTCATGCAGCTTATTTCTCATCGTCCTGACACTAATACCCAATACTTTTGATGCCTTGGTTTTATTCCAGTTAAACTTGTTTAAGGTGTCAAAGATCATATTCTTTTCCATCTCATAAAGCGTCGACACCTTTTCGTTCTGCCCATTATTATCGGCCACCGATATCGTTTCTTCCGTCTGCGCAACTTTTTTGACGATAGAGTCTTTAGCCATGCTTTCCAAAAATAGATGTTCCGGGCCAATAACAGCATCGTTACAGATTAAGACTGCCCGCTCCATGACATTCTCCAATTCCCGCACATTTCCCGGCCAGCTGTAAGCCTTTAATGCATCTTTAGCGGCATCGCTCAGAACCGGTTCATTTTTTTCATTAACCTGGCTATACTTTTTAATAAAATATTCCGCCAATAAGTTGACGTCACCATTTCTTTCCCTCAGGGGAGGAACCAGTACGGGGATAACATTCAGGCGGTAATACAGATCGCTGCGAAAAGTTTTTTGCGCAATACGGTATTGCAGGTCGGCATTGGTCGTCGCGATCAGCCGGACATCAATCGGTATCGGTGCTTTTCCACCCAGCCTGTCCACCTCGGCTTCCTGAATTACACGCAACAATTTTGCCTGCAATTGAACATCCATTTCCGATACTTCATCCAGCAGAAGTGTGCCTTTATTGGCCAATTCGAACTTTCCCAGTTTCCTGACAGCGGCGCCTGTAAAGGCTCCTTTCTCAAACCCGAACATTTCACTCTCCAGAAGTTGTGCCGGTATTGCCGCACAATTTACAGCCACAAAAGGCATATTGCGACGGTTGCTGTACCGGTAAACATAGCGGGCAAAGAGTTCTTTTCCTGTGCCGCTTTCCCCTTGAATAAGAATGCTGGATTTGCTTCCGGCCACATTCTTCAGCATATCCAGTATAGTCAGAATCTTTTTGTCCCTTGTGATTATTTCTTTCACCGGATAAATATCGTCGGGCGTTTCGCTTTCCTGCTGCCCGGTATTTACTTGAGTGCTTGTAACCAATACATTCTTTACCGCGAATTCCAGATCATCCAGGGAAAAGGGCTTCATAATAAACTCGGCCGCCCCCTCTTTCATTGCCTCGACCGCGGTATTTACAGTTCCATAGGCCGTAATCAGGATTACCGGTGTTTGCGGTGACACCTTTTTTATTCCTCTTAAAACGTCCATTCCGCTCATCATGGGCATCCGCATATCCGTAACTACAACAGCAAATTGCCCCTCTTTGAATTTTGTTAATGCATCGGAGCCGTTTTCCGCTGTTTCCACTTCATAGCCGCAGCTGCTCAACGATTCATAAAGCGCTGCCCGCATTGACTGGTCGTCATCGACAACAAGTAATCTTTCGGCAATGTTCATTTAAAAGGCATCTCCATTTATTCATTATTTTCCGGTAAAAACGGGAAACTGATATTCACCATTGCTCCGCCCTGTAACGAGTTTTCCACATTAATTGAGCCGTTATGCTGACTGACAATATTATGTACTATGGCCAAGCCCAAACCGGCCCCGCCCTGTTTTGTGCTGAAAAAAGGATCAAATATTCTGGATAAATTTTCTTCCGGAATGCCCGGACCGGAATCTTTAAAGATAATTTCCACAACTGATGATGCTTCCGGAATAATTCCACGTGATGATTTTTTTGCTTCAATCCCTATCGTTCCGCCATCCGGCATGGCTTGCTGGGCATTTAATATGATATTTAAAAACACTTGTTTGATCATGTCGGCATCACCGTCAATGCATGCTCGTTTTCCGGTATAGTTGACGGATATACGAATGCCTCCCTGCGCCATAATATCTTCGGAAAAATCCAGCATCTCGTTTAAAATCCGGTACAAATCGATTCTTTCCATTTTGGGATTTTGTTTGCGTGTAAACATCAGCAAATTTGATATTTTGTTGTCGACATTTTTTACCGAAGAAATAATGTGTACGACACGCTCCTGATCTTTTTTATCCTGTAAATGTTTTAAAAGCAGTGAAGCAAACAGTTCTATGCTGCCTAATGGATTGCGAATTTCATGTGCGATATTTGCCGCCATTTCGCCCATCGCCGCAAATTTTTCCGTTCTCTTCGCCATATCCTCCAGTTTTTCGATCCGTGTGATATCACGCAAAACAAAAACATTGCCGATTGTAGCCCCAACGGGCGACCTGAACGGCGAACAAAATATTTCCAATGTCCGGTCATTTATTTTAACTTTATTTCCTGATTCACCTTTAAAATATTCAGCAAGATTTATTGTCGGCCAGTCATTAACAACCGTATCTTCAAAAAGAATACTGACATGCTGCCCGACAACTTTTGTTTGCCCGACGCCTACAAACATTTCCGCACATTGATT
Organism: Smithellaceae bacterium; assembly: GCA_963663295.2. Classification (GTDB taxonomy): domain Bacteria; phylum Desulfobacterota; class Syntrophia; order Syntrophales; family Smithellaceae; genus MVRV01. Next base: position 359,138 of record CAXXLA010000005.1, on the reverse strand, counting down.
CATCGTCTGGATCTTTCCTGCCAGATCAGTTACAATCACGCCATTGATCAGGCTTTCCAGAATATTTTGCAGGTAATTTTTTGTCTGTTCTTTTTCTGCAACCGTTTTAACCAGCTCAGCATTCTTTTCTTCAAGTTCTCTATTCAAATTGGCAAAACGATCTTCCAGCCTTGCATAAGCTAATTGAAGATCAGCGGTGGCTTTATTGAAATTTTCAAAAGACTGCTGGAGCAAAGTGATATCTTCCATCAACATTTTCCAATCTTTATTTTTTCAAATACTCTCCGTATTTATCCCACCATTGTTGATCACTGACGTGATAATCCACAATCCTGGTCCAAAATCCTTCCGGTCCCGACTCGGCTTTGATCCTGGCAAATATTTTTTGCGCCTCCGGGTAGTTACCTTTTTTTAAATAATCCTGCCCCATCTGAAACATGGACCAGTATTTCTGATCCGGGCCAGAAGACGAACTCAATGCCGCTTCATGCAACCGCTTCCGATCCCGATCAGCAATTCCGGCCATATCTTTTTTAATTGCAGCCAAATCAGTTTTGTTTTTGGGTGACGTTTGCAGTAACGATTCACTAAGAACTTTTTCTGCCTCATTGTATTTTCTCCTCCCCATTTCTGTTTCAACAATTCGATTATTGATTTTGCCAACAGTTTTAAAGTCTTTGCAGATATTTTTATAATTTTTCAGAAGTCGAATACAATCATCGGACAGGCCGATATTATTTAAACTGACCGCTATCTTATCAACAATCTCGTATTCATCGGGCTGAAGCGGAACAACCCTGTAGGCTTTAAAATAAATATCCGCTACCGCCAGATAATCTCCTTTCCGGTAACTTTCTCCGATCAATGAAACGGAGGCCAGTTTCAGGTTTTTTCTCGCTTCGTCCTTTATCTTGCTTTGCGGAAACTTTTTTAAGAATTCCAAATATGCATCGGCGGCGGCTCTGTCCTGCTTCAGCTTATGTAATGCTTTACCCTTTTGTAATAATGCATTTTCAGCAATTTCTCCCGTCTGATGTTTCTTTAATAATAAATCATATGTTTCTAAAGGTGCCTTATAATAATGAAAATTGCCGGCGGCAAAAAATATTTTAACACCCGGTTTATCATGGCCCAGAAAAGCCATGGCCATTATGCTTTCCGTCGCCTCTCCACTTGAAGGATACTTATCAATTATCAAATTGTATATGGTCAGGGCGGCGAAAACCTGATCCGCCGCTTTATAGGAATGGGCAAGTGCAAGCATTACTTCTTTTATTTTTTCATCAGTTGGATATATGTTGGCATAGTAGGAAAATATTTTGCTTGCCTCGCTGTAGTTGCGCATAGCATATTTATGATGCCCCATATCTTTAATGACTTCTTTAGGAATGCCTTTAAAATCAGGCCATTTTTTTTGAGCATCGCGAAACCATACTTCCGCGCTGGCTGATTGCTGTGTTTTGTAATAACAATCTGCTATCAAATAATAAGCCTGTTTGGCAAAAGTTCCTCCCCGATATTTCATTAAATATGTTAAAAGCTTATCCGTTGCTGGCCCATATTTGCCTATCTTATGCAAAAGCAATCCGGTTCTGAAAAAAGCATCGGGAACATATGCAGATTGGGGATATTTGACCAGCAGGTCTTCATAATATCTTAAGGCGTCGTAACAATTATTTAAATGTTCATAAGATTTGGCTAGCCGGAGGTAAACTGAAGAATTGTCCCTTGCCTGATCGGGAAAGCTCTGCAGTGTATTTTTGTAAAATTCAACTGCAAGGAGAAGATGATCTTTTCTTCCTTTTTCTCCCAGATAAAAATGGCAATCCGCCATATGGCGCAAAGCCCTTTCTCCCAAATCTTTTGTAGTATCTTTGCGGGTTACAAATTCCTTGAATGTCACAAGGGCCGGCTCATACTTTTTCTCTTTCAGTTCTCGAAGCGCTTTATCATAGAGAACCGAACCGGAATAAGGCTCTTTATCTTCTGCAAATATTTGTTCAGTATCCTGAACCTGAGCGGCTTTATGATCAGATAACGCAGCAGGAGGAGTTTGCCGCGTTATCTCAGCTGTTTTCACTTTGGCGGCAACAGCGTTTTTTTCGGTTATAGTCAGGGCAGGCTGTTTTTTCTGTTCGCTCCGAATCGCCGGCGAATTTGCCTGTTTTATATTCCTTTCTTTTTTTTCAATGACTCGATTAGCGGATACCGAAAAAATGAAATACCTGCTCAGCACATTCTTTTTCACCATCATTTCCGCGGCAATTGCGGCTTTTTCTTTCGTTTCGTATTTTCCGGTATAAACGCGGTACCATTTCCCTTTCCCCTTTATTTCCACTGGCGTAACAAAAGCCGGATAACCACTTGCTTCCAGTTTTTTAACATCAACCGCAGCCTGCTGTTTTGATTTGTATGAAGCGCAATGAATGGTATATAAATTTCCCGCTTGGGCCATGTCGGGGAAATTTACCGCAGCCAAAAGCATTACCCAGAATATAAAACATATCCTAGATGTTCCCGCTTTTTTTAATAATACTTTTCTTAATAATAACTTATACGTAGAACATTTCCTTCATGAAATTGATTTAATCTGTTCTGTTAAGTAACAGCAAATTACATACCATGTTAAATTTAGTTTTAATTTGCTTCAATTATCGATTTCCATAGCTTTTTTTACTTTAATCAAATCCTGATTCTGTCAATTAGCCACCCTGATAGCCAATATTTTGACATAATAATCAGGAACTATAAATGTTGTAACCAATGATCAATAAAGCTCTTTTACGAAGTATGGCTTAAAATCCAAATGGCATCTGGTTTGCATAATTCAACGCAAATAATATTATTTTAAGAGGATAAATCATGGACAATCAGGATGTACACCAAAAAGAAAGTCAGAGGGAGTATTCCCGTGTTGACGCTTATATTCCCATCGAATACAAATTGATTGATCCCCAGCATATGAAATATATCCGTTCAAGGGTAGCCGGAGAATTAATTCTTTCCAAATTTAAGTCTTTGCCCGACCCGGACGATCAAGTAATAGCTGAATGGTTAAAAACGATCAATTCCAAATTAAATTCAATCATACGCATGTTGACCATGCATCACGAAGGATTTGATCAGTTGCCCCTGAAAAAAATTAACATAAGCGGTGGTGGAATCAGTTTTTCCGCGGATACATCGTTCACGCCAGGGGATATTATCGAATTCAAATTAATACTGACCATGCAATACCCGCTATCGCTTTTTTTATACGGCGAAGTGATCGAGAGCAAACAAAATTCTGAACATAATACGAGCGTTCAATTTATCGCTATTGATGATTTCATCCGGGACGAAATCATTCGATTCGTTTTTGAAAGGGAAAGGGAAATTCTTCGCGAGAAGAGGAAGTAACCCTTATATAATTCATGTTTCCTATAATTGGTATTGTCATAGTCACTGTCTGCGTAATCGGTGGTTACCTGCTGGAACACGGCAATATGTCCGTTATTTTTCAGCCTATCGAATTAATGATTATTGGCGGCGCAGCAATAGGCAGTTTTGTTATTGCCTCCCCGATCCATGTAATTAAATCCGTAATTTCTTCTTTTCTCGGCATGTTCACGCATTCCCCCCGCATGAAACAGGATTATATTGATATCCTTATGCTGCTCAACGGAATTTTCTATAAAATAAGACAACAAGGACTTGTCTCTATTGAAAATGACGTGGATTCACCTCAGGAAAGTCCTCTGTTTACTAAATATCCCCACATATTGAAAAATCATGAAGCTGTGTCTCTGATTACCGACACATTGAGAACAGTTATGACTACGACTATTGCACCTCATGAACTGGAATCACTGATAGACCACGAATTGGAAACTCACCACGAAGAAGCAATGATACCAGCCCACAGCGTAAACAACATCGCTGACGGACTCCCCGGCCTGGGAATTGTCGCCTGCGTTTTGGGAATTGTTTTAACTATGGGCAAGATCAAGGAACCGCCGGAAATATTAGGCGCCAGCATCGGCGCCGCCCTCGTTGGAACATTTATGGGGGTTCTCTTGTCTTATGGGTATATCGGCCCGATGGGAAAACATCTGGAATTTATCGCCGCAGAAGATTTGCAGTACATGAATGTAATTAAGGTTGCCCTGCTGGCGTTCATCGGTGGTGGAGCCGCGCCAAAAGTCGCTGTGGAATTTGGCCGCCGGGTAATCCCCGTTAATATGAAACCTACTTTTCTGGAAATGGAAGAAGCTTTCAGCGAAGCAAAGAAGTCAGCATAACCGGCAGATAAGCATATTAAAGTTATTTTTTTATGGATTTATATGGAAGAACGTCCTCAACAAATAATTATTAAAAGAAATAAAAAAAACAAAGGCGGCGGTGCCCACGGCGGTTCCTGGAAAGTAGCCTATGCCGACTTTGTAACGGCCATGATGGCTTTTTTCCTTATGCTTTGGCTTTTAAGTATGGTTTCCGAAGAGAAAAAAGCAGCCCTCTCGGAGTATTTCAACAAATACAGCATTTTTCAGGAAAGTGGCACATCAGCAGTCACAACTCAAAATTTAAAAATAACCGACCCCGATTTTCTCAATCAGAATAAGCAAAACTCTTCCAAAGAACGTGGGCTTTCATTCCAGGGGAAAAAAACAGGTGAAATTTCAAGTAGAACAAAGCAGTATTTAAGCGCTAAGGATGAAGAATTGGTCAAAAAAATCAGATCTTCAATAGATGCAAAAATGGCGGGAATACGAGATCAGGTATTAGTAGATATAGTGGAAGAGGGTGTCCGGATTCAAATTATCGATAAGGAAGGGAGCATCATGTTCCACCTTGGTTCCGCCCAACCAACACCAAAAGCAAAAGAAATATTGAAGCTTGTGTCATCGAACCTCAAAGAAACATCCGGGCGGATCGTAGTGGAAGGGCACACTGATTCCGCACCGTTCAAAAAAGGTCAAGTAACAAACTGGGAACTTTCCACATCACGCGCTTCCTCAGCACGTATGGAATTAGAAGCAAACGAAGTCGATCCATCAAGAATTTCGAAAGTAGTGGGCTATGCGGACACTGAACTACTGGTTCCTCTTGATCCACTTGACCCGCGCAACAGACGAATCAGTATAATTGTTTTAAAAGCTAAGGGTTAATAAATAATTATTCGGCCAGGCAGACATCAACGACAAAAACACCCTCGTCAATTTCAAAAGGAATGATCAAACTGGGTCCTCCCATAACATGAGATATGGAATGATTTTTTCCGGAAACAACGGTAGGAATGGCTGCTTGAATATAAAATCCCGCTGCTTCCAAATTTTTCCGGGCCACACCGGAAACCATATTGGTAAGTTCACCGACAGCATCTTTAACATCAGAGTTTATGCTTTTTAAATCTTCTCCCAGCATGTTGGAGACTATCCTTAATATTGCACCCTCGGTGAAGCTTAAGGCGAGAGAGCCGGCCGCCGATCCCGTCAAACCGATAATACCGGAGATATCGCCCTTGGCAAGATTATCCAGTTTAAGATAAGGTTTTCCTGCTCTGGGTTCTACAAAAGCCATTGTCTTTAAAACACTTACAGTGCCTTCAATAAACGGATTAATAAACTGCACATTCATTAATTAACCACCTTCCCTCAATGCTCTGGACAAGAATCTATTATTTCTGTAAGCCTTCGATTATTTTTTTAATTTTTTCATTCAACACTTCAGCCGTGAAAGGTTTAACAATATAATTGCTTACGCCGGCTTTTACAGCGGCAACCACATTATCCTGCAGCGCTTCAGCAGTTACCATCAGAAATGGGGTTTTTGCCAGTTCCGCATCAGCCCGAACCGCTTTAAGCAGCTCCAGGCCGGACATATTCGGCATATTCCAATCGGAAACGATAAAATCAATTTTCTGCGACTTCAGTGCTTTTAAAGCCATCACACCATCTTCAGCCTCTACGATATCCTCGTAGCCGCCCTGCTTTAACAAATTACGGACAACTTTTCTCATCGTGGCAAAATCATCAACAACTAAAATTTTAATGTTATTATCAGCCATAATTCAACCTCATTTCATTTTCTTTCGCTGAAAATATTTTTATCAACGTCCGTCACTCAAATCAAACAGACCTTCGATGTCAATTATTAAACCGATTCGGCCGTCACCCAGAATTGCACCACCGGCAAGGCCTTTAATATTTTTCAGCCCTTCGCCAAGACTCTTGACAACTACTTCTGCTTTGCCGACAATCTCATCAATCAGCAGGCATTTGGAACCACTTTCACTGTCTACCACAACAACTATACCATCCCAGGGCTCTTTATGTTGTGGCTCAATATCAAATATTTTATAAAGTCTAAGCAAAGGCATTAAATGACCCATTGCATCGATCATTTCTCCTTTGTCAACTATATTGGTGTAAGCTTCACGGGTAGGCCTTAACGCCTGGCGAATCGATATCGTTGGCAAAATGTAACTTTCCGTTCCTACTTTAACTATCATACCGTCAATGATAGCCAATGTTAGCGGAAATCTCGTAATAAAAGTAGTTCCAACGCCGACGGAACTTTCAATTTCAATTTTGCCCCGCAGTTTTTCAATAGCTTGCCGCACAACATCCATACCCACACCACGGCCGGATACATCCGTCACCTTTTCCGCCGTCGATAAACCAGGTAGAAAAATAAATTTGTATATTTCCTGATCGGTAAGACCTTCTTCGCTCTGAATCATCCTGTTTTTCAGTGCCTTCTGCAATATTTTGTTTTTATCAAGACCTCTGCCATCATCCGTTATTTCAATTACGATATTCCCACCACGATGATAAGCTTTCAATTGAATCAAGCCTTTTTCCGACTTACCCAGCTTTATCCTCTCTTCGGGAGTTTCCAGACCGTGGTCAACGGAATTGCGAATCATATGCACAAGAGGATTGTAAATTTCATCCACCATGTTTCTGTCTATTTCCGTGTCTTCTCCGACAAGTTCGACCGAAACGGACTTGCCTGTACTTTTCGCCAGATCTCTTACCAAACGGGACATACGCTGGAATGTTTGTTTGATCGGGATCATCCGGAGCGTTGTGGATACCTGCTGCAGAGTTGAAGTGATCCGGAAAAACTGTGAGATATCTCTTATCAGCTGTTTATCGGCATTTACCTGATTGTTCAAGTCCTGCTGAATCATCGACTGTGTAATGACAAGTTCACCAACCATATCGATCAAATCGTCTAGTTTCGACGTATCGACGCGAATCGTCGTCATATCACTGACCTGATCCGCCTGTTTACGTAAAGCCTGCGACAACTGTTTTGGTTTTACCATCCCTTCTTCAATCAAAGCCTGGCCGATTTTTTTCTCCGGTGTCGCTTTTACTGCTTCCAGTGTTTTTTCCAGTTCTTCTTTGGAAATAACTCCGTCATCGACCAGGATTTCACCGATCCTCTTGGGAGTTGATTCCGTATTCAAGCCCTGTTCAATTTTATTGATTCTCACCTTCAGTGAAGGAATATCCACTCCACCGTCGTCAAACTTTTTCCCTTCCAGCACATCCCGGAGCCCGCCGATTAATGTTTTTAAAATATCAGCGCCGTCCAGAACTACATCTATGAGCGCCGGCGTGACTGAAATTTCGTCGTTTCTGGCCTTATCCAGAAGATTTTCGAGGCTGTGAGCCAGATCGCGGATTGTTTCCAGATTCAGGAAGCTGGCCACTCCTTTGATGGAATGAAACGGCCTGAATATTGTATTTATATATTCCTTGTTTTCCGGTTCGTTTTCTAAATTTAAAATATTGACTTCAATTTCCTCGATGTACTCAAGACCTTCCGCAATGAAATCTCTCATTAGAGATTCATCCTGGATTTGAATGGTCTCTTCTTTGACCTCCGGAATATCTGCCTCGGGAGATTCTGCTGTCGGGGAAGCAACTTCTTCGGAAATAACTATTCCCGGAATCTCAGCCAGTTTCCCCATGAATTCTTGAATATCGCCATCATATTTGCCGGCATTCTTAAAACTATCGGCAATCTGCTGCATTAAACGAATTCCTTCTTCCAGCAACTCAGCAGCCCTGTTTTTATCCTGAATGGCATCCAGAACAATCTTTTCCAAAACTTGACTAAGTCCCATGGCACAACTATTTAACTGAGGTATGTTAATTTTCCGCGACTCAATGCTGATGCTTTCAAGATTATTAAGCAGCTTACCCGCTGTAGGAATATCAATGTCTTTACAATCCAAAAAAAGATACTCCTGAGCCAATATATCCAACAAGTTAATTATTTCGTCGTAGTTCATAGTCACACCATTTTAATTATTTCTGAGGGTATCATTTCTAATGAAACAATCTTATCTGCCGCACCTAATTTTATCGCTTCTTTGGGCATGCCGAAAACGATGCAGGATTTTTCATCCTGTGCAATCGTACTCGCACCCTTTTTTTTCATTTCCAGAAGCCCCGCAGCACCATCAGCTCCCATGCCGGTAAGAATTACGCCGATGGCATTGGCTCCCGCATATTGAGCAGTTGATTTAAAAAGAACGTCAACGGCAGGGCGCTGATGATGAACCATTGGTCCGGTTTTAATTTCTACATAGTAACGGGCTCCACTTCTTCTTAAAATCATGTGAAAATTACCGGGGGCAACTAAAGCCGTACCCGGGATAACGGAATCATTGTCTTCGGCCTCTTTTACAGATATCTGACAAAGATCATTGAGTCGTGAGGCAAATGCTTTAGTAAAATTGGCCGGCATATGCTGAACAATAATTATTCCAGGTGAATTGGGAGGCATTTTTACCAGCACTTTTTTTAAAGCTTCCGTTCCCCCCGTAGAAGCGCCGATGGCGATAATTTTGTTCGTAGTCTGAGTCAAAGCTTTTATGGGTTCATTATCGGCAGCGCTGCCATCCTGAGTGATTTCCCGTTTTGTTAAAGTAACTCTCGAAGCAGCTCTGATTTTTTCCACCAACTGGACAGACATGTCGCCGACGCTATATGCGGCTCCCGGTTTACCGATTACATCAACCGCTCCTATATCCATTGCTTCCAGAGTCAACTTGCCGCCTTTGGGGGTCAGTGAACTGACGATAATTGTTGGCACGGGATAATATTTCATCAACTTCTTTAAAAATGTAAGTCCGTCCATCCGGGGCATTTCAATATCAAGAGTAATTACGTCGGGCTTGAGACTGACTATTTTATCACGGGCAACATACGGATCCGGTGCGGCACCAATTACTTCTATATCCGGATATTTAGAAAGTTCCTCCGAAAAGATCTTTCTTACTATTGCAGAGTCATCAACTATGAGAACTTTTATTCTATTCACTTCACATGACCTCTATATATAATGGATAATATTTATGCCCGTTAATATTGAAAAAAGATCTTTATGTTTATTGAAAATATTTTGTTATTATTGATCATTGGTCTTCTGATTTACGAAAAACTCATTTTTACGCCGAGCAGGCCTTCACTGGATTCGAAAGACAAGCTCCATGTGTTCTCTATCGCTTCCGTCTTGGTAAACACCGCCGAGTCATTTTTAAAGACCGGAATCGAAAGATCGAATACTTTTGATGAGTCATATTTTTGCAGGAAATTCCCGCCAACCATGTTTACAGATTCTTTTACACAATCTTCAATCAGTTTCTGGGTCACACCATCCTCGCCAACACCAAGCATGTTTTGCACCATAGCATCAGCCAAATCACTCGTCAGCATTACATCAATTTCACCCTTAAGCGGGCCGGCAAAATTAATCGATGCAATCATATCGTATTTGACGTCTTCATCTACAGGCTCAAGAAAGACAAAGAACATCTTTTCAAACACTTCAAAAATCGCATTCATCAGCACTTCCTGAATCTTCACTGTATCCTCCATTTTCGGACACTCCTATTACTTGAAAAAGAATTTTTTTGATATCTTCCGGCAAGAAAGGCTTTTTGATGAAACCTTTTGCCCCCCGATCAAAGGCTTCCTGCATACGCTCGGAACTTCCTTCAGTTGTAATCATAATTACCGGTATTTCTTTTAATGTTTCGCTCTTTCTTAATTGATCCAGAAATTCCAAACCATTTACTTCCGGCATGTTGATGTCAGAAACTATAATGTCGATCCAACTTTTCGCAAGCACTTCCATGGCTTCTCTACCATTTTCGGCTTCGAAACATTGATCCATTTGAAAACCGGAAATAGTTATAATTTTCTTGATTATGGCCCTCATGGAACCGGAATCATCGACAATTAATACATTGAACGACATAATGTTACCTTCCCTTTTTATGTTCAACTAAGTTGATAATCATATAATGCTTATGAGTTCCCTGGCATGATTCAAATCATCCGTCAGCATGACCATGCACATTTCCAAATCTTTCATTCTTAAATTGAATTTTTTAAATACCTGATCAATCGCACGATATGACAGACCGTCAATTCCGCCTCCAAAACCCAACATTAAACAAGCCTGATCAGCTATATAAACAATCCAGGGCATCGTCTTCTCCTCTTTTTCCAACAAATCCGGCCGGTGATGGAAAGATATGGCCTCTCTGATTTCCGCCGGAAAATTCCAATATGCCGCAATTTTACCGCCCAACGTCGCATGGTTGATTCCGATGACAATTTCCTCCGCTTCTATAAAAGATACGCGTTGAGTCGACACAAGTGCGGATATTTTCGGCAAAGACTCACGAACAAATTCACCCATGATAATTTTTCCCACGTCGTGAAGAAGTGCGGCGGTATAAAGTACGGTATCTTCCTGTCCGGTAATTTTTTTAGAAATAATTTGCGACATTAAAGCCACCGCCACGGAATGCTCCCACAAATCCGTCACCTTATCATAGTAACCGCCGGCGCCTTTTTTATAATACTTGGAAACACCCGCTGTCTGAATTGCTCTTAGCAGGTTTTGTTGACCAAGGTAAACCACCGCATCATTAATGGTACTGATCCTCTGGCGGGAACCAAAATAAGTAGAATTGGCCATTTTTAAAATATTTGCCGTTATGGAGGGATCAAATTTAATTACATTGGCTACTTCGGCGACGGAATAATCCGGCTTTTTCAGAAGCTGCGCCACTTTATTGCCGGTAGCCGGAAATGCAGGAATTGTGTTGATTGATTTTAATATGCGATCTACCGTCTTCATAGTTCTTTCATTTCACCTCCGGAACTACGGACAAATACTTTGCCGGTGGACATTTCCAGACGGATTGTACGGTTGAAATTTAATCCCGTATCTTCCTTTTCGATCATGACGTTATTCTTCCAAAATATTTTTCGCATGGCCATAATGTTCTTCTGCCCGATACGAAAATAATTAGTGTCATCCAGTATACTTGCTCCGCCCGCCGCTTTAACAAGCATTCTCTTCTTTTCCGCACCCAGTCTGTAGCAGGTTTTAAACAGCAACGGAATGCCTGTATCAGCAAACATCGCCGGATTATCCTTGGCTTTATTTTGATCCAGCATCGAATCGGGCAGCATGTAATGCAGCATCCCTCCCACTTTCGCAATCGGATCATAAACAACTACCCCTATACAGGAACCTAACGCATAAGTTACAAGTACATCGTTCGCATTATTACTGACTTTGATATCGGATATTCCTACAATTAAATCGCTCATATAATCACTTTTGATAAACGCTTGGTTCTATGTATTTAAAAGAATGCGTCAAACCATTTAAGCTTTCCGAATGACCCACGAAAAAATAGCCGTCTTTTTTTAAACTACCAAAATATTTGTTAACTAATTGGGTTTGTGTGTTTTTATCAAAATATATCATTACATTGCGGCAAAAGATTACATCAAAATTATAGTCCGCCGGAAATTGATTCATCAAATTGAACCGGTCAAAAGTGATCATGTCTTTAACATCTTTTTTTACACGGAAGTACCCTGTAGAACGACCGGTTCCCATTTGAAAATATTTTCCCAAAATAGAAGCATCTATCTTTTTTATTCTTTCTTCCTGATAAATCCCTTTTTCAGCTATTTGCAATACTCTTGTGGAAATGTCCGTAGCAAAAATTCTGGCGTCAAGCTGCCTCATCTTAGCTGCTTCCTTTATGGTTATGGCTATGGTGTATGGTTCCTCACCCGTCGAACATCCCGCAGACCAGACATTAAATCTGGGAGCAGCCCCACTGGAGCCGGCCTTTTCCAGCACCGACGAGACAATCGACCGTAATCTGGTAAAATGACTTGCTTCGCGATAAAATGACGTTAAATTCGTGGAAATGGAATCGATCATCGCAATCAATTCATCACCGCCCTCGCTTGTCGTCACGTAATGATAATATTCTTTAAAAGTTTTATAGTTGCCTTCCCGCAACCGTTTGCCCAGACGAGCTTTAACTAATTCTTTTTTCCCTTCGTGAAGATTTATTCCACAAAGCTCGTAAACAAGTTTGCTGAATTTTTCAAAGTCTTTGTCGTTAAGTTCAGATGTCATCATCAGCCATTAATTTATTGTCAGATTAAGTTTAAGACAAAACGTCCGCAACAACTCATTAAAATTATATTAAAATGCAGTCCAAAAGAGATTTTATTTGAAAACAACTCAGTTATGCAAAAGCAATCTTTATACCAGAGAATTAACAACTCGACCGTCATGCATTTGCAATATAAAATGAACATTGAAATATTCATTTTATTATCCCATTAATTTCTTTTTACAGGGCAAAGCTGTTAATTGTTACTTTCTTTGTTCGGCAAAAAGCAGAAAATTCTTGAGAATATTTTCATTTTTTTGACGATTATTTGTTGCAAATTAATTGACGCTATACTAAATTACGTTTGTTTTTTGACACTTTTTATATTACTTTCTATATACTTTTTATCATAAAATAAGAATCAACCGTGTTCACTGCGGTAAATCGATATTTACAAACATTGGATGTGACATGAAACAAGGTAAAATTCTGATCGCTGAAGACAATGATCTCAACAGAGAAAATCTGGCAGAATTACTTACAGAGAACGGGCACAAAGTCACTACGGTGTGTGACGGAAGAGAAGGCATAGAAGCTTTTTTGCAGGATAAATATGATCTGGTGATAACCGATTTGCGAATGCCACACGTTGACGGTTTGGAATTCCTTCAATATATCAAGAATGCCAACAGCAATAACATCGTCATTATGATAACCGGACACGGTACTATAGACGCAGCCGTGGAATCCATGAAACTGGGTGCTTTTGATTTCATTACCAAACCTATCAAGGAAGATCTGGTTAAATTATCGGTTGATCGGGCCATGTCATTTGCCAAATTGCGTGACGAAAATATTAGTCTGAAAGTTCACCTCAAAGAGAGACAGAACTTCGACAAAATGATCGGTTACAGTGATTGCATGCAAAAAGTCTTCGACATAATCGACAAGGTTTCCCCTTCAGACAGCACCATACTGATCGAAGGTGAAAGCGGCACGGGTAAAGAATTGGTTGCCCGGGCCATTCACTTCAAAAGCGACAGGAGTAACCAACCCCTGATTTCCGTTAACTGCGGAGCCATACCTGAAGATTTGCTGGAAAGTGAACTGTTCGGTCATGAAAAAGGCGCATTTACCGGGGCAATTCGCAGCAGAATGGGGCGGTTTGAACTTGCTCAGGGCGGTACAATATTCCTCGATGAAATTGGCGATATGAGTCCGTCACTGCAGGTTAAAGTTCTGAGGGTGCTTCAGGAAAGGCAATTTGAGCGCATTGGCGGTATAAAAACTATTAACGCCGATGTTCGTATAATAACTGCGACCAACCAGGATCTGGAAAAGTTAGTTGAAGAAAAACGATTCCGCGAAGATCTTTATTACCGCATCAATGTTATCCCTATCTATTTACCGCCATTACGTGAACGTAATTCGGACATTCTGATTCTGGCCAATCACTTCCTGTTGAATTTCAACAAACTTAAGAAGAAAAATGTTACACGTATCGCCCCCGACGCTATCGGATATTTCAAACAATATCAATGGCCGGGTAATGTTCGTGAACTTCAAAACCTTATTGAGATGCTTGTCGTTATGAAAGAAGAAGGAGAAATTTGCGCCGAAGATCTGCCGCCAAAATTTCGCAATATTCAAAAAACAACCGATGAAATTCCCAATATTGATGTAACGGAAGAAGGCTTAAATTTTAATGAATGCATAAGCCAGATGGAAAAAGATCTTCTGTTGAAAGCTTTGAAAATGAGCGGTGGTGTAAAAAACAAAGCGGCCAAGCTTCTCAATCTGAATCGCACCACATTAGTGGAGAAATTAAAAAGATTAAACATCGTCGATGATTGGATTGATTAATTCCAATTCCAAATTGTCTTGTCCTTGCATGATCATGGGGCGCCAAGATCGGGTTCGCCGCAATACCGCAGGATGTGCTCACGAGCGCCATCGCGTAATTTTATTGCCGTTGTCCATAAATCCGGAGTAACTGCATCCTGCAAGCTGCCGGGTTCAACAGGTTTTCCGATTGTAACGATAACGGCGCCACGCCGTGGAAACAGGCTTTCACCACGCAGAATGGATCGCGTGCCGCGGATCGCGACAGGAACAACCGGTATATCAGCTTCAACCGCCGCCTCAAATGCTCCCATATGAAAAGGACGGAGTCCCGGAATGCGGGTGAACGTTCCTTCTGCAAAAAAGAGCAGACTCCGGCCCCGGCGCGCTGCAGCTGCGATACGGCGGGCATCCTCAACGCCTTTCATTGTGTCGAACCTTTCCACAAATTCCGTTTGAATCCGTTTAAGAAATAGGCGCAGCAGAAAATTTCCGCCGAGTTCGACTTTAGCCACAAAGCTGAATTCCAGCGGCAACGCGGCAACCATGATCAAGCCATCCAGATAACTGGCATGGTTGGCCACTAGTACACAGGAACGTTCGCCGGACAGATTTTCCGTCCCCTGTACAAAAAATGAATTGAATGAAGCACGAACCAGAAACTTTGCGAGTTTCCTCAGCAGAGCCCATCGCCGTCGGGACTCTGGCAACAACATAACTGATAACCAGACAATTGGTGTCATAAGTAAAAACAGGATCCAGCAATAAGCAGCGTAAATTCCATTCGCGCCGGCATGCCGCATGCGTCTCAATTCCGGCGGAATCCCTGACGCTGCAATACGCACTATTTGCCACCACCCTGCTTTATGTCCTCTACCGATTTGACCGCTTTCATAAAGACTGCTATTGGCCGCCCGGCGGATTTTACCACTGGATGTCTTCAGGACGGTTCCCGACGGCGCCAGGACCACTTCATCTGCCGCAGTACCCACCAAATCCATGGCAACGGCGTTGATCTCTTCACGCAGGGCATTTAATTTTTGCTGATCATCTTCCCGCGTCTCCACCATGACCACGAGTTTTTCCGTTTGATTGGCTTTATCAGCCGCTGCAAACACAACCACATTGCCTTTCCTGACACCTGTAATCATGCCCACAGCCTCTTCGAGTTCCTGGGGATAGATATTGCGCCCCGCACGGATGATAATGTCTTTTTTACGTCCTGTGATAAAGACATCACCGTTTGCGATATAAGCCATATCACCGGAATCCAGCCAATCGCCCTGAAAAAGTTTTTTTGTTTCATCGGCGTTATGATAATATCCTGCAGTAGCCGACGGTCCCCGGAAATGAAGTCTCCCCTCGTATCGTTCCGGTAATTCGCGGCCGGCAGCATCTACGATACGTATTTCGTGGCCGCGCAAAGGCCGTCCGCAGGCAACAAACTGCAAAACATTATCATCGGTGCCAGCAGATGGTATGGCATGGCCGGTATTGGCAAAATCATCACGATTAATCCTGTCAATAATGGGGCCGCGATTAAGAGGTGGGAATGCCAATCCGACAGAGCATTCCGCCAAACCATACACAGGCATCAACGCCTCGCGTCTGAAACCATACCTGCCGAATTGCCGGCAAAAATTTTCTACAGTATTGGGACTTACCGGTTCGGCTCCATTGCAGGCGGCCCTCCAGGAAGACAGATCAAGTCCCTGGACATCTTCGTCCGTCAATCTTTTCAGACATAACTCATAAGCAAAATTGGGGGCGGCCGAGATAGTTCCCCTCCAGCGATGAATAGCCCACAGCCAGCGCTGCGGCCGGGAAATAAAACCGAGCGGAGACATGATTACAATGAGGGCGGCATAGTAAATACTGCTAAGCCAGGTGCCGATCAAACCCATATCATGATAGAGTGGCAGCCAGCTCACAATTACATCCGTGGATTTCACCTGCACTGCTTCACCCAGCGCGCGTATATTGGCCAGGAGGTTGGCGTGGGTGAGCATTACGCCTTTCGGATTCCCCGTGCTTCCGGACGTATATTGGATAAAGGCAATATCTTGCATGGATGGATTGAACTTTTTATAGATCGCGCCGCTAGAGGTTAATTCCTGGACAGTTGTAAGAGTGTGCATAGTTTCCACTTGCGCTTTGAGAAACTGACCGAAACGCCTGGCTTCCGGAACTAAGATCATCATTTTTGCGCCGCAGTTTTTCAGAATGGTGCTGTGCCTGCGTAAATGTTCCTCAAGCTGGCTCAGGCGAAAGGGCGGATAGATGGGAACAGGAATACCGCCGGCAAGTAAAATACCCCAAAAAGTAAAAAAGTATTCCTGCCCTGTGGGCAGCATGATGGAAACAGTATCCCCCGGCAACAGTCCCTTTTCCTGAAGGCCCGCAGCTACGGCCTGCGCCCCTTCTCCGAGCTGCCGGTAGGTCAGGACTTCTCCGTCACCTTCGTCGCTGTATAAGCGGACGTGAGGTCTGTCCGGATGGTTTTTTACATGCCAGTTTAAAACATCTACCAATGTTTTGGCGCTATGAGGCAGGTCATATGCTTCACCCATCTGCTCTACTTTTATCTCCACAGAGGGAGCAGATACGAAGACGGCACCGGCATTGACAATTTCCTGCCACAAATCAAAGGGTGTTTCCGCATCGATAAATATTTTCTCCGGCAGAATAACACCCATGCTTTTTTCAATGCGTGCCAGGAGTTCCACCCGGGCCAGACTGTCGAGCCCCAGGTCACGCGACAGCGAGCTTTCCGGTGAAATATGCCGGGTTTTCGGCCAGGATGGATGAAGCTCAAATACCAGCTCTTTAATGGTATTGAGCAATACATCCATAGTCCTGTCTGTTTTATTGTCTGTTTTACTGTCGCTCATGAGTTTGCCTTATACTGCCATACCCGTCTATTCGCCGGCGTGTTCGCGCGCACCCATCTTGCCCCTTTCTTCATTGACGAAAAGGACAATAACTATTGCTATAAAGAAAAAAACCGAGCAGACAAGAATCGCCTTTTGCAGGCCGAAAATTACCTGAAGCAGTCCCAACCCCATAAGCCCCATAATAGACGAAAGACGACCGGTAAAACTCCATAGACCGAAAAATTCGCCGGATTTTGTATTCGGAGAAAAAAGACCCACCATGGCGCGGCATGCGGACTGGGTTGATCCCAGGCCCAATCCCGCTATGCAACCGACAACAAGAAAAACGTGTTCCTCTTTAAGCGAAGTCCCCATTATATTGTTTACAAAAGCTGTAACATCGATGACCCCGTAAATCAGACTCACAGCAACTACCCACAGCACGAGGGTCAATATAAACGTCTGTTTTGCCCGCCATTTGTCCTGGATGATACCGAAAAGAAATGCACCCCCCGCTGCCGTAAACTGTGTCAGGATGAACATTAAGATTTGTGTCCGGCTGGACCATTTGACAACCTGGTCACCGTAAATGAATGCGAAAGCAATCACTATGGAGAGTCCGGCGTAAGCGAAAAAAAAAGAGGCCAGAAGGATCATCATATCCTCATAATCCCTGATCTCCAGAAACGTCTTTTTTAATCTTTTCAACCCGATAGTGAAATAGTTTTCATTTTTCGGCAAGGTTCTGTGTATGGTTCGTTCTTTTAACCAGAGAAATGTCGGAATTGCGGCTACAAGGAAAAACAGCCCTGTAACCGGTCCTACCAGGCGCAGGTTGGAAAAATTTTCCACGGTGTATACACCGGCATTAAGACCGAAGATTACGATTGCCGTCGAGATGAGGCCGCCGAAATAACCAAGGCCCCAGGCGTATCCCGATATCTTACCCAGATCTTCAGGCGGACCAAGACTTGGAAGAAAGCTGGAGACAAAAGCTTCGCTGAAAGAAAAACCGATGTTCGATAAAATAATAAGAAGCATTCCCAACATGACGTTTCCCGGGCCGACGAAAAAAAGAGCTGCCGTAGCAATTACAGTAAGTATATAGCTTCCGAAAAGAAATGTTTTTTTTGATCCGGTATAATCCATGACCGCGCCGAGAAGGGGAGCTGAAATCAGTACGATGAGATAACTTATCGACAAAGATGTGCTCCACAGAAGATTACCCAGACGATAATCCGGTCCGTCTCCCACAATAATTCTGGGAAATATTATACAAAAAACAACAGTTATGATAACTGTGGTATAGGATGAGTTTGCAAAATCAAACATTGCCCAGCCCAACAGTTCTCTGCGTGAAGCCCTTTGAATTTCTGCCACAGATATTCCTCTAAACAATTTATTGGGCAATTATATTAATATAAGCGAAATTTTTTACCGCTGAAAACTCCACAGACTCCGGCACTCGCCGTTCTTACTCCAGTCCTGATCGAAGGAAGCGGTGTAGGCATAAGGGACAAAGCAAATTGGACTACGCTGTTTTATTTATTAAAAAAATCTTCGACCTTTTTGAAATTTTCATCGACAGCTTTTTTAAAATTTTCGCATCCACTTTTATAGGTTTTCAACCACTCGGAAATGACTTTTTTACCCTCTTCAGGGAACATAGGTGATTTTTCCCAGAATTTGTTGATCATTTTTTCCGTTTGTTCATGTAATGCGGTCATTGCTTTAAAATTATTGTCAAAGGCAGCTTTATTGAAAGCGATCATTTGTTTGGCGACCTGTTTCGGATCCATAGTAAAACCTCCTTTAATTTGAGACAATATTTTATTTAAATTAAATCTTCTGGACTCAATTGTCAAAAGAAAAGTCTAAAATTATTCAGACAACCATGCTCTATTGACAACTATAACAGGTAATCTTAAATTTTAGACATATAATATAGAAAGGGGGTCTTGTTATGCCGACAAAAAAAATGAAAGAGTTTCTGGACAGTCATGGAGTTAAATACGTAAAGATTGAACATTCACCAGCCTATACCGCCCGGGAAATTGCGCAGTCTACGCATATCAAGGGAAAGGAGGTCGCTAAAACCGTTATCGTCTTCATTGAAAATAAAATGGCCATGGCCGTCCTGTCCGCCAACCACTCCGTCGATTTCGATTATTTTCGGAAGGAAATCGGTGCGAAGAAAGTGGAGCTAGCTACCGAAGAGCAATTTAAAGATATATTTCCGGATTGCGAGGTCGGCGCCATGCCTCCTTTCGGCAACCTGTACGGAATGGTTGTCTATGTGGATCAGCACCTGACGGAGGATAAAGAGATCGTTTTCAATGCCGGTTCCCATTCGGAACTGGTAAGAATGGCCTACGGGGACTTCGCCAGGCTGGTGAAGCCCAGGGTGATAAGACTTACCTGAGAGCGTTTCCCCCCTCTCAGTAAGGACAGCCGAAAAAGCAAAGATGATATCTAGAAAACCTCTGCAACCCCTGATAAGGGACACGAAGAGGTTTTCATTCGGAGTTCTTGGCGGCCATGGCAATGAACAAGACTGTCAATGACATGGCCGCTCACATGCTATCCTTAGTTACTTCTTAATTTTTGTTATCTTCGTCCCTTGAAGCCCGAGACCAGCCATCAGCCCCTTTTGACTGAAAAAGAAGGCATAGACATCTGATTTCGCGGTAGTTGTAGAAAGGCTGGCCGATGCTCCCTTATCAACGACAACAATGGTAGGTCCCGTTCCGAATTCCCAACCATCGCTTTTATCAAGATATTTCACTGCCGAGTCCGTCATAAAGAACAACACATATCCGTATTTCTGCAAGCCCGCCTGAAGACCATAGGAAACCGCAATGGTATTATAGTAGGCGGCAACGTTCCCTGATTTAAGAAGCGCGCCTTCGCCGTATAATCCGCCAACAATAAATCCTCCCTTGGTGATCGCCGGGAAAACAAGAATGGCCTTTGCTTTTTCCCCAAGGTCTTTTGCGGATTCGCTTTCGGCATAAAGCTTCTGCAGGGCCTTTTGCGCATCACGATTGATTTTCCCTGCAGACTCCGCAGAAGCAGTCATCGGGACAGAGCAGATAATCGTAAAGCTCAGAACCGCGCATAACAGCAATTTGATACGAGTGTATTGCATAATAATTTCTCCTTTCCTAGGGATTGTCTGCTTTGACTAACGGTATCTGCGCAGCAAGCTCATAGTACAACGCTGCATTGATCTTGTTTTCGATCTGGTAATAACGCGCAACCTTCTTATCCGACAGTACCTTACGGAATTGGGGGAGATAGGCTTTTGCGAGTTTAATGCGCACGGTCTCAATGGTCATAAACTCATCCAGAAGTTTTTTGGCCATAGCATTGGTCATCTTTTCATAGTTATTGGCGTAATTTCCGATCATTTTAAGAGAACGGGCACGCAGAAGAAACAGTTCATTCTGATAGCGATCGTATACCGGCCAAAATACCTTGGCCTCTTTTTCCGTAAGCTGCATATTATTGGCAACAAGCAGCTTTTTGTCCGCTTTGACTTTGGCGATAAGAATCTGCATATTGTCGGCCTCTTTATCCTGAGCCATCAGCGGACTGGTGCAAATGAGCATCAATGCAGCCATGATGATTATCAGGCTGCCACTTCTACAATTTCTTTTCATTTGGATCCTCCTTTCTTTGTACAGTTCATTTTACTTTTCACGATGTTTTCTTCTTTTTACCAGCTATTATATATGCAATAACAGTTAAGACTAATACTATGGATAACTTTAAAAACAGCAAAAGACTCTTGGCGATTAGTCCCGGAAACTCAAGTGGAAGGTCGTACCAGACGATCAGGACTGAAACAAATAAGGCGCAGATCAGAATAACAATTTGTATCAGGTTCATATTTTATCTCCTTATACATTTTTCTGTTTTTCAGATCACTTTTCCTGTTTCTCGTGTATGAATGCCGCTTAACCAGGACCGGTTTGGCATTCCGCTTGGATTATGGGAAACATCATTCGGTTCGTATCCGGAACAACTTATCCTCAATGCTTTTGTTCTTCAATTTCCCTGATCATTTTGGCAATTTCAGTGCTCAACTGCCCGAGCGCCCGACTATGCGCCGCGACAAGAGCGGGATAGCCGTCTCCCTCGGTCGGTTCGGTAAGAGTAGTACGGCTTCGGTAAGGCTTTCCTTCCTTCGCCGAATTTACCGTCCAAATCGCATCCAGGGTAACCGCCTTACCCAGTTCTGAATCGAAACGTAGAATATCGATCATGATCCGATACGAAGCATCTGCCGGCAACGATTGCGGGAATATTGTTACCCGTGGTGTGCCGAGCATCGAGACAAGGTTCTCGGCTACAACCCGCGCAATGTCGCCTTTAAGAGGCGATGCCCAGCGGTCGAACTCGCTGATAAAAAC
This sequence comes from Smithellaceae bacterium, assembly GCA_963663295.2. Classification (GTDB taxonomy): domain Bacteria; phylum Desulfobacterota; class Syntrophia; order Syntrophales; family Smithellaceae; genus MVRV01. The sequence goes on along the minus strand of CAXXLA010000005.1, from coordinate 337,569 downwards.
CTGATTTGGACCGGTCCTTAGGACAATGGGCAGACGGTTGACAACATCCGGCACCGTGACGGGGCCTACCGACACTGCGTAGCTTGACGACGGCGGAGCAGTCTGCGCTGCCGTCGGGCTCAGTGTGTAAAAACGCGACGGAGAGGAAGCGCACCCTGCGATTACAACAGCGACTGTGCAGAAAATAAGGATGGTGGCAAGTTTTCTCATTTTGCTTTCTCCTGTGTTTTCCCTCGGATGAGGGCATCGGGGTTTCGTTCGAGATAATCGACAAGGCCGCTGATAGCCTGCGCAGCCCGTCTCACTTCCTGCAGGGCATCGCGCATCTCCTGCTGCGCCGGCGCATCCTTGCCAACCAGGGTGGCGTCGGTACTCTTCAAGACACGATTGAGGTCTTCCAGCGTCGTCTTCAATTCCGGCAGTACTTCTGTGTCAACGCGCTTCACCATTCCATCCAGCCCAGTGAGCAGTTTTTTCACATCCTCGCCAATAGCAGCCATGGGGATTCTATCGAGTTTGGCCAGGACATTGTTGATTTTAATTTTCAGATCCTCTAAACCGCTCGGCATCACCGGCAACTCTGCCGGGGTCTTTGTCCAGTCGATTTTCACTTTGGGAACACCCCGGAAGTTGTCAAAGGCAACATAGAGCTGTCCCGTCAAAATATTTCCGCTTCGCAGTTGCGCTCGTACACCCCCTTTATCCATCAGTTTCTGCATAAAGGCACGGCGCCCGCCTTCACTCCTGGCCTGTTCGTCAAGGACATCCGATTTCTTCACGTGGGCCATGAACCGAGCTGGATATAACTGGATATCAACACGTGGGCGAATGAATTGTTTTACCGGGTCATATTCCAGACCAACCGCAGTTACTTCGCCCACCGGCAATCCGCGATAAGTAACAGGCGCACCAACGTTGAGTCCGAGCAGTGACTCATCGAAATATAAAACATAAGGTGTCATAATGGTTTCATGCTCCGCCATGGCTGCTGCGCGGTTGCGGAAGAGTGTAAAGACAGCATTTGTGTCAGCAGGCTTCATTTCCATGACCAAAGAAGGTGCTTCAAACGCAATTCCACCAACCAGCATGGACACCACCGACTGGGTTTCTACAGTAAACCCCGATGCTCCCATTGACACGTCAATACCGCTTGCCTCCCAGAAACGTGTTTCGTTTGTTACATACTTGTCGTAAGGCGCATTTACAAAAATCTTGATGTGAAGATACTTACCATCCCCGGCGAGGTCATATCCGATGACTTGTCCTACGTTCAGACGGCGGTAATAGAGTGGAGAACCGATGCCCACTGAGCCGAGATTGTCGGCCTGCAGCATGAATATCCGGCCGGGCTGGTCAACTGTGATGGCCGGTGGCACATCACGCCCGATAAACTTATGCCTGGGTTGTTTCGACTTTCCCATCTTGAGTCCAATGAAGTTGCCGGTCAGCAGTGTACTGATACCGGAGACACCGCTCAGGGTAACGCGTGGCTTTTCAACCCAGAATTCGGTATCTTCGACGATCAAGCCCTCGGCACTCTTGTCGATCTTCGCCGTCACGACGACCTTGGTAAAATCACTGGAGAGCTTTACTGTTTTCACCTGACCAATGTTGACATCGTTATACTTGACAAAGGTTTTTCCTGCTTCTACACCCTCTGCAGCCTTGAAGACGATGGTGATCGTCGGGCCTTCGCTCAATATTCGCTGGACTGCGATCCCGATAGCTACCAGCGCGGCCACTATGGGGATGATCCATACTACCGAAAAACGCATTCGTTTTTTTGGCACAACCGTGGCCTCCGGAATGTTGTCGAGATCGATCTTTTCAGTCATTGTGCTCCTCCTTGCAGTTACTGGAATCCCAGATGAGGCGGGAATCAAAGGTTTCGGCCGCGATCATGGTCAGCACAACGACCGATGCAAAAAACAGAGAGCCCAGCCCCGGTTTCACGGACATGAGCGGTTGAAGTTGGATGAGGGCTACAACGAAGGTAACAACAAAAATGTCGAGCATTGACCATCTGCCGACGAACTCAACCAGCCGATAGAGTCTGGTCCGTTCGCGCTGGTCCTTGATCGAGTTACGCTGGACAGTGATCAAAAGATAGGCCAGGGCGGCAAGCTTAGCCAGCGGTATCATCACACTTGCAATCAAAACAATGAGTGCAAGATGCCATGAACCGTACTTGTAAAGAAGGACGGCGCCGCTGATAATGGTATCCCCCTCAACGGATGTCAGGGTGCTCGTAACCATCACCGGCAGGATGTTCGCTGGGATATAGCAGATCGAGGCGGCAATGATGAGCGCCCAGGTACGCTGGATAGTATTATGCCGGCGAAGCTCAAGCTCCCTGCCGCATCGCGGGCAATGCCCCGGCTTATGGACATTGACCGGTTTTGTCAGCAGGCCGCAGGACTCACACGAAACAAAACCAGCCTTGATGCCTGTCAGGATACCGCTGCTCATAGCCCTATCCTCGCTCGCCAATCATGCAGATGCAACCTTTTTCTGTAACTCCTCATCGGCCCACCTGATTCGTGTCCATATCTCATGCTCATCGAAGCTGACCATCATGGCGGTAATAAGAATGATGAGTGCACCGACGGCAAATATCCCTATACCAAGAACCAGCGTCGCCAGTTCGGCAATCTTGATCAAGGCAACCAGAATACCCAGCATCATCACCTCGGCCATCCCCCAAGGCTGGCTTAAATCCGCCATCCGCATACACGTACTGACCCATGCGGGCGCCGGCGACTGCCTCGCCACGAGCAGGATCACCAGCATCAATCCGATATAGGCGGTTGGTGCAACTATGGCGCATAACGCCACAAGCAAGGCGGTGATTTCCTGCCCCTGCAGCCACATCTCCAGCACGCCGCCAAGAATCGTCGTGCTGACATGGCGTCCAACGACTGAAATTCCCATAAGAGGCACAGTGTTGGCAACGACCAAAGTGATCGCTGCCGCAACCGTAATGGCCAGCGTCCGCTCCAGGGAATTGGGTTTGCTGGCCGCGATCACATGTCCGCAGCGGGGACAGCGTGCCTTGCCTCCCGGTGGAAGCGCAGGAATACGTTGCAACAGGTCACATCCGGGGCACGCGACGATATTTTCGACAACTGATGACATCTTGTTATTCCTTTGGTTCTCTCTTGATACCCTTGGTATCGTCGATGAACAACACGATCCGTTCAGCCCAGAACTTGAAGGCGTCTTTGGCTGATCCATACTTCGAGAACCGTGAAGCAAAGGCCGCCTGCTGTTGATCAACACCCATCACAAGCACATCATTAGTTGTGGAGTCGACAGCCATTAACTCGACGCCCGTTTCACCACCGCCGGTCCATCCTCCCGTTGCACCTCTCTTAATGAGACTAACCCCAATACCAACGGGTAAAACTGATGTAACGGCGCTGATTCCGGGCCGGCTCTGTTTTACATTCGTTATGGCAATGCGGATCCGTGCGACATCGGGGCCGGGATCGGCAACAATCGGATATTTGCCTTTGAAAGCCGCCACGAGTTCTTTGTTGAAGGAATCGGCCATCTCTTTCATCAGCTCAGGATCAATCCCTTTGTTTTCCGAATCGCCGGCCAGGTAAAAAATGACATTGTCTACCATGAACTTGTTGTATTTCTTGAAGTCCGCATTCGGCTTGATCCATCTCAGTTTCGCCCCTCCCTCGGGTCCAGGCATCAATTTCTTGTATACACCCGCATCACCGAGAAACCCGGAAAAGACAGGATCGCTCTCTAATGGGGCGGCCGCAAATACTGTTGAAACTGAAAATACAATACCTATCATCATCATGACGAATCTTGCCGCTGCTTTCATAACAACCCCCTTTTTAAGTATCTTCTTTTTTTTAATGCATTTCCTTTCTCATCCTGTTCAGGATTTCTGTTCCCTGCCACAGTTGATCATGGCCAATCTTGACTCTCGCTGTTTCGCTCAACACTTCAATGGCCCCCATAAGCGCACTGCCACTGTTTGACCGAAGATAATCTTCCAGACTTGACTGCTTTTCCCAGCTGAAAGAAAGAAAAAAGACATCTTCATTTTCCTTGTCCATATAAATAAGGCATTCACGGCACCCTTTATGTTTGCGGATGGTGGGAAGAAGCGCATATAATGTCTGATAAAGCTCCTGAAACCTTAATTGTTTTGCTCTAATTTCCATTGTGAGTTCCATGTCATCTTCCCTTACTTAAAGTTCTGCTATTTAATGAATGCAATAACAGTCAGGACTGTTACTATAGATAACTTCACAAAAAGTAGAAACATCTGGTTATTCCAATTCTAAATCAAGCGCTGTCTTTGTTGGCACAGCCTGCCCCGGCCAAGGCCGGGGTCGTCGGCTTCCTCAACGTATGAACAATACGCTTCGTTGTCTCCTCCCAGCCGCCGCGATATCATCATTGATTTAGAAATGGAATTATAAGGCATACGGAAAGTAATCCAAGAAGCGTTCCAGAAGGAATAATTTTAGTAGATCAATTATATTTATTTGATATTTCTAAATTATTTATGAATCGAGATTGTTTCCGAAAAAATATGGATGGACAATAATTCTCAATATATTACGGATCTGCAATATATTGAGAATTACCCAATTATGATAATGAAATTTTCAAGGACGTGTAATGTCCAATTTCTTGATCCGGAACCGCAGAGTGCTGGGATTAAGTCCAAGGATGACGGCAGCGCCGCCTTCACCATCAATCTTCCAATGGGTTTTCTGGAGGACTTTCAGAATATACTCCCGCTCTATTGCTTCAAGATCCTTAAGCGATCCTTCCGGCTTATTTCCAGTCTTCAGATCAAGGTAGTCCGCAAGTTCGAGAGCAGATCCCTGGCTGGTAATGACAGCGCTCTCTATGATGTGCTCCAGCTCCCTCACATTACCCGGCCAATGGTAGTCCAGTAGAATCCGCATGGTGCTCTTGGAGATGGTCTCAATATTTTTACCGCACTTTCGGGCAAACTTGCCTATGAAATAGTGGACAAGCTGCGGGATATCCTCTGATCGCATCCTCAAGGGCGGGATTGAGAGGGGAAACACATTCAGCCGGTAAAAGAGGTCTTCCCGGAACCGCCCATTTTGCACTTCATCCTTCAGATTACGACTTGTTGCGGTAATCACCCGCACATCCACCTTAATGGTCCTGGCGCTGCCAAGCCTTTCAAACTGACCATCCTGCAGTACCCGCAGGAGCTTTGCCTGGAGACTAAGAGGCATCTCACCAATTTCATCCAGAAAGATCGTTCCACCGTTGGCAACTTCGAAACGACCGACCTGCCTTGCGTGGGCACCCGTGAAGGCGCCCTTCTCTCTTCCGAAAAGTTCGCTCTCGATGAGGTTCTCCGGCAGGGCGGCACAGTTTACAGTGACTATCGACTTATCTTTGCGGCAGCTCATTTCATGGATGGCATAAGCCACCAACCCCTTGCCAGTGCCTGTTTCGCCGAGGATGAGGACGGTGGCATCGGTAGGAGCAACCTGCTGAGACCTGAAGAGAACATACCGGAAGGCATCGCTGTCTCCTATAATGTTGCCGAAACCCCGCCCTGTCTTTATCTCCTGGCGGAGATAGACATTCTCTTTTTCTATTTGATGTTTTAACGATTCGATCTCCACCAGCTGCTGCCGCATCCGGTCTTCCATTCCTTTGAGTTCGGTTATGTCCTGGCCGAATACAGATACCCCGAACACAACATCATCGCGCTTCAGGGTGTTGAAATTCAGCTTCAATGTCCGATTTCCTGTATAAACCCGGTACTCTGTAGTGAACGATCCTTCCTCAAGCGCACGCCGGTAAAATGCATGCCACTTCTGCGCATACTCCTGTGTGGGCAAGAGGTCATCCGGGTTCATACCGACCTGGATATGAAGACCGATTCCGTGCAGGAAGTATTCGTAAAGACTGCTGTTAAACATGGTAAGACCAAAGCGCTCCGAATCGACGGACCATATCATATGGGGTGTGCTGTTGATTAATGCATCAAGGCGCTCTGCACTTTCGCCAAGCTCGAGCTCCGATTGCTTTCGCTTCAACGCATTGGCAATAATTCCCCCTATAATTTGCAGTTTGGGGGCGAGCCCCTCCTCCCATACACATTCCTTTCTTACTGAATTGACAACGATTACATGATCAATGGAATCACCGAGAATGATCGGCACTTCCAGCATGGATCGAATCCCCCACTCAAGAAAGGTATGCTTGTCCACGCTCGCCTCCGGAGGCAGATCATCAAGCCTGGAAAATGAGAACAGCTCGCGTTTTTGTATCACTTTATGGAAAGACCAGGGGCAAATTGATGACTGAAGTTCGGTTCCTACAGGAATCGAGGATGTATTTTCTGTGGCGATGAAATGGGTGATCTTCCACGCGGTCTTACCCGGCAATACCTCAAGCAGCGCACAGAGTTCACCTCCGAAGAATGTATTAATCCTCTTCAGGGCATGTTCAATCTCCTTATCCGCCTGATCGAGAGGGATACTCACAAATCTGGACGAAAATTCCGATAGAAATCGATCAAATTTCAGATGTTTTGATAACGTTTTTTCTAACTGTCTGCACTTTTCAATCTCTACCGTAAATTGCTCTTTGATATCGAAAAACTCTTGCGTGAGTGTTTGGATCTCATGCCCCGGATAATCATAAGCGTCCTGCATTTCAAATTTATGTCGCCCTTGTTCGCTACGCATGACCTTGTCCTTCTCCCTTCGGATAAGTTTTTTGCATTGTGGCGGTCATTCTTGGCTAAAAAGACTACTTGCTTTTGTTCAATTTTATGAATTTTCAGATTCCGACTGGTTCTTCAATATGTAAAGTATTTACTTCTTGTATTAAGGAACAGAAATAGATTTGATTTTAGGCACAACAAACTCTGAAGCACATAAATCTAGATATTTAATTTTAAACGTAATTATAAAAAAGGCTATATATAGATAAGTTTATTTTTATATATCCATGAGTTTAGACAATTCGGAAGGTCTTGTTTTTAAGGAAGATCTTTGTGATACTCATAATGGGTTTGCAAATCGTGGTACTCCAATTTTGTTCCTAATCCTGCGACTGCTTGTGCGACGTCGCTCCCAACCCTTGCGAGTCGGGAATACGGGCAAGCGCAAGGTCCTCGGGAAACAGATGATGACCAGCCATGGCACGATCCAGCAGATCCAGTTCTTCGTACAACGCGGGAAGGCGATGCTCCGGAAGACTTTGGGTGAGACTCTCCACCACTTCACGCAAGCGCCGGGCAATCTGTATGTTGCCTGCACCGCACTGCCGTATCTCCCGGAAAGTGATATGCACGAAATCTTCCCAGTTCGGTGTGCGAAAGATGATGCGTGGCTGTCCCGCGTAATCCATAATTTCGTGGGCACGCAGAGATCGCTTGCCGACCATGCGCAGCAGGCGGTGCAACTGGTCAATGGCCAGCACGGCCGTAGTCGGATCATTAATCGCCGGCGACAGGGCTTTTAACGCTATGTCTACCTCAATGCGAAACGCAAACATCGGATCCTGCTCCATCGTCCGCTCCGAACCGAGCGCGATCTGTGTCAGCAGATTACGCGAATCAATTGTATCGGCGTTGCCGTACAGGTTAAACAGAGGATCGTCTTCGGTAAGAAAATCTCCCACTTGGGGCAAGATTTCAATAATAATGCCGGCCCGGTGAGCCTCCGAAATCAACCCTTGCAGATTGACGGCCAGAACTATTCCGGATTTACCCTGATATTTTATAATGCGGTCCGGTGAGCCGAGCTTCGTGGGTGGCGCAGCGGGCACAGCATCACTCAGAGCCGGATCAGGATAGACGCTTTTGATGACCGCAATCCCCTGTCCACCGATATGGCCCACAAGGCTTACCGGGCGCAATAATTTTGCAGCGTAATCGATCAGCAAAATGAAAGCAATAATAGCGCCTAAACCGAATACCATTGTCAGGAAAATTTGAAACTGCGGAACAACGGACAGCTCGCCTAGTTGAAGCATCGTTCGATTAGCCCACAGCATCGTGAAAACAAAAAAACCCACAATACAACGAATTACATTGTCGCGTAGTAAAGTGGTTGCGATGATTCGCGGCGTATATTGCCCGCCCGCGACCTGAATTGCAACAAGCAGGGAGCCGAATGTAAACACCAGACACGACAAATTAATCGTGAATATGCGATCAAGAACAGCATGCGCTTCAGCTGCGTTAAGCGCAAAAAAGCCGGTCTTCAGATCATAAATCCCCTCCCTGACCATCCAAACACCAAAGTTTTCAAACAGGCGCTTTACTACCAACTGAATTATGAGGGCGAAGACCGGGATGACCCACAGTGAGGATCTGAGATAGCTTATTACGCTGTAGCGACGATTCCATGTAATCATATTTTTATGTTTGCTCCTTTTCCGGCTGCCCCTGTTCCGGCTTTACTGCCGTACCTTCCACCCACACTGCAAGCAACTTATATGTAATGGCCAGGACGACCGGCCCGATAAAAAGCCCGACGATACCAAAGGTAACAAGACCGCCGATGACGCCGGCAAAAATCAAAAATATCGGGAGATCGGCACCCATCCGGATGAGAAACGGACGCAGGAAGTTGTCGAAGGTACCGACGAATATGGACCACACCAGCAATATCGTTCCCCAGATATTCTGATCGCTGTAGTAAAGCCAGATTACCGCCGGGATGAGGACAAGTCCGGGTCCAACCTGGGCAATGCAAAGCATGAACATCACCGCCGTCAGCAGTGCGGCGGCCGGTACGCCGGCGACAGCCAACCCGATGCCTCCGAAAAGCGACTGGAGCAGGGCCGTACCAACCACGCCAAGCGCGACTCCCCTGACGGTTTGAGCAGCAAGAACGGCGACATCCTCTCCGTGATTTCCACCCAGTCTGCGGGCGAAGCGAATTACACCCGTCGAAACGATCTCACCTTTCGAATAAAAGATTGCCGCAATAATGACCGTCAGCAGAAATTGTATCGCGATCATCCCGACGCTTCCAGCCTGGGACAGAAACCAGTTCAACAGCTGTCCTGCATAGGGAGCCAGGCGTGCCGATACCCCCTCCGGTCCGGTCCTGACGCTTTCCCAGGCAGCGGCCAGCTTCGGGCCAAGAATGGGAGTTCCGGACAACCAGCCGGGCAGGGTCGGCAATGCTTGCGTCTGGAAAGATTTCACCGAGTCGGTAATTCTGTCTGCGTTCTCGATGATGGCGAGAATGGCCAGGGAAAAGGGTACAATGAACAAAATCAGCATGGCGACTGTCATAGCGGCGACGGCAAGGCCACGCTTTCCCCACAGCCAGGCCTCCACCTTCAGCATGAGCGGCCAGGTGGCCACAACGATCGTAGCGGCCCAGATAAACGACGGAAGGAACGGCCGCGCGATCCAGAATGTTGCAGCAATCAGAATTCCTATCCAGAGAATCTGCAAGGTTATACGGGTCAAATCCGGGGGTGCGTGTTTTTGCATGGCCATGTCTTTCCCTCTTTTCTTTCCATTGTAAGTATTAGATTTAGAATCACTCAATGATGCGTAGTCTAATTATCATCACAACTTAATGCTTATTTCCACGGACGGTGTAAAGACTTACAAGCCGTGCCACGGTCATGGCTATATAGAGCTGACCTGTGATCATCTCGAGCATGGCCAGGGATCGCGCTTGAACCGATACCGGTAAGGCATCGCCGTAACCCGTGGTTGTCAACGTGACAAAACTGAAATAGAGGAATCCAGACCGGTCCATCTTTGTTCCTGCAAAGTTGAACGAGCCCGGATATACCGCCTCTATGAGAATATAAAAGCAGGCCCACAGAAGACCAATGAGGATGTATTCGCTGGCCCCAGCCATCATCATGTCAGCTGTAACTTCTTCCTGCCTGACAAGGTAAAACAAAATGCTGACTACGGCATATCCCAGGAAGAAGACAATCACAATTTTACTCACCCACGATGTTATAGCATTTTTCAGAAAGAAGTCGAGAAGATCGTCCAGGATGGCCACGGCAGACATAGCAATGGCAAACCACTGATGTCTTTTTTTTTCATGAATTGCCCAGACACAGGATATAATTATTAGCCAGAAGAAAATGTTTGTTATTAGAGCTATTGCAGTCGCACCTTCGACAAATGGCCGGAGCAGGAAAAGCAGAATGATGGTCAAGAATAGATATGAGAACCGGGCGTTCAGAATGGTGTTGATAATGCTTTTGACACGTTGACGCATGGGCTTTTTCTCCGCTGAATGGGTGTCATATTTTATCTGCCGGCAGTCACATTTTCCGCTATCCCGGGTAACGCCTGTCAGTCCATGATGTTATATCCTGCATCAATAAAGGTGATATTCCCCGTTAATGATTCCGCATGGTCGCTCACGAGAAATGCCGCCACAGCGCCTACGTCCTCGATGTTCACGAGGCGCTTCTGGGGCGATTTTTTCTCGGCCAGATCCAGTAGTTCGTCGAAATTGCCGATGCCGGATGCAGCCCTCGTCTTGAGGGGACCCGGCGAGAGGGCATGGACCCGGATGCGCTTCGTTCCCAACTCAGCCGCAAGATAGCGCACAACGCTTTCGAGTGCCGCCTTCACGGGACCCATAGCGTTGTAATTCGTCACAACCTGGTTTGCACCGTAATAGCTCATAGCCAGAAGACATCCCCCTGACGACATCAGCGGTTCGGCGAGCCTCGCCATCCGAATGAAAGAATGGCAGGAGATATCCATGGCCATGAGAAAACCATCGAGTGAGCAGTCGATTACCCTTCCCTGAAGGTCATCCTTGGGCATGAAGGCAATGGAATGAACAAGGAAATCAAGTCGCCCCCATTTTTCGTGAATGGCTTTAAAGACCGCATCCATCTGTTCCGGTTTTTGAACGTCCAATGGCATGAAAATTTCTGGCGCGAAATTCTCCACCAAAGGTTCAACAAAACGTTTTGACTTTTCATTCTGGTAGGTGATGGCCTGTATCGCTCCGAGCTGGCAGAAACGAAGAGCACAGCCGTAAGCAATGCTCTCGTCATTGGCAATACCGACAACGAGGCCCTTTTTCCCTGTGAGGTATCGATGCTCATTGTTCATCGGGTGTTCCTCCTGTTATTAATAAAATTTGAAATCTCTGATCCGCCGTTCAGGATGGCTTTGCTAAGACTGTCTTTTGTGTGTGCCGGGCGATCATCAGTTCCTCGTCCGTCGGGATTACCCAGGCGCTAACTAGGCTTCCTGCACTGCTGATGCGCAGCCCTCCAACAGCGTTGGCTTTTTCATCAAATTCAAGGCCCAGCCAGTTCGCGGATCGGCAAATCCGGTCGCGGATCGGCGCCGCATTTTCTCCGATGCCGCCGGTAAAGACCAGCGCATCGAGACCCCCGAGGGCTGCCACGAGGGAACCCAGTTCGCGGCTGATCCGGTAAACAAAGAGTTCCACCGCTTCCGCGGCACGCGGATCATCACTTTCCAGGAGCGTCCGCATGTCGCTGGAAATCCCGGAAACGCCCAGCAGGCCCGATTCCTTGTAAATAAGATTCTCGAGGTTGCGCGCATTCAGACCGCACTCATCCATCAGGTAAAGCATTACGCCCGGGTCGATGGTCCCGCAGCGCGTTCCCATCATAAGGCCGTCAACGGCGGTGAATCCCAGGGTGCAGGCCGTGCTTTTCAGCCCCTGCATGGCGCACATGCTGGCACCGTTTCCCAGGTGCGCAACGACCGTGCGACCTTTTGCAGCACCTGAATCGATGTCCGGAAGAACCGAGGCAATGTATTCATAAGACAGACCGTGGAAGCCGTAACGGCGAACCCCCCGATCAGTGTATTTCCGGGGAATCGCAAATGTTTGGGCCACGGCGGGAATACTAGTGTGAAAGGATGTGTCAAAACAGGCAACCTGGGCAATGTCAGGGCGCTTCCCGGCAATTAAACGGATGGCGGCGAGGTTGTGAGGCTGGTGCAGCGGTGCCAGGGGATTGAATTTTTCCAGGTCTTTAAGGATGCGATCATTGACAAGAATGGGTTTCGTATACTTAATGCCTCCGTGAACAACACGATGGCCAACGGCCACAATGCCGGCCGCCTCCCCAAGGACTTCCCGTCCCCACGCAAAGAGGGCCTCAATGGCTCCTTCGTGGCCGAGGGATGTTCCCGCAGGCCACGTTTTCTTTGCAACTGGCTTTCCTGCACTATCTTTTGCACTGAAGCGGGGCACAGTCAGGATATTTTCGATCTGACCCTCGTAGAGGACCTCAGGCGTCTTATCTCGATCGACGAAAAGAGAGAATTTCAAGCTGGAGGACCCGGCATTGAGTACAAGGATGAGTTTTTCCATGGCATCACCTCGTTTCGTATTTTCCCGTTCGGCGCGCATGCGCAACAAGTGCCATTACCGCCGTCGACGCCAGACGTGTCCTTACCGTGTCGGCCCGACTAGTCAGAACGACCGGCACCCGCGTCCCGAGAACGATACCGGCGCCCTCGGCCCCGGAAAGGTAAGTGAGCTGCTTGAAAATCATATTGGCCGATTCGAGATCGGGAGCAACCATGATGTCGAGATCTCCAGCCACCGGTGAGGTAATGCCCTTCGTCTTGGCCGCTTCCGCACTGATGGCGTTGTCGAAGGCCAGCGGCCCGTCAAGAATTCCGCCCGTAATCTGGCCCCTGTCGGCCATCTTGCAAAGCGCCGCTGCATCAAGTGTGGACGGAATTTTCGATGTAACTGTCTCCACGGCCGAAAGAAGGGCAACTTTGGGATTTGCAATTTTTAATACATGGGCAAGATCAATATCATTTTGGATGATGTCGACTTTGGTCTCCAGATTCGGGAAGATATTCACGGCTGCGTCGCTGATGATGAAGGGTTTGTGGTAAGTCGGCACATCCATGACAAAGGCATGACTGATACGACGCGAGGTACGAAGACCGGCGGCCGTCGGGACGATAGCACCCATGATTTCATCGGTATGAAGACTTCCCTTCATGAGGGCCTCGGCCTTTCCCGAAACGGCCAATTCAACGGCCTTTGCCGCGGAGGCATGGCTGTTCGGTGTCGAGACGATCTGATAGGGTGAAAGATCGATCCCCAACGAATCGGCAATGCCCCGGATCCTGTCCTCTGGTCCGACAAGTACAGGAATGATAAGGTTTCGGCGGGCCGCTTCAATAGCTCCCATCAGCGAGTCATTATCGCAGGGGTGGGCGACGGCGCAGACTATCGGTTCGCAGTCCTCGCAAGCCCCGAACAATCCGGCAAATGCGTCGTTCCGGCGAAGTATCAAATTGGGCGGCACAATATCATTATAAAGCAGCTGAGATGTCGGCGCAGCCACGGAGATCGTTCCTGTAACCAGTTCGTCACCATGCTGGTTTATGCAGCGACCATCAAGAACCACAACGGCGCCCTCCGTTTGTTTTTGCCGGACGGTGACGGTCGCCGTGATGGTGTCTCCCGTCCGGATGTCTCCTTTGTATGCCAGAGCCCGCCCCAGGATTCGGGAACCCGGGCCCGGCAGTTTGATTCCTATTACGGCAGACAGGACGGCTTCGGCTCCAACCGCCTCCACTTTCTGCGACTCCGGCCGGGCATGGCCTGATCCTCCCTCGAAATGGAAGGCATCCGCATCGCCTGATACCAGCGCCAGCATATCTACCTGTGCTTTCGTTAGTGTGACGCTCATTTCGGCTGATTGGCCGACCTCGATTTTATCGAATGGAACATTGGAAATTTCCCGGATATTCTCCATGATACGCTCCTCCTTATTGTTCCAGTTGTCTTTATAGATGCAATCCAATGGTCATCAATGAATTCCCGTCATGTAATAAACTCCTATCACCAAAAATACTGCGGCAGTTTTTATTAAAGTGATCGTGAAGATGTCGAGGTAGGAGTCCTTATGCGTTAATCCTGTTACCGCCAGCAGTGTAATGACTGCGCCATTGTGCGGCAGTGTATCCATGCCTCCACTGGCCATGGAGGCAATACGGTGCAGTACATCGAGCGGAATGTTAGCGGCTTGCGCGCCAGCGATGAAGTTATTCGCCATGGTGGCAAGAGCAATACTCATGCCGCCCGATGCCGATCCGGTAATACCGGCAAGCGCACTTACCGAGACTGCTTCGTTTATGAGAACGCCGGGAATCGCTTTCAATGCCTCCGCAATAGTCAGAAATCCCGGCAGAGCGGCGATCACGCCACCAAAGCCATATTCCGAGGCGGTATTGGTTACAGAGAGCAGCGCACCGGCGATCGCAGTCTTGCTACCTTCGGCGAACCGGTCTTTAACCTGTTTAAAAGCAAAAATTACCACAGTTAATATTCCCAGCAACAGCGCGCCCTCCACCGCCCATATCGCCACCACAGACGACACCTGAGTGACAAGTGGTTTGGCCAGACCCGGCAATTTGGCTGTATGCGTGGTACCGTAAAACATGGGTATCAGCATCGTAAATACCTTGTTCATCACACCGACGATGATTAGCGGCAATACCGCGATCCACGGGTTGGGCAGGTTTTCCTGGGAAAATGGTTCCGGTTCGTTAATCAGATTGGTACCGTAACCCTCACCCGCTTTAAAGGCCCTTTTGCGCTTCCACTCCAAAAAGACCATGCCCACTATAAATATGAAGATCGAGCCAATGAGCCCCAGCCAGGGCGCCGCCCAACCATCAGTCTGGAAAAACGTAGTGGGAATAATATTCTGGATTTGGGGAGTGCCGGGTAATGCGTCCATGGTAAAAGTGAATGCGCCAAGCGCGATAGTCCCGGGAATCAACCGTTTCGGAATGTCGCCCTGCCTGAACATTTCCGCTGCAAACGGATAAACGGCAAAAACGACGACGAACAGCGATACGCCCCCGTAAGTGAGCAGCGCGCAAACTAGAACTATCGACAGCATCGTTCGCTCCCGCCCTACCAGCTTGATCACCGCAGACACGATCGACTTCGAAAAACCGGAAAGTTCAATTACCTTACCGAAGACTGCACCCAGCATGAACACCGGAAAATAGGACTTGATGAACCCCACCATCTTGTCCAGAAAAACACCGCTGAACATCGGAAGCACAAGGTTGGGATCGGTAAGCAGCACAGCCAGCAACGCGCAGACCGGTGCGAACAGAATCACACTGAAACCCCGGTACGCCACGTACATCAGCAGCACCAGGGCGAGGATGACGATTACTAAACTCATAACTCCTCCTTTCCTAATCCCTTAACTATTCCAACTGTCTTAATAACTGCTCGGATCCGGATATATCATTGTCAGGCGTTCCTCCCCCAACTTCCGCAACAGCCGCTCGTGCCGCTCGATCAGCGCGCCCATCACCTCGCGTATTGCAAGCACACCGATGACTTCCTCTCCCCGCATCACCGGCAGATACCCGACGTCCTTCTCATACATCAGTGTAATACATTCCGGAATCTTGCTTTCCGGCCGCACCGTATCGACGTGAGTGGCCATGATGTCACGCACGGGAGTGCTGTCAGCCGCCAGGTGCCCGAGGATCACCCTTCGGGCGCAATCACGTTCAGAAAGTACCCCGGCCAGTTTTCCGTTCTCGACGACAGGCAGGAACCGAGTGTTTTTTTTCACCATGAGTTGCATGGCCTCAAAAACCGTCGTACCCGGCGGCACCGACTCCAGGGTTTTATGATTTTTCGCAACCAACTCCTGCGCCGTTGGAAACGGCATCAATTGCTCCATCGATGTTAACGGAATTTCCATGTAAAATTGCCTCCCCTCGGATATGAATTTTCAGGCATGTCTTTCTCGTTTAGCTATAAAATTAAAACTCTTTCCGAACCGACCTTTATTCGACCTTTTTCCAGCTCTTATCAGGATTGTAGGATTTCATCGCTGCGGCGATTTTGCCGGTATTCCTGCCCAGGTCCTTCTGATAGACAATGCCGTTCTGATTGACGACAAAGGTCATAATGCCGGAATTGCCATATTCGACCGGATAAGCGACGAGTGCAAAGCCGAGAATCATCCTGCCGTTCACCACATAGTCGAAGGCGCCTCCTTCGGCATTGGCACCCTGTGCCTTGAGAATTTTGAAAAGGTAGCCCCAGTAAGGTGAATTGTCCCCGCCTTTACTTTTTGCATACCCCTCACTGTCCGCCTTGGCAACAAGAGAGCCCAAGGGGCTTACTTCCACCCCGTCCTTCGCCTCCCAGTAGAGCCCATCCTTTCTCCCCGGTGTACTGCGGAATTTCTGGGCAAATTCGAGCACCGCATCACTGTCCCGATCCTTGGAAGCATATTCACGCTGCGCGTCTACATAGGTGAGCATGACATTGATCACTTCCAGCTCGTTCCGGCCGATGCGACGGTTGAGGATCTCTTCCCTGCCGGCTCTGGCATCAAAGCGCCACTTACTCCCTTTTTTGACCAGCGGCACCGGGAAGGGGAAATCGTCATTGCCCAGCACCAGTATGGACTTGTTGCCTGCAGCGCTTTCAATCAGGTGTTTTTCACCGTAGAGCCTGTTGAACCGTTCAATGCCTTCCTTGTCGGCAACCTCGTCGCCGGAGGAGATAATTTTTGTGGATCCAGGGCCGAGTATAGCTTTTATCTCGCTTTTATTGCCGCTTTTTACCGCGGCGGCAAGGGCGGAGGCGGCATCCTCCGCGGAGGAGAATAATTTCTGCCCCTTACCGGAAGTGGCCGCCAACGCTGGCATTCCGGCTGCAAAAATGAAAAAAATTACCAGGAGCGGCAGCAGAAAACTGAAAATACTGTGGGATGTCTTAACCTTCATGCTATATCCTCCGTATTTATTGTGGTGATATTTCGATAAACAAACTGCGGGCTATCTGCGTCCGCCGCCACGGCCACCGCCGCCTCTTGATGCACCGCCGCTGGAACCGCGGCTGCCTCTTGATCCTCCCCCACCGAAACTGCTGCTACCGGAGCTCTGACGGCTGGACAGACCACGGTCGCTTGCCTCCCTTGCCTGTCTGCCGCTTTCGCCGCTTCGGCTGAAAGCGCTGTCACGGCCGCCTCTGCTACCCCTGTCCATGGTGCCTGCTGAAGGGCGGTCCCCTCTGCCGCCACCGGTACTGCCGATCTTATCGCGCTTTGCCGCTTGGCTGCCGGTACCACCTCTCTCCATTGTGCCTGCCGAAGGGCGCCCCCCCCTGCCGCCACCGGTACTGCCGTAACCGCGTGATTCACGCCGTCCCTCCATGGAACGCGCCGGAGACTGCCCGTATCTTTTTGCCGTCACACCATCCTTGTAGGCAACACCGCGACGGTGTTCCGGGTTGTGCTGCCACTGTCTGTCGCTCGTTTTCACCCTGTTCTGATATTTGCTCCGATCGATGTTACGGTTGACATTGATGTTCTGATTGATATTTTGTTCCACATGCCCGCCATGCCAGTTGCAGTTGCCCCAGGCATAACCCCAGGCAACACCGATGGCGACCCCGGCGGCAAAATGGAACGCCGGATAGGCGGGCGGAGGCGGCGGGTAATAGTAATAGGGGGGATAGGCGGGGTACATCCAGGCGCCGTAGACCACCGTCGGACTGTAGGATGGAACGTAGACAACCTCGGGATCGGCCGGTTTGATGACAATGATCTCTTTCTCGACAGTCACCTTCTGCTCTTTCGACGTTTTCAGATTGCCCGCATCGTAGGCCTTTTTCCGCAGCATCTGAATTGTATCCATCACATCCTTCTGCTGGGAAAGAAAAGCATCGCCTACTTTTGTGGTAAGGTCGAGTTTTTCACTCATGGCAGCCAATACGCTCGGGAAAGCGACCAGGGACTTTACACTCGGATCCCAGTTCTCTTTTTCGAGGGCCTTGGCGAGGGCATCCCCTTTGATCTGCTTGTTTTTCTTCACCCAGCGATCCGCCTGAACGACTTCAAGCGGATAAGTCGAGGCCATGAGTATCTGGGCAACCAGTTCGTCCGGATAAAGGGCGATTGGTGCCAGCAGCTGGGCAAGTTCCTCCTTCGACAGCTTCTGCTGGGGAGCATTATTAGACTGCGCCAGCGGCTGCAAGGGGAGTGCAAGCAAAATGGCGATGGAGATGCTGACAACCGGCATCCATAACTGTTTCCGTTGCATACAGGCTCCTTTCACTTTTGAATCAGTTAGTCGGGATTCATTTCTCAGATTTCAGCCCTTTCCGGGCCTCCTCCCTGGATTCATAGACGTGTGAGGCAAACCCCCGCGCCTTCAGTCCATCTCCCAGTTTCATCCGCAGGAAAGCACTGGTTGTGTATCGGGTAACTTTCTCGTAGAAGCTCGAAACAATATATTTCACAGTATCAGCATAATCATCGACGAGTTCCGGAAGAATGGAAAAATTGTCATAGTTGACGATCGCATCCACCTTACGCCCCAGCGGGCGCAGAACGGCTTCCGTCTGTGTCCGGATTGCTTCGATATCCTTCAGCGATCGGATCTGCAGACCTTCGAAATTGACGAAGAAGATGTTCGTAGCAGGGTCATACTTCAGCCTTTCGGATATCGGCTTGCTGAGAAGATCTGTTTTCAGATCCATCGGCGGAAGCCGGAAAATCCTCTCATCCATCTTTTTGGGGTTCTTCACGATCGGCTGGAAATCCATGTAGGCCAGGATGTCTTTTTCCAGATCCACGCCCGGAGCTATTTCCGTCAGTTCCACACCTTCATCGGTGAGGGTAAAAACGCAACGCTCCGTAATGAACAAGACATCGAGATTGTTCATCCTCGCCGTGTTCGCGCTGAAGGTCACCTGTTCCACCTCGTTCACGAATTTCTTTACGCCCCCTTCTTTTACGATCCGGAGCTTCCCGTCATCGCAGTCCACGCATGTCCCTCCCGCGGTAAAGGCCCCCACAAAGACCATCTTCTTCGCGTTCTGGCTGATGTTGATGAAGCCTCCGCAGCCTGCAAGCTTGGGGCCGAAGCGGCTCACATTCACATTTCCGTGGCGGTCCATCTGTGCAAGCCCGAGACACGCAAGATCGAGCCCCCCTCCGTCATAGAAATCAAACTGAAAATGCATGTCCAGCAGGCAGTCCATGTTCGTCGCGGTCCCGAAATTCATTCCACCGGAAGGGATCCCCCCGACCGAACCGGCTTCCGCCGTAAGGGTCAGGTAATCGAAAATTCCTTCTTCGTTGGCTACGTTGGCCACGCCCTCCGGTATGCCAATCCCAAGATTGACAACCATGTTGGGCTTCAGTTCCAGCGCTGCGCGCCGGGCGATGATCTTCCGATCGTCCATATCAAGCCGTGCCACACTGGCTGTCGGAATCTTGAACTCGCAGCTGAAAGCAGGATTGTATTGGACACCGTAAGTCTGCCAGTGATGCTCCGGCCGGGAAACGACAACACAGTCGACAAGAATGCCGGGAATCTTCACGTGACGCGGGTTCAGTGCACCCCGGTCGGCAATGCGCTCGACCTGGACGACGACAATCCCGCCCGAGTTCCTTGCCGCCATGGCGATCGGCAGCACCTCCAGTGTCATGGCCTCACGTTCCATCGAGATATTGCCGTCCATGTCGGCCGTCGTCCCCCTGAGAAACGCCACCTGTATAGGCACCGTCCTGTAGGCCAGGTACTCTCTGTCGTCAAAGGTAACAACTTCAACGAGGTCGTCCTTTGTGATCGAATTGATCTTTCCCCCGCCCAGTCTCGGGTCGACGAAGGTCCCGATGCCGACACTCGAAATTGTCCGTGGTTTATGGCCGGCAACATCACGGAACATATGCGTGATAATACCTTGCGGCAGATTGTAGGCCTCGATCTTCCCTTCTACAGCCAGCTTCTGCATCTTCGGGGTCAATCCCCAATGTCCGGCAATCACTCGTTTCAGCAGGCCTTCCTGCGCAATTCGGTTGACGCCTTTATCCTGCCCATCCCCGATTCCCGAGGCATACATGAGCGTGAGTCCCCGGGGTTCTCCGCTTTCCAAAAACCGTTTCTCAAGGGCAATGATCAGTTCGTCGGGGGCGCCGCCCCCCACAACGCCGTCCAGGGCAACCGTGTCACCGTTGCGGATGACGCGCACGGCCTCTTCCGCCGAAACGATCTTTCCGCGCTTCATATGGGCCTTTATGTCATCGACAACCGGACTGACTATTTTGCTTTCGCTCATCGTTCCTCCTTATATTTTTGTTACGTGAATGGGGAAACGATCCGGCGTCATTTATTCTTACCCTTCGCACCGCGGGTGCCCGGTTTATTGAGACGGTCCATTATGGCCATGATCGTTGCACGCTGCTCCGGCGTGATGCCTTCTATCGACAGTCCCCATTTCAGAATCGATAAGATGTTTTCTCTCTCTTCGTCCACGGTGAGGAGCCCCGGCAGAGCATCCAGGGTCCTTTCGGGCTCCAGAAGCGCCATCACCCCTGCATCGGAACGCAGTCGCCGAATTTCATCTGTCGAGAGTTTCGACAGCACCTTATCCGAACGGACAAACTCATCCGCCATTTGCAGCCGATCAAGGGGAATGGCTCCCGCATACCGGCCTACAAGAGCCCCTATCCGGGCAACAGCCTCCGGATACCCCCCCTGATCGATGGCCGACAGGGCTTCCTTCACGTAGGGCAGATCATGAATATCAACCTTGGTTTCAACCTGAATCGGGGGCTTGACGTCGCCTGAAAACCCGAGGCTGATCATTGATCCAAAAATCTGGAAGAAAGCAGCTTCACTGGTAGCATCCCGCAAATCACGGTAGAGATTCAGGGAGGCGGTGATCGTTTCGGACCAGGCCTCTTCCAGCCTGCGGTATGGATTATCATTTGAAACGGGTTTCCGTCCTGCTTTGACTGTGGAGGCCATTGTCCGAACGGGCCCCATGAAGGGGTTATTGTCGCTGAAGAACCAACGCTGAGCCCTGAGGGGGTGTAGATTCCGCCGCATCTCGGCAGTTTTCTCGGTCACCAGGCTCCTGACCAGGGGCCGTCCGTAAATAGCGTAGATCTTCTCGTTGATCACGGACAAATCCTCGACCAGTTCGAATGGTTTTTCATCCTTTCGTTCGAGCTTGTTGATACGCCGCAGATTCTCCAGGGGCACTTCCCTGAACGTGGAGAGGTATTTGTCCTTCCCCGTGCCCGACGTTTCCTCGAGGTCCATGACGTAGAGGCCGGGCCGAAGCTTTTCCACGTAGTCAAGGGCCTCGACGATTTCAGTGTGTTCTTTCTGGGCGACCTTTCCCGAAACAAAAATACCGAGGTGGCCTACATCCTCATGCAGGAGCGCTACGATGACCTGCCCGTTCGCCTTGATCTCAGCCGTGCTCGAGTAGACGTCGGATATCCAGTTGATTGCCTGCTGCGGCGGTGTAATGTTATCCCCCTTCGAGGAAAAGATGATTATAGGGGAACGGATGGACTTGATGTTGAAGTATGTGCCGGGCGCTGCCTTCACCTCACCGCGAGCCAGCTTATTGCCGACGAAAAGATTTTCGACAATCCAGCGGATCTCTTCTTCGTTCATGAGGAAGTAACCACCCCACCACTTTTCGAATTCCAGAAACCGCTCCCGTTCCGTATCGATGCCTTTCCAGAGGTTGTAGTACTTATTCCAGAAGGTGTTCGCCGGATTGAGGTTCTCGAAATTCTCCACAAGGTAGGCGCCGTCGAACTTGCCGTTTCCCAGGTCGCTGAGCAGCAGCGACATCCAGGAACCGCCAAGCAGGCCCCCGGTATACCGCATCGGGTTTTCACCCTCTCCCCCGCTCCAGCTGCCGCTCCAATACGACATGGGCGCACCGTTAATCACGACTGGTCCGACCTTGTGGGGGTCGTTTGCTGCGATGAGCATGGAGGCCCATCCTCCCTGGCAATTCCCGTAAATTGTCGGCTTGGGGCTTGCAGGGTGCCGTTGAACGACAGTGTCCAGAAATTTCGCCTCGGCCATATTGACGTCAATGATCGTCTGCCCTGGTTCAGGGTCGGGGAAGAAGATTACGAAATAAACGGGATAGCCGAACTCCAGGGCGACACCAACTTCGGAATCTTTTTTGAACCCCCCGATCCCCGGCCCATGGCCCGCACGGGGATCAATAATTATAAAAGGACGCCGGGTGTCATCAACTTTCACACCATCCGGCGGTATGATGCGTATCAGGGCGTAATTGACGGGACGCTCAAATTTGCGCCCATCGGAGACCATCTCCCAGTCAAAGGCCAGGAGCGGAGGACTTCCATTCTTCACATGTTCCAGGTAGGTATTGCCGCGCTCCCGCATAATATCCCAGAACAGCACTGAGCGCTGCGCGGCATCAGTCACATATGAAGCCCACGCCTGCCATGGATTTTTTATGGCCTCAACCGCGGATAGTTGTTTCTCGTCGAGTAGGGCCTTTTGCATGTGACTGAAATGGTCCTTGCGTGCTTCAAGGATACGAGCTGTATACAAACGGGCAACCTTTCCCATGAGGCCGAAGGTGCCACCCATTTTTTCCTGCCAGTTTTCCATGGTTAATCTCCTTTTTAAATAAAAGACTGTTGTTGGTAAAAATACGAACGCCCCACGAAATACAATCTATGGGCTATAAGGCAATTGTACCAAGTTGCATTCTTTGCCTAACTTTGTTGGCTGCGTCGTCGGCTTCCTCAACGTATGAGTAATACGCCTGCGGAGCCTCCTCCTTGCCGCCGCGTTATGCTTTGAATGCAACGTGGTATTAATCCTTAATGTTTCTCTGATTTTTCTATGGCACCCTCGGATGTAGCTGCCGCCGCCGTCAGCTTGTCCGCTTCGACCACCCATCCTCCACCCATGGCCTTATAGAGGTTTACCAGCGCTGTGAAGAGCCCTCCCTGGGTTTGAGCGTAGCTCAGCTCCGCGGAAAAGAGACTCCGCTCGGCGTCAAGAACCTCTAAGTAGCTTGTAAAACCGTTCTCATAGCGCAGCCGGGCAAAGCGGGTATACTCGCGCAGGGCATCAACCTGCCGCTGCTGAGCTGCCAGTTGCTCACGAGTGCGCTTCTGATCGACAAGGGCATCCTCCACCTCCCGGAAGGCATTCTGGATGGCATTCTGGTAGCTGAGTAGCGCCTGCTGCTGGATCGCCTCCGCGGCTTTAACCTGTCCTGTAATAGCCCCCCCAGTGAAGATCGGGGCGGTTAGATTGCCGGCCCAGCTCCATACCCTTGCCGATCCGGTAAATAAATTCGAGAGATCCGCACTGGCCCAGCCAAAGAATCCTGTAAGAGAAATTGTAGGGAAGTATTGCGCCCTTGCCACACCAATCCTGGCATTGGCGGCGACAAGCACCTGCTCTGCCTGACGAATATCCGGGCGTTTTTCCAGCAGATCCGAGGGTAGGCCCGCAGGTGCAACCGGAAGGATCAGTTCGTCAATGCTCTTGCCCCGGACGATGGACCCCGGATTCCTGTCGAGCAGTTGGCTCAAGGCATGTTCCTGGAAGGCAACCTGTTTCTCTATCTGCGGAATCGTGGCCAGGGCCTGTTCATATTCGGACTTGACCTGGTTGAGCTCCAACTCCGAGATGACCCCGCCTTCAAATCGCTGTTTGAAAAGCTTGTATGCATCCTCTCTGACTTTAGCCGTCTGCACAGCTATTTCCCTTTGCTTGTCAAGATCGCGTAAAAAGATGTAGCCGTTGGCCACAGCGCTGACCAGCGAAAGAATGACGGCCTGCCGGGCCTCCCTGGTCGCGAGCAGGTCCGCCCGTGATGCCTCGGTGGCCCTTCTCAATTTTCCCCAGAGATCGATTTCCCAGCTGCCGTTGAAGACGCCCTGGTAGAAGTCCGCTGGATTTTCCGTTTGTGAGGAGAGAGGCGTCGCTCCCTCTTCGGTGATACGGCTTCGCCCGGCTTGGGCATTCGCCCCGATTTGCGGGAATAGACCGGAGCGCCCCACCCAGTACCTTCCGACGTATTCGTTAATTCGAGCGGTCGCAATTTGTATATCCGAGTTATGCTTCAGGGCCTCATCGATCAGTGAATTCATGACGGGGTCGTTAAACTGATGCCACCACGCCGTGTTGGCCATTTCCTGTGAATCTTTTACTTCGATGCTCCAGGCCGCGGGGCTTACTATACTCGGGCGTTTATAGTCAGGACCAACAGCGCAGCCCATCAGCAGAATTACTATCAATGCGGAGAAGATTGCTTTATTCATGGCCTTCCCCCTCCTTTTTTGTCTCCTCAACATTTACATGAGTTCCCTTTTCCCCCCGGTGTGACAGTTTCTCTACGACATAGAACGTGACGGGGATGAGGAAAATGGCGATGAAACTTGCCGCCAGCATCCCGCCGATGACAGCCCATCCCATCACGCGCCTGGAGATGGCCCCGGCGCCACTTGCCATGGCCAGCGGCACACATCCAAGAATAAAGGCAAAGGACGTCATCAGGATCGGCCGCAGTCGAAGCTTCGCCCCGGTCAGGGCCGCTTCAATAACGGGTTTGCCCTTGTCGTATTCCATTTTGGCGAACTCGACGATGAGGATCGCGTTTTTCGCCGCAAGCCCGATGAGCATAACGAGGCCGATCTGGGCGTAGACGTTGTTCTCGAACCTTAACAGCCACAGGGCGCCGAAGGCCCCCATGACGGCGATGGGAGTTCCGAGAAGCACGCTGAAGGGAAGGGTCCAGCTCTCATACTGAGCAGCTAGAATCAGGAAGACGCACAGAAGCGAGAAAGCAAAGATGACGGCGGGCGATACTCCTTCCTGGGCCTTTTTCTCCTGGTAGCTCATACCAAGGTAGTCATAGCCCATCTCCCGGGGCATCGTCTCGGCAAAGACCTGTTCGAGGGCTTCCATCGCCTGCACAGAGCTGTATCCCGGCGCCGCCGAACCGTTGATCTGGGCTGCACGGTAGAGGTTGTAACGCATGGTGAATTCCGGCCCCGCTATGGAGTGGGTACTGGTTATGGCGGAGAGGGGGACCATCATGCCGCTGTTGTTCCGGACATAGAATTGCCCGAGGTTCTCGGCCTTCGTCCTGTACTCACCCTCGGCCTGGACATAAATCTGCCACTGACGGCCGAACCGGTTGAAGTAGTTCACAAAGGAGCCCCCCATGAAGCACTGCAGGGTTTTGTAAGCATCCGAGAGGTTCACCCCCTGCTTCAGGACCTTGTCGCGGTCAACGTCCACGAAGACCTGCGGCACGTTGGGGCGGAAGGTTGTACTGAGACCGGCAAGTTCCGGCCGCTTCCGGGCCGCCTCGAGAAAACGGTTCGTGTGCTCGGCAAGAAATTTAATGTCGTTGCCCGCCCTGTCCTCCAGAATGAAGGTAAAGCCGCCCGAGGTCCCGATGCCGGGGATGGCGGGGGGTGGAAAGGCGAAGCCGATGGCCTCCGTCAGAGACCCCAGTCCCCGGGTCAGGTGGGCCTTGACGGCATCGTATTTCTCCTCCGGCTTTTTTCTTGCCGCCCAGTCCTCCAGCGTAATGAAGAAGAAGGAACTGTATGTGTTCGCAACACCGCTCAACATGCTGTAGCCGACAACAGACGTGCAATATTTCACGCCGGGTGTTTTCTTGATTATCTCCTCGGCCTTTTTTGTTACATCATCGGTCCTCTGCAGCGAGGAGGCGTCGGGAAGCTGAAGACCTGCATAGACGTACCCCTGATCCTCATCGGGAAGGAAGGAGGTCGGCAGGTGCTTCCCGAAGAACCCGGCCAGAATAACTGTCCCGAGAAGGAAAAGAAGGCTCATTTTGCTCTTGCGGATCAGATGATCACACCAGTTCACGTACCCGTCCGTCGAACGGCCGAAAATGCGATTGAACCCGTCGTAGAATTTCTGCAATGGTCCCCAGGATTTCTTCTTCGGTCGAAGCAGGAGGGCTGATAAGGCCGGTGAGAGGGTGAGGGCATTGAAGGCCGAGATGATGACGGATACGGCGATCGTCACGGCGAACTGCTGGTAGAGGCGTCCGGTGATCCCCGGGATGAATGCTGTCGGGACAAAAACGGCCGCCAGGATGACGGCAATGGCAATGACCGGACCCGAGACTTCCTCCATGGCCTTCAGGGTCGCCTCTTTCGGGGTCATCCCATGCTCGATATGGTGCTCCACGGCCTCAACGACAACGATGGCATCGTCGACGACAAGCCCAATGGCTAAGACCAGGCCGAAGAGCGAAAGCGTGTTGATGGAAAACCCGAAGAGCGGGAAGAGCATGAAGGTGCCCACCAGGGAGACCGGCACGGCCAGAAGCGGAATAAGCGTTGCTCTCCAACCCTGCAGAAATATAAAGACGACGATGATGACGAGAATGAGGGCCTCGAAGAGTGTATGGACGATCTCCTTGATGCCCTCCGTGACGGCAAGTGTCGTGTCGAGGGCGACCACGTAATCCAGATCGGCGGGGAATTTTTCCTTGAGTTGCACCATGAGCTTCTTGGCCCCGTTGGCCGCATCGATCGCGTTCGTACCCGGCAACTGATAGAGAGCGATGATGGCCGCGGGCTTGCCGTTAAGGCGTCCGATCATATTGTACGACTGCGCCCCCAGTTCGATCCGCCCCACATCCTTGAGATGGACAAGGGAACCGTCGGGGTTTGCCCGGATCACAATGTTGCCAAACTCTTCCTCGTTCTGGAGGCGTCCCTGGGAGCGAACGGCATAGGTGAATTCCTGACCGGGCGGCATCGGTTCACCGCCAATCTGGCCGGCCGGGTTCACGGTATTCTGTTGCTGAACGGCGCTGACGATCTCAGGAATGGTAATCGCCAGTTTTGCGAGCCGATCCGGCTTCACCCAGAGGCGCATGGCATACTGCCCGGCGCCGAAGATGGTGACGCTGGCAATGCCGGGAACGCGGGTCATCTGATCGTTTATGTTGATGTAGCAATAGTTAGCCAGAAAGACGTTGTCATAGGTCCCTTTCGGAGAAAAAAGAGCAAACACAATCAGAGGCGCGGACGTCGACTTTTGCACCGTGACGCCCTGGTTGATTACGTCGGTAGGAAGCTGCGAGTTGGCCTGGTTTGTCCTCATCTGGGCAAGGATCTGGTCAGTGCTGGGGTCTGTCTTGATGTCGAAGTTCACCGTCAGTACCGTCTTGCCATCGTTGGAGTTAAGGGAATACATGTAGTTCATGTTGTCCACGCCGGACATTTGCTGCTCAATGGGTGTAGCCACGGACTGCTCCATGGTCAGCGCATCGGCGCCGGGATAGGTGCCGGTGACCTTCATTTCCGGCGGGACGATGTTGGGGAACTGTGCCGTCGGCAGCCCCGACATGGCTACAAGGCCAACGATGACCATAAGGATGGCGATGACCATGGCCACAATGGGACGGTTGATGAAGAATTTTGCCATAACGGTCTACCTCCTCTCGGCCTTCTCAGGCTCGGCAGGTTTCGTGGGGGCTTGGGGCTTTTCCCCGGGTTTCGCTTCGGGAGGTGCTTCCGGCTTTGCTTCGGTCTTCACCGGCGTTTCGACAAAAGCCTTCGGCGTCACCGGCATTTCTGGGCGTACTTTCTGGATCCCCTCGACGACGACGCGTTCACCGGGTTTGAGGCCATCAAGGATGACCCAGAGGTTGTCAATGCGTTCAGCAGTTTTCACGGGCCGGATATCCACCTTGTTGTCCGCCCCCACCACCGCCACCATATATTTCCCCTGGACTTCAGAGACGGACCGCTGGGGCACGAGCAGGGCATCCTTTCGGACAGACTGGGCGACCCGTATCCTCCCGTACTGGCCTGGGCGCAGGAGATTGCCCGGGTTGGGAAATACTGCCGCTACTTTAATGGTACCTGTCGTGATATCCACCTGCCGATCGGCAAAGGCGTAACGCCCCTTTTGAGGATAGACACTCCCGTCAGCCAGGATGAGTTCTCCTTCTTTTTTATCTCTATCTGAGACCGAACGTTTCATCGCCCGGATGTATTCCTGCTCGCTCACCTGGAAGTAGACCTTGATCGGGTTGACCGTCGAGACCGTGGTCAGCTCTTCCACTGCCCCCGGGCCCACGAGATTGCCGAGCTGGGCCTTGGCAAGGCCGGCGATGCCGTCGATAGGTGAAATGATTTTTGTAAACCCCAGTTCAAGCTTGGCCTTGTCAAAACTGGCTCGGGCGGCAAATACCGCCGCGCGGGCTGCCTGTTCCATTCCGATAGAGTCGTCGAGATCCTTCTTGCTGACGGCGTTGACGGCGGCAAGAGGTTTGATTCGCGCCAGATTTGCCTTGGCTGTTGTCCAGCGTGCCTGCTGGGCTTCCAGTTGGCCTTGCGCCTGCTCCAGAGCAGCCTGGAAGGTGCGCGGATCGATCTCGAAAAGGACCTGCCCCTTCTTCACGAGATCGCCGTCGCGATAGTTTTGTTTAATAAGATACCCCTGGACCTGAGCCCGGATAGTGGCGTTCACCATGCCGTCGAGCGACCCGATCCACTCTTTATAGATAGGAACGTCCTTCTGGATGACCGTCATCACCTCCACAACCGGCGGTTTAGGCGCTTCCTTGGGTCCTTTCGAGCAACCCGCCGCCGAGGCAAATAACAGTATGGCTGTCGCGAAACACAGTAAAAAACGCGGATAATAAAACAAATAGTGCTCTGGATAACGCTGTGTCCATATGCTCTGCATGTCCGGTCTCCTCCATTTGATATCGCTATTTTGTATAAGGCCTTTGCTAAGTCTGTTTACACATAATTCTACTCTGAAACTTAATTCCCTTTCCGGGACGGTGGTTTCCATTATCTTTTGCAAGTACACAAAACATGCCCGAAGACGCATATCCTGTCTAATTAACTTCAAATATTTGATATTTATTTATTATTTTTGAATGGGAGTGGCTGGTTTTTGGCAGATGGACAAATAAATTTTCTCAACATATTACGGATCTGCAAGATATTGAGGGCTGAAAAGGGTATTCGATTTTTCAA
The DNA here is from genome assembly GCA_963663295.2 of Smithellaceae bacterium. Taxonomy (GTDB): domain Bacteria; phylum Desulfobacterota; class Syntrophia; order Syntrophales; family Smithellaceae; genus MVRV01. The sequence goes on along the minus strand of CAXXLA010000005.1, from coordinate 308,733 downwards.
GGGCGTATGGTACACAGCTTTTTGATCCGGAACCGAAGCGTACCACGATCAAACCCGAGGATAAAGACGGCGCCGATTTCATCATCAATCTTCCGGTGGATTCGAACGTCCATAATTCCATTTCTAAATCAATGATGATATCGCGGGGCAATGAGCAGGCGACGAGACGGATAACCTGAAGGTCACGAAAGGTCATGTGTTACATATACGCCCCGTAAGCCGACTCAGAGCCAACAAAGATAGCGCACAATGGGAAATTGGAATTACTTCTTCTTTAACCCCACATAGTTAATTGCCTGGGTGCAACGGCTGCTGACTTTCTTTCTGTTTTTCTCTATGCAGTCCAGCAGTCTTCCTTCGCCAGGTTTGACGGACGAGCAATAGGTCTTCAGATCATCGCGGCATTCATTAGCCACATAGGTCAGCGCATTGACCGCCCGTTCCAGTTGGACGGAGGCGTCGTAGAGGGCATACTCACAGCGTCCGGAAAGCTTGTCGCCATAGGCATAAAGACAAGCCAGGATACGCCCCTCACCCGGGGTAACATTTTTACAATAGGTGTTGATTTCACTTTTACAGCCTTCCGTCACAGTCCGGACCACTTTCTCCTGGGCCAACGCACTACCGGCAACAAAAATCACCAGACTAATTGTTATCATCCATCTGATCATCAATTTCATTGTTTTCTCCCCCTTTCTTAATGTTTATTGTTATTTCTCCGGAATGATGCCTTTATCCGCGATTTTTCTAATTCTTTAAGAAGTCCTCGAAGATATGACCGGCAAAAAGTCCGTAATAAGCCAAAGCCACTATTTTTCATTTGAAACATACATATGTGTTTTAAAAAAAACCATATGATAATAAGTTTATTTATCTATATCCTTGAATTTAGGTACTAAAGAAGATCTCGTATTTATTAGATGAATGATTGGGTAATGTGTTGCGACAGGTAGTCGGTAATGTCCTGACGCTTTACATTATTCGGAGAGTTGTTGACTTGCCTCAGTTTGTAAATATATTAGTTTATATTTCTTATCAATGGAGGTGAGCTTATGCCGGTAGGAGAAATTTGCAACCGCGAAGTGGTCATCATCAATAAGAAAGAAAGCATTCTGGATGCGGCCAAACTCATGCGCGACCATCATGTAGGCAATGTTATCGTGGTGAAGGAGAAAGAAGGCATGGTTATTCCTGTGGGAATTCTCACCGATCGCGACATCGTGGTGGAGCTGATCGCTAAAGAGGTGCCGCTCGACAGCGTTCTTGTTGAAGACGTGATGAGTGCCAACCTTGTTTACGTGCGGCGAAATGTGGGAATCTGGGACACCATTCAATGCATGCGGTCCAAAGGCATCAGACGAATAGTAGTAACAGGAGACAAAGGCAATCTCGTCGGAATTATCTCCTGCGATGATTTGATTGATTTATTGTCAGGAGAACTGTCGGATCTGGTGAAGACCTTTATGAGGGAGCAAAACAGGGAAAAAGAAACCAAGGAATAATTAAATCTTTAAAGGGGAAAAGCAGAAAGCTATGAAAGAAGCGTTACTTTATGAAAAAACCGGTGACGGCAAGGTGCATTGTTGTCTCTGTAGCCACCGCTGTCAAATCGCTCCCGGCAAAAGAGGAATATGTGCGGTCAGGGAAAATATAGACGGTACGCTGTATAGCCTTGTCTACGGAAAAATTATTGCACAGCATGTAGATCCCATAGAAAAAAAACCCCTGTTTAATTTTCATCCGGGATCAAGATCATATTCTATTGCCACAGTCGGCTGTAACTTCAGTTGTCTGCACTGTCAGAATTATGATATTTCTCAATTTCCGAGAAAACACCAGATCATCCCCGGGGACGAGATCACGCCGGAGCAAGTTGTACAGGCAGCGGAAATGGCAGGATGCCGCAGCATTTCTTATACCTATACCGAGCCCACTATATTTTTTGAGTTTGCCTACGATTGCGCAAAACTTGCGAGGGAAAAAGGAATTAAAAATGTTTTTGTCAGTAATGGCTATACAACGCCGGAAGCCACCAGAATCATAGCCCCTTATCTCGACGCCAACAACATCGACCTGAAAGGAGATGACAATTTCTATAAAAAGCTTTGTGGTGCGAAACTGCAACCAGTACTGGATACAATAAAGCTTATGAAGGAATTGGGTGTCTGGGTAGAGCTCACTACGCTCATTATCCCCACTTATAACGATTCTGAGGATTTCTTGAAATGGGCTGCGGGGTTCATAAAATCCGTCAGTGCCGACATACCCTGGCATGTTACCCAGTTTTATCCGACATACAAACTGCTGGATCAACCGCGGACATCGATCAAGGTATTGAGAATGGCAAGAGATATTGGACTGAAAACCGGATTAAAGTACGTTTATGAAGGCAACGTCCCGGGCGAAGGCGGTGAAAATACTTATTGTCATTCCTGCGGCGAAGTCCTGATCGAAAGGGTCGGTTACTCCTTAGGCACCATCAAGATTAAAGATTCCAAATGCTTAAATTGCGGGACAGGCGTTGCCGGTGTTGGACTGCCGTGATGGTTGACAAAACATATCATAACAACCCCATTATCTTTTATAAGACTGCACAAGACGGGTGCGCCAATCCCGCGTACCCGTCTTGTTGGAAACTCAGCATGGTAAATGAGCGCACACCCTCGTCAAGATGCGGGCCTCACTGCTCGCCATGTTATTGGGCTTGAGGCGGAAGCGTTTCCGGCTTTGCCTCTTCCTGCTTAAGACCTTTGTTGACCAGAATTCTGACTTCCACACGACGGTTCTTGGCACGACCTGCTTTCGTCGTTTCAGCGGCAACAGTTTTAGTTTCACCATAGCCCATGGGGATCGTTATACGACGCAGCGGAATGTCATGCTTTACCGTCAGGTACTGGACTACGGTATTGGCACGACTCTGACTTAGTTTAAGATTTTCTTTAAATTTTCCGGTCGTATCGGCAAAGCCCTGCACTTCCACCGTGTAGTTCTTTGCGCCGGGCGCTTTCGATGCAAGTTCGTCCAGTTGTGCTTTCGCCTTAGCCGAGAGCTTGGCGCTGTTAACAGCGAAATGCACCGTCACGACCTTAACAACGTCATATTCGTCGAGCGAAGCAATACGCTTTTCGGTTTCCGCTATATCCCTGAGAGCTTTATCCGTTTTTTCCTCTACCGGAGCTGTTTGAGCATATGCGGTTATTGCCGTTCTAAGGTCGGATTCCTTGAAACTTATCTCATCAGCTACCAGACGACCCTCCGCATCACCTTTGCCTTTTACTTGCAGGATAAGACCGGGCAGGAGAGCTGTGGCCTCATAGCTTTTACTTCTGCGCTCTGGTAATAGGCCCAGGCCCTGTCGCTGGCTCTTTATACCGGTAGTATCGGTCAACACAACAACGGTATCCGTGCGCGACATGTCGCGTACGACGAATGTTTTATCGTCGCGGCTGAGGATAATACCTTTAATGTTAATCTCTGCGCCTGCTGTGACAATGCGCTTCTGACCCGGTTGAATTGGGGCTCCGTATCCAATGCTCGAAAACAACATCCCGATTATCAGGGCCAGACTGATGCTGACTACTCGAAGCTTCATTATACCTGCATTTCGATTCTTCATAGTTCTTCTCCTTATTATTTGTTTTATTGCTCGCCACCGGACCGGCAATGGCTCAGCATTATTTTTGAACCAAGCCCGACCGCCCAATCAGGTTAAGTAAGAGCATGTTACATGCCAATAGGGTAAAATGAAGGTATATATATTAACGCTTTGATATACTTGTTGATTTATAAGCAATGGTGGATAATTATTTATTTGGCAAATAACCGGTCTTCTATATTCCGCAGAATATTGAGGGCCGAACCTTAACATGTTGAGGACGAACCGTTTCCAATTTTCTCTTCCTTAATAGATTTCAAACAGAAATTGTGGTAATAATAAAAGTCAACTATTAAGATTTCCCAGCCATTCAACCATATGTGAAAGTATTATAAACTAATCATCGGATCCCTGTCTCTCAGAAGAGAAAGGAAGGAGTTTATGTTGAAAACAAGAATCTTAATTGCCATGTTGATCATTATCAGCTTGACAGGGTGCGGCGTCGGGGCTCCGGTCATTGTGCGCGACCGTTTCGACTTCAGCGTAGCGATCGCAGAGTCCTGGAAGAGCCAGATGCTCCTCAATATTGTGAAGATCCGCTACGCTGACACGCCGATCTTCATGGATGTTACCTCGGTGATCAACCTTGTTGGTGTCCAGAATACAGTCAATGTAGGCGCAGGATGGTCTTTCCCTCCGGTCGGCAACTCTCAGAGCATCGGTGGAAGCACCACCTGGGGTGAGAGGCCGACGATCACCTACGCGCCACTCAGCGGTGATAAGTTTACGAGGAGTCTCCTGACACCAATCCCGCCGCATGCTCTTCTATCTCTGACCCAGGCAGGATGGCCGGTCAGACAACTCTTCAGCCTGTGCGTCAAGTCCGTCAATGATATGGACAACCAGTCCTCGGCACCTGGCTTTGCCCGCAGCGAGGACCCTAAGTTCAAACAGTTGCTTGGCCTGCTGGAGAAAATTCAAAAGTCGGGAGCCTTGGGGACACGTATTGAAAAGAAGGATAAACAGTATACGACTGTGATCGCCTTTCGTCGGAAGGTAGACAAGGAAATCGAGCATGAAATATCGGAAGCCAGACGATTGCTGGATCTGAAAGATGGGACGATGGAATTAAAGGTAACTTACGGAGCGGCACCAACACAGGAAGGAGAGATTGCCATCCTGAGCCGCTCGCTCATGGACATAATCATCGAGTTGTCTGCGCAGATCGATGTCCCCGCTGAGCAAGTAGCGGAAGGCCGCACCTATGCTACGTCACGCGACCTCGGGGAAGGAACTGGCAAATTGTCGCCTTTCATCCGCGTCAGCTACAGCAAGGAAAAGCCGTCGGACAGCTTTGCAGCCATAAACAATCGCAACTACTGGTTCTGGATCGATGACAGGGATCGGCAATCAAAGATAACCTTCACGTTTCTCATGATCCTGTTCAGCCTTCTTGAGACCGGAGCGCCGCCGCAGGCACCTGCTATTACAGTGCCCATCAATTAACACTCCGGATTAGTACCTGTAATGTTCGGGCTTATAAGGGCCTTCGATGGAGACAGCAAGATACTGGGCCTGTTTTTTCGTCAGTTTGGAAAGACTCAGTCCCAATCTTTCCAGATGCAGACGTGCCACCTCTTCATCCAGTTTCTTCGGCAATGTATAGACGCCGACTTCGTACTTATTTGTTGCCAGTTCTATCTGCGCCAGGCATTGATTGGTAAAACTGTTGCTCATTACAAAGCTGGGATGCCCGGTGGCGCAGCCCAGATTCACCAGGCGTCCTTCGGCAAGAACTATTAAGGAACGGCCTGATTTCAGTATCCATTTATCAACCTGCGGTTTGATGTTCTGTTTTTTGCAGAACTTGCTTGTTTCCAGATAATGCATGTCTATTTCGCTGTCAAAATGACCGATGTTGCAGACAATGGCTTCATCTTTCATCATTTCCATGTGTTTGCCGGTGATGACATCACAGCAACCCGTAGCCGTAATAAAAATATCGCCCGAAGAAACCACTTCGTCCAGCGTTCGAACTTCATATCCTTCCATCGCCGCCTGCAGCGCACAAATCGGATCAATTTCAGTGATAATTACACGGGCGCCAAGTCCGCGCATGGATTGGGCGCAGCCCTTGCCGACATCACCGTAACCGCAAACAACGGCAATTTTGCCCGCAACCATTATATCCGTTGCTCTTTTAATGCCGTCGACAAGAGATTCGCGGCAGCCGTAGAGATTATCAAATTTGGATTTCGTAACGGAATCATTGACATTGATCGCCGGAAACAGCAATTCACCTGCGGCCTGCATCTGGTAAAGGCGGTGCACGCCGGTTGTGGTTTCTTCGGATACGCCCCGAACATTGGCGGCAACTTTCTGCCAGCGCTGCGGGTTATTTTTTAACGATTGTTCCAATCGGGAAATAACAATTTTAAATTCTTTATTATCGATTTTATCATTCAGGATTTCAGGATTACGTTCGATTTTTACTCCCTGATGGATAAGCAACGTTGCGTCACCGCCGTCGTCGACTATTAAATCGGGACCGGAACCGTCAGGCCATGTTAACGCCTGTTCGGTACACCACCAGTACTCTTCCAGTGTTTCGCCTTTCCAGGCAAAAACGGCAGCCGAGCCGGATTTGGCAATGGCTGCCGCTGCATGATCCTGAGTAGAAAAAATATTGCACGACGCCCAGCGTATATCAGCACCCAATTCTTTGAGCGTTTCAATTAACATGGCCGTTTGAATGGTCATATGGAGGCTGCCCATTATTTTAAAGTTCCGGAGAGGTTTTTTCTTGCCGTATTTTTTTCGCACTGCCATCAGACCGGGCATTTCATTTTCCGCCAACTGCATTTCCTTGAGTCCCCAATCCGCCAGGGAGATATCGGCAACTTTATATTTTAACGTTTTATCAATGTCCGCAAAAGCCATTTACCCCTCCATATCTTTCCGCATCGATTTTATTTGATAGCAACTATTGTATAACCGCTTTTAATTTGTCCACCTGATCTGTTTTTTCCCAAAGATAATTTTCATCCATAAATAATGTTTTCGGCAATTTTTTGTAGATATCGCCATTGAGAAGATTAAACTTATCAATCATACCTGCCGGAGTTAAATCAAAGACGGTATTGACGACAGAAGCAATCTTTTCATCCGGGACGGCTCCCGTACCAAAAGTATTGACATAAATAGAAATCGGCTGAGCCATGCCGATTGCATAAGCCAGTTGTACGGAGCATTTTGTTGCCAGTCCGGCAGCAACTATATTTTTAGCCACATAACGGGAGCCGAAGACAGCAGAGCAATCCACTTTTTCCGGTGATTTATTAACAATGGAACCGCCGCCCAGTTGCGCCCCGGGATATCCGCCATAGAGCTGCACAACTAATTTACGCCCGGTAACTCCGGAATCCGCAGCGGAACAGGAATTAATGGCATTCCATTCACCTGTGGGATTGAATAAAAAGACCGTTTTGTTATCCACCCAATCGGCGAGACAATCCAGGGCAATTTGCCTTGCCTGATCTTCCACCGCTGAGCGGAATTTTTCCGGAACCTGGCGATAATCGATGGCGTTGGACATCAAAACCGTGGCCACCCGCAGAGGACGCATATTCTCATCATAATCCACTGTAACCTGCCCTTTTCCGTCCGGGGCAAAAACAGGATTGCCGCAATTTTCGAAAGCCCGCATCATTCGATTGACTAAGACATAAGGCAGCGGCAATAGTTCCGGAGTCTCATCGCAGGCAAAGCCGTAAATGATCCCCTGATCACCTGCCCCTATTTCCTTATACTTGCCTAAATCCTCTCTGGTACCTATATTGATGTCGGGAGATTGTGGAATGATGGTATTGAGAATTCCCATGGAACTGCCGTTGAGACCAAGCGCGGAATCACGATAACCGATTTTTAAGACTGTTTCGCGTACATTTTTTTCAATATCAATGTAAACTCGCGTTGATACTTCTCCACCGACAACACAGAGCCCTTTGCCTAAAAAGACTTCGATTCCACAATGCGGCATGCAATGTATGTCCATACATATTTTATGCTCTTCATTTATTATTGCTGCAATTATGTTGGCAGCGATAGAATCAGCAACCATGTCCGGATGGCCTATTTTTACACCTTCAGATGTAATCTGCATGTTCAGTCTCCTTAATCAAATTATTGCTGATACCGGATTTAATCCTGCCTCCGGTAACAGGGGCGCTCCATTAAAGCGAAACGACAGAGAATACAGTGGAACACTTAACACACATAAGTGTTTCATTTCAACCTTTTTCCCATATAAAATTGATTTATTCAATAGAATAAAGCGAATCAAATAAAGAACTTAAATGAACTTAAGAAAGACAAAAACACCTTGTGTAACTAAAATGTCTCTGTTTTAGCTTAAATACTAAAACAGAGACATATAAACCATTGAGCAGCAGGCTGTTAACCTAACTGACTTTCTTTATTTTATTTTTAGCGTCAACAAAAACGCATTTGGGCTTCCACCCTTTGGCTTCTTCATCGTCTACAACAACAAAGGTGGCAATTATAATTAAATCACCTTTCGCCACTCTGCGTGCCGCCGCACCGTTGAGACAAATTATCCCCGAATTGCGTTTGCCGGTGATTATGTAAGTAGAAAACCTTTCACCATTGTTGACATTGTATATGTCCACTTTTTCATAAGGAAGCATGTTAGCTTCTTCCATCAGTTTTTCATCGATGGAAATGCTGCCTTCATAATGCAGATCTGCATCCGTTACTGTCGCGCGGTGGATTTTTGATTTTAATACGGTTCTTTGCATAGTTTTCTACTCCTTATGACAACCTGTCAAATATTTAGCTTATCGCCAAAAACGTGATTATCTATAAGCCTTGTTTTTCCAACTCTTACAGCCAACGCAATTACTGCCGGAGACTCGATCTCGTCAACCTCTATAAGCTTTTCCGCATCACATATTTTAACGTAATCGATTTCAGTATAGGGTGCGCTCTTGATCAGTTGTATCACTTCGCTCAGAATGCGGGATGCCTTTCTTTCCCCGCCATCAAAAAGTTTTTGGGCTAATTTGAGAGAATTGACCAGACCTAGCGCTGATGATCTCTCATCTTCTTTTAAGTAAACATTACGGGAACTCATGGCAAGACCGTCAGATTCCCGTACCGTCGGCACACCAATTATTTCCAGATCGAGATTCAGATCAGCCACCATTCGTTTTATTGTTACAAACTGCTGAAAATCTTTTTTGCCAAAAACTGCGGAATGAGGCTTAACGATGTTGAATAACTTACAGCAAACGGTTGTTACTCCGCGGAAATGACCGGGACGGGATGTCCCGCATAAATCCTGGGTTACTTTCTCCACATTGACATAAGTCTGATAATTTTCCGGATACATTTCCTGATCGGAAGGATTAAAAATCACGTCAACATCAACACTTTCAGCCATTTTACAATCACGGTCAAAATCACGGGGATACTTGGATAAATCTTCCTTTGGACCAAATTGTGTGGGATTGACAAATATACTGACAGCAAGACAATCGGCAATTTTCCTGGCTTCTCTCATCAGAGAGAGATGACCTTCGTGAAAATAACCCATCGTGGGGACAAATGATATTTTTTTCCCCTGCAGACGGAGAGATTCAGAATAAGATTGCATTTCGGCAACGGAATTTAAAATTTTCATTTTTTCCTCAAAAAAAAAGCCTCAAGTCGCCAGACGAGAGGCTTAATAATTGAGATTCTTCCATCACCTTCCGTCCCGGTCCTTTGAGGGATCCAAGCGTTTGGTTTCTACTACAAGACAATATTTGCTTTGTCAAGAAATTTATCATTGCAAAAACAAATCAGAAATTTTTCGTTCAAATGTTTTTCACGTCTATACCCAAAAGTATAGAAAAATATATTTTTCTCCATATGGTTTTTTTTTATCATAAATGTAATTTACGACAGGGTTCCGGAGGGGTGGAATAAGTTCATTCTGACAACTACAATGAACAGGATAATTATTTGGAATAACAGGGTACTGCAGAAAATAAGGCTGCAAAATAAAAAAACAAAAGTCACCCTGCAAATCGAGAAATACCGGCCCATCCAAAACCAGCCCGAGCAATCGGAGGATCATTTACCTATGACCGGAAAATCGACCAAGATACGAAAAGGGACACGCAAAGACAAGCGGGTTGAAGGAGCTTTACAGGAAAGTGAAAAAAATTACCGCGATGTTGTTGATAACGCAGTTGAGGGTATCTATCAAACCACGCCGGAAGGTCAATTCCTCAATGCCAATCCCGCCATCGCCCACATTCTTGGATATGAATCGCCGGCAGAATTAATAGCTGCAATCTCTGATATCGGTAAACAGATATATGTTGATCCGTTACGCCGGTCTGAAATCAAACGTTTGCTCATGGAACACGGCATGGTCAGAAATTTTGAGGCCCAGTTCATCCGAAAGGATAAAAACAAAATCTGGGTGGTAATCAACGCCAACGTTATAAGGGATGCAGAAGGAAACATCATAAGCTATCAGGGATTCACCACAGATATAACAGAAAGAAAGCTCCTTGAAAATCAGCTTTTACAGGCTAAGAAGATGGAAACTATCGGTACGCTTGCCGGTGGCATAGCACACGATTTCAATAACCTTCTGGCGGCTATTTATGGCTATATTGAAATGGCAAGGGAAGATATCCCTTACGGGAGCCGTCCTTACAATTATTTACGTAACGCCGAGAAATCTGCACAACAGGCGGCGGAATTGACCAAACGCCTGATTACTTTTTCGAAGGGAGGAGGGCTTGTTAAGTCGCCCTGCAATATCGGTGAACTGATTAAAGAAACAATACAGAGTGAGAAAACGATCCATCCCGTAAAAAAGAAATTTATCATGGCCGATGATCTTTACCTGACGGAAGTCGACGAAGGGCAGATACGCCAGGTAATCAGAAATCTTATCATTAATGCCGTAGAAGCGATGCAGGACGGTGGTTTACTCACAATCATTGCAGAGAATGTAACAGTACCTCTTCAAAATCAACCCCAATTATTGGCAGGGCCATATGTAAGGATTACAGTGGAAGATACCGGGAAAGGTATTTCTACGGAAGATTTGCCCCAAATTTTTGATCCTTATTATTCCACAAAACAAAGAGGCTCGCAAAAAGGCATGGGGCTGGGTCTGTCAATCTGCTACTCCATAGTAAACAAACATAATGGCTGCATTACTGCGGATTCGAAACCAGGCAAAGGAAGTAACTTTCAAATCTATCTTCCCGCAACAACAAGAGATAAATCTGCTGAAAATGTTTCTCGCCAGGAAATAATATCAGGCCTTCAGAGGCGAATATTGGTCATGGATGATGAAGAAGTGGTCAGGAAAATGATAGTGGATTTATTGATGTCCCTGGGCTGCCAGGTGACAACGGCACAAAATGGTCTTCAAGCTATAGACCTTTACGCAAAAGCCAGGGCAGCAGATCAATCCTATGAAATGGTCATTCTCGACCTGACGATCAAAGGTGGAATGGGTGGCGTAGAAACAATGGAAGAACTCCTGAAAATCGATCCCCAGGTCAAAGCCATTATTTTCAGCGGCTATAGCGATGATCCGGTGATTGAGAATTACAGGCATTATGGATTTCTGGGTGCTCTCACAAAACCTTTTAAGAAAAAAGAAATACAGGCTGTTCTCGAAAAGAATTTACAATCGATCCGGGGGCATTCATGTTCATGACGTTATCATTTACACTGCTTGCATACACCCTGATCAACTATCAATGTTCAGGTAGAAGAATTTGGCGTATTTTATAGCACATTCTAGTTGTGATACAACGCACATATGCTATATGTTAATGCCGCTCAAATAATTTTTGAGGAGACAATGACATGGTAATAAAAAGAAGGGCTGTGAGTGAGGAAACAGCTATCAAGGCTCAAGAATCGCTTAATGGAATCAAGGAAGCACTATTGGCCATAAAGCTGCAAGCTATTATAAGTTGCGCCAAACATCCGGTTGATACAGTATCTTCTGTAATAGGAAAAAATCGAGTAACAGTCTGGCGTTGGATTAGGGCTTTTAAAGAGAGCGGTGTAAATGGATTGGTGGATAAACCAAAAGGACATAATCCTTCCAAACTCAACAAAGAACAGCGCGAACAGATAGCAACATGGCTGAAATCCGGCATGAATTCTAAAGGACTGCCAACTCACTGGACATTGAAAAAACTTTCTATGGCCATTGAAGAAGAATATGGAATTAAAATTACCAAGACACCTCTTTGGATTACAATACAATCGATGGGGCTTCGTAAAAAAATGCCGCGTCAGCCTCATGCCGGTGTCGACAAATAAGCGCAAAACATCTCTTTTAATTTTTTTTTCGACAAGGTTAAACCAGATCAAGAAAGGGAAGCAGATTTATTTTTACCAACAAAAAATTAAATAAATCTGCTTCCCTAGTTTATCTTAATACTTTCTCTGAATGCCAAATCCTTAAATTATGTGATTTTTTTTACGCCGCCTGCATTACCATTTCCATTTCCGAACCGCTGATCACTTTGTCGATGTCCAGAAGGATTTTAACTCTGTTGCCTGTTTTGGCCATGCCTAATATAAAGTCCGTCTTCAAAGAAGTTCCAAAAGTCGGGGTATCTTCGATTTCGGCGCTTCGAATGTTCAGCACTTCCGATACCTCATCCACCATAATACCCATCAGGACACTGCCGGCGAGTGTCTTGACCTCGACGACAATAATGCAGGTTCGATCCGTGTAATCAATCTCTTCCAGACCGAACTTGAGGCGGAGGGACACTACGGGGATAATTTTCCCCCGCAGATTAATGACGCCCTTTACATACGATGGCGTCTGAGGAACCATGGTGACAGCCATCATTCCAATAATTTCCTTGACTTTGAGAATGCCGATTCCATATTCTTCATCCGCCATGGAAAACGTCAGGTACTTTCCTTCACGGTTCGTCGCGCCGGCTGTCCCCTGTTCCATGGTGTTAGTTGCTTCTTTCATTTTGTCTTAGCCTCCCTATATTTAAAGGTTCCTGGTTATTAAAAGTCTTTAAACTCACCGTCATCCATGGGGATGATCTGGTTGGCGTTAAGTTTTCCGCTCTTTTTATAGGGCACAACACTGCGACTTGTCCTTTTTCCACCGGTGACTGCGCTCAACGCCGCCTGCACCTTCTTTTTCACCGGGAAGCTCTGGCTGCTCTCGATGCCGCTGGAGCTTCCGCCAATGATGTTGGCCAGGGCAATGGATACCTGCTTCATTTGTTCCGCCTGGGCATTCATCTCTTCGGAGGCGGAGGCGGATTCTTCGGCATTGGCCGCCGTCTGCTGGGTTACTTTATCCATTTCCGCCACGGCCTTGTTGATCTGGTCGATTCCCTGGGCCTGCTCCTGAGAGGCGGCGGCGATCTCGCCTACCAGTTCGCCGACCTTGGAAGAACTGACGGCGACTTCAGAGAAGGCTTCATTGGTAGTGGCTACCAGGTCGGAACCGTATTTGATCTTATTTACCGTGCCTTCAATTAATACCGAGGTGTTCTTGGCGGCATCGGCCGAACGCATGGCCAGATTCCTGACTTCTTCGGCCACAACCGCAAATCCGGCTCCTGCTTCTCCCGCCCGGGCTGCTTCCACGGCCGCGTTCAGGGCCAGAAGATTGGTCTGGAAGGCGATTTCATCGATGGTCTTAATAATCTTTGATGTTTCTTCACTGGCGGCGGATATTTCTTTCATGGAACTGGTCAGGGTTTCCATCGAGGCATTGGCTTTCTGGACCACGGCATTGGCTTCTTTCATCAGACTGTCCGCCTGAACGGCGTTGCCGGCGTTCTGCTTGGTCATGGAAGCCATCTCTTCCAGTGACGAAGACGTCTCCTCAATGGCTGAGGCCTGCTCGGACGATCCTTCGGCCAGGGACTGGCTGGCGGATGATACCTGGCTGGAAGCGGAGGCAATCTGGTTGGCTGCTTCTTCCATCTGCTCCACGGCGTTCTTGATCGGCGCCGATATGCTCTTGGCGAAGAACGATATGGCTACAACCGTCAGGGCCAGGAATATAATGACGGCAATGATTATGAAGTTGCGGATCGAATGAGCCGCACTCAAAAATTCACTTTGATCCTGTGTTACACAGACACTCCAGCCGGTAAGCTCGATGGGGGCGAACCCTGCTATTTTTTTGACACCCTTGAAGACGTAATCCTGTACCCCGGTCTGTTTTGCTGTCATTGCTTTGGCAATTTCTTCCATTCCGGCTGTTGTTGATATGTTCATGGAAAGGATGTTGTTCTTGTCCGGATGAGCAACGAGAGTTCCAGTCTGGTCTATCATAAAGCCGTATCCTGTATTACCCATTTTCGCCGTTACTTTTTCGGATAGATAATCGATTTTCAGGACAAGAGAAGCTATGCCGATAAAGGCTCCGTCTCTTGTAATCGGCGCGGCAATGGACACAACAGGGTTGCCTGTTTTCTTCGATTTAACTGCGGCGCCCACGTTCACTTTCCCGCCCTTTGCTTTCTGGAAGTAATCCCGGTCGGCAAAAGACATGCCTTTGTATTCTCCGTTGCTGCCGTCGGCCACGACAACGCCGCTGGCATCGGTTATTGTTATTGTTTCGTAGTCCTTACCGATTTTTCCCATAACATCGGCAAGCTTCTTGTTCATCGACTCGGTATTGCCGCCGGCGGCATTTCTAGCATCACTGCTCAAGGCTATTTCACTTACAACCTTGGTTTCAACCGCAAGCACCTCTTGCACCATGTCGGCAAGTTTGCCCGCGCCTTTCACGGCACGATCCTTTGCCGCTGTTTCGAGAGCGCTCGACGCCTTGATTGAAGAAAAAATTCCGACTGCCAGGAGTGGAATCAAGACGGCAATGATTCCACCAGCAATCAACTTAAATGCTAGTGTTCTTTTTTTCATACTTTATCTCCTTTAATGTTAATATTCCTATTAATTAATATCTTTATTTTCTATTTCCGCTCTATTGATCAATATCTGCCTGCCTTGCCGCAGCTTTTTGAGCATACGACAAAGAACAGCCGCAACATCCACAAAATCACTGTTGCAGTCACATAATAATCTCGGTCTCAGTGTATGTCCTCTGGCCAGTGTAGCCGGATTTGTGTCGGGTGCTATCAGGATTATTTTTGAGTCCTCTAAGAGTTCCTGAATGGTAATAATATCTTGCAACTCGCTTTCGGAAGATACAAGCAGAACGGCTATACGCGGATTAAAAGCGGGTTGCCTCAGTTGCTTAGAAAAATCGTCGATGTTTCGATAAAACTTTAATTCTTTTTCGGGTATAAATAGTTCAATAATCCTCAAAAGCCGTTCTTCCGCCTCATTTGTCCTTGTTGAGTAAATGTACAAAGTCATGTATTCAGAAAAACCCCTTAATTAATTACTGGTTAATAATACGAGCAAAACGACGATATGCGGGTTAAAAACGGGCTGCCTCAGTTGCTTACAGAAATTGCTGACGTGTTGGTAAAATTTTAATTTTCCTTCAGGCATTAATGGTCCAATCATACTT
The DNA here is from genome assembly GCA_963663295.2 of Smithellaceae bacterium. Lineage (GTDB taxonomy): Bacteria > Desulfobacterota > Syntrophia > Syntrophales > Smithellaceae > MVRV01. The sequence goes on along the minus strand of CAXXLA010000005.1, from coordinate 293,563 downwards.
GGAAGGTTTTCTTCCGCCTCGTTCTTTTTAAATAAGTGATGGTGTGTATTCAGATCTAAACAAGTTGCGTAACCTTATCAGAAGCATATATCATTGTTTTTATTTAATGATCCCAGTTGACACTGATTATTGTCAGCATTTTAACTTTAAGGAGCAAAACTGATCTAATTGAGCAAAGTCATTTTGAAAAAATAATACACCTATACCTTATGGTATATACATTGCTATACCTAATTATATAGATTTTCAATATAGATTTAATAGGCTGTTAATGGATAGGAAATTTAGCTATTAAGAAAATAAATACCTGTTTTTTATGAGAATAGAGGCATAAAACAAAGAAGATACTCCGTATTTGTTAAGTTCCGATTACCCTACTAATAATATCTTATCTTTATTCAAGTGGAATAATCCGGACTTTTACTTTTGAATGCCTGATAAAATCAAGCTGATGCGCTGCCTGTCGTGACACATCTATAAATGGCATTTTATATTTGCGGCAACGATCATTAACCGTAACTATTACCGAGCGGTTATTAGAAAGATTAACCACTTTAACCCTTGTACCAAGTGGCAATGTGGGATGTGCTGCCGTCAGTTTTTGCGGATCATAAATCGCCCCCGAGCTGGTTCTTCTTCCGTTGTAGCGTTTTGCATAGTAGCGGGCTATTCCCAATACACCGGTCTGTTCATCCTCAACAGAGGATATTTTCACCTGCTTTGTTTCACCAGTTGTTTCTTTTGCCGCAGACTGATCTTCCGCCTGCAACGGGAGGGTGGAAACAAGCACCGCCAAATGACATACAAAAGTCAATAAAATCAGTTTCCCTATAGAGTTTGCAAGTGTCATAGACGCATCCTTTTCGGGTTCATATTTTTAAGTCGGTTTTTCCCGATTCACGGGATTGGGCTATTATGCATTAACTTAATAGTAAAAATTACCACATAATGTTTGAAAGTATAGGATAAGTTAAACATGTATGTCAAAGAAATTTTTGCTCGATAAAGTATGCGAGCATTGACCAATTCCTTTGACACGTATGTTTATTCTTATTATAGTTCATCAAATAGTTCTGGAGCCGGATGAAATGTTATTTTTCCCATCCGGCAAATTTTATATGACTTTAATGATATTATTTTAAGGAAGAAGTTAGAATGAATGAACCTGAACTGCTGGTTCCCGCAGGCAATTTAGAGAAAATGAGAACAGCCGTACTTTATGGCGCGGATGCAGTATACACTGGAGTTTCCGGTCTGAGTCTGAGGGCAGATTCAGCTGAAATGTCCCTGGCCGACCTGGCGGATGGAATCAAAATCGCCCATGCTCAAAGCGTTAAGGTCTATGGAGCCCTGAACACCTTTGCCCGCAACTCCGATCTGCAAAAAGCAAAAGATGTAATTCCCGAACTTGCCGCTGTTAACATTGACGCCCTGATTGTCAGCGATCCAGGAATAATAAGACTGATCCGTTCTGCAGCTCCATATATCCCCATCCACTTGAGTACACAAGCCAACACTACAAATATTGAAGCCGTGCGTTTCTGGCGCGATCAGGGAGTGAGGAGAATTGTACTGGCCCGCGAGTTGAATTTGAAAGAAATCGGCGAAATCGCCTCGGCTGTACCCGAAATCGAACTGGAGGTTTTTGTGCACGGCGCAATGTGCATGGCCTACTCGGGACGTTGTTTTCTCTCCTACTTCCGTAACCGGCGCAGCGCCAACCAGGGTGATTGCAGTCAGCCTTGTCGCTGGGAGTATCTTTTACAGGAATCCACCCGCCCTGCCGATCCGCTGGTGATCGAGGAGGACGAGCGCTATAGTTATTTGTTAAGCTCGCGAGATTTATGTTTGATCGAACATCTGCCGGAAGTATTATCCTGCGGTGCTGCCAGCCTCAAAATAGAAGGACGGATGAAATCATCCTATTACGTGGCGATGGTAGCAAGAACTTATAGACAGGCACTGGACAATCTTTCACGGCATCCGGAAAATTATTATAATAACCCTCAGTGGATGGATGAGCTTGGAAAAATATCAAACCGGGGATACACGACAGGCTTCGCTTTCAGTGAAGAAAAAATAACCGCAACGAGTCCTGATATAAAACATATCCAAACTCACGAACCGGCGGGAACAGTACTGCAATACGACAACAACCGTAAAATGATTCTGCTGGACGTTAAAAATCATCTTACCGCCGGTGATGAGCTGGAACTCTTACTGCCCGAAAATACAATTAAAATAGATGCGTCGGCAATAATTGATTTAAACGGCAACAGGCTTACCGCAGCTCACGGCGGCAACCAAATATATCTTCCATTGGAAATCAAGGCACCGGTCGGAGCACTGGTGCGCAAAAAGATTAATCAATGATACGAAGTTGAATTCTTTGCCCGACTTGTCGGATGCTGCTAGAGCGACGCATCCGGCATTAGCCGGAGTTTCTGCCGGGTCGTCGGCTTCCTCGACGTATAAATAATACACCTGCGGAGTCTTACTTCACTTGCCAATTCAGCCCGATTTACTGCAATATTTTCGAAATTTTATCACCGTTGGAATAATCACCCTTTCATATTGACACCATAAGTCTCTCATGCTAGGAACGCATTAGTCTAAATGCCTATTTATAACCTTCTGCTTTTAAAGGGTAACAAAGAGGCAACAAGGCATATTATGCAAGTATTCTCGAAGCCTGTAACTCGAGCAACAAAGTTAACCGAAAAAAAAGTATAGTCTAAACCGGCTCGTTCTTCTCTTAGAACGGCAAGGAGGAAATCGTGACTTTTCAGGAATTGATCTTTGCCCTGGAACAATACTGGCATTCTCAGGGATGTGTAATTCAGCAACCTTACGATATGGAAGTGGGAGCGGGAACTTTTCATCCGGCTACCTGTCTGCGTGCGCTGGGACCGGAACCATGGAATGTTGCCTATGTCCAGCCTTCCCGGCGTCCGACCGACGGCAGATACGGCGAAAATCCCAACCGTCTTCAGCATTACTATCAATATCAGGTAATCATGAAGCCGTCGCCAATTAATATTCAGGAACTTTATCTGAACTCACTCAAAAGCTTTGGCCTTGATCCACTGGAACACGACATCCGGTTTGTCGAGGATGACTGGGAATCGCCAACATTAGGCGCGTGGGGACTCGGCTGGGAAGTGTGGCTCGACGGCATGGAAATTTCGCAGTTCACTTATTTTCAGCAAGTGGGCGGCTTTGATCTTCATCCGGTATGTGCGGAATTGACATACGGGACGGAACGCATCGCCATGTATATTCAGGGCATCAACAACGTTTATGATTTACAGTGGACGGACAAAGTTAAATACGGCGATGTTCATCATCAGGGCGAAGTTGAATTTTCCACTTATAATTTTGAAGTTGCCAGCATTGAGATGTTAAGAAAACTATTCGATATGTATGAAGAGGAAGCTCTGAAAATTATCGAGAAGAATCTGGTTTTACCGGCTTATGATTACTGTCTGAAATGCTCGCATATTTTTAATTTGCTGAACGCCCGCGGAGCAATCAGCGTTAATGAACGGACTAATTATATCGGCCGCGTCAGAAATCTGGCCAGAGTGAGCGCTGAACTGTATCTGAAACAGCGTGAAGAAATGGGCTATCCCCTTTTACAGAAGAGTTAAAACACACCGTAATGTCCTTATAATATCGGGAGAATAAAATGAGCAAAGAACTGCTTTTTGAAATTGGAACGGAAGAAATTCCCGCCGCTTTTTTAACCAGAGCCATCACTGACATTGAAGAAATAGCAAAAAAATCATTCACCGAAAAAAGAATTCCCTTTTCCGGCATTCAGGTTATGGCGACGCCCCGCCGCCTGTGCCTTCATATTGCCGAACTCAGTGAAAAACAGGAAGACCAGACTATAGAAAAACTGGGGCCGGCCAAAAAGGCTGCTTTTGATGAAAAAGGCAACCCGTCCAAAGCGGCTCTCGGTTTTGCCCGGGGACAAGGCCTGGACATATCTCAATTGGAGACAGTAATAACTGAAAAAGGCGAGTATCTCGCCAGCCGGAAAACCATTCTCGGCGAGGCAACCGCCACTCTTCTACCGGAAATCCTGACAAAGCTGGTTACATCAATTCCCTTCCGCAAAACAATGCGCTGGGCGGATTACGAATTGCGCTTCCCCCGTCCCATTCATTGGATACTGGCCCTTTACGGTGGAGAAATTGTATCGCTGCATTTAGAAGCTGTGCAAAGTTCCGATTGCTCTTACGGCCATCGTTTCCTGGCTCCCAATTCCTTTACCGTCAAGAATTTTGCCGATTACAAGGAAAAAACAAAACAAAATTTTGTTATCGTCGATCCGGCGGAAAGAAAAAAAATAATTCTGGAAGACGCTGAAAAAGCGGCGGCCGAAGCGGGCGGCAAGATTTTCTATAATGATGATCTTCTGGAAACCGTTACATTTATTGTGGAATATCCAGTTGTTATCCGCGGCAGCTTCGACCGGGAATTCCTGCAGGTGCCGAAAGAAGTTCTTACAACCACTATGATTTCTCATCAGAAATATTTCCCGGTAACCGATGCCGAAGGTGTTTTACTGCCTTACTTTATTGCTGTCAGCAATACCAGAGCCCGCGACCTGAGCGTAATAGCCCGCGGGAACGAGAAAGTTATCCGCGCCCGCCTGGCCGATGCGCGTTTCTTTTTTGAGGAAGATCAAAAAGTACCGCTGGAAACGCGACTGGATGCCTTAAAGAAAGTTATATTTCATAAACTGTTGGGCACTTCTTACGATAAGGTCATGCGTTTTCGAAAACTTGCGGCCATAATCACCGATAAAATAAATCCGGCAATCAGAGAAACCGTTGATCGCGCTGCGCTTCTGGCCAAGGCCGATTTAGAAACGCAAATGGTCGGTGAATTTTCCGAATTGCAGGGCATCATGGGGCGTGAATACGCGCGTCTGTCGGGCGAGAACCCGGTCGTTTCCGAAGCCATCTACGAACATTATCTTCCGATAGCAGCAGGTGGTGATCTGCCGCAGACCGATGAAGGAGCCATTGTCGGAATAGCCGATAAAATTGACACTATCACCGGTTTCTTCGGAGTGGGGCTCCCGCCCACGGGCACGGCCGACCCTTATGCTTTAAGAAGACAGGCACTGGGTATAATCAATATCATACTGGCCCGCCGCTATGCGTTGCCGCTTGATTTTCTCATTGATGAAAGCCTGAAATTATTAGACGAGGCTGACACTCTGAAAAAACCGGCTGCAGAAGTAAAGAAAGACGTGCGGGAGTTCTTTGCCGGCCGTTACCAAAACCAGTTAATCGCTCAAGGTTACTCATACGACACCGTGGAAGCCGTTTTAGCAGGCGGCTTAACCGATTTTGTTGTAGCTTCGGAAAAAATCAAAGCATTACAGGAATTTCGCGCCAACCCCGAGTTTGAACCGATTTCCACTGCTTTTAAGCGCGTAGACAACATTTTAAAAGACTTCAGCAATCCCGAAGTTGACGCTAAACTTTTTGCTACGGATGCCGAAAGAAATTTATATTCTGCGGCGAAGGAAATCGAAAAACAGATAGTCAGTTGCATCGAAACAAATGATTTTAACCTGGCATTAAAAGAAATGGCCCGGCTGCGTCCTCCGGTTGATGCTTTTTTTGATGGCGTAATGGTTATGGACAAAGATGAAAAAGTCAAATTTAACCGGCTGTCGCTTCTTTCTGAAATCTCAGCCACATTTCATAGAATCGCCGATTTCTCTAAAATAGTTACAGCGGGTTAAAATATTTTGGAGCACATTAATTAATGTTAAACACTCAGTTACAATCAGCGTCTGTAACCAGCGTTGACGAAAAACTCCGGCTGAGCAAAGCTCTGCAGGACATAACAAACCGTATTCATGCCGCCCAAAATACTAAACAGATTCTTGTCGATCTGAAAGATGGCATTCTTCATCTTTTCAACGCCCAATCAATAACAATTTACGTTGTAGATAAAATTCGCAATGAAATTTACTCCATGTTTCTAGCGGGGGGAACAGAATTAAAAGAGATCAGGGTCCCCATAAGCAATAAAAGCATCGCCGGATACGTAGCCAATACGGGTAAAGTCGTCAACATCAGTGATGCCTATAATATTAACGAACTTAAAGCAATTGACAGTGAATTATCTTTTGATGTCAGTTGGGATAAAAAATCAGGCTACAGAACAAAACAAATCCTTGCCGCTCCGATTTTTAATAAAAATCAACTGATGGGAGTAATTCAAATTCTCAACAGGAAAATCGGCGCAAGCAGGTTTTCAGAAGAAGACAAAAATCTTGTACATCAGATTTCCGAAGTTCTCGGCATTGCCTTTTATAATCAGCAACGTTTCACCAACCGCAGAAAAACAAAATTTGATTTTTTAATCAGCCGTGATCTTCTCAAAGAAGAAGAACTGGACAGCGCCTGGGAAGACTCCCGTGAGAAAAAAGAAACCATGGAAAATTATCTCATGGGCAAATATAAAATATCCAAAGAAGATATCGGGCGTTCCTATGAAGAATTTTATCGCTGCCGCTTTATCACTTACAATGACAAAACGGTAATACCCGGAGATTTGATTAAAAATCTAAAAAAGGACTATCTGCGCCGTGAACTTTGGGTTCCCCTGGAAAAAATAGACAACACCATCCATGTGATCATCGATGACCCGAACAATATATTAAAAAGAGACACTATCGAAAGCCTTTTAAGAACGAAGCAAGTCAAATATGATGTAGCTTTCCCGGAAGATATAATCAAATATATCAATCTCTTTTATCACTCGCCGGAAGACGAACATTCCTTTATCGAACTTCTGGGGAAACTGGATGATGAAGATGCAGCAATAGAAGATGAAGACGGCGGCGACGCGGTTACTGAATCAGACAGTGTTATTATGCAACTGGTTAATAAAATTATTAATGATGCATATACACGCCGTGCTTCAGATATTCACGTTGAACCCAATATCGGCAAGAAAAATGTGGAAATCCGCTACCGCGTCGATGGAGACTGCACCCTTTATCAAACTGTTCCCTTCAGTTACCGGGCAGCTCTCATTTCGCGAATCAAAATCATGTCCAGCCTAGATATTACGGTAAAAAGACTCCCCCAGGATGGAAAAATCAAATTTCGTCGCTCAACCGGAGATGAAATTGAATTGCGCGTAGCCACGATTCCCACACAAGGCGGAGTTGAAGATGTTGTCATGCGTATTCTGGCCAAAGGGGAAACCATGCCCCTGGAGGGCATGGGCTTGATTCCGCGCAATTTCAAAGAATTGATAAACGTAATCTCCAAACCTTACGGCATGATACTTGTCGTCGGGCCCACCGGTTCCGGTAAAACAACTACTCTGCACGCCGCTTTGGGCTACATTAACACTCCGGACAAAAAAATCTGGACAGCCGAAGACCCTGTGGAAATCACTCAATACGGTTTGCGGCAGGTACAGGTACAATCTAAAATCGGTTTTGATTTTGCTGCAGCCATGCGGGCATTTCTTCGCGCCGATCCCGATGTTATCATGGTTGGTGAAATGCGCGATTTTGAAACAGCCAAAACAGGTGTGGAAGCCTCGCTCACCGGCCATCTCGTTTTCAGCACATTACATACTAACAGTGCGCCGGAAACAATCGTTCGTTTACTGGACATGGGCATTGACCCCCTCAACTTTGCCGACGCCCTTTTAGGTATTCTTGCCCAGCGTCTTGTCCGTACCCTCTGCAAACAATGCAAAGAACAATACCATCCAACAAAAGCAGAGTATGAAGAAATCGCGGATGCATACGGAAAGGAAGAATTTGCCAAGTTAAACATTCCTTATGATGAAAAGTTTACACTTTATCAACCAAAAGGCTGTAGCGCCTGCGACGGAACAGGTTACAAAGGAAGAATGGGAATTCATGAGCTTCTGGCGGGCTCCGACGAAATCAAGAGACTGATCCAGAAGCATTCGACAGTGGAATTCCTGCGGGAGCAGGCAATAAAGGAAGGTATGACCACCCTCCTGCAGGACGGCATTATCAAGTCTTTGAACGGCTTAACGGATTTTAAACAGGTAAGGCGCGTCTGTATTAAATAAGAATAATAAATACAGGGGTATTAATCCCATAATGCACGAAATCGACATCTTAATCACCGGCGGGAAGGCACTTCTTCTAGACTCCGACAATACGAAACTTGATCAATCGGCAATCGCCATCAATGACAGCCTTATAATTGACATAGGAACGACCGAAGATTTAATCCAAAAGTATAGAGCTAAAAAAACAATCGAGGCCGCAGATTCCCTGGTTATGCCCGGCTTTGTCAACTGCCATACTCATGCCGCCATGACCTGTTTCCGCGGCATGGCGGACGATCTGGAACTTATGGATTGGCTTAATAATTACATATTCCCGGCCGAAGCCAAAAATGTCAATAAAGATCTTGCTTACTGGGGATCACTTCTCGCCTCCGCCGAAATGATTAAATCGGGAACCACCACTTTCTGCGACATGTATATTTTTGAAGATGAAACGGCGCGAGCTGCAAAACAGGCCGGCATACGCTGTCTGCTGGGTGAAGTTCTTTTTGATTTTCCTTCGCCGAATTTTAAATCCCCGGAGGAAGGTCTGGGATACACCCGCATGCTCATTGAAAAATGGCGCAATGATCCTCTGGTAAATATCTTTGTCGAACCGCACGCTTTATATACCTGTTCCCCGAACCTCCTTGCCGCCGCTAAAAAACTGGCTGACGATTATCAGACTCCGCTGGGCATTCATTTACTGGAAAACAAAACGGAGAAAGAACAGCTTCAACAAAAATTCGGTAAAGGGGCTGTCTCCTTCCTGGAAGAAATAAGTTATCTCAATGAACGGTTGATTGCATTCCACTGCGTCTATCTTTCCGACGATGATATGCAACTTTTTGCCCGGTATGGTTGTAAAGTTTCGCATAACCCCGCAAGTAATATGAAACTGGCCAGCGGCGTAGCGCCAGTGCCGGATATGCTTCAAGCCGGGGTTACCGTCGGCCTGGGCACGGACGGCTGCGCCAGCAACAACACGCTTGACATGATTAAAGAAATGTCCATGGCCGCCAAACTGCATAAAGCTGCACGACTGGATCCGACAGTAATGGATGCAAAAACCGTTGTCTGCATGGCAACCATAGAGGGCGCCAAAGCTCTTGGAATGGGGGAAATTACCGGCTCGATCGAAGTGGGTAAAAAAGCCGACATTATTATTATCGGCCTGAACAAGCCGCACCTGACACCTCTTTATAATGAATACTCGCACCTTGTTTATGCCGCCAACGGCGCCGATGTCGATACAGTGATCATCAACGGTAAAGTTGTTATGGAAAACCGTCGGCTTCTGACAATAGACGAATCAGAAGTTATGCAAAAAGTAAGAGAAATTGCCGTAAATATTAAAAAGAGCTTTCAGAACTGAAGGAGATGATTAAAATGAAGTCAAAAAAATATTTTTCATTTCTAGCTTTAATATCTTTGCTTTTATTATTCTCTTCTAATGCCCGCACTGCTGTTAAAGAAGCCACTCTTTTTCCCAACTCGGCCAAAATATTGGAAATAACCAGGCTTCACCCGCAATATTCTGATGGTAATAAATGCCGGGCAATCATAATGCTTCCACCCCAGGCTGATCCGGAATCTCTTGTTGTCTCTCTTCCTGCCGCAAGCCGGATAAAAATCGATGATATTCAGATAAAACCGGTTACCCGCCCAGATGAAGCCAAAGTTTCCGGATTGCGTAAGCAAATCAACAAATTGAAGAATGAGCGCAAGGAGCAGCAGGCAAAAATGCAGTCTCTGGACGTTCAACTGCAATTCTGGCAAATGCAAACTAAGGCGAAGACAAAGACTGTCGCCGATGCCGATAATTTATCCGCTGCGATCGGCAGAAACGTCAAAAAGTCCAATCAGGGAAAATTCGCCGTTGAAGCCGAAATAGAAAAAATTGACAAACAAATCAAAGAACTCCAGGAAGCCCTGGATAAGGCCGCCGGAAGTAAAGAAACAGCTTGGGAAGTAATGCTGACCTTCTCGGGTTATAACAAAGAAATAGTTCTTTCCTATAATTACAATCTCGGCGGTTGCGGTTGGCTGCCCCTTTACCGGCTCGAAGCGCTGCCGGCGCAAAACAGTGTTGCTTTTTCCTGGGAGGCGCAATTGTGGCAGTCTACAGGTGTTGACTGGAAACAGGTTCAAATAAATCTGGCCACTTTGCAACCTGCCGTCACGGTAACTCCTCCCGATTTACCGGACTGGATTATTAAAAAACGTCCTCGTCGGGTTTATAAATCAGCGCGGAAGAATATGCCGGAAGCGCCAATGGCATTGGAGAAAAAATCATTGGCCTCCGCGGAGAACGATGAAGCCGCTATTGAGGAAAGCGTTAAAACTACTTATTCGGTCTGGTCTATCGGCAGGAAAGACCTTCCGGCAGGCTCCCGGCAACGGTTGAAAATCAAGGAAGAAAACTGGCCCGCCGATTTCCTTTTTCTGGCCCGTCCCAGTCTGGGCCAGGAGGCCTTCGTTCGTGCTCAAGTTAAATTTGCCAGTTCCATGGAAATACCTTCCGGTGAGGCTTTATTCCTGATCGATGGAGCAGTTTTAGGCAAGCGCAATTTCTCCTTTGCCGGAGACGAAGGAACGCTCTACTTCGGCACCAGCCCGCTGATTTCCGTGACCAGCTCCACTCTGGCCAGCAAAGCAGGCGCCAAAACCGTTTTTCGGGACAAACAAACCCAACTCTGGCAATGGTTAATCGAAGCGAAAAATTCGAGCAGCAACAAGATCAAATTGCGTATTGAGGAACCGGTGCCGCAGGCCCGCGATAAGAGAATCCAGCTGACATTCACACAAAATCCCGAACCATTGGAGAAAGATCACTCCAAGTTTGTCTGGATTGTCGATGTACCTGCCCGGCAAAAGACAACCATTCAAAATACGATAGAACTGGAAGCGCCGAAAGATATGGATCTGGATTTGGGTTGGCGCCGCTGATTGTGCGCCGGTATTTCATGAGGTTGCCAGCATTTGTGTCACCATGTACTTAACGCGCTCAATTATTTTTTCGTAGTATTTATTACTTCTTTGAACATAATATTGCACGTCAACATTGGGGGAAGATTTACTGAGACTAACCCAAAATGACTTCATTTTCTCGATGGAAGCAAATCTGCGCACAAAAAGTTCTTCCCAGTTATTTTTATAGATAACGCAAAAATCTTGAGCATCCATATTCATCTTTTGACTCTCAAAGCTGACGACAAGCAACATATTGGTAATAGTCTCTTTTTGCAGGAAATTACCAAAATGAACACCGGATATATCGAAAGTACCGAATACGTCTTTGATCATCTTTCCCAGATTAATAATTTCCTGGATAGTCACCGCTGTCTGATTAGGGACCATTCTTGTCTGAACAGGGTTATAGATACCATTCCAGACGATGTAGGCTATACAAGATATTATATTTTGATGAGAAATCACCGTCGATGACTGCCCCTCGGAAGAATTAACCTGCCACATTTTTCCTGTCGGGGCAAAAGTAAGCACCGGCAAATTTATATTTTCTGACGGTGCATGCAATATGGAAATTTTATGTTCTTTTGCCTGCAGAGTAGAGGACAGCTTGCGTCCGATGATTGTTAAATCCTGTGGTGCAATTTCGCCGCTGTTGCCCTTTTGAATCCGAACAATATCCTTGTAAATATCGATAAGAAAATCGAACATTAATTCCCCAAAAGCAGCCTTCTCCTTCAACTGCCAGGAATCGAATTCATTGAGACGATAAATATCCCTGCGATCAATTTTGTATTTTTTAAAGACCTGCATCAGCGTCTCTTCTTTGAATGTCTGTGCTTTCGACAGCAATTTTATATCAAAGCGCAGGTAAAAACATTTTTTGAGGAATTCAAAATATTCCTCTTTGGCGTTTTGGGAATAATAATCAAGCACGGCGTTCATGGCAAATATACTGGGATCGGGAAAGGGTGTTTTATCATCACCCTCTAACACCACCCGCCGCAATTTATGGCATAAAAGATCATCTTCCGGCGATTCCAAAAACATTTTTAACTGAAGCATCTTGATGATGGACTTTAACGGCCGGGTCAGAGATTTGTTAAATTGCCAGAGAGAAGCACCAAAATATTCACTTTGATTCACCGCCGTCAGGTTCCCCATATCAATAAAATCGCGGTTTCCCAGGTCACCGCCCGTGATTTGAGCGAACACTTCATCATAATCAACAGCTTTATCAAGGTCGTAACAAACCCACCAGAAAGGAATCTTGCCCGCAATGAAAATTGTTGTGCGATAAAATTCCTCTTTCAAAACATTCTTTTGCGCCGATCCGGAGCTCTCAAAATCCAGGCTTCCGAATTTACATTGCCTGATATCATTTATGTCGCTTAAAAAGAAGTAAACGGGAAGTTTTAATCGAGTATCCAGCCAGTCTTTGAGTAAATTCAATTTTTCCGTCAGTTGCTGCAAAGTTTTGGCGGTGAAATCAGATCTGTCAATGCAAATCCAGATATCACAATCAGAGTGAGGCGTTTGACTGACCGTTCCCGCCGAACCGATTGTATAAATTCCGAGAATCTGAGGGGATTGTGAATGATGGCGGACTAATGATTTTTCCTCAATGATGTCAAAAGCCTTTTTAAAAGATGCTTCATGCTTTAGAATTTCTCTGTTTTCTTCTATGTTAAATACATGAAATGGTTCTTTTAAGTCTTTAATATAGCCCGGAATGGAAGGCCGGTTGACGCTCAACAGCCAGGGCAGCATGTAAAGAATTACCGGGCCGTCTTTCGGTGAATTTGTCAGCAATGTTTTTTGACGAAAACGATTATAGTCAAGATAGCGCTTTTTATTATTTAGAAGAGTACTGGAGAGCAAAAATAACATCCTTCCTTAGTAAAATTAAATTTAAAGGATATTATATCAGAGGCGCATTTATGTCAATTATCGTGTAAATCATTTTTTATAAATACCATCCCTTCCGCCATTGCCGATTGACAGCACATACCGACATGTGAAATATACCCCTCAGATCAGAGAGTTTTAAGGAGTTGCTGTTTGCCTTCCATCAGTCAGTTCATTCATCGAATTAATAAAAATATCGACCGAACAATGGCGACGGATTATTACTATGTCAGCCGGAACCTGGAAGCAATTGAAAGTCATAGAGCCATTGATAAAAATGCCGTGCCTTTCAAGAAACTGCTTTATTTGCAAAAAAGGGTTAATCAATCGCTCCAGCGCTGTGCAGAGCGCGCCCTGAGCATTCCTTCTTTGCGCTTTTCCCGGGAATTACCCATAGCGGCTAAAAAAAATGAAATTATTGCGGCGATTCAGAAAAACCGGGTGGTAATTATCACCGGAGAAACAGGTTCCGGTAAAACGACGCAGATTCCCAAGATGTGCCTGGCGGCAGGCCGCGGATTACGCGGAATGATCGGTCTTACGCAGCCGCGACGAATCGCTGCGACCAGCATTGCTTCGCGCATCGCCGCCGAGCTTGGGGAAACTTGCGGTAAATCCGTAGCTTATAAAATCAGGTTTGAAGAAAAGGCATCCGCTGAACCGCTTATCAAAGTTATGACGGACGGCATTCTCCTTGCGGAAACAGTCGGCGACCCGCTGCTTCTGGCCTACGATACAATCATCGTCGATGAAGCCCACGAACGCAGCCTCAACATCGATTTTATTCTTGGTTTTTTGCGGACATTGCTTGTCAAAAGAAAGGATCTGAAGCTGATCATCACCTCGGCAACCATAGACACAGCCAAATTTTCCGAGGCATTCGATGAGGCGCCGGTCATCGAAGTTTCCGGCCGCATGTATCCGGTGGAAGTCCGCTATCAGCCTGTTGATCCCGTGAGAGAAGAAAAAGGCGAAGCCACTTATGTTGATGAGGCGATTGCCTGCGTTGAGAAATTACAGCAGGAAAAACGCTATGACGATATTTTGATCTTCATGCCTACTGAACAGGATATCCGGGAAACCTGCGAACGCTTATCGAAAAGATGTTCCGGCCTGGTATTGCCTTTGTACGCACGCCTATCCGGTTCCCGGCAGAGACTTGTTTTTGAAAAAGCAGGCGAGCAAAAAATAATTGTCGCCACCAATATTGCCGAAACATCGCTCACAATTCCCGGCATTAAATATGTGATCGATGCGGGACTGGCAAGACTTCTGGAATATAATCCCCGCAGCCAGACAACCGGCCTGCCTGTAAAACCGGTTTCCCGCAGCAGCGCCGAGCAGCGTAAAGGCCGCTGCGGACGCGTGCAAAACGGTATTTGCATCCGGCTATATTCGGCCGAAGACTACACCGATCGGCAGCTTTATACGGCGCCCGAAATAATGCGCTCCAATCTGGCCGGCGTCATTTTAAGGATGCTCACGCTTAATCTGGGCTCTGTATACAGCTTTCCTTTCATCGACCGTCCTCATCCGAAGAGCATCCGGGACGGCCTTGACATCCTGCACGATTTAGGGGCAATCGAAAAAAATACCGGCGATAATGAAGCAGACACATATAAACTGACCGCCATCGGCCGGAAAATGGCGCAGCTTCCCTTGGATCCGCGCGTCTCCCGCATATTAATTGAAGCCGAAAAGGAAGGATGCATTAAAGAAGCGGCCATCATTGCCGCGGCTTTAAGCATCCAGGACCCCCGCGAACGCCCCTACGATAAAACCGACCAGGCAGCCCGTGCTCATGCTCTTTTCCAGCATCCCGAATCGGATTTCCTGACATATCTGAACATCTGGGATCATTACCACGATATCTGGGAGCGTCTGCAAACACAGAATAAGCTTCGAAAATTTTGCCATGAACATTTTCTCTCCTACAGAAGAATGATTGAATGGCGCGACATCTATCAGCAGATAACCGGCATCATCTACGATGATAAGATACCGGCAAACATAAAAAAACACGGTAAAACGGAAATGGACCAGAATCTCTACGACAAAATTCACAAATGCATTCTCAGCGGCTACATTTCCCACATCGCCCAGAAGAAGGAAAAAAATTTCTACCTGGCAGCCAAAAGCCGGGAAGTGATGATTTATCCGGGCTCCGGCCTTTTCAACCGCGCCGGAAGCTGGATTGTTGCCGCCGAGATTACGCAGACATCCCGTTTATTTGCCCGCAATGTCGCCAATATCAAAAGCGAATGGCTGGAAGAAATTGGCAAAGAGCATTGCCGCTATACTTATGCGGCGGCGCATTGGGAGAAAAGCCGCGGCCAGGTTGTGGCATTGGAAAAGGTAACACTTTTCGGCTTAACCATCGTCGAAAAAAGACCGGTTGCTTATGAAAGAATCAATCCCGAAGAAGCCAGATCAATTTTCATTCGGGACGCCCTGGTGACCGGGGAAGTAAACCGCAAAATTCCTTTTCTGGAGCACAATTTAGCGCTGTGGCAAAAATCCCTCCAGCTGGAGGAAAAATTGCGCAAACGCGGTATTGTCGCCGATGAAGAAGCAATCGCCCGCCTCTACGAGCAAAAACTTCCTCTTCTCTCCGATATCCGCTCCCTGTTAAAGTTGATCAGGGATAGAGGAAGCGATGCCTTCCTGCGTTTTAGCGAGGAAGACTTCATCGCCGTCGAACCGGATGAAAACGAATTATCCCGACACCCGGATAATGTAAAGATAGGTGAAGCGGTTTTCCCCTGCTCTTACCAATTTGCGCCCGGCAGAAGCAATGACGGCGTAACGATGAAAATTCCTCTGGGCCTTGTCTCCAAAGCAGCCTCGGAAAATGTCGAGCGTTTTCTCCCCAGTTTATTGCAGGAAAAAACGTTGCATTTATTGAAGTCATTGCCGAAAGCAATGCGTCAGAAACTGCCCGCCGCCCAGCAGATTGCCGCTTCGTTCATTGATCAGACGGCCGATTCCAGGAGAGCCCTGCCCCAGTCACTGAGCCAATTCATCCAGGATAAATACCATATTACCATCCCGCAGGAGGCCTGGGGCCTGGAAAAGCTGCCAACGCATTTAAACGTACGCTACAGCGTGATTGACGAACAAGGCGAAGAAGTTA
Organism: Smithellaceae bacterium; assembly: GCA_963663295.2. Taxonomy (GTDB): domain Bacteria; phylum Desulfobacterota; class Syntrophia; order Syntrophales; family Smithellaceae; genus MVRV01. Next base: position 277,476 of record CAXXLA010000005.1, on the reverse strand, counting down.
AAGTGAGCCGTAATATCGGCCAACTGCAGGAAGAACTGGCTGACACAGTAAATATCGACGCACTGGATAACATTCGCCCTCAGTGGGAAAAAAAAGACATCACATGCTGGAATTTCGGAACTCTGCCGGAGGCAATACCGCTTACCGCCCGACACGGCCTGGTAGGATACGCCTACCCTGCGTTGCTGGATGCGGAGGGGACGATAACTCTCCGGCTATTTTCCGATCAAAGGGAAAGTGATGCCCATCATGCCCAAGGTGTTGCAGCACTTTACAGCATCCATTTTGCAGACCGGTTAAAACAGTTGAAAAAAAATATCACCCTTGCCGGCGAGCTGAAATTAATGGCGGCGAAAATCGGCAATCCGAAGCTCTTGGAACAATCTGTCATGAATAGAGTTAAAGCCGATTTATTTCGCCGCTCCTGGCGCAGCGAGGACGATTTTTTGAAGCATGCCGCCGTTATTGAAACGCAGATTCTGCAATACGGGCAGAAGATTCTCCAATCCATTGAACCGGTTGTGCGTGCCTTCAGCGACACACAAGCCCTGATAAATAAATTAGTCCTGAAGAATACGGGTAATAATCCGCTGCTTGCTTTTTTCAAAGGTACGCAGATGGAACTTCAGCATCTGGTTCCCGTTGACTTCGCTGAACTTTATTCGTTTGAGCGGATGAAGGAATTACCCCGCTATCTGAAGGCGCTGGCATTAAGAGCAGAACGCGGCAGCCTGAACCTGGCCGCCGCCCGAAAGAAAATCGAGAGCATCGCCATTTATGCCCGGCAGCTGCAGCAAATAATTGTTTCGGCTAAAAACGATGTCATTCCCGTGGCGGCGGGAATCCGGGAATTACAGGGATTAAATTTTTCATCGCCCGATTTATCGGAAGAAAAAAGGAAAATAATTGAAGAATTATTCTGGATGATCGAAGAATACAAAGTCTCTCTCTTCGCGCAGGAACTCAAAACCCCCTACCCTGTCTCCCCGAAAAAACTGGATCAGTTAATCCGGGAAATCGAAAATACAATTTAAAATGAGGCAGATTATTGATCCATGAAAACAAAACAGGAAAATGAAATTCATCGTTGCCCCTGGGTTGATTTATCCAAACCGGATTACGTTGAATACCACGATAAAGAATGGGGTGTTCCAGTTTATGATGACCGGCTGATATTTGAATTTTTGTCTCTGGAAGCTGCGCAGGCCGGCTTAAGCTGGTACACCGTTTTAAGAAAGAGGGAGAATTACCGGATCGCCTTTGAAAATTTTGAGCCGGAAAAGGTGGCAAAATTTAATGAGGCAAAGATTGCAGAACTTTTGCAAAATCCCGGAATCATCAGAAACAGGCTGAAAATTGAATCGACCGTCAATAATGCCCGCCGGTTTCTGGAAGTTCAGGCCACCTTCGGCAGTTTTTCCAAATACATCTGGGGCTTTGTTGACGGCACACCCAAAATCAATACCATCTATAAAATATCTGACTATCCTGCAACGAGCCCGGAGTCGGATGCATTAAGCAAAGACCTCAAGAAAAGAGGTTTTAAATTTCTGGGCTCAACGATTTGCTATGCGCATATGCAGGCGACAGGCATGGTCAATGATCATAGTTTTCTTTGTTTCCGAAGAAAAGAGATCATTGCGCTGTAATTACTTATACTATTTCCAAATCAAAGATGATACCGCGGCGGCTAGGAGGGGGCGACAAGGCGTATTATACATACGTTGAGGAAACCGAGGACCCGGCCTGCGCGGGGCAAGCTCTGCCAACAAAGTTAGGCAAAGAATGCAATGTGGTATCAGGAGGCAGAGGGACATTTATCAGTTAATGGATAGATGTCGCTACGCACATATTATTGCCGCTTCGGTAAAATCATTTGTGTGCAGCGGAAAAGTGCAATTTTTTTCCCTGATTTCTCGTCCCAGACACGGGCATCCCAAACCTGAGTACGCCTCCCGATATGAGCGGGTATTCCCTCGCAAAACACAATGCCTTCGCGGGCTGTACCGAGAAAATTTGTTTTTAACTCGATGGTTGTGAAGCCTTCTGCGCCAAATGGAAGATTGACGATGGTTGCATAACCGCAGGTTGAATCGGCCAAAGCCACGACGGAAGCCGCATGCAGATAATTATTGGGAGCCAGGTGGTGCTTTGCAACGTCCAAACGCGCCCGCACACATTCTCTCGATACCGAAACCAGGGTTACACCAAGCAGATGAGGAAGATACCCCTCGCTGCGCTTATTCAAACACTCAGCCAGCTTCTCGGGTGAAAGTTCCTTCCAGTTTTCCGGTATTTCCGCATAGTCGGTCATAACTTAAGTGCTCCTTTCTACGAACTACACATGCAACAAAAAGGATACCTGTGTGATATATTGCGCCTCGTTGTTGTCTTTGCTCCAGCTTATCTGGTGATTCATCAGGACCTTTGATAAATCTTCAATCATAAAACCAAATGCAGTGAGATTAAATCTCATCTTTTCAGGTTTCTTACAGGGTTTTCCTTCTTTTTTTCTGCATTTTGAGCAGAGATCGCACGAGAAAGAAAAAACTGCCAGCCCTGATTTTTCCTCTTCCAGTTTCAATACATATTTACGGTTTTTCTTTTTTAAAAATTCATAACAGGCAATGGTAGGATTTTCCTCTGCGGAGAACTGACTGGTTTCGGCCCGGAAAAGAAACACATCCGCGTATTTATATCGCGCCGAGAATTTATCAAAATCGGGTACAACTGGCGGACAAGACCACAATTTATCAAAATTGGGACATTGCCTACATAAATTTAAAACTGTTTCTTTTCTCAGAAAGGGCAACAATTCAGCAACAGCAACCTTTCTCGTTTTCAAATTATAAACCACGCCCTTTTTAGTACAGAATTTTTTTTCATTTATATCTTCCATCCTGATACCACTAAAAACCCTTTCAGACTCCAACTGCATATCGCGCTGATTTCGCTACCTGACACCAGTGGAAGTCGCCACCCGTGATCGACGTAAAGCTACGCTGGTTTTCTGTTCTTTCTCATAAATATGTTTCTCGGTCAACGTTGATGTCTTTTGCGCATAGATCATTTCAGACTGATAAAGGGGACGGTTCTCTTTTATTAAATAATAGCATTAAATAGAACCGTCCCTATTATGGTATAAGGATAAAAAAGATTCACATGACCAACAACGTATCTTTCATAAACTGGGGTAATATAGCTCTCCATCATCCTTCCGCGTTCCTTCGCGCCGCCCAACTGCTGAGCCTGATTCTCTATCGCATTCTCCCGGTCGCCTCTTTAATACTCTCGGTCTCGTTTATCAGGGATTCTATTCGATCTGTCTTTTCGTCGAGGCTGGACAACGGATCCTGTAAATAATGCTGTATCTCCAAAAAGAGTTTTTCAAAGATTTGCTTAATTTCCTGATCCAGTCGATTGCGAAACTCTTCGCGCGACCTTGCCAGCCTCTGTGCAAAATCGCGCAGGATGTTTGACCGCTTCCAGAGCAATGTTACAGCTACGAGGCCGGCGCCAGCCAGAGCCAGGATGCCTCCAGTAATGTCAAACACCATTAGATGCGTAGCCAAAGCAAGCACTGCACCGAGAGCGGCGATGCCTCCGCCGGCCAGCGTAAGCGTACCAAGATCAGAGCCCTGAATGGCTTTGTCATCAACTATGTCTGAAATCCTGAGGCCGCTCAATTGTCGCTGCAAACGGTCAAGAATGTCCGTTCTCTCAGCAGCCAGTGAAAGATTTTCCTTGTTTTGGTTTTCCTGGCGATGCTTAACGGCCGTGGTCAATTCATCAAACATGGATTTGATCTCGTCAGATAGATCTTTGGCCCCCCTGATGGATTCCGCAGAAATTTCATCCTTCGCCGCGTTTTCAAAATTCGTCTGCAGTTCATTCACCCACGTTTTCACGTCCTTGTCGCGAATGATCGGAATTGCCCGGCGGAGGATGGTCCCCACGCTCAATCCTTCTGCAAAATCCTTCTCCAGCCTCAAAGAAAGCCGGTCATAGGAAATGCAGAGACTGTCAACAACCAGCCGTCTGAGGGCATTCGCCTTTTCCCGGCGTTGTTCCACCCTGGCAAGCAGCTCCTGGTAAAACACCTTGTCCTCCGCCACGGCTGACTGCTCCCGGCGAAGACCGGCAAGCAGTTTGCCGACGATGCTGCCGGCGGTCTCCCTTGTACCTTCTACCTTCATTCGCCAAACGTCGCCGCTTTCCACGGCGTTGCTCAGAAATTGACGGAATTGTGCAAATCCACTGTCCACAGCTCCTTCCAGTTCCCTCTTTGCCGACACGCTGAACACAACCGGATTCTGGATATTCCTTTCATGTGCATACTGTCTTACCCGTTCTTCGTTGGTAGCCAGCTCTTCCTTTGTCGCCAGATCGGCCTGCTGCAGAATAAATACTGTCTTGCGGCGCCAATCCTTCCGGATGAAATCCAAAAGATCCCAAGCAGTGCCCGTGTAGGGATTCTTGGCCGGAAATACAAATATAACAAGGTCGCTCCGGGGAATGTAATTTTCCGTAATTGTCTGGTGATGACGAATAATCGAATTCGTACCCGGAGTGTCGACGATAGAAATATCCCTTAACACGGGTTTGGGTAAAGTGATTCTTTCCCAATAGTCTCCCAGGTTCGTCTTTGTTCGTTGGTCCCCGTAGATTAGTTCCTGTATTACAACGGTACAAGGATCAGGTGCCACTTCACAAATATCTTCGCCTAAGAGGGCATTGACGAAACTGCTTTTACCGGATTTGACCTCACCGACAATAACAAAAAGTGCTGCCGACTGCAGGCGCTCCAGCCGGTCCCGGATTATTCCGGTAGCCTCAATGTCTGCGCACTTTTCCGCCAGCAACAGGCACCGCTGGAGAATTTCTCGCATCGAATCGTATTGTGTCTTCAGCTCAGGACTGAGAACCGGCTGTGTCATCGGGTTCCTCCATATTGTCATTACGGATTTGTTCAATGGCGAGGCGATAAGACAAGAGCCCGAAAATCCGCGGGCTCTTGTCCATCCGAAGGATTACGCTTTTTTGTCGTCCTTGCCTGCGGATCCCAGACGCTCTCGCGCCGAGTCGACAATCTTCTCCGCGTCAGATTTAACTTTGTCCAGTTTAGCCTCGGCCTGCCCTGCCAGTTCCCTGGCTTTTTCCTGCGCCTGCGCAGCCATGGTTTTAGCTTTCTCGGTCAGATCTTGCACGGCATCAGGAATACCGTCGTTATCCTTGTCCAGAGACTCACGCGTCTCTTTAATCCTGGCTTCGGCCTTGGAACATGTCCAACTTATCAGGGCCCCTTTTAAAAATCAAGAAGTTACCGCTTTTTTCCTGGGAGCGGCATGAACTAAAGATCTTAATGTCAGCTTGAATTATTTTAAGAATTATGTAAAATTAGAAATATAAGTAAATGAATCATTGTTCGCACAACCCGGGAAACAAGCGAAAAGCCAAGATAAGATATTTCAACCTGCAGCATCGGAAAAAAACCGGACTGCTCAGCTCATAAATACTTTGGTAGAAATCTATCTGTCAAAGTTGTCGGTTAAATAAAAATTCCAATTAAGGGGGAAACGCTATGTTGAAAAAAGCAGGTATTGTTTCGTTAAAGAATTTTTGCTTAATATCTTTTGTCTTGATGATTAGCGTTATGTTTATTCCGGGAATAGGAACAACGCCGGTACAGGCAGCCAAAGCGACTGATGTGCCAAAGACCGTTGCCGCTCCTGTTGACATCAACAGCGCCACACAAAAAGAGCTGGAAACCATCAAAGGTGTCGGGCCGGCAACCGCCAAAAAGATTATTGCAGGCCGTCCTTATAAATCAGTTGATGAACTTTCCAGGGCCGGATTAAGCGCCAAGTCCATTGAAGCAATGAAACCTCTGGTAACTGTGGGAAAGGGACAGGCGGCAACCGCCAAAACAGCAACGGCTCCATCCTTTCCGGCCAAGGCCGGCAAAAATGCAAGGCCAACGGCTAAATCCGCATCAGCCGCCGCCAAACTTGCTCCGGGTACAAAAATCAACATCAATTCAGCAGACCAGGCAACGCTCGAAAAACTTCCTGAAATCGGCCCTGTAAAAGCAAAGGCGATAATTGCCGGCAGGCCTTACAAATCCATTGAAGATGTAATGAAGGTCAGTGGCATTAAAGGAAAGACCTTTGAGGCAATAAAAGATTATATCGTAGTAAAATAGTTAAGGATTGTTTTGGACATTAATTTTCTTAATTAAGAAAGGAGATCATGTTTATGAAAAAGATTCTGGTTATTGCCTGTGCGTTGATGTTTGTTGCTACAGTAGCATTTGCTGCAGGACCCAAAACTTATCAGGTAACCGGGCCGGTGCTGGAAGTTACACCGACTACTATCGTTGTCCAAAAGGGTAAAGACAAATGGGAAATTGGCCGCGATGCCGCTACGAAAGTTACCGGGGATTTAAAAGTCGGCTCTAAAGTCATGATTGAATACACCATGAAGGCGGTAGCTGTCGAAGTTAAAGATGCCAAGAAGGCCGAGCCGAAGAAAAAGAAATAATATTAACATGAATAAAAATCGGCATATATGGCTGTTTCTGAAATTTGTCAGAAGCGGACGACTATTTAATAGTGCGAAGATAAGGGGGTAATCATGGGACTATTTGATAAGATCATCTCTATGGCAAGTGGCAGTCTTTCAGCAGATTCCGGGCAGGGCGGTATGCTTGATCAGGTGCTGAACATCATCAACAATCCATCAATTGGAGGCATTCCCGGCCTGATCAGCAAATTTCAGAATGGCGGATTGGGTGATGTCGTATCTTCCTGGATAGGAACAGGAGAAAACCAGCCTGTTTCCGGAGATCAGATAACGAACACTCTGGGAGCCGATAAAATTAAAGAAATTGCCTCAAGCCTCGGTGTCTCCGATGCGGACGCAGCCGATGGCCTGGCCTCGGTGTTGCCCCAACTTATCGACAAACTGACTCCGGAGGGGCAATTGCCGGAAGGCAATGCGCTGGAGCAGGGATTAAGTTCCCTTGTTCAAAAGTTTTTTAAAGGTTAATTAACCGAAATAGCAAAGAAAGTATATTTTTCAGGGCTATTCAGAAAACAAATTGGACGGTCCATTTTTATTATCAAATGGAACCGTCCATTTTTTTACGCAAAACGGAAGTTCATATCAAACGAAATTTTGTTATCGAATAGATATTCGACAAGCAGAGATTTCTTTTGTGAAGTCTGACAGAAAAAAATGATAATTTTCGGACAAGCTTCCCCGCGAAAGGTTACACAAATGCGCGCATCCAAGCCCCGCGATCACAATAGCCACTGCTTCCGCTGTTACCTGCGCCGGGAAATCTGCATCTGCCCCATCCTGCCCACGGTGCAAACGCAAACGGAATTCCTGATCCTGCGGCATGCTCAAGAGGCCGAGCGACCCGGCAATACCGGCCGGTTAGTCTCTCTGGCCATGCCGAACTCACGAATCGTTTCCTGCGGGGGTGGAGACCGCATCGGGTTTTCGTCTCTTGATGAGGAATTATTGCGGAGTTCCGGAACATGGCTGCTATGGCCTGACGGAAAGAGTTCCCGGTCGGATATGTCGGACATCACACTGCCAAATCGAATAGTAATTCTGGATGCAACATGGCGCCAGGCTCGCCGGTTATATAACCGTATGCCGGTTCTATGGGCGTTGCCCCGTTTGGCTCTGCCAGCTCCCACTCAATATAGAGCCCGGCTGCGAGAACAACGCCGTTCAGACGGGATGTCGACAATCGAGGCCGTAGCGGCAGCGATAACCAGGCTGGAAGGCGCCAAAGTGGCCGAGCCGCTGGAAAGACTGTACGATGAAGTAGTCCGACGAACCTTCACTTGGCGTTGGGGAGTCAAAAAGTCCTGATCACGGCACTGTCATAGTAATTCATTTCTTCTTGTCTTCATATATGTCACCTTGGTTTTTATATTGCCATATATCGTCGCATTCGTCACCGGAGTGCTTATTTATCAAATATGACATCTATTTTTGTCGTATTTAATAACCATCAAAGAGGCCAAGCTACAAGTTATTGATTTCCCTAGTTAATTATATGGCATAATTACTGCCTTTATTAAACATCAAGATGGGCAGATGAGACAAAGGTGAGAAAGCAGCCCTTGCCTATACTCTGCGCCGGGCGGACTTAGTCTGAATACATACGTGGTCACTTATGCCTTAGACCTGTTATTGTCTTTTCAACTTGCCAGATCCGATTCCCCGGTGCCTTGTTTACTCTCCGCCGTTACTTGATTTCCTGGATTTTCGTATACAACAAAAAAATATATGTAAAAAAGGAGGAAAAGTATGGAAAAAATGGCAAACCCCGGACCAATCGGATTACTCGGATTTGGTTTGACAACAATCTTATTGAACATCCACAATGCAGGATTTACTGCACTGGATGATCATATTCTGGGAATGGGTATTTTTGTAGGTGGTTTGGCACAGGTTATTGCGGGGATTTTGGAAAACAAGAGAGGTAATATTTTTGCATCAACAGCATTTACACTTTACGGCTTCTTCTGGATTGCACTTGTCTGGATGGTATATCATGCACATTCCGCCGCAGGCTTAGCCACATTCCTGATGGTCTGGGGAATATTCTCCTTCTTCATGTTTATCGGCACGTTTAAGCTGAACAAGGCGCTGCAGATTATATTCGGGACTGTTACCTTATTGTTTGCCCTGCTCACTATCGGAAACTATATGATAGCGGCCGGATCGGTAGATACAGGGAAAGCTATCATTAGCTTTGCCGGGTACGAAGGCATCCTTTGCGGAGCAAGCGCAGCGTATCTGGCCATCGCTGAAGTTTTAAATGAAGTCTATGGCCGTCCAGTTTTTGCTGTAGGTGTCGTTAAAAAATAGGAATATAAATGAACTTCCCCGCCGCAAACAGCGTGGTCTCAAAAGCCCTCTATTTTTATTGTTTAGGCCAGTCGTCTCAAGCGGCGGGGAATTATACCCCATTTCCATTTCCAAATCATAGATGATACCGCGGCGGCTAGGAGGAGGTGACGAGGCGTATTATAAATACGTTGAGGAAGCCGACCACGACGCCAACAAAGGGGGCGCTTGATTTGGGAATTGAAAGAAGAAGTTAAATCGGCAATCGGCTATAGAATAATACTAAATGCTAGTTGTAATGTAACCATAATGATAAGAGAAGTGATTTTTGGGTACTGCTGTTACTGCTTTTTGCATAATAACTAGGAAATGATATAAATCTATAAAAGATTGCCGATTTTTTTGCCGAACATTGAAAAGCTCCACCACACCATTATTCACCCCATCATTCCATTGCAGAGAAGTGCAATACTAGAAATAACCAACCTTTTTACAGGCAACTAATTGTTTTTTCTTGCATTGTCTTCAAGAAGTTGTAATATTTGCTACGCATCACGCATCGTTAATAGTGTACCATTTAACATAGATTACAATTACTCCCATAATTAAATATTGAGAAAACATGAATCAGATTAAAGATAAATTTATTGCTGATCTCATATCAAATCCAGTAGACATGACAACCTCGTCGTGGATTATCGAGAGAGTACCGTATATTTTTTCAGAAAATAGAGAGCTTTATCTCAGATGGAAGCATGAGTTATCAAAAAAAATAAACGTTGATAGTGCCGCTATCTTATTGACCGGTAGTAGTGCCGTTGGGATAAGCCTAAACCCGAATAAAAACTATAGTCCTTTTTCCGATGCTTCAGACATTGATATAGCAATAATTTCTGATTACTATTTTAGTTTAGCTTGGTATTTTTTGCGGAACTTAGGAGCTAGTCGTTATTCCTATTCACAAACTATAAAGCAGTCAATTGATGATCATGTAAAGAGGTATATTTATTGGGGTACAATTGCAACAGACAAAATCATTTCGATATTGCCATTTGGAAAAGCGTGGACCATTGCAATAAATGAAATGAAAAAAATTACCCCAACAATAGACAAAGACATAAAACTAAGAATATATAAAGACTTTGAATGCTTACGTTACTACCAATCATCATGTCTAAAGAAACTTAGAAATACTCTTTTAGATGAGGAGGCAACTAATGTCCAAGTTTTTAAACACAACGACAAGAACAATAACATGGTTTAAAAAAACACATGATAATGGTGAGCTTCAAATGAAGCCCCCTTTTCAACGCAATCCTGTTTGGACCGAACCACAAAAAAGATATTTGATAGATAGCATTCTTAATGGTTTTCCTATTCCTGAAATTTATATGCAAGAATTTGTCGATGAAAATGGACAAGAAAAACATATAATCATTGATGGACAGCAAAGAATCCGCTCCTGTTTGGAATTTATAGAGGGTAAATTTTCTCTTGACGAGGAAGAAAGTCCTGCATGGGCAAACATGAAATTTGATGATCTATCTCCATCTGATAAGAAAAAAACTTATGGATACATTTTCATGGTTAGAATATTGCCTGATATGCCTGATGAAGAAATTCGAGGCATATTCCAAAGACTTAATAAAAATGTTGTAGCACTTAATGCACAAGAGTTGAGGCAGGCAACTTACTGGGGACCATTTCTTAAAACGATGCAAGAAATTGCTAATTACAATTATTGGAGTACATCCGGCATATTTACTCCAAGCAATATAAGGAGAATGCTTGATGTTGAATATATTTCGGAGATATCAATAGCAGTTCTTAACGGCCATCAAAACAAAAAAGAAACTTTAGACAAATATTATTTAGAATACGAGACAGAATTTGATTCAAAAGACGATCTCATTGAAATATTTCAGAAGGTTCTATTTGAGATAGAGCAAGTTCTTCCAGATATAAAGAACACTCGATGGAAAAAGAAAACTGATTTTTATTCATTGTTTATATATTTAGCTGCTAATAAAAGTAAACTACCGTTATCTGCAGATAAAAGAATTGATTTACGCAAAAGACTTTTTGTTTTCGAAAATATTGTAAACGATCTCTTGAGTGGTGATGTAAGAGAGGAGATAGCCGATGAGAATGCAATTAAATACGCAAAATCTATACGTGCCTCTTCTGATTTAGGCAATAGAAAAAGGCGACATGAAGCTCTTGTTGCTGTGTTCTCGGATATATTCAGTGACAACTCGACAAATGTAACCAACAGCATAAAGCCAATGCAGTATGAGATTTTTTCGACAAATGGAAGCGATGAAGAATGATGACTTTTCAAAGAATATATGTAATTTTATTTCATTGTTTGGACTGCATCCCCGAAGTTGAACAAAATATATTAGAGTAGTTAGCAAAAGCACTATTCCCTCGGAAAGGGAGAAAGAAGCTCACCATGAAGCATTGAAGGAGTTTTGCCGTTAAACTCAAGCGTTAATTGTTGAAAAATATATGGGCATTAATTCAGTGAATTCGTATAAACAAAACACCTACAATTAAAAATTGAGTATCATCTCCCTTTATCCACCAAGGAGGCTAACCATGAAAATTATCGACCTTAGCGTCACTATCGAAAGCGGCACTTGTTGCGATCCGCCATCGATGCCTACTGAAATCGATTATGTCGACCATCAACAGGGCGCAGAGCATATGAAAACTTTTTTTCCGGGCGCTACCAACGATGATCTGCCGGAAGGCCTCGGCTGGGCGCTGGAATACGTACGGTTGACCACGCACAGCGGGACACATCTCGACGCTCCCTGGCATTTCCACCCCACTATGGATCACGGGAACTCCGCGCGTACGATCGATCAGATTCCTCTGGAATGGTGTTTTTCCGACGGCGTAGTGCTGGATTTTTCCGACAAGCCGGACGGCTACCGCATTATGGCGTATGACGTCAGTCAGGCTCTGGACAAGATAGGCTACAGCCTTAAACCGCTGGATATTGTACTTGTCCGCTCGGGTGCGGCCAAATACTGGGGTTTGCCGGAGTATCTTGTCCGCGGCTGTGGTATGGGTCGCGATGCAACATTATTTTTACTGGATCAGGGTGTTAAAATTGTGGGGACGGATGCCTGGAGCTGGGACCGGCCGCTTTGCTATATTGCCCAGGAGTTCGCCGCGACAAAAGATGCAACGCTTATCTGGGAGGGACACTTTGCCGGAATAGAGAAGGAATATTATCATCTGGAGAAGCTCGCGAATCTGGACAAACTTCCCCCGTTCGGATTCAAGGTGGCGTGTTTCCCCATCAAGATCAAAGCGGCAAGCGCCGGCTGGGCAAGACCGGTGGCAATATTGGCGGATTAATTTAAAATAATAATCCTGAGTGGCTGGATTTGTATAATGATATTATTTAACTGGATGCCGGCCTGCGCCGGCATGACGATGTTAGGGATACTTTCCACTATTAATGCTATTACAACACAGTGAGGGTATATTTATGGAAAAATGTATTATCACCGTTGCGCCGACGGGTGCATGGCCGAAGAAAGATAATAATCCCCATGTACCGATGACTCCCAGGGAAATTGCTGAAGATGTCCATGATTGCTGGAGAGCCGGCGCTTCCATTGCTCATCTGCATATGCGCGATGATGCCGGCAACGGTACGATGAATATTGAAAAATTCCGCGAAACTGTCGCCCTCATTAAAGAGAAAAACTGCAAAATCATTATCAACCTGACAACCTCCGGCGATCTGCAAGCCACGGAAGAAACCAGAATGGCTCACCTGATCGAACTGAAACCGGAAATGGCTTCTTACGATGCCGGTTCCATGAACTGGATGCACACCGGATTGTTTCTGAATCCACCGGCCTTTTTGGAAAAATTGGGACTGGTGATGCAGGAAAACGGCGTGAAACCGGAAGTTGAGGTTTTCGATGCCGGTTTTATTTATAATGCTTTGCACTACCAGAAGAAGGGCGTTTTAAAAGGCCCCCTGCACTTTCAATTTTGCCTCGGCGCGGCGGGCGGCAGCGCGGCTACTGTGGAAAATCTGGTTTATCTGAAAAGTCTGATTCCCCAAGAATCAACCTGGTCCGCCTTCGGCATTGGCGCAGGACATTTGCCGATTCTGCTGACGGCGGTCGCCATGGGCGGACATGTGCGGGTCGGCATGGAAGATAACGTCATGTACGCTAAAAACCGGCTCGCCGCGTCAAACGCCGAATTTGTAGAACAAGCCGCCCGAATCATTAAAGAGGCCGACCGCGAGGTAGCAACGGTAGATGATGCCGGAAAGATTCTCGCCCTGCGTTAAACTTTAAAATCTCATAATCGACACCGGCGTATACCCTGCTGGTTTATTGACATTATTACTTTACAGATTATATTTAAACTCAATAACTTATAAACGTAAGTGTGTTTTTAGTATTCATAAACAACCAACCCCAAAATTTAACACCAAATTTCTGAGGAGGACAAAATATGACAAGACAAATTGCTGTTTTTGTCGGAAGTCTGAGGAAAGGATCTTTCAGTCGGAAGACGGCAATAGCGCTAACAAAGCTGGCTCCGGCATCACCTGCGCTCGATATTATTGAGATCGGTCAGCTTCCTCTCTACAATCAGGATTACGACGACGAAGGCAATCCTCCTGAAGTATGGACAGAGTTCCGTCAGCGGGTGAAGTCCTTTGACGGCTTCCTGTTTGTGACACCGGAATACAACCGTTCAGTTCCCGCCGTGCTGAAAAATGCTCTTGATGTAGGATCGCGGCCGTATGGTCAGAGCGTCTGGGGCGGCAAGCCCGGCGCGGTGGTCAGCGTCTCGCCGGGTACGATCGGCGGTTTTGGCGCCAATCATCATCTCCGGCAATCTCTTGTGTTTCTGGATGTTCTTCCCTTGCAGCAGCCCGAGGCATACATCGGCGGTGCGGCACAGCTTTTCGACGCAGAGGGAAATGTGACCAACGAGGCAACATTTAAATTTCTTCAGGATTTCATGGCTGCATTTGCCGATTGGGTTTTGAAAATTTCTAAATGAAAAGTAATAAAAACAGCAACTGATCTGAGAAAATGGGGAAAACATTCCTCGTATCCATGCTGGTCTGTTTTCCCATGAATATAGTAAAGATTATAAGTAGATGCTTGCATATAACCTCGGAGTATAGTAGTCTTTTCCAAGAAGGCTGTACTAGGAGGCATTAATGAATTCCGGGTTGCTGTTTGCGGGCAAGGTACCTATTCCGGCTGCTGAGGATGTGCATGCGGTAATTTCAGAAACGAAAATCGAATTACCGACCCTTCCGCTGGTCATTCTGAAGTTGCTGCAAATCACGAATGATGAAAATGCGTCGCTCGACGACCTTGAGCGTGTTGTCGGAACAGAGCCGACGATCCTGGCGAAAATGCTGCGCATCGTCAACTCTGCGGCATTCGCCGTACCGCACCGGGTATCCAATGTCAGGGAAGCGATTCATCATGTGGGCTTCCGGGCAATCAGAACTCTTGCCCTGGAAGTAACCCTTTTTGAGCAGTTGGTGGCGCCGTCGCGCCGGTATGATTTTGATCGTATTCATTTCTGGCAGCACTGTCTTTCCGTTGCCTGCATGAGCAAGGCGATTGCCGAGGAACTGCAGTATCCCCATTCCGATGATGTATACGTCGCCGGCCTGCTTCATGATATCGGCAAGATCATTCTGGAAGTCTATGGCCGCATTACCTACAGTGATTTTCTCAAACACCTGCCGCCGACAAACGGGCTTCTGGTTGACGATGAGGCACAGGTAATCGGGATGGCTCACCATAAGCTCGGGGCTTTTTTCTGCGCTGAGTGGGGATTACCGGAAAGCTTTGTGATGGCAACATGCCTGCACCATGAACGGTTTGCACATCTGGGGCTTACTGCAGAACAGGAATTGCTGGTTGCGATTATATCCCTGGCGAATTTTGTCACATGGACTCAGGGCATCGGGTCGGTTAAGATTCTACGTCATCCAATCCTTCAACCGGAGGTCTCGGAGTTGATCGATATGGATCATATCAATTTACGAAGCCTGCTCGAACGCATGGATCATGAGGTAAAAGGAATTGCCGATTTTTACAACTTCAGTTTTCCTTCAGCAGACATTTTTCGGGAAAACCTGCTGAGGGCGACAATTGATCTCAGCAAAAGAAATACCCAGTATCACTACCAGGAAGCGGAGCTTCAAAAGAAAGTCGAGTCGCTTACAACGCTCAAGAAAAGTGTAACTGCGCCGCACAGGAGCCTTGATCCGAGGGAAATTATCCAAAGCACCCTTGAAGCGGTGCAGCGGGAGTTCCTGTACGATCGGCTTTATGTTCTCCAGATTGAAGGGAAAAAAAGGATTCTCATAGTAACCGATTGTTTCGTCACGGCCGGTTCCCCTGAAAGCATCATGGGAAGGAAGGTGGAGATCACAGCGCAGCACGAGGGTATTATGTCCTGCCTGCGGCAAAAAAGTCCGGTTCTGATAAACGGAACTATCGAAGCGGACCGCGAATTGCTCAATCTGTTTGGTCTTACGGAAATGGGTATCATTCCAATCACCAGTGACAACAAGATTTTGGGATTAATCGGTGTTGATTGCATCACATCCGGCCGTCCAATCAATCCTGCCGAACTTTATTCAGTTTCCATTGTTGCCAATGAACTCGGCATGGCGCTTGAACGGGCGCGTCTTTTCGAAAATTATCGTGTCAAAGCGGCTTACGATAACCTTACGTCTCTTTACAACAAAGGCACTATCAGCGAATTGCTTGCCGGGGCATACAAAAAGGCTGTTGCCGACGCAGACAGCCTCTCTGTTGCCGTGCTGGATATCGATCACTTCAAGCGATTTAACGATTCCTTCGGCCACTTGGCCGGCGACAACATCCTCCAGCTGCTTTCAACCGCAATGCAGAGATTGTCTCGCCCCGGAGATTATGTCGGCCGTTTCGGGGGCGAAGAATTCCTGATTGTTCTTCCCGATACCGTCTTTGTCCAGGCAATGAAATATGCGGAACGTTTACGCAAGGAAATCGAAAAACTCGGAAAGCTGCTGCTGAAACGCTATAGTGGACATCCGCTGACCATCAGCATCGGCATCGCCACATATGAACCTGAGCTGAAAAACTGGAAAATGCTGGTGGAAAAAGCGGATGAAGCATTATACAGTGCGAAAAATCTGGGTCGAAACCGCGTTGTCGGATTTTTCGGCCCGGAAAGAAAATTTTTACCATGACCGGCTTACCCAACGAAATCATTTTCAGATAACAAATCATTAATAAGGCTTTCAGGAGCGATCCATAATGAGGAGAACAAAGCCATGCTGATCGTCATGCATCACAATGCCAACCAAAAGCAAATCGGCGCCGTTATGGCGGCGGTTGAAAGGATGGGGTTGACGGCGTCACCTATTCCCGGAAGCGAAAGAACAGCCATCGGCGTCCTGGGCAATAAAGGATATGTGGATGACCTTTCCATCCGCGATCTTCCGGGAGTGAAGGAAGTAATTCATGTCTCCAAGCCCTATAAGATGGTGTCCCGCGATTTTCATCCCCGGCCGACGGTAATTAAGATCGACGGTGTGGAAATCGGCGAAGGCAGTCCCCCCGTAATCATCGCCGGGCCATGCGCCGTGGAAAGTGAAGAGCAGATTATGCGGACAGCAAGAGCCGTTAAGGCTGCCGGAGCCGAGTTCTTCCGTGGCGGCGCCTTCAAACCCCGCACCGGGCCTTATTCATTTCAGGGGCTAAAAGAGGAAGGTCTGAAACTTTTAGCCCTGGCCAAACAGGAGACCGGCCTCCCACTGGTCACCGAGGTAATGACTTCGGAAAATGTGGAACTCGTAGCAAGTTACGTGGACATTCTGCAGGTGGGTGCCAGGAATATGCAGAATTTTGACCTTCTGCGGGAACTCGGACGCATTCGAAAGCCGGTGCTCCTGAAGCGAGGCCTAAGCGCCACCATTGAGGAATTTCTGGCGGCGGCTGAATATATTCTGGCGGAAGGAAATCCTCAGGTTATTCTGTGCGAACGCGGCATCCGGACCTTTGAAACAGCAACCCGCAACAGCCTGGACTTGTCTGTTATTCCGATCATCAAGGAACTTTCGCACCTCCCCATTATGGTGGATCCGTCTCACGCAACAGGTAAACGCAACCTGGTCCCGCCGATGGCCAAAGCATCGCTGGTGGCGGGAGCTCACGGCATTATGATCGAGGTTCACCCCGAACCGGAAAAAGCCCTCTCCGACGGCCCTCAGTCTTTAACTATTCCCGGTTTTGAAAAGCTCATGACAGAGATCAAACAGATAAAAGTTTTTCTCGGGTATTGAGAAACGTTGAAGCATTCAGGAAACAAAAGACTGTTAATGCCCAGTCACATTCACAGGATAGCGGTGGCAATTAACATGTCACGCAAGTGTATAATTAATTATGATGTCACGGCTTATTTTAATAAGGATAAAATTATTACACAATGGAGTAAATAAAGCACAATAACGGTGGCATGCGGCCGGCAGTGATGCCTTCCGTTATGCCGGAGATCAAACACATGCGTAAATTGATTCTAATCGTGGTACTTGCAGGCTGTTTTCTGGGCACTGCCTTTGCGCAAGACTTATCGAAATACCGACTAAAGGCCGACGGGTTCGGCCCTGTAACTATTGGGTTGCCCCAAAAGAAGCGGCTGTCAAACTGGGGATACCGGTTGAGCCCGATGTGCCCCCGTACGAAGAACAACAAAGCTGTTACTACGCCTCTCCAGAAGGTCATTCCGAAGATATAGGGTTCATGGTGGAAGAAGGCTGCATAACCAGGATCGACGTTTTTTCCCGGAAGATCCCTTCTGTGAAAGGAATCCGTATAGGGGATTCAGAAAAGGCTGTTAAGAAAGCATTCCCCGGCAAGGTGAAAGAAGAGCCACATCCTTATCTGGAGAATGACGGCAAGTACCTTATCGTAGAAACGAAATCCGGATTCGGGTTTATCTTCGAAACCATGCGCGGTAAAGTAACTACGTTCGGGTCCGGCAGACTAACATCGGTAAGGTATATTGAAGGGTGTCTATGAGTACAAACGGCATAAATATCCGTTACGTTGGATGAAGAGATGAAGTGCCTACATATAGCTTTAACAGTTTTGCTGTTCGTATCTCATCTTACTTGCGCAATTGCGGCGGACCGACCTTCGCGGTTCAAACAACCGGAAGAAGTAGTAGCATGGTTGTATCGCGATTTTGGCTGGGAATGTTTCATGTCTGACCATTTTTACAGGGACATTCTCATTGAGCAGCCAAAGACAGTGCTCGCAAGATACTTTATCCCAAGTTTGTCAAATATGATAGCTCGTGACAGGGCTTTTGAGCACAGAACGCAAAAGTTGGGACACATTGATTTTGTTCCCCTTTTCGGCAGCCAGGATCCGGAAGGTGCTTCTAATCTAAGAATCAGCAGAATACCAGGGACAAATAGGGTTATGGTCGTGTATGATCAAAATGGGCAAAGTGATATCATGGAGATGCAGTTCGATACTATAAAAACCAGAAAAGGATGGCGTATATCAGACATCCACTATCAGCTCAGAAAATCTGATATCAGCTCTGCGATGAAATTCTCGCTCCGGAAACTGCTGTCTCAACCCTATGAATAGGACAAGAACCGAAATGGACACTTCAGTACAACTTAGCACTAAAGCATGGCTGGTGAGGGGTATCAGCATGGTTCCAGGAGAGCTGAAGCTCGCCGAGGGACGTTTGTGCTTTACCGCTTTTGGACATGGACAATTATGGAAATGGCAACTCAACAATCTTGAGAGGGATACCCGCCAACCAGGTCTTGCGAGGCAGATGGATGCCGGCGAAAGCGCTGTCGTATTTGATTACCCGCTAAATGTTTTAGAGGTAGATTTCCCATGGTATTTCTTTTCGGTTGGGCTTAAGGTTAGAGCGAACGGAATTCAATATCGATTTAACCTTGCCGGACCGGTACCAGTAGGCGAAGAAGCCGGACAAATAGTTGAGGCTGGGCAGCTTGGAAAGACATTGCGAAAAGCTCTGAAAAAATAATCACTTTGCAGGCCAAGAGGAGAAGAGTGTGTAAAAGAAAATCTACGCAAGGCATTACCGCCTGACAGGCGTGAAGCTTCTCCCGTATCTATAGATATTAAAAGGTTTCCGGGCTCTGGCTTGCTGAAAATAGCGGCAATTTTTAGGAATATCGTTAGTATACTGCAAAACCATACAGAGAACAACGGTTAGGAGGTAACATGAAAGGAAGAATATTTGGCACATTTATTTTTTTTCTGGTCCTGATTATTACGTGGTCAAACGCAGCACACGCTGACTGGCGTAAATACGTATCAACGGACAAATCATTTTCTTTTCATTACCCCCAAGGTTGGAGCGTGAACCAAAAAGAATCCTGGATCGACATAAGCAACTCCAGGTCGGATGAGAGTGTTCTGGTGATCGTGCTGCCCACTGATGAGAAAAAGAGCGCAAGGGATCTTGCCAACAAAACGATCAGTGCATTGAAAAAAAGTAACCCCGCCCTACGGGCTTTCAATGGAAAAGAGCAGCAGGATGGAAAGCGGGAGGCCTTTACCTTCAACTTGCGTAACGTAGATAAAGAGAAACAATACCGGGGATATGGGATCGTTACAAAGAACGGAAAGAGTGTCCTGTGGCTCTCCTTCACAGGTCCCGCTGAGGGCTATTCACAGAAACATGCGGCAACAGTTCTTAAGGGTATTGGTTCCTCTCTGGCATCCGGTCCCAATTCCCACCCGCCACAATTGGGGACCACACGGGCACCTTCTGATCAACGCATCCCTGATGAGTCCTCTGCTTTAACAAATAAGAATTCGAGCGGTACACCGGCTAAAGGCGGCGGCCTGATAGGCACGTGGTCCTCCAATCCTGATACTTACGGAGATCTTGTTGATCCGTCCTCCGGGACAATGAAAGGCGTTTCCTACAACGTGGAACATTATAAATTCGAGCCGAATGGTACGTATCGCATGATCCACTGCGGATCGGGAACCGTCATATCCGGGTGTGCCACACAGAAAGGGCGGTACGAGGTGCATGGCAGGAAGCTTTATCTGCATGACAGGAAAGAGGACTGGCTTCCGGACCCAACCAGGCGAGGCCAGAAGGGTGCCTATAAAAACAAACCAACCGGAGACGAAGAGATTGACTTTAGGTTCTCGGACCAGAATACGCTGCGGATTCAGGGCACATCGCTCAAGCGTGTGCAGTGAATCCGCATACACATTAAACAAAATCGCGAAGAGTGAGGAGGATAAGCCTGATAATTCAAGTCATAATTGCAAGGTTTTTCCAGGGTTGCTTTGTTATGCTTTGAATGCAACTTGGTATGAAAAATAGGGGAATAATCTATAGAAAATACGTGGGGCGGTTCCATTTTTGTAAATCCTCAAAAATAGACCGCCCCTTTTGATTTTAATCGATTAATTGTTTATCGGTTTTCGACCCGCCTTATTTGCCTGTAAATTCCGGTTTTTTCTTCTTTCCGGTAAATACTGCTACTCCTTCCTTATAATCTTCGGTACCGGATGTTTTAATGACTCCCTGTCGTTCGGCTTCCAGCTGCACTTCCAGATAAGGCAGGAGTGCCTTGTTCAATAGCGCCTTGGAGGAGGCGAAAGCAGCGGTAGCACTGCCGGCAAGTCTGGCGGCAAGTTTTTCGGTTGTCGCCGTTAACTCTTCCGGGGCCACCACTTTGTTGACCAGACCCCAATTCAGGGCTTTATCCGCTGAAATGACTTCGTCTAAAAATACCATTTCACTGGCCCGGCCCAATCCCACCAGCAACGGGACCATCTGACTAAAGCCGCCGTCCTGGCTGATTCCCACTCCGGTATAGGCCTGTTTGAAAATCACTCCGCTGTGGCATATGCGAAGATCACAGGCCGCGGCAAAACTGATCCCTACCCCGGCGCAAATTCCGTTGACACTGGCGATAATGGGCTTAGGAAGCTGTCTCATATCGGAAATCAGGCGCGCCAGCGGCCCGGTCATATCTCTGAAAAAGGCCTGGAGATCGCCGTCTCCATAGGTGCTGGCAAAGGCGATATCGCCTCCCAGGCAAAAAGCTTTGCCCGCGCCGGTCAGGATAACCGCGCGGACACTGTCGTCATAGCATTGTGCAATAGCCTGGCAGAGACCGCTCATCATATCGGCATTCAATGCATTCATAGCCTCCGGCCTGTTCATGGTTATGGTGCAAATCCCATCTTTCTTGCTGGTCAATACTGCGTCATTAGCCATTCTTTCACCCTCCTTTTTTTACATTTATTAAAAATGTTTCAATATCAAGACCATCGAAATATCCAGAAACAATAAACGCCTCATAAACAATCCCGACGGCAACACGGCTTGCAATTTATCTGATTTAACAAGAACTTTTTGGGAGAAGTGAAGTATAGGAAACGCGAACTTGCGTGTCAAGGAAATCTTGGTAAGACTAAGAGAATTATTTTTTATGCAGACAGTTCAACGTCCCCAAACGTCAGAGACACCACGGTTCGCCTTCCGGTCTCCATCAGTTCCCCCGAAAAAAAGAGGCCGGTCATTTTGACCAGCCTCCGGAAATCATCAAATAAAGGTTTTTTCTAATCTTCGCCGCTTTACGCTTTGGCTGCTTTTTTACCTATGGCTGCATTAAATTTCCCCGCATCTATGACATATCTTTCATGCGTTGCTTCGGATACTTTTTCGGCGTCATCAAATGCTTCCAGTTTAAAAGTTAATTTGCGTCCTTCCACTTTGTCGAGTTTTCCTTTTACGGTAACGGTCATCCCTGCCGGAGTGGCGGCCGCATGGGTCATGTTCATGCCGATGCCTACCGTCTGCTCGTTCGGCCAGTCGAGGTGAGTTTTGAGAGCCTTGATACAGGTAAATTCATATAACCCCAGGAGAAAGCCTGTAGCAAATACTTTCGGCATTACATGGCCCTCTTCAAATTCCGGATATAGAAAAGGAACGGTTTTGTTTTCTGGAACTTTGAATTTAAATTCAACTGTCAATCCCGGCTTTAAAGAATCTTTCATGACATACCTCCATAGTAAAATTTAAACCGCATCCGGGATAATAAACCGATTTTTTTACAATAAGTCAAAATAAAAATCAGAATGTTTTATGATTGATTGAAAATTGAACGGGCTGTTTTTTCATGTTTTATGCTAAAATAAAAGTAAATTACTTTCCATATCTGGTGAACAGGGAAAATCTTATGGCGGACATATTTGACGAGTTATACCAAAAGGCAAGAGCTGTAGTTAATCCCCGCCGTCTTTCGGCGGAAGCAAAAGCCGGCGAAGTCGGTGCTGCGCTGCTTTCCGAGAACGGAAAAATCTATACCGGTGTTTGCATTGAAACTTCCTGTTCGATGGGATTTTGCGCTGAACACGCCGCCGCTGCAGCAATGATCACGGCCGGCGAAAACCGCGTCGTTAAAATGATTGCCGTTGATGCAAACGGCAAAATACTGCCCCCCTGCGGAAGGTGCCGGGAATTCATCAGTCAACTTCACGAAGAAAATTGCAGGGCGGAAGTTATGGTGAGGGAAGGAACAATAGTCACTCTTCAAACACTGTTGCCGTATGATTGGCGTGCAGCGGCAGGAAAAGATAATACGTAACAAACGTTGACAAACACGAGTAGTGTACGAAGATGTAAAGAAGCTGTGCACACGATTAGAAAAGCGGACATTCCTGCTCTCTATTTTTTTACCTTGATGAACTCATAAAAAGTCACAAAACTAACAATTTTCAGACGACCTCTCAAAAAGGGCGCAGGCAAGGCGTGCGAATCCTAAGGAATGAGACGTACTTAGCGTACGACGCAATGACGAAGGATGAAGCGCAACGCAGCATCCGGCCTTTTTGCGAGGTCGTCACCCTATTTTACCAGCATGACCGGGCTTTCCGATAATAGAGCCACCTTGTAACTGATCGTGCCCCAGTCCCGGAGAGGATTTTTCATTTTCGCCTTGTGAGAATTCATGATGATCAGATCAATTTCATATTGCTTGATAAATTTCAGTATTTCCTCGACCCGATTCCCGTAACTGATGTGATGAAGCGGCAGGGCAGATTTGTCCATATAGTTTGATATGATTTTTTTCATCTGGTTTTCTGCTCTTTTCTCCAGTTTGTTGTAGAAATCCTCAAACTCCGCAAAAGTTGCTTCGGGGATTATTTCAATGACATGGAGAAGATGGATGGTGCTGTTATATTTTTCCGCAAGGTTCATTGCCATGCCGAGAGGGCCAATTATCTTCTTGGAGAAATCTGTCGGGATCAGAATTTGACGAAACATAGACTGATGAGCCTCACGTTAAAAGCGGGACCAAATAAAAGGTCCCGCCTCTTAAAGGTTTCAGCCATATTCCAAAGTACAACCGGATACTCATTAGAGTAAGTCGATTGATGGATATGTACTGTTACTGTGTGACTGAACTAGGATACCTTCTTGCCGGCTTTACCGAGATCATAAATCTCTTCGATTTTTACTTTTATAGCTGCTTTGGGTGGAACAGGTATCTTCAATGCCTGAGCCAGCTTTACTGCGTCGTCAAAAAGCGGTCCGGAGGTGACTATTTCAGCATTTCCTTCGAACCGGAAACCCTTAAATTTGCTCACATCAGACACGGCAATGGCAACCCAGGGATTCTTTTGTACATTAGCCCAGGTCCTGTTACCCATCAATTCGAAGAATGCAATATGTTCATCATCAACTATTCTTGCGCTGCCCTTTATTGCTAAACTGGCTTTTCCATCGGCGCCGCTTGTTGCCACCCACGCCTGCTGCCCTTTGATCATTTCCTTCATTACATCATTCAATTTAGCCATGGTATTTCCTCCCCTTAATTTTGAATTAATGAGACATTTCCTTATTGCCAAGATAGTATAAAATAAGAGATTTTATGTGTCAATGCAATAATAAGCAATAATATTGGGATTGTTTATTTCTTATTTATTCTGAAAGTCTGTTTCAAAAGCATTTTACTTTCATTCAGGGTTCATTTTTTTACTATGTCATGTCGATCGTATGAATCTTCAGTAGAAAATCCTTAAATTTTTCTTTCGTTGTTTCCTTGATTGATTCGAGCCGGACAACGATTTCATTATTATAAAATGTATATCCATTTTCAATTTTTTCCGGATTCTCGTCATCGTCAATGAAGCGTTCCATAAATTTCAGCGCTGATTTTTTCGCTTCGCTCTCGCTTTCCGCCGTAATCAGGTAATGGTGACGATTAATATCCTCGCGTTCCGTTTCACTAATCTTGATCCAATATTCAGGCATATCATTGCTCCCGTTATCAACACTTAACAAGTTATTTTATGATCTCGATTCGTTCCCTTGCACCCAACAAAGTTATCAAATCCTTTTCCGCCAGCGGCAACACGAAGTTCATGTTCCTGTCTGTATGCATTTATTAAAACTGTTTTTCCAATATTAATAGAAATTTTCTTTTTTGATACAATATCATTTTAAATTAGTCAACTATGATGGACTGGTAAAAAGTCATAAAATTAACAATTTTCAGACGGCCTTGCAAAAAGGCCACAGGCAAGGCGCGCGAATCCTGAGGAATGAGACGTACTTAACGTACGTCGCAATGACGAGGAATGAAGCGCAACGCAGCATCCGGTCTTTTTACGAGGCCGTCAACTACTGCAATGATGAATCCTCCACCCGCACGAAAACATTTTTACCGCCGACTTTTCCTTTCACGCTGACAAATTGACCTTTAGACAGTGCAGCAACTGAACTATCTTTACCCCTGGCAAATACGCATTGCACTCCACCATATCCAAAGGCACGTCCCCCGATAACAATAAAAGGCTGCCCCAGGGGATCCTTGCCGATTTGATATATTTTCCCCTTAACCACAACCATTTTGCCTTTATATTTTTTATCCGCCTCCATTTCATTTTCCGCATAATCCGACGCCAGCCTGGTCGCTTCCATCTCCAGGACAGGAACTTCTTTAACTTTGCCGGTGCCGGTATCTTCAGGGCCGGAACAACCTGCCCATAAGAAAATTATCATCAATAATGGCGCATATTTCTTCATTAAAAAACTCCTTTTGGAATTACATTCATTTTCACTATTCCCTGTGGAATTCTATTTTGGCATTGCGTAATCTGCCGCCAAATTAAACTATTAATCCGGCGTGTCAATCTTTTTTCCGACTTTTCTCTTAAATTTTATGTCATCCGTGAAAAACGACCTGCACAACAAGACGGCATTTGACTATAAAGCAATTTTTTTTACTCCGAATGATTAATCTCATCATTCATTTCACTTGACACCGATATTTATTTGATATTTTATCAAGCAAATAATACCACTTCTAAATCAAAGATGATATTGTCGCGGCAACCACCCCCTACCCCTGCCAGCGGGGGACAGAGGCACTAGGCGTATTATAAATACGTTGAGGAAGCCGACGACGAAGCCAACAAAGATAGCGCTTTGATTTAGAAGTGGTATAAGACAGCCATTTAGACAAGGAGCTGCTTTCATGACATTCGAACATCTTTTCAAACCCATTGCCATCGGAAAAATGAATCTTCCCAACCGTGCGGTAATGCCCGCCATGGGCAGCGCATATGCCACGCCCGACAACAAAGCCTCGGACCAACTGGTTGCCTACCTGGAACGCCGCGCCCTGGGCGGCACCGGACTGATCATCGCGGAGATCTGTGCAATTGACCCGCGTGGCAAAGCTCTCGCTAATGAATTAGGCGGCTGGAGTGATGATTTCATTCCCACACTGGCGCGCATCCCTGAAGCTGTGCACCGCCATGGAGCCAAAGCAGCCATCCAGCTCCACCACGCCGGTCGTGAAACTCTGCCCGACATCATCAACGGTGCTGTACCGGAGTCCCCCTCGGCCATCCCGAGCGTCATTTACCGGCAACCCTGCGAAGCCATGAGCCTTGCGCGCATCGCCGAGATTATCCAGGCTTATGCCGCGGCCGCCGGGCGCGCCCAGGCAGCCGGGTTCGACGCCGTGGAAATTCACGGAGCGCACGGCTATTTGATTTCCCAGTTCCTTTCGCCTTTTACCAACCATCGCGAGGATGAATATGGCGGCGATGATGCCGGCCGGTCACGCCTCCTACTGGACGTCATTGCCGCGGTGCGAAAACAAACCGGGCCTGATTTCCCCATCATTGTAAGGGTCTCAGTTGATGAGATTATTCCAGATGGCTACCATCTGGACTTCATGCAGGCTTTAGCGCCGAAAATGGTTGCAGCCGGAGCGAACGCCATTAACGCCTCCGTCGGGGCCTATTCGACGCCGGGCTTCCTGAACGTTGCCTCCATGGATACAGAGACAGGTTTTAACCTTTTCCGGGCGCGGGCCATTAAAGAGACCGTAAACGTACCAGTCATTGGAGTGGGCCGGATCTCCAGTCCGGCTATAGCGGAAGAAGCTCTTGCCCGGGGCGATGCCGATCTGATCGCCTTCGGTCGTCCCCTGCTTGCCGATCCGGATTTTGTAAAGAAAGCGAAGGAAGGCCGTCCGGCTGACATTCGCCCCTGCATAGCGTGCAACCAGGGCTGCATCGAACGCCTCCTTCTGGAAATGGGTTCCATGACTTGCTCTTTCAATCCTGAATGCGGGCAGGAATTCCGGGGTGCGCCGGAACCAGCTACGAAAAGCAAGCGTGTCTGGATCATCGGCGCCGGTCCGGCCGGTCTCGAGGCCGCTCTTGTAGCCGCCGGCCGCTGTCATCAGGTGGAAATCTTCGAACAGGCGGCCACACCGGGCGGTCAACTTCTACCGGCGTCCGTGCCTCCGCATAAGGCAGTTTTAAAGGACTGGCTCGCCTGGATTCAAAACCAGCTTGCGGCAGCCCGCGTTACAATACATTTGGGGAAGAAGATCGCCAGGACGGATCTGGAAACCGGGCGGCCGGATGCCGTCGTTCTGGCGACCGGCGCAGATCCATGTACACCGCCCATACCCGGATTAGACAACCATCAAGTCGTTGATGCCCGTGCGCTTCTTATGGGAAAGGCCAAGCCTGTCGGTCCGGCGGTCATCCTGGGCGGGGGGCATGTCGGCATGGAGACGGCGGATTTCCTCATCAGTCAGGGTATTGCCGTAACCATCCTGGAGCAGCTTACCAAACAACCAGTCACCACCCAGACGGTTCGCGGATACTGGCTTTATAAACGTTTGCGCCGTTCCCGCAATCGATTGATTACCGGCGCGCAGATCACAGAAGTTACCGCCGGTGAAGTGCGGTATATCCACGATGGGCAGGAAGTGTCTCTACCGGCAAAACTGGTCGTCACCGCCCTTGGGGCACGCCCCAATAATGCACTTCAGACTGTACTGGAAGAACTGGGCATCTTCTGCATACCTGCAGGGGACGTCAACAAGCCACGCCGTTTTCTGGAAGCCATTCATGAAGGCTACCAGGCAGGTCTTGCTCTTTAGGGATTGAGAGGCTGATTGATTAGGAGTGAAAATTGTTACTTGTGCAACTTTTTACGAATCCATTAGGAGCAATGAATGATTCAACAAATTAAACAAGTGATTCCGGCTTTGGAATTACAGAAAAGACTGGATCGTTTTCAAGAAGTTTTGCGCAGCAAAAACATTGATGGAGTCCTCCTTGTACAACGTGTTGACACCATGTATTTCACAGGAACCGCCCAGGACCTGCATGTTTACATACCGAACACAGGGAAACCGCTGATTCTCGCCTATCGTTATCTGGAACGCGCCCGGAAGGAATGTCCCTGGGAAATCATGCCGCTTACCGGCATTTCCAAGCTGCCTCAACTCATCGGTGCTGCGGGACACCCCGTGCCCAAAATACTGGGACTGGAGTATGATGTCCTGCCTGTCGCCCGTTTTGAACAATATCGGAAAACATTTGCCGAAACAAAATTCATCGATATTTCCTATGCGCTTCGTCTTGTCAGGGCTGTTAAATCGGAATGGGAAATCGCCCAGATCGAAAAGGCATGCAGCATCTATGGAGAATTGCTGGAGGCCGTATCAGCCATACTGCGCCCCGGCATGACCGAAGTTGAACTGGAAAGCCTTCTCGGGATTAAGTCCCGCCTGCTCGGTCAGGAACCAATTGTACGCCTGAGAAGCTTTTGCGGTGAAATTCATTTCGGCGGCGTTACTGCTGGTGCGCGGGCCGCCGTTTCGACCAATTTTGACGGTCCCACAGGCGGTCTGGGCCCTTCCTGGGCCTATCCCATCGGGCCTTCGCACAGCCCGATTCAGGTTAACGAGCCAATTGTCATGGATTTTGCCCTTGCTTTCAACGGCTATCTCGCCGACGTAACCCGGATGCTGGTTATCGGAGAACTCTCCGAAAAATTCCAACATGCTTATGACATATCACTGGTAATCGAAGAGCGCATCCGCCGAGCGCTTCTTCCCGGTCGAACAGCCGGAGAGGTATATGATGAAATCCTGGCATGGGTGCAGAAAGAAACTCCTTTTGCTGAAAACTTTATGGGATTCGGCCCCACCCAGGTACGTTTCGTGGGACACGGCATCGGTTTGGAGCTTGATGAACTCCCCATTATTTGCCGGGGCGCCAGGGAGGTACTACAGCCGGGAATGGTTATTGCTATTGAGCCGAAGTTTTTCTTCCCGGGGGAAGGCGTGGTCGGAGTGGAAGACGACGTGGTCGTTGAAGATGAAAAAGGAGCGCTCTACATTTCTTCATCATCCCGGGAAGTCGTGAAGATTACACCATAATATTTACACCTGCGAAGCCTCCTCCTTGCCGCCGTGTTATGCTTTGAATGCAACTTGGCATAAGATTCCAAGAGTATACGTTAAAAAAACCCGTCATGGCCAGTTTTTAACACCAAACATTGAGGGCGTTCCCTCCACGGAAACACTGTAACGGGGACACTGAGCCGTTGCACTAAAAACCACTGCGGGAACAAGCAAAAAGACGAAAACAAGAAAATACCTGATGGCCGGCTCCTTTGAATGATGACAGCCGGAATAAAGTTTCTGATTCCAAAGCCCTCTCATTACCAACCTCCCTGAAATGTTTTTGAACGGATTATCTTTTAAACTATGGAATTAATCAGAGCAGCAGTTAATAATATATATTATCTTATCACTTCCACATTTGGGGCATTTGATTGCATCCCCGTTTTCGTCCTCACAATCTATCGACCCATATTGATTCCACATATGCAAACATTCTTGATTTTGGCAGCTATATTGATGATAGGCGATTTCTTTTTCTGTACCCATTTTCTCCCTCCTTTCCTGGATTCAGCCGAGTATATGTTTATAATTTAGCTGCAGTTAAAAATCCAAACAAAATAATAAAGATGATATATTTCTTTTTATTCCAGTTTTAATCTGCTAATATTTTTAAAATTTTCAAAACACTGACCGGGTATATGCATCTGGAGGACGGAAAAGATGCAAATGAAACATTTACTAATTATTTTGTTTAGACTATATTTAATCAATTTTTACAGGAGGTGAAGATTATGAAAAAGTCAGTCGTGATCATGTTGGCGTTGAGCTTTCTGGTGTCCTTTTCCTATGGCTGTGCATCAAAGAGTTTCGTAAAGGAACAGAACGACTCTTTGGCAGACAGAATCAGTAAATTGGAGGCCAGCAACGCGTCCAATAAAGCTGATGCTGAAAAGGCGAAGAGTGATGCTGCGGAGGCTTTAAAGACAGCCAAAGACTGCGCCAGCAAGAGTGACGCCGACGCCCAAAGAGCAGAGGCGGCTGCAAAAAGAGCAGAAGCATCTGCAAAGAAGGCTGAAAAGGCTTTTGAGCTGCACCAGAGAAAATAGGCTGTTTCATGGGGCCCCGGGCGGCGGAAAAGCAGGGGCCCCACAAACTTAATCGGTGATATCAGTGGGTATCCCGTCTTTTTTCCTGAACACTTCCTGCATTTTCTGAATATTCACCCTTCCCAGCAGACCTCTCTGTATCAGCAAATTAGCAGCATCCTGCAGAGTTACTTCAGCATACGGATCTTTATGGACTTCCATATACACCCTGTTGGCCTCGACCTCCACTTTAATGGGCTGACGCACAATTGTTACCGGTGTGCCTGTAGGGACAAGCATGAAAAGTATCGGAATGTCTTCGGGGTAAAGCCTCAGGCAGCCATGACTGTCCCTTCTTCCGACAGCAAAAGGCCTGTTGGTGCCGTGGAGAAGGACGCTGCGATTAGACAACCTCAAAGCATGGGTTCCCAACGGGTTGTCAGGCCCCGGAGGAACAACTTTGGGCAGGCTGGGATTTTCCAGCTGGATTGATTTAGGGACATACCAGGCGGGGTTAGCGGTTTTTTCAACTATCTTGAATACTCCAAGGGGAGTTTCATGCCCTTCACTGCCGACGCCGACCGGAAACGTTTGCACAAACCTTGAATCAGCTTGTCCAAAAAAATAATAAAGCCTGAACTCGGAAAGATTAATTACTATCCCCGTCTGAGACGCTACCGAAGGCAGTATCCAGCGCGATGGAATAGTAACAGTCACTCCATCTCCCGGCACAAAAGGATCAAGGCCGGGGTTAGCTTCGATAATTGCATTATATCCAAGATCATATTTCCGGGCGATCTCGATAAGAGACTCTCCCTCTTGCACCGTGTAGGTACTGACGGCTCCCACCATTTTCTGGACCGGCGATAAAACAAAAATCTTCGCATCCGCTCCGGCTGCGGGGATAATCAGGACAAGCAATAAAAACAAAAAAAATGTTCTTGCGATGCATTTAAAAAAAGAATTATAGAAGCTGGTCATTTTTGTTTATTGACAACCTTTCTTAGATTTGTATTTTTAAATATCTCCGGCAGTCATAATGCCGGAACCAGAAATTTGCAAGTGATGGAAACATTTTTTGAGTAAATTATGTATAGCATGGCAGGCAAGCGCTTAAAAAGCATTTTGATTATCGTTGTTACGACCTGGTTATTTACAGTGGTCCCCGCAGATGTCCATGGCGTCACTGTTGCAAATACGCCGGACGCTCTCCTTTACGATAGTCCGGCCGTTAAAAGGGTGATCAAGCAGATAGGTCCAAGGGCTGAGGCCCGCATAAAGCCATTCTTCGACAGCATCAAAGCGCCTTACCCGCCAAAGCGGCTCTGCTTCATCGTTGTGAAAGATGTCCTGGAACTCGAAATCTGGGCTCAAAACGAAGGCACCTGGAGGCATGTACACACCTATGATATTCTTTTCGCAAGCGGCTGGTCGGGGCCAAAACTGCGCCAGGGAGATAATCAGGTTCCCGAGGGTATTTATCAAATCGTTGCTCTTAATCCGGCAAGCAGGTTCCATCTCTCTATGAAAGTCAATTACCCCAACGATTACGATCTTCAGAGGGCTCGTGAAGACAGAAGATCGAATCTGGGCGGCAACATACATATACACGGAAAAGACAAGTCCCACGGATGCATTGCAATTGGCGACGCCGCCATCGAAGAACTCTTTGTACTTGTTGCAAAAACAGGCTTAAGCAATGTAAAGGTAATCATTACCCCCAGTGATATGCGAAAGTTTGGTCCCGTTAAAAATATACCTCCCCGTCCTTCCTGGCTGCCTGACTTGTATGAAACCATCAGACTGGAATTAATGAAGTTTATGGACAAGAGTTGAGAAAGCCTACGCCCCGGCAGAAACTCCGGCGAATGCCGGATGCGCCGGGCAAGCTGCTGCCGACAAAGACAAGCAAAGAAGCAGCTCGGCATTAGATGTTCTTGACATGCCAGCCCTTATTTTCTATGTTAATTCCACCATGAATAATTTCTAATAGAAAAACAGGAGCATTTCTATGACTTTTCACATCAGCAGACGTTCTTTCCTTAAGAGCTCGCTGCTTACAACCACCCTTGCCCTTCTCCAGCCCGGTCAAGTTTTAGCCAATATCTCCGGAGAAAGACTGCCGTCGGGACGATTAAAATTATACAACATCCATACCGGTGAAAAAATCAACGCCATCTATCGAAACCGGGATGGTCAATACAACATCCAGTCCATCAGGGAACTGAACTGGCTGTTGCGCTGCCACTATACAGACCAGCAGTGCCCAATCGACATCAAGACCATCGAGTTTCTCGACCTTGTCGGCACCCGACTCGGCTGCGACGACGAAATCCATGTCATTTCAGGTTACCGCTCGCCGAAATACAACAACTACCTTTTAAGCCGCGGCCACAAAGTGGCGAAATACAGCCTGCACCTGGAAGGCCGTGCCCTCGACATCCGTATTCCAGGCACTGCCCTGTCCGCCGTCCGGCGCACTGCAATCTCGCTGCGCATTGGCGGCGTTGGCTACTACCCGGCTGATGATTTTGTCCATATTGACTCAGGAGCATTCCGTACCTGGTAGTCTATAATCAAAAAGAATCTGCTTAACTTTTTTAGAGTTTTATTTGATTGTTTGTCCGACCGAAACGCGATTTCTTTCACCACATGTCAAGAAAATAGACCTGATAATCATCTAAAAGGCACCTCCGGAGTATAACAGATCATTTCGAAAATGTGTGCCGATAAAGTCTTAAAAATCCCGTAACCTATCTTTTTATGCGGAAAATTACACAAGAGGGAAGTCGATGTCAGGACAAAACACCGATGGAGACTTTTGTTAACGGCAAACAGCTTTTTGCCCGGGAAAATTTGAACAACTTGGTAGCGGCTTAAAACCTGCGGACAATCCCTGGTAACCGGCCATTGTTAACTCAAGCACTGTTCAGGACATTTTACTGCTGCCAGCTTTGCGCCAATATGTTCTGATACGGCTGGTCTGCCATCAAGGCATTGTATTTTTGCATTACATCCATGCCGGAATCGTTGTTGATGGCACTCGTTGTATCAACTATAGTCTGGATATCGGCGCGAGTGATGTAATGACCGTCCGTTACTTCCAGTCTTTCAATTCCGTAATTAGTCTGCTGAAATTCGTTAACTATCCTCATGTAGTTGTCGGAATCGATAAATACATAAAGGTCGTTGTTTTGCCTGAACAGTATCGGCTCGGTTGTTGTTATGTTGCCGGTCAGCTTTAGTGTATCAATGTTCCCGCTTAAGTCTGCCGTCTCATTAAGTATATCCTTACCGTCGGTTCGCCCGAAAAGGTATGTGTCCGAACCATTGCCGCCAATCAGAATATCATTTCCTTCACCGCCGTCCAGAGTGTCGTCGCCCGCATTTCCGGCAAGAGTGTTATCCGCATTGTTGCCGGTCAGTATATTGTTGAGATTATTGCCTGTGCCATTAATTGCTGCTGTTCCGGTCAATGTCAGATTCTCGACGTTATTGCTCAATGTATATGTTATGTAGCTCTGAATCGTGTCCGTTCCCTCATTATAAAATTCTAAGATAATATCACGCATATTATCTACTGTGTAAATATCGTTACCATCTCCACCCGTCATTATATCCCCGCCCGCCCCACCGTCCAAGATGTCATTGCCTTTACCTCCCAGAATTATATCGGGATCATTCTCACCATAAATTGCATCGTTACCGCCTTCTCCGCATAAAAGGTCCGTTCCGTTGCCGCCAAATATGGTGTCATCGCCTTCTCCCGTGTAAACGATATCGGGGCCGCCCAAGGCGTTGATAAAGTCTCTCTTATTTCCTGTAACGATAAAATCAGTATAATTTGTTCCATATTTTACCTTTGGTTGAACGGTAATATTAAAACCACTGGATACAAAGGCACCGGTTGTATCTGTAGCGGTTAACTTAAGCGACAGAACTCCAATATCGTCATTCCTTGGCGTTCCACTAAATGTCATGGTTGAGGCATCGAATACCAGCCAGTAAGGCAGAGCTGCCCCATCGGCAAGTGTAGCAGTGTAAATCATGGTGTCGCCAACATCAGGATCGTTAAAGCTGTTTTCCGGAATCGTAAAGTTGAAAACTGCGTCTTCCCTTGCTGTTTGCGACGCAATCGGATTGGCGGCAACCGGGGGCCGATTAAGTAAATCGGTGAGATTAAACTGTAATCCATCAGCAAACTGCAGTGTTCGTACCACAAGGGAACCCGTAACTTCATTCTGATCAAAATTAAGAAGGTTTATTGCGTCGCCGTTAGTGCCTACATTTATTCTCAAAGTTCCATCGCTGCGGACTAAGGTAAGGTCATCTTTTGTGATGCCTTCCCCAAACATTATCATATTGCCTTCATTGATGGTGGATGTATCATTGATCGTATCCATCCCGTCGCCCAAATTAAAAACGTAGGTGTCGCTGCCAATCCCGCCATAAAGTTCATCGTTGCCCGCACCGCCATGTACTATATCATCGCCGCCGCCTGCGGATACGGTATCGTTTCCTTCCCGGGAGTTTATGCGGTCAACCACGCTGGTTCCGGTCATGGCGTCATCGTTTGCTGTACCATCAAGGTCAAAGCCTCTATCTATCAATTCGTCATAGCTAAGGATACTTCCGTCGGCAAATACGAAGGTGCTGATTACCGGATTCATTCTTGCATCGTCAGGATTAAAATCCGGTATCCGAATGCTGTCTCCATTATCTCCTATCTCTATTAAAAGACTTCCTTTTTTCAGACGTATCATGCCGGGCGTAATACCGCTGCCAAAGATAATCGTATTGTTGCCTTTGTATATTTCCCATTTATTATCGTAAATTGTATCGTTGCCGTCTCCCCAATTGAAATAATAAGTATCGTCTCCCGATCCGCCGTAAAGAATATCATCGCCTGTCCCGCCCGTGATCATATCGTTGCCGGCGCGACCTTCGATGTAATCATTTCCTCCTAACCCGTTGATAATATCATCACTATCATAGC
Organism: Smithellaceae bacterium; assembly: GCA_963663295.2. GTDB lineage: Bacteria > Desulfobacterota > Syntrophia > Syntrophales > Smithellaceae > MVRV01. Next base: position 242,765 of record CAXXLA010000005.1, on the reverse strand, counting down.
CGATTATATAGTCATCTCCAGATGTTGTTTTAAGCACCATTTGCTTGATCATTTGCCCGTCCCAGACAGTTCCGTCGGCGAATTGAATATGTTCGACTTGCCATTCACCGGTTTCATCAAACCAGTTGGCAACAGTCATCCTATCGGTCGTGCCGGCAATGGACAGGGCCAGGTTATCTGCTGTATTCCATATATTCGTACCCATCTCACGACGAAGCATTAAATCTTCAGGTTGAATACTATTGTCCAAAAGAATGGTGTCTGTATTGCTGAATGATACGTCACGGTCGAAAATCATATCCTGACCAGAGCCACGTTTGAACAGATAGGTGTCATTACCGTTGGCTTCACTGGACAGATCACGCCAATCCCACCAATACCTCCATTGTGTGGAACTTCCGATCAAATAATCGTTACCAGTTCCTCCATCAATTGTATCATCGCCACTGTACCCCCAGATTTCATCGTCCCCGGCAGCTCCAATTAATGTATTATGATTACCATTGCCCTTTATCGTGTTATCCAGATTATTGCCTGTTCCGTGATGAGCTGCGTAACCAAGATTGAGGTCCTCAATATTTTCACCTAGTGTATAGTATTCCACAGCTCCCCACACGTTAACAATATCATGTCCTTCATTGACATTTTCTATAATTGTATCACCTGCACTATCAACACAATATGTGTCATTGCCGGCGCCGCCAATCATTCTTGCCAAACCACCATCACCGCATTCTAATCTATCATCTCCAGCGCCACCCAACAAAATATCCAGTCCATCACCGGCAACCAAACGATCATTTCCTGAACCTCCGTCTAACAGATTGTCCCCATTATCCCCATAATTAACGTCGTTGCTGAAAATAGTATCATCACCATCTTCGCCGTACATTGCGTCATTTCCCGCACCGCCATAAATTGTATCGCTTCCGGCACCACCGTAAATCTCATCGCTGAAACTTCCTCCGACAATAGTTTCGTTGGCGTCCGTTCCATTTATCGTATTGGCAATTTTTCCTTCCAGGTGCAATGAATCCAGAACTGTTGCATCCGAAAACTGAATTTGATCTATTTGGTATGGGCTGCCGCTAAACCAATCCCGAATCAATACTGAATCTGTTGTTTCCTTTAGGCTGATTCGCAGGTCATTATTTTCCTTTGCCACCATGATGTCATCAATGCTTGCGCCGTATTGCAGGGTGTCCATTGCCGTCGAATAATCGTCAGCATAGTTTTGAATAATATCAGAACCGTCCCCTTTACCGAAAATATAAGTATCACTACCACTGTTACCCTGCAGATAATCGTTACCGCTTCCACCATAAATTGTATCATTGGAGGTTCCGCCAAGCAGTGTATCGTCACCGGCTCCTCCATCAAGATAGGCATCGCCGTCTGTAGCCTGAATCCAGTCGTTTCCTTCTTCGCCGTAGATAATGGAATTTCCGCCTTCATCATAGAGCTGATCGTTACCCGCGCCGCCATAAATCTCGTCCTGACCCGCACCGCCCCAGATTTGATCATTGCCGGCTTCAGAATAAATGATATCATCTCCCGCGCCGCTGGTAATGATGTTGTTGCCATCTCCGGCATCGATGTAATCGTTGCCTGTACCACTGCTTATTTGATCATCACCAACACCGGCGTGGATTTCATTATTCCCTTCTCCGCCGACAATAATATTTGAACCATCACCTGCATCTATGTAGTCATCGCCAATGCCGGCATCTATTTGATCGGCACCTGTTCCCGCATAGATTTCGTCATTACCATCGCCGCCGTAGATTGTATTTGCTCCGTCTCCGGCATCGATATAGTCGTCTCCGGCATCACCGTAAATGTTGTCATTGCCTTCAGCAGCATAAATTGTATCACTACCACCATAGCCGACTATAAGATTATCTCCACCTTCGCCATCGATGTAGTCGTCGCCCTGGTCGGCAAGAGGGACGTTGGAGGCGTCGCCATGTAGTGTGTCGTTGCCTTCTCCGCCGAATATTTCGTCGGCTCCGCCGGCACCAATGATTACGTCATTTCCGGCTCCACCGTCCAGGTAGTCATTACCAGCCACATTATTATTGTCGCCTTCGATATAATCGTTATCGTCTCCGCCGAAAATAACATCGTCTCCAGCGCCGCCATAAAGAAAGTTATCACCGGCTTCACCATCTAAATAATCATCTCCTTCATCGCCATAGATTGTATCAAGACCGTCACCACCGAATAGCTCATCATTGCCGGAATTGCCCCAGATCAGGTCATTTCCATTGCCTCCGTCAATATAATCGTCTCCCTGCAATTCAACAGGCACATTAAAGCCGTCTCCTTTGATTGCGTCATTACCGGCACCACCGTCAATAAAATCATTGCCGGCCGATCCCAACAGGATGTCATCATTATCGCCGCCATATATTTCGTCATCACCGCCGACACCGTCAATGTAATCGTTGCCGGTTCCACCATAGATAACATCGTCATCGCCAATTATTCCCGTATCATCAAGGCCGCCGCTTATACCCGAGAAGGTTAGACCGTATATATTCGTATTTACTGATATTTCTGTTGTTATAGAATATGACCAGTCGTGAACGGCACCTAAATAATTATCATCACCAATGAGTACATCTTCTCCGCCGCCGCCGACAATAAGGTCTTTTCCGAATCCGCCGAATAAAGCATCGCTGCTGTTTGATCCGTAAACATAGTCTTCTCCCCCTCCACCCGATACCACGTCGCCTCTGGCGTTTATACTTATTGCTGTTTCTCCGGACGCAATGAGTTGTTCCATATCACCATAATTTTCGCCGAATACTTTATCATTACCTTTGCCCGCTTCAACAATGTCACTTCCTTCATTACCTTCTAAAATATCATTTGCTGCATTCTCATTTCGCTCAATTATAACTGAATCATTGCCGCTGCCGCCCAATAACCAATCACTGCCGCCTCGATAGGATACAATGCCGTCGTTTCCCGCGCCCGCTTCTATCCGGTCACCGGCCGTCGTATCATATAACCGGTCAATTCTTCCCGGCTCAGGTTGATTGGAATCTGCAATTACATTGCCCCATTGGTCATTCCTGGTCTGGATTCCTTCCAGCACTGGATCATAATCCACCGGCGTAAGATCACCAATCATTGTATTGATACTATCAGGATTTGCTGGGACTTCGATCAGGTTGATGCCGTAGTCGCCGGATTGCAGTGCGGTGCCAAATTCAATCGTGTTACCGTCGGGAAGATAAAGCATATCTCCAACGATTTTTGTATTACTACCGTTTTGAGGTTTCCATTCGTCTGTTCCGCTTTTATAGAAATTACCGAGCGCGAGTATTTTCATGTTGGTTCCACTGTTATGTACAACAAGCTCACCGTCTTTGTCTTCATCTATGATCAGATCATTGCCGTCGCCGATTGTATATTCATAGATATCATGTCCAAGACCGCCGTTGAGAACGTCGTTTCCTGCGCCGCCGATCAGGGTATCTGCACCATTGCCACCTGTAACTATGTCCGCTCCGGTACCACCATAAAGAAGATCGGCTGACGAGCTACCCGTCAAGTTATCTCCATTGTTTCCTCCAAGCATGAAGGCTCGCTGGGTGCCCGCTGTCGCTGACATGGAGCTGGTACCGGCCTGGATATACCAGTCGAGCAGTTCCGATATTTGTCTGGTTATAACGCCTGTTTCATTACCAGGCAGTGAACTTAAATATTTTTGGAAATATAGTTTATAACCGATTGCATTATTCAAACTTGCTGCCACATCGCTGCGGTCAAAATGAAGTCCGCCTGTAACACCGGTATTGTCGAATAGGTTTTTGTTAATATCAGTGGCATTACCCTTGGGATCTTCGTAATACATCTGCATGGCAAAAGCCGTCAGGGCCTTTATAATATTGCTATCGGTCCTGCTCAAATCCCCCTGAGCTGTGATCTTTTGCATATCCGCCGCAAAGCGCTCCAGCATTCCGTCGGGTGTTATTTCACCTGATACGCCAAGCTGGTGTGCTATAAGTTTGCGGAGCAGATCAGTTTTTTCTCGATCGCGTGGATCGGCTGCGAATAACTTATCGTCCAGCAACTGCGTTACCAAGTTGGGAAGTTTTTGGACTGCATCAAGGAAATTTGTCGAGATCTGTGTAGCTGTTAGTAAAGCCATTGAATGTCGATCCACCATAGAGGCTGTTGATTTCCCCAAGCGTATAGGAATATCGCTACCAACCAAATTTTTTTCCGATGTTCTAAGAGGTTGCAGTATTTCGCCTTCAATATAGTAATTAGTAACATTTGCTTCTCTTGTAAGGGCAAGCAATCCGCCGGATTTCAAATAAAGAGAAAACTTTTCGTCAGAATATCCTGAAGCAATCATGCCTATAGCAGCTGCAGTAAGTACCGCTTGACTTAAGGCTGCGAACTGACTCGGCATCTCATCGAAGACAGTTGCCTGTTTATCGAAAAATACTGCCATGAGTGAAGCTAAACCACCACCGAGAGAGTGTCCTGTGAATGTTATATTTGCTGTTGGATAAGCATTTTTAAACGCCATGTAATAACCCATTGCATCAAATATTTGGAACGCCGGAAGGCCAGCACCGCCAGACCAATTAATTTTGTCTGCAGTATCATTTGTTCCCGTAAAAGAAATCACTATTTCATTGGTTTTGTTATTTTTATAAACGCCCGCCGAAAAACCAGTCCATCTATCCGGCTGCCAATCTATCATGCTCCAGCCTTCAGGGACGCCAATTTTATTTTTATTTGACGCGGCATAGACGCCTAATGCAAACTGCATGTATTCTTCTGGACTTGCCATTGATTATTTATATCCTCCATGAGTTATATCTTCCAAATTCATAAATTATCTGTCTAATCACAAACTTTGCGGTTTGGTCCCGCTTGCCTGACCTCTCTTCGAGAGTGTCCGCTTTCATCTATATTACGCTTCATCTCCAAATTGACATACTTTGGAATATCCCTTCCCTTTACTAATAAATTTCTCCTTCGAGGCTCGAATTTTTCAGGAAGCGTTTCCTCAATCCAAGCGCCATTCTGGTAGGCATACTTGTTGTAGACCTCACAACGAGGTCCAACACCCACGAGGGTAAACATAACTAGGTGCCCCGAATAAATATCAAGAATCAATGGTATCTCCGGATATGTATCCGAAGATATTTTTGCTTGCCACTCAACTTTTTTGCCTGATTCATCCGGGTGAACAAAACGAATATGGTATTCCTTAGGTTTGAGACCACTGCGATTAGATGCCCATTCATCACCACCCATTTCATTTATAATTTCTCTGTCAACAACAATGACTCGCCCATCACTCAATTTCACTTCTTCTTTCCATTTTTCCGTCCTACCAAATCCCAAAAATCCGCAGGCAGTCATGTTTGTCACCACCAGAGTCAAGATTAAAATGAATAAAATCATCGCTCTCTTTGTAAATTTCATGAAGTTCTCCTTTTTTCCCATTCAATCGTCCTTAATATTAACTTTTTTCATTTCTCTATAAAAATTATCATCTTAAGATGTGATATTTGTCATTACAACCATTAATTAAATAGCCTTTTTCGTTAATTTTTTAGACCGTTTCTCCCTTGTTTATATGGCGTTCCATCTCTGTGAAATGTTATGAACAAACTGGTTGCTGCCCAATCTCTTTGGCTCTTGCCCAAAACGGTACCAACATCTTTTGGAATTCATAAAGGCCAAGTTCTACGTTTCAACTTTCTCTCTACAACTCTTACATACAGCAATATATATGCCATTAATAGCTCAATGCATTCTGTGATTAACAAATTCACTTATTCTTTTAAGTTTCTTGATTTATTATGTTTATCCGATATTCGAAAAACAAAAAAGATTTTTCCAAAGGAAGGCTAATTGAATTAAATCAGGATGGGTTATTGCTCAAATCTCTTTGATTCATTGCTTGATTTTTTTGACAGGTTCTATGCCTCACGACAGACGATTTTCAAACCTATTTTCGATCCACTCTTTTTTACTGATAGTTTAAGATAAACAGACCTGGTCCCACTATAGTAGCAAAATATTATTATGGAGCGACCAGACGACATAAAGAAATCCCGGAATCTTTCTTTTTAATCTATTTCTGATTAATCCGAGATTTCCCGAAGACATAAAGAAACAAAATTTGAATTCATAAATTCGGGTCGGCGGAAGTTGACGTACGAGAAAATTTGAAGCGACAAATAAAGCTTCAAATAATCAAATCATAAATGTAAACACGGTATTACTGTTACCATCATTTCTTAGGCAACATTCACTCTCTACAAACGACGGATTTATCCCTTTATCCCACAGAACTGCAATTTCAATTTCTTACCCGGCGTCAACTTCTGCCGAGTGCTTCGGCAAATTTTTGTTTCTGTTTTTCTATTGTTTTCTGTCCCTGTTCAAGCGTCGCTATAATCTCTTTTTTGGCTTTGTCCGTCAGCCCCGTTCCCTGATCGACAATGTCAAAGGCTTTTCCCTTTAAATCTGTTATGATATCATGGACATCGTCAATAGTATCTTCAATTAAGTCGGCTGCGCTATTTTTCACATTCCGTGCCGTCCTTATAATATCCCTTCTTGTCCTGTAACCTGACTTGGGAGCAAACAATAGTGCAACGGCTGCTCCAACCAGACCGCCAATCAAAATAGCCCCGCCAATCTTTGTCATATTGTCATTCATGGTATCCTCCCTATGCTATTTTTCCCTTATGTACTCGTTAACAATGCCGCCAAGATGATTTTAACGTAATTTTTTTCGAACAACTTTATGTTCATAAACAACTAAAGCGAGCACCGCTGATGCCGTCTCGTCTTTTATCTGGAGTCCTTCGTTTTTTAGTTGGTCTTTTACGGGTGACATTCACCACTAAGACCCTGTCATTTTTTAAAGTGTTAACATCCAGTAGAATGGACTCAATACGTGCATCGCAGTTTCTCGCTTAACAATATTATAAGCATGCTCATTACTAATGTCAAAACGTGTATATACTGTTTTTTTTTGGTAACCTTATTGGCGAATCATTTTTTGAATAAATCCAGGCGGAAGGTGGCATTTTTTTATAAAGGCTTGATTATCTACAGAACGGTAAATTTAGACTCCTTCCAAACCCCAAGAAAGTTTTTTCCTTCCGGAGAAATTAATATACCTATACCGGACATTTTGTTTTCGCTCCATTGCCCCATATACACCGTACCATCCGATAACGCCAAGATACCGGATCCATGACGCAAGCCGTCTTTCCATAGTCCGTCATATTTTGTTCCGTCAGAATATACCATTTCACCATTTCCGTTTTTCAAACCGTTTTCCCATTGACCTTTATACCGCCCGCCATCGGGAAATGTTTCTATTCCTTCGCCGTCCGGTTGGCCATTTTTCCATTGGCCTTCATAACAATACCCTTCAGACAGGAGAATTGTTCCCTTGCCATGAGGCACATCTTCTTCCCATTGACCTCTATAGTGTCCTCCATCGTACCATCTAAACACTCCCTCGCCATGAAAACGGCCCTTCTTTAAGAAACCAATATATTTGGAGCCATCAGGGAATTTATACATCGAAGCATCGTCCATGGGCTTTTCTTCCCACTGGAAGTTAACAACTTCTTTTTTGTTTAAATCACTAAACGCCGGACGTAAAACAGAAATTTTATTATTCATATTAACACCTTATCTATCACCAATAAACTTACCGTATTTGAAGGCGCCTTCAAATTTCCGGCCGTCGACAAGTATCATTACACCCAGTCCATGAGGCAGACCGTTTTCCAGTTGGCCGGTATATTTTTTCCCATCAGCAATAGTCAGAATTCCATGGCCATGGAATTTGTTATTCTTGAATTCTCCTTCATAACGATCACCATTGGGATAATCCATAACCCCTTGTCCTGTGGACAGGCCGAATTGGAATTCGCCCGTATATTTTTTTCCATCAGGCAAAAGCAATGAACCTTTACCGTGAAATTTTCCATCCGTATAATCACCGTTATACCGCATGCCGTCAGAGAATGTTTCTGTGCCCTGACCATTGTATAGATCATTTTTCCAATTTCCGATATATTTCCGCCCATTGGCCATGGTCATAGTCCCGTTTCCCTCTTTAAGGTCTTCTTTCCATTGTCCAATGTAAGTTGTTCCATCTGAAAGAATCAGACTTCCCTGTCCACTGCGTTTTCCTGTATTCCATTCCCCCACGTATTTGCTGCCATCGACATATTTCATAATCCCTTGTCCGTCAGGTTTTCCATCCATCATTTCACCCATGTAAGAACTGCCGTCAGGATAAGATTTGGAAACATAGCCCTGCCCGGAGGCAACATTTTCTTGCGGGATGGCAATTTTCTCTGTTTGTTCATCAAAACTAGCTGTATTCACTTCGCTTTTTGCTTTTTCAGTATTTTTTCTTACTTCTCTTTCAACTTGAGCTCTTACTTCTTCTTCAAATTTTTGTTTTGATTCTTCGTTTATCTGATGCTTTGATTCTTTTTCTATAGTGCGCGGCACATCTGCTTCATTTTTAATTTTGGCTTCTTCGGCCCGAAGACGGGCATCAACATCCGCCTTGAGCTTCGCATTAGCCTTCTGAAGGACACCTAGTTCAGCTTTAAGTTTCGCTTCCTCCTCGGTCTTCAAACCTAATTCATCTTCGGTTTTACGTATTACATCTTCGGCCTTACGACGTGCTTCTGACTCCGCCTTAAGTTTCCCCTCAACTTTAAGACGAGCTTTTTCCTCGGCTTTAAGAAGTACTTCTGTTTCCGCTTTAAGATTGGTTTTAAGTTCCGCTTTAAGTTTCGCTACTTCCTCTACCTTCTGATGTAATTCTTCTTCTGCTTTATGCCTTGCCTCTTCAGCCCGGAGGCGAGCTTCCGACTCCGCCTTGAGCTTCCCCTCAACCTCATGACGGGCCTCTACCTCAGCCTTCAGACAGGAATTTAATTCCGCCTTAAGTTTCGCCTCATCCTCGGTCTTCAAGCATAATTCCTCTTTTGCTTTGTGCAATGCATCTTCGGCCTTGCGGCGGGTTTCTGATTCCGCCTTGAGTTTCGCTTCAATCTTTATACGGGCTTCCTCCTCGACTTTAAGAAGTACTTCTGCTTCCGCTTTAAGATTGGTTTTAAGTTCCGCTTTAAGTTTCGCTACTTCCTCTACCTTTTGGCGTAGATCTTCTTCGGTTTTAAGTTTCGCTTCCTCAGCCTTGATACGAGCTTTTGCCTCCGCCCTGAGCTTTGCCTTAGCCTCAAGACGGGCTTCTTCCTCAGTCTTCAGGCGGGAACTCAATTCATTCTTCAGTTTCGCTTTTTCGGTTTCCTTGGTGTATATTTCTTCCTCTGCTTTAATTCTGTCCTCTTCTGCCTGGATACGAGCTTTTGCTTCCGCCTTGAATTTTACCTCAGCCTCCATGCGGGCTTCTTCCTCAGTCTTCAGGCGAGAACTCAGTTCCGCTTTAAGCTTCGCTTCCTCCTCTATCTTTTGACGTAAATCCTCTTCTGCCTTATATCTCGCTTTTTCCGATTGGTTGCGGGCTTCTGACTCCACCTTAAGTTTCGCTTCAATCTTAAGACGTGCATCTTCCTTGACCTTAAGCAGTGCTTCCATTTCAGCCTTGTGATGAACAATCAATTCGGCTCTAACTCTTGATTCTTCTTCAGCCTTCTGTCGTAAAGCCTCTTCTACTTTAATTCTCGCCTCTTCTGCCTGGATGCGAGCTTTTGACTCCGCCTCAAGTTTCGCCTCGGTCTCAAGACGGACACTTTCCTCGGCTTTCAGGTGGGAAGTCAGCTCCGCTTTAAGCTTCGCTTCTTCTTCTATCTTCCGCTTAAATTCTTCTTCTGCTTTTTGTCTTAATTCTTCCGCCTCGGAACGTGCCGCTGATTCCGCCTTAAGTTGCTCCTCAATCTTTAGACGCGCTTGTTGTTCGACTTTAAGGAGTGCTTCAGTTTCCGCCTTGTGATGGGCAATCAATTCGGCTCTAACTCTTGATTCTTCTTCAGCCTTCTGTCGTAAAGCCTCTTCCGCTTTAATTCTGGCCTCTTCTGCCTGGATGCGCGCTTTTGACTCCGCCTCAAGTTTCGCCTCGGTCTCAAGACGAACACTTTCCTCGGCTTTCAGGTGGGAGCTCAGTTCTGCTTTAAGCTTCGCTTCTTCTTCTATCTTCCGCTTAAATTCTTCTTCTGCTTTTTGTCTTAATTCTTCCGCCTCGGAACGTGCCGCTGATTCCGCCTTAAGTTGCTCCTCAACCTTCAGACGCGCTTCCTCTTCCGACTTGAGTCGGGCGTTCAGTTCCGTTTTAGCTCTAGTTTCTTCTTCAGCCTTCTGACGCAAAGCCTCTTCTGCTTTAATTCTCGCCTCTTCTGCCTGGATGTGCGCTTTTGACTCCGCCTCAAGTTTCGCCTCGGTCTCAAGACGAACACTTTCCTCGGCTTTCAGGTGGGAGCTCAGTTCTGCTTTAAGCTTCGCTTCTTCTTCTATCTTCCGCTTAAATTCTTCTTCTGCTTTTTGTCTTAATTCTTCCGCCTCGGAACGTGCCGCTGATTCCGCCTTAAGTTGCTCCTCAACCTTCAGACGCGCTTGTTGTTCGACTTTAAGGAGTGCTTCAGTTTCCGCCTTATAGTATAACTCCAGTTCAGCCTTAAGTTTAGCTTCTTCGTCTGCCTTCAGGTGTATCTTTTCTTCGGCCTTAAAGCGATCCCCTTCTTCTGCTTTAAGTTTTGCATCAACCTTACGCCGGCTCTTTTCCTCAGTTTTGAAATTATCCTTCTGTTCGGCTTGAAGTCTAGCTTTTTCTTCAGCCTTCAAGCGCATCTCTTCTTCATATTTTAGACGAGCGTTTACTTCTGCTTCAAGTTCCGCTTCGGTCTTCAGGCAGGCCTCTTCCTCAGCTTTGAGAATTTCTTCCGCCTCCTCTTTAAGATGAGCTTTAAATTCTGTTTTAAGTATGCCATCGTCGGTTATCTTGTCGCTGTTCTTTTTTGAGGATTCCAAGCAAATGCGTCGCAACTCAGCCTCAGCTTTTCGTCTTTCCTCTTCCTCGATTTTAAGGATTGTTTCTGCCTCCGATTTAAGACGATCATTCAGTTCGTTCTTAATTTTATCGTCTTGCGTCGTCTTACCGAGACTCTTTTTTGATGTTTCCAAAGAGGCGCGCCTGGACTCTATTTCAGACTTCAGTTTTGACTTTTCCTCCTTGAACTGCCCTTGTTCCCATAAGCCCTTAAATTCACCTCCGTCCGGCCAGAAAAAGATACCCTGCCCATGCGGCAGGTCATGCTTCCATTCTCCCGTATAACAACTTCCATCCGGCCAGAAAAATGATCCATAACCGTTAAGTCGTCCCTTGATAAAGTCACCTTCATAACGGCTTCCGTCCGGCCAAATATAGGTCAGAATTCCTTGATAGTCAGGATCTTGCCAAGAAACAATATATTTACTCTTTGCTTTGGAGTCTTTTACTAACATAAAATAAGCCTTTGATTATTGCAGCTATACGATTAATATTTAATTCATTAATATTTTTTTGACTTTGGAAATAGGAACATTATTTTCCCTGTCAATTACCGACCTTTTAATAGAGTTCCTCTCATTTTTTGCTGAACAAGTCCGGATTCGGTCGGCTATTCCGGGTGTTCCTGTTACAAATACTGCTATTTGTATACTCAAACTTAATCGGCAAAAATGAAAATATTGTTTAATAATAAAATCCATATCTCTTGCATAATCATGATTGTTGCATCTCTTTTTTCCGGTAGTTTATCATTGACTGTAAAAACGATTGTTTTATACTCGGACTATCAAACCGGAAAGATTGATAACTTATGCTACCCCGAATACAATCGTTTGAATTTTGCGAACGGTCCAGTATGCCCCGGTGGATTCGCGACTCAATTGTTGAAATTATCGGAATGGGGTTACGCACCAGCAGTATTTTTAAAATCGTTGCCCCGATTTTTCATGCCTTGCGTCAGTTGGTTTGCGCCGACGAAATTCTCGATCTTGGTAGTGGTTCAGGCGAACCGGCAGCGTTGCTTATTGAAGAGTTGAGTCGCCAAGGTCTTGCTCCGCCCCGTATTATACTTTCAGATCTTTTTCCAAATTTACCGAAATTGCGCAAAACGGCCGGTCTTCATCCCAATCATCTGCTGATTATCGACAAACCATTGGATGCCACCGCAATTCCCGAACAATTTAGCCAGCCGTTGCGAACAATTATCAACACTTTTCACCATTTCCCTCCTCCGCTGGCGAGTAAAATACTGGCCGACACAATTCAAAAACAACGCGCCATTTTCATCATGGAATCATTCCCTCGTAACCCATATAATTGCTGGGCGCTACTTCCCAATGTTTTTCGCAGCTACTGGCAAAATCCCGCCTGTACAGAACAAGATCGTTTTTGGAAAGCATTTTTTTCCTATATTATCCCTCTCATTGGTATCTGCTTCACATGGGACAGTCTTATCAGTATTGCCCGTGTTTATAGCGAGGTAGAATTACGAAAAATGGCGAGCGATGTTGGCGGCAAAAATTACACATGGATCTATGAAGAGCTGGCCTATTCATCGCTTGGTCGTGCAGTCGTGTTTTATGGTTACCCTTCCAAGACATGATAATAGTTTCGACCTTCCAGCCAGTACTATTAGGGTTACAGTTCGACTTAATTAATGGTTTTCGAGACCGTAAGGAGGGTCTTCTTTATGCCCGGAATGATCAGAAAAACACTGCCGCACATATCGTCAAAAATAATTGTGCTCATACTGCTTACACTCATGTTGGCCGGATGTTCGCATGCCGGCCGGTATTTAGACTTTTGGAAAGCTGAACGCACAAAAAAGAAAGAATTCAGCATAGAGCCTACGGCACAGCTTCTCAGAGAAATTCAACCGGGAGACGGCTTTATGCTTGCCGGGCCCGTGAATCAGAAAACTAACTACGATGGACCGGTGCTTGTCGTGGCCGTAACCGATATGTTCAAAAAACGCGAAATTATAGTAGAAAGAATTCTTCAAAAACCGGTTCTTTATTATCAGGCATATCTGCCGGAGGGAAATTACGACCTTTATTTTTTTGCGGATCTGGATAGAAACGGCTATTTCGATGCACATGAGATGATCGGACAAACATCGGGCGCACCTATACATGTGAGAAAAGAAAAAGTTATAGACGGCATGACGTTCTTTGGTCCCCCTTTCACCCTGGACATCAGCACCCCTGCAACAACTTCTCTTCCCATAAAAGTTCGGTTAAGAGAGCAGGATTTTGTTTTTTCTTCCCTCGACGATCAATTCTTTGATCCTCTATACGGTGAAATGGGCATGTATGATCCCAAAAAATTTTTCGCTCACACGCAACGATTTATATTTACATTGGAAAAGCTCGATCCCGATAAAACGCTGGTCATATTTGTTCATGGTGTAGCCGGCACCCCACGGGATTTTAAATACCTGGTTGATGGTCTTGACCGGAAACGGTATCAACCAATGTTTTACTTTTATCCATCGGGAATGCCGCTGCAGAAACTGGCATCTCTTCTTTCCGACATCATGAAGGTGTTGGAAGAAGACAAACAATTTCATATAAAGCGGGCTATTGTCGTGGCTCACAGCATGGGTGGCCTGGTAAGTCTTTCAGCGCTGAACGAATTTTATCTTAATAATGCGTCAACTTTTGTAAAAGGATATATTTCCTTCAACACACCTTATGGAGGTGTGGAATCGGCAAAGAAAGCCGTTGAAAGTGCGCCTGCCGTATTAGCTGCGTGGCGCGATGTGGCTCCGGGAAGTCCGTTTCTGGAGCGGCTCTACCAAGGATCAGCTACCCGGAAAATGCCTTTCCATCTATTCTTTGGCTACGAAACAGGTAAAAGCAGTGACGGTACCATCACCCTGCAAAGTCAGCTGGAACAAAAAGTACAACTTGTCGCTCATAAAGTACACGGTTTCAACGCGTCACATGTAGGGATTTTGAATGACGATCAGGCGCGGCAAACATTTTATCGGGTACTGAAAGACATGGATGGCGAATATCCATCTACTCGAATAAAAATAGGATCGAAATAATGAAAATTGCAACAGCCTGAAGTGATCATGGATCGCCATTTTTGCCTTAAACGCTAAAAAGCCGTCTCGCTAACTACTCGATACGGCTTATGTTTTTTGGTGAGCCCTGTCGGGATCGAACCGACAACCTACTGATTAAGAGTCAGTTGCTCTACCAGCTGAGCTAAGGGCCCCTTTATGTTGGTATAAATATAACCAATATGTCTTTTTTTCTGGTACGCCCGGCAGGATTTGAACCTGCGACCAACAGATTCGAAGTCTGCGACTCTATCCAGCTGAGCTACGGGCGCCTGTTTTCCATTATATGGGGTGAGTGAAGGGACTTGAACCCTCGACCTCCGGGGCCACAACCCGGCACTCTAACCAACTGAGCTACACCCACCATTTTCGCCTTGGTGCGCCTGGAGGGATTCGAACTCTCGGCCCACGGATTAGAAGTCCGTTGCTCTATCCAGCTGAGCTACAGGCGCAAATAGTAAATCCTGTACCTGAAAAAAGAGTTTGCGTAATATCCTCTCTTTTCCATTTTGTCAAGATTAAATGCTGCAAAAAATAACTTATTCCAATTCCAAATCAAGCGCTACCTTTGTTGGCGTCATCGTCGGCTCCCTCAACGTATGTATAATACGCCTCGTCGCCTCCTCCCAGCCGCCGCGGTATCATCATTGATTTGGAAATGGAATTACCTTACATAACCGGCTATGCCGTTAAACTTATATCCCTTTCTCACTGCTTTTTCTCCCTTTGGGTCCGTTGTAAAAAAATAACGCCCGGTAGAGGAATTGAACCAGCGATAAAGTTCTTTGGTATTTGTCATTCGGGAAGTGGCAATATTGCCGATATTTCCTTCAAACACATATCCCTGCAATTGTTTTCCGCCGCCTTTGGGATCATAATGATAAAAATGATCATTTTTCGCCGGATTGTACCAGCGATAAAAGCTTGTTGTTCCCGGCGTATCCGGCAAAAAAAGACGGAAAGCGATACCTTCTTTAACATAGTTATTTTGAATGAGTCTTTTGCTTTCCGCTTGCGGATTGGAGGTAAACAGATAATCCAATCCTTTGGAATAACGGAACACGTCAACAACTTTTGTCGTCTTGTCGGGTACTACTTCAACAAAGACTTCAACTCTTCCTTCGCCGCCATTGGAATCAAAAACTATATAATCTCCATAAGATCCGGGTGTTAGCGGAGCTGTATTCAAGGTTACATTAACATATTCCGTCTCCAGCGTGGTTGAACCGGAATAAGGAAAAATATTAATCCAACCGGCCGGTCCATGCATAATATCTCTTCCCAATATTTTAACACCTTCAATATCAATGCGGCCGGCCTTATTCACCAGGGTAACCACGTGTGAAGTGTTGACAAGTCCGGCGGCTGCCATCAGTTCATTTTTTTCTTTCTGATCCGCGAACCATTCGTGTTCATTTACTAATTTATCATCAAGATAAACAGTAAAATTGCCGGCATCAGGGTAAGATGTAAAATAAAGAATTAATCCTGTACCGCTGAAAAGAAACTTAATGGAATTTGTCCTGCATGCACTCGACGGATATCCGTCATTTTCCGACCACTTGCCGGATACATGCAGTGAATCCTTTAACTTTAAAGGTGGCGTATAAACTCCTTTTCCTCTTATTTCTTCATTGCCAAAGGATATATATTTTTCCTTCTTGAAAAGACTCGTCCGGATATCGCCGTATTTTTGTCTTTGCTCGGCAACGGACCATTTTAATATTTCTTTCCCTTTATTGGTCAGCCTTATTTTTTTGGATACGTTTCTACCCTGCTGTACACAACCCATATCCAGTCTTTCCGGATTTAAATTGATTTGAGCCAGTTCCTGGTTATCAACTATTTTGAACTTTACAAACATTGTCCTGTTGCCCCCGCCGGAAATAATTTTGACGGCTTCCCTGTGTTGTCCGGCTAATAAACCCTTCCGGCTGATAATTTTCCCGTTTCCTGTCGAAATTATAATTTCTACTTGATAAACAACTGTTCCGGATTTCGATGCATTTGCCGCCTGTCCATTCGACAAAACATGAACTTCAACATGGAGAGAATCAGCGCTGTTTTCAATGACACTGGACAATTTTTGATTTTCCACTGTCTTCCAGCCTTCCGGACCGAAGGTATACCAATTCATAAAGCCGGAACCCATATTCTTCAACACAAATACTCCCGACAAAGTTTCTCCCGAACCAATTGTTCCAATATCCAGTTCTCTCGGCGCAACTGCCGTCACCGGGCGGGAAATTGCTTTATTTTTACCATTAAAACTATTATTCCTGATGTCAGAGATATTTTGTCTGTTTTCATTTTGAGCTAAAACATCAAACGGACAAAAAATGAATATAATTGCAATCATGGCAAAACATTTTTTTATCCCGAACATAAAAAATACCTCAAAAAAAGTTAAAGTTTCCTAGCGTAAAGTATAAAATTATGCAATATTTACATTAATATTGTGATTAACCATCAAATCTTCTGTTTTCAATCATGGAATCAATTCGACCGATATAACTGCTACTAAATTTCTTGACACCATTAAAGGATAAGATATAACTTTCTATCCTTCATAGGCTTGTATGGACTACAATAAATTAAAATATTGGCTGGCTTTAAAGTCAATTGCCGGGGTTGGCAATGTCTGTTTTCCTGCGTTGATTGATCATTTCGGTTCTTTGGAAGCCATTTTTTCCGCTTCGGTTACCGAATTGCATGCTGCATCAACAGTTACCAAGAAGGCAGCTTCCGGTATCGCGGCATTTAAAAACTGGGATATCATCGAAAAAAATCTGGATATTACAATAAATTCCGGCATTAATATCGTTACTTATCAAGACGAATTATATCCGGCAAAACTGCTGGAGATTTATGACCGCCCACCCTTTCTTTTTGTCAAGGGCAACATCCAAAATGACGATGTCAATATTTCCATAGTCGGTTCAAGACTTGCGAGTACGTACGGCAAATATACCACGGAGAAAATCAGCCGCGAACTTGCCCTGCGGGGAGCAACCATTGTCAGCGGATTGGCGCGTGGCATCGATTCGGCGGCGCATCGCGGGACACTAGCGGCTCAGGGAAGGACAATAGCAGTCCTGGGAAGCGGCCTGGATATCATCTATCCACCCGAAAACAAAAAACTGTTTGCCGAAATTTGTGAAAAAGGAGCCGTCGTTTCCGAGTTTCCGCTGGGAACACCACCGCGCGCCTGTAATTTCCCGGCCCGTAATCGTATCATCAGCGGCATGTCTTATGGTGTGGTTGTGGTAGAGGCGGGAGAAAAAAGCGGCTCACTGATTACGGCCAGGCTGGCGCTGGAGCAAGGGCGGGAAGTTTTCGCCGTTCCGGGAAGCATTGATTCCGCCGGGTCGCGGGGGACAAACAAACTTATTAAACAGGGTGCAAAACTGATTGAAAACACCGATGATATTCTGGAAGAAATTCTACCCCAGCTGGAAAGAATAAAAATACCGGATACTTTATCAATTTCCGGCAAAGAAAAATGCAGACCTGAAAACAACAGCAATATAAACTCCGTTGACCGCGAAATTATGGCGCTTTTATCAAACAACCGCATTCATATAGACGAGTTGCTAAACGCGACCGGTTTAGCTCCCGGCGATGTTTTAAGTTCCTTAATGAAACTGGAGTTAAACGGAATTGTCAGACAGCATCCGGGAAAGTTCTTTTCTTTGCTTCAATAAATGTCTTTACAAATTCTCTGCACCCCATTATAGGGGGCAGCGAAATATAAGGAGTTATTATGACCAACTCGTTAGTTGTTGTGGAATCGCCCACAAAAGTTAAAACAATTAAGAAATTCCTGGGAAAAGACTTTAACGTCGTTGCTTCCATGGGACATATCAAGGATCTGCCTAAAAGCAATTTAGGCATCGATCTCGAAAAAGATTTTGAACCGACTTATAACAATATTGAGACCAAGAAGAAAACAATAGATGAACTTAAGAAAGCAGCCAAAGGCGCGGAAAATATTTATCTTGCCCCTGATCCGGACCGTGAAGGTGAAGCAATTGCCTGGCATATTTCAGAAGTAATCAACAAGAAAAATAAAAAAATTTACCGCGTATTATTTAATGATCTTACCAGAAAAACAGTTTTAGAGGCGATTGACCATCCTTTGAATCTGGATTTCAATAAATATGAAGCGCAGCAGACGCGCCGGATTCTGGACAGGCTTGTCGGATATCAGATCAGCCCTGTGCTGTGGGATAAAGTCAAAAGAGGACTGAGCGCCGGTCGTGTCCAATCCGTCGCGGTAAGAATGATTTGTGAAAGAGAAAATGAAATAAATAAATTTATCCCCGAAGAATACTGGAATCTGATAGCCCAGTTTCAGGGAAGCAATCCACCGCCCTTTGACGCCAAGCTGCATAAAATTGACGGGAAAAAAGCAAAAGTGGTAAATGGGGAACAGGCTGCCAAGCTTGTTGAATCCTTGAAAAAAGCTTCTTTTATTGTCGAGAAACTGGAGAAGAAGGAACTCAAACGTTCCGCCCTGCCACCTTTTACAACGAGCAAACTGCAGCAGGAAGCATCCCGCTGGCTACGATTTTCAGCGAAAAAAACCATGAGCGTAGCTCAAAAATTATATGAAGGCATCGAACTGGGAAAAGACGGTTCCGTCGGTCTTATTACATACATGAGAACCGATTCTTACCGCATTGCTGAGGAAGCGCTCGCGGCTGTGCGCGACTATATTAAAGAAAACTATTCTCCTGCTTATCTGCCTGCCCGACCGCATACATATAAGAATGCACAAAAAGCGCAGGATGCCCACGAAGCCATCCGGCCTTCCACAATGGCCTATAAGCCCCAGGATATTAAAGATTATTTGTCCGCCGATGAATTTAAGCTCTACCAGTTAATCTGGAACCGCTTCGTGGCTAGTCAGATGAGCCCTGCCCTTTTCGATCAAACCACGATTGATATCGGCGGTGCCAACTGCATTTTCCGGGCGCAGGGTCAGGTTCTTAAATTTCCCGGCTTTACCATCGTCTATACTGAAGGCAAAGATGAAAAAGAAGAAGACAATGGTCAGGATAAGCTACTCCCGGAAGTTAAAGAAAAAGAAAATTTGACCCTGATTAATTTAAATTCGGAGCAGAAGTTTACCCAGCCGCCGCCCCGTTTTTCAGAAGCTTCCCTGGTGCGTGAGCTGGAAGAAAAAGGCATTGGTCGTCCCAGCACTTATGCAACCATTCTCACTACTATTCAGGATCGGGAATACGTGCGCCTGAATAAAGGTAAATTTTTCCCCACTGAATTGGGAATGACCGTTACCGAACTTTTAGTGGAAAACTTTCCCACAGTTCTGGATATGGCTTTTACTGCCGACATGGAAAATAAACTGGACATGATCGAAGAGGGCGAAAGTCAGCGCATCAAAACTCTTCATGACTTTTATGATATTTTCGCCGGTGAATTGAAAAAGGCCAAAAAGGAGATGAAGAATGTCAAACTGGAAGAAACTCCGACAGACCTCATCTGCGAGAAGTGTCAGAGCCCGATGGTTATTAAATGGGGCAAGAATGGACGCTTTCTGGCCTGTTCCAATTACCCGACATGCAAAAACACTATGAACTTCACCCACGATGAAGAAGGGAAAATTCGCCACATGGAAACTCAGACAACCGACATTAAATGCAAGAAATGCGGAAAACCAATGATTGTCAAAGAAGGGCGCTTTGGCCAATTCCTAGCCTGCTCGGGATATCCCGAATGTAAAAACACAATGAACGCCACCAAAAATGAAAATGGCGATATTGTTCCCCAGGAAGCTCCGGCAACCGACGCCATCTGCGAATTATGCGGCAAACCCATGGCGGTCAAGCGCGGTCGCTACGGCCAGTTCTTAGGCTGCACCGGCTATCCCGAATGTAAAAATATCAAGAAGATCGGAAAAGAAGGAAAAGCGGCAGCCCAGGAACCGGAAATTACCGATATTGCCTGCGATCAATGCGGCAAACCTATGGCGGTCAAAAGAGGACGCTATGGAAAGTTCCTCGGTTGCACAGGGTATCCCGAATGTAAGAATATCAAGAAGATGCCCAAAACGACGCCCGAAGCATGACGGAGTTTTTTGTCAATATTATCGGTGGCGGCCTGGCCGGATGTGAAGCAGCCTGGCAACTTTTGCAGCGGGGCTATGCGGTACATCTTCATGAAATGAAGCCGCAAAGGTTCTCTCCCGCACATAAAATGGAAGGCCTGGCGGAACTTGTCTGCAGTAATTCACTGAAATCCAACAACCTTGACAACGCTTCCGGCCTGCTCAAAGAAGAAATGCGCCGCCTCAATTCGCTGATTCTGTCCGCTGCGGATAAAACAGCCGTCGCCGCCGGCAGCGCCCTGGCTGTTGACCGTCGGCAATTCGCTCAGCATGTCGAATTCCAACTCAAAGACCACCCTAAATTTTCTTTGATCAGAGGAGAAGTTACCGAAATTCCCCAGAATACATTAACTATTATTGCCACGGGTCCGCTTACTTCCGATGCATTGGCACAGGAAATTGCTCAAATGCTGGGCAGTAACTATTTATACTTCTACGACGCTATCGCCCCGATCGTGGAAGCCGATTCCGTAAATATGGACAAAGTATACTGGGCATCGCGCTACGACAAAGGTACGCCCGATTATTTGAATTGTCCGCTTTCCGAGGAAGAATACAAGCGCTTTCGTCAGGAACTGCTGGACGGCGATAAAGTCGCCGCCAAAGAATTCGAAGAAGTCAAACATTTTGAAGGCTGTCTGCCTGTTGAAGTGCTGGCCGCCCGTGGCGAAGACACACTGGCTTTCGGACCGATGAAGCCGGTGGGCTTAATTGATCCCCGAACCGGCAATTTGCCCTACGCCGTGGTTCAATTGCGCCGGGAAAATTCTTCCGGTTCCCTGTTCAATCTGGTCGGTTTTCAAACAAAACTGACCTGGCCTGCGCAGCAAAGCATTTTTCGTCTGATTCCCGGTCTGGAAGACGCCCAATTTGCCCGGATGGGAAGTATCCACCGCAACACTTATATTCATTCCCCTTCCCTTTTAACTACTTCTCTCCAGCTGAAAACAAACAAAAATATCCTCTTTGCCGGGCAAATTACAGGTGTGGAAGGTTATATGGAATCAACGGCCATGGGACTTCTGGCGGGATTAAATGCGGCGGCGATTCTTGCCGGGAAAACGCTCCCTCCTCCTCCAACAACTACTGCCATTGGTTCGCTGTTAAATTATATCACTTCCGCCGATCATGCCGCAAATTTTCAGCCGATGAACATTAATTTCGGTGTTCTGGAACCTTTACCCGGGAAAAGAATCAGGAAAAAAGAACGCTCACTGCTCTACGTTGATCGCGCATTACAATCTTTGCAGGAATGGATGGAAAGGAATGATTTAGCTTGAATCTATGTTGATGTTCTGAAATCCTTATAGTGGCCGTTAACTCTGGCAATATAATTTGATGTTTCCTGGGGCAGGCGGCGCGGGTTTTTTTCCAGATTACCCATTCCCCAGTTATAAGCCGCCAACGCCACATCCACTTTCCCGTCATAACGATTCAGCAGTGTTTTCAAATACCGTGTTCCGCCCATAATATTTTCTTCCGGATCGTAGGCATTTTTTACCCCTAAATCCCTCGCCGTTCCCGGCATCAACTGCATTAAGCCCATCGCTCCTTTTGGTGAAGTCGCCCGGGAATTAAAATTACTTTCTGTCTTGATGACCGATCGAATTAAATCCGGATCGACCCCGTACCTGGCTGCGGCTTTTTCAATAATGGAATCCAGGTGGGAATCGGTCCTTTTGCTGCTGTTTTCTGGCTGTGCATCGTCCATGTTATTTTCGGGGGCATCATCTGCATTTTTTACTTCCCAATTCCCCGCAGTTCCCGGCATCAACCGCATTAAACCCCTTGCTATTTTAGGTGAAACAGCCCCGGCATCAAAATTATTTTGGGAACCGGTTCTTTTGCTATCGTTTATTGGCGGTGTCTGACGGTAATTTGACGCTTCAGCTATCGAAGCAGGATTTTCATTAGTATAAACAGGAGACATTCTTGATGGATAATAATTCATTTCCGCCCCGCTATTTAATACCATATTATAAAGCCGTTTGTTCATTTGAGTTTGTATGATCCTGACAAGGAATGTCACTTGTTCCTTAGTCAAAGGTGGCAATGCCGCTCCCAATGTTACGGAAGCGCTTGTTTCATGCAGAGAATTACGTAAAAGATCGCTAAAACTGTTTTGGTTATTTACGGTCGATGGCTTTGCACTCTCCGTCCCGAATCGATCCCTAACCGTACTGCTCAATAAATTATTAACAGAAATTACCATCGTTCTCCTCCTCAGACTAATAAGAGGGTATCAATTAATATGCCATTTTGGGGTAAGAGATATAATTATAAGATTTTAATGAAGGAGTCAACTACACACGCATCAAACTGAGTGTTTTTATTAGCTATTAATTCATCAATAGCTTTTTCCAGCGGCATTGCCGGATGATACGGCCGGTCACTGGTCATGGCATCAAAAGAATCGGCAACTGCCAGAATACGCGCCAGATAGGGAATTTCAGTTCCGGCTATCCCCAAAGGATAACCGTTTCCGTCCCATCTTTCATGGTGACTTTGAATTATTTTTCTTTCTTTTTCTAATAATACAACCGGCCGGAGAATATTTTCACCAATCGTGGGATGATTCTTTATGATCATGTATTCTTCGGTGGTAAGTCTACCTGGTTTGAGCAAAATGCTGTCGGGAACGGCAATCTTGCCAACATCATGAAGAACTCCGGCAATTTTGAGACTTTCCACATCATTTGCCGCACAATTCATTTGCTTTGCAATTTTTATAGACAGTGCCGTCACACGCCGGGAATGCTCTTCCGTATAATGATCTCGTGCCTGAACCGACGATATCAGTGACTTTAAAGTATCCATGATATTGAAATAGATGCTTTCATAAAGAATTTTATTCTCTAAATTCAATGAAGCTCTTTTGGTCAGGCTCAAAATATGATGCAAATCCCTTTTGTTGAATATTCCGCCGCTTTTCCTTTTTCTTATGCTTAAAATACCCAATATGGAGTTGCGAATCATCAGAGGAGCACAAATCAATGAAGGAGACACATCCGGATGGTCATTGGAATTTATAACAACTGCTTCCTTTCGTTCAATCACCTCATTAAACACCATTTTGATTGCGGAACTGTGCGAATAATCTTCATTAATTCTTCTTGATTCGCCCTTCACTACTTTTGAATGAAATTCATTATCTTTTTCATCAAAAAGCATAATTGAACAGACATCGCCATCAACCAATTTCAAAGCCAATGCCGCGATTTTCTCGAAAATAACATCATTATCCAGTGGAGAATCTTCTATTGAATCAAATATATAACCCTGCTTAGAAAGTTCGTCTGTTTTATCTTTAAGTTTGGCTTGTTCCTGGAAAACCTCCATGCTGTCTTCCGATAATAGTGATTTACCCCTCAAATGTATATCCACTTTGAAAAGCAAGTCATCTATATTAAAAGGTTTTGTCAGGAAATCAACCGCTCCCTTTTTTATGGCGTTGACGGTAAGATCGACAGTGGGATTTCCTGTAATCATGATAACAGCAGCAGAAAGGTTCTTCTCTCTGATGCGGTTTAACAAATCCATACCGCTCATACCGGGCATCATGATATCACTTATTACAAGGTCATAATTATGCTGATAAAATAGATGTAAAGCTTCTTCGCCGTTTTCCGCTTCATGAACTTCATACTGAGAAGATTGATCTAAAGCATCAACAATGAGTCTTCGGGTAGGCAGGTAGTCATCAACAACTAATATACTTTTCTTTTCTTTAAACATTTCTTCGATCGGTAATCTGATTGACATAAAAAATCGCACCTTTTGGAGAATGAAGAGATTTGAAAGACCGATACAATTTTTCTATTGATTCAGGAAAGTGAAATGTTTTACTAAGGATTCTTTTTTTTATTTTTTCAAGATAATATCACGAAGGTTATAGCTTATTTTATCAAACTCTTCCGCCTTGTTTTCTTCTTTAACTGAAAGCGAAACTACATCCGTAAATTTTCCTTCCGGCGCATTTTCTTTGGTAGTTTTTTGCGATATTCTTAATTTACTTTGCCTGGTATAGGCATTAAGCACACTATCTATCTGGTAATGTGTTATTGTCATTTCGCTCTCCCCAGTAAATCTTTCCGGTAGTAATATCGGCAATCTGAAAAATAACTTAAAAAAATTATCGACTTTCTTGAATAGAAGTCAAAAATAAAACAATTAACAACACTTAATTAGAATATAACTTCGTGACATTATTTTTTTAAAAAACCAACAATTTATTTCGCGGCCGCCATCTCAAAATTCAAAAGTACCACTTAACAATGGCACTAATTTTGCTAAACAACCAATAGAATTAATAAACTCGCTGGGGAAAAGGGCTTTAGCCGGTTTGTTCAGGATTAAAAACATGGATAATCGTGATAAAATGTTACAATCTGTAAAAAATAAAATATTAAAGCTGGTTAAAGAATATTACTATGAAAAATCCGTACAGCGTCAGTTTATAGAGGGAAAAACTCCCGTCCATTACGCCGGAAGATATTATGACGAAAAAGAAATGCAGGCAGCAGTAGAAGCTGCTCTTGATTTCTGGCTCACTGAAGGAAAATTCACTTCCCTCTTCGAATCTGAACTCGCCAATTATTTGACAGTAAAACATGCTATTTTAGTAAATTCAGGTTCCTCCGCCAATCTCCTGGCTCTAACAGCTTTAACTTCGGATCTTCTCGGGGACCAAAAGCTGCACCGGGGAGATGAAGTGATCACTGTTGCAGCAGGCTTTCCAACTACTATCAATCCTATTATCCAAAATGGTCTTATTCCTGTGTTTGTTGATGTCGATATTCCGTGTTACAATATCAATACAAATGAGTTACTTAGGGCTTTAAGTCCCAAGACACGTGCCATCTTTATTGCTCACTCACTGGGCAATCCCTTTAACCTTGATGATGTCATATCCATTTCCCAAAAGTATAATCTCTATTTGATTGAAGATAATTGCGACGCTCTAGGCTCATTGTATAAAGGTCGCTTAACCGGCTCTTTCGGACATCTTGCCACCTGTTCTTTTTACCCGGCGCATCACATTACTCTCGGCGAAGGGGGAGCAGTACTGACTTCAGATGACAAGCTGGCGCGGATTGTCCGGTCATTAAAAGACTGGGGTAGAGACTGCTTCTGCAGTCCGGGCCAAAACAACCGTTGTTCAAAAAGATTTTCCGGCAAACATGGAGAACTGCCTTTGGGCTACGATCATAAATACGTCTATTCTCATATCGGCTATAATCTTAAAGCGACGGAATTTCAGGCTGCTATAGGTGTGGAGCAGCTTAAAAAAATAGATTTTTTTTGCGACAGGAGACGCGAAAATTTCCGCCTCTGGTCGGACGCTTTCAAATTATTTGAAAAATATTTTATCTTGCCGGAGGCAACACCGAATACAGATCCTGCCTGGTTTGCCTACCCACTTACTGTGCGAAGCGACGAGGTAAATTTTTCCAGAAACGATTTGACAGCATTCCTCAATGAACATCTGGTTGAAACACGAAATCTGTTTGGTGGTAATTTGCTGAAACAACCTGCGTATCAAAACATTATACACCGCCGGATAGGCGAACTGCCCAATACCGGGCGCATAATGAATGATACTTTTTTTCTCGGAACCTATCCCGGCATCGACAAAGAACAAATTAACTATACCATAAACGTTGTCGCTAATTTTATATCATCGAGGTGTGGGAGTTGACACAAAAGACTAACGCGCCAATCAATATGTTTAATGATTTCTACCGGGGAAGATCGGTTCTCATTACCGGGCATACCGGTTTTAAAGGATCATGGCTCGCTTTGTGGTTGAATCAACTGGGTGCTTCAGTGACCGGCCTGGCAATGCCGGCAGACACTGATCCTTCTCATTTTGAATTGATCGGCCTAGGCAACCGCATCCGGCATATTGAAGGCGACATCCGTAATATCAACGACGTAAAGCAGGCCTTCACGATTGCGAAGCCGGAGATCGTATTTCATCTGGCAGCCCAGCCACTGGTGCGTGATTCTTACAACGACCCCAAAACAACTTTCGATACCAACATCGGTGGCACAATAAATATTCTGGAAACAATTCGCAACAGCTCCACCGTACGTGCTGCCGTAATCGTCACTTCCGACAAATGCTATAAAAATAAGGAATGGGTCTGGGGATACCGCGAAAGCGATCCGTTGGGAGGGTATGACCCATACAGCGCCAGTAAAGGAGCTGCTGAAATCGTATGTTCAGCCTACCGGCATTCTTTCTTTGATAAAAATGGCGAAGGTCCTCATCTTGGTTTGGCGACAGCCCGTGCCGGAAACGTTATCGGCGGCGGCGACTGGGCCAAAGACCGTATCATTCCCGACTGTGTGCGAGCTTTATCCAGGCATGAACCGATTTTGGTCAGAAATCCTCAGGCCACGAGACCCTGGCAACATGTCTTAGACCCTCTTTGCGGTTATCTGCTGCTGGGCATGCGCCTTCTGGAAAATCCCGGAAAACACAGCGGCGCATGGAACTTCGGACCTCAAACATCTGACCAGGTTACCGTGCAGAAACTTGTCGAACGATTTGTTCATGTCTGGGGACACGGCAAGATCCAATCACCACCCCCACAACATGCACTGCATGAAGCAAATCGTCTGAATTTAAATATTGATAAGGCTGTATGCGAGTTGAAATGGCAGCCTGTTCTGGATGGTTCGACCGCAATCGACTGGACTGTTAACTGGTATAAATCCTGGCATCAAACCGGCAGAAACTGCATCAATTCATCCGTTTGCCAGATTAATGAATTCATGGGCGCAGCGGCAATAAAGGGGCAATTTTCTTCTTAGGAAATCAATGATCGGGGAAGAGTAATGAAAGTAGTAATTTTGGCAGGCGGAATGGGCACACGAATCAGCGAAGAATCGCATTTGAAACCAAAACCGATGATCGAAATCGGCGAACGCCCCATTTTATGGCACATCATGAAAATCTATTCTTATTACGGTTTCGATGAATTCATCATTTGCCTGGGATACAAGTCGAATGTAGTTAAGGACTATTTTGCCAATTACTTTATGTATGAATCCGATGTGACCTTCAACTTCAAAAGCGGCAAGGAAATTTTTACTCATAAACATTTTGCGGAAAAATGGACTGTTACACTGGTCAACACCGGTTTGGAAACCATGACGGGCGGAAGAGTCAAACGAGTTCAAAAATACATCGGCAATGAACCATTTATGCTGACATACGGCGACGGTGTTTCCAACGTAAATATCGCCAAACTTCTCGAATTCCACAATGCGCATGGCAAATATGTCACGGTTACCGCTGCCCAGCCTTTGGGGCGTTTCGGGTCATTGTGTCTCACCAAATCCAGCGAAGTTGCGGGGTTTATTGAAAAACCGAAAGGTGACAACAGTTGGATCAACGGCGGTTTTTTTATCATGGAGCCCAATGTTTTCGATTATCTGACGGAAGACGATGTAAATCTTGAGATGGGCGTCTTACAAAAACTGGCCAGGGAAAAGCAATTTGTCGCTTACAGGCACAACGGTTTCTGGCAACCAATGGATACCATGCGGGACAAAGGTCTTCTGGAAGAACTCTGGAAATCCGGTAAAGCGCCCTGGAAAGTTTGGAAAACCAACGGAGAACAACCTTGCGGATAAAACTCGCTGATTATGTCGCCGAGTGGCTGACAAGAAAAAAAATCCAGCATGTTTTCAGTGTCACGGGAGGCGGTGCCATGCATTTGAATAATGCGTTCGGCAATCATCCTTCACTGAAATGCATTTATAACCATCACGAACAGGCATCGTCTATGGCGGCTGAAGGTTATTATAAGACATGCGGAAAATTACCTGTTGTATGCGTCACTTCAGGACCGGGCGGGACAAACGCTATAACAGGCGTCATGGGAGCGTGGCTTGATTCCATTCCCATGTTTATTATTTCCGGACAGGTCAGATTTGATTGCACCACTAAGTCTTCACCTGATTTAGGCCTGCGCCAGTTTGGAGACCAGGAGTTTAACATCGTTGACACAGTTAAAACTATCACAAAATATGCAGTCATGATAACCCAGGCGAACAAAATTAAATATCATCTGGAGAAGGCGCTGTTCCTGACTTTAAACGGACGTCCGGGCCCCGTATGGCTGGATATCCCTTTGGACATACAGGCGGCAACAATCGATACCCGAAAATTACTTGAATATAATTCTGCTGAGGACAAAGCAGAAGCCGCAGTAGAAATATCAAAAGATCTTATTGATCGTGTAATTGAAAAAATAAAAACATCCGAAAAACCGGCAATAATTGCCGGCAGCGGCATAAGGCTTTCCCAGGCTGAAAAAAAGTTCAAGCAGATGCTCAAACAACTCAATATTCCCGTGATGACCGCATGGAATTCCCATGATCTGATTGAAAACGCAGATCCATTATATGCCGGACGTCCGGGTACCATCGGGACCAGAGGCGGAAATTTTGTATTTCAGAATTCCGACCTTCTGCTGGTACTCGGATGCCGAATGAATTTAAGGCAGATAGGCTACGCGTGGAATAAAGTCGCACCAAATGCTTATAAGATAATGGTTGATGTTGACGCTGCTGAGTTGAACAAGAAATCATTTAAAGCAGATCTACCCGTTCATGGCGACTGCAAGGATTTTATTGAAAAAATTATTGAAACAAAATACCGGAAAAAATTCTCCAGACAAAATGACTGGATAGAATGGTGCAGAAATATCAACAGCAAATACGCTCCTGCTAAAGAAATATTAAAAACAAGGAAACTTAATCCATATCTTTTTTTCTCCAATTTTTTTCAAATGCTCTCTGAAGAGCAGATCACCATAACATCTAACGGGTCGGCCTGCGTTATCCCATTTCAGGTAGCTGAAATAAAAAAAGGACAGAGACTCTTTACAAATAGCGGTTGCGCATCAATGGGTTATGGATTGCCTGCGGCCATAGGCGGCTGTATCGCCACAGGCAGGAAGAAAGTGATCTGTATAGAGGGCGATGGAAGCATCCAGATGAACATCCAGGAACTGCAAACCGTCATTAAAAATGAACTGCCACTCAAAATTTTTGTCATCAATAACAACGGCTATCATTCCATAAGGCAGACGCAGTATAATTTTTTCAATTCCAAGTATACCGGCATCGACAGCGATTCCGGCGTGAGTTTCCCTGATTTGGGAAAAATTTCACGTGCCTATGGGTTCAAGTATTCCAGGATAAAAAATGAACGTGAGATGGAAAAGAAGATACTAGCTGTTATGGAATCCGATACCCCGGCTTTTTGTGAGGTTCTCGTAGATATTGCGTGTCATTTCACACCGAAGTCCGCCTCAAAAATTTTGCCTGATGGCAAAATGGTATCCACGGCGCTGGATGACATGTACCCGTTTCTTTCTGATAAAGAAATGGCAAATAATAAATACAAATTATCCGAGGAATAAGATGCGTTCAATTAAAATTCTTGACTGCACTTTACGCGATGGTGGCTATGTTAATGACTGGAATTTCGGTCTGGGCACAATTGAAAGCATCATCAGCAGATTGAATAAGGCCGGGATAGATATTGTGGAGATAGGCTTCCTCGATCAAAGAAGGAGATACGATGAGAACCGCTCCATTTTACCTGATACGGACTCGATAAAACCAATTTTTAAAAACCTTGATATTAAGAATGCCATGATTCTGGCTATGATAGATTTCGGCACGTGCGGCATTGAAAAACTATCAGACCAAAAAGATTCGGCAATTGATGGGATCCGCGTTATTTTCAAGAAAAAGGACTGCGCCGAGGCGCTCAAGTTCTGCGCTGAAATCAAGAAAAAGGGGTATAAATTATTTCTTCAACCTGTATCCGTCACTGGCTACACAGACTCCGAGATGACAGCCCTCTTAAAGCAGGCCAATGAAATTGGTCCATATGGAATCTATATCGTAGACACATACGGCCTGATGCATAAGAAAGAAATGATGCACTATTTCAACTTAATGGATAAGAATCTGACCGAAGGAATCCTAATCGGTTACCATTCGCACAACAACTTTCAGCTCGCTTATGCAAATTGTACTGAATTGATGGCCGTAGAATCTGATCGAGAACTTATGGTTGACGGTTCGCTCTATGGAATGGGTAAAAGCGCAGGAAATGCCTGCACGGAGCTGCTGGCCATGCATGTCAACGAAAACTATGGCGGCAAATATATTATTGATCAACTCCTCGAAGCGATAGATATAGACATCATGAAGGAATACGCCAAACAATACTGGGGATATTCAATCCAACATTTTATGGCTGCCGCCAATGACTGTCACCCTGACTATGTGAGTAAGTTACTCAGCAAAAGGACTCTATCCGTCAAATCCATCAATGAAATTATCGCCGAAATCGAACCACAAAACAAATTAATATTTGACCACGATATCCTGGAGACACTTTACCGGAATTACCAAAATAAAATGATTGACGACTCCGATGCCTATACTAATCTTGGCGCCGAGTTGAGCAAAAGGGATATCCTGATTATCGCCCCCGGAAAATCCATAGAACTTTACGCAAAAAATATACGAGCTTTTATTCAGAAGAATAATCCGGTTGTCATCACCATTAATTTCATTAATGATGATTACCGGCCTGATTATGTTTTCATGGGCAACGCTAAAAGATACAGCCAGTTTTTCAATAAACTCTACCGTAATGACCTCAATGCAAAGGTCATATGCACGTCGAACGTATCCGAGTCGAATAAAAAAATAGATTATAAGTTCAACTTTAATTCGCTGATCAATGAAGATGAACGAATCAGAGACAACCCTGTATTAATGCTCATGAAGATCCTGGTGAATATGAAATTCAAAAAAACTTACATTGCCGGATTCGACGGATATGTTGCCGATGATGCTCAAAATTATCCCGAAGAATATATTCAATTTCTTTTCTGCAGCGATGATGTTGTTCTGCGAAACGAAGCCGTAAAAAATGTACTTGCTGAAACAGGAAAGGATATCGAACTGGAATTCTTAACTCCGTCACTTTATTTATAGCATATAAACATTCATTGACACAATTGATGAAAAACAAAATGACACTAAGTAGCCAATTGAAAATACGGGCTGTCGCTCTTGATTTGGATGGCGTTGTTTATGAAGGTGATCACGTTATCAAAGGGGCAGCGGAAACAATTTACAGTCTCAAAGAAAAAGGCATCGATGTGTATTTTGTAACGAACAACTCCGGAAAAAAACGAGCATCTATTGCCGACAAACTGAATCTAATGGGCATTGAATCGACTGTCGATCAAATCATCACTTCCGGATATTGTGCTGCGGTTCTGGTTAATGATTTATGCCGTATAAAACAATATAGAATTTGCCTCATTGGTTCTGAAGAATTAGCGGAAGAATTTTTTCAATTTAACCAGGATATTGTTTTTGAGCCGCCTGCAGAAATTCTTGTCGTCGGTCTGGATAAGGCATTCAACTATGCAAGACTTTCGGCAGGTTTGAATGCGCTTCGTCGGGGTGCAATCTTCGTTGCCTGCAATCGGGACAGAACATTTCCTGTTGGGGACAATCAAGTTCTACCCGGTTGCGGACCAGTAGTCGCCGCCCTCGAATGGGCATGGGGAAAACAGGCCGACCATATTGTAGGAAAGCCCAATACGATGATGCTGGAATTGATAGCAGTTAAGCATGGGCTCAAACCATGTGAAATTCTTGTTGTCGGAGATTCGCTTGAGAGTGACATAGCCATGGCCAAGAAGTTCGGATGTCCGTCCGTTTTAATATCGCATAACGATTTACACGGTTCGATGGAAAACTCAGCGTTGCCGGACTTTTGTATCCATTCTATTGAGCGACTAATCACAATTATCAATGAGGGCAGTTAGGAGACAGGGCGTGTGAATATTGATAATACCGCATTAATTACATGTGAAATCTGTGGAAATCATCTTTCAGCATCGAAGGATGATTGCTTAATTCTTGAGGATGTCCCCGACAATACGTTTAATTTTTCAGAGAGAACGATTAGCCTTCAGGTTGTAAATTGCAAATGCTGTGGCTCCGTAAAACTGATTAATGTTCCTTTGAGCCCTGATTACGATATCGTTTATAGAAGCATTGGGGTCTCCGTTGCTTATCGTGAAGAAAAGAAAAGGCAAATCGAACAATTTGTAAATTTTTGTGATTTAACTGATAAAAATGTAATCGAAATTGGATGCGGCAATGGCCAGTTTCTTGAGATAATGAACGAAGCAGGTATTAGTAAAATTACGGGCATAGAATCCGGAGCGGACCATTGCCGTGAGT
Organism: Smithellaceae bacterium; assembly: GCA_963663295.2. Classification (GTDB taxonomy): domain Bacteria; phylum Desulfobacterota; class Syntrophia; order Syntrophales; family Smithellaceae; genus MVRV01. Next base: position 210,236 of record CAXXLA010000005.1, on the reverse strand, counting down.
GCGCCGATAAGGGTTTTGATGTTATTCACGGCAATATTTTTAACGACCTGAAAGCAGACAAAATAAGTCTTCTATTTGATGCCTTTGTCACATTCCATTATTTAGAACATATACCGAATCCGGTCGAATTTGTTACCTGTTTATACGGGATCATTAAACCCGGCGGCATAGGATTAATTGAAGTTCCCAATTATGATTATATTGAAAAGAATAATATCTGGCTGGAATTTACGAAAGATCACAGATTCTATTACAGGAAGAGAACGCTATGTTATCTTTTATCAAAATGCGGCTTTATCATTGAACGGATTGAAGAAAACAACGGCGGTATTTGTTTGACGGTTATCGTAAGGAAACCTGACACCAGTGACGGTGTATTCTCTTCCATGAAAAATAAAATCAATGAAGATATTGAAAGCTTCAAACAGTTGATCGACGAACTGAATGGATCGTTTGCGATTTACGGCGCGGGCCATTATTCCCAATTATTAATTAACATGATGTACAGGAAATATGGTGTAAAGCCTCTGCACATCTTCGATTCCAACAGGCATAAATGCGGCCATAAAATATGTAATGTCGTTATAGAGCACCGGGACGATACGTCCCAAATGCAGGACTGCAATAACATTATTGTCATATGCGGGCAATACAACAATGAAGTCTGCCACATGTTATCGGATTTAGGAAAAAATGTAATCAAATGGGAGTAGAATAAAATGGAAACAAAAATGACGGAAAGAGAAACGAAAAACAGGCAGACCTTACAGGAGAAAAAACCTCTGGCCTATGAAAAGATTATCCAGCATCCGGGAAAAATCCTGAAAAAGGAAAGCGTCGCTTTAATTCAGATGGAATACAGATATAATTGTAATTTTAGATGCAAGCATTGTGCGATCGAAAAATTAAAGCAAAAAGACGGCCGGCTTTTATCACTTCCTGATGTGAAGCGCATAGCCGATCAAGCCGATGCCATGGGTCTGGCAAGTATTTGCATATCTGGAGGGGAGCCTTTAATTTTTCCTGATTTAAAGGATATTGTTGATGCGATAGACCCCCGCCGATTTGTTATCAGCATGGATACAAATGGATGGCTTTTAAAAGAAGATAAGGTCAGATGGCTGGTGGACATCGGTATCGACAGAATTCATTTAAGCATTGATGGCCTTGAAAACAATCATGATGATTTTCGGGGTGCAAAAGGATCCTGGAAACGATGTATTGAAGCTTTACCGTATTGCAGGCAATATGGCCTGGGCGTTATTATTAACATTGTCGCCACCAAAAGCCTGGTACGTAGTGGAGAGCTAATTAAGCAATTGGATTTTATTTCTCAATTTGGTGAACATGCAAGTATCATTCATGCAAAACCAACGGGATCGTTTGAAAATTGCAAGGATGAAATATGCGACACGGAAGATATTGAATATATCCAGTCGTTACAGGGGAAATATAACATTTCAACACATCTGTCCGTAAATTGCGGTCATGAATTTGGTTGTCTCTGCTTTAAGAGGCATTTTTCCATTACCGCGCATGGCGATGTGTTGCCCTGCCCGTGGATTCCAATTTCAGTGGGTAATATTTTCACTGAGGATCTGGAAGCTATTGTAAAACGTGGATTGAGCATGAAGTGGTTTTCCTATGATCATGAGTATAGCTGCCAGTGCGGCAATAGAGACACCTTTTTTTATCAGAATATATTGCCTCAAATAGCGCAGTCAGACACGTATCCTGCCGACTGGCAAAAGATAAACTGGTTTTAATACGGGAACGAAAAAATGAATATTCTATTAATAATTCCACCTAATATGGAATATGACCGCTTCGTAAATCCTGGTTTTAATGAACGTATTACTGTTAAAAAATCAGGAAAATACGGAAGTCCTATTACGGACATGCCTTTGGGTGTAATCTCTTTGAGTGCTTATTTGAAAAAATACACCGATGTAGAGATAAAACTAATAGACTTTAATGTCCTGCTTAATAGATTGGAAAACTTTCAGTACAGTTCTTTTACTCCTTTTTATCGTGATCTTCTTTCGGCTGATAATTTGAACAAATTTATCCCGGATATCATCGGAATATCAACTTTATTTACAACCGGATACCGCAATATGATTGATATTGCCAATGCAGTGCGGAATATGTTTCCTGAATCTCTGATAATAGCGGGAGGGGGAGTTCCCACCAACCTGTACAAAAGAATCTTTACCGAGTGTACATCTTTCGATGCTCTTTGTTTCGGTGAAGGCGAAAAACCTTTATTGGAACTTGTCAAGGCGGATGACAAAAGGGACCTTCTTGAAAATCATAATTCCTGGATTACAAGAGATAAAATTCAGCGTCAGGTTTCTTTTAAATACGACTTCATTTATGATCTCGATGAAATACCCTTTTATGATTACAGCATTTTAGATTTGGATGCCTATAGATTAAGCCCCACTTTAACCAATTATGCAACTTTTGAATGCGACAGTCATCTTTTCCATTACGCAACTTCAAGAGGATGCCCATATCGGTGTTGTTTTTGCGCGTCACATACAGTTCATGGCAGGAAGATGCGTTACCATAGTGTAAATCGGGTAAAAGAAGATTTCATCTATCTGAGGGACCGTTTTGGAGCAAAGATAATCAATTTTCAAGATGATCATCTCATGTCGAATAAAGAAAGAGTTTATGCAATTATTAATATTGCCAATGAACTGAACTTGCAACTTTATTTTCAAAACGGCATAACCATGCGCTGCCTTGACCGAAAAATGCTGGAAGCCATGAAAAGCGCCGGAGTTACCGATCTAGTCTTGCCCATTGAATCAGGAAGTAACAGAGTTTTGAGAGATATCATGCATAAGCCTGTTGATTTGACCACAGTAAAACGTGTCGTTGATGACTGCCGGCAATTAGGCATTGAAACTGACGCCAACATTCTCATTGGGCTTCCGGGAGAGACCAAGCAGGATATTGAAGATGCTAGATTATTTTTGAAATCGTTAGATGTCAACTGGTTCAGGATTGTTGTAGCAACCCCTCTTGTCGGTAGTGAAATGTATCATACCTGTTTAGAAAATAACTACATAAGTGATAACGATATTGTGTGTGATTATAAAAATGCAGTTGTCAATACTGAAGACTTTACAGCAGAGTATATAGTTCAGAAAGCATACTCGCTAAACCTTGAAATTAATTTTGTTGGGAACAGTGACTTTAGATTGGGAAATTATGGAAAAGCTCTGGAGAGATTCGAAAATACAATTTTGGTAAAAGAGGATCACGCTTTTGCATACTATTTTGCCGCAAAGTGTTTCCAAATGATGGGGTCTATCAGTAAGTATGAATCCTATAAAACAAGATATCAAGAGTTACTGGGAATTTCTGCTTTCTGGCGGAATTATGCTACCCGATTTAATCTTCCTCCACTGAATTGATTTTGTAATTCTTTATGATGCTATTAAGCATATCTGGTACGTAGTTTGCACGAAAATACTTCACATAATATTTTCGGGAAAACAGCATGAGAAATAAAATAATAGACTCTGATTTAAAGTATATAACAGAGGCAAATTTGCCGTGGGATTTGTTTAAGAATAAAACCATATTAGTCTCCGGCGCATCCGGTTTTTTGCCTGCTTATATGATCGATACTCTTCTTTATCTCAACGAAACAAGGAATTTAAACATACGGGTTATCGGATTTGCGCGTGACCTGGAAAATGCACAGGCAAGATTTTCGCATTATGCCGGTAACAGTAAGTTAAAAATCATTTCTCATAATGTATGCGAGGAAATTACCATCCATGAAAATATTGATTATATCATTCATGCTGCAAGTCAGGCCACACCTAAACTTTTTCAAGCAGACCCTGTAGGCACTATTTCACCAAACGTAATAGGAACGCATAACTTACTAAAGTTGGCTGTCGATAAAAAGGTTAACCGCTTTCTATTTTTTAGTACTACAGGTGTATATGGCCATGTCGATGCAGACAGTTACCCTATAAAGGAAGATTGCTTTGGATATTTAAATCCTGCGGATGTCGCATCCTGTTATATTGAGAGTAAAAGAATGGGCGAAAACATGTGTGTGGCCTGGATGCATCAATATGGTGTTCCCGTTAATATTGTCCGCCCTGCGATAACGTATGGACCGGGTGTAAAACTGGATGATGGTCGTTCTTTTGCCGATTTTATCTCCAATATCGTAAATCGTCGTGACATTGAACTTTTCAGCGACGGCAAAGTATTGAGAAATTTTTGCTACCTGGCGGATGCCACCCTGGGTTTTTTCACCGTCATGTTGAAAGGCCAAATTGGAGAGGCATATAACATCGCTACAGACAAGGAAATCAGTATCATTGATCTGGCGAAGCTACTTGTAACTGAAGTCTTTCCCGAGTTCAACCTGAAAGTCGTTATGAAAACCGATACATCAAAAAATTATTTGAGAATCGATTTTCCCCGTACTGCAGTTGATATTACTAAAGCGAAAGCATTAGGATGGGAACTTTGTTTCCCTATCAAGGAAGGTTTTAGAAGGACGGTTGAGAGTTTTTCGCAAGTTTAAAAGGATATATGGATAATGCTGGCAGAAAAATATCGTGAATATAAAAATGGTTGGATCGATAAACATCAATATATGGAAGACATGTTCAAGATCCACGAGTATTTATTTCAATATCCTGCGTTGATGAAAAATTCACCAGTTAATAAAATTGAAATCACAGGAGAACAGGTCATCTTTACCGTCAATGCTGATGGTCATAACATCATGCTGAGCTGTGACGGAAGAGATGCTTATTCCCTGCCCCTGATTCTACTGAATCTTTCTGAAACGGAAACTCAGGAACAGTCAATGGTTCTCAAACTGATTAACGATGGAGATGTTGTGCTTGATATCGGCGCGAATATTGGATGGTACTCGATTTGCGTACTCCTTAAACGCAAGGGGGTGTCTGTATATTCATTTGAACCGATAAAATCATCCTTTCATTACCTGAAGCAAAATCTGCAACTGAATCATTTAAATTCTGATTACGCATATAACTTCGGATTTTCCAACGAGAACAGATCGGTCAAGTTTTACTACGACGTGCGATTTGCCATGGCCTCATCAATGGCCAATCTCAGGGAGGATGAAGACACCATCATTGAAGAATGTGAAATAAAAAAACTGGACGACTTCATCTCGGCCACACCGTCCATGAAAAAGATTGATTTTATTAAATGCGATGTAGAAGGAGCGGAGTTTTTTGTCTTTCAAGGCGCAACCGAAACGATTAAAAAGAATAAACCAGTTATATTTACTGAAATGCTGCGCAAATGGGCCGCAAAATTCAACTATCACCCCAATGAGATTATTTCGTTCATGTCGGGATTCGGTTATCAATGTTTCACTACTGACGGACAACGTTTGTTTCCTTTTTCCACAATGGATGAGGGTACTGTGGAAACAAATTTTTTCTTCCTGCATGAAAACAAGCACGGTGAACTTATAAAATCATACAGATAATTCTTGCTTCACGGGAAAGGAACTTTGCCGCATGCAAAACAAATCATTATTGGTCACAGGTTCTTCCGGCCTGATCGGCTCTTCCGTTGTTGAAAATCTCCATATGGATTTTGAAAAGGTGTATGGACTCGATAATAATATGAGGGCTGTCTTCTTTGGCAATCAGGGCAACACGCGCTGGAACCAAAAAAGGCTGGAAAACAGCATCCCCAACTTCTCGCATATTGAAGCGGATATAAGGGATAGAAAAAAAATACTGCAGATTATTTCAGATATCCAGCCGTCACTTCTTATCCATACAGCCGCACAACCCAGCCATGATCTGGCCGCGCAAATTCCTTTCGATGATTTTGATACCAACGCCGTCGGAACCCTTAATCTTTTGGAAGGCGTTCGCCGGCATGCGCCGGAAGCAGTATTCGTGCACATGTCCACCAATAAAGTCTATGGCGACGCACCTAACCGGATTCGACTCAAAGAGCTGGATACACGTTGGGAATATGACGACCCCGCTTTTACAAGCGGTATAAACGAAAACTTCACAATCGATCAATCCAAACATTCGCTATTTGGCGCGTCTAAAGTTGCAGCGGACATAATGGTGCAGGAATACGGACGCTATTTCAACATACGCAGTTGTTGCCTGCGCGGCGGTTGTCTGACCGGTCCCGCTCACACAGGTGTCGAATTACACGGGTTCCTGAGTTATCTGATAAAATGCAACCTGGAGAAGACCGTATACAATGTTTATGGCTACAAAGGCAAACAGGTGCGTGACAATATACACTCATACGACGTCGCCCAATTTATCCGGCAATTCTATGCGAATCCTCGAATTGCCGAGGTTTACAATATTGGCGGAGGCAGAAATAATTCTATATCCATCTTGGAGGCTTTTACAAAAATTGAAGCTCTTACGGGCATCAAAATGAATTTTGAATATTCGGAAAAGAACAGGGAAGGAGACCATATCTGCTACATCAGCGATCTTTCCAAAATGAAGACACATTATTCCGGATGGGATATTACTAAAAGCCTGGACGATATATTTTATGAAATTGTCGCCTCCTGGAAACAAAGGCTCAGTACCGTTTCCATTTAACCTCCGGACAAAGAAATGCCTGAATTATCGAAGAAATCAAAAATATATATAGCCGGTCATCATGGGTTGGTAGGCGCTGCTATTTTGCGTCACTTAGTCAATGACGGGTTCAACAACGTAATCGTAAGAACAAAAACCGAATTGGATTTGACTTCCCGAAAAGATGTCTGGCAATTCTTTGAAAACGAGAAACCCGAGTATGTAATCCTTGCTGCGGCAAAGGTAGGCGGAATTGCCGCAAACATGGCGGAGCCGGTGGAATTCCTGGTTCACAATTTAGAAATACAAAATAATGTTTTGCTGGCTTGCAATAAATTTCGAGTCACCAAGACAATGTTTCTGGGCAGCTCTTGTATTTACCCCCGCGAAGTTCGACAGCCGATGAATGAAATTGATTTCATGAGCGGTCCGTTTGAGCCAACGAATGAATCTTACGCAGTTGCCAAGATCGCCGGTATTCGTCTTGCGCACGCGCTTCACCAACAATACAAATTAAATGTAATTTGTCCGATACCATGCAATGTTTATGGGCCTGGTGATCATTTTGATTTTGAGCGATCTCATGTAGTATCCGCTATGGTCAGACGTTTTATTGAGGCCAAAAGAAGTCATGCTTCAAGTATAACTCTATGGGGTACAGGTAACGCACGGAGAGAGTTTTTACATGTGGATGATTTGGCTGATGCATGTCTATTTTTATTAAATAATTACAATTCACCGGAAATTATCAACGTCGGTTCGGGTTACGATCTGACCATTCGCGAACTTGCAGAAAAAGTTGCAAATATCGTGGAATATGAAGGCCGGCTGGATTGGGATATGACAAAACCCGATGGAATGCCACGTAAATTATTAGATGTCGGCAGGCTGAATAAACTCGGCTGGTGGCACAAAATTGATTTAGATACAGGCATCAGATCAGTTGTAAGAGATTTTGAATCAATTTTTCCCTGATAGAAAGGATCATCATTCCCATGAATCTGAAATACACTTATCAGCTGCGTGAACCTGTACAGGCTTTAATGAAGGAATCGTCTCGGATTAACAGTTATAAAGCTGAAAAATACTGGTATCCCCTCAGCATAGCCACCTACGACTTGGAAGAAATTTTGGCAGCCATTGATTCATTATGTTCTTTTCGAACGACAATGTGGGAAAAGACCATTGAATTTGAAAGGCAATTTGCCCGTGAAGTCGGCTCATCGGAAGCGATCATGGTAAACAGCGGTTCATCCGCTGATCTTCTGATTGCTTTTTCATTAATAAACCCCAAAAACAAATTGCTTAATCCGGGTGATGAAATTCTCGCACCGTCTGTTACATGGCCTACCCAGATCTGGGCACCTATGATGGCGGGATTGAAAGTACGATTTATCGATACGGACCCGGAGTCTCTCAATATGGATTTAAATGATCTTGAAGCCAAGATATCTCCAGATACTCGAGCGATTTCACTTGTTCATCTAATGGGTAACCCCTGCGATATGGATCGTGTTCTTTCCATTTGCCGGAAACATAACCTTATTTTAATTGAGGATTGTTGTGAATCTCTGGGCGCAGCTTTTAAGGGTAAAGCTGTCGGCACCTTCGGATTGGCAGGCAGTTTTTCATTCTTCTTTTCTCATCACATTACCACTATGGAAGGTGGCATGATCACATGCAATGACCAACCATTTTCAGATCTTTTCCGACTCCTCCGTGCCCATGGTTGGGCAAGGAACACAAAATATATCAAACCTGATACTGTAGACGGCATCGATCCCAGGTACGTGTTTTTAAACTGGGGATTCAACGTGAGGCCATCAGAGCTCCAGGCCGGTTTCGGTCTTGAACAGTTAAGACGATTACCGGCATTTCACGCGCAACGTGTTGCGAATGTGGCTTACTTCCAAAGATATTTGGACAGTCATTCAGAGATAATGCGCTTAATGAAAGTGTCGCCTGATGCAGATTGCTCATGGTTTGCACTTCCTATAATGCTGACACCGGAATGCCCCTTCAGGAAACAGGACTTTTTAAAATATCTTGAAGAACAAGGGGTAGAGACACGTCCGATAGTAGCAGGTAATTTGACAAAACAACCTGTATGTCAGTTATTTCCTGAATTGCGAAAGTGTAATTTGCCTGGCTCCGATGCCGTTCATGATCGTGGTTTTTATCTCGGCCTGCACCCCTTTGACGCCACTAAAAACCTGGACCGGCTGGCCGATCTCTTTGAACAATTTATCCGGAGCAACACATGAATAAAGTCCCCTCCAATCTCAATTACGAAAATAATAAAGCCCGTCATGCTGCGGATTACGGAAAAGACTATTACAAAGACAATCAATTCACAGGGAGGTGCGTTATATGATCACACTTAAAATATTGGGAGGGCTTGGAAATCAACTCTACGCATTTGCCTGCGGATACAGCATCGCCAAAATAATGAATAAAGAACTGATACTGGATGTAGCGGATTATTACAACGGCTACGCCCATCCGTATGCGCTGGACGCCTTAAATATTCCAGTGTGCAGGAAACTCACTTATCCGCATGCCGCGGAAGAAATGTTGACGCCGGCGGTAATTCCGGCCGAGCTGAAGAAAACGTTTGATGTTATTGCTGACGAGTCAACAGGAATAAAGACCAGGGAAGCCTTGCTGAATAGAATCACTAAAGGCCAAAATATATACATGAACGGATACTGGGCCAGTCATGATTTTTTTGCCGGGAATGAAGAGGATATCCGTCGCATGTTCGCGCCTCTTAAAAAATCTGATGAATATAGTCTTTTTTTAGAAACTATCCGGGGACAATGCAGCGTCGCCGTACACATGCGCAGAACTGATTTTGTCGTTCTTGGGGCCGCCTGCAGCGACGACTATTACCAGGCAGCAATCGCCTACATTCAATCAATTCATCCGGATGCCGTATTCTATTTTTTTTCCGACGATATTGACTATGCCAAACAGAAATTTGGAAATAAAAAGCACTTCCGATACATCCAGATATTCGGAGGAATGGACGCCAACATTGATGAATTTTTCTGTATTTCAGCCTGTAATCACCGGATCCTTCACAAGGGCAGCAGTTTCAGTGAGTGGGCCAGTTTTTTGAATAATTCACCCGGGAAAATTGACGTGCTTTATACTCCGAAAGACGCCAACAGACCTGAAGGATTTGTATGTTTGGACGATCAGCAGATCAGTCAATTAAAGGCAAACTTCAATCCCCAACCACGGTTTGCTGTCCAAGACAATCTGGAGGCCAGATCGTGTATAGAAAATCTACTTCCACAGAGCCAATACCAGACAATCCTGGACATAATCAGTGAAATCAGCATGGACGCCTATTCCGTCACGCGTTCAGATTACATCGACTTCCTGGCCGATAAAGCCATCGCCAGTGCTCAGATTAACAATCTCATCTCAGCGGAACAATGTTTGCACAAGCAGGCTCAATATTCCCGCGAGGATGAAAATTTCCAGGCCAACTGTTACGTCGTGCTGAAAGCACTGGGAAAACAAAAAATCAGCGCCATACATGCAGCCAGATGTGCAAACCTCACAGAGAACGCAGAGCTGCGCAATGGACTGGATAATTGTTTCATGAACGACTCCTCCGGGTACCCTCTTTACAAAACAGTAAGAAGTGTTCCTAAAAAACATTTTATAATAGCGTCCAATTCCCCATGGTTCTATTACATTAAATCACCGCAGTCGATAGCCGCCTTACTGGTTAAGATGGGGCATTTTGTTTCATACATCTATCCACCATCCGTCAAAGACATCGACTCATCTACAAAAACGGAACAAATCATAGATGCCTGTCTGAAAGCAAAATCAGGCTGTGACAGCCTTTATTCTTACGGACTGGATTTATACCCGTCAATCATAGGCAAAACACAGACCGGACAAGTTGTTCCCTTCGTAGAACCATTAATCGAACACTTAAGCAGAAGCACGTCGGATGAGGCAGTGGTTCTTTTCCGTAATCCTCACGTTGTCACTGCCCAGCGGGAGAGAAAATATGCAAAATTCATTTATTGGGATTTTCAGGATGAAACGGACAGTGAGCGTACATTGGTGAATGTCTGGAACGAGCAAATACGTGAACACATGTGCCGGAATGCAGATCATTCAATCATCATGGATCCGGAATTCTACAAAAAAACACAGGCAGACTGGCAGCTGAAAAATGCCTCACTTTTTTCATATCAGGCTACGAACGAAACGAACAATTATAAATACATCCAAGATCGAATCCCTTTTTCGCAAAACTATCTGGCTGACGATCGAACATTAACATTGGCCGCGTTCATACTTGAGCTGTCCAATGCATAGCATTTCGACAGAACTCGAATACGCATGCTGCTACTTGTTCCCAATCATTAATTTATTAAAGACATTTTATAAAAGTGGAGTATCGACGGATGAAAATATTATTTTACTGTGGAATTCATAACCTGGTTAACTTCAGTCGAATAAGACCATATTACGATGTATGCTATGGTTTTGATGCCAATCCGGAAAAAATTGAACAGGCCCGGAAATTTTACGCTGAAGACCAGAACGTAAAAATTATCTACGGCGCACTTACGGAAAAAGGCGGCGGGGAAATAGAGTTTGTCATCACAACAGACTGGACACCGGCTTCATCCCTCGGACAACCAAACCCCGACTTTGTCCATATGAAAACGGGATTATTACAAGCCCAGAAAAAGATTAAAGTTCCAACCATTAATCTGTATGATTTCTGTATTGCCAACAGAATCTCAGAAATAGATACGCTGATTACAGACTTGCAGGGTATTGATCTGGTCGTTTTGAAAACCATGGCTACGTTCATCAAAGAGGGCAAAATACGCGAAATTCAGTGCGAAGTCGAGCCTGATCATACGCCCCCCAGATATCTTGGAATACCTACAGGAAAATTCGGTGAGTTCAACCAGCTTTTATCCGAAAACTATGATGTTTTGTGGATTGATCCCGAAAGTCCCAAACAGTCCACCAGCGCCTGGGAAATGGATATCCGCTGGCGGGTTAAGGGCGGACATCCTCCGGACGGCATTGAGTTTGTCATGGAAAAAGAGCTTCTCGTAGCCCAAAAACCTCCCGTTCCCTCTTTGGCAAGTTATAGTCAATACCGGGAAGATCTGGTCATTGACGCGTTGTTTAAACACAAGCCCGACGGTTTTTATGTTGATATCGGCGCCAACGATCCTGATATATTAAGCAATACGAAACTATTTTACATGCGGGGATGGCGGGGTATCAATGTGGAGCCGGAACCCAATCTTCATGCCAAGCTCTGCAGTCAAAGAACACGTGACGTCAATATTAAAGCAGGCGTCGGACCAAAACCGGGATTAATGACGTTTTACCGGATGTCCGCGGATACTCTTTCTTCTTTTAATAAACAGGCGGCCCTTCAAGCCGGCAAACTTTATGGTGGAACCCTGATAGCGGAAGAACAGACTCAGGTTGTAGCTTTAAGGGATCTCCTGACGGAACATCTGAACGGCAGGAAAATTGATTTTATGTCCGTTGATGCAGAGGGTTATGATCTCGCCGTTCTGGAAAGCAATGACTGGTTGCGCTTTCGCCCGTCCGTTATCATTGTCGAAATCAATGTTGGCGGAAACAATATTATAACATTTTTACAGAAGCAGAATTATGTTCTGATTTTTGACAACTATACAAACGGCATTTTTGTCGCCGGGGAGTTCTGTAGCACTCTTGATAAGCATATTCAAAAAGAACTTCACGAGCTGGAGAATAGTCATGGCCTGCGGACACTGCTTCCGCGCATCGGAGAAAAAGATGATCTTTATATCAATCACGTATATGGTCATCAATCTCCAAACGATATCAAAGCATTTAAGAGAGGAAAAGTTACCATCATCTGTACAAACCTTCCGATAGACGGATGCGATCATTATGTCTATACGAATTCTTTCAGTTATCGCGGGCAGATGCCCGGTTTGAATATATTGCTTATGCTGGAACCATCGGTCGTGTTGCCGGGCGAATACAACGAAAAGGTTTGGGATGATTTTGATCACGTCTTCGGATTATTCGATACATTGATGGAGCGCAACGCCAAATTCCACAAAATCTTATTTCCACGCGCCGATATATCCGGTACTAATCCGGTCACGGACATCCAAAGTCTTCGTGAAGCAATCTATCCGCTTTCAGGACGCAAGAATGCCATCTGCATGATCGGCAGCAACAGAAGTTCCCATGTTCCTTATGAGCTCTATTCAAAACGCGTTGAAGCAGCCCGCTGGTTTGCCGAGCATTCCAAAATGCCCTTTGACGTTTACGGTACTCCTTTTGCTTTGCCTAATTACCGGGGTGCCTGTCCTGTTTCGCAAAAGTTATCCATGATGAAACAGTATCGATTCAACCTCTGCTTTGAAAATACCAATGATCCACTCCTCTCCGCAGGATATGTAACCGAAAAGATCCTGGATTGTATGGAATCACGGACAGTCCCGATTTATCTGGGCGCTTCCAACATCGATCAGTACGTCCCCAGAGACTGTTTTATTGATTTTCGCGAATTTGACGGTTATGCCGGTCTTGAACAATATCTGCAAAAAATGACTGACCAGGAATATCAGCGGTATATTGCTGCGATTGATGCCTGGGTCACGGACGGCAATTTGATGAAGTTTTCACAAACGCCGCTGTATAATGAACTGGTGACGCTGTGCGCTCAGACATCGGGACTTGATATCGCAAAGCTGTTTGATGGGGCGAATTCATGGGTATTATCCAAACCCGTACCACCAACTGCAAGGCAATGGCAGTTTGTTCAGACGCCGGCTATGTGGACATGGAAGCATCTATCTACGGCAAATCCTCCCCTGCTGGAAAATGGGAAAATAGTCAACCCGCTGCATAGTATTTCCAAGCAATATACGAAGCCATGCATTCAACATGAAACAAAATCCATGCTCACCGGAAAGAAGCCATCGATCAAAGTATTAGCCGCCGGCACTAAATTTTTTTCCGGAAGTGCACGGTACGGATACGGCTATGGATGGTGGAACATGTTTGACGCTTTGCAGCGCTTTGAAAATGTAGCAACAAAATTTTTCGATTATACGACGGAAGCACAAGTACGCGGTGTTGCGGGCATGTCGGAATGGTTGGAGGAAATTATTTTCAGAGAAAAGCCGGATATCTTCTTTTACTTTCCTGTCAAAGGCGATCCCGGTATTCTGCCTGCAAGTTTAAACAGCATCACCGATTCAACAGACACGCAAACCGTCATCTGGACGGATCATCTTCACTCCATATCAGACGAGGAAGCTATACGTTGGACATCCTGCGCCGATCACATCATCACAACCTCGAACCAAAGCTTCCAAAAATATCAAGAACTGGGATTGGGCCGCAAGATTATTAAAAGCCAGTGGGCCTTTAATCCGTTTACTTACCCGGCAAAAATCCGTTCGAAAAGCAGAGAAATCAGCTTCATCGGATCGTCCGGAAGCGACAGATCAGACATGATCGAGAAGATCAGACAATGCGGTGTGCCGATAGATGTTTTCGGAAATGGCTGGCACGAAGACTCCTATCTTTCATTCTACGACATGGTGAATATTATTGGTCAATCAAAAATTAATCTTGATCTTCCTCATGCCGACGTTATTACGTCCGGACAAATAGCAAGACGTATCTTTGAAATTGCCGGGTGTCGAGGTTTTATCATCACGCACCCGGCAGGTTGTCCGGGAGAGTTTTATGAACCGGACAAGGAAGTGGTCTGTGCCGCGTCAACTGAAGAACTGATTGATAAATGCAGATATTATCTGGTTCATGAAAGGGAACGCGAAGCAATAGCTTTACGCGGTTATGATCGGACAATAAAAGACCACACCTGGCTCCACCGCTTCACGGATATTTTCAAGCATATCGGTTGCTCATCCGTCTTCAAATCACTTCCCATGACCGGCAGTACATCTCTCGTATCGGACTCCTCCAGGACAACCCCGGTTTCGGTTACTGAAAATGAAACGGCAGAGTCCCTGGACATTCAGGATGAAGCCATCGAAGCAACCATCAACGTCATGGCTTTCAATCAACTGGAATATACTAAAAAGTGTGTGGAAAGTATTCTCCATTATACTAAAGAACCTTACGAGTTGCTTTTAACGGACAACGGTTCAACAGACGGCACAATTGAATATTTTAATGCCGTAAAGAGTTTTCATCCACATACTCGAATTATCAGAAACTTTCGCAACCGGATTGCAGAAACGGCGGTCAATCACTCAACTTGTGCCGCCCGTGGGAAATATTACGTATTTGTCAGCAATGATACCCTGGTTCACGAAGGTTGGCTCGAAAAATTAATCCGGCACCTTGAATCAGCGCCGAATATCGGCTGGGTTGGTCCTCGCTCCAATAGCATAAGCGGGCCACAGCTTGAACAGGCGCAATATGATACCATGGAAACATACCAGACTTTCGCCGCAGAATGGTCCGATCTGCATCGGGGTGAAAATTTTACCGTCGATCGTTTGGCGGGAATGCTCGTCATTACAAAAAAGCAATACTTTGAACGGATCGGGGGAGCGGATCCATGCTTGCCGGCTAATGGCAGGGATGGCGGTTATGGCTTCAGTGATGATGATATGTCCCTGCGGTTTCTTTTAGCCGGCTATAAATTACTCGTTGCCAATGACGTTTATATCCATCATTTTGGCAGTGTTAGTGCAAAGCAGTATCGTCCTGATCTCTTTGGCACACCCCAGAATCTCAACCGGGAAAAATACATTCGGAAAATTCAGAGCAACAGCAGGATAATAATCGGTGGTGACGGCAGGATGACTCTGAAACCTTACAGTCTGGATGATGTCATAACGGTTGACGAACGAACGGTGATAAGAACTCCCCGTGCTTGTTTTATGGAAACAAAATGCGGTGTTTCAGGAGCGGGAGACTTTGGTTCCCCCTACTCTGCCCTCGCCGCGGAATATAATGGAGAAGTCATACGGAATCAAAATGAATCCGTTCAATCCCTGATCCTGAGATATCTTAATGATACGCAATACGATTTTCTGATTCTCATCGATTCACTCCTCGACCCCTCTGCAGCGATCATCTCCGCACTGACGGAATCCGCTCTTTGCCACCCGGACATCGCGTTAATGGTACCCGTTGGAAGCTATGCGCCTTCCACACATGCTCAAAAATCGGATTCCACACAAGATGTTGAAATCATCCCTTACGCTGACTTGTCTATTTGCTCTATCAACCTTAAAATAATACGGCCATTCCGATCTGGCCTGGCCAATTGTAAAAATGACGACGACTTTCTTTGGTTTCTGCAGCGCCGTGTTCGGGGAGAAGGTTATTTTATTGCCAAAACAAATGATATCGAAGTCAATTGCAGCCCAACAATAGCCACGCATCTCTATGATAAACGGGCACTTCCCGAACAACTTATAAAAGAAAAAAAATATAGCGAAGCGGCGGCGATTTATCAGGTAGATCTGCAAAAAGATCCTGGTTTTGCCCAAGCTCACTATCAGCTGGCCCGCATTGCCGGAGAACAGGGGCAGTGGAAAGAAGCAATAAAGCAAGCCGAGCTGGCTCTTCTCGCCGATCCGCACCACATTGAGTCATTGATTTTTCTCTCCGCTATTCTTATGGAGCAAAATGATTGGAAACAAGCGGAATCATTCGTGCGCCAGGCCAACTTTAAACAACCGGGAAATCCTGATGTGCAAAAGATAGTGGAACAATATGAAAAAGCCGTAAAAGAAAATCCAGGCCTTTTACAGATGGATAGCGTATGCAAAATACCGGCTCTTACCAACACTGAATTTGTAAAAAATAGAACGTCCATAATTATTGCGGCGTCGTCAAATCATGCACGTGAATGCATTACCGCCATAAAGAAGCACACAAAAGAGCTTTATGAATTGATAGTGATTGACGCCCTAACTTCATCAGATTCTAAAAAGAAGCTGAAAAAAAGTGTTAAGGAACATACGCCCTATAGAATTTTGGAACACAACACCAAAAATTCTTTATTGCAATCCATCAATAAAGCAATCAACTGTTCAACAGGTGAATATATTCTTCTGTTAAACGACGATGTTATCGTTTCCGAAGGCTGGCTTGCCGGAATGCTTGACTGCCTGTGTCATGCACCAGCAGCCGGCATCATAGGTCCCATGACCAACAAAAGTAAAGGTTGTGAGCAGGTAATAGACGAATCTTATCATTCGATAAAAAATTTGGACAAATACGCCGCACAATTTAAGGAGCAATATCATCATCGGCAGATTTCCTGCAGGAATATCGCCGGATTCTGTCTGCTTTTTAAACGCAGCCTTGCAGAAAAAATCGGTCTTTTTGATGAGAGTTTCGTCGCCGGTCAGTTTGAAGATGAAGATTTTTGTCGTCGTTCCGCTCTGGCGAATCATCAAAATTACATTGCCGGAGATGTTTTTGTCCATCGTCAAGGAGGAAACGAAACGTACGGTGACAGAATTGTCATCGATCAAAAATGGGATATCAGCACGGCAACACCGGATGGCAAAAACTATGCTGTTCTTCAAGCAACGGAACTTTCAAATGATCTTTATTCCAGAGGGAAAGTGGATAAGGCTATTGAAACGCTGGTTGATTGCATCAAGATTGCTCCTGACTCGGATAAAATCTATTTTGGACTGATACGTATTTTTCTGGAAACAAAAAGATTTGGCGAAGCCTGGGCCGTTATCGAAACGACGCCGGAGAAGATAAAAAATGAAATTCAGGCGCTGGAATACTCCGGTTATGCTAAGGAAGGATTGGGGCTTGATAATGAAGCAGATGAATATGCCGATAAAATTTTGTCCTCAAACGAGGTTCATCCTGCAGCACTCAATTTAAAAGGCATTTTAGCTTTGAAAAAGGGTGAAATGGACAACGCAAAAGAATATTTTCAAAGAGCCATCGAGGCAAATCCCGGTTATGGCGATGCCTATGCCAACCTGGGTGTTCTCTACTGGAAAGTCAATAAAAGAGAGGACGCATTGGTGCATATGCGCAAGGGCTTCATGTTGTCTCCAACTGTCCCTGATAATCATTCGCTTTATCATTCCATGACAACTTCACTGGGACAATTTACCGAAGCGGAAGCTGACTTCCGGGAAGCCTGCCGATTATACCCCGATCATAAGAACCTTGCTTTCCTGTTCATTGATCTTCTTTTACAACAGGGCAATTTGAAGCAGGCTGTCTTAAAAATAGAGGACGCGCTGGACACTTTTGGACTGGATGAAGGAACTATGAATGCCGCTCTTGCTGTTCGAGACAAAATCGGTCCTATACAGATTCAACCGGAAACTAAAAATAATACCCTGTCACTTTGTATGATTGTGAAAAATGAAGAAAAGAATCTTGTCGGATGTTTGAAAAGTATTCGTGATGTTGTGGATGAAATAATAATTGTTGATACCGGATCTACCGATAAAACTAAAATCATAGCAAAAATATTCGGCGCCAAAGTATATGATTTCCCCTGGACGGGAGATTTCTCGGCCGCCCGCAACTATTCACTTGTGCAGGCAACAGGCGACTGGATTCTCATTCTGGATGCCGACGAAGCCATCTCCGTGCTTGATCATGACGAATTGAGAACGTTAGTAAATAAGAATCTTTCGTCTCCGGCGGCCTATTGCATTGAAACCAGAAATTACATAAAAAATGAAAGCGTTCTTGGCTGGACACAAAATGACGGAAAATATCCAGAGGAAACACATCCCGGATGGATGACAACAGCCAAGGTTAGGCTGTTCCCCAGAAAAAAGGATGTCTTTTTTACCAATCCCGTTCATGAAATAGCAGACATTTCGTTGCAGAAAGCAGCAATTCCTATCGTCAACTGCAATGTGGTCGTGCATCACTATGGCAAATTAGATTTAATAAAGGATATGCAAAAAGGAGAGGATTATTACCTGCTGGGAAAAATGAAATATGAGAGCGATCCGACGAATGTAAAATATATTCATGAACTGGCGAAACAAGCCCATTTGCTTTGCAAATATGAAGAAGCAAAGAAATTGTGGCTGAAGCTCATCTCAATTTTAGAATCCGATCGACAATCACAGGGCTATAATGAAATCGCCCATATTTCGGAAAGTGATCCTATATCCGAAACATATATGCAGCTTGCAACTGCCTATCTGGCAAGTGGCGATTACGAAGAGGCCTTGGCCTCCGCTTGTAAAGCAATGGAAGCTGAAATAAGACCTGGTGGCTCTGTTTATTTTTATGCAATTACTGAAATAATAGCCGGCTCGTTGGAAAAAGCGTTAAAGGAATTAGAAGATGCTCTAAAAGTTAATCCGAACTACTCACCTGCTTTATTTTTGAAATCAATAATTTTCTGTCTCACAGGTAAACAGGATGAAGCTCGCGAGTTATTTGAATTATTGCGACAAAAGCAATTTGATTTAATGACGGCGCGCTTAAATAATATTGCCGGACAACTTAATACCTACGGCAAAAAGAAAGAGGCCTTGATCCTGCTGAACGCAACTGTCGAAAATAAAATAAGTAATGCGGAAACGATGCACTTATTGAATAAAATATAAAGGGGAATATTCTGATCTTGATGGGGAATTTTAAAGGTATGACCTCTATTATCATTCTTACTGATAACCGTCTGGAACATACAAAGAAATGCATCAGAAGTATCCGGAAACATACACCGGAAGATCACGAAATTATTTTTGTAGATAACGGTTCAACAGATGGCACCGTTAAATGGCTGCAAAGCCTACTGAAGGAAAATAAAAAATATCGCCTGACTGCTAATAAGGAAAATATTGGTTTGAGTAAAGGACGCAATCAGGGCATCAATTTATCCCAAGGAGATTCTATCCTGCTCCTTGATAATGATGTTATTGTCAGTCAGGGTTGGTTGTCCGGAATGCTTTCATGCCTGAACCATGCGCCTGCAGCTGGTATCATCGGCCCAATGACCAACAATTGCATCGGTCTTCAGCAGGTAACAGACACATCGTATCAATCCTTTAATTTTCTAGATAAATACGCTGCAAAATTTCGGGAACAAAATCGTTATCGCAGAATCCTTTACCGGAAGATTGCCGGCTTCTGCATGCTATTTAGAAGAACCCTAATCGAAAAGATCGGCCTGTTCGATGAAAGGTTCGGCATCGGTCGGTTTGAAGATGAAGATTTCTGCTGGAGATCGGCACTGGGCGGCTTTCAAAATTACATTTGTGGTGATGTTTTCATCCATCGGAATAATGAGAAAGAAGCGCACGGTGATAGAAGCATTCTTGACAGGAAATGGACCCTCAGCACATCAAGCGCCGAGGGTAAAAAGTTGGCGATTTTAAAAGCCATGGAAATCGCCAATAATTATTATTCGGAAGGTAAAATTGATCAGGGCATTGAAACTCTTATCAATTCCATCAAACTGACACCTGAAGCAAAAGAAATCTATCACGAATTAACACGGCACTTTCTGGAAACAAAAAAATTTCCCGAGGCATGGGAAGTCGTTACAAACATGCCGGAAGCGGCTAAAAATGAGCTCAAGGGTCTGGAATACGCAGGATATGCCAAAGAAGGACTGGGAATTGATGATGATGCAGTAATTTTGGCTGATAAAATGTTGTCCTTGAATGAAAATTATCCCCCTGCTCTGAATCTGAAAGGCGTCCTGGCGTTTAAGACAGATATAAAAGATGACGCGCGGGAATACTTCAAGAAAGCAATTGATGCCGATCCAGGTTATGGTGAAGCCCATGCAAACCTGGGTGTTTTTTATTGGGGAAGGGGTAATAAAGATAAATCTCTTTTGCACTTGAAAAAAGGCTTTAATCTGTCTCCAACAATACCGGACATAAATTCAATTTACTATTCCGTATTGTCTTCCTTGGGCATATTAAGTAATGCAGAAGCTGAGTTTTTTGAAGCCTGCCGATTATATCCCAATAACAAAAACCTTGCTTTTCTATATATAGACATTCTAATTCAACAAAACAAGTTTGATAAAGCCATTTTCAGAATAGAAGATGCAATCGTCCTGTTCGGGCTGGACGAAGGCACGTTAAACGCGGCTCTGGCTGTCCGTGAACGGATCGGGCCTCTCCGGATAGAAAAGGGATCAAGGAAACATACTTTGTCCCTTTGCATGATCGTTAAAAATGAAGAAAAATACCTTGCCTCTTGTTTAAGAAGCGTACGGGATGTTGTGGATGAAATGATCATCGTGGATACTGGCTCGATTGATAAAACCAGGGACATTGCCAAATTATTTGGCGCAAAAATATTCGATTTCCCCTGGACGGGAGATTTCGCTGTAGCCCGCAACCATTCACTTGCCCAAGCTTCCGGTGACTGGATTCTGATTATGGATGCAGACGAAGTCATATCCCCGCTGGATCATGAGGAATTAAAGACTTTAGTCCATAGAGATTATCCGTCGCTTGCGGCTTATTCCATCATTACCAGAAATTATACAAATAATGTGAGCATTATTGGCTGGACGCCAAATGACGGAAAATATCCGGAAGAAACTCGCACAGGATGGATGGTCAGCGGCAAAGTGCGGCTTTTTCCAAGAAGAGAAGATGTTTTTTTTATTAACCCGGTTCATGAGTTAGTGGAAAATTCCTTGGAAAAAGCTAAAATTCCTGTTTTCAATTGTAACATCATTGTCCATCACTACGGTAAGTTAGACACGCTCAAGGATTCACAAAAAGGCGAAGATTATTATATACTGGGGAAAATGAAGTATGAAAGTGATCCAACAAATGCAAAATACATCAATGAATTGGCTAAACAAGCGCTGGTACTGAATAAAATTGAAGAAGCTGTTGAATTATGGCTGAAGCTTCTCTCCCTTATTGAAAACAACCCGCAATCACCCGGTTATAAAGAAATTGCTCTAAGCTCACATGGTGATCCGATAGCGGAAATATATTCGCAGCTTGCCAATGCTTATTTGGGACTCGATTGCTATGATGAAGCATTGTCATCGGCACGTAAATCAATGGAAGCTAACATAAAACTTGATGCTTATATTCACATCTATGCACAGTGCGAAATTATCGCCGGTTCTTTGGAAAAAGCGTTTGCCGCATTGCAGGAAATACTCAAAAAAACACCTGATTATCCTCCGGCGTTATTTTTGGAGGCTATTATTTTCTGTCTCAAAGGGGAAAAAGACAAAGTACGGAAATCATTCCAATCTTTTCAGCAGAAGCGGATTGAAATAACAACCCTCCTGCACACTATCGCCAGAAGAGTTCATACTTATGGAAATAATACAGGTGCACTGCTCATCCTCAATGCAGCCATAGAAAACAATATAAGTAATTCAGAAACCGAAAAATTTCTTGGAGAATATCAGAATTAACCCCGGAAACAAATAATAAAAAAGAATAGTTTCTTCCGGATTTTTTTGCATAAAAAAATTGACTTCATTTTTGTCTTTCACGAATGAATCTCGTAAAAAAAACATACTAATCTGCCGGGCTGCTGCGTAATCCTGCAGCCAGATTCAGATTTATATCAATCAAAATTTTGAGCTTTTCCGGCACCGGATATGCCATAACCTCAATAACTCGTTTGTCAATAAAAATACTCAATGAAAGAATATCTTGACGAATCTGAAGGGGAAGAGGGTTATCGTCCCTTGCCAGTTCCGCCTGCAAAATACTCCATACACGCTGATTGATCCTCAGTGCTTCACTCAGATTATGATCGCGGTTCGGAGCATCCCAGTTCTTCTGGCAATCGGACAGCAGCAGTGCACACCGTGTAAGAGCACTGGCCTCTATCTCTCTTCCGGACATATTGTTGCTCTGAGCTCTTTTATAAGTTTCCAGTTGTGTTGCGTACACGGTTGATAACCTCCTGTTCATAATCTATAAGTTTTTTCGTCAACTTCAGCGCTTGATAATAACGGTCATTTAGAATTTCATTACTGATCTCCTGTAACCTCGGTTTTGTACTTGGCGCTGCCCGAGCCACATCTTTGACCAGTTCCCAGTATGTTTTATGATGCTCTGGCAGATTTTTATTATCAACATACATCAGTTGTATGGCAAAATAAATTTTCTTGCATGGTGTGTCTGCCGAGGCCAGCGTCATTATGTCTTTTTGCCGCAGAATTGGAACATCATTTTCGACAATAAACATACTTTTGGCGTCGCCGTTCGTAATGACCGCTCCACCAAGAATAAATTTCTCATGAGGCTTCAGCGTTATTTTGAGTGACATACACCCTATCCTCTTTTCTTCAAAATCAAACTTTTAAATCAAGAACACTACCCAAACTAACCATTTCCTTAGCCTCCGGATTACCCTTATTTATCATCTTATCTCCACCCAAGGCAAGCTGTTCTTGTTGCCGTGCAGCAACCGCTTCGGTATTTATCGAATTGTCCGCCTTCTCTTTTTCCATGGAATCTGCTGATGAGCTATCCGTTTTTGTCAAATTTAGAACAGAATATATCCCCTGTGTATTTCCCAGCGGGAAAAAAGGAGGATAGAACACTTGAAGAGGATCGCATTGTTCTTTAGACAAGTTTGAGTTATCAGACAATACGTTATCTTCAGGGGCTTCAGGCAATTTTATTTTTTGCTGGGAAAGATCACTTTCTGTGGTAATTTTCCCGCCTGCGGGACTTATTTTCCCGTCACCGACGCTTAATAAGCCCTGGACAATTGGAACATTCATAATTATCACCTATGTCAAAGTATTAAGGTGGAGGAATTCTTCCCCCACCTTAAATTCTTTAACTAATTGACTATCTGAACAATTGCAGAACCGACTGGGCTGCCTGCGCAGACAGGCTCAAGGCGGTAGTGCCCAGGGACTGACGGGTTTGCAGCATCAGCATATTGGCACCTTCCTCGTTGGTATCAGCCAGTGTCAGCTTGTCGGCACCTTCTGTCAAAGTGTTGATCATGTTGTCCGAGAAATCCTGACGAACGGTGACGATACTGAGGTTTCCTGACATCTTAGACGATTCTTTACGTAAGGTTGTCAACGATTTATCCAGCAAATCAAGATCAGTATCAATTTGCGAGGCAAGATTCGTTGTCCATGCTGCTGAAGTGACGCCGAGACCGGATGCTGTAGCATCAAAACCATTCACGGTCAGTGTTGTACCTTCAAACTGGACGGTCAATGTTCTTGAAGTTGACGTTGCGGACAGAAGGTTCTTGCCTTTATACCCGGAATCTTCCGCCAACTCGGTCAATTGCGTGCGCAACGTATTGTACTGTGACTGCAAGCTTTCCAACTCCGATTCAGATGCAGTGTTAAGCGCTGCACCTCCTATAATTGTGGAAGCTCCCGTAATATCACCCGTTGCCGCATCCGTCTCTCGCGCAGTCGTTCTGGTGAACTTGGTAAGTGTTATTTTTTCACCTTCCACTGTTGCAGAATAAGAATTAGTACCTGCATAGCTCAATGCATTGATAGCTGCGGCTATATTAGCTGCTGTTTCCGTATCAGTGCTGCCAACATTAAACTGCACGGTACTCGCGCCGGAGGCAGTTGCCGTCAATGTATATCCGCTTCCACCCAAAGCAACAGTATTGCCGGCCACAACGGTAGCCAGGTCAAGTGTTACTGTATTTTGTGTATTATCGGCACTCTGAGCGGACTGCGCAATACCTTTAGCCTGTTCAATCATCGCTGTGATTGCGGTGATACCTTTGTCGGCAGCTGTAATAGTCTGAACTGACTGCCCCATAGCATCCTTCAAACTGTCGATGATGGATGCACGTGATGTTAATGATTGTGATGCAAAATATGATACCGGGTTGTCAATTGCTGTATTAACTTTTTTGCCTGTAGAAAGACGGGTTTGTGTGCGGTCTAAAAGTTCAACTGTGTTCTGAAGAGATAAAAGATTGCCCTTCATTCCCTTGGTTAATGATACGTCACTAATAGCCATGATTTTTTCTCCTTTTCTAGGTTATTTCCTGACAATTCTTGTCAGTGGTTATTTTACGAAAATAAGCTCTTTTTATGAACGTCCGATTGGTCCTGCCGGCAAAGCCTCCTTTCATGTATTTTTGTAAACGTTCGTTAATTTCATTATCGGAATATCTTTATAGAACTTTAGAGCTTTTAAATAGGATTGGACTACGTCCCTGGGGTTAGACAGAGAGGGTTAGAGAGGAGTTGTGATGAAATTTTGGACCGCACCTCTGTAATTAGACAGAGATATCTCCATTCTTTAACATAGTATGAAATCCGCCGGCCTCAGCGCAGGCTGGGGTCGGCGGTTTGGTATTACCTGCATTCCTTAATCGCTTCCGCAAACCCAGCTATAGAATTTACAATCGTTGCGTCGTCGACGCAGTAGGCAATACGGAAGTAGCCGGGGCTGCCGAAGGCGCTGCCGGGGACAACCAGGATATTTCTTTTTAAAAGCATCTGGACAAACACTGTATCATCAAGAATCGGGCTTTGGGGAAACAGATAAAAAGCACCCTGAGGTTTTTCAAACTTATAGCCGGCATCGGCCAGTCCGGCGCAAAGCAGATCGCGTTTTCTTTTATAAACATCTACTTCAACTGTAGTATCCTGTAGTCTGGCCACAATTCTCTGCATAAGCGCCGGGGCGTTTACAAACCCGGAAATCCGCGTGCACAATATCAAGGCGCCGATCAATTCAGCGGCTTCCTCAATTTCCGGATTGATGGCGATATAACCGATTCTTTCTCCGGGCAGGGACAGTGTTTTGGAATAGGAATAGGCAATAATGCTGTTTTTGTAAGTGGAAAGAATACTGGGTATGGCAACATTGTCATAAACTATTTCCCGATAGGGTTCGTCGGAGATAAGATAAATTGTCCTTTTCAGTTCATTGCTTTTTTTCGTGAGCATCAGCGATAAATCAGCAATGTTCTTTTCACTGTATACTTTTCCTGTCGGATTGTTGGGTGAGTTGATTATCAGAGCTTTCGTCTTTTCGTTGACAGCCGCTTCCATGGCGGCAACATCAAGCGAAAAGTCGTCTTTCGTTTTCACTCTCCGGACGACACCGCCATAGTTTTCGACATAGGGTGTATATTCCATAAAGAAAGGCACCGGTACTATGACTTCATCCTCCGGATCAAGGAGTGTTTTTAAAATCACGTTTAACGCGCCACCGGCTCCGCAGGACATAATTACATGATCACCCGCCAGGTTAAGACCGGATGTCCTGTTTATTTTCGCAGCAATGGCCTGTCTTGTTTCCATGTAGCCCGCATTGGGCATGTAGCCATGCTTATAGGGAATAACTTCGCGGGCTATTTTTATCAGCTCTTCTTCGAAATCCTTCGGTGGATCAACGTTGGGATTGCCCAGACTAAAATCATAGACTTTATCTGCACCGAATTTTTTCTTGAGAATTGCACCTTCTTCGAACATTTTCCGGATCATCGACGAGCTTAAGGTAGCGGCTTTGATCTTTTTAGAAATAGACATTTTTAGACCTCTTCACTATTTTTTATTCAGCATTTATTTACGAGATAGGCAATGATGTCACTGAAGTTTTCAAAAGGAATGCAGGGAATCCCCTTCTGCTGGCAGCGTTGAAAAAGAAGGTTCTTGGCAAACACTATGTCCGCAAATTTGGACGGACAGAAATCGGAATAACCGTCTCCGATATAAATGATCTCCTCATAAAGCAGGCGATTTGAATTCAGTATCCAGCTCTTGCACGTTCCGCAGCGGCCGCATAAATCATTTCTCTCCGGGAATTCGACACAAAAAGAATTATTTTCTCCAAAGACGGCTATGTTGGAATAATATTCAATTTCGTTAAGATTATATTTTTTCAGGATTGCTTTTATATAAAAATCAAAACCGTCGGATACGATCTTGACATCAATATTTTTATTTTTGCATAAAGAATAGAATTCCAGAAAAAATGGATCAAGATTTTCTATTGTCAGAACGTAATCGAGTATTTCCTCCCGGGAGCCTTCGATTCTTTGGGCAATTTTCTCGTAAGCAATGCGGGAACCAATTTTTCCTTTGGCAAATTCCTGTTCGATATCCTCCAGACTGGACGTAACAAATTTCATGATGAACCGACTACCTAAGTCAACCGTGGAAATTGTGCCGTCAAAATCGGTGATAATAAGATTTTTTTTGGATTGGGATGACATATACGAGTCACTTATACTTTTCTACAATACTACTTTTACTTGCCGCGTCTGACCAAAACATAAATTCCCAGCAAAACAAGCATTGCCGGCAACACATATGGGGAATATTTTGAAAACTGAATACCGACGAACTCATTGGCAAGAAAAACCGTGCCGGCCGCAGTAACAAACCAGCCGCCTAAATCCTTGACTTTTTGATAAATGGCGCATAACCCGATGACGATAATCAGCACCGGCCATGTTTTTCCAAATGAGTAGACTCCCGTTTTGCTCAAATAAATCAATACTCCCAGAGTAATTAATATCATACCTCCCGGAAGCGAATGACTTTTTTCACTAGCCATACAACTTTCTCCTGCCCACCCAGCGGCAGACAAATATCTGCCGCTTTTTAATTTTTTTTGTTTTTTTCTCTTACTTTATAAAATGTTTAAATAAGTCAATCGGAATGGGAAAAACTGTTGTTGAATTATTTTCCGATGCAATCTGATTCAGGGTCTGTAAATATCGCAGCTGCAGCGACATAGGTTGCTGTTCCATAAGTGCTGCGGCATCGATAAGCTTTTGCGCCGCCTGGTATTCGCCTTCCGCATTGATAACTTTGGCCCTTCTTTCTCTTTCCGCTTCCGCCTGTTTGGCCATGGCGCGCTTCATTTCTTCCGGCAAATCAATGTGCTTTACTTCGACCAGAGATACCTTGATCCCCCAGGGATCAGTGCTGCGGTCCAATATTTCCTGCAGCTGCATATTAATTTTTTCCCGTTCGGAAAGAATCTCATCGAGCTCCACCTGTCCGCAAACACTGCGGAGCGTGGTCTGGGCAAGCTGGGATGTCGCATAAAGATAATTTTCGACATTAACAACCGCCGCATTGGCGTCGAGAACCCGGAAATAAACAACAGCGTTGACTTTTATGGAAACGTTATCCTTTGTAATAACGTCCTGCGGAGGAACATCCATTGTTATTGTCCGCATATCCACTTTCACCACCCTATCAATGCCGGGAATAATGATGATCAATCCCGGTCCCTTGACGTCTCTGATTCTTCCCAGACGAAAGATAACCGCTCTTTCATATTCATTTAAAATACGAATAGCGGCAGCCAAAAACATGATCACCAGTACAATCACAACAAGTGTTGGAAAAGGAAAAGCTCCCATCTTATCTTCCTCCTTCTATATAAATTATACCCTTTTTACTTCCTGCACATTCAATATGAGGCCATCAACCTTAATTATTTTCACTCTTGCTCCCTTTTTAATGGGACTGTTGCTTACCGCTTTCCAATATTCGCCTTTATAAAACACTTTCCCTTCATTTAATATATCGGTCGCCGCCTCGGCCTCGGCTTCGATCATCGCTTCCGAGCCGGAATAATGCTTCCTCAATTGCGCCTTAAGAGCAAGCCAGATAACAACTATAAAGAATGCTGAAGTCACAACAACCGCCGGAATTAATACCTGCAGTGAAATCCGCAAGGCAGGATCAGCCGTATCAAACAAAAGCAGAGATCCCATAATTAATGAAATTACACCTCCCACTGTCAACATTCCATGACTCATTACTTTTATCTCGGCAATAAACAAAATCACACCGAAAAGTATCAGCAGTATTCCGGTGTAATTTACAGGCAAGGTGGATAAACCGAAAAACGCCAGCAAAAGGGATATGCCGCCGATCACCCCCGGCAATATCGCCCCTGGCGTGGACAATTCGAAGTACAACCCCGCCAGCCCGATCAGCAACAGTATATAAGAAATATTAGGGTCGGAAATCACCGCGAGGATTCCCTCGCGCGTCCCCATTTTCTTATTGTTAATTACGGCATCTTTCGTCGATATTTTCTTTTTGCCGCCGGGCAACTTCACTTCTTTCTGATCTATTACGGATAAAAGGCCTTTAACATCGGGAGCAACAAAATCAATGACGTTTAGTTTCAGCGCTTCTTCAGCGGTAATTGATTCGCTTTTGCGCACCGCCTTCTCCACCCATTCTTCCGAGCGCCCTCTGGATTTGGCTATGCTGCGGGCATAGGCAGCAGCATCATTTTCCACCTTCTTCGACATGGTTTTATCCATCCCGCCGCTTCCAAGACCGATGGCCACGGGATGAGCGGCGCCGATATTGGTGCCGGGAGCCATTGCGGCAATATGCGCTGCCTCGGTAACAATTACGCCGGCTGAAGCCGCACGGGCACCCGATGGATAAACATAAACGATCACGGGCAAAGGTGCATTAAGAATACTTTTCGCAATATCACGCATTGCGGTATCCAGACCACCCGGAGTATCCAGTAAAATTATAAGGCCTTCTGCCCCTTCCTTGTTAGCCTCCTCAATGTTTTTTGCTATGTACTTGGCCGCGGGAGAAGTAATAATGCCGTCAATGCTGATCATATTGAAGACAGGCTTTTTTTCTACGGCAAAAGCTGAAACGGTTGATGCCAGTAAAAATAAAATTAATATGGAGATAATTCTTTTCGGCATTACTTCACCTCATTTTATTCAAGTGCACTGAAAATTAATTTTGTAGTTCTTTCATAATCAGCTGCACATCTTCCCAGACCGTTTTCTTGGCCGCCGGATTTCGCAGCAAGTAGGCGGGATGGTATGTAGGCATCAATTTTATTCCTTCGTAGTAATGAAAACGGCCGCGTAAAACGCTGATCGGCGCTTCGGTTTTCAATAGTGTTTTTGCGGCAAATGTTCCCAAAGCACAGATTATCTGCGGGGAGATACTTTTTAACTGTTGCTTTAGAAACGGTTCACAGGCGGCGATCTCTGCCGGCAAGGGATTTCGATTTTGGGGCGGACGACACTTAAGAATGTTGCAGATATAAACTTCTTTACGAGTCAAACCCATCGCTTCGATTATTTTCGTCAGCAACTGGCCCGCCCGGCCAACAAACGGCAACCCCTGCTCATCTTCGTCTGCTCCCGGTGCTTCTCCTACAAAAACAATTTTTGCCTGAGGATTGCCGTCACCGAAAACCAGATTCTTTCTCGTTTTACCCAAGTTGCACAACTGACAGGCACTCATCTCCTCACGAATCTTACTTAAATCCGGTTTGTTATTTTTAGTTTTAATTTTAATATCTTTCCGCACCCGCTCCACTTTCTCCAGATTGACGCCCGTTGCATATTTGTCGAGATATCTTACATGGCTTTTCAGTGCTTTTACGACTGAAAGCAACTGGGCACGCAATTGCAGTTGCGATGACTCTTCAGAAACGTCAACCATTACTTTTTTCTTTTGCCTTTCTTGTTAATTGCCTCTTTGATCCGGTCAAGTATTCTTATGGCGGCATCAATTTTTGTCATTTGTGGACAGGCTTCCGTATTACCGTCGCAGTCAATTATGGTAATTATATTGGTGTCAGTCCGAAAACCGGCGCCTTCATCCCGCAGACTGTTGGCCACAATGAAATCCATATTTTTTCTTGTCATTTTATCCCGGGCGTTGGTCAGAAGATTTTCCGTCTCCATGGCAAAGCCGACCAAAATACGATTGTTTTTAACCTTGCCGATTTCTTCAATTATGTCGGCATTTCTTTCCAAAACCAGTGAAAGAGGCTGATTATTTTTCTTTATTTTTTCCTTTGAAAGAAGAGCCGGCCGATAGTCGGCGACAGCGGCAGCTTTGATAATAATCGTCGCTTCCTTGAAATTTTCCAATACCGCTTCATACATTTCCCGGGCTGTGCGAATCTGGACCAGTTTATCGACCTGCGGCGCGGGCAGACCTGTCGGTCCTGTAAT
Source organism: Smithellaceae bacterium (assembly GCA_963663295.2). Lineage (GTDB taxonomy): Bacteria > Desulfobacterota > Syntrophia > Syntrophales > Smithellaceae > MVRV01. Next base: position 179,715 of record CAXXLA010000005.1, on the reverse strand, counting down.
TAAAGTTACTTTAGCACCCCGCCTGTGGGCAACCCGGGCCAGAGCATAACCCATTTTCCCGGATGATAGATTGGTAATAAACCGCACCGGGTCCAATGGCTCCTCCGTGGGACCGGCTGTTACCAGAATATTTTCACCCACTAAATCTTTGGGCGCCAGCAACGCTGTAACTTCTTCCACGATAGAGGAAGCTTCCGGCAGCCTCCCGGCACCCTGAGTATTGCAGGCCAACTCCCCGTAGGCGCTGTCCATCACCGCATATCCGTAATTCTTCAGTCTTTGAATATTATCCTGAACAGCCGGATTGCCCAGCATCTTGTCATTCATGGCCGGACAGATCAGGACGGGCTTGTCTGTCGCCATGATCGTCGTCGAAAGCAAATCATCAGCAATTCCATTGGCTATCTTTCCGATAATATTGCCCGTGGCCGGAGCAATGATAAAGGCATCGGCGAAGTCGGCCAGATTTATGTGGGCCATGTCATATTTGACAGTGGGAACAAACATGTCCGTGTAGACCTGATCTTTGGAAAGTGTCTGAAAAGTTAAGGGAGTAATAAATTCCATGGCGCTTTTTGTCATGATGACTTTTACCTGCGCTCCTTCTTTAATCAGCGCACGAGTCAGCTCCGCTGCTTTATAAGCGGCAATCCCTCCGGACACTCCCAGAACTATTTTTTTACCTTTAAGCATATTTATCTCATCACTCATTTTTTTGAAGAATATAACAGTGTTTACATGCAAGATCAAGGCATAAAGAAAATTAGACAGTCGTTCATATCTTTAAAATCACGGAAATTTGTCTTGCAAAAGACCTTTAAAGAAATTATAGATTCACCCAGAAATAGTATCTCATAAAACCGAGGGAAATCATGAAAAAGATTAACTTATCTGTAACAGTTATAATAATTGTCGCTGTCGTCATCGTCGCCGGTCTTGGCCTGGGCTTTTTGTGGTGGGGAAATTATCTGGAAAGGGAAACACCGTCCATCAAATTTAGCCAGGATATCAGTATAATCGGGAAACAAAAAAAGCTGGATATAACCTTCTCCGATCAGAAAAGCGGTCTTTCTCGTATATATGCGGAAATCATCCAGGATAATAAGGGACAGATTCTGGCCGAAGAAAATATTTCCGCCAAGGGAAACAAACAAAAAGTATTGTCCTTAACCGTTGACACAACTGCTTTAAAGCTGCATGACGGCCCGGCGACAATTAAATTTACTGCTGCAGATCATGCTTTATTTAAAAATGAAAACATTATGTCCCGGCCCGTCACAATAGATACGGTGCCGCTGCAGATCTTTCCGCTCAATCCTGTTAATCATGCCAATCAGGGCGGTACGTGTTTTATTGCTTTCCACACGTCAAAACCCCTGGCTTCGGCAGGGGTTTATGTCGACAACAATTTTACCCCCGGCTATACGGCTTCTATTAACAACAAGTCCACAACGGTCGTTTATTTTTCCATACCGGCGGATGCCGCCAATGCCAAAACGGCAATCAAAGCGTTTGCCCGTGATACCGCCGGAAACGAATCCATTATCTCTGTTCCCTGCCTGATTAAGGAAAAGAAATTCCGTGCGGATAAAATGAATTTAAGTGATGCATTTCTGCAGCAGAAAATGCCTGAATTTCAGATAATGGTTCCGTCCCTGCGCGGGAAAACACTACTGGATACATTCGTCTATGTGAATGGACAAATGCGGACTGATAATTTTCGGACGATACAGTCCGTTTGTCAGAAATCATCCCCTAACAAACTCTGGGAAGGCACTTTCCTGCGCATGTCCAACGCTTCACCCATGGCTTTGTTTGGCGACAGAAGAACATATGTACTTGGTGGAAAGGATGTCGGCGAATCCGTACATGGCGGCGTTGATTTGGCTTCAACCATGCATGCGCCCATTGAAGCAGCCAATAACGGTATTGTAATTTTTGCCGGTGCGTTGGGGATTTACGGTAATGCTGTAATCATTGATCATGGCCAAGGTATATTCAGTATTTACGGGCACATGTCTTCGATTAATGCCACAAACGGAAAAGTGGTGAAGAAACAAGAATTAATCGGTTACTCCGGAATTTCCGGACTGGCGGGCGGTGATCATTTACATTTTGGCATTCTTGTCGGCGGACAATTTGTCAACCCGCAGGAATGGTGGGATCCTCACTGGATTAACGACAATGTAAACAAGAAGATGATTTTCTGATATTGACCGGTTTCCTGAGCCACAGATAAGATTGAAGCCATTGCAAAGAACAACAAAAGTTGATTTCTAACCGGTGTCAACTTTTGTTGATGTCGCGGTGCGTAATATTAACAATATATTTCAATTCCGAAAAATGCGCTCCTATCTGATTGGCGATGACTACGGAGCGGTGTTTTCCGCCTGTGCAGCCTAAAGCTACATTTAAGCGCACCTTGCCTTCCTTATCATACAAGGGGATTAAATAAGTCATTAAATCAAAAATTTTTTCCAAAAAAATTTTACTTTTTTCATTTTTTAAAACATAGTCGCGAACGGCGTCATTTTGTCCGCTAAATTCTTTTAAATCTTCGACAAAGTACGGATTGGGTAAAAATCTTACATCAAAAACAAGATCGGCATCGGCGGGCAAACCATAACGGTATCCAAAGGAAACAATATTTATTATTAATTTCTTACGTTCGGATGCTGGCAAAAAATACCGCTGAACAATATCTTTAAGTTGATGAACATTGGTGGATGTCGAATCAATAATCTGGTCAGCCATTTCTTTCAGAGAAGATAATTTTTCTCTTTCCTGTCGAATGCCGTCCATAATCGAACCTTTTTCCGAAAGAGGATGCGTGCGTCTCGTTACACTGAAACGACGCAAAAGTGATTCGTCGCTGGAATCCAGAAAAAGAATTTCAATTTTATAACCTTTTTCTTTCAGGCGGAAAAAAATGTCTTCGTATTTTTTCAGAAAACTTCTTTCACGCAGGTCCATCACCATGGCAACCTGTTTTATTTCCGGAGAAGATTTTGTTGTTATGTCCAAAAATTTCGGCAGTAAGACAACCGGCAGGTTATCAACACAAAAAAAACCAATATCTTCCAGAGCCCGAAGCGCCGTACTTTTACCGGAACCGGAAAGACCTGTAATAATAACAACGCGGAGATTTTGCATTACTTATCCTTTGATAGTTGGCTGATGGCTTTCTCTAACAGATTTTCATTAAAATAGCTAGTAGACGGAATATTGATATGAAAACAAATCAATTTTTCCCCCAGAATTTCTTTTTCTCCTTTTATTATAACAGGGGCGTTGTTTATTACGGTTTTTTCAACTTCCACAACGACGGCAAGTTTTGTGCTCTTTTTTATCCGGTCAGGGTTCAACAAATTAACGACAGGTATAATTCCCGTAGCTTCCGTATGCAGGTAACTGCTAATTTTCTTATGCCCGGCGGCGATTAGTTCGCCGTGTTTATTTTTTTTAATCACAGCTATGTCGTCCGCTACCCAGTAATAATCTCTTGCCACCGTCTCAAGAGCCGCCGTTGTTTTTCCTATTCCGCTGGCTCCGGTAATTAAAATTCCCTGCCCTTCCGCTTCTAAAAGTACTCCATGAACAAAAACGATTTCCTGAAATCTTTCACGGAGCAATTCCTTCAAAAGACTTGTCAGATAATGTTCATCATATTTAGAGGCGGCAACGGTAATATCACTACTTGCCGGAAGATTTTTGAAATCCTCAGGAATAGTTGAAGATTCGGCTAAGATAAGAAAAACAAAATTATCCTTTAAAAAATTATTCTGTTTCGCAAGGATTTTACTTAAAACGGGCGGACTTATTATTGCAATGATCGGGGTATCATTTCTTAATTTAGAATAATGTATTCGATTTATAAGCCGGATATTGATTTTAGAGAAGTTTTTTTGCCATCCATTGGAAGGAATGATTTCTTCGATGCCCAGTCTCGTGATTTTTCCCTGAAAGATCTCTTTTAGAGACAACGTCTTTTTCATGGATGTCCAAGTTTTGAAAGACAGGTACAGGTAAAAGTAGAAATTTGCCGCTAGACTTTTCTTACATTAACTAATTTGTATGTTTATCATCTTCTTCAATAATCATCTTATATAAATCATTGGTGGATTCTGCATCCATAAGTTTTTTACGGAAATTGGCCGCCTTCAACATTCTGCAAATCTTTGCCAAAGTCTTCAGGTGCTGGCTGGTGCTGTTTTCCGGAGCAAGAAGTAAAAAGAAAATGTGCACAAGCTTGCCATCAATGGAATCAAAGGCAACGCCTCTCCTGCTTCGGCCAAAAGCAACTATGACTTCTTCCAGATTACTTATTTTACCATGAGGAATGGCGACTCCGTCTCCGATTCCGGTGGAACCGAGCTTTTCTCTTTGCAGTAAAACATCGTAAACCTGCCGCTTATCAAGTTTCAGAGAGCCTTTTATCACCATTTCCGATAATTCGGCCAGTGCTTCAGTTTTATTCTTTGCCTGCAGATTATCGTTAAGATATTCCATTTTTAATAGTTGTTCCAAACGCATTTAGCTCACCTGATTTGAAAACCTACAGAAATAATGATTATTACATCATTATGGCAATGAATTTAAACAGATATCAGCCCCATAAGAATATTATGGGGCTGAATGGATGACTTAATTTTTAACTGTTCGTTTCAATGTGGGTGTAATTTCCATCGTCTCGATGGTATACCAGACTTACATTTTCGGAAAGAGAATCTCGATACATTATAAAACGTGCTTTACTTTCTTCCATTTCCATTATTGCTTCATCAAGCGACATGGGTTTTAAGACAATTTTTTTTGTTTCTACAATTTTATTGATTGATGTCTCTTCTTCACCTTGCACTGCTTTTCCCTCGGTATGGCGTATACTGCGGGGTTTATGTTCCCTGACTTTATCTTTTTGTTTCTTAAGTTGCTTTTCAATTTTTTCGATACAGCTATCTATTGCCAAATGCATATCTTTTGCTTCTTCTTTGGCATTTACATTCCAGCCATTGGCGCTCAGATTTATTTCTGCAAAGTTCCTGAATTTTTCGGTGGAAAGAATGATATGTGCTTCAGAGGGCATATCCAGATATTTTTTCAGTTTAACTACTCTCTCTTCTGCGTAAACTTTTTGCCAGTTTTCACCTTCACCATTCCTGAAAGTAACCGAAATCTTCATTAATTATTCCTCCCTGATTAATTTAAACTCTTCCAAAGCTTACTGCGACTTCTACTCTATTCAAGCAATCTCTGGAAAATAAAGGCAAGTCATATAGTGATGTCAATGGCAAAAGTCAATTAATATTTTGTACGATTTAATATTATAATCGTAATTTGCAGGTTATCACTTTAAAAATATTTCTTTCTTTTCGATGATGGCAGAATTCCCATCATTTCTCTGTATTTTGCTACTGTGCGTCTTGCAATGCTGATGCCCTTTTGTTTCAGCAGATCAACTATTTCGCAATCACTGTAAGGCTTCTTGGGGTCTTCCTTGCCCACCAGATTCTTAATCTCTTCTTTGACGCTTTTCGATGCAATATTTTCACCGGAAGTCCTTTGTATGGAGCTACCGAAAAAATATTTCATTTCAAAAATGCCGCGGGGTGTATGCATGTATTTATTGGTTACGACACGACTGATTGTAGATTCATGCATTTCTACGTCATCCGCCACATCCCGGAGAATCAACGGCTTGAGAAACTTGATACCCCTGTCAAAAAAATCTTTTTGAAATCCTACGATACTCTCGGCAACCTTATAGATTGTCTTTTGACGCTGCTGAATGCTTTTAATTAACCATGTTGCCGATTGAACTTTTTCTCTTATGTATTTTTTCCCGTTTTCTTCCTCATTATGATCGCCATGACTGCTTACCCCCGCCATAACTTCCCGGTAAAAATTACTTATTCGCAAGCGCGGCATTCCGTCATCATTGAGAATAATCTTATATTCGTCTCCTGATTTAAGAACATACACATCAGGCACAATTGATTGAACTTTTTCTTCCGAATACATGCTGCCGGGACGCGGATCCATATTGCTGATTAACAGCACGGCAGTTTCCACGTCTCCTATGGGAACCTTCAATTTACGGGCAATGTTAATATAATTTTTTAATTCCAAATCTTTGAGGTGATCCTTGATTATCACTTCCACAATCTGATTTTTCGTGCCCAGCATCCTGGCCTGAATCAACAGACACTCCTGCAAATTACGCGCGGCGACTCCGGCCGGATCAAATTCCTGCACTTTTAACAATACCGATTCTACAAATTCTTCCGTAACATCTTCCAGTACGGCAATTTCCTGGAGCGTTGCACACAAATAACCATTCTGGTCCAGATTTCCTACTATCTGCGCTCCTATTCTCATTTCGTCTTCCGAAAAAGGAGAAAGCTTCATCTGCCACATCAGATGCTCGGTCAATGATTCGGTTTCCGTAATAATATTATCCCAAGCCGGCGCTTCGGCATCCTTACTTTCATAGGAAACACCAACCGGTCCATAGTCTTCCAGGTAATTACCCCAGTCGAATTCTTCACGACCGTCTCCTTCACCGGTAAGTTCCACCGCCCGTTCAACAGCTTTGGTTTCATCCCGCTCAATCGATTGTACATCATCTTCCACTTCGGAATGAACCATATCCTCGCTGCTTTCATCCGATGTAACTTCCTCCAGAAAAGGATTTTCTTCCATTTCCTGATTAATGGTATCAACGAGTTCCAACCGGGACAACTGCAATAGCTTTATCGCCTGTTGCAGCTGGGGAGTCATAATTAATTGCTGAGCTAGTTTAAGATTTTGTTTTAATTCAAAAGCCATATACAATAATCTTCTTTTATATATTTATTACAAACTAAAATCTTCACCAAAATAGAACTTTCTGGCTAATTCGCTGTTGGCGATTACTTCCGGCTCACCTTCGACAAGGATTGCTCCTTCGTTTACTATATAAGCGCGATCGCAACAGGAAAGAGTTTCCCGAACATTATGGTCGGAAATAATAATGCCTATTCCTTTTGCTTTCAACTTGCCGATTATTTTCTGAATGTCCGCGACAGCAAGCGGATCGATTCCAGCAAAAGGTTCGTCTAAAAGAATATATTTCGGGGATGTTACCAACGCCCGCGTAATTTCAACTCTTCTTCTTTCACCGCCGGAAAGGGAATAAGCATGGTTTTTAGCAAGGCTTGTAAGATCTAATTCTCCGAGCAGATCCTTAAGCCTTTCTTTTCTTTCATCTTCCTGTAAAGCAAGGGTTTCCAAAATCGCCATAATATTTTCTTCCACAGTTAACTTACGAAAAATCGAAGGCTCCTGTGGCAAATAATTCAGTCCCCGCCGTGCTCTTTTATACATGGGATATTTGCCTATATCTTCGCCGTCAAGAAAGATTTCTCCGTCATCGGGCTTGATTAAGCCGACAATCATATAAAAAGTTGTTGTTTTACCCGCTCCATTGGGACCAAGCAAACCGACAACTTCCCCCGGCGAAATGGATAAATTAATGCCGTTGACAACTTTTCTCTTACTGTAAATTTTTGTTAATCCTTTAGCTAATAAATTACCCATTTTTATCTTTGTTTATTTCTTTTTTTTATCTTCATTCTTCTCTTGCGGATAAATGACGGCTTTCACTCTTTTTTTATCTTTGCTCTCCACCACTCCGCGATCCTCATTGACAAAAACAATTACTTTCTCGCCTTTTATAGTGTTTTTGCCGTCGCGCAGCACCGGATTGCCGGTCATAATAATTTGTCCGCTATCCTGATAATAGACAGCTTCCTCACCTGTGGCGACCCGCTCTTTTTGAGTCACTATAACATGACCTTTAGCTTCAATTTTCTCCAGATCACCCGTCCCTTCCACTGCTTTAACACCTGTTTTGTCTTTTTTGCCCGCTTGCTTTTTGTAATAGATAATCAAGCGGTCCGACTTTATCTCCCGATCACCCTGTATAGCCACGGCATTTCCCGAAAATATCACCATTTTTTTTTCGTTATAGGCATCCATACGGTCCGATACAATTTCTATCGGCTCTTTGGAATTGAGTTTATTAACTTTTGCCGGATTATCTTTGGCCAGAACCATAGAAACAGCCGATAATATAAGCAGGATGGACAGAGTAATTATTTTTTTAATTGTCATTTTTGTATACACTAATTTATTTTTGCTTTAACTGACGACAAGAGTTTTAATTCTCCGGCATTCATATAAAGAACAAGTCCTTTACCCTCTATTCTCATCTTATTGTTTTCCATGACTACCGGAGCACTGGTGTAAAATTTTCTCTCCGCATTGGAATATTTAACATAATCGGTAGCAAAGTGATCTCCCGAGTCGGAAACAATGACAACATTCCCTCTAATTTCAATGTCTTTTTTGTCGGTCAGCATTTGACCCTTATCCCCCGTCATTCGGTACACTTTTTTTTCCGCTGTCGTTAATGTTATTTGAACCTTATCAAAGTCGGCCACATTTTGTTTTTTATCGTATTGAGCAGTTTTTGCTCTTACTTCCCACTTGGAGTTGGCAGCGCCTACCTCCGTATAGACGAAATCTTTTATTTGCAGATCGACATGATCAGGCAATATCTTTAATATTTTCTTAGGCTTATCGTTAACATTTCTAATGACGGCAACAACAACTGAAACCGCCGTTGCAATAATTAAAACCAGTAATATAATTATTTTTTTTTTACTAATTGTCATTTAATTCAATTTCAATGTTTTTTGCCGTGCTGTCAAGCTTGATTCTTTTATATCACTCAGTATCAGACATGTAAAGTTTTAAGGCTTTTTCCCGACCATGCCCGATAATTATCAAGTTAAAGATGTTCCGTAAATTCATACCTGGCGGCAATCTCCGGCCATTTTCCCTGCGCCTGAAGAAGCATGTCGCAGAATTCACGCACCGCACCGCGTCCGCCCCTATTTTTCGTTACATAATCAACTGTTTTTTTCACTATATCCAGCGCATCGGCCACCGCAACGGAAACCCCGGCCGTTCTCAACACCGGAATATCGATGATATCATCACCAATAAAGGCTGCTTCACTGAAATCAAGTTTATGCTTGTCCAGTATTTCTGCAAATACTTCTTTTTTGTTGAATACTTTTTGATAAACCTCATTTATTCCGAGGTCATGCGCGCGATGCTTGACCACTTCCGATTTACGGCCGGTAAGCAGCGCCACTTCGATTCCATAACGCTGAATAAGCTTAATACCATGACCGTCTCGTACATCGAAATTTTTTATTTCCCGGCCGCTGTCATCCATAATTATCCGGCCATCCGTCAATACACCATCCACATCCAAAATCAATATTTTAATGCTTTTTAATTTTTCCCTGATACTTTTTTTCATCTTTTATATTTCCTTGACCACATTATCAATTTTCTTCAGTGTCGTCAGCAATGCTTCCAGTGAATCGAGATAAAGCGAATTAGCACCGTCGCAAAGAGCTTTTTCCGGATCACGGTGGACTTCCAAAAAGACTCCGTCCACACCGGCCGCCACAGCCGCCCGGGCAAGATACTTGGCCATTTCCCGCTCTCCCCCGGAGGCGGTGCCTGCTCCGCCCGGTAATTGTACGGAATGCGTAGCGTCAAAAATTACCGGATATCCCATTTCCCTGATAATAGGCAAAGAACGGACATCAAAAACAAGATTGTTATAACCGAACGATGTGCCCCTTTCCGTTATCATAATATTATCGTTGCCTGTCGACCTTGCTTTAATAATAATATTGGCGACATCTCCCGGGGCGAGGAATTGTCCTTTTTTTACATTTATAACCCTGGCTTTTTTCGCAATTTCCAAAATAAAATCAGTCTGACGGCAAAGAAACGCCGGCACCTGCATTACATCCAGCACCCGGGCCGCCGGATCAATTTCCTCAAAGCGATGCACATCGGAGAGAACAGGAACCCCCACTTTTTCTTTCACTTTTTGGAGAATAGCCAGCCCCTGGTCCAGCCCCGGCCCGCGGTAAGAATTTATTGATGTACGATTGGCCTTGTCGTAAGACGCTTTAAAAATATAGGGAATATCCAGTTTACCTGTCAGATTTTTCAAATACCCGGCTATATCGATTGCTGCTTCTTCATTTTCCAGGACGCACGGACCGGCGACAAGAACAAATCCCTTATTACCGCCTATGGTTATGCTGCCCATATCAATCTGCTTCATGCTTCTTTACTCCTCAGTCTGTTTTCTGCAATCTTTTCTGTAAAAGCATAATTTTCAGTTTTGGTATTCTTCTGCCTGCTTTCGATTCGGGATTCAGTTCATACGCTTTTGTATATGCCTTTAAAGCGTCTGCATAAAGACCTTTTTTCTCATATGCTTCACCCAGGTTAGCATAAAGATCATCGTCTTCCCGATCATATTTCAAAGCAATATGATAATTTTTAATTGCCTTGTCCCAATCACCGTCGACAGCATAAGCATAACCCAAGCTGGCGTAAGACGCTGCCTTCCTTGGTTCCAGTGTGGCAACTTTCTGGTAAATTTTTATGGCTTGATCAACTTTTTTCTGTTTCAGATAATAATTGGCGAGAATTGACAATACTTCTTTTGTGGGAGGAGATACTTTTTGATATTCAGCTATCGCCTCTTTTTCCCGTCCCAGTTTACCGTAGGCATAAGCAAGATTATAATGAAGATTTGAGCTTTTAGCGCCCAGCTTAATCGCTTTTTTATAGTTATCCGCCGATGCGGAATATTTCTTTAGTTCACCGTAGGCAAAACCAAGATTGGCAAAGATTGCAGCGTTTTTGGAGTCTGTTTTGGCCAATTTCTCATAATACTTAACAGCCTGATCATACCTTTTATTTTTAAAATACAGTGACGCCAAGCGCTCTTGTGCATCGGCGTCGCCGGGTTTAATTTTCAGGGCCTGCTCATATTCTTTGATAGCCTCGGCATCGAGCTTCCTTTTTTCATAAGCGGCGCCAAGATTAAAATGGATCACTGATTCCGATGCATTAAGTTCCGCCGCTTGCTTTAAATTGCTGAGTTCTTCCCGGGAGTTGCCTTTTCCGGCGTATGCCGCGGCCAAATTAGCGCGCGCTGCGGCATTCCTCGGTTCACTTGCCAGCACTTCCTTGTAATACTTAACGGCGTCATCATATTTTTTATTTTTTAAATATGCATCGCCAAGGGCAAGTTTTGCCGACGTTTTGTCTGGTGCATGTGCAATAATATATTCGTACTGTTCAATAGCCGGGCTCATCCTGTTCATCCGGGCATAAATATTCCCCAACCTTAACCGTATCTGATAATTATCGGGATTATTGTTAACGGCCACAATATAGTTCTTGATTGCCTGATCCCCAAGGCCTTTTTCTTCCAGTAATAATCCCAAGCCTTCGTAAGCCTCTGCATCGTGCGGATCGGTTTTGGCGAGTTTTGTAAATACCTCAATGGCGCGATCAAATTCCTTATTTCGAATATAGCATTTGGCTAACTCCCTCAGCACTACCTTATCATCAGGATTTATCGTCAAGATTTCCTGATATAATTTAACGGTATCACCCATCCTCCCCGTTCGGGTATAAATTCCGGCCAGAATTTTACGCACACCCGTGTCTTCTTTATTGATGGCAACCGCTTTTTTCAGATATTCAATTTGTGTTTGAACATTCGCCGTACCCTTGGCAAAACGCAACCAGTCCTGCGGCGTAATAACAACTTTAATCGGAACTCTGGCCAATACATTTTTTCCATAATTTATGCGGATGGAATAGTCGGACACGGTTCCGCCGCCGCGTCTCATTACTCCTTCCGACATTACTTTATTGACCAGATCTATTCCCCGCATTAAAACACCAATATCATTTTCACCCTTGCCCAGACCTTCAACATTAACTGTTATGTTTGCTCCCTTCATATCGTCTGTTACGGCCGATTTCACCACGAATTCGTCACGATAAGTAACTTCGAGGGATTCATTCATGTGGACACGCATATCTTTGCCGTTTTTTTCCATTTCCAGATAATAGAAATGAATCCTGCTGTGAAACACATAGTAAGAAATGGTGTTTTTTATTCGTACGGCATTAAATGTAATTTTTTCCAATGCTTGAGGACGAAGGAAAAACAGCAGCGTGAAAACCACGATTATACCGGCCACAACACCCGGAATAATCCATTTCTTCTGTAAAACTTTCTCATTATCGTCATGTTGGTTGTTATTATTATTTTCTTCTTCCATCTGCTCCCCAATAAGACAAATCACCCTTCAACTTTCCCGGCTTCAACCACGCGGATGAAATTTATGATGAATTTCCTTTAACCTCTCCCGGGTAATATGAGTATAAATCTGTGTTGTGGATATATCAGCATGCCCCAGCATTACCTGCACTGTCCGCAAATCGGCTCCCCCTTCCAAAAGGTGGGAAGCAAACGAATGACGAAAAGTATGGGGGTGGACTTTCTTGTATAATCCTGATTTTTTGGCATAGCCGACAACTATTTTCCAAAAACCCTGCCGGGTAAATTTACCTCCGAAACGGTTGAGAAATAAAATATCTGTGCTTTTTCCCTGCATTAACTGCGGCCTGGCCTTTTCTACATAATGTCTCGTGCAATCATAAGCTGTTTTACCAATCGGAACTATCCGTTCCTTACTGCCCTTCCCCATAACAACAAGGAAACCAACCTGCCAGTTAATACTGTTCATCGTCAAACCGATTAATTCGGAGACGCGAATGCCCGTGGCATACAACAATTCCAGCATCGCACTGTTGCGCACAGCCTGCGTCGTTTCCGTTCCCGGCTGGGCCAGAATGAGAGCCATCTCTTCTTTGCTGATCGTATCGGGCAGCCGCATCCATACTTTGGCCAGTTCTATATTGGCGAGCGGTGTCTGATCAAGTATCTTTTCCTGCAAAAGATACTTATAAAATCCCCTCAGGGCCGCCAATGACCGGTTCGTAGAATTGGCTGAAAGTCCATCATCTCTTATTCGCACCAGATATTCTATAACCGTTTCCGGTAAAATCTCCCGTAAATCCGTAATGCCTTTTTCTTGAACAATATGCAGAAAACGGCGCAGATCCCGTCCATAGGCCTCGAGCGTATTTTCCGCTACGCCGCGTTCAATTAGTAGATAGTTTAAATATTTCTCCAGTAACTCCTTCATAAGGCTTACTAACGCAAATATAACAACGAAGCAAAGATTTTTTATTGACTTATTTTGCTTTCTCATAAGAAAATGTACCATCAAATTTTAATTACAATGCAGGGAGCAGCAAATGAAAAAAATAATTATCGCCTCCGATCACGGCGCTGTTGATTTGAAAGATCAAATTATCTCTTTTTTAAAGACGAAAAATTGCGAGATAAAAGACATGGGGGTGAACAGCGAAGATTCGGTTGATTACCCCGATATTGCCGTAAAAGCCTGCCGGGAATTTAATAAAGGCGGATATGATTTCGGCATTCTTCTCTGCGGCACGGGAATCGGCATGTCGCTTGCCGCCAATAAAATCAAGGGCATACGGTGTGCGGCAGTGCTTGATCTGTTTACTGCGGAAATGGCTAAAGCCCATAACAATGCCAATTTCATCGTCTTTGGCGGCAGAATAAAATACTGTGTGCCCATAACCGATATGATTGAAAAATTTATGAATACGGAGTTTGAAGGCGGCCGCCATGAACGAAGAATAACTAAAATCATGGCCATAGAAGATCAGTGTTGATTAATTTCTTGTTGGAATAAAGCATCAGTTAGTCCCGATTCACGTTTAATGCGCCGGGAAACGGCTTTCGTAAGAACATCTTCGCCCGCCCAGATTTGAACGTTGCGGCGCGCACGGGTAATTCCCGTATAAACCAATTCTCTGGTCGCAATCGGAATATCCCTGTCGGATAATACCAATAACACCCGGTCGTATTCCGACCCCTGGCTCTTATGAACAGTCAATGCCCAAACAGTTTCCAGTTCCGGTAATCGTGAAGGAATAATTTTTCTTATTTTGCCGTGCTCATCCCTGAAATGCGCCAGCATTTCGCCTTCTTCCCGGCGATTCCGTAAGATAATTCCCACATCTCCATTAAACAGATTGAGGTTGTAATCATTCCGGGTAACCATTATCGGCCTTCCTTCATAAAATGATCCGTGAAAATTAATCAGTTTGGCTTCACTTAAAACTTTTTCCACAAAGGCGTTGATCCTCTGCGTCCCCCAATTGCCCACACGTAAAGCGCATAAAATGCGGAATTTTTCCAGGCAATCGAATATCTTATCTTCACCATTCCTACACTTTACCGCTTCCAGATATTCGGAATATCCGTCAACAACCGCCTTGGCAAAATTCTTATGCCAGCCACCTTGCGAGGCAAGGTCGATCCATTCCAGATCGGAATAATGACGGCTTTGCAGCAATCCGAGAACCTTCGGAATATTCCCGCATTTCACAGCATTGCTTAAGATGTTGATTCCACTTTCTTGGGCAAACCGGAAATTGATCTGTAGTTGGATTATACTGTCCTGAACGCCGGCGGGCATATCAATGGATATCAACTTTTCACCGGACAGACCGGCGATCTGATCGGCGAATTCCTGTGAATAGACATCGGCCGCATTCTCCGCACAAATGTCACCCAGAACAACCCCGGCATCAACCGACGCGAGTTGGTCTTTATCACCCAGTAAAATTATCCGTCCATCGGCGGGCAGCGCTTTGAAGAGTTTGGCCAGCAGCGGCACATCCGCCATTGATGCTTCATCAACAACCACAAGATCGTAAGGCAAGGGATTATCTTCGTTGAACCGGAAGTAAGGAGAACTGCCGAGGCTCCCCAGGAGACGGTGGATTGTCTGGGCATCATTGGGAATAAGAACCTTCACCGCATCGTCGCAGAATAATTTTTCTTTGGTCTTGCGCACAGATTCCTGAAGTCTCGCTGCCGCCTTACCCGTCGGAGCAGTTAGAGCTATCCGCAGACTTCTTTTTCCCATTTCCAGAAGCAGCGCCATTATTTTCGTGATGGTGGTTGTTTTCCCCGTTCCGGGACTGCCGCTGATGACAAGGAAATTTTTCAGGATAGCTGCTGTAGCAGCAACCCTCTGCCAGTTGATCTTTTCCTGACCATAATTTTCCGGAAAATAGAGGCGAAGCTTGGTCGCAAGTTCCAACTTGTCAAATTCGATTTTTCGAGGAGAAGATATTCTGGATAAAATATTGCCGGCAATATCCTGCTCGTATTGCCAGCAGCGCTGCAAATATAAACGGTTCCCGGCATCCAAAATTAACGGCTTGAATTCTGATGGTTTCCCGACACAAAAGGAAGATTGCAGTGCGTTGAGCCAATCTTTAAGTTCCGGGCAGGAAATTGCCTCTGCCCCTTCTTCGGAGGGTGTAATAACACTTCCGGCCAGTGCATTCAAATCCAGGCAAACATGCCCCAGGCGCACAGCGCGGCTCGCCAGCACCGCCGCAAGAAATAAATAATCGCTGTTTTCCGGTAATAAATCTGCAATAAAATTGCCAAAATGAATATCTATGGAGGAGAAATAATCATGAAAATATTTTCTTACATTATCTCTATACTTAACTGTCATAAATACGACAATCAATTACAAAATGAACTCTCCTTAGTCCAGCATTTCTCTGATTTTGCAGGAGAATTGTGAAAAGCTGAATGGTTTTTGGATAAACCCCTGGCAGCCGCGATCCAGAATTTCCTGCACCCTGCCACAGATGCTGTCTCCACTGGAAAGAAGAACATTGACATTGGAATTAATCTCTTTAATACTATCGTAAGTTTCTCCACCCGACATCCCCGGCATAATTATATCCAAAATAACGAGTGCAATTTCGTTTTTCTTCTCCTGGTAAATTGAAATCGCCTCCCGGCCGTTTGAGGCCACATAGACATTGTAGCCCATGGATTCCAGCATTTTCTTTCCCACTTCTCTGATACTCTTTTCATCATCAACCAGCAGAATTGTCTCCGTTCCCATGGCGATTATCCCGGTTCCGGTTTCTATATCTTCTTCCGGCGCTTCCTTACCGGAGGCGGACAGGATGACGTTTTTATCAACAGGTTTCCCTTCAATGCGGTAGTCTTGGGCAAAATCCAACAATTGTCTGGTTAAAGCAACACCGCTTCGCACCTGTCCTTCAATCTGCTTGAGATTCTCATAGTGGGGATGGGATGGTTCAAAATCCAGCAATGAAACAGCAGCAACTCCGCGGATTCCCATTAACAGGTTGTTCATGTCATTGGCTATGTCGCGAACAAATTTGCCAACGGCATTCATTTTAACGTTGGAATCAGCCGTTGTGGAAAGAAGCTCTTTGTATTTCGCCTCAGTTTCCCGCAACTCTTCGTTAATCTTTTTAAGTTCTGAAGCAGCAGTTTCCAATTCCTGAATTCTCTGCTTTAATATTTGACTTTCTTTGAGAAGCTCGGCATTTGTTGTTGATGACTCGCTCATTTGATACTCCTTTTTAGAGATAAGCTGTTGATATTGTTAATTTAATGGACAACACTTTTCAACAAACAATATAGTCTGACAGCTACCGAATTCCATGTGCATCGTAAAATAAATATTGACATATTATAAATTGACAATAGGATAATTGTCCATGTAATATTTCATAATTAATACAGCAGAGAAAAAAGAATCTGTCAAGCAGCGTTTGCACACATTCTGCTAATCAAGCACAAATAGAAAGGAGTTAAAAATGAAACGTTTTCTTTTCATCATCTTGCTGATCGCTTTTGCTGTCTCAGCTGAGGCCGCCGACGTGGGTGTGTCAGTCAGCATCGGTCAGCCAGGCTTCTATGGTCAGATAGACATTGGAAATTATCCCAGGCCACAGATTATTTTCCCTAAACCTGTTCTAATCGCCCCCGTGCCTGTTGGTGTGGCGCCTCCCCCACCGGTCTATCTTCATATTCCGCCGGGACACGAGAAAAAATGGAGTAAACATTGTCACAAATACAATGCCTGTGACCGGCCTGTCTATTTCGTTCGTGACAGATGGTATAATGAAACATATGTACCGGCATATCAAGCACGGCATGGACACCCAGGCGGCGGCCCGGATGATTATCATGGCGAACACCATGGAAAAGATAAACACAAGAATAAGCACAAGGACAAACACAAGGATCACGACAAAGGTCATGGAAAAGATAAACACAAAGGCTGAAACATGATCGAATAAACTTGCAGACAAAAGTCGACTCCATCCAGCGAGCATACTTCACCATAAGTGAGCGCTGGATGGAGTTTCATTTATAACCAAACATTTTTCTTCTTAACTAATTCCATTTTCAAATCAGCGAAAACCCATGACACATCCACCAGTCGATGACAAATGTCGATAACATGCTCACAAACTCCGGCTGTATGAATTCATTTTGTGTGCTGATACGGCAGCTTATGAGGAAAAGAGTTTCATACTATTGACAGTTCGAACAGCAGTATTCAAATTAAAACTGTAAATAACACTTAAGGAGGCAAACCATGATTATTCCGCTACAGATTACAGCTCATGGTATCGAACTCTCTGAAGAGATGAGAGAGGATATCGCAGAAAAGGTAAACAAGCTCGATAAATTCTATAGTAGAATTATGCGCTGCAGAGTTGTAGTGGAGGAGCCAAAACGGCATTCCCAAAAGGGTAATCTGTACAGTGTGCACATCATCATGACTGTTCCCGGAGCTGACCTTGTGACCAAACGTGAGTTACATGAAAATCTTATGGTCGCGATGCGGGATGCTTTCCTCGCAGCCCAGCGGAAACTCAAAGAGTTTTCCCGTGAGCAGGGTGGAGAAGTTAAGAATCATGAAAAAAAGCCGCATGGAATTATTAGCGTGCTCTTCCCTGATCAGGAGTATGGATTTCTCGTAT
The DNA here is from genome assembly GCA_963663295.2 of Smithellaceae bacterium. Classification (GTDB taxonomy): domain Bacteria; phylum Desulfobacterota; class Syntrophia; order Syntrophales; family Smithellaceae; genus MVRV01. The sequence continues at coordinate 161,835 of CAXXLA010000005.1, read as the reverse complement.
CCGGGGAAGGATACGATGTATATTTTCACAAAAACAGCGTCATAAACAAAGATTTTGAAAAGCTGGAGGTGGGAATGGAGGTTCGCTTCTCCGAGGAGATGGGCGATAAGGGACCCCAGGCAAGTTCCGTAACTGTAATTTAGGTGATTTATGCCGCAATGAAATGCCGTCGACAGGCATACTTATAACAAGTTGCCTTCAAAGCATAACGAGGCGGCAAGGAGGAGGCTCCGCAGGCGTATTATTTATACGTTGAGGAAGCCGACGACGCAGCCAACAAAGTTAGGCAAAGAAGGCGACTTGTTATTATGAACATGGCTGGAAGGAAGCCTTTGAAAGGCTCGGCGCTTTCGGGCATCTGACAAAGACTTCCTTCCTTTAATGAACAGATAATGAACAGAAGCTTTAAAAGGAGCTTAGTCCATTTCCAAATCAATGATGCTACCGCGGCGGCCGGGAGGAAGGTGTGAGGCGTGGTTCGACAAGCTCACCATGATTGATTATCATATTTAAGCCTGTACCGAGCCTGCCGAAGGGCCAGCAAAGGTAGGACTTGATTTGGAATTGGAATTAGTGAGCAAGAAGGCATTGCTGATAATGAACTGCTTCATTTGTCATAAAAATCATTTGCCTTTTTGAAACTTTCATCCACATTATTTTTAATATTATCGCATCCGTTTTTGCATGTTTTCAACCATGCGGAGAAGACTTTTCTGCTTTCCTCCGGCAACATGGGTATTTTTTCCATAAATTTACTGATGAATCTTCCCGTCTGTTCATGTAAGGAACTTATTGCATTAAAATTGTTGTCAAATACTGCTTTATTGAAAGCTATGATTTGTTTGGCAATTTGTTTCGGATCCATTACATCCTCCAGATTAAATATCTTGCGGGTTGATAATCATAATCGTCGTTTGGCGCTTTTTCCTTATGTCCTGCAGGACTCCGGCCTGATGAGCAGCACAGGTACAGTAGAATTATGCAGAACCTGAAGCGCCACGCTGCCGAACATCAGCTTTTCGAATCCGGTATATCCGTGGGTGGCAATAATGATCAGATCAATGCCCATTTCCCGGACATACTCTGAAATGATTTTGGCGGGCCTGAGGCTTTCCACTGACTGTGTGTTCACTTTAATTCCTTCAGCACTGAGCCTTGACTCCACATCATCAAGATAAGTGCGGGAGTATTCCATAACTCTTTCCTTGAGATCGGCGTAGGCAAGACCGCCATAATTGTATTCGGAAGGCATGAATTCTATATGAGCCGAATAAACGTTTAGAATAGTAACCTCCTCTACGCCTCCATTTTTCACCAGGTCTACGACATAGGGCAACGCACATTCCGCCAGTTCTGAACCGTCCAGGGGCACCAATACTTTCCGGTACATATAAGCAGACCTCCGCAATGTTAAGTTGATCTACTGTTGCTTTTTTGTAGTTTTGGCTGCTGTATCCACTTTTGGAAAACTGATAAAGTAATCGGTAATTTTTTTATAGCTCTCGTCATATGAGTTTTTGAAGTTTTCACGTGCTTTTTTGTAAGAGTTAACCCACTCATTAATGGCTTTTTTTCCTTCTTCCGGGAACCATGTCGCTTTTTCCAGATAATCGAACACCAGCTTCTCGGCTTGATCCTGTAATAAAACCATAGCGTTGAAAGTACTGTCAAAGGTAGTTTTGTTAAAATCAATCATTTGTTTAGCCATTTGATACTGATCCATAATAAAACCTCCTTCAAGTAATTACGCACCTTGTTGATTTTCTCCATCGATGATGATTCGCCCAACTCCACAAAATTGTTGTTATTTTACATTGGTTATCGTAAAAACAACATATATCTGAAAGTTTATTTATCTATATCCATAGATATATAATTTTTGTTTCTCATGATAGGATCTTTAAATTCTCCGGAAAGGCCGACACAGTTGAATATTTAAAAAGTTTTTAAGCGCCTGCCGGCAGCATAAGTCTGTCCAATTGCTGAATCAGTGCATAATCCGGCAAGTCAAAGTAGATCCCGTTTTCCCTGCCTGCTTCGGCGTTCAAACCGCGCAGGAAGATGTAATAAACTCCGCCGAAATGTTTTTCGTAATCGAAATTTTTCACTCTTCTTTGCAGATATTTAATGAGGGCGACAGTATAAAGCAGGTATTGCAAAACATAGGATGACCGGGACATCGTATTTTCTAAAGAGTCCGGCGCGTAATGGGAATAGTTATCGCCGAGATAATTGGACTTCCAGTCGGCCAGATAAAATCTCCCCTCGTGTTCAAAAATCAGGTCAATGAATCCTTTCAAATAACCGCGTGTCGAAGGAATGTTTATTTCCCGGTAAAGATCTTCTATTGACACAATATTATTTCTATAAAGTCCGGAGTTCTCCAAAACATTTATTATTTTCCTCGCCGTAATTTCCTGCAAAGGAAAATAAAACTCTACTTCTTTCCGGCAGCTTTTCGCCGGTATCATATTTAAGCTGAATTGCGCGCCCGATAAGCCCAGCGGCATGACGAGTAATTCTTTTATCATTTTCTTAACCGCCGGAAGCCAGATCTGATCAAACTTATAATCAGACAATCTTTCTGACACAACTCCTTTTAAATCTGTTTCATTCACTTCGGCAAAGTTTAAATTCTCAAGTATTTCGTGCAGCATAATACCCGTTGTTGTTCCCCGGGGAAAGGCGAGTATATTTTCAGTGTTCTCCACCGCAGGTTGAGGCAGGGATATATAGTCTTTATCTTCATCTTCAATTTCCCACCTTACCTCTTCCTCATGCGGCCTGTGCATACTGGTAAAATAGGTAAAACTCGCAATTTTCCAGCTGTAGTCGATGCTGCCTTTGAATTCCCGAAAGAACAACTTTTCTAATTTTTCTTTTTCAGGGCGAATTATAATCGGTGGTACTTCTCCTATTTTTTTCACCCGAATGTCCGCAGAGGCCTGATTGGCAAGCAAGGCAAGGTGTTCCAGCATTTCTTCAGCAGTCAAGGCATCCCAATTGCGCCCGGTGTTCAAGATCTGCTGATGAAACAGATAAGCCACTGCGCTGTCGGCAGTGTTTTTAATCTTTCCCCAGACGAAGTAGCAGCGATTTTTCGCCCGGGTGAGCGCGACATAAAGCAGGCGGCAATTTTCCGCAAGAATTTCTCTGGCATATTGCTCCCTGTTGGCGGCGATCATATCAGAGCCGAGATCAGCTGTAAGCTGCCAGTTATTTTTTTCGTCATGAAAGAAAAGAGGCACGGCGTCATTATTCTTCCTCCCTTTTTCCCAACCGAAGGGACAAAAGACGACGGGATATTCCAGGCCTTTGCTCTTGTGAATAGTAACTATTTTTACACAATTTTTGTCGGTTTCCAGACGCAGCTGTTCTTCATCCGCCGCCATATCCGCACGAACGCGCATATCCTCCAGCCAGCGCAGAATTTCCGGGAAATTAAGATTTCCCTGCTTTTGCGCGAGATGTAATTCCTGGGCCAGATGCAGATAGTTGGTGAATTTTCTCTCACCGCCGGCAAATGTCATAAGACGCTGCCGGACCTGTTCTTTATCCAGAAAAACGTAAAACATTGTCAGAAAGCCGTGCAGGCGCCATAAATCATGATATTGCTGAAATTTAATCCGCCAGTTTACAAGAATCGCTTCATCTTCCAGGCAACCGGCCAAATCTTCAGCGGCAAAGCCGAAAAAAAATGTAGCCAGGGACGCCAGCAGATAACCTTCATTTTCCGGGAAAATCACTCCCAGTAAAAAACGTTTCAGTTCTTCTGCTTCTTCTGAAATAAAAACGCTTTCCGCACTGAGCAGCACCGAAGGTATTCCAATTTTTGTCAACTCCTTTTGAAAAGCGATTGCTTCGGCGTTTTTCCGCACCAGAACAGCAATGTCGTTTTCCTGCAATGGTCTGTCGCCGATGCGGGCTTGCTTGCGACGGCTCTTTTCCAGCAGCCTGGATATTTCCGCGATTACCGCACGTGTTATAAGATCGCGGGCATCTGTAACGCCCAGCGGTTTATTGTCGTCCAACCCCGGCAAAAACCACCATTGCAGTGCACTATTATTTTCATCTTCCAGGCGCAGTTTCTCAATCTTCCCCCCTTCGGCCGCCTGTATCCTGTTGTATTCAATTTCATCATAGACAAAAGGCCTGGAAGGTACGGCAAACAGAACATTGACGGCGTTGACCAGGGAGGATTCCGACCGCCAGTTCTCCTGCATTGAATATTTATGATCGATGTATTTTGACGCCCGCAAGTAAGCAAAAATATCGGCGCCGCGGAAACTGTATATAGCCTGTTTGGGGTCACCGATATAAAAAACGGCGTTTTGTGATTTTGTTTTGTCAGGCAAAAAAATTGATTGTAATATGGCATACTGAAGGGGATCGGTATCCTGAAACTCATCAACCAGAACCGCCCGGTATTTTCCCCGCAGTACCTGTACAAGGTTTTCTCCACCACCCGACAACAAGGCGTTTTGCGCCTGCACCAGCAGATCATCAAAATAAAGCACATTCCTTTTCTGCTTCATTTCAGGAAATTCATGCAGAAGTTCTTCGAGAAACTGCCTTTTTAATTGGACAAGTCGATTGTCCAACAGTTCTTTCAGTTGAGCGGCCTGCAAACATAAATCATCGCATAGTGCAAAAGCCTGATGCTGAGGCGTTGTCTCGCCTTTTTTTGTTTTAGCACAAAGAGCCTGTGTGCTTAACTTGATCACAGCCGGCGAAAGCGGCAAGGGAGTGTTATTCTCCAGGACAATCCCGTCTATCTCCACGGCAATCTTGTCCGCCTTTTTGCCGTACGTTCCGGCATGGAGCGCATTGCTTTGCAAAAGAGAGATTATTTCACTTCTCTGATTCAGCCACAGATTCTGAAAACTGCGGAATTTATCATTCATCTCCTGCGCCAGGACATGTAAATCCGCCGTCGCTGCATTTTGATTTTCAGGGACCACCTGCAATGTCGGTGTGGCCATCGCCAGTTTTAACAGCTGCAGGAAGTAGCCTCTATTAATGCCGCAGGAAAGCGCATAGCGGATAATCAACGGATCGTTTTTATAAAAATTCCGGCGCCAGAAATCTTCGAAGAATTCCCGCTCCAGATCCTGCTGATTTTCGATCAGCTCGGCATCAAACATGATTGAGCTTTCAAAGGCGTTATCCAGCAAAATTCGCTGACAGAATCCGTGGATTGTATGAATCGCCGCCTCGTCAAAATTTGCCAGCGCCAGCGCCAGCCGACCGGTAATTTTTTTCCTTTGAGATGCAGCGGGGTACTGTTCAAGAACTGCCTGCAAAAAAGGATTTCCGGCGGTCCCCACCGTAAAAGCCGTCAGCGCCTCCTGCAGCATTTTCCGGATTCGCCTTTTTAACTCCGCCGTTGCCGCTTTAGTATAGGTAATGACTAAAATCTGCCTCGGCGCAAATTCTCTCTCCAGAACGAACCGCAGATAGAGGGAAGCCAGTGCATGGGTTTTACCGGTGCCGGCGCTGGCCTCGATCAGGTTAACGCCGGTAAGCCGACATTTTATCGCATCAAACGGGATCATCACCTACAACTCCAGTTTTTCTAAATGTAAGAAAACAGGCCCCAGTATTTCCACGGCGATATTTTCAAATTCATCATCCAGAGGATCATAACCTGCAAAACAGATTTTATGGGCAATCTCCTGCGCTTCTCCTTCCAACCAGCCATTGCCATCACCCAGCCAGATTTTACCCGCTGCCCGGAGAGCCTCCTGCCCGCTTTTTTGTTTTTGTAATAAAATTCTTGCATATTCAAAAGAAGCACGCGGAAAAAATTTCAACGGTTTTTTCTGCCCTTGCCGGTAATATTCGATCAGCCTTTCCAATATCTGCCGGGCGTCATCTATTTTGCCGAATGAAAATTGTCCATCTTCACCCAGAAGAATACTCTTGGAAGTTGATCCTTCAGCCGGATCAACATTGATCAGCAGATGGTTGATCCATGTTTGCAGATAGTCATTCACTTTTAATTTGGCTGGACGGTAATGGATGAGATTGTTTTCATAAATATTGCCGATCGCTCCGGTGATCCGCAAATCACCGACAATAACGTCGATGGATGTTTTTCCCGGTTCCCTGTCCGCAACACATGCGCATACCAGTTCGGCAAAATCACGCATGCCGCTTTTCAGTGAAGTAAAATAATAATCTCCCGCGGCGCCGACAGGCAGTGCGCCGGCAGCTTTTCTGATTTCATAAATTTTTGTTTCATCCGAATTTCGTATTGTCGTTTCCAGCAAACCCTGCTTGATCTGATAAGCGGAAAGATTATCTATTGTAAACGGCTCGCAATCTTCTGTTTCCTCGTTATCGCGCGAAATTTTCAGGCAGAGCCTTTTCTCCAGAAAGTACTTCGCCGGAGCGCGGTAAAAATCAATTAAATCAATGACGGTTATTGTTTTTTCCTCAAGCGGCAATTCTTTCAGCTCTGCAACCAGAAAAGGCCGGACTTCTTTTTGATCACCGGCCAGCGTCTGAGCAGCCCGATAATTTTCCTGCGAGTAACTGTAGAATTGTTTTTGCCCCCCGAAATAATCGGGATGAAATTCATGCAAATGGTGTTGTCTTGTTATCCGGGCAGAGGCGTCAATTCCGCCATCACCAATGATGAATCCCCCGTCAATGTAATCCAGTAGATCACTCACCAGCGTGGAAGGAGGCACAGCGCTGTTGTCCTGCATATTCTGTCCGACGTAACTGACAATCAGGTTCTTTCTTGCCGACAGAATCGCCTCCAGAAATAAATACTGATCCTCGCCGCGCAGTGATCTGTCTCCCAGACGGTTCTTCAACTCCGTCAAATCAAAGCCGGGTTTACTATCCCTGCGCGGGTATGCTTCATTATCCATGCCGATTAAACAGATAACGTCAAAAGGTATGCTGCGCATCGGCAGCATCGCACAAAGCGTAACGCTGCCGGATAAATAACGTGAGCTCAAAACCAGGGAATCGGAGGACTTCGCAAGATAACTTTTGATCACTTTCAAATCAACGGCTGTCTCTATTTTAGCAAATTGCTGTTCGCGGGTAATACGGTTGATGACTTCGTTGAGCTTAAACAGTTGTTCTCTGTAATTCCACGTATCCGGAAAAAAATCAGCAATCATTTTTTTCAAAATTTCACACCAATGCTCCAGCGTTTTACGTCCTGCCAAAAAATCTTTTGCGCTCATGAGCGCCGACCAGAAATCAAGAAAGTTGCCAAGAATTTCTGTTTTATCACCCTCTATTTCACCGTACGGGAAAATATCGTCAAACAGTTCTCCTCTGCGGCCATCAAGCGCCAGACCTGCCAGCATGGAATTAATGCCGCTCTGCCAGGTATTTTGAGAAAACTCCGGCAGGCCAAATTCCCCGCGGTGTTTTTCGTTTACCCCCCATTTTATATTTACAGCGCCTACCCAGCGCCGGATCAATTCTCTTGCCGAACTTGTTATACCGAACTTTTCCGATATGGCTTCGTTCTCCAAAAGAGATAATACTTCAGAAGCAGTAAAACGGCCGGCCGCTAAATCCAGCACAGCAAAAAAACCGCCGGCCACAGTATTGCCGGTAAAACTCCGCCGGTCAGCGATGCTGTATGGTATCTTGGGAATACGCGATTCAAAGACAGCTTCAATGTAGGGCGCATAGGCATCTATCTCGGGTGTCATCACCAGAATATCCTTGCACATAAGAGTGCTGTCTTTCTCGAAGAGTCTCAGCAAAGTATTATGGAGGTTTTCCACTTCACGCAGCGGACTATGACAGGAATGAATTTGGATGGATTCATCATCAGCATCAATTTCCATGCGCGGATTATCGTCTTTACCCCTGTCGTAAAGCAGATTAATATCCGCCTGAATCGCGGCAAGTAAGCTCGTTGGCTGCGGCTCTTCAAACAATTCTTCATATTCGATGGAGAGGGCGGAAACCTGACGGAAGAAATCACGGCCGACTGATCCCAGTGACGCCAAAAGGCGGTTGCCGCTTTCTACGTGCAGCAAATCTTCCCCAAGATCTTCAGCTTTACGCGGATATCTTTGCAGGGTTAAATCTATCTCCCGCCCGGATTTAATGTCCGCCCAGAATTCCCGCGAGGGATTCAAATAATAAATGTTTACCGGAACATGCTTGGACAGCCGGTTGAATACATCCAGATGATAGGGCGGAAGATAGGAAATACCGAAGATTGATATTCTTTCCGGCAATGTATCCTGGTTTGGCGGTTTGCTTTTCGCCAGTCGGGAAAATAACTGCCGGAGCCGCGCTTTGTGGATCCCGCCCTGATCGGCGGAAATTTTTTGCCAAAGGAGCGCCTGCCACTTTTCCTGCGGCAAACTGATTTTCCCCTCCTCCCAAGCTAAAATCATCTCGGGTCGGAAAATCAAATACTGGTCAAAAGTGGCGGCAATTTTACGGGCAAGCCCGAAAAGTTTTAATTGATCGTAATTATTTCCCAGATAGTTGCGAACGGGTTGAAAATCATCCTCCCCCAGGAGCCGCGGCAGAACATCCATAATTTTCCAGGTCAGCACATCTATATTGTAGGACAAGTCAGGTTGATAGTCTGCTATGAAGGCTTTGAAGACCTCATCGATAAAGGCATTGGGAAACGGAAAATCATAATTGCTGCAAATTCCGTGATATCGGGCCAGTTCCAGGGAAAGCCACTTCTGCATGGCCGTGCTCTGGATTACAATTGTTTCGCACGCAAAAGGAGAAGAAAGCGGCTCGTTTAATTCATCCGCGAGACGCCTGGCTAATATCTCCAACTTATTGCTGACGATAATCTTCATTCTGGAACTTTCTATTTGCCTGAATTTTAAGATTGAAATATCATAATTTTCACTTTATGGTAACTGACAAAATAAACACGAAAGGAAACGATGATTAACGATTCAGATTCGCTGAAGGAATTGATGCATAAAGCTTTTGAGCTGGGAGTCAGCGACGCCGCGATAATTCCGGCGCAATCAATTGTGATTGAAGACCAGTTTGCCGATATGTGCTCGTCACCCCAATATCAATGTCCGGGTTACGGTCGGTCTCCCCATTGCCCGCCGCATGCCATGAAGCCCCAAGAATTCAGGAATATTCTGACTCAATATGAACATGTTCTTGTTTTCAAAATTGATACTCCGACAGAAGTACTTCTCGATGATAGACGATTTGACGTAGCGAAACGCATTCATGAGATATCCGCCGGTATTGAACGGCTGGCAAGGGAGAAAGGATTTGTCCATTCCCGAGGGTTTGCGGCAGGTTCCTGCAAAATGATTTTCTGCAAAGATGAGGCAAAATGCATTGTGTTTGAAAAAAATGAGAATTGCCGTTTTCCCGATAAAGCCAGAACATCGATCTCGGGCATCGGGGTCAATTTCCAGGAATTAAGCAATACCGCCGGCTGGCAATTTAATAAAATCACACAAGATACAAAACCGGATGACGTTTCCATGGGGATGATGGCCGGGATAGTATTGATAGGATGAAAAGAGAACCAATCGGTTGTATATCCCTGCATTCTTTTATAAGAATGCAAAAGTAGAAAATGTTTTGTGTATGGAAAAATAAAATTTGGAAAAGATTAAAATAGACAACCTCGCGTCCGATTATAAAAGAATAAATGTTTATTGCGTATTTTCTTACTTTATAATCTGCGCATTTATAGGATGGCTTTTTGAAACAACGGCCGTATTGATTCAAACCGGCCGCTTAACAGACCGCGGCTTGTTATTTATTCAAAAAAATTTAAGTTATTATTTTCCTTTTTTAAAATCATTTCCTTTTATCGATAACATTCCCCTTGTTTGGGGATTGCCGATCATAGAAATCTATGGTCTGGGTGGAATTGCCATTATTTTTTCACTTAGAAAACTTAGAAATAAACCCATCATTCTTTTTTTTACAGGAATGATTTTGATGACGTTCTTTGAGTTGCTGTCAAGCTATTTTTGCGATTATGTTTTACATCGTACTTATTGGGATTACAGTAAAGATTTCCTCAATTTTCAAGGAAGAATATGTCTTCGTTCGTCACTTGCCTGGGGAGTTCTTTCCGTATTTACAGTGAAATTTCTTGTATCTAAATTGGAATTAGTATGTGCGGAGGAAAGAAAAATAAGGCATTTTAAAACAATTACAAGCATTTTTATGGCGTATACGTTTATCTGTGTTTTTTTTAAAATCATTTATTTGTAGATACCTTATGCAAGAAGATTCCTAATACCCGGGGAAACCAAATGAGTTACACTCTAAATACGACAGATAATTATCATATAAATGAACTGAATTCTCTGGGCTGGGAGATGACCGTCTGCAATGCCCTTTATCCCGAAGCAAGCCCGTGCCGCAAAGCCTTGCAAGCCAATAACTCCTTTGGTGTTTTGCTTTATCAATTTCTGGAAAAATTATTTCCCTTGGATAAAGTAACCAATATCTTAGAGATCGGTGGCGGGCTGGGCAATCTGATGCATGATTTTCTTTTGCTTAATCCGCAGTTAAAAGCGACAATGATCGATATTTCACCTCATCTTCTGGCAAAACAAAAAGAACTCTTGCAGGAATACACGGTCAATTTCCGGGAAATGGACATTTTACAAATCGCCGCGGACGAACTTTCTCCTTTTGATTTGGTTATTATGAATGAAAACGTGGGTGACCTGCCAGCTTTGGTTAATTCCGCCGACAAACCATATCCAGCCGATGACTCATCCCTTCTCCAGCGGGCAAATTACTTTATTGAAGAATATCAATTGCCGGTAGTGCAAAATGAAAACATCAATATCGGTGCACTGGAGATCGTCGAAAAACTCTGCCTCGCCGGAATAAAATATATTTACCTGAGTGAACACAGTTGTGAAGCCGTGGCGCCTGATCATTTAAAATCTTACCTTCGTTTTACGGCGTCGGGAAACCCGGAAAAGATTGTACTCAAGGGACACGATGAATATACAATAAAATTTTCCTGCCTTCAGAAAATCGCCCAAAAGTTCGATTATAAGGTTGTTCGCGGCCCCTTTGCCGATTTTGTAAAACCGGATTTCAATAATCGAGTTCTCACTGCTTTGCGTCTGCAAGTGCCGCTTACCGGTGAGCAGGAAATTTTGCAGCACTTTATATATGATCTTTACAAGTATGAATATCTGGTATTAATAAAAGGAGAAATATAATGAAGAAAAACAATATGATGATTATTTTTGCCACATTGCTGTTCCTGTTTCTTTCAGCGGCAAGCAGTTGGGCATTTCGCTGCGGTTCAGGGCTGGTAAGTGAAGGCGACAGCAAGACTAAAGTTCAGGTTACCTGCGGAAAACCGACATCGAAAGAGACATCCTGTGAAAACCGGCAGGAATACACAACGACAGATAAATCGGGAAAAATCAGGACACACAAAAAGTGCGGCAAGAAACTGGAAGTATGGTATTACAATTGCGGCAATAATGACTTTATCTATAAACTTACTTTCGAAAACGGCATATTGAGAGACGAAGATACGGAGGGACGGGGCAAAGGTAAGTCCGATTGTCTGGGCAGGTAATACCTTTACAATGTCATTTCGAAGCGAAGCGAGAAATCCATGCCTTGAATGTCTATGAGGGATCTTTAAGATTCCTCATAGACATTCGGAATGACAATTACTACAATCATGACAGAGTTTCCGGGGGGGGGTGGTTGCTGCCGAGGTATCATCTATGATTTGGAAATGGAATCACAGCGAATTCATGGAAATAAGGTCTCTGGCATCAAGATGCATGGATTCGCGTATCGATAAACCTTCGCGGATCAGTTCCAGAACCAGCGGTTTTTCCTCCGGGAATTTATAGCCTTCGTAATCCTGACGGAAAAGCAGCCCGCCTTGCCTGTTTGCCCACGAATTCATCCGGTGATCAAAGCAGACTTTGGAAGTTACATTCAAATTTTCGATCATCAGGCGTAGCTCTTCCAAACGTTCGTGAGGTGATGAAATGTGCAGTCGGCCCTTTTCATATTCCTCAAATAACGGAGTTCCATAGCGGGGAACCAAAGGCCGGGACCGGATGTAATGCGGATTGATCGCCGTAAGGACGCGGGCCGTATTTTCCGCATGCTGTCGCCAGCGTTCTCTGCCGCCCAGATCAGTCATCCAGTATTCTGAAAGCTGAAATCCGGCAGCAATAGCCTTTTTACCGCCTTCAATATGCTGGGCGCTGGTCACACCTTTGTGTATCAATTCAAGCAGTTCATCATCACCGGTTTCGAGACCAACATGAAGACGGTCAAGACCGGCCTTTCTGATTGCCAGCAGATCCTCCGGTTTTCTCTGCGCCAGCGTTTTGGACCGCGCATATGATGTAACCCGGACAAGGGTCTTCAGTTGTTCGCGCAAATACATTAGAATATCAATATACTCATGGGGCCGCATGATCATGCTGTCGGCATCCTGGAGGAAAGCCGTCTTCCCGCCTGAATAGAGCCAGTTGAATACTGTAATGAAACACTGATTGTCGTTTAAGAAGGGATCAGCCTGTATAAGCGCCATCCCCGTATCCAGGGTTGCCCGGCCGCCATGACCCATTTTTTCGGATACCGCCGTAATTTCATCGCTGATTTTCTTTACTGTATCGATATCTTTTTTAATATCTTCCGGTGGACGGTAAACAAATTGGTGGCCCTTGTATAACTCACAAAAGGCGCATTTATTCCAGGGACAATTCTCTGTAATCCGCAAAAGCAGCGAAGAGCTTCCGCCTTCGCTGGGCGGACGGTAAACCCCTATGGCAAAAGATAATTTAGCGATTCTCTTCGCGCTCTCCCTATATGCATCATTGTCTTTTATTAGAACCATAAAGACTCCTTATGAATACTTTTCGTTGTAATATATATCTCTATCGTTCAATTGACAATAAGATAAGAAATTTTCTTGTTAATTGACAAAATTGCCGCTCTGATTTAAATTTCTTCTTAAGGAGCATTTCCGTATTTACCTTCATAGTTGATAAGTTTCATTCAACTTTTAATAGAAAGGAGACACAAAATGATCACGGACTGGAAAGAAAAGATCATGTGTGCGCTGGAATGTGAAAGATGCCATAAGGCATTGAAAGCGCAGGATGAAAGAATTTTATCGTGTTACGACCATGAAGCCATTTGTATGGAATGCAAGAAAGAGGAAGAGCAGCGGCCCGATTATGCGCAATTATCTCAAAACATGATTGAGCAATGCACCGTAGATGTAGAATTGAAACAAAGCGATCCCGGATCATACTGCTACTGTCACTTTTATCCATATAAATGCTGAACCTGTTTTACTTTAGCCAGAAAATTCTAAACTCAATAAAGTTCAAATTTCGTTGGTGTTGCATGTGACTGCGGGGCGTAAGAATATTACGCCCCGCCTTTTTCTCCTCAATTGCGAAAAGACTTGACATAAAGTTGCTTAAATTGGATATGATGCTCTACTCAATTAACGCAGGAGGTTTACCATGCCGATGGATATGGAAATTTGGGGAAACGCTATGCTGCCCGTAACATGCCCCGAGTGTCAACATATTACTCATGAACTCATTTCCAAAATGAAGGAAACAGAAATTTGTGTCTGTGCCGGATGCGGGAAAAATATTACGATTTGTGAAATAGAACTGGAAACTCTGGCATCCATGCAGCAATGTGTTTGTGGAGCAATTGAGGAGTAAGACGGTATCACAGGATGATGAAGGACTTGATAGCCCATGAAGAATGGCTATTTTAATCCATTCAATTCTCCACGCCCTCGCGCTTCAGCCATGACGCGTAGCGCACCATTGCAGCCAGGGTATTGCAGGCGCGTTCAGGAGTAGGCAAAGAAACGCCCTTAAATTCGCATCCTTCGAGATCAGTTACTACCTGTTTTCCCTGACTATCCAGTAGTGTAACGCCGACAATCGGTTTGCGGTATTTCTCCATCATTCTGATAACATTTTCGATATAGATTTTTTCTTTCTTTTCCATATCTTCAATTCTTTCAGCAAACATTTGCTGCAAATCAGGTTCCAATTTTACGCAGATCCGGGCAAAAGCTTCAGTTAAGGAATGCAGGCCGATCATTCCCAGGGGAATAACTGCGTCACAACCATCCCAGGCAACAAGCATTTCAACCACCTCGGTCGCTATGTCAAAATTAAGCTCGGCGACCAGATCAACCGGGTTTCCTTTATTCCAGAAAGGAGGCAGAATCTTATCAATGCGGCGAATAATGTCGTCAGACAGCGGCGGAATAGTAAGCCCGTATTCAGAACAATGATCGGCCGCTACGACGCCCCACCCTCCCCCGAGTGTAACGAGGGCGACGCGGTTTCCCCGGGGAAGCGGCAGGGATGAAAAAGCAGCGGAAAAATCAAGCAAATCTATCGGTTGTTTGGCGATAATGATTCCCGCCTGACGGCATGCCGCATCAAACACCCGGACATTGGAAGCCATCGCTCCCGTGTGACTGGCCGCGGCAGTATGCCCGGCTTCCGTCCGCCCTCCTTTTAGCAAAACAACTGGCTTCTTACGGGAAACGCACTCTGCCTGTTGCAGAAAACGTCTCCCGTCTTTGACACCCTCAACGTAAAGAACAACCGTATTTGTCTTTTCATCATCCTCAAAAGCACCTATGTAATCCTCAATGGTGATCATGGCTCCATTGCCGGAGCCGCAGAAAACTCTCAAACCGATATTTTCTTTTTCTGCAAAAGTGGTAAGTTGCGTTCCCAGGTTGCCGGACTGGGTAATCAACCCTACCGAACCAGGCTTTGTCCAGCCGATTGATCCCATACAGGATAACTTCTTGTGTGGATTAATAAATCCCATTGTATTCGGCCCGACAATGAGAATACCGGCATCCCTCGCCGCCGTTGTCAGTTCTTTTTCCAGTCGTGCTCCTTCAACTCCGATCTCGGAATAGCCCGAGCTGATGATGAGCATGTATTTGATCCCTTTTTCCTTTACGGCAGGCATCATGGCCATTATCTGAGATGCCGGGATGGTTACGGCAACGAGATCTATCGGACCGGGAATATCGGATAATGATTTATATACTTTTCTGCCTGCAATGTCCTTGTTATTGGCGTTGACCAGATAAATTTCACCCTCGTACCCCGAGGCAACGGTATTGGCCAGCAGCCTGTATCCCCATTTCGACACATTACCCGAAGCACCGACAAAGGCAATGGATTTCGGTGCAAAAATATTAAAAATATCTTCCGGATCAACAGGGGGGCGATCCAATTTCTTTTCAATTCTCTTCCCGAGAACAATCAGAGCATCAACCGCTGTGATCTTACCCGCCGCATCAGCCACCAGCGGGTTAACATCCACTTCAACGATATCGGGACATTCCATTGCCAGTCGCGACAGACCCAGGATGGTATCGACGATTTGTTTTTGTTCCACTGCCGCTTCTCCCCGGAATGGTCCTAAAAGCTTTTGTGAACGCAGCTCTTCGATCATTGTTTGAGCCTGTACCTCACTCACCGGGGCTACCCGGAAAATGACGTCGTCGAGCGCCTCGGTAAAGATTCCCCCCAACCCAAACATTACAACAGGCCCGAATTGTGCATCACAAAACATACCCGCGACAAATTCCCTTCTTCCCCGGACCATCGGCTGCACAAGATATCCTTCCAGATCATCCCCGGCTAAACGGTTTATCTTATTTGCCGCAGTGAGGACTTCTTCCTTTGCAGTTATATTCAGGCAGACCAGTCCCCGCTCGGTTTTGTGCGTCAGTTTTGATCCTAATCCTTTCAGAACAACGGGGTAGCCAAATTTTTCGGCGGCTTTCACAGCATCTTCCTTAGTTGAAGCAACGGCTTCTTCAACTACGGGAATACCGTAGCAGGATAGAATTTGCTTTGCTTCCGCTTCCGTCAGTGTGTTTCGCTTCTCATTTTTCGCCGCCAGTATTATTTTTTCCACAATTTGTTCTTTTCCCATTTATACCACCCCAAGTATTGAATAAGCTGAAAAAATCCAGCCGTCGTTCTTCTAATAAAAACAAAAAACATCCATGCGTTGACATGTGCTTACAGACGTTTTCATTTTTCAATGAATTTAAAAAAAAGTAAAGCAAATCAATCCATAGAATTAAAATATAATGAAGCCTGCAAAACTTGTTGGGAAAGAAATATTTTCTGAACCTGAGCTTAACTTGTGGTAAAATATCCGATAAAAAACCACGGGAGGCAACGGTAATGTATTATGAGTCATATCATTGATCAGGCACTCGATATCCTCAAGGATACAAGCCCGGAATATGGAAATGGTTTTTCCAATCACGCTCCTATGGCCGCCGAGGCGCTGCTTGCCATGGGACGGGAAGATGCAATAATTACCTGGGTACAGAAATACAGGAGAAGGCTTCCCGCATATCCCGCAAGCCACGAGGTCATTGATCGGGAGAGATTTCAAGAAGCCTTGGGAGATATCCGCCGTTTTGCGGACTGGGCCTGGTTCTTTGAGAAAGAACTTGGCGCAGAGCCCTGGGGCTCAGTTTTGAATACATGGGCACCCCGGCTGGTGCAAGGGATGGTTGGCGCCGCGTTCCACGGCATCATCCGCACGGGTCACGCTGTGAGAAATCTGGCCAATGAAGAAACGGAACAACGGCTGCGCGAGCTTGCCGCAGGGTTAGCCTACTGGGCATCCCGCTATCAGACTCTCCCGGGAATCATCACAGAGAAGCAGGCGAGGCTGAAACCGACCGAGGCCCTCCCTCTGGTGGAGCGCCTTCCTTTAGACAAGAGAGTCTGGCGTGGTCTGATCTTGGAAAAAGTACAAGGCCTTCTGGAATTTGATCCTTTCCGCGATGTAATTAATCTTGTAGATACATCTATCGATATTGATGATTTTTTTGCTGATATGTTTGAAGCTGCTGCGCGCGTCTACCTGGCTAATGCACGCGATAAGGGAAGCATTATCACGTTTATCCATACCGTGACAGGGCCGGGAGCCGTTCAACTTATTGCTCCCTACCTTTCTCGGGACACCGTCAGAAGAGCCCTGCGTTACTGCTGGCAAGCCTCGGCAGGAATTTATGCAGCTATAGGCATGGCGATTGATGATAATCCTTATGCAACCGCGGGCGACGAGGCCAAGATAGATGAGCTGATTAACCTGGCAGTTGCTACGGGTGATGAACATGCCTTCAAATTTACTGAAGCCTGTCTCAGAGCTTATAAGCTCAAGCCCAAGCCCATTTTTCTGGTAGCCGCGCGACATGCGGCGGAGCACCTTGGAAAGTCTTCATAGCGGTTAATAATAACAAGTTGCATTGCACGTTCACAGACTATCCATGCGGTCATCTTTTCAGCAACTTTAAAATCTTCTCAACCGCTTGAGGAATAAGGGTCCTGGTGCCGGGCGAAAGTGTGCGTTTAAAATCGAAGTCATATCCTTGTATAGACACTATGTGGCCTGCCGGCTCCCGGTTATAAAGTACTTTCATAAAGGCCAGGAGTGAGGCCGGGGTCATATGATGGGTAAAAGTTGAGGAAACGTATTCTGGTTTTATCGGCGTGCAATTCAGATCATTTATATTTGCACCGGCATGCGCATCGACAAATATGATCCGGTCATAACCAATCAGTACTTCCATGATCTCGGGCATCAGCTGAATCAGAAAGATGGAATCAGGAGAAGAACCCAAACCTTCCAGGCCTGTGTCGCCCTCGCTCAACATCGCCTGCCCCAAGCGCAGCCGCAAAGCATTGATCACTTCATAAGCAACGCCATCATCAGCGCGGTCTATATTGCCGTAGCCAACTACAATAGTCCGAGACATTATACATCTTCCCAAAAATAAGGCGGATAAGCTTCAAACTTACCCGCCTGTGCAGGGCGCGTTCCCCTGAATGCGCCGATCAGGAACGGCTGACCCGGTCCAGTACAGTGCCGTCGGCTGCAATAAGCGTTACTTCCAAAGGCATTTGGCCTAAAGCATGTGTTGCGCAGGACAGGCAGGGATCATAGCAGCGAATTGCCGCCTCGACCCTGTTTAGCATTCCTTCCGTCAGAGAGTTGCCGTCTACGAAAGCTTTTGCTACCTGGCCCGCCGCCGTATGCATCGCCCAGTTATTGTTGCCGGTGGCAACGATCAGATTCACTCGTGTCAAAAGGCCGTTTTCATCTGTGCCATAATCATGGAAAAGAGTTCCCCGGGGAGCTTCAATTACGCCGACTCCCTGACCGGGTAGTTTTTCCGCCGCAGGAAATGTGCGAATATTATTCGACATGATGTCGGGGTCATCCAATAATTGGCCTATTCGTTCCAGGCAGTACAATAATTCAATCATGCGGGCATAATGATAATAAAGAGAACCTTCCACCGGTTTTCCATTGTTGATGCTCCGGAACTGTTTAAACTCTTCCTGCGCCAGGGGTGTGCCGATCTTGTCGATGACATTTAATCGGCCCAAGGGACCGACCCGGTAAAATCCCTGCGGGAAACCCTGGTTGCGGTAATAAGGATGTTTTAAGAATGACCACGATTCCACATGCTCGGCAATATACGACAGATAATTTGCCGGTTTGAACTGGGCCAGATACTGACCTTCGGCACCCTTCACCCGGATTTCACCGTCGTATAGTTGCAGGCCGCCTTCCCTGTCCACCAGCCCCATGTAATTGGAAGGAAAAGAGGCAAAATTTGCGGCTACTTCTTTATTTGCTTCCAACCAGCCTTTAATAATACTGATCGCTTCCTTGCCGACGTCGATCATCGTCGCCCGTTCAGCAGCGATTGCTTTTCTATTTTCTTCGGTCAGAGGGTTATTGACACCGCCGGGAACGGCAAAATTGGCATGAATGCGTTTTCCACCAAGCCTTTCAATGATCTGCTGACCATAGCGACGCAGGTTCACGGCCTTCAACGCCAATTGAGGATTTTCTCGAATAACCCGAAACACATTGCGCTCGGCCGGATCGGCATCAAAACCAAAGAGCAGATCGGGCGCAGCCAAATGAAAGAAATGCATGCCGTGCGATTGCACGGTTTGTCCCATATGCATTAATTCCCGCAATAACTTGGCCGTACGCGGCAATTCAACACGGGCAACGGCATCGCATGCTTTTGCCCCGGCCAAATGGTGGCTTATCGGACAAATACCGCATATACGCTGGGTGATTTGAGGCATTTCATAATATGGGCGGCCCTCACAAAACTTTTCCAGCCCGCGGAACTCATCAACGTGAAAGTACGTCTGTTCCACTGTGCCTTCATCGTTTAGATGGATAGTCACCCGTCCGTGACCTTCAATACGAGTAACAGGTTCAATGGTTATTTTTCGCCCCATAAATATTCTCCTCTAATCATATGTGAAAAGTTCAGGCGGCAAAACTACGGGAGTACGCCCGGCAAGCAGTTCCGTCAATGCATAGAAGAAAGCATCCGCCCTTGGTGGACAACCGGGAATAAAGAGATCGACTTTAACAACTTTGTCCACTCCCACAACCATATCCAGCGGTTTGCCTAATTCAGGCGAGTCGGGAATGATTCCATTTACCGTGCTTTCCGTTTCCAGGTATGCCCTTTTCAACGCCGCATCCGTCCCTACCAGATTACGCGTTGCCGGCACTCCGCCAAAGGTCGCACAATCGCCGACGGCAATAAGAATATCGCAGCGCTCGCGCATCTGTTTGGCGACTTCAATATTATGGGTGTTGCAGATCGCCCCTTCGAGTATACCTACGGTGACTCCTTCTTTCGGGGGATGTTTCAGGTCCGTTATCGGACTTGATGTAAACTCCACCAGCTCCGACAACATCACAATCCGTTCATCTATATCCAGCAATGACATGTGGCATCCGGCACAGCCGGCAAGCCAGTCTGTGGCAATCCTGACCTTCGCCATTTAGCTTCTCCTTTCATTAACCAACCGGGTCATGTAAGATGATATTTCATCCTGTGATACATCGATCTTCTTACCCAATTTTTCCGCTAATAAGGAAAGAACCTCCCAATCTGCTTTGGCTTCTCCCATAGGATCGACAGCTTTACTAACTTTCTGCATCAGGCCTTCCATATTCGTCAGGCTTCCCGACCTCTCCGACCAGATGGCCGACGGCAGCACCAAATCCGCCCTTTCGATCAAGGGCGACATATAACTTGCCTGCACAACAACAAAGGCATCCTTTGCAATATCTTTTAATAAATCTGCGCTGCCGTAATCCTGCTCACCGGCCAGTACATACAGACATTTAACCGAAGACGGATTAAACCCGTTATTAAATTTCATTGCCGCCGCAGCACTTGTATTTACGCCTTGTTCCAGGGCAATGAAAACGGCTTTATCATCCATCCTTTGCAAAGCCTCTACTGCTTTTGCCGGAACATCAGCTCCATACAAGACAACTGGATGCTCAGCACGAGAGGCAAGATCAATGGCAGCGTCAATCCCGTCATATCCCAGATTCATAAAGGCAAAGGGAGAAAGTCCGTTTTCCTTGTCATCGACAACGACAAGATGCGCTCCGCGGTCGTAAGCATGTTTGACAATAAAAGAAGCCACTGGCTGATCAGAGACGGGATCGGCACCAATCAAAATTATAATATCGCTATTGTTTATATCCGTTAGTGATCCCTTGCGCTTTCCCGGAATTTCCGGTGCCGCTTTGTTCAGCAGACTTATATTGTTTACCTGCAATTTTTCACGGAACAATGCGTTAATCAAATACAGAGCTTCATTGGTGGCATGAGAGGAAACCAGGAATCCCGTGTCATCCTTACCTGCGGCGCCGATTTTTTCAGTTAACGTTTGCATTGCCTGTTCCCAGGTTATCTCGGTAAGTTCCCCCGCAGTTCTGATCAGTGGTTTGACAATACGCTGACGGGCATCGTAAAGGGGTTCATATCGACCACGTACACAAAGAAGGCCTTTATTTACCGGCGCCTCCCAATCGCCGTTAAGCCGTAAAATATTGCCTCCCCGCATCACGATTTCCATGCCGCAACCAACGCTGCATTGACTGCACGTGCTTTTAATTTTCTCAGTCTGGTTATCACGGCCCATGAAGGCGCTTCTCTTATCGGACAAAGCACCGGTAGGACACACCTGGACGCAGGTTCCGCAGGAAATACAGGTGGATTCGCCGCGGGGAATGTTGGCATCGGCATGAATCATACTTTCATTGCCGCGCTGCCGCAAACCCAGCGTGTGATTCGCCACAATTTCATCGCAGGCGCGGTAACAACGGCCGCAAAGAACACAACGGTTGTGCTCCATTAGATAATACTTATGTGAAGCATCCAGCGGGAAACGTTTTGTGTATGTCGGAAAAACCCAGTGATCAACGCCAAACCGGTATCCAAGCGATTGCAGTTCACAATTTCCGCTCATCTCACAGTACGGGCAAAAATGATTTCTTTCTGAAAAAAGCATGTCCAGGACAAGCTTGCGGGCTTTAGCTGTCTGGGGGGAATCTGTTTCGATTTCCATTCCCTCGGAAACAGGGAATGTACAGGCAGTTTGCAATGTTCGCTGTCCTGTTACTTCCACAATGCACATCCGGCATGCGCCGACAGGAGACAGTGCGGGATGGTCACACAAAGTGGGAATGTCTATGCCTGCCTCTCTGGCAGCCTGAAGAATAGTGATGCCGGCTTGTGTGCTGATTTTTCGGCCATTAATGGTAATATTTGCCACAGCCATCGTTTGCTTTGCCTCCCTTCGTATTCTATGCAATATCGATTAGATATCCAATACCAAGTTACATTCAAAGCATAAGCTTCGGTCAAGAAAAGGTTTTACCAGCAAAGTCAGGCTTTGAGCGCGACTTAGTATAACCAACAACAAACATACCATAAATACTGACAGCTGTATTGGAGAATAATATTATTGTTCGTGCTGAAACACCATATATCGATAAATTTATTTCTATATATCTAAAGTTATAACAAGTCCTATAATTCAACCGTTTCGAGTCCGGCACAAAGCCGACCATTAATTACGTCTATATGGAAAGCCGTGTGTTCTTCACTATCGACACCCTGCCCCTTTTAACTGGTTCCGGCAGGCAGATTTTAATTCATTGACAAAAAAGACATAATTTTGTAATTGACAACATATTCAATGATTATGCTAACTTAAGCATATGTTAACATAAACATAGACAACGGACAGGAGAAATAAAAAATGAGCGATACATTTATTTTAAACGGAAAAGAGACGCCGTTTACGCCGGGACAAATGATCCTGGACGCGGCGCGCAATGGAGGGATCGAGATTCCCACCCTCTGTTATCTGAAAGGCTCGACGCCAACCGGCGCCTGCCGGGTTTGCTGCGTTGAAGTCAAAGGAGCGCGATCGCTGATGGCTGCCTGTTCCACGCCGGTTACAACAGGTATGGAGGTAACAACCGATAGCGAGTTTGTTCATCGTGCCAGAAAGATGAACATCGAATTATTGCTTTCCAGCGGTACACATAATTGCCTGATGTGTGAAGCCAACGGCAACTGCCGTCTGCAGGACCTGGCTTATTTCTATAAAATAACGAAACTGCAATTTGATGAAAAAGCAAGTAAAGATGTTTATCCGACGGAAGACGAAAATCCGTTTATCGTCCGTGATTTCAGCCGCTGCATTCTTTGCGGCCGTTGTGTCCAGGCCTGCAACGAGGTCGTAGTCAACCGGGCTATCTCCCAGGGCTACCGCGGCGGCAAAAGCAAGATTGTCACCGGCGGCGATCAACCTTACAATAATAGTGAATGCGTCTTTTGCGGTCAGTGTGTTCAAGTGTGTCCTACCGGCGCACTTACGGAAAAGAAAGCCAAAGGATTGGGGCGACCCTGGGAAACACAAAAAATTCGTACAACCTGTCCTTACTGCGGTGTAGGCTGCCAGCAGTTGCTGCATGTCAAAGACGGCAGGATAGCAAAAGTCACAGCCGTTGAAGACGCCGAGCCCAATCAGGGCAGATTGTGTGTCAAAGGCCGTTTCGCCTATGACTTTATTTACTCCGCAGACAGGCTTAAAACACCGCTCATTCGTCAGGCGGACGGCGAGTTTAAAGAGGCTTCCTGGGATGAAGCCCTTGATCTTGTCGCCGACAAATTTAAGGAAATCATTAAAAAAGACGGGCCGGACGCCATTGCCGGCGTCAGTTGCGCCCGCAGTATCAATGAAGATTCCTATCAGATGCAAAAACTTTTCCGCGCGGCAATCGGTACGAATAATATCGATCACTGCGCGCGTACCTGACACGCCCCCACCGTCGCCGGTCTGGCGACTTCTTTCGGTTCGGGCGCGATGACCAATTCTTTTGCCGATTATAAGAAAGCAAAAATGTTTATCTTGGTTGGCACCAATATGACTGAAGCGCATCCGGTTGCCTCGACTTTTGTCAAGGATGCAGTTCTCGCCGGCGCAAAATTAATTGTCATTGATCCACGGCGGACGGATCTTGTTGATTTCGCCGACATTCATGTGCCGCTCAAAGTCGGCTCCGACGTAGCGCTGATCAATGCTTTGATGAATGTGTTAATCACAGAAAATCTTTACGATAAAAAATATGTGGATTCCTGCACGACAGGATTTGAAGAATTGAAGAAGAAAGTAATGGAGTATCCGCCGGAACGTGCAGCCGAAATCAGCGGCATTCCCGCCGATACCATTCGCGAACTGGCGCGCACGATGGCTTCGATCAAGCCGGCAATGCTGATGTACACACTGGGTATTACCGAGCATATCTGCGGCGTCAATAATGTTATGTCCTGCGCCAATCTCCAGATGCTTTTAGGCAACGTCGGATTTGAGTGCGGCGGCGTCAATCCGCAGCGCGGTCAGAACAACGTTCAGGGCGCCTGCGATATGGGCGCGTTGCCCAATGTTTTCCCCGGCTACCAGAAAGTAGACAATCCGGATGCGCGGGCGAAATTTATGAAGGCATGGAATGTCCAATCACTTCCCGATAAACCGGGCATGATGATGCCCACCATGATGGAAAATCTGATCACCGGCAAAGTCAAAGCCCTGTATGTTTTCGGCGAGAATCTGGCCAACACCGAACCGGACATCCACCATGTCGAACATTGTCTGGAATCGGCTGAATTCCTGGTATGCCAGGATATTTTCCCGACGGAGACAACACGCTTTGCCCATGTCATTCTACCTGCCGCCGCCTGGAGTGAAAATGACGGCACTTTCGCCAGCTCCGAACGGCGTGTCAACCGTGTACGCACAGCGAGTGTACCGCCCGGTGATGCCAAACCCAACTGGTGGATCTTCAAGGAAATCGCCAAGCGGATGGGGCACAACTGGGAATCTAACAGCGCTCAGGAAATCTGGGATAACGAACTGTCCGTGCTGGCGCCTTCCATGGCGGGAATTAAATATTACCGTCTGGAAAATGACGGACTCCAATGGCCGTGTCCCACTGAAGATCATCCGGGCACACCGACACTGCACAAAGACGGCAAATTCACCTCCGGTCTGGGTGTACTCAAAGCAATAGATTACATACCTCCCGCAGAAGTGCCGGATGAAGAATATCCGCTGGTACTTTCCACCGGCCGTCGTCTGTATCATTATCATACCAGAACCCAGACAGGACGCTGCGAGGGAATCAACGATATTCTTGGTGAAGAGACAGCCGATATCTCCGCAGCCGATGCCGAAGCTAAAGGCATCGTCGATGGAGAAAAGATATCTGTGAAATCACGCCGCGGCGAGGTGATGGTCAAAGCCCGGGTGACCAGGCAGGTTCCGCCAGGCATGGTCTGGATGGCCTTCCATTTCCGGGAAGGCTGCGCCAACTGGCTTACCAATCCGGTTTATGATCCGATTACCCAAACGGCGGAATACAAGGCCTGCGCCGTAAGGATTGATAAACTTAGATAAGAAAAGTTCAATTTCCCCCCTGAACTCTCAGGGGGGAAATTAAGTATATTCCGCCAAGTCCTCTCATTGTTCATTTTCACAATCGAAAAAGACATCGAAAAAGACTGTCTTGACAAAATCTCAGCACATGTGTAAAAGGACTTCCGGGTGATGGGGTTCACCTTATAACCGCCTTTGTTGCTGATAACTCCTACCAAATCCTCTTAAGGAGTTATCACATGGAAACAATCTATCTTGTCGCAGCTTTCTGGTTTTTCGCCGCCGTCTTATCCACTGTTTTAGCCAACCGTCTGAAAATCTCTATCGCTTTGATGGAAATCATCGTCGGCACAATCATCGGCTTTGCCGCTTTGAAGTCAGGTTACTTTGATCAACTGTCCCTCCAAGCCGATTGGCTGAAATTCTGCACCGGCCTCGGAGCTGTTTTGCTGACTTTTCTCGCCGGCGCGGAGCTCAATCCCGACGTTATGAAAACCAAAATCAAGGAAGTATCCGTAATCGGATTGATCGGATTTTTCGCCCCCTTTATCGGCTGCTCCCTGATTGCATATTATCTGATTGGATGGAACCTTCAGGCGAGTCTGTTGTGCGGAATTGCACTTTCCACAACCTCCATGGCGGTTGTCTACGCCGTCATGCTTGAATACGGCTTTAATAAAACTGAATTCGGCAAGGGAATTCTGGGGGCCTGCTTTGTCAATGACCTGGGAACAGTCATTGCGCTGGGGTTGATATTTGCGCCTTTTACCTATAAAACAGTGATATTCATTGCTGTGACTGTTCTTATGATTTTTATTCTACGCCCGATAACGGTCTTCATCATTCGTCATTTCGCGTATAAAACCGCTGCCATTCGTGCAAAATGGGCGCTTTTTATCCTGCTGGCGTTGAGTGTACTAGCGCTATGGTCCGGCAGCGAACCAGTCCTACCCGCCTATATCATCGGAATGGTAATGGCCAAAACAATGGAAAAGGACGGACATTTTGTTCGAAGGTTGAGAACTTTGACCGTTGGCTTTTTAACACCTCTGTATTTTCTCCGGGCCGGTGCCCTCGTGTCCTTCCCGGCACTGCTTTCGGCACCTATCATCTTTCTTGTGCTGCTTGGCGGAAAAGTTGCCTCCAAGATATTCGGTCTGTATCCGGCTATTCATCGATTCCGGGAAGATAAAAAAGAAAAATGGTATTACACGCTGCTCATGTCCACCGGCTTGACATTCGGAACCATCTCCGCGCTGTTCGGACTGTCACATAACATCATTTCCCAGGCACAATACTCTTACATTGTTGGAGCAGTCATCGCCAGCGCCGTCATACCAACGATCATCGCCAACAAATATTTCCTGCCCAGCCATCTTTTGGAAACACCGATACTGGATGATCAGGCGCCGGATGAAAAAGATATTATAAATAAACTATAAAAGGGATACTCTATAAGAAAATCGCTGAACCTGTTCACACAAAAAATATATATAGTCCTGTTTAATATGCCCTTGCCAAGGGCATATTTTTTTTGTATAAGGCTGCGTTTGTTTACGACATGATAAAAACCTTTTGTCTTACTCATACAATTGTTTTTTAAAGTGTCACGAAGTTCATTTTTAGCCTTTAGCATAAGGAAAGGGAGGAATTAATTATGGCTAATGAAAATTTGGAAAGTAAGCGATGGTTTCTGGCCATCGCGGGCGTTGTCATCATGCTTATCCTGGGCACGGTTTACGCCTGGTCGGTTTTTGTCAAACCCATCGCGACTGCGCAACACTGGGAAGTGAAAATGGTTTCCCGTGTTTTCATGCTGATCATTGGTGTTATCGGCATTTCAGCGGCATTCGGCGGCACGCTGGTGGATAAGAAAGGACCCAAGTTTGTCGCAACATTGGGCACGTGTTTTTATGGTGCAGGCGTTTTATTGGGCGGCGTTGCTCTGTATATTGGCAATTTCTGGTTTCTTTTATTCGGATATGGCCTCATCGCCGGTATCGGCAACGGTCTGGCCTATGTTGTTCCGATCGCCACCCTGATCCGCTGGTTTCCCGACAAGCGCGGTTTGATCACCGGTCTCGCCGTTATGGGTTTCGGTTTCGGTGCTTTCTTCATCGGCTTGCTTGCTCCCGGTCTCGTCAATAAAGTCGGTGTGGCCAACGCATTTATAATTCTTGGTATTGTCTATCTGGTACTTAGTGTGTTGGCATCTCTTACCTTGAAAAATCCGCCTGCGGGCTGGCTTCCCAAAGGATTCACACCTGCAGCTACTGCTGTCAGCGCCGCCGATTCTTTCGGTTGGGCCGAAGCGAAGAAAACTCGCCAATGGTACATGCTCTGGGTTATGCTCTTTTTGAACGTTACCGCCGGTATGGGCCTTTTGTCCAAACTCTCCCCTATGGCACAGGAAGTTATCAAACTTGCCCAGGGCATTGATGATCCGGCCAAACTGGCCGTTCTGGGCGGCAGCGTTCTGGCCACAGCCTCTATTTTCAATGGCTTGGGACGCCTTTTCTGGGCAGCCGTATCCGATAAAATCGGACGCAAAGGCGTTTATATGGTCATGTTCCTGACGCAGGCAATTTTGTATGTTGCACTTCCCCAAATCACCAGCGTACTCATCTTCACAATTATCGCGTGTTATCTCCTCGCGTGTCTGGGCGGTGGTTTCGCCGTTATGCCGGCTTTCGCTGCGGACACCTTTGGTCCGACCAACATCGGTAAGATCTATGGTTTCTTACTGACAGCATGGGGCGCAGCAGGTGTCGTCGGCGGATTTGTGTTTGCCGAGTTCAACAAACAGCAGTCTGTATATACTGCGGCCGGCTGCCTGCTGATCGGCTTTATCATTGCCTTTATGTTTAGCCAGCCTAAGCATGTATCTGAATACAAATAATACTATATAACGACTATTTTTGGTTGTCGATTTTGAGAGCGCTGATAAATCATCAGCGCTCTTTTTTTATATTATCTTATGGAAACTCCTTCACCTTGACACTTCTTTTACATCTGTTTATAGTTCAACCATGAATATTGTTGGAATAGATATAGGATCAGTAGCTTTGTCGCTCGTGGTGATGGATGAGAAGAAAACAATAATTACTTCTTCCTATCAGTTTCATCACGGGGCGATCAGCGAATCTCTTCGTGCAATGCTAAGCAGTGTTGATATCAACCGGTTGGGGGGCATGGCCATGACGCTTTCCGGCCCGGAAATTCTGCGTAACATTTCCCGCTATGACACACAAATAGCAATAATTGCCGCCGTCAAACACTACCACAAGGATGTTGGCAGCATTCTTTTTGTTGGTGGTGAAAATTTCGGACTGATCACCTTCAACGAACAAGGTGATTATGAGCGCTACAGATCCAACTCGTCGTGCGCCGCCGGCACCGGAAGCTTTCTTGATCAACAGGCCGGAAGATTAAATCTTAAAAGCATAAATACATTAAGTACAATTGCTTTCTGCAACAGGGAAAGCACTCCCAAGATCGCCACACGCTGCGCTGTATTTGCCAAAACGGATCTGATTCATGCACAGCAGGAGGGTTTTTCCATAAGCCAGATCAGCGACGGACTCTGCGAAGGTCTGGCCAAAAATGTCATTGACACCCTGATCCCTGATCAAAACATTCGCCCGCCGTTGATTCTTGCTGGCGGTGTTTCCATGAACCAGGCGGTGGTAAAGCATATTCGCAATCTGCTGGATGTAAAACCCGTCATTGGAAAATACAGTCATCTCTATGGCGCCATCGGCGCCGCCCTGCTTTATCTGGAAGAGTTGCAGCCGCAAAAGCTCTCTTTTCAAAGCTGGGATGAACTTTTTATCGATGAAAAAAAGGAAAAAAGCTACGGTTATCCGCCACTGCAATTGTCATTGTCGCAATATCCTGAATTTGCCGGTCACGAAAACTACATCTACACTCCGAAACGCAATTGCGCCAATGTCGAAGTAGATATTTACAAGCCGCTTAAGACGGCTGAAGAATCTTATCTGGGCATCGACATCGGTTCAACCAGCACCAAAGCCATCGTTATAAATGAAACGAATGAAGTATTGATCGGGCTTTATACTTTGACCGCCGGCCAGCCTCTCCAGGCCGTCCAGGCGCTTTTCGAGGCCATTGAAGACATTTCCTCTAAGCACAGCTGCACTTTCTGCTTCCACGGCGTCGGCACCACCGGCTCCGGCCGGAAGTTCATCGGACGGATTATCAACGCCGATCTGATGATTGACGAGATTACCGCCCACGCCCGCGCCGCCTACGAACTGGATCATGAAGTCGACACCATCATCGAAATCGGCGGACAGGATGCCAAGTTCACGAACATGACCAATGGAATGGTAACATCATCCGTCATGAACAATGTCTGCGCTGCCGGAACAGGCAGTTTCATAGAAGAACAGGCGTTAAAACTGGGTGTGCCGCTTACCGAATATGCTTCCCGCGCCATTAACTCTCCGGCTCCCATTTCCAGTGACCGCTGTACAGTCTTTATGGAACGGGATATCAACAATTACCTGACGGAAGGCTACACCATTGATGAAGTACTGGCCAGCGTTCTGCATTCGGTCTGTGAAAATTATTTAGCTAAAGTAGCGGTTGAAGCCAATATCGGTAGTCGAATTTGCTTTCAGGGAGCTACCGCCCGCAATAAAGCGCTTGTTGCGGCTTTTGAATACAGGCTGAAAAAACCAATCTTCGTCTCCCCCTTCTGTCATTTAACCGGCGCTCTGGGAGGCGCATTGATCACGGCGGAAACCAGGATAAAGAATTCTTCTTTCCGCGGACTGGCTTTATATAAAGAAGCAATCCCGGTCGAAAATGAAATTTGTGAACTGTGCAACAACAACTGTAAGATAAATAAAGTAACAGTCCAGGGTGAAACGGTTGCCTTCGGTTTTCTTTGCGGCCGCGATTATGATACCAAGCAATATGTCGGGCCGACTAAAAAACAATATGATCTGATCAAAGAAAGAAACAAGGTTTTTCAGGTAACAAAAAAGCGTGTCGGAGATAAATCACATTTGAAAATCGGCATTCCTTCAGCGCTTTATCTGGCGGAGGAAATGCCGCTCTGGAAACATTTTTTCAATACTCTCGGTATTGAAACTGTCAATGGCCATGATTTTAAGACTGCCGTCAAGTTCGGGAAAAAGATTGCAGGAGCGGAATTCTGCGCCCCGATGAACGCCTTCTTCGGCCATGTGCAGTATCTTGCCGATAAATGTGATTATATCTTTCTGCCTGTTTATCTGGAATCCCGGGATCCCAAACGGGACGCCTATCGATATTATTGCTATTACACCCAGTTTGCGGCATCACTCGCCTGCGGCATTAAGAGTCTGCATTTAAGAAATAAGGCAATTATGCCGGTTATCGATCACCGCTCTTTCCCTTCCAAAATTGAATTATTCACAATGCTTAAACCGATTTTAAATGCCGGCTACTGGGAAATTTTCAACGCCTATGAAGCGGCATTGACTTTTTATAATGAGAGACGCGATAACCTTTACAATATTTATGAACGCGAAATAATCGGCAGCACCGATATCAATGTAGCGCTGCTCGGCAGACCCTACTCTATTTTGCAAAATTCAATGAATAAAGGAATCCCCGACATTTTCAGCAATCTTAACATTAAGACATTTTACCAGGATATGCTGCCCTGTCATCGCGGGGATACGGCGGAAATTGATCCACTGCTGATGCGGCTGCACTGGAACTACGCATCCAAAATTCTCCAGGCGGCGCTTTTTGCCGCGCGCACACCGGGATTATATCCGGTTTATATAACTTCTTTTAAATGCAGCCCGGATTCTTTCGCCATCGAATATTTCAAACGAATCATGGATAAATACGGCAAACCTTATCTTATTCTCGAACTGGACGAACATGATTCCACAGTTGGTTATGAGACAAGGATTGAAGCGGCCGTCCAGTCATTTTGCAATCATTATAAAGACAAATCGCTGCGTGCGAAACCGGCTCACTTTTTATCGCTCAATTCCGAAAATGTGACGAAGCTCAATGCCAAAACCCTGCTCTTCCCCTGCTTTGATCCGCTCAACGCCAAGCTTATGGAAGCCGTTCTTCTTAAAGAAGGCGTCGATGCCCGGATGGTGCCGCTGACGGAAGGAATCATTCAGCATGGACTCCGTACGAACAAAGGACAATGCATTCCTGTTAATCTTATTGCCCAAAGCTATATCGATTATATTAAAGATAATTTTCTTGATCCGGCTCAGACCGCGGTCTGGTGCTTTGAAAGTCATGTCGCCTGCAATATAAGAATGTATCCCCAGCTGATTAAAGGAATAATGGAAACGGCCGGCGGCGGCATGGAAAAGGTTGATGTTTATGTAGGTTCTCTCAGCATGAACGATATTTCCATCCAGGCTTCGATTGAAGCATACTTCGCCTATATGTTCGGCGGGATGCTGCGCAAAATCGGCTGTAAAATCCGCCCTTACGAAAAAGAAAAAGGCATAACCGACAAAGCTGTTGCCGAGGCTTTGAATATTTTATACAATACTTTGCTGGGCGGCAGAAATAAAGATGATGATCTGGCAAAAGTCATCGGCATGTTTAAAAAGATTGAGACAATTCCCGGAAAGCGCCCCAAGATAGCTGTATTCGGAGATTTATACGCCCGCGACAATGATGTTTTCAATCAGGATCTCCTTCACTGTATTGAAGAATACGGCGGAGAGGTTATAACGACACCGTTTAACGAGATGGCCAAGCTGGTCGCCGATCCGTACATCAGACGCTGGTTTTATGAAGGCGAATATATGGACGTATTATTTACCAAATCCATCATCGCTTTGGTCAACCAATTGGAAAAAAGTTATTATAAACTGTTTAACGAATTGATCGATGAGACTGCTCTCGATACTGATTTTGATTACAGGGAAATTTATGACAATTTTGGCGTTAAAATGCAGCATTTTGGCGAGTCCATTGATAACCTGATTAAAATTACGGCGCTGATTAAACATCATCCCGACATATCGCTTTTTGTCCAGACAAATCCCGCTTTTTGCTGCGCGGGACTGGTCACGGAAGCAATGGCCCAAAGGATTGAAGAAATTTCTGGCGTTCCCGTTGTCACCCTTAACTACGACGGTACGGGGAAAAATATTAACCAGAAAATCAGGCCTTATATCAAATTCCCTCGGAATAAATCAAAGAGGTAATATCATGAATAAGTTCAAGTTATCTCTGGCGTTGATTTTTATTCTTTTAACGGCTTATACATATGCTGAACCTCCTCAACTGCGCTGGGTTTCACTTTCCATGGATTCCCGTAACACCGTACGTGAAATAATCCGTTCGGAAGTGGATTGCCGTGAAGGCTTTTCTACTCGATCCGAAGAAAAGGCAAATCTCAAAGCTGTCGAGGATGAAAAAGAAAGAGAAGATACCGACTATAAAAATGCAATTGTTGCCGCCAATAAAGAATTTACCCGCGCCAAGAACAAAAGAGACGATATTACAACGCAATTTCATGCAACTTCCACCGAGTTGGATGAAGCCGCCAAGGGCATAAAGACGGTTCGCGCCACCAACGAAAACCTCGACGCACAGATTGGCCGCTTTGAACAAGATATAAATACGCAGAAGATTTCTCTTAAACGATGGCTTCAATCGGAAAAGCAGGGTGAAGCGCTGGTAGCCGTCATTTACACTCGCGGTTTCAAGGACAGCGTCCATAATCTGGAGAGCACCGCAGATAAAGCTTCCGCGCCTCTGATCGCCCAGCATATGGGAACTTACATTCAGTCATTTACCAGGGTTTTTAATAATATCGTAACTGTTGATTTTATTCGTGCAACCGAAGAAGGCACCGCCAAGTGGAACAACGAAGTACCACTGCGCATGGAGCTGGAACAAAGCACAAAAGGTACAACTTATCTTCGTCTCAAACGCTATGAGCTTTACCCTTTTCAGGACAGCAACTCCGGCAAAATAGTTCCGGTTGCCCCCTCGGAAAAGTATAAAGTTGCCATTTTATCCTCCCGTAAGGATCTGGACACTTTCCTGACACAAAATCAGTTTAATCCGAAAAATTATGAATTGCAGCGGGTTGACAACATCATCAGGGACACGAACCAAAACAACTTAACAGCTCAGGAAAGTCTAAATGAACAGGTTAAATCTTTCCGGGAAAGAATAGATCAACTGCAAAAAAAGATCAGAACGGCTAAAGATGAAAACGAAAATCAAAAATCACTTTTGAAACGCAAAGAAGATATTTATTATAAATTGAGTCTCGACGTTGCGGCTATCCGGGAAAAAAAGGATATGGCGGAAAGACAATTTCATGAAGCTCAGACCGCTTTACAGGAGAAAAAAAGAACGCATGAATCAATTATAATCAAAACAGCCCTGGCAACGACAAAAGGTTCCCAAACTCCTGCCGAAGCGTCCGCCGAAGCGATTCTGGATAAACTGGCCGAAGTTAAAAACGATGCCAAAACACAGCACTCCAGTTCGACAACGGAAGTGACCAATTTTCAGGTAACCTCCGAATCTTCCATGCAGGCCATAACGGAAGCAAGAATTATTGCAATCAGATTGATCTCTTTCGTTAATGAAGGTGAATCTGTACGCGTCAACATGGCGTTCCGTGTCCGGACAGTTCTGGAAGATCAGGAAGATAAAGAACCGCTGAGAAAAAAATCAGTCCACGACAAGGCAATCAAAAAACCGGTTTATAAAAGCGATGATGCGCTACCGGAAGTAAAACCCACACCCGTGCCGGAAACTCCGAAAAAGGCAGCAATAGCACCTCCTTTCCAACGAGGCTATCACCCCCTGGCAACCGCTAATGCTTTAGGGTGTATTTTTGATCTTCAAAGTATCCGGCGCATCAACGACGATATCCAAGTCCTGCTTGAAGTAATCAACACAAGTCCTGATGTACGATCCGTCGCTTTTTATGATGAGCATTTTGGCCGATGGAATAAATCGTTGATTTACGACGAAGCCAATAAATATTATCCAACAAAAAGCGCCTGTCTTCTTCAAGGAACTCAAAAAACACTGATGTACGACCTGGACAGGCGCGGACGAGGGATTACGATACAGCCTCAAACATCAACGGTTATTGAGCTTACTTTCGCCAATATTCCGGCAGATGTCAAAACCATAAAATTAAATCTTCATCCTTTTATTTACTATAAGAGCGGCTGGCGTCCGACCTGGCAGGAATTTGATCTCGCTATTCCCAATATTCAGCTGCATAATAAAATGCAAAGCATGAAATCATTACCGGCCTCAAATGCCGCAGCGACAGTTCCTGTAAAAACAAAAAGCAGTAAGAAAAAGTCTATTCGCCAATAAAACATCCGAATGGATAAATATTAACAGGAGTTATCATTTTGAAATACAAGTATGGCCTCATGGCTTTGTTTTTTTCTTCTTTTATCGTCCTTTTTTCCGCCGGGATCGGAGCCGACGCCGATAAATCCTCAGCAAATAATAGATTGACCAACGGACAAGCGCTCATTGATGCCCTCAAAATTGACCAGCCGTTGTCATTTTGCAGCGAAAAAGTTCCTTTAAATGAAGAAGAGATAAAAGAAAGACTGGAGAGAGAATTACTTTATGCACTGGATAACAACGATGAGGTAATACTGTGGCTAAAGCGCGCCAACCGTTATTTCCCTCACATCGAGCAGGTTTTGAAAAAAAACTCCCTGCCCGACGATTTGAAATACATTGCCATTGCCGAAAGCGCATTGAAGCCTCTGGCGACATCGAATAAAGGAGCAGTCGGCCACTGGCAATTCATCGAAAGCACCGGCGCCAGATACGGAATGAAAATCGATAATGACATAGATGAACGCCGCAACTTCTACAAATCAACCGAATCGGCAATAGCTTATCTCAGGAATCTTTACGCGCTGTTCGGATCGTGGACTCTGGCTGCCGCCGCCTACAATATGGGCGAGGAAGGCCTGAAAGCGGAAATACTGGTGCAAAAAGTAAGCAACTACTATCAACTTTACCTGCCCCAGGAAACGCAACGATATGTTTTTCGTATATTATCGGCAAAAATAATCATGTCGAATCCCCAGAAGTATGGATTTTCTCTGGCGAAAGAAGATCTCTATGAGCCTCTGCAATTCGATCAGGTGAAAATATCAAGCAAAGAACCTGTGCCGATTTCTTTGGTTGCCCAGGCAGCGAATACTTATTTTAAAGTCATAAAGGACCTTAATCCTTATCTGAAGACGTATTTTATTCCTGCGGGACAATATCAGATTCTGATTCCCAAAGGTTCGGCCGCGGGCTTTGACAAACGCTACGAGAACATTTTACGGCAATGGCATGACGAGAAAAAAGAAAATGTTTATATAGTTAAAAAAGGAGACACGTTATCGACTATTGCCGCCCGCTTTAAGGTACCGATGAAAGCAATACTCATCTGGAATGGAATTACTAACGGGAAAAAAGTGGCGCCGGGAGATAAATTGATCATTTTTTCAAAATCAAATTAACAAGAAAAAGAAGAGCATCAAAGCTGGCACCCCTGGAAATTATACCTGAAACTTCAGTAAAAAGAACAAATATTATAAAATATTGATTGACGTTCTTAAAAATAATTGTTTAATTATTTATAATTCTTCATCGTAAAAAGTATCTTTAAAATTATATTAAAAAAAAAGAGACGCGATGGAAAGCCAATCTTCTATACAGATTAATATTCTTAATAGCGTAAATCCGGAAACATCCCGCCGATTTGATAAGAACCACGATTCTTCGGCAACATCCGGTACGTCATTTAAAACCAGTTTAAGCGAAAGCGCTGTTGTTGACGTATACCAGCGTTCTGGTTCTGATTTCAACGTCGCTGTTCCGGATGAACGCAGGGGGGGGGACCGCAGGGTAAGCTCCAACCGGCGGCGTTCTTCTTCTCCATCAGTTCTATTGCAATCTAATATGGCAGTTACAAATGTCGGCCAACATTCGCCTTACCAGAAAACAAATCGGGTTTTGAATACCCAGAATACTATGCCCGCCTCTTTTTCACCATCTCAAGAGAAAGGCAGCCTGGTTGACGTCTGGGCATAGTATCGGAATTTTCCATGATATTTTATATGTAATAAATTCTTGCTTTCTATTTGCGTCTGATATAGAAAGCACGCTTGTCTCAATATATTTAAAGACTCCTTGCCTGTAGCAGGACTACGGGCTTAAGAGCCGAAAGGAGGAAATTTTGCAAAGATACGAGGTTGTAGCTATTGTCAAAGCTGATTTGGCGGAGGATGACCTTGCCGCCATTATCGAACGCAGCCAGTCAATCATCACTGATCGCAAAGGTATTATCGCGAAAGTCGAAAAGTGGGGTAAGAGGCGTCTGGCTTATGAAATCAAAAAACAAAAGGACGGTTTTTATTTTCTTATCGACCTTGTCGGTGATGGTCCTATTGTCGCGGAAATTGAAAGAAATTTCAAAATCGACGATCGTATTTTGAAATTCATGACCGTGAAAAAAGAAGGCGCCGTAACAGCTGAAGGGATGGAAAAGGAAACTGCTGCGGCCGAGACCAGGCGGATGCAAAGCCGTAACGAAACAGGTGCGGCAGGAAGCAGCGCCGCTCAGCAGGGTGATAAAACTGCCGGCGAAGCAACGCCCCGTCGCTTCGCCCCCAGAAAAATTTATAACAGAGAAGAACAACCTGCGAGAGGAGAATAAACAATGCCAGCACCTAGTGGAGACAGACCAACTCGTCCGCCCCAGAAAAAGTTTTTTCACAGAAAAAAGTTTTGCCGGTTTTGCACGGATTCCAATATAAAGATTGACTACAAGAATCTGGCCATTCTGAATAACTTCGTTACTGAAAGAGGCAAGATTATGCCGCGCAGAATTACCGGCAACTGTGCCAATCATCAAAGGGAACTTACTGCTGCAATCAAACGGGCCCGTACAATTGCTATTATGCCTTTTGTCGCCGCGGAAGGCAGATAACAGAAAAAAACACCAAATAACTTGCCGGTATCCGTAGGATACCGGCAAGTTTTATTTTCATACCATTCCGCTTTCTTTGACTAACTTTGTTGGCGTCGTCGTCGGCTTTCTCAACGTATCTATAATACGCCTCGTCGCATCCTCCTCGCCGCCGCGTTATCCTTTGAAAGCGAAAAGGTATCAGTCCGGTATCAGGCAGGTCATTGGCTTTGAAAACATTTAGCATTCTAAGTTCCGGCAACTCTTTTTTCAGGATGTTGTTAATCCTTACCTTTTTTGTTTTCACAGTTGGTTTTGTTCCTGCTGTCGGTTCTCTTTTAATTATTTTTCTTCCCATGCTTACTTTTGTTTACGGTGCCGTAGCCGGAAAAGCTAAAACGACAGCCGCTTTTTTAATTCCGGTTCTGTTTATTTTTTTTGTTTCTTATTCTTCGCATTTAAAAACACCTTATCTGGTAATTTTAATTATGGGCGTCGTGGGG
The DNA here is from genome assembly GCA_963663295.2 of Smithellaceae bacterium. Taxonomy (GTDB): domain Bacteria; phylum Desulfobacterota; class Syntrophia; order Syntrophales; family Smithellaceae; genus MVRV01. Next base: position 124,543 of record CAXXLA010000005.1, on the reverse strand, counting down.
TTGGCCATTGCCGCCACCGTCACTCTGAAAAAGAGCTCCATTGAAAAAATATTAATTTTTCCTGCGCTTATCATTATCGGGGCAATATGCGGCTTTTTCATTTACTCCGGTTATCAACTTTCCGTAAATCCTTGGAAACTTGTGCAAAAATTCGTAGAGTCGATAGTCGGTCAAAACATTAATTTTTATTCTCAGTTGCCGCTCAACAAGGAAGAAATAAACCTGATTAAAAACAACAAAGAATTGCTGGTCGGTGTTTTTACCAACATTTTTCCCGCCCTGGCGATTATTGCATCCTTTTTTGTTGTCTGGATTAATGTCTTGCTGGGAAGGAACTCTCTTCGTAAGGCGGATTTTTTTTTACCTCAGCTCAACGAATTATCACGATGGAAAGCTCCCGAATTTATTATCTGGATATTCATCGCCACCGGAGGACTGCTCTTGTTTTCTGCTGCAGAAATCCGGCTTTTCAGCATGAATGTATTTATTCTCGCCTGTTTTCTTTATTTGCTGCAAGGTCTGGCCATTGTCAGTTTTCTTTTTCAGAATAAAAATGTGCCGCTTTTTTTCCGCTATCTTTTTTATTTTTTGATTGTTCTTCAGCAATTTCTTATGATACCTATAGTTTTGGTCGGATTATTCGACATTTGGGTTGATTTCAGAAGATTTATCCACAATAATCAAGAAGTTATCTGATGTTTTTCAACTAAGTTTTTTTACAATAAGGAGGATTTTATGAAGGTTATCTTAAAACAAAGCGTTCCTTCCTTGGGCAAGGCCGGTGATCTGGTAAAAGTAAACGACGGATACGCGCGCAATCTGCTGATTCCCAAAGGGCTGGCCATTGAAGCCAATGAAAGAAATATGAAAACTTTCGAGCATGAAAAAAAGAACATTCTGCAGAGAGCGGAGAAAGAGCAGAAAGCAGCCCAGGATCAGGCCGCAAAACTCTCTGAAGTTACTTTAACCATTCCGCGCAAAGTCGGCGATCAGGATAAAATCTTCGGTTCCGTAACTTCCAAAGATATTGAACTGGCGCTTCAGGAAAAGGGATTCAACATCGACAAAAAAATGATTGTTCATGATGAGCAGATTAAAGCACTGGGTGAATTCAAGGTAAAAATCAAGATTCACAGTGGTGTTGAAGCAGAGATTAAAATAAATGTCGTCGGCGAGTAACAATGAGAGATTCTGATCCGTCTTCATACAAGATACCTCCGCAAAATCTGGAAGCCGAGCAATCGATTCTGGGCAGTGTTCTGCTGGAAAACAGCGCCATCAACAGCGTGCTGGAGGTCATGTCTAAAGACGACTTTTACAGTGAAGCACACCGGAAAATATTCAACGTAATGGTTGAACTTTCCGAAAAAAATGAACCGGTTGACATTATTACATTAAGCAATGCCCTGAAAGACCGGAAATTGCTGGACTCCATCGGAGGGACGGCCTACCTCGCTTCACTGGTAGACAACGTCCCTTCTGCGGCCAACGTCGCCAACTATGCCAGGATTGCCAAAGAAAAGGCGATCCTGCGCGGTTTAATTGCCTCGGCAACGGATATCATTACCAGCTGCTATGAAACAGGAACTGATGTTGATCAGGTTCTCGACCAGGCTGAAAACAGCATCTTCGAAATTGCCGAAAATAAAGTCCGGCCCTCTTTTCACCCGATCCGGGAGATAGTCAAAGAAAGTTTCCGTTCCATCGAAGGACTTTACGCCCGTAAGGAATTGATTACCGGCGTGCCTACCGGTTTTGAGAAAATTGATGATTTGACTTCCGGTCTGCAGCAGTCGGATCTGATCATTATTGCCGGACGTCCCAGCATGGGGAAAACCGCCTTTGCTCTGAACATAGCCCAGTTTGCGGCATTGGAAGCTCAAACTCCCGTTGCTGTTTTTTCTCTGGAAATGTCCAAAGAGCAGCTGGTCTTCCGTCTTCTGGCTTCGGAAGCCAAGGTTGATTCACAGCGTTTGCGCAAAGGTTTTCTAGGTGAAACCGACTGGCCGAAACTGACGGCGGCCGCGGGCCGTCTTTCCGAAGCGCCGTTGTTCATTGATGACACGCCGGCAATCACCGTATTGGAGATGAAAGCAAAATCGCGCCGCCTGAAGGCGGATGCCGGGCTCGGGCTTATTGTGGTTGATTACATTCAGTTGATGCGCGGCGGCAACTACCGCGAGTCGCGCGAGCAGGAAATATCGGAAATCAGCCGTTCACTGAAAGCCCTGGCCAAAGAATTGAAAGTGCCGGTAATCGCCCTTTCCCAGTTGAACCGCAAAGTCGAAGACCGCACCAACCGCCGCCCCCAGATGGCCGACTTGCGGGAATCCGGCGCCATCGAACAGGACGCCGATGTTATCGCCTTTATCTACCGCGATGAAGTCTATAACAAATCGGAAGACAACCCGGAAAAAGGGACTGCGGAAATTATTATCGGCAAACAGCGTAACGGCCCTACCGGCACCGTGAAGCTGGCTTTTCTGGAAAAATTCACCTGTTTCGAAAATCTCGCCCACGCCGACCATACAGGTTAATTATTTTTACATACACATTGTTGCTTTTGTTTTAAATTTCGTATAAAATTGAAACAATTCAAAGTTCCCATCAAGATCAGTCGTCGAATGCGGCTGGCGAAATGCGTTATCCGTCTTCCATCAGTTGGCTTACATCAAATTTGCTTGAGAAAGTTGACTGTATCGATATGCAGATTGACATGAACTCAGAGGCAGCTTCACTGGAATACTGGCAAAAGAAATATCCGGAGAAGTTTGCATCAGAACCTGTAATTTTCAGCCATATCCATCGGGGCGATACGATTTTTATCGGATCAGCCTGCGCCGAGCCGCAATACCTTGTTTCCGGACTGATCCGCTATATTGAATCCAACCCCCACGCCTTCTTCGATACGGAAATCATCCACGTAAGGACTCTCGGCGTAGCCCCTTATACCGAAAAAAAATTCAAGCGAAATTTCCGGCACAACTCTTTCTTCATCGGCAATCCGACGAGAGACGCCATTAATGCCGGACAGGCGGACTACACACCGATTCTCCTGTCCCAGCTGCCGTCATTGTTTCATAAAGGCCTTGTCCATATTGACGTTGCCCTTATTCAAACATCCCTGCCCGACAGACATGGCCATTTGAGTCTGGGCTTAAGCGTGGACATCGTCAAAGCCGCAGTGGAAAAGGCTTCCTGTGTTATTGCCCAGGTTAACAGCCAGATGCCGCGCGTTCACGGAGATTCTTTTATCTCCATCAAAGACATTGACTTTTTATTGCCTTACAACGAACCTCTTCTGGAATATACCCCGCAGCCGAATGTCGAAATTACCCGCCGGATCGGAAAAAACATCGCCCGTCTCATTGAGGATGGCGATACAATCCAGGTCGGATACGGCGCTGTTGCCAATTCCATCCTGGAATGTCTTTCGGGGAAAAAGCATCTGGGCCTGCATACGGAGCTTTTCAGTGATGGTATTGCCAATCTGATGAAACAAGGAGTTATCGACAACTCTCAAAAAACCATTAACAGGGGAAAGTCGGTGGCCTCGTTCTGTATGGGGCACAGAGATACTTACGATTTTATTCATGACAACCCGGATATAGAATTCAGGACGATTGATTATACGAACAACCCCCTGGTGATTGCCCAGCATGAAAATATGGTGGCCATCAACAGTGCTCTGGAAATCGATCTTACCGGACAGGCCACAGCGGAATCCATCGGCAAGGTTTTTTACAGCGGGATTGGCGGGCAGGCTGATTTTATGCGCGGGGCTGTCCTGGCTCGCAACGGCAAGGCTGTTCTCGCCCTCGCCGCTACTGCCGTCGGCGACAGCGTCTCCAAGATTACGCCAGCGCTTAAAGAGGGGGCCGGAACAACATTGATTCGCGGCGATATCCATTATGTCGTTACTGAATACGGCATTGCCTACATTCATGGAAAAAGTATCCGTGAACGGGCTATGGATCTGATTGCCCTTGCTCACCCCAAATTTCGCCCCTGGCTCGTCGAAGAAGCAAAAAAGGCAGGACTTATTTATCAGGATCAGATCTTCATCCCGGGTGAGAAAGGACGGTATCCCGAAGAACTGGAAACATACCGGACCACTAAAACCGGTTTTAAAATATTCTTCCGGCCGATTAAAATCAGTGATGAACCTCGTTTCAAGGATTTTGTCTATTCTCTTTCAGATAACAGTTTGTACCGGCGGTTTATTTCCGCCCGTAAAGATATGCCTCATGAACGTCTTCAGAAGTTTGTCGTTATCGATTACACGAAAGAAATGGCAATCTTAGCCATAGTCGGCGAAGAAGAGAACCAGAAAATTATCGGTGTCGGAAGGTATTTTATCGACGAAAGCAGGCATTTCGCGGAAGTCGCATTCGCCGTGAGAGACGATTACCAGCAGAACGGTATTGCCACTGAATTGCTTTCTTATTTAACCTATCTGGCCAAAAGGCATGGTCTCCTGGGATTTACAGCGGATGTTCTGGCGGATAACAAGCCCATGCTGCATGTATTTGAAAAGGGCGGCTTTGACACGGCAAAGACCGTCAGCGCCGGTATTTGTGAAATGACAATGGCTTTCAAGGACTGAATATGACCAGTCAGGATACTGACGGAAATATAAAGTATCTTTTTGAACCTCGATCTCTGGCAATTATCGGAGCTTCCCGGGATAAAAACAAGATAGGCCATGCAGTTCTGCAAAACGTCATTACCGGCGGATATGCGGGAAAAATCTATCCCGTAAATCCAAGCGGCGGTCAAATCGAGGGCCGGCCGGTCTTTCGCAGCATCCTCGACATCGGGGACGCCGTCGATACAGTTTGCATAGCTCTCCCGGCGGATCGGGTCTATGATGCGGTCGTCTCGTGTGCCGAGAAGAAAGTTAAAAATGCCATTCTGATCAGCTCCGGTTTTTCTGAGGTCGGCAATATCAATGAAGAAAAAAAAATCGTCAATTATGCCCGCTCTCAGGGAATGCGGATTCTGGGGCCCAATGTGTTCGGCGTTTATTCGTCACAGGCCTGCTTAAATGCCACATTCGTTTCCGGCAATATCCCGTCCGGTCATTTGGCCATGATCACCCAGAGCGGCGCCCTCGGCCTGACGCTTGTCGGTCAGGCTTCTGTTGAAAACATCGGCTTGTCCGCCATTGTCTCCGTGGGCAACAAGTCGGATATCGATGAGTCCGATCTTCTGACCTATCTTTGCGATCATGAATCCACCCGCATTATTCTCATGTATATTGAAGGCCTTCGCAATGGCGAGAAGTTCATCAGAGCGGTGAGAAATGCCTCGTTAAAGAAGCCTATAGTGGTAATCAAGTCCGGCCGTTCCTCCAAAGGCGCGCAGGCTGCAGCGTCTCATACCGGTTCTCTTGCCGGTTCAGATGAGGTTTTTGACGATGTGGTCCGCCAGTGCGGCGCGCTGCGCGCGGAAAGCACGAAGGAGGCTTTCAGCTGGGCCATGTTTCATATGGCCAACCCCCTTCCCCGCGGGAATAACGTTATTATCGTAACCAACGGCGGAGGCGCCGGTGTAATGGCGGCGGACGCCTGCGAAAAATACGGCGTCAATCTTTATGATGATCCGCTGGAACTCAAAAAAGTTTTTACTCCGGCTATTCCGGCTTTTGGCTCCACCAAGAATCCAATTGATATCACCGGCCAGGCAAACGCCTCCGATTTTATAAAGGCATTCGATGCGGCTCATGCCGATGATAATATTGACGCGGTATTCGGCATCTATTGTGAATCAGCTCTTTCACCGGCCGATGATCTGGAAACCATCATCGAAAAGAACTTTCAAAAGTATAAAGAGAGCGGAAAGCTCATTGTATTCTCGCTTTTCGGTGGGCAGAAAACGGCTGATTACGTGGCTGCGGCGAAAAAAAGAGGAATTCCTGTTTCCGACGACGTTTATGACACAGCCTCCGCGCTGGGAGCCATGTATCGCTATAAAGACTACCTGGAAAGTCATTCTGCATCTGATCAGACGGCCAACGCCGCACTGAACATGGAACCCGTCACGTCTATTATTTCTGATGTAACAAAGAAGGAAAGATTTTTCCTTCTCGCCCATGAAGCTCAACAAATCATGGCTCTGGCAGGTGTTGCCATTCCGCAAAGCATTCAGGCCCGCACGGTCAAAGGTGCGGTCGATGCCGCTAAAGCCATTGGTTATCCCGTGGTTATGAAGGTTGTCTCCAAAGACATCATCCACAAGAGTGACGCGGGCGGAATTGCCCTGAATCTGGAAAATGAACAGGAGGTCATTGACGCCTACGGTGCCATTATGCGCAACTGCAAAGAACGTGTTCCCGGCGCAGTGATTGAAGGAGTCGATATTTCAGAGACGGTTAAGCCGGGAACGGAACTCATCGTGGGCGCCAGGAGGGATAATACCTTCGGCCCGATAATAATGACCGGTCTGGGAGGAATCTATGTGGAAGTTATGAAAGACGTTACTTTTCGCTCCCTTCCCGTCCGTACACAGGACATCATCAGCATGATAAAGGATCTGCGTGCATATCCTCTGCTCCTTGGAGTACGGGGGGAGAAAACAAAAGATATCACCGCCGTTGTAAATACCCTCGTCATTCTGGGAACCATCATCTGTCGCTGTCCGGGGATTTCTGATATTGAAATTAATCCCCTCGTTGTTTACGATCAGGGTGACGGCGTAAAGGCGGTGGATATACGCATCATTCTTGCCAAAAGTGAAGAAAAGTAAAGAGAGGTAAATTCAATGGATAAATTTGTCATCACCTCCATGCGGCAAAGCGCAGGCAAAACCAGCCTGATTATAGGTCTGGCCAAAGCGCTGAATAAAAACATTGGGTATTTAAAACCTTTTGGCGCAAGATTGCTCTACAAGAGAAAAAGGCTCTGGGACTATGATGCCGCTCTTCTGTCCAATATTCTCGATCTTGATGAAGATCCGGAAGATATGTGCATCGGTTTTCATCATTCCCAGCTCCTCTATTCCATGGATGAAAAAACGACGACGGTAAAACTGCAAAACTGCATTGATAGTATCAGCGAAAACAAGGAGATGATCTTTGTGGAAGCGGGAAAAGACATCTTTTACGGCACATCAATCTACCTGGACGCCTTATCTTTGGCCAGGACTCTCAATGGGAAGCTCCTGATCGTAGTCAGCGGCGATGATGACATCATCATTGACGACATATATTTCCTCGCCAAATACATTCGACTGGACGGCATTAATTTCCTGGGAATCATCATTAATAAAGTTGCCGATATCGATGATTTTAAAAACGTCTATCTCCCCAGGATTCAGCAAATGGGCGTTCCTGTCCTGGGCGTCATTCCTTCCATGCCTGAGTTGACTTACTTTTCCGCCGGCTATCTTGCCGAACTGATGTTTGCCAAAGTCGTGGCAGGCGAATCCGGCTTGAACCGTGAAGTCCGCAATGTTGTGGTAGGCTCCATGGGCGCTGACGAGGCCGTAAAGAGTCCTTTATTTCAGGGACATCACCAGGTTCTTATTACCAGCGGCGACCGCAGTGATTTGATTCTGACCTCTCTGCAAAACGATGCGGCCGCAGTAATCCTGTCCAACAATATTGTGCCTTCCTCCTTCATCCTCTCCAAGGCGGATAGTTTGGGCATCCCGTTGCTCCTGGTCGCCACAAACACCTATGAGACCGCCAAACAGATCGACAGGATTGAACCGTTGCCCAGAAGTAACGACACTGATAAAATCGCGATCATGAAAAAAATGATCGGAGAAAATGTTGATTTGAAAGCATTTACAAAAGGATAATCCGTCGTAGCTACAGTTTGCGCAGCACTAAACTTCCGACCGAATAGCCTGAGCCAAAGGAACAGATCATGCCGATGTCACCTTTTTTCAGATCTTTATTATGCAGGTGAAACGCGATAATCAAGCCGGCTGATGCCGTATTGCCGTAGCGGTCGAGTATTGTCGGCACATCTTCCTCATTGTACTTTTCACCAAGGACGTTCTTTATAACTATTTTGTTCATGTTGATATTCGCCTGGTGCAGCCAGTACCGTTTGACATCTTTAGATGTTAAACCGAGACTTGCCAGGTGTTCATTAATATGTTTGATAGCTATTGGGCCTACTTCTGCAAAAGCTTTTTTTCCTGCCTGATGAAACAGATTGCTACTCCCGAAGGGGTCATCGTCCGTAGCACGCGACAGGTGCCCGAAATTCGAACGTATATTAGTGGAATACCGGGTCAGTGCTCTTGTGCTTAATACCTCGTAACTGTTCGCAGAGGTGCACGTTTCTTGCCGCTCCATAATAACCGCCGTACTTACGTCGCCGAAAATAAAGTGAAAATTCCGGTCGCAGTAATTTATCTGGGGAGTCATCAACTCCGGATTGATGGCCAAAACGCAGCTTGCCGAACCGGACATCAGGGCGTCATAGGCCCGGTGCAGACCGAAAGTTGCCGCTGAACAGGCGACAAGCATGTCAAATCCAAAACCCTTCTCAATTCCCAGTGCATTTTGCACTTCAATGGCAATAGCAGGATGAGACCGCTGCGTATGGCCACAAGAAACAATAACGGCATCAATATCAGAGGCAGTTTTACCGGCTTCAGCCATTGCTTCCCGTGCGGCGTTAACCGCTATTTCCGCCTGAATGCTTAGCTCATCCTCGCTTCTTTCCGGAAACTTCGGTCGCATGCGCTCTACGTCCAGAATACCTTCTCGGGTGTATACGTACCTGGATTTTATTCCGGAAGATTTTTCAATAAACCTTTCCGAAGAAAGCGGCATCTCCTCGATTTCCCCCGCCGCTATCCGGGCTGCATGCTCGGCATTGAACTTTTCCGCATAGGCGTTGTAGCTTGCAACCAGCTCTTCATTTGTAATGGAATAAGACGGTGTCCAGAGGCCCGAACCACTGATGACGACCTTAGGGGAAGAATTTACTGTCATATCTAAATTACCTTTCACATACCCAAAAAAAATATTTCGGGACGGGAACCTATAAGAAAACGGCCGCTTAGTCAATTAAAAATACTAATCAAATAACAATTCGATTTATAGTCGACTATTGCCAGCATCTTTGTTCTATGTTATTCCATTTCTAAATCAAGCGCTATCTTTGTTGGCGTCGTCGTCGGCTTCCTCAACGTATGTACAATACGCCTCGTCGCCTCCTCCTAGCCGCCGCGATATCATCATTGATTTATAAATGGAATTAATCGATTAAGCACTATTCAATTTGGGACAAATTTTATTATTTCGACGGATAATTCTCATCATGACCGACAAAAATAAAACTTATCACGAGTTAACGGAATTGATCCTGCTGATAAAAAAATTGCGGGCGCCGGATGGCTGTCCGTGGGACAGAAAGCAAAAGCAGGAAGATATCGGCAAATATATTCTGGAAGAAGCCTATGAGGTAATAGAATCCCTGGAAGCCAAAGATCAACAGGCTATTGCCGAAGAACTGGGTGATCTGCTTTTTCAGATCCTGTTTCTTGCCGAAATGGGAGAAGAATCCAAATCGTTTTCCCTCGATAATATAATGGAGGGGGTCAAAGAAAAGATGATCCGGCGGCATCCCCACATATTCGGCGATACAAAAGTGAATTCGGTTGAAGAAGTAAAGGATAACTGGCAACAGATTAAAAAGAAGGAGCGGCAAACAAAAGGCAAGGAAAAAAGTCTGTTTCACCATATTCCGCGTTCCCTGCCCGCCCTGAAAAGGGCGCAAAAAATTACCTCTCTAGCCGCTGTTTACGGTTTTGACTGGAAAAACAGGGCGGAAGTGCTGGAAAAATTTAAAGAAGAATTGAATGAGTTCGATGTCGCCTTGAGTAATAATAATCAGACGGAAATCGAAGAAGAATTAGGCGATCTGTTTTTCACTCTGGTTAACTTAAGCCGCTTTGTTAAAGTCGACTCGGAAACAGCCTTATCCAAAACAACCAATAAATTTTTACGGCGTTTTGCTTATATCACCGATGAACTGGCCAGGTACAGCAAAACCCCGGAGCAGGCCACTTTGTCCGAAATGGACGATTTATGGGAAAAAGCAAAGCGAAACGGGATTTAAAATGGATTATTTCCTTTGTGTTTTAGGGATGGTTTTTATTATTGAAGGTCTGCCCTATTTCCTTTTTCCGGAAAAGCTGAAGACTTACATGATGAAGATTGTTGAGCTGCCGCCCGCCACTTTACGGTTTTTAGGCATATCCGCCATGCTTGCAGGTTTGATCTTGCTTTACTTCGGCCGCCATTAACTTAAATTCCATTGACATAACCAGTTTAATCTGATTACTTGCCGCAACTTTACATTTTTCACTAAAAGGCCATGGAATTAAAAGATTTTTATTATCATTTACCGGAAGAACTGATTGCCCAGCATCCTCATAAGCAAAGAGACGGCTCCCGCATGATGAGACTGAAGCGTTCAAGCGGAGAAATTAACGATTGCATTTTTTCCCGGTTGCCTGATTTTCTGGAAAAAGGCGATGTTCTCGTTGTAAATAATTCCAAGGTAATTCCCGCAAGGCTTTTCGGTAAGAAGCCCACGGGAGCTTCCCTGGAAATCCTGCTTTTGACTGAAAAAGAAAGCTCCGATACAGCCGAAGTATGGGAAGTTCTGCTGCGGCCCGGCAAAAGAATAAAAGAGAATGACGTCATTATCTTAAACGACGACTGCGAAGCAAAAGTTATATCCCGTATATCTGAAAAAAAATGGCTGCTCCAGTTTAACTGTAACGGAAAATTTGAAGATTATTTAAATGTCCACGGCCGTGCGCCTTTGCCTCCCTATATTAAACGCAAAAACAGCAACGGGCAATTTGTAGACGATCTGGAGCGCTACCAGACTGTTTATGCGAAAAATCCCGGTTCCATCGCCGCGCCTACCGCCGGTTTGCACTTTACACAAGAAGTTATGCAGGCATTGCAGGCTAAAGGTATTCGGATTGCGCCTGTTACCCTGCACGTAGGCTACGGCACTTTTCTGCCCATAGAGGTCAGCCGCGTGGAAGATCATATGATGGAGTCGGAATACTACGAAGTCAATGCGGATTCCGCCGAAACTATTAATAATGCCCGACGCGTCATCGCCGTAGGAACGACTTCAACCCGGACCCTGGAGTGCATTGCCGACGAAAATGGTATGGTCAAAGCTCAAAGCGGTTTTACCAAGCTATTTATTTATCCGGGATACAAATTTCGCCGGGTAAACGGACTTTTGACCAATTTTCATTTGCCTCAATCATCGTTATTCCTGCTTGTCTGTGCGTTTGCCGGAATTGATTTAATTAAAAAATCCTATCAGCATGCTGTCGATAAACGTTACTATTTTTACAGTTATGGTGACTGCGTGCTGATCCTATAGGGGAAAAATGCCGTTTCAATTTAATCTCATAAAAAAGGATACCGGTACTTCAGCCCGGTTGGGACAAATGACGACCGCGCACGGCATTGTAGATACACCTGCTTTCATGCCGGTGGGCACCCAGGCAACTGTTAAATCACTGACTCCGGAACAAATCAGAACCTGCGGAGCTCAAATAATTCTGGGCAATACGTATCATTTATATCTGCGTCCCGGCCACGAAACGATCAAAAAATTGGGCGGCCTCCATAAATTCATGAACTGGCCCGGCCCCATTCTCACTGACAGCGGCGGTTTTCAGGTTTACAGTCTGGGGAAATTAAGAAAAATTACCGATGATGGGGTAATTTTCCAATCCCACATTGACGGTTCCAAACATTTTTTGACGCCGAAGAAGGCTTTGGAAATCCAGGAAGCTCTCGGCTCCGATATTATGATGTGCCTCGATGAATGCACTCCTTATCCGGCGACATTTGCTCAGACGCAAAAATCACTGGCTTTAACCATGGAATGGGCCAAACTGTGTAAAGAAGCCAAAACAAATCCTGAGCAGGCGCTCTTCGGCATTGTTCAGGGCGGGACATATCTGGACTTGCGCCGGCAGGCGGTCGAAGAAATTCTTCCCCTCAACTTTGACGGTTATGCTTTAGGCGGCGTAAGCGTCGGCGAGCCCAAAGAAATAATGTATGCTATTGCCGAAACAATTACCCCACTGCTGCCGGAAGACAAACCCCGCTACCTCATGGGCGTCGGCACTCCGGAGGATATTGTCTATGGTGTATCCTGCGGCATTGACATGTTTGATTGCGTTATACCCACGCGCTCAGCCCGCCACGGATTATTGTTTACAAATTCAGAAAAGATTGTTATAAAAAACGCCCGTTTTCGGGAAGATGACGCTCCGATTGACGAAACATGCGACTGTTACACATGTAGAAATTTTTCCCGGGCTTATTTACGGCATCTTTACATTGCCGGTGAAATACTGGCCATGGTGTTAAATACGATTCACAATGTCCACTACTACATGCGTCTTCTGGAACAAATCAGAGCGGCATTGGAAGAAAATTGTTTCACTCAATTTAAAAACACGTTTATGAAAAAAGGAGGAGGAGTTTAAATTGATATCTTTAGCATACGCAATGGGCAGCAACCCGAATGCAACCGGTGCGGCAAGCGGCGGCGATTGGGGTTTTATACTTACCATGGTAATTATTTTTGGAATTTTCTATTTTCTCATCATCCGGCCGCAGCAGAAAAAGCAGAAAGAATTAAAGGCAATGATTGATAATCTTGCCTATGGCGATACGGTAATTACCACCGGCGGAATTTACGGCAAGGTAAGTGGTATAGCCGATGCTGTCATCACATTGGAGATTGCCGACAAAGTTAAAATCAAAGTCACCCGCAGCGCTATTGGAGCAGTTACACAAAAAGCGGGAGCACCGGCGTCAAAGGAATAACTAAGAAAGGACAATTCATGATACAATCTTTAAAAATCAGGATAGCGATTACAGCTGTTGTTTGTCTTGTTGCGCTCTACTTTTTGGTGCCGACCTTCGTCACCCAGATTCCTTCGCCCTTTAACGAATATTTACCCAAGGAAAAAATTCATCTCGGCCTTGACTTGCAAGGCGGAATGCATCTTGTTCTGGAAGTCGACTCCGAGAAGGCTTTGGAATCTCTGGTCGAAAGAATGGCCGGTGATCTCAAAGAATCTCTTATGGCCGGCAAGGTCCGCTTCCGGAAAGTTGAGCGGACAAAAGGCGCCGTTATTTCTCTGGAGTTGACCGAAGCATCAAGCAAAACTGTTTTGGAAAAAACTCTCAATGAACAGTATCCCGACCTGGAAATCGCCTCATCGACACCACGGGAAGGCGGCATGCTGGTCGAGGTGAAAATAAAAGATAAGAGAGCCGCTGAGCTAAAGAAACTGACCATTGAGCACAGTTTGGAAACAATACGCAACAGAGTTGATCAGTTTGGTATTGCCGAACCGGAAATAATTCCGGAAGGAGACAATCGTATCCTGATTCAGTTGCCGGGTATCAAAGACCCCGAAAGAGCCAAAAACCTCATCGGCAAAACAGCCCTGCTGGAATTCAAGATTGTGGATGACGAAGCCTCGTTGGATGAGGCCCTGAGGGGTAATATTCCGGAAGGCGACATTATCGCTTACGGTTCACGCACCGACAGATCAACCGGCCAGAAGGGAACCCAGCCCTACCTTTTAAAAAACAAGGCGCTCCTGACCGGCGCATCGCTGGAAACGGCTAAAGTACAAATTGCAGACCGTTATGGAGAACCAAGCGTTTCTTTAAAATTTAATTCGCAAGGTGCGGCTGATTTTGAACGGATCACCGGAGAAAATGTCCGCAAGCGTCTGGCTATTGTTCTGGACGGAGTTGTTCATTCGGCTCCGGTTATCCAGGAAAGAATCTCCGGCGGCCAGGCTCAAATCACCGGCACTTTCAGCATGGACGAAGCTCGCGATTTAGCTATAGTCCTGCGCGCCGGCGCCCTGCCTGCACCGGTTAATGTTCTGGAAGAAAGAACAGTTGGCCCGTCACTGGGTAGTGATTCGATCCAGCAGGGGATTCTGGCAACCCTTATCGGCTCAATTCTGGTTATTGTATTCATGGTCATCTATTATCGCCTTTCCGGCGCAGTCGCGGATATTGCACTTGTCATCAATATATTCCTCGTTATGGCGGTTCTGGCGGCGCTTCGGGCAACCCTCACTCTACCGGGTATCGCCGGTATGCTTCTCACGGTTGGCGTCGCGGTAGATGCGAACATCCTGATATTTGAAAGAATCCGGGAAGAATTACGAACGGGAAAAACCATTCGGCTGGCACTCGATACAGGTTACAACCGGGCATTTCTTACCATTATCGATACGCATATTACGGGAATCGTGTCCGCCATTTTCCTGATCATATTCGGCACCGGTCCAATTAAAGGATTTGCGGTAACAACAATCATTGGTCTTTTGGCCAGTCTTTTTACTGCTATCTTCGTCACAAGGGTAATTTTCGATTACTTTACCTGGAACTACAACATTAAAAAACTGAGCATCTAAAATTCAAGAGCACGCAGGAGATATGGTATGAGTATGGAGTTGGTAAAACCGGACATTCATTTAGATTTTGTCGGAAAAATGAAATATGCTATTATTTTTTCGGTAGTTGTCGCCATCATCAGTATCGGATCGGTTGTCGTTCACCGCGGTTTAAATCTCGGCATTGATTTCGCGGGCGGTTCGATAATACAGGTCAAATTTAAAAAGGATGTCTCCGCCGATCAGATTCGCCAAGCCCTGAAGTCGACAAAACTGGAAAGCAGTATTATCCAGCAGTTTGGTGAAAAAGAATTTCTAATCCGCACGCATGAATCTTTCTCCGATCAAAAGATTTTGTCCGCCAACGTGGAACAACCACTTACCTCCGCTTTCAATAAAGACTATGAAATCCGGCGTGTGGAAGTTGTCGGTTCCAAAGTCGGTGCGGATTTTCAGAAAAAGGCGATTATTGCCGTAGTTCTTTCCTGGCTGGCCATGCTGATTTATGTTGGCTGGCGTTTTGAGTTCCGCTACGGGCTGGGTGGAATTATTGCACTGGTTCACGACGTTATTATTATTATCGGAACTGTTTCCATTTTAAACATGGAATTTACCATAACAATTCTGGCAGCCATATTCTTTATTATAGGTTTTTCGATTAATGATACCATCGTTGTGCTCGATAGAATTCGAGAAAATGTAAAACTGAATCCCAAGCAGAAGTTGGGTGACGTTATCAATTTGAGCGTCAATCAAACACTGAGCAGAACCATCTTAACTTCGCTGACTGTTTTTCTCACGGTATTGGCCCTGTTCTTTTTCGGCGGAGCAGTCATCCACGATTTTTCTCTTGCACTTCTGGTAGGTGTTGTTTTTGGTACATATTCTTCGGTATTTATCTCATGCCCGATCGTGCTGCTTTTTGAAAATATGCAACCTGCGAAAATAACGAGGAAAAAATAATTTGTCAACTTTCGCCGCAGTTGGCTTTTCCGTTTTTATTTTGCTGTTGTTTGCCGGCATGTATTTGTCCATGCTTGGCTTACCGGGAACGGTGGTCATTTTTGCCGATGTCCTTGCATACGCCGCCGCCACCGGTTTCGACCGGGTAGGCTTTAAAATCTTATTGTTCCTCCTGTTTTTTTCTATCATAGCGGAAATGATAGACTTTTTTCTGGGCATGACCGGCGCTTTAATGCCTGTGCCCTCAAAAAATATGTTTTTTGCCTCGGTCAGCGGGGCTATAGTAGGTATGTTCATTCTAACACCGATTCTCTATGGTTTAGGTACTTTCGGGGGATTTTTTTTAGGCTGCCTGGTTGGAATTCTTTTCGCTGAATTTATCCGGCAGTCGGAATTGGAGTCTCCATTCAAGGCATCTTATCGTGCCATTTTTATTATGATTGGAGGAAAGATGGCCAAGGGATCCATTGCTCTTGCTATGATTGTTCTTTCCTTAGCCAATATTTATTCATAGAAAGATTGATATGGAAAAAGACAACGGCAATAAAACAAAAACGAAATCAAAGATACAGGAATATGTCGAAGCTATAATTGTCGCCCTGCTGATAGCTTTATTTCTCCGCACCTTTGTTGTTCAGGCCTTCAAGATACCTTCCCGGTCAATGGTTCCGACGCTGCTGGTCGGGGATCATCTGCTTGTCAATAAATTTATTTACGGGGTGAAGATTCCTTTTTCCAGAAAAACTCTTATCCCTGTCACCGATCCTAAAAGAGGCGACATTATCGTCTTCATTTACCCCCGGGACCGTTCCAAGGATTTTATTAAACGGGTTATTGGTGTCGGCGGCGATACAATTGAAATTAAAAACAAAAAAATATTTCTTAACGACAGGGAATACACGGACAGTTACGGAATATATAGTGACAAAGTTATTTATCCCGGCGTCATACAGCCGCGCGACAATTTCGGCCCGATCACTGTACCGCGGGGATCGCTTTTTGTCATGGGCGACAACCGGGATGAGAGTGCGGACAGCCGTTACTGGGGCTTTGTGGATTTGAAAGATGTTGAAGGTAAAGCCATGATTATTTACTGGTCATGGAACCATGAAGAAACCAATGTGCGCTGGGGACGATTGTTTAACCTGCTGCGGTAGATCAATTTATACAGGCTGTTCAAAAAGGTCCAGATGCAAGGCTTCGCAAAAACCGGATCGCGAAGCGTATAGCGTAAAGCCGCCGATGAGCCTTTTTGAACAGCCTCCTAGAAAAATGCCGATATGACCATCGCCGCCGACAGACCATTGAGAATAACAACCGTCGCCCATGATATGATGTTCATCGTTATGCCGTTAACATAATTTCCCATAATTCGCTTATCATTGATTAAGAGAAGCATGAAAATTAAAACAAACGGCAACAGAAGTCCGTTAATAACCTGGGAATAATACATAATAGAAATCAGGGGTACATTCGGCAGCAGGATGATTCCCGCCCCCAGAAAAATCATCAAAGAATAGAGTCCGTAAAACTGCGGCGCCTCCACAAACTTGGTATTCAGGCTCGATTCCCAGCCAAATGCCTCGCAAATTGTATAGGCCGTGGAAAGCGGCAAAATCGAAGCCGCAAATAAAGAAGCGTTTAACAAGCCAAAAGCAAACAGCAAAGAAGCGTAAGAACCGGCCAGAGGAGCCAGCGCCAATGCCGCATCCTTGGCTGTTTCAATCTTCAGGCCGTTGTGAAACAATGTCACAGCGCAAAGCATAATAATAAAAAAAGCCACAACATTGACGGTGATTGAGCCGAAAATGACATCCATCCGGGCATATTTATAACTTTCCGCTTTCAGACCTTTGTCGACAATGGACGACTGCAAATAAAACTGCATCCAGGGAGCAATAGTTGTTCCAATAATACCAATGGCCATCGTCAGCATGCCCGAATCAAAATCCATAGTCGGCGTAATCGAAGCCGTTCTGATTTCCGACCAGTCGGGCTGAACGAGGAATCCCGATACGATATAGGAGAAATAAAAGACACAGGCCAGCAAAAAAGCTTTTTCCACTGATTTATAATTTCCCTTTACCACCAACCACCAGACAAAGAAAGCACCAAACGGCACGGAAAGATATTTGCTGACGCCGAATATTTCCATACTGGCGGCAACACCGGCAAATTCGCAAAGGGTATTTCCCAGATTGGCCAAAAGCAAAATTATCATCAGATAAAACGTGATTTTTGCGCCGAACCTCTCCCGGATCAAATCAGAAAGACCTTTGCCGGAGACAACCCCCATCCGGGCGCACATTTCCTGAATAACGATTAAAGCCACGGTTACGGGAATAAGAATCCAGATCAAACTAAAGCCATAATGGGCGCCAGCCAGCGAATATGTCGTAATGCCGCCGGCGTCATTATCCACATTGGAAGTAATGACCCCGGGACCGATAAGCGCAAAAAACAATCCCAGTTTCCAGAGGCCGGTTTGCAGCAATTTTTTCCAAAGCTGTTTGATTTTATCCATTTTTCCCTGACTGCGTTCTCATTTTATACCATTTCGATTTCAAAGAATTACGTGGCGGCAACTACCCCCGCCGGCGGGGACAGAGGCGGCGAGTCGTGGTTCGCCAAGATCACCATGACTGCCTATTAACTTTATGCCTCTGAGCCTGTCGAAGGCCAACAAAGTTACCCAAAGAAAGCGAATTGGTATTACTTCCCTAAATGCGGCGCTACTACATCCAGAAGATTTCTAAACATTATTGTTCCCTGCATCTTATCGTCATCGTCTACTACCGGTATTGCCGGCAGGCCATACTTGGCAAAATGATCGGCAATCGTATCATCCTTGTCATCAAGCTTTAGTGAAATAATCCGCTCATCCATGATTTCTTCGAGTGTCGTCCTGGTATCAGCCAGAATCAGATCACGCAAAGTAACAACTCCCAGCAGGTGCTCCTGTTCGTCGGTAATGTAAACATAATAGACGATATCAACATCGGCCGCTTCCGTACGCAATATTTCCATCACTTCGCCAACGGTCATTTGCGGGCGGAAACTTACGTAAGACGTGGTCATCATACCGCCGGCTTCCCTTTCCGGGTGCGCCAGGAGTTCCTTGACGTCTTCAGCGATGTCCTGCTCCATCTCATTTAAAATTCCTTCGGCCTTGGCTCTGGGCAAATCACCCAACAGATCTGCGGCTTCGGAAAGTGACATTTCTTCTATAATATCGGAAGCCTCGTCCGAATCGAGGTCATTAATCAAGCTTACCTGAATTTTCGGGTCTGTTTCTTCCAGTGTCTCCGCTGCTGTTTCCACATCAAGGGACTGGAACACTGCTTTGCGCTGCTTGATGTCCAGATCTTCAAGAATATCGGCAAGGTCCGCCGGGTGGATTTGACTGAGTCTGTTCTGAGCAATACTCAACTGCAGACGATCAGGCGAAAGCAACGGTTGCACCAGTTTCCAGGAGATAAACTGATCGGGCAACTGATAATCAAAAAGTCCCTGGAATATAAAATCCATCCCTTTGGTTATGCCTATCCTGCGGATCAAACCACGGAAGCCGACATCTACGTGCACCAGATGTAATCCTGTTTTTGTTTCCAGAAACTGGAGATCATTTACCCGCCGTATTTTCGCTCCATCTGTATCGACAATCTGTTTATCCAAAAGGTCATCCCGCAATAAAAGCTCATTTGCCCTTAGGTTCAAGTCAATCAATTTACCTGCCGAGCCTGCAGTAACAATCACATTTTCACTCAATTCGACAACATTTTCCCACGACAAAAACAGAGGCTTTTTCTTCTCGGCGGAACTGAGGGTTAAACCGGTGGCAAAAGGATAAGGCTCTACAAATTCAGCAGTGATGTCATAAACATGGCCGATTTCTTTACCTGTCTGTTCAACAATTTTTTTCCCCAGCAGCTCACTTAGAAACAGAAATACCTGGGGTTCGCCGTTTATCGCCATATTTCCGGCCTCCTCTTCATCAGTTGGCCCTATATCATCATTCATTTTTAAACAAAAGTACTTTTGATTTTTGCCTTGACTCCTTTGTGGCTTCGTTGTATGGAAGCTGCGGTTTTTCACCTTTTAATTTAATCCGGCGAGATTGAAAAAGGAACTGGTTATGAAAGAATCTTCCAAAAAGTTTACAAGCCTTTCTCCGATAAGGGGGAAGGCTTTTTTTTTGCCCGTCAGTCATGTTGAAATCGGCATGTTGAAATCGGCATGTTGAAATCGGCATGTTGAAATTGGCCTGTTGAATTAGCTTTTTTAATCGGCTTATTGAGATTGGGGGAAACTGCTTATGGTAGAAAACAAAAACGTTAAAGTAGTCATGGACAGGGAAGTTATCGACCGGTCTCTGACCAGAATTGCCTATGAAATTCTGGAAAAAAATAAAGGTACAAACAACCTTGTTTTGGTCGGTATTAGAACCGGCGGAATTTATCTGGCCCAAAGACTGCAAAAAATAATCACCAGCATCGAAGGAGCAGAAATTCCGTTGGGTGTTCTGGATATCACTCTCTACCGTGACGACATTTCCATATCCAAGAAAAAACCGTCTCTGGGAAAAACACAAATTCCTTTTTCTCTTGACGGCAAAAAGGTCGTCCTTGTCGACGATGTGCTTTTTACCGGCAGAACCATTCGCGCCGCAATGGACGCCTTGATCGACTTCGGACGCCCCAAAATGATTCAACTGGCTGTTTTAATTGATCGCGGGCATCGTGAATTGCCGATCAGAGCTGATTTTGTCGGAAAAAACCTCCCCTCTTCCCTCTGGGAAGATGTCGCCGTCCATCTGGTGGAAAAAAGCGGTGTTGATGAAGTTGTTATTGAAGAGGATACTTAGAATAAATGTTTAAGGCTTGTTTATGAAATTTGAAAGAAAAGATATACTGGGCATTAAGGATCTGGCAGTTGAAGAAATAAATCATATTCTGGAAACCGCCGAATCCTTTTTGGAAATCTCCACCCGTGAAATCAAGAAGGTCCCAACACTGCGCGGTAAGACCGTCATCAACCTGTTTTTTGAAGCCAGCACCCGGACCAGGACATCCTTTGAAATTGCCGGAAAAAGACTCAGCGCCGATACCATTAATATTTCCGCCTCCACCAGCTCCGTCGTCAAGGGAGAATCCCTCATTGATACGGCGCGCAATCTGGAAGCCATGAATCCTGATGTCATTGTCATCCGGCACAGCGCTGCCGGCGCTCCGCATCTTCTGGCAACACTGGTCAAACAATCCATTATTAACGCCGGTGACGGCGCTCATGAACATCCCACCCAGGCCCTGCTAGATATGATGACGATCAAAGAAAAAAAGGGAACCCTTGCGGGGTTAAAAGTGGCTATTGTCGGCGATATTGCCCACAGCCGCGTCGCCCGTTCCAATATCTACGGTTTAACTAAAATGGGAGCCGAGGTTGTTCTGGCTGGTCCGGCAACGATGCTGCCCCGCGACATCGAACAAATGGGCGTCAGAACATATGCCAAGCTGGAAGAAGCCATTTGCGACGCCGACGTGGTAATGATGCTGCGCATTCAACTCGAACGCCAAAAGCAGAACATTTTCCCGTCGCTACGGGAATATTCCCGGCATTACTGCCTGAACAGCCACAATATCAGGCTGGCCAAAAAAGATGCCATCGTCATGCATCCCGGCCCCATTAACCGGGGGGTGGAAATATCACCGGATATTGCCGATGATCTTTCCCGCTCGGTAATTCTCGATCAGGTAAATAAAGGCGTGGCGGTAAGAATGGCTCTGCTTTATTTACTCTCTGGAGGCAACGAATGAATTTACTTTTAACCGGTGCCAGGATAATCGATCCGGCCCAGAAGATAGATGCTGTTTCAGATGCTTTACTGGAAGGCGGAAAAATCGCAAAAATTGGTTCTAATCTTCTCGAATCGGGAAACCTCAAAGATACGACAAAAATTAAAGTTATTGAACTGGCTGGAATGATTATTACCCCCGGCTTGATCGACATGCACACGCACCTGCGCGAACCAGGCCAGGAATACAAAGAAACCATAGACTCCGGAGCAAGAGCTGCCGTAGCCGGTGGATTTACATCGATTGCCTGTATGCCGAACACCGATCCCGTCAATGACAACCGATCAATTACCGAATTTATTAAAAGAAAAGCTCTGGAAGCCAATCTCGTTAATGTTTACCCGATCGGCAACATAAGTCGGAATTCCGCAGGCCAGCAGTTAACGGAATTCTGGGATCTGAAAGAAGCGGGAGTGGTAGCCCTTTCCGACGACGGCAAGCCTGTTATGGATGCCGCCCTGATGCGCCACGCACTGGAATATGCTTCGTCGCTGAACCTGCCTGTCATTTCCCATTGTGAAGACACTAGTCTGTCCGCCGGCGGCCAGATGAACGAAGGATATTATTCCACCATACTGGGATTGCGCGGTATCCCCTCCATCGCCGAAGAAGCGATGACAGCCCGCGACATTTTGATTGCCGAATTTACTAGATCTCACGTGCACATTGCTCATGTCAGCACCAGGGGCTCTGTCCAGCTTATACGCGAAGCCAAAAAGAGAGGCGTGAAAGTAACCGCAGAAACCGCTCCGCACTACTTCACTCTGACCGATGAAGTCCTCCAGACATACAATACCAACCTGAAAGTTAATCCACCGCTGAGAAGCGCTGCCGATGTGGCAGCCATTAAAGAAGGATTGGCTGATGGAACGCTGGACGCTATTGTCACCGACCACGCACCGCACGCCCGGACGGACAAGGAGCTGGAATTTGATTACGCCGCCAACGGTATCAGCGGATTGGAAACGTCGCTGGCCTTGAGTTTACGCCTTGTCCGTGAGGGCATTCTTTCCCTGTCGGAACTTGTTGCGAAAATGAGCCTCAACCCTGCACACATCCTGAAACTGTCCAAAGGCACTCTGGAAACAGGTGCAGATGCCGACATCACGGTGATTAATCCGCAGTTGAACTGGACCGTTGACGTTAAAGCTTTTTGCTCAAAAGGCAAGAACTCTCCCTTTCACGGTTGGGAAATGCAGGGAAAAGCTGTTTTGACCATTGTCGGCGGAGAAATCAAATACGATGGGCGCTAGAGAAAGCCTGAAAACGACAGGATTTGTTCTGCGTACTTTAAATTACGGCGAGTCGGATTTAATCGTAACCTTTTTCAGCAGTGATTTCGGCAAACTCAAAGGTATCGCCAAAGGAGCCAAGCGCAGTAAAAAGAGATTCGCCAACGTCTTTGAACCATTTTCCCTGACTAACATCATCTTTACCCGCAAGAGCCGCGACATGCTTGCTTTCATTGATGCCTGCGAAATAATTAACCATTACGATAACATCCGGCTTGATCTGGAAAAAACTCTGATTGCCTCTTATTTTATCGATCTTACCGACCATTTCAGCCCGGAGGGGAAAAAAAACGAAAACATTTTTGAACTCCTGCAAACTTTTTTATCATTGCTGGGCGAACAAAAAGCATCTGATGCCCTGGTGCGTTTTTTTGAAATACGCCTGCTGAAACTGACCGGATTTGAACCCACATTAGACCGCTGCATCGTATGCAAAAATCCACTTACCAATGGTATTCCTTATTATTTCCACGCCCAGGAAGGCGGGATCAAATGCGCCCAATGCGCCAGACCCGAGCTTTATGACCAATCCGTTTCCGCAGGAACCATCAGAACATTACTTCTGGGCAAGGATATGGATGCGGAAAAAATCAAATTGATCGCGCTGTCCGGTTCTCTGGCGATGGAATCCCGCAATATTCTTGTCGGCTTCATTATGCATGTGCTCAACCGCGAGGTAAAGTCGCTCAGGGTTATGGAGCAGGTCAGGAAGCTCTGTACGTAATATTCTGCGGATAAAAAAGGGAGACATATTATCTTCTCCCTTTCGCCGTCTGCAAGATGGATTAAGTAACTTCAGCAGATTTCAACTAACCTGAGATCAAAGGTGAGCTCTATTCCGGCCAGCGGGTGGTTTGCATCGATTGTTATATGTGTATCCGATACTTCCGTTATCGTTACCGGAAATACGTGGTCATCATCCTGGGCGAATTCCAGCCGCATCCCAACTTCCGGCGTTATATCTTCCGGAACATCGCTCCTGTCGATGGATACGACCATCTCATCGTTACGCTTCCCGTAGGCATCATCAACCGGAATGATCACGCTTTTCGTTTCTCCCACTTTCATCCCAATAACCGCTTTCTCAAAACCGGGAATCACTTCTCCGTTACCAATGATAAACTCCAACGGTGAAACGTCGCAGTCGCATCCATGCTCATCACATTCGGAAGAATCAAAAATGTCTCCCCCTTCAAACCGCCCGGTATAATGGACCTTTACCTTATCCCCCTTCTTTGCCTTTACCATTTATTTGTCCGCCTTTCGCTTTTTGTTTTATGCCGATGAAACTCCTATAACAGGGTACAGCTAAATATTCCATTCAATTTGTTGTGACGGCCTCTTAAAAAGGCCGGATGCTGTATTGCGCTTCATCCTTCGTCATTGCGACGTACGCTAAGTACGTCTCATTCCTTAGGATTTGCGCGCCTTGCCTGCGACCTTTTTACGAGGTCGACTGAAAATTATTAATTTTATGTCTTTTTACGAGTCTATCTATTGTAATTATCGTTAAAAATAATTATAAGTTTTCCCGTAATTTCATCTCATTAAAAAAAGGAGATCGGGTTATGCAATTTTTGGTTATCGGCCACGACGGAACGGATGATCAGGCTCTCAGTCGGCGAATGACGGCTAGAGAGGCTCATCTGGCCGGTGTAGTGAAAATGAAAGAGGAAGCTAAGGCGATCTTCGGCACAGCCATACTGGATGATCAGGGTAAGATGATCGGCTCGGTCATGGTAATGGATTTTCCTTCGCGGGAGGAATTAGACGCCTGGCTGAAAATCGAGCCTTATGTTACACAAGAAGTCTGGTTGAAAATCGAGGTGCTTCCAACGCAGGTGCCACCTGTCTTTATGCCGTCAGGAAAATGATAATTCCATTTCTAAATCAAGCGCTATCTTTGTTGGCACAGCCTGTCCCGGCGCAGGCCGGGGTCGTCGGCTTTCTTAACGTATGTATAATACGTCTCGTTGCCTCCTCCTAGCCGCCGCGATATCATCATTGATTTAGAAATGGAATAAGAATTGCGCCGCAATTCATTCCGGGCTGTCGGGCGAAGGGGCTCTGTCTAGAACAAGGGGTTACAACCCCTTGTTCTGTTATTAGATTCTTCAATTCGTCGGAATGGCACAGATGCGAATATTGCAATTGCGACACGACCTACCCGCCGGCAGGAGACACGCAAAGAATATGATGGTCAAAAAGTAACTGCAGTAAAGTTATTCGCGTTCCAGTATCTCCCCTAACATCAGCGCTGTTTCGCCGACTATATGGTAACACCTTTTTATTGCATCGCCACCCTGATAAAACTCTTTCGCCTGTTGACGGTCTTTCCAATTCACACAGGCAATATCGCGGCAGCAGATCGAACCGTTACGATTCACAATCTCATCGCGGAAGCGCCGAAATACCTCATCAGCGACTTTCCACATCTTTACATCTTCTTTTTCGTCGCTTTTCGCCCGGCTGTAGCGTAAACCCAACACGGCCAAGGCGCCGGCCAAAGCGCCGCATACCTCGCCATTGCCGCATAAACCGCCGCCGAAAGCGCCCATAGCACGAATGACTTCGTCGTTGCCCCTCCCCAGTTTTTCCTGACCCACCGCTGCAATTACCTGACTGCAATGAAACTTCTGTACTGCAAACATCTCAAGCGCTTTTTTCCTCATTTCTTTCGGCGTCATCCTCTTTCCTCCTTAGTTATTGAGACTGATACTCGCGACATTACTCTTTTTCTGTTTGGTTTTAAAAATAACATAGTCGAAGTATTTATCAAGGAAATAATCATTTCGTAATTTTCATTCAACTAAAGAAAACAAAAAATACATTTCTATTCGGGATATGATATGCTAAAGTGCAAACTACAAATATGATAAGAGGGAGGGTAGTTTTTAATTGACAGACAGAAAAAATTCCTTTATTGCCTCCCCTTATAAGCAATTACTTATCAAACATGATAGACTTGGGTTAATGTTTCTTCTGATGTAAAAAATCGGCTAAAGTGATAAAGGCCGATTTATATCTATTGAGAGAGCTTATATATTCAGGATGCAGCTTTTTGAAAAGGGTTGTTGAGAGGTAAATGTATTAATAATTACAATTATTAAAGAAAGGAGGGTGAATAGACTTTATAAGATATTTTATGCTCGGCAGGCAATAGGATCCGTTGCAAAACGATACGATAAAACACAAGATGGGATCGTACGCAATGACCGAAGATCGGAACTCATTACTATTTGATATCTGACACTGTTTATTATTTTATTCTAATAGCTTAGGGAGGGTTAAAAGAATGGCGGAAGAAAAAACAATGCCAAGGTGGATTCCTCTTTTAGGGGGGTTGCTGGGAAGTACGACTTGCGGTTTGCTACTGTATGCTTTTAGTGTTTTTATCAAACCAATCAAGAAACAATTCCCTACGTGGTCAGCTACTGATATAGGGTTGGCCTACGGAATTGTTGTTCTTGTATTTGGTTTGACGACTTTCATTGCTGGGAAGCTAAACGATAAGCTTGGGCCACGACCCGTTGTGCTTGTTGGAGGTGTAATTCTGGGAATAGGCTTCTTTCTTGTTTCGACAATGAGTTCCACAATGGAGTTTTACCTATACTATGGGCTAATTGCCGGCTTTGGCGGCGGCCTGGTTTATCTGCCGCCCATTGCAACAGCACCCAAATGGTGGCCTGACCGCAAAGCGCTCGCCACCGGTATGGCTGTGATTGGTCTTGGGTTGGGTTCGCTCATTATGGCCCCACTGGCGACGTGGATGATCAGTAATCCGGCTATTGGCAATGGAAGCGCGCTTCCTGTGTTTAAGTATGTCGGTATCGCGATGCTTTTTATGGCCATCATCGCCGGTCTATGCTTGAAGAACCCTCCTGCTGGTTTCAAACCTGCCGGCTGGAATCCACCGGCGCCTGTAGCAGGCGCACCTAAAGTGGGTCGAGACTTTACCTTTGGTGAGGCAATCAGAACGGGTGCGTTCTGGAAGCTTTACATCGCTTATTTCTGCGGTTCCTTTGCCGGCCTGATGGTAATCGGAGTTATGGCCAAACACGGCATTGATGTAATGACGAAAGAATTAGTGGGGGTTGCGGCTGGAGATATCGCCATGAAGGCCGCTTTTGCATTAAGCCTTTTCAGCATTTCCAACGCCCTGGTCAGAATCTTGATCGGCGCGATTGCCGACAAGTCAGGAGTACGGATATGCTTCCTGATAACCTTTACTCTTCAGATCATTGTCATGCTGGCACTCTTCCCGGCAGCCAAAGTATTTATCCTGTTCTGCATAGTTGCCATTATCATCGGCTGGAACTATGGCGCCATGTTCACCCTGTTCCCGGCCACCTGTGTGCAGTATTTTGGTGCGACGGCGCAGGGCTCCAATTACGGACTGCTGTTTACCGCTTGGGGTCTGGCCGGGTTTATATCGAGTTTTCTTGCCGGTAAAATGTACGATATGTTCGGAACTTATATGATATCATTTACTGTCGGCGCCGTTTTTGTTGCGATCGGCACAATCACACTCTTTTTCACCAAGGCTCCGGCTCATAAGTCATAAGAGTACCTGATAGTTACAGAATGTAACACTTTTAAGGATCTGAGCATCTACTAACTAAAGCGCCCCGGAATTTCCGGGGTGTTTTATTTTACGCAGATTCGTTCATACTTTGGATGTAATTCCGTTTCCAAATCAATGATGCTACCGCGGCGGTTAGGAGGAAACAACGAGGCGTGGTTCGACAAGTTCACCATGACTGATCATCAATTATAAGCCTGTCCTGAGCCAATCAACAAAGGCAGCGTTTGATTTGGAAATGAAGTAACTTGAAATCACTTGCGAAACGACATTGGCTGCACCCACTTCTTATTTTCCCCATCATAAAACCATTTATCGGGAAAACCGCGGCGGGCAGTAAACGACGGGCTGTCCGCCCAATGGAGCAGTTCTTTGTAGGCGTCATGCAGTTTACGGAAACCAACGGCATGACCACCGCTGTCAGGATGATGAATTTTCGCCTGAGTGCGGTATGCATTCTTAATAATTCTGCGTAAATCAACAGAATATAGGTCCGCTTTATTGATTTGCAGGCAATTGAGCGATTCCGTTTTAACAGTGGGGATTTTCAATACTGCTGGCTTGACCGACAGGAGCGATACTGTATGTTTTGTTGCCATCTCCAAAACATGCCGCGACGCCAGATATTTTTTATGTGTCCGTTTCTCTTCCTCCCACCAGACCTCACCCAGCATATTCGTCATCTTACTGAAATCTTCGGCCGGGTTGAGTCCGGAAGTTCGTATTTGCGTATAGCGGAATATTTCTCTATGTCCGCGGGGAAGAACATCCATAATAATCGCCGTATCGGAAAAGTAAAAAGTGGCATAACGGGCGTTCAGAACCTGCAACAAACCGTTTCTGATATTCAGCTTCAGCCGCAAGTTCTGACGGCAGCGAACAGAACAGTATTTGCGGTTCTTCATATTTTCCACAGTTCCGCAGGAAAGACAGCGATTCTGTTTTTTTTTCGCTGCTACAACAATTTCATTAATTACCGCCGTGTTTCCCATATACAGTAAATCATCTTCCGGTTAAATACTCCAACCGGTTACTTCTTTTCTGCGGCGAGATAACCGCGCGCCAGATTGACATTGACATGGATTACACCCGCATTCAAATCTTTCATCGAATAATCGTTAGTAATAACGGGCAGATTATCGGCATCAGCCTGAGTCTTAATAACCGATCCGGCGGGAACGTAGCGACCATCGGCGACTTTAACACCCATCAGGACCGACGCCGGCTCCAGAACGCAGTTTTTCCCGACAAAAGACCGGAATACAAGTGACTTCATGCCAACAAAAGTATTATCCAGCACAACCGCCGGTCCGTGAATCTGCACCTGATGCGCCAAAGACACACGACTGCCTACATAAACCGCATATTTTTTCCCGTCAACTTCCATCAGATTCTTCTCTACAGTTTCACCTTTCAATTCAGTCTCCAGCGCATGGATAACAACGCCGTCCTGGACATTGGAATCATCGCCGATGAAGAGCGGCTGCCCTTCATCCCCCCGCACGGAAGCGCAAGGTGATACCATTATATTTTTCCCCAGAATGACATTGCCGATGACCGCCGCCAGGGGGTGCACATAGCATGAAGGATCAATAACGGGCTCCAACGCCTGAGCGCTAAAATCAGTAACAACATTTTTCCCAATCATTTTTTTGTCTCCGTAATTTATTTTTTCCGAGATATTTCGGTTTTTTCTTTTTCGCGCCTGATCAATTCCTGCCAGACTTCCTGTACCCGTTTTTGAGTATTGGCAATCGATGACTGATTATTGATTACAATATCCGCCATGCCGACCTTGTCGCCGATGGGCATCTGATTTTTTATCCTTTTTTGAGCTTCTTCCTGTGTCATGCCGTTGCGGGCCATAAGCCGGACAATTTGTTCTTCGGGCGGTATCATCACGACAATCGTCAGGTCAAACAAAGACTGCATCCGCGCCTCAAATAAAAGAGGAATGTCGGACAGGACAATTGCCCGGGCATCACCCGCCGCTATATTTTTCAGACGCGCCTGCCATTCCTCATGGACACACGGATGAACAATATCGTTTAACGCTTTAAGCTTTTCCGGATGATTAAAAACAATGGCGGCAACTTTATTGCGATCAATCTTTTGATCCCGCCCTAAAATATCATCCCCAAAATAGTCGATGATTTTTCGACAGGCAGGCGCTCCGGGCTCCTGAACTTCATGCGCGAGCTTATCCAGGTCGATCAGATAAGCGCCCAAACGAACGAACATCTCCGCAACAGTTGATTTCCCACAGGCAATACCGCCTGTCAATCCTACATTTAACATTACTTGGTATTCATCTTATAAATTATTAGCAGGCCGTCCAGGGTCAGCATTTCCTCGATTTTATCAATAGTTTTTGTCTCTTTGGCGACAACCTTGGCCAATCCTCCGGTGGCGATGACCAGTGGCTCGGTTTTCACTTCCGCCTTGATGCGTTCGACGATACCATCCACAAGGCCGGCATAACCGAACATTATACCCGCCTGCATTGCGGATATCGTATCCTTGGTAATAATCGTTTTCGGCCGGCTGAATTCAACACGCGGCAGTTTTGCCGCCCGCTGGAAAAGAGCTTCACTCGAAATTACAATTCCGGGAGCAATGCAACCGCCCATATATTCGCCTTTTTTCGATATATAATCAAACGTCGTTGCCGTTCCAAAATCAACGATAATAGATTCCTGCTTATATTTTTGATAGGCGGCAACAGCATTGACAATTCTGTCGGCACCTACTTCCTTGGGATTGTCATAAAAAATCGGCATCCCCGTTTTTATCCCCGGGCCTATGATCATTGGTTTGATATTAAAATATTTTATACTCAGCTGCTCCAGAATATTGATCATCGGCGGCACGACACAGGATATGATGATGCCGGTAATAGCCCTAACACTTCTGGTTTTACTCCGGCTCGATTTGTACAAATTATAGATGAGCATACCATATTCATCAACGGTATGGCCTATTACCGTACGGATGCGCCAGTCATAAATCAGCTCATCACCGTCATATAAACCCAAAACAGTATTGGTATTGCCCACATCAATTACTAACAGCATATTTAATTTACTCTCCTTATAAAAGACTTTACATCTTTGGCAGAACAGGGGGTTGCAACCCCTTGTTCAATATCGTTGCATCGCCTGCAGATATTTTCAGCTTTTCGTTGTCCGGCGTAAGAATTATCAACGAGCCGTCATCGGCAAGATCAAGTGCTTTTCCAATTATTTTTTCGTTTTGAAACATTATCTGAACATCGTGTCCGATCATTGGCGCCAAGTCAAGCCACCTTTCTTTAATGGCAGCAAAACCGTTTTGCAACAATTTTTTATACCATTTTGCGAAATTTTCATACAGGCTGATTATCAGATCATGGCGGTTAATCTCCCGCCCTGTTTCTGAGCTTAATGAGATAACAATATCACGCATTTCCATTGGAAATTGATTCGGCCGGATATTCACATTAATGCCTATGCCCACAACAACAAAATCAACATCTTCGCCCGCTGTTTTCATCTGCGCCAGAATGCCGCAGATTTTCTTACCCGCAATCAAAACATCATTGGGCCATTTAAGTTCAACCCGGCCGGAACAATGCTGCTCAAGGAGCTCGGCCACGGCCACACCGGCCACAAGTGAAATCTGCGGCGCATCAGCCGGCTGGAGATCGGGACGCAGGATAAGAGAAGTGTAGATATTAGAACCGGCGGGTGAATGCCAGATGCGCGCCATGCGCCCCTTGCCTTTGGTCTGGCTGTCGGCAAGAACGACTGTTCCTTCCGGCAATCCTTCCACTCCCAGACGAAATGCGTCATCGTTGGTTGAGCCGGTTTGAGGGAAATAATATAGCTTATGTCCTATTAATTTCCCGGCCAGGCTCTTTCTAAGTAAATCCTCATTCCAATTCATATGGCAACCTGATATTACAGAACAAATAAGAACGTCAAGGGGAATTTATCCAGTAATTATTTGATTCCTTAATTAAAATATATTATTTTATTTTTTCAGTTCAAGGGAACAAAACGATCCAGTATTTTAGAGATCCAGTACTTTAGTTGTTGCAAATAACAATCAACAAAACAAAAGGGAGGAAGGTATGAAAAAGTATGGTGCAGAGTTTTTTGGAACCTTCTGGCTGGTTCTTGGTGGATGCGGCAGCGCCGTTTTGGCTGCTGCTTTCCCGAATGTCGGCATCGGTCTGCTGGGCGTAGCCCTGGCGTTTGGCTTAACCGTGCTCACTATGGCTTTCGCCATCGGACACATATCCGGCTGTCACCTTAATCCGGCAGTATCCGTCGGACTCTGGGCAGGCGGCCGTTTTCCGGCAAAAGATCTTCTGCCCTACATTGTTGCGCAGGTCCTGGGCGGTATTGTAGCCGGTGGTGTTCTGTATCTTATTGCCACCGGCAAGGCGGGATTCGATTTATCCGCCGGTTTTGCTTCCAACGGCTACGGCGTTCATTCACCGGGCGGGTATAGCTTGCCCGCCGCGCTGATATCGGAAGTGGTAATGACCATGATGTTTCTCCTTGTCATTCTCGGCGCCACCGACAAACGGGCGCCGCAGGGCTTCGCGCCGATTGCCATTGGCTTGTGCCTGACCCTCATCCATCTGATCAGCATCCCCGTTACCAACACCTCCGTAAATCCCGCACGAAGCACGGCGGTTGCCGTTTTTGTGGGAGATTGGGCGCTCGCCCAGCTGTGGCTTTTCTGGATTGCCCCCATTATTGGCGGCATTCTCGGTGCGGCAATTTATCGTTTTATCGGCAGTGAAAAAGAATAACTGTGCAAACTCCAAATACGCTCCGGCAATCGCGCAGGACCGCGCTGCCGGAGCTTTACCATTGACACTTGATGCAATAATGAGGAAGGAGAAGTGAAATGCGAAAACTAATGTTATTTATCATGGCAATGACTCTATCGATTGCGGCAAACGCAGGCGCCGGGGGGTTCACCCTGAAAAGCAGCGACCTCGAAGGACAGTTGACTCTGTCTCAGGTATTTGCCGGATTTGGATGCAGCGGCAAGAATATTTCACCTTCGCTGAAATGGATCAATGCGCCTCGCGATACAAAAAGCTTTGCGGTCACTGTATACGACCCCGATGCTCCCACCGGCAGCGGATGGTGGCACTGGGTGATTTTTAACATCCCGGCAGGAGTCAATGAACTGAAAACCAATGCCGGACAAATTGAAAAGAAGCTGGCTCCGGCAGGAAGCAGTCAAAGCATCACAGACTTCGGCAAACCGGGGTTCGGCGGTGCCTGTCCTCCCCAGGGCGACAAGGCTCACCGCTACGTATTTACTGTTTATGCTCTCAGTACGGAAAAACTGGATTTGGATGAAAAAACGCCTCCAGCAATGGTGGGATATTTTTTTAACAACTACACTATCGCCAGGGCGTCTCTCATATCGTACTATAAGCGGTAAACCGGAACAAAAAATGTACATCAATTAAGACAGGCAGGTAAGATATGGATTGCAAAAAAGAATCTAATTTAAAAATATGCAAATGCTCTTATGAAACATGCGGCCGGAAAGGAATCTGCTGCGATTGCATCGCATATCATCTTCCCAAAAGACAGTTGCCGGGATGCTTTTTTTCTAAAGACGCCGAAAGAACATATGATCGATCATTTGAACATTTTGCCGGTCTTGTTGCCAAGCGGATTATATAGGCAAGTCAGTCAATACGAAATGGAAATCCATGGAGCAGAAAGACTACTACCAAATTTTGGGACTGGATAAGGATGCCGGTGAAAAGCAGATCCGCGATGCGTACCGCCGTCTGGCCCTGTTGCACCATCCGGACAGGAACAAAGACAACCCGGCGGCGGCGGAACGAATGAAAGAAATAAACGAGTCCTATGCCGTGCTTTCTGATCCCCCCAAAAGAAGGGAATATGATGCACTCCGGCAGACTTACGGATCAGCAGCCTACAACCATTTCCGGCAGACCCATTCCGATCAGGAGATATTCAAGGGCTCGGATATCCAACAGATCTTCGAGGAATTGAGCCGTGCCTTCGGCTTCAGGAGCTTTGACGATGTATTCAGGGAATCGTATGGCGCCGGATACCGGACCTTTGAATTCAGGAGGCCGGGTGTCTTTGGCCGGGTCATTGTTGGCGGTTTCGGAGGCGGACATGATGCTGGAAGAAATGCACAAATTGGCGGGTATCTGGGCCGGCTGATTCAATACGGTCTGAAAAAGAAATGGGGTATCGAACTGCCTGAAAGGGGCAAGGATTTACGAGATTTCATAGTGCTTTCTCCCGATCTGGCCAGGCTTGGCGGCAAGATACAGTATGCACACAAAAAAACAGGCAGGGAACTGCTCGTAACCATTCCCCCGAACATGAAGGCAGGCCAGCAACTGCGCCTGAAGGGAATGGGAGAGGCCGGCCACGGCGGTGGAGAAGCCGGCGATCTTTATATAACGGTCAACATCAGAATCTCCCTCATTCAGAAAGCGAAAGAGTTCATTTCCGCTATCCGGTCAGTCGTGAAGCCAGGATAAGGTATTTGCACGGGAAGCTTTTAATACTTTTTTGAAAAATTCTTTACAGAAGTATTGGCATGGCAACGAGTGATTGGCATGACGTGGCATGCATGCCCGATGCGCGATAAAAGGAGGCTCGCGATGGCGGATACCGGGATTATCCAAGAGATGGTGCTTCTGGGAAGGCTTATGGCAGCGATGGCGCCGGATGGCGGAGAACCGCCTTCACGGACTGTTGTCAGACGGCGCATCATCGATCTTCTCCGAAAAGCTAAGGCATCGGGAGAATACCAGGCAGTCGTCTCGGCGGCCGTCAAGTTCACCGGGATCGAAAACCTCCTCCCCGCACGCTATGCGAAGTTTAATGCCCCTGTCGTTGAGGGAACAATATTCATCATCTCATCGCTCCCCCCGGCGAGAGTTGCAAACAAGATCGTCGATCAACTTTTTCTTGATTTTGATATCCCTCCTGGAAGACGGCTCTTCACCCTCGTTAAGGATATGCCGTCTCTCCAGAAACTGGGCCAGGTCATCTGTAGAGATCCGGACCTTGATCCTGAGTTCAAGAAAGTTCTCATCGATCTCGAAGACAATATCGTCACGTTGAGATTTCGTACAGTGAAGGGAATGGTCGAGAAAGAAATTGCGGGTATTCAGCGGCCCTGCACAATCACTCCGGAAAAGCGCATAATGGCCGAAGCGAGCGTATGCGCCGTCATTCCCGCAAGCGTTGAAATTGAGGATGGTACACGTTACACCGCCGTTCTAAAGCTGGTGAAGCCCGCGGTCAGAAAGAATCTCCCGGAGGAACTGGCGCTGCTGGAGCGTCTCGCCGATTTTCTGGATTCGCGCAGGAAAAACTGGGAACTCGGTGTCTTCAATTTCCGTGGAACGCTCGATCGGGTCAAGCACCTCCTCGAAAATGAAGTCAACCTCGCTATGGAACAGAAAAACATGGAGAGAGTGAGGTCATACTATGCCAGGAATCGGTCGGTCATCATACCATACGGGCTTCCGGTTTCCACCCCGACCATGACGATTATGACACGGATCGATGGAAGGAAAATCACGGATGTGGCAGGGTTGACGGACGGACAGAAGCGCTCTCTGGCGGAGAGACTGACGCGGCTGTGCATCTTGAAGCCGATTCAGGATTTAAACGAGGAAACAATCTTTCACGGCGATCCGCACGCCGGCAATATCGCCTATTGCTTCGACGGAGACCACCCGAAAATTATTTTTTACGACTGGGGAACAATGGGAAAACTGACGCTTATCGAACGGTTCGGTCTTGTCTGCGTTTCGCTCGGATTGATCATGGGCAACAGGCAGATGGTCTTCTGGGCGCTGGATGTCGTAACGAAAGGCCAGCTCTCGTCGGACAGGGAACAGCGTCGTGTAATAACAAAACTGATTGAAGAAACAATAGCCGGAATGTCCGGGAAAATTGGGGGTGTTCTCTCAACGCTGGAAACATTATTTGAGCGCCTCAGCTATCAAGGAATCATCTTTTCCGCCAATCTTATAATGTATCAAAAGGCGATGCTCACACTTAAAGGCGTGATTGCCGATGTATGCCCCGGCTTTGATCGGGGTGACTATCTCATCCGGGCGGCGATGATCACCTTCCTCAAAGATATTATGCAGCTTAAAATGTTTAAAATAATCATGAAGGATGCGGAAGGCGTCTATCGAAGCAGTCTACCGCTTTTAATCCAACTCCAAAAGTCTTTCTTCAGCCTCTTGCATTAGAGGGAACCTTTATTCCTGTTATTGCCCTACCCTTTTTCATTAGATTCTTTTCTAGGCAAAGATTGCAGCCTGGCATTAATTGCCTGATCAATAACACACTTATAAAAGAAAAAGGCAGGGTCATCCGACCCTGCCTTTTTCTTTTCACCTTCTTATAGGTGTTCCTATTTATAAAATCTCCTCATACCCGTCAAACAGGCAAGACCGGAGCCCAAAAGCAGCAACGCGGGGGGCAAGGGAACAGGATTGGACTGACCGGCTACATCACCGTCGCGTACAGCCCAGACGGAATTATAATAAAACTCTTTTACCCCGGAAGACTGTTCACCGGTAGACCAGCGAAACCAGACAGCCCATGGTTCAATATCAGGATCAGAAGTCTGCGTCCAATACCAGGACTGCAGGTTTTGAAAGGGGCCTGTATTCCAATTCGTTTGCGCTCCATTCATGTAAGTATTGCCAAGTTCAGTATACCAGAGATGGCCAATTTCCGATTCACTGCAGTTGCCGCCAAAGCAGATATTGGTTGACGACGGCAGATAAGCCTTGGGCAATCTCCAATCCGAATATGCTACACCTCGGACAGAATCGTAATAGGACAAGTTTGCGGCCCAGGTCATTGCGGCCGACCAATGCATGCCGGTATAAGACGGAAATTGCGGATCAAAATAGACTCCTTCGGCAATGTAACCGGTAGTATTGGCGTAATTCGCGTCCTGGAGCCAGGTAACGTTAAGATCCGTGTCGTAGATCAATCCACCGCCTCTGTCAATCAAAGCCGCCTGTGCCATTGCAGCCATACCTATCCACAAAATCATTAATACTGCCAAAAATTGAATCGATTTCTTCATACACCGTTACCGTCCTTCATCTCAAGATTTTAATCCAGGCTTTAAACTTCCTCTTAATGAAATTTTGTATTGCCGATTTCCTGCCCTAATAACGGAAGCGGCTGAAATCGCCCTGAACCTCTGCAGCTGTAAATACGAAAGGCCACCGCGCGGGTTCGCAAGAGCTTAACCTAAGCGTTCAAAATTGCGTTGTTTACATATCTTTACAAATGCAAAAGCACAATACACAAAATGATATATTTTCGTAAACCATTGGGTATAGATAGAGGAATTTACTTAACTGTGATCACTCGCAGCCTTATCCATTGATTAATAATTTCCCTTGCATGTGTTTTCAATACAGGGAAAGCAAAGAATTATTCGATTAAGGGGTATTTAATTGACATGCAGGAATGTTTGTTTTATTTTAAATATATGAAAATTGAAGGATGCCACCTGTAATTCAATTAATATTAATATACAAAGGAGGCTGTATGATTTCCAAAATTCTTGTACCCTCAGATGGATCAAAGACAGCGAAAAAAGCAGCAATATATGCAATTGAATTGGCAAAGCAATTAAAAGCGTCGATTATTGTCGTCAGCGTCATTGAACAGCACCCTCTGATAGCCACAACGGTTCCCGCATCGAAGTCAAAAAAACAAATAATAGAGCCTATCGGTGTTTATCTGAAGGAGGCTGCAGAACGGTATACCGGGGAAATAAAGAAGCTGTGCGATAAAAATAATATTCCATGCAAAATTTCCATAAAGATGGGTCATCCAGTTACCGAGATTTTGAAAGAGGCTAAGAGTTCAAAGGCACACCTGATTGTCATGGGCTCGCATGGAAGAAGCGCCTTATCAGCCACAGTCCTTGGCAGCGTTTCTTATGGCGTTATCCATAATGATAAAAAAATTCACGCCCTCATTGTCAGAGGGTGATTACAAAAAGAAACAAGAGTTATGTGTAAACAAAGACAGGAGGAAAAGCATGAAGGTTGAATCCGGTTTTTATGAAGGACTATCACAGGAAGACCTGGCCAGACTTGCGGTTGACATGCTGCACAGGACCATCGTACATCATATTTTCTGGTTTAAGGAAGTTGAGCACCAGATGGGAACCGAGGAAGCCCTAAAGGTCATGAGCGATGCATATCCAAAAAGCTACAATATTCAAATGAACCGGCTGGCCAAGATATTCGGCTTTGAGATGGTTAATGGCGTGCCTAAGCTTCTTCTGGACATGCCCAAAGATAAATTACTCGACGTTCTCACCAATCTCGGCGCAAACTGGCTGGCCAATGATGGGATCTGGTTCCAGGCGGTAGAATTCAAACACGGAATGAATGATGCAAAACGTTGCAATGACACCTGCTGGGCCAAATTTTCACCTTTTGAAGCCTGGTCGATCAAGCGCTACCTTAACCTGGAGGATAAACCGGGACTGGAGGGACTGAAAAAAGCTTTGCAGCTCAGGATGTATGCGCGCCTCAATGTACAGTCGATTATCGATGAAAACCCCAACAGCATTGTTTTCCAGATGAACGATTGTCGAGTCCAATCCGCCCGCAAACGGCAGGGTTTGGATGATTATCCCTGTAAATCGGCCGGTTTGGTTGAATACAGCAGTTTCGCCAGGGCCATTGATTCCAGGATCAGCACCGAGTGTGTGGGGTGTCCGCCCGACGCCCATCCTGATGAGTGGTTTTGCGCCTGGCGGTTCACCTTGAAAGAATAACCTGATATCAAATAGAAATAGAAATAGAGATGAAATTATTCCATCTTTTCCAGCGCCTGTTTTGCCTCCTCTTTCGACTGGAAAATGTGCGGTGCCAGATTCCGGCTTTGCAATTCGTCGCCGAGCTTCATGCGTAAAAATGCGCTGGTTGTATACCTGGTCACATCGGTATAGAATTCGGATACGACATACTTGACCATATTGATGTAATCGTCTTCCAGTTCCTGGACAATGGAGAAGTTATCATAGTTGACAACGGTTTTAACCTTCTTGCCCAAAGGCTTGCAGATCGCTTCCACCGTTGATCTTATTTCGTCGACATCCTTTTTCGTCCGGACGGCAAGCCCTTCAAAGTTGACATATAAAATATTCGCCGCCGCATCGTAGGTAATACGATCGGCAAGAGGAATGCTCAGGAGGTCTTCCTTTAATCCCATCGGCGGCAGCTTGAAAATTCGTTCGTCCATCAGGCCCGGATTTTTAATAACAGGTTTAAAATCCATGTGGGCAAGAATATCCTTCTCAATGTCCACACCGGGCGCTATCTCGATGAGTTCGACGCCTTCTTCGGTCAGAGCGAAGACGCAACGCTCGGTAACGTATAATACCTGCAGATTGTTCATTTGCGCCGTCTTGCCGCTGAAGGTAATCTGTTCTACATTTTTGACGAATTTTTTAAACCCGCCTTCTTTATTGATTTTGATCTTCCCGTCGTCAACTTCCACCTGAACGTCACCCGCCGTGAATGTTCCCGCAAAGATGATTTTTTTCGAATTCTGGGTAATATCGATGAATCCGCCGCAGCCCGCTAATTTAGGCCCGAATTTGCTGACATTGACATTGCCGTGCTGATCCATCTGAGCCAATCCGAGACACGCCAGATCAATGCCGCCGCCGTCATAGAAATCGAACTGATAATGCATATCGATAAGGCAATCCATGTTTGTCGAGGCGCCGAAATTTAAACCGCTGGCGGGAATGCCGCCAATGGAACCTGCTTCCGCCGTCAGGGTCAGGTAGTCGAAGATGCCTTCTTCGTTGGCCACATTGGCCACGCCCTCGGGCATACCGATCCCCAGATTGACAATCATATTCGGTTTAAGTTCAAAAGAGGCTCTGCGGGCTATTATCTTGCGTTCATCCATGGCCAGCGGCTCGACCGTCGCTGTGGGTATTTTAAACTCACAGCTGA
Organism: Smithellaceae bacterium; assembly: GCA_963663295.2. Lineage (GTDB taxonomy): Bacteria > Desulfobacterota > Syntrophia > Syntrophales > Smithellaceae > MVRV01. The sequence goes on along the minus strand of CAXXLA010000005.1, from coordinate 85,381 downwards.
AAGCCGGATTATATTGTGTCACATATGTTTGCTTATGGTTTTCCGGCTTCGCCACAACAACGCAGTCAACAAGAATGCCGGGAATTTTAACCTGCCTGGCGTTTAAAGCTCCTCTTTCGGCGATTCTTTCGACCTGGACAATGACAAACCCGCCGGAGTTCTTTACCGCCATGGCTACCGGCAAAACCTCCAGCGTCACAGGTTCCTTCTCCATCGTAATATTACCGTCCATATCGGCCGTAGTGCCGCGCAAAATAGCAATCTGAATAGGATATGTTTTATAGGCGAGGTAATCGTGCCCGTCAAATTGAATAACTTCCACCAGGTCCTCGGCAGTTATAGAATTTATTTTCCCGCCGCCCAATCTTGGGTCGGCAAATGTTCCCAGCCCCACCCGGGAAATCGTGCGGGGATTGTGAGCGGCGATATCCCGGAAAAGATGGGTTAAAACACCCTGGGGTAAATTATATGCTTCAATTTTATTATTTAGTGCCAACGCCTGCAGCTTCGGGGTTAATCCCCAATGGCCGGCAACAACCCGTTTAAGCAATCCCTCATGGGCCAGACGGTTAACTCCCTGATCCTTGCTGTCCCCGAGGCCGGAGGCATAGACGAGAGTCAGATTTTTCGGTTCCCCCGTCGCCAAAAACCTTTTTTCCAGACCAATAATCAACTCTTCGGGAATTAAGCAGCCGACAAAACCATCCAGAGCCACCGTATCTCCATCCCGGATGACGCGGACGGCATCCTCCGCCGACACGATCTTTCCGCGTTTCATCTTTGCTTTAATATATGCGATGGTTGGGTTTATTTCAGAATTGCTGACCATGGCCATTCCTCCTTTTTACTTGGCAAAATCGATATATCGCCGTTATTATAACAACTTGCATTCAAAACATCGCAGCCAACAAAGTTAGGCAAAGAATGCAACCTGGCATTACTTTTTACGCAGTCCTGCTGCTAACTGTTTGGCTCTGTTGAATTGCGGCGTGTTGGTGATTGCTTTCCGCTCAGGACTTTTGGCTGCCAGCTCCTTCATTTGCGCAACTCTTTCTTCACTGGGCGGATGAGTGCTCAGAGCATCGGAAAGACTTTTTGTAATTCCACCGCCGCCTTTATTGGACTTTTTCTCCACTTCCAGAAGTTTTTCATAGAATTTACCCACCTGGTCTTTATCATATCCTGCTGCAACGGCATATTTGAAGCCAAGGCGATCCGCTTCCATTTCATCTTCCCGGGAATTAACCAGAAAAGTATATTTCTGGGCGAGCAAACCTCCACCGGCGCCGAGGGCCGCTCCCGCCAGAGCAGCCTTGGCCTGACACGCAGTGTCGCCTTTAGCGCAAACTACCATGCCCAAACCATATCCGAGGGCCGCTCCTAAAACGGCTCCTCCTGTCGCATACATCCAAGTTTTATTCTGGGCCTTTTCCATCGCATACATGCGCTCGGCTGTATGGCGGGCTTCAACATGACCGATTTCATGGGCAACAACACCGGCAAGTTCCGCTTCGTTGGAGGCTAGTGCAATCAGCGGTGCCGTTACAAATACAGTGCCCGCCGGCATGGCAAAAGCATTAACATCGGTGACATCCACAACCGTAAAATTGTAGGAATAAGGGTTTCCCTCCAGTTTGTTCGCCCGGACAATTTTCATCCCCAGATCGGAAATATATTTTTGCAGCTCCGGATTTTTGGCGGGAGGATAATCTTTCTGTATTTTGGGGAGAGCTTCCTGGGTCAGGCGGCGTTCATCCTGCACCGTCAAATTTGTTTCCTGCCCTACGTTGGAACCTTCGCGATAACGGGAACTGCTCGTGGGGGCGCACGAAATGACGGCAAATATTGACAACAAAAAAAACAGAACAATTTTTTTCATGGGCTTCACCTCAAAGATAAAATTGTTTAATTTTATTGTAAGTAAAGCACGGCAGGGTTATGTCTGTCAAGGTTATGGTGAGCTGGTAATGATAAGAATCAGCAATCAAGAATCAATTCTTTTCAGGATTGAATAATGAAGTACATAAAAAAGGCAGGGCCATAAATGACCCTGCCATCAATGATTATGATATGTTAAAGTTATTTCTTAGCCTTTCTCCTTAAACCTACTGTTCCAAGCAAACCTGCAGCAAGAAGATAAGCTGTGGGAGGAATAGGAACTGTTCCGGGAGGAGGCGGTACATATTCAGTTCCGATGCCATCAAGAAATGCATATCCACCGTGACCGCCCCAACCGCAGTCGGTTACCCACATATCGATTGTAATAGAATCGCCTACAGCAAATCCCGAAAGATCATAGGTGTACTGACCGGCCTTGTAGTACAAAGTATCGCCGCCCCATCCCGTTCCGGCAGGAGTCCAGGTAGCTGCCGCATTTGTGGCGTCAGCAAAAAAGGTGTTCATTGCTGCGCCGTTTTTTGATACCTGGATACTGAAGACGGGCTGAGCATTAGTGGGATGGCTGGGGTTCTCCAGAACTGCTCCCCAGTTCACGTACATGGTGTCGCCAATGTCATCAGCGGCAATCGTGGCCGTCTGGGAAATTTTCGTGGCATGATAATATCCGACGGCGTCATTGATCTTCGCCATTTTGGTCCCATTGTACGGATCCACGTTTAACGTCTGATATCCATCGGGAAATGTGGCGGTAGTTACAATTGTCGGGGTTACAGTACCGTAAGGTGTGTATCCCCAATCAGGGTGATAGGTATCACTTGTGACACTACCGTACGTAATTGTCCATCCGGTAAAATCCCCGGTTTCAAACCCGCCGTTGGTAAACAGAGCCAGTGCCGGGCTTGCCGATGCAATTATTGAAATCATAATCAGTAATTTTAGAAGTTTTTTCATAATCGTCCTCCTTAATATACAAATATCCATTTTTTGTTTACCGATCCAACCAGGACCACGCCTTCTTTTTCTGCCCTCACCCCCTTTCATAGAAAACATCCGTCCAAAGAGCTGCAACATTCCCGACGATTCTGTCTCTAGCGATGGAAAGGAAAACAGGAATTCTGCAAAACTTTCCTTCCCCCTGAATTACCGCTGACAAGATGAATGTTCAGATGTTCCCACTTCATCTTTAAGGAAAACTTGCTTACGAATGATCGAAACTTCACAAATCTTCACCTATCTTTGGATAGTTTTACATACAGTTTTTTATACAATAGCACCATATATCGAAAAGTATATTTTAGTAATACCAATGGTTTACATTAAAGATGTAATATATGGAATAACACTGCTTTTGAACCGTTTTTCTACAGTTGTTCTCTTGTTTTGATTTTTGTTACCAATTAAATTGTGATAATATGTATAACACGTCTTTCATAAGCGCCGATGTTCAATTATTTTAATCTTGAGCCTGAAAAAATGTCGACTGGACGCATTCCGTGCATAAATATCTTATCTGCATTCCGTAAATGAAAAAGGGGATGGAGATGATTCAGAAACATTTTGACATATTGATAATCGGCTCCGGGCCGGCCGGCTTGTTTGCCGCCATCTGGCTGGAACGCCTGGGTTTGGAAAATATTGTCATTGTAGATCGTCGACCTTATCCCGCGGGAGGGTTGCTTAATGACGGAAAATTGAACTTTGATCATCATATCGGTATCGATCTCGATGAACTGGAGATCACAGTAACTGAAGCCCAGGATCTTATTGGTCAGGTCAGGGAAATATTTGCCGCCTTCCCCGAGTGCCGCCAGGTGACCGGCAACAACGGGAATGAAAGATTAGAAATAATCGGAAAAATTGCCCGTGAACATAACGTCCAATTTATCGCACCGGAACAGTGGCACTGGGGAACGGATAACGGGAAGAAAGCCGTGGAATACCTGCGGGACCGCTTGATTAAAACGAAATTCCTGTTGGGAATCGATGTTATTTCCCTTGCCGGAAGGGAGCCGCGAGGATTCGAGGTTGAATGCCGACGCAACGGCGACACGGTTTCCTTGAGTGCGGATTTTATCCTGGCCGCTCCCGGACGAAGCGGCGCTTATGAATTCCGGGACATGGCCTCGAAGCTGGGAGTCAATCATAACTTCGGTCCAATCGATGTCGGCATCCGCGTGGAAATGAATCGTAAGTATTTTGATGCTGTAAATGCCGTCGTCTACGATCCTAAATTTATCTTCCGAACGACTCGCCATGGTGACAGGGTGAGAACTTTCTGCACCAATCCGGGCGGGCGGGTGCGGGAAGAAAATTACTGCAACTTCAAGCTGGTAAACGGTGACGCTCTGGCAATACGAAAAACGGAAAACACCAATTTCGCCCTTCTCAACACAATTTCCTTAACAGAACCCTTCGTGGACACAACAGAGTTCGGAAGAATAATCGCCCAACAATTCTTCCTGCTGGGCGGTGGAAAACCGCTGGTGCAGCGGGTGGGTGATTTCCGGGAGGGACGACGCAGCTCCTTCGCCACCTTCGACAGCGTAACCCGCCATTATGAAATCTGCCAGGCCAGCTACCGGGCGATTCCCGGAGATATAACGCTGGGCATGCCGGCAAGGATCATCGATAATCTCTGGGAATCCCTGAAGACCCTGGATAAGATCGTACCGGGAATCCTGCACCCCTCCACTCTTCTATATGCTCCGGAAATCAAGTTCTTCGACACGCACTTTCCGACCGACCGTAATCTGGAGACAAACATTGCGGGCCTCTTCGTGGCTGGAGACGGTACGGGGAAAAGCCGGGGAATAGTCGGGGCGGCAATCTCCGGCATTCTTGCCGCCAGGGGCATAGCTCGTAAATACTGGAACAAAGATATTTGATAATCTTTTGAACGGAGACAAGGGAAGGAGACGGGAAAAATGGAATTTTGGGAAAAGATCAGGAAAGACGTTCGGAAGGGATTTCAGAATGGGCTGGCTGTAATCCGCGAAGGAGCAGTCGCTGTAAAGGAGAAAGCGGAAAAATTGACGGAAGAGGGAAAACGTCAGTACAAACTGTTTGAGCTCAAAACAAAGGTACAGAAGGAGATCACCGAACTGGGCGGCAAGGTTTATGGACTGATCTGTGCGGAAAAAGACCCGGTTGCCGACTCGAGGGTGAAAGCAATCGTCTCCAAAATAAAGAAACTGGAAACCCGAATTGCCGGGTTGGAAACACAACCCCATGCAGAGCCTAAAGCAAAATCCTCCGTCAAGCCAAAGACAAAATCAGTTAAACCGGCAGCCAAGAAAAAGGCGGCGCCAGCGAAACCGACCATGAAAAAGCAATAGGGGCATCGAGGAAATATACTGAAAGCAAAATTTGATTTATAATAATCATTTTATTTTATCAGCAGGGAAATATCGGCGGCGCGGACAGAATGGGTCAGTTCACCGACGGAAATTAAATCCACTCCGGTGGCGGCAATTGCCGCAACTCTCTGCAGGTTGACGTTGCCGGAAGCTTCCACAAGAGCCCGGCCGGCAATCAGCTCCACGGCCTTTTTCATTTCCTCCAGAGCCATGTTGTCCAACATGATGATCTCAACACCGCAGTCCAGAGCCTCCTGAACTTCCGGCAGATTCTTTGTTTCCACTTCAATCTTCAGGGTATGAGCCAGGCGGTTCCTCTGCGCTTCGACCGCCGCAGTTATACTTCCGGCGGCGGCAATGTGATTATCCTTGATCAGAACACCGTCATACAGCCCCATCCGGTGATTGAATCCGCCGCCGATGCTGACGGCCATTTTATCGATAATACGCAAGCCGGGCATCGTCTTGCGGGTATCCAGAATTTTCGCCTTTGTCCCCTGGACGGCTTCCACATATTTTCTGGTCTGCGTAGCAATGCCGCACATCCGCTGAAAAAGATTCAGGGCAACGCGCTCCGCCTGCAGAATATAAAGCAGTCTACCGGAAATCTCTGCAACAACATCTCCCTTTTTTACCAGCTGCCCGTCAGTAGCCAGCAAATTAAATTGCGTATGATCATCGAGGCAGAAAAATACTTCTTTAAATATATCAATCCCCGCCACGACAAAATCATCCTTGGCCCAGGCCTGCGCCTTGCCGGCCAATTCGCGACTCACGATGGCGCCGGTCGTTATATCACCGGTATTGATATCTTCGGTTAAAGCTGTCTCTATAATCTTTCGAATTTGTTTAGAAACCATCTATCACCTCATCATTTTTCAGCGATCAAATAGTTTTGACAACACAACAATTACAGGGATGCGGCACAACGCAGCATCCGGCATTTTTACGAGGCGCTACGCCTGAATTTCTTTCAGTTTATTCAACGCTTTCTCCAAAGCCGCATGGCGTTCCTTGGATTCTTTTAACTTGTCTTCTTCCTTCTTGATGGCTGCTTCGGCGGCCTTTTCACAAAAATCACGATTGGCCAGCTTGCGTGCGCTCTTATCCAGATCTTTTTGCACCTTGGCAATTTCTTTTTCCAGACGCGCTTTTTCACCGGCGAAATCGACAATTCCGGTGAGAGGAACAAAAACCAGCAATGGCCCGACCACTCCGGTGGCCACTCCCTTGGGTTCAGCCAGATTTATTTCAACAGCCATACTTTCCAGATTAGCCAGATTAACTATATAGTTACTTCCCGCTTCGACGATGCCCTTCAATTTTTCGTCGGGAACGGAGATGAGAACATCCAGCTTGCGGGAGGGCGGTATCTGCATTTCCCCGCGAATATTGCGAACACTGGTGATAATATTCATCAGCAGTTCCATCTCTTTTTCGGCGGCTTCATCTTCCCAGGCTTTCTCGGCAACCGGGAAGGAACTGATCATGATCGATTTCTCAGCGCTTCTGTTTAACACCTGCCAGAGTTCCTCGGTAACAAAAGGCATGAACGGGTGCAACAGCAGCAGCATCTTCCCGAACACATCATATAAAGTGCGTTGCGTGGCGAGTCCTTGCTCCGGACTGACTTTGCCGTAGAATGCGGGTTTGCTCAATTCCAGATACCAGTCACAGAATTCATGCCAGATAAAGTGATAAATAGCGGCGGCGGCATCATTGAATTGATATTTATCCAGACTGTGCGTGACTTCTTCGACTGCACGATTGAGTCTGGCTTTAATCCACTTATCGGAAAGAGAATCTTCCACCGTGGCGGTGCTATTCTCATCATAGTCCTCCAGATTGGCAAATGTCAGTTTGGAGGCATTCCAAATTTTATTGACAAAAAATTTGTATCCTTCAATTCTCTCGGCCGACATGCGGACGTCGCGTCCCTGAGCGGTGTATGCCGCCAGCGTAAAACGAAAAGCATCGGTGCCGTATTGATCGATCATCACCAGCGGATCAATGCTGTTGCCCTTGGATTTACTCATCTTCTCGCCTTTTTCATCGCGCACCAGGGCATGGAGATAAACATCCTTAAAGGGCACATCTTTCATCACATACAATCCCATCATCATCATCCGGGCTACCCAGAAGAAGAGAATATCGAAGCCGGTAACAAGCAACGAAGTCGGATAAAATGTTTTCAGGGCTTCTGTCTTCTCCGGCCAGCCCAGTGTGGAAAACGGCCAGAGAGAGGAACTGAACCAGGTATCAAGCACATCTTCATCCTGCTTTAAAGATGCGCCGCTGCAATCCGGGCATTTATCGGGATCGGTCAAGGATACGATTACTTTGCCGCAGTCGCCGCAATACCAGACGGGAATACGGTGCCCCCACCACAATTGGCGAGAAATGCACCAGTCGCGGATATTATTCATCCACTCAAAATAAGTAGCCTCCCAGGTGCCGGGAACTATCTTTGTCTTGCCTTTCACCACTGCGGCAATGGCCTGCTTGGCCAGCGGTTTGATTTTAACGAACCACTGTTTGGAAACCATTGGTTCAATGTCCGTCTTGCAGCGGTAGCACTGGCCGACGCTGTGAGTATAAGGCTCGGTTTTAACCAGATAGCCTCCCTTCTCCAGATCGGCGACAACTTTTTTTCTTGCTTCGTAGCGATCCAGGCCTTTATAAACGCCTCCATACTCGTTTATATTGCCGAGACCATCGATAACCGAAATTATTTCCAGATTGTGACGCTGCGCAATGGCGAAGTCGTTGGGATCGGAAGCCGGTGTGATCTTGACGGCGCCGGAACCGAAATCGGTTGTTACATATTCGTCGGCAATGATCGGAATCTTCCTGTTTACTAAAGGCAGAACAACATATTTGCCGACTACGTCCTTGTATCTGTCGTCGTCGGGATTAACCGCGACGGCGGTATCACCCAGCATGGTTTCCGGCCGGGTTGTGGCCACTATAATTTCCCCGCTGCCGTCGGCAAAGGGATAACGGATATCCCAGAGGAAACTGTTATCCTGCTTGAATTCCACTTCCAAATCCGAGATGGCGGTATGACAGCGCGGGCACCAGTTGACGATATAATCACCCTGGTAAATCATGCCTTCATTATAAAGTCTCACAAATACTTCGCGCACCGCCTTGGACAAACCTTCATCCATGGTGAAACGCTGGCGATCCCAGTCACAGGAGCATCCCAGTCTCTTGAGTTGATTTATAATGACGCCGCCGTATTTTTCCTTCCATTCCCAAACCCGGACCACAAATTTTTCGCGCCCCAGATCATGACGTGATTTTCCTTCCTTAGCTAATTCCTTTTCGACAACATTCTGGGTAGCGATTCCCGCATGATCCATTCCAGGCATCCAGAGAGTGTTGTAACCCTGCATTCTTTTGAAACGGACAATTATATCCTGCAAAGTATTATTTAAGGCATGCCCCATATGCAGCATTCCGGTAACATTGGGAGGCGGAATAACGATAGAAAAAGCCTTGGCCTCGCTTTCATCCCGGGCATGAAAAAGTTTATTATTTATCCAGTAGTCGTATAATCTTTTTTCTGTTTCGTGCGGTTCAAATGCTTTACTCAACTCTCGTGTAGACATGTCACGTTACTCTCCAATCTAGTTTGTAAATAAAAAGGGCTTTCGCCCTATTTTTATTCCACTTCTCAATCAAGCGCTATCTTTGTTGGCACAGCCTGCCCCGGCGGAGGCCGGGGTCATCGGCTTCCTCAACGTATGTATAATACGCCTCGTCGCCCTGTCCCCCGCTGGCGGGGGTTGGGGGTGGTTGCCGCCGCGATATCATCATTGATTTAGAAATGGAATTACTCCTTTATTTTTCGAAAAGCACCAATCAAACTACAGGCGGGCATAATCATGTCCCGCCTGTAGTTAATTCATATTACTTCATTGAAGATTAATTGAACTTCAATTCCTGCTTAATTTTTCGAATAATCAAAAGGGCATCCACCCCCGGCACCGGACTTAAAGGTGCAAATTCACCGGAAGTTATATCTTTGGCTTCCATAATGCCGCGGGAAGTAACCACCATAATCGCGTTGAAATACGGCAAATCAGCTCGCACATCGGGAAAAGGCGAGGTCGAACCGATGAACTTTGTCGCCAAGGAATTGTCACCGGCAACTTTAATCAGCACATCTTCCAGCATCATGGCATAGGCGGCTCTCGTTACTATTTCCTCCGGATGAAAATTTCCGTCGGGATAGTTTTCCAAGCCACGGACGCCTATTTCCAAAATTCCTTCGATATCGGATCTCAGCGGATGACCGGCGATATCGTTAGCCGTAATTTTGGCGGGTTTAACCGAAGCCTTTTCCGGTTCTTTGAAAGATGTATCAAAAGTTTTGGGATTCCGTTTGTTGTAAAGCACATCAATTTTCATTTCTTCCATAAACAACGCCGCTGCATCGGCACGGGTGATACGGTCAACGATGGCAATGATTTTACCGTTGATTGTTCCCGGCATCGCCCGCTGAATTTTTTGTATTAAATTCCACTGGGCATCGGCTTCGGTTATGTAGTCAGTTTTTAAATCAAGAACTTTTGCAAACATCTTTCCTGCCGAATCGAATTCCAGACCAGCCTTGTAGGCCAGTCCCATGAAATAATAGGCGGGAGCATGCCTGGCATCTGTTAGGATGGCATTATCAAAATCGTCTTTGGCCAGATTAAGCCAGTTCTTTTCCAGCTTGCTCGCGGTGTAGTAACGAATGCGGCTGACGTAAAGGAAAAGTTTTTCATCATCGGCCTTGGCATACCTCGAGCCTTTTTTAAGGCTGTCCCAGGCTGCACTGAAGTCGCCAGTAGCGGTTTTAACCAGGGCAACGCCGGTATAGGCTTTAGAATATTTGGGAGCAAGCTGAATGGCCAATTCAAATTCCCGCTGGGCGTCAACATATTTTGCCTGGTCAAAAAGACGCAAACCTGCATAAGTATGATGTTCCGGGGTGTCCAACTGACTGACCGGTATTCTTGGTTTTGGGCCGCAGGAAATCAACAGGAAAATTGCCGTAAAAAGCATACAGAAAGTGATTAATGATTTTATTCTCATCTGACGTATCATGTATATCTCCTTTCAGTAAAAGGCTTCAATCTATACCGGATAAAAATATTTTTTTCAGCTCTCAAATGCTCCGTATAATTAGCCGCAGAGGCGTCCGAAGTCAAGTAATATTGCATTTTTCGTCACCCCTCCCGTCCCCCTTTAAAAAGGAGATCACATTCTCAATTATTTTGTCCGACATTCCGGGAGAATACCATTCAATCTCCTTATCGGCGGCAAACCAGGTCATCTGCCGCTTGGCATAGAGCCAGGTTTCGTGTTTGATCTGCTCTAACGCCTTTTCCCAGTCACACCCTCCCTTTAAAAAATCAATGATTTGCTTATAACCTAATGATTGCAGTGGCTTAAGATTTTCTCCATACCCCCGCGCCAGCACTCCTTTAACTTCATCCAGAAGTCCGGCAGCAATCATTATGTCCGTCCTTGCTGCGATTCTCTTTTTGAGTTCGTCGCGGTCCAATTTCAAGCCGATTTTGTAAGTATTATAATTACTTTCGCGAAATGAATGCCTTCCCTGTATTGCCACGATGGATTCGCCGGTTTGCTCCAGAACTTCCAGCGCACGAATCACCCGCACGGAATCATTGGGATTTATACGCAGCGCCGCCTCTTTGTCTCTTTGCCGCAGAAGATTATACAGATGCTCCCTGCCCAGTGAATCACGCAAGCCTCGATAATAATTCCTTATCTTTTCATCAACTTTGGGGGTTTCAATAATGCCGCGGGTAAGCGCCCGGATATAAAGACCGGTTCCTCCGGCAACAAATGCAGGCTTCCCAGATTTCGCCAGATTATCAATTATTTCAGTTGCCCGTTCCGTAAAAATAGCGGCATTGAATTCCTCGTCCGGGTCAACAACGTCAATTAAGTGATGTCTGACTTTATTTCTTTCTTCAATAGTCGGTTTGGCCGTACCAATATCCAGATACCGGTAAACCTGCAGGGAATCGGCGCTGATGATTTCGCCGCCCAAAGACAGCGCCAAATCTATCGCCAATTTTGTCTTGCCTGTTGCCGTGGGCGAATTGATAATGATCAGAGGCAGCTTGCTCATATTTTACTTCCTCTTAAACATTCTTTCAATTTCGCCTAGGGAAAATTGGACGATAATCGGCCGTCCATGAGGGCATGTAGAATTAAAAGGAGTTGCTTCCAGGTCACGGCAAAGCGCTGTTACTTCTTCGGAAGAAAGAATGGTGTTGGCTTTGATCGCCGCCCGGCAAGCCAGCGATACCAATATTTTTTCTTTTCGCGCCCGCAGGTCCGGCAAGTTATTTTGATCAGCCAGCTGGTCGGCAATATCGGCTACAATTTCCCGGGCCTGAATTTGCGGTAGAATGGACGGCAGTGCTTTGACTACAACAGCATCGCGGCCGAAAATTTCTATGTCCAGGCCGATTTCGCGTAAAAAATCGGTATAACCGGAAAAAAGGGTAATCTGCCCGGGGCTTAAACTGACGACTTCAGGCAGAAGCAAAGGCTGGCTGACGATTTTCATCTCCCCGGATTTCTTTAATTTTTCAAAAACTATTCTCTCATGTGCGGCATGTTGATCAATTAAAATATAACCGCCCTCACCCGCAAATATCAGGTATGTATTGGCAAACTGTCCCAAATAGTGAAAACCGGCAAATGCTATCTGTTCATTTTGGGGAGAATAATCGCCGGTTAAAGACTCTTCTCTTACTCCTTTTACTTCCACCGGCGAAGGTGACAACAAATCAGGAGAAATGGTCTGTTGCAGATTTTGCCGCAAATGAAACCCTGCCGCGCCGGACGAACGGTTTTCGTAAGGACGGTGAAAATCAGGCGCCGATGTTTTTTCGCGGGGCTCCAATCGATAGACAAAACTGCCTTTGGCCGTTTGAGCCCCGGCCAGGCTCTCGCTGATTGTCCGGGAAACCAGATCATAAATACTGCGGGAGTTTTTAAACCGGACTTCCATTTTGGCCGGATGGACATTAACGTCAACATCATCTCCCGGCAAATCCAGAAATAAAACTGCGGCCGGAAAACGTCTTGCTTCAATGACCTGGCGATAGGCTGCCAGTACAGCGTGACTTACAGCATTATCCCGCACAAAACGCTTATTAACGAACAGAAATATATTTTTGGAATTTGACCGTGTAAACTCGGGCCGTGAGATAAATCCGGACAATTTCACACTGTCTTTTTCAACATCAAGAGATATGCTATGGCTGGAAAAATCAGCACCCATGACAAAAGCAATCCTGTCAGATATATCCTTTGCCCCCGGCGCGGTAAAGATCTCGCGTTCATTGGCAATAACTTTGAAGCTGATCTCCGGATGGGCTAAGGCCAGGCGCGCAATTGCATCCAGACACAAGCCCCGTTCAGTTGTTTCGGTTTTTAAAAATTTGCGCCGCGCCGGAACATTTTCAAATATTTTTGTTACCTGAATTTGCGTTCCCGCGGAACAACCGGCGGGCATTATCTCTTTAATTACACCAGCTTCAACAATCACCCTTGTGCCGGCCAGATCTTCCCCACGGCGCGTGGTCAGTTCCACACGGGCAATGGAGGCAATGCTGGGCATTGCTTCTCCCCGGAAGCCGAAAGATGATACACAGTAAATATCTTCAAAATGATGAATTTTGCTGGTGGCATGTCTTTCAAAAGCCAGAGCAACGTCTTCCTGCTCTATCCCCGAACCATTGTCAATCACAGTAATTGATTCGCAGCCGCCCTTCCCCAGCTCCACACGGATATCCGAGGCCCCGGCATCAATGGCGTTTTCCACCAGTTCCTTAACAATGGATGCGGGCCTTTCCACCACTTCACCGGCGGCGATTTTATTGGCTATCTCTTCAGTTAAAACTACAATACGACCGGACAATTTTTATCTCCTGTTCATTGATTCATCGATTTACATACTATTAATTGATAAAAAATGAAATGCAGTTAATAGTTAATCAATAGTAACGGCAAACAAATTATCTTGACATAAAAGAGTCCTTTCAGCTATTGCCCTTATAAAAGGGCATTCTCGTCAATGGACAACCAGAATACAGATAATCCACAGAACATTCACGGAACCGTTGAGTTTCTTTTGAGGCGAATGCGTCATAAAGGCGACCTGCCTTCGTTTTCCAATCATATCATTGAAATCAACAGCAAGCTGTCATCGCTTAAGGCGCTCAACCTTTCCGCCACCTCTGATTTGGCCAAAATCATCTTGAAAGACTTTTCTCTAACCAACAAACTTCTGCGGGTTGTTAATTCCGCCATTTACGGAAATCTTGCCGGCAAGATAACGACCATTTCCAAAGCTATGATGATGCTGGGATTTGAAAAAGTGCGAATGCTTTCGGCGACTCTGATGATTTTCGAACACCTTGAGAATAAAAGCCAGGCGGCGGAATTAAAAGAAGTTGCCATGGAATCCTTTATAAACGGCGTAATAGCTATGAATCTGGCTGAAAGCATGAAATTTGGCCGGGCGGAAGAGGCTTTTGTCTGCGCCATGCTCCACAACCTGGGAAAGATGCTGGTAATCTGTTATTTTCCGGAGGAATACGGGGCAATTAAAGAGCAGATTTCGCACGGAATTGATGAAAACACAGCTTCCCGCAAAATTCTCGGAGTTTCTTTCAATGAGATGGGAATAGCTGTTTCGCGCTCCTGGAATTTCCCGGATATGATTGTTCGCAGTATGGAAAGACCGCCTCCAGGCGCTGTTGACACACCAAAAACGGAATACGAAACCATGTGCAGTATAATTAATTATGCCAGTGATCTTTGCGCGGCTGTTACAAGCTCTCAGGAGGATGCCTGGGAAAAAACCATGTCCGAGATATCGATGCGCTATAAGAAAAGCATCCCCCTGTCCGTAACACAAATAGAGCCCCTCCTGGATTCAGCTGCCGTTAAAATTGACGATTTTTCGGAAATAGTTAAAATTGACAAGAAATCGAGCACATTTTTAAACAAACTATCCGAACACCACAAATCCGTGGTACAGGAAACATCCGATAAGATTCCTGAAAATCAACCGCCGCGAAAGAGCGCTGCCAGCAAACCAACGCCCCCGGCATTAAAATCTCCGGCTGTCATTGCCCAGGAAAAGAAAATGATTATTACAAATGGCATAAATGAAATTGCCGATGTTATGAAAGGAGCATACAGCCTCGGTGACGTCATGTACATGATCCTGGAAACCATGTACAGGGGATTTGAATTAAACCGCGTCATTTTCTGTCTGCGCGATGTGGAAGGAAAGAAAATTGTCGGGCGCTTTGGTCTCGGGGAAAAGTCAGAGGAAATGGTCAAGTTGTTTCAAATTCAGATCGGCAAAACCTCCGACATTTTCAACATCGCTATTTCCCAGGGAAGAGGAATTATCATTGCCGACGCCACCGCCCCCAATATTGTCCAGAATCTCCCTCAATGGTACAGGGAATCCGTCGCCGCACCGGCTTTTCTTATTTATCCGCTGCTTATCAAAGGAAATTGCATTGGCCTGTTTTATGCTGACAGGAACGAGAAAGGAACTCTCTTAACTGACAGCCAGTGCAGCTATATGGAATATTTGCGCGACATGGCGCTCAAGGTGATCTTGCAGAAGCACCGTTAAAAGACAATAATAAGCCGCAGCCACGAAGCGATTTCTGTGACTGCGGCTTTGTTTCTATGCGATATCCTCTTTTTCAACCTCATTGCCTACAGCTTTTTATACCAAGTTGCATTCAAAGCATAACGCGGCGGCAAGGAGGAGGCTCCGCAGACGTATTATATATACGTTGAGGAAGCCAACGACGCAGCCAACAAAGTTAGGCAAAGAATGCAACTTGGTATTAATCCAGAACTATCATGACCCGGCATTTCTTCATAAAGGAAGCGGTTTCCGCCGCAGCGCGAATTTGACGGGCATCGGCATTGCTGATGACGATATCGGCTTTGCCGGTGCCGCTGGTTCTCAATCCTTTAACCGTAATGGGACTGTTGGTTACCCTCTGGTTGCTCTGGGCAGCCGTAAGATCGCGGGCATAGCCGCTCATGCCCTGTTGAACAGCGTATTCACGATCAACATTGGCGGAGCCGTAAATTTCTTTTCCTTCTTCATCAAAGATGCGCGGCGACATCGCCGGGCGAGCCTGGATCCCGCGGGCATCGACGACCAATCCTGTATAGGTCATTGGAGGAGCAGCGGGGGCAGGCGGGACAGGTGCAGTTACAGCCGGTTCCGGCGCGGAAGGCGGTTCCACCGGCTTCAAGTTTTTCCGTTTTTCAATGGAAGCGGGAACCACAACCTGAGCCAGATTACCATACAGGGGCATTCTGACCCGAACTTCAACCGTACCGTCAGACATATATTGCTGATCAACAACAACACCGCCCTTCACCAGACCATCCACCTGCGTATTAATTACATCACTTTCCACTGTAAAGTCTTTCACTGTTGTGGTGGAGTCAACCCGTACGCCTTTGGTAATTTCCAGCAAGTTGCGATAAGCGTCGACTTTAGCGGCGCGCAGAGCCATCGGCCGGGCACCGGCTTTGCCGACTGTTCTATCCGGCGGAGCGCCGATTCCAATTGCTTCAATATAACCCGCCGACCAGTTGACTGTACCCTGGCCAATTTTTTCCGTCCATTCCGACGCACTTATTCTATCCTGACAAAAACCCATCCCGGCTAAGAGAAACAACAAACCGGCAATTAATGTTGCGGACAGAAATCTTAACTTCATAATATCCTCCTTTGCTTGTTTATCTCGTTAAAAAAAATAGCAAAAACCCCTTGATGATGCAATAAGAATTGCATTATTTTTCACCCGTAAAAGCTTTGGGTTCTTTTTTCGTCAGCCAGGGTTTTATATTGACATTATCCCCCCAGATCATGTTTTGATCCGGCGGATCTGCTCCCCACCAGTTATTGCGGGCATCGATGTAGATCGTGGAAAAACTCTGTATCGCCACACTGTTTCCGGAAAAGTTATTGAAATTGATCCTGGGATTAGCCATGCCGACGCTTTTAACAGCACCTTCGCCGTTGTTTTCGGCAAATGTGTTGTAGAATAGAACAGGCGTGGCGTCATTGCGGCAGAAAACTGCATTTTGTGCCGAATGGCTTATCTGACAATAAGAAATTTCCGGAGAACCGGCATAAATATCAAAGGCCGTGGCAGCATATTCAACAATGCAGTAGGCAAAGGAACTGTTTACCCTGGATTGTTTGGATAAGCGCACAGCATTATTATAAAAACCGGGCGTCGGGGAAGAAGCGGCGGCAGTGAAAGTTATGGGATTTTCTTTCGTTCCACGGGCAATAACGCCTCCGTCTTCCACAAGCAACGATGTCTTTTGCTCAAATTCAACAACAACTCCCGGTTCTATGTAAAGTATCGCCCCGCTATCGACAACCACATCATTAGTTACGCGATAAGGGCTGTTGGATAAAATTAAATAGGAATCGTTTTTAATCACGCCGCTCAACTTTTTGCCCAGAGCCGCAACTGTAATAGACTTCCCCTGCGGGTAGGAACTATCGAGTATTGTGGCAATATCCACCCTGCCCTGAAGACTTTGCAGAATTTCCGGAATTTTGGTGCTACCCCACCAATTGTCCAACGCTTTAATTGAAGAACCCGCTGAGGCGCCTGTAACATTATATGGTTTGTTGTCGACGATATTATTCCGCGTGATGTTAACCCCGGCATCCTTCGCTATAATACCGTTGTTTTTGTTTCTTGCTAAAATATTCTGCACAAATTCCGGCGCGGCGGACTGCACCAGCAAACCGGTATTTTCATTATCCTGAATAGAGTTTTCTTTAATTACGGGCGTGGCTCCATCAGTGACCCAAAGAGCAACTCCCTTGTTCCTGTAGATGGAATTCCTTGTAATTTCCGGTTTGGAGAATGCTCCCTGAATCTTTAAAACCTCATTGTTTTGCGTAAACTCGGACATTTCAATCTTTGGTGAAGATGCCTGACAATCGATCGCTGTCTTCGCATTTTTAATCCGGGCAAATTTTATTACGTTTTCTTTATTTTTGACATTGGCAAAAACGATGCCCGGCCAGAAATAACCTTCCCCGGCGGCGTCAAAATCAATGATGTGATCATTGTCGCCTTCGGCTTTTATCCTGCCTTCAATAATAAGCGCACCGTTTTGGGATTTTATCTGGGTTCCGGGTTCAATTGTCAGCAGGGCCTTGTCTTTGAC
Source organism: Smithellaceae bacterium (assembly GCA_963663295.2). GTDB lineage: Bacteria > Desulfobacterota > Syntrophia > Syntrophales > Smithellaceae > MVRV01. The sequence goes on along the minus strand of CAXXLA010000005.1, from coordinate 67,844 downwards.
AATAACATCTTTTTCCAGAACATACGGACTCGCACCGGAATACCACGTTGTATCGGTTTCAATCGGTCCGGCAACCGGAGTCGGTCCGGGCGCAACGGGCATGCCCGTCACCTCCGCCATTTTACTTTCATTGCCGGCAACGTCGCAAACAGAAACCCGGTAGTAATATTTCCGGAAATTGACAAGACCGGGGCCGGCATCACGATATTCATTAATTTCCGTTTTCGCCAACTCCACATAACCGCTGAGTGGTGTATTAGAACGATAAAGTTTGTAACCGGCCAGATATGGCGCCGCTGACTTTCCCCAATTTAATAAAACCACAGTATTGCGCCCTATGGCGGTCAGGTTCTCCGGAGAAGGAGGAGCAGTTGTCAGGAGCGTAACGGAACTGATGGCGTCCACCCACTGTGCCGTATTGCCCGCATCATCTCTTAAATATCCCGTGATAACCGCTTTTTCTATATTGTCACCGGGCACTACCTTATAAACACCGTAATACCAGCCGGGTTCGACTTCCTGCATTTCGATATTTTTTCTGTAATCGCCGATATCAAAGCAGGCCTGCATCCTGGGCGTACCCTGAATGACAACTTTGATTTCATCACCGGCCTTTTTCGGCAATCCTTTGGAGTCCTGGGTTAGAAGTGTAATTACCGGCGGACGCAACATTTCGGCAAGCGGAGGCACGGGAATCGTTTTAACCATTTCGCGGAAAAGATCATCATTGGCGCGCAGCAGTTGAATATCCCGCATATTCATTGCCGTGGCAATTACCGCAGCTACAATACCTACAGGATGGGTGGAAATGCCCGTTTCGTGTTTCCGTGCAACATTTTTGCCGCTCCAGAGGAAATTACCGGTTTTCGTATCATACATCTTAATTTCCGCGCCGACGGCAACCTGGGAATACACAACCGCATATAACTTGTCAAAATTAGAAATTTCGCCAAACACAACCGCATCAACGTTAAGCAACTTGCCCAGTTCCTGCGGAGACGTCTTCCTGACAGCTTCAGGATCGGTGAGTCCCGCCTTTCTCAATATATTATCCACACGGTACAGTTCCATATCTTTGAAAGGAAGAGAACTGAAATGATTGTAAAAACCCCGTCGAACAGCCTCAAAACCTTCCTTGCTTGCCGACAAATCAACAAAAGGCATAACGGCAACCGATCTGGGAACATGATCTTTCATATAAGGGTCAATTTTATATTCTCCTTCATATAAAGATCTTATTTCAGGAGCTATAATTGTACCTTTTGTGGCCACAAGACAGCTCTGCAAGGAAATGAAGATCGGCAGGAGAAATAAAATAGATAATAATCTTAAGTACTTTTGCATAGACATTCTCACTTTCCCGGTTAAAAAAGAGCAATGTTTATTGTGCCGAAAAAGTTCGTTTCATGCCGGGTTGAGGTTCCAAACCATCATGATCAACTGTTGCAATCAAGTATACATTGTTTTTAGCTTTTAAAAAAGAAGTGTTGTCCATAGACGGGCTATAATTGTTCACCTGCCCCGTGTCATCAAATGCCCTGGTTTTGCATTAAATGAATTTCTTTCAAATAAAAAATAAGCGGAGTAACAGATAACTAATGGTATATTAAATTATAAGCAAAAATTGCTTCAAATTCAAATCAACAGAACCTTCAATTAATGGAAATATCCGGCAAAGTTGGAAAAATTTTCCTTTTTCCTTTTGAAATTACTTGTTTTGGATATTTCCGCTGGTGCTTTATTCAATTTATCCAGTTCATCCCGAACAGCTATCCCTATCTTTTCAATCATATAAGGTTTCCTTATATATGCACCTGCTCCCAGCTTTTGAGCTTCCTTTACCCGATCGGTCTCCGAAAAACCACTGACCAGGATGGCCTTCTGCCTCTGATTAATTTTTAAAATTCTTTGGAAAGTCTCCAGCCCGTCAATACCATTTTCCATTATCATATCCAGAACAAGAATATCTGCCTTATGCTTTTTCAGATAATTCACTGCTTCCTCACCACTGGCAACGGTCTTTACCTCGTACCCCAACTGGGCAAGAAAAAGGGAAGCGATTTCTCTCTGCTCGCCTATATCATCAATCACCAATACAGATTCCCCTTTTCCCAGATATCGTTCAACAGGCTCCTTCTGTTTCTGCTGCTCTTTGGATTCCTCACGTGTTGCCGGGAAATAAAGCGTAAAGGTGGAACCATCTCCAACTTTTGAGTGTACATCAATATATCCGTTGTAGTCTTTTACTGTCCCCCAGACAATCGCCAGTCCCAACCCTGTTCCGCTTCTCCCCATTGCTTTTTTTGTATAAAATGGCTCAAAGATCTTATTCTTATGCTCGTCAGGAATGCCGGTCCCCGTATCGGAAACGATCAAGGCGGTATAATCTCCTTCATTGATCTCATCGTAGCCACTGATGGTTTTGTCAATGTAACGGCTCTCCGTCCGTATTGTCACTTCTCCGGTTCCTTCAATAGATTCCGCTGCATTCGATACAAGGTTCATTAAAGTTTTTTCCAGGTGGATAGGTGAACCTTTGATATTCAGCACATCTTCCCCACAATCAATCCTGAAGGTCACATGAGGATGCAAATCTTTTATCTTCTCAAACACCGGTGTCTTGCAAAAACCGGAAATGATATTGTTCACATTGATTGTCTCTGACACGGCGACACCCCGTCGAGCCAAAGTAAGAAGATCCTGAACAATCAATGCCCCTTTTTCCGTGGATAACAAAATCTTTTCAGCGTATTTTCTGGAGAGTTCCCCTTCGGCGGTTTCCTGCACCAATAGCTCTGAATATCCACTGAGTGTCCCCAGAACGTTATTTAAGTCATGGGCCACTCCACCGGCCAGTTGTCCAAGAGCTTCCATTTTTTCCGCCCGTTGCAGACGAGCCTCCAGATTACGCCTTTCCGCCTCCGCCTGTTTGAGTTCGGTAGTGTCTTCAATAATTGCCATACCACCACGAATACATTTACTTCCCAAATTCAAAGGTGCAAAAATAATCCTCATCAGCGTTGACTTTTTGGCAGTTATGGAATTAAAGGCGTCTTCATACGTTACAATTTTTCCTTTCAATGCTTTTTTTATGCATGACACCAGTTTCTTATCAGGCAGACCGAGCAGATTCCGGCCGATAAGCGCTTTCCGCGAAGAATCAAAAATCTTGACGCAGTTATCATTACAATCAACGATATAGCCTTGTTCATCAAAGTATAAATGCCCCAAAGGCGAGTATTCGAAAAGAAGCCGATATTTCTTTTCGCTCTCCCGCAGTTCTGCATTCACTTGCATAATTTCCTGTGAACTCAGATCAAACGCCCTTTCCAGCATGCGCCTTTCTTCGTCATTGTCGCGATAGGCTTTATTCACAGCCTGGATAAATTCCTGACACTCCTCGGGTATATTCTCCAATTTTTTTAGATAGCGATTTATCTGTCGTTTGAGAAGGCTATGCATCAGTTCATTCCTCGCTTAAGGTTGTAATGGTCATGGTCTGGTTGTGCAATTCGCAGACACCTCCCTTGTCAAATGGTGATATCTCGCCGTAGGAATAAAATCCCGTATAAGTGGCTTTGTTACCCAAAATATCACATACACCCTCCACTTCCTCTTCAATCCGCTGTTTGAGGATGAGCTTTCTTCCCACACAGCTCACCAGGATCGCCAGCTCGGCAGTGATGACCCCGCTTGTTGCCGATGATGTTCTGGCAGCGCCAACAGCACCATCAATAAGACGTTCAATATTTGTCTTCATCATACGGGCATAAATATTCTCGGGCATGTTACCGGCAAAGGTCATGCTTTGATCTTCTTCATTCACTGAAAGGAGAGTCCTTACTAAGGGTGAAGAAGAATCATTTATTCTAAGACTCAAGGGAAAGAGCAGGCCTGTTGCCGGAAGGCCCTTTGCATGCTCCCCAAGGTATTTTTTATACAGCATCAAAGCGGACTTCCCATCAAGTTCATAAAGCACATTTCCCCTGGCACGGGTGATAAGCCGTTCCGGACCAAATGTATCCCATCCTCCTTGAGAACCGTAGCCAACCTTTAACGCTTTGCCGTAGAAGCCAACGGCCCCCACTGCATCCCTGGTCGGCTCGGCATTAAGTAGTACATACGTCTCCCGAAATCTGTCACCGTCACCGGAAAGTCCACCTGTAAGGGTCGTCCCGGAAGGCAAATGATCAGCAAGCCCCTTCACAAGTTCCGAACCATTTATATTAATACCATCGGAGAGAACAAAGACATGCTTTAGATCATCTCCAGAAAGAGATCTTGCCAGGTCAGCTCCCGCTCTGTAGCTCTCGTTAGCATTCACACCCGTAACCATGGAACCTGCGACTCTGGTTTTCTCAAAAGAAACAGCCGTAACAATCAAAGAATCATCAAGAACATGTGTCCCTAATATCTCACCGGCAGTGGAACATCCGAAGACACAAGCCTTTGGATATGACGCTTTGATAGTATCGATGATTCCTTTTTCCTTGATCTTATGTGTTGCTCCAAAAACGAGAACGAGATCCGCGTCTCCCGTTAACTTTCCTCCTTTATACCCATCCGCCAAGACATATTGCTCTGCCTTCATAATTTTCCTCTTTAAGAAAATCGGCTACAACTATAGATATAAGCACCATATATCACACGGTATATTTACTATACCTATGGTTATAGATAAAGATAATTTTATGGGTATATTTCTGGTGAATTTCTGATATAAAACCTATCTATTTATATAGATCGACTGAATGCTTCCCGGACTGAACATGCTATGATGTAAATGACATCCGCATTATGATTACTTCTCTCCACCCCTGTATATACAGCCCGACTCGGTACTTTCCTGAACGACAACTTTGCTCAACTGAGGAAGAGTCACGTGCAGCCGATCCCAGATCCACAAAGCCAGATTTTCCGACGTGGGGTTACTCAAACCTTCAATATCGTTTAAGTATTTATGATCAAGTTGGTCGTAGAGCGGTTGAAAAGCCCTGGTAATATCTGCAAAATCAATAACCCAGCCCAGCCGTGGATCAACCGGACCATTTAAATGAATTTCGATGCGGAAAGAATGTCCGTGCAGATTGGCACATTTGTGCCCGGCCGGCACATTAGGCAGGCGATGCGCGGCATCAATGTGAAACACTTTAAAAATCTCCATCACAAACCCTATTTTATGTTCAAAATTTTATGTATCTGTAAGCTGAGACGCCATCGCGGATGGGCAAGTACATATTCCACCGCCAGTTCTGTATTTTGCGCCAGATCAGATCCATCCAACGGCTGCAGGAAAAAATGCTGAAAATCCAGGCCGGCAAATTGCTGCGGATCAATTCCTGATTGCGGGAAAACCAGTTTCAGTTCCTGTCCTGCATGTACCAGCAATTCCGCTCCCGCTTTGGGACTTACACAAAGCCAGTCAATTCCGGCGGGCGGTAAAATAGTGCCATTGGTTTCAACAGCAACAAAAAAGTTTTCCCGGTGAAATGCTGCAATCAGTTCGGAATCCAGCTGCAACAGCGGCTCACCTCCGGTGCAGACAACAAAAGGCCTAATTGTTGCTTTTTCTGCCGACGGCCATAGTCCGGCAACTTGCCGGGCCAGATCTTTGGCGGTGTCATATTTGCCGCCTCGTGGTCCGTCTGTATGAATAAAATCAGTATCACAAAACTTGCAGACGGCGGTAGAGCGATCCTCTTTTTTACCTGACCACAAATTGCATCCGGTAAAGCGGCAAAAAACAGCGGGATGTCCGGTGTGAAAGCCTTCTCCCTGTAAAGAATAAAATATTTCCTTAACTGAGTAGATCAAAACGTTACCTGTTGCTACTGAATTCTGTAAACCGTGGGATCCGGAATTCCCGCCTCTTTAAATCCCTTTATACGCAAAAGGCAGGAGTCGCATTTTCCGCATGCCTCGCCTGCCTCCGACGGATCATAGCAGCTATGGGTCAAGCGAAAATCCACACCGAGATCATAACCCTGCCGGATAATTTCAGCTTTGGTTAACTGAATCAACGGTGTATGAATTTTCAATTTTTGTTTACCTTCCACCGATGCTTTTGTCGCCAGATTCGCCATCCGCTCATAAGCGGCAATATATTCAGGACGGCAATCGGGATAACCACTGTAGTCCATAGCGGTTACACCAATGAAAATATCACCTGCCTCCAGTACTTCCGCCCAGGCGAGGGCAAAGGAAAGGAAAATCGTATTGCGCGCAGGAACGTAAGTGACCGGAATATCGGTCGCCATCTCGTCGATGCTCCTGCTTTTGGGAACGTCGATATCATCCGTCAGAGCGGACTTTCCAAAGAGACGAAGATCAATATCAAGTGTTATATGCTTAACAACTCCACAGTGGGCGGCGATCTTTTCGGCTGCCTGCAATTCAATTTTATGCCTCTGCCCATAGCAAAAGCTGAGCGCATAAAGATCAAAACCCATTTTCCCGGCAATATGCAGCGTTGTAGTGGAATCTATTCCTCCGCTTAACAGAACAACTGCTTTTCTTTTAGTATTCATTATTTTTGCCAGTTATCAAATGTGAAAGAAAAAATACACTATTTATTGGGCGATGCTTCAATATGGAAGAGTTTGCAAGTATTTTGAGCGGTAACTGAAGTCACTTCTTCCCAGGAAAGTCCTTTGATTTCGGCTACTTTTTTTGCCGTATGGACAATATAAGCAGGCTCGTTCCTCTTGCCGCGGAAGGGATCAGGTGTCAGATATGGACAATCAGTCTCCAACAACAACGAAGCAAGGGGAACCTTTTTCACTACTTCCTGCATTGTTTTTGACTTGTTAAAAGTAACAACACCGGGAACGGAAAGATAAAAACCCCAATCCAAGCATTGTTTGGCCATTTCGTAATCACCGGAAAAGCAATGAAAAACACCGCGATGAATACCGGATGATTTAATCATTTCCAGAGATTGAGCATGAGCTTCACGGGCATGGATGACAACGGGTAGGTTAAGTTCTTTGGCCAATTGGAGTTGTTCGCCGAACTTCTCTATTTGCAGCTCCGGCGGGGCGATATTACGAAAATAATCCAGGCCGATTTCACCATAGGCAACAACTTTTTCATCGTCGGCAAGTTTTTTCAGCTCATCGTACGTTGTGTTGCTGATTTTTCCCACATCATGGGGATGAACCCCGATTGTCGCGTATATATTTTCATGCTGATCAGCCAGTTTTACGGCTTTCCGGCTTAAACCCAAATTTGTCCCCACTGTGACAATAAAATCCACACCGGCCGATTTTGCCCGCTCGATTACATCATTGCGGTCGATGTCGAATTCCTTCATTTCCAAATGAGCATGTGAGTCAATCAGCATAAAGCACTACTTTTCGCTCTCTTCAGGATTAACTTCCTCTGCATTATCAGAAACATCGGGAAGTTTTTTAAATAAATTATGCAGGTCCTTCTCCAGTATCTCACCAGCCAGCAGCCGGCGGTAAATAATCCGCTTATCAATGCTCAACATTTCCGGATTAACTTTTTTTCCCATTATATTTAATCTCCTTTCCTGGAAAGCCAGGATAACTTATTAATAATCTTCAAAGACGGCAGTTTTCAAGTGAATATTATAATCTTATACTTCTGCCTGTGCACCTACCAAACATCTCAACTGCAAACTACTAATATATTTTAGCAACTTAATCAAGTAGAAGAGCAACAGTAGTAATTCAAATTTACAAAACAGCATCAATCGACGAGCACTCTGATCATTTTTTCAGGCGTGGATCCAGAGAATCACGAATACCTTCTCCCAACAGATTATAGCCGACAACTGTAATCAAAATCGCCAGTCCCGGATACAATGAAAGCCACCAGGCGATATCAATGTTATCTTTTCCGGCAGTCAAAATATTACCCCAACTGGGTGTTGGCGGCTGAACACCGATGCCTAAAAAGCTTAAAGCCGACTCAGTCAGAATAGCTCCGGCAATGCCCAACGTGGCCGCAACTAATATTGAGGCCATGGCATTGGGAAGGATATGCACGAAAATTATTCGCAAATCACCGGCGCCGATTACCCTTGCCGCCTGCACAAAGTCCCTTTCCCGCAAAGAAATAAAATCGGCGCGCACCAGCCTGGTCACTCCCATCCATCCGGTCAGGCCGATAATGATCATAATATTCCAAATGGAGGGTTCCAAAAAGGCAATCACCGCCAGAATCAAAAAGAAAGTGGGAAAGCAGAGCATGATATCTACAAACCGCATAATAACTGCGTCTACCCAGCCGCCGTAATATCCCGCAACCGCACCCATCAATGTACCGATGATAATGGAAACACCCGTCGCCACAAAACCCACCTTCAAGGAAATCCGCGCCCCCCAGATCATTCGGGAAAGAACATCACGACCCAGCTGGTCCGTTCCCAGCCAGTGATCCATCGAAGGCGGCATGAGCACATTTTTCAAATCAATCTGCCCCGGATCATAAGGAGCAAACCACGGCGCAAAAAGCGATACGAGAAAAAGCAGCAGGACGATGCCGCTGCCCGTAAGCGCCAGTTTGTTTTTATAAAACGTTTCCCAGAAGCCCATGGTTTGTGCAACCTCTAAACATCAACGATGAAACTGCTATGATATGCGAATACGCGGGTCCGCCACCGCATACGAAACATCGGCAATCAAATTACCCACAAGAGTCAAAATCGCTCCGATAAGCAAGATACCCATTACCGTGGGATAATCACGCGCCATCACCGCCATATAAAAAAGCTGCCCCATGCCGGGAATCGCAAAGACGGTTTCAAAAATAACGCTTCCCCCGATCAGCCCCGGAATGGACAGCCCTAAAATTGTTATGGCCGGCAGTAGCGCATTGCGCAAAGCGTGCTTGTAAATGACATCCCTTTCACTCAAGCCCTTGGCCCGGGCGGTCATAATGTAATCCTGCCGGATGACTTCCAGCATGTTCGCCCGCATATAACGGGAAAGACCGGCCAGTCCGCCAAAAGCGGAGATGAAAACCGGCAGCACCAGATGTTTTACTAAATCAACAAATTGCCCCCACGGAGTTAAATATTCGTAGTTGAGCGAACGCAAACCGGAGATCGGCAGCCAGCCCAGATGAATGCCAAAAAAGATCATCATCAGCAGCGCCAGCCAGAAGGTCGGCACGGCAAAACCAATAAAAACAAAGACTCCCGTAATTTTGTCAAAAAGGGAATCCTGATGCACGGCGGATAAAACTCCGATGGGAATGGCAACGGCAATAATAATCAGCAGGGATAACAATTCCAGCAGGATTGTAATGGGAATGCGCTCCAGTATTTTGGCGGCAACAGGACGGTGGTCGCTGGCAAAGGAAATTCCCAGATCTCCGTGGCTGAGCTTCTTGAGCCACGACCAGTATTGCTGGTGAATGGGTTTATCGAGCTCGTACAAAGCCTTGAGCCGCTCTTTCATTTCCACCGATGATTTAGGATTCATTTGCGTTTCCAAATCAACGGGCGAGCCGGGCGCCAGACGCATAACCGAAAAACAAATTATCGTTATGCCCAGCAAAAGCGGAATCATAAAAAAAATTCTTTTCAGAATATACTTTAACAATTTTCCTCATCCTGCCGGAATGATTTCAACTTTTCAGAATTCCCATTTTTTTAATATTACTCAGCGACTCCCAGAGATTATCCTCGGCATGGGCTTCCAGGGTTATCGTGGGAGAGGCTTTTATTTCCCGCAATTTTTCAAAAAACCCGGCAAAGGGAAAGGTGCCGCTTCCCACCGGAAGATGTTCGTCTTTCTCGCCGTTGTTGTCATGCAAGTGCAGATGACCTAAATATTTGCCGAGTTCGGCAAGCCAAACTTTCAATTCAGTACGGGCAAATACGTTGAAATGCCCCGTATCAAAACAAAAACAGATACGATCCGAATCAAGACGCTCGAAAAGCTTGCGTAAAACGGAAGGTTCCCGCTCATAAACATTTTCCAGCGCAATTTTTGTTTTCGCCTCTCCGTCAATCAGGGCAATAAGTGCAAGCCAGGTTTGCGTACTGGCCTCCAGCCATTCTTCATCACAAGACACATAATAAAGCCGGTCAAAGGAAGGATGGCAGACAATTTTTAAAGGCTGATAATAGGGAATAAAATCAAACACCTGCTTTAATCTATCAATGCTTGCCTGACGGATTTTATCATCCAGAGCTCCGGGACGCAAATCCATAAAGGGGGCATGGAAAGTAATTTTAAGACCGGAATCGGCAAACAGCTTAGCCGTTTGCCGATATTTGGCAATGTCTACTTTGTTGAGCACATCATGACTGAAATAAATTTCCAGATTCATCTTTTTTTGGAGAATCGTTTCCTGATACTGAGCAAGCAAGCCGAAAGGCATGTGTATATGAACTTTTTTCAGAATATCCTGCATAATAAAAACCTTAATAGTTAAAGATATAGAATAAGAGGTGGTGGTTTATCACAGCCCTCTTTTTTTCACAACTCTCAAAGCCGCAATTGCCTGTTTTTCACCTTCGCCGCACTGTGAATCACGTAAATTCCTAATGAAAGACCTTTGCAAAACACCCTCGTTGTCATTGCGAACATAGTGAAGCAATCTCAAAAAGGCATGAATATTAAGAGATTGCCGCGTCGCTTTGCTCTGAGCAAAGACATGCAAATGCGTTTTGCAAAGGTCTTAATGATTGTTTTTTCACTGAAAATTGACAACGCCATGATTTGTAATCATTCAGATGTCGGCAGGCACTGTGGGATTTGGGTGAGGAAGCAAGAAGAATATCCAAGGGGCTTTTCGGAGCATTGGCCATGTCCCTCATTACATGGGTATAGATCATTGTTGTTCTGCGACTGCTTGAAAATAATTTAAGTAAATTTGTGCGGCACACTGGGCTTGTTGAATTTGCCATTCATTAATATTCGGGCGGTTATGCAAATTTTCGATAAATAGTCGTATTGTGTCATCGGAACCAACATTATTCAGGCTTTTGGAGAAAGCGAGATATTGGTTCGCCCAATAGGCATATTAAGTGATGTTTTTTTCGGGCACGAGTTTTTTTAAAAATAGATATTGCTGAAAATCAGGAAGAGTTTGCACAGCAACATTTTTCTCGGATTAAGCAGGATATACGGAATCTGTATATCCTAATATTACAAACCAAATACTGATATCAAGGATAAATTCTCAAATTATTATGGAATATTTCTTAAAATATAGTAGTTTACATATCAATTTTGACATAATTAAACCGATCCCGTATATTAATTGTTCGCTTTGACATAATAAAAGGTTCTTATGTACAGTAAAGATACAGTATCATTATCCTCCAAATTTGATGATCTATCTCAAAAAAATACAGATTTCTTTTCAATAATTAATCAAGATTCAATCGCGGGAATAAGGGAACTGTTGGATATTGAGTGTAAAATTGCATCAAGATTTATCGGCTGGTGGCTTTCGCCTCGTATGCCATTAAGAAAAGGACATGATGAGTTAATGCCTTTAATGTTTTCCTTATTTCATAGAAATTATTTTAATATCTACTCCGCAATGAAATTAACTCTATCAGGTTTCTATGAATCAGCACGTCCTCTACTACGCTGTACTTTTGAATCTTTAATGATCTCAAAATTCTGTCATATTTGTGAAGACGACAGGGTAATGAAAAAATGGGATTCCGGTCAAACAGTTTATTTCTCAAACGCTATCCTTAAGAAAATTGAATCCCCTGACACAAAATCATTTCATGACTTCTGGACTTTAATATGTGAACATTCTCATGCAACAAAGAACTCTATGCAGGTTTCGATCGAACTCAAAAGTAAAGACGAACAAGATAATGTTGCAGAAAACCTAGCTATGTTAAATGCACTCCTTGAATGCAATTATCATTTACTCAACTCGCATCTAATTAATCCGGAACTTGCTTATATGGATAAGTTTTACTCAACGCGCGTCAAACCGAAAATAAGAGAGTATGATACGCCAGCATTAAAAGAGAGAGCGCATATTCAATTCAAGAAAAACAGAGCCTTTCTGGGCACTGAATCAATTAAATTAATAGCGGCATACAAGCGCAAATGGATTATAAAAAAATAAGCGAACAGGGTCGCTCAAGCCGATCGCCGCTTCGCGGCGCCGGCTTAGCTTTCCGTTATGGATTAAGAATGGATTCACAAAACAACAAAATATCTTATTCTGAAATAACACATCGTGAATTATTACTTATTGCTATCTTTTCTTTATTAGTATGCTTAGGTAATATTGTCTTTTCAATATTTGATCTTGCAAATGGTCAATATTTTAGACCCATAAAGAATATTATTCTTTCTGTATTACTTTTATTCTTCATCGGTTTTTTCTTTAATAAAATCAGGACAGCAGCAAGGAACAGAGTTAAGTCGTTAAATGAAATCTGCTGTGAATGCGAATATACCATCAGAGGGAAAAGAAGATGAATTTCCATTAGTCGCAAAGATTGTGCTTGGTTGCTTTTTATTGCTCATGTTTGGTGTGTGTTTATTTGCCTTTTCTATACTGTGCAAATCGATTTCTGCTTCACCTACTCAGATACTAATTCTCATCATGATAGCTGGAAGCCTTGTAGTATTGATGTATTTCATTGGGCTAGCGGATCCATTGTTCTTAAAGAAAAATAAAAATGGAGCGCTAGAACAAAGAAGACTAACCGTGACAGAGCAGATTATTGCTGTAACGGCAATTGTTTCATTATGCACAGGAGTTGTTCTTTGGCATTTTCATTAACCAAAAGCTTATACATAAAGAATGATAAAATAAAAATGAGACCATAACAAAATCAATCCAGCCGATCGCTACGCTCCGGCTCAGCTTTTCGTTCGACTAAGGAATAACAAAGGATGACAAAACCATTTTGGGAACAGACATATGCTGACCCAACCGCAGATACTTTTGGACAGCCCAGCGAAGAAATCAGGCAAATGGTTGATTTGCTACCTCCTAAAGCAAGAGTCCTCGACTTGGGATGCGGTGAAGGGAGGAATGCCATCTTTCTTGCAAAGAATGGTTTTGATGTTACAGCCATAGATATCTCGACAGCTGGTATTCAAAAACTCCGTAGACTTGCAGCGGAAGCGGAAGTCCCTATTTACTCAGAGATAGCTGATATGAGGGAATTTGTCTTCACGGCTTATTATGATCTCATTATATCCCATGGCTGTCTTCATCTCGTGGAGCGACCTGACTGGCTTGGGCTCATCCGTAAATTCAAGCACTACACGAAACCAGGGGGTATTAATGTTACGGTAGTATTTACAGACCTCCTGCCGCCGCCTAATGATCTAAAAGACGTTTGTATTGGCCTGTTCCGGGAAGGAGAACTGGCTCAGTTATATTCTGATTGGGAGACTATTTTGAGTAGGAGCTACACGTTTGAAGATAAGCATCCTGGTGATATAACCCATATTCACCCCGCAAACAAAGTGGTGATGAGAAAACCGTCAAACCACTGCGTGAACCCGACGCGGTAAGATAGCGGGCTGCTTTTTCTGACGTGTGGTACCGCCCACGCGGATTACGCTGGTGTTGGGGGAGTATTCCGGGGACACAGCACATATTTTTTCCCAAAAAGCAGCTCAGTGGCCTGCTTGATTTTTCATGGCACGAATATCTCGAATATTATCAGTCGGATACCATCACCACATTACACAACTTGGTGTACATTCTATGCGCTCAGAAAATCAACCAGAACGGGCCGTCCGGTAGGCAGGGAATCACTATATTAACATAGCAATGTAAGGGCGGACAGGACGGGCACTGCGACGGGCAAAACCGGGAAGGAAGAAAAAGGGTTGAAAGAAGACAATTGAAATAATATATTGCGTTGTATTGCATTATGAAATATTATGCATCCAAATGTAATTTGGAGGGATAATATGCCTACAGCGGTAAGAATTTCAGAAGAACTAGTTGATGAGGCAAGGAGATTCAGTCGGATTGACCATCGGTCGCTGGCAGGCCAAATCGAGCACTGGGCGCGATTGGGCAAATGCGTCGAGGAAAACCCGGACTTGCCTTATTCCCTGATTAAAGAAATCCTGATCGGACTCGATGAATTGGATCAAGGCGAAAAAACAGAATATAAATTTGGATAGGTTAACATGAAAATCTATCAATCACGATTATTTGAGAAAAAAGTAAAAAAAATGACCAAAGCGGAAAAAGAAGCGTTAGATCGTGAAGTAAGGAATATTGCAGAAAATATAAATATTGATGAAGAAAAAAAAGGGGACTTAAAGGGTGTATTTGTCCGTAAATTCAAGATCAAAACGGATTTATATTTGCTGGCATATAGAAAATGTGGCGCGAATTTGGAACTGGTCATGATCGGCTCACACGAAAATTACTATCGTGATCTCAAAAACTACTTAAAAGACAAATAAATCCGGTACGAAGTTAATTATGAGAAAAACAAAGATAGCAATTACATTAGATGCTGAATTTCTCTGTGAATTAGACAGGCTGGTAGAGGAACATTATTTCCAAAGTCGTAGCCAGGCAATTCGTGATGCCGTATGTGAAAAACTCGCCCGAATGAAGCGCAGTCGATTATCTATGGAATGCGCTAAACTCGACCCAAAATTTGAAAAAGCTTTGGCGGTAGAAGGATTAGCTGAGGATATAAGCCAATGGCCAGAATATTGAGGGGTAAGAGAGTTAAATGAAATAATTGCTTAACAGCTATATTAGTATTTTGGTGTATTCTGAAAGTATTCCGAGAGCATAACTCGTATTTCTCTTGAAAAAGGCAACTTAGTGGTCTAAAAAATTTTCCATGGCACGAATATCTCGAATTATAGCAGTCGGATACCCCATCACATTACGCAACGTGCGTATACGTTTTATGCACTCAGAAAAGCAACAAGAACAGGCCACCCGGCAGGTAGGCAGGCAATGACGATTTTATCGAAGCAATATAGCGGTCTCCTCTTTCAACAGCTGTGATGTCCGCAGCGTGTTTTCCCGAAAACCTGTTTTTCTCAACTGACACATTGTCAACTTCCACAATTTATGACATAGATGCGCAACTACCATAAAGCATGGAGGTTAATATTGCCGACAAAAAATGATTCAGCCCATCGTCTTCTTTTGTGCATCAACGCCATTTTACAGAAAAAAGCAAAAGATATCGTAGCCCTGAATATCAAAGAAAATTCTTCTTTTGCCGATTACATGATCATTTGCAGCGGTGCCACCGAGCGCCAGAATCAGGCTCTTTGCGGAGCCATCCAACAGTATTTAAAGAAAGAGGGAATCCTGCCACTGGGAGTGGAGGGAGAAGCCTACGGGCAATGGATTCTTCTGGACTATGACGACGTAGTTATTTCCATTTTTCTGGAATCGTTGCGATCCTTTTATGATATCGAAAATTTATGGGATGTGCCCCATGTGAATATTGACGAAAATGCAACGGAAATCAAACAGCTGCCCAAAGGAATGTAGTGAGTCTAAGAGAACTTCTAAATGATGTCGGCGACATTATTTTTCCACCCCAGTGCGTAGCTTGCACAGAGATAATCAAACAATCATCAGAAGGATTATTTTGTCCCTCCTGTCTTTCCAAAATCAGCTTTATCACCGGCAGTCTTTGTCCGATTTGCGGATTACCGTTTCTAGACAGCCCCGCCGATAACCACATCTGCGGCGACTGTCTGCAGAACCAGCCTTATTATGCGAAAGCCCGTGCTGTGGCGAACTTTGAATCAATTATCATGGATGCGATCCATAAATTCAAATACGGGCGCAACATATCGGCAGGCAGCGCTCTGGGCTCTTTCATGGCCGGTTTTTCTTTCCCGGATTTTGATTTTTCCGAATATTCTTTATTAATCCCCGTACCCCTGCATATTAAAAGGCTGAGAGAACGTGGTTTTAACCAGTCACTCCTGCTGGCAAAAGAAATGGAGAAAAAGTATAAACTTCCTGTAAATTTTTCCTTGCTAAAAAGATGTAATTTTACTTTAACTCAAACCGGTTTGAATAAAGCCGAAAGAGAAAAAAATATTAAAGGTGCTTTTGTAGTCAAAGACAAGAAAAAAATTGCCGGTAAAAATATTATTCTGATCGATGATGTTTATACTACGGGCGCAACAATTAATGAATGCGCCAAGGTATTGCTGAAGGCCGGGGCGCAAAAAGTAGCGGCAATAACATTGTCCCGTGTAATTCAGAAACCGGCATAATAACTGGGGAGTTCTGATGAATAAAATTCTGGACAGAAAAATACTCAAAGAGAAACTGGATACTTTGCGCAGCGAGGGAAAAAAGATAGCCTTCACCAACGGCTGCTTTGATATTTTGCACGTGGGCCACGTCCGTTACCTCCGTGAAGCCAGAAAGACAGCCGATGTTCTGGTGCTGGCGCTCAACAGTGACTCCTCGGTACGGTCAATCAAAGGCGAAAAAAGGCCGCTGGTCAGTGAAGAAGAAAGGGCGGAAATCCTGGCTTCCTTGGAATTTATTGATTTTGTGACTGTATTTCCGGAACTTACGCCGCTGGAATTGATTACTTACTTAAAACCAGATATTCTTATTAAAGGCGGCGACTGGCCGGAAGATAAAGTTGTGGGCAGAGATGATGTTAAAAAATGGGGGGGACGCGTTATTCTCATTCCGGAGATAAAAGGCAAATCAACAACAAATATTGTGGAAAAGATAAAAAATGTATATTGCTTAAATAAATAAAGTAATTTAAGTATTTTATCGACAGTTAATTTTTTTCTTTACAAAAAAAAATCCATTATGTAATAGAGGCAAAAAATACGTTAGCTACACGGGGGGAGTGGTACCATTGGAAAAAAAATCACCTTTAAAGCCGGAAAAACTGGAAGTATTTCGTGCGATGCTTGTCCAGAAAATCAGTGAGCTATTGAGCGAGGCGGGTAAAACTGTTTCGGAAATGACCAGCGGCAAAGAGAATTTCCCCGACCCCAACGACAGGGCATCTCTGGAATCCGATCGAAACTTCGAATTACGCATCCGGGACCGGGAGCGCAAGCTCATCCTGAAAATGCAGGAAGCAATTAAAAGAATTGATGACGGAGTTTATGGCATCTGCGAATCATGCGGCGGGCCGATTTCTGAAAAAAGACTGATGGCCAGGCCGGTGACCACTGAATGCATCGACTGCAAAACCAAGCAGGAAAAAATTGAAAAGCTCAAAGGCGAATAAAATTAATAAACATAATAAGTAAAAAAACGCTCCGCTTCCGGGGCGTTTTTTATTGGATCCAAATGCCGATGTTTATAAATGTTGCTTTAAATATCCCTGCAGACAAGCTCTTCACGTATGAAGTCCCGACTGATTTTGCAGATCAGATTGCCATTGGCAAGCGTGTATTTGTCTCCTTCGGACGAAGAAAACGTACCGGTTTCATTGTAGAAATCAACAATTCCTGTATTCTGGAAAAGGTTAAACCGGTAAGCGAAGTTCTGGATGAAGAACCGCTTTTCAGCGAACAGGATCTCCGTTTTTATCAATGGATCGCCGATTATTTTATGTATCCTCTGGGTAAAGCACTGGCTGAAATTATACCTGCCGGCGCGGAAAAGAAAGAATTCCTTTGGATTACCCCCTTGCCTTCGACAAATGACATTCCCGTCACGCAGATGCAAAAAAAAATTTGGGAATTACTGCAGCAATATCCTCAAGGCATCGCTCTTGCCAGTCTTACTAAAATCAGCGGTTTGAAAAATATTTCGGCGGCAATATGCAGTCTTCATTTGGCCGGGCTGCTGCAAATTGATGAAAAGCAGAAAAAGCAACTTGCCCCATTGACAGAAAAAGTTGTGAAAATCAGCAATACTGGAACCAACGAAGAAAAGTTAACGCAAAAGCAGGAAGAACTCGTTGCTTTTTTACGGGAGAGAGGAGAAATGCCTCTCCACGAATTGATCAGACAATCCGGCATCTCCGGCGCTATCATTAAAAGGCTTCAGGATAAAGGAATAATTCAACTTGCTGAAACAGAAAAGATTCGCTCAACCGCTATTGAATCCTTGAACGGCGAAAGCACAGGCAGACATATTTTAAACACCCAACAACAAAAGGCGTTTCAGGAGATTTCCGCCCATCTCGAAAAAAATATTTTTAAACCCATATTATTGCATGGCGTCACGGGGAGCGGGAAAACCGAAGTTTATTTGCATGCCATTGCCCGGGTGCTGAAAAATAACGGCAGCGCCATTTATCTGGTTCCGGAAATAGCCTTAACCCCTCAGTTAATTTCGCGCATTCAAGGGCGCTTTGGCCAGGAACAAATTGCCGTCATGCATAGCGGTATTGCCGAACCAATCCGCTATGATCAGTGGCGGCAAATCAGACGCGGCCGGATTAAACTGGTGATCGGCGCCCGTTCCGCTCTTTTTGCCCCGCTGCCGAATTTAAAACTGATTATTGTCGATGAAGAACACGATGGTTCCTACAAACAGGATGACCGGCTTTGCTATCATGGGCGGGATATGGCGGTCTTAAGAGCAAAGCTGGACCGGGCTGTTGTGGTGTTGGGATCAGCTACACCAGGCCTCCGCTCCTATTACAATGCTCAAAATAAAAAATATTCCTGCCTGGAAATCTCCCGGCGTGTGGAAGATAAGCCGCTGCCGGAAATTGAAATCATCGATATGAAAGTGCAGTCAGCATCTCAAGACAAGTCTTCCATTCTCTCCGACGATTTAATCTCCTCAATAAAAATGACTCTTGCCCAAAAAGAGCAGGTTTTACTTTTTCTCAATAAGCGTGGTTTCGATACATTTCTGATTTGCGCCGATTGCGGTTATAACTTTCGCTGTCCGAACTGTGCCGTATCTCTGAAAAGCCATGCCGCTGAAGGCGTCATCAAATGCCACTATTGCAATTACACGCAAAAAGCAATGCCGCTGTGCCCCTCCTGCAACAGCAGCCGTATTTTGAGCTACGGCACCGGCACACAAAAGCTGGAGGCCCAGGTAAAAAGTCTTTTCCCGGAAGCCCGCATCCAAAGGATGGATTCGGACACAACGCAGGCTAAGGGGACGCAGGAAAAAATACTCAGAAAATTAGAGGGGCGCGAAATTGATATCCTGGTGGGCACTCAAATGATCACCAAGGGACATGATTTTCCATTCATAACTCTGGTCGGCGTCATCTGTGCCGATACGTCTTTGAACATCCCTGATTTCCGTGCCGCAGAGAGAACTTTTCAGCAATTGACGCAGGTCGCCGGTCGCGGCGGACGCGGTGACATCCCCGGCAAAGTGATTATTCAGACTTTTAATCCGCAGCATTTCGTTTTAAAACATGTGCAAAATCATGATTATAAATCTTTTTATAAAGAGGAAATCGATTTTCGTAAAGACCTGGGATATCCACCCTTCAGCCGGATTATTAATTTGCGCTTATCGGCAACAAACAAGGAAACACTTTTAGATCAGGCAAAGCAACTGAAAGACACAGCCCAAAAACTATGTGCGGAATACGGAAATAATATAGAAATAATCGGCCCGGCTGAATCTCCTCTGGCGAAAATAAAAAACCGCTGGCGCTGGCAAATGCTTCTCAAAAGCGAAAACGCCAATGCCCTGCATCAGCTTGCCCGCAAGTTGTTGCAGACACGGGGAAACAACTCTGTAAAGATTACCGTGGATGTGGACCCGGAAAATTTTATGTAATTAAGATCGTTCAATTCTTTTCATCTCGACAGTTTTTTAATTACATGCTAGCGTAATTTAAATTTAGCGTCCGCTGAATGCCTGTTTTGTGGTTTTATACACAAGGTTAAATCATCTAACAAAAGACTTTGAAATCGTTAAAGGACAAACTTATGAATAAAGACATTTCTATTTTAGTTGCCGACGACAATGAGATGATGTCAAATCTCATTCGGATTATGCTGGAAAAAAACGGCTTTAATAACATTATAGAAGTGCGTGACGGGATGGCCGCTTTTAACACTGTCAAAGCTCAAAAGATTGATTTGATTATCGCCGACTGGCATATGGACGAACTATCGGGCATAGAGCTTTTGAAAAAAGTCAGGGCTGACGTTAAAATCAGTAACACGCCTTTTATAATCGTGTCGGTAGAAGGACTTGATGTAAGCATCGATACGGCTTTTACGCACGGAGTCAGTGATTTTCTTTCAAAACCCTTCAAAATGGAAGATCTTATCAAAACAGTAACAAAAGTCTTGGAAAGATCGTCTTAACAAACCGCAAAAACACATCAGGTGAATCATGAACGTTGTATATATCAATGCCTTCGTTGAAGGAAGCGTAAATGTGCTGAAAATAATGGCGTCCATTGATGCAACCCCCGGGAAACCTTATCTAAAAAGGGATCTTAACGCGCGGGGTGATATTTCCGGCTTTATCACTTTTTCCGGATCGGTGACCGGATCTCTGGCTTTGAGTTTTTCTAAATCATGTCTTGCCAAAATCATATCCAATATGCTGGGTGAAGATCAGGAATCAATTGAAATGATGGAAAACGCAGCGGGCGAGCTGACGAATATGATATCCGGTGATGCGAGGAAGCGATTACAAAGTCAGGACCTCCTGATATACGCCGGCATTCCAACTGTTTTATCGGGCAAAAATCACTTGATAAAACATGTACTGGATGGTCCGAGTATTATTATTCCCTTTGAAACCCCTTTTGGTGAATTTGTAGCGGATGTAAATATTAAAGATGTGAATTGAATCACCCGAATATTTAATTAAGGGTCTAGACTAGCAGAGGGGATTCTTTCTCAGCATATCTAGGACCAACTTATAGATATTTTGATTCCGATAATTGAATCGGAACTCACATTCTTTGAGATGAAGATAAAATGTTGTTTTAGGGATACCATGGAACTTCATAAGTCTCCTTTTCGCATAAGACCAAAAGGATTCGATGCCATTAATATGTCTTTTCCCATTGGCAAATTCATTGTTTCCATGATGCACACGATAATGCTTTTTGTATCCCAAATCAACCAGTCCATTATAACCGCGCCAGGAGTCAGAATGAATAATGCTTTCGAGCTCTACCTTTCCGCGTATAATGGCTTGTAATGTTTGCTTAGCGCAATCAGGAACGATTTCCGTGTATACCGTACCACCTCTTTGGAGTATGCCAAAGACTGGGGTTTTATTACTGGCTCCCCGGCCTCGTTTCCCTTTGATACGCTTGGCTCCAAAGTATGATTCATCAACTTCTACTTCTCCTTTAAAAGGAGATGATCGATCGCAGAATTCAGCAATCCTGGTTCTGATGAGAAGCAAGTATCGATTAACTGTATTGCGGTTTAAATCGGTTAAAAGAGCTATCTTTTGAGCGTCCAAATCGAGAGAAAAACACCTGACAAATTCTCTAAATTTGGCCTCTGAAATTTTTGAACGTTTTATGTACTTGTTACTTATTGTCATGACTAGCTTTTTAGCATTTTTATTATGCCTCTGCTAGTCTAGACCCTTAATTAATATATAATTAACAAAGCACTATAATACAAACAGCATTAGGTATAAAATCGAATCATGGGTAATGTTAAAGAACCATTAATGCACCTGGTTGCGGAACTTCCGTTTTTTGCTTGTTTCGAAAAAGCGGAAATTGGTTTGCTTCTGGATGCCGGAAGCTGGGAAAAGGTTGCTCCCGGAAGCCGGATAATCACAAAAGGCGAAATTGATCTTAAAATGTTTGTCCTGGTTCAGGGACAAGCTGAAGTTGTTCTTCATGAAAAAGTCTTGTCGGTATTAGGCACCGGAGACATCTTCGGTGAAGTCGGTTTGATGGGTGCTCCCCGCATGACTCACGTCGAAGCAAAGACGGATTGCCTGCTTTTGTCATTTGACGCCGAACAACTTAACAACCTTCCTTTGGAGCTCCAGGTGATATTTCTGAAGCAAATTTTGTTCGCCACTTTTGCCCGCCTCCAGAAAATCAATCAATGGGATTGGTTGCGTTTGCACACCAGAAAATCTTCGTAAAATCATTTTGCAATTTCCGGACTTAACCATGGATGTCTTCTTTTATGAAGTATTTGCAGAAGAAGAGAAAGCATTGAAAGAACTGCTGGATAATACCTTCACGTATGATTTTACTCCCAGGACGATACAGGAATCCGGTCATTTAACGCCGCCTGCCCGTATCATCAGCATCAGAACGCAATCGGTCGTTCCAGACGTTTGGGCGGATAATATCTATGGCATACTGAGCCGCAGTACTGGTCATGACCATCTCACGGCGTACCTGGCAAAGATACAGAAGCCTCTCCCTTGTGGTTACCTGGAAGAATATGCGACGCGAGCGGTTGCCGAACAGGCAATAATGTTGATGATGACTCTGCTGCGAAAATTTCCGCAGCAGATGCACCAGTTTTCTTCATTTAACCGGGACGGACTTACAGGAAGGGAATGCGCAGGTAAAAACCTGCTTATTGTCGGCGTCGGGCGCATTGGCAGTGAGATTGCTTCTATCGCCGGCGGTCTCGGCATAAACGTAAAAGGTGTAGATCCTGCCGTCAGACAACCTCTTATAGACTACATTGATAAGATTGAGGGAATTCGCTGGGCGGACATTGTAATTTGCGCGATGAATTTAACGCCGGAAAATACGGGATACTTTTCCTATGATCTTCTCAGGCACGGTAAAAAGGGAATCATTTTTATCAATATTGCCCGCGGAGAGCATTCTCCGGTTGCTGATTTGCTGAGGCTCTTACAGGAAGGTCACCTGGGCGCTCTGGGGCTGGATGTTTATGAAAACGAAGCCACGGTCGGCGTTTCCCTGCGCAATTGTACGGCTTACCAGTCCCGGGAAGCGGAAATCATCAGGAAGATGATGAACTACCCTAATGTAATCTTCACTCCTCATAACGCCTTTAATACCTGGGAAGCAGTTCAACGCAAAGCACAGTTTACCGTGGAACAGATCATGTACTTTCTTGAACACAATGATTTTAAGCTGAAACTGGCTTAAAAAGTTAAACTTTTACGTCTCTCTGGTTATATTCATTGCCATTAATTTAACCGAGTCGCAAAACAGGACATCCATACTTTTATCGGAAACAATTCGTTCAACAAAACCCAAACCAAATACGGAATGATTAACTACATCCTTTGTACTATATTGATCGTGAATAGAATAATCCTTTACAACCACTGAACCGCCCATATTACGATTTTTGACATCCCACTGCAGTGGGGCATCATTAATTTTTCCCTTAGCGTCATTCGTCTTTTTTGCTGTTTTTTCTTTATGGGCAGCTGGTTTATGGACAATTGTTTTTTTTGCCGCTGGTTTTTCAGGGCGGTATTTATGCTCTGCACCGCAAGTTTTACATTTGACCTTACTTACAGCTCCATCGACCTTAGACATTATAACATGGGCAAGCATCAGTTTACATTTCGAGCAATATGCATCGATATTTTCACCAATTTGAGGCACTTGAATCTCCTTCGCATTTATTATGACAATAGTCGTTGCGCTTTGACTGCCGGACAATAGAACGAGTGATCCCATATGTCAATTAAAGAATGAGCTAATCAACAATGTACGGGATTTAAAATTGAGATTTAAAAATTTGAACCCAATCAAGGCGGCAAAAACTGCCGATAACAGCGGGTATATTGGCAATGCTACTGAGCTGCCCCAGTCACCCGCCGGTCTTGCTATCCCGGGCAGCTCCATATGTATACTTTAGATTTGTGGGGTAAAAACAAATGCTGATCGATATTGAAAATAAAAAGTCAGATCAGCATGACTGTAAAAACAGGCGAACAAATACCGATAAACAGCATTCCTGAAGGTCGCATCAACAATGCTCCGGGAAAATCCAAACACAAATATTACTGCTTAAAAAAGCTGCAAATCCCGGGACCGGCTGGTCAACCTCTTTCTCATTCGCTGAATAATGTTCACGCTATAAAATACTGGTCAAAAATATTTGACCTGACAATGAAATCAAGCATTGATGACTTTTTGGTTTTTAACTATTTTTTCATCCAATCCTGATAATGCAGAATAATTCTATGAATTGCATTATCCATCATATGCATAGTACGTGTGACGCTGTCTACGGCCTGCTGATGTTCAACAACCGTAGTAAAAACGGCCTGAAATTCTGCAAAAAGCCACATTTGTCTGCGCATCAAGACCAGTGCATAAATGGCCTCATGCAGGGGAATGTTTTCTTCATAACAAGTCTTTGCATATTTGAGAAGATACGCCTCTGCCTCTTCATATGTACTGGCAGACATCAATCTATTTCTTAACTGGTGATAAAATTCAACAGCCCTAGGAATCAGCTTTTCTGCGGGCATGTTATGATACGAAGGTGTCCGTTTATTTTTTTTAACTTCCACCACCCACTCTTTGGCAATCTCTTCCGCATTCTTTTCTACAAGATCAATCAATTTAAGTGAAGCCAGCATATATATAATCTCCTCTCTTATGGTTCAACATAACCATTGATAAGATAAATATTTTCTCTTGCCCGTTTATTTCCTGGGCGCTCCTTTTTTCATCAACTCCAGATATTCTTTGATAATTTCATATTCGGCATAATCGAATAACAAAATTGCCCGACTCAAAGAATCAATAGCCTCCACTTGATCAATAGCCGAAGTAAATACTGCCTGAAATTCACCATAGAGCCAAATGTGCCGCCGCATCAGAATTAAGGCCCAAACAGCCTCATCCAGGGGAACTCCCCATTCATAAGTTTCCCGAACATAAGTTTTGAAGTATGTCAAGACATCTTGACTTAATTTTTCATCGGCAAACAATTTGCTGAAGTAATGGTAAAATTTGACACACTGGGAAATAATTTTTTGCTCATCCAGAAATTTATAATAAGTTGTTTTGGTATTTTGACGCACATCTTTAGCCCATTTTTTTGCTATGTCTTCGGCATGTCTCTCCATTAATTCTACATACTTAACAGCATACGTCTTCATTATGGATCTCCTTTTTGTTTAGTTTGTGCCGGTTATTACCCCAACTGCCTGCCAAACAATTTGTAAACAAAATCATTGTCCTACAGCTACAACATTAATAGCCACTGTCTATTTTTTCGTTTTCTGAAGCAAAAAGCAACTTAATTTCACATCAAATTTTGATTTTCCCGGCACCCTCTTTTGACGCTTGATATAATGCTTTAAGTTTAAATTTTCAACAGAAATTTAAAATATTATTAATAATTCTTTTAATAATTCGTTGTTCTTGACACATTTTTTTATTTACATATATAAAAGAAAAAAAGAAAGGATACTTTTTTATGTCCCATCCACGTATTCTCTTTATGGGAACCCCTGCTTTTGCCCTCCCGGCGTTGGAGCAACTTAGCATTCGGAACTATCCAATAATCGGGGTAGTAACCCAGCCTGACCGTCCCCACGGCAGAGGACAGAAAGAAATTGCGCCGCCGGTAAAAATTCTGGCCCAAAAATTAGGCCTGCCGGTTTTTCAGCCGGAAAAAGTAAAAGACCCGGCATTCTTAAAAATACTGCATGAACTCAACCCGGAAATGGTTGTCGTTGCAGCTTATGGTCAGATCTTACCCAAGGAAATCATCGACTTTCCACCCCTGAAGTGCCTGAATATCCACCCTTCCCTGCTTCCCAGGTACCGCGGCGCCGCCCCGATTAACTGGGCAATTATCCGCGGAGAAACAAAAACCGGCGTCACAATTATGAAAATGGACGAAGGAATGGATTCCGGCGATATTATTTTACAGCAGGAAACTCCGATTGACGCCGACGAAAACTTCGGCCAACTGCATGACCGCCTGGCAGTTCAGGGAGCTTGTCTGCTGATTGAAGCTATTGATCAGATATCGGCGGGTACGGCTTCACCCATACCGCAGGATGCATCGGCTGTGACATTCGCCCCTCGCTTAAAAAAAGAGACAGGCCTGATAAGCTGGAATTCCGGCGCCGCAGACATTGTTAATCTTATCCGCGGACTCAGCCCGGCACCTGCCGCTTACACATATCTTTCCGGACAGCTATTAAAAATTTTTGCAGCCTCCAGCGAAAGAGGCGGCGTAAAAGACCAGCCGGGTAAAATTGGCGCAAAGGCCAATAGCGGACTGCCTGTTGCCGCCGCCGACGGCTATGTCATCTTAAAAGAAATACAACTGGCCGGCAAAAAAAGAATGCCTGTCAGTGATTTTCTGCGCGGGTATCATCTTGATCCCAATATAATTTTGGATCAACAAACATGACAAAATCAATTCGCCATCTGGCGGTAGATATTCTGGATCAGGTTCAGAAAAGTAAAACTTTTGCCGGACTTCTTCTTGATGAATGTCTGGATGCCAACGTTCTTTCCGGCACAGCCGACGGACGGCTGCTGACCCATCTCGTTTACGGCGTATTACGGTTCAGGGGTCATCTGGATTGGATACTGGCCAAACTTCTGCATGGCAACTGGGAGAAAACAGATGAAAGCATTAAAAATATTTTACGCATCGGCCTCTTTCAACTTAAATTCAGCGACCGGCTGCCGGCTTTTGCCGTCGTCAACGAAGCAGTTAAAGTGGCCAAAAATATCGATCCCGCCAAAAGCGGCCTGATCAACGCTGTTTTGAGAAACTATCTGCGGCGGGGCAGCAGCATCACTTTTCCTTCTCTGGAAAAAAATCCGGCCGAATTCATTGCCGCCTTTCATTCCCATCCGCTCTGGCTGGTTAAAAGTTGGATTAAAAAATTCGGAATTCCGGATACCCGGGCCTTGTGCGCCGCCAATAATGAGATGCCACCTTTGACATTAAGGGTCAATACGTTAAAAATTTCCAGAGACGGGCTCAAAGAAAAGCTCACTGCTGCGGGTTTTGATTCAAAGGTGACACCGTTTTCTCCTGATGGTCTTATTCTAAATAAAGTTGCCTCGCCCCTCCAGAAAACCGTTTTTTTTCAGGAAGGTTACTTGCGTCTCCAGGATGAAGCATCACAGCTTGTCTCTTACATTTTAAATCCGCAGAGTACGGAATCAATTCTGGACGTCTGTGCAGGCACCGGCGGCAAATCGACGCATCTGGCGGCAATTTTGAAAAAGAACGGCAAAATATTGGCAACTGATTACGATTTAAAGAAAATCAATGAGCTAAAGAAAGAGGCAACAAGGTTAGGTATAGACATCATTGACGCGGCTCAAGTTGATTTGACTTGCGGATTGCCGGAACTATGGAAAGAAAAATTCGACCACGTTCTGGTTGATGCTCCCTGCTCCGGCTTGGGAACGCTGCGCCGTAATCCGGAAATAAAATGGCATACCACCGACGCCGATTTTACCGGTTTTACCCGGACTCAAAAAACCATTCTCCAAAACGCATCTATCGCTGTTCGTAAAGGCGGCCGTTTAGTTTATTGCACCTGCTCATTATCGCCGCAAGAAAACGAAAATGTTGTTAGCAACTTTCTCAAACATAACGCCGACTTTTTACCCTGCCCGCCACCCTCATCTATCCCTCCCCAGCTTATAGATTCCAATGGTTATTTCCGGACGTTCCCCCACTTGCACAACATGGACGGCTTTTTTGCAGCCATCCTTAAACGGAGGTAAACTTTTCTTTTTCCTGGAGACTTTAATTAAATTGACGAAAGAAACTAAAAAATGCTAGGCAATTTGGATTAATTTGGGGGTGCGATTACTATGTTTGTCAAACAAATCCAAGTAGGACATATGGCTGTTTTTGCCTATCTGGTTGGAGATACCATAACCGGTGACGCTCTTGTTATCGATCCGGCAGACAATGCGAAAGGAATTCTCGCTGAAGCGGAAAAAAATAAACTGCACATCAATTACATTGTTAATACTCATGGACACGTGGATCATATCGGCGGCAACGCCCCAATGCAAAAACTAACCGGAGCGAAAATCATTATTCACGAAGATGATGCCGAGATGTTGACATCAACTCCGGCGATGATGCTGAAAATGTTCGGAGCCGCTCAGTCTCCTCCGGCTGACCGTCTGGTTAAGGATGGAGACACTATTGACGCAGGCAACATATCCCTCAAAGTTATTCACACTCCCGGCCACACTCCCGGGGGAATCAGTCTTTATATTCCGGGTTTTGTCTTTACCGGAGACACCCTTTTCGTCGAAGGCGTTGGCAGAACCGATCTGCCCGGCAGTTCCCCGCAGACAATGTACAGGGCGATCAAGGAAAAGCTTTTCACCCTGCCGGACAATACCAAAGTCATGCCCGGCCATAATTACGGCAGAACTCCGACTTCCACCATCGGCCATGAAAAAAAATACAATCCATTTATCAGATAACGAGGAGAAAACGGCATTTATGAAAGAAGGATTACAAAAAACTGACTTCGCGGACCTGAATTTTGTGAGTAGCGGTAAGGTTCGCGATATCTATTCCGTCAATGATCATTTGTTAATCGTAGCTACCGATCGTATCTCGGCATTCGATGTCATTATGCCCAATCCTATTCCCGGCAAAGGCATAATTCTGAACCGCATGTCAGCTTTCTGGTTTGCGAAGATGGCAGACATTATCGGCAATCATTTGATATCTATTGATCCGGCAAATTTTCCGGCGGATTGCGCCCCTTACCGTGACATGCTGGAAGGCAGAAGCATGCTGGTGAAAAAGGCAAAGCCGCTTCCCGTAGAATGCATTATCCGCGGTTATCTTAGCGGCTCCGGCTGGAAAGATTATCAGCAGAATAAAACCATCTCCGGTATTGTGCTGCCCGACGGCCTGCAAGAATCGTCGAAACTGCCCCATCCAATTTTCACTCCCTCGACGAAGGCGCCGGAAGGCGAGCATGACGCCACCATCACCCAAAAAGACGTGGAAGATATCATTGGCACAGAACTTACCGATAAAATCATAAAAATCAGTTTGGCCATTTATGAACGCGCCGCCGCGATAGCCCAAAAATCAGGAATCATCATTGCAGACACAAAAATGGAATTCGGCATGCTGGACAACGAATTAATTCTGATTGATGAACTGCTTACGCCGGACTCATCACGCTTCTGGCCAAGCGCAGAATATGAAGCGGGACGACCGCAAAAAAGTTATGATAAGCAATTCCTCAGAGACTACCTGCTTTCGATTAATTGGAATCAGAAGCCGCCTGCACCGGAATTGCCGCCTGATATCATCGAAAACACCAGGAAAAAATACGAAGAAGCCTTGAAGCGTCTGGTGGAATAAATCCCAAAATATAATTTGACATAATCACTTTCATTAATAAATTTTGGAAAATTTTTTTGATTGATGTCTTCCCTCAAGGAGGAATAATTGGCTATTAAAAAGTTACCCGATTACCAACTTAAACAGAAAGTTTTGTATACCGATCATACTAATCCTGAAATCATTAAGAATTACGGGGATATTTTTTTTGCAGAGGGCAATCTTTCCGACGCCCTGGATTTTTATCAAACGGCAAATTTTACCGAAGGATTACAAAAGATTAAAAATGCCGCATTCGAAAGCGGAGATGTTATGCTTTTTGGGCGGGCAGCCAAAGCCCTGAACCAGGAATTAAAACCTGTTGACTGGGAAAATATCGGTAAGATCGCTTTAAATTTAAAAAAACACCTTTTTGCCCGTCATGCTCTGGAAAAAGCAAATAATGAGGAATTGCTAAGTTCACTCAGGCAAATTCTGCAAGCGGAAGGATACGAAAAAATCTCATGACCAAAAAGGATTACTATGACATTCTGGGGGTAAACCGGACTGCCTCAGATGAAGATCTTAAAAAAAACTACCGTAAAATAGCCATGCAATGCCATCCGGATAGAAATCCGGGAGACAAAAAAGCGGAAGAACGCTTTAAAGAAGCGGCGGAAGCTTACGAAGTATTAACCGATAAGCAGAAAAGAGAAATATACGATCAATACGGTCATGAAGGCTTAAGCAATACCGGTTTCCGGGGATTCAACGGATTTGAAGATGTTTTTTCCCATTTCGGCAGTATTTTTGAAGAAGCATTCGGATTTAGCAGTTCCCGAGGGCGATCCCGTTCTTATGCCCGCGCCGGCGCTGATTTGCGCTATGATTTAAAAATTTCCTTTTATGATGCCGCCTTTGGTGCGACGACCACTATCGAGCTGGAAAAATATGCCATCTGTCATGAATGTAACGGCACCGGCGCTGCTGCCGGAACACACCCGGAAACATGCCACATTTGTCAGGGACACGGTCAGGTGGTACAGTCCCGCGGTTTCTTCACCATCAGCACCACCTGCCCCCATTGCGGCGGCAGCGGTAAGACTGTTTCAGTGCCATGCAATTGTTGTCATGGACAGGGCAAGGAAACGATAAGGAAAAATGTCCAGCTAAAAATTCCGGCGGGTGTTGATACGGGTTCCCGCCTGCGTCTGCGCGGCGAGGGTGAACCCGGCGAGCAGGGCGGTCCTGACGGTGATTTATATGTTTTTCTGAGAGTTGAGGAACATGATTTTTTTGTCCGGTCTGACGACGACATACATTGCCGTATTCCCATCTCGTTTACTCAAGCGGCTTTGGGTGCAACAATTGAAGTACCCACACTCGAAGAGAAAGAAAAAGTTAAAATACCTAAAGGCGTTCAGGGCGGTAATTCTTTACGTTTGAAGGGTAAGGGTATTCCTCACCTGCGCGGCTACGGTCGCGGCGATATGATCATCGAAATAATTGTGCAAACACCGGTAAACCTCAATAAAAAGCAGGAAGAACTTTTAAGGGAATTTGAAAAGATCAGTGCCAAATCACCATAACACCAACTAGTTTACAATAGATATTGCAATCATCGCTAACATATGATTAGTACTTATTGTTGAACACTACTGGAGGAAGAAACATGAAAAGAAATAATTTGGGAATAATTATTTTGGTCTTTGCTGCTTTTCTTTTTTCAGGTTGCGTGCCGCTCGTTGTCGGAGGAGCCGCAGTCGGCGCCGGTACAGGAACATACGTTTTCGTTAACGGCGAATTAAAAACCGACTACTATGCATCCTTTGATAAAGTTTGGAACGCCTGCGAACAAACCATAGCCGATATGCACGGCACCCAGGTTGTACCGGATAAAGAAATCGCCCAAGGGAAAATTACTACCGTCATTAACGACGAAAAAGTTCAATTCGATCTTAAATACAAATCGAAGGATGTAACAACTGTATCCGTCAGAGTAGGAATGATTGGCAATAAACTGTCTTCCCAATTGCTGCACGATAAAATCGCCGAGCATCTGGCCCAAAATAAATAAAAGATTTGGACCAGACAGGCAATGAATAAAAAAATTATTTTCGGCATCATCATCAGCGCTGTCCTGGTCTATTTGTCTGTTCGAGGAATCAGTTTTCAGGACATTGTCCATGATCTTCAGAAAATACATGTAGGCTATGTTGCGCTTTTCTTAGTTGTTGCGCTCTTAATGCAGTGGCTGCGGTCGTATCGCTGGGGAGTTATTTTGCAGCCGTTGGAAAAAATCGACCAGCTTTCCCTCTTTTCCGTTACTTCCGTAGGTTTTTTAGCAATCGCCGCAATTCCCGCCCGCATCGGCGAACTCGCCAGACCATATTTAATCGCTAAAAAAAGCACAATCAAAATGTCGTCGGCATTAGGTACGATCATAGTGGAAAGAGTTCTGGACAGCTTTTCCGTGTTGACCATCGCCGTTATAATTCTGCTTCTTGCTGATCTACCTTCCTGGATGATCAAATCGAGTTTACTTCTTTTTGTTCTGACTCTGACGATATTCTGCTGTATTGTGGGATTAGTTTGGCGCAGGAAAACAGCCTTAAAGATCATCAACCGGATTTTAAGTAAACTGCCGGGGAAGTTTGCCAATAAGATTGATGAAATTATTCATCGTTTTATCGACGGATTTCAAATCATCGTCAATATCAGGTTACTGCTTTATTTATTGTTTCTTTCCGCCACAGTCTGGCTCCTGGATGTTTTAGCCATTTATATCTTATTCGAAGCTTTCGGCTTTACATTGCCGGTAATGGCGTCGTTTATAGTAATGGTTATTCTTATGGTCGGGATTGCCGTTCCTACAGCGCCCGGCTACATCGGCAGCTGGCATTTCAGTTGTATTTTAGCTCTGGGACTTTTCGGAATCGCTAAAACGGACGCCCTTTCCTTCGCCGTTGTTTATCATTTCTTATCCATGATCATCATAATCGTTCTTGGTGCCGGTTTTCTTCCCTTCAACAAATTTTCCATTTCCGACATGAAACAGCAAATGACCAGTAAAATTTAGGTGGGGACCTATGATGGACTCGTAAAAAGGACGCAGGCAAGGCGCGAGAATCATGAGGAACGAGGCGTACTTAGCGTACGCCGCAGTGACGAAGGATCAAGCGCAACGCAGCATCCGGCCTTTTTACGAGTCCGTCTATAAATCACTTTTGACGTCAACTTTGAGGCTCTTTAACTTTTTATGCAGGTTGCTGCGCTCCAGGCCGATTGCCTCCGCAGTTTTGGAAATATTCCCCTCATTTTCCTCCAGTTTCTTAATAATGAATTGTCTTTCAAAATCCATTTTGGCGTCTTTTAATGAATCGGCAGCAGGAACCGTCTGTCCCAACAATGCTTCGCCATCATCTACCCTGGTGCTGAGAAATGGAATGTCCTTGGCTGTTATTTCATCGCCCGGAGTTAAAATAATCAATCTTTCAATAATATTTTTCAGTTCACGGACATTGCCCGGCCAATCATGCTGCATGAGCAATTGTATAGCGTCGTCGGTTATTACTTTTTTATGTCCACCCTCTTTGAGGGCAAAATCGAGCAGGAATCTTTCTGCCAAGGGTCTTATGTCTTCCTTTCTATCCCGCAGGGTGGGAACCAGCAGGGGAATGACATGCAGACGGTAATAGAGATCCTGCCGGAAACGTCCCGCCTCCATTTCTGTTTCCAGATCCTTATTTGTCGCAGCCAGAACGCGGACATCCATATCAATAACTTTGTTTCCGCCCACCCGCTCAAATTTCTTTTCCTGCAGGATGCGGAGAATTTTAGCCTGAGCCTTCAGACTCATATCGGCTACTTCATCGAGAAAAATGGTGCCTTCATGCGCGAGATCAAATTTACCGCGCTTTTTCTCTGTTGCCCCGGTAAAAGCGCCTTTTTCATGGCCAAACAATTCGCTTTCAATAAGCTCTTCCGGAATCGCCGCGCAATTGACTTCGATGATCGGTTTATGGGACCGGCGGCTTAAGTGATGAATTGATCGCGCCACCAGTTCCTTGCCCGTCCCGTTTTCTCCCATAATCAGAATCCAGGCATTCGTCGGGGCAACAATACTGATCATTTCCTTGAGCTCGTTTATGGCCTGACTGCTGCCGGTTAATTCGTATTGATGAGAATACTTCTGCTTCAGCAACAGATTTTCCGCTTCCAGGCGAATAAAATTAAAGGCATTGTTTACCATGATAATGACTTTGTCCAGAGAAAGCGGCTTCTCAATAAAATCAAAAGCTCCAAGTTTTGTAGCTTTCACGGCCGTTTCAATTGTGCCATGACCGGACATCATAATTACCAGAATATTGGAATGCGCCGCTTTTATAGCTTTGAGAGTTTCCAGACCGTCAATTCCAGGAAGCCAGATATCGAGCAGTACAAGTTGCGGCATTTCACTGTCAACACATTTTAATGCCTCTTCACCGGAGCCGGCGACAAGAACCTGATAACCTTCATCTTCCAAAATGGCACCCAGCGACTGGCAAATGCTGGCTTCATCATCAACTATAAGAATCGTTTCGTTCATAATAAGTACTTTCATCCTTTAGCTATAAATGATGACCTTGTAAAAAGGCCGCAGGCAAGGCGCGCGAATCATGAGGAATGAGGCGTACTTAGCGTACGCCGCAGTGACGTAGGATTAGGCGCAACGCAGCATCCGGTCTTTTTACAAGGTCGTTATAAATTAAACTTCCGCTACCGGCAACTGAAAAGAAATAATCGTTCCCGATGGTTTATTGTCAGCAATAATAACCTGGCCGTGATGATCGGAAATAATCGAACTTACAATTGCCAAACCCAAGCCTGTTCCGGATTTTTTTGTGGAAAAATAAGGTTCGAACACCTTTCTTTTATAACTCGCAGGCACCCCGGCTCCGTCATCGGCCACGGCTACCGTAACCTTATGATGTATTTCATCATAACTAACCGTGATTTCAACATTGCCCTCTTTTTTATTGATTGCGGCAACAGCATTATCCAGCAGATTAATCATAACTCGATTAATCTGCTCGGCATCAAGATTAACTTTCGGCAGCCTCTCTGCCGGTTTATAATCAAAAATGATGTCTTTATGAGCATCCTGAAACAGAACGACTGAATCAGCAACAACACTATTCAGATCATTGAGTGTCAGGGTTGTCACGGGCATGCGGGCATAACGCGAAAATTCATTTACCAGGTTTTTCAGCACTTCCACCTGATCAACAATGGTTTGTGTACATTCTTTAAAAACTGAACCATCTTCTCCTAATTTATCCCCGTATTTCCGTTGCAGTCTCTGGGCGGAAAGTTGCACCGGCGTGAGCGGATTCTTAATTTCATGCGCCATGCGGCGGGCAACCTCGCGCCAGGCAGCAGCACGTTCCGCCTTTTGCAACTGGGTCAGATCTTCAAACACCACCACCATACCGGAATAGTTACTTTCGTCATCCATCATTGTTGTTATACTTAGCAAAATAGTAAGCGCCTTATCCTGGAACATAAGTTCAATTTGCTTTTCCAGAGAGTTTACATTGTTTTCCTGCATTTCCCGTAAAAATTCGTCGACGAGCGAAATATGCTCTGGAATCAGCAGATCACGATAATTTTGCATAAGGACTTTCTCTGCTTCGATATCGAACATTTTTTCCGCAGCGTGGTTGACGGTTGTTATCATGCCATCTTTGTCAGCCGAAATAATGCCTGCTGAAACATTACGCAAAACAGTTTCCATATATTTGCGCCGCTGCTCCAGCCCATCCTTACTCTTCTTTAAGTCCCTGGTCATCTGATTGAAGGATTTAACCAAAAATCCAATTTCATCATCCGCTTCCATGCCAATATGAATGTCCAAATTTCCCTGGGTAATTTTATTAGTGGCTTCCGCCAGATTTTGAATCGGTACTGTAATCTCTTTTGCCAATGCAAAACCAAACCACGTCGCCAGAAAAATGATCAGCAGCGTTACTATGGACAATGTGACAATATAATTAAATTTTATCGGATTTTTCATCAGTTTGATCTGGCTGTATTGCTCGGAGGCTGTCCCAATGATTCTCAATTTGTCCACAAATCCTTTGGGAATGTTGTAGCTTACGGAAACACGACCAATCACCTCAGTCGGAACAGCATAAGAAAAAACGGGAACAATACCGACAACAGCATCACCCGTGGTGGTTGGCTGAACAGTTGAGGCCTCCTTTCCCAAATAAATGTCTTCCAACATTTTAGGAGTTAAAGTTATCGGCAACAGTTCGGGATGGGAGACATCATTAAAAACAATATTATTTTTTTGAAAGTCAAAGCTGATGTCCACCATCCCCACTTTATAATTTTTTTGGCGCTGAACAATTAAGTCCTTTAGGTATTCCTGCCTTTCGGGATCATAAAGATGGTTTTGGGTGATGTCGGCGCTGATCTGGCGCGCATTAAACTTCGCATGTTCCGCCGTTTGTTGATAATAGACTTGGGCCACTTCCAGAGAACGGGATAAGGCGTCGCCAATCTTAATGTTAAACCAGAATTCTATGCTGTACGTAAGAAAATTTATGGCAAATATAAAAAGTAAAATTGTCGGCACGAGGGATAAACTGACAAAGGCAACAACAAGTTTTGTCCTTAATTTGGAACCGATAATGCCGTGACGCTGTTCATAAAACAACTTAACTACATTGCGGACAATCAGGAAAAGCAGCAGGATAATTAATATAACGTTAATGCTGGTCAGGCTGTAGACGAGAATATTGGTCGAAACAGGCAAATCACCTTTTTGAGAATAATGGCTGGCGATTAAGGTTAAGGCAACAGCAAGCAAACCCACAACGATTATAATAATCCGTTCACGGCGCCTTTTCCTTAATTCTTTGTCATCTATATAGACAGACCTTTGTTTTTTCTTCATTCTCACATAGCAATGCTAAGATATATTTTACTTTTTTCAGAGCTGTTTGAATCCATAAAACTAATACGAGAATCGCTGTTTGTACCACGCAGTTTCAAAATCCCAGAACGAAACAAATACAAATACATACTCCATGTGCAAAGGCAAACGAACTTTATCTATCTTTACTTTCGTCATCAGATAGTAATTATTTCCGCGAACCAGTTTCTTCAGAGGCACAATCGGGATTCCGTTTAGATCAGCCATTGCCTTTTGCGCGCTTTCGAAATCAGGAAAAACTACCGGTGTTTCATAACCGTTGGTAAAAATACTGAAGGTCTTCTTCAGATTATCATATTTTATAGTACGTTTGATTTCATAGCTTGTGATTTTCTTATCCCACAGACCGGTTCTGCTCTGATAAACTTCCAGCTCCAGGACAAATACTGCCGGCGCACCGGCCAGAATACTTGATTCCATTTCGGTTTTAAAACCGTTCACCACTCTTGCATACAAGAGCACGTTTTCCTTGTCATTGGTAATTATAATGTCTTTTATTGTCGGCTCGACGGCTCGTCCCTGCGTTCCAGCACCAAGACAACCGGAAACAACAAATAAAAAAATGAACAATAATTTACCCAAATTCCTTTTGATTTTCTCCATATAAACCTTTTTAAAAGCAATTTTGTAAAAATGAATTAACGAACAATACTAGGTAACATGAGAATAAAAATCAAGACTAATTTGAATTAAACCTGAATGGCGTCAAGAATGTGAAAAGAGGGAATTTTTAAGGACGTGAGGTCATGAAATGTTTCTTTTTTATCCAGACAGCTGACAATTTCCCAGCAGTCCGTCTTTAACATCAGTTCTTTCAACAAAAGATTGTTTAAGAGGTGTCCGGACTTGTAAGCTACAAAATGACCGATTATCGGCATCCCCAGTAAGAACAAATCTCCGATGGAGTCAAGTATTTTATGCCTGACAAATTCATCAGGAAAACGCAGACCTTCCTTATTGATAACCTTTTGATCATCAAGAACGACGGCGTTTTGCAGAGATCCACCAAGGGCTAAGCCTTTTGCCTGCATATATTCAACTTCATTTAAAAAGCCAAAAGTCCGGGCTGCACAAATTTCCTTTTCGTATTTTTCATCGGAAAAAGTCATACTATAAGTCTGCCTGCCAATAGTAACATGTTTAAAGTCGATTTCATAACTGATCTTAAACTCCGCCGCAGGCAATAAAACGGCATTTCCGTCTCCTTCCTTTACGGAAACGGGCTTTTTGATAACTAAAAGTTTCTTGGTTTTTCCCTGTACATGCGTACCAACTTCCTCGAGCATTTTCACAAAAGGAAGCGCACTGCCATCCATGATGGGTACTTCAAAAGAATCCAGTTCTACAACAGCATTATCAACACCCATACCGCTGAAAGCGGAAAGAAGATGCTCCACCGTAGAAACGGTAACACCATTCGCACCCAGTGTCGTGGCTAGCGTTGTATCGGAAACATTATTGTATTTAGCAGGAATCACAGGGGCGTCGGGCAAATCTTTACGTATAAACACTATGCCTGTATCCACCGATGCCGGTTTAATGCGCATGTTTACTTTCCGACCGGTGTGCAAACCGATACTGGAGCAAATTATTTCTTTTTTCAATGTCCGTTGCAAATGCATAAAGTCATACCAATTCAATAAATCTTAAGGTTTTTAAAGCAATATCCATGCCACATATCACGACATTTTTCACATAAATAAGTCGTTATAATTACGAATTATTTTCCCAGCAATTTACGCCTTCTTATCAGGAATGTTTAGCTCCTGTGGCGGAAATACCACTATTCTTCCAGGAAAGGGAATTTTAGCAGCAAAGAGGCTAATTATACTATTTTTTATTGGGGCGAGTTATTTACAATAGCGTTCCTTTTCACTATAGATACAACCACAGTATTGCTGCCGGTACATGCCTAATTCCCTGGATATCTTGATGCCTTCGGTCCAGCCAACGCGAAAATCCTGATAATGAAAAGGAATCCCCAACCGGCGGCCGAGCTGCTCACCAATTTCCCGAATCAGGTCATGCTTCTGATATCTGCTATAAAGTAATGTTGTCGTAAAGCCATCATATTTACCGGCCAACGCCATTTGAGCGGTATATTCCAGGCGGTGCTGTAAGCAGTATTCGCAGCGCTCTTTTTCCTTGAAAGCGACCTGGCGTAAAAATTCTTCCAACTGATAGTCTTCGGGACAAAAGACGTCTAAAAACGCTTTTGTCGCATAATCATTTAAGGTTTGCAGACGACGCTGGTATTCCTGATATGGATGGATGTTGGAATTATAAAATACGCCCGCGACTTCATGTCCCTGAGTTCTCAATTCCTTTAAAGGATAGATGGTGCATGGACCACAGCAGATGTGCATCAACAGTTTCATAATTTCATTAACTCAATACAAGCAAACAAAGGTGCCTTTTCAAAAGAGTTCTTTTTGGGCGGCGGCTTTCAGCCCGAAATGTTCATAAGCTTTAGCCGATGCTATTCTTCCGCGTGCCGTTCTTTGCAAATATCCTTCCTGAATCAGATATGGTTCGTAAACATCTTCAATGGTTGTTTTTTCCTCCCCGATTGCCGCGGACAGGCTTTCCAGACCCACGGGGCCACCATTGAATTTTTCAATCAGAGTCATGAGCAATCTCCTGTCCATCTGATCAAAACCTTTATGATCGACTTCAAAAGCATCCAGTGCAGCTTTGGCAATTTCCCCGTCAATTGTTCCGTCGGACTTAACTTCGGCATAATCACGAACGCGTTTCAGCAGCCGGTTGGCAATTCTGGGCGTTCCTCTGGCACGCATTGCCAGTTCCTGGGCTCCGCCATTTGCCAGCTTTACTCCCAAAATGGAGGCAGATCTTTTGATAATTATTGCCAGTTCCTGCGGTGCGTAAAATTCCAAACGGAAATGCATGCCGAAACGGTCGCGCAAAGGTGAAGTGAGCGATCCGGCGCGTGTTGTAGCACCAATCAGGGTAAATTTGGGAATGTCCAGCTTCATTGATCTGGCCGACGGTCCCTGCCCGATCAAAATATCAATATAATAATCTTCCATAGCCGGATATAAAATCTCTTCCACCACATGGGAAAGGCGGTGAATTTCGTCGATAAAGAGAATTTCATGTTCGTGCATGTTTGTTAAAATCGCCGCCAGATCACCGGGCCTTTCAATAACCGGGCCTGAAGTAACCTTGATATCCACACCCATTTCCCGGGCAATAATATAGGCGAGCGTCGTTTTTCCCAGACCGGGCGGCCCATACAGCAAAACATGATCCAGGGCTTCGCGTCTCTTTCTGGCGGCCTCAATAAAAATCGCCAAATTATTTTTGATCTTTTCCTGACCAATATAATCTGTCAGTTTCGCCGGACGTAAAGTAACTTCCAGGCCGGATTCTTCCTGGGCGCAAACAGGACTGATCAAAGGATTTTTTATGGTTACATCCATGTACTACCTGCCATCATCAAATCAGCCAGCAAGAATTTTCAGGGTCTTTTTCAACAGCGTGTCCAAAGTCAATTCTTCCTCTGATATTTGCATGACCTTATCCAAAGCATCTTTCGCCGTATTATTTTTATAACCGAGATTCACCAAGGCGGACAGCACATCTTCCTTCAGCATCTCATCGGTTTTATTCTGATCACCGGCAACCGGCAGTTGCTCCAGCGTCATTTTCTTGATAACTTTTTCCTTGAGCTCCAAAATCAGGCGCTCCGCCATTTTCCTGCCAACTCCGGGAATGCTGACCAGCTTGCCCACATTGCCGCCGGAAATTGCTTGCAGCAGATCATTTGGTGTCATACCGGAAATGATATTCATGGCGATCTTCGGCCCGATGCCACTTACGGAAATCATCAACTGAAAAAGATTGCGTTCCTCTGTTGTATAAAAGCCAAATAAATTAATGGCGTCTTCCTTGACGTGAGTATGTACATGCAATGTGACGGACTCACCTGCCTCCGGCAATTCATAAAAAGTTGTCAGCGGAATAAAAACACGGTAACCGACACCGTTGGCATCTATTACAACACTGGCGATTTCTTTATAGACGATTTTACCGCAAAGGAGAGCAATCATCAGACCGGCTGCTCCTTTTGGAAATTGGCATGACAAACGGCAACGGCGAGAGCATCAGCGGCATCAGCGGGCGGCAGAGAAGGAAGCTTTAAAATAGCCTTAACCATAACTTGCACCTGTTTTTTTTCCGCCCGGCCATAGCCAACCACCGCCTGTTTGACTTCCAGCGGCGAATATTCAAACACAGGAATTCCCAGCCTGGCCGCGGCAAAAATCACCACACCTCTGACTTGGGCCTGTTTAATTAAACTGCGAACATTTTTGCCGTAAAAAATATTTTCTACTGCGATGGCGCCGGGAACCGTCTGCTTAATCACTGCGGACAACTGCTGATAAATGGAAATTAGAACCGTTGATAAAAGCGAATCTTTGGGCGGTCTTACTTCGCCGTGTATAACATATCGCAAATAGTTGCTTTCCTTTTCAATCACTCCATAACCGGTTATATGGCTGCCGGGATCAATTCCTAAAATGCGCAATTTTATTCCATCAAAAAATAATCTTCAATCAGGCGCTGAGTTTTTCCATCACGTCTTCATCAATGTCAAAATTGGAGTAGACGTTCTGCACGTCATCATTATCTTCGAGCTTTTCCATCATCTTGAGCATCTGCTCCGCCTTTCCCAGTTCCAGCTTAACTGTATTGGACGGAATCATGCCGATCCGGGCTTCCAGATGTTTAATACCCTTGGCATCTATTACTTTTTTTACTTCTTCAAAGGCGGCGGGATCGGTAACTACTTCAAATTCATTGCCCTCGCTCAAGACATCTTCGGCGCCGGCGTCAAGCGCCAGTTCCATCAGCACATCTTCGTCAACTTCTTTTTTATCAATGACGATGCTGCCCTTCTTCGAAAAAATCCACCCCACGCATCCGTTTTCACCCAGATTACCGCCGTGTTTGGAAAAGATATGGCGGATTTCCGCAACTGTTCTATTTTTATTATCCGTCATCACTTCCACCAGAACGGCGACACCGGCGGGACCGTAACCTTCGTAGGTAACTTCTTCAAAATTTGCAGCACCCTCTCCGCCACCGATGCCTTTTTTAATTGCCCGATCGATATTATCCTTGGGCATATTTTCTTCTTTGGCCGCCATAATCGCCTGCCGGAGCCGGGCGTTCCCTTCAATATCGCCGCCGCCGAGCCTTGCCGCAAGCGTTATTTCCTTGATAATTTTGGTAAATATTTTACCGCGCTTGGCGTCGATAGCACCTTTCTTTCTTTTAATTGTGCTCCATTTGGAATGGCCGGACATATAATTTCTCCTGAATGGTTTTTATAGATTTTTTGCCTAATAACACAAGGCAATGAGCTTGTACAGTCTTTTTAAAAGATGAGGAAGTGTGTAAGATCTCTATTTTACTTCAGTATTACTTAGCACTTTGCACCCGCATCTTGCGTCTGCATTTAAAGTTTGACCCTGCAAATATCACTACCTGTAACCTCTATAGCATAGAAAAGGAGATGATATCAACGAGTAATCCTGTTGATTCGTATTGACATTTCAGCATCAATAAATAAAATTAATCATATTGCATGGAACTTTGCCATCTGTCGGTAGCGAAGGGCACAACCGGATTTTTGCAGGTTGAATGAACTGCGATGGTTGCGCGGAATTGTAATGTCGTTGGTACAATATCATCACACAATAAGGAGGTTGATATGTCGGAACGCATCTATAAAAAAATTGAAATCGTAGGGACATCAACACAGGGTGTCGACGATGCCATTCGTAATGCGATCGAAACGGCAAACAAAACCGTCAGTAACATAGGGTGGTTTGAAGTGATTGAAACCACGGGACGGGTCATTGAAGGCAAGATCACACAGTTCCAGGTTACAATGAAAGTCGGTTTCTTGCTTGAAAGAGAATAACGAGGACAGGCCACTGTAGCCGCCGGTGTTCCCACCGGCGGCATTGAAAAACGTATTATTTCGTTCTGATTACGATATCAGAGATAATCCGGCGGCAAGGCAATTCACTGATTTCTTCCCTTTCCTGAATCGGTAATTTCAACCAATTGGCCTGGGTAGGGCTGCAGTAAGGTCTGCCCTAAAAGATAGCTGTTATGATAACGGATCGACCAGGCCCGCAACACACTGAGAAGGGCGCTTAACGGTATCCTTTCATCTCTGTATTCCTCAATGCTCTCCAGGAAAAAGGCCTTTTCTTCTTTCGAGAGCACTTCCGAAAATCCCCCGAAGGCATGCTCCAGAACATTGATCATCGCGGCGAACCGCGGCGGGGTTGTCAGCGCCTGTTTCAGGTGCTCTTCGTAACGGGCCACTACAACATCGAAGTCTTCATTATCATGATTCGCAACGATCTTGCCGAGAATCCGCATCTGTGCCTGGTTGCATCCCATTAGCAGGAGTTTCTGGATAGAATGGAAATTCACAAGGACTCTCATAGAGCCGCTCTTTTTCACCTCCCTCAACCGGGCAAAGGTAAAAATCCGGGTCAGAAAATGTTCCCGGATGGTAAAGTTGCGAATTCGGCCCTCATCCTCAACGGGAAGTCCGGCGAATTTTTCCAGGACTGCGCCGCCCAGAAATCCGCTGCCCCGGGTTGTCCGGGATGAGGTTTCAAAACCCGTGTATATTTTAACGTCATTAACGCCGCAGGTAGGTGAACGGCTCTTCAGCAGAAATCCATCCACCTCGGGCAGGGAATCAAGGAATGTCGCCAGGAAGTTGCGCATCGGACCGGTCAAATCTTTTCCGGTAGCCGGCTGAAATAGAATACGGCCGTCATCCACAGAGACAATCCGGATGGGTTTGCGCGGCACACCCAATCCAATTTCCATTTCCGGACAAACAGGGTAAAACAACACATGGGTTTTCAGTTTTTCCACAAAAGGGGTTTCGATCATCTCCCCGTCATAGCGGCAATGTTCAAAGCCAAGGCATTTACTGACCACGACGACGGGCTTGGGGAAATTTTCCATCAGCATTCCTCCACAGGTTTATCGCGCCGGAAACCGGAACGATAAGAATATTTTATTTAAGTGAAGTGCTGTCGATGCGGCTGGAGAGGATCTTCTCTTTCTTTTGCTTCGTCCATCGCACCGCGGCAATATTATCGCCGGAGAGGTTGATCACGGCGTCAATTTTCACATCGGCGGACAGATCGACAACACCTTGTACCGGGTCCCAGAATATGCCCGTCTACGAATGATCGCGCACCAGTCTGAGGATCGTATGTCCACGAGCTTGCAGATGCGGCGCCAGTGCGGAGCCTATAAATCCCGAAGAACCGGAGATAAGAATATTCATTGCCGTTTCCCAATGCCGTAGTCAATGCTCAAGGTTGAACGACCTGCTGCCCTGCTGAAAGTAACGGCGGTAAAGGCAATGGCCGCGCAGTTGACATTGGTCAACTGTTGTTTAACTTAAGTTAACGAAGTAATTTTGTCAAGCAGGCTCCATCTGAATATTTTTCGGTATGTAAATAGAGGATTGATGCAATGGCCGGCTTACCCCAACTGTTGACAATCAAAATGGACCTGCATAATTTGCTTTATCTTTCTTACCTGGTCCCGGCAGATCGCATACGCCCGCTGGTTCCATCCGGGTTGACGTTCGACTCATCGGAGGACAAGGTTTTCATATCCATTGTAGCCATGCAATGCAGGAGGGTGCATCTTTCTTATTTGCAGTGGCCGAGCTTCGGTTACGACCAGCTCAATCTTCGCACCTATGTAATTGACCCCACAACAGGCAACCCGGCGGTTTACTTCTTTCAAAGC
Organism: Smithellaceae bacterium; assembly: GCA_963663295.2. Taxonomy (GTDB): domain Bacteria; phylum Desulfobacterota; class Syntrophia; order Syntrophales; family Smithellaceae; genus MVRV01. The sequence continues at coordinate 23,915 of CAXXLA010000005.1, read as the reverse complement.
GGAGTTTCTTCGAGAATCATACCCGCAGTGACGCGCATTCTCGGCATATTTTGGACGCACATATCCTTTAACCTGTTGACGGAACGCTCCGCCGATGGAACCGACTTCTATAAGGCAACAGGCAACTGGAACGGCGAAATCGAGATTTTAATGAAATCGTCCCTTGTCAAAAATACACAAGACAACATCGTTAAACAAATCACGGAACCGATGACAGGTTTTATCGGCAAAGGCAAAAAATTAAAGAGGATCGTCATTGAACACAAAGTTTTGGACGTACGGTTTTTATCGCTTTCGCAAATCAAGTTCAATCTTCCAATCGACGCCGGCCTGCTGGCGGCGGCGGAGCTGGACAAGCCGGACAGCGTTTTGATCGTACCGCAATCACGTTTTTCCGTTTTTATTTAATGGAGGAAAGGTAGATTCTCATGAACAAAAGCGAAATCGCCGAGTACAGACCCGCACCCGATTTTGAACTCACGGACAGTGAAGGACAGCAGTTCCGACTCTCCAGTTATAAAGGTATGAAAAATGTGGTTCTGATTTTCAACCGTGGGTTTCTTTGACCATACTGCCGCCGGCACATGGCGCAGTTGCGCGAGGATTACCGGAAATTTTTGATACGCGATGCTGAAATAGTCGCCATCGGACCAGAAAGCACGGATACCTTCAAAAAGTGGTGGAGTGAACATGATATGCCCTTTCCCGGCTTGCCCGACCCGGAACATACCGTGTCAAAACTCTATGGGCAACAGGTAAAGCTGCTGAAGCTTGGCCGCCTGCCCGCGCAGCTGGTCATTGACAAAAAAGGATTGATTCGTTTTGTGCACCACGGCAATTCGATGTCCGACATCGTCGAGAACGATAAAATTATCATACTGCTGGATCATTTGAACAGGGAAGAAGGATGACCGTAACAGGCAGGGCGTAAAGGTTTCGAATGGAGGGCATGAAATGATTATAAAAATGGTATTGTTTTCATTCTTTTTTTTATTCACCATACCTTTTATTCTACAAGTCTATGTATTAACGCCGTTTCTCGGGAAAGAAAGAGCAATTCAAATTGTCGGCCGGCAACTGACATTGGCAGCCTCATTCGTAGCAAAATTAATAGTTCCCCGTGTAAATTCAGAACTGGATTTTTCAATTTTCAAGCAAAGGATCAAAAGAAACTTTTTATTTTTCGGAAAACTTTATCATTTAAGAGTTGTAAAGGAAACGCGGGACACAATCGAATTCAGATTCCGGTTTTGTCCTGTTTCGAAAATTTTTACAATATTTGGACTTTCAGATCTATGTAAATACTCATGTGCCGGAGATTGGAAGCTTGCAGAGAAAAACAAGGATTACTGGACATTCAACAGAGATCATACAATTGGGACCGGCGGTTTGTATTGCAATCACACATACTCCAGAAAGCAATAAGTCAAAAAGAGGAATCACTAAGAATTCATGGGAGCGACCAACGATCGCTTTTTTTAAAGATTGTACTTCCCTCCGTCAATGAAAAAATTTGCCTGTGTTCAAGTGAATCACTATATTTGTTTTAAGGTGATTTTTATGAACAGCATCCTTGTACCAGGCATTGGAACAGCACTTTTGATTCTTTTCGGTCTCCTCTATTTCGTAGTGGTCATGGTGTTGAGTATTATTTTTATTGAACGAGTATGGACCGGACAGTCAAAGTGGCTTATTTTACCAGTGGTTATATTTTCAGCTGTCATATTTGGATTCCATCCATCCTTATTCCTTCACATTCTTGAAGCAATGATCGAATTTTCCTGCCTGGGCCTTCTTGTGGTTACGGGCCTCGGGATACTGGGTGGCATGGCCGCCTCAAGTCTCTGACTTATAGTCGAATTACCGGAGGTAATCATTAATTTTCTTTTTAAGACCGGAAAAACACCGCAATGATCCACATGTCGCATTCCTATTGTACGACATTTTTTTTGACAACTACCCCTGTTTTATGTAACTTTCAAAAAAATGAGATTTAATCCTGGAGTTGAATCAATGAAATCTTATCGTGAAGAGCTTTTGTTTAACATTCCCAGCCGCAGAGGATTTGTCAATATCACTCATAATGTGGAAGATTGTTTAAAGAAAAGCGGAATCCGGGAAGGTTTGGTGCTGGTCAATGCAATGCATATCACAGCGTCCGTCTTCATCAATGATGACGAACCCGGACTGCACCAGGACTACGAAGATTGGCTGGAGCAGCTTGCACCTCATGAGCCCGTTTCCCGCTACCGGCACAATCGTACCGGCGAAGACAACGGCGACGCCCACCTGAAAAGACAAATTATGGGCCGGGAGGTTGTCGTTGCCATTACCGGCGGCAGACTGGATTTCGGCCCCTGGGAACAAATATTTTATGGTGAATTCGACGGCAGGAGAAAAAAGCGGGTATTGGTAAAAATAATCGGGGAATAGACAGACAACAACATCCGCATAAATATTGGAATTTATAATTGGGATGATGTCCGACAAATATGATTGACAATCATCAAAAGATGATTTACTAGCCTCAGCACAAATGCCTAATCCTGCTTTCCAGGAGCGGAGGAACCGTTTTTTTGGGGCGTATCGCCATTTGCGGTGTAGGGTAACTCTTCGGCCCGAGCCCTTCAGCTAACTTCGCAGGCTTCGATGAGGAGAACCGACCCGAGTGATTCGGGAGAATCATTCTCCTAAAATCATATTTCGGAGGTTTTTATGTCCTCTTCAAGCGACGATGCCCAAGATTCAGCAACACCATTTAACCAAACTTTCCCTTCCCGGTGGTTTGATAAAAAGCTTTTTCTGCTTGCCTTCGGATCCATCGGTGTTGTCTTTGGCGATGTCGGAACCAGTCCACTTTACACGATCAAGGAATGCTTCCATGGGAAACATGCGATTGCTCCCGATCCAGCAAATATTTTGGGCGTCCTGTCCCTTGTATTTTGGTCGCTGACAATTGTAGTCAGCATTAAATACGTTACCTTCATTCTGCGTGCCGACAACCGGGGGGAGGGAGGCATCTTCGCTTTGCTCGGACTTCTTACCGCTTCCGGCAAAACCGTTTCCGCGAAACTCAAGACAGCACTAATGTTCTCCGGTATTATCGGCGCCGGACTCCTTTATGGAGATGGGGTTATCACACCGGCCATATCCGTCCTTTCGGCTGTTGAAGGTCTGGAAGTTGCCACCAAAGCCGCCACACCCTTTGTGATGCCGTTGACCTGCTTCGTACTCGTTTTACTCTTTTTATTGCAGCACCACGGCACCGAACACATCGGCAGGTTATTCGGTCCGATCATGGTGATCTGGTTTCTCGCTATCGCCGGTTTCGGTCTGATCAGGATTACGGAAGAACCACAAGTGTTGCTCGCCGTTAATCCCGTTTATGCACTTGATTTTTTTACGCGTAACAGCACCCACGGCATTATCGTCCTCGGTTCGGTAGTTCTCTGCATCACAGGTTGCGAAGCTCTCTATGCGGATCTCGGACACTTCGGAAAGAACGCCATCCGCCTTTCCTGGCTCGGATTTGTCTGCCCGGCCCTGTTATGCAACTATTTCGGGCAGGGCGCTCTGCTCCTTGTACATCCCGCAATGAATGTCAATCCCTTCTATGGAATCGTTCCCAGAGTCCTCCTCTATCCCATGGTCGGTCTCGCCACCGTGGCCACCGTCATCGCCTCTCAGGCCTTGATCTCCGGAGCTTTTTCACTGACTCAGCAGGCTGTGCAGCTAGGTTTTTGTCCCCGGATACATATTGTGCATACCTCCAGCGATATACAGGGCCAAATATATATTCCTTTCGTCAACTACGCACTCATGGTAGCCTGCTTAGGCGTAGTCGTTGGATTCAAAGAGTCGAGTGGAATGGCGGGGGCATACGGCATTGCCGTAACGGCAACTATGATCATTACATCTTTCCTCTATTTTCTGGTGCTGACCCATTACTGGAACTGGTCACTGACAAAGGCCATACTCCTTGTTGGTATATTTATTGTATTTGACCTTGCTTACTTCGGCGGCAATCTCTTCAAGATCACCGACGGCGGCTGGTTTCCTCTCCTGGTCGCAGCACTCATAGCCATTGCCATGACTACCTGGAAAAAAGGACGAGAGGAGCTCCAACGCAAGTTAATCGGGGTAAGATTCCCCATAGACCTTTTTCTTGCGGAATTGCCGAAAAGCAGTTTACCACGGGTACCCGGAACAGCCGTTTTTATGACATTATCGCCCGTAGGAACTCCGCCAACACTGCTTCACAACGTAAAACACAACCATGTGCTGCATGAAAAAGTTGTGCTTCTATCCATAACATCTACGGACATTCCATTTGTTCCTCATAAAGAACAAATTAAACTGGAGGATTTAGGTCAGGGCTTTTACCGGGTAGAAGCATTTTTTGGCTTCATGCAGAAACCTAATGTGCCACAGATCATGAATATGCTTGCTCCATATGGACTTGTTACCGACCCAATGACAACGACATTCTATCTCGGCCGGGAAACTCTCTTGACTGAGGGAAAATCGAAAATGATGCGCTGGCGCAAAGAAATCTTTGCCTTTATGTCAAAAAACGCGGGTAATCCTACAGCCTATTTTGGCATCCCGGCCAATCGCGTGGTTGAGCTGGGCACTCAGATAGAACTTTAATTTAATTCCATTTCCAAATCAATGATCCTACCGCGGCGACCAGGAGGAGGCGACGAGGCGTGGTTCGATAAGCTCACCATGACTGACTATCAGCTTTAAGCCTGTCTGAGCCTGCCGAAGGGCCAACAAATGTAGCGCTTGATTTGAAAATGGAATTACCCGTTTCATCTATCAATGCTGATCAAATATACGGTAGGTCGCCAGTTTAATTCGATCGTTCACCACGAACCACGCCAGTGCATAGCCCCACACCGCCAGTGCCCAACCCCATCCTATGGGGGTCATCAACAGCCCATAGACAGCGATCAGTGTGGCCGCCACTTGCGTACCGACTACTGCCGCAAACAAAATTGGCGCGGGTGGAATTGACCAGAACGACCCCCGGGTGCGCGTCACAAAAATGGTCAAATGTCCCGCCACGGAGAGTTTGAGATACATCAGCGTTTGGATAATGTCGCGACTGAGATGAAATACACGTTCACCGAGATAAAACAATCCGAATGATGCAATAACGCCGGCCACACCCAGCACCGATGCAATTCCCAACACCGCTCGCATGTTCCAGGCTTCCGGCTGGTCGGAATAGCGAGCATGATCGTAAGCAATGGACAGAATGGCGCCGTCATTGAGCAATGCCAGCATAACAATCATGACAGCCGTCACCGGATAAAAGTTAAAGACCAGAATAGACAGAGTCATGAACAACAGTACCCGGATCGTCTCACTGATTCGATAGATAGCATAGCTGTTCATCCGCTGGAAGATCTTCCGGCTCTCTTTGATCGCACCGATAATTACCGACAGACCCGGCGTCAGCAGAACAATATCCGCAGCTGCACGGGCTGCATCCGTCGCGCCCGATACTGCAATGCCGCAGTCGGCCTTTTTCAGAGCCGGTGCGTCGTTTGCTCCATCGCCGGTCATACCGACGATGTGGCCGCTTTTTTGCATGACATCCACGATGTGGAATTTATGCTCGGGAAATACCTGGGCAAAACCGTCCGCTTTTTCGATAGACTCGGCCAACTGTGCCGTCTCGTGATGTTTCGCGTCACCGAAGCCGCCGGCATCAAGGATATTCTTGCCCAGACCAAGTTGTCCGGCCATTTCGCGCGCAATCGCCAGTTGATCGCCTGTGACCATCTTTACATTTATGCCCATCTGACGCGCGGTTGCGATGGTTTCCTTGGAATCATCGCGCGGCGGATCGAAAAGAGGAAGCACACCGAGAAACTGCCATTGCCCTTGCCCGTCGGCGCGCGCCACACCCAATGAACGAAAACCGCGGGCGGCAAATGCATTGACGGCTTCCTCTACTGCGGAATTTATCTTTCCCGCGTTGGCTGCCAGCTCCAGTATTACCTGCGGAGCGCCTTTGGTCACCTTGAACGTTTTTCCGTCTACGCCGTTTACGGTGGCCTCGGTGCGTTTGTGTACGGGGTCAAAAGGCATAAAGTGAACCAGCTCGTAACCCTTAAGTGCTTCATTGTCTTTCAAGCCGCTCAGTACTGCAAGATCTATTGTGTCCCGATTCTCCGCACGCGAAGCCAGCGCCGCGTTCAGAATAAGCTGATCCGTCGTCACGCCTTCCACACAGAACGGATCGCCCAGCGTGAGCTTGTTTTGCGTCAAGGTGCCTGTCTTATCCGAACAGAGCAGATCCATGCCTGCCAGCTCTTCGATGGCTACCAGTCGGCTGACAATGGCCTGCTTTAGCGCCAGTATCCTGGCTCCCACAGCCATGGTTACCGACAACACGGTAGGCATGGCCACAGGAATTGCTGCCACTGTCAGGATCAGGGCAAATTGCAGCGTGGTAATCATTTTATCGCCACGGAAAAGTGCAACCAGAAGAATCAAAGCAACAAGCGCTACAGCGATGATGATCAGATAGTTTCCGATTTTCAGCACTGCTCGCTGAAAATGGCTGACGGTGTGGGCTTCTTGTACTAATTGCGCGGTCTTGCCGAAGTAGGTGTTTTGTCCCGTACCATAGACCAGCGCATCGATTTCTCCCTGTCGTATAATAGAACCAGAGTAAACCGTTTCCCCTGTTTTGCGGGTAACCGGTAATGACTCGCCCGTCAATGCGGATTGATCGACTTCCATCGGGTCGCCCGCGAGCAAACGAGCATCCGTGGGAACGATATCGCCCAGGCGCAAGCGGATGACGTCGCCCGGTACCACCTCCCGCGACGGCATCGTGCCCCACTTCCCGTTACGAAGAACCCGGGACTGAATGGCAAGCCTTGACTTTAACGCCTCAATGGCATTGCCTGCCTGGTACTCCTCCCAAAATCCCACCACGGCATTGGTCATGAGGAGGACAAGGATGATGAAAAAATCGGGCCAGTGGCGGACAAGTGCCGATAGAATAACCGCTGCTTCGATCATCCAGGGTATAGGCCCCCAGAAGTAACCCAGGAATTTCAGCAGAGGACTGGTTTTCTTTTCCTCAATCTCGTTTGGTCCATACTGGGACAGACGTTTCTGTGCCTCCTCTTCAGATAGGCCGTCTGCGGATGCCCTGAGAAATGACATCAGGTCTTTCATGTCCATCTCTCCGAGATGGGCTATGTCCTTAGACGGGGTAGAAGATTCGCTCCCGCTGACTGATACCTGTTTCTTTAAATTATTCATGAGCAACTCCAGGAATATTTTAATGTTATAAGATGAATAACCCTATATCCTTATTCATCTTGGATAGTGCGGTCGAGGTTTTCCCTTCCTCAAGGGCATCGTTCCCCTGTCTTTTTCCACCTCGACTCTCCTTATTGCCGGTTTCTCCCCGATGTTCCGGGGAATAAAAGCTTCATCAGCGGGCTTTCATAGATAGTAAAAAACAACTGTTCTTCAAAATGATCGCGAATATTCTGGTAGCCATCCAGCATAGTCACGATGTTGTCGGAGAAGCGATTCTGAAGTTTCAGAAATACATTGCCCGCGCCGGCAGGTTTCCTGTGCTTTTGCACCAGAGGCGCCAGAAACCTGAAGGGCAGCATGAGAGGGTTAATCCTGTCGGAGAAAATGTATTTATTAACCCGCAGCGGATGGAGCTGTTTAATGATAGTGGATGTGGTTTCACCTGAAAATATTCTCACCCAGGGGCTGAAAAAGGTATTGTAGATCCTGTCGTTCACCTCCGAAACAGCCGCCACTCTGCCGAAGTCTGCATCTTCTTTTGCCATTTCCTTTTTTCCTTCGTTTATGGCCAGAAGATCCTTGATGTCCCGTTCCTCAAAGCGAACATCATAATCTGTTATTCCTTCCTTTTTCCCCTTGTCGGCAATAATCATTTCATAAAGGCCCGGTGAAAGCGCCTTGATGATGTCCAGATTGCCGATTATTTCTTTGTGCTCCTTCTGAGCGACGCCGGAGCCCACAAAAATGCCCAAGTGACCGACTTTGGGATGAATCATATAGACGATGACTTTTTTTAGTCGTTTAATTTCCTTCACGGAACCATATTCTCTGATAATCCAGTCCAGAGCCTCTTGAGGCGGCGTTATATTGTCGCCTTCCGAAGCAAACAAGACAATAGGCTTTTTAATGTCCTTCAAATTTAAAATTTTTTTCCTGTCGAGAGATAATTTCCCCTCCTCCAGTTTGTCGCCGATAAACAGATTCTCTATAATGTAATGAATCTCCTCTCTGGTCATGTCGGAATAGCCATCCCACCATTTTTCAAAGGCGAGATAACGTTCTTTATCGGTATCCACATGGGAATAGAGTTCATACTGCTTTGTCCAGAGCGTATTTCCGGGATTAAGAATTTCGAAGTTCTCCTCGAGCCAGGCGCCGTCGAATTTACCGTTGCCCATGTCGGCAAGAAGGGAAACCAGCCATATTCCGCCCAGCAGACCACCGGCATATCTCATCGGGTTTTTCCCTTGCACCCCCGACCAGAAGGAAAGCGGCGTGCCATTGAACACGAGGGGGCCGGTCAGATCCGGTCTGTCGGCGCCTAAGAGTGCTACAGCCCAACCGGCCTGGCAGTTACCGATAACAGCCGGTTTTTCGGAATGGGGATGAAGTCTTGCAACTTCTTCAATAAATCGTATTTCGGCCTTTTCTACATCATCCAGCGTCTGCCCGGGCACAGGCTCCGGATGAAAGAGGATGAAATAGACCGGATGTCCCTGAGTCAAGGCATCGCCTATTTCCGAATCCTGTTTGGAACCACCAATACCCGGTCCGTTTCCGGCGCGGGGATCGATAATCACGATTGGTCTGCTATTCTGATCAATGGTATCTGTTTTTCTGGGAATAATACGTGCCAGGTCATAGTTTGCCGGCCTGTCAAATGTCAGTCCGGAAAGAATAACCTTATAATCAAAGTCGAGAACAGGCGGTTCTCCTTTTTTAATTGTCTGCAAATAATTATTCCCCCGCTCGCGCAAGACATCCATAAAGAGGATCCAGCGCTGGCTTGCATCGAACAAGTATTCGCCGGCGTCTTTCATAATGTTAAATGTTGTAATTATATCCGGAGAATTATTTTTGTCGTTCATGATATGACTCCTTGGTCCATTCGATGACTGATCAGAGAGGCAACGGCACATGATATAAGACGCGCCGCTGGCGGGTCGGAACGGGAGGTGAGAATAATAGGCACCTTCGTTCCAACAACCAGACCGGCCAGCCGGGCTGAGGCCAGATACTCCAGATCTTTCCCCAGAATGTTTCCGGAAACCAGATCGGGAACTACCAGAATATCGACATCGCCCGCCACAGGGCTTTCAATCCCCTTGACTTTGGCGGACTCGGCGGAAATGGCGTTATCAAAAGCCAGCGGCCCGTCCACGACGGCGCCGGTGATTTGTCCGCGATCAGCCATCTTAGCCAGGCAGGCCGCATCAATAGTCGAAGGAATTGCCGGATTGATAATCTCTACCGCCGACAACACGGCAACTCTCGGTTCCTTCACTCCCAGCACACGGGAAATGTCCACCGCATTTTGCACGATATGCATCTTTGTTGTCAGGTCCGGGCTGATATTGATACCGGCATCAGTGATATAGAGCAGTTTAGAATATGTTTTCAGGTCGGCTATAAAGACATGGGAAATGCGTTTTTTGCCCTGCAGGTGATGAGCAAGAATTGGATGAAGAAATTCATCCGTGTGTAAATGGCCTTTCATCAAAGCCTTGGCCTCACCCTTTTCAAAGAGTTCCACGCCTTTTTCCGCCATGTCATCCTCCAGCGGGGCATGGATAATGCGAAATTGTTTTCTGCAAGTGATAGTTTCTAGAATGTTACGAATACTTTTCTCATCCCCGATAAATGTGGGATCAATGTAACCGGCCTCGGCCGCCTCACAGGCGCCTTCCAGCACATGCTTCTCATCCGCATCAATGACGGCTGTTGGCATTGGGGGTAAGCCTTTAACCTTTTGGAGTATTTCCTCGAAATTGGTAAATTCGATATTCATGTTATTCTCCTTCCTTGCTTTTCAATAACAGCGTTCGTGTGTGCCGGGCTATCATCAAATCTTCATTGGTGGGAATTACGCGAACCGTGCAGGTGCTGTCGGCGGTAGAGATTACGTCGGCATGGGTATCGTTTCTGGTCCGCCTCATTCTGATCCGGAAAATCCTTGTGACTGTCTACCAGGAATTTGTCCTTGCCGTCTTTCAGCCAAAGCCATCCCCCGGGCAGCCCGATTTGTTCCACCGCCCCTGAAGCAATTATCTTCTCGGTTGATTGGATCTGATACAGAGCGAATTTTATAGATGAGGAACCACTGTTGATGCAGAGAATATAATGTTTCACGTGCAGTTCCTCCTTAAATATTTTTGGTGAATGGTTTTGAATCTCTGCGGCATAGCGCATTGAAATATGTTGCTTCAGCAAGCAAATCTTACTTGAATAGAGATCTATTGACAAAAATTGGTTAAGAAGTTTCTAAATGCAGGCTGTGACAATAAATAACAGGTAAAGGCTACTCTATATCTTTCTTCATCCGATCAAAGTCTTCCTTTGTGATCTCTCCTTTTGCATAACGCTTCTTGAGAATATCAACGGGTGTATCCTGTACCTGTCCAATAACATTCTTCGTCCTTAAGGCCTGCACTATAAAATAAATCGCGACACAGAAAATGATTAAAAATATAATACCCATAAAAAGTGCAAACTTGACTACGGCATTATTGTTTTGTTTTAGTTAAGACAACAGTTGCAGTTTTATGACCCCAAAGGCTGCAGCTCGCGGTCACTTCCAGTTTGTCGCCTTCCACAGCCGGCAGTTTATAAGTATAGGTAAATGTCTCCGGATCAGGTTGACTATCGTAAGTGTTGTTGCTGATTATCGTACCGTTTTTCTTAATTTCTATATGTTTAATGTAATGAAAGCTCGTGACTAACGATTTGTGAGTAATTGTGACGGTTAGAATTTGCAAACCGGAATCATAGGAAATCTTTACATCCTGTGGCGGATTGGCGTAAAGTTTTTGTGTATGCGGAAAGACGGCTAAAAGAAATAAAATTGCACAACCGATTATCATTATAATTCGATCATTGTTTTTCATAATCGAACTCCTAATAATTTTCAGAATGGCTTTTCTATTTTTCACCCATTTCTTTGGTCATAAACCAGTACATTAGGGTGAATGATCATATTTTCTACTTTTTCGTTAAAGCAAAATGATCTCTTCAGCTAATCCTCTTTGGATAATCATGACGATATTCCAAAATAAGGCAGCTCTTCCGATAATACTGCGAGCGAAGGGATTAATTATACATAAAAATAAGGATAATACCTAGCAATTTATTAATAAATGTTATAATTTTATTTTATAATATTTTTCTTGTGACTCAAATATTTCATGATCTCATTGACGCTCAGGCAGTTAAGGCAATCTTTTTTCTCCAGCCAACCCTTTCGGGCAATCTTGATTCCGAAACTGATGTCGGCCAGCCCTGTCGCATTATGCGCATCGGGATTTATGGAAATTTTCACCCCTTTTTTCCGGGCATGAATGCAATTGCGCCAATCCAGATCCAGTCTGCGGGGATTGGCGTTCAGTTCCAGCGTTTTTCCATTTTGGGCCGCCACATCAATAACGTCCATGATATTGACGGCGTAAGACTCCCGGGCTAAAAGCAAACGCCCCGTAGGATGCGCGAGAATTGTAGTGTATGGATTTTGCAGGGCTTTAGTAATACGCCCGGTCATTTCTTTCTCCGGCATATTGAAGTTGGAGTGAATCGCCGCAATGACAAAATCAAAACGTTCCAGTATTTTATCATCATAATCGAGGCTGCCATCCGGCAGGATATCGGATTCTATGCCTTTAAAAATATGAAAAGGAGCATATTTTTTATTGAGCTTATCAATGAGTTCATGCTGTTTTTCTACGTCTTCTCTTTTCAGCCCCCCGGCATACTGGGCAGACTGACTGTGATCACTGATACCGATATATTGCATACCCATCTTTCTGGCTGCTTCCACCATACTTTCAAGCGATTCGGCTCCATCGCTAAAATTAGTATGGACATGCAAAAGACCGCAAACGTCCTTTTCCTCCACCAAGACGGGTAGATTCCCCTTTTCCGCCGCTTCAATTTCTCCCATATTTTCGCGCAATTCCGGGGGAATATAAGACAATTTCAGATGAGCAAATATTTCTTCCTCACTGCGACAAATTATATTTTTTTCTCCTTGCCATAGACCGTATTCATTAATTTTCAATCCGCTGTCTTTCGCCCTGCTTCGTAAAACTGTATTGTGCTCTTTGGAGCCGGTAAAATGCAGGAGGGCATGAGGAAATTGCGCTTCCTCCACAATCCTTAAATCGGCATTGACTCCCGTGTGCAATGTCACGCTCACTTTAGTCACTCCGTGCGCGGTAATGGTATCAACCTGCGGCAAGGAGGCAAAATAGCCGGCCAGTTTTTCAGCTGCATTAGAGCTTGCCACGATATCAATATCCTTCACCGTCTCTGACGAACGGCGTAACGAACCGGCAAGACTTACCCGGCAAACATCTTTATTGTCCTTCAACGAAGCAAGCAATTCCCGCGCATCGGCCGCCACTTCCGCATACAATCTTCTTTTCTTATAAAGCTTGAGTTTTTCGATCCCCGCTAAAATATTATCCTGCGTTTTTTTACCGAATCCTTTGAGCTCAACAAGACGATTCTCGTGGCAGGCATATTCCAATTCCCCAATGGTCTTTATTCCCAGTTGTTCATAAAGCGAATGGATTTTTTTAGGACCCAAACCGGTAATTTTTAACATTTCCAGATGACCGGGCGGAATTGATGATTTAAGAGTCTCATAATAGGTTAATTTTCCGGTTTCTACAAGTTCCTTGATTTTCTTATTTATCGCCTCACCAATACCCGGAACATCAGCAAGTTCATCTTCCTTCACCAGATCTATGATATCGGCATCCAGCTTTTCCAGATTACGGGCGGCATTCTGATAGGCGCGGGATTTAAATGGATTTTCACCGGATAGTTCCAAAAGGACGGCAATCTCTTCCAGAATTTTTATAATAGTTTCTTTGGTCATTGCAGAAGCAGAAATCATTTCTTTACCCATGAAACAGTCATCACAAATAAAACTCGCCCCTTTATTTACGCGTTATGAATGATGATTACTTATTTAAAATAATTTTTCGATATTTTTGTCAGGCAGTGCTTGACAATATACTTTGAACAATATATAAGGCGCACCTTACTTAAATATGCAACATCACAACGTCCCCATCGTCTAGAGGCCTAGGACACGGGCCTTTCACGCCTGTAACCGCGGTTCGACTCCGCGTGGGGACGCCAAATATAAAAAAGGGCAAACTGAAAACAGCTTGCCCTTTTTTTGTTTTTCAAAATTATTTTGCAGAAGCCTGTTTCTTCTTACCGGCTTTATTGGAAGCATCGCCGCCGGCCTGCTTCTTCTTGGCTTCATTTCCAGCCGCTGCTGCTTTCTTTTTCGACTTCGATTCTTTTCCCGCCTCACCCTCTTTTTGCGCAGGGGCAGTTAACTTCTGGATTTTGGCCTGCGCCAGTTCCTCATTAAGTTTCGCAATCTTTTCAACTGCTTTAATTCTTGTATTGGTTTCTCTAATTTTTGCTTTCAGATTTTTAACAAGGGGGTTACTCTGGGCTTTTTCTTTGCTAATCCCCTTTTGGGCCAGTTGCTGTAATCGCAAATCCAGCTTTTCTTCTAAAATTCGGCGCTGCTCAATTTTTACATCCTTACTTTTCGATGACATTTTTCCTCCCCTTGTTTTATTAAAAAATTGTGAAATGAAAATATCAATATTTTCAACTAAAAGCTATAAAATAATTCATGGTTATGCTTTTTATTGCAAGATAAAAAGCATAACCATGAATTATGTCTCTGCTTACACTATTTTACTATAGATTCATAGCATTGGAAATTGTCACGGCCTTTTTCTTTTACTTTATACATGGCTATATCAGCGTTCTTCTTTAATGTGTCAAAGTCCGTACCGCTGTCCGGATAGATGGCGATACCAATACTGGCGGTAACCCTCAATTTATGATCCTGCAGAGTGAAACCATGGTGAAAGGAATTAACTATTTTTCTGGCAATAGCTTCAGCGTCTTCCTTTTGATTAATTTCCGGCAGCAGAAGCATGAATTCATCGCCGCCCATCCGGGCTACCGTATCGCTTTTGCGCAGGTGGCTTCGCAGTCTGTAACCTGCGTTTTGCAGCAACAGATCACCAATATCGTGTCCCAGCAAATCATTAACAAGTTTGAATCCGTCTAAATCCAGCATCATTACGGCAAATTTTCTGTTATTTCTCTGCGCCGTCGAAATAACCATATTAAGACGATCGTTGAAAAGCATCCGATTTGGTAATCCGGTCAGCGTATCATGGTAAGCCATATGAAAGATGGTCGATTCCGCCTTTTTTCGTTCATCGATATCCCGGGCGATTCCACGGAAGCCTATTGGTTTTCCGGAAAAATCTCTTATCAACGATGATGAAATTTCTATGTGTTTTTTAAAGCCATCTTTGCATAATATTTGGAAATCAGTATGTTTTTTCGGGTCGCCTGTTTGATAAATTTCTCTGGCAACACCTGATATTTTTTTTAAAGTATCCTTATTGACGTATTGCCTGGTTTTTGTTCCCATTAATTCTTTTCTGGAAAAACCGGATATTTTGCACAACGATTCATTGAAAAATTTTAACTCACCTTTCAGATCTACTTCATAATATCCGTCTTCGATATTTTCCAGAATCGTCCGGTAACGCTCCTCACTGGCTTTAAGAATCTCCTCGGACTTCTTGCGGTCGTCAATATCCACATAATTACCAAGAACACTTTTTTTACCGTCAAAATATACGGACGTAACGGTTTCCATCGTCCATTTAACCTGGCCGCTTTTAGTTATCGTGCGAAACTCGTAAGGCTGGTTCTGCTGCATTTTAAGCATCTTAACGGCATTTTCTCTCACTGATGCCCTGTCTTCCGGATGAACTATCGCCAGTGAATTCATGCCGATAAGTTCGCGGGCACTATAGCCGACATATTCCTGAAATTTGGGATTGACAAAACGGAACTTGCCGCCATGGAGGACATAAATGCCTATCAGAGAACTGACGGCTAATGTTCGGGAAAGCTTCTTTTCGTGCTTGCGTTCGGTCACATCACGCGCAATGCAATATATAAGTTTCTTTTCTTGTAGTTCCAGGCAGTTAAAACTTACTTCCGCAGCCAGGATAATTCTGTCTGCCCGGATGAACTTCCATTCCAGAAACTGGGCTTCACCTTGCAAAACGTTATCTATTACATGCGTTATCTTTTCCTGCGAATCAGTCCCGTCAGGTTGTTTGGGCGGCAAATAATCATTCAGAGAACTGTTAATTATCCGTTCTCTGTTGCAGGCAAATATTTCCAGTGTTTGATTATTACAATCAACAATTTTATCACCATCCAGAAGAAAGATGGCGTCACTTATGGACTCTATCAGGGGATAAAAATTTATTTTTGAAAATTCGTTGGTATCAGTTGATCGCCTTCTCTTTCTTAAATCGGGAAAAGAATGCGGATCACCTCCGGAATGAGGAGAAGGTTGAAGAGTTATTTTACTCGTACTCATATTGTCCGACACGACCTCTGCTGCAAAATAAATGTTACCCCACTACATTTATCACTGTGTTATGTCAATTTGTTTGTCTGATTTTTTGGGAATATTATTGAATTTCATTCATGTTCCAGTAAGGCAATGACTTCGATATGCTGCGTCTGAGGAAACATATCAAAAGGCTGAAGGCTCCGAAGCTTGTATCCGGATTCTTTTAAAAGGACAACATCCCGCGCCTGCGTTACCGGATCACAGGATACGTAAATAATTCTGGTCGGTTGCAATCGGGCAATTGCTCTCATAACTGACTTGTCGCAACCGATACGCGGTGGATCAAGAATCAGCAAATCTAGTGTTCTGAACGACGTTAAGATTTTTCCCTTTAAAAGTTCTTCCCCGGCATCTCCGTAGACGAACGCTGCATTTCCTATATTTTCCTTTTCGGAGTTAAGTTGAGCAAACTTGACCGCTTTCTGATTTAATTCGATCCCATAGACTTGTCTGGCGAGAGGCGCCAGAAAAATGGCAAAAAGGCCGCAACCGCAATAGATATCGATCACATTATTTAATTGACCGGATAATGCCATCCGGCATACTTCATCCACCATGGCATCCGTTAAAGACAAGTTGTTCTGAAAAAAACCATCAAAAGGAACTAAAAATTCTTTGCCTTTGACCACGCGTCTGATTTGCCCTTTTGAGGTATTACGTTCGCCCGGCAAATCGGACCAGATAGTCAGGCGGGCATCCTTTTTTCTATTCCGGACCACTGTATTTTCTCTGAGCCTGCCGATTTTCTCATTTATTGTTTCGTCCATAATTTCACAGCGTTCAATATCCACGATAACTCCTCCGGATATATCAAGGAAACCTGTTTTAACCCCGGAAGATGTCATTACCTGGTGACACTGTGCCTTGCCCCGGTAATGATAGGCAACACTGGAAGCAACAACAGGCAAAACCGGCGGCATACTGATTCGGCCTATTTTTATAAAAGCTTCTTCAACCTGTCTTTTTTTTATTTTCAGCTGCTCATCGTAACTAATATGCTGATAGCAGCATCCGCCGCACTTTGTGTAATAATTACATACCGGATTTACCCGTAACGGAGAAGCATTGATGATTTTTAAAATTTTTCCGCGCGCAAATTTCTTTTTGCACTGGGTGATTTCGATTTCCAGTTCATCTCCCGGAGCTGCAAAGGGAACAAAAACCACAAAGTTATCAATGCGGCCCACCCCATCACCGCCAAAGGCGATTTTTTCTATTTTTATTGTTATGCGGTCTCGAAGCTGCAAGCAGCACCTCTCTTTTTTAAATAAAAGCTAACGGCATTTTTCTTTACAAGCATAATTATTACTGATAATTTAGCAACCAAACCAGATTGCTGGAAAGGTTAAAATGTCCACCGAAAGAAAATCCATTCTCTGCCCCAATTGCCGCAAACTGATCAGCTCTAATGAGCCTGTCTGCCCCTATTGCGGACTAAACCGTCCGGGAATGCACAACACGGCCGGATTTATCCGCAGCCTGTTTTTCAATTTTGATCCGGTAAAGACTATCATTTATACCAATATTATTTTTTACGTCTTCGCCCTTCTTTTAAATCCCGGATCAATACTTTCCGGCAGAGGCGGCGTCTTCGACTTTCTGTCTCCATCAATGAACAGCCTCTTTAATTTAGGAGCAACGGGCACCATGCCTGTTTTTCAATTTCATCGCCCCTGGAGTTTAATTTCTGCGTCTTTTTTACATGGCAGCATTTTACATATCATCTTTAACATGATGGCGCTAGCGCAGTTAGGTCCTTTTGTTCTGCGGGAGTTTGGCACTTATCGTTTCATAAATATATACATCCTCACCGGAATCGGCGGTTATCTGGCTTCATTGATTTTTGGAGTTCCTTTCACTATCGGCGCTTCGGCCAGTATCTGCGGACTAATCGGAGCAATCATCTATTATGGCAAAAGCCGCGGCGGTTATTACGGAGAAGCCATCTACAAACAGGCCATAGGCTGGGTTATAGGGCTTGCCGTCTTTGGTATATTAATCAGCGGCATCAACAACTGGGCGCATGGCGGCGGGATACTTTCCGGAATTCTGATCGCTTTTCTGCTGGGTTATAATGATAAAAAGCCTGAATCCGCCTGGCATAAACATTTGGCTACCGTCTGTCTTTTAATTACAGCCGGAGTCTTGATTTGGCGATTAGTCTATTCCTTTATGTTCTTATTATTGCGTCCTATGTTTCAATAAGAGGAGGTACCACTCATGAAGAAAAAAATAATATTTTTACTGCTTTTATTTCTGGGCGTTCTTGCCGGATGTAACGCTGCAATCAGCATGAACGGCAAAGTTATGGGCGTAAGTTCCGGACAATTTATTTATCAAGACGGCAACCTGATCAGCAATTATAAAGCCAACATCGATGCTGTATGGACAGCCAGTGAAAAAACCGTAAAAGAACTGAAAGGGGAAGATGTCCGGATGGAACGGAAAATCTCCACAGGCAAAATAACAGCCGTTATTCAGGATGAAAAAGTCAGCATCTCCATTGAATACATCGACAAGGATTCCACTTCTGTGGCAATTTTTGTCGGCGTGACGGGCAATAATATGGCTTCCCGGTTAATTCATGAAAAGATTGCGAACAAATTAGTCAACCCGTGAAACTTCCCGAAAACCATTATTCAGGATTTACATGATTAACTTCCCCGTCGGGAATGGCGGGGAAGTTAATGGAAAGACACTTCTTCGTAGCTTACAAAATGCCAGTCTATTAAAATAGAATTTCTCTGATTTCTATGGCTTCGGAAAATCCTTGATCGCTTTTAATGCCCGTTCAATTTCCGCATCGGGCAATTCATAAGCCTCGAGTTTACCGGACATATAGGCGTCATAGGAGGCCATATCCACCAGACCGTGACCGCTCCAGTTAAAGAGGATAACTTTTTCCCTGCCTTCTTCTTTGGCGCGCATTGCCTCATCAACAACCGCCGCAATAACATGATTGGTCTCCGGTGCGGGTATAAAGCCTTCCGAGCGCGCCCATTTGATACCGGCATCAAAGGTTTTTAACTGGTCATAGGCTCTCGGCTCAACCAGTTTTTCCTCCACCAGATGGCTGATGATCGGCGCCATGCCGTGGTAGCGCAGGCCGCCGGCGTGAATCGGCGCGGGGACATAATCGTGGCCAAGGGTATGCATCGGCAAAAACGGTGTTTTTTGCGCCAGGTCACCGAAGTCATAGGCGAAGGGGCCTTTGGTCATAGTCGGGCAGGACGACGGTTCCGCGCCAACAACTTTCACATTTTTACCATTTATTTTGTCACAGATAAACGGTGTGATAATTCCGCCAAAATTACTGCCGCCACCGCAGCAGCCCATCACGACGTCTGGATAAATGCCGATTTTTTCCATCTGTTTTTTCGCTTCCAGGCCAATTACAGACTGGTAAATCAACACGTGATTGAGCACGCTGCCCAGGGCGTAGTGGGTCTTTTCTTTACTGGTGACGGCATCTTCAATGGCTTCGCTGATGGCGATGCCCAACGAACCAGGTGAATCGGGGTACTTGGCCAGAAAATCTCTGCCGGCCTGGGTCAGATTGCTTGGGCTGGCGATGCATTCGGCTCCCCAGGTATTCATCATCAGGCGCCGGTACGGTTTCTGCTCATAGCTGACCTTAACCATATAGACGCGGCATTCCAGTTCAAACATCTGGCAGGCCATGGACAGGGCGCTGCCCCATTGGCCGGCTCCGGTTTCCGTGGTAAGCCGCCTGGTGCCGGCCACCTTGTTAAAATAAGCCATCGGAATGGCGGCATTAGGTTTATGTGATCCGGCGGGACTGACTCCTTCATGTTTGTAGTAATCTGAACCGGACATCCAAGCAGCTTTTCAAATTGCGCGCCCGATAGAGTGGAGAAGGCCGCCACAACAAATATTTCTGCAAAACCTCCTCGGGAATATCGATCCAACGCTGGGCGGAGGCTTCATGTTCGATAATGTTCATCGGGAAAATCGCCGCTAAATCATCGGGAGTCACCGGCTGACCCGTTCCGGGATGCAGCGGCGGTTTCATCGGCGTCGGTAAATCCGCCATAATGTTGTACCATTGCCGGGGTATTTCCTGGTCTTCCAGCAATACTTTGACCTGATTCATAACTGTTCTCCTTCTTAAATTGATTAAAAAAATATTTCCTTGTCTCGGCGATACCAGTAATTAGGCATAATGCGGTACATAAATCTGGAAAGAGGCCCGATATATTCCTGGCTCCTCTTATCATACTGACAGGCATTGATTATTAAATCCCTAATTGCGTTTTTGTCTTCCACTTCGTTAAATATATGATGGGCGCAGGCAAAAAGCGGGCTGTACATGTTTTTCTTGTCCAAATACTTGTAAACGTTCCTGATGGTATTGGGACCTTCCGGCGTCCCGTCAATCTTTTCCAGAACACGCAGGTTTGTTTCTATGGGATTGCCTGTATAGAGCTCATAAAAATATTTCCCGTAGCGGTAATTCTTACTGGCCATGGAAGAAACTGTAACATACATATCACCTACGCCCGCCTGACTGTGAAAGGCCTGGAAACTTCCGCCCAGGAGGCGAGACAGAGAACGGATTTCCACTCCGGACGGGCAAATATGGTACCGGGAATGGAATCACCCAGATCCAGCGAATCGGTTATTCCTTTGATATTGGCTACAATATTTTTCAGGGCGCCGCAGGCTTCAACGCCGACGATATCGAAGTTATAATAAGAGCTTAATTCTTTGCGGTTAAATTTAAACAAGTCATTTCTGATAATACCGGCAATACGTCTTTTTCCGGCAATGGTAACGCAGACCGGATTGCCCAGAGCAATATCAATATCGAAGAAAGGCCCCCCGATACATACTACCTGGTATTTATGCTTTAACCTGTAGAGATTGTTGTTGATCAATTGCGAGGGTGTAATCAACTCTTTGGAAATTTCGTCGGAAATCAACCCTTTGATCGGAGAAATAAGGCAGGTATCGCCTGCTTTCTTGGCCAGCATCGGCTTGAGATAATTGAGCAGTTCCGGCAGGCGGTTCATGGTTATGGCCAGAAGAATAAAATCGTTGTTTTCAACAATATGTTCCAGGTCGTTCGTTGCATATAACTTGGACGAAAAGCGTGGAACATTTTCCATGCCCCCCAACCGGTTGGCCAGATCCCCGGTTAAATGAATGGGGTTTAAGCGATCCCTGTTAATCGCCTTGCATACTCCGGAATCATGGTAATACATCGACACTTGTTTATTGTCGCGGTCAAGTTTATAGGCAAAAGAAGTACCCAGCCGGCCGGGCCCGATAATCGCGACTCTGGAAGTATCTAAATCAGAAATTAACATCAACTCTGCTCTTCAGTATAATTTTAATTGTTTATTATAGGAAATATATGAACGTACTGTCAAACTTTAATCGCCTTTTTCCGGAAAAAATAGTTTAACTTGACTGAAAATTCAGTTCTTTTTAATTGCAATATGGATAAGGATTGTTTAAAAAATCAGTATATCACATCGCTAAACATTATAGGCGGCTATTATTTATGACCAAAACAGACAAAGCCGGGGAAGAAAAAAAGCAGTTCTATCCCTATGGCACATTGAAAGAACTTATGTTCGTCAAAGAAGGTAAAATTGAAGGTGAATACACTTCTTACTTTGAAAGTGGCCAAATTATGGTGCAGCTTCATTTCACCGACGGCAGGAGAAACGGAGATGCAACATCATATTACGAAAACGGAAAGATACGGGAGAAGGCAAACTATGTCAATGACAACCTGGAAGGCAGGTATGTTTCGTATTATGAAAATGGAAACATGAAGGAAGAGGAAAATTACAAAGACGGCAAGCTGGACGGTCTTTACCGGTCCTATTTCGAGACGGGGCAGATAAAAGACGAAGAGCATTTCGCCGGTGGAGAATTTGACGGAGAATATACTGCTTATTACAGCACCGGCCACATCAGGGAGAAGGGCGCTTTTCAGAAGGATAAACGCACCGGCGACTACATCGCCTATTTTCAAAACGGCGCTGTAAAAGAAAAGGCCACTTATAAGGATGGAAAACTGGTCGGCAAATTTGCGCCTATCCGGCCCCGGATGATGACTTTGATAAGATTTCCGCCGAAGACATGGAAGAAAAAGATATTGCCGGACTGCTTAATGATTTAGACGATTTTGACAAGAAGAAACCAAAATAATTGTTAAATCTGGAGGCAACTACAGTCGTGAACAATAAAATCCTGATCCCTGTCGACGGCTCCGCCAACAGTGACATAGCCGTAGAATATGGCATTTATATCGCCCAGAAGCTTAATTCCACCATAAGCGCCCTTCATGTCATGGATGTTAATTTACTTCAGGGACCGATGCTGACGGATATTTCCGGAGCAGCGGGTATGCCGCCGTCTGATGGCATGTTTGATGCGGTGGAAGCATCGCTCAATGAAAAAGCGGACCTCGTTCTGAAAAGTTTTCGCGAGCACTGTCGATGGAAGGGGCTGCATGTGGAAACTAAGAAAGTAGTCGGCAGAATCAGCGAAACAATCATCGAAGAAGCCCGGGATGCCGATTTCATTGTCATGGCTAAGAAAGGTGAACATTTTCATTTAAAACAAGGGAGGTTTTCTGGGGTCGGTCGCCGAGTCCGTTATCCGCCATTCAGCTAAACCGGTTATGGTCACCCCTGAAAAGTTCCTGGAAATAGAAAGCATGGCGATTGCCTATGACGGCAGCCCTTCAGCCCAAAAAGCCCTCGATTTTTCTTTAGGTTTATCAAAACAGGCCGCCTGGCCGATTACCGCCGTCATTATCACCGGGAATATGGACAAAGCCTCGAGTCTTACTGCTGAAATAGAAGATGCCGCCGAGGAGCAGGAAACCGACTGTGAGGTTATCATTTTGCCCGGAAAGGAAGGAACGGAAATTCTCAAGTTTATCGGGGAAGGCGCGGTAGAATTAATGGTCATGGGAGCTTACGGCCATAACCGGCTCAGGGAATTACTTTTAGGAAGCACCACCTCCCAGGTTATTCAAAAAAGCCCTATTCCCGTCCTGCTTATGCGCTAAGAATCTATTCTTGATGAACTCGTAAAAAGTCATAAAAGTGGTGATTTGCAGACGGCCTCGCAAAAAGGTCGCAGGCAAGGCGCGCGAATCATGAGGAATGAGGCGTACTTAGCGTACGCCGCAGTGACGAAGGATGAAGCGCAACGCAGCATCCGGCCTTTTTACGAGGCCGTCATTCTTTTCTATCCAATGTCCGCCGGATAGACTCCGCAATCTGGTGCCGTTTGAATGGCTTCATGATTAAATCCCTGACGCCGACGGAATTAATACTTTCCTGCGTGATTGTTTCGCTAAAAACCCGTACAAAGGATAATCGGAATTCCGGGCTTAATCCGCTGGATATTTTGGGCCAGATCGATGCCCGTCATATTCGGCATGGTCATATCGGTAACAATTACGTCAAACTGTTCGGGACGGGCACTAAACAGTTCCAGGGCCTCCAGGGAATTCTTCTTCCCGACAACATCATAACCCAGACTGGTCAACAGACTTTCCCCAAGTTCGACCAGCGCCTCTTCATCGTCCACAAAAAGGATGCGTTCTTTTCCTCCAGTCATGGATTCTTCCTGTTTTTCTTGCTTATTGTCCGCCTCTTTCATAAACAGCGGCAAGTAGACGCAGAATTCCGTTCCCTGTCCAACCTCGCTTTGCACGGTGATTGTTCCGCCATAGCTTTTTACGATGCCGTACACCACGGAGAGCCCCAGACCGGTTCCTTCGCCGGTCTTCTTGGTTGTAAAGAAAGGATCGAATATTCTTCCCTTCGTTATTGAATCCATGCCGATTCCCGTATCGTTAACCGTAAGCTTTAAGTACATGCCGGGATTCAAATCATTGGATGCGCCTGACTTGATTTCTTCAGAAATCAGGCTGACTTTTATTTCTCCTTTTTTCTCCGGCATGGCGCAGGCTGCGTTAGTGCACAGATTCATGAGTATCTGGTGAATTTGTGTGGCATCCGCAAGGACCATATCCGGATCGGGATTGATATTCTGACTGATTTTTACCGTTGAAGGCAGGGTGGCTCTGAGGAGTTTCAGAACCTCTTTAATTATAGGGCTGATTCGCAGGGGCATCAGCTTCTCATCGCTTTTG
>CAXXLA010000004.1:0-17797 GCA_963663295.2 Smithellaceae bacterium | reverse complement strand
CTCTGTCTGTGGGTGATGCCTGTCTCAATCCCGGCGCGGCCATGATCGGCGGCCTGGTCGATGTCATGGGAATGTTCCTGCAGGGGAGGCTGGGTTGATGTGGGATTTCTCTCCGCGTTCCCAGGTGGATCGCTTCGGCAATATCAACACGACCTGTATCGGGCCTTACGATCAACCCAAAAGCCGTTTGCCCGGCAGCGGCGGGGCCAATCCCATCGGAGCCATGGCGAAACGGGTCCTCATCATTGTCCAGCATGATCAGCGCAGACTCACCGACCGTGTTGATTTCGTGACAACACCGGGCTATATCGACGGTCCCGGCGCCCGTGAAAAGTGGAACCTGCCGCCGGACACGGGGCCTTCCATCATCGTAACCAACAAGGCCATCCTTCGCTTTGATCCTGCCACCAAGGAGGCCTATCTCGCCAGCTATCATCCCGGAAGTACGATTGATGAGATTCGCAGCTCCACCGGTTGGGATCTTCAGGTGGCTCACGATGTGCATGAGACGGAACCGCCGCGGGCTGAGGAACTGCGGGTGATTCGCGAAGTGCTCGATCCACATCGGATGATCAAAATATATGAGGGAAGAGGCTATGTATAATTTCAGGGAAGGAGGTCAGCGATGAATTATACCGAACAATTAGCCAAATTTCTGGCTGCGATGTCTTACGGGGCTTTGCCTTCATCCGTTGCTTGGAAAGCCAAGTTCTGCATCCTGGACTATGTTGCCAACGTCTACGGTTCACTGGAGCTCGATGCTGTGGCGAAAATAGCGGACTTGATCCGTTCTTTGGATGGAAAGCCATCGGCCACGGTTTTGGGTTGCGGTTTCCAAGCGGATATTCACAGCGCCGTTTTTATGAACGGGGGGTAACAGCGGAAGCCATTGAGGCTCAAGATGGTCTGCGCTTTGGAGGGAATCATCCCGGCACCGCCGTCATTCCGGCTGCTCTGGCCATCGCCGAAACAACGGGGATGGGTGGAAAAGCCGTCATTGAAGCTGTGGTTGCAGGTTATGAAGCGGCCAACCGGCCGGCAGCTGCCATGCATCCCTGGCATACCCTGGGGGGATTTCTTCCAACAGGAACGTGCGGCACTTTCGGCGCTGCGGCAGCAGTGGCGCGGCTGAAAGGATATGACGCACTCAGGATGCAAAACGCGCTGGGCTGCGCCGGTTTCCTGGCGCCCGTTTCTATGGCCCAGCAGCTCATGGGCGGGTTTACCGTCAAGATCGTTCAGGGCGGTCAGGCTGCATCGGCAGGCCTGATGGCGGCGGAACTTGCCGAAGTTGGGATTACGGGCGACGGGCAGGTATTGGAAGGGTCCGACCTGAAAGGTGGATTTACTCAGATCACCACCAAGGTGGATCCGAAGTTTGAAAAGCTTACGGAAGGCATAGGCGATCATTATACAATTCTGGATATCTACTTCAAGCCTTACACGGCCTGCCGCCACACGCACGGTTCGGCTCAGGCGACGCTGGCCCTTCTGCGGGAACAGCCGATCGATGTCTCCGACATTGAGGCGATCGAGGTCTTTACGTATGGAATGGCAGCTCTTGCCGTCGGGAAAGGAATCGCCCCTGAAGATACGTTTGTGAATGCACAGTTTTCGATTCCTTATGTTGTCGCCGTCTGCATTCTTGACGGGGCGTTGGGACCCAAGCAGCTTACGGAAAAAAGGATGGAAGACCCAAGGCTCCTGGCTTTGTCGAAAAAGATTACTGTCCGGATGGATGAGGATCTAAATAGAGTTTACCCGGAGAAAACATCCAGCCGGGTGGAGATTCTCCTCAAAAGCGGACAGCGGTTGAAAAAACAGGTCGATATCCCCAAGGGCGATCCGCGAGACCCGATGGAAGCCGCTGATTTGGCGGACAAGGTCAGGTTTTTTGCCGGTAACCGTGATCGGGCTAAAACCGAACGTATAATCGAGATGATTCTTAACCTGGAAAATATTTCTGATGTCCGGGAGCTGACCCGGTTGATTTAATCGGAGAACTTTATTTCAGAGAACAGATGAAGGAGTATACAGCATGGATTTTTCGTTGAATGATGAGCAGAAAATGTTGGTGGACACTCTCAGAACCATGGGTGAGCGGGAGAAGTTCCGAAAGCGTGCCGCAGAAATCGACCGGACGGCTGAGTTCCCTTATGAGTTATTGGAAAAATACGCAGGAATGGGACTTTTGGGAATGACCCTTTCGCCTGAATATGGCGGCGGAGGACAGCCGGCCATTAACGCCGTCCTGGCCATTGAAGAACTGGCCAAATTCAGTCCCATGATGGCGGCGCCGGTCTTTGAATCCAACATGGGACCTGTGCGGGTCATTGATTTGTTCGGAACCGTGGAACAGAAAAAAGCGATTATTCCCGGCGTCTGCAAGGGAGAAGCCAGCGTTTCCGTTTGCATGACGGAACCGGAAGCCGGATCGGATCTCACGGCGCTTACCACCAAGGCCGTGGATGACGGAGATTCCTATATTCTCAACGGCCGTAAAATTTTCATAACCGGCGGCGGCCACGCCAGCCATTACATGGTCTATACACGCTTCGGTGACACACCGGGATACAAGGGAATTGGCGGCCTTATTGTGGAAAAAGGAAGCCCCGGTTTCACTTTCGGCAAGCAGGAAGAATTTCTTGGACTGCGGGGGATGCCGTCTTGCGATCTGATATTTGAAGATGTCCGGGTGCCGAAGGAAAATGTGGTGATCAAGGCCGGAGATTTCAGCAAGCTGATGTGGACATTCGACATTGAGCGATGCGGAAACGCGTCCATGTGTCTCGGCATCGCTGCCGGCGCGCTGCAGGAGGCCATCGCCTATGCCCAGACCCGGCATGCCTTTGGTCGGCCGATTTGCGAATTCCAGGCGCTTCAATTCATGACAGTGGACATGGCGATGAAACTGGAAGCGGCGCGCCTGCTGGTTTACAGAGCAGTCTCCGGGGCGGGACAAGGCCTGCCTTCGATTTACGAAGCATCCATGGGGAAGTGTTATGCCAACGAAATGGTGATTGAAGTGACGAATGCCGCCATGCAGATTTTTGGCGGATACGGTTACAGCAAAGAATTTCCGATAGAACGGATGCTGCGGGATGCCCGGGCCTGGGGCGTAGCCGGCGGCACGGTGCAGATGCTTCGCAATACCATGGCCAGTATTTTGTATGGCAGGCGGTTCGATCAGCGCAAGGGGAAATGAGCGGCAGAAGAATTTCGGAGGAGGAATTATGGGAAAATATTATCGGGATGCTGAACATTTATATGAAATCTACGGATATTTTATGGAACGGGTTTTGACGGATGAGAAAATCGGAGCCAAGATGGCCAAGGCGGGAATCATCATCCGGTTTATCTATACCGATCCGGACGCAGAGATCACCATTGATTTAAAGACACCTCCGGCAAAGCCCGGCTATTATGGATCCTACCATCTTGGCCCCTGTAATCTCACGGAGGATGTGTGGTCGAAGCAGGCGGCGGACTTCTCTCATAGATTCTGGCATGGTCTGGAAAATCCTGTTGCCGCCGTAACCCGGGGCAAGGTTAAGCAGGGAGGGAAAATAACGGCAATGCTCAAACTCCTGCCTGTTGTAAAGCCGGCTTTTCGTCTTTTTCCCGTCATCCTTCAGGAGATGGGCTTACATGACCTGATTATCAGCGAGTCCTGAAGCAAGTTTCACAGTGGCGCTCGATAATCCGATCCGATTGAAGATATGCGGTTTATCGGTGTATCTTTGCTAGAAAGACTCAATACCAACTGATGTCCTCCGCTGGCGGAGGTGGCGCTTAAGCGCCGGAGGTGGACAAAGCAGGTAAATAAATATCAAGGGATGGCATCGCGGCAGAATCCTCGCCCTGCCCCCTTCAAAGGGGGACATTTAAATGGAGTTATATTTAAACATTTAATTGCCGGAGTAACAATGAAGGCTTAGCGGGGTTCGTTTGTCTTCGTGGCTGATCCGGCAACGGCAACTTCTGAAGCAGCCCTTAAACAAAACAGATCAGTTGCTTCTGGCCCGGGATGAATCCATCATTGTATCTGATTGAGTCAAATCTATTGAAATCATTACGGGTACAATCAACTTTATGCCGCTTGTCAGCAAAAGATCTTTGAATGCTTCGCTTCCATGATTTCTTCCTATCTTGTCAACAGATATCGTCTGGGTGTATAAAGACATCGCTAAACGTTTTTCAAGGCTACTCCAAGTAAACAGTTAATGTAATGTTGTCTAATACAAATTTAAGGAGTGATTATGATTAAAACAGTTGAGCAGTACCTGGAAAGTTTAAATGATGGTCGGGAAGTCTGGTGCCTGGGTGAGAAAGTAAAAGACGTCCGGACCCATCCGACGGTCAGCACGATTGTCAGGATGGCATGCATGGACTATGTTCTGCCGAATCATCCCGATTACCGTGATCTTTTTGTAACAAAAGACAAGGACGGCGAAGATATCAATTTTCTTCTGACCGCTCCCCGTTCCTCACAAGAAATGCTCCGCAGGCGTGAGTGCTACATGACGGGGGTGCGATCGGGTGGCGGGGTCCTCGTGCATTGCATGGGAGCCGATGCGCTTGCCTCTTTTGCCGTGGCGGCCCAGGTTATGGACAAAAATCTGGGAACCGGCTACATGGAGCGGGTCCAACAGTATCAGCGCTATCTGCAGAAGAACGACCTGGCCCTGACGGGCGCCATTACCGACGTGAAGGGGGACCGAAACCTTCATCCGTCCAAACAGAAACAGCATCAGGATTTCTACCTCAGAATTGTCGACAGGCAGAAGGACGGGATTGTGGTCCGCGGCGCCAAAGTGCATATCAGCGCCTCGCCATGCGCTAACGAACTCCTGTGCCTACCTTGCCGGACTCATGGCGAGGCGGACAAGGACTATGCGCTCGGTTTTGCCGTGCCTGTTAACACACCCGGCGTGAAGCTTTTGGGGGTCGAACCGAATGTCCGTTTATATGACGAAGAGTGCGAGTTTGATTATCCGGTATCGGACCACCTGCAGCCCTCCGAATCCCTGATCATTTTCGACGATGTCTTCGTTCCCTGGGAGCGTGTCTTTATGTGCGGTGAATGGCAGTACTCACAGGTCCTGGCCTATGCTTTTGCCAGTTATCACCGTCTCTTCGGGACCTGCAAAATGACGGGGACGCTGGAACTGATGACCGGCGCGGCAAGCGTGATTGCCGAGTACAACGGCGTCCAGAATGCGCCGCACGTTCGCAAGAAACTGGCTTGGATGGGCTATATCACCGAAACCGTGCAGATGCTCGCCAAACAGGCCTGTCTCGATCCGGTGACCGAATTCGGCATGGACGTCACGATGCCGAACCGGATGGCGATCAACGCGTCGAAATGGACCTATGCCAGCAACTTCCATACCATGTGCCAGCATATGCAGGACATCGGCGGCGGGCTGACAACGACTGTTCCGGCTTATCGCGACTGGAAGAACCCGGAGATTCGGCCGCTCATCGAGAAGTACCTTGCGGCCAAAGACGGAGTGCCAACCGAAAAACGTCTTCGCATCCTGCGCTTGATCAAGGACATCACGGGAAACCACTATCAGGTTGACACCATCCACGGAGAAGGATCGATGGCCGCCCAGGAGATGTTCCTGTATATGAGCACCGATTGGAAGAAAATGCAATCGGCCGCACTGCGGGCCGCGCATCTTGATGGATGGCAGGACGATTCAATCTATGGCAAATTCGCCAGGCTCGAAAGAGTGAAGATGCCTCCCATTGACGATTCGTATGAAAGCATCGCCAAGACGGCGAAGAAATAACGAGGAGGTCTTACGTGAAGCTAAAAGATAAAGTTGCCGTCGTCACGGGCGGCGGCAGGGGTATCGGACGTGCGACGGCTCTGGCCTTTGCAAAAGAGGGGGCAAAATTAGTTATCGCGGCCAGAACGGCCAGCCAGCTGGAAGATACGGGGCGTGAAATCGCAGCGCTAAACGGAAATGAAGTTCTGGCTGTAGCCGGAGATCTTTCCCGGAAGGCTGATATTTTGAATGTTGTAAACAAAACGATTGAGCGGTTCGGTCCGCCCGACATCCTTGTGAACAATGCCGGACTTCAGAGCAGGTCTCTGACGGTCGACGCTGATGATGATGCCTGGCAGCATGTCATTCAGACTAATCTGGTCGGAACATACCTCATGACCAAATATTTTCTGAAGACCATGATTCCCAGAAAATATGGCCGGATTATCAATGTTCTTTCAGTGAATGCTAAAGTAGGGCATCCTTTCGGCAGCGCCTATGCCGCCTCCAAGCATGGCGTGCTCGGAATGACCAGATCCCTGGCCATGGAAATGGGATTCCTGAACGTTCCCGATATAACAGTCAATGCCATTTGTCCGGGAGCAACAAGGACAGAGATGATGGAGGGCGAAGGAGGGCTCCTCGATCATATCGCAAAAGCCATGGGAATAAGCAAAGAAGAAGCTATAACTTATGTGACCGGTCTCAATGTCCAAAAGAGATTATTGGAACCGGAAGAAATCGCAAACATGGCTCTTTATCTGGCCTCCGACGAGGCGAAGGGCATTACGGGGCAGGCGATAAATGTTTGCGCCGGCCAGATTATGTTCTGAAGCGGTTATTTAAACAGGTAAATGGTCCTGACCTGTTGTGGAGGGGTGTGATAACTAAGTACCGGAAATTGCGATAAGTGACTTACACAATGGTTTACCGATGCTTTACAGAAGGGTTACTTTTGCTTTGAATCAAATGAATTTTGATTGTTGATGTGGGTCGAAATCTTAATTATTAACATTCCCCTTTTTTAATTTATTCTGTATATCGGCTTCAATGAAGGTAAACCAGTCTCGAAGATTTAAAAATACGAATAGCCAATCGATAATAACAAGTGCCAAAACACCAGCGGCTAAGGATGGTGCAATGATTTTTATCTCATACATCGGGCAAAATCCAATTGTGACTTGAGCAATCGATGTGAGGAAACATACGATGACACTGACGACCAAAAGATATCCCATATCTTTTAATCCCTGAAAATAGTCAATTTTGTGGGGTCCGTTGCATTGTTCTTGATAACGTTTCTGGTACTCTTCATGTAAATAAATGTCATCTTTTAGACGTACTAATAAAAATGCCTTCATCGCCAGTAATAGACTCCCCACTGTCAAAAAAGCGGTAAAAAAAACGTATTGAAGGCGATCATTGTAAATTGCAATAAATTTATTGCCGTCCAGAAAAGAATATATTGTTATCCATGTTAAAGCAGAAATTAAAATGGATAGTATATATGGGAATGTTTTCCGCATGATTCGATGTTATCCGTTAATCCATTTATCATTTTCGGCGATGTTATATAGACGTTTAGATACTGGTGCGTTGTCTATACTTCCAGGTACATTGCTTGAATCAAATTCTGTTAGTAACACAACTTCATTGAAATCGAAACGATCAAGAGTTTCGGGCTCATTAAAGAGTTTAAAGGACTTTTCGTAATTATCCTCTGTAACTCCAACGCCATGAAGATCTTCTACCACATCTGATGTTCCCAAGGCAATTACATCTTTTAAGATTTCCGCTCTATGCTCGTAACCTTTGAATGTCAAACTATGACGCCTCGTTTTGGCTTTTTCCGCTAATACCCTATATAATGGTTGATTAGGGATATATTCTTTGAATTGGACCGTTATATTTTTTACCCTGGAGAACTCTTTCATAAATTGCTGAAAGGTTTTGCGCTGAAGAACAACGTCAAATTTTAAATAGCCATCATATTTCATATTAATTGACTTTGGGATGTCGTTCTTATCGAATCCTTTATCTTCGCATTCTTTAGATATCAATAAATGCTTATAATCTCTATATTTTCGTTTCAGTGTTTCACCAAAACTATGTATTGAAGTTGAACCATGATAATATTGAAAAAAACCACGCAGGCTTTTTGTATTCATTAGAAAAAAATTAAAATGAGCCAGTTCCCCGTCATCGATCGCCTGCGGACTTAAAATAATTTTTCCGGGTTTCCTTACAAGTTTGGTAAATGCTTTAATATCTTTTGATGTTAGTACAATGCCGCGTAACCATTCATCCTTTTGATCAACATATATAAAACGATCATATATGGGTTCTGCAGCAGTGTTGCGACAAAAGTTATAAAAGCTTGATATTGAAATACCTTTTCCAAGTTTTAATTCAAAAGCCAATACTTTTACGTCCATGAAATGCCCCCCCTTAGTATATGAATGTCAATAATCAAATGTGTGTGGTGCTGATTCCAGTTATCGATGATTCTCCGTAGCAACCCATATTTTTTCCGGTGGTGTCTTTCTGATTCCTTCATTAGCAGGAGCTATGTTTTTGACGAGACCATTTTTGCTCAGGTTGCTTAAGTATCCTGCAATGGTACTGTGCTCGAAGCCCCACCAATTATCACTAGAAATGTCATGTTGCTCTTGTATTAATTTGCCGAGATCTTGAAAGGAAATAGGGCCGTTCTTTTTGATAATTGCATAGACTTCTTCATAACTTATGCGTCTTTTCATATATCCACCTCATCTATGAATCCGAACATTCTGAATGTTGTTAATTAACGCATGGAAAAGATCGGCTTCACTCCATCCCATATTGTAATAGTTTGTTCCCTCACGGCTTTAATTATTTCTTCTTTAGGCAAAGAGCCGCTTTCAAAACGCTTTTGTAGATCATAGGCTGTTTGCTCAAAAGGGCTCTCGCTATACCCATATTTGATCAAGCCGACACCATATGCACGTAGAAAATTATCAACGCCTAAAGTATCCCATTGAATGATATGAATCATTTCATGAAAATGGAGGCTTTCGCTTTGGTAGTCCTGGTTTAGGAAATATGTGTCTTTGTAAGTTACTCCAGCGAATTGCATATTTTCTATTGATGACAAGGATGGGATACCCAGGCTGCTTAATGATGGATATGGAATTCTTCCTTTCATCATAACTACTTTTGTCTTCTGAAGTAAATCCATCGGAAATAATTTCGGCAATCTTGGAAAACTCAGGTCGGCAACAGTAACGGTTTGGTCCTTATATTTGTTTAACTGGTCATCGATCCATTGTCGGAAATGTGGAAGATTGGACTCAACAAACTGGACAATATTTTTATTAAGCATTACTTTTTTCGTGCCCCTTTTATGAATCTCAAAGGCCTTCGTGTTTATTCAATTATCTTGATTTATATTTTTCACAAACACTAGCCGGGAATTAACATTGTTTGTTTTTAATGCAATTCATACAGCGTGAAGAATTCTCCTTCATCGATTTTTCACTTCTTTAATGATGCCTGTATTAAATGGTGCAAAAACTTGGCTGCTTATATATTTTTATTCAATTAAGTTCAATGAAAATATTAGATTTATTATATAATTTACGTTAAATAAGTTTTAGAAACGCAATTACGAGACCTGCAACGGAAATAACGATACCCCACACCCATTTCCATTCTTTTAGGTAAAAATCGACTAGAACATGCGCGAAATGAGATGACCAATGGCGTCTATACCTAATCCCCGGAAATATTGGTAGGCTTGGCTGTGAAATGTTATATTCTTCTCCATCGTACCAGTGCTTGACAAATTTAAACATAATAATACTCAATTAAAGAATTAGCTAGCCAATCGGGGTTCGTTTTCAATTTTTGTATTCAACTTTTCCATTTATTCCGCAATTGATCAACTGTTTAAGCTGGTGTGTTATCCAATACTGCATCATTAAAATCATTTTCGTGTATCAATAAAAGTTTATGACCCTGCTTTCTTAATTCAACAGCCTTCTCAACTTTTCTTCCATAACAGGCATATGCCCAGCAAGGGTTTCCTTCCGCGCCAATTATTAAGTAATCTAAATTATGAGTTACCGAGTTGGCGACTTTGCCGCCAAGATTACTGACAATTTCATTGAATTGCTTTCTGGTGTATTTACTCGATCCGCCTGTAAAGCAAAATAGTGACTCTTTAAAAATGATTTCTGGGCAAGTAGCGCATAAACCGTGAAATGTAACATTTTCATGAAGAAGCGGTTTAAACAAGGTTCTGCTATTTCCGATAACGAATTCACTGAAGAAAGCATGAAGCACTGAATTTTCTTTTTCACTTATTTTATGATCAGACATAACGGCTGTAATCAGGCTGTCAACCTCATCATATGGCCAACACCGCCGAAGATGCTCGTGGTCACTCAACCATGCTGATAATCCATCTAACTCTTTCGCGTTAATTTCTGCGTCACAAGCTATTGCCCCTAAAATAGCATGTAGCCTCTGCATATCTGCGGTGATAGTGTCATAATAGTTTGTTGATCGTAATTTTTCGCACAACCATATGATGTCTGAACGTTCTTCATGCGTTAAAATGCCATCTGATAGAGCCTCAGAAACAACAGGAAGGAGTTCATTAAAAGGGTGATATGTTATGAATTCCTGATTTTCTTCTATCCAATTTACTAAAAAATCAAACTCTATCTCATTTATTTTCAAATCAGCGGATACCCCTTCCAGGATGCCGAGTAAGGAATTGACTGCTTTATCCAACCGAGACTTCGTTGTGAAGTAATAATACTCTGAATGATCACTTTTCATGCTAACATACCTCCAATCTCGATATTTTATGGTTTAAGCAAAATCAAATCGGAGCAACCCACAGGGCCGCGATCGTCCTTAACAACATGTTACTTTAAATCATCGTATATATCTGCAATATTGATGCTTATAGTAAATCCAATATTGTCCGCTGGCATACCTATGAAATCAGGGTGCTCTTTATTGTTTAGCAACTCATAAACCAGACTGGGTGTCACACCAAGGCTTAAAAGATAGGCCTCCCGATCCTTGTTCCAAGAATCCCGGTCAAAAGTAAAAGTAAATATCTCAGCTTGCTTTTCAAGAAAGGGCTTGAGTTTATCGAGTTCTTCTTGAGAATAAAATTTTTCGGGCGGTAAATCATGTTTCTTATTGTTACATCGCCTACAGAGTGCAACCAAATTTCCTGGAACCAAATGACCACCTAAGACCATAGGAATGTGATGATCTATACACAAAAGAGGCGGATAACCAATTTCGGTATCCGGATTTTCTTTCGCGCCACACTTAAAACAACAATGGTCAAATAGGGCAAAAAATTTATTTTTATAAATTTCTTCAATCGCGCGCAGTCTAAAGCGATTGAAGAGTTCTCTTTTTTCTTTGCCCCTTTGTCCTTTGTATATTTCTTTGCCTTTATATTTCATTGCAAATTAACGACGCAACCAACCGGAGCGTAACGATCGGCTGCATTGCTCTTGAACTCAAATTTCTATTATTGGATTATTTTCAATTCTTTTAATATCACATTAACATTTCTTTTAATGTCATCCACATATAAAGATGTAAATGTGCCTTTTGCGACTATTTCTTGGTTCCTCATTAAAATTACACTGAATGTCCAATGCTCATAGTTTGCTTTGAATAGATAATTTGATTTAACCTGGCTCTGGAACTCGGCCGTAGTTGTCAAATCAACTTTGCCTTTTGAGACAGTAGCACCTGAATTATATTGAGCGGAGGCACTTTTACCCTCGCCGCTTGTCGTGGTAACAAACTGCTTACTATTTTCAAATGTTAATACAGATACCTTCTGATGCATAAGAGCGTTTTCAATTTGCTCTTTCAACCAGGTATTGGTTTCTCGATAATTTCCGTCAACGTGAACAGAAAAAGTGGGATTTTCTATATGTGTTTGTGGAATTGCAATATATTCAAAAGTGCCTATACTATGACGAATAATTCCGGAGCAACCAAACACTAGAAGCAAGTAAGCAATAAAAGCTATTTTTTTCATAAGAGCGCCTCATCTAATATTTTTTGCCCAACACAGCGTTGAGTTAAAGCAGCTCTGCCGGCTGCTTTCAGCTTTAGCGGCTTGCTGGGTTGAAATTTAAATAACCCTCAATGAATTCGTTTGCCTCTCCCAAACCACCCCACTGCATAGGCAATAAAAAATAGTTTGACGGATTGAGCAGGTCATAAAAAGCCTTCTCCAACTCCTCTATCTTCATACTGCTGAGAAGAGACCGCCCGTTAAGGCCTACTGCTCTGATGTGACAAAGTTTCCAGCCTGCCTTATTGACGGTATACGCACCAAGCATGCAATGATATTTTCTTTTGTTTTTTTCCTCTCTCTTATGAGTGAAAGCGACAGGTAATTCGTCTTTTTCGAACAGATTCTTTATTTCAGAAAGCGTCGGAGTAATGTTTCTCAACGCCAAGTTACATGCCCATTGGGCTGGTGAGTTGTCTGTTGGGATAATTGCTCTTCCTGTTTCATGAATAATTTCCGAGCCCCTTACTAAAGAACTTTTTCTTATGAGCAAGGGTAAAGACGTGTCCGCCAACCATTGGTTGAGTAACTGTTGCCAAGCGAGCTTGCTCTGGTAATTTATTTTGGGGCACACTTCAGCAGCAGCCCATAAGCCGCCAAGTTCTCTAACTATGCGACCTATATTAGTCGGTAATTCAATAGGGCACTCAGGTATTTTCTTCATCAGTATTCCTCTACACAACAAAAAGTTCAGGCGAAACGTCTATGCCGATGGCGGACTTATTTTATGCTGAAAATTCATCAAGCTTTTCGGAAAGTTGCTCCTTATCTTTATCTTTTATTGCACTCACATTCTCAAATAGCTAAATTTTTCCACCCGGCGATGATGATCATTAAATTAATGACGATCAAAATTTTTTTCCTGTACAACAATCATTTTTGGCATTGATCGTGGAATACCCTCCCCATCTTTATAATTCACCATTTCGCCAGTACCTTTTATAACACCGCTAATACGTCTCCATTGAGCAGAATCTTGATGGACGAAAAGAAACATCTGAGGTTCTGAATAAGGCCATCTATCATGATTCAGACGTATGCTATATACGGCATGTTTCTTATCAATTAAATAAACAAATTTCGCTTCAGTCACTTTATAACATTTAGCCTTTTCGACACTATAGTTGATGGTGGTTTCAATTCCCTCCCGCACATTTCTTCTTGTTACCTTCATGAGGGAATCATTAGGAAGGATTCCACCGGGACAAGCAATATTAATTGAATCATCAGACCAAGCAATCATAGATGAAAAAAACAACATGATAAAAACAATAAGGGGCATCTTCATGATTCTATTACCTCATGTATCTCTATAATATTATTTTATGTAATATTATTAAAAAATGTTTCGTGGTGCTTAATATTTTATAACTCAAATCCGGAAAAGGAATCTAAATATAAATCACATTGCCTTTTTTTCCGAGCCATCGCCCTGCCGCTCGGCTGTAGACGGAGCGATTAAGCGGTCGACTTTCTTGTTTAGGTCATCAATTTGTTCTTGCATGGATTTGATTTGTTCTTGGCACGCCTTAAGTTCCTGTCCGGTATCGAGCGCTGCGGCAAATTGTTGGATGTTCATATAGAGGGCGACTGACAGAGCAGTTCCGGAGTTGAGTACCTTATAAGCTTTTCCCATTGCTTCTTCGATATTTATTTTTTGATCGGATCGAAATAACTGATCAGATGCTGCTGATGTGTAAGCCGGCCCAGATTTGCTAATGTCATCATTTAGAGCTGGCGCCTTTACGTCACTATATTCATTTTTTAATATTTTTTGTGGACCGTAACCAAACAACAGCCAGTTTAGAGAGACGTTTTCATTATTGCAAAATGTAGTCAATTCTTCATATTGAATGCTATTCCTGAGCTTTGCCGTGGCCAGAGATTTTGGAATTATACCAAGTAATTCAGCAACCTCTGAATCCTTCGAATAATTCTTCAAAGTCTTTATCACTTCAATTATTTCCGAAAAAGTCTTCATTATGTAATCTTTCTGCTTGACAATACTTCATTTTGTAGTTTATGACTTCACCATGAAAGTAAATCACTTAACCAAAGACAATAAAAAAAGAGGCCGGTACCTACGAGCGCTCCTCATTATCAATGGAGTTGAACAGCAAGCCGTAGCCCAGGATGTGGATGCCTCGGAAGCCCTGGTTTCCCAAGTAATCCACGGGCACCGCAAGGGAACCGTGCGTAACGGCAAAAAAATCTTGGCAATCAAGCAGGCATTTGCCCAGCGGCTCGGCATGCCTGTGGAAGAACTCTTTCCGGATGACAAAGCCGCATAAGAAAGGATGACCAATGCGACGATATAAATTTTGGACAGCAATTGATCCGTCGATACTCAGAACGCCTCCCCCTATATCAACCTGGCAACTTTTGATGCAGCCTGTGTCCCCGAAAGCTCAAGAAATATTGCGCGCCACATATCATGGGTCGGAATGCGCAACGGCGGCTTCTTGTTCTTTAACATCTTTGTCCATGCACCCTGAAAATGAACCCAGCGGGAGAATAAGGCAATGACCGTTTCCGAAGGCAAAGAATTCAATATTCTGTGGACATCTTCCTTACCATTGGCGCGGCTCATTTCGATGAATGCGCAGGCTACTCGTCCGGATTCCCGGTCTACCAGAGCCGCCAATTCATCAGGCCGCATTCCATGCCCGGCAATTTCGGGGCCTGCATTTTTCGGTCTCAAATCGTTGAAAAGCCCATGCGATATCGAAAGCCATATTTCAACGTCATTGTTTTTTCTCACCGTCAAGGATCTCCATCATAAAAAAGAAAATCGTCAAATTTTCTTTGATTATACCCAAATTAATGAGGTTTGCAATGTCTAAAAACAAACAAAAAAATGATACGGTTCACCCGGATCAGCAGTCTTTCGATTTTGAAACCCCACTGCAAGAATACGAAGCGTTGCGCGTCAAACTCATAACCGGTCCGGAAAAGCCAAAGCGAGTTGAAAGCTTTTCGGAGGCCTGCATTGAAATTGCAGCTTCCGTGAAAACTGCTATCCGGCTTACCAATAAAAGCCGGGAGGAGATGGTCGATGCCATAAATGCATATTTCGGAGCGGAGGAAGGCGGATACAATCTCTCCATTCACATGTTAAATAATTATCTGTCCAAACCAAATCAATACCACATGCCCGCTGCCTTGATCTTTGCCATCCAGCATATCACCGGATCTTTGGAGACAACTCAGATCTTTGCGAGGGCCGAGGGTGCGCAGGTTATCAGCGGAGAAGAAGTCCGCAAACTTGCAATAGGAAAACTGGATGATGCCATAGCCGAGATGCAGAGGCTGAAAAAAGAATTCAGAGGAATCAAAAAATAGGAGGTGAATGAATGGCAGCGAAGAGTTGCAGAAAGATTGAAGTGCTGGTCGCGACGGACGCGATCCTTGACTTTATCGGCCAGGCCAAAGCTCCGGTTAGCATCGCAGAAATCGCGCGGGCAACC
The DNA here is from genome assembly GCA_963663295.2 of Smithellaceae bacterium. Lineage (GTDB taxonomy): Bacteria > Desulfobacterota > Syntrophia > Syntrophales > Smithellaceae > MVRV01. The sequence continues at coordinate 2,453 of CAXXLA010000004.1, read as the reverse complement.
GGTTTGAGTATGGATAGTTGTTTCCGCCAGATTGGCACGATGGAGGAACTGCGCTGGGCAGAAAAGATTGGCGAAGGTTACATCCTGGGCATGCGCTTAGCCGTGATCCGGGCGCGAAAGAAGGCATCGCTGGAGGCACAGCGCGAAACCATTGATAAAAATTTAACGGAATTGGAGGAGAAGTAAATGTCAAAACGAGAAGCTGACCTTGTGACACATGCGATGGATGAATCGGCCCGGACGGCTGAACTTATGAAGCGTGATCATGAAAATAATGTTGAGCAGACACAAAAAGATCGTGAAGAGGCGATAGCCAATGTCTACGAGATGGCAGGTAAAGTTAAAGCCACGAACTTTTTCAAAACCCAAGCAGATTTTTTTAATCTCCTAATGCTTAAAAAAGTAAAGGACTCGAAAGAATATCGCGAGCGATTTGGCATGACATGGGAGCAATTCTGCGATCATGTGGGCTTAAAGAGGCGCACAGTGGACTTGCAATTGGAAGACCTTGAGCCCTTTCGCCAGGAATTTTTGGCAACGTTTGCCAATTTTTCAGGAGTTGCCATTAGTAAAATCAAATACTTAGGAATGGCTGTTGATTCAAAATTGGCAACGATTGCCGAAAATTCCATCATTTTCAACGGCGAAACCATCCCGGTCGATGCCGAACACAAGGATGAAATTCAGGCCCTCCTGGAAGCCCTCGAAGAGAACCACAAAAAAGCCCAGGACGATGCTGAAACGACAATTCGCACAAAGGACCGCCTTCTTGCGGCAAAGGAAGCCACCATCAATAAGATGGAGCGCGAATTAAAGCGCCTTGAAAAGACGGTACCTAAGTCGGAACTTAGCGACGAAGAGCAGGATGCCATCAATCTGCTTGTTCGGGTGCAAACGGATTTCATAGCCGCCCTGTCTGACATCAAGAAAAAAATCGAGCCGCATAAAGCGCCGGAAGTCGCGCTCCGCCAGTATTATTTCCTGCTTATCTTTATGGCCAAGGTAACGATGGAAGAGCGTATGGTGTTGCATGAGGCTTATGCCGAGGCCGAAGAATGTCCCTGGGAAATCAATGAAATGGAATTGCCGCCACCCGATGTCATGATCGACAACCTACCGATGAGCGCGGGGAAAGGCATGGGCGCGAAAGTCGCTGCAAAGATGGAAGAGAGAAAAACACAAAAATCGAAAAAGGAAAAATAACCATCATGGCAGTCTCGGAAACCATACTGGATCACGTAGCATCGAGCTTACGCGGGCTCACCGGAGAGGCCGCAACGCAGCGGATAAAAGAACTGGCCGCTCATTACGGCGTCAAACCGGCCACCATTAATCGATATGCAGCGATACGAGGCATCCGATTCCGCAAAGAGCGTAAGACGAAGGGCGAATCGGCCGCTTCAAGAGATATCCTTGTTAACGCTTCCATGCTTTTGTTAACATCCCGGCGTGTATCCAATGAAATCCCGCTTCCGGCATGCGACGCCAAGATGATCCTGGAGGATTCGGGTATAGATACCGGCAAGGTTTCCACAAGCTGGTTTCTGTCCCGGCTCCGCCAGGAAAAAGTATCCGCTAAAGATTTGCTTAAACCATCACCTCATCAGCGCTTGCTATCGAAACATCCAAACCATGTTTGGCAATTCGACGTGACGAACTGCCTCCAGTATTTTCTGGATGCCAAAGGTCTTGGTGAACGCGACACGCAAATGACCATGTACAAAAACAAAATTGTTAAAACCGCAAAAGCAATCAAAAAGGAATTGCTCCGATATGCCGTAGTGGATCATTGCAGCGGAGCATTCTTTTTTCATTACTTTTACGCAACTGGTGAGCGCGCGATCGATGGTTCGGAATTCTTGTTCCGTGCCATGCGCCCAAAAGACGAATTGATCACACAGACTTGGATTAATCAGTCCGAAGCGCCGATCGGTAAATACCGCATGCATGGCGTACCTTTTGTTCTGGTTGCCGATCGGGGATCCATTGTTGCAGCAAAAGCGAATCAAGCGCTTTTTGAATCACTGCGAATCGATCTGCAACCGCATATGCCGGGCAACCCACGTGCAAAGGGAGCGATCGAAGGATTGATGAAGTATATTAATCGATTCGAAGCGCGCTTGAAATTTCAACGACCTGTAGATCTGACTGAACTTAACCGCTGGGCACTTGACTGGTGCATTTATTCCAACGGTGTTCCCAAGATGCGTGACATCGCGCCCCGGTCTGTGCTCTGGTCCTACATAACAGTAGATCAACTGCGTCTATGCCCAGAAGAAGAACTTTTTCGACTCCTCATTAAAGAGCCAACCATTACAAGACTTGCAGGAGGCGATCGCATTGTCAGGGTTGACGGCAGATCCTACCAGGTGCCGGATTCCCAGGCAGCGGGCCAGACAGTACATGTTGTCCGTCATCCATATGAATACCCAAACATAGAGGTACATTTTAAC
>CAXXLA010000003.1:0-519215 GCA_963663295.2 Smithellaceae bacterium | reverse complement strand
TGAAAGCATTTTCTCGTCGATCAACTTCGTTGTTGGTAGCACTTCAGCAAGCGCTTTATCAGGCGTCATCTCGAATTCTGGTTGTAACTTTTCGGAATACTTATCCCAAGGCGACACGGATAATACTGCAATGTGAACCGCTCCTACTTCTGGCTGGTTTACAGCAACACTTTTTTTGTAGGGTATGTAAATATACTTCTCGTAATATGCACAAGATGATAACAAGATAAAAGCTATGACAATGACAAATAGATTAATAAGCTTGGTGTTTAATGTATGCATATCAATGCTCCTTGTTAATCACAATTAGTTGGTTTATCTTTGCAACTTGGTTTGTTGTATTTGATTTCGATTATTCAAGATTTTTTAGCATAAAAGTATAAGGTTAAATAATTACACGTCTTAAAAAGCCCAAAGGCATGTATGTACACGGACGCGCACGCGCGCCGGTGACGCCTGCCGCTACAGCCGTAATCACGGGACTAATGAGGGCACCTTGACAGCGATGACGTCGCGCAGCATCTCCGAGAACGGCATGTGAATCGGGTTGGACGAGATGCATAGGTTATGGCCCTTGCACCTTACCCAGTGGAACGATGGGTCCGTCAACTCGGTTATCGGTGTGTTGGTGCGGCCGAGCACATCCCACGTGCCAACGAACTGGTGTAAGTTCTTGAACCTATCGGAGAGACTGACCCCGCAGCCGAAGGTCACGATCGCCATGTCCTGGTAATCCTCGAACTTGAAGTTTGTCTTCTCTAAGAAGGCGCTGAGGGAGTTCTGGATGCTCATCGCGCCCTTGCTATGCCCCACCAAGAGCTTTACATTGTCGGCTGACCGCAAGAGGATGTTGAGCAGCGTGTTCGACTCAGGCTCATCCACTAAGAACCGGGTACTCTTGATCTTGTATTCATCACGGAGCGCTTGCTTCTGTTCTTCAGTGAACTCGAGGCCAAGCGTGCGCCGCCAGGCGGCGATCGACGACTGGACGCGATTACGCAGGCCGAACACAAACCATCCTCCCAGCGCCTCGGAGACCATGTCGGCTGCCCCGTAGCCAGCAATAATACCTACGACAGGCTGCCCCGTTACATCGGCAACCTGACGGGCAAGACTCGCCGTCCCGATAACCGAACTGCCCACGCCGGGAAGAGCGATTGCTATTTCCTGGCCATTGTTCTGCAACCGCTCTACTAGCTTGAAAGAACGTGAGAAGGGCTCGATGTTCCTGCCGTCCTTCGATGGGTAGACCAGCAGCATCCCCCCCTCTTCGCGCACACTCTCGTCACTCATCAACAAGGACCAATCCTCAGGAGTCAGAACCTGCGTATCGTAGAACATCGCATCATACACTGAGTTCCGGACGAGCACGGGGAGCGGGACCTTCCCCGGCTTTCTACGGAGCGGCGATATATTCTCGTTTCCATGAAGCCATTGCATGCGATTTTCCTCCCATCCCACCGGGTAATATGTAAAATAGATAAGTTACAAAACTGTTCTTATATGGATCGGTATAAACCACTTGTATCATGGTCGAGGGTGACGATTTACTGACTTCAGGAAGTACATCTCAGAATAAGCCTTTACCGACATCATGATTTTCAGCCACTGGCACATCTTGCATCTTCCATCTACCTAACAAATGTTTTTGAAAAGCTGTGACAGCGTGAATTACGATTTGAAAGGCGCAACGAAGAATTCACTGGCGCGGTCTGATGCGAGATACCCAACCTGAAAGAGATCGAAGACCGGGGGACGACACGAAAGGAACCGGATATCCTTCCGCGTCCAATGAAATGACTTGTTATGAGGAAGTGGTGCATTATGGCCTCTATTTTTTTCTGAACGCTACTGCCATTCGTATCCCTTAATTCCTTGCAGAGCGTCCCCAACAACATCCCAGTTTTTATGCCAAGGTTACAACCTCCGCTTTTGTTTTATTGCCTTCCACCGTGATGTGATAGAATGCTTGCTCCACCACAGAGTTATCGGCATCGAGCACCAGAGCTCGTCTTCCTGCACCTCTTATACCTTTCATGTTGTCTATGCCAATGCTTCGTACTTTCATGGGGCGAACTTGTGCATTCACAGCCTTGGCTTTTGCTCTTAAACCAATCTCCAATACCTTGCCTTGATGGCCAAAAGCCAGAACATCCACCTTGCCTCTTACTAATGCCATAAGTTCCTCCCAATCCCGTAACGTCATGACAAATGACCACTCGGCTTCTTTATTGGGTATGTGATGGAGAAATAGAAGCCTTGGTATTTGCGCATCGCACTGATCAAATTTTTGGGCCAATTCTTTCCTCTGTTTTTCTCCAACTTCACCTTGCGCAAGGTCCCATATTCCTTCCTTTGCGCACGAATTGAGACCCATCATCATGAGAGCTTGATTAGATTGGTCTTTTAGTTGATGTATGAACACCCTTTTGTCAAAAAAGTCATGTGTAAACTTGATTTTATCGGCAGCCCAGTTGTCAAAGTATCGCGCTTTTTCTTCAGAGTAATCCGTACCTAGGAGAGATCCATAATCGTGATTGCCTGGTGTTACAATGACTCGGCCCGCGAATGGCGACAAGGCATCACTGGCAAGAGCGTACTGATCTTCGTCACCGCTATCTGTAATGTCTCCCGTCACAAGAAGGTAGCAATTTTTGTTATCTTTGAAAGGGAACTGCTGGTTGATTCCTTGCAGAAGAGACCTAGCGCTATCGTTTTGTTCATCACTTTTTCCAAAATGGAGGTCACTAACATGGAATATCTCGATCATATCGTCTCCTTTCTCTCATAACATTGTATATATGGATCGGTGTTAATATTGCAAAAGCTAACGGAATCGTTGGTTTAACGTCCCTACAACATTCTTTTTTTATTCTTCAATAAGAGACCATTTTCAGTAGGGAGCTTCAGAGTCGTCTCTATTCAGGAGGTTTAGCTAGCTGAAGTCTTTGGATTAGGAGGATGAATGTTTAAATATTTATCTTTCTTGGCATTGAAATGCAATATAGATTTAACTGATCATAAACAGATAGAATTATTATCTATATCTTAAATGCGATAGTGAAATTGAATTTTTATAATGGCAATTGTACTTTGTCATACATCCAATAAGTGTTGCATCATATCTTTGTATCTTCTTTTCTCTGGTGACCTGCTCCCAAATTTGGAGTTAATATCATTTCTGCGAACTATAGGAAGCAAGCTGCTACTGGTGGTCGTCTTTACAGGTATTTAAAAAACTTAGTCCTATCTTTCCCAAGACTTTTCTATACTCTTTGTCTTAGCAACAACAGGTGTCTTTTCCGGAGCTTTCATAATGTTATTGCCGTTATAAATTACATCATTAAGTAAAAGTTGTTCCGGCAATCCTTGTTTTGTTGCCGGAACAAGATATTTCTTACTGCCGTCGATACTTTCAATCCGGTGATATGTTTTGCCCTGGTGTTGCAAATCGCCACGGTATTCTCCTGTAATCGGCTCGTTAAGCTCGCCTTTGGGCACTTCCATATACTTCCTTCCCGAGATCGTTACTTCCTGGAATTTGTCGGTGTCTTTCTCCATTGTTTCGTATCCTCTGCGGTTTGCGTAGTCGGATACCAGAGATTTTAAATTTCTCTTTTCTATGGCTTCAATAAAGGCTTCCCTACTTTGGAAATTGTTTTTCCCGTAATAAAGTGTCGCATCCTCCCGATGTCTGGACATAGAAACATAGGTTAAATGTTTGTCAAATCGTTTCTCCGCCAGAACAAAGGAGCGATCAACTGTTGATCCCTGGGACTTGTGAACGGTCATAGCATAGCCATATTCAACGTTTTTGTATTGATCGGGATCGAAAGAGATCATTTTCTCATTTTCCAGTTTTACCAGAATTGATTTTTCTTTTCCTTTTGCCTTGTCGTCAATTTTCAGGATTGTTCCCAATGATCCGTTTTTAACGTCCATTCCTCTGTTATTTTCCAAAAATATGATCCTGTCTCCTTTAGAAAATGCCTTTGTCCCCTTCTCCGTATTTATGAAGTGCTCTTTTTCTCCCAGCCGCCCTTCCCTTCTTGCTTCCGCCCTCGCCCGTTCATTCAAGGCTGTAACTTGTTTATTGGAATATGCCAGAATTAAAGATGACTTGTCTGGATTTTGACTGGTATATTCCTTCCAGTCATGGACAAGTTTATCTGTGGCCTGATCGATATTTTGCCCTTCAAATATCTTCCCGTGAGCGGCATATTTTTCCATGGCTTCCTTCATTTTTCCTGAAGGATTAGACATTTCGCTGGTGGCTGCCGCCTGCCATTGTGTTTTTTGTCTTCTTACCTGGAGCACGTTGCAGCAACCCACATGATCCATAATCCCCCGGGCTGCGCCTCCGGCTTCTATGACCGGCAACTGTTCAATATCGCCGGTCATAATGACCTTTGCTCCCGCCTGATCAATCCGGTCAAGTATGTCGTGCATCTGCCTTGTGCCGATGATACCAACTTCGTCGATAACCAGTATATCCTTTTCCGTGGGCAGTTCCCTACCCTTCTCCCAGTTGCTTAGTTTGGAAAATATGGTTGTGCTTTCTATTCCACTGGTATGCTCCAGGTTCTCTGCGGCAATACCGGAAAGGGCCACACCCTGCACCCGGTAGCCTTCCGCTTCATATGCCTCCTTTATCGCCGTCAGTGTATAGCTTTTTCCTGTTCCTGCCGCACCCAGAATCATGGATACATCTCCGCTGCCGGTTACATACCGGAAAGCTTCTCTTTGTTCTTCATTGAGTGTGTAATTAGCCAGGGTTTGTTTTTTGATTTCCGGTGATATGTCATGTCCCAGCCGCATGTCCAGCTTTCCCGCAAGGTCAATCATTCTCTTTTCTTTTATTATCATGCTCCTTGTCGTGTAGAGCGGCTTCCCTTGGTCATTCTCACCTATTTTAATGAGTTCTTGGGATTGCAGCATTTTCTTTTTTGCTTCCAGAAATTGCTCATCATCAAGAGTGTGTGTAATCAGAAACCGGTCTATGTCACTTTCCCGGAAGGCAACGCTTTGATGGGTCAGATAAGATAATGCTTTATCAGGATCGGCGATTATTTTTTCTCCGTTTGTCCATTTGATGACGGCGTATTCTCTCGCATTGTCTATGTCAACATTGTCCAGCTGGAGGTATTCTTTGGGTACGAATTTTATATTATATCCGACATGCCTTTGCGGGATTAAGTCAATTCCTCTTTCTTCAAAACTGCGGTGATCGATTTTGGTATCAAATCCGGCTTCCAGAAGTTTTGTATTGGTCTTTTCCGCCCATTTGCTTCGCCAGGTACTGATTACCTCTTTTTTGTTCCAGGACCGGTTTTTTTTCCCGAATCCATCCGCATTTACTTCTCTCATGGTTAGCATGATATGGGCGTGGGGATTGTCTTCGTAGTGGTGTATATTGATGTCGGCAATCATTCCCTCGTTGGTGAATTCTTCCCGGCAGAATTCCCGTACAAGGTTAATTTGCTGTTCAAGATTGAATTCCCGAGGCAAGGCTACATCAATCTCGCGGGCCAGCTGGGCGTCTCTTCTTTTTTCCCCTGATTCGACTTCGTTCCACAATATTTCTCTTGCGGCAAGACGTTCCGGTGCTCCACCAGGCAGCATGATCTCGGAATGAGCCAGGTCTTTCTTTTTTGTGTAGTCGAAGTTAAGGCCCTGCCGTTCATCGTACATTGCAGACCGTGAACGGTACGCGGCGGCGGCTATTGCGCTGCGTGCGCCGGATCGTGATATGATTTGAGCTGACAGATGATATAGTGCCATTGGTTATTTTTCGCACACATTGCTAGCAATGTATAAGTGCGCCCTTCGCGTAAAAAGATTGCTCGGTACATGGCTCCTTTCCGTCGCCACTAATTACTTTTTTTACTGCTGTTCTGTTGATTGAGTCGTTGTTATTGGTGATAATCCGAATAGTTCTCTGTCGGCGGTACGTTTTAAAAATTTATCCATTTTTCTTGTGAGTTCCGGCATTTTGTCTTTGTATTCTTCCAGAAATAATGCCCCTACCAGGATTTTTTTTCTTGTATCTTCTTGACGTTCTTTCTTTTGAAGTTTCGCCTGTTCTGTTTTAATTCTTTCTTCTATTTTTTGTCTTTGTTCGATGAGTTTTTGCAGATTGTCTTTATCGCCTCTAGCCATACTACAATATAAATTTCTCCGTGGAGTGGGGTAACGGTAACGTCCCCAAGGGTGTGTTTAGCATCCTGAGAGCTCCACGGCTTTTTTATTTTGGAGGAAAGTATCGTGAAAAAAGGAAGAGAAAAAAATAATTTAGAAGAATTCAACCCAGCGGAACAGCTAGTCATTAGATTATGTACATGCTCCGAAAGCGTCCGCGCCGCTATGTTGGAGGAATTGCTTAACGAAAAAGCTGAGGAAAAGCAGGAACGGGCCGAAGCCGAAAAGGTGGAGACAAAAAAGAAATTGAAGTTCATTAAGGGTGGACAGTACGAACCCTCGGTACCATCATTGTAACCCTCTGGTCATGCTCCATGCTTGGCTTTTCTTTTTGAAATACTCTAAGCTTTGGCCCAAAACTCGCTAGGGGTTCCCCCCGGGGAATGAAGGGACTGCGCCCCTTTCCAAAATGGTATCAAGGCTACTTCGCCTAGCGCCTGCTGTCGTCGGGCTGGTTCTCATCTCCAGCATTAGGAAAGGGCACCGATTGACCGGAATCGGGAGACGCGCGACGTCCAGAAGTAGCCTCCATTCTTAATCCAGACAATAGAGAAAACTCTTGGTGAACTCGGAGAGGAGTACGGCTCCGGAATATCTAATTGAAAATGACTTACTTTATTTTTTTTATTTACTCCGCTGTTCTTCTGAATGGCAAAACCCTTACGCCTTCCTTCAGCCCGTCAAGATAATCAGCCCATGTCTGCATCATCTTCCGGCGTTCTTCAAGGTGTGCTGTTCGATTATAGGCGCGTCCATTCGGGTCTCTAACCACATGGGCAAGTTGATGTTCTATAAAATCCGGTCTTATCTGTAAAATCTCGTCAAGGATCGTTCGCGCCGTAGCCCGAAAACCATGCGCAGAAACTTCACTTTTTTCAAAGCCCATTCGCCGCAGTGCTGCACAGAAAGCATTATCAGACATACACCGGTCAAAAGAACGTCCTGATGGAAATACATAACGGTTCGTATTCGTTAAAAATTTCAATTCTTCTAATATCGCTATTGCCTGCTTTGACAGTGGTACAAGATGAGGCTGTTTCATCTTCATTTTGCTTGCCGGGATGTTCCATTGAGCGTTTTCAAAATCAAACTCAACCCACTCAGCACTTCGGAGTTCACCCGGTCGTACAAATACCAGCGGCAACAGCTTCAATGCAGACTTCACGATAAAAGAGCCTTGATAATCATCAATAGCCCTCAGCAATCCCCCCAATTTCACGGGATCGGTAATAGCTGCTCTGTGTCCTTCCGGTACCGGTGGTATTGCGCCTTTTAAAGCAATGGTCGGATCAGCTTCTGTTCGCCCAGTGGCTACTGCATATCTGAATATTTGCCCGGAAATCATTTTACATCGGTGACATGTTTCCAATGTGCCTCTTGCCTCTATGCGTCGCAATACTGCCAGTAATTCAGGGGCTTTAACATCTTTGATTGGCCTTTTTCCCAAGTAAGGAAAAATGTCACGCTCTAATCTTCTTAAAATTCCGGCTGCATGGTTTTCTTTCCAAGTCGGCGTATATTTATTATGCCATTCTCTGGCTATAACCTCAAAAGTTTCGGTTTCTTCAACTTTTGCTTGTTTCTGGGCTTTACGAACTGCGCCAGGATCAATGCCGTTTGCTAATTGCCTCCGGGCTTCATCGCGCCTTTGACGTGCATCCAGAAGACTTATTGCCGGGTATACACCAAGGGCAATTTTCTTTTCCTGATTATTGAAGCGATATTTAAAACGCCATAACTTGCCGCCGGACGGTGTGACCAATAGAAACAAACCACTGCCATCAAAAAGCGTAATAGGTTTATCCTGCGGTTTGGCTTTCTGAACCTTCATGTCTGTTAAAGGGATTATTCGCTTCGGCATGGTAAAATCTCCTTTTTTGGTACACGCTGAATTATTTAGGTACCTTTTACTATAATTGGGTACCTAAAAAGATTGGATTTCGTGAAGTCTTATAACACGTCATTGGACTAATGACAATAAAAAACCCGCTATTTCTAACGGGTTTTGCACTTCTTTGGACTGTATTGGATTTTTAAATGGTGCCTGGGGTCGGAATCGAACCGACACGTTGCCAGGCAACGAGGGATTTTAAGTCCCTTGCGTCTACCAGTTCCGCCACCCAGGCATGTCTTGAACATACTCGATTTTTAAGTGTTTTTCCAGTTGTTTTCTTTTTAGACCGCTTAACAAACACCCAAAATACAAGTTTTACAGTTTTTTTTTAATTTCCGTTCAACTACATCAGCCAAACGCGGGCGGTTATTTACCTTAATTTGACAATGCTTGCAATAAAAAATGACGATACCGATAAAATTCGCCGACGGATATTACTTTGCCCAGCAGCTGTACAGGGAAAACCAGATCATCTTGGTGTATTCCCGGCCCACCTTTTTCCATTCGACAGACGAAAGTTCCCAGAAGTTAGCCGGCGCTTTTTCATAGATCGTCGGCACAAAATAAAACTCCCTCTGCTCTCCTTTAAATTCACTGGACACAATTAGTTTAATTCTGCGCATATGATAAGGAGAACTGACAAAGGTGGCCGACTTGAGTCCAAAATCAGCCATCGTCTTTTTAGCCGCCATTATCTCCATGTGGGTGTCTTCATAAAAGTAAGGGTAAGAAGAAGGATTAAGGATTTTTTTCCTTTGCCCGGAATCGCGCATCAATAGATTCGGCGACAACGATTTTACGATTCCCTTATCAGTCACTTTATCAGATATTCTGCTTACTTTATTATATGCCGGAATAATCAGATAACCGGCCTTACCTTCATCGATTAATTGGTGAGCCTGCTTTCGGCGCGCCGTAAAATCCGGCCCCAACAGTAGAACTATGGCGTCCACTTTCTGATAGCCGGTAGAATAAAGCAGATAACGGGGTGCATATACGGCGGCATTGGCAATCAGCAGAATAATTAAGAGCAAGAACAGAGAAGGTTTTTTACGCTTTTTCACGAGTAATCCTTAAAGGGTGAATCTACAGCTTGCCTTTTAATTCATGGAGTTTATTGAGGGCATCGAGGGGCGTCATTGTGGAAATGTTCATGTTTTTCAGTTCGCTGATAACTTCATCTTCGCTTTCCATAAAAAGATTCAGCTGCGGATTTTCATTTTTGGCGACATTTAAACCACGGGCTATGCGGGGCATGCCGATTTCGTCAAATTCCCCTTTTTCCAGATTATGCAAAATTTCCCTGGCGCGCAAAATTACCTCCCGGGGAACACCGGCAATCCTCGCCACTTCTATGCCGTAGCTGCGGCTGGTGCCCCCTTGCATGATCTTGCGCAAAAAGATTATTTTGTCCTTCCACTCTTTGACCGCAATATTATAATTCTTGGCGCCTTCCCTGGTTGCGGCCATATCGGTTAATTGATGATAATGAGTGGCAAACAGGGTACGAACACCGCGTCCTTTAAAATCATGAATATACTCGGCAACCGCCCAGGCGATGCTCAACCCGTCGAAAGTTGAGGTGCCCCGGCCTACTTCATCGAGAATAACCAGGCTGCGGGACGTTGCATTTTTCAATATCTCCGCCACTTCCGTCATTTCCACCATAAATGTGCTCTGACCGCGGGCCAGATTATCCGAAGCGCCGACGCGGGTAAATATTTTGTCAACGACACCGATTTTCGCTTTTGCCGCCGGGACGAAACCACCCATCTGCGCCAGAAGAACAATCAAAGCCAACTGCCTGATGTAGGTCGATTTACCCGCCATGTTCGGGCCGGTAATGATCAGCAATCTGTTGTTCGTGATGTCCAGCAGGGAATCGTTCGGAACGAAGCCATCCCCCTTCAGAACTGTTTCGACAACCGGATGCCGCCCGTCACTTATTATTATTTCATCTTCGTCATCAACATCCGGGCATGTGTAGTGATACTTTTCGGCGACTTCGGCCAGGGCGACAAAGGCATCCAGATCGGCGATCAGGGATGAATCTTTCTGGATTTCATTTATATATTGAGCAATCTCGTTGCGTATATTCAGGTAAAGCTCATATTCTCTTTCGCGTATCTTTTCCTCGGCATTTAAAACCGTCTGTTCAAACTCTTTGAGTTCCTGATTGATGTAGCGCTCGGCATTAACCAGTGTCTGCTTTCGCACGTAGGAGTCGGGAACCAGGGCGGCATTGGCTTTGGTAACTTCAATATAGTAGCCGAAGACATTGTTGAACCCGACTTTCAGGGTGTTGATGCCCGTCTTTTGCCGCTCCTGCCGCTCCAACGCAGCAATCCACTTCTTGGCATCCGTGCTGATTGATTTGAGCTTATCCAGTTCGTCGTCAAAACCGGCTCTGATGAAACCGCCTTCCTGGATATTCTGCTGTGGATCATCCGCTATTGCCCGGGCAATAATGTCCACCACCGTGGGCACACCCGTGAGACTTTGCCGAATATGCGTCAGCGCCGGGGCTGTAAATTCCGCCATGAGCGCTTTTAATTCAGGAATCGCCTCCAGGGACACTTTCAGCGCCACTAAATCACGGGGATTGGCCACTCTCAGCGCAACACGCCCGGCCAATCGTTCCAGGTCATAAATGCGCGACAGGATTTTTCGCAGATTCGACCGCACGATGTGGCCTTCCTTGATCTCCGATACGGATAAGAGCCTTGCCCGGATTTTTTCCACATCGATAAGCGGATAATTCAACCACCAGCGCAAACGCCGTGTTCCCATCGGCGTCAGTGTTTCATTGATCAGTCCGAAAAGAGACCCTGCCCTTGAGTTGTCAAAGATGGTGGCAAACAGCTCCAGATTCCGGCGCGCCGTATCATCAACAATCAGGTAGTTTTCCGTCGCGTACCATTTTATTTCATTGATATGCTGCGGCTGAATTTTCTGGGTTTCGGTGACGTAGCGGAGAACGGCTCCGGCCACTGATATTACCGCCGAGCGCCCCGCAATGTTGGCCGAGGATATTTTTTCAGCCGTAAAAATATCATTGAGCAGATTCTGAGCTTGTTCAAGTTGAAAATAATTTTCATCCAGATAATTTATGCGTTCCTGCGGCCATTGCTTTTCCAAATTTTTCAGCAGCACTTTGTCAGGAAAAGATTTCGCGACAATCAATTCTTTGCAATCGAGCCCGGCTATGGCGGTCATAAAGGAATCGCGGTCGGAAAATTCACTTATTTGAAATTCCCCGGTAGAAATATCCACAAAAGCAAGACCGATCATTTCCGAGTGAAAGGAAAGTCCGGCCAGAAAATTGTTTTCCCCCGAAGTCAGATTTTCCGCATCCAGCAAAAGCCCCGGAGTAATCACCCGGATCACATCCCTCTTCACTATTCCTTTTGCCTTTTTGGGATCTTCGACCTGTTCGCAGACGGCAACTTTGAATCCCTTTTCCACCAGTCTGGTAATATAGGAGGAAGCGGCATGATAAGGAAAACCGCACAGCGGAACGCTGTCTTCCTTTCCTTTATTGCGGGAGGTTAACGTTATTTCCAGAATGGGGGCGACCAGCGTGGCATCTTCAAAAAACAACTCATAGAAATCGCCCATGCGGTAAAGCAGAATGCAGTCTGGATATTTTTCCTTGATCTCCACATACTGCTTCATGGCGGGAGTTAAATTCAATGTTGCCTCTACTCCCATTTGCCGTTACCTTTTTGTTGCAAATCAATGTAGTCCGGCCTGTCCGGTTTATTGGGCCTCGTGTTCGCCGTAACGATAAAACGATTGGCCAACCAGCTGACGAGACTTATCACCAGTGCGCCCAAAAGTGCGGCAAAGAATCCGCTGACCTCAAAACCGTCCACAAAATAGGCGACCATCTTCAGCAGAAAGGCATTAATAATAAAGGTAAAAAGCCCCAGTGTCAGTATATTCAGAGGCAGGGTAAGGATAATTAAGACGGGTTTAATAATAACATTGATAAGACCCAAAAGCCCCGCAGCAATGACCGCCGTAAACAGCGAGTCCACTCTAATTCCGGGAATAAGCATCGAGGACAGCAAAATGGCCACCGTAATGATGAGCCAGCGTGTTATAATTATCAGCATTGTCATACCTCTAAATTTAAGCCTTTTAATTTTATTAATTTTTGCCTGGCACTTAATCTTATTTACCGGAGGCCACAGTTTTCGCGGATTTGAAAAACATCCAGGCTGCACTGAATCCGCTCATAACGGAAGTCTTGTCTTTTACCAGGGGGCTGTCTTCAAAAACGGCGCCGTGGAGAAAATCAGCGCTGACGAAGGCATTAAAAATAAACTGCTTATATTCTTTTTTTAAGCCAACGGTAAACGTCGAACCGCTGTAACCTCCACCGGCTGAATATGCCGGCCTGCTTGGCGTTGCATAAGCCTGCTCCACAGTGTAGTAATAATCATGATAAGAACTGTCGGCAAACACCGGCCCGGCGGATATTCCTAATTCTATTCCTGTTTCAGGAATAAAATCGACTTTTTCAAAAATGATCCGGGGACTGAATATCCATCCTTCGTGGTGCACTGAAGAAAAATCGGTGGAAAATACGGCCCTCACCGGCAGAGTTAAACTCAGTTTATAATTATCCGGCTTGCTTTCCCTAATAATTATTCTCAGGGCCGGCCCCAGCTCAAAAGTGGGATCCAGATCCGGCATGCCCGCGCGGGCGGTGTTGTCGGAACTGTCCACCGGAACAGAACCGAATATGCTGAAATCCAGGAGAACCCGGTCTGTTTTAAATATCCGTCCGGAAATGCGCCGCTCGTCCACTTTTAAAATATCACCGCGGTAAATTATATAAGGATAAGGTAAAACATAAAACTTATATTCGTCTGAACCCCGATAATCGGGCATTTGCAGAAACGCAGCGCCAATCCCCAATTCCCAGAGCGGTTTTTCCTCACTTGCAGCACCTTGTGGAAATAAAACAATCAGCAATAACAGCAAAAAAATTGAAACACGACACCGGACGCTCATCCACACCTCATAGTAAGCATCGAGAACTTTGAACAACTTCTATTCGTCATTCCGGGCTTGACCCGGAATCCAAGGTCGTCCCCGCGAAGGCGGGGAACCAAACCATTTTTTACTGGATTCCTGCTTTCGCAGGAATGACAAAAGTAGTTTTATACGTTTTTTCAAAGGTCTCATACCACAACATATCACCCGCCTGTAAATTAATTCTGGAGCAATCGCGCGGCAATTGCTTTGCCTACTTCCTGACATTTTGCCAGCACCGCTTCATCGGGTACATGTTTGGACGACACACCTTCGGCGGCAATTTCCACTTTCATTTCCTTAAGCATTTCCTCCAAATGACGCACCGACTCCCCGCTCCAGCCATAGGAACCGAAAGCCGCCCCGATAAGATTGGCGGGTTTTAATCCCTTCAGGTAAGTCATGACATCCGCCATTTGAGGCAGAATATTATTGTTTAAGGTCGATGAACCCACGATCAGGGCTCCGGCATCCAAAACTTCATAAGCAACGTCGCTGCGATGCACTTCATTAATCGGCATAAGTTTGACTTTAATTCCCTCTCCGGCCAAAGCCTCGCTGATCGCCCGGGCCATCTTTTCCGTGGAATGCCACATGGTGGCATAAACCACAACGGCCTTGGCGGTCGGTTTCTGCGCCGCCCATTTCTGATAAAGATCAATAATTCTGCCTAAATCTTTTCGCCATACCGGACCGTGGTCAGGGGCAAACATCTTAATTTCCCAGCCTTTTGCCTTTACTTTTTCCAGGGCTTTTAAAACAATCGGCGAATAAGGCAAAACAATATTGGCATAGTACGTTGCCGCTTCGTATTCCAATGTCGCGGCAGGAATTTCATCATCAAATCTTTCTAAAGTAGCCAGATGCATACCAAAGGCATCCTGTGAAAACAACACCTGATCTTGGACAAGATATGAAAACATACTGTCCGGCCAATGGATCATGCGGGTTTCCATGAAAGTTAATTCCATGTTTCCCAGGCTTAAACTCTCTCCTTCTTTGACGGAAACAATTTCATGTTGATCGTGAAAAATTTCTTTAAGCGTCTTTATACCGAGGACAGACGCAAAAACTTTTTCCGGTTTAACCAGATCAATAACTTCGGCCAGGCAGCCGGAATGATCCATTTCCGAATGATTGGAAATGATATATTTAATTTGGGAGGGATCGACAACAGACTTGATCCGGGCCAGCATTTCATCTTTGAAAGGCGCCCTGACAGTATCAATCAGAGTAATTTTATCAGCCACAATCAGATAGGCATTGTAAGTGCTGCCGTGCGGGGTCTTATAGCCGTGAAAATCACGAATTGCCCAGTCGATTGCTCCCACCCAGTAAACATGATCACTGATTTTTATCGCCGAATAAACATTGCCCATTTTATATTGCCTCCCTTCTCTTTGGTTGTTTTACAGACTTTTTATACATTATCATCCCATAGGAGGCAAGACAATGTGATTTTTTTATCACTCCCGTTGACATCTTATTGTTTTTGTATTATGTACTTCACGTTTTATTTTAAAAATATTATCAATCATCATTAGTTCAGTCCGTACAGCCCCGCTCTTACGGGGGTAGCTAACGGTTGCATGGTTCAACCCAGTATTGGAGGAAACCGGTTTTCATCAGATTATACTTTTTAATTAAGGCACAGTTTTAACCCCTTCTGTAAAGCCCACTAAAAAAATTGTGCCCTTAATCAAAGAAGTTTTTGCAGTTTAATTCTATTTTATGGAGGATAATTAAATGGTTGGAACAGACGTTGTAATTGTTTCCGCATGTCGTAGTGCAGTTGGTTCCTTTGGTGGATCTTTGAAGCCCCTCAATGCCGCCGAATTAGGAGGAATAGTATTTAAAGAGGCCGTGAAACGGGCCGGTATTGATCCCGTATTGATTGATGACGTCCGTTGTGGTTGCGTCTTCGATGACAAGATTTACAATAATATTGGACGCGTGGTATCTTTGATGGCGGGTATTCCCGAATCCGTAGCCGCAACCTCCATGAACCGTGTTTGCGTTTCCGCAATGGAAGCGGTAACATCCGGAGCTGCCTTAATTAAAGCCGGAATGGCCGATATTATCCTGGCCGGCGGTGCGGAAAGCATGTCCAATTCACCCTACTCTCTGCCCGGTTCCCGCTGGGGCTGGCGTCTGCAGAATCAGACGGTGCAGGACGACCTGATCACCGGTCTGCATTGTGGTTCTCACCTTCTGCCCGGACCGGAAAAAGGCCCCCTGAAGGAAGGAGCACTCATCGACTTGTACAGAGGCAAACCGTACATTATGGGCCTGACCGCTGAATTTATCGCTCAGTATTACAACATCAGCCGCGAAGACATGGATATAATAGCTACCCGCAGCCATAATAACGTGGAAAGAGCCAATGCAGAAGGCGATTTCGCGGAAGAAATCGTTCCCGTCCCACTTAAACAGAAAAAAGGCAAACCAGACAAGATTTTCGACAAAGACGAGCATTTCCGTCCCGGTATGACCATCGAAGCGATGAGAAATCTGCCCCCCGCCTTCGTTCCGAAAATCGGCAAAGTTACCGCAGCCAATGCTTCCGGTATCAATGACGGCGCCAGCGCCATGATGATTATGTCCGCCGAAAAAGCCAAAGAACTGGGCTGCACACCTCTGGCCCGCATTAAGGCTTTCGGCCGCGGCGCTTGCCATCCCCAGATCATGGGCGTCAGCCCTGTACCCGCTGTAAACTATTTGTACAAAAATTCCGGTTTGAAACTGGCCGACTTTGAACTGATCGAACTCAACGAAGCCTTTGCCAGCCAGTACATTGCCTGCGAAAGAGAAATGGGCCTCAACCGGGATATCACCAATGTCAACGGTTCTGGTATCGGTATGGGCCATCCGGTTGGTTCCACAGGATGCCGCATCATGGTCACCTTGATGTATGCAATGAAGAAACGCGGCAAGACCCTGGGTTTAGCCACCATTTGCGGCGGCGGCGGTGTCTCCCTGGCCGTAGCCATCGAAATGCTGTAATATTTACACCTAAGCTAAATTAGTAATAAAAAACCCGGAGGGTGGTTCAACCGCCTTCCGGGTTTTCTTTATTATGGAAATACAATCAATGTTGTTGACTTAAGAAATTTACCTTCCAGATCCCCCTTTTGTAAAGGGGGATACAGGGGGATTTTTATTTCACTTTGTAAAATCTCCCCCAACCCCTCTTTAAAAAAGAGGGGACTTTGGTGCTTAAGTCAATGACATTGGAAATACAATCGTGAATTTTCTACTTTTGATGGACTCGTAAAAACTCATAAAAGCGGCCGTTTACAGACGGCCTCGTAAAAAGGCCGCAGGCAAGGCGCGCGAATCATGAGGAAAGAGGCATACTTAGCGTACGCCGCAGTGACGAAGGATGAAGCGCAACGCAGCATCCGACCTTTTTACGAGACCGTCACTTTTTATTTTGAACTACTTTCCGTATTAACGTCAGTCTGTTCCGCCGCCGGTTTCTCTTCCATTTTTTGATCGTCAATTGTTTGACTGTTCGGCTTCTGGTCGTCAATATTCTGACCGTCCTTTTCAGGATCTGCGGAGACTTTTTCTTCTTCCGTCTCTTTTATAACTTCCTCATATTCCCGAATCACAATACCCCGCCGCAACATAATCCGATAGATTCTTTCCGATCGATTCTCCACATAAAGGGAAGCGCCGTTGGGTTTGTAACGGCGTGGATTCGGCAGGATCGAGGCAAGAGTTGCCGCTTCGCGGGCGGTTAATCCTGAAGCATGCTTCTGATAATGGGTCTGGGCCGCCGCTTCAACTCCGAAAACACCGTCGCCCATTTCAGCGACGTTAAGATAAAGCTCGATAATCCTTTTTTTGGGCAATTCTTTCTCCATTCGCCAGGTAATTATTGCCTCTTTTATTTTTCTCACCGGATTTTTAGAAGGAGAAAGATACAGATTTTTGGCCAGTTGCTGGGAAATCGTGCTCCCCCCTGCCTGGAATTTCTTCTTTTTTATATCTTTTTCCAGCGCCTGCTGCATGGCTTCAAAATCAAAACCTTCGTGAGACCAGAATTTATCATCCTCGGCAATGATAACGGCCTTCACCACGTAAGGTGATATCCGGGAAAGCGGAACCCAGGTATTTTTGATTTTTTTTTCAATGCCCTTTTCCTGCCACATCTCTTCCCTGTATTCCATAAATGCGGTT
This sequence comes from Smithellaceae bacterium, assembly GCA_963663295.2. GTDB lineage: Bacteria > Desulfobacterota > Syntrophia > Syntrophales > Smithellaceae > MVRV01. The sequence goes on along the minus strand of CAXXLA010000003.1, from coordinate 501,895 downwards.
TTACCGGGCTTATTTTCTTTTAAAGAGGCAATATTCGGAAAAACGAAATAACGTCCGACATCAATAACAAGATATACAATAACTAAAAGAGTCAATAAAATTAATATATTCTTCAATACTCTCATGATAATCCCCAAGATTCCCTGTACAATCACTTATATCTTATGATATATTTTTTCTATACAATATTATTTATACAAAAAGGTATAGAAAATGCAAAATAAATTTGACATAAGCAAATAATTTTAGTATGAGATACCAGCGAGTTTTGCAAGGTAGTTGAACCACAGGTAAATATTCTTAAAGTTTTCTGTGTGCAGTCAAAAAACAAACCTCTTCGGCGTCCTGCCAAATTCTGTGCACCGTTAACAAAGTGGGGCCCCCCCATTGATACTAAGGAGGTACTTCATGATGAAACGGCGGATCTTTTTATTAGCAGTGCTTTTTTTAATCAGTTTGTCTTTAGGCTTTGCAACCGACGCATCGGCTAAACAATACGTAGTTAAAAAAGGTGAAACTCTCAACACTATTTCCAAAAAAACCGGCGTTAGCGTACAAGACTTGAAGCGTGCTAACGGTCTTAAGGGAACCGCCCTGAAATCAAAGCAGGTTCTCAACATTCCCAGTAAAAAAGAATCGGCTGCTGCCACTGTAAAAACAAAGGACAAACAGACCGCTAAAGCGGCCCCGGAAACAACAGCAACCTATTACACTGTCAAAAAAGGTGACAAGCTTCCGTCAATCGCCAGGAAAACAGGGGTTCCGGCAAAACAAATAATAGCTTTGAATAAGATAAAGCATAAAAAGCTGAAAGTCGGGCAAAGATTGCTTCTGGCCAAGGCAACAAATCCGTCTAAACCGGAAAAAGAACCCGTGGCTGATGTTGAAAATGCATTGAATGAAGACGACGACGTGGAAGAAGATGCGCTTCCGCTAGATTATCTTGTTGAGACAAGAAAAGAAAATCAAAATTCCGAAGTTTTGGGAAAATGGGGCAGCCGTGATGAAAGGAAACTATTCATCAAAGTCGCAACCGGTTTCCTGGGCGCACCTTACAGATTAGGCGGTTCAACAGTCAGAGGAATTGATTGTTCCGCATTTGTCCGTAAGATTTATCAACTTTTTGACATAAACCTGCCCCGTACCGCTTACGAACAGTCTAATGTTGGTCGAAGTATTGCAAAAAATGAGTTGCTGGAAGGAGATCTGGTTTTCTTTCGCACGAAGCGGCCCGTTGGCCACGTAGGCATATACATCGGTAACGGTGAATTCGTTCATGCCTCTTCTAAGGACAGAGCCGTCAGAATAGATAACCTCGATGCCCCTTATTTTTATAATAGATTTGTACGCGCCGTCCGTGTTAAAGGCCTCGATGACAAGGGCGTCTGATTTTCCGGAACGTAATGAGCGATTGAGCTAAAAAAGGGCATTTTGAATGCCCTTTTTTTTCGTCCTTTTGCCGCTGCGGGAAGTTTTGCCGGTTGATTATCCAACCTGTTTATTATATTATTTCAAAAGTTAAACTCTCCTGCTTTTGTACGGCTTGATGCTTAGGAAATAATCATAACTTATTCATAAGAAGGAATGATTGCCATTGGGAAAAAATATAGTTGAAAAAATTATTGCCCAGCATTTAACCTGCGGCCATATGGTGCCCGGGGCAGAAATCGGTATCCGTATCGATCAGACTTTGACCCAGGATGCCACAGGTACGATGGCTTATCTGCAATTTGAAGCAATGGGTATCCCGCGGGTTAAAACCGATCTATCGGTAAGTTATATCGATCATAATACCATCCAGATCGGCTTCGAAAACGCCGATGACCACAGGTATCTGCAAAGCATTGCCCGGAAATTCGGGATTGTGCTTTCCCGCGCCGGAAACGGGATTTGCCATCAGGTTCATCTGGAACGCTTCGGCAGGCCGGGAAAAACGTTAATCGGCTCGGACAGCCACACACCCACCTGTGGAGCACTCGGCATGATTGCCATCGGCGCCGGAGGGCTTGATGTGGCGCAGGCGATGGCAGGTGAGCCGTTTTATCTTGTTTGTCCAAAGGTTATTCGCATCAATTTATCGGGAAAGCTGTCCCCGTGGGTTTCCGCAAAGGATATAATCCTTAAAGTACTGGAAATCTTCACAACGAAGGGAAATGTCGGCGCTATCTTTGAGTATGGCGGCGAAAGCGTAAACTCGCTTACCGTTCCGGAGCGGGCCACCATAACCAATATGGGGGCGGAATGCGGTGTAACGACATCCATCTTTCCCAGTGATGAGATGACCAGACAATTCTTACACGCGCAACAAAGGGAAGCGGATTTTATCGAACTAAAACCAGATCACGATGCAGCGTATGCGCAGGTGGTTAATATTGATTTATCCACGCTGGAACCGCTGACAGCAAGACCGCATAGTCCGGATAACATCAGCACCGTCAGGAGCATGAAAAACATTACCGTGGATCAGGTCTGTCTGGGCAGCTGCACCAACTCTTCTTATAAAGATCTGGTGAGAGTGGCAAAGATTCTCCAGGGAAAGGTGGCGCATCCCGATGTCAGTTTTATCCTGGCGCCGGGTTCCAGGCAGGTTTTGGAGAATCTGGCCCGCGACGGATATCTGGCCGATCTTATTGCCGCCGGTGCGCGTCTGATGGAAAATGCCTGCGGCTTCTGCATCGGCAACAGCCAGAGTCCCAAATCCGGATCGGTATCGCTGCGCACATCCAACCGCAATTTCCCGGGACGTTCCGGAACAATGGACGCCAATGTTTATCTGGTCAGTCCCGAAACTGCAGCAGCGGCTGTAATTACAGGAAAATTCACTGATCCACGCGATTTGGGCATTCCCTACCCGCCGGTGGAAATGCCGGAAAAGCTCATCATTGATGACAGCATGGTCATTTGGCCGGAGAATAACGAAACCGACGTTGAAGTCTATCGCGGCCCGAATATCGGTGCTCCGCCGGAAAACACTCCGCTGCCCGCTTCCATTGAGGCTCAGGCAACAATTAAGGTCGGCGATAAAATTACAACCGATCACATTATTCCGGCGGGTGCGCGCATGAAATACCGCTCGAATATTCCGAAATACGCTCAGTTCGTTTTTGAAAACGTCGATCCTCATTTTGCGGAAAATGCGCAAAAAATAAAGGCATCCGGTAAGCAGAATATCATTGTGGCCGGACTTTCCTACGGCCAGGGATCTTCCCGCGAACATGCGGCTATCTGTCCCATGTATCTGGGGGTTCGCGCCGTTATTGCCAAATCTTTCGAACGCATTCATACCGCCAACCTGATTAATTTCGGCATACTGCCGCTCATTTTCGGTGATGAACAAGACTATGACAAAATTGAACAGGGTGACGAGCTGAAAATCGCCAACATCCGCGAACTAATTGCCGCCGGAAGCGATTTGCTTGTTGACAACATCAGCAAAAAATACTCTTTTTCCGTCGCCTGCAATTTATCGACAAGACAGAAACAAATCATCCTGGCAGGCGGCGCTCTTAATGTCCGCAGCCGGAAATAGGTAGTCGGAAGCCGGAATCCAGTTTTAGGAGCAAATATTTTTATGTCCCCCAAAATTAAAGTAAAAACCACGCTTGTCGAAATGGACGGCGATGAGATGACCAGAATCATGTGGCAGATGGTCAAAGAAAAACTTCTCTTTCCCTATCTCGACATGAATATCGATTATTACGATTTGCACATCAAGCATCGCGACGACACCGACGATCAGGTAACGGTGGATGCGGCAAAAGCAATCATGAAATACGGCGTCGGCATTAAATGTGCGACGATTACCCCCAATGAAGACAGGGTAAAAGAATATAAATTAAAAAAGGCCTGGAAAAGTCCCAACGGGACAATCCGGGCGATGCTGGACGGCACGGTCTTCCGCACACCGATTCTGGTTAAAAACATCAAACCTGCTGTTTCGGCCTGGAAAAAACCGATAACCATCGGGCGTCACGCCTACGGCGATGTTTACAGCAACACGGAATTCGCGGTTCCCGGTGCAGGAAAACTGGAACTGGTCTTTACTCCCCACGAAGGAAGCGAACAAATCAGCATTCCCGTTTTTGACTTTCCCGGCCGAGGTATAGCGCAGGTCAATCACAATCTGGATCAGTCCATATTGAGTTTTGCCCGGGCGTGCTTTACTTACGCCCTTACTGAAAAGATGGATTTATGGTTTTCCACCAAAGACACCATTTCCAAAATATATGATGCCTGTTTCCGCGACATCTTTGAACGCGAGTTTGAACAAAACTGGCAGGATAAATTCAAAGCGGCCGGAATAGAATATTTTTTCACATTAATAGACGATGCCGTCGCCCGCATTATGAAAAGCGAAGGCGGCATGCTCTGGGCGTTGAAAAATTATGACGGTGATGTGCTGTCGGATATGATCGCCTCGGCCAATGGTTCACTGGCGATGATGACTTCCGTGCTGGTTTCTCCCAACGGCTGGTTCGAATATGAAGCCGCTCACGGCACCGTGCAGAAGCATTACTACAAACATTTACAGGGAGAAGAAACGTCGAGCAATTCCATGGCGTTGATTTTTGCCTGGACCGGCGGTTTGCGCAAACGCGGCGAACTGGACGGAACTCCCGAGGTGGTTGAATTTGCAGCCAGACTCGAAGAAGCGGCCCTGTCGACAGTCGAGGAAGGCATTATGACGGGCGACCTTCTGGCACTGGCCGACAAAAAAGAGTCCAACAGGAAAGTCAACACCGAAGATTTCATTGACGCCATTGCCGCCAATTTATACAAGAAGCTATGAATCAATTACCAAATCTGCTGGACTTCACCCAGGAGGAAATAGAAGAATTCATTTTCTCCCTGGGCAAGGAAAAATACCGTGCCCGGCAAATCATGAAATGTCTTTACCAGTCAGGGCACCGTTCCTTTGCCGAAATGACCACCCTCTCCCGGGAGTTCCGCGGCAATCTTGCCGAAATTTCCCGTATCGGACGACCGGAAGTAGTCAAAATTCTGGAATCAAAAGATGGAACAAAAAAAGCACTCCTGCGCCTGGAGGATGGTCTTTTCATCGAAAGCGTTCTCATCCCCGGCAAAAGCAATTGGACGATTTGCATCTCTACACAAGCCGGCTGTGCCATGAATTGCAGGTTCTGTCTTACCGCCCGCCAGGGTTTTAAAAGAAATTTGCTGCCTTCGGAGATTACCGGGCAAATTCTCGCCCTGCGGGAAAAAACAGCTCACCAGCTGGAAATTAAAAATATTGTGATGATGGGTATGGGCGAGCCGCTGGCCAATTACGAAAATACCTTAAAGTCGATAAAAAATCTCACCTGTGATTTCGGTTTAGGTTTTTCCAACCGCAAAGTCACGGTTTCCACCTGCGGTCTGGCGCCGCAGATTTTGCGATTGGGTACCGATATCTGCATCAATCTCGCTGTATCGTTGAACGCTCCCGACAACGAAACTCGAAACGCCCTGATGCCCGTTAATAAAAAATATCCGCTGGAAGAATTGCTGGCGGCCTGCAAGAAATATCCGATGCCCGGACGCCGCCTGCTCACCTTTGAATATATACTGATTGACGGAGTAAATTCATCGGTGCGCGACGCCGAGAAACTGGCCGCATTATTGAAGGATCAGCGCTGCAAATTAAATCTCATTGTGTTCAATGAATTTCCCGGCTCACCCTTTAAATCTCCGGCAAAGGACGGCGTGGAAGCTTTCCAGCAAGTGCTGATTAAAAAACACTATACAACCGTCATCCGCGCCAGCAAAGGCAGCGACATCCTCGCCGCCTGCGGACAGTTAAGCGGTACAATGAATTAGATTTATACAGAATTGCTGACTATTTTTATTATTTTTTCTCCGTACGAATTAATTGTTTTATTTTGTCTGAGTTTGTAATCTGGTTGATAATATCCTGCATGATTTTCCCCGTCGGCGTCTCGGAGAAATGATAGATAAATACGCGGCCTGAATCCCCGGAGTGCGCCAACTCCGGATCCATCGGAATCGAGCCCAGGAAAGGAACTTCCATATCGGCAGCAATTTTCCGCCCCCCTCCTTCGGGCAGGATTTGCGTCAACTCTCCGCACTTGGGACAGACAAAGCCGCTCATATTTTCCACAACGCCCAGCACCGGCACATGGAGCTGGCGGCAGAAATTGATGGACTTGCGCACATCCACCGCCGCAACTTTTTGTGGTGTGGTGACAATGACCGCACCGTCAAGCGGTTGAATAAGCTGACACAATGACAGTGGTTCGTCGCCGGTTCCCGGAGGGGCATCCACGATCAGGTAATCCAGATCTCCCCAGTTCACATCCGTCAGAAACTGTTTAATGACTCCCATTTTCATCGGACCACGCCAGATGATCGCGTCGTCCGGATTATGCAGCAAAAAACCGATGGACATGATCTTCATACCGCCTAATTCCACCGGCAGCAGTTCGCCGGCATCGCCCTGGAGGGTTCTGTTTTCGAGTCCCAACATGGTGGGTACGCTCGGACCGTGAATGTCCACATCAAGAAGCCCCACTCGCAGACCGGAGAGTGCCAGCGCCATGGCAAGATTGACCGCTACCGTGCTTTTGCCTACGCCGCCCTTGCCGGAAAGCACAACAATTTTATGATTGATCCGGCAAAGCCTGGCCTGCAACCTCTGTCGATCAGCGTATTCCGCCTGACTTTCTCCCTGTTTCTGATTTTTCGCCGGGCAGCCGGTGTCGCTGCACGAATCGCATGTCTTTTTGTCTTCCACTTTATTATCTTCCTCCTGTGTTCTTTCTACTTTTCATTTATCCTGAATATTAAGATTTTTCCAAAGCTGTTTAATATCGTTGGCGCCGAGCGCGTCAATTTCTACAACATGCAATTCAATGTCATTGACTTAAGCAATACTGCGTTCTCTTTTCTGGATCTGAGTCCATCAGTTATTACCTATTCACGAATCATCGCAGTGCCGCACTGCGGACATTTTTCCTGTGTACAGGGCGTACCTCGTTTATGCGGTTCGCCATGACCACATTCTGGACATATACAAGTGCCCTCAACACTCCCATAAGCAGATCAAGCTTACGCCCCGACCGCCCTGCCCTCTTCGGCCGCGTGTTGCTCCGTTCATTGTTCTTTCCTCTCATCCACATCCACACCGATGGGGCGATAGATAATTTCACAACGTTCAGATCCTGTGGCTTTGCTTCTCACTATGTTCATCTCCACATCAAATCCGCAAATCGATTTGAATTGCCCTTTATTTATACTCATAACCGCTTCACATATAGGACGGCCGGCGTTTTCCAATCCCACGTCGCAGCAAAAACCGGATGGAGTGGCAATATGGTAAAGATTTTCGCTTATCCGGCAAGTTTCCATTTCTCCTATCTTATTGTTTCGTTCATTAATGTAACCGGCGGCCGACTTAAAGTCAAAGTTAGCCATCTTTTTCTTAAAGAGTTCTCCGGATGCCAAACCCATCCGGTACCAGACATCCCTGATGATCGGGAGCGCCTCTTCACCGAATCTCTCATAGAAAAGCCGGGACATCAGCGCCAGAGCCTGATAGGTAAAGTTTGTTCCCTTTTTAGCTGTTTTAGTCATTTTTATCTCCTTCCCCTTTGGTAAAGGAAAGTTTTCCGGGTATGCAGTGGTTCAATATTTTTCTCCTTTTGGCCATCTTTTACGAGTCCATCATCTTTAAAATTCTTGCTCTCGCCTGTTATGTCCTCGATTATTCGCATTCCTGAGTCTGTAGCAGCCGGGCAGCGCAAAGACAGCCTGGTCCAATTCGCCATTTTTATAGGCGGGAAGAACGTCCTCCATGGAACCGCTCAGTATTGGGAAACGCCTGCCATTCATCTTCTACACTTAATTTTCGAATTTAGCCTTCATGGCAGCCATGCTCATGCTGGGCGCAGGAGACACCGGAATCGTTGAGGTTGCCGGAAAGCCAGCTTTGGGCGACATCTTTGACATTACCCGAGCAGCCGCGCAATACCTGAATGCCGTTCATTGCCAGCACATTTACAGCTCCTTGGCCCATATTCCCGGCCAGCATGTACTTGACGCCCATCTGCGCCAGTGTCTGAGCGATATTGGATTTGCAGCCGCATCCCGCAGGTGAAGTGATGATTTCCTCTTCCAGAATATTTTTTTTATCGTCAACGGTGAATACGGTAAAATATTCACAGTGCCCGAAGTGTTCGTCTACCTTATTCTGACATGATGGTAATGCAATTTTCATAATACTCTCCTTGCTTTGAAATTAAAAAATTTTTCTCAACCGGCATTTGGCAATGCCGGTTTACTTTCATATTTATAAGCATATGCTCATAACTTGTCAAGATTATTTTTATGAGATTATTTTATGAGGCGGTTATATGTATTGGACGTTTACAGGTCCAGAATCAAAATTTTTGTCGCTTAATTCTTCTTATTTTGCGCCAAATGATAAAATAGAAAAAGAAATTAACAACAATGACGAGCCCGCCGAGAACATATTGCATTTCGACAGTCAGATTTTCTGGATAAATTAACGGTACCAGATAATGTTCGACAAAATTACCTCTGTAACCGGCACCGCCGCCAAGCCTGCGAAAATAATTCTCCAGCGGTGTCAGAGGGCAAATCCAACCGCAAAGCTCAACCGCCGCCCCCCAAATGATCGCCGGTAAATGCAATATTGCCAGTCGCGGCCGGCGCAGCACCAATAATCCACCGGCAACCACAAAAAGGATGAACAGGAAGTGCACAACCACGAGTACATCGGCAAAAAACCGGTCCATAACTAACACCGCATCACCGGACATGAATTTGTTATGTTCCGATAGAATTTATTGGTGGAACCATTATGCTTGTTCCACCCTGCGAGCCAATAACGGAACAAGGGGCTGCAACCCCTTGTTCCATACAAAAATTCTTTGTCTGAGTGTTAAGAATGATATTATGACGCAGTCTCTGACGCCTTTGCAGAATGTGCCTGCAAAGGCGCCGCTTAAAATGCAAGATGGCGCGGAACTAATAGTTTTCCGCCAAAACTTCGTAGTAAGCCCGCGGATGATTGCAGGCAGGACATTCCTCAGGTGCCTCCGGTCCTTCATGGATATAGCCGCAGTTGATGCAGTGCCATTTGACCGGCGCCTCTTTCTTAAACATTTCATTTTTTACAATGTTGGCAAGGAGTTTACGATAACGGCTTTCATGGAATTTTTCCACTTTGGCAATCTCTTCAAAAGACTTGGCGACTTCGGGATAGCCTTCCTCATGGGCAGTTTTGGCAAATCCGGCATATAAAGTAGACCATTCCATCTGCTCTCCTGCGGCAGCTGCTTCCAGATTGGTTTTGGTATCTCCGATAATGCCTGCGGGATAACCAGCGGTTATTTCTACGTCCCCTCCCTCCAGGTATTTGAAAAATACTTTAGCATGTTCTTTTTCGTTTTCTGCTGTTTCCAGGAATATGCGGGATATTTGCTCGAAACATTCTTTCTTCGCGGCGCTGGCAAAATAAGTATACCGGTTTCTAGCTTGTGATTCACCGGCAAAAGATGCCAATAAATTCTTTTCCGTCTGAGAGCCTTTAATTGATTTCCCCATGATTTTCCCCTCCCTTTCTATTTTTTTAAATATAAGTACTTGTATTATGAGTATTCCTGTTTCTTTTCCGGCAGGTTTTTAACCCTTTTGTCTTTTATTGGCTGAATCTTTTTTTTCTCCCTTAAAAGCCGGGAAATATTTTTCTGTCTGCGTGTAATTTTTTGTCCGCCCATAGTAGGTAAAGTATCGCCTAATTAGCATTAAAATTCAATGCAAAAGCTTAATGACTAAGATAGCTGCTTTTCCTTTCTTTTCCAGCTCTTTATTTTTGTCTGCCAGTCATCGAGCAGCTCGTAGCAGGACGGAACAACAACCAGCGTCAGCACCAGCGACGTCAGCAGGCCGCCGATAACCGCAATTCCCATGGGAGCGCGTGTTTCCGCACCCTCGCCAACACCCAGGGCAATCGGCAGCATACCGAAAACCATGGCAAAGGTAGTCATGAGAATCGGTCTCATCCGGATGGGCCCCGCCTGCAATATCGCTTCCCGGCGCGGCAATCCCCTTTCCCGCAGCACATTCGTATAGTCCACCAGCAGAATGGCGTTTTTCTTCACCAGTCCCATGAGCAGAATAAGACCGATCAGACTGTAAATGTTGATTGTCTTGCCTGTAAGAAATAAGGCGCCAAAAGCGCCGACAAAGGAAAGCGGCATGGACAGCAAAACTGTGACCGGATGAATAAAGCTTTCAAACTGCGCAGCCAGGATCATATAAGCCATGACCACGCCCAGCAGCAGGGCAAAAAGCAGGTAGCCGAATGATTCCGTCATGGTATCAGCCGTTCCCTGATATTTGGGTAAATAATCAGGGGGTAAAATCTTATCAGCAATTGAATCCAGCTCATTTTTTGCTTCACCCAGAGGTTTTTCTTCCAATGAAGCAAAAATCGTTACAGCCCTCTGCCGGTCAACGCGGTTGATGACACTGGGCCCGCTTCCTTCCTGAATTTTCACTACATTGGAGAGTTCCACCAGATTGCTGTCCCGGGCTCGTACATACATGCGTTTCAAATTATCAGCACTGTTGCGATCCTCCGGATTCAGACGAACGCGAATATCATAACGTTTGCCGCGGGTTTCATCTTTATACCGGGCTATATCCACTTCTCCGCTAATGAGTAAGTTAATTGCTTCGGCAATGGTTGCAGCATCTACTCCCAAATTCGCCGCCCGATCGCGATCTATATAAACTTTAAATTCCGGTTTGCCGGTCTCCAGAGACGTATCCACATCCACGATACCCCGCAATTTGGAAAACTCAGCGGTTATCTGCTTGGCGTAATTTTGCAACGCCTGCAAATCCTGTCCGCGAATGCTGTACTGAATCGGCACATTTCTCTGCCCGCCTCCGACCACCGAAATATTCTCCGCGGAAACTTTCAATCCCGGAATCTGCCGCAGTTTGGTACGCGCTATTTTTTTAATGTCTTCCTGACTTCTTTTACGCTCGGCCTTTGGCTTGAGGTTCAAAATCATGAGAGCCCGATTGACATATCCGCCGTATCCCTGCACATAATAGACTGATTTAACTTCCTCAATGTCCTGCATCATAGTTTCTGTTTTTCCTAAATACTTTTCTATCTGATCAACGGAATAATCGATCGGCGTTTCCATGCGAATCATAAACACGCCTTGGTCTTCATCCGGCGTAAATTCCTTCCCGATAAAAAAAGTAAGACCCAGGCTCAAAAGAAAGATGATTAAAGCGCCAATCAGCACCGTTTTGCGGTAGCCCAGGGTATATTCCAGAACGCGGCGGTAGAACTCTTCCAGTTTTTGATAGTAATGTTCAAAGTAATCACCGATTTTTTCCCAGATCTTTTGTCGAGCAAAAGGAACGCCGCCGCCAGTCTTGCCGCCTGCGGCCAGGGGATTGGGCATGGATTTTTGATGTTGCTTAAGAAAAATCGAAGCCATCATCGGCGTTAAAGTAAAAGAAACCAGCAGCGAAACTAAAACAGCAAAAACAATCGTGAGGGCAAACTGGAGGAAAAACCTGCCGATAATTCCTTTCATAAAAGCCACGGGCAAAAAGATACCCACGATGGCAAACGTGGTGGCCATGACGGCCAGTCCGATTTCGGAAGTGGCGAAGGTAGCCGCTTCACCCGGTTTCATCCCGTCTTCCACATGCCGGTAAATATTTTCGATGACTATAATCGCATCATCGATCAGCAAACCCACCGAAAGCGACAAAGCCAGCATCGTCATATTATTAAAAGTAAAACCGAAGGCGTTGATGAGCGCAAACGTGGAGATGACGGAAACGGGAAGCGCCACGGCGCTGATGAGTGTAGTCCGGATATTCCGGAGGAAAAGAAATACGGTCAGAATTGCAAACAGGCTGCCGATAATCAAATGGAACTGGACTTCATCAATGGAACGGACAATAAAAAGCGACTGATCCATGGCGATATTGAGTTTCATTCCCGGCGGCAGTGTTTTATTGATCCTTTCCACTTCCTTCTTGACCCGGTTGGCTACTTCCACCGTATTTGTTCCCGATTGCTTCTGGATGGACATGCCGACAGCCGGAACACGGTTGAACCGCGCCAGAGACCTTTTTTCTTCCATGCCGTCTTCCGCTCTGCCGATATCCCTGACGCGCACCGGCGCGCCCTTATAATAGCTGATAATCAAATCATTAAAATCGGGAATTTTTTCAAATTCACCCTTGATCCGAACCGTATATTCTTTGGTACCGGTCTCGATGCGGCCACCCGGCAACTCAATATTCTGGCGGGTCAGGGCGGTAGTAATATCGTTGGGAGATACCTGATAGGCCTGCATTCGGGCGGCATCCACCCAGATGCGCACCTGCCGCAGCCGCAAACCATAGAAGATAACATCCCCAACGCCGTTAATGCGCTGAAGCTGTTCTTTGATAACTTCATCGGCGTAAGTGGACAGATCACGAACGGAGCGCTCTCCGGAAAGGTTCAACGACAAAATAGGCGATGCGTCGGGGTCCACTTTGGCAATCCGCGGCTCATCAATATCGTCGGGCAATTTGCTTCGAATCGCCGATACCTTCTCCCGCACATCCTGAACCGCCAGATCAATATTGCGCTCCAGAACAAATTCGATCGTCGTGCGCGCAACACCTTCCGAGCTCGTTGATGTAATGCTTTTAACCCCGTTGATGGTATTGACGGCGCCTTCAATTCTATCGGTGACATCCACATCCATAACATCGGAACTGGCGCCCTTGAGCGTTGTGGTAACGGTGACAATCGGAAAATCAATTTTCGGCAAAAGATCGACTCCGATGAAAGGATAACTGACGGCACCCAGCACAACCAGGGCCAGGATGACCATGGTTGCAAAAACCGGCCGTTTGACCGACGTATCAGCGAGCCACATTAACCTTTACCCCTTCCGACAAATTGTTCTGACCGACCACAACAACCTGTTCTTGTTCCTGCAAACCTTCAACGACTTCCACACTCTCACCGTATTTGTTGCCGATTTTTATAATTCTTTCGTGCGCTTTATTACTGTTGACTACGAAAACAGAGACCTTTGGTCCGTCATATAGAAGCGCCGTCAGGGGAATAACTACAGCATCCCGCGCCGCCTGCGTAAAAATCTGTGTGCGGGCAAAGTATCCCGGTTTCAAAATATGATCGGTATTGGAAACTATTGCTTCGGCCTGCAATGTTCTAGTCTTCTCTTCCACATTCGGGTATAGCAAACTAAGCCTGCCTCTGAATTGCTGACCGGCAAATGCATCGACATTAAAAGCAACTTCCTGTCCTATTTTCAAAGCGGCAACATCTTTTTCACTGATGGTGAAATTCAGTTTTAAAGAATCAATTTTAATTAATTGAAAGAGAGGCGTTCCATTGCGTACATAATCACCGACGGAAATTTTCTTCTCTTTCACTGCTCCGGCAAGCGGTGAATATATTTTGGTCCTGGCCAGCTTCTCCCTGGATGCCCCCAGAGTCGCCTTTGCCCGCTCCACTTCCGCCTGGGCAAGGGCCAGTTTTGTAGAGACATCATCAAACTGCTGTTTAGTGATCAGTTCCTCTTCATAAAGAGAACGTTTCCGCGAAAATTCAGCCCTTGCATTAACCAGACTCGCCTCTGACTGCCTTAGAGCCGCTTCCGATCTTTTTGATTCCAGGCTATAATCAATATCATTAACAACTGCTAAAAGCGTTCCCGGCTGTATCCGGGAGCCTTCTTCAACTGTTATTTTTCTCACAATTCCATCCACTTCTGAACTCACAGTCACTTCTTCCTCAGCTTTTAAAGTACCCGTAGTTTCCAGGTAAGGCCGAATTTGTTTTTTCTCGGCAAGGGCTGTTTTGACATTGACAATTCTTTCCCTCTCCACTTTTTTCTCTTTGCCGCAGGCAATGCAACAGATGAGCATGGCTAACGTAACAAAGAGAAAAAGCGGCAGGTGTGCTTTGCGCTGTTCCGAAGTATTTTTATTGTTGCGACGAACAGCCTTCTTCGAATTCATGTAATTAACCCTCCCGGAAATGGCCACATAAGGCTTTGGTTTTTATTTACAGGCATTAATAAACGGCAGCAACGTGCCGCTGGTTCGTTTCAATCTCAGATTGGCCAGCTGGTAATTGTAGCGCGCTTCATTCACATTTTTCTCCGCCGAAAGCAAAAGAGAATTGGCATCCATCACGTCCAGGCTTGTGGCCAGCCCATTGTTAAACATCCTGATGATGGCGTTATAATTATCATCCGCAAAGATGAGTTGATCTTCCAGAAAGTGCAGAGTGCCCTGCTCCGTCTGCAAATCCAGATAGGCGTTCTGCAATTCTATATCCACAATTTTCTTGAACTCGTCATAGGCCAGTTTAGCTTGCCTTTCTTTAGCTTTAGCCTCCCGGTAGTCCGCTATCCTCAGCCCTCCTTCAAAGAAAGGAAAAGTCAACGACACGCCTGCTAAAACGCTCTCCTTGTTCGTCGAAGCAAGCGGATCCTGATCGTAGCCATTGTAGACGGCAAATAAGCCGACATTGGGCCAGAAAGCGCCCCGGGCATACTTTACCTGCTCTGCGGCCATTTTCTGCTGGATTGCATAACTCTTCAGGTCGGAACGTGAATCCGCAACAGCGTCGCGCAATTTGTTGAAGTCAACATACTCATCTATGGGCAGGGTTGTTTCCGTGAGCAGGAAATCATCCTCGATCACGACGATCCTGCTCAGCGTGGCACGGGCAATTTTGAAAGAATTGGTTGCTTTAAGATAATCGGAGCGTGCTCCCGAGAGTTCTCCGTCCGCCCTCAAAAGAGCCGTTCTCGTGAGTTCACCGACTTTCACTCTTTTTGCCACGGAATCACGGTATTGCGTCAGGCGCTCCATGTTGGCGGCGGCAACTTCCAGAGATTTCTTCGCCTTCAAGGTATCATAATAAGCCGCTGCAATCGCCAGAACAAAATCAGATTTTGTAGCATCCAGATCATACTCGTTCTTTGTAATGTTCTGACCGGCATATTTTAAAGCGTTCAACTCGCGGGCAGAGAGCGAAAATGATTCATCAGCTCGCACCCCCCAGTTGGCGGAATTATCGGGTTGGATAAGAGTCGGGCTGGAGCTGGACGAGGAATCAGCATATTTCTTTTCCGAATACTGATTGTATGTGCCGTAAGCCGTTAGTTTGGGAATTAAAACCGACCACGCTTTATCCTTGCCGGTTTTAGAAATGTAGAGATTTTCCTCGGCATATTTAATTCTTTCAGAATTTTTCAGAGCCTGATGATACAAGTCACACAAAGTATATTCCCTGGCATTTGCCGCAAAAACAAAGGTAATCATCGCCGCGAATAAGACAATTCCGCAAAAAACTGTTTTTCTCATTAATAAAACTTTTTTCCTCCCCTGCCGTTTTCCCTGGAGACTGTTGCCAGGAAATACTTGCTATGCGCCACCCGAGCCATCTTTTTTTGCCGGCTCAAGTAAACCGGCATGATCTGCTCTTTTATTTTTGCACCATGGTCTCTTTGATCTTTTGCGCGAGGCTTTTATCTTCAAAAATCTTTTCAATGGCATCACCCAGAGCAATATTTAACTGTTCTTCCAGCCGGGCTTCGGAAAAAGATACGTGCTCCAGCGCCGTATTACTTTCTACGGAACCTTTATACAGCATGCTTCCTTTTACCGGATCAGTAAGCACCAGGGTCAACTTTACCACTGCTTTATAAGAATCCGTGGGAAATCCTTTCCGGCAGGTTAATTCCAGTTGATCGATGCTTCCGCTGATGACAAGTTTACTTTCAGCTTTTGGCGCGGTTTCCTTCTGGTCCCACTTTCTGGCGTCGTTGTGAATTTTATATCCGGCTTTCGCCAGATATCTTTTTATACCGGTCGTTACGGCCTGCGTGGGTTTCGCATATTTCGGCACCACCAGAACTTTCATGCCGTCCTTTTCCATGACATACCCGATAACTATCGGATCATCAACCTTTCGTGCATCGGTGAATTCAGCTACGGTGATTGCGGCATCAAGACTCTTATTATCGTTTCTCAAGGATGCCGGTATATTAACCCCGAATGCCTCATAATTCATGTTCACGCTGTAAAGACTGCCGGTGCAGCCGCTTATACACAGTAAACAGAGGAGTAATACAAGAGATGTAAAACGCGACAAATTATTCCCCAATATCGAACATATGATCTTATTCATGATATTCTCTCCTTCACGTAATGCGCACGTGGGCGCATTCTTTTAGGTTTTTTATCTTTACTCCCGGCAATACCGCTGAAAAGCCTTTTTCCAAAGCGGTCATATATACCTTAACCAATCCTTTTTAAGCAAATCCTTTATGCAAAAGCACTATTGCGGATCTAAATTACGGATATTGCAAAAAATGCGGGATTATAATAAAGACAAAACGGTTATAAAATCATACGAAAAAAAATATGACATATCTTCTTCTACCAGATTCCAAAAAGAAAAGGAGAACATAATAAATGGCAGACACCGACGGAATCAAAGAACCAAAGATGTTTTATACCGACACGCCCCAAAAGACGGAAGGGTTTTTCCTTAAAGGCTCTAATTCGCTGGACTGGGGAATAAAAAACAGGCTGGCGCGGATCTTTAATCCCGTCTCCGGCCGGACGGTTATGCTGGCCATCGATCACGGCTATTTCCAGGGACCGACGACCGGCCTGGAGCGCATCGATATCAACATCCTTCCTCTAGTTCCCTATGCCGACACCCTGATGCTGACCCGCGGCATTCTGCGCAGCGTAATACCGCCGAGCGTCTCCCAGTCTATTGTACTGCGTGTCTCCGGCGGCGCGAGCATTCTCAAAGAGCTCTCCAACGAGGACATTGCCGTTGATATTGAAGAATCCATTCGTTTAAACGTCTGCGCCATGGCTGTCCAGGTTTTCATCGGCGGCGAATTCGAAAAAGAATCGCTCATCAACATGACCAGGATGATCGACATCGGCAACCGCTACGGCATTCCGACGCTGGCCGTAACCGCCGTCGGCAAGGACATGGCCCGCGATGCGCAATATTTCCGGCTGGCCTGCCGCATATGCGCGGAGCTGGGCGCGCACTACATCAAGACCTACTATATCGACGATGATTTTGAAACCGTCACCGCTTCGTGCCCCGTGCCGATCGTCATGGCGGGCGGCAAAAAGATACCGGAGCTGGACGCCTTGACTATGGCCTACAACGCAATTCAGAGAGGCGCCGCCGGCGTCGATATGGGGCGCAATATTTTCCAGTCGGAAGCCCCCGTTGCCATGATTCAGGCAGTGCGGGCGGTTGTCCATAACAACGAAACCCCTCAGCACGCCTTCGATCTTTACAAGACTTTAAAAAACTAATGAAAGTTGCTTACTGGTACAACAACAAGGACATTCGCCTGGAAGAAGCGCCGACGCCTGTACCCGGCCCGCAGGAAATACTGGTTAAAGTTATTTCCTGCGGCATCTGCGGCAGCGATGTTGTCGAATGGTACCGCCTCCCGCGGGCTCCACTGGTGCAGGGACACGAAATCGGCGCGGAGGTTGCAGCAGTCGGCAGTTGTGTAAAAAAATATAAACCCGGCGACCGGGTGTTTGTCGCTCCCAAGGTGCCCTGCCTGCAATGTTTTTACTGCCAGAACGGCCACTATCCCCAGTGTTCGGAAATCAAAGAGCGGCTCCCCGGCGGCTTCGCCGAATACATTCTTGTCCCGCAAATTCTTGTAGAAAACGGCACATATCTGCTGCCTCAACAGATGTCTTACGATCAGAGCACCTTCATTGAGCCCCTTGCCTGCGTCGTCCGGGCGCAAAGGCTGGCGCATGTAAAAAAAGAAGCATCTGTACTCGTGATCGGCTGCGGCATGTCCGGCCTGCTGCATGTAAAACTGGCGCGGGCTAAAGGCTGTACGGTTATCGCTGTCGATATTAACAACATGAAGCTGGAATACGCCCGACGGATGGGCGCCGACGTCGTTTTAAATGCAGCTGAAAATATTCCGGAGCAATTGATCGCCCAAACCGGCAAAAAAGCCGATGTCGTATTATTATGCGCCTCGGCGGATTCCGCCCTGGAGCAGGCCTGGAGCTCTGTCGACAAAGGCGGCGCGATCGTATTGTTTGCCGTTCCCGCACCGGATAAAAAGGTTGTTGTTCCGGTCAATGATTTCTGGATGAAGGAAATTACCATTCTGACCTCGTACTACTGCGGCCCCCCGGACATCGTGGAGTCCATGCAGCTTATCGCCTCCGGCAATATCACCGTGGACGATCTGATCACTCACCGCCTGCCCCTTGCCGACATCGCCCGAGGTTTCCAACTGGTGCAGGACGGCAGAGAATCGATCAAGGTCATCGTTAAACCCAACGAATAAGTCTCCCCTACCCTATAAATCGGCGTCCATTTTTTTTAACCCGGCGCACTCATCGGGATTCCACCCCCTATCCGTCTTTCACAGCAATGTCATTCCCGACTTGGAGACTGTGTCTAACAGGAATATTATTCCAATAATCGTCATACCGGCGAAGGCCGATATCCAGAACTTACTGATAACACTGGATTCCCCCGTATCAAGCACGGGGCAGGCTCATCGTCGCGCTTCGCTTGCACGGAATGATAGGTAATTGTGACACACTCTCTTGATCGGGAATCCAGTTTACAAATCAAGTACCGTGCTTGTGAAACCCCGAATAAACAAGGGGCGGCAACCCCTTGTTCTCAAGACAATGATTAGTTTCTATGGCCGTTTACTGCCGTATCTTAACATTTAGGGTTAAAATCTTTATTGCGTAATAATGGTTTATGTTATAAAAATTGCTTTATTACTTCCGAAACTGGTTTCCTTAAACACTTAAAATAAAACACAAAGATCATGACTGAAAAAACTATCGGCATCGAAAACTCTGAATTTACCAATTTCGAAAAGACGTTAATCATTTCCAACGGCAAGATCATGACGCGAACGAGCCGGATTGATGTTCCTTATGATAAAACGGTTCGTGACCTTTCCCAGCCGGACTTGTCTAAAGTTGAGTATAAAAATCTGGCGCTGACGGAGGCGGAAAAAAAGCAATTTCAGCGTGCAGTGCACAGGGGAAAGAATACCCCCAAATATAAATTTCAGGGCAAACTTATTTCCGGAGGTATGGGCGCCATCCTGGAAGTTATCGATCAGGATTTGCGTCGCCTCACTGCCATGAAAGTCATCAAACCGTCTTTCAAGAATGATGAACGCGCTCTCATTGATTTCATCCGGGAAGCAAAAATTACGGCCATGCTGGAGCATCCCAACATCATTCCCGTGCATGAACTGGGGCTATCCGAGGAAACAGGGCTCTTTTTCACTATGAAACTGATGAAGGGGGAACCGCTCAACAATATTCTCAATGAGATTAAAAACGGCAATGCCGCTTATCAGGAAAAATACAACGAGTATTCCCTGATGAACATTTTCCGTAAAATTTGTGATGCTGTTGATTTTGCTCATTCCAGGAACATCATTCATCGGGATATCAAACCGCATAACGTCATTGTCGGGCGTTACGGAGAAGTTCTTCTGATGGATTGGGGACTGGCTCTCTATATTGGTGATCCGGACAAGGAAGAAGATTTTTCACAAAAAGAAGCGCTCAAGGATATTCTGGCGCTGACCAACGAAAAGAAAAATATCATTCAGGGTTCTCCTGCTTACATGTCTCCTGAGCAGGCCGGAGGCGACAGCCTTCAACTCGATAAAAAAACCGATATTTTTCTTCTTGCCGCAACCTTCTATCATATTCTCACACTGGCAGCCCCCTATACCGGAGAAAATCTGAAAGACGTTCTGGAAAAAGCAAAACGTCGCGATTTGATTGATCCGCAAAAACGCAACCCCGAGCGTCACATCCCGGATGAACTGTGCCGTATCGTGATGAAAGCCGCCTCTTTGAAAAAAGAGGATCGTTATGACAGTGTTCAGGAACTGATCGATGAGATTGACGATGTAATCGCCGGTCACTGGTTAAAACAGGAAAAGAAAATCTTCACGCCCGGCCAGTTTCTGATGAAAGAAGGTGAAGACGCCGACGAAGCTTATCTGATCAATAAAGGAAAAGTGCAGGTGTATAGACAAACTGACTGCAACTATAAAGTCATACTGGGAACACTTCAGGAAGGTGATATTGTCGGCGAAATGGCTCTCATAACCGATGATAAGCGTTCCGCCAGCGTAGAGGCGCTGGAAGACACCGAAGTATCGGTATTGACGAAAGACATATTGTCGCGGAACCTGAAAAAACTGCCGCCTTATATCGAAAAGATGATGTCGACGCTGACACGCCGCCTGCAAACGGCCAACGTTGTCATTCACCCCCATCTGGTCATGGATTGCAAGCCATTTGTTTTGCAGCAGATGTGTCTTATTCTGAAGGACATTTCCAGCTCCGAAAAAGAATTTTCCTTTTCGTATGACAAACTGTCTTTAAGGATATCCGAGGATCTGGGCCTTCCTGTCGCCAAAGTTAAAGAAGTTCTGAAAAGCGCAGCCGAAGCAAATCTCTTTATCATCAAGGGAAATGAAGTTGTCATAGAAGACATTTATCGGCTTCTGCATTCCATCGACCTGACTAAATCTTTAACCAACAGATAATGGAGTAATAAATGCCAAAGCGGGACGAAAACGATTTCGTTTTTTCCTCCAAAACATATAAGCCGCTCATTGCACCCCGCTATGTCTTCCTTTTCAGCGGCCACATGATAGATGCGCCGGGTCGCAGGACCCCCCGGTTTCCCGCCCAAAAGGAAAGCGCAGCAGCCACAGCCATCGGCGACACCCTTAATAAAATGTTGGCGGGGCCCGACGATATCGGTCTTTGCGGAGGCGCCTGCGGCGGAGACCTTCTCTTTGCCGAAGCCTGTCTCCAACGCGGGCTGCATGTGGAAATTCGCATTCCTTTCGCTGAGCCTGTCTTTTTGGAAAAGTCAGTAACCTTTGCGGGGGGGACCTGGCACGACCGGTATCACGTTGTGAAGAAAAACCCTCTCACCACCCTCTTGATAATGCCGCGGGAACTTGGTCCTACGCCCGATACTGTCGACCCGTATGAGCGCAACAATCTCTGGCAGCTTAATACGGCGCTGTCTTTTGGACCGGAAAAGGTGCGCTTCATCTGTCTCTGGGATGGTAAAGGCGGCGACGGCCCCGGCGGTACGAAGCATATGCATGACGAGGTTTTGAAGCATTCCGGCATGGTTTTTGTCATCGACACGAAGACGCTATAGAGATAATATGGGGTCAAATCTTTAATCTTGACATTTACCCCGTAATTTTGCCGGATACATAATCAGCATTTCCGCAGACGCAAAAAAGACATTTTTAGGAAGGATGCAAGTTATCGTACATGGCTGACCGTGAATATGACATCTTCATTTCCCATGCCGGCGAAGACATGGAAGAAGCAAAACGGCTCCGCAATGAACTGTACCGCGAAGGCTGGAAATCGTTTCTCGCATCAGAGGATCTGAATGAAACAGTCGGATCAGCCGAATGGAGCACGAAGATCGACGAGGCCATCGACCGGAGCGGTGTTGTCATAGTCATCTTTTCCCCCGATTCCCGGAACTCCCCCTGGGTGGAATATGAATGGCGAAGCGTTCACACCGACATCCTTCGGGGTCAGCCCGGCATGGTGACCCCTTGCTGCGTTCGTGGACTTGGTCCTGACGACCTGGTGCGCGCCCTCCGCCGTTATCAGTGCATCGACTTCCGGGATCCTTCCCGGCGTCCGGAAATGTTGAAAAATCTTCTGGAGCTGATTGAAGGCTACCTCAAAGAGCCAATCGAAGCACGCAAGCGGCAAACTCTTTTCCGCGTTCTTTCCCTCGAAGGAGGCGGTGTTCGAACACTCATCACCTGCCGGGTGCTCATGTTCCTGGAAGAGAAGCTCCGGCAACTCAACGGCAGTGATGTCCGGCTAGCTGACTACTTCGACCTGATCGTCGGCACTTCCACCGGCGGCGTCCTGGCCCTGCTCCATGCGGGCTCAGACCTGAGCACTACCCGGATTGCCACGGAATTCAGAGTCCATATAGGCACTTCAATTCAGGAACCGTCTGTGATCAGCACACTCCTGACCGGCTTCATTCACCGGACACCGCCAATTAAATTTCACTTACCGTCGGTAATCGAAGAGAAAAAACTGAGTGAAATCGATATTCCCTGCCTCGTCCCGGTCTTCGATCTCATCCGCCATGAGCCGCTGCTTCTTGGATCGCACCTGGCTAAACAAGGTGTACATCCCGATATGACTATTAATGATGTCGCTCTGGCTGCAGTTTCAGTGCCGTTATTGTTCCCGCCATATGAACTGCAGATGCAATCGGGCGAGAAGGCTTTTCTTATTGATGGCGGCCTTTTTGCCTCAAACCCGGCCGCCCTGGCGCTGGAAGAAGCCCAAAACCTCGGCCCTGCCAGCCTGTTGACCTCTGAAATCTGCCTCCTCTCTCTCGGCAATGGTTCTTCACGGCGCGAAACCGGTAATCCCCTCGACTGGAAGATTCCCCGCTGGATTATTGAATCCATCGAGATTCCTATGAGGGCGTCAGCAACTCTTGTCGATAAGAGCCTTCGTCAGCTTTTCCAGCGCGTTGGTTTCCCCCGGCAATATCTCCGGATCGACGCCGATATCGCTGCGAATACCAACCGGACATTCCGCATGGATGATACAACTCCGGCAACGCTAGACGAGCTGGAGCGCATCGGTGACCTGACAGCGAAAACACATGAAAGGCAACTGGAGGAATTTGCACAGTTATTAGTGAGCAATGCATCCGGCAAAGAAACAGAGAAGAAGTCGGCGCTGTGCACTTGACAAGAATCAATTATTAACAGGGAGGATATTATAATGCCGCAGTCCTTTGATGAGTTATACGTAATTTCCGATCTCCATCTGGGTGGGAGAACAGGGTTTCAAATCTTTAACCAGGGCGCTGCTCTGTCCGCCTTTATTAAAGGCCTTACAGGCAAACCGGCAAACCGGCGCATCGGGCTGGTGCTCAACGGCGATACCGTCGATTTTCTTGCCGAAGCAAGCACGGAGTATCTCGATCCACAGGGAGCCGTGCAAAAACTCCGGCGGATTCTCGTGGAAGATCCCTCTTTCTCGGGCGTTTTCTCCGCACTTCAGGAATTTGTCGCCACACCAAACCGTCAGCTCATCATTGTGCTGGGAAACCATGACGTTGAGCTGGCCCTGCCGGAAGTAAAAGAATGGCTCCTGGAAAACATTTCCAATCAAAAGCAGGAAGCGCGCGGCCGGGTGACCATGTGCTATGACGGCGCCGGTTTCGCCTGCGATGTGGGGGGCAAACGGGTTTTTTGCATACACGGCAACGATGTCGACATCTGGAATTTCGTGGATCAAAAACAGCTCCGGGAGTTGACCCTGTCATTGAACTTTGGCAAGACACCCTCCGAGTGGGACGCTAATGCCGGGACGCGGCTGGTCATCGACGTGATGAATTCGATCAAGCGCCAGTATCCCATAGTTGATCTGCTCAAACCGGAGGTCGAAGCCGTTGTTCCCATCCTGTTGTGCCTGAAGCCGGATTGCTACAAGGAAGCTTCCAGAATCCTGGCTGTTGCGACGCATCTTTCCCGGGACGCGATACTTCGATCCATTGGCTTTTTATCGGCAGAGGAGGAAATGAAGGATATCCCCGGCCAAAAAGAAGAGGCAATGTCACAGTTCGCAACCCGGTACTTTAACTATGACACAGCTAAATTTTTAAGCGCAGAATCGCTTATCAGCAGCGCTTATGAATCTCTGAACACCGAAAAGAAACAAAAGGGAACAGCGGCGCCCCAAATCTCCAACGAGGAACAATTCCTCACTCTCTCTGATTATATTCGCGCACTTTTCAGCAAAGAAGAAAATAAAGCGGAAAATCTGAGGAAGGCTCTCGAAAAAAATCTTGAAAAGGATCAGACTTTTTCGATAATGCACAAGGATGAAACGTTTATTGAAATCGACAAGCAGGCGGGGTCGAACGTTCATTTTCTCATCACCGGTCATACCCATCTGGAAAGGGCTATTGCCCGCAGCACGCCCGGCTGCTACTATTACAACAGCGGAACATGGATCAGGCTTATCCAACTGACCGCTGACATTCTGGAGAACTCCGACGAGTTTGCCCGCGTGTATAAGGCCTTTGAAAGCGGGTCAATGGAGCAACTGGATTTGATAACGGATCTCGGGCCCAAACGGAATCAACCCCTGGTACTATCCCGACCGACGGTTGTTTCCATTGTCGCCAAAGACGGGGAAACATTCGGGGAGCTGCACCATGTCCAAACCGACGGTTCGCTCCAACCGGTAAAAGACAGCAAGTATCCAAGGAGGTAGATCATGACAAAGATTAACAAAGTCGGTCTGGAGTTCCTGCGGCATGGCCCGGCCCACAATCAACTCCTTTCACCGCTTACCCAATACCTGGGACTGTGCGGCAACTTCGGGGCCTGCACCGTCCAGGTGATGTACGAGCACCAGGAGTTCCTGTCTCTTTTGAAGTCCCTGCGCTATAATGTAGGAAGCACGGATGACTCTGAGCGGCGTCAACAGGATGTAAACAAAACCTCTGACAATATCACGAACATACTGGCTAATGTGGCGGGGCTTAAAGCATCTTTGGGCCCCATCGGCGGCCGTTCCGCGGGCATCACTCATCTGGACCTGGTTTTGTCGGCGGCCGAACTGGCCATGCTGCCTTTTGAACTGGCCAAAGTCCCTCCGGGATGCGCCGGCGGCGAGGGCAACTATTTACTGCTGCAGACGCTGCTTCCGGTTTGCCTCACCAGACGGGTGCGCAGTGCATCCAACACAATGATTATCTGGCCACAGAAGCCTAAAATTCTCTTTGTCATCGCCCAGCTTCCCCACATGAGCGTGCCCGCCCTCGATCATACCAGGGCTTTGCTCAAGGCTATCGATCCGTGGATACCATATTTCGATCCGTCTCTGCCCGGCGACCGGGAAAAAAAGATCGGCGAGATCCTCACTATCCTTCCCGAAGCCAGCATAAAAGATATTGAAGATGCCTGCGCCGCCAACACTTACAGCCATGTGCATATTCTGGCCCACGGAATGGAAAGCTCCAAGAAACTCGGCAATCCCTTTGGCCTGGTGCTGCATGACCCGCAGGATAAGAGCAAGAGCAATGTGGTCGATGGCGAACAGCTTGCCTCCGCCCTGCGTCCCCTGCGGGAACAGACGGATAAAGAGCCCAATGCCACGCAGCCGGCAGTAGTAACGGTCGCCGCCTGCGACAGCGGCAACGTGAGTTCGGTGATTTACAGCAATGGAACCAGCCTTGCCCACGAGCTGCACCAGGCGGGCATCCCTGTCGTTGTCGCCTCGCAGTTTCCGCTTTCCAAGACTGCCTCCGTACATGTGGCCGAGGTTCTTTACCAAAAGATGCTATGGGGTGAAGACATAAGGATAATTCAACACTCTTTGCGCAGCAAACTGCATGCACTATGCCCTGACACGCATGACTGGGCAAGCCTTGTTATGTATGCAAACCTGCCTCCGGACCTCGATCAGCAGTTGCTGGACGTCCGTTACGTCCAGGCAAGAAGGGCTATAGACTGTGCGCTTGACCGTATCGATAAATCAATTGACAGTGAGATTCCCCTGGGCGAGGCGGAGATGCAAAGATTGCTGGAACGCGTCGACGAAGCAGCAGGACAAATGCCGACGACAGAAGGTTACGAGACCGAGGGCATGGGTATGCTGGCCAGCACGGAGAAACGTAAAGCTGAAATGTGCTTCCGCGCCATACTCGACCTGTCATCGGAAGACGGAAAACTAAAAGAACTGAAAAAGCGCTCCATCGAGTATCTCCGGAAATCGCTCCGCTTATATGAACAGGCATATAAAGAAAACATGCGGGAAACAAGCGGCATCATCCGTAAGAATAGATCAGTCCACTGGGTCATGACACAATACCTCTCCCTGCGCGCCATACTGGGTGAACCATTTCTATCGGATCACTGGAGCGCAGCAAAGGTTTCTGCTGATGTAGATATCCGTTCCTACGAAGGCAACGCCGAGACAGTTATCTGGGCGCATGGGTCGCTGTTTGAACTTTACCTGATGCTGCTTGCGTATGACCCCGCTATTGTGAAGAGGCAGTTGGAGCTTGGTCACAAGGAAGTGCAGGAGAAAGCACGGTGGCACATCAGTGAGCTGTTGTCGATCGCCGGACATGATTCTTTTCCCATTTATTCGACCGAAAGGCAGCTGGAGCGCTACATTAACTGGTGGGGCCATGATATTTTTGAGTCGCTGTTGACCGAGTATAATATTAGCCGCGGGCGATCCTGGCGCGAGGCAGACGGCATTGTCGAGTTTGCCCGAAAACTCAAAATGCAATTGGGAAAATGAACAGTATTATGATGCAGTCCTTTGGCAGACAGTAAACAAACAGTATTTCAGGAGGATTTATGGCTGATGTCTTTATCAGTTACGCCAGCGAAGACCGCGAGACGGCGCGGAAACTTGCCGGTGTTCTGGAGTCGTACGGATATTCCGTCTGGTGGGACCGCAAGATCATTGCCGGACAAAGCTATGATCAGGTGATCGAACGCGAGTTGGACACAGCCAGGGCCGCTGTTGTCCTGTGGTCCAAGAATTCAGTGGCCTCCGAGTGGGTGAAAAATGAAGCTGCCGCCGCCGCGGAAAAAAACGTGCTTGTTCCGGTGCTCATTGAAAATGTCAAGCTGCCGCTGGAATTCCGGCGCAGGCAGACGGTTGATCTGGCGGGATGGGACGGCGATGAAGCACACAGCGGCCTCGCGTCTTTGCATGAGGGCATAGCAGTTGCCATTTCGGGCTCTCCAACCGGTCAATCTGTTGCCGTAACACCTCCACCGGCACCGAGGACGCCCTCCCCATCCCCGTTGCGCCGATACTGGATAGCTGCTTCAGTTGCAGCGCTGGTCGTTATCCTGGGATTTGTTGTTTACTTCAAACCCTGGCAGGACGGAAAAGATGCAACAGTCGTCCCCCGGGTGACACCCGATGTTGATCGGACCGACTTCGACCGTGTGCCGGGGGAGAGAAAACCACCGACAACTCCGGAAGAACGTAAACCCACTGACTACGCCGCTTTAATCCGGCGGCTGTCTCAAGACCAGCGCAAGGCGCTGGAGATCATGATCGGGCAGGACAAATCAGCGGGATTGCGGCAAATTGAAAAAAATCTCGTCAATATAGATAAAGTCGTCAAGTCTTTTCCCCGGGACAACCCCGAAGAAAATGCCAATTTATTTGTTTCCATGGGCTATGCTCTGAAGGATATGTATCAGGCTTCTAAAGGCCGTCTTTCCTCCGACATGCGCCAGCAATATTTATTGCGCGCCCGGGCAAGCTTTGCGCAGGCCCTGCGGCTTGATCGTAGGAATGCAGGCGCCTGTAACGGGATGGGCAATGTTCTTTTCCTGGAAGGCAAGTTTGATGAAGCCTTGAAATACCACGCCAGGGCCTTGAGTCTGGCCGGAGGAAAAGATAAGTACCCTGCGGCGGAGCATGACCGTCAACTGGTTATGAAGGTTCGCGACGGCGAAATCCCTTTCGATTTCTAAAAATCTATGCGTCTGGCACCTTTATTTTTTCTACAAATAATGGTAATGCACCGCACTAATTGTTCAGACACCATTATGGAGCTAATACCAAGTCGCATTCTTTGCCTAACTTTGTTGGCGCAGCCTGCCCCGGCGCAGGCCGGGGTCGTCGGCTTCCTCAACGTATAAATATATACGCCTGCGGAGCCTCCTCCTTGCCCGCCGCGTTATGCTTTGAATGCAACTTGGTATAATATGATGGTACCTTAAGCAGACGGAGCCGATTCGCAAGTGGATAATTCTTCTTCTGAAATCAAAAAGAATCATATTCTGCGACGTTCCAGGCGCCGGCGCATATTCGCCGGCATTGTTATCCTGATAATCGCAGTTCTGGGCGGACTCGCGGCTCTAGAGTTTAAAACATCCTACCTTGAGGCGCGATTTCTCTCCAAATTCGCACAGAAGGTTTCATTTTCGGTGCAACCCGGTTCTAATTCTGCTCTTCGCTTTCCTGAATATGGCCCCTATAATGAGCGTTTGGGTTATACCCAACTGCCCAAGTTTCTTAAGAACCTGGTCGCTCAAGGATATCAGATTGAAGCGCAGGCCCATGTTTCTTCCAGCTTCAACGACATGATCGACTGGGGGCTTTATCCGAGTTTCCGGGAAAAGAACCAGGCGGGACTGACCATTTTAGCTGATGACGGTCGTGATCTCTTCAGAGCACAGTACCCGGAACGGATTTATAACAGTTTCGAATCAGCGCCGTCTCTGATCGTAAACACGCTGCTTTTTATTGAAAACAGGGAACTTCTGAATTCCAGCAACCCTGATCGCAACCCGGCAATTGAGTGGGACCGGTTCGCCAAAGCCCTGATCGACAGAGCAACCAATGTCTTAAACTCGGACCATCGGTTTGCGGGTGGAAGCACGCTGGCCACACAGCTGGAAAAATTCCGCCATTCCCCCGATGGCCGGACCTCCAGCGCCCCTGAAAAATTGAAGCAGATGGTTTCCGCATCCCTGAGGGTCTACCACAACGGGCAGAATACCACGATGGCGCGCCGCCGCCTTATCGTCGACTACCTTAACTCCGTTCCTTTGGCCGCTCTTCCCGGATATGGTGAGATCAACGGGATCGGCGATGGTTTATGGGCTGTATACGGCGCTGATTTCAACACGGTAAACAGGCTTCTTTGTGACGGCTGCGGATCAGATGCCGCCCAAAAGGCCCTGGCCTATAAGCAGGTATTGAGCCTCTTTATCGCGCAGCGCCGTCCGGCTTTCTATCTCATGACTAATCGTGATGCTCTGGAGTCGGCAACGAACAATCATCTGCAAATGCTTTGTAAGGCGGGAGTTATTTCACCCGCGCTGCGCGACAGCGCACTTCCCTTAAAGCTCAATTTTCGTAAAGATCCGCCGGACTCAGCCGCCGTTTCCTTTGTCGGCCGCAAGGCCGCCAACGCTATCCGCCGCCAGCTAAGCACCGTCTTAGGTATACCGCGTCTGTATGCTCTTGACCGTTTAGATCTTTCCGTGAAAAGCACCCTGGACGGCGCAACTCAGGACGAGGTGAACAAGATTTTACTCAGGTTGAGCAATCCGGAATACATAGCGGAGGCCGGACTTGCCGGCGCCAGGCTGCTGGGCAGCGGTGATCCCGGTAAAGTTATTTACAGTTTCACGCTTTACGAACATGCCGGCAATGCGAATCTGCTGCGCATTCAGACCGACAATTTTGACCAGCCGTTTGATATTAATGAAGGGGTGAAAATCGAACTGGGCTCGACAGCAAAGCTGAGGACGCTGGTTACCTATCTGGAAATCATCGCCGCTTTGCATGAGCGCTATGCGCTGTTACCGCAGGATCAGTTGCGCGCAATCAATGTTGAAAACGGTGATCGTCTGTCCCAATGGGTCGTGGATTACTTTTCGGCCGGCAATGACCGGTCTCTTGCGGCCACACTGGAAGCGGCCATGCAGCGCCGTTACTCCGCCAGCCCCGGAGAAGTCTTCTTTACAGGCGGCGGTCAGCATATTTTTCATAACTTCGAAAAATCGGACAATTCGAGAATCTTTTCGGTTCACGACGCCTTGAAAAGTTCGATCAACCTGGTGTTTATAAGGATGATGCGCGACATCGTCCGCTATTACATGTACAATGTGCCCGGCTCTACGGCCAGGATTCTTACAGACGGAAAAGACCCGGAACGGCAGGTTTATCTGGCGCGGTTCGCTGATAAGGAGGGGCGGATTTTTCTTAATCGCTTTTATAACAAATATCGGGAGTTAAAGACCGAAGAGCAGCTGGAGCTGCTATTGCAAAGCGTGCGCCCTACTCCGACGCGGATGGCGGCAATCTTTCGTTTTGTGAAACCGGCTGCGGGCATTACGGAATTCTCCGCGTTTCTTAAGTCCCGAATACCTTCATCCACCCTGTCCGAACAGGAAATCGGAAAGCTTTATGATACCTACGGACCTGAAAGATGGGATCTCCAGGACCGGGGTTACATCGCCCGCCTTCACCCTTTAGAGCTCTGGCTGGTGGCCTATCTTCGCGCTCATCCGAATGCCGGGCGTTCCGAGATAGTTCGGGCAAGCACTAAAGAACGTCAGGAAGTATACCGGTGGCTTTTCCGAACGCACTGGAAAAACGCCCAGGACGTCAGAATTCGGAGTCTCCTGGAAGTGGAGGCGTTTTTGGAAATCCACAAGGTATGGAAAAGGCTGGGCTACCCGTTTGATTATCTTGTCCCCTCCTACGCTACCGCCATCGGAAGTTCAGCTGATCGTCCGGCTTCTTTGACGGAATTGGTTGGAATCATTATGAACGACGGCATCAAATATCCTGTTGCCCGGATCAATGAACTTCATTTTGCTTCCGGCACCCCCTACGAAACTTTGTTGAAGCGAAAGGAAGCTGAAGGCCAGAGGGTCCTGCCTCGGGAAATATGCTCCGTCGTGCGCAGCGCTTTGATCGATGTCGCAGAAAGAGGCACAGCACAGCAGATTCGCGGAGCATTTATTAAGAGCGATGGAACCCCGATTCCGGTGGGCGGCAAAACGGGCACAGGCGATAACCGGCGCGATGTCTACGGACAAAAAGGGCAACTCATAGAATCCCATGTCATCAACCGCGCGGCGGTATTTGTTTTCTTTATTGGAGATCGCTTTTTTGGTACCATCACCGCCTACGTGCCGGGACAGCTGGCTGCCGGCTATAACTTTACCAGCTCTTTGCCGGTCAGAATCTTAAAAATGATTGCTCCTTCACTGAAGCCCATGATCGAAAAAGATGCAGGCATCAAAACTCCCGCTTCTAAAAATCAGCAGAACAGCGCCCTGCAGGATTTTGATTTAAATGGAGTTTTTTTAAACGGCAGCCGCTGAACGAATATGCCTTATTCCATTTCCAAATCAATGATGATACCGCGGCGGCAAGGAGGAGGCGACGAGGCGTATTATACATACGTTGAGGAAGCCGACGACGACGCCAACAAAGGTAGCGCTTGATTTGGAAATGGAATTAAACAACAGAATAAAATGGATTAATTATTATGAGCAAATATTGGAGCAGCCTGGTTAAAAACATTAAACCCTATGTTCCCGGTGAACAGCCGAAAGACCAGAAATACATTAAATTGAATACCAATGAAAATCCCTACCCGCCTTCCGCAAAAGCTATCGCGGCCATCAAAGACGCCGCCAATGAGACCCTGCGGCTCTATCCCGATCCTTCGGGAGATATATTGCGGGAAACTATTGCCGCGCACTTCCATCTTAAAATGGAAAATGTTTTTATCGGCAACGGCTCCGATGAATTGCTGGCTTTTTCTTTTCCGGCGTTTTTTGAACCGGCAGGCCTGCCCATTCTTTTTGCCGAAATCACGTACAGTTTTTATCCTGTTTATGCGGAGTTTTTTAACATCCCTTATCGGCTGATTCCGGTTGATGAAGAATTCAATATATCCATCGAAGGATATTTTCAGAAAAACGGCGGCATTATAATCGCCAATCCCAATGCACCCAGCGGAAAAGGCATTACGCTCACGACTATCGAAAATATTCTGCGGCAAAACGAAAACAGTGTCGTCATTCTTGACGAAGCCTATGTTGATTTCGGCGGCCAGTCCGCAGTCGGCCTGATTAACCGCTTTCCAAATCTGCTGGTGATCCGGACGCTGTCCAAATCATACTCTCTGGCCGGATTAAGAATGGGTTTCGTTTTAGGCAGCGCAGAACTGATCGATGGCCTTACCCGCGTCAAAGATTCGATTAATTCCTATACGGTCGACCGTCTCGCCCAGGCCGGTGCGCGCGAAGCGATTAAAGACGACGCTTACTTTCAGGAAACACGAGCAAAAATTATCAGGACGCGCGAGCATGCAACTGCAAGGCTCATAGATCTGGGGTTTCACGTTATCCCTTCACAGGCTAATTTCATCTTTATCAGCCACGCACAATACCAGGGACGTGTCCTTTACCAAAAGCTGCGGGGAAAAGGCATTCTCGTGCGTTATTTCGACAAGCCCAAAATCGACAACTACCTGCGGGTGACCATCGGAACGGACGAGGAAATGGACTGTTTCCTGCGGGAAGTAGAACGGATACTGTCATCATCGCTGTAATCGGTCATCCTTATCAAGTTAGGCCCCGCTTTATTAACGGCAAAACATTACTCTAATTTGCCCAAAAATTCCTTGATCTTAATAGATTTAGTAGTATCATTTGAATTGTGAGCTGAGGGAAGAGTTTCGGCAATCTGTTGAACGGGACAATGGTGCAGTTATGGATGAAGTGATCACCCGGATCATGGAAATTGAAAAGCAGTGTGCAAGCGACGTCGAGCAAGCCGAGGCAGAGTATCTAAAAAAAATTAAAGAATACAAAAATATTCTTGAGGAAAAAAAGACTAAGGAACACGCCCGAATCATATCCGCAGAGAGCACCAGACTAACCCAGGCAATAGAGAAAACAAAAAAAGAAATCGAGACTGCTTCTGCCGCTTTTAAAAGAGACAGCGAAAACCGCTTTCAGGATCCCCTCCTGAAGGAAGCAATTAAAGAAGAGATAATTTCCATCCTGCTGAAGAGTTGATAAGTTGGAAATTATTTTCTGCGCCTTTAGGGACGGAAAATAATTTCGTTTACACATGTATACCATTAACCGGAGCCAGGAAGTCATGCGAAATTATGCCGATAAAGTCAATCTCCATGCCCGGATACATGCCCTGAAAGGACGTCTGCTTTCACCCGGAGACTATGCCTCCATGATCAGAGCGCAACAGGCAAATTCCTTCAATCTTTCCGCCGCCTCCGATCTGATCACAGCAAAAGAAGTACTATTCCGGGAACAGATCGCTCCTGTTGTCGGGCTCGCCCATGCATACGGCCAATATGCGCCGCTCTTTCTTGCCTATTTACGTCAGTTTGAAGTGCATAACGCCAAAGTTCTCCTGGCAAAGGCGGCAGGTCTGGAGAGTGAGGAGTTATGGTATGATATATCTCCCTTCGCCATCCTGAAGAAAGAGCTGCTGACCAAAAAATTGTCGCTGGCCGAAGTAAGATCGCTTATCGCCGGCACGTACCTCGATGATGATTTTAAGGATACCGTGAGTTACAGGCAGATGGAAATCCACGCGGATATTTGTTCAGCCAGGAACCTTTATCAATCTGCGCGGCGCCTTTACGGGGAGACTAAAAACGATTTTCTGAATATGATACAAAGACGGATTGCCGTGTTGTCGACAATCTGGTCTTACCGGCTTCGGTGGCATTACCACCTTAGCGAGGAAAAAACCCGGTTTTATATAAATAGATTTCATGATCTCTTTGACGGCTACGCCAAATCTCATTTTCGAATAATAGAAGAGGAGCAAAACCGGCACCTGGAGCAACTGCTCAAAGAAGGCGATAAAGAACCATTCATAACGGATATCGAGCGCCACCTGGAGAAAAAATATTTTACCTGGGTTTCATCGATGTTTTACCGGGATTTTCACTCTATCTGCTGCGTTCTGGCCTATCTGTGGCTCCTTTACTACCAGATTAGAAACTTGTTTCGCATTATTGACGGCTGGCGCTTCGGTTTCTCCGCCGATGCGATTCTGGACAAACTGATATGTGATTGACTTGTTAAAGTAATAAAAGTGGGGATTAAGGGCGGACATGTTCATAAAATCGGATATCCGCAAAATAACCATTGCCCTGGAAAAAGTCTTCTCGTCCGAGGTCTGGCTGGCACTGGGCAAGGCGGGCATCATCCATCTCGCCCGTTTTGAGGAAAGAGATTTCGGAACCGATGCCGGCATGCAAGACGAAGAAGCGCTGACACGGGAAATTATCTCGTCAACCGAGTATCTTCTTAGCGCCCTGCATATAGAGTCTGAGGAAGTGGAAACAGCGATAGAGTCTGTTAAACCGGGTTTCGACGCGGCATTTGTCTCGAAAATAAAAAAAACCAGTGAGCGCGCGGTAAAGCTTCGCAAAGAAATTCAGGAGGAAGCAGAGGCAGTTGACCGGCGCATGGAATATGCCGCTGCCTTGAACAAGATGGGCATCGATCCCGCAATGATCAGTAAAGCACGCTTTGTAAAGACAATTTTTGGAACGGTGGATAATTCATTTTGGGATGCACCTTCCGACAAGCAATTTATGATCGCCAAGACGGACAAATATGTGTTCGGCCTGTCCTCACCGGAAGATTTTTCTGCAATGACTCAATTCCTGAAAGCATTCGGATTTGATGACCAGTCCGCAGATGTCAGTCCGGATTCCCTGGAAAATCTTAAAAAACGTGCCCGAACACTGCAACATCGCAATGACGTCATCGACAAATATTTCCTTCATTTGAAAGAGGAAAATGGCCAAAAGCTCCTGCAGATAAGGAGCGCCTGCAAAAGCTATGAAGAGATGCTGCAAGCCATGCGCACATCCCTGTTTTCTACAAGTACAATGTTCATAACAGGATGGATGGATATGAAGGATAAAAAGCGGCTGGTCGCAATCCTCCAGGGAATTTGCGCCGACAGATTCATCCTGTCGGAGCGCAGAGACCCCGACGCCCCGGTTCGCCTGCTGAACGTAAGATGGCTCAAGCCTTTCGAACTTCTGGTGAAAACCATGGGCATGCCGTCCAACAGCGAAATTGATCCCACACCGCTTACGGCCATTACTTTTGTTTTCATGTTCGGCCTCATGTTCGGCGATCTCGGACAGGGACTGGTTCTCATGCTGGCGGGAATAGCGCTGAAAATGGTCGGCAGGAAAAAGATGAAGGAATATCTGGAGCAGTCGGGAGGAATACTGATCGCCTGCGGAGGCTCCGCCGCCGTCTGCGGGCTGCTCTACGGCAGTGTCTTTTCCAGCGAACAAATCATTCCGGCGCTGTGGTTTCATCCCACCGCTCAGATTATGCAATTATTTGCAACGACCATCCTGATGGGAGTAGTGTTTATCATGGCTGGTCTATGCGTCAATATTCTTAATAGCTTTCTTAATGCGGATTACACCGAAGCTCTCTTTGAAAAGCGGGGGCTCGCTGTCCTTATTCTCTATGCTGCTGTTGTGGTTTTTGCTTTAGATTACCAAAAGAACGGTCAATATCCTGTAATATGGTCCATCATCGTATTTATTATTTTACCCCTGATTATTTTTTCACTCAGAGGGATGCTGGGGGCCGTACTTTTTCAGAAAACAAAACCGGCCGGCATTGCGGAATATGTAGTGGAAACAGTCATGGACCTCGTGGAGATCGTCCTGAGCCTGTTTGCCAACACGATATCATTTATCAGGGTCGGAGCTTTTGCGCTTTCCCACGCGGGCTTAAGCATCGTCACTTATACGCTGGCAGGCATGGCTGATCCGGCATTAAAATCCGCGGGTGCAATCATTACCATTGTCATCGGGAATATTTTTATCATTGGTTTTGAAGGCCTGATTTGTGGTATTCAATCCATGCGTCTTGAATACTACGAATTCTTCGGCAAGTTTTTCCAAGGGAACGGAGTTGTATTTTCTCCTTTCACCTTAAAGACCTATTGAAAAAGGTTCATTATGGAGGTGTGATATGATCAGGGGCAAGATATCAACGTTTTTTGTATTGATTACACTCTTCGGCGCTATGTGGTTTTTTCTTCCGGCAATAATTTATGCAGCGGAGGGGAAAGCTGCCGCTGTGGAAGCAAACGGAGTTGGACCCTATATCAGCGCAGCACTGGCTGTGGGGTTGGCCTGTCTGGGCAGCGCCTACGCCGTCGCGCGGATAGGCTCCGCGGCCATCGGCGCGGTAAGTGAGAAACCGGAACTCATGGGAAGAACCCTGGTTTTTCTCGGCCTGGCGGAAGGCATTGCCATTTACGGCCTGATTATAGCCATCATGATTCTGAACAAATTATGATGGAAAAGATATACATAATAGGTGACATCCATACAGTAAGCGCATTTCGCCTTTCCGGCGTGGAAGGCGTAGTATCGGGTCTGGATAATGCCCAGGCCAAACTTGATGAGATCATCGGGAAAAATGACGCCGGGATTATATTGATGACCAATGATCTGACCAATGATCTTCAGGAACGAATCAAAGAAATCAATCTCAATATGCCGATCCCGGCAATAATTGAAATACCCGGAATTGACGATACGGAAGGTTTTCGCCGATCGGCTATGAGTTATATATCCGAAGCACTGGGAATTTCGCTATGACTATTTCGCCCCTGGAAAATTCCATTCGGGAAGAATCCGCGCGCGCCATTGCCGCCATTAAGGAAAAGGAGGCTCTCGAAATCAGGCAGATGGAAGAGGCATACGCCTCCGAGCTAGACAGCTTTCGGCAGCAGGCCGAGGCTGATACAGATACACGCCTTCAGCAGGAAATTTCCAGAATTTCGAACAGAGCAGTTCTTGAACGCAGAAAGCTCGAGCTGCAAAGCAGGGAACAGTTTATCAATCGTCTGGTGGATGAGGTCATGAAAAGTATAAGGGATAATCCTCTCTACAAACAATTTGTTCTGGATGCCCTGCTCGACATTGCCAGGGAAATTCCGGCCGGCCTGGAAGTCCGGCTTAAACCCGAAGACCTCGTTCTGGAAAAGGATATTCCGGCATACCTTGCCGCCGCAGGTGAGAATCAGAACATAGTGATCAAGCCGGAGCCGGCAATTCGCTGGGGCGGATGCCTGGTCTATGATGATGCGGGAAGCCGCATATTCAATCATACACTGGAAAGAATCTATTACAGGAAATCAATCTTGATTCAACAGAGGATTGTGAAGATTCTGATGGATCATGCAAGTAATGAAAAAACGTCGTCTCCTCCGGCAGACAAGTAGTTAGGTAATGATATGGATGAATTGTTAACAGGAAAAGTAATCGCGGTGAACGGCCCCATAGTCAAGGCAAGGGGGCTTGCCGGAATAAAAATGTTCGACATCGCCGAAGTCGGGCCGGACAGGCTTATCGGCGAAGTAATCAGGCTTATCGAGGACATCACCATCATCCAGGTTTATGAGGACGATACAGGTTTGAAACCCGGTGACGATGTGGTTTCCTACGGCCGACCGCTTTCCGTTCTCCTCGGCCCGGGACTTATTGCCAATATATACGATGGCATCCAGAGACCGCTCGTCGGCATCTCCGAGATTTGCGGCAGTTATATTCTCAAGGGCATAAAGCTCTCCCCGCTGGATGTCAGCAAAAAATGGGAATTTCAGCCGCTGGTGAGCGCCGGAACCGACATAAAGGAAGGAACTGTCCTGGGAGAAATACGGGAAAGTCCGCTTGTTTTGCACCGTGTGCTCATTCCCCCCGGAGTATCCGGCAAATTGACCGGCATTGTTGCTGCAGGAGAATATACGATAGAAGACGAAATCTACACGGTTGATAGCGGCTCAGGCACATACAACGGAAAGCTGGCCGGTTACTGGCCGGTACGGAAGCCCCGCCCCAGCCGAATCAGAAAGAAACCTTTCGTTCCCCTCATCACAGGCCAGAGAATTATCGACACGTTTTTCCCCATCGCCCGCGGGGGAACGGCTGCCATCCCCGGCGGTTTTGGAACGGGCAAGACCATGACCCAGCATGCCTTGGCTAAGTGGTGCAATGCGGACATTATCATTTACATCGGTTGCGGTGAGCGCGGCAATGAGATGACGGATGTTCTCACGGACTTCCCGAAGCTTGTTGATGAAAGAAACGGCAGGCCTTTGATCGAACGCACCGTTATGATCGCCAACACGTCCAACATGCCGGTTCCCGCCCGGGAAGTGAGCATCTACACCGGTGTGACCATTGCCGAATACTATCGTGACATGGGATACAGCGTAGCGGTGATGGCCGATTCCACTTCAAGGTGGGCGGAAGCCTTAAGAGAGCTTTCCAGCCGTCTGGGCGACATGCCGGCCGAAGAGGGATTTCCACCTTATCTCGGCACACGGCTCGCCGAGTTCTACGAACGGGCGGGACTTGTGGAAACACTTTCCGGGAAAGACGGTGACATTACCATTGTCGGTGCAGTATCGCCTCCGGGAGGGGATTTTTCGGAGCCCGTCACTCAGCACACATCAAGATTTGTCAGATGCTTCTGGGCTCTGGATAAAGCGCTTGCCGACGCCCGGCACTACCCTTCGATCAGTTGGATAGACAGCTATACCGAATACCTCCCTGATATTGAAGATTGGTGGAAAAATCTCGACAGCGAATGGCTGACGACAAGAAATGAAGTAATGGACATTCTGCTGGCTGATCATCGGCTGGAGCAAGTGGTGAAACTTGTCGGCAGCGACGCCCTGCCGCCCTCCGAGCAGTTTATCCTCTTTTGCGCAGAAGCGATCAAGAACGCCTTCCTGCAGCAGAATTCCTTCGATCCGCAGGACAAGTTTTGCAGCCCGGAAAAGCAGCTGAAAATTTTGAAGACCCTGCTGTTTCTTTACAAAAAGGGCCTGGAACAGGTGCACGCCGGTGTGACCGTCAAGGATATTGCCGCACTTACTGTTGTCTCGGAAATCGTGCGGCTGAAATCCGAGATTCCCAACAAAGAACTCGAAAAGATCGACAAGTATGTAAAGAGGCTGGAGACGGGTCTGACAGCGCTTACAACAGCGGAGGCAGGAGCATAAAATGGCTGCGGAAATTGAATATACAAACCTTTCCGGCATCTCCGGTCCACTGATCTTCGTGGATGGGATCAAGGGAGTGGGCTACGGCGATATCGTAGAAATCCGCGACGCCTCCGGTGGCATAAGGATAGGCCAGACGCTCGAAGTGGATGAACAAAGAGCCGTAGTCCAGGTATTTGAGGGAACCAGCGGGCTTTCAGTCAGCCAGACAAGAGTCACCTTCGTGGGCAAGGCGCTGGAAATCCCCGTGGACCGCAATATGCTGGGCAGGGTTTTCGATGGTCTGGGAAGACCCATTGACGGGGCTCCGCAGGTGATTTCAGACAAGATGATGAATGTAAACGGCCTGCCGATCAACCCCTGGAGCAGGGAATATCCCCGGGACTTCATCCAGACAGGAATCTCCGCGATTGACGGCATGAACACCCTGATCCGGGGACAGAAGCTGCCGATATTCTCGGGGAGCGGCATGCCGCACAACCGTATTGCCGCCCAGATAGCCAGGCAGGCCAGAATCCTGACCGCCGGGGAAGAATTCACCGTCATCTTTGCCGCCATGGGCGTGAAATTTGACGTGGCCAGGTTTTTCATCGATTCCCTGGAGGAGTCGGGTGTTCTGACGCACTCCGCCATCTTCCTGAGTCTTGCCGATTCGCCCTCCATCGAACGGCTGGTCACCCCGCGGACAGCGCTGACACTGGCCGAGTATCTCGCCTTCGAAGAAAATATGCACGTCCTTGTGATCCTGACGGACATGACGAATTATTGCGAGGCCCTGCGCGAACTCTCCAGTTCGCGGGGCGAAATTCCCTCCCGCAAAGGCTACCCCGGCTATCTATACAGCGATCTCGCCTCTGTATATGAACGCGCCGGAAGGCTGAAGGGTTCCAAGGGATCAATTACCCAGGTGCCGATCCTCACCATGCCCAGCGACGACATTTCCCATCCCGTCCCTGATCTGACCGGCTATATCACCGAAGGACAGATCGTCCTGGAGCGTGAGCTCTTCAACAAGGGCATCTATCCGCCCATTGCCGGCCTCCCTTCCCTTTCCAGGCTGATGAAGGACGGGATCGGTGAGGGACGGACGCGCCAGGATCACAGCCAGGTTGCGGCCCAGCTTTTCGCCTCCTATGCGAAAGTCAAGCGCATACGGGCCCTGGCCGCTATTGTGGGTGAAGAAGAGCTTTCCGATCTCGATAAAATCTATCTGAAATTCGGAACATCATTTGAGAATGTTTTTCTCAGCCAGTCTTATGAGGAAAACCGCACAATTGAACAGACGCTGGATATCGGCTGGCGAATGCTTTCAGAGCTTCCCCGCGACGAGCTTTATCGCATCACCAGGGAAGATATCCAGAAATACTACATATCTGATTCCATTTCTAAATCATAGATGATACCGCGGCGGCAAGGCGGAGGCGACGAGGCGTATCATACATACGTTGAGGAAACCGACGACGACGCCAACAAAGGTAGCGCTTGATTTAGAATTGGAATACGAAGGAGAAAGATTGATGCCCAAGATAGAACTCCCCCCCACAAAATCATCGTTGCGCAAACTCAAAGATGATCTGGCTTTCGCCTATGAGGGCTATGATCTTCTCAACCAGAAAAGGGAGATACTCGCTATTGAAATTGTCAAAAAGATCAGCGCCATAAGAGAAATCGAGACCGATTTCCAGGAAGCTTTAAATGAGCTTTATGCCGGGTATCGGAATGCGGCTGTCGATATGGGCTCTGAGACCGTCACCCTTCAGAGTTGCGTGGAAACAAGGGGGTATTTTCTTAAAACTGATTTCACCAAACTTATGGGATTGAAGTTGTTAAATATGCAACTCGATCTGAAGAATCCCCGCCCGGTTACCTTGCCGGGAACAACCGCCGCTTATGATGAGGCAAAGGAAAGATCACGCCAGGCGCTGCAGATACTTGCCCAATACGCAACGATTACCAAATCTGTCATCATGCTTTCCCGGGAATTGAAAAAGGTGCAGCGACGCGTAAATGCCCTGGAGAAAATTTTCATCCCCCAGCATGAGGAAGCAAAGAAGTACATAACGGACCGCATCGAGGAGATGGAGCGCGAGGAAGTCTTTGTGAAGAAGCTTATTCTGCAGCGCCAGTCGAAGTAAGATATTGCCGGAGAGAAATCTTCCATTTTCTTTCGAGAGTTGGATGATCCCGATGACTGAACCCGTAAAAGCCATTGGAAATCATTAGGAAGGACATTGCCTTTATTACGCAATAATTTCGTTCAGCTCCGTTGACCATAAATATTATTAAAGCAATGCAATCGATCTCTACTCTCTACTATGTCACACCTTCACTCGGTAATTGCCTATAAAATCGCATGCCCTCAATTATCAGCCCGCAGCATATTGTGTATCCGCAATATGCTGCGGGCTTTCTCCACCAGCGATCAGTTATGCCATCGTCAATCGATTAAATAACCACTGAATATCAAAAGCATATTGAAAATCTTCGTCGCTCCTGTTCACTTGGAACAATTATTGAATTAGTTGTCCTAATACAGGCTGTCTTCCTGGCAACCGACATGCAGAGGAAAAGAATTCGGCAGCAGCAAAATAAAATACTTATTTATAGTTTCAGCTCTGAATTAGGTGGGTTAGACAATAACTGACGGCAAAGGAGAAGAAATTATGAAAAATAAATCATCATGGTTTGCAGTAGGAATGTTCTTT
The DNA here is from genome assembly GCA_963663295.2 of Smithellaceae bacterium. GTDB lineage: Bacteria > Desulfobacterota > Syntrophia > Syntrophales > Smithellaceae > MVRV01. The sequence continues at coordinate 460,430 of CAXXLA010000003.1, read as the reverse complement.
GTAGTTCTTCTGGTGGGTGCCAATTCTGCATTTGCTGGTAAGGCACAATGGGCGTATGGGACACCTATAAACATTGGCGACTCTGATTTCACAGGATCGGAAGCAATGGTCGTCATGATGGGTACTGTGAAGAATATTGAGCCTATGCGCGGAGTGAAAAATAGTATGCAAATGCAGTTTATTGCAGAAGAAGGTGGAAAGTGGATCGTCTATATGGGTCCCAAATGGTTTACAGAAAATCAAAAGATAAAATTTGCCGCAGGTGATAAAGTTGAGGTTAGAGGGAAAAAATACGGCGGGGCAATCATTGCTTCGGAAATAAGTAAGGAAGGATGGACCATGAAATTCCGTAACGAAGCGGACGGTCAGGCTGTATGGGAGTGCTGCTTTCCCTATAAAGAGAAAAAAGACTGATAAAGTAGATAAAACAAACTAATCCACCTAATTTATGAGCAATGAATGTGAATCACATACCGGCTGCATTGTAATGAGAATAAGCTGTTCAAAGCAAAAGAATAGTTTCATCAGGATATTATGGACATACAGCGCATTATTTACACCACGGCAATTAAACATGACCATAACTTTTCCACAATGCCTGTATTTACGGCATATCGATGACTTTATATAAGTTTGAGAGACATCGAAGCCTCCCCCGTGCTGGACACGGGGCCGGATGAAGCACAACGCAGCATCCGGCCTTTTTACGAGGTCGTCAAGAATAACTCCGGCCGCTTTATCACAGGCAGTAGCCTGTTTCAATCACAGGAAAAAAATTTAAACCATCCTGAGCAACCTCTCTATGTTCAAGGCAATCAGCTATTTGAACAACGTAACCAAACCGTCATCCAAATCGTATTTGGCGGCAACGATTTTTATTTTTTTCTCCTTAACCAGGTGCTTCAGGATGCCGGACTGTTTGGTCAGGTTGGCGGCGGTGTTTTTGGCATTGGCATCAGCCAGGCACTCGGCAAATTCAACGGCCTTACTATTAGCACATTTCGGATCCGCCTTACATGCCTCGCAATCCCTGGCGGCAACTTTGGCGGAAGCGGCAATTGTCTTAACAATGGCATCGATGTTCTTGCTGCCTGTTGTCTTTCCCTTTGCTTCCAGAGTCGCTTTAACGGCGCCGCATCTTTCGTGCCCCAGAACCATAATCAGCGGGGCGCCGAGATGTTCGGCGGCGTATTCAATACTGCCGATAACAACCGGATCGGGCACATTACCGGCAACCCGAATAACAAATATCTCGCCTAAACCCTTGTTAAAAATTATTTCGGGTGGAACGCGCGAATCGGAACACGTGAGAATAACGGCGTAAGGCTTCTGTGAATTGGCCAAAGCTTTACGGGAAGTCACGTCGCAACTTGACGCATAGTCCAACTTGTTGGCTACATACTGTTTGTTGCCGTCCAGTAATTTCTGTAATGCTTCATCCGGAGAAATAGAGGCTGTGGACGAGGCCAGCGCCACGCTTACGGCCAGAGAAATCAGAAGTAATACAAATACGATCATTTTTTTCTTCATACATTGTCTCCTTTGGTTGTTGAATTTATTTTGGGGAAATACTCATGACTATTTCCTGTCCAGTTCTTTTTTGATTGTAAAACCAATCTTCTCCAGAATATAGGGTTTCCGGACAAAAGCCCCGGCACCCATTTCCTGGGCTTTTCTGACCCGGTCCGTCTCCGAAAAGCCGCTGACAATTACTGCCTTCTGTCCCGGGTTGATTTCCAGTATTCTCCGGTACGTCTCCATTCCGTCAATTCCGGGATCCATAATCATATCCAAGACGATCAGGTCTGCTTTTTTACTTTTGAGGTACTCAATCGCCTCCTCCCCGCCGGCGACAGCCTCAACCTGATATCCGATCCTCCCCAGCATGTTCACAGCCAGCTCACGCTGTTCTTTTATATCATCCACTACCAGAATGGTTTCACCCTTTCCCACATAATCAATGGGAGTTGCAGTTTTTTCAACTTTAGCCGGATCTTCTCTGGTCACGGGGAAGTAGAGGGTAAAAGTAGTTCCTTTATCCTTCTCGCTTTTTACATCGATGTATCCGTGGTGATCCATCACGGTTCCCCAGACAACAGCCAGTCCCAGACCTGTCCCGCTTCTTCCCATGACTTTCTTGGTATAGAAGGGTTCAAAGATCTTATCCAGATCATTTGGTGAAATTCCGCTGCCCGTGTCGGAAACCGACAAGACGACGTAATCTCCTTCCCGGATTGTGTTGTAACTGCGGATAGGGTAATCCAGGTATCTGTTCTCCGTTTTTATCTTGACTTCTCCATCGCCGGATATAGCCTCGGAAGCATTGGAAACAAGGTTCATAATCGTCTTGCCTAAATGGACAGGCGATCCTTTGATGTTTAAAAGTCCATCTTCGAGATCGGTCCCAATCTTTACATTGGGATGATAAGATTTCAGTTTCTCAAATTCCGGCGTCTGGAGATAATCATTGACTAATGTATTCAGACTAAGAACTTCCGATACGGTAACACCTCTTCTGGCCAGGGTAAGCAGATCCTGAATGATCGCCGCTCCCCTGATGCTGGATTTAAGAATATTGTCGGCGTATTTCGCGAGGGGACTGTTTTCCGGCATGTCTTCTTTAATAAGCTCTGAATATCCAACCATTATTCCCAGAACATTATTGAGATCATGGGCAATTCCACCTGCCATTGTTCCCAGGGCTTCCATCTTTTCCGCCCGGCTTAAACGTTCTTCAAGTTTTTTGCGTTCCGTATTATCACGGATACACTCTATGGCTGCGGTGATTTCACCTTTTTCATTGCGCAGGACGGATGCCGTTCCGGAGAGATGGATATCCCCGGACAACAAATTGGGCGCAAAGGCTTCACCAAAAATCACATCTCCCGTCCTTTGAATCGCTCTGTATTGTTTTTCTATTTCTGAATCCATTTCCAGTGCATAATCGATAAGGATAGATCTTCTCTCTCCATAGAAGGTTAAAGCGTATTCATGGTCGCCTTTACCGATCATGTCCGCTTTCTTTACACCGGTCAAAGCTTCTATCGCTCGATTCCAGGCAATAACCTTGCCTTGCTTATCAATCACAAACGTTGCATCCGGAAGGAATTCGATAATTTCTGCAAGTCTCCGCTGCGATTCCCGGATAGTCTTTTCAGTCAGTTTTTGTTCGGTTATATCGTGAAGAGAGGCTATACTTTCTTTTGTGCCGGGAATCATATCAACGCTGAGGGCAATATCTTTTATATTGCCATGCCTGTCTCTGAATCTGCATTCATATTTGCTCGGAGCGGCTTTTTCATCTATTCTGCGCAGACGATGATATTCCAACATTTGGTTCAGATCATCTTCAATGAAGAATTCAGTCCACCTTTTTTTCTCCTCGATTTCCTCTCTGGAAAAACCTGATAATTTTTCAAACTCGGAATTAGCCAGAATTATTATTGTATTCTCGTGTACAAGTACATTCGCCACACCTGTGTTTTCGAAAATTGTCCGGTATAAATGTTCCGATCTCTTTAAAGCCTCTTCCGCCTGTTTACGATCGGTAATATCACTGACAATCCCCTGAAAATGGGTTGTTGTTCCCAGCTTATCCCGACGAATCCATGCTCTGTCGTCTACCCAGCGGACTTCTCCGGTTTTTGTTATAATGCGATATTCCTGCTCGAATTCATTGCGTCCTTCCGCAGTATACAGGGCAACTTCCGCAGCAATACGTTCAAGATCATCCGGATGAATGATCTGGGCATAAGAAATTTCCCCGCTGGTGAAGTCATCCGGTGTATAGCCGAACTGGATAATATTCTCCGAAACAAACTCCACCGGCCAGTTCTCCGCCGCACGCCATAAAAATGCAATGGATGGGCTCTTATGAACAATCAATCCTATTTCCTGCAGATCACGGGAAGTTTGCCGCAGCTTTTCTTCCATTCTAATACGTTCACTGATATCCCTGGATATTCCACGAAATCCTGCAGGATTACCTGCCTGATCCCTGATGACGGAAACCATTGTTTCAATCTGGGCCTTTGATCCATCTTTTTTTATAATTTCATAGCTTAAAAGCTTTGCGGGAATGCCTTTTTGGTAAATTTCCGTGAAAGCGGCCTGTAAATATTTTTTGCTGTCGTAATCCACATACATTCGATAATTCATGCCCATCATCTCTTCGTGGGTGTAACCTGTAAACATGGGCAGAACTTTGTTGAAAAATGTCAGGTTGCCCTGCAAATCGACTTCAAAATAACCGTCATTGATATTTTCCAGTATGTCGCGATATCTTTGTTCACTGTCCCGAAGAGCCGCTTGCGATCTTTTAATGTCTGTAATATCCACAAGAGATGCGACGCTGCTTTTCGTCCCCGGTATCAGATCGGCAGTCAGAAGAATGTCTTTCAAAGTTCCGTCTTTATGTACGAGCTTAAACTCATAGTTTTTTGACGCCAGCCCTGAACCTTTCCTTCGCAACCAATGCTGGGTAATCATCTTTTCCAAATCATTCTTTTCAATAAATTCCGTCCACTTTTTCTTGCCTTCCACTTCCTCACGTGTATACCCGGTTAGTCCCTCAAATCTATTGTTGGCGAAGGCTATGGTCATATCCTCCTCAACAATTATCATGGTGGTCCCCGCAGTTTCAAAAATTGCCTGATATCGGAGTTCGGACGACCGCAGAACTTCTTCCACTCGTTTGTGTTCGGCTTCAGAATTTTCCAGCATCAATATTCTCTGCTTTAGCAAAGCGTTCTCTTGGATTATTTCTTGAATCATCTCGGATGGATCGCGCATTTTGCTCCTGTGTAGCGAAAAATAATGTAGAAAGTAAAAATGAACGACGTTTATCTACGGATTAAGTTAAAGGAATTGGGAACTTACCAGATACACTGTGATCTGTCAAATGGAACGTTTTCCGCACCCTCAGATGCTGCTATTGATAGAAACATACATAGCCATTATCCCGGAACTCCGGCACAAGTTTCCGGGATAATGGCATACGGATACTGAAGAAAAGCTGTTTAATTTTTTGTCTGATGATTCTTCTAATGATTCTCAGTCTGCGCCTCAACCAGGCTGCCGCCGATATATTTTTTACGAAGCCGCGGCTTTTCAATTTTTCCGGTCGGATTGCGCGGCACATGGTCAAATATGATTTTGCGCGGACGCTTGTAGCGCGGCAGATCGGTGCAAAACTGTTCTATATCTGCTTCAGAACAGGAGAAACCAGGCTTCAGTTCAATTACCGCTGCGGGAATTTCACCCAGACGCGGGTCGGGAAGTCCGATCACCGCCACATCCTTGATCGCTTCATGGGCACGCAGGAAATCCTCAATCTGCACCGGATAGAGGTTCTCGCCGCCGCTGATGATTACATCTTTTTTGCGGTCGACAAGATAGACAAAGCCGTCTTCATCCATGCGCGCCATATCACCCGTATATAACCAGCCGTCTTTAAGCAGTTCGGCAGTGGCTTCTGGATTGTTGTAATAGCATTTCATTACGCCCGCACCCTTTACGCAAAGCTCGCCCACATCGCCCTGCTTTACCTCGATGCCATTTTCATCCACGATCTTCAATTCCCATTTGTAGCCGGCCTTGCCGATGGCGCCGACTTTATGGATATTTTCAACGCCGAGATGAACACAGCCGGGGCCGATGGACTCTGACAGGCCGTAATTGGTGTCGTAATCGTGCTTCGGGAAATATTGTTTCCAGCGCTTGATCAGGCTGGGCGGAACCGGCTGCGCGCCGATGTGCATCAGCCTCCACTGATCGAGTTTGTATTCATCAAGTCTGATATCACCGCGTTCTATTGCATCCAGAATATCCTGCGCCCACGGAACCAAAAGCCAGACGATGGTTATCTGCTCATCGGATACAGCCTTGACAATCCATTCCGGTTTGACGCCGCGCAGTAAAACAGCCTTGCTGCCCGCAAGGAAGCTGCCAAACCAGTGCATCTTCGCGCCGGTGTGGTACAGCGGCGGAATGCACAGGAAGTTGTCGGTGCGCGTCTGTTTATGATGATTCATTTCGACCTCGCAGGACATCGTCAGGCTGCGGTGCGCATGGAGAATCGCCTTGGGGAAACCGGTGGTGCCTGAAGAAAAATATATTGCGGCATCGTCATCGTCGGAAAGCTTGATTTTCGGAGCCACGGAAGAACAGCATGCCGTGAGTGCATAATAATTTTCGGCAAACTCGGGGCAGTCCACTCCCAGAAACAACCGCATTTTCACATTGGGAATCTGCTCCCGGATGGCGTCAATCTTATCGGTAAATTCCGGCCCGAAGATCAAAGCATCACATTCGGCCAGATCGAGGCAGTATTTTATTTCATCATCCGTATAGCGGTAGTTAAGCGGCACCGCCAGAGCGCCGATTTTGAGCACGCCGAAATAGATCGGCAGCCACTCCAGGCAGTTCATAAGCAGAATCGCAACCTTGTGGCCTTTTTCCAAACCTCTTCCCAGCAAAAAATTAGCAAAACGGTTGGCTTTATCGTCAAACTCGCGCCAGGTCATCTCCCGCCGGTATTTTTTTTCGGGATCTTTCTCGATAAGTTCGTAGTTTTTCCAGCTTGGTTTAATTTCTTTGATTTGAGGATTGAGTTCAATCAGGCTGACTTCTTCACCATATAGAGCGGCGTTGCGCGCAAGAATTTCTGTGATAGGCATTTTTATTCCTTCTGATTCTTATTTTATGTACACCGATATTATTCGGGAAATGTCATACTTAGTGATAACTTGCTCTTACACGGGAGGCAAGATACGAGTTTCAGGCCTGCATGTCAAGAATGTTTTGGCTACAGGATGAGAAATGGAACACCAGTCTTTGCCGGGCGTGGTATTCCTAATTCAACCGGTAATATTTCATAGATAAGTGGTTCGCTTTGAAAAATGCAGTTCGAAGCCCACTTAAATGTTGACAGAGATATTTGGATATAAAAAATAATCTGCGGATAATAGGAGTATAATGTTACTCATTAATCAGACTAAATTGTCAAGATCAAAGATTTGACCACCTTGCCCCTAAAAATAATCTTGACATAGTTTCTTATCTTTGCAAGATTACACAACTTAATCCCATTTTATAAAATAAAATGCATTGAGGAGGCAAAAGATGATCGGCAAACAAATCAGGATGGAGCGTATCATGAACCGTGAAAATGGCCGGACGTTGATAGTTCCAATGGACCACGGCGTTTCGGCAGGCCCCATCCCCGGCCTGGAAGATATGAAAACTGCAATCGGCAATGTTGTTGACGGCGGCGCCAATGCTATTGTAATTCATAAAGGCGTTGTTCGTACAGGCCATCGCGGCCGCGGCACTGACGTCGGCTTGATCGTCCATCTGTCCGCCAGTACATCGCTCAGTCCCGACCCCAACTCCAAAGTGCTCGTCTGCACCGTGGAAGAAGCCATCAAGCTGGGCGCCGACGGCGTATCCATCCATGTGAATATCGGCGCCGACGATGAAAAAGAAATGCTCAAAGACTTCGGTGAAGTATCCAAACAATGCCAGGCCTGGGGCATGCCGCTTCTGGCGATGATGTATACCCGCGGCAAGAAAATCAAAAGTGAAAGCGACGTCGAAGTAGTCAAACATGCCGCCCGCGTGGCCGCCGAACTGGGTGCCGATCTCGTCAAGGTCAGTTACACGGGCAGTGCGGAAAGCTTCCGCAGTGTCGTCGAAGGCTGCGCCGTTCCGGTGCTGATCGCCGGTGGTGAAAAAGCGGAAAACGACTTTGATGTTTTGAAGAACATTAAAAATTGTGTTCTGGCGGGCGGCGGCGGCGTTTCCATCGGCAGAAATGTTTTTCAGCACGAATCCCCCACACGGATGATCAAGGCCATCAAAGCAATTATTCACGAAGATGTCAGCGTGGAAAAAGCCATAGCAATCCTGGAAGGAAAGGCGAAAAAATGAAACAGGTATGGCTGGACTGCCGGAATTGGAAAAAAGACCTCGTGACGACGGCTATTGAAAGCGGAGTTGACGCCGTTCTGGTTAATCGCGAAGATGTTGGCAAGGTAAGGGCCCTGGGTCTCATTACCGTCATTTCCGACGCCGATGAAAGCGATCAGAAACTGGGCAGCGACGTCGTGGAAATCACCATCAAAAATAAAAAAGATGAAGAAAGTGTTTCCGCTCTAACCAGGGAAGCGGCTATCGTAGAAAGCGAAGACTGGACCATCATTCCTCTGGAAAACATCATTGCTCAGGGAGCAAAAGTTGTTTTTCCCGTCACATCCAAAGAAGAGGCCAAGGTAGCTCTGACCATTCTGGAGAAAGGCGTCTGGGGCGTTCTTATCCGCACGGATAATCCGGCGGTCGTGAAAGAGATTACATCTTTCGCCAAGGGCATCGGTTCTCAGTTAGCCGTTCGTGAATTCATTATTAAAGATGTGCAGAAAGTTTCGATGGGCGACCGCGTCTGCATCGACACAATCACGGACATGAAACTGGGAGAAGGCATGCTGATCGGCAACTACAGCAACGCTTTTTTCCTGGTTCATTCGGAGAGCGTTGAAAACCCCTACGTCGAGCCCCGACCCTTCCGGGTCAATGCCGGTGCAGTCCACGCCTATATTTTGATGCCCAACGGCAAGACAAAATACCTCGACGAACTCAAAACGGGAGATGAAGTCCTGATTGTCAATCAAAAGGGAGAAAGCTTTATTTCCACTGTCGGCAGGCTCAAGATCGAAAAAAGGCCCATGCTGAACATCGTTGCCGATGTCGGAGACAAAGAAGTTTCCCTCATCCTGCAAAATGCGGAGACCATCCGCCTGACCAAACCATCCGGCGAGCCCATATCAGTCGTCAAGCTTTCCAGAGGGGATAAGGTTCTGGGCTACACCGAAGAAGGCGGCAGGCATTTCGGCTTCAAGATCAAGGAAACAATTAACGAGAAGTAATTTTTTATGTCCGGTGACAGTATCGCAGCCGTCAACATCTATGGATAACCAGTGATCCGGCCAACGCGGTCTTGTACTTAATGGGGTAGTGGCTTCTTTCCGGGGCAACTGCCTAACCGGATATTACCGGGAGGAATTAACATTAAAGTTCTCCTCATTTCCGCAAATACAGAACGTACCAACATCCTGCCTTTACCACTGGGATTAAGCAGTATATTTATAGCAACGTGTAACGCAGGGCATAAGGTAAAGCTTTTAGACCTTATGACCGAAAACGACGAACGTTCATCCATCAGAGAGGCAATTAATTCCTTTGGTCCGGAAATAATCGGTATTTCCGTGCGCAACATTGACGACCAGAATATGGAGAAACCAAGATTCCTTCTGGATGAGGTCAGGAAGGTTGTTGCAGCTTGTCGAAATCTTACTGACGTTCCCATCATTCTGGGCGGTCCCGGTTACAGCATTTTTCCCGAAAGCTCACTGAACTATCTGGGGGCGGATATGGGAATACAGGGGGAAGGCGAGCTGTCGTTTCCTATTCTCCTCGATCGTCTTGAACGGGGTTGCGATCTTTCCGGAACCCCCGGCCTTTATCTCCCCGGTTCCGGTCTGCAGAGCGAAAGGGTCTTTGAGAAGAATCTTGATGGATTTTTGCTTCCCAATGCCTCTCACTTACCTTTGATTGTTCCCGATAAAGAGGAATTATGGATACCGTTGCAGACACGGCGTGGTTGCCCCATGGATTGCAGTTACTGTTCCACAGCGACGATCGAAGGACGCGCAATCAGAAAACGACGGCCGGACTTGATCGTTGAAGAAATTAAAAGCTATGTCGGAGCCGGACTTCATCTATTTTACTTTGTTGATAATACCTTTAATCTTCCGGAAAGTTACGCCAGGGAAATCTGCTGGAAAATCATAGAAAGTGGACTGAAAATATCATGGCGGTCAATCATCTATCCCAAGAATGTTGACAAAGAACTTATCAGGCTGATGGCCAAAGCAGGCTGCAAAGAAGTCAGCTTAGGTTTTGAAAGCGGGTGCGAACAAATACTGCGAATGATGAATAAACGATACACCCCGGATCAGGTGCGTCAAACTTCGACAATGTTCAAGGACTATGGAATCAGACAAATGGGATTCCTTCTATTGGGCGGGCCGGGGGAAACCAGAGAATCGGTTCAGGAAAGCCTGGAATTTGCTGATTCCCTCAACCTTGATTCCCTTAAAATTACAATCGGCATTCGCATTTATCCGTATACGGCATTAGCCAAAACGGCTACCGACGAAGGTTTAATACAACCGGGAGATAATCTTCTTTCCCCCAGATTTTATATTGTTTCCGACCTTAAAGATTGGTTGTACGATACCGTTCGTCTCCAAATGATTAAACGGAAAAATTGGACGTTTTGATTCTATTTTGGCGACAGTTTGATTTGGTAATCAAAGATACAATGCCAAATTTATTCCCGGCCTTGTAAATAATAAAACACCTGTTTTACAGGCTGTTCAAAAAGGTTCAGATGCAAGGCATCGCTAAAACCGAATCGCGAAGCGTATATGGAAATACGTTGAGCGATTAGGTTTGCAGCGTAACGCTGCAGATGAGCTTTTTTCAACAGCCTGTTGGCTGCAATCTACGGAAGGCGGTTGATTCTTATATCGACCGCCACATTCCCGGCCGAAAATTCAGGACGATTACCGTTTGTCCTGACCACGCCTATATCTTCCAACTGCTGCACAAACGCGGTAATGTGCCGCGCATCTATGTGAGCCTTCAGAAAGATTGTTTCCCCATGTTGCTTTCTTTCCAAAATCTTTGCATTGAAGCGGTTAAGAAGCGCTTCAATATCCTGTCTGCCCCGGCTCATCTCCGGCACCTGGATCGTCAAATTAAGACCCGGCCTTTTCATAAAAGTCGCTTGTGTTTCCCGCAAAGGTGATGGTGCGGACCTCATCATGTCTTTGTTTTCCGCGGCGGCGCTGCCGGCATCGGCCGTTTTTGATTTTCTGCTTTGTGGGGATGAAGGCATGACCGGCCTGGATATCGTTTCCGCTTCTCCTTTGGCGATACTTTTCCCGGCTTTGGTCATAACCTCTGCATCTTGCAATACCGTCGCAACCGGACGCTTTTCCGGCAGCGGCGTCGGGGAAGCGGCGATTCCGTCCTGCTTATTTTCGCCCGCACCCGGGGGGAGAGCATAATGCCCGCTATTTTGCGCCTCTGGGTATGCGGGAGGTGTTTCTCTATTTTGTGTGGCGGCGGCAGAAACAGAAGGCTGCCGGGAAATTTCCGGTTTGACCCGGCTCTTTGCAGATTCGGTCACAGGAGCGGGCACCGGCGCCACATGTTGTTTTATTTCCTGGTTGCTTTCCTGAAAAACATGGAACGCAAAGAAGGCAATGAAAATGGTGGCCAGGGCCTGGATAGGAATTTTGATGTGCAGGGGAAAGAAGAGCTTGCGCCAAATGCCCTGTTTCTGCTTTTTTTCTTCTCTGATCGCGGCCATGATTCTTTGCTCGAAGAAGGGCGGCGGCTCCACTTCCTCGAGATTATGCAGGAAGTCTGTTGCTTTTTTCAGGTCGGCAATATCCTGACGGCAGGAGAAACAGCCGGCAAGATGTTCCTCAACGTGCTTTTTCTCTTCGGAAGAAAGGGCATCTTCCAGATAGGCCGGAAGCAAATTTTTGATGTCTTTACAAGTATTCATCGCAGATCACCGAATATCCTGAGCAAGCCTTCTTTCAAGGCGTTTCTGGCTCTAAAAAGACGCGACTTGACTGTACCCTCCGGCAGTTGCAGCATAGATCCGATCTCTTCGTAAGAGTATTCCTGAATATCCCGGAGGACAAGGACTTCCCGTTGCTCGCCGTCAAGAGCACTGATGCAGACATGAACGTTTGCACACAGTTCCTTCTTCTCCAACCGTTCAAAAATTGACTCCTGGGAAGAATTGACGGCGGTCAGAAGACTTTCCTCCGAAGCGCCAACAGGCTCGTCAAGGGATATTTCTTCATTTTTCGAACGGGTGTTTTTTTGCTTCAGATGATTCCTGGCGTGATTCAAAACAATGCCGCAAAGCCAGGTGGAAAAGCGGGCATCGCCCCTGAATTTTCCTATCGCCCGATAGGCTGACAGAAATGACTCTTGAACAACGTCGCAGGCCTCGTCATAGTCGCCGATCATTCTGTAGGCTACATTGAGCATTTTCTTCTGATGCCTACGAACGAGCACCGCAAAGGCATTTGTATCTCCCTGCCGTGAACGCGCCACAAAACCGGCATCATCATCCTCGATGACCCGGTTTCGTGCATCCATTTGAGCAGATATATCCGGCAAAGCGATTCCTCCCGTCATGGTTACGAAGCTATCATGTTGGCCTGCTTTGCGCAATGACGGATAGCCTTCCTTTTTCAGAGCCGTGGTGGCGGAGGTGCGAAACCGGCGTTATCCCATAAGCGATTGTGCGGCCGGCAGGGCGTCGGGGCACAGGATATAACACCAAGTTTGCAGAGAGTCGAACGCCATTCATACTTGACATAGATGGTCTCTGCCGCGCGTTTTTCCGGCTCAAAGCTTACGATCATTGAGGGGGAATATTCATCGCGGCCGTAGCCTGTGCCGGCGCTTTCCATCGCCTGTTCCACCGCCGCTGCTTTATCCTTCATTTGCCCGTCAAATTTTCGCGGCGCTGCCGGCGCCGACTCTGCTTTACCTGCAGAACCGGCCTTGCTTTCCCCGTGCGGTGAATTGGCGGGGGCCTTCCGCAATATATTCAATGGCTGTGCACAGTGTTTTACTTCCGGGTAGACAGACACGGCAATCACCCCCATGGCGGACTGATCGCCGAAAGCTGCGGCATAAGAATCGGGAACATCGGTGAAATAAAAACGGTTAATGCGATCCTGCGCAGTACGCCATCCGGAAAACTCTCCTGAAGCATATGGTTCCAGAATGTACATGCGCTCATTGTTTTTCAGCCAGGATTTTTCGCCGCTGATAATATTGCGGCCGTCAACAGCTATGACCAGCCCTATGCGCTGATTGAGACGGTTTTGCACTTCTATGCGGTAGTGGTCTCCTTTTGTCGCCTCCGCATATACCTTGTGTAATCCCCGTTTTATTTTGACCGGGTAAATTGGCAATGTGTAACCGTCATCGGTGGTAATTCTTACGTCAACGGCGTCTCCGATTCCTCCGGCCCGGGCATTGGCGGCAAAAATGGTAATTGATGCTAAAATGACTATTACGATCTTCTTCATTTTCGGTTCCTCCTCAAATTGTCTTTAAAGTCTTAGACAATGGGGGGCACCAAAAAGTTCCCGAAAAAATATTTTTTCGTCCGGCCGTTTAATGCAGGTATTCGAAAAGAAAATAATCTTATTATTACAACAAGATAAAGTGACATTCCGTCAATGCGTTAATAGAAGAAAAATTTAACCGATAACTTTGGCAAGGGATGGCTTTCCTTTCTCATCATAAAATTCAGGATACATTTTTTTTACACAATCAGGGCATATACTATGACTGAATTTCGCTTCCGAGTGCTCTCTGATATAAGATTCAATTTGATTCCAGTAACCCTTGTCGTCACGAATTTTTTTACAGGAGGCGCATATCGGCAGTAACCCGCTTAATGTCTTGACCTGAGAAATTGCTTCCTGAAGTTCCAGAATCAGCCTTTCCCGCTCTTCCTCATTTCGTTTCTGTTCGGTAATATCCCGGATCGTTCCCTGAAATCCAATTGCTTTGCCGTCTACATCGTATCGGGCGACTGCTGTGATCAGTGTGTGCCTTACGCTGCCGTCTTTTCTGCGCAAACCAATGGGGTATTCCTTGATATAGCCGCATGCTGCAATAACCCGAACATGTTTTGCCTGTTCTTCCCGGTTGGCATAGACAAACGGTATCTTCATCCGGAGCAGTTCTTCACGGCTGGAGTAGCCAAGTAACTCTACTGCAGCATCATTCAAATCAATAAGTTTTCCATCTTTTGATGTTATAAAAACGCAATCCCGTGAAGTTTTAAAAAACTGATTGTATTTTTCCTCGCTTCCTTTCAGCACTGCTTCTGTTCTTTCGCGCTCGAATATTTCTTTCTGCAGCGCTTTGTTTGCCTTTACCAGCTCGGTGGTTCTTTCACCCACCCGGGCTTCCAATTCTTCATTCGCCACCTGCAGCACTTTTTGTGCCTGTTTGAGCTCAGTGATGTCGCGAACGGATTCGATCGCGCCGACTATATTTCCACCGCCGTCATATAACGGCCTTGCTTTACCCCAAAGGACTAGAGGATGTGTCCCTACAGCCATACGAGTCTCGGTTAAAAGAACATCTCCCTCTTTCTTGACAAAATCATATTTCTTTTCGGTCTCCGCATCAAAGCTGAATACCAGGTCAATGAGCACAGGCCTTCGCATACTATAAAACGGTATGGCATATTCATGATTACCCTTCCCCAGCATGTCCTCCGTCTTTATACCCGTCATCTCCTCGATGGCCCGGTTCCAGGCAATAACTTTCCCGGAAAGGTCAACAGCAAATGTCGCATCCGGCAGAAAATCAATAATATCGGCCAGCCGTCTTTCCGATTCTTTCAGCGCCGCTTCCATGTTTTCACGCTCAGTGATGTCGCGAATAGACTCTATCGCGCCGACTACATTTCCATCGCTGTCATATAACGGACCTGCTTTCCCCCAGAGCGTACGATGCGCTCCCCCTAGAGACGCATCGGCCTCGGCTAAGAAAACATTTCCCTCTCTCTCGACAAAATCATATTCCGCTGCGGTCTCTTCAGAAAATCCTAATACCAGGTCTATCAGCATGGGTCTGTGCATCCCGTAAAACGCCATGGTGTATGCATAGTCGCCTTTTCCCAGTATATCCTCCGCCTTTACGCCGGTCATCTTCTCGATGGCCCGGTTCCAGGCAATAACCTTCCCGGAAAGGTCAACAGCAAATGTCGCATCCGGCAGAAAATCAATAGTATCGGCAAGTCTCTTCTCCGATTCTTTCAGCGCCGCTTCCATCTGCTTGCGTTCGGTGATATCCAGCAGCGTCATCAGAGTCTGTTTTGTTCCGGGCATTGTGGCTACCATGGCAGCTATATCCTTTACCAGTCCATCCCGGCTGACAAGCTGAAATTCATATGCCCTGGGAGCAGACAGCGGATCGATGTGGCGCAGGCGATGATATTCTTTCATTCGCTCGAGGTCGTCTTTTCGACAAACGAATTCCATCCACTTTTTTCTGCCTTCCACTTCCTCCCTGGTGTAGCCGGAAATTTTTTCAAATTCGCCGTTCACCAGTAATATAGTGTTATCTTTCTTAAAAATAATTGTTGCGATTCCTGCATTTTCAAAGGCGGTCTGGTAGAAGTTCTCCGATTCAGCATTGTACTGAAGAATTTCCATCAATTCGGAGAACTGCTCCTTTGTCCCTGTTTTATTTTTCATTTTTTATTTCTTTCCGGTCTGGGCTGTTTCTTCTGTCTTTATTCCAGCAAAAAAATCGTTCACTTTTCTATAGTTGTCATCAACATAAGATTTAAATTCTTCCCGTCTTTTTTTATTAGTTTTAACCAACTCACTAACGGCCTTTTTCCCCTGTTCCGGCAGCCACTGAGCCCTTTCCGAAAAACTCGAAATCAGTCTTTCCGTCTGTTCCTGCATAACCCTCGTCGCATTGAAAGTATTGTCAAATGCTGTTTTGTTGAACTCTATAATTTTTTTAGTGATTTGTTTATGATCCATTTCATAGTCTCCTTAATTGAATTAGAGTAGTTTGCCTTGTTAATCAGAAGAGGCAACAACCATTCAAGACCAAGTTGCATTCAAAGGATCGGACTCGGCAAACATGAGGAGGTGCATTATGTTGAGAGGAAACCGAGGCCCCATAGAATGCAACTTGGTCCAACATATGGCAATTGTTATCTTCAATGCTTTATTTAGATTAACTATAGCAGAGTGTAAACATAGATTTAATTAACGACTAATAGGTAACAAATCTACCCATTATGTAAGGAAATG
This sequence comes from Smithellaceae bacterium, assembly GCA_963663295.2. Lineage (GTDB taxonomy): Bacteria > Desulfobacterota > Syntrophia > Syntrophales > Smithellaceae > MVRV01. The sequence continues at coordinate 444,480 of CAXXLA010000003.1, read as the reverse complement.
CAGGCAGGCATGGAAGTTTGAAGTTTTGATCAGTTCAAAATTTTTTCTCATATCCAGCTATTTTTCGAGGAAACGCAGCTGGGACTGGAGATTGCAGGTTCTGTCCAAACCTAGTTTCTTTCTGATATTTTTTCTGTGAGTAGCGATGGAACCTTCTACAATCCCCAATGCCCCGGCAATTTCTTTAGTCGTCTTTCCATCCTTTATCAAATACGCTATTTCAATCTCCCGGGGGGTCAGATTAAACTGCTGGATGTTTTTCAACAGGGGGGATGCTATTTCATCCAAATTCTTTTCAACGGTATTCAGGCAGACTTGCTGCTGTGCATCGAGGTTATTTTTTCTCATATTTTCTAAATAAGGAAGCACCATACTTCCGATATTAGCAACAAAATTCTCTTCAAGATTCTTCTTGTCCTGATCTCTTTTCTTGAGCAGCACATTCAGTGTCGTATTTACGTCCTCAAGATTTTTTGTCTTGTCCTCAAGCTCTCTTGTTCGTTCGGCAACCATGATCTCCAGCTCTTCACGGTATTTCCTTAATTCCTCCTCATTACGCCTCTGCTCGGTAACATCCCGGATTGTTCCCTGGAAACCAATCAGATCGCCATTCGCGTCGAAGCGGGCAGCCGATGTAACCAGCGTGTGCCTTATGCTGCCGTCTTTTCTACGCAAATCAACGGGATATTCTTTGCCATAGCCGTATTCTGCAATTTTACTGAAGTGTTTTGCCGCTGCTTCCGGTTCAGCATAGAGATCCGGAACCTTCACCTGGAGCAGTTCTTCACGGCTGGAGTAGCCTAATAACTCCACTGCGGCATCATTAACATCGATAAGGCTTCCATCTATTGTTATGAAGACGCAATCCCGCGATGTTTTAAAAAACTGATTATATTTTTTCTCGCTTTCTTTCAGCGCCTCCTCTGCATGTTTGCGCTCGGTGATATCACGGACGTTAGCCAGAATATAGTCCCCGTCGGAAAGTACCAACTTTGTCAGAAATACTTCCACATCGAATACGAAACCATCCTTTGGACGTCTGGCCTTCCACTCTGTGAATATGTGCTCACCGGACATGACCTTGTTCCAGTTGGATAGAGACTCTTCCATCGATTCATCGGTTACCGAGTAATCGCGAATAATGTTCAATCCAATAGCTTCTTCCCGGCTGACCCCGTACATTTCCAGCATTTTGTCATTTACATCTATGACTTTTCCATCAAGATCATGAACAAAGATCGCATCATATACATTATTAAAAACCGTGCTCAGATAATCTTTGGCGGAGTTAAGTTCCGTCTCCATCTTCTTGCGGTCGGTAATGTCATGCACAATGGCCCACATACCGACAGGATTTCCAACCTCATCACGTACCAGAAATGTGCTCATCTCGACGGGAAAAACAGAGCCGTCCTTCCTCTGATATTCCTTCTCGTAAACATTGGAGTATCCATGCACCAGGATTTGCTCTTCAACTATTCTCTTTTCCAAGGCATGCCATTTTGGGGGAGTTATGTCTGAGTATTTTAAACGGAGAAGCTCTTCTTCCGAATAGCCCAGCATGGACTGATAGGCACTATTGTATTCCACTATACGGCCATTCATATCCGTACTGGCAAAGGCTTCCGTTATGGATTCGTGCAGACGGCGATACTTTGCTTCACTCCCGCGGAGAGCTTCTTCCGCCTTTTTGCGCTCGGTTATATCCTCAACCGTAACAACCGCCATCCCAAAGGATACATCACCCAAATGAAGAAGTGCAGCTGTCAAAATGACATCACGAATATGGCCGTCTTTCCGCCGATGTTTTGTTTCTATTGAAGCCACGTCGCGTTTCGAAAGATTTGTATATAACTCCCGGCCAACCCGTTCATATTCCTCTTCTTCCTCAAACAACAGCCGTGGTGTATGATCAATGATTTCGGACTCCGAATAGCCGCAGATATCAAGCCAGGATTTGTTAACACTTTGGAAAACACGGTCTTTCATGATGCAAAGACCAACAGGAGTTGTTTTGAACACACTGCGGAGGATTTCTTCACTCTTCTGCAACGCTTTTTCTGCCCGCTTCCGATCGGTAATATCTCGTGTGTGCACAAGATAACCGATGTTGAATTCTTTCGTATTGCCTCTCAAGGGTGTAATCAAAATGTCGAGATATATAATGCCCCTCTTCGTCGTCTCATACCAATTGAGTGCAGTTACTTTTCCAAAATCATAAGGAATCTCACAGCGCACACTCTCACCTCTTAGCAGCTGCCCCTTGAGTCTCTCACTCAGGTTAGGGTTTTCAAAGAGCTTGACCCCTATCACTGCTTTCGCATCGGATATTCCGAATATATCAAGACAAGCTCTGTTGACGTCCAACAACGTACCGTCCCGATCATATAGTTCAATCCCTAAAGGTGACTCCTCATAGATGCTTCTGAATTTCTCCTCACTTACGCGAAGTCTATCTTCGGCCCGTTTGCGTTCTTCCAGTGCGTTGGCGAGTTTGATGTTACTATAACCCAGATTACCTATTATTTCGGCAAAAATGGAGAAGAAGGACATTGCTTTATTGATCGTTTTTTCACTCCACCGTGGAACCCGGTCAAGCGCTTCGATGTACTCCTGCTGATCAAATCCGTACTTTCTGGCTTGTTGACGGAAAGTTTCGTAGTCCGGCTTTTCGTTGTCAAACAAAAATTGCCCCATGAAAATATTGCCCACACATTTATCACCCAACATGATCGGAGTAGCTATATCCCACATATTATTTTTACATCGATATTTTTTGAAAGTACCGACCTGTACGTTGCTGGTGAGTTCAAGATCGCTTTCTATGCAAAGCCTGCAAGACTCCGGGTTAACCCGATGGAAGTTAGTACAGATGTCCTGCCAGCCGATTCCCACCAACACCTTACCATTAAGATCAGTGATAGTCATGGGAAGGTTCGTCAAATCGAAGAATTCATCCATCAGTTTCTGGATTTTTTCCGTGTCGATAATATCGGAGAGTTCCAACGTGCCGATATCTCCCTCAGGGGACAGGATTGCGTCGAGCTTGCGTCGAACTTGTTTTTCGCTTTTTTGTAACGCTTCCTCTGCCTGCTTAAGCTCGGTGATGTCGTGAAAGGACTCAATGGCGCCAGTGATATTACCTTGGCTGTCACGTAATGGTGCTGCTTTCCCCCAAAGGGTACGAGACTTCCCCCTTAAAGTTTTCTCACCCTCGGCGATTAGAACATCTCCCTCTCTCTTTACAAAATCAAAGTTCTTTTCATCCACTACGGCAACTCCCATTGCCTGGTCAATCAGTATCGGTTTGCGATTCCCACGAAGCGGCATGGCATATTCATGATTACCCTTTCCCAGTATGTCCTCCGTGTTTACACCCGTCATCTCCTCCATAGCGTGGTTCCAGGCAATAACTTTTCCGGAAAGGTCGATAGCGAAAGTAGGATCAGGAAGAAATTCAATAATATCGGCAAGTCGTCGCTTCGATTCGCTCAGAGCCGCATCCGCCCGCCTCCGGTCAGTGATATCCAGTAATGTCGTCAGGGTTTGTTTCTTGCCGGGAATTTTGGCTATCGTTGTAAGAATATCTTTTACCTGCCCTTTCCGGTCGACAATCTGGAACTCATATTGCTGGGGAATAAACTGCTGATCGATAAAGCGCAGGCGACGATATTCTTTCATCCGTTCCAGCTCTTCTTTGCGGGCAATAAATTCCGTCCACTTTTTCTTGCCCTCCACTTCCTCCCTGGCATACCCTGTAAGCTGCTCAAATTCTTCGTTTGCCAGTAATATGGTGTCATCTTCCCCGAGGACAGCTGTTGCGGTTTTTATTTTTTCAAATATGGTCTTATAGAAGTTTTCCGATGACAATTGTGCTTTCTTTGCTCGCTTACCCTTGTTTTCTGATTTCTCCAATTCAGAGACGTACCGGCGCAACTCTGCCAGTTCATTTAAAAGCTGTTCTTTCGTCTGTTCGTCACCCTTCATTTCAGACACCCCGAAGATTTTTAATTTTCAACATAATCATACACTATTTTAAAAACAGGAAGAGTATTTATTCCATTTCTAAATCAATGATGATATCGCGGCGGCTAGGCGGAGGCAACGAGGCGTATTTTACATACGTTGAGGAAGCCGACAACGACGCCAACAAAGATAGCGCTTGATTTAGAAATGGAATTAGCTATTTTTCGAAGAAACGCAGATGGGACTGGAGATTTGATGTTCTGTCCAGGGCTAATTTCTTTCTAATATTTTTTCTGTGGGTAGCGATGGAACCTTCTACAATCCCCAATGCCTCGGCGATTTCCTTAGTCGTCTTACCATCCTTTATCAAATAAGCTATCTGAATCTCCCGGGGCGTAAGATTAAACTGCCGGATGTTTTTCAACAGGGGAGATGTGATTTCATCCAAATTCTTTTCAATAGTATCCAGGCAAAACTGCTGCTGAACATCCAGGTTGTTTTTCTTAATCTTTTCCACATAAGGAAGAACCAAACTCCCGATATTAGCGACAAAACGCTCTTCCATAACATTTTTGTCTTCCTCTCTTTTCTGCAGCAGCACATTCAGTGTAACATTTACTTCCTCAAGATTTTTTGTCTTGTCTTCGAGCTCTCTTGTCCGTTCGGCAACCATGCTTTCCAGCTTTTCGCGGTATTTTCTTAATTCCTCTTCATTCCGCCTCTGCTCGGTAACATCCCGGATCGTTCCCTGTAATCCTGTTAAACTGTCATTCGCGTCATAGCATCCCACTGCTGTGACCAGCGTGTGCCTGATGCTGCCGTCTTTTCTGCGTAAATCGGCAGGAAATTCGCTGGCATAGCCGCATTCCAGGACTGTATTGTAGAGTCCTTCCCGTTCTTCCGGTTTGACATAGAGATCCGGCACTTTTACTTGCCGCAATTCCTCATTACTGACAAAACCGAACAACTCTAAAGCGGCTTCATTCATATCAATAATTTTTCCTTCTTTTGATGTTACAAAGATGAAATCCCGCGATGTTCTAAAAAACTGTCTGTATTTTTCCTCGCTTTCTTTCAGCACCGCCTCTGTTCGCTTGCGTTCGGATATTTCTTTCTGCAGTGCCTTATTTACCCGTTCCATTTCGGCGGTTCTTTCCCGAACCCTCATTTCCAATTCATCGTGCGCCTTTTTTAATTCGGTAACATCGCGAACGGATTCAATGGCACCGACAATATTGCCATTGCTGTCATGCAACGGCCTTGCTTTTCCCCAGAGAGTACAATGTACTCCCTTTGCAGGTACCTCGGCCTGGGCCAGAAGTACATTCCCCTCTTTTTTGATAAAATTATATTTATTGCCGATCTCTTCAGTAAATCCGAAGACCATATCAATCAGCATCGGTCTTCGCATTCCGTAAAACGCCATGGTATATTCGTAGTTGCCTTTTCCCAGTATATCCTCCGCCTTTACACCGGTCATCTCCTCGATCGCCTGGTTCCAGGCAATAACCTTCCCGGAAAGATCAATAACGAATGTTGCATCCGGCAGAAAATCAATAATATCCGCCAGCCGTCGCTCCGATTCTTTCAGAGCCAATTCCATCAGCTTGCGGTCAGTGATGTCACGAACCGACTCAATAGCACCGACGATATTGTCATGGCTGTCATATAATAGTCCTGCTTTTCCCCCGATGAAGTGAGTTACTCCTTTTAAAATCGCATCACCCTCGGCTAAAAGCACATTCCCCTTTCTCTTGACAAAATCATATTTCCGGTCATCAGTTCCAGCAGCACCGACTACCTTGTCAATCAGCATAGGTCTCCGCATCCCATAAAATGCCATGGCATATTCATGGTTGCCTTTTCCCAGTATATCCTTAGCTTTTACACCGGTCATCTCCTCGATAGCCCGGTTCCAGGCAATAACTTTCCCGGAAAGGTCGATAGCGAATGTCGCATCCGGCAGAAAATCAATAATATCGGCAAGTCTCTTCCCCGATTCTTTCAGCGCCGATTCCATCAGCTTGTGGTCGGTAATGTCGCGCCAAATGCAGTGGTAAACCGGCTTCCCCAAAATCTCGGTATATTGCGCCGTTATATGGAGATTTATGATTTTACCCTGTTTGGTGCGTTGCCTGGTTTCAAAATCAGATATGCCATGCCTGATTACATATTCAATACGGGATCGAGTTTCTTCAGGAGTTTCCGCAACTTCCAAATCAAAAATGCTCAGTTGGGAAAATTCCTCACGTGAATACCCGAGCAGAAGACAGGCGGTTTCATTGAAGTCCAGGAAACGTGCCGTAGCCGGATCAACAATTACGACACCATCAGGTGCATGATCAAACAATAAGTGATAGAGTTTTGCAGTATCGTGTAATGATTCCTCAACTTGTTTGCTTTTTGTTGATAGTTCTTCCAGTACTTTGACTTTTTGTTCCAGTTCTTCATAGGTGGGTTTTACGGTCATAAGCAATATTAGATCCGATTGTTTAATAAAACAGACTAAAACAGTTTTTTACCGATAATACAAGGTGAAATTAGGTCGTCATCTAAAATTGCCATTGCCATAATAGCGGGCAGTAATTATCTTTTGTTCCAGGTGACTTTATGAAAAATAAAATTTTTCCTGTTTTGCTGATTGTTTTGTTGTTTGTACTTGCGGGGGGATTATTTATTACAATTGGCATGAACGGACAAAGTAAAGAAAGAGGCATTATGGAAAAAAATACAATGCGGGAAAAAGCCAGGAAAAGCATGACTCCACTTCAGTGCGACGTAGCCTTTGAAAACGCTACGGAGGCGCCTTTTAAAAACGAATACTGGAACAATCATCGGGAAGGAATCTATGTTGATATTGTGTCGGGAGAAGCGCTTTTCAGCTCTGGAGACAAATTTGATTCCGGTTCGGGCTGGCCAAGTTTTACGCGGCCCATTGAAAAAGAAGGCGTATTGGAAAAAGCGGACAACAGCCATTTTATGAAGCGGACGGAAGTGCGCAGCACAAAGTCCGATATTCATCTGGGTCATGTTTTTGATGACGGCCCGGCCCCGACCGGTCGGAGGTATTGCATTAATTCCGCATCATTGAAGTTCATTCCAAAGGAGAAAATGGCGGATGCGGGATACGGCAAGTATTTATATTTATTTGCCGGCAAATCAGCTCACGATACGGAAACGGCAATATTCGCGGCTGGTTGTTTCTGGGGAGTGCAGGAATATTTCAGTCGGGTAAAAGGGGTGATCAAAAGCGAATCCGGCTATACCGGGGGAACGAAGAAGAACCCTGCATATGAGGAAGTTTGCACCGGTAAAACCGGACATGCGGAAGCCGTTCGGGTTATTTTTAATCCCAAAGTTGTGAGTTACGAGCAACTGCTTCGGCATTTCTGGGAAATACACGATCCTACGAGCCTCAACAGACAGGGCAACGATATAGGCAGTCAATACCGGTCCGCTATATTTTATACGACTCCACAGCAGGAAATAGCGGCAAAATCTTCTTTGGAGAAATTGGTGAAATCCGGCGAGTATTCCCGCAAAATAGTCACGGAAATTTTACCGGCCAAGGAATTTTATCGGGCAGAGGAATACCACCAGGACTATTTGAAGAAAAATCCCGGTGGCTACTGTCATATCGATCTGAGGAAAGCTACTGAGAAATGATCTTTTCCATTTGCAGTTTTTACCTGCTCATGAGTCCGGTCTGTCCCTCTCGGCCCGGCGCACCTCTTCCACCATTTTTTTTACCCTGGCCAGATCCTTCTTAAAGCGAATCCACCGGCCATCGGGAGCCAGCGCATTGGTCCTGCTGCAACTATCCACCCCTGCCGGCTGCACCGTCAAAATGGCTTCCCGAACATTACTGCCTTCCAGGCCGCCGGCCAGGATTACGGGACGGGAACTGGCGGCCACAACGGCCTTGGCGATCCGCCAGTCGCATGTTTCTCCGGTTATTCCAACAAAACCGGTTACAGGCTGCTCAGGAACGGCTTCCGGCGAGCCTTGGAGAGTATCAAGCAGAAAATAATCGCTGACCGGCGTCAGTTTGTCCATTATGGCCAGGATATTTTTCATGATCTCCCCTGTCCCCGCTGCGCCGGACCTGGGGATTGAGAGAGAACGCATGACGGCCACGGTCGGAAATTGCTCTTTGACCGCCTGTTGGAGATACATCAGGACATCACATTTTTGCATCACCGCGCTCCGATCAATGGAAAATGGCGATAGCACTTCACAGAAATGTATAAAATCGGGCTGATAGTAATCCAGAATCCGAAAGATCGTTTCTCCGTCGCTCAAGAGGGGAATCAGCCCGCTTTGCGCTCCTGCCTCCTGGACAACCCGTACCGTTTCCCGGAGAATCGGCGCCTTCCAGCCTTCCCGGGACAGAATCACCGTCCCGATCCGGTCCACTCCCAGAGCCACGACAGACTCCGCCTCTCCCGGTTCCTGAATTTCATAAATCTGTACCATTATTCGCTGCATGGCCAGGGACATATCATCTTTTATATACAAACGTCTACCCGTCAGGATAAAATCTTCCGGTTCTTCCTGCGCACCGTCCACTTCTCTATTCCCACCACCACTATAACGAGGGAGCCCACGACCATGATGCGCACCCAGGCATCCAGGTTGATGGGGCTGCTTTGGAAAGCCGTGTTCATGACAGGCACATAGGTGAAGACCAACTGCAGGATAATCATGATCCCTGCACCGCCGAAAACCCAGAGGTTGGAGAAAAACCCGACCTCGAAGACTGATTTGGTCAGAGAGCGGCAGTTGAAGAGGTACATGAGCTCGCCCATGACGAACACATTGACGGCGACAGTCCTGGCTTCCGTGATGCCGGCGCCGTTGGACTGTTCATATTCGAAAAGACCGAATGCCCCCAGAAGCAGCAGGAAACCAACAATGGCGATCCGCCATATGAGCGTGCGGGTAAGGATGGGTTCTTTCGGATCCCGGGGCGGCCTCTCCATGATCCCCGGCTCCTTGGGCTCGAACACCAGCATGAGGCCCAGCAATACGGCTGTGGTCATATTGATCCACAGGATCTGGACAGGCAGGATGGGCAGGGTTGCCCCGGCGAATATGGCCGCCAGGATTACCAGCCCTTCACCGATGTTGGTGGGAAGCGTCCAGACGATAAACTTGGTGAGGTTGTCGAAGGTACCCCTTCCCTCCTCCACTGCGGCTTCGATGGAAGCGAAATTGTCATCCGTCAGCACCATGTCCGAGGCCTCTTTGGCCACGTCAGTGCCGGTGACGCCCATGGCCACGCCGATGTCGGCGCGCTTCAGCGCAGGGGCGTCGTTCACCCCGTCGCCGGTCATGGCTACGATGTTGCCCTTGACCTGGAGAGCCTCCACCAACCGGAGTTTCTGCTCGGGCGCGACCCTTGCATACACAGAAACTTCGTCCACAATATCGATGATCTCCTGGTCGCTCATAGAGGCAAGCTTTTGGCCGGTAACAGCCTTGCCCGCATTGGCAAGGCCGATCCTGCCTGCTATCGCCGATGCGGTGAGGGCATGGTCGCCGGTGATCATCTTCACGCGGATGCCTGCGCTGTGGCAGTTCCGTACCGCTTCAATTGCCTCGTTTCGCGGAGGATCGATCATACCCTGCAGCCCCAGAAAGGTAAGGCCTGTGTCAATGTCCTTGTGGTCGACCCTGGTTTTCCTTTCCAGCACGGCCTTACGGGCGAAGGCAAGGACCCTGAGCCCCCTGGAGGCCATTGCACCCACGGCCGTTTGGATTGCAGCCGGATCGAGATCAGCTGAAAATCCCTGCCGGTCGATGGCAGTAGTGCAGCGCTCCAGAACGGCCTCCACCGAACCTTTCACGTATACGACATCTACGCCCTGCGGGTCGTCGTGCAGTGTGGCCATGTACTGGTGGTGTGACTCGAAGGGAATGGTGTCCAGGCGCCTGAGCCGGGAGTTTTCCTCATCCATGGAGAGACCGGCTTTGGCGGCCGAAGTGATAAGCGCCCCCTCGGTGGGGTCGCCCTGTACCGTAAGATACCCTTCCCGTTCCACAAGCAGGCTGTCGTTGCAGAGCAGGCCGCATCTGAGAGTTTCGATGACGGCCGGAGACAAGGCTGTCTCTGTCCGCCCTTGCTGCCCTGTAATCTCACCTCCGGAAGCATAACCGGTACCGCTCACTGCATAAGATTCACCCGCGGACACGATCTCCTGGACTGTCATCTGGTTTTCGGTGAGGGTTCCTGTTTTGTCCGAACAAATCACGGTGGTGCTGCCCAGGGTCTCCACGGCCGGGAGCTTACGGATAATGGCCTTTCTCCGCGCCATGCGCGCCACGCCGATGGCGAGGGTGATGGTCATTGCTGCGGGCAGCCCCTCGGGGATGGCGCCCACAGCCAGCGCCACAGCGGCCATAAACATGTCAAAAGCGCTCTGTCCGCGCATGATGCCCACAACAAAGGTCAGAGCGGCAAGGCCGAGGATCACATAGAGCAGTACCCTGCTGAATTCTTCTATCTTCCGCAGGAGAGGGGTCTGCAGTTCTTCTGTTTCGGAGATGAGCTGCGATATGCGGCCCACCTCGGTATGGTCTCCGGTCGCCACTACAACACCCGAGGCCTGCCCGTAGGTAACCAGGGTGGAACCGTAGGCCATGTTGCTCCTGTCGGCGAGCACCGTGTCGTGGGGCAGAATCTCCTGCGTCTTCTGCACCGGCAGTGATTCGCCGGTGAGCGCCGATTCGTCCACCTGGAAGTCCCGGGTCGTTATCAGGCGGAGGTCCGCCGGAACCTTATCCCCTGACTGGAGCAGTACGATGTCGCCCAGCACAACCTCTGCCGAGGAGATACGCACTTTCGCACCATGGCGGATGACTGTCGCCTCGGTGATCATCGTTCTGGCCAGCGCTTCCATGGCCTTTACCGCCTTTGATTCCTGGAGAAACCCTATAACGGCGTTCACCAGCACTACGCCGAAGATAACCCCCGCGTCCACCCATTCCCTGAGCAGTGACGTTATAACCCCGGAGATGAGAAGGATATAGATCAGAGGCTGGTGAAACTGGAGGAGAAACCGCATAAGGGGGCCTTTGCCCTTTTTGGTGGTGATGACATTATCGCCGAACTGTCTTCTCCTGTCTTCCGTCTCAAACTGGTCGAGACCATTGTCCGGACTTGTTTCCAGGAGGTCCAGCGCCTCCTCCGCGGGCATATGGTGCCAGTGTTTTCCAATAAGATTCTCCATACCTTACCTTGTTGATCCTTATTATGCTCTGTCAGAAACCATGTTGAGAATAAAGTACAAGTGGCTGGGTTTAATGAGATCGTATTTTCTTGTCTTGAAGTATAAGAGACACCGTCTTTTGTGTCAAGATATTGTGGCCATCGTGTCAAGCCATCGAATTGCCTTAAGCAAAATGTCAGTGAGAGGGTGGATAGCTGAATCCCCACGATTCGGCACTTTTAGTTAATCGGAACTTATTTGTCACCTTGTTGCTATAATCTGTTCTTCCAGCTTATCCGCCAGTTCCTCCGCTTCCGTTATATCCGGGACGCCTGCCCTGCCCCCGTATTCGCGGCAGGAAAGGGAAGCCACCGCCACGGAAAATTTTACAGCTGCGGAAAGGTCATATCCACGGCTTACTGCCAGGCTGAATGCCGCATGAAAATTATCGCCCGCACCGGTCGTATCCCTGACCTCCACCTTCGGCGCCGGCACATTGATCAGTTGCTCTCCGTCGACATAATACGCTCCCTTTTCACCACGCGTCACCACAAGGCAGCCGGTGACCATCTCCGCCAGACGGAACATTTGCTGTTCAAAAGAAAGATCCGCCAGATTTAATTCTTCCTCCTGCAAAAAATCAGCACCGGGGATAAAATAATCGGCGGCAGCCATCATCGCAGTGATATCCTCGTGCCATCTTTCGCAGTCATATACAATCTTGATGTCATCTCCGGCTAAAGCCCTGATATCTTCCGCCAGGTAAGTTACCTCGGGATCCAGCAGGGCGACTTTGATCGGATAGATAAGAATCTGGGCCAGCCTATCCGCGCGCAACGGCGGGAGTGAATTTTTTTCATAAATAATTGTACGCTTCCCGCTTTCACGGGTTACAAACAGGTACGCTACCGGTGTTTTACCGTCTTCAACAACATCCACATATTCCATCTCGACGTTGAATTCTTTCAGGCGTTCAAGACAGAACAATCCCTCGCTGTCGGCGCCCAGACAACCGTAATACACCACTTTACCTCCCAGCCGGGCAATGCAGCAGGAAGCGGTACCACCCTGACCGCCCCCCTCCACCATACGGGATAAAAGCGGCACCTTGGTGTCTTCGCGGGGGAATTTTTCAACAACGGAAATAATATCCAGGCAGCTTCGGCCAATGACCAATACATCGATATCCATCATATTCTTCTACTCCTCAACGTCCGTTTTTCCTGTTGCTGTTCTTCAGAAGGGTTCATTTGATTTTGCCAAGAACTTCCTTATCATCGGGTGAACTATAAGGAATGTGATTCTGTATGTCAAGAATATCCCGGCTTTGTGGCGGTGAGAAATAAGACGATAAATGGCTGAATCCTGATTTAATATGTGGTATACGTATAAAAAGGAGGGCAACGATCGAAGAAATAATTATCATGCGGCAAAAAACGTCACAATTGAATCAGGAGTTACGCTAAACAGCTAAAGGAGGCAATATTTTATGAACATTATAAAGACTTTGTTTGTCCAGAGCTTATTATTAGCATCAGTATTAGTCAGTATTAATGTCTACGCCGCAGACCAATCAATTTGTAATCCCGATGCAAACGTTGTTCTTTATGACAACGGGTCAGTGGAATATTGCCAACTCAAAGATGATTATGATGCGAATAACATCACCTGTAAAAATGGTGGCACTATCAGCTTTTATAAAAACGGCGAATTAGAATCCTGTGTATTGTATGCGGATGTCACCATATCCGAGATTACATGCAAACCGGATGCTCCGATTTATTTCCATATCGATGGCAAATTGAAATCATGCATGAAACAGGAAGACTAATAAGGGACGGAGAAAATCCAGAAGACATACGAAACATCCTGGACAAGTTTATTTAATTTCATTGAAAGGACTATAAAAATGCGTAAATACTTTTCAACAAGTATTATTCTGTCTTTGTCAATTTTGTGTTTTACGATTTATCCGGTTTTCGCAGGAGATAGTCACGAGAAGAAGGGATGCGATGCAATTTCCCCGGCAGAAATTCGTGATATTCTGAAAAACATAAACGCCGGCAATGCAAAAATATTATATATTAAAAAATCTCCACTAGCCGGGATATGCGAAGTTGCGATAGAGCGTGGAGGGCAACCGGCCATTTTTTATATTAATATTGCCAGGACTCATCTGCTTTTTGGTAATCTGGTCGAAATGAAGACCATGACCAATCTCACGGCCAAATCAGCCATGGAAATCCAGGATAAAAAGCGGATAGACACTTCCAAAATCCCTTTGACTTCAGCCCTTGTCCTCGGTGATTTAAAAGCACAAAAAAAAGTCATTATTTTTACTGATCCGGACTGTCCATACTGCGCCGACCTTCACAAGGTAATAAAACAAATCAGCGACAAGAGAAAAGATATCGTCTTTTATATTAAATTGTACCCATTGGAAATGCACAAAGATGCATATTGGAAATCCAAGAGCATAATCTGCAACAATTCCATGCAGTTGCTTCAAGATTGTTTTGATAAAAAGGAAATAACAAAAACAGATTGTAAAACAGAGGAAGTTGACAATACGTTAAAACTGGCCAAATCCCTGGGCATAACCGGAACACCGGCAATTATTCTGCCGGACGGCAGACTTCGTGCAGGCACCATGCCGGAGGCGGAATTGATAAAGTTGATTGATGGGCAAAAAAGATAAGAAATTGTCGATACTAATGCCCGCATGGATTTTGCCGGCATTATATAGAACCCCGCAGTCATCTCGACTGTGGATATTTGCACAGTGTTTTGCCAAATTAAATATACCGATTTTAATAAATAACCATTAATCTTGTTTCATTTATCACATAAATTATTGTTTTGCAGAAGGCAGGAATAAAATGAAGCGCATGGCTGAAGATTGTCGCGTCAATACAGTGTTGTTTGATTACGGAGGGGTTCTTGCGGAAGAAGGATTCAGAGACGGATTAAAGGAGATAGCAAAATTAAACGGGATCGACGAGGATAATTTTTACAAAACTGCCGAGGATACGATTCATACCTGCGGCTATCTTATCGGGAAAGCACCGGAAGGGGTTTATTGGGAATTGTTGAGGAAGACAACGGGCATCCGGGGAGATGATCAGTCTTTAAGAAATGAAATACTGTCCCGCTTCACCTTGAGGACGTGGATGATTGACCTGATTAAGAGAATCAAAAATTTTAACATTTGCGTCGGCATCCTGAGTGATCAGACCAACTGGCTGGAAGAAATTAACGTCCGCGATGATTTCTTCCGCTGGTTCGATTATATTTTCAACAGCTATTACATGGGCAAGGGCAAAAGAGAGCCGAGTCATTTTGACGACGTTTTACAAAGAATGAGCGCTGATGCTTCCAGGGTTCTCTTTATTGATGATAATCAGGGAAACTGCACACGTGCTCAACAGAAAGGATGGAAGGTTATTCATTACCGCAGCCGCGATCAGTTTCTGGAAGAGATCGCGCAGTGCTGCCCGGCGGTTAATCAGGATTGATTTAAGATAAGGAGCGATCATGGAATTGAAAAACCAACTCGACGCCGTATTTAAACCGAAAAGCATTGCCGTAATCGGAGCCTCGCCGGTTGCCGGAAAGATTGGGTATGATGTCTTATACAATCTCATTAACGGCGGTTTCACCGGTAAGATATATCCTGTAAACACAAAGGCCGACCGGATTCTCGGCCTTCCGGTGTACAAACAGATCAGCGATATTTCTCCCGCACCGGACCTGGCGGTAATAATCATTCCGGCCCGCGTGGTGCCGCAAACTATAGAGCAGTGCGGCCTCGCGGGAGTCAAATCTGCCGTGGTTATTACCGGGGGATTTGCGGAAGCGGGCGAAGAAGGAGCAAAACTCCAGGAAGAGCTGGCCTCCATTGCCCGCCGTTACGGAATCCGGGTAGTCGGCCCCAACTGCCAGGGCGTAAACAATCCGCACCACAACATGTGCGCCTCGTGGCCGCTGCTGACCAGGGAGGGAGGAATGGCCTTCATTTCTCAAAGCGGAACCGTCGGAGCAGCGCTGATGGATTGGGCCAGTGAAGATCATCTTGGCGTGAGCGTTTTCGTGAGCCTGGGTAACCGTGCTGATGTCGATGAAACGGATTGCATACGGTATTTTAACAATGATCCCGACACCAGGGTAATTGCCCTCTATGTCGAGGGTGTCAGGCGTCCAGCGGATTTCCAGAAAGCTCTGGCCGCAGCCACAAAGCCTGTTGTGATTCTCAAGGCCGGACGCACCGTCCGCGGCCGTCTTGCCGCCGAATCACATACAAAGTCAATGGCCGGAGTTGACGCCGTTTATGATGCCATTTTTAAAAAATATCATGTTCACCGGGCGGATACGATCGAAGAATTGTACGATTCCGCCAAGGCTCTAGCTTATATGACGAAACCGCGCGGAAGGAAGCTGCTCAATATAACAAGTTCGGGAGGGGCAGCCATTTTAGCCATTGACCAGGCGGAAAGACTGGGCTTTGAAACTCCCCCCCCGTCTGCCGCCCTCAGAGATCAGTTGCGGGCAATCCTGCCCCCGCACTGCTCCATTAATAATCCCATCGATCTTACCGGCGATGTCATGGGTGAGCCGGAGCTCTATTCCCAGGTTATGGATGCAGCCAAAGACGAATATGATGTTATGGTTGTTATTTTTGGAGATCCCATTGCCGGTGCTGCTCAAATCGTCACCCCCGGCGCCTCGGAACTGGTGATCTATTTAGGCGGTGCGGATGTGGAGCGCCGGGAGCGGATTCTTATTCAGGAAAAAGGCATTCCTGTCTTTCCTTCTCCCGAACGCGGCATCAGGGCGCTGCATCAATTTTTCCGGTTTGACAGCCCTGCCCCGCTTCCTTCTTCCGCCCCTGCTTCAACGGCTGGCCTGCAATTGCTGAGTGCCGGGGAGTCAACGGCATTGCTGAAAAAAGCGGCTATTCCTGCCGCGGCTGTATGGCACGCCGCCTCGCCGGATGAAGTTGTAGCCCTGGTCCGTAAACTGGAAGCGCCGGTGGCCCTTAAAATAGACTCTCCCGATATTGCCCACAAAAGCGATGTCGGTGGTGTCCGCCTGAATCTTTTCAGTGAAGAAGAAATTCGCCGGGCCTTTGGTGAAATTATGATCAACGCATCTTCCCGTGTACCCGGAGCCCGTCTGGAGGGCGTAACCGTATCGCCCATGGCCAAATCCGGAGGTATTGAAGTTATCGTCGGGATATTCAGAGATCCCCAGTATGGGCCGGTCCTCATGTTCGGTCTGGGAGGAATTTTTACCGAAATATACAGGGATGTGCAATTCTGCCTGTTGCCTGCATCTGCTGAAGAAATCATGCAGACAATTCGCACCGTCACTGGATATCCTCTTCTTGCCGGCGTCCGGGGGCAAAAGCCCAAAGATCAGGCGGCGCTGGCAGAGATCATAAAAGGAGTATCTCAGATGGCGATCGACAACCCTGATCTGGATCAGATCGATCTGAACCCCGTACTGGTTTACGATGAGGGCGCCTGTGTTGTAGACGTCCGTATATTCAGACGGATTTCCCAGGATTGATAAGACGAGACCTTTGCAAAACTTCCCTATTCGTCATTCCGGGCTTGGAGACTGTGTCCTAATGTCATTGCGAGCGAATACAATGAGCGAAGCAATCTCGTAAGCCATTGAATATATTAGATTGCCACAACGCCTGAGAGGCGTTTCGCAATGACAATCAGCTATTATGACACAGTCTCTTGACCCGGAATCCAGGCGTCGTCCCCGCGAAGGCGGGGAACCAAACCATTTTTTACTGGATTCCTGCTTTCGCAGGAATGACAAAAAGGTAGTTTTGTATGGTTTTCCAAAGGTCTCAATACGCAAACGGCGTGAATTTGGAGTAAGTAAATAAAAGATAACAAACAGGATCGAACTTCAGCCACCGCATCTGCGGTGCATTTCAACAGCGGATCTTTAAAGACCGGGACTGCGCGCCTAACAGTCGGCACATTTGTCGCCGTGGTAGTCGCGCATATTATGGTCGATTTCATGGGCTTGAGTGTCTGGCCGGTGTACAAGACACTTGCCGGCCTGGATGTCGCCAAAGCCGGCTGGATCGCCACGGTCATCGCCATGAGCGGAACAGCGCTGCAGCCATTGTTTGGCTCCATCGCCGACCGTTTCGGGATTCGACGGGTCATTCTACTGGGCACGCTGCTGACTTCGTTTTCCCTGCTGCTCGGTCCGCTTGCCGATTATCAAACAACTCTGAACCGCCTGTTGCCGACATTGTTCGGGTTAAGCGGTTTTTATCTTGTCGTATTCGTCATTCTTGCGGCCGGCCGGCTGGGGCAGGACATGTTTCATCCGGCAGGAGCGGGGCTTGCGGGCAGTTTTTCCGCGCGGCACGGCTCCACATTTCTGGCCGTCTTCATTGCCGTCGGCAGCATCGGCTTCGGTCTCAGTCAGATCGGCTTTCGCACCGCTTATAACAATCTCAACCACCATACCGAAATTCTTTTCATTCCGGCGTTAATTCTTTGGGCATTCGTCTGGTTATGGTGCCGACCGGCCGAGGCTGCACACGAAAGGAAATTATCGGTAATCGCATCACTTGCCGCCCTTCGCCCGGTGGCGGGACAAATCTTCGCCTTGTTTTTGATTCTGGCCATCTCCAGCGGCGTGATGAGCGGTCTTTTCTTTCTCATGCCGGAATTCGCCCATGAAAAAGGTTATCCTTCCTGGATCGGACAGGGAGGAGCTTTTGGTCTGATCATCTTTGGGGCAACAGTGTTCATGGTGCCGATGGGACATCTGGCGGACCGCATCGGCAGGCGTCGGATGCTGATCGCGATGACGATTCTGTCTGCCCTGAGCTACCATGCTATTGTCCGCCTGACGCTGCCGGCGCCGGCATTCATTACACTGTGCATCACCGGCGGGGCGTTTCTGGGAACGGTGAACCCGCTGGGAGTAGCATTCGGCCAATGGATCGCCCCCCGCGAAAATGTAAGCATCGTATCGGCAATCCTGATGGGCTGGGCGTGGTGTCTGGGCGGCACCGTAATCAGCATTGCGGGCGAACTTTATACATATCTGGGGCACAACGCTTCGAGAGCTTTAATGTTGCTGGGATCGGCCAATGTCTTGATGGTTATTTTAAGTTTTCTGCTGCCCAAAACAACGAGCAATGAGAATTAGAGATTCGAAAAGTGTGTATTTTTGACCCGGATGATATTCAATTGCTGGATACTTTGTACCCAATAATCAAATCTTTTGCTTATTGCATTCTCATCCTGTATAATTGTAACATATTTAATATTCACGTCATTTTTTATAATTATCCAAGTTGGCATAAAATGTGATTATTACCGTTTCATAAATAAAAAAAACAGGAGAACCAAAATGAAGAAAGTAATTTTTGGGGCTGTATTTTTTTTGATAATGAGTTTTTCCACTGTCCCGGCAATGGCCGCAGTAGACATCAGCATCGGAATTTCACTGCCGCCGCTTATTGCTTTCCCCGCACCCCCACAGGTAATAGTATTGCCTGACACCAATGATGTTTATGTTATTCCGGAAATAGATGTAGACATATTTTTCTGGAACGGCTGGTGGTGGCGTCCGTGGCAAGGCAGGTGGTACCGTTCACATTACTATGACCGGGGATGGGTTTATTACAACGCCGTTCCAAGATTTTACTTTGACGTAGACCCGGGTTGGAGAAGATATTACACAGAACGCAACTGGTACGGACACCACTGGTACTATGAGCGGATTCCCTACCAAAGACTTCAACAGAATTGGAAAACCTGGCACAATAATCGATATTGGGAAAGAAAGAAAACCTGGGATGTCCGTAATTATAAACCCCGAACGCAGCAGCAGAGATATGAACTAAGAGATCAACGCCAGAAGCAGTATCAACAAAGACCGGAGATTCAGCGACAACAACTGCAACAGCAGCAACTGCAACAGCAGCAAAAGCAGGAGATTCAGCGGCGTCAGCAGCAGGAGATAAGACATCCTCAGCAAAAGCAGATGCAGCAAAAGCGGGAAATTCAACAGCAGCAACAACAAATGCAGATGCAGCAGAAACATGGAATTCAGCAACAGCAACAAAAACAGAGGCAGGAGCTAAAACATGAACAACAAAGACAATATCAACAAAAGCAGGAGATTAAGCGGCAACAGGAGATAAGACAGCAGCAGCAACGACAGATTCAGCAAAGGCCCGATATCAAGCGGCCACAGCAGCAAAGGCCGGAGATTGAGCAACCTCAACAGCAACAGGAGATAAAACATCAGCAACAAAAACAATATCAGCAAAGGCCGGAGATTCAGCGACCGCAGCAACAGTATCAGGAAAGGGGACAGCGCCCTCAGCATCAACGGGAATCTAATAAAGATGATTAGCAAAAAAGGCCTGTTCGTAAGCATTAAAACAATTACGAGGAGGAATGGATGAAAGATAAGAAGATGGCCAAAGAGCATAAGAAGCATAACTGACAAGACATGATGGATGATAGCGACATGAGAGATATTGGCAATAGCCATGGTAAAGGAAATTGGAAAAAAATAACTAATTACCACTCCTTATGGAGTTCCGGATACAATATTTTTGCGCATTCGGGGCATATACTATGACTGAATTTCGCCTCTGAGTGATCCCTGATATACGATTCAATCTGATTCCAATAACCATTGTCGTCACGAATTTTTTTACAGGAGGCACATATCGGTAATAAGCCGCTTAAGGTTTTGACCTGGGAAATAGCTTCGCGAAGCTCCTGAATAAGCCTCTCCCGCTCTTCTTCATTCCGCCTCTGCTCAGTGACATTCCGGATTGTTCCCTGAAACCCTATTGTCCTGCCATTGCCATCATAGCGGGCGACGGCTGTGATAAGCACGTATATTCTGCTGCCGTCTTTTTTCAGGAGTTCAGCAGGATATTCCTGGACATAGCCGTTTTTTGCTACATAATTAGCTATAATTATACGGTCTTTCTGATTATCATAGAGATCTCGAACATTCGCCCGCTTCATATCCTCACGGCTTGAATAGCCTAGCATTTCCATTAATGCATCGTTCATGTCAATAAATTTTCCATCTGCCAGTGTTATGAAGATACAATCCCGCGAAGTTTTAAAAAACTGGTTGTATTTTTCTTCACTCTCTTTCAGTATTTCCTCTGTTCGTTCGCGTTGGAAGATTTCTTTTTGCAGCGCCTTGTTTGACAGTAGCAGTTCGGCCGTTCTTTCCCCCACCCTGGCTTGCAATTCTTCTTTAGCCGCTCGTAATGCTTTCTCCGCCTGCGTGACCTCGGTTATGTCGCGAATGGACTCAATAGCGCCGATGATATTACCATTGCTGTCATATAGCGGCCCTGCTTTTCCCATCAGCACACAATATATGCCCTGCACAGGCACATCAGCCTCGGCTAAAAGCATATTTCCTTCTCTCTTGATAAATTTATATTTCTTTTCGATCTCTTCAATAAATCCGAATACCAGGTCAATCAGCATGGGTCTCCGAATTCCGTAAAACGCCATGGTGTATTCATAGTTGCCTTTTCCCAGTATCTCCTCCGCCTTTACACCGGTCATGTTCTCAATAGCCCGGTTCCAGGCAATAACCTTCCCGGAACTGTCAACAGCAAAAGTCGCATCCGGCAGAAAATCGATAGTATCGGCAAGCCGTCTTTCTGATTCTTTCAGCGCCGTTTCCATCTGTTTGCGGTCGGTGATATCCAGCAGCGTCATCAAAGTCTGCCTGGTGCCGGGTATTGTGACAACAGTTGCAACTATATCTTTTACCTGTCCGTCCCCCTTGACAAGCTGGAACTCATATGTCCGCGGAGCAGCAAGCGGATCGATGAGGCGCAGACGATGATACTCTTTCATTTTCTCCAGGTCATCTTTTCGATGAACAACTTCCATCCACTTTTTCCGGCCTTCTACTTCCTTCCTGGCGCACCCGGTGAGTTTCTCAAATTCTTGATTAGCCAAAAATATGGTATTATCTTCCTCCAGGATGATTGTGGCGGTTCCGGTATTTTCAAAGATTATCTTATAAAAGTTCTCCGATGCCGTTGGCACTACCTTTGAACGCCTGTACTTTTCACCTGATTTTTTTATTTCCGGATTGTGCTGAAACATTCCTGCCAATTCAGGAAAAGGCTTTTTGTTGTTGCCTTTATTTTCGCCGTTCATAATCAGCTCCAAGCCCTGCAAACGCATTTGCAGCAAACCACAATCCAAGTCGGCTATTAATGAAAGATGTTTACCTGTTATCGAGGAAGCTTAGATGGGACTGAAGGTTTGAGGCTCTGTTCAGGCCCATTTTCTTCCTGATATTTTTTCTGTGGGTATCGATGGAACCTTCTACAATGCCCAATGCCTTTGCAATTTCCTTGGTCGTCTTGCCATCCTTAATCATGGATGCTATCTGCATCTCTCTGGGCGTCAAATTAAACTGACGGATATTGCTCAACAAAGGGGATGCAATTTCAGCTAAATTCTTTTCAACAGTATCCAGGCAGAATTTCTGCTGTAAATCGAGGTTGTTTTTTTTAATCTTTTCCACGTAGGGTAGTACGAGGTTACCGATATTCGAGATAAATCGATCTTCCAGAATCTTTTTGTCTTCTTTTCTTTTCTGCAGCAAAACATTCAGAGCGGTATTTACTTCCTGCAGGTTTTTTGTCTTTTCTTCGAGCTCACTTGTCCGTTCATCAACCATGATCTCAAGCTTTTCACGATATTTTCTTAATTCTTCTTCAATCCGCCTGCGTTCGGTGACGTCCGATGCCACGCTGAGCAGAACCATCTGGTTGTTCCACTTGGTCGCTTTCACAAAAACTTCAAGGGGGAAGCAGGTTCCGTCTTTCCGGTAATGCTTCACGGCAAATTGCGCTTCACCGGTCTTCAGAATTTCTTTTATACGTTCTTCAAACAGGGCTTGACTTGAGGGCACATCAATCTCACGAAGATTACGAGCAAGGAATTCCTCTTTGGAATAGCCGTGCATGTCAAAAGTCTTTTGGTTGGCGTAGAGAAAATTGCCCTGCAAGTCGTGAACTGTGATCGAAAGCGGCGAAATATCGCTAATGTTCGCAAGAATAATGATTTTTTCCTCCGCCAGTTTGCGCTCGGATATTTCCGCCTGCAGCGCCTCGTTTGCCTGTTCCAGTTCGGCAGTCCTTTCCCGAACCCTGTTTTCCAATTCATTGTGTGCTTTCAGTAAAGATTCCTTCGCCTGCCTGCGGTCGGTAATGTCACGAATGGATTCAATGGCGCCGACAATTTTACCATTGCCGTCACATAGTGGACCTGCTTTACCCCAGAGTGAACGATGTTCCCCCCTTAAAGGCACATTAGCTTCAGCAAGAATTACATTTCCCTCTCTCCGGATAAAATCGTATTTCTTTTCAGCCTCTTCATCAAATACGGATACCAGATCAATTAGCATTGGTCTCCGAATCCCGTAAAAAGTCATGGCATATTCATGATCGCCGTTTCCCATTATATCCCCCGCCTTTACGCCGGTCATATCTTCGATAGCGCGGTTCCAGGCAATAACTTTTCCGGAAAGGTCAATAGCAAACGTCGCATCCGGCAGAAAATCAATAGTATCGGCAAGTCGTCTTTCTGATTCTTTCAGCGCCGATTCCATCCGCTTACGCTCGCTGATATCCAGCAATGTCATCAGAGTCTGTTTTGTGCGGGGTATTGCGGCAACAGTTGCAACAATATCTTTCAACCCTCCATTACAGTTAACAAGCTGGAATTCATATGTCCTGGGAGCAGACAGCGGGTCGATATGGCACAGGTGATGATACTCTTTCATCCGCTCCAGATCATCTTTTAAAGCAATGAATTCCATCCATTTTTTCTTGCCCTCCACTTCTTCTCTAGCAAACCCGGTAAGTTTCTCAAATTCTTCGTTTGTCAGTAATATGGTGTTATCTTTTTTAAAAATAACTGTTGCGATTCCGACATTTTCAAAAACAGTCTGATAGAAATTCTCCGATTCTGCATTATACTGAAGAATATCTGCCAATTCAGAAAAGTGTTCTTTTGTCTTATATTTATCTTTCATCTGACACCTCTATCAACTCGGGATAGATACAATCAAAGATACCTATAATTATAACTTATGTTGAGAAAACCCACGCCGCCAAAGAAGGCAATTTGGAATAAAGTATTACAATTGCTTTAAGAGGTAACTTTTTAGACCAGTTAGCGAAGCTTGTAAATATAGATTTAACTAAGGTTTAATAGGGAACTAATTTATCTATTATGCGAGGAAAGGCTCTTATACTCTACCTTGAGGTATAAAAAAATTACCGGCAAAAAGTATTTTTGTTTTTCTCTTGATATGGAGAGACTTCTATTTTCTGAATAACCAGAAAATGATCGTCAGGATTATACTTATGATAATGCTCGAAGTGATGGGAAAGAAAAAACTAAACCTCTCTTTTTTGATATAAATATCGCCGGGCAGCTTACCCAGAAAAGGTATCTTATCGGCGAATAGAAAACCAAGCCCGACCACTATAAGGATGATCCCTGAAACAATCAAAATTTTACCTGTTGCACCAGCCATCGGACAATCATTTCTTAAGATTCAGAACAATCTTTAAATCACTGAAATAAAGAACGTAGATCAACCGAGGATTGATTGTCAAGATAATCATAATTCTTGTCCAGCCAGGCCGTCGCAGTTTTTCTACCTATATCGAATAAATGCAGCAAAAACCCCCATTCCGCATTTTGTTTACTGGAGGCATTCAAGGGTTTAAGTTCTTCTTCTGCGTTAATTACATGGATGAGCATCTTTTTATACCGGACAGGGTCTATACTTTCTTTGTCTAGCAGCCTGCCGACAAATTCTATAGTCCTCAGTTCTTTCATCAGCGCGCTGTTGAAGGTAATTTCATTCACGCGATTTATAATCTCCTGAGCATTTTTGGGTATTTCATTTCTCTGCATGGGATTTGTCTGGACGAGGATGACATCCCTGGAAGTGCAATTATAGGCAAAGGGGTAAAGAACCGGATTCCCCATGTATCCGCCGTCCCAGTACGCTTCACCGTCAATCTCCACCGCCTGAAAGAGCTGCGGGAGACAAGCCGAGGCCATTATCATGTCGAGGGTTAACTCAGTTCGTTGAAAAACTCGCACTCTTCCTGTTTTGACGTTTGTGGCCGCAACAAACAACTTCACCAGATCGCAGCTGCGCACTCTTTCAAAATTTACCTGCCGTGCCAATAAATCCCGTAACGGATTGACATTCAAAGGATTCAAAAGATACGGCGAAGCCAGTTGCCCCACCAATCCGAACAATATGTAGCCTGGGGAATTATCAAGATTCCAATTACCGCTGAGTAAATTAACCGGCGTCCTTCTAATGGGGCTGTATTGGGCGGCATCGCTTACCGCCTTCCAGAACCTCCTTAATGCCCGACGCGCTCCTATTTTGCCATCCTGCATAAGACCATCAGCAATAACAACCGCATTCATCGCTCCGGCGCTCGTTCCACTGATCGCTTCTATTTGAATGCGCTCTTCTTCCAATAACCGGTCAAGAACGCCCCAGGTAAAAGCGCCGTGCGCGCCGCCGCCCTGCAAGGCCAGATTGATGCTTTTTTTTGCCTGACGACTTTGTTGGACGGGTTCTTTATTTATATCTGCAACGTCCCGCAGCTGTGTTTCGGAATCCTTTATAATTGGATAACCTGCTTTTTCCCAGGCCTTGAAACCGCCCCATAGCACCTTGACATTGGTGAAGCCCAAATCCTGATACTGCTCTGCCCGCCGGACAGAAGTCGCCTGCTCCGGTCAGGCGCAGTAGAAAATAATCTCCCTGTTTTTTGCCATTCCTGAAAGTTGGGATTCAAGATCTTTCAGGGAAATCGCTCCCGCAAGGTTAAATTTTCGAAATTTTTCATCCTCTGCATAGGCACATACCAGCAGTGTCTGGCCTGTCTTTGATTTCTCATAAGCTTCATTCGCCGAAATTATTGTCAGTTCCGCCATGATTTGTATCCAATCCTTTTTAAAATTAGCGTCGCAGTCGTTAACCGTGAGGATGATTATTAACGGGAACGGCCATTGCCAAATCTTTGGAGAAAAAGGTTTCCATTGCCAGTTTGGCGTATTCACCCGCCTTTTCGCCGATAAATTGTTCATGAACAACTACCGCGGATACGATAATGGCTTGACTCGTCCGGGGATTCCGGGCAAAGCCGATGAACCAGTCAAATTTGGGGTTATTGCTGATGCTGCCGGTTTTACCTCCAACATGGAGATCTTTAAGAACTGCATTGCGATCATGATATTTAAACACCTTGTGCGCCGTTCCACTGGCGACAGTTGCCTGCATCATTCTATACAGTTCTTTGGATGTCTTTTCTGAAATCACGCGCTGCGTCGGGTGATCCGCGCGCGTGTAAACAACTTCATTTTGGGGGCCGACGATGCGGTCAACTATCGTGGGGGTTTTTATTTTGCCTTCGTTCAGGACAGTTGTGACAATCATAGCGCCGTGCAGAGGGGAAATGGCGGTTTGTGTATTAAACCCGCTGGCCATTTCAGCCTGATTATAAGGTTCGTCTCCGACCGCAAAGAAACTCGGTTCGACCGGAATATCGAAATCGATAGATTTGTTGAATGCAAAGCGGACAGCATAATCCTCCAGTTTATCTTTTCCCAGCAATTCGACTCCGATTTTACCAAAAACGGGATTTATCGATTGGGCGAAGGAATCTTCCAAAGACAGGGTGTGAGAATAACGCTTGGCGGTCTTTTTCAGTTGTCCCCGGTATAAAGTATGTTTTTGCCCGCTGTAACTGACAAGTGAATTACTGTTAAGTCCATGTGTGTCGATAGCCGCGGCCGCAGTGATGATTTTAAAAATACTGGCTGCCGGATACCGATTGTTCACACAGGTATTGTGCGTCGGGTTCTGCTTGTCAAAACTCACCATGGATATGACCCTGCCCGTGTCCGCCGACATTACGACTATGCCGATGAGACGGGATTTATACCTCTCCCTGGCCATCATCTCTTCTATTTTGGCAAGAAGTGACTCCTGTAACCGGCGGTCAATACTGGTTTCCACCCGATACTTCGCGCCGTCAATCTGAGTCGTAAAAACAGGCTCACGTATGTTCAAAAAGGACTTTCCATCCAGACAACCCAATAGATTTTTTGATGGAATTTTATTCAGCAAGTCGATCTTATTTGCAGATTGATTTTCAGAAGGACGGATTTCCTGCTGTTGGGTTTTAGATGCAAACATTACGGCCCCCTGCACCAGCCCGTATCCAACTGTCGTCATTGTCAAAAGAATAAGTATGAATTTTATGAAGGCTGATCTTATGCGCGATCCACGATGCCTTCGATGTTTGAGTTGCTCCTGGTAATCCCGCCAGGTTGGTCTTCCAGCAGGTTGCTTTTTTCTCGATAAAAACCTCATGTGTCATCCCCTATATAAAAGAAAGAGTTCGGCGTTGACTGTCCGCAGATAACTCACTTCCTGTTTTAGAATACGCTGCTTCAGATATAATATTACCTATACACTTGTACCACATGTTTCATTATAGTTCAGCTGTTTGTAATATTCAACTTCAACCACAAGAAATTTCCCTTTTTAAATTTCCCTTTTTACTTGACAGATTTACTGCGCCCTTCTATCGTTAAAATAGAGTAATTTTTCATACAGAGCACAAGGATGGGCATTTGTGACCGGGTGCAATGGGAAAGACAGAGAAAATGATCATATACAATAATAAAACCGACAGCATTTCCGGAAATTCCCCGGGAGAAAACCGCCGTAGCCGTTCTCGAAGCAGGAATTGGTTCTGTTTCCGGAAGATGCTGCTTTTGCTGCTGATCCTGCTGCTGCCTGTTTCTTCGGTTGCCGAAAACGTTACCTGTAAACGTCTTCCCTTTTTGATGGAAAATCTCCTGGACAACCACTATTCAATGAAAAATGTGACGGGAGAAATTGTAACTCGCGCCGTTGATCAGATGATCAAGAGGCTTGATCCATCTAAAACGCTGCTGTATGAATCCGATTTGAAAAGTTTAAAACCGCTTTTACAAAGAATTTTTGCAAGTAAACGAAAAGTCAACTGCTCTTCGCTGTCCCAGGTTTATGACCTGCTCGTCAAGCGCGCCCAGGAGAACGAGGACATTGTCAAAAAAATTCTGGGGCCGGACTACAAATTGGACGAGACTGTGGAGCTCAATGTGGACGTGGGTAAGCGCTCCTATGTAAAAACCAAGGCGGAAAAGTATGAACTTCTGAGAAAAATTGTGCATTTCCAGATCGAAAACACCCTCATGGCGGGCATCAACCTGGCGGAAGCCAAAAAGCAGCAGATACACCATTATAAACTGCAGACAATGCGGATAGTAGAGAACGATCCCGAAAAGATGATCACGGACGTCGCCGAAGCTTTCGCCCTGGCCCTGGATCCTCACACCAGCTATCTGTCGCCGGACAATTTTGAAGACCTTCAGATTCATATGCAGCTTTCACTGGAAGGAATCGGGGCGGTCCTGAGCAGCGACAACGGCTTTACCGTAATTGAAGAGTTGATACCCGGCGGAGGCGCCGAGCGCTCGGGCCTGTTGAAGTTGAAGGACAAGATTATTGCTGTGGCCCAGGAAAAGCAAAAGCCTGTTAACGTCATTGATATGAACCTGCGCGACGTTATTAAAATGATCCGCGGCAAGAAGGGCACAAAAGTAACCCTGACAATTCTTCGCCAGGCGGAGCAGACGAAACGATTCGATGTTACAATCATACGTGACAAGGTTGACATCAAGGAGCAGGAGGCCAAGATCGAGTACTATACACGGACTGCGCCGGGGGGCAGGCAGTACCGCTTCGGCGTTATCGACCTCCCCTCCTTCTACGGCAACGAAAATGAAGATAAGTCCTGCTATGAAGATGTGAAAGATCTGGTCGATGAAGCCAAGCGCAATCATGTTGATGGAATCGTGCTGGACCTGTCGCGCAATGCCGGCGGACTGCTTAAAGAATCGCTGCGCCTCGCCGGCCTTTTTCTGGATAAGGGCGGAATCGTGGCGACCAAGGACAGCCGCGGACAGGTGACTATTCTGGCCAGTGGTTCAGCTGCGTCGGGCATGGAGAGAGGCAAACGTAAAGTAATTAGCTTCCCTGCGGAAGATCCCGCTGCGCTCTATATGGGCCCTCTCGTTGTATTGACCAGCCGCCTGAGCGCGTCAGCCAGCGAAATCGTGGCGGGCGCTCTCAAAGACTACCATCGTGCCGTCATTGTCGGGTCGGATCACACCTTCGGCAAAGGGTCTGTACAGGTGCTAATGCCCCTTCCCCTTGATCTGGGCGCCATCAAAGTCACCACGGCGCTGTATTTCCTGCCCGGAGGTCAATCCACACAGAAAACGGGAGTTGAAGCAGATGTGAAACTGCCCGGTTGGTTCATCCTCGATGACATAGGTGAAAAGGCTCTGGATTACCCGCTTCCGGCCCAGGCCATCGCAAGCTTCGTCAACATCAGGGGAACCGACACACCGCCCTGGAAACCCGTTAAGCAATCCATGATAGCTGAACTGGCGGCGAGATCCAGGGCCAGAGTCGACAAGGATGAGAAGTTTGCCGAGATTATCAAAAATAATAAAGAAGCCGCAAAAAAGAATGGTTTGATCAGGCTGGCTGACTTACGCAAAGAGATGGTGAAGAAACAAAGCGACACCAAAAAGAAAGAAACACTGACGGAGATTAAGCAGAAAGCACATGATCAGTATGCTCCCTTCGTGAATGAAAGCGTCAATGTTCTGCTTGATATGGTGATGCTGGGATCAGCCCCGACAGCGCCTGATTCCAGGCAAACTGAAGCAGCCAGACGGTGATTTTGAACAGCACGGCTGCCCCCGGAATAATTTGATGAGTTCCGACAAGAGAGTTTCTATATTTTTTTATCTATGGCACATAGTGTTTTTGTAGAACAAGTCTCTCATCACCGGGAAAAAGATACTGCATCCCCGTCGGCATCCTGCCATACGGCAAAGGTTTCACGATATTCCCTTACCTTATCATAATTCAATTTTGTCGTGTGAATGCAGGGGATATCGGCCTGTTGAAACAGGATATTTCCCAGAGGATCAATGATGGCCGAATCGCCGCTGTAGGCATGTCCGTTGCCGTCTTCGCCCACCCGGTTCACGCCGACAACATAGCTCTGGTTTTCCACAGCCCTTGCCGGCATTAAAAGCTTCCAATGCGGCGCGCGCCTGGCCGGCCAGTTGGCAATAAAGACGGCCACGTCATATTCATTGGCAAGATTACGCACCCAGACGGGGAAGCGCAGATCATAGCAAATGAAAGTCCGCAGCTTCCAGCCTTTTACCTCAACGGTGAGATGACTGTTTCCCGGAGAAAATACCTTATGCTCACCCGCCATTCTAAAGAGATGTTTCTTATCATAGGTCGCCAGGTCGCCGTCCGGTTTAGCCCAGAGGAGCCGGTTAAAATATTTCCCGCCTTCCTCGATAATAACGCTTCCCAGAATATGGGCATTCTTCTGCCTTGATTTTTTAATTATCCAGGAGACCGCGGAACCGCTCATAGGCTCGGCCACTTTTGATACGTTCATGGTGAAGCCAGTGGTAAATGTTTCGGGAAGGATAATGACATCGGTTTTTTCAGAAATGTCATCTATTTTCTTATCAAATGCCGCCAGGTTGGCGGCGATGTCTTCCCAGACCAGTTGTGCCTGGATCAATGTGACTGTCAAATCTTGCATAATTTCTCCGCAGCTTTAATCAGGGTTTCATCCTTTTTGGCAAAACAGAACCGAAGCGCCTTGTGGTCATCTCCCCGGGAATAAAAAACCGAGGGAGGAATGGCCGCCACACCATATTCCGTCGTCAGCCTCCTGGCAAAATCAATATCATTTTCATCACTTATGGATTCATAGGAAAGCATCTGGAAATACGTTCCCTTACAGGGCAGGGGCTTAAACCGGGAGTCCTTAATCAGGGAGAGAAACAAGTCCCGTCTTTCCTGATAAAAGCTCGAAAGATTGAGATACTTCTCTTTTTTCTCCATGAATGCGGCATAGGCCCACTGGATCGGTGTATTGGAGGCATAGGTTACAAACTGATGGACCCTTTGAAATTCCTCTGAAAGCTGTTTCGGTGCCAGACAATAGCCCAGTTTCCAGCCGGTAGTGCTGTATGTCTTGCCGAAGGAACTGATAACAAAGCTCCGCCGGGCGAGATCCGGATACCTGGTGATGCTTTCATGGCGATTACCGTCAAACACGATATGCTCATAAACTTCATCGAAAATGATAAGGATATTCGTATCGGCAACGATATCCATAAGGGCCGCCATATCCTGCGGCCCCAGTACTGTTCCGGTCGGATTGTGGGGTGAATTCAATATCAGAAGTTTTGTCTTTTCGGTTATAGCATCTTTCACCTCATTCCAGTCGACATGATAGTCGGGATACTTCAATGTCACATAAACCGGGATTCCTCCGGAAAGCAGCACATCAGGGGCATAGGCATCATAAGCCGGCTCGAACAGCACAACTTCGTCTCCGCGATTAACCACACAGGTAATGGCGGAAAAGATGGCCTCGGTCGCCCCTGAGGTTACGGTGATTTCCGTCTCCGGATCGTATGACGCGCCATAAATTTCTTTTGTTTTTTCCGCAATGCGCCGCCTTAAGGCCGGGACTCCCTGCATGGGAGCATATTGATTATAACCCAGCTTCATGTATTTTTGGACCAGATCACAAAGCTCCGGGTCTACATCAAAATCGGGAAAACCCTGGGAGAGATTGACGGCTCCCGTATCGCCCGCCAGTTTGGACATCACGGCAAAAATCGTAACGCCGACATTCGGCAGTTTGGAAGACAACGAAATCATCCAATTATTTCCTTTCCTGGAATTCGACGAATATTACAACTTCTCTAACACAATTTAAGCCAAAGCGGTTATCATTTTCTTAAATCTTAATATTTTCAATGAATGCCAGGAATCACAGAGGTTATCTGCATATTCCCGGATTGTCCGCAGTTTCTCGTTCACCCAATTCAGGTTGTCTTTCTCAACAATCTTTTCACGACCTTCATATTTTCCCGATCATCCTCGTCCGACTTCTTGGGGGTTTCCATTATAAAAGGAAGCGCTGACAGCTTAGGATGGTGGAGAAGGAGACGAAAACCCTCACTGCCGATGAGTCCCTGTCCTATGTGATCATGCCGGTCGATGCCGGCGCCGCGCGCTGCTTTGGCATCGTTCAGATGAATCAGCCGGAGGCGATCCCATCCCAGATATTTATCAAAATCCGCCAGGGTATCGGCAACGCCCGCGGCCGTGGCCAGATCGTAGCCCGCTCCCCAGGCATGCGCGGTATCGAAGCAGATGCCAATGCGGTCCTGATATTCTATCTCTATCATATTTATGATGCGGGAAAGGTGCAGAAAATTGGAGCCGACCTCAGTACCCTGGCCGGCCGTGTTTTCCAGAAGCAGCATTGGTTTTCCGGCAGCGTCGCCGCAAGCCCGGTTAATCGCGGCAGCCACACGGGAGAAAGCCTCTTCTTCGGAGGATTTTCCCCGGTGCCCTACATGGAGAACAAGATAACCCGCTCCAAGCTGTCCGGCCCGTTCCAGTTCTTCCATCAGCATGGCAACGGAGCGCTCGTAAAGAGACTCATCCGGGGAAGCAAAATTCGGCAGATAAGGCATGTGAACGACAAGGGGATCAATGCCGTAACCGGCAAGGACGGACCGGAATATTGCCGCTTCGTCAGGATCAATGCCCCGGGGCGGAGCCCAGCCCCGGGGATTTCTGGTGAATATCTGCATGGTCCGGCAACCGAGCCTTCGGGCCTTTCCTGCAGCCGCCGCAAACCCTTCACTGATAGAGATATGAAAACCAAGGCGAATCATTGATCACTTTTATACAGAGACCACGAATGACTTCTCCTTACGGAACTTATTTCTCCCTCGTAAACGCCCCATCCGACTCGGCCCCGGCCCGGGGTTTCCACTCAATCGAATAGTACTGCCCTCGATCCCTGGCCCAGGGGTCGAAAACGTTGACAACGTGCTCCAATTCCGGCGTCAATTCGGGCGTGGTCCGCAGAAGCACCCGCTTCAGAGGAGAGATCTCCTCCTCATGGCCGTTAGGCTCACCTTTCTCCATCACCTTGCCCTGCGGGCCGTTGTCGGTAACCCACTGTACGCCCAAATGAGTGTAGAACTCGGGCCGGAAACTGGAGGTAAAAAACCGGTCACTGAAGAGCCGTCGGGAGGCATTCAGGATAAAGACCTGGAACTGTGTCTCGGAGATGGCAAAGCCGTGGGGCCGGGTAAACTCCGCGAGCCAGCCGACGACAGTATCGACGTCCTCGATGTTGTCCACCATGCTGCCGTTGGTATGTCCGAGGCAGTCATTGATAGGGGAACCGTCGTCGTTCAACTGGGCCGAGGTAATAACCTTTGAAGCGTCACACCTGTGCTGGCCATAGACTTCGCGCAGGAGCCCCACGAGCCGCTGCTGCTCGGCAAGCTCGGATGAATCCCGGGGAAGACGCCTGTCGATGAAGTCATCAAAGCTCCTGAGGGTCTTAAGCCCGTACTGTCGGCGGAACTCGTTAAAGCGGGGTACTCCCCGTTCGCGGTCGCGGATCAGGTCGAGGGCAGGGATATCGATCTTGTTAGTGGCCGACTGAAGGCGCGGCAGGGTCAGATTCTGGAGGAACTGCGGGTGGTTCTGCAGCGTCAGGAGTCCCAGCCGCTGACGCCCCATGGACAGCGCCCAGTTTGCCAGTCCCCGCTCCTTCATCGCCTGGGTCGCCTTGCCGCGGAAGGTCTCCACCACCGGTATCTTGTTGCGAATCAAGTTGGGATCCGTATTCAACTCCCGATATTCGATGAGGTCGGGGACCAAAGCATGGAGCCGGTAGACGGTGATGAACTCCTCGGGGAAGTTGAAGGGGGACCCGAAGTGGTTGGTACCGCCGTTGACGTGATCAGCGTTTTTCAGGCTCCAGATGTCGGTTTTCTTCGGGTCGTACAGGGCAAAGATGGCGTCATCTTTGTACACCCGGCTTCCCAAGCCGAAGATTCCCGGGCCAGAGGCGAAAGCGGAATACCACTGTGTCGCCTTCTTGGCATTTTCGGACTTGCCGAAGTTGTTGACAGTGATCTTTTCGAGGGCGGCTGAGACCAGCTGTTTGCCGCGGAAGAGTCCGTGCCAGTTGGCGTTCATCCCCAGGTAGAGGGGCTCGTCGTAGAGAAGTTGCGGGGTCCATTCGGTGGTGTGGATCTTGGCAATCTCCGCCGAAACCACCAGACGCGCCGCATCAAAGAGTTCGTCGGCGCTGACGTCTTTATAGCGGATGACCTGGTCGGGACGCTTTGGATTGCGCAGTCCGGAATCGGCGTCCGGTGTCGCGGCGGCCTGTTTACGGAACGCCTCCACGAAGAGGTTGTGTTCGCGGGCGAAAAGATTGTGGTAGAAGCTCATGCCGATGGACCAGTTGTCCGGAAACGCCGTCGCCTCCTGGCCGATCCACTGGGGATTCATGGGGTCGCCGGGCTGCAATAAGGGAAGGTAGCCCTGCGGTGTGAGGAGCAACTTTGCCGGGTCCGCCGGGTCGCGTTTTACCCGCCGGCGGGAGGTTTTATCGTAGCCATAGAGTTGCGAAGCGTCCCACCAGGCAGTGACCGTGTTGCTGGTGGTCTTGTAGGCCCGGGCCAGCTGCTCCTTACCACGGAGGGCGAAAGTGGCGGGGTCTTTGTCTTCGGCGATGTAGGCCCGGTCGATTCGGTCATCGGGGCGGCAGCCCAGTTTGGCGATCTCTTCCGGTGTCAGTGGTTTTTCGAAATTGCCAACCAACTTCTGAGCACAGCCCACAGGCATCATCTCAGTGCGGTTGTGCCCTTCCTCCATGTGGGAGAACCAGTCGTGGGTCATAAACTGGATCCAAAAGGCTGCCAGGACGTTAAAGAACGGCGCCTTCTTGTAGTCGCAGCCGGCATCTGTCGAGTAGCCGGGAAGCCCCTGGCCGGCGACACACTTGTCGGGCTGCGACTGCCGGCGAGTGAAGAGCGTGCGGCTGATCAACTGCGGATCGGGTTTCAGAAGCCCCAACCGGTCGCCGTGGCGGTTGCGGGCCAGTTCGTTTTTGCCCAGATCCGGGAAAGTAGTTTCAAACTGGACATTACGTGCAAAAGGCTGACCCGTTGAGCCCATCAAGGGATTTTTGATGTCGTTGCAGGTCCCGTCCAGCGTGCGGGCACGGATGAGTTCACCCTGGCAGACCTGCGGACCGTCGCCACCCATCGCCTCATAGTTGGGGTTGCCCTTCGGCAGCCGCATTGCGTCCCAGACCTTCAGGGCTGACCCGGCCACGCCGCCGCGCCCCTCCGCATACTCCCGGTAGGTCCCGCTGTTGTCGAACAGATTGAACTTGATCAGTTCCATCCGCTGGTATTCAAGATCGAGCAGGGCACCGTCAATCCCCCGACCGTTCGGGCCTAAATGCCCGCCTATGGAACTGGTGCCGGGATACAGGGAACTGGCGTCACCAGTGGCCCAGTAGTTTGCCCAGTCCACATAGGGAGTGCTGCGGAACTCTACCGCTTTCTCACCCCCACGGCACTTCGCGGTGTCCTCCTGGACCTTGCCCTGGAACCGCTCGGTGCGCTCCCGGGCCACCGGTCGGAATCCGCTGTTTACCAATTCGGCGCAGGCCTTCAGTTCTACCCGCGAGCTGTTGCACCCTGCCAGGAGAATCATCACCCCCACTATGCCAAAAAGCACATCTCTTTTCATGGTGTACCTCCTTTTCTAATGAAGTTAGCCAAGCATATAATGACAGTTTATTAAAATTCTTCTGATTGTGACGGTCAACGCGTAATTTGCCGAAATGACATGGAATACCTTATAGCTTGCCGGGGGGGGTGGTGCAATCTTCGAGATGGGATCCTGTCCCCCCTGAGCAATCACTTCAGGAACGACTGATAATGCTCGATATCCAGCTTTGTCGCCGCTACCGCCTGCCCGATCCGCTGAAGGTCGGGAATGTTTTCCACGGAATCGAGTTTCTGAACATTCTTTGGATTTATATCCGGAAGCCCCAGGGCGGTAAGTCCCTCAGCGGTTAATTCTGCATTGTATCTCATGTATGTGAAGAGTTTCTCCGGTAGCGGGCCCTTTTTGCCGATCATGTTTCCCACCTCGCGGTCCATGATATCACCGGACAGGCACTTGCCAAAGGTGCGGCAGAGGAAGTCCTGTTCGTTCAGGGCGGCAAACATGAGGGCCGAGGGAATGGAAGATGCATTGTAAAGGAGGTTCATTTCGTCAGGGCTGAGGTCTTCGTTGGCGCTGGGGCTGGTTCCCGTGCCGACGGAAACGATCAGTATTTTATCCTCTCCCGTGGGCCATCGCAGATTGTATGGCTCCACCGTCGCCATGAGAAAGGCCATGAAGGCGGGGTTGTTGTATGTGGTTACACCACCATCCACGAAAATGAACTCGCGCTGGTCCAGTTTGATGACCTCGGGTGGAAAATAAACCGGGGCGGCAGTGCTGGCCCGCACGAGCTGCCAGAGAGGGAGGTTTAGATTGCAATCGCTGCGTTTAGGGTCATTGTACTTCGCTCCAAGGTTGTTCGACAGCGGCCAGGGAGAATCTGTCGTTGCATTTCGCATAACAATCAAGAGAAGGGTTCTCAGCTTTTCGCTGCCGAATGTCGTATCGGCGCCGACGGTTTCCCGGAGTTTATCCGACAGCTTTTCGTCCTCATACTGGTAGCGGAACCTCCTCAGGATGAAGGCCTTATCGAACATTTCTTTGCCGCTGTTGATATAGAACTCACGAATTTTGGCCACGGGCATTCCCAGCGATATGCATGTTGCAATAATGGCCCCCGTGCTCGTGCCGGCAACGTAATCAAAATAATCGGCAAGCACAAAATCTTCACGTCCAAGAGCATTCCGCAGCATTTCTTCGATCCCGGCCAGTATCTCGACGGTTATCATCCCGCGTATCCCTCCACCGTCAAGCGCCAGAATTTTCTTCGGTCCGTCTGCGTTAATCCTGTCCCTGTATGACATGACATTTCCTCCCTGTTTTTTTCAACAAACGACGGATCTTTGCTTTTCCCCGCTCAATCATCCGGATCAGGCTGATGGAAGCCCTCGCAACAGCACATCGCTTTATGTTTGCAAATGTTTCAGGGGCGAGTTCACCAGCAGTTCCTTCCATTTTTCGAGCCGCAATTGCGTGCTCTCCATCCAGCTTTGGGAGCAAACTTTCCTTGCTTCCAACTCCCATTGAGCGGCCTCTACTTCGTCTTCAAGGCCTGCAGCTGCCTCCCACATGGTCGCAAGTATCCAATACCGGTCGGAGTCGGATGCCGGTCCATCTTCCAGGGCTTGGTGGCAGATTCTAAGCAACTCACGCAGTATCCGGCGAGCCTGAATGAAATCGGCGATCGCTTCGGCATATTCACCGGCTTTCTCTTTCAGCGCCGAGCGAACGTTTAATAGAAGTGCGAGATTGATTCCACTGTAATTGACCTGATTCAAATAATGCCCTTTTTCCTGAACACCAACCTTCAGCCAATACCCTCTTTCATAGGCGCCGATGGATTCGTCCAGGTTGGACGTCTCGCTCGTGATTTCCCAGAGATGTTTGTGCACTGCTCCCCAAAGCCCGAGTACTTCGGGATCATTACTGCTCTCGGGATTAAGTGTCTTTAAAATTGAACGGGCTTCTTCCAGTGCGGTTTTCTGATCCGGTTGTTTGCTCTTATATGTCGCCAACACCAATTGCTCTACGACATATTCGTCATGCGAACGCTTTTCATACAATACCTGCAGCAGTGTTTTTGCCAAAGCAAAATCGCGGTTTTTCTTTGCTTCATTTACTGCATCGAAGAGCGCCTTCAGGCTTTGTTCAGACGGTTCAGGCAAACCGGTGGCTGATGCTTGCGGCAATTTTTCCGATCCTGCTTCTTCCACCGGTGGATGCAGGTTACTCAGAAAGGTATAGATGGGACTGTCCGTTTTCTGCGAAGTCACGATCTCTTGAATGGCTTCCTTCAATTCTTCCTTGAAGCGGCGAGCTTCGCTCACGCCAATATCTTCACCCAGATGCTTATAACGGCGAATGACAATATGGCTGAAATCGAATGGATTTTTGAACTTCTCTTCAGCAACGATGATGGTCGCGTAGGGCCTGAGGCCATACCGAACTCCCAATTCATACGCTGCATTCACATTGTAAGTAGATAAATCGGCGATAACGAGGTCTGCATGAAGAATCTGCTCATACATGGGTACATCGATCGTACCTGAATGGACAATTTCATCTGCCCGGAGACATTTCAGACCGGCCTCTTCCACGGCTTCCTTGATGACTTGATACGACGCATCGAGATTCAGTTTGCGGCCATCCGTTAAATCAGTCTTTTCGCCGAAACCTTGAACAACCAGGCATGTTTTCTTTTCCTGCATATCATCCGGCTGAGGCATAAGATAATCCATTCGGTATTATTTTTTGATATTTGATTTTGATAAAGAACCTGCTTTGTGTAAATACAAGTGTAGTGAACGCAGTCTTGTCTGTCAAGGAATTCTTGACAGGAATTCTTGACTACAGTTTTCAGCAGGCAGCAGGGCGCTGCCTTCCTCCGGATTCACCTGCTGCTTTCAGCTGATAATTTTTCTGAATGCGCCACGAGGGAGCCCATCTGCTGAAGATACTTTGAGCTGTGCGCCATAAACATCAGTTTGTTCCTGGTATGAAAATCCACGAGGCCACGGATCCAGAGAGTCGCTTTTGAAAATGAACCCGCAGAGGTTCTCGGTCTCGCTCACACGTTTCGCAGCCCAGGCCTCCATCCTGTCCGTATTCTCAACGCCCGTCCTGAACTCTTTATAGAAAGGTTTTGACTGATATGTTAAAATAAAAATCATATCATCGTAAAGGATTGGAAATGCTCCGGGGTGTTATTCCATTTCTAAATCAATGATGATATCGCGGCGGCCAGGGGGAGGCAACGAGGCATATTGTACATATGTTGAGGAAGCCGACGACCCCGGCCTACGCCGGGGCAGGCTGTGCCAACAAAAATAGCGATTGATTTAGAATTGGAATTACATGAATAAGAACAGGGTGAGGACTCTCAAGGCAGGAAGTGCCGAGACAGGTCCGGTCGTCTACTGGATGAGTCGTGACCAGCGGACCAGGGACAACTGGGCGATTTTGTGGGCGCAGGAGATTGCCTTGCAACAGGGTGTCCCCCTTATTGTCTTGTTTTGTCTCGTACCCGAATTCCTGAATGCGTCACAGAGGCAGTACGGATTCATGCTTAAAGGCTTGCAGGACGTTGAAAATGATCTGTCAAAAAAGAATATTCCCTTCTGTCTGCTTAAAGGGGCTCCTGAACAGGTTGTAGCGCAATGGTTGAGAAAGCACGGAATCAAATCGGTCGTAACGGATTTCGATCCCCTGCGGATTAAAAGAGCATGGAAGGCGAGTGTGTCTGAAAGAATTGGGGTCCCTTTTTACGAAATTGACGCTCATAATATTGTTCCTTGCTGGGTGGTATCAAAGAAACAGGAATACGGAGCCTACACCATACGGCCAAAGATTCAACGGGCATTAGATGAATACCTGGAAGAATTCCCTCAACTCGAGAAACATACTATCACCTGGAAGGAAAAACCATCAAAGAACAACTGGCATGAAGTGATGCAAGTCCTCAGTGCTGTCCCCTGTGTCCCTGATGTTGACTGGATTAAAGCGGGTGAAAGAGCGGCGCATATTGCTCTTGATGCATTTATAAAACAGGCTCTTTTGACTTTTTAGTACAATAAAACAGGTATAAGTACCTGTAAAATTATTATAATTGCTCTTTGAAAATTGACACGTTTTCAAACCTCGGATAGAGAAGCCGGATGAAGACGAAAAAAACATTTCGCGACTTGTATAAATTTCCGGGATTTCGTGCCCGTGCCACACTGAAGCCACATCCAGAAGACGAGGAAGGATACATTGTGACCCTTGATCGCCGTCAAAAAAAACCGTTTGTTCCGGCTGCGGCACGATTACATCAGGGTATCGTGACCGGCGGACTCATCTTGTGCGTGACCTGGATGCCGGGGCAACCCGCATCTATCTTGAGTTTGAATATCGCCGGGTTGCCTGCCCCCATTGTAACGCCGTGAAGCGCGAGACCCTTTCCATGCTGGCCAAGTCGGCCCGGTTCACCCAACGATTCGAAGACCGCATAGGACAGCTCTGCCGCGAGATGAGCATTAAGCGGGTAGCCGAGCTTAACAACCTGAGTTGGGATCAGGTATGCCGCATGGAGAAGAGTTACATGCGTCGTCTGCTGGACCAGAATCCACCTTCCTTGCAGCTTCGGACCATTGGCGTTGATGAAATATCGATCCATAAGGGCCATTCTTACGCCATCGTTGTTGCCGATCTTGACCAGAAACGACCGATCTGGCTGGGTGGACAGGGCCGCACCGAGCAGGATATGCAACTGTTTTTCGACACCATGGGAACTGAACGCTGCAAGACCATCGAATTGGCGGTAATGGATATGTGGAAGCCATTTCGTAAGGCAACCCTTAAAAACGCGCCCAATGCCCAAATTGTTTATGACAAGTTTCACATCCTTAAGCATTTAGCAGATGCCCTTGATCAGGTAAGACGTAGCGAATACAAACGTGTCAATGAGAAAGAACGACGCTTTATCAAGGGACAGCGTTATACGTTGCTGTCCCATAAAGCCAATTTAGATACCGAAGGCCGGCGTGCCTTACAAATGCTTTTGAAAGCAAATAAACGCCTTCATAAAGCATATCTGTTAAAAGAATCTTTCGGGCAGCTTTGGGATTATAAGAACCCAACCTGGGCGCGAAAGTTCTTTGAAAGTTGGAAAGAGCAATTGCGCTGGCAACGTCTTGAACCATTTGAAAAGTTTGCCGCTCTCATTGAGAAACACTGGGATGGGATTATCAGTTACTGCCATCCTGATCACAAGGTTTCCCTTGGATTCATGGAAGGCTTGAATAACAAGATCCGTGTCATCCAACGCAGAGCATATGGTATCAAAGATCAGGAATATCTCATACTCAAAGTGGTTACTTCATTTATCAAAGAATAGAAAATATAACTAATTTATGCACAACAAACCCAGAAGAACCATAAAACATAAGCTGCCCCATTACCAAACATCAAGAAATGATCCGGTGCTGGAGGGGCAATCGAATCTTTCTCCCTATATCCATTTCGGTCAGATTTCTGCACAGAGGATTGCCCTGGAAATAAGGAAAGCGGATGCTGCAGAAATCGTGAAAAACGCATTCCTTGAAGAGCTTATCGTACGGCGGGAACTCTCCGATAATTTCTGTTACTACAATCCGGACTATGACAATATTGGCGGATTTCCTGATTGGGCAAGGAAGACACATGATAAGCATCGGAAAGATCCCAGAGCCGTCATCTATTCCCGGGATCAGTTTGAACATGCTCAGACACATGATGATCTCTGGAATGCCGCTCAAATGGAAATGGTAAAAAGGGGCAAGATGCACGGCTATATGAGGATGTATTGGGCAAAGAAAATCCTTGAGTGGACACAGTCACCGGAAATAGCTCTGGAAACAGCAATTTACCTGAATGACCGGTATGAAATCGACGGGAGAGATCCCAATGGATATACTGGTATTGCCTGGAGCATCGGTGGTGTCCACGACAGGGCATGGAGTGAAAGAAGTGTATTTGGTAAGGTGCGTTATATGAGTTACAATGGGTGTAAATCAAAATTTAATATTAAGAAATATATTGAGCGCATCAATTCGCTTTAGTCGCCAGAATTGATGAATTATTTTATTTACGGATAAGTTCTAAAAAAATGAACGGCATAAGCGTAGGTTTTCGGAAATAGAGTGATCCATGATCATATGACTCCATCTATAAATATACGGTTTTTAATCCCTGTCTTAAGGAAATTCATAGCCTTCTTCTGCCATTCTGGCAAACAACTTCTTGAGAGCATCCTTCTCAGCAAAATTTATATTAATTTTACCTAAAGAAAGTTTAGCGAATGCATTGTTTGACGTCGGCGTCAAAAGTGCATTCACATCTGCATAACTTCTTATTTTAATTAAATGTGGAAGCAAACCTAATAGATACTTTTCAAACTCAATCTCGTTATCAATTTTTTTTATCTCTATTTCATCTTTTTTTTGCTGTTTAATTGTCGATTTATCAATTAAAGCTTTTTTGAAATCAGCCGGTAAATTAATATGCACACTAGATACAGCAAACCAGCATGCCTGGAGTTTACAATATTCACCCACATTTTTGACATTTGGTGGTGCATCTTTTATTTTTTCAGCAATAGCTGGGGCGCAAACTTCAAGAGTTCTTTTCAATCCATCGGCGAGGTCCTGTTTATTCCATATATCTTGTAAATTAATATCCAAGCCGTTCATTTTGCTTGCATGGTTGACAAGTGACAGCGATAAATGGAGCGATTCGCGAAATACTGGCACTGTTCAATAGATCAACCTACATCGGATATACCGCTGTTTTTCGTTGGACAGACTACATGGTTGCCAGTTCCGAATGGTACAAGGCGGACAGAGGATACAAGGCACAAATCGTAACTTACACAATTGCATGGCGTTTTGGATCGGCATCCGTATTGATAGATGCATTATCAGCCTCATCATCAATCATAAGTAATGGATCGTTTATTTTATTTGTTAAATTTTGTTCTTTCAGCCAGTCGCGTAATCTCTCCAGTGTAGTCTTATTTTTCTTAGTGACGAAAATGATGGGTTCATTCAGAGATGAAAGACTGACACCATAAGTCGATGCAGCAGCTTTTAAAAAATCTCTGTCCCTTGATGTTCCGTATGCAGGAAATCTTCGCCGGTCAGCGTAGTTAATAATAGACAGGGGCTCTTGGACGATTGCCTGGAATACAGATTTTTCCCCGATAAATGACTCATCCAACCATTCCTGCGCCTGCTGCCTGAGTAAATTTGTTATGCCAGCAAGTAAAATAATGATTTTATAACCAGCATCCGCAGCTTTACAGATCAAGGCGGCGTAGTTCGTAGTTTTTCCTGACTGGACGTGTCCCATTACCATTCCACGACGACGCCAAGGCTCTTCGGTCTCAGGATTACCCGAATAATCAAGTATTTCGTCGGTATCTGTGTCGATCGTGGCTACCACATTAGGTAGCAATACAATTTTAGACTGGCGAAAGGGATCACCAAGCACACACGTCGTAT
This sequence comes from Smithellaceae bacterium, assembly GCA_963663295.2. GTDB lineage: Bacteria > Desulfobacterota > Syntrophia > Syntrophales > Smithellaceae > MVRV01. The sequence goes on along the minus strand of CAXXLA010000003.1, from coordinate 401,960 downwards.
GCCGTGTTTCCGTAAAGGACATGACGACGTGATGAAATCAATTAGCACCGTTGACTCATATATTCTCAAGTTCCATTGCCCCGCAATCACGTAAGAATTCCCAGATCCCATCGTAGAACTCAACATTGCGTGTTTTATCTTCGCCTGAATGGTCACCTTTAGGAACAAATACAACCATACCTTTGCGCGCCCTCGTGAGCAAGACGCGATAGCCATTCTTGGCCACGTCAATAAGTTTGTCTTTCTGCCAATCAGAGCCAGACAGTTTGTACGCAGCCCACGTTTCATTCTCGCGGCGTAGGTCGGCATCCCAGCAGACAACGCTGTAATCCAACTCCAGACCCTGAATGTAGTATTGATTTTGAACCGTTTCTAACGCATTTGATGAGCGTATATCACTGCTTGGTGCTAGCATCCAAGTTGAGATATCCGGCTTGTAATCCACAAACAAACCTTCGGCGGCTAACCGTCTTGCTTGGCTAGATGCGATAAGCCCTGATCTCTGACCACCAACGGTCCTAAACTTGGCCCATTTGCGTGCGGCTTCAAGACTTCGGGTCACCCATATTGAGTTCCCGTTTTCCGCTAGAGTCATCGCCAAGGATTGTGCCATGGACTCGTCCCCTTCAAGTACCGAGCTAACCCATTCCTCAACTTTGGCGTTACGGTAATAGCGCATTGACTGATGGAGATGACCGTTTTGTAGAGGTACGCGACTTTTATGCGTCTTCCATTTCTCACAATCTTGTAACTCCGCCATATCAAGCGTTTTGTTTGAAATTGAGAACGTCCAATCATTGCGCTCAGCCGCATCTAGCCAAGCAACAATACCGCGTTCACCACTATTGATTGCCTGGTTGTGACCAATGAGCGCGACAACAACCGAACCTCCGTTGGGGTAAGCTTTTCGTTGCGCGGAAAGGATAAGATCAGCTTCATGATCCGCGAGTTTTTCCCTAAGCACCATTCGTCCTTTTTCGTAAGTCCGTTGCGCCTCATCAAACACCAACACACGTCCATCCTCTTGATGATGCGGGGTGCCGCGGTTTCCTAAAAAATTGTGGGCTTTGACAATCTTGAAACTTGCTGCTGCTGTTACGAACTGCGCATCTAACCGACGATAACCTGTTGGTGCCCATGTTTCTGAGCGTTGACCTTGAGCACGATAAGATTTACCAAGCGCTTTATTCAATACCTCGACTAGAGGTGCGTTACCTGTGACAAACACTGAACCACCAGTGCTTGTCCCTCGCATTACAATATCAAGCCCAACTAGCGTTTTTCCTGAACCAGGGGCTCCTGACAGAAACACAATGTGATATTTTCCGTTCTTTAGAGCTGAATCAATGTGTTCACGGATCTCCTTGACGCTGGCATCAATCGCGGCTTTTGGTGCCGCGTGTTCTTGAATAGCGGCAACATCATGGTTCCCATAGAGCGAAAGCGTTGCATCCATAATTGATGAGGAAGGCCGAAATGGGGAATCCATCCACTCAATGAGCGACACTGCCACACTCGATCTGCGATGTTTTAAACCAATCAAAAGCACTTCTTGCAAACCGTTTCTATCACATTCTAAAGGTTTGTATGCCAGAGCAGGCCAGCTATGACCCGCTAGTTTTGACCATGCTACAGCAGACGAAGTGCGCCCTTCAGTCAGCACAATTACTGGCACAACGATTGCACCATTCTCACCACACCATTCCTGCGTAACTCGATGGAACTCAAGAAGATTGACAGCATAGTTCATCACCTGATCGCGATCTGCCAGTTGAATTTGTGAACGTTTGAATTCAATAACGAATAATACTCCATCGGCCAGCAATAAACAGTCCATCCGCAAACCGCGCCTATGAAAATCAAATTCAAGAATTACATGCCGGATCCACTCGCTGCCTGGGGCCATGAGGGCTTCCCGAAGAATTGGGATGCGTTCATCCAGACTCTTTTGGAGAATATCGACACTTCGACGCCACTCTTCGCTTTGTGCAGATTCGATTTCTAAACTTTCGTCAGCTGCGCGTCCGGCAAGTTGGTTTGTGATCGCATCCCGCGACGTTGCGAGAAACTCATCGCGTGTGCCATAATACCAAGCAGCAGAACGCCTAGACCTATGTTGACCTGACATGTTTATGCTCCCCAGTGAGCTAGTATTTTTTTTGCAAATCCGCGCTTATGCTTTACCAATTTCTTCCTACTTATTTTCAGCAAGTTCAAAATGCCATGATTCTTTTTGCGCACGTTTTGCCTCATTTTTATAACGACTAAATAAGTCATCACGAGATACCCCTTCATGCCTCAGGAACTGGTAATAAGCTTCTGGAACTTCGCCATCAGGAAATTGTCTAAAGAAACTTCTTAATTCAAGGGTTTTGTGTGCTGCAGTATCTTTCTCAATAGCAAGAGATATCTTATATACTTTCTCACCTTTGATGTTTCGAATGGAAGAGAAGCCTTCGCCAAGCCCACCTGGTCCCGCAAATAAATCAATTACAGGTATTGGCATTTTTTGAAGTCTCCTTAATTAAGTGAAGTGTAATGATTATTTATAATATAAATTTAATAGAACATGTGCATATAAAATTTTCTACTATTGTTCAGACAAGCTCAGCCTCCGACTCGTCTACAAGTTAGAGCCGTTTAAAGTTCAAATCGCAGATAATCTTATTTTGAAACTTCCCATGACATGTGACAAATTTATTAAGATAGATATAGCTTTTTCCTTATCAGTACTTGCTGGTTTTTCGAATTCATTCTGGACGTTCAAAGCAGAACTCCTCTCAACTCCTGTTCCGGTCTCGGTAATGTTCCAGTTTTTTGTGACATGTTATATTTCATTACGTCTAATTTCCCCGACAACCGCATCAATTGGATGGTTTTCCAACTCCCTATAGTCTTTGCAGGGTGGTTCAAGATCTCTATTTGCCTTAATAAACAGCATGTCTAGGATTTGTTTTTGTTCTCCCAGTTGATAGAAAGCTTCTTCGACAATTGCTTCGGCAGCTCCCCCAACGGAATCTTTTTATTATCTATCTCGTCCTCGACAAGAGAAATTAAGAATTGAATATAGTCTTCATAATCGCCTTCAGTATCTTTCCTTATATAATCATCCATTTACATATCATCTTTCGTTATCGCCTACATTCATTTTTTGCCTGACAATCACTTTTTTTTCAGAGGTTTTTCTCCGTGCTTCATCAGCACATCCGTCAGAGCCTCAATCATCAAAATCTTGAACAGATGTATACTCTTTTATTGAAAGTATACGAACAGCCCTGGCAAGTTCAGAAGGTATCCTGCCCCCGAATAGTTTCCAGCCCAACTTTGAATTCGACTGTGCTGACTTGGATCTGCCAATCATTTCTCCTTTAAGGAATTCAATGCAGCCTAATCAAAACAAATATGAATATCAACAAACAATATTGTTATTTTGTTAACATATACTTTTTCAGTGGCAATCCGACTGAATTGCCGAAGGCACGCGGTTGCTTTGGGTTTGATGGCGTTATGCAAGTAGCAATTACCCATTACCACGAAAACTGGTCCTTTATACACAGAAGGTCACCCATATGCTCAATTAACAAACTCGCATAAGACACAAAACAGTTCCGTATGATATTGTTATTACTATTCTATTTGTAATCTCTTGTTCGATAAAAACAGCTGATTTGTCGATTGGCTATTGAGCTAGGATAAGATTGTTTATTTGCAGTACTGTCGTAAGGAAATGGGCATGATTTATAAAATAACTGTGTCTAAAAAGTGGTAGCATAATGGTAGCACAGCATTAAAAAGGGGTTAACGATTTCTCGCTAACCCCTTAATTTATTTGGTAGCGGGGGAAGGATTTGAACCTTCGACCTTTGGGTTATGAGCCCAACGAGCTACCAAGCTGCTCCACCCCGCGACATTGCCTTATATTCAAGAACTTTTAATTTAAACCATTATCTCCAATATTTGTCAAGAAATTATTTAATTAATTTGCCGTGTTAAAATCAGTGCACTTTATCGTCATTCAGTCATGTATCCCATCAGGCGGTATATCAGCTTGGCCGCCATAAAATCCGGTGCAACGATACCGGGAATCGGCGCCAGCTCCACTACATCAAAGCCGCGAATTCGGCATGACCGGGAAACGGTTTTCAGCAATTGTAATACATTTTTCCAGTAAATCCCGCCGGGCTCTGGCGTTCCCGTCGCCGGCATAATGGATGGATCAAAAACATCCAGATCGATGCTGATATAAACATCGCCGCTTATATCCTTACAAATTTTCTGACACCAGTCGTTATTTTCCAGAACAAAGTCCGCTGAATACGACTTCACCTTGCTTGCCGGTAAAAAATCTCCCTCTTCTTTGCTCATACTCCGTATTCCTACCTGAACAAGCGGACAAATTTCGGAAATTCTTCGCGCCACGGACGCATGACTGTAAGGACTTCCTTGATAGCTTTCTCGCAGATCGGCATGAGCATCCAGTTGCAGCACCATCAATTCCGGATATTTTTCTTTAAGAGCATCAACTGCACCGAAGCTAATGCTGTGTTCGCCGCCCAGCATCACGGGTATCTTCTCCATCGCCGCGATTTTGGCAATTTTCCTGCGCACGGCGTTGACCATTTGCCGGGGGCCGCGCGCATCAACGCTTAGAGGCTCTATTGTATGGATTCCTGCCGTATAAGTTTCTTTTTTCAGTTCTTCATCATACAGCTCCATATTTGTGGAAGCTTCAATAATGGCCGCAGGCCCCCTGCGGCTTCCCGGCTGATATGTGGAGGTAAGATCATAAGGGACGGGAACTACAACAAACAATGCATCACGCATTGAACATTCCGGATAAATTCCACCAAAATTCATCGATTAATCCTCGCTTAATTTTTTTAACGACCAATATTTAAACTTTATCTTTCTTAAATTTACTTACCAAAAATTAACTTGGCCGGTAATATCCCAGACTGAAATTTCTCTTTTCGTAATAGAGAAACGAATAGTGACTTATCCAGTCACCTAAAGCAACGAACGATTTTTTTCTCCCGGCAACAGTATAATGACGCAAAACCGGCATATGGCAATGGCCGACAATAACGGCGTCGTAACCTTCCTGAAACTTGTCCACGGCAAATGTCAACATTTTTCCCACAAGTACGTCACCGTCTTCCATTGTCAATTCTTTGCTCGCCACGGAACTGAAACCAGCTATAGTCCAACGAATCTGCGCAGGTATGAAACGTTGAAAATTGTAAAACAGACGGCTGCGCAAAATTTTACGGATTAGCAGATATCCCCGATTACCCTTGTCCGCCGTATCTCCATGCCCGATTAAAGCCCGTATGTTATCCAGCTTCACGTCAGCCCATTCTTCGAAAACTTCCATTCCTAAAACATCTTGGAAATACTCGCGCAGGAAAAAATCATGGTTCCCTTCACTCAAATGGATACGGATTCCGGCTTTTTGCAGTTCAATTAATTTATTAATGATCAGTTTAAATTCCGGATTAATCTTACTTTTACTGCATAGCCAGAAATCGAATAAATCCCCGGCTATATAAAGATCGTCAACGTAAATTGTTTTGCCGGCCTCTGTCTTGTTATCCGGAAGATGCAACTTTACTTTTCCGTCCTTTATATCATCGAAAAAACGCATTAGATATCGGTACCGCTCATCAGCAGCACATTTTAAATGGACATCAGAAATAAAGATTGCTTTCATTATCCGGAATCTGAAAAAGTTTATTTGGTTAGTCCTTATCGGAAATTACAGTCCAGGTCAACATCCCTGTTGCCCAATTTATTAATTGATTCTTGTTATATCCGTTTTTTTTTGCTAGCTTGCAGCCAACCTTTCCCATATTCCAATAGGTTTTGAAGGCGAAATAATGACAAAAGAAAAAGAAGCGATAAAACGAGCCAAAGAAGTTTTAACAATTGAAGCTCAAAGTATTCTTAAATTGATTGACAAGATTGATGGTAATTTTTCGCGTGCCGTAGATTTGATTTACAAATCAAAGGGCCGGGTAATTATCACCGGAATCGGCAAATCGGGTTTAATCGGCCATAAAATTGCCGCCACACTCACAAGTACCGGCACACAGGCTCTCTTTCTTCATCCTGTAGAAGGCATTCACGGAGATCTGGGTATCGTCACGAAAAAAGATGTTTTATTGGCTATTTCCAACAGCGGTGAGACCAGAGAACTTATACCGATCATCAGCTCCGTCCGTCATATCGGCGCTTCTGTTATCGCCTTCACCGGAAACATTTCATCGAGTCTGGCCAAAGCAAGCGATATCACAATTGATGTTTCCGTGGAAAAAGAAGCCTGCCCTTTCGGCCTTGCCCCGACATCCAGTTCGACGGCAACTCTGGCCATGGGCGATGCACTGGCTATAGCACTTATCGACAAACGGAAATTCCAGGAAAAAGATTTTTATAAATTCCATCCGGGAGGAAGCCTGGGTTCGAGGTTAAAAGCCACGGTAGGCGATGTCATGATCATGGGCAAACAAATTCCACGGGTATTTACAGGAGCAGATGCCCGTGAAGCAATTCAGGAAATTGATCATAAAAATGTCGGCTTTGTACTGATCACTGATAAAAAGAATAAACTCCTCGGAATTTTAACCGATGGCGATGTTCGCCGTCTGATCAGCAACGGTGTACCTTTTGATGGAAAAACAATTGACGATATAATGACCCGAAATCCCAAGACCATTGACGAAACCGCTTCGCTGGCCGAAACTATTCAACACATGCAAAAAGATGAAATCACTGCTTTAGCCGTCATTAACAAGACAAAAGAACTCAAGGGTTATCTCCACATGCATGATATTCTGGGCCGGGGGGGGTCAATCAATATTTCCCTGAACTGTTAGCTGCTGGAAGGGCGGGTTCCCTTTCCTTTTTTGGCCTTAATCAATAAAACTGTTGACAAAGCTCTGGGCATGATCATGGCGTCAAGCCATGCAAGACCTGCGTATAATTTGTTGCACCACTTGAAAAGTCCGGCAAGCCAACGCAATTCTGCCCGTGTTTTTTTGCGATGTCTTTTTCGGGTAAATTCTTGAAAGATGGAAGCACATGTCGTAACAATCAGCATGGTAATTTTTTCCAATGGCCCCAGAACCTTTCGAATATACACAGGATAAAAACCGGCTTCCTTCAGCAGCGAAACCATCTCGGAAATTTCATATCGACGATAGTGCTCAACAAAACGGTCGTCATGAGAAAAATAAAAATGACGGTGGGGAAATGTGACAATTAATACACCGTTTGGTTTTGTTACTCTTGCTATATTCAGCAGAGCCTTCCTGTCATCCTTTAGATGTTCCAAAACCTCTGAGGAAATCACATGGGAAAAAGATTGATCCTTGAAGGGCAGATTCATGGCATCAGCGACAATATATTGACCCTTCCCGTGTATCTTCATCAGCATATCGAGAGCTGAAGCGGAAATGTCTGTATAGACGACGTCTTCCCATGAAGTCAGGACCGGAGAAATGCCGCTGCCGGTTTCGAGAACAAGTTCTTTTTCTTCATCACGCATTGCCTTTTCGACAGCACGCTTTCTGAGAAGATAGTTGTACAGGTGATTTTTTAATGTGACGTATTTTTCGTTTTCGAAAAAATCCTGAAATCTATTTGTATTTACTGATGCCATCATCGCCTTTCGGGAAACAGCGATGTTTTTATAATGCCCATTTTAGCCATACGATATTTCATCGCTGTGTTGAGACAGCCAAACCCATATTTTACGCTGCGGCTAAAGTTAATTGACGACGCTTCGGTAAAATACTTTGTCGGACAACTGACCTCAGCGAGAGTATATCCAAACCAGATAATCTGGGCAAGTATTTGATTATCAAACACAAAATCGTCGGAATTCGACTCTAAAGGTAATTTTTCCAGCAGTTCCCGGGAAAAGGCTCGATATCCAGTATGATATTCTGAGAGCTTGGCCGTAAGCAGCACATTTTCAGCAAGGGTGAGAAAACGGTTGGCGATATATTTCCAAAGAGGCATACCGTTTTTTACCGCACGGCCTCCCAGAATTCTTGACCCTAAAACACAATGATAAAGGCCGTTTCCGATCATCGAGGCCATAGCAGGAATCAGCTGCGGCGTATACTGGTAATCCGGATGCACCATGATTATTATGTCCGCTCCTTCTTCCAGCGCCATCTTATAACAGGTTTTTTGATTGGCTCCATATCCGCGGTTTTTATCATGGACATGAACCCTGGTTTGGGGAAGTTTAGCGGCAATAACCGATGTTTCATCACGGCTGGCATCATCCACCAGAATCACTAAATCGACGATTTCCTGCGCCATAACCTCATCATAAGTCATTTTCAATGTCTGCGCTGCATTGTAGGCGGGCATCACAACAATAACTTTCTTGTCCTTAAACATCCTTACGTCTCCAATTGATTATTTTATATAACAAAATTAATCCCTTGTCTACTAATGGATGATAAAAACAAATCATGTTTATATTTCTGAGGGATTATAAAAAAAGGGATTAGCGAACTATCGCTAATCCCTGGATTTAAAATGGTAGGCGGTACTGGGATTGAACCAGTGACTTCTACCGTGTGAAGGTAGCACTCTCCCGCTGAGTTAACCGCCCGAGTGCCGTTTGATATAGCCTAAAGTTACCTCTATTTCAAGGAAAATCTATTTTCCATCACCATGGGTCCGATGCTTGAAATCCGACGTTTCGTCGATATTGGATTTAATTCAGAAGGGAAAGAAATGATCTAAAAAAAGAAAAGCTTTTCTCATATAGAAATAGACACACTGGCAAGACTTCGTGAATAATTACCTGGATGGGCGAGAGGCAGAATCAACAAGTCCTTTTTCCTGGGCAAAGCGAAGAAGAGCCATGCGGCTTTTCAGTTTCAATTTTTCATACATGTTATGCAGGTGGACCTTGACTGTACCCTCACTTATACACATTTTCTCACCAATTGCTTTATTGCTAAGTCCTTCCGACACCAGGTACAGGATCTCTATTTCACGCGGAGTGAGGTGAGATGCGAGATCGCGGGCGCCGGCTTCCCGTCTCAGCAGTTTTTCCAATGACAGGCGGGCCGCACGTCGCTCCATCCATTGCTCGCCGCTATGCACTTTGCGGACACATTGTAATAAAAGCTGAGGGTCCATTTCTTTAAGGACAATGCCCGCAACACCTGCACGAATTGTATCCATCAGCTGATTTTCATCGACTTCCTCTGCATAGAAAACTATGCGGGTGGGAAGTAGCGTATCGGCCAACAGTTCACGGGCAATTGACAAACTGTCTTTTCCGGGAATGTTTGTAGCCAGTACGAGGACATCCGGGCGGTATGAACGCACGGCTTCTATAGTTTCAACAGCATTGCTGCACAGAGCTACCACATTGAAATCTTCTTTTGCTTGAAAAAAATTTCCTAATCCTTGCAACATAAGAGGGTGATGATCAGCTAAAACCAGTTGAATGTCCATTTCATGCTCCCTTCAATTAAGGATAAAAACGCCAATGCAGACAGGCTTAAGGAAGTACCCACCGTAATTTACCCTATTTTTTTGCGTTGATATTATAATCATAGGGGTGCGTTTTCCCATCTTTTCAACTAAAATTCGATAACAAAAAGGAACCGTTCAGGATGCAAATGAATCATAGACCATTTTCACAGGGATGTCCCCAGCTTTAACGATTCACATTTAGCTTTTACAAGCAGCAGCATACGTTTTCCATTTTCATATAATGATAAAAACTCAAATAACTTATTTTAAGCTTTAAACATGCATTTGCTACGTTGACTTAAATTCTTGCAGAATTGATTTTATCTTTAATCTTTTGTTTTCTAAATCGGTAAAAATATGGAGAACTATAATGTTTTTAAGCATTCTCCAAAATATAAAGTTATTATATTTAACATCAACAGCTGATGGGAATTCATTATGATTGACATCATACTGTAACATATAACCAATTACATCAATATATTTTCTCGTATCTGCTGCAATATTTTCATGTTGTGCTTCAGAGAGAGACGCTTGATCAACCTGCAACATCAATGCCATCATGATCCTGAATAACGCAGGTGTACTGAAAAACATCTGTATATTATCAGAAATATTTGAATAACTAATCAATTGCTGTTTTCTTTTTATTAAGGGCTTGCCGGTGAAATATCTCGATCTCATGCAGCAATGTTTGAACATAATTTTTTTCTTTACTGTCAAAGTAAAGTCATATTGAACTTTTGCCCTGCCGGAGAGTTGGGCAATTTCATTGACGGCAACATCTTTGAAACCATTGGCAAAAAAGAGACTGCGCGCTGATTCAAGGATAAGCATTCTAACATTATCCTTTCCCTTTTCCCTACGCTCTAAAATCTCTTTAATTCGCTCATTTTTGCTGGCGAAAGTATCTTTGCTTAAAACAAAAATACCCTTGGTCAGCATATGACCACAGGTTTGAAGGACTTTTAAATCAATTAATTCCCTATGTCAAGAGAAATAGATTCAATTTACAAGCACTCGATAATTATCGATTTTTTATTTCCCGAATTTTCATTGGAAGAAGCGTCATTTCCACGACAAAATTATTAAACTGGTTACCGGTTGTTTTTCAGCATGTTCAAAGTTATAGATACATTCTTCTGAAATTCCAGGCTGCCGGGATTTAAATGTAAAGACTTTTGAAAATGCTCAAGACCTTCTTTAATTTTTCCTGTTTTTACTAAAGCGATGCCTAAATTATTATGGACATCGGCATCATCAGGATTTATTTTTAAAGACTCCCTGAAATGATTTACAGCTTCCTGGGGCATGTCCTTTGATATCAGGGCAATTCCAAGATTGTATTGCGCCTCCGCTGATTTATTATTAATTTGCAGAGCCTTCGAATAGCAATTTATCGCTTCATCCAGTTTGCCCATTTTTTGCAAAACATTGCCAGCGTGCAGATAGGCCGGATCATATTTAGGATTAATTTTTAATGTCTGATGATAATAATATAATGCTTTTTCATTGTCACCGTATTTAGCCGCGTTGCAACCAAGTATATGGTAGGCAATATGTTTTTTCTTATCATATTCAATTGCATGTTCAAATAAGGTAAAGTTATTTTCCCAAATTTGGACCCGATAATAAGATGCCATTGCAGCCGTTGTTATAAATACCATTACTATGAATATATTTACATATTTTCCATACTTTAGTTTAGATAATACATTGGGTATCCCCCAAACAAACATTATGAATATACCAATCAGCGGTATGTATGTATAACGATCCGCCATGGCTTGAGAGCCGACCTGAACAAGACCAATAACAGGAATAAGTGTTCCCAGATACCAAAACCAGCCTACTGCAAGGCAGGGGATCTTTTTAATCAGGATAAATGCCAAAGCACTTAACAAAATAATCAGGGTAATGGCGACTGCGATTTCCAGAGACTCGAATCTATCAGGATACGGATAAAATACTTCCAGTTTCTGGAACCAGAATGTTTTTTCCAAATAGCCGACATAAGAGTTAACGGCATTACAAATTCTTTGCGACAGCGAAACATTCTGAAGAGAAATAACTGCATTATATTTATCTTGTGCGACATAGGTTACGACGCAGGAAAAAAATGAAAGCAATAATAAAGGCGTCTTCTCCCAAAGCAGCAATGATAATGATTTTTCTTCAGCGCCCAGATGGTTATCAAGCATTGTTTTTGTGAATTTCATTCGTCCTAAGGGCCAGTAATCCATTAATAATAATACAAATGGCAAGGTGACGAGCATCGGTTTGGCCGTTAAGCCAAGGACAAAGAAAAAGAGTACCAATAAATATTTCTTCCAGTCAGGCTTTTGGGCATAAAGAACGTAAGCCCACATTGTCAGAAACCAGAAGAAAGCGCTTAAAACGTCTTTTCGTTCCGACACCCAGGCCACTGATTCCACATGTAAAGGATGCAACGCGAACAACGCTGCCACAAAAGCGCTGCGGTAAAGAGCACCAGTCATCTTATTGAGTAAAAAAAACAATAGAAGTGTATTGATGATATGGAACAATAGATTGGTAATGTGGTAACCGCCGGCATTGGAGCCATACAAATTATAGTCTAAAATTAATGACAGCCAGGTTAAAGGATGCCAATTGGAAAATTCCAGGGATTGAAATGACCAGATAATGCTTCCCAACGACAGAGGTTTGGAAGCCAAAGGAATATATTTGAAATCATCATATCCCACAAATTCAAAACCGGAAACCTGCCAATAAATAATGAGAATTGAACAGATGAGGAAAAAGGATAAAAATATTTTAATTAGAGTCGTCTTATGCACGGTCATCTTATTAAATTATCCCGATTACTTACTCTTTTGACTAGCACCTTTGCTGATTGTCCGAAAATGATTCTCAGCAGCTTTATTTTTTTTCAAAGCATAAGCTTCAGCAATAAATTGATATGCGGGCAATAAATTATAATTTAATCTCAAGACTTTCTGTGCTTCTTTTATCACCGCATCCGGCTGCTTTTTTTTCATCAATATTGAGCAATGAGTTAGATGAAATTGTGCATCATTAGGTTGTAGAGAAACAGCTTTCAGCGACATTTGTTCGGCTCTGTCCAAAGCTCCTTCTTCCATCAGAATAGTTGCAATTCGGTCGAAACTCAGTGGAATGTAAGAATAAGGAGGACAAAAATTTATTGATTTAAATAAATAATTCAAAGCTTCTTTATTATTACGAGTTACAAAATAATATTCCCCGATGCATCCATAGGTTAAACTTTTTTTGTTAATAAGCCCCGATTCATACGATTTTAAAGCGTGTCCCAGTTCTTTCAACGCTTCCGGCAGACGGCCGGAAAGAAAAAGAGCAACGGCCAGGCACTGGCGAGGATGATGCAGTCGAGGTGATTTCTTAACATTATCACTCCATAAAGAGATCTCATCGCTCATGATATTATTTTGAATATATACAGTCATGGAGAGTATTATTATTATGGAAACAATTGCGGCAGCAAGAGAATAAAACACTAATTTTTTTTGATAAAAATAATCTAATCCCTTAATTATCAGCACGGCAAAGGGAATAAATAAGAACATAGACGGCAGGTAGTTTCTATGCTCGAAAATCAGCTCCAACGAAAACACCGAACCTTCGATGACATGATTCAAGAAATAAAATAATATGCAGAATGTTATCAAAGGATATTTTTTTGCTTTAATGAAACTGATTCCAATAGTCAATATAATGATTAAAATTGCGGCTGCAGTTGTCCAGGGATCGAACAAACTCTTCGATATTTCAATATCGTGAATTATCGTCAATCGTGAAGTTAGAGGGTAAAAAAGCAATGAAATATAAAATAGGATAACTCTTGGCTCCGTCAGAAGCCTTTCTTGCAGTGTAAAAGGCCTCAAATCATATTCTTTGCTAAAACCGGAGAAATCGTAAAACAACAGTGCTGCAGTAAGTAAAATAATTAACGGTATGATTATAAACTTAATATTTCTTTTAATATTTTCTCTTGTTAAGCCTTGAATAAAGAATAAATCATACAAAAAAATACTGGCGGGCAGCAATGCCGCATTTTCCTTTGTACCAATTGCCAAGACCATTGATGTCACACACAAAATAATAAAAATTATAGATTTTGCTGTTTCATTTGATGTCCTAAATTTAAGGTAGAAATACATGGACATTATGTAAAAAAGGGCAACCATACTGGCCATGCGCTGGACAATATAAGTAACAGCGGTTACCTGAACCGGATTTATTGCCCAAAACAATGTTGCCAACAAAGCAATGGAATAGGCGTGCTTCTCATATTGTTCCCTCAAAGTGGGTAATTTTAAGGTGTTGATGATCAACAAAAATAGAAATATCGCAGACAAGTAATGAACTAAAAAATTTACAACATGGTAACCGAAAACTTCCATGCCTCCCCAATAGTAGTTAATAGCAAAACTTAAATAGGAAACGGGTCGCGATATGCGGTTGTTGCCCATGATTCCGAAGGAAATGTTTTTAATATTTTGCCAGGATAATTCACTTATTTTAATATTGGCGTTGTTTGTTATGTTATCATAGTCATCAAAATGCCAGGAACAATTAAAACTGTTGCTGTAAGATAGAAGCAAGATCGATAACAATGATAGAACAGCAAAAATATAACGCCAGTTAATCAGATTATTGACATTTGCTATTTTAAAATCAGGTTCACAAATTTTCATAATTTATTTCATATATTGTTATAAAAAAGGGGCGAAAGATTAATACTCTCACCCCTTATTATAATGGTTTATTGAAACAACACTCTTATGGCGTAATGGCACCGGCTGAATCAACAGTGTATGTTGTTGTACCACTCGAATGAACAGATGTCATTGACAAACCACCGATTGTACCTGCAGCTACTGTAGGAGTTACCCCGTTCGTAGTTCTGTAACCATAGCTATTCAAAATCGCAGTTGTAACTGTTCCGGTCGGGCTGTCACTGAAGAATGCCTGAGCTGCTGTGTACATTTGCTTTGCATCAGATTTTGCGGATGCATTATACCCTCTCACTCTGTAAGCGGTGAACTGCGGAATGGCGATGGCGGCCAGAATACCAATAATTGCGATAACGATCATTAATTCAATCAGGGTGAAACCTTTTTGTCCACTTTTACGAAACATTTTTAACATATCATCCTCCTTAAATATAATTACTTTGATTTTTTAATGGCTTTTTACTACATTATTAAGCAAGTCTTTGTCCGGTTTTTAATTAGCTCCATCACCTCCTCAAAATTAATAAATACTTCGATTTTTTATTTTGTAATTTTGGGGATCTAAAAAGCAATTCATGTGCCAGACAATCTAATTATTATTTAATGTCTTAAAAAGGCCTGATTTTTTAATAATTATTATCGATAAATATTTTTATACTCAAATCTGCTGATTAAAAAAAGTTTCGAAAGGTTTGGAAAACGGGTGATTTTCACCATATGACCGTCAAATTCCTCTTTCCTGAAGCATCTCCGCTGTTTCATCCTCAATGTTGACGGCAAATATTTCCTATTGGATTTAGCTATTTCACATGGCAATAAAATATGATAGGAATTGTCATATAAATCTATGGAGAGCAAAATGTACGAAGTTACGATAATTAAATCATTTTCAGCGGCGCATATGCTGAAAGCCATAGGTGGAAAATGCGAAGAATTACACGGCCATAACTTTAAGGTAGAAGTAACCGTGGCAGCACATGATCTTAACAAGTCAGGAATATCGATTGATTTCCGCAATGTAAAAGAATGGCTTCAGGAAATACTCGACAAGTTGGATCATAAACATTTGAATGAATTTCCTTCCTTTCTGGGGGAAAATCCTTCTTCCGAAAATATTGCTTTGTACATATATGAAGAAATGAAATTAAAAGCCCGGCAGGCCGAAATTAAGGTAGCCCGCGTTAAAGTTTGGGAATCGGAAAATGCTGCGGTAACGTATATAGAAAATGATTGACATTCAAAACCAGAAAGATTTCCGTAATATTGATATCAAAAAGGTTGGTGTTAAGAATATCAAGTATCCTATTATTGTTCTTGACCGCGCCCGTGGGACACAGCCGGTAAATGCAACGATAAATATGTACGTCAACCTGCCGCATCATTTCAAAGGCACACACATGAGTCGATTTGTGGAAGTGCTCAATGAATTTAAGGGGCAGATCAATATTAAAACTTTTCAAACAATATTAGAAAAAACCCGCCAGAAATTGCACGCACAGTCTGCGCATATGGAAATTGAATTTCCCTATTTTATGCAAAAGACGGCTCCCGTATCGCATGCCAAAAGTTTTATGGAATACCGCTGCCTTTTTGCCGGGGAAAATAATGTTGATCAAACAGATTTTCTGGTCGGGGTTATAGTTCCGGTTACCACGTTATGCCCGTGCTCCCGTGAAATCAGCAAATTCGGCGCGCACAACCAGCGCAGTATTGTTACGGTAAAGCTGCGTTTTAAAAAATTCTTCTGGATCGAAGACATAATTAAAATCGTGGAGGAATCGGCCAGCGGCGAGGTGTATTCTCTCCTGAAACGCGTCGACGAAAAATATGTTACGGAAAAAGCTTATAAAAATCCTAAATTTGTCGAAGATGTCGTCCGGAGCGTAGCGGTCAAATTAAACGCTGATGATAATTTTGTCTGGTACAGTGTTGAAGCGGAAAATTTTGAAAGCATCCATAACCACAGCGCCTATGCCTATGTCGAGAAAGGATAAACTCATGGCCGCCGCAAAGTCAGACCGTTTTTTTAATTTGTACAACCAGGGTTTTATCCGCACTGCCGTCTGCATTCCGGAAGTCAAGGTCGCCGATGCATTTTTCAACACAAAAAAAACTATTGAATTGGCAAAGATAGCTGCTTCTCGCAAGGCCATTTTAGCCGTTTTCCCGGAATTGGGTCTGTCCGCTTACTCTAACGATGATCTCTTCCATCAGGATGCCCTTCTGGCAAGTGTTCAGGAAGCCCTTATAACCATTAAGAAAGCTTCCGAAAAAATCAATCTGATTATGGCAGTAGGAGCACCCTTGCAAATCGATTGCCGGCTTTTTAATTGCGCCGTTGTTTATTACCATGGTCAAATAATTGGCGTTGCCGTCAAATCTTATTTACCTAATTATCGTGAATTTTACGAGGGAAGGCAATTTACACCTGCATCAGCAGCACTTTCGGGCAAAATTGAATTAGCCGGACAAAAAGACATACCTTTTGGCGCAGATATAATTTTTAAAGTAACCAACATAAATAATTTCAATTTTTTTCTGGAAATATGCGAGGACTTATGGGTTCCGATTCCCCCTTCCAGCTTCGCTTCCATGGCCGGGGCTACAGTCATCGGCAATCTGTCGGCCTCCAACATCACCATCGGCAAGTCCGAATACCGCCATCAACTGGCCGCCAATCAGTCAGCACGCTGTGTTGCCGCTTATTTGTATGCAGCCGCCGGCTACGGAGAATCCACAACCGATCTTGCCTGGGACGGTCATGCCATGATTTATGAAAATGGCAACATGCTTGCGGAATCGGTCCGCTTTTCGCAACAGGCACAGATCATTTACAGCGATATCGACCTGGATCGCCTCGCGCAGGACCGGATGCGGCTGAATTCTTTCAGTCAAAATACGATGACCCATAAAGACAGGCTCTCCTCGTTCCGTAAAGTTGAATTTGAGGTAGACATTCCTCAGGGGCAACTTCTACTGGATAGAGAATATCCCCGGTTTCCTTACATTCCCGCCGATCCATCCAAGCGCGATCTGCGCTGTTATGAAGCATATAATATACAGGTACAGGGACTGGCCAAACGTCTTCGGTCTTCGGGCATCAACAACATTGTTATCGGAGTTTCCGGAGGACTTGATTCCACACACGCCCTTATTGTCGTCGCAAAAACAATGGATCTATTGGGCCTGCCGCATTCCAACATTAAAGCTTATACGTTGCCCGGTTTTGCTACGACATCAAAAACATACAATAACTCCCTTAAACTGATGAACGCTTTAAACGTCGAAGCCAATGAAATTGATATTAAGCCAGCCAGTCTGCAAATGTTTAAAGATATAAAACATCCTTATGCCAATGGTAAGGAAATATACGACATCACTTTCGAAAATGTACAAGCCGGACAGCGCACCGCTTATCTTTTCCGCCTGGCCAATATGAGAGCGGCGCTGGTCGTGGGTACCGGAGATTTGAGTGAGCTGGCTCTGGGCTGGAGCACTTACGGCGTCGGCGATCACATGTCTCATTACAACGTGAATGCCAGCGTGCCCAAAACCCTCATCCAGCACCTGATCCGCTGGGTTGCGGGAAGCAATCAATTTTCGCCGGAAGTTTCTAAAATTCTGATTGATGTACTGGATACAGAAATCTCTCCGGAACTCATTCCGGGCGAATCAGGTACGGACCCTCACCAGAAAACGGAAGATTTCATCGGACCGTACGAACTACAGGATTTTAATAACTTTTATATAACACGTTTTGGCTACAGACCCACTAAAGTAGCTTTTCTGGAATACTGCACCTGGAAAGACAAAAACCGGGGAGTTTGGCCGGACATCCCCGCCGATAAAAGGAATGCTTATTCTCTAAAAGAGATTAAAAAATGGCTGAATGTTTATTTATACCGGTTTTTTAAAACATCCCAATACAAACGTTCCTGTGTACCCAACGGACCAAAAGTAGGCTCCGGGGGATCACTGTCGCCACGCGGCGATTATCGCGCGCCCAGCGACAGTGAACCAAACGTCTGGCTTAAAAACTGGGAAAGCATTCCGGATGATGATAATTAGAGGATGATGATTACGTGAAATTCAATGCAATCATCCGTTAAAAGAATTAACTTTTCTGCAAAGCTTTTTTCAATTTTTCCGCGAGCGTTCCCGATCCCGTATCAGTCTGTTTTTCTTCATACACCACACTGAATTCGCGTCCCGAACCATCATTTCCCAAATACTCTGCCAATACCTCCCGGCTGTGAACATCTTCGTGGCAATAGGCGCAAAGATTTTCCCAATTGCTCCCGTCAGACGGATTGTTGTGATGATTGCCGTCTTTATGGTGCACGGTCAAAAGGTGTCTGTTGGAACTGGTAAATTCACGGCCGCACCGGGCGCACACCAGACCATGAATGGCTAAAGATTTTTCCCGGTAATCTTCACCTGCCGGCGGCTTCTGGGCTGCTTTCATCTGCCGGACAGAATCCTGCACCGATTTGTTTGCATCTACCGAAGCAACCAGTTTTTTGTCAACTTTGACTTTGCCCCATTTACTACTGAATGTTAATTTGGCCATAACATCTCAAAATATCTATACTTTTCTCCCCAAAAGGACATTTAGAAAAACACTGATTCCTTTCGCCACGGCAATGGCATTTTTAACGGCTCGAAGAGCCGGCAACTGCACAATTCTCGGGGCAACGCTGTGAACGCTATCGGCAACATCCGTCATGACTATATGAAAACGGTCAATCGTTGAGGAAATATTTTGAATTTCCCGATTAACGGCAGTTGTCGAATTGTTTATATTCGTGGTAATCTCTTCGAGATTTTTCAAAATCGCCGGTAAATTCGAATTTAATGTTTCCAGGGTTACTGCAACATTTTGGATTGCTCTCCATAGATTGACAAGAACCGGAATACAAAAAATTACCAACACAAGCACCGCAATGCCCAGGATTAATAGACCAACATCGAGATTCATGAATTGCTCCTTAATCTTTAACAGCCTATGTAAAAGTATTTCCTCCGCGAAGATGATCGCTTACACCGGTTTCTCTGTTTTCTCCTCACGATAAGCCTCAACTCCGGCATCAATAGCCTTCTTCAGCTTATTTTTGCTGTCACAAACAATATCAGATCCCTGTTGAGCAAGATCGGCAACCTTTCCTTCTACTTCTTCCACTTTTTCCTTGGCCGATGCTTCCAAATTTTGTAAACGTTTTACTGCCGCTTCGTATGCGTGTTTGCTTTTATCTACCGCTTTTTCGTATTCTTCCCTCGCCTTCTCCAGAACATCTTCTGTCTTGCGGGCAATATCTTCACGTGTTTCTTTGCCGCTTTTCGGTGCAAACAAAATACCTAAAACTGCGCCAACCAGTCCACCAATAAATAAACCTTTCAGTAAATCGCCGTTATTTTCTGACATAGGGCACCTCCTTCTTAAGTATTTTTATAAGTTTGTTTTATTATACAAGCTCTTTTTTTTAAAGCAACACATACTTGCCAAACATGCCTGCTTAAGTGTAAATTAATTTTGTCTTGATTATCTATTTTCAATTGTTTAGATACTAAAAATATCTCTTCGAATATTTTTCGGCATACCAAGGAGCTTCTTCTATGACCCAGCCAAATCTGTCAGCGCTAATGATGAACCCGAATTTGTATCCGCATAAACCAGCCAACGTCGAGCTTGTGCAAACCCATATATCCTATGTTTTTATTGCCGGCAATATTGTTTACAAGATCAAGAAACCGGTTGATTTTGGCTTTCTTGATTTCACGAATCTCGAAAAGAGAAAGTTTTATTGTGATGAAGAACTTCGATTGAACAGGCGCCTTGCCCCCAGCATCTACCTCGACGTCGTCCCCATAGCGCAGGATGCAACGAATAATATCATGATCGGCAGCGGAGAAAAAATAATTGATTACGCCGTGCGTATGAAGAAATTGCCCATGGACAGAATGTTAAAAACTCTATTGGCCAAAGGCGAAGCGGATGAAAAAATAATAGATGCCGTCGCCGATAAAATCGCCTCTTTTCACAGGGTTGCCGAAACAGGCGGACATATCGACGAAATGGGCAACATCGCCACAATCCGCCGCAACCATGAAGAAAACTTCGCGCAAACACTCAATTATATAAATGTGACAATACCCGAATATCAGTATAATTTTATTAAAGCTTATGTGGATAACTTTCTTATTGAAAAGAAAGCATTATTGGAAAAGAGGGTCGTCGATCAAAAAATCAGAGACTGCCACGGCGATTTGCATCTGGAGCATATCTGCATTGCCGATGAAATAATTATTTTTGACTGCATCGAATTTAATGAGCGCTTTCGTTGCGGTGATGTAGCCGCCGAGGTTGCTTTTCTAACAATGGACCTCGATTACAACGGTTATCCTGAACAGGCCGAATCTTTCGTCAAATCCTATTTGAAGTATTCGGGCGATACGGATATGCTCTCACTGCTCAATTTTTACCGCTGTTACTATGCTTACGTCCGGGGAAAAGTAACCAGTTTCCGTCTCGATCAAAAAGACCTTCCTGAAAACGAACGATCTCAAATCACCAAAACGGCCCAGCGCTATTTTGATTTGGCCTATACATATGCCGCACATCTGGAAAAGCCTGTTTTGATCTTAACCGCCGGTCTGATGGGTTCCGGGAAAAGCTATCAGGCCCGTCATCTGGCCTCTCGCCTGGGCGCCCGTGTAATCCGCACCGATGTTATCCGCAAGGAAATGCTCAACATTAATCCGACTGAACGGCATCATGAAGACTTCGGCCAGGGAATTTACTCCGATGATATTTCCCGCCGCACCTACGACAAAGCTTATGAATTGGCGGAGGCAGAAATAAAATCAAGCAAATCCGTTATTCTTGATGCATCCTTTAAAAGGCGCATTGAACGGCAAAAGGCCGCTCAAATGGCGCAAAGGCTCCATATCCCTTTTTATGTAATTGAATGCACCTGCCGTGATGAAATTGTCAAAACGAGGCTGGATAAGAGGTCGCAGGAAAAAGATAACGCTTCTGACGGCCGCTGGGAAATATATGCATCGCAAAAAAACGATTTCGATGAGATTAATGAAGTGGCGGCAGACAACTACTTTAAAATTGACACATCGGCAGATCCGGAAATTCTGAGACAAGAAATCATTCGAAAAATTAATTTAAGAAGCAAGTTGGCTTGATCCGGAAAGCATGGTAGTTTGTTTTCTCTTAAGTCATATTTCCTGTTTTTCACGGCAGGAAACATGACTTAAGACCAATGCTGAATCAAAGCGCTTTTTTAGAGTTTTATTTCTTCTGTGCGCTGTTTTTTTTTAACTCTTTTGCCTCTTTTAACTTTTCCTCCTCAACAATCTTTCTTTTTGTTTCTTCGATATAGTATTCCACCTTGTAGTCAAGGCCTATGTTCGGATAATTGAGCGTAATAGTTTCAAACCGGCTTAAAGCAGCCTGATATTTTTTTTGCCGGAAATAGAATTTACCTACATAAAATTCATGCTCGGCTATATCCTGGTTACATTCACGCAGCAACTTACCTGCAGCCAGGGAAAATCTGCTGTCCGGAAAACGGGCAATCAGTCTTTCAAATTCCTTCTTTGCCCTGATTGTTTCTGTTTGATCGCGGTCAATTGACTCCTTCTGGTTGTAATGACACAGGCCGATCTGATAAATAACATACGGAATGTTCTCGTTCGTGGGATGCATATTGAGAAATTCACTGTATGCATTTTCCGCTTCAACGTATTCTTTATCCGTAAAGAATGAATCAGCTATGCCCAGTTCAGCCAGTATAGCCAGATCACTTAAAGGATGTTCATCCTTCAGCCGCGTAAAATATTCCCGGGCCTTTTTGTAATTACCGTCCTGGAACTCGGCGGAGCCCCGGACATAAAGCGCTTCCGGCGTATTTCTGACCAGCGAATCCTTTTTAAACAAAGATAATATGGATGAGAGAGAACATCCGCTTAAACAAAACAGCATTAATATTATGCCGGCGACTATTTTGAGCCGAACTTTATCTTGCTTCATTGTATTTTAAAAACCCTTCTTGATGAATTGTTCCAACCGCTCTTTGGGCGCAAGGCCAATGAGAGTATCCAGTATTTTTCCATCCTTGAAAAGAATAAGCGTGGGAATGCTGCGCACGTTGTAATTTTGCGCCGTTTTTTGGCTGTCATCAACATTTAATTTCATAACTTTGATGCTGTCCTTAAATTGATCAGCCAGTTCTTCAACAATCGGACCGACAGCCCTGCAAGGGCCACACCAGGGCGCCCAAAAGTCAACCAGTACCGGTTTACTGCTCTTCAGTACCTCTGCGTCAAAATTATCGTCGGTGGCGGCAGTTACATATTGACTATCCATAACAGGCATCCTCCTTCTTTTTTATTGTCAAGTTTTATGTCATAATGGATTAATAAATGTCAATTGCTATTTAACGGACACTTTTTGATTGCCAAATAGTCGTTTGTTTTATATTAAACAATAAATTTTTCACCTTAATCGGTCAGTTAAAGGCCGGATGCGCCCCTCGAATACAATATATATTATAAGGGAAAATCATGGGTCTTTTGGGAGTAATTTCCGGAACAATAGTTGTGGAAAAAAGTGATTTGCTGAAAAACAGTAAAACACTAAATGTAAGCAATGGGTACGGCACATCATGCGCCCTGGTAACTGATAAAATCGTCCTGATTCCCCGGCACGGCAATGATCCCCGGCAACATATTCCGCCCCATTTAATCAACCACCGCGCTAATTTAAAAGCCCTGAAAGATCTCGGTGTGTCCGAAGTGGTGGGAATAAACTCTACAGGCTCTTTAAAGACTGATCTATGGCCCGGGATGATCGTCATTCCCGATGATTTTATTACCCTTACGGAAACTCCCACCATTCATCAAAGCAAAGCCGTTCATGTTGTTCCATCCTTGAATGAAAACGTGCGGCGCAAGCTGATAGCTGCGGCCAATAATTGTCAAATCCAGTTTATCGAAAAAGGAGTCTACTGGCAGACCACCGGGCCGCGCCTGGAGACCAGAGCAGAAATACGCATGATGGCTAATTTTGCTGATATAGTCGGTATGACGATGGCCAGTGAGGCGGTAATTGCACTGGAATTCGGCCTGCCCTATGCTTCTGCCTGCTCAATTGATAATTTTGGAAATGGATTACTGGAAAAGCCGTTGAATCTGAAGGAAATAACCGCTGGCGCCAGAAAAAATGCCGATTTAATGATACGCCTTTTACAAGGCTATCTGGAAATAAATTCTTAAAAAAATATCATTTCATAACCCATCTTGAACATGGAGTGATTTCATGAAATTGCCCTTGTTTATCATAATATTCAGTTTCATACTTTTTCCTGTTGCAGTCGTTGCCAGCGACAACCAATTTGTTGCCGTATCTTCATACGTTACATCGGTGGAAGACCAGGATCAGGGAGTCAAAACAAACCTGCAAATCGCCTGCCGCAAACTCAACGGCTACGTTATAATGCCGAAGGCTCTGTTTTCCTTTAACAATGTTGTCGGTGAAGGATCAGCAAAAAACGGCTACGTTAACGGCCGTGTATTGTATAGAGAAGAAGCAAGGTGGGAGCCGGGCGGTGGTTTGTGCCAGGTATCAACAACGCTCTTCAATGCTCTTTTGGCCGCCGGTTTTAATATTATCGAACGGCATCGCCATCTCCGGCCCGTAACTTATGCTCCCTTAGGCCTGGACGCAACAATCTACTACGGGAAAAAGGATCTCCGCCTGAAAAATCCCTTTAATCAGAAATTTAATATCGAAACTATCTTAACGGAAAAAAGCCTGTCCATTATCATAAAAGCGGAAAATCAATTGCCCTACCGCTATGAACTGACAACGGAGGAAGAAGAGATTGAAGTACCGGTTCCGGATAAATCACGGCCGATAATGCCGGGACTGTCCATTTATGTCAGCCGCAGGCGATATTCGGAAAACAAATTATTAGACAGTGCAACCCTTTATAAAGACTACTATCCACCGGTATATGTAAAATGAATCGCTGCCGGATAACCAGGGTCACATTCCTTGTCTTTCTTTTATTATTTTTTTCAACACCGGCCAAAAGCGGAGAAGATGACACTTTATCCCAATGGCGCATGTATGCCCGATCTAACGAGGCCCGAAAACTGGTTTCCTGGATGAATTGTTCGCTGAGGGCATTTTCGACCGGTAACGATTGCCTTCAGAAGCCCGAATTTTCCCCGCCTTCTTTTTCCGGAAAATTCGGCATATTTGTCACGCTCGTTAAAAAGGGCAAAGTACGCGGTTGCTTCGGCGCATTTAATCATCAGTCGGATAAATTCGACGATGTTTTAATGGATTATCTGCATGGAGCATTAAAGCGCGATACCCGTTACAAGCCACTCGATGCGGCGGAAACAGACGATGTAAATATTGTGATTACCATCGCCGGCCGACGGTATCAAATCGATGATCTTGATAATATCGATATCGCCAACTACGGTGTGGTCGCCACTTCTGAAAACAATGAAACGGATGTTATTGTACCCTCGGAAATAAAAAGCGTTGATGCCTTGAAAAGAAGATTGAAAGGAAAAGAAATTAATCAAATTTTTGTCTTCCGGGCCGTCATTATCAGATGACCCCGATGAAAGGAAGAATTTTATGAAACATCTCAATACAAAAAAAATAATCACATTTGCAGGATTGCTTTTAATATTTTGTCTGTTTCCATCTCTCCGCAGCGATGCTTTCGATTACCGGAATGATCAATCCCAACCGCTGAATAATTTAATAGCCGCAAATGAAGCCGCCGACAAACAGGATGCGGCAAGTCTCACCAAAACGGATGCCATATACGGCGAGGTTATCGACCAGGAAACAAAGCAGCCGATCCGGGGTGCAGTTCTGGAACTCAAAAACGCTAATTTCGGCTTAGGCTATTACAAAACCGTCACCGACACGACCGGTTCATTCCACATTGCCGATTTTATCAAGCATGTTAATTATAAAATTGAAATATCCGCCACCGGCTATAATACCCATATTTTAACCACCGAGATACAACCGGGAAAATACACTTTCCGTTTGATGAAGGAAGGAATTGTCACCGGCAAAGTAGTTGATTCCGCCAACAAACCCCTACGGGGGGTAGAGGTAAAACTCAGCAGTACTTTCAGCCGTCAGAACAATAGTGAGGGTGAAGAAAGTAACGACAATTCCGGTACCGGCCCCCGGATTGTTACAACCGGCGCCGACGGCAAATATCAATTCAACAAGCTGGCAGCCGGAACTTATGCAGCAACCTTCCAGAAAACGGGGTACATAACGGAAACCGCTCAAATCAATCGTATTAACAGCGGCCAGACATTCAACCTGCCGATGCAGATGTTCCGTCCGGCGGCGATATCCGGGAAAATCATGATCAGGGACGTTGATGTTCCGGCAGCTAACGTTGATATTTCACTGGACGGCCGGTCCGCCATTTCCACAGTAAGTTATCAGGACGGCGGCTATAACCTTCAGGATGTTAAACCGGGCAATTACAAATTAATATTGAGCCATAGAGGATTTAACGGCTATAAATCGGAGATCATAAAAATTAAAGAAGGTGATGTTAAAAAAGATTTCAATTTCAGCCTCCTGCCTAAAGATCCGACCTGCGAAGTATACTCGGACCGCTATACATTTGTCATCGGTCAGCAGCTGGGATTCAATTTAAAAACTCTGCGTCTGGAAAAAGTAAAACTTAAGCTTTACCAGCTTCCCCTGGAAATCGTGTTGAAAGGACATACGGATGCCGACAAGATTAACCCCGATACGGCAGGGTTGAAACTGATCAGGGAATGGGAAGAAAGCATCAAAGATTTCACCCCTTACGAATGGCGGGAACAGCACGTGGAAATTCCCGCAGCCCTGCCTTCCGGCGGCTACTGTATCGAAGTTAAGGGAGAAAATAAAATCATCAGCCGAAAATTTTTCTCCGTTACCTCGATAGGAATAGTGGTTAAGCGTTCTCTTAATTACATCTTTGCCTACACGGTGAATTTGGCGACTAATAAACCTGTCGGAGGTGCGCCGGTATTTATTTTTGATATCACACGCCCCAAACAGAAAACACCGGCTCCGGAGAAAGCACCGAGGGAAGAACGGCCGGGTCCGCAGGAAGAATCCAGTAACCCGGACAATACCGGAAATCAAAATACCGCTAATTTTACTCCCCCCACGCGTCTGGAAAATTTGCCCGTAAAAATTATGATGCAGGGAAAGACGGACTTCAACGGCACGCTGCAGTTTCCTGTAAAATCGGATAAGGTATTAGCCATAATGGCGGTCAATTCCGACGGAAGTTACGCTTTCTGCAATGCCGGCTCGCCGGACGAGTTCAGCCGGGAAAAGGAAAAATTGTTCATTTACACGGACAGGCCCGTGTATCGCGCCGGAGACAAGGTTTATTATAAGATTGTCGGTAAATCAATGGACAGCGTTTCCAATCCCATAAAAAACAGGAAGCTGTTCTACCGGATCAAAAATACCGATGTTGATGAAACAATCGCCCATGGCTCTTTTTCAACAAATGAGTGGGGTGCACATAAAGGCGAATTAACCCTGGCGGCGGAAGCACGTTTGGGAACATACGAAATCAATGCCGGCCCGGACGAAAATAATTTGTACGGTTCCGGCAGGTTTTATGTTGATCAATACCGCAAGCCGGAATTTAAAATTGACATCAATGCAACAAAGGAATTCTACACCAACCGCGATACCATCGAATTTAAAGTAGAGGCGAAATATTTATTTGGCTCGCCCTTGAAAGGCGCGCTGGTTAAGTACCGTTTTTACGAAAGCAAACTGCGGGATAACGATGCCGTCTACTGGTGGGAAGAAGACGGTGAACAAAGCCGCTCCTATAATAAAATCAAACTGGAGGGGGACAAATACCTGGATGAAAACGGAGTAGCCCTGTTGAAGCTCGCCAGCGGCGATTTCCCTTATGATCGCGAGGTGACCCTGGAAGTCACCATTGTTGACAAATCCAATGTCAGCATCAGCGAAAGATCAACGGTCAAAGTCGGCCGGGGTGAGTACTATATCAAAATCAAGCCGCGGCAAAGTTTCTTTGAGGGAAATGAGAAGAAAGAAATTGAGATAAAAACAATCGCCCATAACGGCAAGCCGCAAAGCGCATTGGTGGACATTAAAGTATTCCGCTATATCTGGAAATCCTGGCAGAGAATTTACGTCCATGACAAAAAGGCCGTATACGCCGTAAAAGTTCACACCGACGCCAACGGAACAGCCGGAATAGAGCTGCCCAGGCATTTTGATTCTTTCGGAGAATTCGATATTGTTGCGGAAAGCAAGGATAAAAAGGATAACTTCATTACAGCTTCCCGCATACTCTGGATATACGGCCCTTCACCGGCGGGCGTACAATCGCGCTTCAAAAATCTCGAGTTGACCCTCAGCAGTACGGAACTGGAAAAGCCGGGCGAAGTCACCTGCCTGATTAAAAGCCGTTACACGGATTCCTATGTCTGCCTCACTGTTGAAGGAAAAGATATTTATGAGAAAAAAGTATTTTCGATGACCGGCAATGTTCTCCCCGTTAAACTGAATATCAGGCAGGAATATGCGCCCAATGTTTTCATCACGGCGACCATGCAGAGAGGGCGTGCTCTTTTCACCAGCACGGCAGAAGTAAGCCTTCCCAATCCCGATGTAAGCATGAATATTGAACTTGCCGCGGACAAGGAAAAGTACCTGCCGGGTGAGAAGGTTACGGTAAAGATCAAGGCGACCAACGAGAAAGGAAAACCGGTGCAGGGCGACCTGTCACTCGGCGTTGTTGATGAGGCCATATATCTCATCCGGCGTGATCACACCCCCAAAATGCGAGATTTTTTCTATTCGAAGAATTCCAACTGGGTGCTGACGAATTATTCATTCCCCTTCACCATTCTCGCCGGTGTAGGCAAAGACGGTAAAACTAAGATAAGAGAAAAGTTCGCTGATACGGCCTACTGGAATGCAGATATTAAAACAGACAAACTCGGATTGGCGACTATAAACTTCCCTCTGCCGGACAATTTGACAACCTGGCGACTGACTTCCCGCGGCCATGATTTGCAGGGCAGAGTCGGTGAAAAGAAGAGCGAGATTCTGGCCACGCAGGATTTAATTGCCCGTATCGGCAAACCACGTTTCTTTATTGAAGGAGACAAAACCGGACTGATTGGCATAATCAACAGCAACACCGATCGCGGCCTGCCTGCTGTGGACACGGAATTCAAGGTAAACAATCGTTTAATTGAGCCCGCCGAAAAGGTTAAATTAAGCTTGCCCGCCTATGGTGTCGCAAGCAGTTTTTATGACATCACTGTCCCCGAAAAACAGAAAGAGTTGGAATTGTTCTTCCGGGCTGCGGCAGATGCAAAAGCCCGGGATGCCTTGAAGCTGACTCTGCCAGTATACATCCGCGGGGCAAACTATAAGCTTTACGGTGCGGGGGACATGGCCGACAACAGGGTTGTCTCTCTTACCCCTTTGCAAGATACGGATGATTTCCTGTACAAACCGGAAGAAATCAGCATTAACGTTAATCCCAACCCCATCTCTCAACTTTTGCAGGGCTCGGAGTACCTTGCTGATTACCCCTACGGCTGCATTGAACAAACAATAAACGGATTTTTACCCGCCCTGGCTTTGCGCAATCTTTTAAAGCAAAAAGGACTGGCAGCGGAAATGACCGACAGTGAAAAACTAAATAATAAAATCACCGAAGGTATAGAGCGCATTCTCCGGCAGCAAAATGAAGATGGGACCTGGGGATGGTGGAGCGGCGACGTTGGCAATGAATACGTCACCGGGTATGTGCTCTACTCTTTACAAATAGCCAAATCGCTGGGCTATGACATCGACAAGGCAAGAATAGACAAGGCGCTAGCCGCCGTGGAAAGACTACTGCAAGTTAAAGTTGTTAATAATGATGACGCCCGGATCTTTCTTTTTTATACTTACACTCTCTGGGGAAAGTGGAATTCCGCCATCTTCAATGAATTTACAAAAAGCAATCACCTTAATCCCTATTGCCGCGCATATTTAATTATGGCTATGGCCAACGCCGACAAACTGCCTGATCTTGACAGAGCCGCCAAAACACGCATCGGCGCTCTTCTAAAGTCTCATACCGCGGCTCTGAAGGACATGCAAAAGAAAGATCGCTTCGGCGTTTACTGGGAACATACGGGCAATCAATCATGGAGCTGGCCGGGAGGCAATACGGAAATTACCGCTCATGTTTTGTCGGCTCTTTTATCCGTAAATGATAAATCAACGCTGCCTCTTCAGACAGTAAATTCCCTGATGAAGAGAAATCGCGGGGCTGCCTGGAAATCGACGAAGGAGACGGCGGCTGTAATTTTTGCCGTTTGCAAGTACTACAGCCGCTCAGGAAGAATTACTGCGGCTGAAGGGAAAATACACTTTAAGCTGAACGGCAAAGACCTTACGACCATTGAATACGACGCTAAAAAAACCGTCAATGCCAAAAACTACACGCACATTGCAAAGTTTCCACCAAACATTAAAGCCGGTAATTATGTATTTGAGGCCAGCGGCAAGGCGGCAGGCGAAGTTAATTTTAATGTGACAATTAACGGCAATTTGTATTTTAAGGAAAACAGATTGTTGTCCTGGGCTAAAGGGGAGGAAGATTATCTTAAATCAAAAGAGAGGGTAAACAAGTCTGTCAGTAAAGGCATCGATCTGAACAGATTTTATTATTTTGTGACCAGAGTAAGAGACATCAACAACAACGAATATCTGGTGCCGCAGTTCATCGACGATAAAAAAGGTTTGAAGATAGGCGATGAGATACTGGTCAAAGTCAGATTCAAAGCACGGGATAATTTTGAATTTCTGGTTCTGGAGGATTTTCTGCCGGCGGGTTTTGAAGTAGTCAACAAGAATGTCTACGACAATTATCAGCCGTATGCCCACAGTGAAAGATGGGACAACCGGATGGTTTTCTTCTTTACCAAAATCAGCAAGAACAATGTCTATGAAATAGCGTATACCATGAGAGCGGAACTTCCCGGAGAATTTCTCGCCAAACCGGCCCGCATGGAATGTATGTATGAACCGGACATTCAGGGATGGTCGCAGGCGGCAAAGTTCACCGTTCACAAAAAGTAATCATTTCGATTCCGGTCATAAGTCCTCCGGCCACGGTGGAATACTTATGACCGTTTTTTATCAACCAGCCATTTTTCTTCAGAGCTGATAGATGGATAGACAACAAACATGCCGCCGAAAAAAGATTATTTCAACAGCACCAGTTTGTTAAGAATAATATCCGGTATTCTGCCGGCGCTCATTTACATCGTTTGCTTGCCGGCACTTTCAGTGGCCGACGCTTCCGCAACTGATGTTCAACATAATTCATTCGTGAAAATATCCATTCTTTCCAAACGGCTCAGGCAAATCAGAGAAAATAATTCGAAAGAACTGGTAATTATTTTTCCGAAGGGCGCAATTGCGCATGACGTCAAAGAAGGTCAGCGCCGCGAAATAAAAAAAATAGTTATCAGTTTAACTGATGACAGACTATTGCTGAGCGCCGATAAAACAACCCTCAAAAATCCAGTCCGTCTTGTTATTAAGGGAACAGGTGCGGATGACTCTTTTCGTGTTCGCTTTGCCAATGAGGAAAGAATATATCCGCTGCCGCTTGAAATTACAGGCGGCGAAAAAGATCTACGGCTGATCGTTCAGGAAGACAGCTCGCGTTATGCGCGCGATGCAGCTTATGCCGAGTACGGTAAACTCAGCAGCAACGGGCAGGAGGCAAAGGCTGCATTGACAATGCTTATCCTTTCCCGCATCATGATGCTCGAGGGCCATCAACCGCACGATGGTTTTGATTTCTGTGATCTGGCGCACTGTCAAACTTATGCGGGACGCAAATCTGCATCTTTCCGGTTTGCCGATGAATTTCCCTGGATAATCAATAACGGTCGCCTTTTGGAAATGCTTTACTTTCACGCCGACTGCGGAGGACAAACTCTGGGCAATAATGTATTCGGTCCGACAGTAGGAAAACAAATTGGAATCAGGGACTGGCTTCTTTACAACGGTGCTCGGCTGTGCGGCGGTAAAGATGATGATTGGCAAGCAGTAATTGCGGCCGATGACTTGCCGCAACTGATTTTTAAAAAAAACAACATGCCCGCTGCGGGACCTGTTTCCATTCAGTACGATCGGAAAATACCCGGCATCGATCTCTGGATCGGAGATTATCATTATTTGCTTGCACCGGAAGATTTCCGGTTACGGATCAACAAAATACGCGGTTGGAATTTTCTGAAAAGCAATAATTACCGGATAATGGAAAAGACGGAAAACGGCACAAAACATTTCGTTTTCCGGGGGAAAGGGTCCGGGCATGGGGCCGGATTTTGCCAGGCCGGCGCCCTGCAACTGGCCGCCCTGGGTTATTCACGCTATGAGATACTGGAACATTATTTTCCCGGCCTTGAATTTATAAAACATGAAGACGCAGGGCAATCGACACCGCCAGGTTATTCCTATGTAACGTTTTCATTAATCACCGGCAAGGTTGAGCAATATAGCCACAAAGAGATAGTGGCCAGGGAAATTCCTCCCGGCTCGATATTCAAAATCATCGTTTCACTTTATCTGGCGGTCGAAAAACCTGAGCTGTTGGAAAAATACGTCTATAATTGCCGCAGCAACAGCGACCCGAATATTCCCGCCAGATGCTGGATCCCTGAAGGACACGGAAAAATAAAATATTCCGCCGCCCTGGCCAATTCCTGCAATCTTTATTTTGCTTCTCTTTACCGCGTTATCAAACAGGAGAACTTTAAAATATTTTTCAATAATCTTTGTCGGCAACTGCGGATAAAAAGTAAATTGCCGGAGATTAAAGATGACACCGAATTTGCCCGCCTGCTGGCGGGGCTGGACTATCGGGTTCGTTTTACCGTCAATGATCTGATAGCTTTAACAAGGCTGCTTTCTCTTACCGAAACTAATGACAACAATATCGAATCCTTCAAAAGGCAGATGACTCTAAAATCGAGAACAATCATATTGAACGCGCTCAGGCAGACGATGGTGAATGGCACGGCAACCTATGATCACAATATGGTCTTTTCTCCGGGAAACGGGCATATCACTCCTTCAAAGCCTCCCGTTTATCCGTGCAGGGACATCTGGGGAAAGACGGCGACGGTAATTGCCGGGACAAACAGAAATGCCGTTTACGGAATTTTCCTCGGAGGTTGTGAGGATAAGGGAATCGTTGTCATTTTGCGAAACGGCAACGGGCAAAAAACCGCTAAAATTGCAGTCACTCAATTATTTTGACACTGTTCATGTGCCTTGACTCATAAACGTATGAACAATACGCCGGATGTCTGCCCGGCGCATGCCGGGGAGCCTCCTCCCTGCCACTGCGTTATCCTTTGAATGCAACTTATTATCACCATTCGTGATTCAGCAGCGCTGTTACGCTATTCAGCGATATCCCATCTTTCCAGCTTTTCAAAAGCGTCCTGAGCTGCCTTTTCGAGTAAATTCATTCGAACTGGTTTGACGAAAAAATCGTCAAAACCGGCAGCACGACACTCCAAGAGACCATAGATATTGTTGTAGCCGGTCATTGCATGAATGATGCAAATCTGATTTTCTATTCTTATTTTCTTGCAGAGTTCAATACCACTAATACCTGGAAGCATAATGTCCAGAAACATAACCATGACACTTTCATGCTGAAGTATTTTCAACGCCTCTTCGCCGCTTTCGGCCGTAAGTACTGTATAGCCAGCGGACTGGAAAACTTCGCTTAACAAATCAAGAATTAAAACTTCATCGTCAACAACCAGGATTTTTTTATCATTCATGATAATCACCAGCTCAGTCTATTCATTATCGTTGCCGGAAATCTTGTTGATATTAATAATTCGACTGAATCCGGCATAATCTTGAGTTTCGAAATTTTTAATTTTCATTAACTTTTTCGTAATATCGCCCATCCTTTGAATTTGCTCATTGATCATATTAAGTTTTGCATGGATTGGATGATTTTCGGTAATATTCAATAATATTTCGGAGTATCCGGAGATGATCTGCATGGGCTGATTCATTTCATGACAAATTGTTCCCGCCATTTCCAGGATCCCCTGAAGTTTCTCCACACGCAGCCTCTCTTGCTCCGCCCACTTGCGGTCAGTGACATCGCGAAATGTCCAGATTCTTCCGTAATACTTCCCGTCTTTACCCAAGACGGGTGATGAATAACGGTCCAGAACCATACCGTCTTTAAACTCGATTTCATCCCGACTGGTTTCAGCAGGATGGTCATAGAGATACAAAACCTTCTCGAGGAACTGATCCGGGCATTTAGTTATGCTCGTTACATACTGCAGCAGTGGTGTGTCATCCTCATCATCCCGGATGTACTGAGGAACTTTCCAGATGTCGAGGAGACGTTGATTTACCAGAATTCTTTTACCTTCACCATCAACAATCAGGATGCCATCGATAGTGGCTTCAACCTGCGCCTCCAGCAAGGCTGTCTTCCAGATAAGTTCCTGTTCCGCCTGCTTACGGTCCGTAACATCCTCTATTGCAACAATTAATCCCTGGGAGAGATTTTCTCTTTGAAGAGGCACGGCTGTGAGAATAACATCGCGCAATACGCCATCTTTACGCTGAAGCTTCGTTGAGATAGAAGCCAGGCTGTTTGTCGATAGACTTGCATTTAACTCCTTGCCAATTCGCTCATACTCTTCTTTATTCTCATATAGAAATTGAGTTGTGTTGCCGATAAGGTCAGACTCAGAATAGCCGAATTGTTCGCACCAGGCTGTGTTGGCAAAATGATAAACCCGGTTTTTCATCACGCAAAGGCCAATAGGGGCTGCTTTAAAAACACTGCTGAGCATTACTTCGCTTTTACGCAGTTCTTCTTCCACGCGCCTGAGCTCCGTAATGTCGGTTACCATCGTCAGGAAGAAATCTTCTTCACCAATAGTGATTTTTGAAGAATTGAATAAACCGCGCCTCCATTCGCCATTGTTCACCTGCATCGACAACTCCAGATTTTCTACGAATCCTTTTTGGCGATACTCTTCCAGGAATAACGCTCGTGATTCGCCGGTAATAAAACCTGTGCCGGTAGAACTATTGCCCACCAACTGTTCGTATTTAAGACCCATAACATTCAGAAACGGCTCATTGACATCGATATACCGGCCGTCTTTCATGGCTGTCATGGCCATAGGAATCGGACTTTTATAAAAAGCTGCAGCAAACTTCTTCTCGCTATCCTTTACCACTGCTTCGGCATGTTTGCGTTCGAAGATTTCTTTTTGCAATGCGTCGTTTGCCTTTACCAACTCGGCAGTTCTTTCCTGAACTCTAACTTCCAATTCATTGTGAGCCGCTTGCAATGCCTTCTCCATCTGTTTGCGATCAGTAATATCCAGCAATGACAACAGAGTTTGTTTTGTGCCGGGTATTATGGCTATAGTTGTAAGAACATCTTTTATCTGCCCTTTCCGGTCGACGAACTGGAACTCATATTCCTGTGGAGCAGACAGCGGATCAATAAGGCGCAAACGACGATATTCTTTCATCTGCTTCAAATCATCTTTTCGAACAATAAATTCCATCCACCTTTTCTTGCCTTCCACTTCTTCCTTGGTGTACCCGGTGCGTTGCTCGAATTCTCTGTTTACCAGGAATATGGTATCGTCTTCCTCAAGTATAGCTGTTGCGGTTTTTGTGTTTTCAAAGATGGTCTTATAGAAGTTTTCTGATGACGGCTGTGCTTTCTTTGTCCTCTTACCGTTGCTTTCTGATTTTTCCAGTTCAGAGATGAACTGACGCAATTTTGTCAGTTCATTTAAAAGCTGTTCTTTCGTCTGTTCTTCACCCTTCATTTCAAGCGCCCCAAAAGCTGTTGATTATCAGAAGAAATATACACCATTTTGGGAAATAACATCAGGACTCAAGTTGTGACTCGTAGTTATCTTTAGAACTGCTGCAAAATTACCTCGTCTTATGATAAGTCATGTTCCAATAGTCTCTTTATGGCTACATTGTCGAAAACGCCGTCGTATCCAACGTCTGGAAGCCTTGCGTCTCCAGAAGCTTTTCTGTTTTTTCTATCTGATCCACGTCGACGACAAACACTGCCCTCTTGGAGCTTTCCAGAACAAAACCATAGGCATTGTTTATATTAATCTCTTCTTTATAGAGCAATTGTGTGAGGTGATCCAATCCGCCCGGCATGTCCGGTAGAAGAATAGCCAGAACACGCCGCAGATTCACGGTCATTCCCGCTTTGGTCAGTACTGCTTCCGCCCGTTGGGGATCATCAACAATCAAACTGATGACGCCGAACGTATCTGATGTCGATATTGTCGTCGCTCGTATATTGATATTTTCTCCGGCCAGCAGTCTGGTAACATGCGCCAGTTTTCCAGGCTTATTTTCGGCAAAAATGGAAAGCTGATAGGCAATCATTATTTTTCTCCCTTTTTAATTTTCCAGCGATATAATTGAGAATGCCTTTTCGGAATTCTTATTGGATTTGGACCAACTGCCCGTGTCTAAAAATGTCTTTCCAGTTCGTTTTTAACTGCAAGGCCTATTTTCTCCAGGATATATGGTTTCCGGATAAAAGCCCCGGCTCCCATTTCCTGGGCATTTTTGACCCGGTCGGTCTCCGAAAAACCACTGACAATGATAGTTTTCTGATGGGGATTCATTTTGGCAATCTTTCGATAGGTTTCCATCCCGTCCATCCCGGGCTCCATGATCATATCCAGAACGATCAAGTCCGCCTGCCTGCTTTGGAGATATTCTATTGCTTCCTCCCCGCCGGCAACGGCTGAAACATGATACCCGAGTTTTTCTAACATGTTCATGGCCAATTCCCGCTGTTCCTTCACATCATCCACTACCAGAATAGATTGTCCCTTGCCCATATAATGGGCTGGAGATAAGGTTTTCTCAGTTTTTACCACTTCCTGTCTGGATACGGGGAAGTAGAGAGTAAAAATGGTTTCTTCATCCGGTTCACTCTGCACGTCGATGTAACCGTTGTGATCTTTCACCGTTCCCCAGACAACAGCCAGACCCAACCCTGTTCCGCTTCTGCCCATAACTTTCTTTGTATAAAAAGGTTCGAATATCTTGCCCATGTCTTTAGGAGAAATCCCGCTGCCCGTATCGGAAACCGTAAGGACGGCATAATCACCTTCGTTCATCTCGTCATACCCCTTGACGGGATGATCCAGGTAACGGTTCGCGGTGCGGACAATCACTTCTCCCCTGCCCGATATTGCTTCTACGGCATTGGAAACAAGATTCATGATGGTCTTGCCTAAATGGACCGGCGACCCCTTGATGTTCGGAAGTCCGTCTTCGAGGTCAGTACTTATTATAACATCCGGGTGATCATCCTTCAGTTTTTCAAACTCGGGTGTCTTGAAATAATCGTCAACTAATTTATTCAGATTGACCACTTCCGCAACAGTTACACCCCTTCTGGCCAGGGTAAGCAGATCCTGAATAATCGCCGCTCCTCTGACGCTGGATTTAAGGATATTATCGGCATATCTTCGCAAAATGGTATCCGCGGGCAGCTGATCGGCAAGAAGTTCAGAATAACCGACCAATACCCCGAGAACATTATTAAGATCATGGGCCACACCACCCGCAAGAGCTCCCAATGCTTCCATCTTCTCCGCACGTTTCAGTCTTTCCGCCAATTCTTTGCGCTCCGTGATATCATGAATGCACTCTATGGCTGCGATAACCTCGCCCTTCTCGTCGCGAAGAACCGTCGCCGTCGCATACTGATGGATACCGGCGGGAGCGATATCCGGTGCAAAGGACTCACCAATAAGGATGTCTCCCACCATCTGAATATCCGTGTAGTGCTTTTCCATTTTTTCTTTATCCGGATGCATGGCATAATCAATGAGCAGGGGTCTTCTTTTCCCGTAGAAGGGCAGTGCATATTCGTAGTTGCCTTTCCCGAGCATATCTTCTTTTTTGACGCCGGTCATGGTTTCCATAGCCCGGTTCCAGGCAATTACCGTTCCTTTCTGATTAATGGCCAAAATGGCATCGGGAAGAAACTCAATAATGTATTCCAATCTTTTGCGTGATTCCTGCAGCTTTTCATGCGCCCGCTTACGCTTGGTAATAGCATGAACGATGCCCGACGCCACTTGCCTTTGACCGTCGTATTCAGCAACGCAGTGAATATCGACAATCTCCCCTGTATCGGCCCGTTTTATCTGGAACTCCACATCATATGGGCGATTTTCCAGAATCAGACCATTCAGCGCCTCATCAAGCATGGGACGGAATGCCGGGAGCGCCGGTTCATGCATTTGAGAAATTGTATATTCTGCATTGTCAAAGCCGTATATCCGGCGAAAGCCTTCTGACACAAAAAACCGCTTTGACTGCCGATCGTATTCCCAATGGCCGGAAAGGGTAATTATCTCAGTTTTCGAAAGGCGATTCTTAAAGACACCAATTTCTTCTTCCGCCTTCTTACTCTTGAATGCCAAGTGTTCCAAATCCTGAATTTTCTGTTTTAAAGTGGATATTTCTTCCTGCAGTTCCTGATTTTCCCCGGATTGATTTTTCATCTGGTCTTCCTCTGAAAACATGATAAACGGCGTCTTTATATCAAGACATTGTATATATTACAATATACAACTTCGTATTTCTTTATATGGTATAAATTATGCTTTTTATTGGAAAGGATAGAATAATAGAGGATACCGTCAATGACGCTTTCTTTAACGGCTCCTTCCCTTTTAAGTTCCTGACAATAAATGTGGGATCTCATTCCTCCATCATATGCTCTTTCAGTTTTTCAAGAACAGCCAGAGGGAAAGTCGTCGATTTTTTGGTACTGTGCTGGAAATTAACGAAAGTAGAAGCTCCTCTCGCACATAATTCCCCTCCCTGAAATATTTTCTGATCCAAAACAAGGCTGGTCCTGCCGATCTTCTTTATTCCCGTTACAACCTCAACATCTTTGCCTAAATTCATTTCGCGGATATAATCAATATTCATGTTGACCAGAAACAAAGTCGTCTTAGTTTCCCAATTGAGTTCGGGGTTAAATAATTTGATAATCTCGATGTAACCTTCCTCCAGCCAGACGGGTATTACATAATGCCCGATATGCCGCGCCCCGTTTAGTTCGGAAATTCTGGGGGTAAGGGTTTTCCTGAACATTGTGCTGCACCTCCTATTACAGGGATATTGCTAAAATAAGTTTATATTTTCCCAAATTTATAAATGAAGGTATATCAGAAAACAAGACAAAAGTATCTTCTTGATAAACACAGCGCAACAATTTAACTTATGACCAAAAATCGTTTACATAACTCATTGACACAAAAAGCCGTTGGTCTTATATTTAAATTAATCGTTAGAAACTTCTTATCAAACCGGCTCATTATTAGCAGAAAGTTATCAGCATAAATTACTTGCAAGAAAGGAGTCAGCATCATGGAAGAGAAAGCCACGCCACGACAGGAACTCCAGGTTAATATTCGCAGCATGACGGAAGGAGATATTGAAGAGGTACTGTCCATCGACCGTAAAATTACCGGTAAAAACCGGGCATTTACTTATGATTTTACGCCGTTGGGCGGTGAACTGACGATGAGTGTAGTGGCGGAGGCCGAAGGCCGAATTATCGGTTTCCTTCTCGGTCAAAGGTCAACTTCATCCTATGATGCAACGGATATCGCCCTGGTGCAAAACATCGGAGTGGACCCTGCATACCTCCATCACCACATTGGTACTAAGTTAATGCAGTTTTTTACTGAGTGCTGTAAAAAACGCGGCTTGGACTCGATTCATGCAATGGTGCGCAGCCAGGACGACCAGTTGATCCCGTTCTTACGGTCGGCGGAGTTTATCGAAGGGAAACTGGTGGAATTCATAAAACCGTTAAACCGCTAGACGGTGACAAAAAATAAGGGCC
Organism: Smithellaceae bacterium; assembly: GCA_963663295.2. Classification (GTDB taxonomy): domain Bacteria; phylum Desulfobacterota; class Syntrophia; order Syntrophales; family Smithellaceae; genus MVRV01. The sequence continues at coordinate 362,644 of CAXXLA010000003.1, read as the reverse complement.
GGAAATTCAGGAATATTAACCTTGTGTGCTGAATTGCAGTATTCGTGCGGATAGCCGCAGGAAAAAGCTGAAGACAAAATGCCTCACAACGACAACAACACGAAACCCGCTGAGAACAGCGGGTTTTTTATCTGGCGGCAGGCTTTGCACGTTATTAACTAAAGAAGACGGCAAAGATCGCCGACAATCAATGTAAGGCTCCTGCCTTTTACTTCAACAATAAAAAAGTAAGAGAGATTCTTCAAAAGGACACGGGCTCCAAATCAAAATCCTATTAAACGGTAAGGCATGAATATGGAAAGCAATATCAAGAAAGTTTATGTTGATGCAAACGGGTTAGTAACGTTCATCTGTCAAAATTGTGATATGGTGCAAAAAGAACAGGCCCAAATATATATGGGTACCAAGGGACCGGTTAAAATTCAATGCAAGTGCGGAAATGTCTATGACGTAGAGATTGAATTTAGAGGCTTATTCCGAAAAGAAATAGGGCTTGACGGCATATACCTGGCTGCATCAAACCCCAAAAACTGGGGGAAAATGATTGTGAAAAATCTATCCATGCAGGGGTGCAAATTTGAAACACTGACGGCAAACCTGTTAAATCAGGATGAAGAAATCAACATCGAATTTTATATAAATAATGCTAAAAACTCTCTGATAAGAAAAAGAGCCGTTGTCCGTTACGTGAACAAAAAAAACATCGGCTGTGAGTTTAAAAAACTCCCCGGCGCTATCGATCCGGATTTAGGGTTCTATTTAATGAAGCTATAAAAATTCATTTTTATTCTTGTCTTTCCAGCGCCTGTAGATGCACAGGCGTTGGAATTCCATTAACAATAGAGCACATCGAGATTTGTGATCGGTTTGCCGTTGCTCTCTAGACTATAACCTTAAAAGCTAAATCCCCGTTATCGAATTTTTCTCTGTAGGCGTTGTTAATCCCTTCCAACCACTGGGCTTTTGGCTGTTCAGTTTTGATTAATCTGTCCAGAACAATGAAATCCATTTCGCCCTTTTTATTTGTGAATTCTATTATCTCAAATCTTGACATTGTTTCCACCCCCTGCCTCAGGTTTTTAGGATTCTCAAAGGCAGGTTTTACTTATTTTTAAACTTCAGCATTATATGTCTTTTTTATTTTTTACAAGGACTTGCTCAAGGTACATTCAATCAATGCGCCGGGAAAACATGCAGCAGAAAAGCATGTAAATATTGAAAATTAGTAAACATTATAGCAGAGATTGCTTCCCCAAAATTTCAGGGGGCTTTTTGTCGCCCCCTGAACACATTCAACATGTTCTTATTTCAAGGCAAACCGCATTTATTTCTCAAGACGCTTTATCAGTTCATTTACAAGGGCCCGTCGTTTTTTAAGAAACTCACGAAACTCTCTATGTCCTATCTCAGTCTTGGCTATTGACCGTTCCAAAACCGGAATAGCTTCACTCAGCATTGCAATACTTTCCTGCGTTTCCTCGTCGGTCAATTCAAGGCTCAATTTTGTCTCCAGACGCTTTATCAGTTCATCTACGAAAGATCGTCGTTTTTTAAGAAACTCACGCCATTGTCTGTGTCCCAGATCCGTCCTCGCTATCGACCATTCCAGCGGCTCAATAACTGCCTTCAGCAATTCACAGGTTTCTGCCGCTTCCTCTTTCGTAAATTCAATGGTCACCATCACCTACCTCCTTTGAGTTGAAAGTTGCTGTTCATTTACCTGATTCCTACAGACATCCCGAATTTTCACTTGTCATGTACGCGCCGGAGAAACAACCTGCTCCTGATCGCTGTATTCGAAATATTTATGTAAACAAAAGAAAACCGCGATGCCGTCTCGCTGTTAACTGGAGTCACTTTTAAAAGATTTGGTCTATTTTGGGGCGGTACGCCACTAAGACCATATAATTCTTAAATCACTAACACCCAGTACTAAGACTCCACGTGCACCGCAGTATTTTCTTTTCAGTAATAATTTATCCTGCTTTATACCGTTGTCAAGGGATGTCTGTTTTGTTAAAATAGTAATAATAACTTAGTATTTCTGTTTTTTTATTTCAACTTCTTTCAGCATAATTTTTAATTTAATCCCTCTTGACTAAAGGAAAAGCAGAATTATATTATATTTAACTTAATGGATTATCAGAAAGATGCGTTGTGTGGGGTGTGAGCATAAAAACTTACATCGTCATCAAAAGTGAATTCCATTAAGGGGTGGTAGAAGGAAAGGCAAGTCAATCTATTTAGATTTGACCGACGCTTTGACAGCAGTTGTGAGCACACACATGATTGCAGCGGAAAAGTCGCCTTTCCTTTTTTTATGTATATTTTCCTTTAATCCACATATTACTTCTTACTTCGTCGAGAAACTTCGGCCAATCCGATTCCAGATGATGGACCTCAAAATAGCGCAGGGGGAAAGAAAAACCATGTCGATGCGATGTAGCGTCGAAAAGTAAGAAATGATGAGCTTCTGCAGCTTTACGCTCACCATGACCTTGCACCTCTCTTGCTCAAAGGTATGGCTAAGATTTCATTCACTCGGAGACAGATTTCGGTCGCGCAACTCCCAATCATGGTTGCCGTGATACCTTTCTCGTTTTCAAAATCCCAAGAATCCACATACTCGGACGGATCATCGGCTATTTCTTCCAGATGGACACGAACCCCTTGAAGCCATTCGTCCTCGGACTGATACCGGCGGGCCATTGCACCAAGTTCGGCTTTCAACGTATCCGAAACGAGGGCGGCCCGGACGATGACGTCCCAGGCCATTTCATTCAAATCGTCGGTGTCCATGAAATATCTTCCTTATTATTCAATGTTATTCAATCCCTGAATGGTCAGCTTGACGTGCTGGATAAGGGTGGTGATGGTGAATTTTGAAGTAATAAGGGTCATGGTGTGGCGCCATCCTCGGCAATAACATCAAACAGACCGGCCCGCTGGCAGCCTTCGAGAAAGGCCTTTTTTAGAAAATTGCTGTTGGCAACGGGGGCTTTCTCGGTCTGTGACTGCGGTTGAGCCGAAGGTGCGTCGAATGTCGTCGGGGGTAAGGCGGTCGATATCCGTTGTGCCGAGGTAGATGGTGATTTCGATACCGCAGCCGACTGTGGCATAGGGATAGAAGGCCTTACGCCATCCGGCGGTGCTGTCTGCTGGGTCTTTGCTGAGCTCGAAGCTAAAGTTCACGGACATAATCAATCATCGCTACAAATTAACCGAGGGCAGCATCAAGCTGCTCTAATGCTGTCACGATTTGCTTAACCGTTGGGCGGTCAAATTCCGCTCGATCTGATTCTTCATGCGTTCCTTTGTTCAGATATCGCCATTCCCGAGAATCTCCATTAATCCCCAGCAGAGATTCAATGGGTGCTAACACATTATTTTTATTTGCGTCGGAAAAGTAGTCTTTCGAAATTTTTCCCTTTAGTTGCTCTGTCAGATCCCGAAGCTCAACAGGTGCCGTAGCTGAACGTAATTTGATTTTCAGAATGCCGTCACTGTATTTATTGACATAGCGCCACACTTTCTTTGTAAGAGATTCGAGTGCTTGTCTGGCTTTGCCTAATGCATCTCGAATTTCATTCTTATCATAGTGGGTGCGAGAGGCAAGTATGTAATTGCGAGGTGAACAATTGTAATCCACCCGGATATGGTAATCGCCAATTTTTGGTAAAAAAGAAACGGTTTTGGACTGACGCGCCTTTTCGGCTGTTAACAGGTTTTGAATATCCTTAAAAAACTCCTCGCCATGGCAAGTTAAGATGATCTGCTTCGTGTCAAAGAATGCATCTTCAAACAATGTTCTCCGGATGGATTCACGGTGATCATCATCAATTGCATTTACTGGATCATCGAAGATGAGAAGCGGACAGTTTTCTTTAATATTTTTGGCTGTCAATATGGCTAGTCCCATGCAACGGATATGACCCTCACTTAAAATATGCAGGGCATCAAAAAAGTTTGCGGGATCTTTTTTAAACGAAATTTCCAGACGCTCATTCTGGTGGAGTGGCAAGTGAACCTCCGCCAGTTGTTCATGCTGTGCATCGTTGCAATTGAATGCATTGTATAACGCAACAACCATCTTACCTAAATCTGCTACCAATTGAGCCGGAAGACCATTCATATAGGCGTTTAGCTTCTGGACAAAAGTGGCATAAGCAGCCGCGATTGCCTGATTTTGGACAACAACCGCTTTTTCAGCTGCAGCATCCGCTATGAGCCGGGTATTTTCAGTATCAAATTCTTGGATAGCGTTTGTGGCCGTTTCAATTGCCTTGTCAGCAGTTTCTCTACGCGTCTGCAGTTTAACGATCTTCTCGGCAAACTCACGAAGCCGTTTTAGTTCTGTTTGTTTCTCGGGTCGTATTTGATTAGACTGATCAATCTCCTTATCAATAGATTCAAGCTGTTTAACCTGAGTCTCTACATGTTGCCATGGGGTGAATCCATCATCCAACCGCTGCTGGAGGGAATTCCACCAGTCAATGGTGTCGGTCTCTGCGGTTGAAACCTGAAAAACTGAGAGCTGATTGTTTTGATCAAAACGAGTACAACATATATCGATGATCTGGGAAAGCCCGATCAGCGACTTGCTGATTTCTCTTTTCAGCTTTTCAATTGCCTCTTGCAACTTGCTTAAATGCTGGAGTTTCTGCAACTCTTCACTGGCATATGAGTAAGGATTGACTGTCACTTGTGAAAGCGGTGTCTGACAGGCCGGGCAGGTTTCAGGGCTGATTGTTTGAATCCGTGAGACAGCCTCATAAAGCCGCTTAAAAGACACTTGCTGACTGGCGTTTGTCAGTTCCTGCTGCTTAGTGTTGAATTCACTTAGGTTGGTTTCAATGGATTGTTTTTGAGCTGTTAAATCTGCAATCGTCAGATTGCTTTTAATGGCAATCGGTTTTTGCAGTTCATCATCAAGTTGCTGAATCACGCCTCGATTTTTTTCTGTGCTATTCAACTCTGAAATCATTTGAGGAAAGGTGCAGTCTTCTCGGTATTGTTTGGCCAGTTCTTTTTCTTCTTCATCCAGTTTTTTCAGTTCTTCTGTATTTGTCTTCATCTGAGCTTGAGAACCAGCCAGCGCCTGTTGTTTCTGATTCAATTCCTTCGCCTTGACACCTTCGAGATCGATATATCGCTCCATGGTGTCCGTAAAATTTCGGACAAAATACGTGAAGGCACCAAGGCCAAATAAAGTTGAAATCAGTTCGGTTTGTTTGGATGGTATTTGGGCGGCAATACGGGAGAAACTGTCGATTCGGTTCTTTTCTATAAAGCAGAAACGATACAAAGCTTCGTTTGCAACAATTGGTACATCAATTCCCTGACTATCTGTACCCTTAAGAACTGGTGGTTGATAACTGTTAGTGTGGGCGTTTTTCAAATAGTCTTGTTGATTGTGAAAGCGTTTATTTTCAGCTTCGATAACACTCCCGAGCAAAGCAAATTCTAAAGACTCACAAAAACTGGATTTCCCCGTGCCGTTAGGACCGTAGATCAGTACCAATCGACTGGCGAGATCAAAATCTTCCTGCTTAGCGAAGCCACGAAATGGGCCAACGGAGAGACTTTTTAATTGAGTGATTGGGCAGGCTTGTTCTGTTGCCTGTTTAGGTATGGGTTGAATGTCTGCGCTGATTGAAGCCCAATTTGTTTTAGCAAGCTGCACCATTTTTTTGATGCGTTGGCCCTGCGAAGTGGAAAGTGGGATCAACGTGTCAAAATGGTCGAAAACAAGATTTGCGATCTTGTACACATCAGCAGCAACATCAGCATCAGTAAGTGTTTGCAAAAAGCGCAGATACTCGGTTCGAATCAAATTCTGCTCCTTTTTTCGTGCCTTTCATGGTTAATCTCTTCCACGGTTTCCTCAACTGGCAATGATACCCGCGACATGTCCTTCTCGCCCAGCCACTTGATCGCCGCTATGGCGGAAACGTGGTCGACGATCTTAACTCTCTCGCGTTTCATGGCTGCACCTCTTCCTTCAGAGCCTGCAATAACGGCGGCAGTTCGGGCACATCGTCTTGGATGATACTCCAGAGCGTGTCGTCATCGATGCCTAGATATCCGTGAATAAGGCGGTTGCGGGTGGCGATGATCATCCGCCAGGGAATCTCGGGATGGGCGGCGCGGACTCCGTCCGGGATGTGGGTAGCGGCTTCGCCGATCAGCTCCAGGTTGCGCAGGGTTGCGTCATAGGTCAGCCCGCTTGCCACGAAACCAGCCTGGTCGAGTCCGTTGGTATAAACCAGCACCTTTCCGGCAAAATCGATCATGTCGTCGAGGTAGAAACGCCATTCGCGCTGGCTGGCATCAGACATTGATCCTCTCCTGCTCAATATAGGGGCGCAGCTCCGGGCGCAGGGCTCTATCTGTGACCAGATCGACCGGGCAGCCAAGCAGGTCCTCCAGGTAGAACTGCACGCCGAAATAGCGCTTGGAAGTGGCAGGTCCGTCGAAGGCCACAAGGACATCGACATCGCTGCCACTGGTTGCCGTATCGCGGGCGGTCGAGCCGAACAACGCCAGCCGGATCACACCGAAACGGGACTGCAATTCGGGTTTGCTGCGGGTCAGCAATTCAAGGGCGCGCTGTCTGTTCATTGTTCAACCTCCAAACGGTCGCATTCATTTTCCAAGCCATCATGCACTTCTAATAAAAGACGCAAAAGGCCTTTTAAAACGGCTCCACAATATAACATCTGCCATATGGCATACAACTCAATTTTATAAAGAAGTTCCAACCGGTTTCAATGCGACCGAGCAAATAATTACAAATCACGCGCTGCCTTTGTTGGCAGCAAAGCCCGTCGCATTCCACACTAATAAATAGAAGAAAACCCGTCTGGCAGCCGGATGTGGTTGATGGACGGGTTTGCTTTTATGTCTTGGTGGAGGCGGCGGGAGTCGAACCCGCGTCCGAAAACCTTCCGCTGCAGCTTCTACGTACGTAGCCTTCGTTTTAGAACCTTCGCGCTGGATTGCTCCCTAAGGCCGGATCGTCACCGCGCTAGCCTGTAAAAGTTCGCCGCACTCCGCCAGGCAAGAAGTTTGGCTATCCTGTCTTTATGACGTCCTAGTCCAGCCAACAGGCAAACCGGGTAGAACGTTAGCCGTCTAAGCGGCTAATGCGTAATCGTAGTTTTCTGCGATTATATGTTTCCTACCTGTTTAACGAGGCCTGTAGGAACCTCGGTACGCAACTACAACTTCAATTGTCCCCGTCGAAACCGTGACGCCCCCATGATTTTATTTAATTCGTTTTTAATATATGTAGTTTATAAGAATTTGTCAAAGAAAAGAAAATTAACGCCATCCCTGTGAATGAATGCTTGTTTCTTCTTTTTTTAAATTTTTATCAATTTGGATTTGAAATCCCGCGCCAGTGTGCGGCGGTCTTCGCGCTCTTTAATGTCCTGGCGGCGGTCGTACACTTTTTTGCCTTTACCGATGCCGAATTCCACCTTTACCTTGCCGTTTTTAAAATAAAGTTTCAGCGGCACTAAAGAGAGCCCCTTCTCCCGCGATTTGCCGTATAGTTTTTTGATTTCTCTTCTATGCAGCAATAGTTTGCGCGTCCGCAGCGGATTGTGGTTAAAACGGTTGCCGTGATCGTAATGACCAATGTGCATTTCGCGCAAATAGACTTCATCATCTTTCACCACAACGTAGCTGTCTTTTAAATTCGCTTTGCCGCTCCGCAGCGCCTTGACTTCCGTGCCAGTCAATACAAGGCCCGCCTCATAGGTATCGCCAATTTCATAATTAACACGTGCCGTCTTATTAGAGGCGATAAGTTTTTGTGCTGTGTTTTCTTTTGCCATGATTCAATTTTACATTAAAATTTGTTTAAAGCCATTCATTTTTTGGGTGGTGAGAGCAAATAATCCGGTTTAACATGGCTCATGGCCGTAAAAATATTATGGCGAATGTCTTTATTTTCGCGTTCCAGTTCATTTAAAAGTTTTTTGATATAAATCCGTCGTGAATTTTCGCTGGAGGGGCAAGCATTTTTCACCGCCGGAAACTTACGCTCACGGCTGTATTTCTTGATTAATTCTTCCCGCAGGTAAGCCAGTGGCCGGATAATATGCAACTTTCCACCGAATATGCTTTGCGTCGGCATCATTGTGCTGATTTCCCGGCCATAAAACAGATTGATGAGCAGGGTTTCAATAATGTCGTCTTTATGATGAGCAAACGCAATCTTGTTGCAGCCTTCCTGTTCGGCGATCTCAAAAATTCTTTTACGCCTCAGCCGTGAACACAAAAAACAGGGATTTTTTTTATTGTACTCGCTGTGCGCCAGCAATCCGATGTCCGTTTTCTCCAGCACATGGGGATAATTATTTTCCTGCAAATATTTTTCCAATTGATTATACGCAATATAGTCCGGATCAAAACCCATATCGATATTGACGGCAATAAAAGAAAAACCGGGCACAAAGATCATTGGGGAGTCCAGCAAATCCAGCAGGGCAAAACTGTCTGCGCCGCCGGAAACGCCGATCAACAAGCGGTCGCCTTCTTCGATCATTTTGAAATCCAGTACAGCCTTTTCCAGCCATTTTTTTAAGTGCAGGAAAAGTTTTGTGTTTTTCTCCTTTTTGGCGGCATCAGTCTGCATAACGTATAAAAAAATCCCTTTCGTTTAAAGACAGTTTCTCTTTATATGAGTTTGCCCAGGTAATCAAGAGAGACTAACATGCAACACCTTGCCCCTGTTCCATAAAAGTCTCCGCCAATAAACAATGAAATCGGGTGACAGATTTTGCTACTATCAGGCGGATTTGACCGCCGACAAAACAGCTTTTTATTTGAAATTGGAATTATATTATCAACTTGAAATACTACATACTCTCTGCTATAGAGGCAAAAAAAAATCAGGAGAAGATTATGCCGGAAATTATCAATATTCACGCGCGGGAAATTCTGGATTCCCGTGGAAACCCGACCGTCGAAGCGGAAGTTAGCACAATATCAGGATTTACAGGACGGGCTGCCGTTCCCTCCGGCGCCTCCACCGGTGAGCATGAGATGTTGGAACTCCGTGACGGCAATAAAAAAAGATACAACGGCAAAGGCGTACAAACCGCCGTCAATAATATTCTGCATAAAATCGGGCCGGAAATAGTCGGCATGGATTGCCGCCGACAGCGCGACATCGACTATGCAATGATCGAGCTCGACGGCACCCCCAACAAGGGAAAGTTCGGCGCCAATGCAATACTCGCCGTATCAATGGCAGCGGCAAAGGCAGCGGCAGATATCTCCGGGTTGCCTCTTTACAGATACCTGGGCGGCGTAAATGCCAAAGATCTGCCTGTGCCGCAGTCTAATATTTTAAACGGCGGCCAGCATGCCGACAACAATGTCGACATCCAGGAATTTATGATCATGCCAGTGGGCGCGCCTAATTTCAAGGAAGGCATTCGCATGAATGCGGAAGTTTTCCATGCTCTGAAATCCGTTCTTAAAGCCAAAGGATACAATACGGCGGTGGGCGATGAAGGCGGATTTGCCCCCAACTTGCAGTCTAATGAAGAAGCGCTTAGCGTTATTATGACGGCCATCGAAAAAGCGAATTATAAACCGGGTCAGGATATCATGATCGCCCTGGATGCTGCGGCCAGTTCCTTTTATTCCAAAGGCAAGTATGTTTTGGCGGCAGAGAAAAATCCCCAGAAATCGGCGGAGGAAATGGTTAGTTTCTATGCCGACCTCGTTGCAAAATATCCCATTATTTCCATTGAAGACGGTCTGGCGGAAGATGACTGGGCCGGTTGGAAGATGCTCACCGATGCTTTGGGCAGCAAAGTACAGATTGTCGGCGACGATCTGTTTGTAACCAATGTCAAACGCCTGGAAAAGGGCATTGAACTGGGCATTGCCAACTCCGTATTAATTAAGCTCAATCAGATCGGTACGCTCACCGAAACCCTGGCCACTATCGAACGCGCTAAAGAAGCCAATTATACCTGTGTGGTCTCGCACCGCTCCGGTGAAACAGAAGATACCTTCATGGCCGATATCAGTGTGGCCACTAATTGCGGTCAGATTAAAACCGGTTCGCTTTCCCGTTCGGAAAGACTCGCCAAGTATAATCAACTCTTGAGAATCGAAGAAGAGTTGAGTGACGCCGGCAACTACCGTGGCAGGAAGGCTTTTTACAGCATCAAGCAGGAAGTAAAAGCAGCGAAGGCAACAAAGACAGCCAAAAAGAAATAATCAACATCAGAACAAGGGGGTTTTCCATTTCTAAATCAATGATGATATCGCGGCGGCGAGGAGGAGGCAACGAGGCGTATTGTACATACGTTGAGGAAGCCGACGACGACGCCAACAAAGATAGCGCTTGATTTAGAATTGGAATTGCAACCCCTTGTTCTTCCCCGGAAGTGCTGCTTCCGGGGCTTTCTTATTTACAGAAACTTGAAAAGGCGGCGGCGAAGAACTTCCATTTCAGCTCTGTTCTCCGTCAGCTTATAAGTAACTTCATTCTTTCCGCCTTTTTCTTCTTCAATTGCAATGCCGATAAGGTCTGCATCCTTCAGAAACCGGATGACATTCGTATAATTGGATTGCGAAAGAGATTCCGCCCGCAGAATTTCTCCCTTGCTGTACATTCTGTCTCCCAGCGCCCGGATTTTCTTCAACCAATCCTTTTCCGTATGGCTGGTTTTCTTCAGATAAAGGCAGCTGCGCAGAACAATCCAGGATGATTCCAGGTAATTATGAATCAACCCGGAGAAAGATTTGAGCTTTATCTTACCTTTTCCTTTTACTTCAATCCAGACCAGCCCGTCCCTTTCAAAAGGCACGATCATTTTCCGGTTATGCAAATAGGCCAGCACATCGTTGACTTCATCGACATCATCTTTGCGCTCATCAAAAATAAATTCATTCCATAATAAACGCTTCAGAAATTTATAATCACCCATTATCCTGGTCAGCGACATAATATCATCTTCATTGCTGGTTACCATTGACGTAGCAACAAAACACAAAGGCACAAAGAAGTGTAAGATGTTATTTTTATAGTATTCCAAGCTTAGCCGTTTGTCGTCTTCCAGCGAATAAACAACTTCCTGCATTTCTTCCACTTCATCTTCCTCTGCTTCAATTTTTGAAATTATCCCGGACGAAGCGAAGATGTTGAGAGCATCGGCAATGGCCCTCTTCTGATTAGCAAAAGTTACGGCAAACTTAATTTCCTTTGTAAACAGATATTCATAAAATTCATTGAGAACATCCGTTAAATCTTCATGTGATATGCCGCGGCGATCATGACTGAGAAGGCCGCAAGCCACCATGGAAAAAGGCGTAACAACGGATACTTTGTTAATTTCCAGAACAATTTCATAACCGATTTTCCGATACAGACTCTGTCTTTCTTCCAGGTTCATCCGGCTTATTTGCTTTTCTCTTTGTTCCAGATAATCCTTCATAATAATCGGTTCGCCAATATTGATATAAACCCGGCCAAAGCGTTTGCGTAAAACTTTACTGCTCTTAATCATGTCCGCCGTGTTTTCCTGGACTTTGGGAATTCCGGCAAGTTCCTTCAGATATGATTTTTCCTCGATTACCCGGTCATATCCGATGTAAACAGGAATAGCGGCCAGGTTATCGCAGTACTTTTCCTCGTATGCCTGCAAGATCATGGAAAGAAGCCCGTACTTGGGCATTACCATTTTACCGGTGCGGCTGCGACCGCCTTCGATAAAGAATTCCAGAGGCAAACCTTCCCGTAAAAGAGTGGCGACGTATTTGGCAAACACTTCCCCATAAACAACGTTACCCCGGAAACTGCGCCGGAGGAAAAAAGCACCGGATTTGCGAAACACGTAACCCATGGGAAAAAAAGACATATTGTTTCCAGCTGCAACAAACGGCAGCTGAATATTGTTTTTATAAAACACGTAAGACAGCAGAAGATAATCAATATGACTTCTGTGACAGGGAATAATTACGAAAGGCATCTTTTTGGAAATGGTTCTGATTTTGGCAAGGCCTTCCATATCCAGCAACACTCCGTCATAGACGGTATTCCAGAGCCAGGTCAGCAATTTATCCCAAAGCTGGACAAACATTTCATTGTAATCAGCGGCTATTTCATACAGATAGCGGCGAGCATCCTTTTCCACGGAAGCCCGTTCTTTTTTTTCTTTCGTTGAGTACTCGTCAATAAACTGATTGACCGTCGCATCGCTTAAGACCATGCTGATCAACTCCGCCCGCGACTTTAAAACGGGACCCACTATGCTCTTCTTTTCTTCTTCTATACGGTCGATCAATTCCCCCCGCAGATCGCGGAGCATCGTCCTCTCGGAAATATCTTTATTTTCATCCAAATAATTAATCAGGTTAACCGGCTCCGCCGGAACAACAAAGGCTTTGTTGGAGTAGCGCACAAAAGTAATCAAGCGACGCAGAGGACCGGTCTGCTCCGATTGACCAAAGAGTATGTTGATCAAACTTTCCTTTTCCTTTTCTCTGCGGCGGCCGTAAGCCACCATTACCGGCACTATAAAAATTGGAAAATCAACTCTCTGTTGGATTTTGATCAGGGTAGAAAGAGCATCATCTGATGAACTGTTCACAATAAATTCAGATTCTCCCAGATGAATAATTATGCTTTTTTTACGCGCAACCTGCCGTTCCAGAAAGGCTAGATTATCGAAATGCGCCTTTTTAGTTTTTCCAAATCTCCGCAGAAATGAGGACCAGAAAAATTTTAACATCATTGGCAGCGGCTGCCAGAAAATCATATTCATTCCATGGCAATACAACGGCTTCGGCAAATAGTTCCGACCTGCCAGTTCATGAACAATGATACTGTTGAGTTTGCTTTCCTGTTTAATTGCGTAAACGATGAGACCTTCTGCGGCCAGCGTTTTTATTTTTTCTACATATTCATCAGTGATTGATACGCGGGAAAGGAATGTTTTGGCCAGTTGAAATCTTAAAAAATCCTGCCGGTCATAAAGGCAACCGGAATAATATTCTTCATCTTTTTCTTGCGAGTCCGACTTGTTTTCTTTCAACATTATTCGGCATTCAGCTCCGATGCAAATTATTCCATTTCCAAATCAATGATGATACCGCGGCGGCTGGGAGGAGGCAACGAGGCGTATTATACATACGTTGAAGAAGCCGACGACGACGCCAACAAAGGGAGCGCTTGATTTGGAAATGGAATTACATGGCCAGCCGGTGTCCAACAACTATTTTGCTCACAATCGTGAAAGCAAAAATCAATCTTCTTCTTTTTGAAATTCGTTGGGAAAATGCAGTGTCATATAATCCTGCAAGTAAGCGCGTACATCTGATGCAACACTAAAAGACATGGCTTTTTCCAGCACAAATTTTGCTTCAGCAAGAGTTGACAACCTTATAATTCTCTTGATGCGGGGAATATCCAGGTGGTTCATGCTCAACTCATCCAGTTCCATACCAAGAAGAATCAGGCAGCATAAAGGATCACCCGCCATTTCTCCGCACATGGCTACCCGAATATTTGCCTTATGAGCTTCATCAGCCACTCTTTTTAAAAGCCTTAAAACCGCCGGATGCAATGGTTCGTATAAATACGTCAAATGCTCGTTGGAACGGTCAATAGCCAAAGCGTATTGAATCAGATCATTTGTCCCGATACTGAAAAAATCAACCTCCTGCGCCAACTTATCAGCAATCACAACGGCAGAAGGCACTTCGATCATTGCCCCTATTTCTATTTCAGGGGCAACTTTTACACCTTCGGCCATAAGTTCATCTTTTGTCTCGCGCAGCAACTTTTTTGCTTCAATAATTTCCTCAACACCGGAGATCATCGGGAAAAGAATTTTAACTTTTCCTATGGCGCTGGCACGCCAGATGGCTCTCAATTGCGTTTTGAAAAGTTCAACTTCCCTCAAACAAAAACGAATCGCCCGCAACCCCATTTGCGGGTTTAGTTCTTTGAGAGGTTTTTGATTGGAAGGGAATTTATCCCCGCCGAGATCAAAAGTTCTGATGGTTGACCAGTTCAATTCTTTAGCTTCCACAACCTGGCGGTAATTATTGAAATGGTCTTCTTCAGTTGGCAGTTTCTCACTGGTTATATAAATAAATTCCGTGCGATACAGGCCGACATGTTCCGCACCATGCGTAATCGCCATTGGTATTTCTTCTACAAATTCAATATTGCCGCCAATTTCCACATGATGGTTATCTTTCGTTATAGCCGGAAGCTTTGCATATTTGAGATATTCTTCTTGCGTGGCGGCATAATGTAATTTTTTTTCCTCATACCTTTTGAGCATTTCCGGATGGGGATTAACTATTACCAATCCCGTTGTGCCATCAACAATGACATTATCCGTGGTGTGCACCATTCGTGTGATATTATCCAGCCCCGCTACCGCCGGTATTTCCATGGAACGGGCAACAATCGCCGTATGCGATGTCCTGCCGCCAAAATCAGTCGCAAATCCCATTACCTTTTCCATTTTCAGTTGAGCGGTATCGGCCGGAGAAATATCCTGGGCAATAACAATAACATCGTCACCCAATTCCCAGATGGTTTCTCTTTTTTTACCCGAAAGATTTCTTAATACTCTTTGAGTGACATATTCAATATCACTGATGCGTCCGCGGATATAACTATCTTCAACATCGGCAAAAATTTTTTTATACCGGTCAAGCACCAACCGCACCGCCCATTCAGCATTGATTCCCAGGCGGCGGATGTATTTTATCGTCCGGTTGATAAAATTTTTATCATTAAGCATTAAGATATGAACATCAATAACGTAAAGGGGCTCGTTAATTTTTGTCGCTTTGAGGTCATTCTGAATTTCTAATAGCTGACGCTCCGACTCTTTCAGGGCATCCTTAAAACGTTTAATTTCTACGGGTACAAGCGAAGCATCATTGAGCTTATAAAAAGAAAGCTGAATATCCACCGGGTCGAAAAGATAGGCTTTGCCGGTAACAATGCCCGGAGAAACACCTATACCTTTAAGAACAAACGTTTTCTTCCCATGGTCAGCACTCATTTTTTTCTAATCTTCTCCAAATTTATTTTCAATTAACGTTTCCAATGCCTTCATTGCTTCAGCCATATCAGGTCCCTCGACCCTGAGTGTTAATTTCCCTTTATAGGGGCAGGCCATGGTGAGTAACCCCAGGATGCTTTTTCCGTTGACTGTTTGCCCGTCGCGCTCTATGTAAATATCTGATTTAAATTGCAGTGCAGTTTTTACAAAAGCTGCCGCCGGTCGGGCATGCATTCCCAATTTATTCTTCAACTCAAATGTTTTAATTTCTGCCAATTTAAAATACTTTCGGTGATGTTAAAAGAATTACAGCCATAGTAAAACCCAATTTCTCATTTTTTAGAAATTGAGTGTTGCGTGGATAAAAAAGACGTAAATATTTTTAACCAGTGCTAACTTCTTTACTTTTTACGGCATAAAAACATTAAATAATTTGATTTTCGAAGTAGCATAAAACACCAGCGAAGTCAATTCAATCACAAAGATCACATGATATTCTAAGATTTATATTTTCGTTATATGAGCATTCATAATAATTATTTTAAGCTAATAATTTTATATAATTTGACTTACGAAGGATTTCAATTTTTCTTGACAAGCGCTTTTTTTGTTGTTAAGGACACGCCGGTTTTCATAATAAATTAATAGTATAAGTGGAAATCTTTCATCCATTTTTTTTCGCGAAGCATTTATGCCTATCGATAATGAATGGAGAGATTAATGTAGGGGGATAGTTTAAATGATTTGTCAAACTGTTAAATCAGGATCAGAATGCGCTTTTATGAGCAAGAAAGGCTGTGGTTTTTTTGGCGGCAGCTGTCATGCAATTATTGACAAATGCAACGAATGCGGCAAGATATTTGAGTTTGAAGCTGCTAAATACTGCAAGGTTTACCCGGATCCGGCAAGCAAGTGGCTCAACGGCAGGTGCCCGACGGCAACCCACGTCAAACTGGAAGTTAAAGAAACAACTCAAAAAATAAATCCGCTCAAAGCTTCCAAGAGAGCAAACAAAAAGTAATCCTCGACCTTGGAAATCTTTGTTTAAAGCAGAGCATGAATTTTTAAAAAAGCAATTTGGGTCCAATGTAAAAAGCCGACTCTGATAAGTCGGCTTTTTACGTTTTTATATCCTTGATGATTTCAGCTGATTATATTTTTTATTTGTTGAAGTTCTTGTTTAATTAAAAGCAGCTTTTCTCTATCGCTTACTTTTGCATCCGATTCGCCTTCTCCCCGCATTTTGGCGAGCTGCTTTTTGGCTCCATCAATGGTAAAGCGTTGCGAGTATAATAAATCCCTGATTATCAATAATTCCTGTACGTCTTTTTTCCGATAGAGACGTTGGGCGGATTTCGTTCGCGTAGGCTTTACTGATCTGAACTCCGTCTCCCAGTATCGAATAACGTAAGACTCGACATTCAGAATTTTACTTACTTCTCCAATACGGAAATAGGCCTTTTCGGGAATTACCGTTTCCATAAAATTCCTAAATCCTTATTGCACCTCCCCCCGCTTCAACTTTAAAAACTCTCATTGGCAAATACATGGTTTTACCAGCCTTGTTTCTTATTATACTTAGATGGACTTGTAAGTTTTAATTAGAAACCGGCAAAAGATTTTCTAAAGCACGGAGGAATCTGCGCCCGCTAGTTCAGAGCTTTACGCAATACCTGAGAGGATTTGAATGTTAAAACCCTCCGGGCAGTGATGGATATTTCCTGGCCTGTCTGGGGATTACGGCCGCGACGTTCTCTTTTTTCTTTTACAACGAAATTACCAAAACCGGAAATTTTTACTTTATCGCCCTGGGCAAGGCTGTCTTTAATTATATCAAATACAGATTCAACTATATCCGCCGATTCTTTTTTAGAAAAACCAAGCTTTTCATAAACATTTTGAATAATATCAATTTTTGTCATTTCATATCCTCCGTTTTAGCTTTTCAGGACTATTAGCCTCTTACTCTTGCCCCAGTTAAGTCAATGGTTTTGCGTACAATCTTTTCGTGAACGTTGTTTACTTCCAGATCGGTTAATGTTTTATCCGGCGAACGATAAGAAAATCGCAAGCCCAAACTTTTCGTCCCTTCAGGAAGACCTTTACCTGCGTATATATCAAAAATACCAACATTTTCAAGTAAATCTTCTTTCTGACGCAAAACAATATCCAACATGTAATCTGCTTGTACGCTTGCCTCCACGACGAAAGCCACATCCCGTGTTACTGCCGGATATTTGGATATTTCTTTATAAGTAATATCTCCGGCAATATGGTTCACCAATACATCCAGATTGATTTCAAAAACATATGAGTTTATTTTTAAATCCATTCTCTCTTTAACATCAGGATGAAGTTCGCCTAAATAACCTATTTTACTGTCATTTAAATAGATATTGGCGGATTTTCCCGGATGCAAAAACGGCTCAGGGTTTTCGGCAGCGTAACGACAATCACTTATGTTCATATCGGAAAATATATTATCAACGCACCCTTTAACATCATAAAAATCAGTGTTCAGTTTAGAGTTCCATATATCTTCGCTGATTGTCCCGGATAGAAGTCCGGCTAAAACGTTTCTTTCTTCCGGCAGTTTACCTCCGCCACAATTGAGGAATATTCGTCCCATTTCAAAAAGCTTTAAGTTAAAGCAGCCGTTGTTGACGTTTTTTTTCAGGGATTCCAGCAGGGCAAAAATCATTGTCGTCCGCATAACCGATTGATCTTCCACCAACGGATTCTTAATATAGACCAAACGGCGTCTTTCGTCATCTTCCCTCAAGCCCAGATAATCTACAGACTGCGGGGCAATAAAACTGTAGTTTATTACTTCATTATAACCGGTTCCCGTCAATACGGTGCGAATTCTTTCTTCCAGATTCAACCGGGGAATAGCGACTACTTCCGTAACAGCGACATCCGGCAATGTTACAGGCACGCGGTCATAGCCATAAAGTCTGGCAACTTCTTCAATTAAATCTATTTCTCTCGTAATATCAACCCGATATGTAGGAGGAGTAATTAAATACCTTTCGGCTTCAGTCTCTTTTACCTCCATGCCGATGCTCTCCAAAATCCTGATCACATCGGAACCTTCAATGGCCGTACCTATTATGGCATTAACCCGACCAAGCCCCAGTGGAATATTCGTCACCGCAGGAACTTTTGCCGGATACTCATCAATATAGTTTTTGCAGACTTTGCCGCCAGAAAGATCGGCGATTAACCGGGCTGCACGATTCAGCGCACCAAGCACGCCTTCCGGATCGATTCCTCTTTCAAAGCGAAAAGCCGCATCCGTAGGCATGGCCAGTCTTCTTGCGGAACGGCGGATGGAAGAAGGAGTAAAGTACGCACTCTCCAGGAAAACAACCTGCGTATCATCTTTTACTTCGGAATTAAGCCCTCCCATGATACCGCCGATGGCAACGGGCTTTACGCCGTCACAGATCAGTAAAGTATCGGCATCAAGTTTCCGGGCCTTGCCGTCCAGAGATACAAATTCTTCATCCTGTACGGATTTGCGCACGACAATCCGGCCTTCCTCCAAGAACCGGAAATCAAAAGAATGCAGCGGCTGCCCCATCTCCAGCATGACAAAATTCGTTACATCCACAACATTATTGATGGAACGCAACCCCACCGCTTCGAGTCTAGTCTTCATCCAGACCGGCGACGGACCAATCGTGACATCTTTAATCATTCTCGCCGTATAACGGGGACACAGATCGCTGTCAATTATTTTGACGGATGTTATCGAATTAATATCTTCCGCTGATTCGCGGACTTCGCCGACAGGCATTTTTATTTTTTTACCCGTTATCGCCGCCACTTCCCGGGCAATGCCGATCATGCTCAAGCAATCGGCGCGATTCGGGGTTATGCTTACATCAAGAACCGTATCACCCAGATCAAGAATTTCTTCCAGCGGTTTTCCCAGCGCAGTCCCGGGCGGCAATTGCATAATTCCAGAATTATCGTCGCCTACTTCCAGTTCCTCTTCCGAACACAGCATGCCATCGGATTTTTCGCCGCGCAAAACGGTTGATTTGATTGTATAGCCGCCGGGTATCGTTGCTCCGACTTTCGCCAGGGGTACAATATTACCGGCTTTAATATTTTTTGCGCCACAGACGATCGGATATGTCTGAATGGAGTCGGTCACTTCGCAAAGAGATAATTTATCAGCCGATGGATGTGGTTTTACGGAAATTATTTCAGCGGACACAACTCCGGTAAACGCAGGTTTAATTTGCTTTATTTCATCAACTTCCAAACCGGCCATAGTCAAGGCATCAGCCAGTTCGGCAGGAGTCATCTCAACATCTACATAATCTTTGAGCCATTTGAGACTAACCAGCATAAAGAAAGGCTCTCCTAAAATTGTCTAAGGAAGCGAATGTCGTTTTCGAAAAACAATCGAATATCAGAAATGCCGTATTTAAGCATCGCAATACGTTCCAGACCAAGACCAAAGGCAAAACCGGTATAAACATCCGGGTCATATCCGACATTTTTAAATACCGCCGGATCAACCATGCCTGAACCCAGAATTTCCAGCCAACCGCTCTGCCCGCAAACCCGACAGCCTTGACCGCCGCACATTACACAGCGGATATCTACTTCCGCCGACGGTTCAGTGAAGGGGAAAAAGCTGGGACGAAAACGCAGAATGGTCTTTTCACCAAACACTTCCTTAAGAAATGCAGTCAAAATACCTTTCAAATCGCCGAAACTTATGCCTTTATCGACAAGCAGTCCTTCTATCTGGTGGAACATCGGTGTGTGGGAAACATCGGAATCCGGGCGGTAAACCCTGCCGGGAGATAAAATACGCACGGGCGGCTGAACTTTTTCCATCACCCGCACCTGAACCGGTGAAGTATGTGTGCGTAAAACTATATTTTCTTCGATATAAAAAGTATCCTGCATATCCCGCGCCGGATGATCCTTGGGAATATTCAGAGCTTCAAAATTATAATAATCAAGCTCTATTTCCGGACCTTCGACAACGGAAAACCCGAATGATGCGAAAATAGCGCATATTTCACGGCGCACTTGGATGACAGGATGAATACGGCCGTAGGGAACGAAGCGTCCGGGCAAGGTAACATCAATTTTTTCTTTAAGCAGGATGTCTTCTTTTTTTTGGCTGGACTGCAGTTTAAGGACATCCTCAATTTTGGAATTCAAGACATCCTTCACTTCATTACAGCGTTTTCCGAACAAGGGTTTCTCTTCATCCGGAACCTGAGAAATGTTTCTCAAAAGTCCCGTCAAAAGCCCCTTACGGCCTAAATATTTTGTTCTAACAGCAAGAATTTGCTCCTCATTTGTTGCCACTGCCAACTCGGCCAGAGCGTCTTTTTCCAGCTGTTGAAGCTTTCCAATCATGCAGCCTGCTCACCACCTGCCGCTGCTACAACCCGGGCAAAACCCTGAGGATCATTGACGGCAAGTTCCGCCAATATCTTACGATCCAATATGATACCGGATTTGTTCATACCATCAATCAGACGGCTATAAGTAATGTTATTGAGGCGGGCGGCGGCATTAATACGCGCAATCCATAACTGACGGAATTCCCGCTTTCTCGCCCGGCGGTCACGATAGGCATATTTCATCGCTTTGTTTACCGCTTCGGTAGCTGTCCTGATGAGACGGCTACGGGCTCCGAAAAAGCCTTTCGCCAGCTTTAATATCTTCCTTCTTTTCTTACGGGCAGTAACACCCCTTTTTACCCTTGACATTTCCTTCTCTCTCCTGGTCTAAGACGATTATAATAATTTAGGCATTTTACAGATAAGGAATCAGCCTCTTGATTGCTTTGCTGTTTGCGGAATCAACCAGTGTAGCTCTCCTTAAAGCCCTCTTTCTCTTTGTCGTTTTCTTGGTGAGGATATGACTGGCAAAAGCTTTATTACGCTTAACCTTTCCATTACCGGTCAACGAAAAGCGTTTGGCAGCCCCCCGATGAGTTTTTAATTTTGGCATCAAATCACCTCTTTATCATCATTACTTTTTTATTTTTTTGGTGAAACAATCATAACCATATTGCGCCCTTCCAGCCTGGGCTCCTGGTCAATAATGCAGTCATTGATTAGTTCATTTTTAATTTCATTCATAATCCGGCGGCCTATTTCGGTGAAAGCAATCTCCCGGCCCCGGAACAAAATTGATATTTTTACCTTATCCTGTTTTTCTAAAAATTTCTTTATATGCTTGACCTTAACCTGTACGTCGTGCTCCTCTGTCTTCGGTCTTAATCTTATTTCCTTTACATGAATAACTGCCTGGCTTTTCTTGGCATCATGTTGTTTTTTACTGACCCGGTAGCGATATTTACCGTAATCCATTATTTTACAAACAGGCGGTTCGGCTGTCGGTGAAACCTCTACCAAATCCAAACCAACTCTCTCGGCATTGGCCAGCGCCTCCTCCAAAGTAATAACTCCCAACTGTTTGCTTTCTGCGTCAATTACCCGAACGTTGGCTGCCTTTATCTCCCTGTTGATTCTTAAATCTTTAGCTATATGTCACCTCCTGATGTGAATAAGCTCTACTGCTTTTTCTTGCACATTTCCTGTACAAGTGCAATAAAATCATCGACCGACAATGCTCCCAGGTTTTTACCGTCTCGAGCTCGCGGGGCAACAGTACCAGCCGCCATTTCCTTATCGCCAATTACCAGCATGTAAGGAATTTTCTGCATTTGCGCCTGTCGAATTTTATATCCCAGCTTTTCATTTTCAAAATATTTTTCGCAACGGATATCCGCATCGATCAGTTTATTATAAACTTCCTGGGCGTAAGGTATATGTTTATCTGTGACGGTCAACAAAATACATTGCACCGGTGAAAGCCAAACGGGAAAAGCACCGGTGTAATGCTCAATAAGAACACCGATAAAGCGTTCAATCGATCCCAGTATAACTCTGTGCAGCATAACCGGGCGATGTTTTTCACCGTCTGCTCCAATGTAACTTAAATCAAATCTTTCCGGCAGAGTGAAATCGCACTGAATAGTCGCACATTGCCATTTTCTTTTTAAGGCGTCTTTTAATTTGAAATCAATTTTGGGACCATAAAAAGCTCCGTCGCCAGCATTGATATCGTAATTCATTTTATTGTTTTTCAGGGCGTTTTCCAGAGCATTAGTCGCTGATTCCCAATCGGCATCGGATCCTATAGAATGTTCCGGCCTGGTGCTCAGTTCCACTTCGTATTCAAAGCCGAAAATTCCCATGGCATAATTGACAAAATCTACTATAGCCATGATTTCCGCATTCAACTGCTCCGGTGTGCAAAGGATATGCGCATCATCCTGGGTAAATTGCCTTACCCTGACCAGTCCGTGTAAAACACCGCTTTTTTCATGGCGATGAACCGTTCCCAATTCAAAATAACGCAGCGGCAAATCGCGGTAGCTTCTTATTTTTGATTTGTAGATCAACATGTGAGAAAGACAGTTCATTGGTTTGATGCCGTAGAGCTGTTCTTCCACTTCCGTATAATACATGTTTTCGCGGTAATGATCAAAATGGCCGGATTTTTTCCACAGATCAGCTTTTAAAATCTGAGGCCCCATAACCATGTCATAGCCCCGTTTCAGATGTTCTTTTCTTTCCCATTCCTCGATAAGATAGCGCAGCAGCATACCTTTCGGATGGAAAATTATCAAGCCGGCGCCGGCTTCATCGTTTACCTGAAAGAGATCCAATTCCTTGCCCAGCCGGCGATGGTCTCTCTTTTTTGCTTCTTCAAGCAAGGTTAAATAATCATTGAGCGCCTTTTCATCGGCAAAACCGGTGCCGTAAATGCGCTGCAGCATTTTGTTTCTTTCGTCGCCACGCCAATAAGCACCTGCAACGCTCAATAGCTTGAAAGCTTTAATCATTCCTGTTTGAGGTATGTGCGGTCCGCGGCACAAATCAACATATTCACCCTGCTTATAAAGACTGACGGTTTTTACATCCGCCGGCAAATCGTTGATCAGTTCAACTTTGTAACTCTCGCCTCTTTGGGCAAAAAGGCTCGCTGCATCTTCCCGGGAAATTTCTTCACGAATAAAAGGATAATCGGCAGCAACAATTTCCTTCATACGCTTTTCAATTTTTTCAAAATCATCGATGGTGAATGTGTCTTTATATTCGAAATCATAGTAAAAGCCGTCTTCAATGGACGGGCCGATGCTTACCTTTGCACCGGGGAAAACATCCTGCACCGCCTGAGCCATGACATGAGAAATGCTGTGGCGTAAAATTGATAACCCCTCTTTGGAGCTGATATCGATTAAAGCAAGAGAGGCATTTTCGTTGAGAGGATGACTCAAGTCCACCGCTGCACCGTCGATTTTAGCGGCAACAGTAGAATCCAATGCTTCCTTTTTCCAGGCAGCAACAGCATCCCTCACAGTTGTACCTGCGGGAAAAACCGCTTCATTTTTATCAGAAAAAATAACTTTAATATCCATAGCTAACAATAAAAAATATCAATGGCCCTTTATATTTTGCATCTGCCTCATTTTAAAAGGGCATCACCATTTCGCTGATGCCCTTCATAAAATCTGGCATTTTTTCATGACATTAGGATAACAAAAAAATGGTAGGCAAGCAGGGATTTGAACCCTGGACATCCACCGCGTCAGGATGGCGCTCTCCCCCTGAGCTACTTGCCTACAAATGAACATCTTCAGAATTGCGCATAAATAGCAATAAAACGTCGCAGTGTCAAGCAAATATCTTATTTTTTAACTTCCTTCGAGGCGGCAACATTAATAAACTTAATTCCTCGAGCCATATAGATTAATCCGGAGGCGACGGTAAAAAAACCGGTTAACCAGCACATAATCGCAATCCAGTCGTAACTGAAGTTGTATGACATAGCCTGAAATGATAAAGCTAAAAAAATTGTACCAATTTGCAGCGCGGTGGTTACTTTTCCGACAAAAGCCGGTTTAATAACATAAGGAACAGATACCATTGACAGAATTGCAATGCCCAAAAGAATTATGAAGTCACGGCTGATAACGATAACCGTAAGCCAGCTTGGTATGATACCTAAAATGGACAAAGTTACGAAACTCGCCGTCAAGAGCAATTTATCGGCGATAGGGTCCAAGTAAGAACCTAAAACAGTCTGACAGCTCAAGAATCTTGCCAAAGCGCCATCTAAAGCATCGGTTAACCCTGCCAGCACAAAAGTAAAAAGGGCCTTGCCGTATGAATTTTGAATCAAAAATATAACAACAACCGGAACGAGGATAATCCTCAGCAAAGATAAGAAGTTTGGTATGTTCATTCAGAAAATTGCAATTGGCCCTTTACTTTATAGTTTGTTGTCCCTGGATTTATTCCAATCCACCCAGGCATCACGATCTTCCGCTTCTGTAAACTCATTCGGCTCTTCCGCATTTCCATCCGATTTAATCCGAATTTGTTGCATCGATTTCAAAACATAAGACCACTCCTCCATCGATACAGGTTTCGGGCCGGCAATAATCTTTGGCCCGGCTACAGACTGCGGCGATGCGGCGACGGGAATTGTTGTGGAGTCTCCTCTGGCAGCTGCTGCGGCAACACAAACTTCACCGCCGTAAACTTTAACGGAAACAGTCTTATCAGTTTCAACATTCATTCGATATATGGTGCCACGAACTCCGGCAACTGCATTTTCACAGGAAACTTCAAATCCACCTTTTCCGCCGAGAGTTTTACGCACATTTAACCAGATTTTTCCGATGGTTACAAATATTTTTACGTCGCGTTTCCCGGAACTTCCGACATCGGCCCGCAAAATCTTAAACCGCGTGTTATCGGCGAAACGAATGATACTTCTATCAGGCAACATAAGTTCCATCCGGCTCTTGTCTCCCGTCAACACCTCACAACCCGGCTTGAGCAAGCAATTGATTTTCAATTTTTCGGTATTTTTTTGACCGGGACAAACAGATTGAGCTACACCTTCCAGCACAGTGATTCTGGCCTCTCCTTTACCTGTTTTTACTATAACCGGCGGTCTGGCATAAACAGACGAGGAGAAAATACATAAAAACAGGAAACTTACTATTATTCGCACACTTTTTCCCATCAGTGTTTCCGTTTTTAATTACTTCAAAACACCATTAATTCTCAACAAAAGTCTCAGAATTGATTATATTTTTTAACCTTTTAAGTTAGGTCCGTCCGGCAGTGTTTCCAGCACCTTATCGACAACATTCTCGATTACGGTTTCAAAAGCTTCATAGGACTTCATTTCCAGGTTTTTTCCAGGCAAATCAAAATTCCTGGTGGTCGTTTTGTAACGAGAGTTCCAAAGAACCTCTCCCGTCTGAGTGCTGCGCAATTCACAACTGGCCGCAACAGTTACCGGCGCATAAAACAAACCGGATTTGCGTTCACCCTCACTAAGCGTACAGTACATGGCAGCATCCGCACCCACCAGTTCTTTGACGACGGAAGGCGACACAACACCTGCTCCACTTTTCCTCTCGCTGGAATATAAAAGCGCTAATTTCTGGTCAATTACCTCCAGCGGAAGTTTAGAGTATCCTTTAAAGTAAAGCTCATCAAATACTTTTAACCTCAATAATTGCGGTGCTTTAAAATCAGGACATTTATTATCGACCGGTAGTACGGCAATTACTTTTGCTGATTTTATCTCAACATCATTTTTTACGGCATTTGATGATCGGGAAGCACATCCAATAAATAATCCAGTGAATAGTGCCATCCCTAAAATAATCGATAAAGTTGGTCTGTAATTATATTTCCTCATTCTATTCCTCCTCCTTATGTAAAAGGCTGACTGCTATTTGATCCTTCTTAATAAGTTCGGTATTCAGCAGGTACCGGCCTGTTTGGGCCAGTTCAACAGCTAATGCTTGTGCCGTATCTGAAATTTCCAGTTCCAGACGAACCTGCTGCCATTGGAAAGACCGCGAACGAATGTTTTTTACCATACTTGTCCGCTTTTTCAAGAACTCATTTAAGAATATAAAATCAGAATATTTTTTTAACCCTTTAACCTCCAGAAAAATAATTATGTTATTCTTTTCCTCACCGGATATTTGTTGAAAATTCAATTTGGCCAAATGATTTTTTAAATCCAGCAGACCAACGGCAACATTCATGAGTGCGAAGTAATTTCCATCCTTTTGACTTTCCGCAGTTATTTTATAATTATTGATAAATTTATACTGCTCTCCAACAAGCGCCTTTTTAACTGGCAGAAATTTTTTATCATTGACAGGAATTGAAATCAAGGCAGATGCCGCTTCCTGAATTGCTTTTTGCAAGCCATCCCGAATAGCTCTATCTCTGGCACCGGCAATATCACTTTGATTGATTGCGGCATTGCCTTTAACTTCCAGGCGGAGAACACCGGCGTCATTTTGCGCAAAAGCCCGAACACTCGAAAAGAAAACAAATATAAAAACCAATACAGACCGGTATCTTCTCATAACGTTTAATTAACTGTTGTCGATCCGTCGCCGCATAGCTTCTTTAATTTTTCAATTTCTTCACGGATGACCCTTTCTGCGATTTCCGGAATAACCTCACGGGCAATCCTTTCAGCTATCAGGGTTGCCTGTTTAAGTATTTCTTCATTGAAATTATCTGCTGTCGGCTGATCTTCGGCAATATCAACCAGTTCATGAATATATTTATTATCTTTCGCTATTTTTTCGTAGCCACGTCCATCAACGACGATAACTTCCTGATTGTTTCTCTCGCTTCGTTCTTCGTATATTTCCGTCAAATCATAAATTTTTTTATCGTCTGTTATAACAGAATCTGCAGCCATGAATTAATCCCCCTAAGACAGGTTACTTTAAAACCTTTAACAAAACTGATAGTTGAGTTATCATAGAGCATTGAACAGTTCAAGCAATATATGCTAGGTCTTGGCTGATGAAGCGCGAATCATTTATAGCTGCAACTTTACAGCCAGATCATAGATCTTTTTCTTCGGCAAGCCTGTTTGCCTGACAATTTCACAAACCGCATCGCGTACCGATATTGTTTTATTTCTCTTTAGTTGCAGTAATTTTGCTTCTATTTCCTCGTCAGTAACAACAACAGGTTCTTTTTCTTTGCCCTGCAAAATTATGGTAAATTCACCTTTTACTTTACCCTGCAAACCGCCTGCAAGAAAACTTGAAATCTTACCGCACTTAATTTCTTCAAAAATTTTTGTCAACTCCCGGGCGACTAAAATTTCACGGTCACCCAGCGCATTATAAATATCCTGAAGCGCAGACATGTACCTTACCGGTGACTCATAAAATACAATCGTGCTTATTTCTTCTTTGAGTTCTTCTAAAAACTTTCTTCTTTTATTCTCTTTTGCCGGAAGAAATCCGCAAAACTTGAAATTGTCGGCCGGAAACCCGGCAACACTTAAAGCTGCAATAACAGCTGACACACCCGGGACAGGAATAACACGGATATTTTCTGCACGCGCCGCTTTTACCAGTAGATAACCGGGATCAGAAATACAGGGCGTACCGGCATCGGTAACATAAGCAACACTCATGCCGGACTTAATTTTTGCAATGATGGCTGAACTCTTTTCTTTTTCATTATGTTCATGAAGGCTGATCAAGGGTGTTGATATCTCATAAGCATTAAGTAGTTTTCTGGTATGACGCGTATCCTCGGCGGCGATAAGATCAACTTCCCTGAGAATCCGCATAGCGCGCAGAGTAATATCCTCCAAATTACCGATGGGCGTCGCCACGATATACAAGATTCCGGAATTTTCGTCATTAGTCTTCACAGCTTATTTATCCTGCCCGATAATATTTGTATTGACATCAACAGCTTCCAGGTTTAATAGCAGAGTGCCAAAAAAAATTCCATAACGAACCATCTCAAGGCCAGAAAAATTATATGACAAAGCGAATACTTATTACCGGCGGCGCCGGATTTTTAGGCTCCCATCTCTGCGAAAGGCTGCTTAATGAAGGCAATGAAATTATCTGCCTGGATAATTTCTACACCGGCAGCAAAGATAATATTCGTCACCTTTCAGGCAATTACCATTTTGAATTGATTCGTCATGACATCATCAACCCCATCTATCTGGAAGTTGATCAGATATACAATTTAGCCTGTCCCGCATCACCCGTTCATTATCAGTACAATCCGATCAAAACTATGAAAACCAATGTAATGGGTGCATTAAATGTTCTTGGAATGGCTAAAAGAACAAAAGCGACGGTTCTTCAGGCATCCACATCTGAAATTTACGGCGATCCGCAGGTCCATCCGCAAAATGAATCCTACTGGGGCAGAGTAAACCCCATTGGAATCCGCAGTTGCTATGATGAGGGCAAAAGGGCTGCCGAGTGCCTGATGATGGATTACCGGCGGCAAAACGGCGTGAGCACAAAAATTGTCCGAATTTTTAATACCTATGGCCCACACATGGCTGTTAATGATGGACGGGTTGTCAGTAATTTCATTATTCAAGCCCTGCAGGGTAAAGATATAACCGTATATGGCGATGGCTCTCAAACCCGTTCTTTTTGTTACGTTGATGATTTAGTCGACGGTCTTATCCGGATGATGAATACACCCGATGATTTTTGCGGCCCCGTCAACCTTGGCAATCCCGGCGAGTTCACAATTCTTGAACTGGCGCAGTTAGTCATCAAATTAACGCGCAGCAACTCGAAAATTATTTACCAGCCGCTGCCGGCGGACGATCCTACTCAACGCAAACCGGACATAACAATAGCCGATAACAAACTCGGCTGGAGCCCGAAAGTTGCACTGGAAGAGGGATTAGCCGGCACAATAAAATATTTTCGCGATACTCTAAAAATTTTCTAAAAAGCAGAGGAACAACGGAAAAAAATGAACTTTGAAAAGAAAATTCTCTGTATCGGCGCGGGTTATGTAGGCGGACCTTCGATGGCAATGATCGCCTACAAGTGCCCCCGCTATCGTGTAACTGTCGTCGATATCAGCCATGAACGCATTGATGCCTGGAATTCCACCGAGCTACCCGTTTATGAACCGGGGTTGAACGATATTGTCAAAAAAACACGCGGGATAAATTTATTCTTCGCCAAAGACATCGAAAATCAGATCAAAGAAAATGATATTATCTTCGTCTGCGTCAACACTCCGACCAAAACATTCGGCGCGGGAGCAGGCAAAGCCGCCGATCTGCAATATCTGGAAAAAACGGCCCGACAGATTATG
This sequence comes from Smithellaceae bacterium, assembly GCA_963663295.2. Lineage (GTDB taxonomy): Bacteria > Desulfobacterota > Syntrophia > Syntrophales > Smithellaceae > MVRV01. Next base: position 333,375 of record CAXXLA010000003.1, on the reverse strand, counting down.
CAGCATTCCCGGTCGCCTAAAATAGTAATCGAAAAAAGTACTCTTCCGGTAAAAACAGCCCTGGCTATGGAAAGAATATTAAGTTCGTCCAAAGGCAAAATCACCTTTGACGTGCTCTCGAACCCGGAATTTATGGCGGAGGGAACAGCAATCAAAGATTTGGAAAACCCGGACCGCGTGCTCATCGGCTCGCGGGAAACAAAAAGCGGCTTAAAAGCGCGCGCTGAATTGATAGAGATCTACGCTAACTGGATTCCCAAAGAAAAAATAATCACCTCCAACATCTGGAGCAGTGAATTATCCAAATTAGTCGCCAATGCTTTTCTGGCCCAAAGGGTATCCTCAATCAATTCCATCTCCGCTTTGTGCGAAAAAGCCGATGCCGACGTGACAGAAGTTGCCCGCGCGGTGGGAATGGACAATCGTGTAGGCAGCAAGTTTCTCAATGCCGGCATTGGATTTGGCGGATCATGCTTCAAAAAAGATATCTTGAACCTTGTCTACCTCTGCAATTACTACGGTTTACAGGATGTAGCCGACTATTGGGAAAGCGTCGTAGAAATCAACGAATACCAGCAGGAACGCTTTATTGCCAATATTCTGGGCTCTCTGTTCAACACTCTAGCCGGCAAGAAAATTTGCATCCTGGGTTTTGCTTTTAAGGCAGACACCGGCGATACTAGAGAAAGCCCGGCAATCAATATTACACGCAGACTACTTGCAGAACACGCCGAGGTAGTCATTTCCGACCCAAAAGCTCTGAAAAATGCAGCATTTGATCTGGCCGATGTAAAAGAAAACATTTCTTATGAGGAAGACCCCTATAGCGCTGCTGCGGGCTGCCATGCGATTGCCATACTGACCGATTGGGATTTATACAAAAAGCTGGATTATAAAAAAATATATAATTCGATGGTAAAACCGGCTTTTATTTTTGACGGCCGGAATATTCTTGATCACAAAAAATGTTTTGAAATTGGCTTTAATGTATACCCGATTGGCAAGCCGGCGCAAAGTCATTTTAGCAGGCAGGATTTTTAAAGAGCAACGAAGTCAAAAGTATGAACAAGACTTAAAAGCACGACGGGGGCACATTTTCTCCAATGCACCCCCGTCAAATATTCGTTGCCCGTAGCCTTCTATCTTTGCCGAAAAACAAACATCTTAAGCTGTGAATCTGCGGCGTACACCAACCAAGCCCATCAGAGCCGTACCAAACAGCCAAACCGCGGAGGGAATAGGAACTACGACCAGCTGGTCCTGACGTAGTGCACCATTAGTAACGTCCGTCAGATTTAATACCTTCACATTATATGCCCCCTCACTATCCGCTTTCGCTGTTGCCAAATCACCAAACATGGCGATAGCTGCCTGAATGTAAATGTTAGACGCATTATACGCCTTTTCGTCTTCAAGCATCCAGATCGCATACTGGAGAATAGAAGCTGACGCTTTACGCTCGGCTACTGTTCCTGCAAAGTCGTATCCTGCCAGTGTTCCTTTTGCAAACTGGGAATACAGCCAGGCTGTCCCCTTAGATATCTCATCTTCCCCACCTGTTGCACCGCCTACACCGCCGGCTTTTGCCTCATCGCTGATAGCGACGTTGTACACAGTATTGGCTTTGATATCTTCATTCAGTTCCAAGCAAAAGGATTGAAAAGTATTTCTTGTATTACCCTGGTTACTTGTTAATGCGGAATAATGACCTAAAACAGGTATTAGATCACTGTCCACCTGCAAAGTAAATTCGCCACCATTACCTGTTTGGTAAATCCCATATCCCCCGCCTCCCGTGGTTTTGACCTGGTAAGCAAAGGCACTTTGTGAAAAGATGGCAAATACTGCTGCAACAACGAGAAACATAAAAATTGATCTTCTCTTCATTTCTCCTCCTCCTTTCTAAATTTTCTAAATAATTGATGTTCAGTTAATACACCGATTACACAACTGGCAAAGCGATTAACACCGCCGCAATGATCGCAAAGCCAACAAACCGCTTAACCTTTTAAATTATTTAATCCTCCTTTTTTTTGTTTTGTTAGTTATAAGATATGGGGACATCATCTCCTCCCCCAACAGGTAATTATTTTTTCTCGTTACTTTAGTTGCCATTCATTGCTTCCAACATTTCCAGAGAATAGGAATTGATGGTAGCAGCCACACCTCCCATCTTTTTTCCGTTTTTCTCTACTCTTACCACTTTTCCCTGACACTTCAACCGCACAGGACCGGCAGTATCTATATGTTCCAAAAAAAGGGTATACTCTATAGCCTGTCCCAAGGAAAAGGATCGATCCGTTATGAAGTATACCCCTGAGGCACTGCAGTTCTGGGTAAGCCCCCTGCCAGATTCAAATTCCACAGGAACCTTTACTTTGTAACGCGGTGTCTGTCGCTCATCATTTTTTCTCATCATCTCGCTTCCAAAGTTTTCTTATTTTATATTGATAATTTTAAAAAAAACCATATGCAGAAAGGTTTATTTTTCTATTTCTTTTGATATATTCTATTAGTTATTCATGCCGGGCTGCTTGCAAAACAACTTTTTAATGAAAGAAACGCTCTCAGCTAGCACCCTGTGTTGGAACCTGTTCTTTGAATACATTTATGATTAAAAAAAAACCATATGGAGGGGAATTTATTTTTCTATAATTTCAGATATAGATGTAAGGGAAGATTTCGATTTTAATTATTTCACCGGACGAGCGACCGGATCAACAAGTCCTTTTTCCTGGGCAAAGCGAAGAAGAGCCATACGGCTTTTCAATTGCAATTTCTCGTAGATATTATGCAAATGTACCTTGACTGTCCCCTCGCTTATGCACACCTTTTCGCTGATCGCTTTATTGCTAAGTCCTTCCGCCACCTGACGCAGAATCTCTATTTCACGGGGAGTAAGGTGAGATGCTAGATCACGGGCACCGGCTTCCCGCCGCAGCAGCTTCTCCAGGGACAATCGGGCTGCACGCCTTTCCATCCATTGCTCACCATTATGCACTTTGCGGACGCACTGTAGCAGAAGCTGAGGATCCATCTCTTTAAGAACAATACCGGCAATGCCGGCGCGAATAGTATCCATAAGCTGATTTTCATCTATTTCCTCCGCATAAAAAACTATGCGTGTGGGAAGTAGTGTATCGGCCAACAGTTCGCGGGCAATTGACAAACTGTCTTTTCCGGGAACATTTGTAGCCAGCACAAGGACATCTGGTCTATGCCGTCGCACAGCTTCCATCGTCCCCGAAGCATCGCTGCACAGGGCTACCACTTTGAAATCTTCCTTAGTTTGGAAAAGATTTCCTAAGCCTTGCAACATAAGAGGGTGATGATCGGCAACAACCAGTTGAATGTCCATTTCACATACTCCTTTGCCACCATATCAGTGAAAAAAAATTTTAAGACATTAAACAGACTTATAAACTATACCTCAAAGATTTATAAATTTATATCTATTTATATAAATTTACAATATAGAATAAATTGACTAATAATAGGTAATGGATTTATCTATTTTTTAGAAAAAAAACAGGCGCAACTTGGTATGAGTTTCTTTAGTAATCTGATTTTCTTTCAAGATCTCTTTTTTGTGTATCAGCCTAACCTTCTTTAATTATGATGATGTTTATGCAATTCTCTATTTATTTACCTGTAATAGCCACTGCCTTTTTTGTTTTTTTTATTATAATAATACTTGGACATCGGAGTATCGGGAGTTTTCTGTTGATTCAGAATCAAGCCGCGTATTTTTTCTTTCGGCAGCATATCCAGCGCCATTTTCAGCTCCGGCATAGGAGTTTTATCTGCTTCCACGACGACCAGGATATGATCCACCAGGTTAGCAAAAATCATCGTATCCACGCCGGCAAAGACTGGAGGAACATCAAAAATAACATATCTATCGGGATAACGGCTCTTCATATCCGATACTAATTCCTTCATCAGGGGAGATCCAAGAACTTCACTGCTCTCACCAATAGTCTTCCCGCCGGAAATAATAGTCAGTTTTTCAATACTTGGCCAGACAATAAGATCCGTTATTTCGCACTCATTAAGAAGGTAATTTACCAGGCCTTTATCGCTTTCATAACCGAGCACTTCATGAATGTTTTGTTTTCTCAGATCACAATCAACCAGCAAGACAGTCTGTTCGTATTCCCTCGCAAATGTAACAGCCAGATTGATGGCCGTCAGAGTCTTTCCCTCCCCCGGCAACGTACTGGTTACCATGATCGCATTGCCGCCCAGGTCTTCGGTGATCCGTAATATCTGCTGCCGCAGCACTTTATAGTAATCAATCTCGGGTTTATTGGAAAACATGGCTACGCAGCGGTTTTTTTCCATTACGATTGGATTCAACTGAACGGTTCTTGATTGACTGTAATTTGGCGATACCCAGCCTGTCTTACCTTTAACATTCCCTTTAATATCCAAAAGGCTGGCTACTTCTTCCTGAGGTTCGTCCCTATAAAATGTTTCCACTTTCTGTTCACATATTTTCTTCAGTTTCGTGTATGCAAGCTTCAGATTATTCATTTTCATATAAACATCCTTATTTTTTCTATCTGGTCACAGAATTGCAGACCGTAAACGGCCTTATTCATAACTTATTGCGAATCCGTCACAGAATAACAGGTTCTTACTACAACCGCCGACCGATTTTTGCCGATAAAACATCAAGATCCATGACAAAAAAGTGAAAAATCAGTAAACATACCACCAGAACAATGCATGTTGTAATCAGTATCCTCTTGCGCTGCAGCTTTTTGCTCTCTATATCATCAAGCGTGACAATCTTCGTAATGCCGGCAAAAACCTGCATTTTAGTAGCCCTGGCCAAATCTCTAACTGTATGAGCCGATTGGTCAATAGCCTGCCGGAGGCCTACCATTGCGATTCCTGCACCGATACTCAACATTAACCCGAAGACAAGGATGACCGGCCTATCCGGTTTTACAGGCTTTTCCGGCAGCCGGGCAGGATCGATCAGGGTAAAACGTTCTCCCATTTGCCCCTTTTCCAAGCCTTGCGCCACCTTGGCTTCCATAAATTTCTTAATCAGGTCGTCGTATTTAAGTTGCAAATGATTTCTCTCAATCAGGAGAACTTTATATTGTTCTTCCACTCGAGGCCCTGCCTCAATCCGTCGTCTATATCCATCCTTTCTATTTTGAAAATCATTGAGCTGCCGTTTAACTGATTCAATATCGGATTGCGTACTGGCCAGTTGAGAGGCAAAAGCAACATAAGCCGGATTATCTGGGGCGCTAGTCAGCGAATTATCCTTGGCTGATAAACCAAGGCGACGTTCCAGTTCGGCAATTTCCTGCTTTGTTTTTATTACATCGGGATAGCTTTCCGAATAGCGCGTCCGGAGACTGACAATCATTGCCCTCAACTGCTTTAAACGTTCCCGGTCAGGATTAGATGTATCCTTTGGTACGCTGGCCATTTGTGTTTGCAGGTTTACTTCTTTTTCTTTGAGAGTTCGCAATTGATCTCTTAATCTGTCTATATCGCTGTCCACCCGATCTACACTCTGCATATTGAACTGGGACAATTCAGGAAGAGAGTTAAGATTTTTTCCCTTAAATGCGGCTATTTTCCCGTCCAATTCAGCAAGACTATCTTTTATTGTTTTGGCCTCATCTTCAATAAACTTGGAAGCATTTTCTGTCTGCCGCTCGCCAATTTTCAGGTTTTCTTCCAGATAGAGTGAAGACAGCATATTAGTCACCTGCAGCACAACATCCGGTTTTTCACCCTCAAAAGAAACAGTAAAGGCAATGGTAGCGGAACCGGGCCTGCGCGTTTGGGGGTCTATTACATTGGCGCTGATCGTATCCAATTTGATATGTTTCTTTCTCATCTTATCAACGATCTCTTCTGTACCCATTGTTTTCCGCTCGTCTGCATACAAATTAAAACGCTTGATAACCTCCATGAGAGTGGTGGAGCTCGTAATACGCTGATTGATCGCCTGGAGACGCTGTTCTGCAAATGCCGTAACGGTGCTCCTGACATAATCGGTAGGAATTCCCTGTGATTCAATCAGCATAGTCGCCGTTGATCGATATGTAGGAGGCCAGACCAGGGCTGCGATCGCCACAATGATGAAGACGCAGACAGCAGTGATAATAAAATCCCATTTTCTGTGTTTGAGGATCGCCAGAAAGTCTTTCAGTTCTAAGTTATTTTCTTCCATAAATTACTTCTCCCTAACAAAATCCAAATTTCGAGTATTGACAGAGATTCGATCCTCCCTGTTAACTTTTAGAAAACAATACTTTTGCCACACTGTATCTTGGCAGGATTTCTACATCATCGATTATAAAAAAACCATATAGAAAACAGCATATTTATATATATCTTTGTATATAGACAGCAAGATATGCCGTCCGTTCTACAAACTTGCCAGAGTTTTTTCCGCTTCATCTCTTCCGATGAATATGTCTCCGCTTTTGACCGCCTGTTCCAACATATCTTTGGCCTGACTGCGTTTCCCTGCTTTATAAAGCGCCATGCCCAAATGATAGTTAACTGTTGCACTTCGCTGAACTTTCTCTTTTGCCTTACCAAGCAGATCCAGCGCTCTCACGTTATCGCCTCTTTTATAGTATACCCAACCCAATGTATCTATCACCGCCGGATTTTCCTGAGCCTGCGCCATAGCTTTATTAGCCAGGGCCAATGCCTTATCCAGATCACCGCTCTTTCGTCCGTATTCGGCAAGCAAAAAGGCCAGATCATTTGCGGCCAGCAACATTTCCGGTTGCTTTGCCAAAACCTTTTCATAAACATCCATTGCTTTAATGTACGTTTCTTCCGCCTTGCGGTAATTTTTCTGAACAGTAAATATCTGTCCTAACTGGTTATAGGCAAATGCGTCCATTGGATTCTGTTTTATCCTTGTTTCCAGTAAAGCAATCGCGGCATTATATTTTTTCTGCCTTGCATAAACCTGCACCAGCATTGTAGAAACAGGCAAAGACTGGGGGTTCATCTGCAACACCTGCTTTAATTCTGCCGCCGCCTTATCCATATTCCCCTGCACCATGTAAAGAGTGCTTAATTTCACATAACCGGCCGGTATTTTAGGAGCCTTCTGTTTAACCTCCCCGTAGATTGCCGCTGCTTGTTTGTAATCTTTCTGGAACATAAAGAGATCTCCCAGATCCGTTAACACCTCCATATCACTGGGATTAATCTCCAATATTTTACGTAAATTACTTTCCGCTCCTTTATAATCTTTTTGCCTGATGCTCAAATTGGCCATTGCCCGCATTATATCTCTTGATTTTGGATTATTCTTTAATGCCTTCTGCAGCGTATCGAGGGCAAGGTTATTTTCCTTATTTAACATATGTGCTTCGGCAAGACGTATATAACCGGCCATGAACTGTGGTTTTTCCGTAACAACGGTACGGAACTCGGAAACGGCTTTAAGTCCGTCATTTTTGCTTAAATAGATAGTCCCTTTGGTAAAATGAGCATCTACGTTTTTGGCATCTTCCTTGATCACTTCGTCTATTAATCTATCGGCTTCATTGATCTGTCCGCGGCTAAGATAAACTTTGGCCAGCGTATTTTTCGTCTTGATAATATCCGGATTAGCGGCATTTTTGTCGAGAGTGAGACATTCTTTAAGTGTAGCCAGGGCACGATCAACGGCTCGCAAATTGAGATAGATGTCGCTGAGTGCAAAACGAAGTTTAAAGCTTTTGGGATTCTCTTTTATTCCCAGTTTAAGATCGTTTTCTGCATCCTGAAGACGACCTCTTGCTACATAAAAACCAGCCACCTGCAACCAACGTTCTTCGTTTTTCGGTTCAGCGGCAGTCAGGCCTTTCAGAACCTCCAACGACTTTTCATTCTTTCCGGCAGCCCAGTAAATACTCGCCAACGCCAATTTATGTCCTGCTTTAGCCGGCTCCAATTCAATTATTTTGTTTACCATAGCCACGGCATCATCATACTTTTTAGATCTCATGTACATATCAGTCATGCTTGCGTAAAGTAATACTGATTTAGGATTAGCCGTAATGCCCCGCCGTAATACGTTTTCCGCCTCAATTGTATTATTTCCCTTAAGGTATGCAGAAGCCGTCAGAATGTATATTTCCGGCCTCTTCATTCCTCTCTGTTCCATCCCCTGTAAAAGGCTTATTGCTTCGTTTTCGTTCTCTTTGGTCAGTAAGACCGTTGCTTTGAGAAGTAATGCATCCTCATTGCCCGGCTCTATTTTCAGAACATAATCCGCTTTTTCCAGGGCTTTGTCCGGCTGGCGGGCTCTTAAAAATAGCTTTCCTATTTCAATATGGGCTTTCGTGTTCTTTGGGTTGAGCTCGGCCGCCTTGAGGAAAAAACCATATGCCCCTCGGGGATTGCCTTTGTGCAATTCAACCTGGCCCAGCATATAATAGGCATCTGCAAATTTTGGATCAATCTGTATGGCATTCTTAAACTCCAGAGCCGACTTGAGGTATTCGCCTTTCTCATAGAGAGATTTTCCTTTGTTAAAGAACTTCATCTTCTTCTCTTCAGGCCCGCTGCAGCTGATAATCAGAGAAATGCACATCAGAATAATTAAACAAATAGTCGTCCTTTTCTTCATTTAACAAACACCTCCTTATATTTAGCCGGTTATATTACTACTCATCCTATCATTCTCAGGAACTTACTGATGAAACAATTTTATACTTTATATTACAAAAATCCCCGCACAGCCACTACGGCAAAGGCGGTTACAGTCAACAAAGCAACCCGTCCAATTTTATCCCGTGACTCACCCATAATAATCTCATAAGTAAAGAACAAAATAATCGTCTTAATAGCAGATACACGGAGTCCCACCCACAATTCCGGAAGGAAAAATATACCCATCGCGATAAAAAGCACCAGGAAATCCGTCGGATTTACTCTAAAACCGTTTCTCCGTCGAGTAACACGCAAGACAACAAGGCCCAATCCTCCTAAAATAATGAATGACAGATTATAAAGATTCAATGCTATTTGACTCATCTCATTGACCCAGGGTGCTTTATTGGTCTCGCTTAAGTAAATCATAAAAGGTATGAACAAATAAAGCAGCAATAAAAGCAATCTTTTTGACCAGTCGCGTTTAAGAAACCAGACCAGACCAAAAATAAGGACGGCAACAGCGGATGCAATAGACAAATAAATTGGGGGAGGTGTAGAAACAAAACAAATGAGAATCAACAACAGTGTTATGCCTATTTCCACAGGTTTAAAGGCCATCCTGATAAAAAATCCTCTTTCTTTAAGTTCTTTCATCCGTACTTTTATTACCTGATCAACAAAGTGGAAACGAGGCATCTTCCAGCCCTTATTGCCCGCAAAGTGAAAGGAAAGAATAACAACAGAGGAAAAAACCAGGTAAAGCATCAGAAGCAGCCATTCCGAATAGAAACGCAGGAAAAATGCCGAGACAACCATGAAGGCCTGAATGATATAAATCAGGAAAACCGCCTCCGTCTGAAAGAACCCGATGCGGATCAACTTGTGGTGAAAATGATTTTTGTCGGCAGCAAAAGGCGAACGTCCACCGGCAATACGCTCGGACATAACCGTTATCGTATCCAGGATGGGGAAACCGATAATAACAAGAGGGAGAAGAGGAGAAAGGGCCGTATCACTTTGCGTCAGAGCAAGAGACAGAAAACCCGCCGAAAAGCCCAGCAATTGACTGCCGGTATCACCCATAAAGAGCACCGCGGGATGCGTATTAAAACGGAGGAATCCGAAAATTGTTCCCGACAGTGCTGTGGCCGTTATGACAATATCAGCATTGTCTTCCAGGTAGGCTAAGTAGCCGATGCATATAAAGCATAACAGGCATATGCCGCCCGCCAAACCGTCCAGGCCATCGGCCAGATTGATGGCGTTGGTCACCCCGACAATGGCTATAATAGTTAAAAATATTGCGACCCATTCATTGATGACTATTCCGTCCGGCAGAAGATTCCCCAGATTGTCAATTCTTACCCCGCCATAAGCCACCGCAATGACTGCAGCTGCAATCTGTGCAGCGAACTTGATTTTAAAATTGAGTCCTTTCAGATCATCATACAGGCTGACAACGACAATGATCAACGCCCCCGCCAGATATGCCTGCATTAAAGTATCCAACGGACCATACAGTAAAAGAGAAATGAACACTCCGATCGCCATGGCAATCCCGCCGATACGCGGAATCGGCTCTACGTGAACCCTGCGTTCATCGGGCATATCATAGAGTTCATATTTGATCGCCACATGCAGGATAAGCGGCGTCAGCACAATCGTCAGGAACAAAGAAAGAATTAATGTTGGTACTATTGTCATGGGTTTATTTCAGTCATGTGGCTAAAAATAGTCTCGCAATTACATAAAGTGATGTCATAAGAAGCAGCATTATTGCGGCAGGAACTGATTCAGCACTGGAACAACCTGCTTTGTAAATCCCTGGAGCCGTGCTTCAGCATCCTTTACATCTTCGTTTGGATATAAGGGAGTAATGATACGGACAAGCGCACCATCCGTCCGTTGCCTGGTTAGCGCGTCCCAGAAAGAATAGAGTTTAACCTCCAAAAGGCTTGTCAGAATACGCCCCCGTTGTGGAAACCAGAAGTAGGTCAACTGCTTTACCCCGCTTTTACTAATGAATCCCCTGTTTGCTTTCATCATTGTACCATCACTCAAACGTATCTCAGTTATGCCCGATTGCTCGAAGGTCCAACCGCCTCCCGGCAAGCAAGTTTCCGGAGAATGGGTCGTTCGAGCTTTACTCTGGCTTTCATAGTAAGCAACATAAAACTCAACATCCTGCCCCTTCTGATTTCGATAGTTCATCATCACATAATCGCTGAAATGCAGAAGATCAATAAATTCCTGTTCCATAGTCTGCGGTGTTCCCTGCCAGTCGCCGATTTTCACGGGAAACTGGGCAAAGGACTTATTGATGGGAATCTTTTCACGGAATTCAATTGTATGGGAAGCAACAAAAGTTACGGCGATTATAATTATACTCACCAGATATACCGGTTGCAGCACAGACTTCCAATCATTTGCTTTTTCCTTTAGAGGTAAGGATTCAGCCTGAGGCTTAATGTCTGCCTCTTTTTTGTAATCATTCTTGCCGATCTTTTTCAATAACCACATCTCTGCAAGAAGCACGGGAATGGTCAGCATAAAAATCAGCCAGCCGGAAAATCCATGGAAAAATCCTTCAGCCACTTCAGCACCCCACGTGCTGTAAAGAATTCCTGTTATGGCAATGCGGATACTGTTTACCATCACGGACAGAGGTATGGATGAAAGAACAAGAATAATTCTCTTCCACAAGGCTGCCTTGAACCAATATGCCAGCAGGAGGCTTAAGACCAAAAGAGGAATCACATACCGCAGACCGCTGCACGCATCAACCACCTGCAATTGTGTAAAACCGAGATCGATAATATTTCCCTCGCGATAAGCCGACATACCGTACATTTGAAGCAAGGCGACGCCGATCTGCGTTGAAATTATTTTCAGGTTGAGCAGAATCCTGTTATTTACAAAATTGGGAAAGGGAAACATGGTCAGTAGGATAAAAAGGGGAAAAGTCAAAATTTTTATTTTCTGCCAACCTAAATGCATCCACAAAAGGCTAACTACTACCAGCCACATGGAGATATAGAGAGAGAATAGCTCACCGCTCAATTCACCCAGCCAGAAAAAAACTATACCTAAAATAAAGGGGATAAACCCAAGCCAGGATTCAACAGAGGGTTTAGCCGCCAATTCCTGCCGCTTTTCCCACAGCAGATATAAAAATATAAGAGGAATGAGAAAACAGTGAGAATAATCTTCCATTGCCCAGTCATGCAGGACCAGACGTTTAAGAGCAGCGAAATAAGTTGCTAAAATGACGAGTCCAAATGAAATTCCTTTCAGCCAGCTTACCGGTTTAATCATTTTCAAATAGTTTAAAAAGTCATTCATTGCATCATCCCTGTCATTGAAGTAGTATTTCCCAAATCCGCTCAGATGCCCTCCCGTCCCACAATGGAGGCACAGATGCCGTTTTTACCTTTTCCAAGCTTTCCGCGTAAGCCTGTAAAATACCTTCTTTTGTAATTCCCGCCAGTACATTTGTTCCCAACTTGACTGTAATGGGCCTCTCCGTATTTTCACGAATTGTTACGCAGGGAATGCCCAAGGCGGTTGTTTCCTCCTGTAAACCGCCGCTGTCCGTCAGCACAACTGTCGCATCCTTCCACAAGAAAAGCGACTCCTTAAATCCCAAGGGGGATAGCAGCTTTATATTCTCTGAAAAACTTATCTGAAACTGCTCCATCATCTTTTTTGTCCGCGGATGAACGGGAAACAAAATAGGCATCTCCTGCGCAATCTCATTCAAAGCCGCGGTAATAGCCATAAAATTTTCTCTAACATCAACATTGGAAGGCCTGTGCAAGGTCATGAAGGCATAGTGTTTCCTGTCCGGTTTAATTTTGTGCACGGCAAATTTTTCAACATCCATTTGCTCCTGCTTCTTAGCCTGATGCAGCAGGTTGTCGATCATTACGTGACCGACGAAATGAATCTGTTCCTTTTGTTTTCCTTCCCGCAGCAGGTTTTGAACACCGCTTTCTTCAGTAACAAAAAGATAGTCCGATATGGCATCGGTTACCAGGCGGTTAATCTCTTCAGGCATGGCCTGATCAAAGCTGCGTAAACCGGCCTCTACATGAGCAACCTTAATCTGAAGTTTCTTTGCAGCAACACTACAGGCCAGAGTGGAATTAACATCACCCACCACCATAACCAGATCCGGTTCTTCCTTGACACAGATTTCCTCGAACGCGACCATAATCTTTGCAGTCTGCACCGCGTGGCTTCCCGAACCGGCTTCCAGAAAAAAAGCCGGTTTAGGGATTTCCAGATCATCAAAGAAAGTCTGCGACATTTCATGATCATAATGTTGTCCGGTATGAACAATACGACAATCAATATTATTATATTTCAACGAAGCCCTGTAAATCGGGGCTATTTTCATAAAATTGGGACGCGCACCGGCAACTAAAAATACCTTCATTTTATTCTCGCTTAACAGGGAATTTGATAATGCTCAATTAATTCTTTTGTCTCAATGATGTGTTGTTTACTGGAAGCTCCGAAGACGATAGACCGAATTTGCGGCTGCCTGCAAACATATTCAATGGCATCTTTCGGCCTTATTGCACCGGAGGCCAGAACCGACATGGCCATCGGCCGGAAGGGCTTTTCACTAATAGTTCGTTCGTAATCTTTAATATCCGGGTTCATGAAATAGCCGGCTTTGTTAATCGATGAGCATACAATCGGGTTATCAATACCACATTCCAACAAGAAATCTACGAGCTTCGGCATGTTCATGGAATTGAAACCGGGTTCCACACCATACCTGTCGCGTATGTATGACGCAAAGCTGATAAAGACATCTTTCACACCAAGCCCCAGCAGCAAATCAGTCACAATGTTCTGCAAAAAGACAACCTTGACATTCAACCCTTTAAATATTTTCATCTCCATATCAACGAGAAGCTGCATGACTTTCATCATATCCCGTTCAAACAGAGAAAGACCGCCCTTTTTCACCATTCCCAGGATATCCCCGGCCGTGCTGTCCGCCAGAATAACGTCGCGGATCGCGCCGAAAATGCCCTTTTCCGCGACAACCTGTGCATACTTATGGGCATAAGGCATGGACGGATAAAAAGACATGTCGACATAGCGATCATGATGCTGCCGGATGTAATCACAGATTTCCTTAGCTCTCTCATTGCTATTCAACATAAATGCCCGGATGCCGGCATCGTAGGCGATGTCGATCACATTCATAATAGCCTTTAAGTCCCGGAACTTTTCCATTAAAGCGTCCGCCTTCTCTTCGGACATATGATTGATTCCGAAAAACTGGTTGTCGCCGAATATGATTCTATCTAACATTTTCCACCTCCTGCTTGCTGAATTTTGACCAGATAGATGAACGCTTCGCCGTCTTTTTCATCAAAGACGGTCTATCCGAACCGGTATTGGTCAGTTTGATCTTGGACAGGGTGATGGAGGCGTCTTTTGTAATTTCATCCATGACAACATCTGTTTTCTGCGCCGCAGAAAAACTTGAAATATTATTAAAGTTACTTTTTTCAATGCAATCCACAAAATAATCCAGTTGCCTCGTAAATTCGTTTCCACGAACATAAAAGCGAACACTTTTGGCAAAGTCTGTTATATACCGCGTATTCCAGCCGACTTCAAAGCCATACTTCTCATTTGCTTCCCGCATGTAAATTTTATAGGCATGTTTATCCGCAACAATTTTGCCTTTGGTTCCAAATACTTTTATAATGTTGGCCGGTTTTCTATAGGCCTGATCGCTCCAGTTAACATTGATCAGGCCAGCGCGGCCTTCATCGTATATAAAACCGGAGCTGACAATGTCTTCCACATCCGAAGAATAAACGCTCTGCAGAACACTTCCAACAACCTTGTCCGGCTGCCCAAAAAGATAAATCGCCAGATCAATGCAATGTGAGGCAAACTCATACATGCAGCCTCCTCCCGTTTTTTTCTTGCTTCGCCAGCTCGATTTTGTATCTTTAAGAACTGTCGCCCCGTACATTTCCGAACTGAAATTTTTAATATCTCCGATGACTCCATTGTTGATCAGCTCTTTGACTTCCATGAAAACTTCGTTAAAACGGTTTACATAACCAACCTGGGTCACAATGTCTTTACCTTCAATACTGTTTAATATAGCGGAGCCTTCTTCGGGTGTCATCGTAAAAGGCTTCTCCACAAATATGTGGATATTTCTTTGAACGGCGGCCTTAATGACATCGGCATGTGAATCCGTGGGCGTCGAAATAATAACGCAATCAAGCTTTTCTTCATCCATCATCCGCTTGTAATCCGTGTACGTTTTTATTTTCGTGCAATATTGCTTTAATATTTTCATCATAATATCCGATGAATCGCACACGGCAACCACATCAACAGAAGGGTGGGTATTTAAAATCGAAAAATGAGTTATACCCATTCTGCCGAAACCGATAAAGCCGCATTTTATCATTTCACATTTCCTCCACTAATTTTATCATTCACAAGAGTCCTGATAATTAAATCAAAGGCGCTTTTTCCCTTATTTAAAAGACGAATGTCCGGTTCCTGCCTGCTCGCTTTATCCAGATAATCCAGCGTAAACGCAGCAGTAAGATTTTTTTCATGTGCCATAAACCCTCTTTTGATCAAGTAGGTATCTACGTCCAGCAGGTTATCCTGATAAACGGATATGGTGGGTATGCCCAGTACTGCGGCTTCCCGCGTCATTGTACCGCCCGCACCGATGAAAAGGTCGCAGCGATTCATAATATCTTCCAGCTTAATGCTTTTATCCGGCACGCTGACACCATTGAAAATATTCTGTCTATAATGGCTGGTCTGTTCGGCTCCACGAGGCAAAATTGTAACATCACACTGGTCTTTAATGCCGATGATAAGATCATCCATAAAATTAGAGCCGCCCGTGTAATATTGAGCCGTCCATGGTTCCGGCCTTATATAAACAACTTTTCTTTTGTTTTCTCCGGAAGATAAGCTTTCTCCATTTTTTTTGAATTGCCAAAGATAGATGCCTTCCTTCACACCCGGGTACTGAATGATTTTACTCTGCTTCGCCCATTGCCTTTCCACTTTTTTGACGTCCAGAAATTCAGGAATCATGATTTTATCGGCAAATATAAACGATACTTTATTGCCTGCAGCATGTTCATTATCATTTAAATAAATGCAACGAGCCCCCAACAATTTTGCGACAAGGGGAGAATAGAAAGAACTGTGAGAGATGGCGGCCTGTATTCCTTGTCCGCGCAGGAAAAAATAGAGCTGCCATATCCTGATAATGAATCCTAAAATTTTCTTAATCGAACTCTGCCCGTAATGCTTTCCCACCACATGATAATCGAAGCCGGCCATATCCAGCAGATCTATAGTGTTGGCCAACGGACGCGTCGTTATGATAACCTCGTGGTTCTTCCGCAGATCTTTGATCATGCGGGCAAAGAAATTCACGTGGGGAGAATTTGTAAGATCGAACCAGATTTTCACATATATCCTTTTGTTCGTTTTGTAAAACGCGATATATTTAAGTAATTAAATGTATTAGAGAGAAATATATATAAAAAAGAGAACAAAATAGCCTTTCGACAAATTACTATGGCCTTTCTTTAACTATTCTCGCGGGATTTCCGGTCACAATTGCAAATTCCGGTACATCTTTGGTTACAACTGCGCCCGCACCCACAATAGCACCATTTCCAATATGAACTCCCGGCAATATTATTGCTCTTGCACCTATCCAGACATCATCACCTATTATGACCGGCTTGTCTTCACCTGCTCCCTGCAGGCGCATCGGCAACAGCCGGTTGTTGAAGATGTGATTTTGGCTTTGAATAATGACGTCAGGCCCCATCATCACATCATTACCTATTTTTACTGATCCCAACCTTGCATTGAATCCAATACCGGAGTTGTTTCCTATTTCTACTTTGTCGAATGGCACATGCGCCTTGGATTCTATAACGACATCGCGTCCGCAAGACTTAAACAATCCTTTACAAAAGTGATACCTTATTATCCTTATCAAAACACCTCCCGGATAATATGTCGGCGGCAAATGCTTCAGGATAATGATGTATAGAAATAATTTAATGAATCGAATCCAGCTTTTAATCATTATTTACCTTCAAGTACTTCACGATATAATCCCATAATTCGGCCGGCTGTATTGGCATTATCCATAGCCTCAATACATTTAGTGTTATCCAATGCCGCCCTGGGCTTTATCCGGGAAATAATCTTTATGACCTCGTCTGCTATTGTACCCGGGTTTCTATCCGGCACCACAATCCCAAAATCAACCAGCGCTGTCCATTCCTTCACATCGCCGACATCGACGGAAACAAACGGCAGTTTTGCGGCTATGGCTTCCTTTATCACAGTGGGGGAACCTTCAGACAATGATGTCAAAAGCATGATGTCGCAGTTCCAGTATATTTCCGGCACCTTTGCTCTCTCGACATTAACCAGATGAACCTCCTCCACCGCATATCCTCTTCTTTCCAGCTCCCGGCATGCTTCCGAAAAAAGCCCGTAGTCCTTAACTTTTCTCTCCGGACTGGAAGGAAACAGCACCTTGATCCTGCCGGCCGCTCTGGGGATCGGCTTTTTTTCGTAAGATGATGGCAATTCAAAATCCCGGCTTTGTATTCCGCACGGAATCACGTCTCCGTAGCCCAGAGCATCCCGCAGTTTATGCGAGACGACTATTACCTTTGCCGCTGTCGGGGCCAGCAGTTTGGATATGTGCCTGGTTGGATTCATCAACAGATCCGTGCCATGAAATGTTATAACGACAGGAACAGGAACGAAAAGAGTGGAAACCAGGGTAAGACCGAAATGAGCATGGACAATGTCGTATTTGCCTTTCTTAACAATGGCGGGCAGGAGCAATATCTCGCGCAAATAAGCCCACCTTGGCCTGTCTCCCTCAATTACGCGAACATCTATAGTCAGATCAGGGCAGTATTCCCGCATTGCCTCGACCTGTTCCTTGACAAAGGGACTCATAAAAGGTCTTTCGGCAGTTGGATAAAGGTTGGTTACTACCAGTACTCTCATGTAATCCTTAACTTTAGGTTAACCCGGAGACATTTATCAGCAGGCGGAAACTGCGCCGATCTTTTCACTGAGTTGCGCATGATATAATTCAAATCTGTATTTGTCGTGAAGTTTCAAGGCGTTCATTTTATATTGTTCATGATTTTCCATGATTTTTTGTATTGCCGGAAGAATATCCGCGGGACCGTCGATACAAACACCGGCTTGACTCTCTTCGATGAGTTCCGGATAGCCGGGCAGATTTCTGATGATTAGAGGAACCCCCACTTTAACATGATGGAATATTTTACCGACGGACAAATCGCTGTAGTACAAATTTTTGTCAAAATCGGTTCCTAAAGGACCATGAACCATTATTCCAATGTCGCAGGAAGAATAGATAGTATCCAGTTGATCGAAAGAAACCGGATCGTCATTCAAGAATACTTTTTTATTCAGGTATTCCTCCGGTATGGAAAAACCGCACCCCGGATAAGGACGTTGATGGGTATGGAGAACCAGTACATAGTCATCCGGCCATTCCGGAATGGATTGGAAAATATCTTTTACCCGAATGAATGGAGTAAACAACCCTCCTGCATGCAGGATAATGACTTTGTTCCTGGAGATGTTAAATTTATCATTAAAGTAATAGTTCCTGACTATTTCACCCTGTCCAATTTGCGAATTAGGAATGGAAATCATAGTCATTGGATCAAGATTGTTTTCTTCCTGAAGTACTTTGCAGCGGATGTTCCCGAAATCAACCGTGCACAACGCCTGCCGGCTGCATTCCTTTTCAGCCCGCTTAATGATTTTTAATCCAAAATTATCCAGATCATTTTCGATATACAACTCTAAAGACCAGTAAATGAGGGTTCCCTTCTTTCTTTTGGAGAGGGCATGTGCCGCAATCAACGAGCCGGGGTCGCCACCAATGAAGACTTCATGCTCCCCGCACTTGTTTTTTAACAAGCAAGCCGCAATGAAATAGTAATTGCGAAAAAGGCTGTCAATTCCATCCCCCAAGGTACTGAACTTTTTCAGCCCGATATGCCTGAATGCTCTGAAAAAAGATTTAATTACAAACAGGATATACTTAGCTGCGATGGGATAGTTGATCTCTACCAGCGTGTATTGATCTTCCAAGTCCGTGGGATGGTTCCTGATTCTTTCGTCAGCGTATTGATAAACCCTTATCTTATAGCCTTCCTCATGAAAGAGCCGTATGGAATTGCGCCACGGGGTTAGAGAAAATACCGAAGTGTAATTTACAAAATAATTAATTACACCTTTGTGTTGACGGTTTCCCATTTTTTCATCCGTTCTTTTGTTTTTACTTTTGAAAATCTGAAAATTGAATAATTTATATTGAAAGCCCCGCGGGGGTATAGTGAAAATTTCTGTCTGATAAGGCCGGCCCCGCACCAGGGGCCGGCACAATTAATGAATTTCTCTTAGCAACTGCAGATTAATTAACTTTACTTAGCCTACTTACCTTAGTCCGCGGCACAGGAACAGGAGTCACCACTGTCGCTGTTTGATATGCTCCAATGTCATAGGCCCCTGCCGGTCTGCAAGCAACATCAACTGAACCAGTCCAATTGATACAACCATTGTATGGGCTTCCTAATGTTGCACCGTTATAAACAGCATTACCTGACTTTACAGCGAAATAATCGGTGTCAGGAATCATACCGTTTGCAGAGGTTTCGACTAACCCGGTAGGCAGAGTACCACCGGCAAAGAGGGGGTCAGTATTCTGTATAGTTGGTTCCCATGCTTCGACATTAGCCCCCGTATAATTGTTGACTCCATCATACACATAAGCACCTGTTGCGTTAGTGCGAAATATAAGATTGTTGGAATGTTCAAGTAAATTTCCCCCGTCCCAAACAGCTTTAGCAAGTGAATCAGTATAGTTACCCATATAAACTATGTTGTTTTTGAATCTAATTGTCGGCGTTCCTTTGGGGACACCCGCTCCCTGATTTCCTATCGCCACAACATAAGGATGTCCGGTGTTTGCGGTAGAATAAAATGTGTTATTGTAAAAGTTGTATACGCTTGTTTTATGATCATAATAACCGGACACATACGCCTCTGCACAATAACCGGTTGCATTGGTGCAGTTATTGAAGAAAATATTTCCATAAAAATCACCAGTAATGACCTCTTCTGAACCATTGTGAATATAGATGCCATTAAGGGCATTTCCTTTTATCATATTATATCTGATTATCATGTTATTGGGTGCTACATCGGGATCATTGATAAATGTTTCTACCAGGATTCCTTGGTTGGTGTTGTTATACAGGGTACAATATTCTACAATAACATTGTCGGAATTACTTTTTATATGAATACCCACTCCAGACTCAGATGACCCTTGCCCACCATTTCTTCCGGCGTTATAGATAGTGCATCCCCTTATTATTACGTCATTAACAACGTTACCATTATACTGTCCCCATGCAGGATAAACAGCTATTCCATTTCTCACTACATCATATATAGTTGTATTTGTTATGATAACACGGTCAACTCTATGCGGCAATGTATCAGAGCTATTTCTGGGTGAGATGTCTATGCCACTTGACCATGAAGCATCAGTGTCAATACCATATCCAATATCATGAATAAGGCAATTGTCTATGCTTATATTACTAATATCAACTGCGCCGGCATACCCGCCAATTTGTATTCCACTTATTCGCTGATCTCCTCCATTAACATTAAATCCCCTTATTGATACATTAGATGCGCCTATTCTGATCACCGCTTGTGTTGCACTTAATGTGCTTGAAGCCCGCAGAGTTGCCCGCGTTCCCGTACCATAACTGAAACCGTCATAAGCGACCCCCGCTTTTGTTGTTAATAGTGTCGCTTGACCTGTCCAGGTATCCTGAGAGCGAAAATATACAGTATCACCACTCTTCGCGTTTGCATTGACCTTAGCAATAGAGGCCCACGCTGTCGCATCCGACGTTCCGGCAAGGCTGTCGCTACCCCCGTTTTTAACATAGTAGATCGCGCCTATTGCTTCGGTTGCTCCCCCTCCAAAACATAGGGTGAGAATAACAAGGAAAAGTGAGAAAATATTTGCACAATATTTGGCGGTTCTTACAGGTTGGCTCCGTAAGAATCGTTTGAATCTATTAATACCTTCTTCTGATTTGTCCGGACAATCCGGATAATGATGGTTTACTTCACTCCCAGCCACCATAAAACTGCTTAACTTCTTTTGTATTCTACTCCTCATATTGAACCTCCCAACCCCTTCATTTGGATTTACCTATACCCTGCGGTATAGGCTTTCTATATCTTTCGGTATAGATTTTTCCAAACTTTAATCCGAGTCTTCGGGAGTTGTTAATATGATATTCTAGTTAATTGCAACAAATATTTGCATCCAAGTGCCTTTCTATCTTGATTTATTTTGCAATATGATATGCATTACAAATAGGAAACTTCATAAGAACTTCATATATAGAAACCACTTAACTTGGAAGATATTGTTCATGCTGATACATGTAAACCATCATCTGAAATTAGGGCCAAAGTAATCGATTGCATATAGGCGGCTAAGGTTCCGACAGGATGACTGATCAGAGGCTTTACAACCAGATTATACTTCCTTTGCGTTCAGCCGCAAAGTAGCCTAACCTGGCTAAAAGCTTAAGGGAAAAGCGATTGATTATAATGCTTGGCCTGATCCGGAATTTTCTGCAAAGCAGAAGATAAAACATTTGCAGACGATGTTTGCTTAAAGTTCCGAGCTGACCTCGATAATTGTCATAGTAATACGTCAAGCCTGAATCCAGACACGCTCCCAAAAGCAGGATGTTATGTTTCAACCATGCCTCGTCTCCGCATAACTCCTTTATATCATTTTCGTATTTGTTAATGATGTAGTGCAATCCTTCGACATGCTTCGTGGAGCTTCCCGAAATCGCATCACCACTGCCGGCATGATAAACCATCAACGGTTCTTTCAGGTGAATAATTTTGCAATACCTGGCAAGGCGTATTGACGTATCCCATTCCTGAAAAGAAGGCACCTGTTCATCCAGATATCCAATTTTTTCCAGGGCCTTTTTTGACGTAATTATGGTAGGAAAAAGCATAGCACGTGTCTGAAGCAAAGTGGAATATTGATTCTCTCCCTCCACAACAGGCAATAGACGAATGCTCTTTAACCCTATTGCCTTCTCAAAACGATAAGCATTACAATACACAAGACTCCAGGGATCAAAATCCACGTTTTCTAAAGCAGAAACCTGTTTTGCCAGCTTTTCCGGAACCCATTCATCATCAGAATCCTGAAAGGCTATCCAGTCCGCCTGCGCTTCAAAAATGCCTCGATTGCGGGCTGCCTGTGCCCCGGAATTTTTTTCGAGAACGACACAACGAACCCGCGGATCCGGATGACTGCGAACAACAGAAACAGTGTTATCCGTGGAGCAGTCATCAACAACAATTACTTCCAGATTCTTATACGTCTGAGCCAATATTGACTCAAGACAATAGGTTATCGTGTTCCCGCGATTAAAGGCCGGAATAACAACCGATATTAGAGGATTATTTTTCATAAACCATTACTTCAAATCAGGTGCCGTTGCGCCTGCAACGGCAGTATTGCTTGTTGCACCTGCCCTCTCAACTCCGGACTGCCCGGCGAGGCTGCAAAAGTAGCAATACCAGATGAGTGACCACATTATATTGAAATACCACCTGTTTACTCCGACATTATCGGTCATAGAGTTTACCGCAACAGCTGCCGTGACGCTGAGACCGGCAAGGTAAACGGCTAGGGCGGCGGGATCATTGATCACTCTCTTTCGCCTTCTGAAGAAAGAGATCAACAGTCCGACAACAAGAAATGGATAGGCCAATCCACCCAGGGCTCCATAACTGACAATGTATACTAAGTATTCGTTATGGGGGTTAGATGTTACCTTGTCACCAACCCTGTATCTCAAACCAACACCTGTAGGATTTTCCAGAATATAATTAAAGGCTCGCCCCCATAGCGTCAGTCTGTCAGTATCCGCATTAACAACACGATGTTCGAAACGCTTCCCCAAGTACTCTTTTGTACTTGATGGAGAAAGACCGTATATCAATAGCAGTATGAAACATACAGCGGCCGCCGATGCGATCACTTTTGTTATTCTGACTTTACGACCTTGTGTGTAAAACATGCCTGCATAACCACAAAATACGGCCAACATACTTCCAAAACTGCCGGTAACAAGCAACATAAAGATGTTCGAAATCAAACATGAACCTGCAATCAACCTGTCGCGGACTTTAACCTGTGAGATTGTTATTGCGGTTGATGCACAGATCAGCACCGCCAGGATAAAACCTACGCCCGTTCGCGAGAAATCTATAATTACTTTACCAAGCAAGTATTGGACATAACCTTCGGCTCCAGCTGCCTCATGCAATGAGGCTTGCCAGACATTAGCCTGGTGACCAAATATTTTAGCCGCAAGCAGAATTAATGTCGAAGGAACAATCAAGCAGAAAAGCAGGCCCTGCATGTTTGCTTCATAATTTTTACTGTCTTTCATTCTCAGGTAGATCATAGGAATCAATATTAACGGAGCCAAACCAAAATTGAAAAAATATGCCGATTGCCGTAATATACCGCCCATAATATTGCCGGAAAGCCAGTTGATCGAGCTGGTAAAAAATCCTATTATGATTAAGCCGGTCAGCGCATAAATCCACTTGGGAAGCTTGGACAAATATTTCATATTAAAAACTATGAACCAAGCTGCAAATATAAGATTACTGGCAAACTGCTGCCTGAACAGAGGTATCGGCGTTGCCGCTACGATCGAGGCCAGGAAAATCCAGGGACGGGGAGCCTTCCTCCAGAAGAGGGTGATACAAAAAGCAAAAATAAAAACAGCAACATAGAACACATGCGAACGCCCGAGAAAGATGCATGCGGCAATAATTGACATCCCCAGGAAAAACGCGATAACGGGCATTCTTTCCGATACTTCCCGGAAATCTGTAAGGGGTGAATTGTATCGAGTTTTGGAATGTTCATCCATAGTACTCATTTAACTCTTTCATTATTGTATTTTGCTTTCATTTTTCATCAAAATGAATAAATCCACATACGCAGCCAGAGTTCTGGCAGTCCGGCCAAGCAGAGAGCCTACTGCAACCGCAAGCAGCCCGCCAATCTGGGGTAGCAACAACCAGGTCGCTAAGGCGAATGCAATTGAACCGACAATAACACTCCTGCCGTAAAGCCACGGCCTGCCGGTGGCAAAGAGGGTATTCATAGGCAGAAATGCCGATTGAACAACTGGGAACCATAGACATACTTTCATCACTGGAATACCGGCAACATATTTCGGAATGAGATATGGAACAAAGATATCCAGCAAGAAGGCCGCTCCACAAGCAACAATTGCCATGAATCCAGTAAGTCCTACGGTCACCCACATAATCCGTGCGTTGGCTTTACGTATACTTCCTTCCCGCGCAAATGAGGTGACAGCTCGCGGCGTAAGAACCTGCCATATCGCCTGGGGCAGCGAGTTCATTGCAGCCCTTATCGCGTAGGCGACCGAAAAAAGCCCCAAGGCAACCACGCCGTCCAGAGAAAGTATCAAAGCACTCTCAGTTGCAAACCAGGCAGATGTGTATATAGTACCCCAAATACTATAGGGGAGTCCTATTTTAATAACCTGAAAGAGATCTTTCACATTAAAACGATAGGATACCTTGAGCGGCCTCTTTCGGTGATAGAGCAAGACCGCCAGTAATGATGGGAAAGCCGCACGCGCACAGAGACCATAGAATTTCAGGAACGGCAATAGAAAGACCATTCCAAAATTCAGTATTGTCTGGGTAATCTCAATCCTTGACAACAATACAAAATGATGCAGAGTGCGGTAGGTCGAGGTCAGATAGCTGCCATAAAATACCCCCCAGCAAACTATTGCTTGAGAGAGCCAGCCAAAAACACCATATAGATCATAACTAACTAAACTGTAAACAGCGCTGCAAGCAAAACCAAAAGAAACGACTGCCGACAAAAAAAGCATGAAAGCTCCAGTTGAAGCTGCGAGTGCATCAACTCTCTCCGGCATATCTTTGCCAACGTGGAAAGGTATCTGTTGTAAAAGTCCATCAGTAGCACCGAGGCCTAAAAACATGAGATACGTTAAGGGAATTGTAAAAGCTCGGAAGGCTCCGGTCTCCTCGGGTCCAAGAAACCTAGCAACCACCAGTCCGCCCAGGGCGACAAGCACCGAAGATATGATATTGCTGCTTAAAAGAGCCATAACAGACCGGACAGTCTGGCGGTTTTTTGATATCCGGACAAGAATATTAGAAAGGCTCTGCTTAATAAACAAAAATCCTCTTGACACGATGTCATTAGAGACCGCCTGGTTGTCTCTCATACATTGTGCCATAGTTGATCCATCCAGAGCTTTAGTGTATAGAATCTAATAAATAGAAACATACCTCGCCAGCCCTTATAATCAGCGATGTCTGTTTTAAAGCGTTCTCTGCCAGCTATTTGTAAAAACAATTCTTGTGCCGCAGGATTTGGGCGATTCCACAATCTCTTAATTAGTTGGCTATTGTTTATATAGAACTCGTGATCAGGCCATGATCCATCGGTGGCAACGCCTTTCTTAGGTGCTGCAATGTATTTTTTAAACTTGTTTCGGATACTGTACATATACCACATCATCATTCTTTGAAACTCCGTTGCATCCACTCTCGTCCCTGTATTGGTATCAGGAATATTTATCATTTCCGATCCACAGACAATTTTTGACAGCTTTAAAGAAAGTAAACGATTCATTCTGAAAGCAACGGGAATTTTAAGATACACGTTGAGCACATCTGTATCGACAATTGGTAAATACCAAGGCAACGCCTTCTGCGACACAACCGTTTGGGCATTTTCATGTTCATAACAAAATGGCATGGCCCTCTTGCATCCGATCTCCAATCTTGTTCTTTCTGAAAGCACACTATCTTTATCGTAAGGAAACATTCCGAACATTCGTTCCGTGGCCCGCTTTGCTATGTCTGTATCAAATGTAAAGCATGGCTGATAGTATTCTGATTTGAAGTTACCTTCTTTCTCAATATGGTACTTTGTCCCTAAATAGGGAACCATTTGGCGGTCCAAAGCCAGTGCTTTAAATAAAAGATCAAAGTAGAATCCCGACATGATGTTCTGAATGCCGTGCTGTTTAAAATGTTCACGAAAACCTAAGAAGTGATTAGCAAAGCAGCTTCCCATAGCACAGCCAATTTTAACGCATGCCTCAGATGATTTCCCATAATGATCAAAGTCTCGCTTCAGCGGTATGATATCAATACCAGCCTGACTAGCAATTTTTTTTGCTATACGGAATTCATAATTTTCTTTGTCGAAAAATGAAAATGCTACGAGATTGGACCGGTCTTTGATGGCTCCTAACAATGTCCGGGAATCCAACCCTCCACTTAGTGCAACTGCACATTTACCAAATATTGCGAGAGATCGTTTTCGGACAGCACTTTCAATGGCAGAAGCGAGTTCTTCTGCGATGCTATCAAGTCCGGAAGCAGTGTCCGGTTCGAAAATGAATTCGAAATAGCGAACCGAAGAAGCGGTAATATCACCTTGTTCGTTAAGGCTATATGTAAAGATGGTACCAGGTTGTAGGGAGCGTATCGCTGAGTAATAGGTGTAGGGAAAAGTAACCATACCGGACATTGCAAATTCAGACAACGATGTAATGTCCAAATTCATGGATTCACCACAGACCTCAGCAAGCACATCTGAGTTGGATGAAAAAAATAGAGATCCTGCTTTGCTTTCGCAATGGAAACACTGAAACATTCCACAACGATCAGTCACAAGATGGATGGCATTCTTATCTTGGTCAATTATTATGATGGTATAAGCACCATTTAACTCCTTGAAACCTTTAATACCACGCTCTCGATAGAGCCGATGTACCCACCTGCATGCCAAACCACCTTCTCCTTTTTCTTCACCGGCTATTTGCCACTCCTTTTCCGTGAGAGCTATACGTCCTGTCATGAATACATTAACGCGGCTGGAGCTTGATCGGAAGGGCGCCCATAAGTGTGGGCTTTCACACGAGGCTAAAACAATCGAAGCATTTTCCCCGCCCAATGAATAAAGAGTAAAATCATCGAAATGCTTTAGATTATTACCTACTGACTGGACATCGAAATGAGGTTTCTTTCCTATTTGCAGAAAAAACTCACCCACAATTTTGCCTCCATCCTATTTAATATTGTGCCACCAAAGTAACCAAATTATCCTAGCTTCATCACATTATTTTAAAACATATATATCTGATGACTGTCAGGGTTCTTTCCAAAAAAAGTAATGTCATCAATTTTTTCTGTTTTAGGACCTCTTAAGAGAGCATATAGCGACCTTTCTATACCTATACCGCCACCGAATGTGTCTGGAAATGTTGAATGCCCCCGCTGGTCTCTCCGTGCTGCCATTAGGAGAAATGGCCCATAGCCGCCAAGGACGTCAATATTGATCAGATTATTGTATTCAATAACCGGCCTTTCAGGTATTATTCGATTATCCAGAAGCCTTTCAACAATGGCCTCGTATATCCATTCTCTGACGGCGCCTGACAATATCTCAATTGCTGGAGTTTGCTTACCCGTATCACGAATAATACTCTTAGCGCAAAGATCATAGTTATATATATTGTCCGAAATAATTTCAGCCGACTGTATTTTGCCATCTGGCGTTAAATAAGGATAGACAAGGTCATAATTTTCCCTTAGGAGACCTGTTATCCAAAAAAATTGTTCTTTGAATTCCGTGCCCACTTTCATTTCATAACCGGTTGGCCCATATTTTTCCTTTAGCTCATCACATTTGAAACGCGGGAAAGGTATTGATGGAAGTTCAATGGCAACACCAAGATTCTTTAATTCGTAATCATTTTTTTGTATTATGGCTGAGAGAGCAAATACAATCATTCTCTCAAACATATTCATGGCCTTGTTCATATCTTCCGTAAGTATCTCTTTGACAATTTCATGTTCATGCAAATATGTCTTTAGGTCAATATCTCTGTTTCTTCTTACCTCAACATCCATCTGGCTGAAATCGATCAAATATTTGCCCCGCTGTATACGATCAGGGCTTTCCATTTCCAGCCGGATATTTGGCGAGTCCACAAAAACACCCTTAATCTTTGGATTATGACATGCCAAAAATTTCGAATATATCATGCTGTGTGTTGTTACATATATTTGCCCCTTATAGGTTATGGACGGAACATGTTCAACATCATGTGCCAGAGGATCTGTAACCGGGCTTAACTGCAACCTCTCCAAATTAAGGAGTCCTTCATCTGCAAAAAATTGATGTAATGCATTAACAAAGGTAGTTCTTATCATCATGGCAGAATATAATGTTTCACTCATCCACTTATTATAATAATATTTTTCAAGATATTCCGATAAACTTGAACCAGCCTGCTGCAATGCGGCTTGAAAACCGAATAATTTCTGACCAATTATTGTCATTTGATCATCTTTCATAAAAAAACACCCCCTGTTAAAAAAATTAATCGTTAATTATATGTTATTGATCAATAAATATAATTTTTATATTACGATATTCGGTTCACAAATCAGTTTTCGCTAAATGTAATTTTCCCAGCACTACTTTCCCGCAACTCCTAGCCAGGCGTCGATATAAATGCATATTGTCGGTTGTTACACAAATTCTCGGCAACCTGTAGGTATCTTCGTATTCGTTTACCAACCTTTGCTCTGCTGAAGCTACTCCACGTAATTTCAGACTCTTGGCAGCAATGTTGCTGTATTGATTACTTAGACCATATGGAAGGCCAAAGAATTTCGGTTTTCCTTTAAATTCCTGCTTTATATACGACACCGAATCTCTGATTTCCTTTTCCGTTTCCGTCCGGTTCAAATTGACCGGCGGCAAATGTTCGTGTCCGTGTACTTCAATGCTGAGGCCGCTGTTTTGCATTTCTTTCAATTCAGATTTCGTCAAATACAACCTTTCTGCCTGTATCCGCTCTTCTTTTTTATCCAAGCCCGCTGCATCCGCCAGGTTCGATACCAACGCCATTTTTTCCGCAACACTTATTGCGCCCGAATCAATAATCCTGCCAATCACGCTACCCAAAGCACTATCTGTATTTTCCGCAGGTTCATATCGTTTTAATATATCAAGACATTTTGCAGGAGATAATTTATCTATGGCTATATACAATTTATGCAGCCAGAGAAGTTTTTCCGACTCGACAATGGAAGTAGTCAGAAAAAGCGTAAATGGAATGTTTTGCTCTTTTAGAATGGGAAAAGCATTTTGATATAAATCCTTATATCCATCATCAAAGGTAATAACCGCTACCCGTTCTAACTTCGATGCTTTGATACTACTGATCAAATGTTCCAATGTGACAAAATGGTAGCCTATCATTTTTAAATAGCTAATTACAATTCTAAATGAGTCCGGATCTGTCACGCCAACGCGCTGATCCAGCAAACTGCCCGATGATTTTCCTATGCGATGAAAACATAAAATAACAGGACGATTAACAAAAGGAGCTAAAAGTAAAGTGGTGAGAAAGTAAAAAGATACTTTAAAAATTCTGAAAAATTTAAATCTTCTCATTTTTTTCCCCGAATCAACACAAACAATAAGTGCTGATGCGCTTCCTTTCATAATTGTATTCATCAAATTAGGTAAAAACGCGCTCGCCGTCGCCGTCCTGTATCGTCTTTCCACTATCCTTTAATTTCTCAGCCAAGCTTTTTGTAATGATATAAGGTATTGCAGTTTTGTGCCTGGAAATAAAAGGGGTCTTATTTGTCAGAATATATTCAGACAATCTGGAGTCATAGGATACCATCCCTTTGATTCCTTTTTCGTACATATAACGATAAATAAAGCGGGCAACCGTTTCAACATGTTCAGACTGAAAATAAACATAGGGAATCTGCAAACTTTTATTCCGGACCGTCAACATCAATAAAGCAATCATTTTATTTCGGTCATTCCGAATTTTTATGACCTCGGTGCGGAATTCGTTGCAGACGGAAGAAAAAATGAATCTTTCATCTCGTTTCGGATATTCGGGAGACTTTTCCAAAACCCACGGATATTGCAAAATCCACGCATAATCTTTTTTCGATCTGCGAAACAGTTCGGATTTTTTCCACCGTTTCATGAATTTGACACTTTCATCGTCCATGTTGTCCACCTTTGCATATTGTGGATAGTCATTTCTTAAGGCAAAGAACAAACGCACTGAATTAAAAACATTTAATATTTTGTCGGCAGCAACCAGAATAATTCTTCTGGACAATGTCTTTGCCGGGAAATTTTCTCTCAAGTTAAAACGAAGGTTGGCCTCCACACCCGCCCTGGACGCCAAGTCGGCAAATGCTCCTGATTTTTCATAGACGCCAAAGGAACTCGGCACCCAATCCGCCACCAGAATCTGGTTATTCCAGGCATCGAGAGCCGCATGGAGGAGCTTCCCGGCAATCCCCTTTCGTCTCTGGTTAGGGTCAACCCCGGATGCGCTGAGCCAGCCAACCTTATAGATTTTATCCCCGTCGTAAAGATAATCGGCTAAAACACCGAGATACCCAACCATCTTGTTATCTTCAAAAGCCATTAAAAGCAGAACGTCATCATCAGCGGCACGGGGATTGGTTATATGAGATAATGCCCTGTATTTTGTAACAGGAATGAGCGGCATGGATTTAAATTCCTCGGAATCAATGAATTCCTGCAGCGCTCTTTTGTTTAGTTTTCGTATTTCCACAATTACCTCTTAAATGACGTCCTATTCATACTGTCTTTGAGCAAAAGAAAGCGAAGTAACAATAAATCCGTTGTCCGTCAAAAGATTTAGAAACATCAGGCAGGTTTTTAAGAAAATAAACAGTTCCCTTCATGTTGCTCGGCACAAGTGAGTAAATTCGTTTGGCAAAAGATTCCGGAGAATAGTGGCGCGAAAAGGGCACCTTATAGGAATCGTCACGCCATAGTCTTGTAGCACCGGCATCTATCATTATTTCCTTTTGATTACAGAAAGGACTTGTAGATATAAAGTAAGTTTCATCTAAATAAAGTGGCAATATTATGTACCGTCCACCTGGTTTGAGAATTCGAGTGGCTTCATGAATGAAACGCATATCTGCGTCACCCATAAAACACTCGTACGCACAATGAAGAGCCATGGCCGTGGCAAAACCATCCGGCAAACCGGTTTCTCCGGCATCGGCCCCTATATCATAACCATGGATACCTCTCGGATACGACAAATCAAGCCGGTATGCCTTCAATCCGAGGCGGCGGCGTAACAAAGAAGAAAAGGTGCTGCCGGCAGCGGCAATATCCACAAAAGTGTCTTTCGAGGAAAGCCCCAGCAGTGTAAAAGACAGGTAATGTTCCAAACATTTCTCTATATGCGCATTAGACGAACTGTCATAGGCAGCTTTAATTTCCGGATAAGTTTGCAACCATTTCTTAAAATCCTGAATATCTATAGAAATATCTTCGACTTTCACTTTTAGTTGTCCCAGATGATCTCTCAATTCAACATAATAAAGATAATTAGCAACTGGATCTTTCGTGTGATCATGAAACGATTGTTTTGTCTCGGGCGGACTGTTGTAAAACTCGAGCAATTGTGGAAAAACCATATCGATCGTCTTATCAACTTCTGAACGGATCATTGTTCTCAGTTTGTCTTTCAGGCGCCCTTTTACTCCACTTATAAACGTCATCATTTTTTCCTCTTCAGTGGTTTAAATTAAAGATGCTCTATAAATGATCCCGCCATTGCCCATTACTGGACAATCAGCGTCAAATGAATTTTTCTCTTCGGACTGATGATTGATATCTGGCAAAAAATCTCTGTTTTCCTGCTTTATTCTGATACAGCTCCGCCCTCTCAGTTACATGTGGGAGATGTTTTAGATGCTTAAATCAGACCTCTTTTTTCCAAGGACAATTTTGCATTTCAAAGATGCGGCAAAAAATACATTTTTGGTTATAAAAACACCATATACCAAGAACTATATTTTGCTATATCTTTGGGTATAAATATTTGTAGAAGTCCCGTGGTTATTGCCATTCCTGAGCATACAAGCGATTGGATCAACAAGTTTTTTCCCCTTTACGGATAGGTTATCAAACAATATTAATGAAAAAGCCATCGCTGTGGCTTTGGGCGATGGCTTTTCGATGCACCGAGAACCTTCTATTTCATTCCCTATTCAATTAAGCTTTCATAATTCAGTAATCAGCCGCTTCATCCTTATTAACGCTCTTAACTTCTTCCTGGACAGCATCATTATATGCCGCTCGTTTATTAATATTATCCTGTGCTTCTTTAAGGTTTTCCGCAAATTGAGCGCCCAATTCGGCGGATTCCACGAATTCATGATGGCGGGCGGAAATGATTATAACTCTGAGCTCTCCTTTAACGAGATCTTTCCAACCAAGTTCCGGTTCATTATAAGGCCACTCATTACCCTCCGGCCCGCGAAAAAGAGTCATTGAACCGGTGTACTGATGCGGCATGTAATTATTTATAGCCTTATTATGGTTCCTGAATAAATCCCAATCCCTTAGTTCGAGGGGAATCGGCTGCTTCATCAACCGGAAAAGATCGCAGCACAGTCTACGCATCCTGTTGGAAAGGTACAGATATAACCTTTTCAAAAAATAAACAGGCAGGGAAGTCTGTTGTGTTACGTCATCATCCAGTGCGTAGAATATCCGTCTTTTAAGTGAAGTCCTCCAGGCATGATATCCACTTGCTCCGGGTCCGATAGAATCCAGCAGCGCCAGAAATGCCACCTTCTCCCCCTGCTGTGTAAGCTGCTGGGCTATTTCGAAGGCGCATGTCCCGCCGAAAGATGCTCCTCCCAGAAAATACGGGCCGGAAGGTTGAACAGTGCGAATTTCGGCTAAATAGTAACCGGCCATTTCTTTCATGGAAGAATGAGGAGGCATCACTCCGTCAATCCCTCTGGCCTGAAGACCATAAACCGGTTGATCCGGACCTAAGTGACGAAGCAGGCTGTGATAATAGAGCAGGTTTCCGCCAACCGCATGAACAAGAAAAAGAGGGGGGCGGCTGCCTTCCGGATGTATGGGAACAAGACTCCGCCATTGTTGAACAGAAGCTGAAACATCCGGCACTTTCCCTCCAGAAACAAATGCTGCAGAACCGCCGGGATCAAGAATTTCTGCCAGACCGCGAACTGTCGGCGATCTGAAGAGGATTGCCAGGGGTAAATCAATCCCGGCCCATTTACGAATGCGGACGAAAAGACGAACCGCCAGCAGCGAATGTCCCCCTAAATGAAAGAAATTATCATTAATGCCGACTTGTTTTACACCCAACACCTCGGCCCAGATCTCTGCAAGCGCTTGTTCAACCGGGGTTCTTGGTGCTACATACGTTTCCTCCAGTGCGGCCCGTGTATATTCCGGCACCGGCAGAGCACGATGATCCACCTTGCCATTGAGCGTCAACGGGATTTTCTCCAGCATCACGAAAGCACCGGGAATCATGTGATCCGGCAGTTTACCCCTCAAATATTCACATAATGCTTCAGTGGATGGAATGTTTTCTCCATTCGGGACTATATAAGCCACCAGCCGTTTGTCTCCGGGAACATCTTCCCGGGCTATGACTTTAACATCTCTAACGGCTTCATGCTCGCTTAATATGGATTCGATTTCACCAAGTTCAATTCTGAATCCACGAATTTTTACTTGCTGATCCACCCGTTCCAGAAATTCTATGTTCCCATCGGGGAGATAACGAGCCCGGTCACCCGTGCGGTACATGCGGTCTTCTGAATGGCCGCTAAACCAATCGGTTATAAATTTTTCGGCTGTTTGCTCGGGACGGTTCCAATAGCCGCGCGCGACGCCTTCACCGCTGATGTATACTTGTCCCGGCACACCGACGGGTACCGGCTTCTGCTGCGCGTCAAGTATATAAATCTTTGAATTGGGAAGCGGACGCCCCAGGGGAAGAGTACCGGAAACAGAACCTGACAGTACGCTGCCGACTGGATAGGTCAGCACGCCCACGGTTGTTTCGGTAGGTCCGTAATGATTGAATATCATGCAGTCTGTTGCATCCTTCTGCAGGCCTGCGATCCAGTCGCAGCGCGACGCCTCGCCGCCCAGGATTAACCGGCGCCGTGGAATCAGCTTCTGCGGATCCGTTCCGGCCAGTAATGCGGCCAGATGTGAGGGCACAATCTTGAGACAGTCGATTCGATAATGTTCAAAATAATCGGCCAACGCCACGGGATCAGCAAGACGATCTTTCGAAATCACGTGCAGGCACCCGCCTGTACACCAGGGCGGGAAGACAACAGTGTTTCCCAAATCCGCCGCAATGGTCGATACCGTTGCATAATTCCATCCGGGCTCAAAAGCCATCCGTTCGCATATGCCATGGACGTAATTGACGAGCTGACGGTGTTCGACAGCAACCCCTTTGGGGCGTCCCGTTGAGCCGGATGTATAAATAACGTATACCAGATTTTCTGCAGACACTTTCTTTGGGGGATTGCTGTCCGGCATCTCTGCTTCGGATCGGCAATATTCCGGCGCATCCAGGCAAACCACTTCAGCCGTAATTCCAGGTAGAATATCCGCGAGTCTTTTCTGTGTCAAAACCACGGACGCCCCAGCATCTTTGACCAGAAATTCCAGGCGTTCCGGAGGGAAATCGGGGTCCATCGGCACATAGGCACCGCCTGCCTTGAGAATGCCCAGCAGCCCTGCCATCATTTCCAGCGAGCGCTCCATGCAGATTCCCACCAGGACTTCTGGTCCCACGCCTGATTTTCGCAGGTAATGGGCAAGCCGGTTGGCTCTGTGATTGAGTTCTCTGTAGGTCAGGCTCTGGCCTTCATAGCTCAATGCCGGCGCATCAGGAGTCCGCTCCACCTGCTCTTCAAAAAGTTCATGGATGCATTTGTTCCGGGGATAATCCTTGCGGGTGGCATTCCATTCGACAAGCAGTTGATGACGCTCGGGTTCGGTCAGCAGAGGCAGCTCCGATAATCGCGCATCTGGATTATCAACAATTCCCTGCAACAGAGTCCGGAAATGACCGGCCATGCGCTCAATGGTATCGCCGTCAAACAGGTCGGTATTGTATCCAATCGAACAGGATAAACCATTGTGCTCTTCTATAAGCTCCAGAGTCAAATCAAATTTTGCCGTATCCGTCGCGGCCTCCAGGGGGGTCAGCGTTAAACCCGGAAGCTGGAAGGCCTCCATCGGCGTATTTTGAAAGAGAAACATAACCTGAAACAACGGATTATAAGCCGGATCCCGGGGTACATTCAGTTCTTCAATTAACATATCAAACGGCAGGTCCGGATGAGCATAAGCTCCCAGGGCTATTTTACGGACCCGTTGCAGCAATTCGCGAAATGTTGGATTCCCGGACAGATCAGTACGCAAAGCCAGCGTGTTTACAAAAAACCCGATTAAATTTTCTATTTCAACCCGATTACGATTAGCTGTAACTGACCCGACGATGATGTCATCCTGTCCTGTGTAACGGTGCAGCATGGTCTGAAACGCCGCCAGAAGCGCCATAAACAGTGTAACACCTTCCCGCCGGCTTAAGGCCTGGAGCGCTTCGTGCAGGGTCTTGGATAAGGCTTGAGATTTTCTCTTCCCGTGGTAGGCCTGAACCGCCGGACGCGGATGATCCGCAGGCAATTCCAGTATAGGCAGGGTTCCTCCAAGCTGCTCCTTCCAGTAAGAGATTTGCGATTCCAGCACATCACCTTTTAACCACTCCCGCTGCCATTCCGCAAAATCCGCATACTGAATGGGAAGCTCCGGAAGTGCAGGAACTGTTCCCTGCGCAAAGGCATCATAAAGCGCAGCCATCTCCTGCGTAAGAACCCCCATGGACCACCCATCGGATATGATGTGGTGCATCACCAAAAGCAGAATATGTTCCTTTTCGCCTAAGCGCAGCAGATGAATCCGCAACAACGGCCCCCGGGTCAGGTCAAAAGGCCGTTTAAAGTTCTCGCTGGCCAGTCTCCGGGCTTCACCCTCGCGATCAGTTTCCGGAAGGCCTGTCAGATCTGTAACGGAGAGAGTGATCGATCCCTTCTCCGCAATGCACTGCACCGGCTGTTCATCCACCATGCGAAAGGTTGTCCGCAGTGATTCATGGCGGGAGACAGTAATTTCAACAGCCTGTCGTAAAGCCTCTGCATTAAGAGAACCGCTTACCCGAAATGCTTCCGGAATGTTATACATAGGATTTCCCGGTTCCAACTGGTCCATAAACCACAGCCGCTGCTGGGCGAGAGACAAGGGGAAAATAAACACTTCCGAAATTGTTTTGTCTTCCATTAATTTCAACTTATATTTTTTAAAACTTTGAGTGTACCTGTTTTATTTTCTTCAAGTTGTCAGTTTCATCCGGCGCGCCTCACGGGAGATCGGCGTTATCGGCGAAGCTTGTTTTAATCCCGCTCCGCTCTTCCTTGCCTTTTCTATTGACTGCGAAAGTCCCGTAATCGTCGGGTTCTCAAAAAATGATAATAAAGGCAAATCAACCTGGAAGTCCTTTTTAATTCGAGAGATGACTCGAACGGCCAGCAGGGAATAGCCGCCTGCTTCAAAAAAGTTGTCCTGGATACCTATTTTTTCCAGGCGAAGAACCTCCTGCCAAATGGCCGCAAGCTTCCGATCCAGTTCCGTCTGAGGGGCTACATAGGCCGACGCCAGTTCCGGCCGCAAGCTCGTCGGTGCAGGAAACGCCTTGCGGTCTATCTTACCGTTCGGCGTCAAAGGAAATTTCTCGAGCATAACAAAGGCGCCGGGAACCATATATTCCGGCAACTTCTCCTTTAAATACTCGCGCAGTACACCAACAGAGGGTGTCTGCTTTTCTTCCGGCACAATGTAGGCCGCCAATCGCTTGTCTCCCGGAACATCCTCCCGCGCTATTACCACAACATCCCGTATGGATTCGTGTCTCCTGAGCACGGATTCGATCTCGCCCAGCTCTATCCGGAATCCGCGTATCTTTACCTGGTGATCGATGCGCTGGAGAAACTCTATTTTCCCGTCAGGAAAGCGCCGGACAAGGTCTCCCGTCTTGTACAGTCGGGCCTGTGGTTGATTGCTGAAGGGATGCGGTATAAACACCTCTCCGGTCAGTTCCGGTCTGTTACGATAGCCGCGGGCGAGACCGTCTCCGCCCGTATAGAGCTCTCCCGGCACGCCGACCGGTACAGGCTGGAGATATTTGTCCAGGATGTATACATCCGTATTGGCAATGGGATAACCTATGGGAATCGTCTTCGCATCCTGCGACAACTCCTGCGGAATTGGATAGCAACAGGTAAAGGTGGTATTTTCCGTCGGACCGTAACCGTTTATGATCTGTGTGCCGGGCAATGCAGTCTGCGCCGCAAACACATGCGGAGATGAAAGCTGCTCTCCTCCGATAAGCAATTGATCAATCCCCCGCAGGACATGCGGATCTTCATCAACAAAGGCGTTGAACAGCGAGGAGGTAAGCCAAAGGGTGCTGACGGAGCGCCGTCGAATGATATCCGCAAGCTTGCCGGTGCTTGGCACGCCCACAGGGAATATGATACACGTGGCGCCGTTCAAAAGAGCCGCCCACAATTCAAAAGTGGAGGCATCAAAGGATATCGGAGCCAGTTGCAGAAAGATTTCCTTCTCATCCAGCTTTGCATAGTTCGTGTTAACAACAAGGCGCACCACACCAAGGTGAATGACTTCAACTCCTTTGGGTGTTCCCGTCGAGCCGGAGGTGTACATCACATAGGCGAGGCTGTCCGCTGTAGCGGTAGCCGGCAGGTTTTGGTCGCTTTCTCCGGCGACAGACTCCCAGTCCGTATCCAGACACAGCATTTGCAATGGGAAATCAGGAATATTCCCGATCATCCGGCGCTGCGTCAGCAGCACTGATATTCCCGTGTCCTTTACCATGAAAGCAATGCGGTCTTTCGGATACGCTGAATCCAGCGGTGCATAGGCTCCGCCGGCCTTAAGAATACCCAGCAGTCCCACAACCATCTCCAGGGAGCGTTCCATGCAGATGCCCACCAGTTCATCTTTTTTGACACCAAGCTTTTGCAAATAACGGGCAAGCTGATTGGCCTTCCTGTTGAGTTCCCTGTAAGTCAATTGCTGATCTTCAAAGACCAGTGCTACAGCATCCGGCGTTTGTTCCACCTGCTGTTCAAACAGTTCATGGATGCATTTATCCCGGGGATAATCTGTAAAAGTGGCGTTCCATTCGACAAGCAGTTGCTGACGCTCCGGTTCGGTCAGCAGAGGCAGCTCCGACAACCGCGCATCCGGATTATCAACAATTCCCTGTAATATTGTCCGGAAATGTCCGACCAGGCGCTCGACGGTATCGCTGTCAAACAGGTCGGTATTGTATTCTATCGCACTGGTCAAACCATCGGGGCCTTCCGTGAGCTCCACGGTCAGATCACATTTAGCCGTACCTGTTTCGATTTCCAGGGCTGCCTGCGTTATTCCCGAAAGCTTTAAAGGTTCCAGGGGTGCATTCTGCAGGACAAGCACAACCTGAAACAGCGGATTATAGCTCAAGTTCCGGGATACCAGCAGTTCTTCAACCAACTTTTCAAACGGCACATCTTCATGATCAAAAGCATCCAATGTGACCTTGCGGACCCGCGTGAGCAGTTCGCGAAATGTCGGATTTCCGGACAGATCGTTGCGCAAAACCAGCGTGTTGACGAAAAAGCCGATCAATCCCTCTATTTCAACGTGATTGCGATTAGCAGTGGCCGCCCCGACAATGATGTCATCTTGTCCGGTATACCGGTGCAGCATGGTCTGAAATGCCGCCAGGAGAGTCATAAACAATGTAACACCCTCCCGTTGGCTTAATGCTTTGAGATCTTCCTGCAGGGAATAAGGTAAAACCCGGTATTTTCTCTTCCCACGATAGGTTTGAATTGCCGGACGCGGACGATCCGCAGGCAATTCCAATACGGAAAGGGTTCCGCCGAGCTGCTCTCTCCAGTAAGACATCCGGGATTCCAGTATTTCACCCTTCAGCCATTCTCCCTGCCATTCGGCGAAATCCGCATATTGAACGGGAAGCTCCGGAAGAGTTGGAACCGTCCCCTGTAAAAAGGCATTATAAAATGCTGTTATCTCCTGCAGGAGAACCCCTATGGCCCAGCCATCGGTGATGATGTGGTGCATGGTCATAAGCAGGATATGTTCTGCCTCACCCAGACGCAGGAGATTTACCCGGAACAGCGGACCATTTGCTAAATCAAAAGGTTTCCGGAACTCTTCACCGGACAGTCTCTGCGCTTCTCTTTCGCGATCGGCTTCCGGAAGACTTGTCAGATCTGTCACGGACGGGGTAATTGAACCTTTTTCTGTGATGCACTGCATCGGCTGTTCACCAATCATGCGAAAGGTTGTCCGCAGTGATTCATGGCGGGAGACAATAGCCTCCATAGTTTTCCATAGAACATCAACATTCAGAAAACCGTTCAACCTGAATGCCAGGGGCTCGTTATAAAGGGCGCTTTCCGGCTCATACTGATCCAGGAACCAAAGCCGCTGCTGGGCGAAGGACATGGGGAAAACAAATTCCTCCAGAAGCGCTTCCTTGTTTACACTGCCTCTTTCCGTCCTCAAAACGTCAGAAGCCCCTGCTATCTTGTCAAGTTGATATTTCAGACGGCGCGCCTCACGGGAGATCGGCGTTATCGGAGAAGCTTGCTTTAATCCTGCTCCGCTCTTTCTTGCCTTTTCTATTGACTGCGAAAGTCCTGTAATCGTCGGGTTCTCAAAGAAAGATAATAAAGGCAAATCAACCTGGAAGTCCTTTTTAATTCGAGAGATGACTCGAACGGCCAGCAGGGAATAGCCGCCTGCCTCAAAAAAGTTGTCCTGGATGCCTATTTTTTCCAGGCGAAGAACCTCCTGCCAAATGGCCGCAATCTTCCGTTCCATATCTGTTTGCGGGGCTACATAGGCCGACGCCAGTTCCGGCCGCAGGCCCGTCGGTGCAGGAAGCGCCTTGCGGTCTATCTTCCCGTTCGGCGTCAGTGGGAACTTCTCCAGCATCACAAAGGCGCCGGGAATCATGTATTCTGGAAGCTTTTCCTTCAAGTACTCGCGCAGCGCACCGACAGTCAGAGTTTGCCCTTCGTCCGGAATAATATACGCCGCCAATCGCTTGTCTCCCGGAACATCCTCCCGCGCTGTTACAACAACATCCCGTATGGATTCGTGTCTCCTGAGCACGGATTCGATCTCGCCCAGCTCTATCCGGAATCCGCGTATCTTTACCTGGTGATCAAGCCTGCCCAGAAACACGATGTTCCCGTCAGGCAAATACCGGGCTAAATCGCCGGTTTTATAGAGGCGCGCGCCTGATATGCCGCTGAAAGGATCAGGAATAAACCGCTCCGCTGTTGCGTCCGGCCGGTGCAGGTATCCCCGGGCCAATCCCTCCCCACCAATGTATAGTTCGCCCGGTGCACCAATCGGTATACACTGCAGGTGAGCATCGAGCAGATAGACCTGTGTGTTGGCAATTGGACGTCCGATCGTCTCTAATCCGTCGCGCTGCCGCAGCGCAAACGTGGAGTAGGTGGTAGTCTCCGAAGGACCGTAGAGATCGTACACCTTTTGAATCGTTGGCACCTGGTAAAGCTGGTTGACAACCGACTGAAGAAGGGGCTCGCCAGCCAGGTTGACAACCCGTACCGACGGCGGCACCGCATTCAGTCGCAGCAATTCGGTGATCGCGGATGGCACGGTATTGATGAGAGTAATCTCGTTGGCTGCTGCTGCATCGGGCAGCTGCATAACATTTTCCATTAAAATTACTTTGCCCCCCCAGCTCAGGGTGACAAAAATTTCAAATACCGAAAGATCAAAGCATATCGAGGTCGAGGCCAGAACACCTGTCAATTCCTCCGGGGTAAAAACTTCGTGCGCCCAATGTATAAGAGAAACAGTGCAGTGATGTTCAATGGCCACTCCCTTGGGCTGCCCCGTCGAACCCGAGGTAAAGATGACGTAAGCCAGGTTGGATGGCCGGGGTCGTTTGCCCTCCAATTCCGGATTCTGACCGGACAGGTTTTGAATTTCAGCCTGCAGTTTTAAATCATCTACACATATGGCGTGCCCGTCGTAATGGGGGAGAAAGGCAACCATATTTTGTTGAGTCAGAACTGCCGGAACATGTGTTACTTCGAGAATGAACGATATGCGCTCTTTTGGATACGCCGGATCCAGTGGTACATAAGCCCCGCCGGCCTTGAGGATGCCCAGCAGCCCCACAATCATCTCCGGAGAACGCTTCATGCAGATTCCTACCAGCACATCCGGCCCCACACCCAGACTTATAAGGTAACGGGCAAGTTGATTTGCTCTCCGGTTGAGTTCCCCGTATGTTAATCGCTGATTCTCAAAAACCAGAGCTACAGCATCAGGGGTTCGCTCCGCCTGCTCCTCAAACAGTTCGTGGATACACTTTTCCATGGGATGATCCAGTTGTGTGGCATTCCATTCAACCATAATCCGGTGGCGATCGGATTCAGTCAATACAGGTATACCTGCGACACATGGATCCATATTTCCTGGAATATCTTGAGATTTTTGCATAACCTAAATTGTCCCTTCAGGCGGTTAAAAATAAGATGTTACAATGCCGATCCTATTTCTTAATCTTGTCTTGTGCTTCCTTAAGTTTTTCCGCGAACTGAACACCCAGTTCAGCGGATTCTACAAATTCATGATGACGGGCCGGAATGATTATAATATTGAGCTCTCCTCGGGCAATATCTTTCCAACCAAGCTCCGGATCATTATACGGCCACTTATCTCCTGCCGGCCCGCGAAAAAGGGTGATGGGACCGAGGTACGGATGCGGCAGGTAACACCT
Source organism: Smithellaceae bacterium (assembly GCA_963663295.2). Lineage (GTDB taxonomy): Bacteria > Desulfobacterota > Syntrophia > Syntrophales > Smithellaceae > MVRV01. Next base: position 291,661 of record CAXXLA010000003.1, on the reverse strand, counting down.
GAGAGCCTTATAATGACTTCTCCCCAAATACGTTTCCCGTAATTCAAGAGGAATCGGTTGCTTCATCAGACTGGTGATATCCACCCTCAAACCGCGCACCTTATTGGAAAGATATCCATATATACGTTTCGAAAGATATTCAATCAGAGGAACTCGATCAGTCATAATGTCTCCTTGCAGCCGGGATAAACGCATTTTCAGCGAATTCCGTGAATACTGATATCCACGTGCCCCCGGCCCAATTGAGTCGAGCAGAGCAAGAAATGCTATTTCCTCACCCTGCTGCGTGAGCTGCTGAGCAATTTCAAAGATAACTGTGCCGCCAAAAGATGCCCCTCCCAGAAAATACGGGCCGGACGATTGAACAGAGCGAATTTCGGTTATATAGTAACTGGCCATTTCTTCGATGGAACAATGAGGTGACAATAACCCGTCAACCCCCCTGGCCTGGAGACCATAAACCGGCTGGTCCGGCCCCAGATGGGGGAGCATCCTGTGATAATAAAGCAGATTGCCGCCGACGGCATGAATAAGGAAAAGAGGAGGACGATTGCCTTTAGGATGTATAGGGACCAGGCTGCGCCATTGTTGAATCGGCGAAGAACTGCGTGATATAGCCTCCCCGGAAATAGGAGCTGTGACACAATTGGAGTCGATAACCTCTGCAAGGGCGCGGATGGTCGGCGACTTAAAAAGGATAGCAAGAGGCAAGTCAATCTTGGCCCATTTACGAATGCGGACAAATAACCTCACTGCCAGGAGTGAATGCCCCCCCAACTCAAAGAAATTATCGTTAACACCTACTCGTTTCACACCCAGCACATCCGCCCACATCTCGGCCAATGATTTTTCAATAGGCGTCTGTGGAGGTTCATACGTTTCATCCAACTCAGGTCGTAAGTTTTCCGGTTCGGGAAGAGCCCGGCGATCAACTTTGCCATTCGGAGTAATGGGAAACTTCTCCAGCATCATGAAGACGTTCGGCATCATGTACTCCGGCAGCTTATTTTTCAGATGAGCACGCAGCTCACTTACCGACGGGTTAGCTGTCCCATCGGGAACGATATAGGCTACCAGCCGCTTCTCCCCGACGGCATCTTCCCTGGCCAGAACTACAACTTCGGAGACGGCTTCGTGCTGCGCCAGAACTGATTCAATTTCTCCCAGTTCGACTCGAATACCGCGAACCTTCACTTGATTATCCAACCGCCCGAGAAACTCCAGGGAGCCATCCGGACGGTAGCGGCCACGGTCACCGGTAAGGTAAATTAAATCTGCCTCATTACCGCTAAATGGGTTCTTCGAAAATCGTCTGCGACCTTCATCCGGAGCATTGATGTAGCCAAAAGATCTGAAAGGAGTTCGAATTGCTATCTCTCCCGGTTCTCCAATCCCGCACAGTTGGAAGTTTGCCCCTAAAACAAGAGCCTGGGTCTGCGGTAGCGGCTTGCCTAACGGTTGAACACCGGGTGATAAATTGGCCGGCACAGGGCAAAAGCATTTGATCAGCGTTGTTTCCGTGGGGCCATAAAAGTTGACTATTTTCCCGCTCCGGGGAAAGGACGTCCGCCACTGACGGACCAGAGAATCCATAAGCGGTTCTCCCACAAAGAACACATATCTCAAAGCCCTTAACGATACACCCTCCGAACCATCAGCCAGCCAGGAGTGGGCCAGCGTGGGAACGGTGTGCAAAATAGATATTTGCTCTCTGTCCAGCCAGGGCAGGATACCATTCGGGTCTGAAAGAAGGTCTTCGTCCGGCAGACAAAGTGTCGCCCCACTCGTTAACGGCAAAAATATATCTCTCAGCACGGCGTCAAAGGACAGACCTGTGAGTTGGGCACAGCGATCATGGGGACCGACTCCGAATTCCACCCGTTCCCAATTCACGAAATGGCTTAAGCCTCTATGAGCTCCAAGCACACCTTTAGGCATACCCGTTGTGCCTGATGTAAAAAAAATGTAGGCTGCATCGTCGGGAAGTGTTTCTACCGTGCCTGACTTATCAAGACCTGAATTTTTTCTTACTTCCTTCAGATGCCCTGTATCAGGGTCTACACGGATAATGTTCAAGCTGATCTCTTTCTCGAACTCACCATGTTCGGAATAGAGGTCTCCTACATACATTAAAGTCTTTGCCTTGGCTTCTTGCAGCATAAGCATTTGCCGCGCTCTGGGAAGGTTCCCGTCAATCGATAGGAGAATGTTTCCACTTTTAAAGACGCCGATCATGCCGACAATAAATCCAAAACTCCTTGAGCCCAGAATCGCCACAACATCCTTTCGCTGCCGGGCAATGCTTCGTAGTGTTTGCTCGATGGTATCGGATCTTTCCAATAATTCACCATATGTCCAAATTTGCCTGCTTTGGATTATCGCGGGGTGCTCCGGATCTTTCTTCGCGCAGGACTCAAACATGATCGCAACCGGCTCCTGCTTTGGCTCGGCCAGAACCGTGCTTAAATCAGGAAGCAGAAGGCGCTCGGATTCAGTCAAGATGGATATTTCGGCAACAGATTTATTCAAATTATCCGGAATATTTTGCAGAATCATCTGAAGGTGCCCCAGCATTCGCTCAACTGTGTCCTGTGCAAAACGACCTTCATCAAACTTGATCATCAACACCATTGCATCATCGTCGTACCCGTTCAGAGTAAGGGGGTAATTTGTGCGTCCCCTAAATTCGAAGTCCCTGATTAGCCATTTGCCACCCTTCGCCCGCATGTAAGAATCAAGGTAATAATTGTCGAAGACAACTATGCTCTCAAAAAGAGGACTCCCGTGCGTTATCTCACTCCATCTCTGAACCTGATGAAGGGGAGAGTGTATATGTTCGCGCATCCGTGCGTGCTGTTCCCGCAGCTGGTGCAACCAGTCCAGCACCTTCGTTTCCTTTTGTATCTTAACACGCGCGGGCACTGTGTTCATCAGCAACCCGATCATCGATTCCGCGCCTCTGATAGAGGCTCTCCGGCAGGTGCGCACAGTCCCATAGAGAATATCTTCTTCACCGTTATACCGTGAAAGCAACAGTGCCCAGGCTCCTTCAACCAGTGTATTCATGGAAAGACTATAATTCGAGGCCAGGTGACGCAACGCGGAAGTCAGAGACTTGGATAACCTGATTTTAACGGAACTGCCGCTTCCCAGCGCCCCAACTCCAGCAGACACAGACGCACCCATAGGCAAAGGCGTAGGAGAAGTAAAACCAGCCAAATTTTCCCGCCAAAACTTTTCATCTTTTTCCAGATCTCTTTCTCCCACCCACATGACGTAATCTTTGTAGGGGCGTGGAGTGTCCAATTCAATATCGCGATTGTCAACAAATGCTTCGTAAAAATTGAATACCTCTTCGAGGATCAACGGAAAAGCACGTCCATCCATCAAGATATGATGGAAGGTCCAGACAAATTTATATTCGTCGGCAACAAATTCAAAAATAGTAAGCCGCATCAACGGTGCCTGGCCCAGATTGAAACCCAGCGCCCTGTCCTTCAGAATGAATGTTTCAAGGTTCTCCTGCTGTTCACGTGGGGATAAGTGTTTCCAGTCGAAGCATTCCCCTTTGAAAGGCACCTTGTGTATCACCACCTGTTTTGGCTCGGTTATTTCCTCCCATTCAAACTTTGATCTTAAGACTGCATGCCTTTCCACAACCCGGCCCCAGGCACGCTGAAAGGCTTCTATGTTCAGCTTCTCATGGATGCTGCAGATAATCTGCTGGATATCCACATCAGTTCCTATACTCACCAGGTTCTGAAATAACATTCCTTCCTGAAGGGGAGCCAGAGGATAGGTTTCTTGTCTAAATGCTTCATTCATGTGAATAACTCCATCAAATTTGCTTAGCCTGTATGTTTTTGTTCAAAGATTGCAAGTTGAATTGTATTTTCCCCAAACAATTCCTGTCTTCATTCGACCATTGCCAATATTGAACGTTCCATCTTCCCTCTTCTACAACAACTGCACCTGCAAATTCTTCGGCAGGCCCCACATCCCATATCGCCCATCTTTTCTGTTCATTGTCGCATCTCAATGTCTTTATGGATTCTGGTGACTTTGCCTCGGTCGGCAGAAAATTGATTCTGTCCGGGGAATACGATAGTCCCTTTCCCATTGCTTTCATTAATGCTTCTTTTCGCGTCCACCAATTAAAAAAAGTTTTCTTTTTTTCGCTGGAAGGTAATGCGCCAAAGAGCGTTTGTTCTTTGGCTGAAAAGAATTGTTCAACGATCTGTTCCATTTCAGGAAAATTCTGAATCCGCTCAAGATCTATGCCCGCTTCATGGTTTCCGGTAAAAACATAAAGGGCCATTCCTTCCGAGTGAGACAGATTAAATTGAATGTCTGCACGGCCGTATTCATTCTGCAGCCTGGGTTTCCCGTCTTTCTCATAACCGAAGCGGATCTTATCCGGTTCAACACTCAGATAGCCTGCCAGGATAAGTCTCAGTATTCCTCGGGCGCTGATGAACTGGTTTCTGTCCCGCTCATACCTGAAACGAACTGCCCGCATCATCTCATCATTGGAGAGGCTTCTTCCGAGCTCCTCGACACTCTTACCCGGCAGATCAAGGACGGCTCGCCAGATGTGAACATTTTCCCCTGAAAGTAAAAGTCCGGCTGGTGGTTTTTCCCACGAGTGTTTCATATTCTCTACCCGATTATTCTGGTCAGACCAGTTTAACATGCTGACACATTTCCATTTCAGGGTAAAAACCTGCCGCCTGCTGCTTCAATAGCCGCCTTCGCCAGTATTAAGAGCGAATTGAACGACGGTACCGGAAGTTTCTTGGCGTCCAGCACCAGTGGAATCTCCGTGCACGCTGCAATAATCCCCTGGGCGCCCTGTGCAACGAGTCTGAGTGCTACAGCTCCTACATCTTCCGTAATTTCGTCCCGGGTGCGTTTACATTGAATGTCTTTGACGTCATAAATAGCCGACATAACAAGACGTTGATCATCACCGGCAGGGGTCAGTGTCTCCAGACCACATCGCCTGAGCTGTTCCTGAAAAAAACCGCCCTGGATCGTTCCATTCGTGGCCAGGAGCCCGATCTTTTCCATCCCGGGATGATGAAGTGCAATGTGGTCGGCCACAGCCCGTACTATGGACAGGATGGGTAATTTAATGCTTCGTCCGAGTTCTTCGACAAAAAAATGGGCAGAAACACAAGGCATAACTATAAAATCGGCCCCGGCCCGCTCCAGCGCCGAAGCGCTCATCACCATGGCGGGCAACGGCGACTCACCACTCTGAAAAATGGCAAGAGTACGGTCGGGAATTTTGGGATTGGAGTCAATTAGTACACGCAGGTGCTCCTGATCCTTGCGAGCGAGGGTGTGGGCAACGAGTTCCTTATAAAAATTAGCTGTCGCTTCAGGCCCCATGCCGCCGAGGACACCAATTACTTTTTCCGGCATTGGACAGACCTTTCATATGTATTCTTGATCATTCATGAAAATCTATTTTACAATTATAATCCCGTCATTCTTAACAAGCAAGACGGGATTGAGTTGTTTCGCGTATATCACCAGAATGTTTAAGATCGGAACTGTCCTCTTTTTTGCATGAGGCGGCCGAAGTGATCGCTTCAACTCCTGCGGAATTGCAGAGCATGGGCTTCCCGTTCCGCAAGATCGAGATCATGGTCAGTCATTAAACGGACAAGTTCCTGGAAACCAATTTTCGGTTTCCAATTTAGTTTAGTCCGCGCTTTTGTCGAATCTCCGAGCAGGTAATCCACTTCCGTGGGCCTGAAATAATAGGAATCTATTTCCACATATTCCCGCCAATCGAGACCAAGATATGAAAAAACGCTTTCCAGGAATTCTTTCACGCTGTGCGACTCGCCGGTGGACACAACATAGTCATCCGGTGAATCCTGCTGCAGCATCAGCCACATGGCTTCAACGTAATCTCTGGCATGCCCCCAGTCTCTTTTCGCATCCAGATTGCCCAGATAAAGCTTCTTTTGCAGTCCTAACTTGATCAGGCCGGCAGCCCGCGTGATTTTGCGGGTAACGAAGTTTTCTCCCCGCCGTTCACTTTCATGATTGAAAAGGATGCCATTACTGCAATGAAGATTATAAGCCTCTCGATAATTGGCCGTGTGCCAGTAAGCCGCTACTTTGGCCACTGCATAAGGACTTCGGGGCTTAAACGGTGTATCCTCATTTTGCGGAGGGAGTGATGAACCGAACATCTCGGAAGATGATGCCTGATAAAAGCGTATGTCTTTATTGCAAGTATCCTTATAATCCCTGATAGCTTCCAGAATTCTCAAAACTCCTGTTCCACCCACATCAAAAGAATATTCGGGCTGATCAAAGGACACTCTCACGTGGGATTGTGCCGCAAGGTTATAAACTTCGTCCGGCTGTATCTTCGTGAGAATATGTCTGATGGATGAAGAATCCGCCAAATCTCCATATTCCAGAAATAACGGAATATTTGTGAGATGAGGATCCTGATAAATATGATCAATTCTTGTTTTTTGTACTGAACTGGACCGGCGAACCATTCCATAGACGCGGTAGCCTTTCTCCAGTAATAATTCGGCAAGGTATGATCCATCCTGTCCCGTAATTCCTGTAACGAGTGCGCATTTTTCGCTCATATAGTATTCCTCAAAAAATTATTTTTTGTCCTGATAATTACTGCTATGCCTGCGAATCGTATCGAATCCAATTTTTTTATTATTGAAATATTGATTTGACTGCAGCGATAACGCTATTAATTTGATCATCAGTTATTGCCTGACCGCTGGGCAAGTATAATCCGTAGCGTGATATGCGCTCCGTTGCTGGCAAAGAAACACTCTGAAACAAACCCGCCTTCTTAAATACGGGCTGCTCATGCATGCCCAGAAAGAATGGCCGCGTCTCCACTCCTTTCTCGTTTAGGCGCACCGCCAGATATTTCGCCGTCATGCCTGTTTTTTCATCAATAACAAGTCCATACATCCAGTAGACATTTTTTGCCCACGGCTTTTCCACAGGAAGCTGCACAGGCAGGCCGGCAAGCCCTTCATTATACATTTGTGCCATTGCGCGTTTTCTCTCGACAAATTTTTCGATGCGTTCGAGTTGTGCCAGACCCAGTGCCGCCTGAATATTTGTAAATCGGAAATTATGACCGATTTCTTCATGAAGAAATCGCTGTTTGCTCTGAAAGCAGAGATTACGATAGGATTGAAGTTTTTCCGCCAGTTCATCACTGTTTGTCAGGATCATGCCGCCTTCTCCTGTGGTAATGATCTTATTGGCAAAGAAGGAGAAACAGGAGACATCGCCAAAGCCGCCGCATTTTTTCCCTTTATACTCCGCCCCATGTACTTCGGCAGCATCCTCAATGATCTTCAGATTGTATTTTTTCGCCAGTTTAATAAGCGGATCCATGTCAACGGCATGTCCATATATGTGCACGGGCATTATAGCTCTTGTCTTCGGTGTAATAGCTGCTTCGATCCGGCTGACATCCATGCACCAGGTATCGGGGTCGCAATCTACAACCACGGGAACACATCCCGCCTTTGTAATTGCCTGTGCACAGGAAATAATCGTAAAGTCGGGCAGAATAATTTCTGAACCCTTGGGAAAATCTAAAATTTCCACTGCCAGTTCCAGGGCGATGGTACCGTTGCAGACGCTGATGCCGTGCTTCATTCCACAATAGTCAGCCCATTTCCTCTCAAAGTCGGAAATATATTTCCCTGCCGACGATATCCAGCCGCTTGTAACGCAATCGCTGACATATTGAAGCTCATGGCCATCGAGAAGCGGTTCGTTTACGGGAATCATGTTTTACTCCTTGATATCTTCAAAAGTTATTTTATCATTCTCTCCGGCATAAGGTCCCTGTTTGACCTCAATCATAACGGACTCTTCCAGCATGATCAGGGAATGCCCGCCGCCGCATAACAATATGACATCACCGGCCTCCAGTATTCTGCTTGTCAAAAATTCTTTAGCCGAGGTAAAAAAATTGACTTGTACTTTTCCTTTTTTGATAAATAAAACTTCCTGGGTATACAAGACCTGTCTGGGAATCAGCTTGTGCACATGGGGAACGATCTTTTTCCCTGCCGGATGTTTCATGTAGGCGACCTGTTGAGAGAAACTGTCGGGAGTGAAAAAGTGCAAACCCTCTTCCTGAAAATCGGCCTTGATGATTAAGGCAATCGGTTCAAGCCTGTCTACAATCGTTTCTATGGTTTTATTATTCACGACTCCCTCCTCTATTAATATGTTGTTTTAAAAAGACTGCCGGCAATCTTTTGCATATTTTTATTTTTGATGAACAGTGATGCCAGAGTTGATAAAATTTCAGATTTGTTTCACGGTTGTATTATTGTTGAGAGGCACCTTATTCCACTTCCAAATCAAGCGCTCCCTTTATTGGCACAGCCTGCCCCGGCGCAGGCCGGGGTCGTCGGCTTCCTCAACATATGTATAATATGCCTCGTCGCCTCCTCCTAGCCGCCGCGGCATCATCACTGATTTGGAAACGGAATTAACTATTGCGGCCGTAAATATCTTCGAAGCGGACGATATCATCTTCGCCAAGATATGAACCGTATTGGACTTCGATAATTTCCAGCGGAATATCACCTGTATTTTCAACCCGATGCTTCTGACCGCGAGGTATAAAAATTGATTGATTTTCCGTCAGCAAAAAAAATTCTTCCCCACAGGTAACTTTCGCCGATCCCTGGACTACTACCCAGTGTTCAGCACGGTGATTGTGCATCTGCAGGCTGAGTATTGCTCCCGGATTAACAACAATGCGTTTAACCTGGAATTGTTGACCGTGATCCAGGCTGTCATACCAACCCCAGGGCCTGTGTACTTTACGATGCTCAATGGTCTCAGAGCGCCCTTTGTCTTTGATGGCGGCTACGATTTTTTTAACATCCTGGACTTTATCCCTGTTCGCCACCAGAATGGCATCCGGCGTTTCCACAATGACCAGCTTATCAATTCCCGCACAGGTTACGAGATGCGATGACGCATAAATGAGCGAGTCATGTGAATCTTCAAGAATTACATCGCCAAACACAGCATTCCCATTGGAATCTTTCCTGCTTATATTCCATACGGCATCCCAGGCGCCGACATCAGACCAGCCTGCATCAAGCGGCACCATAGCCCCTTGAATCGGTTGACTGTTTGTCGAAGTAATTTTTTCCATAACCGCGTAGTCGATGGAATCGGACGGACAAAGGGTAAATGTTCCGCGGTCGATGCGCTTGAAATCGCTGTCGGACAAACTTTTTTCATAAGCCGTTTTGCACGCCGCGAGCATTACCGGCTGGAAAAGGGCTATCGCCTTCAGCCATACGGATGCCCTCATCAGAAACATGCCGCTGTTCCAATAATATTGGCCATCTGCCAGGTATCGTTGCGCCGTTTCCCTGTCCGGCTTTTCGACAAAGGAATTAATGGGTAATACGGCAGCAGTTTGACCGGCTGCTGCAGGGGCATAAATATAGCCGTATCCCGTTTCCGGGTAGGAAGGAGTAATGCCGAATGTGATAATTGATTTTGCATCTGCTGCGGCCAATCCTTTGTTGACGGCATTATGAAATTCATCTTGATCTTCAATAACATGGTCGGCGGGCATAACCAGCAGCAGCGGATCATGTGCATCTTCTGTCGCCTGCAATGCAGCCATAGTCAACGCCGGCGCCGTGTTCCTTCCAACAGGTTCTAAAATGATATGGGCCTTGTGTTCCGTTATTTGCTTGATCTGCTGGGCCACCAAGAACCGATGGTCTTCGTTGCAGATGATGATAGGTGCTTCGTCGATTCTGTAATCTCCTTGAAACCCTCTCATCCGTAAAATTGTGCTCTGGAGCAATGTCTCGCTTCCCACAAGATTCAAAAGTTGCTTTGGGTAATGATCCCTGGACAGCGGCCACAAGCGCGTACCTGAGCCACCGCAAAGAATTGTTGGTATTATGGTTGCATTTGTCATCATTTTATATTCCATCAGGCGCTGTAAATCAGACCGCTTTTCTTCTTAACGACATTTCTTGTATCAACAACGGGAATGCCTAACGAGGCAAAATCGATCCTGGAATATTCATCATGCGCAGTGGCGATAAGGATCAAGTCGTATTCCTTCGAAACGTCAACCGATTTCCGGCCGGCAAATTTCGCGTATTCGCGGGTGGGCCTTATCGTCGGGATATAAGGATCGTTGTAAGAAACATTGGCCCCCATTTCTTCGAGCTTTTCCATAAGCCGGTAGGAAGGCGATTCTCTGTCATCATCCACGTTGGCTTTATAGGCAAGCCCCAGCATTAGTATTTTTGTTCCTTTGACCGGTTTGCCGATATTGTTCAATGCCTCGGCAACCTTGGAAACTACGTAATCCGGCATATTGGTGTTGATTTCACCGGCCAGTTCGATAAAGCGGGTAATGAATTCGTATTCGCGTGCCTTCCAGGTAAGATAAAAGGGATCGATGGGTATGCAGTGCCCTCCCAGGCCCGGCCCCGGATAAAACGCCTGGTATCCGAAAGGTTTTGTCTTGGCGGCTTCGATAACCTCCCAAACGTCTATTCCCATTTTATCGAATAAGACTTTTAGTTCATTGACGAGGGCAATGTTGACCGAGCGGTATATATTTTCCAGCAGTTTGGCTGATTCCGCAACCCTGGTTGACGAAACGGGCACCGTCTTCGCCACGATGTTGCTGTATAGTGCTACAGCGGCTTCCAGACATTTTGGCGAATACCCGCCGACGACTTTAGGTATGGTCTTGACACTGAAATCTTTGTTATTCGGATCTTCGCGTTCGGGAGAAAAAGCCAGGTGGAAATCTACACCGGCCTTCATTCCCTTTTCTTCGAGAATTCTGCGCATGTCCCCGTCTGTTGTTCCCGGGTAGGTTGTAGATTCCAGAACAATAAGCTGGCCTTTTCCCATGTTTGCGGCAATCGACCGGACCGTGTTAAAGACATACCGCATATCCGGTTCACGGTTTTTGTTTAGCGGCGTAGGAACGCAAATGATGATGCAGTCCATTTCTTTCAGCAGTGAAAAGTCTCCCGTGGGCTGGAAACTTTCCCTGAAATCATTGGTCAGAATAGACACATCTATATGTTTGATGTAGCTTTTTCCTTCTTTGAGCATGTTGATCTTGTCCGTATCAACATCAAAACCGGTGACTTTGAAGCCGGCCCGGCAGAATTCGATTACGAGCGGAAGACCTACATAACCAAGGCCTATAACTGCGACATTTGCTGATTGGTTCTTGATTTTGTTCACAAGGGTCATATTTTTTCTCCGAATTATTGGGATTTATGTCTAAAGAAAGAATTTCAGAATGTGCCGTTTGTTGCATTAAAGTATTTTTCTGGCAGCTGCTTGTCTGCTAACAAACATACCAGAGATACCGGAGATTTAACAGCTTTAAGTATTTTTTTTCAGTTTTTCCCGGAGGTTCAGTTCCCATTCCCACGCTGTTTTGATTATGAATTCCAGATCATCGTGGCGGGGTTGCCATCCTGTAATACGTCGAAGCTTTGTGCTGTCTGCAACAACCTGCGCCGTATCGCCTGCCCGCCTGTCCGTATCTTCAACCGGGAAGTCTATCCCTGTAACCTTTTTGGCTGCAGCAACTACTTCACGGACGGAGAAACCATGACCATATCCGCAATTCATAACGTCGCTTTTTCCGTTTCCAGCAGATAATGCAGGGACAAAACATGGGCATTGGCCAGATCATCAACATGTATATAGTCGCGGATGCATGTGCCGTCTGCGGTAGGGTAGTCTGTACCATAAATAGAAAGCTTGGGAAATTCGCCATGGGCGGTCTTCAATGCCCTGGTAATAAGATGGGTTGATTCCCGGTAAGCCTGGCCAATGCGGCATTCCGCATCGGCGCCGGCAACATTGAAGTAACGCAAAGCGATGAAACGAAAAGCATTAGCTGCAGACAGGTCATGGAGAATATTTTCCACCATCACCTTGGACTGGCCGTAAGGATTGATGGGACGCAGCGGCGCTGTCTCGTCAACGGTCAACGTTTCCGGCATTCCGTAGACGGAAGCGGTGGAGGAATAAATAAGATTCCGGATGTTATTGTTCTGCATGGCTTCCAACAGATTCAATGTATTGACGACGTTGTTCCGGTAATAAAGAAGAGGTTTTAAAACGGATTCGCCAACTTGAATTGATGCGGCAAAATGAATGACAGCGTCGGGTTGGAAAGAATCAAGTGTTTCATTGAGCAATTTTGTATCGGCAAGATCTCCCTTGACCAGACGACCATAAAGGATGGCCCATTCATGACCCGTGGACAAATTGTCATAGACAAGGATATCATGTTTCTCTTTACCTAAGGCTTTGACAATATGGCTGCCGATGTAACCGGCTCCTCCTGTTACAAAAATTTTCATTTATGAACTCCACTTAAGACCGGAATATTGGAAATACTGCTCAAGTCATCTCTGAACTGATACAGCTTCGCCCTCTGAGTTACATGAGGGCGGATTTAAGTATCTTATCGCCGGTTACAGAATAACTATTTCATGGCAACTAGGAACAAATGCTTCTTGCATCAGATTTCCGCTGCCTTTTCCACAGACAATTTGATTGTCAAGGTCACGAAAAAAATACACTTATGGTTATAAAAACACCATATACCAGGAACTATATTTTGCTATATCTTTAGTTATAAATATTTACGAATGCCCCGTGTTTATTGATATCCTGAACGATCAAACGATTGGATCGACAACTTCATTCTCCTTGCAAAGCTCACAAATTTTATCGGATAGTCATACAAAAAACTACAGATATCCGGTTATAAAAAATTTTCTTAAGAAAGAAATCGATTTTCAGAACATTTATGCAGGGCTTTAAAATGAAATAAAGTCAAAAGCATTTTGGATTAATTTAATTTCGTTTCCTTCGGGAAGAAGCGTAATTGCTATTACATCGAAGCGGGCATTAGCGTCGGTCAGTTTCTCCTTTTGCAGATACCATGAAGCCAGTTTAGAGAGCTTTATCTGTTTTCTTTCTCCAACGGCCTGCTCAGGATAACCTAATTTATTCGATTTTCTCGTTTTGACTTCGACAAAAACGATTTCACCTTTATCTAAGGCAATAATATCAATTTCACCCAAAGGACAACGAAAGTTGGTTTCGCAAATACGGTAGCCTTTTTTCCTGAGGTAAGCCTGGGCAATTTGTTCCCCATCTTTACCAGTACTTATTTTCGACATGTCTTTCATTCGTCAGACAAATCCAATGAGGTTTGGTTCAGATCAATATTCTTAAGATGAAACGACCGGCGGTGAATTTTGCACATGCCGAACTCCAGAATCGCGTTACGGTGTTCTTTTGTTCCATAACCTTTGTTCTGCAGAAAATTATATTGAGGAAACTGGCGGTGATACATTTCCATGATTCGATCACGGGAAACTTTAGCAATGATTGATGCTGCTGCGATGGAGACACTCAGATTATCGCCTTTTACCAGTGTCTTTTGCGGGATTTGCAGTGGTATATTATGCAAGCCGTCAATCAGGAGAAAATCCGGTGGGAGCGACAATTCCAAAACAGCCTCGCACATGGACTGAAGAGAAGCCTGCAGGATGTTGATGCGGTCAATTATACCGGCGTCAGCGGTACCAATGCCAACGGCAACGGCATCATTGTTGATGGCATCATAAAGTTCTTCTCTTTTGCGGGCGGATATTTTTTTAGAATCGATTATTTTGCCGTTATAATAGTCGGGAGGGAAAATTACGGCCGCCGCCACAACAGGGCCGGCCAGCGGCCCTCTTCCAGCTTCATCAATGCCCGCAATGAACTTGTACCCCTTTTGATAAGCAAGTTTCTCAAATGTGTCCATTGTAGACTTTATCCTTATAAAGCGAGATAATGCCTGTAATAATTCGCATCAACTGAAAAAGCCATCGCTCTTGCTTTAGGCGATGGCTTTTCTACTCACTCCGAACATTATTTATTCCCAATTCAATGATGACACCATTTTTTTCCGATCACCCCGGTGTCCTGATAAATGCAAATTTTTATTAATGATTTGTCTGTTCCTTGATCCTTGCTTTTTTACCTCTCAAATTTCTTAAATAGTAAAGACGGGAACGACGCACTTTTCCCCGGGTAACAACTTCAATCCGGTCGATAACCGGTGAATGCAGGGGGAAGGTTCTTTCCACACCAATACCATAAGAAACTTTTCTGACTGTGAAATTAGCTCGGCTATTACCGCGGCGCTTACGGATGACGATTCCTTCAAAAGCCTGAATTCTCTGTTTCTGGCCTTCAATGATGCGCACATAGACTTTAACAGTGTCACCAGCTTTAAAAGCGGGAATATCACCTCTCATTTGTTCTTTTTCAATCATTTCCACGATGTTCATTTTATATTTTCCTCCTGCCAAGCTCGCATTAGTTAATTATTAATACTCATGACTCATTATTCTGTCTAAAATTATTGCAACCGCTGATCTTACCGCCAGGTGATTATAGTCTCCTCTTCCCTTAACCGGTTCCAAACGGTAATCAGCCTCATCAATTACTTCGCTTGCTATGCCCGAGCCTGTACCAAAAATTAAAAGATAAGGCAAGTTATTATTTCTAATCATTTTTTTAAGATCCGCACAAGTTAAGAGTTTGTCCTTCAAGTTGGCCCCGGTAACGATTACCCCGGGCGGCATACCGGTTTGTTCTTTGATTTCAACCCTGACTTCGTCCAGATTTGCTTTAATCCTGACCAGTTCGAAAGCTTCCCGGCGAATGGGATTAAAAACGGAGCCATAACCATTGTTCCAGTGATCAATAATTTCGTAAGCCAAATCTCTTTGCGCGGACAGGGGATTGACCACAAAAAAATTCCGCACTCCATATGTTCTCGACACTCTGGCTATGTCGTGAATGTCCATATTGGCAATGGAAGTGGTCACAACCTTGCCTTCCTTATTATAAACCGGATAATGTAAAAGAACTATGTATAGCATAAAAGATGCTTCTCTTACCTTAATCATTTCCTAAAATCAAGATTTTATTCCAGTTCAATTTGTTCCAGTAATTTTTTATCTTCCGCCGATAATTCTACTTTTTTCAGTAAATCCGGCCGTCGTTTATATGTTCTTTTCAGTGATTCCCGTCTGCGCCAGAGCTCGATTTCCGCATGATTTCCTGAAATTAGAACTTCCGGAACGCACCAGTTTTTATAATTTGCCGGTCTGGTATATTGAGGATATTCCAAAAGGCCATTGGAAAATGATTCACTGGATGATGAGGCGGCATTACCCAAGACACCGGGAACAAGACGGGAAACTGCATCTATCAAGACTAAGGCGGAAAGTTCACCACCGGTTAAAATAAAATCGCCGATGGATATTTCCCGGTCGACCAAGTGCGTCCTTATTCTCTCATCAACACCTTCATAACGGCCACAGATAATAATGATCTGCGTTTCTGATGCCAAATCCGTGGCGATTTTATGATTAAATGTTTCGCCTTGCGGCGTGACCAAAACAACTTTAGAATCCCCCACCCTGCTTTTAATCTCGGCTACCGCCTTTTCCACGGGCTCCACTTTCATAACCATGCCGCAGCCACCACCAAAGGGTGCATCGTCGGTCATTCTATGTTTGTCGGAGGTCCAGTTGCGAATATCGTGTAAACAAACCTTTATCAGACCTTTATCCTGAGCTTTTTTAAGCAGACTAAAACTGAGGGGAGATGAAAACATCTCCGGGAAGATGGAAAGGACATCAAACCTGATCACTTTATTATAGCCCTTCCAATAATCTTACAGTCATATTTTTTTTATCAATATCTATGTGCAGAATTACATCGGCAATTGCGGGCAATAGTATCTCTCGTTCACCTTTACAGACATAAACATCATTGCCGCCTGTGGGGAAAATTGATTCGATCCGGCCCAGATGTTTCCCCTTTTCGTCATATACTTCGAGCCCGATAATGTCCCGCCAGTAATATTCTCCCTGGGGCAATTCTTGCAACATGTCCCCGGGGATTAATACTCTATACCCGACCAGAGCCTGGGCCATATCCCTGTCAGTAATATCTTTCAGTTCGAGAAATATAAATTTGCCGGATGCTGTAAGCGCCCGGATGTCATGACTTTTTCTTTGTCCAAGAACATCTTCAAGATAAACAAATTCAATACCGGTAATAATATTTTGCGGCTCCATTTGTGTCAAAACTTTCAGACAACCACGGAGACCACGAGTTTTTACGATCTCACCAACAACAAAGAGATCCATTTTTTTATTCGATTATTTCCAAAACTGCTCGTTTGTGAATTTTTGTTGAAGCAGCACTTAAAATTGTTCGAATAGCTTTTGCAGTTCGCCCCTGTTTTCCAATAACTTTCCCCAAATCTTCTTTTGCAACGCGTAATTCAATTACAGATGTTTGTTCACCGACGACTTCTGTAACTTCAACTTTATCCGGGTTATCCACTAAGGCTTGAGCTATAAACTTGATCAATTCCTTCATCGCAACAACCTCCACAGATTTTGATTAGTTCATTGGGGAAAATCAATACTTTACCTCACTTTAGCTTCGATACCTTTTGTTTTCAGCAAGTTGGAAACTGTTACAGTTGCTGTGGCTCCTTTGGACAACCAGTCACGAACCCTGTCTTCTTTCAAATTAACTTCTGCCGGATTTTTCTTGGGATCGTAATTGCCTAAAATCTCCAAAAATTTTCCATCACGGGGAGAATTTATATCCGCTGCCACAACACGATAATAAGGCTTGCTTTTCGCACCCATACGAGTAAGTCTAATTTTAACTGCCATTGATATTAAATAAAACCTCCTTAAATAAGTTAAACAATGTATTTTTTTAGCATAGTTTTTTTTAATTTAAAAGGGAAAATTCCTTCTAAAAGATTTGATGCCGCCTTTCTGAGTAAATTTTTTCATCATTTTCTTAATATCGGCATAATTTTTCAGCAATCTGTTTACATCCTGAACGGATGTGCCGCTGCCCAACGCGATTCTTTTGCGGCGCCGGCCATCAATAATTAAGTAATTCAGGCGTTCCTTCGGTGTCATAGAATTGATAATGGCCGCATTTTTTATCAACTCCTTGTCATCGAGATCAACATCCTTAAGTGCTTTTATTTTGTTCAACCCGGGAATCATCCCCAGAACATCCTTGAGTGAGCCCATCTTCCTTATTTGCATCAATTGATTACGAAAGTCTTCCAGCGTGAATTCATTTTTCCGGATCTTTTGCTCCAGTTGCCGGGCCATTTTTTCATCAACTGTTGCCTGGGCTTTTTCCACCAAACTCAAAATATCGCCCATGCCCAGAATTCGTGAGGCCATTCTTTCCGGATGAAAGACTTCCAGCGCATCAATCTTTTCACCAACACCGACAAATTTTATCGGCTTCCCAACAACAGCCTGAAGAGACAGAGCTGCACCGCCACGGGCGTCACCATCCATTTTGGTTATAATAACACCGTCAATACCGATAAGTTCGTTAAATTTACCCCCCACATTTACGGCATCCTGCCCGGTCATGGCATCAGTAACATAAATAATTTCTGCAGGATTAACCCTATTTTTAATTTTTTTGAGCTCCTCCATGAGCAAGTCATCGATATGGAGACGACCGGCGGTATCAATTATCACCACTTCGTAACCGTCCCTTTTAGCTTTCTCCACGGCTGCCGCACATATTTCCACCGGTTCCTTTAAGTTGCCGGCATCAAAAACACCGGCATTTATCTGCTTTCCCAGCACGGCAAGCTGCTCCATAGCCGCCGGCCGGTAAACATCCGCCGAGACCAGATAAATCCTTTTTTCGCGCGACAACAAACGTGCCAGCTTCACGGCGGTCGTTGTTTTACCACATCCCTGTAAACCAACCAGCATCAACACCGCCGGAATACGGCCGCCGAATTTGATATTGGTATTGGCTCCGCCCATAAGTTCAACAAGCTGATCATGAACAATCTTCACCACCTGCTGGCCGGGGGTGATGCTATCCAGGACTTCTTTGCCAATTGCTTTTTGCCGAACATCTTCGATAAAATTCCGTACTACCTTGAAATTAACATCAGCTTCTAAAAGAGCGATGCGGATTTCTTTGAGGGCGGCACTAACGCTTTCTTCATTTAAAACTCCGCGTCCTTTTAACTTTTTAAAAATATTTTCCAGTTTCTCTGATAAACTTTCGAACATATTGGTTTACACACCTGATTTCATTTTAATTGTTATGAGCTGCAGTATTAATATTTTTTATAATACCAGGGACTCCTGTTTTGCTGGAAATTTTTGCCGCCGCAGTCTGGGCATTATCCTTGCTGGAGAAACCCTCAACAACAACCCGGAACCATTTTCCTTTTCCAGGAACATCATTTTCCACAATCCGCGTTGTAAACCCCATAGCCTTTATCTTTTTGTTCAGTTCGTCAGCCTTAGCTTTTTCCTTCATGGATGCCGCTTGAATAACAAACTTGCTTTTACCCTCTTTAGCCGTTACTTTCGGCTCCGCCTCTTTGATTTTAGCTTCAATTTCATCGCCTGTTTTTACAGGCATTGCCTGTTTTTGTTTTTTCACTTCCGAAGCAGAGCTTGCTGAGGCCGTAGTTGTGTCATTCTTGGGCTGAGATAAATGCTGCTGCGTTGCGGGTGCTGCGGCAACAGGTTTTTTATTAACAATGGGCTGCTCCTTTGTCACTCCCTTTTTATTGGTTAATGTATTGAAAAACGTGAGATCCGGTTCTTCTTGAGCTTTCGGTTGATTTTGCACTGTTTTATTTTCAGCCGCATTCTGAGCAACTCTTATTTTAGCCGGCCGCCAAACAAGCGCTAATAATTGCTGGGGCAGCGAAGCTATTTTCTCCGGATAAGTATCAATATTTTTCCCTACTTCAACACCAAAGATAAAAGTGCAACACAAGAGAGCAGCCATGCCTGTTATTACAATAAACAGCCCTGCTCTTCCCAGCTTTAACTCAAAATTTTTAATATTACCGGAAACCATAATCGTTCACCTTACACCCAAGCTAATTTACATTTTCTCCGGTGCGCTCACACCTAAAATATTCAAAGAATTTTGCAGAACAATCCTTATTGTTTGCATCAAAAATAAGCGCGCTGCAGTCAATTTTTCGTTATCGGAAATAACCTTATTCTTATTGTAGTAGCTGTGGAAAAGGCTGGCAAGGTCATTCAAGTAAAAGGTAATGCGATGCGGTTCCAGAGTTTTGGCTGCACCACTGATCGTTTCCGGATAACGGGCCATTATTTTCATTAATTTTATTTCTTCCGGTTCCTGTAACAGGGCGGGATCAATATCTCTGAAAGCAGGAAGGGCAATACCGCGATCCTCGGCCATTCTTAAAATGCTGCAAATGCGCGCATATGCATACTGCACATAATAAACCGGATTTTCGTTAGACTGCTTCTTGGCGACTTCCAGATCAAAATCCAGATGACTGTCGGACCGCCGCATCAGAAAATTATAACGAGCGGCATCCTTACCAACTTCATCCAGAACTTCCCGCAGGGTAACGAATTCACCCGACCGGGTGGACATCGCCACGGGCACTCCCCCCCGCAGCAAGTTCACCAGTTGCACCAGAATTAATTTCAAGGATTCTTTATCCCGCCCCAAGGCCTGAATTCCGGCCCAGAGACGCGGCATATAACCGTGATGATCGGCGCCCCAGATATCGATAATCATTTTATAGCCGCGGGCATACTTATTTTGATGATAAGCGATGTCGGCAGCAAAATATGTCGGTTCCCCGTTTTTCCGGACAACAACACGGTCTTTTTCATCACCATATGCTGTAGTCTTGAACCATAGCGTTTCTCCCTCGGGATAGATAAATCCCTGCTTTTGCAAAGAATCCAAGAGCTTTGTTAAACCGTCATCTTTATACAATTCCCGTTCACTAAAGTAATTGTCGAAAGTTACCCCGAAATCACGCAAATCATCCTTAATTTCCTCCAGTATAACACTGCCGGCGATGGAGGTAAATTCCCGGATCGTCTCTTCTTCATCCTGCGTAAGGTATTTATTCCCTTCTTTTTCAATAATATCACCGGCTATATCTCTAATGTAATTGCCACGATAGCAATTTTCGGGTAATTCTATCTCTTCACCCTGCAGTTCCCGATAACGAAAAAGCACAGACTTACCCAAATTATTCATCTGGTTACCGGCATCATTGATATAGTATTCCTTATCAACGAAGTACCCTGTTGTTTTCAGCAAATTTGCAATAACATCGCCGACTACCGCGCCACGGGCATGGCCGATATGCAAGGGCCCGGTGGGATTGGCACTGACAAATTCCACCTGTACTTTTTGTTCACCACCAATATTTTCGCAACCATATTTTTCCTTTTTTTCCTCGATGATCTGCAGCATATTTTGCCAGACACTTTCCCGGATGTAAAAATTAATAAAGCCGGGCCCCGCGATTTGCGTCTTTTCTAAAATATTTCCCGGATCAGATATATTCTCCTGAATAATTCCGGCGATTTTACGTGGATTCTGCTTAGCCTGGGATGCCAGAATTAAAGCTATATTGGAAGCATAGTCACCATGTTCAGGATTAGCGGGAACTTCGACTTCAATGGAAGACAGCTTAACTTCCGGCAATAATCCTTTCCCGATGCAATCATGAATCGCCGTTTCAACTATTGATGCTATTTTGTTTTTCATCTATATCCCTTTTAATTAAAAAAAAGTGACAAACCGCATTCTTTGCTGTTTGTCACTGTGGTTTTACGGAAACAAATTATTCTGTTCTAAGAAGCACGATCCTTCTTTACTGCTTCTTCAATATCCTTGTCTTTAATGGACAAATCACGCGTATAGTCTGGACAATGAACATTGCCGGATGCGTCAGTAGCAACACTGAAACGTTTTTGACAACCGGCCCGCCAGGCACAAATCACACAATATTTTTTTTCCGTACCCATAATTAGCCTTCCAGCAAGGAAACCTGTTATTTTAGCCGGAACAGTACAGAGATATCCATCTTATGTCAAGAAATTTTGTTTACACTTTCAATTTACTGCACACGCAGGTCACGCCAATACAACAGGTTGCCGCGATTAAAGTTTTCGGTGGTCGGGGGAGCAATATTTTTGGTATGGGCACCGCTTCCCGCTCCTTCACTGGTTGAAGCATAAATATTTGTACCACCGTAGGGATTCAGGGAAACAACCGGCGCCGACGGTATTCCATTGCCGATCGATTCGGAACGATCACCATTCGAAAACTTTCCGGCGCCACTTTTATAATCAACCGCCCATAAAGACGCATCTCCACCTGATTCGCAGGGATTATTGGCATTTGCTGGATTATAAGAAGTAAAATAAAGAACTCCCTGAAAGACTGTAGGTTCAGCCAGGATTTTCTGACCGGTTCCGCTCAAATTTATGTACCAACCGGCCTTCGTTGATGTACTGGAGTATGTACCATTCGTGATATTATCCAGATCATTTATGTTGTATTTGGTTGTCCGATCGTTATCTTTAAGTGCATACATCTTTTCCTGGGCATTGGAAGCTGTAGGATCCATCAAGTCACCTGTGCCAAAATATACCCACATATTACCTAAATCATCCTTGGCCACAGTAGGCATTGTATAGATAGGCCGGATATTGCCGGAAGAAGTTTCAAAAAGCATTCCGCCACTCCAATTGGATGTATCACAGCTGCTGGCACTACCTAAACAAAATTTAAAGCGCCAAACATTACCGCCCAAATCGCCGACATAAGCAGTATCCACAAATCCATCGTTATCAGTATCTACTGTTGCAGCGGGTCCCGCCATACTGTAATCCACGTTTCCATCCACAACTCCATCAGGGCCGCTATGAGTATATTTCCAAAGTATCGAACCACTACTTAAATCAACAACATAAAATCCTTTGCCCCGTTTATCGCAGCCACCCCCGCCTTTGCAGTCGGTTGCTGCATAACCGGCACCGATAAAGCCAACCCATTTTTCATTGCCGGAAATTTTGACGCGGCCCATAACCATTTTACTCCAGGGCTGTCCCAAATGACTTCCTTCCGTAGCGGTAAGAGCAGTCGTGCCGCCCAAGTGCCATTTGAATATCGGCGCACTTGTCGTTTCCGTAATATCAAAAGCATAGTAGCCGCAATAATAGTTATAAGTTGACGAATATGTATTATTAATTCCCGAATCACAGGAAGAAGATGAACTCCATAGATTGGACGTTCCTCCACGGCCCAGAGCAAAGACCAGCAAGGTATGCCAATCGGAGGATGATTTACTGGTCCCCGTTCCTGTACCCAGCCAGACATCGCTCGCATATAAAGGACCATCAACGAAATACTGGTGACCCAAGGCAGTGGGATGTGTTGAATGTGCAATAGTCGTTAGCTTGGTCATCAAATTAGGCGGAATAAAGCTCCAGAGCTCGCTGCCGCCGCCGGCTGATGTCTCTCCCGTTTTAAAGACATGAAATTGACCGTCATTGGCCCCGGCCACAATCAATCTTTTTCCACTTGATGACGGACGGTCGTGAGCAAGGCGATAAGTATCAAAGGCCTTGGTAGTGGCGGTATCGATCCGGTCGAAAAAATACGGGGACGGTGTTCCGATCGTAAGTGGAGAGCTGTGGTAAATATCACCCAGCTTCCAGCCTTGATCTGCCCCGCTCTGTTCACCGCCACGGATAAAATTAATTATCGCCAGTCTGCTGGCGTCCGTCGACACCCCCAAATCAGTCATTGTAATATTGGTAGAGTTGAATGCTGTAAGACTTCCTGCTTTGTAAGTATAAATTGTTCGTGAATCCGCCGTTCTGGAATACAGTATTGAGCCTGTATCCCAATCTGCCGTTGAAGCAATATTACCACTGTTATCAATGGAATATCTTTTCAAATGTCCCAGCCAGAAAGGATCATTATTGGGGGAAAGCAAAGGAGAGAAAGATGCTTCATAAAGATAATTTTCATCAGTCGTCCTGACGGACTGAATGGATGACTGGGTAAAAGAATAGGTTGCTTCGCGAATTGTGCTTATAGCGGAGCGCAAGGCACTGGTCAAATCATCGGCATTGGAAGCCAAAAACGCATAACCGGATAAAGATAGATAACCCGGATCGCTGGCCGTAGCCTTAAATGTAGCAGAGGCGCAAACTGCATCGGATTCTGTTGCCGCATCGGCCTGACAGGAAGTAAATGATGACGGATTATAAGCCGATACGGTCCCGGAGTTCTCACTTATCGGGTTATCCGTACCACCGTAGTAAGCTGCCCAGTTAAGGGTATTTTTTAAGTAATCAGGCATCGAAGAACCAAAACCGACAACAAATACCTTATAGCCGGCGTCATTTAATTCTTTCGTTGCGGCAACAACATCTCTTCTTCTTTTATACATATGATCCTGGCATTCGGCGCCATTGCCGCCGCAGGCATAGGTATCGGCACCGTCGGTAATCAGAATGACAAAACTCTGCCGGCAGGAGCTGGCATTATCATGACTTTTATAATAATCAATGTATGATTTTGCTTCACGCAGCGACGAAGCCAAAGGTGTACCGCCATTGGCATATTCTCCAACCACACACTCGCCTGATCCGGAGCAGGATGTCACCGTGGAAGCGCAGCTGGTCGTATCGTTGCAGTAAATGCTGCTGTATTTAGTTCCAAAGGCCTTGACCAGCTTAATATTGCCGCTGGAATAATTGCCCGACGTATCATCTCCGTCCCGGTAGCGCATGAAACCCAGTTGCACCCCCAGGCTGTTGGAATCCTGATCATCGATAGTATTATTATTATCATCATCCATAATATTGAAAATAGCTCTTTTGGCGATTTCGAGACGGCTACAGTTTACATTATGGCCAGTACCGGAACTGGAATAGAAAGTTCCGGAACACGATGAGTCTCCCCAAATATTAGTTCCTCCAGCCGGGTTCCAGTCCATGCTGCCGGACAGATCCAGCAGAATCAGAGCATTAGGCGCAACAGAAATGAAAGTTGCAGTATCATCGGCTTGCGCGGGCAGAGATATTGCCAGATTGAGGATGACTATTAAGTACAATGTAAAGATTTTTTTTAACATACTATTTATTCTCCTCAGATTTTTGTAAAAACCATGTAATTATTTTTTTCTAAAAATTTATTGTATCTTTATATGCAGGCATTTTTAATGATAACTGGGATCTTCCGGAATCGGGCCGAATGTTACACCAACGGCAACAGAAACAGAGGAATTGTAATTTGTATCCCTGCCGGTTATTGTGGTGTCGTAAACTTGGGATACCCATCGTTTTCCCCCTGTTATATCTGCACCTACGACTGCGATACTCGGCAAAGTTGCATTCCTGGCCGGCGCCGCAATATCATATCTGCAACTCGGATCATTAACTCCATCACAGGCCTGGTTGCTTACAGCCGCCATCCCCGGATCAAAGGTCAAACATAGAGTATGCAGACCACATTCCGCTGCGGAAAAAGCTTTACGTTCGGCCACAATACGGGTGCTTGTCTTCATATCCTGTGTTGTTGTACTCAAAGCATACAAACCAAGAGCTATCATTATCAACATTGCCAAAAGAGCGGCAACAAGCACGAATCCCTCTTCTGATTTTTTTCCACTGAAAAAATATTTACGGACTAAGCACATGGTTCCTCACTATAAAGTTGGTTGAATAAATCATTCTCCTTGTTTGCTGCATATTCGGATCATTCTGCTCCGTATCCGCAACAATAGTAATATTAATACGCCTGATGTCCGGTATGCGAGCGGGTAGACTAGCCACAGGTATTTCCGTATCAGTTCTGTCAAAATAGCGGAACAGAGAAATACCGGCCGCAGCATTTCTGACATTTGTATTCGTGCCCGCTCCACCTAAAATCAC
The DNA here is from genome assembly GCA_963663295.2 of Smithellaceae bacterium. Taxonomy (GTDB): domain Bacteria; phylum Desulfobacterota; class Syntrophia; order Syntrophales; family Smithellaceae; genus MVRV01. Next base: position 266,765 of record CAXXLA010000003.1, on the reverse strand, counting down.
ATCATTTCCGCCGCAGCTGACATTTCTGGTGATAGTGCTGTCACCGTCATAAGAATAGACAATGTATTCATTGTTGGAATCGCCTATAACACCACTCGTCCCCAAGTCCATCGCCACCGCGATGCTGCTGGCCGTAGCACTTTTAATTCCTTTATAAGTTGCCGGAGCAGCAGCTGAATTCGGTACACAAGCAAGAGGGGAGGCGTTACTCCAGGTACTGGCGTTATTTAAGGGATTATACGAGGCCATGCGAATTTCCATGGCCATGAGATCGAGTACCGAACGCACATCCTGCTGGGTGATAACTTTACTGGTTACGCCGGCGGTTGACCGTTGACCCATATTCATTGCCCCGTAAACGGCAAGCATGATCACCATGCCGACGGTCAGAGAAATCATTAATTCTACTAAAGTAAAGCCTTTTTTATTCATCTTGACAGTTTCCCCGAGTTACTTAAAACCCCGATTGCCTTGTAATCAGCATGCTACTGGTAATATTACAAGTTCCTCCCAGACAATTTCCCGGCCAGGTAACACGAACATTTACCAGCCAGCGATTCGTTCCGGTATTTGTGGTTGTCGTAGTTACATTGAAAGCGGCATCTCCAGCAAAATTACCGCCGCCGCTGGCCAATATTGTTTGATTAATAGGGCTGGCGGGAATAGTACCGCTCATAATTTGACTTTCCCGCAATTCCAGTTCGGACTGCATAACCCCTGCCGCCCTTCCCATATAATCCGCTTTTGCAACCGCTTTCCAGGATGTCGGGTTCATGGTAAAAATAGCAACGACTGCAATTGTAGTGATAAAAACTGCAATCAAAGCCTCAACGAGAGTAAAGCCTTTAATATTTGAGATCGTACGTAACATTGACCTTGCCCATTAAATTTGTGGTTATCGTTGATGTCGAAAGCCGGCTTAAATGTTGCAACCAGATTGTACCTGCACTCATTGTTCCACGCGGCTGACAAGTTATATAGGCCACTCCGCCGGTAAAACTGGGAGAATTCGTGTCACCCATAATTATAATTGAACTATTAACTGATGATGGACTCTTTGTTGACACATTGACATAATTCCCTGAATTAGCCGGACTTTCTATTTGAACAGTATAACTGTCATAAATGCTCCCAGACGGATTAAAATTAATTCGATAGCGTACATTTTGGGCAATTGCGGTTTGCCGATATAAAGAGATATCTCCTGCCAATTCTCTGGTTGCTTCCTTTAAGGCTGTATTTTGTCTGTATTTATAAAAAGACGGCGAAGCAATGGCAAGTACAATGCCGATGATGGCCATTACAATTATCAATTCAATTAAACTGAAACCTTTGTTTGTCTTCATCTTCGATTCCGTCTGAAAGCTGTTAGAAAAAATGTTTACAAAGCAACCATCATGCCATTATCAAAACCGCGATTGTTTGATAGAATTAATTATCCTTAACCTGAAATATTACTTTTAATTACAATTACTTATGATTAATAAATTATATTTAATTTTTCCTGCTCTTACTAATAAGCATTAATTGCCGTGATTTTCATGGAAGTTTATCGGTGATTTTCACCGAAAACATTAATTACCCCCTGCCAAAAATCAAAAATTGCATAAAAGCTTCGCCCCAAAACAAGTAAGCTACTGCAGCAGCCGACAAGAAAGGGCCGAAGGGAACCGCATATTTCGCGTCCTCTTTTTTTATCAGCATTAGGGCGACACCAATAACAGCGCCAAGCAGCGAACTGAACAAAAGAACAAAAATCAACGATTTCCAACCTAAGAAACCACCTATCATGGCCAGAAGTTTGATATCTCCGCCGCCCATTCCTTCGCGCTTGGTTATAAATTCGTACCCCAAGGCAATTGCTAAAAGAACACCTCCGCCGACAAACAGGCCGATTGCCGCTTCCATCCAAGGCACTTGCACAACAAAAACCGCCAGCAGAAAAAAGATGGGGATTCCCGGCAGGGTTATTACATCCGGGATTATCTGATGATCAAGATCAATAAAAGTAATAACAATCAAAACCGCGGTAAAGATAAAAAATATCAGGAAATCGAGGGTAAGATAAAACTGGGCGAATAATAACAAAGCAAGTACGGCGGTGATAAATTCCACCAAAGGATAGCGCCAGGATATTTTATTGCCACAGTCTCGGCACTTGCCTCTTAGAATAAGATAACTGATCAGTGGAATGTTGTCGTAAAAACGTATCGGATGATGACAACTGGGACATTGGGAAAGAGGTTTCGCAATCGATTGATTTTCAGGCAAACGATAAATGCAAACATTCAAAAAGCTGCCTATTACTGCACCAAAAACGAAAACAAAAGCACTTAACAATAACATGGCTTTTTTCCAATCTTAAGTTATTTTTTATATACTGGGGATTTGCTAAACAGAATTGCGGGACTTTTTCATGACTTGCCCGGCAGTTCTGCCGCCTTATCCCGGTAAAAAAGGACTTAGGCCGATAACTTTGCGTCCCGTCTTTTCAAACGGTTTGCCCTTTTCAAGCTGGGAAGCATTATAATGGCTGTCTGATCAAAGTCAAGAAGAATAATATGAAGACCAAAAGAAAATCAACGGTCTTTTCTCTCTCAAGAATATCGTACATATAAATACCTGTAACTGTGAAATTGGAAGCAGGATTGGGCGGTTTTTCTTCGACGCGGATTATTTTTTTCTATCAAAAACAGGAACATCGAATCTCTGCGGTTCAGATACTTCCTTGAGCAATATAAGTGCTCCATTTTTCTGGTCACGCAAGTATTGCAACAGCAGCTTTAATATTTCCTTCGATAACATTGTCCCCGAGAACAACACCTTCTTATCTCTTCCTATTTTTTCCGTTTCTCATGATTGTCATATCCTTAAACGTTTCAACAATAAATATCTTTACATCTCGGCAAATTATGAGGTATTGGTTTTGAGCTATGAATGATGAATATTATATGCAACTGGCCTTAAAGCTCGCCCGGAAAGGAAAGGGTTACGTCAACCCCAATCCGCTGGTCGGTGCAGTGATTGTTAAAAACAGCCGGATCATAGGTCAGGGATATCACAAACAGTATGGTGGCCCTCATGCGGAAGTCAACGCGATCAGAAATGCAAGTGAAGATATTGCCGGGGCAACTCTATATGTAACTCTTGAACCTTGCTGTCATACGGGAAAAACGCCGCCATGCGTGGACAGCATTGTTGCAAATAAATTCAAAAAAGTTGTCATCGGTGCAATTGACACGAATCCTCTGGTTTCCTGTAGGGGGCTAAATTATCTACAAAACAAGGGGATTGAAGTAACTGCGGGTGTTTTAGAAGACGAATGCCGCAGGCTCAATGAAGTATTCTTTCATTATATGGAAACCGGTATGCCTTTTGTCACTGTAAAATATGCCGCAACGTTCGACGGCCGTATTGCTACGGCAAACGGCCAGTCACAGTGGATAAGCTCCCCGGAGTCTCTGAAATTTGCACATAAGCTAAGAGCTCATCATGATGCAGTTTTAGTAGGAGTGCAAACGGTGATTAAAGATGACCCGGAGTTGACAGTACGCCACATCCGAGGCCGCAACCCCTTGCGCATAATCGTGGATTCGGGCTTGAAAATCCCTTTACAGGCTAAAATTCTCCAAAAGCTTTCCGCTGCTCAAACTTTAATTGCCACAACTAAAACGGCGGATGATCCCCGGTTTCAACGTATTGCTGGTCATGGTGTACAAATGATTTCTACAGATGCCGACAGCTGCGGAAAAGTTGATTTAAAAAAATTATTTAAAATACTTGCCGCCAGAGGCATCTCTTCCATTCTGGTGGAAGGGGGAGCTCAGATTATCACTTCTGTTTTGAAAGATAATTTAGCCACGCGCCTGGTAACGATTATTGCCCCGAAAATTACCGGGAAAGGAATCGAAGCCATAGGCGAACTCAATATCATTGATCTGGCGTATGCAAAAAAACTGTCCTTCCAAAAAGTAAAAAGAATCGGCCCCGATATAATGATTGACAGCCGTTTATGTTAGACAACAGCCGATCAAATTTCGACACGAAAGATATCAATCTCTTTTTTCTTGCCTTTCACCTTTTGAGGAGGAAGAGGTGTCAATCCCTTCAAACATTCCAACTCTGACATCTTATCGCCTATGATATCTTTTACCGCTTTTGAAATTATTATTTCATCCTCTGAAGCAAGAGACTGAAGCCTTTGCGCCACGTTCACGGCATCACCGATAACTGTATAATTCAGGTGATCTTCCGATCCGATATACCCGGCTACGACTTCACCAGTGTTGACACCTATACCTACACTAAGCTGCGGCCAACCTCTCTCGCTGTATTTTTTATTAAAAATCTTCAGTTCTGTAATGATCTTTATAACTGTCCGCACCGCCCTCAGGGCATCATCATCACCGGAGATAGGGGCACCAAAAATCGCCATCATTCCATCACCCAGCAGTTTATCAAGAGTACCGTTGTTCTCAAAGATGATCGGCGTCATATGAGAGAAAAAGGCATTAAGAATTTCAACAACTTTTTCCTGATCGAGGTGTTCGGATATTGATGTAAAACCATGAATATCAACGAAAACAATGGTCGCCTTCTTCCTTTCCCCCCCTAATTGAATAAAGCCTTTCTTGCCCAAAATCTCTTCCGTAATGGTTTTGGAAAAAAAGCGACTCAAGAGAAAGCGTCTGCTTTCTTCTTTGAGCATCTGAGCATACAAACGGAATAAAACTACGGCGGCGCCAATCTGATTGGCTACAAGACTGAAGAAGTTGACCTGATTCTGGTCAAATTTATTCTTCATTCTATGAGTCAGTTCCAGGATACCAATAACCTTATTACCATCCATAACAGGGACACAAAGGAGTGACTGTCCTTGAACACGCATTTTTTCTTCACTGTTGCAGGATTCCTCAACATCATTAATTATAATTGTCTTCTTTGATGAAACGGCGGCGCCCGGTGTTCCTTCATCAAGATTTAGAAAATGCCTGTACTCCGATGGAGATTTTTTCTTAGCACTAACGGTTGCAACCAGTTCGAGCATCTGAAATTCTTCATTCACAATCATGAGGTTTATCTGTTCCAGAGACGTATTCTTTTTTACAACATTCAATTGTTCCCGGAAGAGGGCAGTTTTATCATTTATACTTGTCAGACGCAGCGAATCCATAAGTTCTTTAATAATAGATAATTCCTTGATCTTATTATCATAATTATCACGCATCTTCAGATATTGCCTTTTGAAGACTTCCTTTTCTGCAGCAAGCATAATCTGATCTTTGGATGTGTCGTTGTCCTTTTCATTCATAACTACTCATTTCCGAAAAAGTCATTCTTCTTTATTGCTCGTCTCGGATTCATTTCCAAAAAACTTTAAGGAAATTGATCAATAAGTTTCACCAATTTTTGTATAATTTCCCGGAAATATGTTGAATGAATAAACAAATGAAAAGCGCGTCGCGAAGAATCCCGCAAATTTATAGAACTTTTTTAATCGCTTAAGATGGGTTAATTGTTTTGAGCCTGCCCAAACCGTCTTATTCCATTTCCAATATTTTCAACTAAGCGTTTCTCTTACTTTTACTGCCAGATCTTTGAGTCGAAATGGCTTGGGAAGGAATCCTCTGCAACCTCGGGCCAGTATATGTTCCGCCTCGCTGTTAATGCTGTATCCGCTGGCGAGCAGTACCCGAATATCCGGATTTATATCCTGGAGACAGTCGAAGATTTTACTTCCTGACATTCCCGGCAATACCATGTCCAGGATAACCATATTAATCTGTTCCTTATTTTTTTCATAAACATCAATCGCCTCTGGACCACTCTGGGCAATATAAACTCGGTATCCCAGAGATTCCAGCAGCTCCTTGGTGACCTCAAGGATCATTTTCTCGTCATCCACCACAAGGATCGTTTCCGCACCGTTTAAAGCTGTCTCCTTAAACATCTTTTGCATAAAAACTCCGTTATTTAAGTTGGTAGATAAATAGTGAAAGTCGTTCCTTGGCCGGGTTCACTGCAAACATCAATGATGCCCTCGTGCCCTTTAATAATGCTGTAGACTGTTGTCAGTCCCAGACCTCCTCCCCTTCCCCTGGCGGCAAAAAAAGGATCAAAGATACGTTCTTTTGTTGATTCGTCCATGCCCGCGCTGGTATCGGCAATAGATATTTTCACATATCTTCCTTCTTTAACGGCATGGGGAAATACCTTTTTATTATCCAAAAGGAATTGCTCTGTCTTAATATGTATTTTGCCGCCCTCAGGCATGGACCGCCAGGCATTCTCGTAAATTGTCATAAACACCTGCTCCATTGAATCCCTGTCGACCGCTACCATTCCGAGCTCTTTCCCGGATTCCTGGCGCATGGAGATTTCCTTTTTTATGCTCCCAAACGCATAAGATGTTTTTTCAATGATATCATCTATATTGACGGGCTTTATCGCATACCTGCCCAATCGGGCAATCCGCAGCAGATTCTCTGCCACATCAGCTCCGTTGGCCACTTGTGCTTCAATATTCTTCAAATGCCTGTGATGGGAATGAGAAGAATCTATATCCAGGAGCATCATGGAAACACACTCCTGAATCACCAGCAGGATGTCATTGAAATCTTGAGCAAGACCACCGGCAAACTTACCCACTGTTTCCATTTTCTTGGCCTGCAAAAGCTCTGTTTCCAAGTGTTTCTTTTCCGTAGCATCAAATATGGTGCCCTGATAGCCCAGCATGCTTCCTTCTTCATTCCTGATCGCCCGGGCATTGATTGTTGCCCATATTGTTTTTTTATCCTTGCGGATAAGCCGGGTTTCAAAATCTTTCACTGTGCCATTTTCCGACAACAAATTTTTTATATCCAAACGGCGGGACGGATCAACATAGAGCTGGGAGCCGATATCATTAACCGCAGATATAAATTCCTCAGGTGATTCATATCCCAAGATACTGGCCAGGGATTGATTAGCCATCAGACATTGTCCCTCTGGCGTGGTCTGATAAATTCCCTCGCCGGCATCTTCAAAGATTTTGCAATACTTTTGCTCGCTTTCCCGTAAAGCAGATTCCGCCTTCTTACGCTCAGTAATGTCCACCATGACTTTCAGCAGACACCTTTCGTTATTGATGGTCACCATTACGGCGTTAAATAACCCGTCTTTAACTTCTCGTCCTCTTGCTCCAACTTTCAGTTCGAGGTTTTCCACACAACCTTTCTTCTTTATTTCACTGAATAATATCGCCCTTTGCTCTTCTGTTATATATCCGATTTCCCGCGAAGTGCTGCCTATAACTTCGTCTTGCCTGAGCCCGATAAATCTTAAAAAAGCATTGTTGACATCAATAAACCGGCCTTCTTTAAATGTCGTGATAGCCACGGGAATAGAACATTGCATGAAGGCTTTTACGAACTTGGCATTATTTTCTTTCAGTTTATTGAATTCTTCTTCGCAGTTATTCAAACTTGCCAATTGTTGACGCAAATCGGTGAGTTCACTTATAAGTTGTTTTTTTGTCTTGGATTCATCTTTCATTTTGGGAAGATCCTGTAATTATTTCTCTTCCATATCTTAATAATTATAGAAGTTTACATCGAACCCATGTAAATTTACAATACAGAATAAATGGATTGATAATAGGTAGGATCTTTATCTATTTTTCGAGAAAGCGCAGGTGGGACTGGAGGTTTGAGGATCTGTCGAGACCTAATTTCCTCCTAATATTTTTTCTGTGTGTATCGATGGAGCCTTCTACAATCCCCAATGTTTTTGCAATTTCCTTGGTTGTTTTACCGTCCTTTATCAAAGAAGCTATCTGAACTTCTCTGGGGGTCAGATCAAACTGTTGAATATTTTTCAAGAGGGGGGATACTATATCGCCTAAATTCTTTTCAATTACATCCAGACAGAATTGCTGCTGTTCATCGAGGTTGCTTTTTCTTATTTTTTCCAGATAGGGAAATACAAGACTCCCCAGATTTGAAACAAAACTCTCTTCCAAAATCTTCTTATCTTCTTCTCTTTTTTGCAGCAGAACATTTAAAGCGGTATTTACTTCCCGGAGATTTTCCGTTTTGTCTTCGAGCTCTCTTGTCCGTTGGGCAACCATAATCTCAAGCTCTTCACGGTATTTCCTTAATTCTTCTTCCGCCCATCTCTGCTCGGTAATATCCCGGATCGTTCCCTGAAATCCAATTGTTTTGCCATTTGCGTCGTATCGGGCCGCTGCCGTGATAAGTACATGCCTTACGCTGCCGTCTCTCCTTCGCAAATCTATGGGATATTCCTTGACATAGCCGCATTCTGCGATAACCCTGGCATGTTTTGCCCGTTCTTCCCGGTTGGCGTAAACATACGGTATCTTCATCTGGAGAAGTTCTTCGCGACTGGGGTAGCCCAATAACTCCACCGCAGCATCATTCAAATCGATAAACTTTCCATCTTTTGATGTTATGAAGACGCAATCCCGCGAAGTCTTAAAAAACTGATTGTATTTATCCTCGCTTTCTTTCAGTACGGCCTCTGCCCGTTTGCGCTCAAAGATTTCTTTCTGCAGCGCGTCGTTTGTCTTTTCCAGAGCAGCCGTTCTTTCCTGAACCCTGACTTCCAATTCATCGTGGGCTTTTCGCAGGGATTCTTCAGCCTGCCTGCGGTCGGTAATATCGCAAATGGATTCAATGGTGTTATCTTCTTCAAGAAAGACTGTTGCTGTTCCTGTATTTTCAAAGATTGTCCGGCTGACATCTTCTGATGCCGGCAACACATCCACAGTTTGCCGGCATTCGCTTTTGGATCCTGCAATTGCTCTGTTGTTCTGAAACATTTCTACCGGTTCAGAAAATTGTTCTTTGTCCATGTCTTTGTCTTTTTCACTCATATCAGCTTTAACCCCGTCCAAGTCTCTTGAAAGTTATTTCATTCACGATCAAACGCAGCTTGACAAATTCATCAAATCTTTAAAAGAACCAATAAAACTTTAAAACATTACCAGCTTAAGCGATTATTTTCAATAGACAAAACAGGTTATTAATGGAGATAATATTTATCTGTTATTTGAGGAAACAAAGGTGGGACTGGAGATTGGAAGCTCTGTCCAGGTCTAGTTTCTTTCTGATGTTTTTTCTGTGCGTATCGATGGAGCCTTCTCCAATTCCCAGTGTCCTGGCGATTTCCTTGGTCGTTTTGCCATCCTTGATCAGGGACGCTATCTGAATCTCTCTGGGGGTCAGATTAAACTGCTGAATGTTTTTCAACAGGGGCGAGGCGATTTCATCCAAATTCCTTTCGATTGTATCCAGGCAAAACCTCTGCTGTTCATCGAGGTTGTTTTTTCTTATTTTTTCCACATAGGGAAGTACAAGGTTACCGATATTCGCGACAAATCTATCTTCCAGTATATTCTTATCTTGTTCCCGTTTCTGCAAAAGAACGTTCAGCGTTGTATTTACTGCTTGAAGACTTTTTGTCTTGTCGTCGAGCTCTTTTGTCCGTTCGGCAACCAATATCTCCAGCTCTTCACGGTATCGCCTTAATTCTTCCTGCATCCGCCGGAGCTCCGTAATATCAGTCACCATCGTCAAAAAGAAATATTCGGAACCAATGGTGATTTTTGTAGAATTAAACAGGCCGCGCTTCCATTTGCCGTCTTTCACCCGCATCGGCAGCTCAAGATTTTCCACAAATCCTTTCTGACGATACTCTTTCAGAAATAATGCCCGTGATTCACTGCTGATATAACCGGCGCCGGTGGAACTGTTGCCCACCAGTTCTTCATATTTAAGCCCCATGACTTTCAAGAACGATTCGTTGACATCAACATACCGGCCATCTTTCATGGCTGTTATGGCCATCGGTATGGCACTCTTATAAAATGTTGCCGCAAACTTCTTCTCATTGTCTTTCATTATCGCCTCCGCCCGTTTGCGTTCAGAGATTTCTTTCTGCAACTCGTCGTTTGTCTTTACCAGATCGGCGGTTCTTTCCCGAACCCTGATTTCCAATTCGTCGTACGCCTTTTGCAAGGCTTTCTCCGCCTCTCTGTGCCGGGTAATATCACGCACGGACTCGATGGCGCCGATGATGTTTCCATTGCTGTCATACAACGGCCCTGCTTTCCCCCAGAGTACATGGGGCACTCCCCCCACCGGCACTTCAGCTTCCGCCAGAAGGACATTTCCCTCTCTCTTGACAAAATCATAATTCTTTTCGATTTCTTCATCATATCCCAATACCAGGTCAACCAGCGCCGGTCTCCGAATTCCGTAAAACGGGATGGCATATTCATGTTCACTTTTTCCCAGCATATCCCCCGCCTTGATACCGGACATTTCCTCCATAGCCCGGTTCCAGGCAATAATTTTTCCGTACAGATTAATAGCGTAAGTCGGGTCAGGCAGGAAATCAATGATATCGGCAAGCCGCCGCTCCGATTCCATCAGGGCCGTTTCCGCCCGTTTGCGTTCGCCGATTTCTTCCTGCAGCAGTTTGTTCGCTTCCATCAGATCGGCGGTTCTTTCCTGAACCCTGACTTCCAGCTTGTCGTGAGCCTCCTGTAAGGATTTCTCCGCTTTCTTAAGTTCGGTAATGTCACGAAAGGATTCAATGGCGCCGACAATATCACCATGGCTGTTATAAAACGGTGCTGCTTTTCCCCAGAGTGCAAGAGTCTCTCCTCTGACAGTCACCTCACCCTCGGCTATGAGAACATCTCCCCGTTTCTTGACAAAATCATATTTCTTTTCGAGTTCTTCATCATATCCCAATACCAGGTCAACCAGCGCCGGTCTCCGAATTCCGTAAAACGGGATGGCATATTCATGTTCACTTTTTCCCAGCATATCCCCCGCCTTGATACCGGACATTTCCTCCATAGCCCGGTTCCAGGCAATAATTTTTCCGTACAGATTAATAGCGTAAGTCGGGTCAGGCAGGAAATCAATGATATCGGCAAGCCACCGCTGCGATTCCGTCAGGGCCGCTTCCTTCCGTCTGTGTTGACCAATATCCAGCAATGTCGCCAGAGTCTGTTTACTTCCAGGCATTGGCGTTATTGTGACAAGAATATTTTTAATCTTTCTTTTCCGGTCAACAAGCTGAAATTCATATGTATCGGGAACAGACAGCGGATCAATGCCGCGCAAACACTGATTTTTTTTCATGCGTTCCAGGTCATCTTTTCGATGAATGAATTCCGTCCATTTTTTCCTGCCTTCTATTTCCTCTCTGGTGTAGCCGGAAAGTCTCTCGAACCCGCCATTCGCCAGCAGGATCGTGTCATCTTCTTCAAGGATAACTGTTGCCGTTCCGGTTTTTTCAAAGATTGTCCGGTAGAAGATGTCCGACGACGGCGGTACTTCTTCAGTTCGCCGGCCCTTGTTTTCTGATTTTGTTCTTTCAATATTGTACCGGGACATTTCCTCCGATTCAAAAAAGGGCTTTTTGCTCATGTCTTTGTCATTTTCGCTCATATTTAGTTTAAACCTGCCTAAGCCCGTTGCAACTTATTTCATCGACAAACAAATACCGTTTGACATATTTGTCAGATCTTCAAGTTAAGGATTTTTCTCGAGGAAACGTAAGCGGGACTGGAGATTTGCGGATCTGTCCAGACCTAATTTCTTTCTGATGCTTTTTCTGTGTGTATCAATCGAACCTTCTCCAATCCCCAATATCCTGGCGACTTCCTTGGTTGACTTACCATCTTTTATTAAAGACGCTATCTGAATTTCTCTGGGGGTTAGATCAAACTGCTGGATATTTTTCTGCAGAGGCGATGCGATTTCACCCAAATTCTTTTCAATTAATTCCAGGTAAAACCTCTGCTGAACATCAAGTTTGTTTTTTTTAATTTTTTCTACATAGGGAAGTACAAGATGGCCGATGTTCGCGACAAAATTTTCTTCCAAATTTTTCTTATCTTCATCTCTTTTCTGCAGAAGCACATTCAGGGCAGTATTGATTTCCTGAAGATTTTTTGTCCTGTTTTCCAGTTCACTCGTTCTTTCCTGAACCATGCTCTCGAGCTTTTCACGGTATTTCTTTAATTCTTCTTCATTCCGCCTCTGCTCGGTGACATCCCGAAGCGTTCCCTGGAACCCGATTACTCCCCCATTCGCGTCGTAGACAGATACTGCGGTAATCAGCACGCATATTCTCCCGCCGTCTTTTCTGCGGAAATCAACCGGATATTCCTGAACATAGCCGTTTTCTGCAACATAGTTAGCAATTTCTATACGGTCTTTCTGGTGCACATATAGTTCCTTGACATTCACCTGCATCATTTCTTCGCGGCTCGAATAACCAAGCACCTCCACCACGGAATTATTCATATCAATAAATTTTCCATCAGCTTGTGTTATAAAAACACAATCCCTTGAAGTTTTAAAAAACTGGTCATATCTCTTTTCACTTTCTTCGAGCACAGCTTCCGTTCGTTTACGTTCTAAAATTTCTTTCTGCAGCGCCTTGTTTGCCTGGACCAGTTCGGTGGTTCTTTCCCCAACCCTTGTTTCCAATTTATCGTGCGCCTCTTGTAATGCCTTCTGTGCCTGTTTGAGCTCAGTGATATCGCGAACAGACTCAATGGCGCCGACAATATTGCCGTGGCTGTCATATAACGGTCTTGCTTTTCCCAAAAGGACTCGCGAAGAATTGCCTGCAAAAACATGGGCCTCGGTTAAAAGAACATTTCCCTCTTTCTTGATAAAAGAATATTTTTTCTGGTCTTCATCAGTAAATTTGAGCGCCAGATCAATCAGTGCAGGCCTCCGCATCCCATAAAAAGGTATCGTATATTCATAATCACCCTTTCCCAGCATATCCTCCGCTTTAACACCGGACATTTCCTCCATGGCGCGATTCCAGGCAATGACATTTCCGTAAAGATCAATTGCAAATGTCGCATCCGGGAGAAAATCAAAGATGTCCGCAAGACGTCGTTCGGATTCTCCCAGAGCTGCTTCCATCCTTTTGCGGTCGGTGATGTCGCGAACCGATTCAATGGCACCGACAATATTACCATGGCCGTCATATAGGGGTCCTGCTTTCCCCCAGAGAAAATGAGGCACTCCCTTCACCGGCACTTCAGCCTCAGCCAGAAGCATATCTCCATTTCTCTTGACAAAATCATATTTTCTAGCGAGCTCTTGATCACATTCAAACACCAGGTCAATCAGTACCGGTCTTGGGGCCCCATAAAACGGTATGATGTATTCATGATTGCCCCTCCCCAGCATGTCCTTCGCCTTAACACCCGTCATCTCCTCGATAGCGTGGTTCCAGACAATAACTTTTCCGGACAGATCAATCGCGTAAGTCGGATCAGGCAGAAAATCAATGATATCCGCAAGCCGCTGCTCCGATTCCATCAGGGCAGTTTCCACCCGTTTGCGTTCGCCGATTTCTTCCTGCAGATGTTTGTTCGCTTCCATCAACTCTGCGGTTCTTTCCTGAACCCTGATTTCCAGCTTGTCGTGGGCTTCCTGCAGGGATTTCTCCGCTTCCTTAAGTTCGGTAACGTCACGAAAGGATTCGACTGCGCCGATGATATTGCCGCCGTTGTCGTATAACGGTCCCGCCTTTCCCCAGAGTGCAAAAGTCATTCCCCTTAAAGATACGACAGCCTCAGCTATAAGAACATTTCCCTGTCTCGTGACAATATGATAATTTTTTTCAACCTCTTCACTATATTGAAATACCAGGTCAATGAGTGTTGGTCTCCGAATCCCGTAAAACGGGACGGCATATTCATAATCACCTTTTCCGAGTATGTTCTCCGACTTCACACCGGAGAGCTCCTCCATAGCCCGGTTCCAGGCAATAACTTTTCCGGAAAGATCGATAGCATAAGTCGCATCCGGCAAAAAATCAATAATATCAGTAAGTCGTCGTTGGGATTCCGTCAGAGCCGCTTCCATCAGTTTACGGTCGCTTATATCCAGCAATGTCACCAGAGACTGCTTCCTGTCCGCCATTATGGCAATGGCGGCGACAACATTCTTTACTTTCCCTTTACGGTCGACAAGCTGGAATTCGTACATATGAGGAGCAGACAGGGGAGAAACACGGCGGAGGCGATGATATTCTTTCATTCGCTCCAGGTCATCTTTTTGATGAATGAATTCCATCCACTTTTTCTTGCCTTCTATTTCCCCTCTTGTGTAGCCTGTAAGTTCCTCGAATTTTTCGTTTGCCAGCAGTATGGTGTTATTTTCCTCGAGAACAACCGTTGCCGTTATTGTGCTTTCAAAAAACGTCCGGTAGAAGTTATCCGATTCTGGGGGTATATTTGCCATCTCTTTAATCTTGTTTCCTGATTGGTCTATTTAATTCGGATATTTATGACATAAATGTATCAATCGTTCAACTTTATTCCTTGATTTGTCTAATTTTACATATTACATAATAATTATCAGTAAATTAATTTCATTTTATTGATTTTTCAAAACCGAAAACATGGGGGCAAAATATGAACGCTATACATAACACATCGGAAAAATTAATTTTATTATTATGGTCGTTATTTCCAACAATAGAAATATTTCAAAAAATCAAAAGAAACAAACATAATATTTCATTTATCAATAAAATTGTCGCCGTAACCTGGCAAAAAAAACTGATCCAGGAAGAATCAGAATCAGAATTCATGGAATTGATTCGGCGTTGTGGCGAATCAAATAAAAGTCGGAAGCCTGAGGCGGAACTGAACTTTGAAATGCTCATCTATGAAATCAAAAAAGATATTTCCATTAAAAAGCTTGTTCTGGAATTGAAAAACATTGCTGGCAATTTTGGCCTGGAAAAAACAAATGAGGTTACTTTTACAAGACTCAAGCAGGATTTTCATCCCAAAACGGTAAAAAAACAACACACGCTGCTGGCGCTGACCATCTGGCTTGCAGTAAACAAACCCGAACTTAATCTCAATTTTTCGACTATCACAAATTTTCCCCGACACCAGTCGGGCACACAACATGAGCCTAAAGAAGGAATTCTTATGGAGATTTCCTTTTTTGAACCACATGGCAAAATTGATCCGAAAGTGATGAAGTTTCTTAAAAATACCCTGCCTAACTGTGCGCAGGATTTGGAAATTTATTATCTCAACGAAGCGTGCATTACCTATCTGGCAACAACCTGTTTTGTGAAATTCCCATTACAACAAGGCTTTAACAGATTTCCTAAAAACTATAATGAAGCAATGAGTAATGCCCTATCCCTTTCTTATCAATTAATAGTCTCCTGGCAGCTAACACAGTTTAATTCTTCCAAGATTCAATTAGTAATCGGCATCGATGCGGGAGAGTTCAAAGTAATAGCCGATTCTATCCAGGATTTGTTTCATTCATCGCTTGCCGGTAATCAACCGGTTAGGCTTTCCCATATCGCTTACATGATGGCGAAACAAACAAATATACGTGTGATTTTCAGAGAAACGTCGCTTCCCAACGTCTGGGCTATCGATCATTTCTGGGGTTTCCCCTATTTTAAAAGTACCCCCGACCTGCTGCCGCACCAGCTTGCCGACGGTCAAGAGTCATCAATTCTGCCTGTCCGGGACAAGGATATTGAGGCTTTCCAAGCTGCCCTGCTTTTCAACAAGACAGGTCAGTTTCCCATCCTCGACACCGTGCTGAATTACCCGCCCAAAGCAATGCTGGCGCTGGAAGTCGCCCATATTACCACATTGCGCCGCATGGATCATGAGGCGGTTCAGATTCTTTCCAACGTGCTTTCCATTGAACCTTATAATTCTGTCGCCCTGACCATGCGGATGGAGAACTTCATTGCCTTGGGCAATTACGCCCAGGAATGGGATACCGCCTGCCTGTTTTTTGACCGTGCCGTATGCGATGGACTTTTTATTGAAAAGTACCGTCCACCTAACCCAATATTTTATACTATTTACGGCTCTTTGTTTTACTCTAAAGCCCTTAAGCTGATCGTTTTTTTGCGAAGCCGTGAGGTGACCGAACAAATTGAAGACCGGAAAAAAGAAGTCATGCAATACTTGGAAAAAGCGATATTTTACTACAGAATGGGCTTGTGTGTGTCGCAAAACGCCATTGACAGCAGTTGCGGCTTCTGGTTTAGCCATTGTTATCTCTTTTGGAAACTACTGGAAAAATATCCACAGCTTATTACAGACAAAAACCTGCCCTTTGCGGATCATGACGGCATCATTGTTAAAGAAAATCAATTCGTTTGTAAGAGTTTCGGAATACCCATTCCGAATATGGACAAGAAAACAGTTAGACAACTTAATACTGAGCCACTAATTACAATGATAAACAATCACATCTCTTCCATCTCAGCCCCATCTTGTTACACCTCCTTTTTGTTTACAATGCCAATGCTGCTCTGGGATGTATCAACGCCGGAATACAAAGCGCAAATCATCGATTCGGTGCTGTCATTTCTGGAAACGGCGCTGGACAAAGCCGCCTCCCTGAAAAAAATGTGCCTGGGCGTTTATACCCATACGGGAATTTACTCACCCGGCGAGTTCATTAATAACGTCAATAAAGTCATGCATTTTCTGGAAGACATCAAACGCCGGGAAGACTATGCAAATCCTCTTAAAATAAGTTTCATGAATCTGGATGAGGATATCGGCTATGAACCCATTACTTACGATTTAATCCAGAGAGAAGAAGAAAGCTAGGCAAAGAATGCGACTTGGTATTAATAGCGCATCGCTAAATAATCCTGATTTTCTTTAATGATTAACTCAGCATCCCGGGTCATTCTATCGAGCTTATTTTGTCCCATATCCTTGAAAAGCGGGGTCAGAAACATCCAATGCCCCACAGTCAGCCAGTGGTCATTACCGGAAGACCCTTGAGGATTCTGGTTTTTGCCAATGGCTCTATAGTACAAATAGTCAGCCAGTCCGATGATGGCCGCCAGTTCGGAATGAGCGCCAGCGCCCGTGGGCTGGTGATGATGGGTAATGGCCTGAACAAGATATTCCGGAAGGTTCCAGTTTGATGATAAATGCCTGCCGATAGCGGCATGATTCATTCCGAGATAATCTTCCTCCAGTTCAAAGAGGGGCATATCGTATTTGGCCGTATCCGCATAAATTTGCCGGTAGACATCGGCAAATTTCTCCATGAAAAATATCTTACCAACATCATGAAGCAGTCCCGCCGTAAAAACACTTATATTCTTGTATTGTGGAACAGCCCTACACAAGTTCTGTGCGATCAGGGCCGTAAAAACAGCATGATGCCAGAGAAAAGTCGGATCGATCATGTTCTGCACCGGTTTAATGTTGAACACTTTAGCTACGGCAAGACCAAAGGCCAGATCAACAATCTCTTCGTTACCCAGCAGGACTACCGCCTGCTGGACGGAACTGACCTTCTGAGGGTTTCCATAAAAAGCGGAATTGACTGTTTTCAATATTTTGGAAGTAAGCGCCGGGTCCTGCTTGATAATATTTAACAGTTCCGCACTTGATGAGTCAGGGTCGGAAGCAATACTGAATATTTGTGCCGCTATGGATGGCAAGGTCGGCAAGTCATCGGTCTGATTTAACTTAAAGAGCAGCTTATCCTGCAATTCTTCCCGGCTGGCGAGCCCCGCATCCAATTCCATCTGATTGATAACTGCACTGAAATGACTCTCCGCCGACGTATCGGAAATTAAATCACATTGGGCGTTTATGTATTCCTCCAAAGCAGGCACCAACGGAGAATCGAAGGGAAGGCGGCACAGGAATTCCTTTTGTTGAGCCTGGGAAATCTTGCCGAGCCCCAGACAGAGAATCTGTGAATCCATATTGAGAAGTCTTTTAAAAATCTTTCCCCGCGCTTTGGTAAAACAAATTTGTAAAGGCGTCGGCCTATTTTTTTCCTCAAGCAGATGAGCAGGAGCCGCATTAATAAATTGCCGATCAGGAGTTTTGGCCACCCTGTTGTCAACCGCATCTTTTTCGGGAAGGCTTGCCAGATATATGAGTCTCTCCAGGGATTGAGCATCTTCAGGAAACATGGAATATCCCGCATGGACAACAACATCATCCCCCAATAGTTGCTTTACAATCCGGAGGGCTTTACCCTGAAGCAGGCCCGCGCCCGCTTTGTCCGTTGCAAACCCGAGAATCAGTATCCTGGAGTCATCGATGCCGATTACCGTATCACTATCCCGGAAACTACCAATCAGTTGTTCTTCAAAAACACCCATCATCGAAGGCATTTGAACATCGGACAAACCGGCCTCAATCCGGATGAGCAGCATTACCAGGCTTGTCCGGCATCTGAGCACCTTGCTCAATTCCTTTTTGATTATACGGTCATGTTTCCGGGAAATGGTAAAATTTAACAAAGGATAGGCGATGACTGGTTCCAAATGGGAAAAACAGCCCATCCCGGCCAGTGCTGATTTTGAGAATTCCGCTGCCGGCAGATCTCCAAAATCCCGCAGAACGCGGGGAGAACTGTTAATCACACTTTGAATATCTTCCGGCAACAACCCCAGATCTTTGCGGAGAT
Organism: Smithellaceae bacterium; assembly: GCA_963663295.2. Lineage (GTDB taxonomy): Bacteria > Desulfobacterota > Syntrophia > Syntrophales > Smithellaceae > MVRV01. The sequence continues at coordinate 248,271 of CAXXLA010000003.1, read as the reverse complement.
ACGCCGTCAATTTTTTTACATCAGCATTTGGTGTCAAACCATCGGATATAAGGCGGTAATTATCAGTACTCATAATTTAAAAACTTTGCTCAACCAATCGTAGCGAATCTTATTGTTTAAACTTATCAAAACAAAGATTTCCCGCTTCAAAAAAATATTCAAATAAATGCGATATAATTTCCAGCGGCAGGAAACAGGTTTTACGGCAAGTGGGGACGAATACTTGCTCGCACCGTTTTCCTGCCGCCTTCCTCCAAAGACAAACCGGCCGCCCAAAGTTGTATCCTTGAATACATTTATGGATATGAATATGCTATATATCGAAATGCATATTTTATTTATATCCATAGTTATAAACAACTTTTTTTCTTGCTGTTTATACAGAAAAAAGGTAATTTTTCCGATTATTAGGAAAACTGCTTTTTATACAGGTACAATTTAAGGATAACCTAAATTAATGGAAATATCTATACTCATCGCGATTGCCGCCATCGTCGTAGTAATTTTATTATATTTTCTTTTATCGGGACAGAAAAAAGATATTTCTTTCAAGAAAAAACCGCAGGAAAACATCAAAAACATCCATCGCCGCCCCATAGAAACGGCCAGGGATGAAGTAAATTCTCCATCATTTTCTCCTGAAGAAACAAGCAAACACGAAGATGCCGGCGGCATGACGCTCGATGAATTAGGAAAATCCGGTATTCATGGAACTCTCCGGAAATTTATGCAGTCAGGCATTGAAACTGTCTTTGCCCCGCCGGAAGATTCTCTGGATACCGCCATTATGCCTTTGACAAAGAAAGACATCTCTCCCGAAACAATGAAGCTGATTTCCAGCCAGATCGCCGCATTGAAAAACTTCCGTGCAGAACATATCAAATTGCAGCAAAGCATTAACAATCCTTCTGTGCAAATGGCCGATTTATCTAAGATAATTCAGTCCGATCCTATACTGGCCGCTAAAATCCTCCGTATGGCTAATTCATCTTATTTTGGCATGCAAAACAAAATTGACTCCATCGGTCACGCCTTGATGATCCTCGGCCTCCAAAATATCAAGAATATTCTTTACCGGGAAAGCATGCTCCAGATGTTTAAGGCAAGCTCACCAAAACAGAAAGAGAAAATGGCCTATTTATGGAAACATGCCAGTCTTACTTCCGTCTGTGCTTCACATCTTTACGATCTTTTAAACGGTTTGAACAAGGGCACATTATTCACGTTGGGAATCCTTCATGACATAGGAAAACTCGTTGTCATGGGATTGCCAGGGGCACAAAACCAGGAATCCGAGTTCTGGAAAAAGTATCCTTGCGAGGATTCTATTTTGGAAGAAGACAAAGTGCTTGGCGTTAATCACGCCGTCATCGGTCAAATTATTCTTGAACAGTGGAATTTTTCCGAACTGATGACTAATTCAATAGGCATGCACCATGCGCCGTCTTTTTTAAATATGGATGACCTTGGCCTTTCCGGTGAACAGCGTGATTATGCCACAGTTTTGTTTTTAGCGAATCAAGTGGCCAGACTATTCACCGGCAGGATCACCGGTGATGTCCGTGTCAGCAGTCTTCCGGCTTCTTATCACAAACTTATCGATAAAAACCGGTTCATCAACAAAATCATGGATGCAAGTTTCCTGGCGCAAATGCTGGCGGCGGAAACACTTGTCGAATCCGAATATCAGGCTGATGAAGAAAGATATCTCCCCGGCCAGCCGCAAACCGCTACGATTGCGGTCCCGGTAAAACCGGCAGAGACAATGGCTGCTTTCGCGGGGGATGCCACCACCGTTTTAACGACAAGACCGGGACGAACAATCGGCCGTTATGAAATCGCAAAGGAACTCGGACGCGGCTCTATGGGTACGGTCTACCTGGGACGCGACCCACTGATTAACAGGAATGTCGCGATTAAGACTCTGCGTTATGTTGACGTTGACGGCAAAGATTCTTTTCAGCACAAAAAACGGTTCTTTCTGGAAGCGGAGGCTATCGGCAAATTGGCGCATCCCAATATCCTTAGTATCTACGACGTAGGTGAGCATCAGGGAATGGCATACATGGCCATGGAGTTTCTGGAAGGATCCGACCTGACGCCATATTGTAAAAAAGAAGACCTGCTCCCCCTTCCCGAAGCAATCCGGATAGTCTCCGACGTAGCTGCGGCGTTGGATTACGCTCATACCAACGGCGTTGTCCACCGGGATATTAAACCAAGCAATATCAGAATTTTGAAGAATGGAAGCGTTAAGGTTGTCGATTTCGGGATCGCCAGAATGCTTGATGCGTCCAGCACGCACAGCGGTGTTATTGTCGGCTCTCCCAGCTATATGTCTCCGGAACAGGTGGATGGACAAAATGTGGATGGACGTTCGGATTTGTTTTCTCTCGGCGTCGTCTTCTATGAACTTCTGACGGGAGAAAAGCCTTTTTACGCCGACGATCTGAATTCCCTGAGGCTCCAGATTACAACAACGAAACCGCAACCTGTACAGGAAATATCACCACAGATTCCCGACGATTGTGTCACAGTTTTGGAAAAAGCCCTGACTAAAAACCGGGATGAACGTTATCAGCATGGCCGGGAAATGGTAAATGATCTGGCCAGATGCCTGGCCGGCTGCAAGCAGTAATGATCCCGTAAAAAAGCCGGATGCTGCGTTACGCTTCATCCTTCCCCGTGTCAAGCACGGGGCAGGCTATGCGGCGTACGCCAAGTACGCCTCGCTCCTCAGGATTTGCGCGCCTTGCCTGCGACTTTTTTACGGGATCATATGAAAATTGTAATTTAGCGGCTTTCACATTACCTCAAACAGGGATGACAGGAATCATACCAGGTTGGTCATTAAATTTTCCGCCGCCTTTATTCCATCGAGAGCCGAACTGATAATTCCCCCCGCATAACCGGAGCCTTCACCGCAGGGATAAAGACCGCCCACGGTTTCACTCTGACCGTCACTTTTGCGGCAGATGCGCACCGGTGAAGAAGTTCTTGTTTCCACCCCGATCAGATTGGCTTCCTCAGTAATGAAACCCGGCATTTTTCTGTTGAATTCATAAATGCCCGCTCTTAACCCACCGGCAACAAATGCAGGAAGAACATCATCAAGCACCACAGGCTTTGTGCCGGGACGGAAGCTTGTCGTCCCGGTATAATGCGCCGCTTGCTTTTCCAGAAAATCAATCAGTCTCTGCGCCGGTGCGTAGTAATTGCCGCCGCCGGCCTCAAAAGCCTTCTTTTCCCAACGGGCACGAAATTCAAGACCGGACAGGGGCTCACCGGACGGAGCAAAATCATCAACCCGGACGTTGACAACCACCGCGCTATTGGCAAATTTGCCGTTGCGCTGACAATTGCTCATGCCATTTGTTATAACGTAACCGGGAAAGGCGCTGCAGCCGATCACCGCGCCGCCCGGACACATGCAAAAGGTATAAACCGAACGATTTAGGCCGGGGACCGCGGCCGTCACAAAATACTCCGCCGGAGGAAGTTTGGGATGTCCGGTCCATTTTCCATATTGAATGAAATTAATCAATTCCTGCGGATGCTCCACCCGCAGCCCCATGGCAAAAGGCTTGGCTTCCATTCTGACCCCGCATCCCTGTAACTTTCCGTATGTATCATCGGCGCTCTGACCGATGGCCAGGATCAATTGGCCGGTGTCTATTTCTTCATCTTCATTGACAACAATTGCAACAAGCCTGCCCTGCCGGACTACAAAATCAGTCACCTCTGCTTTAAATCTGATTACACATCCCATGGAAACAAGTTTGTTGCGTAAATTGATGATCACCTTTTCCAGTCGATCCGTGCCTATGTGAGGTTTGGCATCAGTCAGGATGGCGGACGGCGCCCCCATTTCGGTCAAAATCTTTTTTACCCAGGAAGAATAAGGATTCTTGCTCCTGCTGGTCAGTTTGCCGTCGGAGAAGGTTCCTGCACCCCCCTCGCCAAACAAAACATTACTTTCAGGATTAAGAACGCCTTTTTCCCAAAACATTTTTACATCCGCTTTTCGTTTTTCTATCGAGGCACCTCTTTCCAGGAGCATCACGGGAATCCCTCGTGCAGCCAGCACATAAGCGGCAAAGAGACCGGCCGGACCAGCGCCCACAACAACAGCGGTAAGTTCGGATACAATTTTTCGGGAGAAAAGCGGCTCCGGTATTTTATTTTCGATCTCAAGGATCTGAATTCCGTCTGCGGGCTGCGGCGGCAATTGGAAATCATTGGCAAGACTTACTTGAATAATATAAACAAAATGGGGCGGCTTATTCCTCCGGGCGTCAACGGCTTTTTTGATAATTTCAAAATTTATAATCTCTTCGGGAGAGATACTAAGAATAGCGGATGCCTTCCGGCTTAACTGCTCTTCGCTTTCATCCAAAGAAAGCTTAATGCCCGTTATACGTAAAAGCTTCATCAAATCCTCATTGCAAAATATATACGGTTATTATAGGAAAGCATACATTAAAATTAATGAACGACCTCGTAAAAATGCCGCAGGCAAGGCGCAGCATCCAGCTTTTTTACGAGGTCGTCAATGGAAGTTTTCATGCCCTGGTATGCCGTAAGCACAAGAAGCCGCCATGAATATAAAGCAAATACCGGTCTATTACAAAAGGGTATTGTAACTTTTTTACCCGAGATAGAAGTTTGGAGCAAGAGAAAAGACCGAAAGAAAAAAATGTTTATCCCTCTTTTTCCCGGTTATCTTTTTGTCGAATCCCCTGACCTGACCAATGAAGTAAAAGTATCGATCCTGAAAACTTTCGGCGTAGTGCGAATTCTGGGTAAAAAAGAAAACGCCGAACCAATAGCGGTGCCGAGCAGTAAAATTGAAGCGATACAGCGTCTTTTAAGTAAAAAAGTGGAAGTATTTTCTCTGCAATATCCCCAGACGGGTGAACCGGCAAAAATAATTGACGGTCCCTTTGCCGGAATTGAAGGTATTGTAACAACCAGCAATGTGGAAAAAGAGCTTTTTGTTATCTCTATTGAACTTATGCAACGTTCAGTGGCCGTAAAACTGGAAGGATTTCAAATTGCAAAGATATAGACCGAAGACTGAGGCTGAAGACTGAAAATTAAGAGGTAAAATTATTCCTTTCTACCTTCAGCCCGAACTCCTTTAGCTTTTGTTATTTTCCCTTGACTTTCCTCTCACAATGAGCAAGATATCGAACCTTGAATTTGCGATTAACATGCCGGTTTAAAACTGTTTTGGAGATTGATCTTGAAAGGCTACATTAAAATAAACAAAGAATTTTGCAAGGAATGCCACCTTTGCATTTATGCCTGCCCCAAAGGGTGTATTGTTCCCACGGATGAATATAACTCCCGCGGCTACCATCCGGTAGCCACAGTCGAGGGAAAGGAGTGCACCGGCTGCACGTTATGCGCCATCATGTGCCCGGAAGTGGCTATCGAGGTATACCGTGAATAAAGTATTGATGTCCGGAAACAATATTATCGCCGAGGCGGCAATACGTGCCGGATGCCGTTTTTATGCCGGCTATCCGATAACTCCCCAAAATGAGCTTATTGAATACATGGCGGAGCATATGCGCAATGTGGAAGGCGGCATCTTTATTCAGTCGGAAAGTGAACTCGCCGCCATTCACATGATCATCGGCGCCAGCATCGCCGGTGCCAGAGTCATGACTTCATCTTCCAGCCCCGGTATTTCGTTAAAACAGGAAGGTATTTCTTCCATGGCCGCCTGTGAAATTCCCGGTATTATTGTCAATATTATGCGCGGCGGCCCTGGACTGGGAAATATCCGTCCTTCACAGGGAGATTATTTTCAGGCGACCCGCGGTGGAGGACATGGCGATTACCGAACAATTGTTTACGGCCCCGCCACCTGTCAGGAACTGGCTGATTTAACCATGAAAGCTTTCGATCTGTCTGACAAATACCGTAATCCGGTTATGATTCTGGCCGACGGCATGATGGGACAGATGATGGAACCTGTTATCTTTAAAAAACCCAAACCGCGGCAATACAGTGAAAAATTCATGCTGAGGGGCTGTGGCACCGGTAAAAGCAAGTTCGTCCGCGGCCTCATCCTCGACGCCATAGAGATGGAAGAACACAATTGGAAATTAGTACGTAAATATCAGGCTATTATTGAAAATGAAACTCTCCATGAAGAATATAAAACGGAAGATGCCGAGTTGGTTATTGTTGCTTATGGCACCGCTGCCCGCGTCGCCAAGGGAGCAATCAAACGTCTGCGGGAAAACGGTATGAAGGTCGGCCTTTTCCGGCCGATTACCCTTTGGCCTTTTCCGGAACTAAAGCTGCGGGCTTTATCGAAAAAGGTCAAAAAATATCTGGTCTTTGAATTGAGTACCGGTCAGATGCTCGAAGATGTGCGGCTCGCGCTCCAGGGCTACGCAAACATCGAATTTCATGGCCGTCCTGGCGGTGTTGTGCCCACGCCGGCAGAGTTAGCCAACGTGATTGCCCGGCATTACGAAAAAGAAGATTAACCCGAAACCTGACGATTAGGAACAAAATAATATGGCAAAAAAAGTATTCAGTCGGCCGGAGAGTTTAAAAGAAGCGCTTTTCCATTACTGCCCCGGCTGTGGTCACAGCATTTCTCACAGGCTTATCTGCGAGGTTATTGATGAGTTGGGAATACGAGGAATTACCATTGGTGTTCCTCCCGCCGGTTGCGCCGTATTAGCTTACTTTTATTTTGACGTTGATATGATTGAAGCACAACACGGGCGTGGCCCGGCTACAGCTACGGGAATCAAGCGCGTACTGCCGGATCGTGTTGTTTTTTCTTATCAGGGCGATGGAGATCTGGCGGCTATCGGCTTGGCTGAGAGCTTTCATGCAGCCAACCGCGGTGAAAATATCACCGTAATTTTTATTAATAATGCCGTTTATGGCATGACCGGCGGTCAAATGGCGCCAACTACGATGCTGGACCAGAAAACAACAACCTCTCCCGCCGGTCGCAATAAAACACTGGATGGTTATCCGGTCAAAGTATGCGAAACATTTTCGCAACTCAAAGGCTCAACTTACATAGAAAGAGTAACTGTCAATTCACCGGCCGGTGTTAATAAAGCTAAAAAAGCTATAAAAAAAGCTTTCCAATGTCAGATGGACGGATTGGGATTTTCGCTGGTCGAGATTTTATCGCCATGCCCGACTAACTGGAAACTGTCTCCCGTGGCCGCCTGTAAATGGATAGACGAAGTGATGAGCAAGGAATTTCCGCTTGGTGTTTTTAAAGATAATACTGAGGCCGCAAAAAAGCCTGCGGAGGCTGCATCATGATGACTAAAACTATTTTTTCCGGTTTCGGCGGCCAGGGTGTTTTGATGATGGGTTACAGTCTGGCTCACAGTGCCATGAGCAAGGGTTATCATGTTACGTATCTGCCTGCCTACGGAGCTGAAGTCCGCGGCGGAACCGCCAATTGCACCATCGCCATTGCGGATGAAGAAATTACCTCTCCCATATCGTCGGAACCGGACAACCTGGTGGTTATGAATTCTCCGTCTCTGATTACGTTTCAAAATAAAGTTATTCATGGCGGGTTAATTTTTTTAAATTCTTCCATAGTAGAGGACCGTCCCAGCCGCCAGGATGTTAAAGTTTATGCCGTTCCCTGTGGCAAAATGGCCCAGGATATGGGCAATATCAGGGTGGCCAATATTATTATGATGGGCGCGTTCATTAAAAAAACAGGACTCGTTCCGGTGGATATTTACTTAAAGAGCCTCGAAACCGTCATGGGTAGCAGGAAAAAAGCGGCAGCCGAAATTAATCGGAAGGCCTTTGCCGCCGGATATGATTTTGTAAAAGATTAATTAAGGATAAATTTATATGGCTGTTAAACAAATTTCCGTACTGTTAGAGAATGTACCCGGCTCTTTCGACAAGCTCTCTCATATTCTTGATCTGGAAGACATCAGCACAAAAGCAGTGTCTGCCGCCAGTATCAAACATGATAGCAGGGTTCGCCTCGTAGTCAACGATCCAGACCGCGCCGCAGCTCTTCTGGCCAGTTATAATTTTAACGTGGAAGTCGCACCTGTCCTGGCAGTGGAAGTGCCTCTGCACGCCGGCGGCATGAACGCCATATTAAAGCCCCTGGCCAAAGCGGAAATCAACATCCTGTCCATATACACAACCATCAACCGCATAGGTCGGGAAACAATTCTGATTATCGGCGTTGATAAACTGGACGAAGCCAAAGAAGCATTGGAGCAGAACTGGATTCATCTGATCGGCGACGAAATTTATTCCATTCCTTAAATTTCAACTTAGGTAATGCCTGTCTCTTCCGAAAAAGAAAAAGAACTGACGCAAAGGATGATCGAACTGGGAGTCTCCGAAAGCGACATAGAAGAGACATTTGTCCGCTCCTCGGGGCCTGGCGGCCAAAAAGTAAACAAGACTTCTTCCTGCGTTCAATTGCTGCATGTTCCTACCGGCATTGCCGTAAAATGCCAGCAGGAGCGGTCTCAATCTTTGAACCGCTTTTTAGCCCGACGTTTGTTGTTGGATAAAATTGAACGCCTCCAGAAAGGCTTTCTGGAAGAAGAAAAAGAAAAGATCGAAAAAATCCGCCGTCAGAAAAGGAAACGCTCACGCCGGGCGAAAGAAAAAATTCTGAGCGCCAAACATCATCAGACGGAAAAAAAGATTTTACGCGGCAAAGTCCACCCCGAAGAGTAGTCTGATTTCATCTGTTAAACAGGCGGCTGAACTTCATTTTTGGTAATTTCTTTTATCTTTGCACCAAACAACCTTTCTACCTCGGCCCACCGTTTGGCTCTTTCGCCCTCGGGTTTTCTGGATGCTGAAATGATTTTCCATAATGTATTAAGTAACTCAACCCGGGCATTTTCATCTGCCGGCAGCATAGCCGGAATGGCATCAAGTGCCGCTTCACGATCCAAAAGCAAGGTGAAGAACTGTTTTCGCAATAGACATTTGAAATCATCTAATCTGATGTCCCTGTACTTAGCGCGTACCTGACGCAGAGCTGCAAAACTACGTTCATCCACTGCGGTATCCGCCATGGCAACATAAATCAGACTGCGGATGGCTGCTTCAGGCAACCCTCCCTCGGCAACACAGTTCTTGAAATCAGCAATGCGCATTCGGATAAACTCCAGCCGCTCCGGCTCCATACCGGGACGGTGTCGCGGGCTTTCGTCCGAAGCTTTCAGCCCCCGCCAGTGCCTGCAACAGCGGCGCACTGTAAATACTCTGAAAGATCAACTCTAAACTTTTATCCCGCAGGTCACGCCAGTTGTTGAGTGCAATAATCATTTCTTTCGAGAAAGTTTTCTGTATTCGAAGTAGAGGATTATCGCGCGAAATAGTCCGGCGTTGTTTCCTTGTCTGCTCGGCAATTTGTGAGATTTGCCGCATCAGCGGATTATGATCGGAAAACAGTTCATAAGGAAATTCAGCAGGATTTAGTCTATGCAGCCACTCGGCCGCTTGTTCGTTAGCGAATGACTGTACAAACGGCTGCAGAATTGTCCGGTACAGACCAAGATTGGTTTCCGATATCCGTCGAACTGTTGCAAAATGCAGTTCGTTTTCTGGCGTAGGTTGAACGATAGCCCGAACATCATCGAGGGTACGTGGTTCAAAGCGTGTAATCCATTCTCCATAAACCATATCCGGATTAAGAACGCCGGTAGTCCTGGGACTCATGACCGCTTCGTAAAGACCGGGCGGCAGTACGTCGATCAAATCGATATTGGATGCAAATTCCTCATGCTCTTTACGGGCTATGCCGCCGGACACAAAAATGCCGAGATGTCCGGTGCTTTCATGGACAGCATAGACTATGGTCTGTCCGCAGGCACGCACATCGTCATCCTTTTCATAAAGATCAATAATCCAGCCAAGCGCCTGCTGTGGCGGCGTTATATTATCACCTTTGGAGCAGAAACAGACGATCGGCGAACTGATTTTACGCAGATCTACCCTGACCCCGTCGTCAGTTGTAATTTCAGCGGTGGCCAGCCGGTTGCCGATAAATAATTGATCAACGATCCATTGCATTTCCGAAGCGTTAAGGTTGACATGACCGCCCCACCAGGTCTCAAATTCAAGAAAGCGTTCTGCCTCTGTATCAACCTGAGCCCACAGATTGTAGTTCTTTGTCCAGAAGGTATTGGCTGGATTGAGATTCTCGAAATTGCCGACCAGATAGGCGCCGTCAAACTTGCCGCAGCCTAAATCGCCGGTGAGGGCGGTAAGCCAGCTGCCGCCCAGAAGCCCGCCGCTGTAACGCATCGGGTTTTGGCCTTCCACCCCCGCCCAGTAGGACAGAGGTGCTCCGGCAACAATTATCGGGCCGAACAGCTCCGGTCTGGTTGCAGCCAGCATCATCACCAGCCAGCCGGCCTGACAGTTTCCAACCACACAGGGCCTGCCCTCGGCATCTTGATGCCATTCGATTACTTTCTCCAGAAACGTCGCCAAAACACGGATAACATCAAAAATCGTCTGCCCCGGCATCGGCTCGGGGTGAAAACCTATGCAGTAGCAGGGATGGCCGGCATTCATTGCTACACCGATTTCGCTGTCGGCTTTAAATCCACCGATTCCCGGTCCGTGTCCGGCACGTGGATCGACAACAACGAATGGACGTTTCTTCGGATCTATGACAACCCCTTCCGATGGCTTAATCCGCGCCATACAGTAATTGGCAGGCCGCTCAAAGGTTTTGCCGTCGAATACTATTTCGGCATCAAAGTGGAGCACGTGGGGCACATCCATGGCCTTATGCTGGTAGTACTTGTTTCCACGCCTGTTCAACACGTCCCAGAACAGGATCGTGCGCTGCCCAAAATCCACCCAGTAATCAACCGCCTGTCGGATAAAAGCCGGTATAGTTTGCAGATCAGAAAGAATGTATTTAAATTTGTTGTTCAGAAACGCTTCAGTAAACTTAGCCGTCTGTCCTGAAAATTGCGTCTGTTCCATAGGATAACTCCTTGATTATTTTATTTGTTTTAAGGTTATCCAATACATCTTCTAAAGCTTTATTTTATGCGTCTCCTCCCAGCACCGTATACAGGGTTACCAGATTGGCGTATCGCGACAGTTGCAGATAAATCAGCACCTGCTCAGCCGCATAGAGGGAACGCTGAGCGTCAAGGACCGACAAATAGTTGTCGATGCCTTTGTCATAGCGGGCGGAGGAAAGGCGTAATGTTTCAGCAAGTGCCTGGACCATGGATTCCTGGGCTGCAACCCGCTGGTTGATCGTGCCTTTATCGGCCAGGGCATCGGCAACTTCCCGGAAAGCCGTCTGAATGGCCTTCTCATACTCAGTTACAGATATTTCTTTTTCAATTTTTGTTACATCGTATGCAAACCAGGTCCGGGCGTCAAATATCGGCATAATTATCTGCGGGGCGAAGCTCCAGGTACCTGATCCGTCTTTAAATAATCCCGACAACTCGGTGCTGGCCGTTCCCAGCGTGGTGGTCAGGGAAATGCGGGGAAAGAAGGCTGCACGGGCGGCACCGATATTGGCGTTGGCTGCTTTGAGCCGATGTTCCGCTGCCAGCACATCCGGCCGGTCCAGAAGCAGTTCAGAGCGAAGACCGGGGGTAATTTCTTTCGGAGGCTTGAATCCGCTCAAATCAGTCGGTAAGAGCGCCGGTGCCACCGGAGATCCCACCAGAAGATTCAAGGCATTTTCATCCTGCGCCGCAAGCATAGTGTAACGGGCAACATCCCTTCTGGCCATATCCATCTGACTTTGCGCCCGGCGAAGGTCCAGTCCGGAAGCAATACCGACATCGTAACGTTTTTTTATCATGTTGTGAGTGGATTCCTGCGATTCCAGGGTGGAGGTAACCAGCTTCAGAGCCTCCCTGTCCGCGGCCAGGGCCAGATAAGCCTGCGCCACTGTTGACACCAGCATGATTTGTGCGTTGCGGCGGGCTTGATCGGTGGCCAGATACTCTTCCAGCGCCTTATCCTTCAAGCTGCGGATGCGGCCAAAGAAATCAATTTCCCACGATGCAACGCCAAGACTAACATCGTATTGTTCGGAGACTGTCACGCTGCCGCTGTAGGAAAGATCGGCGGGAACGCGTGCTTTGATCATGCTGCCGACGGCATTGACTGTAGGCAGCAATTCGACACGCCGGATTCCGTAATAGGCCCGCGCGCTCTCCACATTCAAGACCGCAAGCCGCAGATCACGGCTGTTCTGCAAAGCGCTTTCAATAACATTTTGCAGGCGTTCATCGGTGATGAACTCCCGCCATGCTAATTTTGCCGCCGCTTCCGCAGAGACTGCGGGCTTTGCTTGATCATAGGCCGGACCCGCCGGCCATTGGCCAGGAACAGGAGCGGCAGGACGCGTATACCTGGGAGCCATAGTGCAACCGGCGGCAAGAAAAAACGCCATAATCAATAGAAGCAATAATTTTCTTTTCATGTCATTTAACCTCTGATGGATTCGCGCTCTCTGACTCAGCCGATTTTCTTTTTCGCAGTTTGTTGAAAACTTTGCTCATCAAACCATTAAACAACGCGCTTTTATCATCTTCGCCCGACACAGGCTTTTGTTGCTTGCCGAATGTCTTTTCGATCAAGACATAGAACAGGGGGGCAAAAAGAAGCACCAGAACGGTAGCGGTGACCATTCCTCCCAGCACGCCGGTTCCGATAGCATTCTGGGCTCCCGCTCCAGCCCCGGTGGCCAGGGCGAGAGGCAGAACGCCGAATCCGAAGGCCAGCGAGGTCATGACGATGGGACGAAATCTCAGCCTTGCCCCTTCCAGGGTGGCGTCGATCATGTCCATGCCCCTGTCTCGCCCGGCTTTGGCGAACTGGACGATAAGGATGGCATTCTTGGTGGTCAGTCCCAGTATGGTCAAGAGGCCGATCTGGAAATAGACATCGTTGGGCAACCCCCTCAGGCTGGAGGCGATAACCCCGCCTATCGCCCCCAGGGGCAGGGCAAGAAGAATCGAAAAGGGAATCGGCCAGCTTTCATAAAGAGCCGCCAGGCACAGGAAAATCACGAAAATGGAAAAGGCGTAGAGCAATCCTTGTTGGGAACTGGCCATTCGTTCCTGGTAGGAAAGTCCCGTCCAGTCAAAGCCGACGCCCTGCGGCAGCTTACTGACGAATCCTTCCATCGCCTGCATCGCTTCGCCGGAACTTCTTCCCGGCGCTGCTTCGCCCACAATATTGATGGATGGGAAGCCGTTGAAACGCTCCAGTTTGGGTGAACCGGAAGACCAGTGGCCGGAGGCAAAGGCGGAAAAAGGAACCATCCGGCCGGCATTGTTGCGTACATGAAGTTTTTCCAGATCGTCGGGCAGCATGCGATAGGGGGCGTCCGCTTGAGCGAATACCCTTTTCACCCGGCCGCCTTGAATGAAATCGTTGACATAGGCGCTGCCGAAAGCCGCGGAAATCGTATTATGAATCGACGTAATGGGAGCGCCCAGAGCTCCAGCCTTTCCCCAGTCCACGTCAATCCGGTATTCGGGAACGTCTTCCAGGCCATTGGGGCGGACTTTTGTCAACAGCTTATCCTGCATCGCCACGCCGAGAAGCTGGTTACGGGCCGCCATCAGTTGGGCATGTCCCAGACCTCCCCGGTCGAGCAACTGAAAATCAAAACCTTTTGATGTACCCAGTTCGACAACCGCCGGCGGCGCGAAGGCAAAGACCATCGCATTGCGGATTTTGGAAAACTTTCCCATGGCCCTGCCGGTAATGGGCCCAACCCTCAGCTCCGGCCGGTCTCTGAGGTCCCAGTCCTTCAGCTTGACGAAGGCCAGTCCCGCATTCTGTCCCCGGCCGGAGTAGTTGACGCCGGAAACCGTCATGATGGATTCGACGGCGTCCTTCTCGCGTTCCAGAAAATAGTCTCTTACTTCCTCCATGACCCTGTCGGTCTGCTCCAGAGTCGAGTTTGCCGGAAGCAGGGCCTGCACCATCAGGACCCCCTGATCCTCATCGGGCAGATAGGCCGTGGGCATACGGAGGAACAAAAACCCCATGGCCGCCACAATCACAAGGAAAATTGCCAGATACCGCAGCTTGCGGACAAGGGAATGGCCGACCAGCTTGATGTACATATCCCGGATATGAAAAAACGTATGATCGAACCAGAGGAAAAAGGGGCGCAGAAAAGAAACGGCGTTTTCCGCCGGTTCGTGTCCCGCCGCCACCGGTTTTAAGAGGGATGCGCAGAGAACAGGGGTCAAAATAAGGGCAACCAACACCGACAGCATCATGGAGGCGATGATGGTTATAGAGAACTGGCGATAGATGACCCCCGTGGAGCCGCCGAAAAACGCCATGGGACCGAAGACGGCCGAAAGCACCAGCCCAATGCCGATCAGGGCACTGGTGATCTGATCCATGGACTTGCGGGTGGCCTCCTTGGGAGAAAGCCCCTCCTCGCTCATGATGCGCTCCACGTTCTCCACTACCACGATGGCGTCGTCCACCAAGAGACCGATGGCCAATACCATGGCAAACATGGTCAGCATGTTGATGGAAAATCCGAAAATCCCCAGCACGGCGAAAGTTCCCAGGAGTACCACCGGCACGGCGATGGTGGGAATCAGCGTAGCCCGCATATTGCCCATGAAGAGATACATGACGAGGAAGACCAGCAGAATCGCCTCGAAAAGAGTCTTGACCACCTCCTTGATGGCAACCCTGATGAAAGGCGTAGTGTCGTAAGGATAAACAACTTTCATGCTGGTGGGAAAGTAACGGCTCATCTCCGCCAACTTGTTCCGGACATTATCCGCCGTTTGCAGGGCGTTGGCGCCTGCGGCCTGCCGGACAGCCAGCGCGGCCGAGGGCCTGCCGTTGTGTTGCGCCTGGATGTCGTAGGCTTCGGTGCCCAGTTCCGTTCTGCCTATATCGCTGATCCGAACGACGGAACCGTCCAGATTAGTGCGAATGGGAATGGCGGCGAATTCTTCCGGCGTCTTAAGCATGCTCTGGACGACAATAGCGGCGTTCAGACGCTGGCCGGGCAATGCGGGCGCCCCGCCGAACTGGCCAGCGGACACCTCTACGTTGTAGGACTTCAACGCTGCAATAACATCGGCAACGGTCATCCCGTAGTCGGTCAGTTTGTCGGGGTTAAGCCAGACCCGCATGGCATACTGGGAACCGAAGATTTCAACTTCGCCTACACCCGGCACCCGGGAAAGTACTTTTTCCAGATTGGATTGGGCATAGTCCCGCAAATCGTTCCCATCCATCCTCCCGTCTTCCGAGATCAGACCGACGATCATCAGATAGTTCCGGGTGGACTTGGCCACCTTGATGCCGGTACTCTGCACGGTTTCGGGCAGACTGGCCATGGCCAGCTGAAGCTTGTTCTGCACCTGGGCCCAGGCCAGATCGGGATCGGTTCCCGGGGCAAAGGTAAGCTCTATACGGGATTGACCCGACGAATCGCTGCTGGCGGACAGATATAGCATCCTGTCGAAGCCGGTCATCTTCTGTTCAATGATCTGGGTCACACTGTTTTCGACAGTCTCCGCCGACGCCCCCGGATAGCTGGCGGTAATAGCAATGGACGGAGGAGCGATGGGAGGGTACTGGGATATGGGAAGGTTGTAGATCGCCAACCCTCCCGCGGCCATCATGATGATGGCAATAACCCACGCAAAAACCGGCCGGTCCAGAAAAAATCTTGATAACATTGCAGGCCTCCGTCAGTTCGATTTAGCAGCCGTTGGAGCCGCATTCTTTTGATCCCCGTTAAATGGAACGGCTTTCACTGAAGTGCCCGGTTTCGTTTTCTGCATTCCTTCGACGATTATCCGGTCGCCGGCTGCCAGGCCCGAGGAGACAAGCCATCGGTTGCCAATCGTTCGCTCGCATTTCAGCATCCGCTGCCGGACCTTGTTCTGGTTGTCTACGATCAGGGTGAGGGGATTTCCCTTGGGGTCACGGCTGACGCTCTGCATTGGAACGAGAATCGCCTGCTCGTTGATCCCTTCGTCCAGTACGGCGCGAACATACATGCCCGGAAGCAAAACGCCCGTCGGATTGGGAAAGACGATACGGAGGATAAAAGATCCGGTTGTCGGATCTACGGTTACATCCCGGAATTGCAGGGTTCCCTCAAGCGGATAGGGAGTGCCGTCTTCCAGGATAAGCTTGACCTTTTTGGCCGTATTGGTGCTTTCTTTTTTGAGAGCACCGCTGGCCATGCTCTGTTGAAGACGAAGCAGGCTGGCGCTCGTCTGGGTTACATCAACATAGATGGGATTGATCTCCTGAATAGTGGTCATCGCGTTTCCCTGGCCTGCCGTCACCAGTGCACCCACGGTCACCGATGATTTACCAATGCGCCCGGAAATCGGCGCTGTGACACTTGTATAGGCCAGATTGATCCTGGCGCTTTCCACGGCGGCCTTACCCGCCTCGATCTCCGCCTCGGCCTGCTTGAGGGCAGCGACTGCATCATCATATTCCTGCTGGCTAACCGCCTTGATGGCCACCAGTTCTTTGTAGCGCTCCGCCCGGAAACGGATGGAGGTCACGTTAGCTTCGGCCCTGGCAAGTGCTGCTTTGGCACTGGCGTAAGCCGCCTGATAAGTGGCCGGATCAATCCGGTAGAGAACGCTTCCGGCCTTGACATCCGCACCTTCCGTAAAGAGGCGCTTCTGGATGATGCCGCTTACCTGGGGCCGGACTTCGGCGATAAGATAGGCCGATGTTCTACCTGACAGTTCAGTCGTGATTACTACACGCTCCGGTTGTACCGTTATCACGGCGACTTCAGGCGTTGGCGGGGAGCCTCCTTTAGCTTTCTGCCCGCAGCCAATGAGCATCAAAACACCAATGAGCAATCCCGCGACGGCAATTCGTTTGCCCCTTTCATAAATCTGCATGCAACACCTCTGATATTTAAAATTTTGGACATCACCTTTTAATGGCATCCCAACAGGCTTCCGAAACTTGCCTGATCAGAAAATCATCTAATGTAAATAAGCCCAGGATATGGTCACGCATGAGGATGATCATGGAACCGAAGGCCAGGGAAAACAGCACAGCCTTCGGTAATTCTTTGAGTATCTGCTGCTCTATTCCCTGGTCGAAAATTTCCATCACCATATCATGGTTGCCGGGTTTACCCAGAAGCTTTTCCCTGTGCAGGGAGATACCATACGGAGAATTGAAGTACTGCTCTATGAAACGAAAATGAAGAGGATTTTTTATAAAATACCGGAGAAGTTCATTGAGCAGAAAAAAAAACCTTTCCCGAAGGGGCTGTTCGACAGGATAGCCCTTCTGAATATGTTCACGGATCTTCTCTTCCAACTCCTGATGCAATTCTTTTATGAGTACTTCCTTGTTCTCGAAATATCGATAGATCGTACCAGCGGCAACGCCTGCTTTTGCGGAGATCTCGGACATGGGGGCACCGTGAAAACCCTGCTCTGCTATTAATTCCAGGGCCGCCTGGATAATGTCGCCACGCTTGTCTGTACTTTTCATCCTTCCACTCCCGTCATCAAAAAATGAGTGAACGTTCATTCTCGAAAATATTTATACTTCGCTGTCAGTGCTGTCAAGACAATTCTGAATCTTCCTCCCGGAGCAGGGATATTTCCGCCGAAAGTTGCGTTTTCCACGGGCAATCCCATAAAAAATAGAAGTCGTAATTCCATTCCCCAATCAATGATGATACCGCGGCGACGAGGCGTATTATACCTACGTTGAGGAAGTCGACGACCCCGGCCTGCGCCGGGGCAGGCTGTGCCAGCAAAGGGAGCACTTGATTTGGAAATGGAATAACTTGATTTTATTAATCAGGCAGGATAAAAAGCCCCCCATGGAAAAATTGACTGCTGCGGAAATAAAGGTCGCCCGGCTTATTCAACTGGAAATCCCTTTGGTAAGCCGTCCTTTCAGCCGGATAGGCCAGGCCTGTGGCCTTGCAGAAGAGGATGTTCTGAATATAACCAGACACCTTCTGGAGAAAGGTTACATCCGCAGATTTGGTGCGGTTTTGCGCCATCAAAAGGCCGGCTACACCAAAAATGCGCTGATTATCTGGGCAATACCGCCGGATCAAATAGAGGCGGCAGGCAAAATACTGGCGGCATTTCCCTTCATCTCGCATTGTTATGAAAGAGATCCGGCTTTTCTAGGCAAGTACAATCTTTTTACGATGCTGCATGCACAAAATGACAATATCGCCGGAAGCATTGATCAAATGGCGGCGGCCATAAGTAACCGCCATTTTTTAATTCTGGAAAGCCTTCAGGAATACAAAAAAACATCACCGGAGTACTTTGTAAATGACTGAAAATAAGACAAATTATTTTGCCGCCGCCAGAGAGGTTATTGCCGGCGGCGTCAACTCTCCCGTGCGCGCCTGGAAATCGGTAGGCGGCGATCCTCTTTTTGTCAACCATGCTCTGGGCAGTAAAATTTATGATGCCACAGGCAGGGAATATATTGATTTTGTGCTTTCCTGGGGACCGATGATTCTGGGCCACGCCCACCCGGAAGTTGTGGACGCCATTTGCAACACTGCCGGACGGGGAACCAGTTTCGGCGCTCCGACAGAAGCGGAAACGCAGCTGGCGCAATTAATCAGCCAGGCTATACCTTCCATGGAACTGGTACGCATGACCAGTTCCGGAACGGAGGCCACCATGACGGCAGTCCGGCTGGCCCGCGGTTACACAAAACGTAATATGATTATAAAATTTGACGGCTGCTATCACGGCCACGCCGACTCTCTCCTGGTCAAAGCCGGATCGGGAGTAGCCACCCTGGGAATCCCCGGCTCTCCCGGTATTCCGCAGACACTGGCCGAGCTGACGCTCAGCCTGCCCTATAATAACATTGAAGCGGTGCAGGAGGCAATCGAGCGTTACGGATCGCAACTGGCGGCAATCATCGTCGAACCGGTGGCGGGAAATATGGGTGTTGTAAAGCCCCTGAATGGCTTTTTGGCCGGTCTCCGAGAGTTGACGGCAAAACACGGCATTGTTTTAATATTTGATGAAGTTATCACCGGTTTTCGCTTTACATTTGGCGGCTACCAAAATCTAATCGGGATTAAACCGGATCTTACCTGCCTGGGTAAAATAATCGGCGGGGGTCTGCCCGTCGGGGTTTTAGGAGGCAAAAAGGAAATCATGGAGTCGCTTGCCCCCGTGGGAGATGTTTACCAGGCAGGAACGTTGTCCGGTAATCCGCTGGCCATGAATGCCGGTCTGGCGACTCTTAACCTGCTGCAAGCAAAGGCTGATTCCTATGACCAACTGGATAGAAAAGCAGATGAACTCTGCCGGAATCTGGAAAAACTCTTTTCCATTCAAGGTATTCCGGTCTGCATTAACCGGCTTCATTCCATGTTTACGTTGTTTTTCCAAAAAGGCCCCGTTGACGATTTCTCTCTGGCCCAAAAATCGGATACGGCTTTATTTGCCCGATTTTTCCACGGGATGATAAGAGAAGGCGTCTGGCTTGCTCCTTCGCAGTTTGAGGCAAACTTCCTGTCGTTTGCTCATACGGACGCCGATATTGATTTTTTCCTCCATGCCTGCGAGGAAACATTGAAAAATCTTTGAAGTCGCGAATCAGCAAGCGGGCATCATTTATAAGCGAGGATATTACATGAAAAAAGCTCTTATCACCGGCATTACCGGTCAGGACGGTTCATATTTAGCGGAATTTTTGCTTTCCAAAGGCTATACCGTGCATGGTTTAATCCGTCGTTCCAGTTCGTTTAATACCGGCCGCATTGATCATCTCTACCGCGATTTCCATGATCCAGAAGCCCGAATCTTTTTGCACTACGGCGATTTAAGCGTCTCCGCGCAGATTGTCGATTTACTGCATTCCATAGCGCCTGATGAAATTTACCATCTCGGCGCTCAAAGCCACGTCCGCGTAAGCTTCGACATGCCGGAATACACCGGCGACATCACCGGCTTGGGAACTTTGCGCATTCTGGAAGCTATTCGTAAAACCGGTATTAAAACAAAATTCTACCAGGCGTCATCCAGCGAAATGTTCGGCGCCGCCCCCCCGCCGCAAAAAGAAGACACCCCTTTCCAGCCGCAAAGCCCTTATGCCGCAGCCAAGGTTTATGCCTACTATATTGCCCGCAACTACCGCAATGCGTATAATCTCTTTGCCGCCAACGGAATCCTTTTCAATCATGAATCTCCGAGACGCGGCGAAACTTTTGTCACCAGAAAAGTGACAAGGGCGGCCGCGCAAATCAAACTCGGCCTCAAGAATAAACTTTACCTGGGAAATCTGGAAGCAAAGAGAGACTGGGGTTTTGCCGGTGATTACGTAGAAGCAATGTGGCTTATGCTTCAGCAGGAAAAACCGGACGACTACGTTATTGCCACCGGTGAAACACATTCAGTACGCGAATTCGTCGAAAAAGTCTTCAGCAAACTGGATCTGGATTATAAAAAGCATGTTAAAGTCGATCCGCAATATTTCCGTCCGACCGAAGTAGACGTGCTTTTGGGAGATTCATCCAAAGCTCAAAAAATACTTGGTTGGAAACCCAAAGTAAGCTTTGATCAGCTCATTGATATGATGATATCCGCCGATCTGGAACTGGCCCAAAAGGAAAAAACTCTTGTTGACGCCGGTTTCCAACCCACCAACAGAGAAAACCTGGTTTAAAGAGGATATTACATATAAATGTTCAAGAATAAACGCATCACCATTACCGGAGGCAAAGGATTTCTGGGAAGCCACCTCGTCAGGCACTTGCAGAATCGCGGCTGCCGGAATATCGCTATAGCCGATCTCCCGGAATATAACCTGACAAATTTAACTGACGTCCAACGGATGTATGAACAGACAAAGCCCGAAATTGTTATTCATCTGGCCGCCAAAGTCGGAGGCATCGGTTATAACAAAGAAAAACCGGCGGAACTTTTTTACGATAATCTGATTATGGGAACGCAGCTGATTCATGAAGCATACTTGCAAAAGATTGAAAAATTCGTCGCCCTGGGCACAATATGCGCCTACCCCAAATTTACTCCCGTCCCTTTTCAGGAAGAAAACCTCTGGAACGGCTACCCCGAAGAAACCAACGCCCCTTACGGACTGGCCAAAAAAATGATGCTGGTCCAGTCACAAGCCTACCGCCAACAATACGGTTTTAATTCTATTTTTTTACTGCCGGTAAATCTTTACGGACCGGGCGACAATTTTGATCCCCGTTCTTCCCATGTTATTCCGGCTTTAATTAAAAAGTGTATCGATGCCATCGACAATTCATCGGACAAAATCGAAGTCTGGGGAACAGGACAGGCAACGCGCGAGTTTTTCTATGTAGAAGACGCCGCCGAAGCAATTTCTCTGGCTGCTGAATTTTACAACAAGAGTGAACCCGTTAATATCGGTGCAGGTTTTGAAATATCCATCAAAGAGCTGACCGACTTAATAGTTCGGATAACAGGTTTTAAAGGGAAAATTGTCTGGGATAAAACGAAGCCCGACGGGCAGCCCCGTAGAATGCTCGATTGCCGCCGGGCAGCAAAAGAGTTCGGATTTAAAGCGAAAACAGATTTTGCCAGCGGCCTGGCCAAAACGATAGAATGGTACAAAAAAAATCGTCATTTGTGTCGCTGATAAATTAACGCTGGCCGGTGTTTTTAATTGACTTTGATTCCCTTTAATGCTAAAGAGCCGCATGAATAAGGATATCAGAAATTCCATTATGCAACTGGCCGCTGCCAGCAGCGTTGGAATAGCAATGGTTCTGGCAATTTTCGGATGTCTTTATCTGGGAATTTATTTAGACCGGAAGTTTGATACAGGAAACTTCTTTAAAGTACTGCTTCTTTTTATGGGAATTGCTGCCGGGTTTCGCAACCTGTATGTTTTAATTAAAAGATACTTTCCGAACGAAAAACCTGTTATAAAGAGCTTAAAAAGTGAACAACATCGAAAAAGACCTCATCCAGAAACGAATTGAAATAGCTAACTGGATTTTTTTGGCTGTTCTTTTTATTCCTTCCCTTATTTTTGCTCCTTTCAAATTTGCTCTGGGTGTGCTTCTAGGCGGTTTCATCAGCATCATCAATTTTTACTGGATGAGCCGGGGGCTGCAAAGTTCTTTTAAAAATCTGGGCGATAAAGGCGATATCAAGAAACCGATTATGCTCAGATACTGCCTTCGCCTGCTAATCACAGGTATTGTTTTGTTTTTATTGATTACCGAAGGCACCGTTGATGTCGTCGGTTTGGTTGTCGGGCTATCCGTGGTGGTACTCAACATAATTATCACCGTGACTGCAACTATTTTTTCAAAAAAAAACTGTCTTGAGGAGGTTATTTAAAATATGCACCCATTTTTATTTTTGGAAAACAGCTATCTTCCACCACATGTAACGTACTCAATATTTACAATCATTCTTTTAAGTTTGTTGTCTTTTCTGGCGACAAGGCGTCTGGAGATTTATCCGGGCGGCCTGCAGAATGTCATGGAGACAATTATCGGCGGCTTTGATACTTTAGTTACTGACACAATGGGTCATCATGGCCGGACATATTTCCCATTGATAGCCACTATTGGTCTTTTCATCTTGACCTCCAACCTGATCGGCATAATCCCCGGTTTCGAATCACCAACGTCAAGCATCAATGTTACCTGTTCCATGGCCTTGGTTGTGTTTTTTGCCACGCATGCAGTGGGTATTAAAACTCACGGCTTAAAATATTTCAAGCAATTCCTGGGACCCGTCTGGTGGCTGATTCCGCTGATGATGCCCATCGAAATTATCAGCCATTTATCCCGTGTGCTTTCACTGACTTTCCGACTCTTCGGCAATATCAAGGGTGAAGATATAGTTCTGGCCGTTATTCTCGGTCTGGTTCCCTATCTTGTTCCGCTGCCTGTTTTCATTTTGATGATCTTTACATCCGTAGTTCAGACGCTGGTGTTTATGCTGCTGTCAATGATGTATATAGGTGGAGCACTGGAAGAAGGCCATTAATATTAATTTTTCAGACTACTCGGGGGGTGGAAAATCAAACGATGCCACCCCCCGGGCAGTTGCAATTCTTTTTTTATCCTGCAGTTATTTTCTATATACTCAATAGAATCAGCACATTCTTCGCCATCTCCAATAATGATTATTGGTTTACATAACAGCTTTTCTATTTTCTGGAGAATTTTAAATGCATAGCCTTGGAATTAACATAGGCTCCTCAAATGTTAAAGTGACGATGCTGGAAGGATACAGCATTCTCTGGAGCAAAGTTGAACCGCACGAAGGGAATTTTCTGGAAACTCTCCATGCAATTTTATCAGCAAAAAAGATTCCTGCCGGCATTTCCACACTGGCTTGCGGGACCGAAGGAAGACATCTTTTAAATATCAACAGCGTGATCGAACCTTTATGCATTGAGGAAGCGCTCCAGCAGTTAAACTACGAAGCAGATGCGGTAGTTTCCCTGGGCGGCGAAGATTTGGTCGTTTACACCATCGATAATAAAACAAAAAAAATTATCACGAGTTTTTCCGGCAATAAATGCGCTTCGGGCACAGGTGAATTTTTCAAGCAGCAGCTGGCCAGAATGGATATGGGTCTTGCCGACATTAACACCATTCCCGACAACAGTTGCGTTTTGACGCTTTCCTCCCGCTGTTCGGTTTTTATGAAAAGTGATTGCACCCACCGTTTAAACAAAGGCGAAGCCAATAAAGGCGACATCGTCCTGTCGCTGAGCAATGTAATGGCCACAAAAGTTCTTGATTTCCTTAAAAGAGCAAGAATCTCCAAGGGAAAAGTTCTACTGGTCGGCGGGGTAACGAAGAATCAGTACATCATTCGTTTCATCCGGGAGAGGATGCCGCAAATAGAATTCATAGTTCCGGAACCGGCGGCATATTTTGAAGCCTACGGCGCTGCGCTGCTGGCAAAAAATTTCGGCAGCACTTTACCCGCCTTCGATAAATTATTCAAGCCGGGGAAAGTGCAATTTAAACGGTTTCAGAACTTAATGATGGCGTTACACAAAGTAACTTATCTTTCCTCTCCAAAAGGAAAAGTTGTTGCCGGACGCGAGTATATTTTAGGTGTTGACGGCGGATCGACAACAACCAAAGCCTGCCTGATTGATATGGAAACCAGCAAAGTCACCGCATCTTTTTATGGCCGCACCCACGGCGATCCGGTAAAGGCTCTTAAAAACTGCCTGATCGAAATGAAAAAGCAGATAAATGAAGATATAGGCGGCGGGCAAATCAAGATAACGCTGGCATCAACAACCGGTTCTTCCCGGGAAATTCTGGGCGTTTTTCTGGAAACACCGGCTGTGTACAACGAAATAATAGCGCACGCCGTGGGAACCACCTTCTACCGGGAAGACATTGATACAATCTTCGAAATCGGCGGACAGGACGCCAAATATGTCTTCCTGAAAAATAAGGTGCCTATTGATTATGCAATGAACGAAGCCTGTTCGGCCGGCACCGGTTCCTTTCTCGAAGAATCCGCCCAGGGCGATTTAAATATCGCCCATGCCTGGGAAATCGGCGACATCGCCGTCAGGGCCAGTGAACCGTTGAAGTTCGGTGAGCATTGCTCCGCCTTCATCAACTCTGACATCCGCAATGCCATTTTGCAGGGCGCTTCCCGCGAAGATATCACCGCCGGCATCGTCACCTCGATTGTTTCCAATTATCTCAACAGGGTTGTCGGCAACAGAACCATCGGCAAAAACATAGTTCTGCAGGGCGGCGTAGCCAAGAACAAAGCTATCCCCCTCGCCTTCGCCATGCTGCTGGACAAAGACATTCTTGTCCCGCCCGATCCGGAAATGATGGGTTGCTTCGGCGTCGGCATCCTTGCCCGACAGAAATTAACCGACGGTCTTATTATTAAATCTTCGTACGATATAGACAAGATTCTGGCCACGGAAATTATCTACGAAAAGGAATTCAAGTGTAAAGCCTGCGACAATTACTGCCCGATCCGTATCCTGAACGTCAACAAAAATAAATACATGTTCGGCGGCCGCTGTAACAAATACGCCAACATACGCAAGAAAAAGATTGTCAACGAAGCCGAAGTCTTTGACTATATCGAAGAACGC
Organism: Smithellaceae bacterium; assembly: GCA_963663295.2. Classification (GTDB taxonomy): domain Bacteria; phylum Desulfobacterota; class Syntrophia; order Syntrophales; family Smithellaceae; genus MVRV01. Next base: position 223,155 of record CAXXLA010000003.1, on the reverse strand, counting down.
AACAACCTTCTTTTTCAGAAGTGTGCGCCGGACCCGAACGAATTTGTCAGAAAAAAAGACTTCGTTGTCGGCATACCGCGCTGCTTTTCCGTTTACACTCTCTGGCCCTTGTATTCCTGGTTTTTTCATTCACTGGGTGTGGAAGCCGTTCTTTCGGAAAATATATCTCATGAAGGAACAGCGCGGGTGGAAAGCAGTTACTGCTTCCCGGCGGAAATTGCTCACGGAGCAGTGCAGGATATTTTTGATCGCAATCTGGATTATATCTTCCTGCCCCATTTTAAGGATATGGAAAGTTATGAACAGGATGCTCCCGCCAACCTCTGCCCCATTACGCAAAGCCTTCCCTATTACATAAAAAAGGCCTTTCCGGAAATTCCCGAAGATAAATATTTAACACCGGTCGTAAGCTTCATGTACGGCATGGAGAAGGCCGGTGAGTCTTTCAGCGCAATGGGAGCCGCGCTGGGCTTTACCGCAAAAGAAGCTGGAGAAGCTTTTGCAATCGCCTGCGCAAAGCAAATGGAATATTTCCGGCAGGCCCAGGAGTTGGGAAAGACGGCGCTGGCGTTGGCGCGCCTTGCAGGGCACCCGGTAATTGCACTTTTAGGCCGGCCTTACAACGCCTTTACAGCCGATGCCAACATGGGCATACCGCGGAAATTCACCACCCGCGGCTATTCGGTAATTCCTTTTGACATTCTGCCTTTTCAGGACGAGTCCATCTATCCGAACATGTACTGGTATTACGGCCAACAGGACATGAAAACCAGTCAACTCCTCAAAAACGAGGATAATATCTATATTACCTATATATCCAATTTTTCCTGCGCGCCTGATTCTTTCATGCTGCATTACCTGAAATGGATCATGGGCATCAAACCTTTTTTGATTCTGGAAATGGATTCGCACACGGCTGACGCCGGAGTTGATACACGCATCGAGGCCTTTCTCGATATTATCGAAGGATACAGATCAAAGTTTCTCGACATCAATGAAGATCGATACGACAATGGATTGCGCTTCATCAATAATCCCGGTGAAGACATTCACATTAAAAATATAATCAGCGGCGAAAAAATACCGATTAAGAAAAACCCGCGGGTCAAACTGCTGATTTCCAACATGGGCAGGCTTTCGGCGGAACTGGTCGGCGCATCCATCCGCGGCTTGGGCATCAATGCCGAGGTAATGCCCGTGCCGGATATCCTTACACTGCAACTGGCGCGCAATCATGCTTCCGGCAAAGAGTGTCTACCCTCGCACCTCGTTTTGGGCAGCGCCCTGAAGTACTTTTCTTCGGAAAAATACCACAAAGATGAAATATATATTTTATTCGTCCCGTCAACCACCGGTCCCTGCCGCACAGGCCAGTATTTTGTCTTCTATGACAATCTTTTCCGAGATTTGCGTCTGGAAAATGTGGTTGTTTTCACTCTGGATTCGGATAACTCCTACAATGAACTGGGAGCGGAATTTTCCAAATACGCCTGGTGGGCCATTACCATCGGTGATCACATGAAGGACGTGGAAACCTCGCTGCGCACCTGCGCGGCCGATCCGGTGGCCGCAATGGCAACCTACGACAAGCTCTGGCATCGCATGATCGGCGTTGCGGAAAAAGACATTACGCAGGTGCTGCCGGTATTAAAAGAAATCGCCGAAGAGATTGCCCGGATTCCCCTGAAGAAAAAGATGGAAGATTGTTCGAAAGTTCTTATTGTCGGCGAGATATATGTGCGGCGGGATGATTTCGCTGTTGACGAACTGATCGCCCATTTCAGTCAGCGCGGAATCATCGGCAAGGTATCAAATATCGCCGAGTGGGTATACTATTGTGATTTTGTCCGGAAGTATGAGCTGGAAAAGAAATTGAAATTAATCCCCTGGTACCGCCGGGCATTCGCCAAAGAGTTCAAGGAACTGATGGACTGGAATATAGAACATGCCTACAAGAGCAGTGTGGTGAAGAAAGTGGGTGATGCACTTGCCCCCACCAACCTGATTCCGAAAACTCCGCACGACATGACCAAGATTATGAAAAACACCGAAAAGTATTTCGTGAACCAGGAGCTTTATTCGGAAATAAGCATTTCCAGCGGCGTGGCGGCAACAGCGATGATGGACGGCTATTCCGGCATTGTCAATATTTCTCCTTTTGCCTGCCTTATTGGACGCGTCATAGAAGGCTTGATTACACCATGGGCACGGGAACGAAAATATCCCACAATTTCAATTGAAATCGACGGCAATCTCCTGACGCCCAATGTCATCAATAAGTTGGAGATATTCATGCTCAATGTTCTGCGCTTCCGGGGCAACCCGGACGCCGGCAACATGGTTGAACGGGAGGGGAGTAAGCCTGTCACCATTGACAGAAAAATTATTCACTGATTCCATTTCCAAATCAAGCGCTACCTTTGTTGGCGTCGTCGTCGGCTTCCTCAACGTATGTATAATACGCCTCGTCGCCTCCTCCTAGCCGCCGCGGTATCATCATTGATTTGGAAACGGAATGACAGGCTGTTGAAAAAGGCTCATCTGCAGCGTTACGCTGCAAACCTTATCGCTCAACGTATTTCTATATACGCTTCGCGATGCGGTTTTTGCGGTGCCTTGCATCTGAACCTTTTTGAACAGCCTGCTAATTATATTTCGCGCGCCCGCAGACTGACACAGAGAAAAACAACTATGAAAAAAATCGTTTGCCTGGCAATAATTCTACTTTTCCTTCTCCCGCTGGCCGGAACTGCGCGGGGATGGCATGACAACACCCACCTTGCCGTGGCTAAAGCGGCAAAATACCGGATGTGGTATAATGCCGCCGCCCCCGACATCGCTAAAATAAAAGCGGGAAACATTGAATACTTCAACCACTGGTATAACAACAACAGCGAATTTGAAGTCACCGTGGAAACGGTAACAAAACAGATCAGCCGATACAATAAAACAAACAACTCGTCCGACGCCGAGGGCCACCTCTACGGTGCAATTGTCGCCGCACTGCGGGCATATGAGCAGTATTTAAATTCCGGCAAGTATGCCGAATATCATATTGTCTATTGCGCCCACTACATCGGCGATCTGACCATGCCTTTACACAACATCCCCTATGATGATTATAACAAGAACCGCCATCAGGCCAATGACGGCATAGTTGATCAGGTTGTGCTGGAACATCCCGAAAATATCGAGCGGCACATGTATAAAATCAATTTAAGGGATGATCATTTTGAAGCCGATCTTATCCACGAAATTACGCGGATAGCCAACATCTCCCGTCTGTTGGGCTATAAACTGCGCGCTGAAAACCGGGACATGACGCCTGAAGAGGCTTACATCGAACTCGGGCACAGCGCCTCTCTTCTGAAAGCGGTGCTGCAACATTATAAGAAAATTTGAAAAAATATCAGGTGATCGTGATCCCTCTTCCTGTCCTGAACAGTGTTTGAATTGACAGTAGTGGTTTTGCCCCACATTCCCACCTTGTCCGCTATGCTTATCGATATTCCTGAAGAGTGGATAGTGTGAGAAGTCAGCTACCTGACTTTGCCGGCCAGCCGTTCAACAACCAGACTACCGAATGTTCGGAGTATTTGAGCCGCTGTCGGGGTTTCTGAAACCCCGTCCAGGAGTCGTGAGACTTCCATTCCTGCCGATTCAAGTTCGTTTGCCTGTTCCCGTATATAGGATCGTATTATCCCGGCATCATATTCCGGGTGAAACTGAACTCCCCACGCACACTCTCCAAGGCGAAAGGCATGATTAGGCTCATGCGTGTTGGCCGCCAAACATACAGCCGCCTTCGGCAGACGCAACACGGTCTGTGAATGTGTGACGTGGACAAGGAATGAATTCGGAAGAGCCTGGAAGACAGGGTCATCAGAGCAACCTGGAAGTAGCTGAACACATACAGTACCAATCTCCCTGCCTCGTGGATGGAAATCGACCACCCCCCCTGCGGCCTTAGCAAGCAGTTGATGGCCATAGCAGATACCGAAAATGGGTATGCGTTCGTCTAGCAATGATCTTATCCATTTTTCCAGTCTGACACTCCAGGGCATATTCGCCGTCACCATAGCGTGGGAACCAGTAATCACTGCACCCGCACATTCCGCTATTTTTGGTAAGGTAGCACCATGCTCAACATCCACAATTTCAAGGTCAATATCAATTGGACCCAGCGTGTTTGCCGTCCATTGTTCAAAGTCACCAAAACGTTTCTTCGTAGCAGGAAAAGTCGAACCAACTTTGATGATATATAGCTTCTTCATTTTGATCTTTGGCCAACAAAAAGCTAAGCCGAGATACAGGTTATGTCCTTAGACTATTTTGATAGCCATTTAACTCTTTCATTTTTATTTGGAATGACACGGAAACCCAATCGCTGTATGAAATCTATTTCTAAATCAAGTAATCTATTTATATCGATGCCTAAAATCTGAGATGTTTCTTTTAGTTTATGAAATACACCATCAGAAAACCCCCACCGATATTTTAGCGCATTAAATTCACGGGCTTTTAATTCTAGCGGTCTTTGAGACATAAAAAAATCATTAATATCTCTGAATAAGTCAACACTAAAAGAATCTTCTTCTTTTACCTTTCTTCTACCGAAAAATCTGCAAAATTCTTCAGGGGTTGGTATCCTATGATTGGATGTCCGGAATTCATTGACTAACTTGGTTATCTCAAAAAATATTTCTACTACCTCATAAGGGATCGATTCCCGTAAATGTTCATTTAATGAATTCACGAGATATTTATCTTCAAAACGATTACCTCTCTTACGGTTACACTGTCTGCAAAGAAGGCGAACATTATTTTCATGTGAACTTCCACCTTTGGACCATGGAATTATATGATCAAATTCTATGTCCTCATCCTTAACTGATGTGCCGCATTCAGAACAAATTTGATTTTCTCTTTTTAAAACCCTGAACTGGACAGGGCGTGGTATAGAACGACTGATTATTCGTAACTCTTTTGTTTCAGTTAACGGTTCTGCACAGTAGAAAACGGGACAATCATGCCCGAAAATCCTACAACTTTTGTCATTCGAACGATCTTGCATTGGCATCAGTTCAATTAGAGGCCCATAGGGGCAATACTTAATTTCCCAGCATGGTTTGCAAACAGCACGAACGCGTTTCTTCCAGTCAATTTTCGTACCCCATTTCTGAATAGGTCCTTGTGATTGCGTTGATATCTTTTTTTTCATGTTTTTCTGCCTAACAGTTTATATACTTATTTGATATTCCCGAAATTCGTTGCAATCTTACTTTATTAAAGATAGAATAAAAAGAGAAAATCATCATAAAATCAACTATGTCTTGGTATTTGGCAATCAGTTGTTTTGTTTTCCCAATATCCGTCTTTTCTTCCATCTGCCTTCCTTGAAGTACAGCCAGTTGAGAATCACCGCCAACACACTGCTGAACAACATCGCCATCCAGATGCCGTCCTGCTTAAAACCAAAAGGGCCAGCCAGCAGGTAGGCCAGCGGAATGCGGATCACGATCAGGGAGATAAAGGAGAGCGCCAGTAGAGCCATTGTATCACCGGCGCTACGGAGAACACCCTGAATAACGCAGATGACCATAAAACATGGAAAGATAAAGGCCATCCAGTGATAATAATCGCGCACAAAGCCCAGCACACCGGCATTTTCGGCGGATTCTTTGAGGAAAAGCGCGCCGATCTGATAAGGGAAGATCAACAAGGCAATCGTGCAGGCAAAAGCGATAACCATTCCGTAATAAAGAGATATCTTCATTGTCTGAAAAACGCGGTCCATTTTTCCTGCCCCCAGATTCTGACCGGAAACCGTTGTTGCCGCTATTCCAATGGAAATGGCCGGAATAGCCGCCAGCAAGTCCACCTGCATGCCGATGCCGAAGGCGGCGGTCACATCGGAACCGTAGCGGTTGACCAGAGAAACAATGAATACATTGGCCAGCGACACCACCATCATCTGCAGCGATGCGGGGACACCGATAACGAAGACCTCGCGGATGATATGCCAGTCCATCCGATAATCCCAACTGTGCATATTAACATAGGGATTATACTGGATCAGATAAACATACCCGATGATGCAGCTTATCAGGGCTGCCAGCGCTGTTCCCCAGGCCGCCCCGGCCACGCCAAGAGGTGGCAGAGGGCCTATGCCGCTGATGCACAGTGGAACAAAAGTAATGTTAAAAAATGTAAGCAGGGCAAGGATTTTTAATGCCGTGTTGGCATCGCCCAGGCCCCGCAGCATACCGTTCATCCAGTTGATGAAGAACTGAAATATCAGAGAGGCCATCATGATCGTCAGATACGACAACGCCATCTCCTCTATTTCTCCGGGAACATGCACCCATTGCAGCAGGCGGCGGCGAAACAAAAGAGCGACAATGGAAATAAGCAGACAAAACAATGTTGAGGCAAAAAAGGAATTGGACAGAATTTTCTTCAACAGGGCCGTGTCCTTGCGGCCAAAAGCCTGGGCGATCAAAACATTGGTGGCCATGCCCAACCCGATGAGAAACGCCGGCATCAGCATGATGATCGGCAAAGAAGCGCCTACGGCGGCTACAGCTCTATGCCCCAACAGCCGCCCGACCCAGATCATGTTAACAATGCCGTAAACGGACATAAGCACGTTGCCGAGCATGATCGGCGTACTGAAATTAACCACTTGTCTGGCGATGTTGCCTTCGGTAAAATCCTTCACTCTATTCCTTCAGCAGAAAAATAAAGAAAACCTGGTTTATTAAAGACTGCACAGACATAACTAATGCCGGGTTGCATTCAAAACATAACGCGGCGGCCAGGAGAAGGCTCCCCGGCAGGAACTCCGGCGAATGCCGGATACGCCACAGGCAAGCTGTAGCCAACAAAGTCAGGCAAAGAATACAGCCTGATATAAGAACTTATATTTGACATTGCCAACACTGTCAAAACAAAAGAGGAGTTCGTTTTCTGAATACCGTACTCTTCAGTTGATGAAATTCAAGAAATATGCGACACAGTCAAAGTTGATTTAATAATTGAAATACTTGGCAATCTCAGGAGAAAGACAAGATAATATGGACATCTTGAATAAGCAAAATTTAACCGAAGCCGAATTCATTTCCCGGCAAAAACTTGACCAGCTATCATCAGAGGCAAAGCTCGCACCGCGACTACGCAAGAATTACAATTTTCATACTTCCGATGAAGATATCTGCCACCGCCTTCTCAATGCTATGGAACCTGATTCGTATATACAGCCGCACAGGCATTTAAACATTAACAAGGATGAGACGCTGGTTGTCATAAGAGGCAGGATCGGCATAATCATGTTCGATTTCGATGGCACCATAAAAGAAAATGTTCTTCTTGAGCCGACCGGCAGCATTATGATGGTCAATATCCCGCATGGGATTTTTCATACATGTATATCTTTGGAAGAAGGGACTGTATTTTTTGAATCCAAAGCCGGCCCATTTGTGCCCCTGGCCCCGGAGGAAAGAGCACGCTGGGCTCCTCCAGAAAATGATGCATCCGTAGCAAAATATCTTGCGTCTTTGAAAAAACTGTTTGAACCCAAACGGTAATAAACAAAATATGGATCAAATGTTGATTTTCTAATTTTACCAAGCTGGATACTATTACAACCGATAATTTTTATTCAAAATAAAAGAAAAGGCAGAGCCGTCAGACCCTGCCTTTTTTTGTTCTCTTTGCTATGAGCTAATTCATTAACTTTCTCTTAATCCATGCCAGCCCGATAAGACCGGGGCCGAGAAAAAGCATGGTAGCCGGCAGCGGGACAGTTGGACCTGCGCTGACGGTCACATCGAATGAACCTACGTTGTTATACCATCCGTAACCATCCATTGTACCGAGGTAAAGACGGGTCGCACCATTAGGGATAACAAATGTTTGTGCCGTTACTACGTCATTCTTAAGACCGTCGCCAATCCAGAATGCCTGCTGAAGCGCTGGAGATAAAGAATCAAAATCACGTGAATTGCCGGTACTGAAATTGAGAGCCGAGGGTGCCGGACTTAAGCTTGGTTGGTTCGGTCCCAAAAATACTCCAATCAATGAATCTATAAGCGCTGTTAAATTAGAAATACCGTTTTCAGCACCTGAAGAATGCGCGTAGGCGCCTTCGCTTAAATCGCCTTCCGGTCCAACAAGACCGCACGCACCACCTGTACAATGGTCGGTTAATCCTGTGGCGGAGAACTTGAGTGACGAGCCAGGTGTTAATGCAAGTCCTGTAACTTCCACCGGGGACTGAGCAGGTGCTAAATCACCAGATGATGCGGTTGACCCGTTGGGCATGCCTGCCAGCCACAAGTCAGAAGTCGCCGGAACGTTAATAATGACGCTCGCAGCAGCGTATAAACCGGTAAGTGTAATTGTTAACATTAATATCAAGCAAAAAACAGATACTTGTAGCATTCTTTTTTTCATTTACCCCTCCTTTTATAGCAGAAAATTGTTAAGTTTCAATTGCATTGGATTTCATCTAATACTCGGCTCCATGCTTCAATGCCTGTAGGATTAAAAATCGGGAACAATGGCAAAAACTGCTTTTACAACTTTCATTCGGCTACTTTTGTGCGATTCAGAATAGACAGATATTCTAAAAAAACCATATGTAAGGAGAGTATATTTTTATATATCCATTGCTATAGACAACTTATCTTCCATGCTTATACCAATGCGATTTGGCATCACAAAACACTATTCTCTTCTAATCTCAGGTATTTTTGACATAGTAACGTATTTAATTGATCCTTGACAATCTCATGTTCTTCATCTAAGAATTCAAACACTACAATCAAGGTAAACAGAAATATTTGATTGCATGAAACTATTATATAAGAACATTTTATCCTTTTTTATCCTTTGTTTTATCTGTGCGCTGTTTCTTGCGGCAATTCACCATCATGATAAATCTTTTCGTAATAATACCTGTAGTATATGTAAGATAAGCAGCTCATTATCGATTGGTGTAAAGAAAGCTAATTTAGACGGAAGTTTTGATTTGTCAGAGGATCATGCCCCTCCGTTATTCACATATTTGCCTGATTATAAAAAAATCGCCATAATTTTATTTGTACCTTATTTTGACATTACACTTCATCCCCTATCCAACAAAGCACCTCCTTTTCAATCATAATATTTTCCCATCGTTTTATTATGTAAAGGTTTTTCCGAAGATGCGGATAAATCGTCGTCGATGAATATTTATAGATTAAAAAGGAGAAATAAAATGAATTGTCCCGTTTGTAATGTAGCACTGCTTTTATCCGAAAGACAGGGTGTGGAAATAGATTATTGTCCGAAATGCCGGGGAATCTGGCTTGATCGTGGCGAACTAGATAAAATCATTGAAAAATCTGAGCAGCAAACCAGTGTCCAACCCGCTGCTGCTCCCTTAGAGAATCGTTATGAGTATGAAAGGGGTTACAAACATGATGAAGATCATCATTATGATAAACACGATCATCATGGGCACCATAAACGAAGAAGTTTTCTGCATGATTTGTTTGATTAAAACAGGTTAAAATTATGAAAAAAACATTATTGATATGCCTGACCTTGATCTGCGCCTTGTTTTACGGTTGCGAGTGAGCGCTTAAAAGACATGGAAACATCCTACACAGTAAAAGTTACAGGCACTGAAAAATTAAAATTCAGCGGTTATTACTATTTTATCAGTACAACAGGTGGCGTACCTAAACCCATCCATGTTGAGGCCGCTGTCCCTGTTGAATATAAAGGCAACGGCGTAGCTGCCGTTTGTGTTTTTCATAAAAATACTGCAGAAGGTATTTTAAAGGTTGAAATATTGAAAGACGGAAAAGTGGAATCAAGTTCCGAAACAACTCAACCAATGGGGGTGATTACCTTAGGCAAGATACCGGACAGGAATTCGATTATCAACAAAATCATCGGTATCATATTAGGTTGATTCGCAAAAATAGAGTACAATGGATAGGGCAAAAAAAAGGGATTATCATGGCTGTTACCATGGAACTATAAGAACCGTGAATATGATCACTCAGCCGGATATTAGAGTGATCATATTCACAAAAGAATAGCTTTATTCTTGAAATGTTTGATTAAAAGGCGAAATCGTGTTGACGAATATTCAAAAGAAAAAAGAACGGGTGGCGCTGTTGTCGGTGATTTCCAACAGTGCCCTTGTGTCAATGAAACTTATTGTCGGTTTGCTTATTAGTTCCGTGTCTATCATTTCCGAAGCGATTCACTCGGGAGTTGATTTACTGGCATCGATTATTGCCCTTTTTTCCGTAAAGACTTCGAGCAAGCCGGCCGATAAAAATCATTCCTTCGGCCACGGTAAAATCGAAAACATTTCCGGTACAGTGGAAGCTCTATTGATCTTTGCCGCCGCTGGATGGATCATTTACGAAGCCTTTCAAAAAATCAGTAAACCGGCACCTATCGATAATCTGGGATGGGGGCATTGGAATAATGCTGTTTTCCAGCGTGGTCAATATTGTTGTATCTCAAAGGCTCTTTAAAATCGGACGCGAAACGGATTCGATCGCCCTGCAGGCTGATGCCTGGCATTTGCGGACGGATGTATTACACTTCAGCCGGTGTTATGATCGGCCTTGTTTTAATGTGGGGTGGTCAATTGTTCCTCCCCGGAGTTAATCTTTACTGGCTTGATTCGGTGGCGGCAATTGCCGTCGCCTTGCTGATTATCAAAACGGCATATGATTTAATCATTCAATCCGCCGGCGATTTACTGGACGCCAATTTACCAGCCGAGGAAGAAGAATGGATCCATGGTGAAATTTTAAAATATGGGAACCGTCTTCACGGATATCACCGCCTCCGCACACGCAAGGCCGGACATTTCCGTTTTATTGATTTTCACATAAAGGTGGAACCGCAGATGAGTGTGATTGATTCTCATTCGATAACAGAAGAAATTTCCAAAAATATTGAAAACAGGTATCCGAATACCAGCGTAACCATTCATGTAGAACCGTGTGACGGAAGATGTGATGAAGATTGTCTTGGCGGCTGTCTGCTTTCAGAGAAGGAAAGGCATAAAATTCAGAACCATATAAATGTCAAATCTTCCAAGCAAGTATAAGATTAAGATCACCTGCTGATTTAATCTCGGAGCAAGGTGCTTTCTTCCACCCTTGGCATAAGTAGTATGGGGAAATGGGGCCGGATTCGTATATGCAGCCGCACAGGCATTTAAACACCAACAAGGTGTAAAAATACTGGCCTTGACGTCTTATCGCAACTTACTTTCCAGTCGGGAATATTGATGGAAACTTATCGTGCAGTTGTTTTTCCGACTTTCACTGGTCATTTCGTCCACGATTTTCTGCTGTGTCCAAATGTAATGTTCCGCAACACGGGGATCAGTTTTACCGTATTTTTGTTGAATAAAGGAAATGGATTCCAATGCACTCTTTAGATGGATGGCTATCAGGCTGCATTTGTCCAGTCCCCAACGGGCCTCAATCGTGGCGTCGGGGTCTGAAGACAGCCATTTGGAATTCTGAAATACATGTTGCAAAGTAACGAACCGATCGGGAGAAATTTGCAGGCGAATCTTTGCCATTTTATCAAGAATAGTATTTCGGTCCAAATGATTCTTCCTGATGATTTCTTCCAGATGACCAAGCATGACACCGATAAATTCATCCCGGCAGAGCGTACTGTAATTTTCCCAAAAGCTTGAACCTTCCGCACATTGAATTTCCTGACATTTTTTATTACCGTCGAGAACGACAGGTATTCTTTCATTTAACCGGCAAGTGATCGTATTTATTATTTTTTCTGTTTTTTCATTGGGGTCATGGACTTTCGTGTCGATCCGCTTTGCTATTGCTTCGAAATAATCTGCATATCCTTTGTTAAAAGTTGATGAATACTGTTCCATGGAATAGAAAGGATATTCCTTTACAGGTAGATAATGCCACTGACCGCCTGTCTTTATCGGCCACCGGAATTTCAAAAAACCGGAAACGCGATCACCGCAGGGGTCAGGGAAGGCGAAATTCCTGAGCTGTAGTCTCTGGATCCTTGTAGGCATGTTGGCTTCAACTGTCTGAACGGGATGGGCCGTACTTCCATCCATGACGACATGGCTCACCATGCCCGCATGGCCAGTGAGAAGGATGGTGGTTCCGGCTGTCACGGAATCTGCAGCAATGTGTATGGGGTAGGTATCAAAGGGCAGGGTTCGCGTCGATGTTGACGACAGCACAGCCATTAACGCCGCCCGAAAACGTTTGTCATTTTCCCATGTTGTATTGGTCGGGAAGCGGCTCCAGTCTTTGGACCAGTGTCCGATCAATCGATTGTTAACTGTCCTGGCGGCAGCCGGCAGATGGTTGATGCGTGCATAAATCCATCGGGATGCATAGGGTACGTCGGCGCAGTCCACACGGATTTTATGGCGAATAAAAAAATCTTCAGTAATATTCGTTTCCACCCATTTACTATAATTATACTCTTCTTGAAGAGTCCACTGCCGCTGACCGACTTTCCACACCTGAGAGTCAGGCTCATGGCAATCATTACAAAATGCAAACGCAGTCATGGATAGGTATGCTACAATAAATAAAGCTATTGATCGAAAAGAAAACATTATTACATCCGTTTCTATACCCTGAAAGGGTAAACATCTATTTTTTATATGGTCCTTTATATTTTATGATGTTCTACTTGGCTTGAGTTTTGGGGGCAATCTTGATCTCCACCCTTCTGTTCTTTAGACGGCCAGCCTCCGTCTCATTGGTTGCTACGGGCATGGTTTTCCCATAACCGACAACCTCGATGCGGTTTTCCGCCACTCCCCGTTGGACGAGCAGATTCTTTACGGCGTTGGCGCGTTGTTGGGAAAGGTTCATGTTGTACGCATCCGAACCTCGGCTGTCCGTATGACCTTCTACTCGAATGTACGTATCAGGATATTGATTCAGCACTTTTGCAACGCGGTCTATTTCCGACATAAGGCCAGGTCTGATAGTCGCAGAGTTGGAGTCGAATGTGACATCACCTTTAAAGGAAACCGAGAGAAGATTTCCTTCCCTGGTAACGGCCGCGGCATCAGATTCAGCCAGGGCATTACGCATGTCTTTTTCCTGATTGTCCATCATTCTACCGATTCCAGCGCCTCCAAGCCCCCCAACGGCCGCACCAATGGCTGCACCTATCAGGGTACCCTTTGTGCTATGACCGATAACCTGTCCGATTAATGCTCCAGCAGCGGCACCACCGGCTGTTCCGTAAACAGCACCTTTTGTCGTTTTCGTCTGCGTCTGAGGAGCCGCACAACTTACTAGGAATAAAACACAGAATAAAACTGAAATGCGTTTTGTATTCATCGTTTCCTCCTATATGAAAATAAATTTTTCCAAAACACTATTATCTGTACCGATAAATTTGAGTGACTCATATGAGAATACTGGAAACACATTGTATCTTGGTTCGCTAAAAGTTTGTTAAGAAATGCAATAAAAAGCCGTCCTTCTTAAGTATTTATTTTATATATCTTTATGATAAAAAAACCATATACGATTTTCAATCGGAATTCAAGCATCTGATCAGAAACTACATACTTCTTCGGCCTGTCTCGGATTATAATTGGCGTGCATGGGGGTGTCGAATGCTTACACCGATTTTTAAGTAATGGAAATAATTAAATAATTCATGATATGTTTTTGACGTGGGGCTTCGGGAGAGTTTAAAGTTAGAATGTACGATAACACAAAAAAGGGAAGCCACGAGCGTCGAACTCACATCATTAGCCTTGATATTATTACTTTTTATCTGGCTTGTTTTTGTAAATAGTCGATATTACAATGACCGCATTTCTACCGCAAAATATAGTAAACCGAATCACTTTTTAAATAAATATAGACTTTTCCTAGTCAATAGTTGACTACCGTTATTAAAAAATGCAAGATTGCGTTTGGTAATAAACATACTATTTCTTTACTCAAAAGGGAAATTGCCATGCCAGAAGATAAGAATTGTTTAGTTTGTAATTATCCAATTAAAGAAATTTATCAGAATTATTCCAGTGGAAAAATTGGTTATGAATGCCCAAGATGTGGAAATGTTCAACTTACTCAAGAAGCTTATAGTGATTTTACTTACGCGGATTTTTCGGATGAAGAAAAAAATATAATAAGTCACTACTGTCCGGAATAACCGGCAATTAAAATTTGTAACAATTTAATATATTTCATAGAAAAATAACTTTATGTTTGTCCTCGACTTGAAAATACAAGGTAGAATCTGTAATCCTCTCCTGAGATTTTCTCATGAAGGGAGTACTCATGTATACAGGCTCGCTTGTGTTCACCCAAGTTATGGACTTCATGCCGCTGAAGACCTTCCAACGCTGCGTGGAGAAGTACCAGGGCAATTTCAGCGTCAAGCATTTCACCTGTCTCGATCAGTTCCGGATCATGTCTTTTGCCCAGTTGACGTATCGCGAAAGTTTGAGAGACATCGAAGCCTGCCTCCGGGCACAAAACAACAAACTCTATCACATGGGCATCCGCAGCAAGGTTTCCCGCAGTACTTTGGCGGAAGCAAACGAGATGCGGGATTGGCGCATCTATGCGGATTTTGCCCATCATCTGATCGGTGTTGCCAGGAAGCTCTACCAGAAAGAACCATTGGCCGTGGAACTCAAGAACACGGTTTATGCTTTGGATGCCACGACAATCGACCTGTGCCTGTCAATCTTTCCCTGGGCGCACTTCCGGAAAACAAAGGGTGCCGTCCGTCTTCACACCTTGCTGGATTTACGGGGCAACATTCCGACCTTTATCCACATCTCCGACGGCAAACTCCACGAAGTCAACACCTTGGATCTAATCCCTCTGGAAGCAGGCGCTTTTTACATTATGGATCGTGGTTTCCTGGATTTTTCCAGGCTACATACTGTTACCTGCGCTTCCGCGTTCTTTGTGATCCGCGGCAAATTGAATCTGAAGTGCCGCAGGCTCTACTCCCATCCAGTAGACAAATCAACGGGCATCGTGTGCGATCAATCGATCCTGCTGACCGTACCGAAGTCGGCAGGGGATTATCCCGGCAAGCTCAGACGAGTAAAATATCACGACCTCGAAACCAACAAAACTTTGGTGTTTCTATCCAACAACTTCCTATTGCCTGCCATCACCATCGCCCAGCTTTACAAACAACGCTGGCAGGTAGAACTCTTTTTCAAATGGATCAAACAGAATCTACGTATCAAGAGCTTTTACGGTACTTCAGAGAATGCCGTAAAGACTCAGATCTGGATAGCAATTTCCGTCTACCTGATCGTGGCTATACTCAAGAAACGGCTGAATTTACAGGAGAGTCTCTACACAATTTTACAGGTTTTGAGCGTCTCTCTATTTGAAAGAACATCAATGTTTCAACTACTTACATTTTATGACTACGAAAACAACATAGACAAAAATCTTAACCAATTGAACTTATTTACGGATTATTCCGGACACTAGTGATAATAAGTATATTTTTACGTAATCAATATGAAGATTCAAATCATAGACATTCTGAAAGGTATTTAACAATAGGCAATTTAAGGAAGATAGTTAATCAGTATAATCCCCGAGCCCCCTTAGCTAAGATGGATCAAGCTCTTATTAATATGCAGAAATTAACGAAATTTGTTGGTGATATAATAATTACTAAACCAGAAGTAGATTATCCATATTATCATTGTTCTAACGCACAAGAATTAAGCTCGGTATTAATATTCTTGCATGAAGCTGGTTATCTTGCTTCTCGTGGTGAGTTCGATGAACACGATTTACATATAACTGCTAAAGGCTATCAAAGACTGAGAGAAATAGCAAAGCCAGGCAAAGATTCCAAACAGTGTTTTGTTGCAATGTGGTTTGCGGAAGAAATGAATGATGTATATGAAAATGCAATAAAAAAAGCGATTGAATACATAGAAGAAGGAGAATCATCCGCACGTTTTGAAGCCATAAAAATCGATGATGTCGAACATACAAATGATATCAATGATGAAATAATTGCGCAAATAAGAAGAAGTAGGTTCATGGTATGTGATTTAACGGGATATAGAGGAGGTGTATATTTTGAAGCTGGCTTTGCATATGGGCTCGGTTTAGAAGTCATTTACACCTGCCGGGAAGACTGGTGTAAAGAACAAGTGTTGAAAGATGAAAATGACAAAGAAGTACTTTTTTTATTAGACAACAATAAGAATGAAGTATTTATTAAAAAGGAGGGCGTTCACTTTGACATTGCCCACAGAAATCGGATTGAATGGTCTCCAGATAATCTTGATGAATTCAGAATAAAATTAGAAAACAGAATAAAAAGTGTGATTATTTAGTACAAAGCAAACAATGTATATTTCGATTAACAATTGAATACAAAACAGTTCCGGCGAGAATAGCACTGCCAAAGCTCCTTTTATGATGTTCGACTCGTAAAGGCGGTAAACGGCGCGACGGCTGAGCGCCGGATTATTGCCTTTATGAAAAAGTAACTTTAGAAAAGATTAAAAAAATAAGTGCGCTTTGCGCCACGTCTGATCAGCCGCTTTTCCCTTCCTCCGGCTTCCGGCCTAAAGCATTCCTCTTGTAGCCAGCTTATCAACGAATGTGGTTTATCGGTCGATGAAGTTCAAATGCTCACCGATCATTCACGGCGGGATTCAGTCCTAAAGTATGCAGAGGTCAAGGTCGCTGCCAAGAGAAATCTCATGGCGAGAGTAATAAAGTTCCGGGCGGGTTCCGGGCGGGCATCTGATAGCGAAAAACATAATGAAAATAAATAAAATTGGCGGAAGTGCATGGGAATCGAACCCACCTGGGACGGTTTTAGCGCCCCACACCGGATTTGAAGTCCGGGAGGCCCACCAGTGACCTTGGCACTTCCGATTTGAACTTAACTGTAAAACTGCGATGTGTCAACATGCAAAATAAATATAATAACAGAATGTCTATCAGCAGAAAGCGGCGTTCACCTTATTGTGATGAACGCCGCTTCAGATGACGTTAATGTCTAGGCAACTACGAGTAAATTAATGGTGTCCGGTTTCTTTGGGTTTGGGTTCCACGCCGTACTCTATGAACTCGCCCTTCTCTTCCATTTCGTTAAACCATTTCGGATGCAGCATTTTTAAAACAGGCTTTTCCATCCAGCCGGTTGTCATGGCCTGAACACTACCGGGATTGCCGATGGTACCCAAATACAGGTGAACGAAGAAAAACGCAAAGATTACGACAAAGCCCAAGGCATGCAGTGGATACATCCAGCGTACCAATCCCAGGGGCAATACGAAGGGAAACCACATGAATATCCCGGTTATTACCATGATTGCGCCAAAGATTGCTACAACCAAAAAGAAGGCCTTCTGACCGGGGTTGTACTTGCCGGTTTCAGGTACTTTATCTACATGCCACAGATAACCGCCTGCAGCCATGATCCAGTCCATATCTTCCGGAAACACGAATACTCCGGCTTCTCTCCACCACATTCTGATCATGGCGAGCAGGGATATTATGAAAATCAACCCTACAATATTGTGGATCATTTTCAGATTTACCAATCCGCCAACCATTGTGCCCAGAAAGTTGAATGAATGGAACATCATTCCCAGGCCTGTCACACAAAGGCATAAGCAGGAGATGGCCAGTACCCAGTGTCCGAGTCTTTCTTTACCGTCTGTTACTTGTACTAATCCTTTTTTCATGGTTATTCCCCTCCTTCCGACTTTCCGGCTTCATCGCCGCTATTTGTTCCCTCGGGGGGTGGCGCCTTCGGTCCATGCAGCATGTAATGGACAAACGATCCGGCCAGTACACCGCCTGCTCCCAGCAAGCTCAGGGGTTTGAGGAGGTCTTTCCAGATTACGACGGACAGTGGCACCGACGGTTTCACAGGCAGTTCATCGTACACTTCCGGTTTGAACTGCAGTACGTAGACCACGTGCGTTCCGTCTACAAATTTGTCGCCGTAGACGTTGGCGTCTCCGCCCAGTTGCTTGACCCGGGCATATGCTTTTTTGATCATCTTGTCTTTATCGCCGATGGTCAGAGCGCCGGTCGGACAGGATTTGACACAGGCCGGCGGCAGGCTTTCCTTCAGGCGGGTATAGCACAAATCACATTTGTAGACCTTGTCAGTTGTTCCGTTATAACGAGGAATATGGAACGGACAGGCCGCCACACATTCTTTGCAACCGATGCACTTATCTCTATCAAGTCCAACGGTTTTCAGCGGTGTATAATGCAATGCTCCGCTGGGGCATACTTTCACGCAGGCGGCGTCGGTACAGTGCATGCAGCCGTCCTTGCGGAAAATCCACTGGAATTTTCCGTTCTTATCTTCATATTCCTGGAAGCGGATCAGCGTCCAGGTATTCCACTGCAAATCAGCAGGATTCTGGTAGGTGCCCCTCTGTCTGGTTCTAAAGCCGGGCAGTTCATTCCATTGCTTGCAGGCTACCTGGCAACCCCGGCAGGCTGTACACAGTGTGGTGTCAATTAATTTTACGAGTTCAGGTTTATTATTCATCGTCGATTCCCTCCTATGCCTTTTCCACGTTGACCATGAACGCCTTATACTCGGGGCAGAAGGTGTTCGCGTCGCCAGCGGTTGGTGTTAACCTGTTTGTGCTGTCTCCGCCTGAACCATCTTCGGGGAAGAGCCAGCCATAATTGAAGGGCATACCGACTTGATGAACAGTTTTTCCTTCGATCGTAAACGGTTTGAAGCGCTTCGTCACCATGGCTACACAGGGAGCTTCGCCACGTACGGAGGAAACCTTGACGCGTGAGCCGTTTTGAATGCCTTTTTCCTTGGCCAGTTGCTCGCCAATCTCCACGTAGAGTTCCGGCTGCATTTCCAGGAGCCACGCCTGCCAGCGGGTCAAAGCGCCGGTGCACCAGTGCTCCGTGCAGGAATAGGTTGTGCAGACATACGGGAATTTTTCGTTTGCTCTTTCTATCTTATCCATATCACTATTGAAGATCTCGGCTGCCGGATTGATAAGCTGCGAAGACATAGGATTCTTGGCCAGTGGCCCTTCCATAGGTTCGTAATGCTCGGGGAACGGACCGTCGACCATGCCGGGTCCAAACAGAGCGCCCACACCGTCTGTCTTCATGATGAAAGGATACTTGCCTTTTTCTTTGTCTGCCTGCGGCGGCCAGGGACCATCGGGCACGTCGCCCACCCATTTATCTCCCTTCCATTCCAGAATGTTGCGTTTGGGATTGTATGGTTTCCCATTCAGATCGACGGAGCAGCGGTTGTATAGGATGCGGCGCCCGACAGGCCAGGCGAATGCCCAGTTCGGAAAGAGCCCCAATCCGGTTGGATCTTCCTTGCCTCTGGAAGCCATCTTGTTCATGCCATCCGCGGTGTAACTGCCGGATATACACCAGTTGCCGCAGGCTGTTTTGCCGTCAAGCTGCAGGTTACCAAAACCCGGCACCAGTTGACCCTTTTTGAATTCGGTTTTCGTGCCTTTCGCCTTGTCTTCAATCACAGTATCTTCCAGGAAAACACCGTTGATCTGTTTGGACACTTTAATAGAGTCAAAGTGTCCCTGTTTGTTCAGGTAGTCCCATTTGAGATTCACAATGGCTTCAGCATTGGGACCGCCTTCCTTTTCATACAGCTTCTTTACTGCCGCCATAATCTTGATCTCGATTTCGCCTACGGGAAGCGCGTCGCCGGGAGCCTCGGCAGCCTTGTATTTCCACTGGACCCAGCGGCCGGAGTTGCTCTGCGAGCCTTCCTTTTCCATCGTCGCCGCGGCGGGCAGGAGGAAGCATTCCGTTTTGATCTTTTTGGGATCGACGCCCGGACCTCTCCAGAATTCGTATGTTTCATTGTTGAAAATGTTTTCACCCACCAGCCAGTCTAGATTTTGCATCGCTTTGCGGACTTTGTTGGTATTCGGAGTGCTGACAGCTGTATCCGCGCCAACGCAGAAGTAGCCCTTCACCTTGCCTTTATACATAGCATCGAACATGTGCATCGTGGAATAGTGTTTTCCGTCTTCCATCTTGGGTAGCCAGTTATAACCAAACTGATTTTCTGCGATGGCCTTTTCTTCCCAGAGGGATTTCAAAAAGCTGACAAAAAACTTCGGATAGTTCTGATAGTAGTTGGCCGACTGTGGATCTTTCGATACGGGTGTGTACTTTTCCAGATAATGATCCAAAGATTCCAGTGAAGCCGATGGCGTTTTCAGATAGCCGGGCAGAACATTATACAGAATCGCATGATCGGTGGAACCCTGAACATTCGGTTCGCCACGCAGCGCATTGATGCCGCCGCCGGCTATACCCATGTTGCCCAGCAGCAGCTGGATGATGGACATGGTGCGGATGTTCTGGCTTCCCACTGTATGATGCGTCCAGCCCAGGGCGTAGCATTCCGTGCCGGCCTTGTCCGGGGCACCGGTGGCGCTGTAAGCTTCAAAAACTTTAA
This sequence comes from Smithellaceae bacterium, assembly GCA_963663295.2. Lineage (GTDB taxonomy): Bacteria > Desulfobacterota > Syntrophia > Syntrophales > Smithellaceae > MVRV01. Next base: position 202,659 of record CAXXLA010000003.1, on the reverse strand, counting down.
GGAGGTTTTCCTTAGACACGCCTGTAATGCTGGAAACTTTATCGAGTGTGTAACGGGAGTAATGTTTTTTCATCATCTGGAAAACTGAGCGAGGATGAGCCAACGTCATATCCCGTTTGGGGATGCCGCTGCCCTCTTTTTCCAGCACCCAGGTTGCTTTGTCGTATTTCCTCTTCTTGGCGTCGTAACCCGAGAAGAGACCGTCATTAAAGGAGTAGTCTTCACTGATAATAAATGAAGCATTGGTGTAATTGAGCACGTAGTCTTTGAAGTATTTATCTTTTTCCAGAATATAATTAATCATACCGCCCAGAAAGGCAATATCGGTACCGGAACGAAGAGGAACATGGAAATCACAGCGGGCGGATGTCCTGGTATAACGGGGATCAACGTGAATGATCGTGGCGCCTTTTTCTTTTGCCCTCAATATCCACTTGAAGGCGATGGGGTGATGCTCGGCGGCATTGCTGCCCATAATGAGGATAACGTCAGCATTCTTTAAATCACAGTAGTGGTTCGTCATGGAACCGCGTCCGAACGACTCTCCCAGAGCCGCTACAGATGGACTGTGTCAGACCCTCGCCTGGTGATCTATATAGACCATGCCCAGCGCTCTGCTCTTGACGGTCATGAGCCAGCATTCCTCATTGTCCACATTGGAACTGCCGTAATGACCGATTGACTCGCAGCGGTTAACCAGTTCGCCCTTGGCATTTTTCACCACAAAATCCTTGTCGCGTGTATCCTTGATCAGTCGGGCAATCCGGGAAAGCGCAAAATCCCAGTCTTTTTCTTCCCATTCCGTCCCGTAAGGCTTTCGATAAAGCACCTTGGTAAGGCGGTGCTTGTTGGCCTCGGTCAGATCGAAGAAACCGGCGCCCTTGGCGCAAAGCGATCCCTCATTGATGGGATGATCGGCGTCGCCTTCGATGTTAAAAATTTTACCTGTTGCTTTATCGACACTGCAGACAAGGCCGCAGCCGACAGAGCAGTAACAACAGATCGTAGTTACCTGCCTGGCAACCTTAATGCGGTCCATTTTGCTCAGTTCGTCCGCATATGCCCGGGCCGGATTCAGGTTGAGCCCTAAGCTCGACAGAGCAACCCCGCCTCCGATGGCGCCGGTCATGGTTAAAAAACCTCTTCTCGTAATTTGCATACAAAAGCCCTCCCCATACCTACGTCAAAAATGATTTATGTCAAAAACGGCACAAACTTACTGATATTCCCAGAAAAGTCAATATGTTATATAAAGCATAAAAATTAGGAACACATATTTGCAGATTAATTTTATTGACATTTTATGATCATCGTTCTTATAAATAAAACAACAAGACCGCAGGGGGGACGGCAAGCGATGGAAATCAAATATAAAATCTGGATTGAAAAAGACGGAAAAGTAGTTTTCGGCAAGGGACGGGATGATATTCTCAAGGCCATTGATGAGCAGCGCAGTCTCAATGCCGCGGCAAAGAAACTGGAGATGTCTTACCGGGCGGCATGGGGCAGATTAAAAGCCTCACAGGAACGGATGGGAATGAGGCTGGTGGATATCAGCGTGCACGATAAGGCAATGCAATTGACGCCGCAAGCAAGAGCAATTATAGCACGCTTTGAAAAACTTGAGAAAGATGTTGAAGAACTCCTGCACACGGCTGATCAGGATTTCAAAAAATTAATCTTGAAGTGCGGAGAGTTTGTTTTTGTTCTCTCTTTCATAGGAACATAACGTGAACATTCTCTCCTTTTTTAATCTCCAGCACCCCGATCGGAAAATAAATGAATCCTTCCGCACTGCATAACGCGCTTATGTGGGCGGAACTATGGAATTCTACCGGACATACTTCGCTTTCTTTAATTTTAACGGGAACAAAGGCCTTGCGCTCACCCGTTTTGCGCTTAAAATCCTCTCCTGTCGTAAGGGAAAGAGTTTTGGTACTATATTCATGCCCCATTAATTTATAGATAAAGGGTTTGGCCATAAGTTCAAAGGGAAGGAATGTAGAAACCGGATTTCCCGGGAAAGCAAAGATTGCGGTCCTGTTTTTTATTCCGAATGTCAGCGGTTTGCCGGGCTGCATCGCCACCCTGTTAAATAAGATATTAACCCCGTTGGCCTTCAGCATTTCCGGAACAAGATCATAATCACCCATGGATACTCCGCCGGAAAGAAGAACTATGTCGCTTTTCTGCAACGCTTTTTGTATCAGCTGGTTTAACAAATCTCTTTTATCGCTTGCGATTCCAAGATATTCGGGCTCAATGGACATCCTTTGCACCTGCCCGATCAGCTGGTAACTGTTGCTGTTGCGGATGCTGCCCACCGGCAAAGGTTCTCCCGGCTCCCTGAGCTCGCTGCCTGTTGTAATGATGCTGACTTTCGGTTTTCTATATACTGTAACAGTGCTGATCCCGGCATTGGCCAGCACTGCAATATGCTGCGGTAAAAGCAATGTTCCCTTGTTCAAAACAACATCACCGCATTTGACATCCTCCCCCTGGTAACTGATATAATCGAAAAGGTCCGAATTCGTAATCCTGATTTTATTTTCAGCAATCACTTGTGCATTTTCTACTTTGATTACGCGATCCGCGCCTTGCGGCACAATTGCGCCGGTCATTATTTTTGCACACTCATTCTTCTGAATAGTCTTTTGCGGACTGCATCCTGCGGGAATAATTTCCACAACGCTGAGCTCTCCCGGCAAATCCTCCCTACGGCAGGCATAGCCGTCCATAGCCGACCTGTTAAAAGGAGGCATATCCGTATCAGACCGGACATCACCGGCCAGTACTCGATTTAGAGAATGATTAAGTTTTACAGACTCCATATCCAGGGTAAAGGCGGAGTCCATGATTATTTCAAATGCTTTTTCAAAAGAAATCATTTCTATAATGAACCTTGAATATTATTGTTTGATGTAATTCTGATAATCTTCCATATTATTGAGGTTTCTGTACCACTTGCCTTCATCCGGCAGCGGCAGATACTTAACATCCGCCGACTCAAACAAAAGCCTGATTTTTCTTTGATCTGCGTCCAGCAATATTTTTATATTGTCTATAACGGACTTTTTATATACCGCGAATAAGGGTTCCAGCCTGCCGTCGCTCCAGATGGGAACAACTATTTGATGATCTTTCGCTTCCTGTATCAACTCCTTAATATATTGCATATCCAGATCCGGGATATCACAGGCGACCACGAAATTTATTTCATGATTGGAATGCAGTAACGCCGTATATATCCCCATTAACGGTCCTTTGCCGCCTTCCAGATCAGGAATGACCGGCAGATGCAAAAACCGGTACTTTTCCATATCGTTGGCGCTGATAATTATCTCCCGAAAACGTCCTTCCAGCTGGGAAGCAATTTTCTCAATCAGAGGGATGTCGTTTGTGGAGAGAAGGCTTTTATCCTGCCCCATCCGGCTGCTTTTCCCACCGGCCAGAATTATTGCTGTCGCATTAAAAAACATGTCCCTGTTTCTCCCGGACCGGATATAAAGTCCGGTTTCCTGATCTACTTAAGCTTTCCAAGTTCCCGGACAAGGTCTTCCAGCGGCGGACGCTGATTAATATTATGGACGTCGATGTAGCGGATATATCCTTTTTTATCAATCACGAATAAGGCTCTTTCCGCAACACCGTCGGAACGCAGCACTCCGAACTTTGCCGCCACCGCCCCGTGGGGCCAGAAATCGGAAAGAACATCAAACCACAGTTTTCCCATCTGGTTTGTCCAGGAAAAGAGCGTTGGAATGTTATCTACCGTAATTCCCAGTAAAACGGCATCATTATCTACGAAGACATCCTGAACAATATTGTAGCCGGGCCACTGATCGGAGCAAACCGGAGTCCAGGCCGCGGGCACAAAGGAAATTACCACATTTTTTTTGCCGCGAAAATCGTGAAGGGAGACATTCTTACCGCTGATCGCGGGCAGCGTAAAATCGGGAGCACTCTGGCCGACTTTGACTTTCAAGACACTGTCCACCGGTTTCAACTGACCGGGATTGTAAATATTATTTTTAAACGCATCAGATGCGGCAAAAGCACTACAGGCAAAAAAACATAAAACAAAAATTAATCCAACGGTGTTTTTCTTCATCGTCGCCTCCTATTTTATTGCTGCCGATTTTGCAAGTTGCGCCAGGAACAGATCGTTATTCTCCAGCGCACCCAGACGTGAATAAATAACCTCGGTCCGGCCGTCGGCGGCTATTTTTGCCGCAATAAAGTAAGGCGTCCGCACCTCACCTACGATTTTATGGATTTTAAAATCTTCGTCGGAAACCAGTGGAAAGGGTACCGCATACTTTTTCTTGTAAGTTCCAACTTCAAACGGAGTATTACCAGCGCCAATACCGATCACTTTAATTTTATTTTTCAGCGCCGGATTGTTCTCGATCAACCCATAGAGACGATTTACATTAGGAGCTTCGGCCTGACAGTAAGGGCAGTACATGCTGTATATCTGAATAATTACAACTTTTGCCTGTAGCTGACTTACCTTGAATGTTTTACCGAAGTAAGACAAGCCCAGATATTTGAGATCAGCGGAATTACTTGGCTTGAGTAATTCCATTTCCGGCAGGGGGCTTCCCACCTTAGGCGGGGTATTTCCCGTGGCTCCGGCTGCCACCGCCAGACAAAGAAACAAAATCACCGCAACTAATCCTGATATTTTTCCAGTCATAACCTCCTCCTTGTCTCCATATGTTATAAACATTTATATTAAAGATAACATTACTGATAAGAAAAATCCATTTCTTATCACCCACACTTATTGCCATAAAGTTTCATCTGCCCAAAATTATCCAAGGGGTTTGATATAGTTGTAATTTTTTAATATTTTGTTAGAAATCTACCGGAATGTTAGATAATTTTCTTGAACTTTGATACTAAATTGTTTACCCATTTGTTTATATAGTTCAAGCATACTGTACGAGGGGCAATATCCGGTGAAACGATGATCAATTAAGGATATTGCCGAATATCCGGACATTAATTAAAAAACATTTTATTTGCCTGTTCAGGCCGGGAAAGGAGTCTTGAAATGAAATTATTTGTTGGAAAATGCCTGGTGCTGTTTTTGCTGCTGTGGTCGAGCGTTGCACTGGCCGCCAACGGCAGTAAGTTTGTCTTTTTATCCAGCACAATCGGCCCCATTGATTCGGGTATTGTAAGCGCTCTGGAGGACCAGTTTGAAAAAGAGACGGGCATCCGTGTGCGCCATGTCGGCGCGGGAACCGGAGCAGCATTACAACTCGCCACCAAAGGTCAGATCGACCTGGTAATGGCCCACGCCAAAGCGCTGGAAGCAAAGTTTATTGCTGACGGCTTTGGAACCGAGAGAATCCCCATCATGTATAACGATTTTGTTATCGTTGGCCCTGCTTCCGATCCGGCGGCCATCAAAGGCGAAAAGTCGGCAACCGAAGCTTTGAAAAAAATTATGGGCAAAGGCGTAAAATTCATCAGCCGCGGCGACAAATCAGGAACTCATGTGGCGGAAATGGATCTGTGGCAGAAAGCCGGGGTGAAACCCCAGGGCGCATGGTACGTAACTTACGAAAAAGGATCGGAAGGCAACGTTCCAACACTGAAATATGCCGATCAGCAGACAGCCTATACGGTGATTGACCGCGCCACTTATTTATCAATCAAGGATCAGATCAAACTGGTTATCCTGGTGGAAGGCGACGAGGCTCTTTTAAACTTCATATCATTGATACCGGTCAACCCGAAAAAATTCCCCAGGGTCAACCATAAAGATACGATGACTTTTGTCAAATGGTTGACCTCGCCTTCAAAAGGGCAGCTGATCATCCGGGATTTCGGCAAAGATAAGTATGGTGCAGCGCTGTTCTTTCCTAATTCTCTGGAATGGCAAAAAACAATAAAGAAATAAAAAATAAGGAGGACGATCATGAAAATGTTCAGAAGCTGCAAAGTAATATTGACGTTGATGACGGCTGTATTGCTGCTGGCACTGGGAGCGGCAAATGTTTTTGCAGCAAAACAGGCGCCGAAGCAGAAAAATATTATCCTGGCGACAACCACCAGCACGCAGGATACTGGTTTGCTCGACACATTGATTCCCATATTTGAAAAAGAAACCGGTTACTTTGTCAAGACAATCGCCGTAGGCTCGGGACAGGCCATGGCCATGGGACAAAAAGGCGAAGCCGATGTGCTGCTGGTTCATTCACCGGATGCGGAAAAGAAATTCATGAGTGAAGGCAATGGCGTCAACCGCCGTTTGGTAATGCACAATGATTTTATTATCGTCGGACCGGCCTCGGATCCAGCCAAAATCAAAGGTTTGAAATCGTCGGCGGAGGCGTTGAAACAGATCGCGAAAGCCAATGCGTTGTTTGTCTCACGCGGAGACAATTCAGGAACACACGCCAAAGAAAAAACATTATGGGAAAAAGCCCAAATCAACGCCGAAGGGCAGAAATGGTATCAACAGACAGGTCTGGGCATGGGACAGACTTTAAATGTGGCCGCGGAGAAAAAAGGTTATACCCTCACCGACCGCGGAACCTATCTGTCGCTTAAGAAAAATCTGGGTTTGAATATTTTAGTTGAAGGCGATGCGGCGCTTCTCAATATATACCATGTCATTGAAGTCAATGCCATCAAATGGCCTAAAGTCAATGTTAACGGGGCAAAGGCGTTTGCCGATTTCATGGTATCCAAACGTACTCAGAATATTATTAAAACCTTTGGCGTGAAGAAGTACGGTTCCCCGTTGTTTTTCCCGGATGCGGGAAAGAAAGTAGAAAATTTAGGCAAATAAGTTGCAAGAGGTATTCTGAGTGGAACTTATAGTTCAGGGAATCATTAAAGCCTTTGAGTTGCTTTTTAGTTTTGATCCCGAAGTTATGGGCATAACGTGGCTGTCTTTGAAAATTTCGGGGACAGCCACGTTTATCAGTCTTTTCATCGGTGTTTCCGCCGGAACAATTGTCGCTCTGACCAATTTCCCCGGCAAAAAACTGGTCATCAGCCTGATCAATACAGGCATGGGTCTGCCGCCCGTTGTCGTAGGTTTATTTGTGACAATTCTGATCTGGCGTAATGGACCTCTCGGATTTCTGGATATTCTCTACACTCCTTATGCCATGATTATTGCCCAGGCAATCATCGCCACACCGATTGTCATGGGGATATCGCTGGCCGCCATTCAAAACCTGCCGCCCAATCTGCGTTTGCAGATTCTGTCGCTCGGAGCAAGCCGTCTGCAGATGGTGTGGATTCTGGTCAAAGAATCAAAACTTCCTCTGCTCGCCGCAGTTATGGCCGGTTTCGGCGGCGTTATTTCCGAAGTGGGCGCCTCCATCATGGTCGGTGGAAATATCAAAGGATATTCCCGCGTACTGACCACGGCAACGGTAATGGAAACGGGAAAGGGCAATTTTGACGTTGCCATTGCGCTGGGCATTATCCTCCTGCTCCTGGCGTTTCTGGTTAATCTCTTCCTCACGCAGGTACAGCAAAGGCAGCAGCAGCGATGAATCCTGTTCTTACCATACAAAATTTAATCCTGCGGCGCGGCGGTATCACCGTTCTGGATATAAGCGGGTTGGATGCCGAAGAAGGCCGGATCCTTGCGCTGATCGGCCCTAACGGCGCGGGAAAATCCACACTTCTTTTAACAATGGCGGGTTTGTTGAAACCGGATCAGGGAAAACTTTATTACAAAGGATCGCCGGTGGATACAAATGCCCGACGCGCCCACATGCGCCGCAGTGTATCCGTCGTTTTTCAGGAACCGCTGCTGATCAACACTTCGGTCTACAACAATATAGCGCTCGGTTTGAAATTCCGTCATTTCAGCAAAGACGAAATTAAAAAAAATGTTGATGCAGCCCTGGATTATTTCGGCATCAGCTCTCTGGCGAAGAGATCGGCAAAAACTCTTTCCGGCGGTGAAGCCAGAAGAGTATCGCTGGCGCGGGCTTTTGCCTTAAAACCGGAATTGATATTAATGGATGAAGCTTTCAGCTCGCTCGATCCTCCCACGCGTGAAGCGCTTATCGACGATCTGCGGCACATTCTGAAAGAAACAGAAATCACCGCCGTGCTGGCTCTGCATGATCGTGAAGAAACACTGCGTCTGGCGCAGGATGTAGTTGTTATGGCCGAAGGGAAAATTATTCAGTCGGGAGCCACCAGTCAGATATTCAGCCACCCGGAATCGGAATTTGTAGCAAACTTTGTCGGCACCGAAACAATCCTCGCCGGGTGTCGTGGAAACCAATAAAGAGGGACACCTGGAAATATCAATTAATGGAAAAATAATCGAAGCCGTGGGTAATTTTTCCGCCGGAGATAAAATCTACTGCTGTTTGCGTCCGGAAATTATCACCGTATCCCCGGTTACACCCGGCATCTCCAGCGCCCGCAATGTCCTGGAAGCGAAAGTGCTCAAGATTGTCCGCCAGGCTTATCTTTATAAGGTGTTTTTAGACTGCGGCTTTCCCCTGGTCGCCTATATAACTATTCCCTCGTGTGACGATCTGGGCATGTGCGAGCATTCTTTCGTCGCCGTATCCTTTAAAGCCACGGCGGTGCATTTGATGAAGCGGAACAAATAAAAAAAGAAAGTTTTAAAGAGGTGTGGTTTATGTCCAGAAAAAAAGGTGAGTCCTTTGCCGGCAAGCATGCCGGAAAAGGCGTGAAAATTGATGAACAGATTTCCGCGGCTATTCAGGCAAAGGCGGTAAACGGGGAAATATCATGCGGCAATGCCATGAACATTGCCAGAGAGCTAAACAAGGGAATTGATGTTGTCGGAGTAAATATCGATCTTGCGGAATTGCATATCAACAAGTGCCAGCTGGGGCTCTTTGGCTACAAACCGGAAAAGCGCACCGTGAAGGCGGCTGATTCCGTATCACCGGAACTGGAGGAAGCGATTAGAAAAGCTCTCCAGGACGGCTGCCTTCCCTGCATTACCGCCTGGGAAATCGCCGATGCACAAAAAATACCCCGGATGAATGTAGCTTCCGCCTGCGAAAAGCTGGGCATCAAAATCAAACCATGTCAAATCGGCGCTTTTTGAAAACAGCTTTGCTTTTTTAATTCGATCAGGCCTTATACTTTGAATATTTTTAATATTTTCTTGACAGAGCCAAGAGTTTGTAGTTATTTACTTGCAGTTTTTTTATTACCGGTAGGCACCATTACGTATGCTGAAAGGGGATGAATATGAAAACAAGCGAGGGAAAGACAGCAGCTGCTGCTAAAAAAGCAGCAACCAGGAAACAGGCTAAAACCGCCATACAGTCAAACGCAGAAAAAGGCGGCAAAAAGGTAATCGACAAAGAAGATGAACCGAAAAGTAAGGGGTTGGTGATAGTTATCACCGGAGACGGCAAGGGCAAAACGACATCCGCTTTCGGCCAGGCACTGCGCGCTGTCGGCCAGGGTTATCATGTTCTCGTCGTACAGTTTATGAAGGGAAGAAAGTACGGTGAATTCAAGGCCGCAAAAGAATACCTGCCCAATTTAACCGTCAAGCTGGTCGGGTTGGACAGTTTTGTCATGCGTGATAATCCCGCGCCTATCGACGTTGAAATGGCGCAAAAAGGATTTGCCATGGTCAAAAAAGCCATTAAATCCGGCAAGTACAACATGATTATCATGGATGAATTAAATGTTGCGATGGATTTCAAACTTGTTGACACCAAAGAAGTTATTGAAATGATCGAAAACAGACCTCCCGGCGTTGACCTGATCATGACCGGACGCAATGCCCCCGCGGAAATAATAAACATTGCCGATACCGTCAGTGAAGTAAAAGAAATTAAACATCACTATGCGGCGGGAATCAAAGACCGCGCCGGAATTGAATTTTGATGATATAAGCCCGAAAAAATATTTTTGTAAAGATAAAGCCCGTTTTTTCCAAAACGGGCTTTTTATGCTTTAGTGACCGTTTAATTCAAGAGATTAAGATTCCTCACATACGTTCGGAATGACGATTCTTTTAACTGCAACGCAGTCTCCGAAACGGGGAGAAATGAAGCGCAACGCAGCATCCGGCCTTTTTACGAGGTCGTCATATACTTTTTCTCCGCCGCCTCTACCGTTTGGGCAATCAGCGTGGCAATGGTCATGGGGCCTACACCGCCGGGAACAGGAGTATAGGCCGCACACTTGTTTACCACGGCGGAAAGCTCAATGTCGCCTATGCCACCGGGATGATAACCCGCATCCACCACGATAGCTCCTTCCTTGATCCATGCTCCCTTGATGAATTCCGGTTTACCCACCGCGCCGACAACAATATCGGCGAGGCCGACTATTTCGCTCAGTCTTTGGGTTTTGGAATGGCAAATGGTCACCGTGGCGTGGGCATTGAGCAGCATCAAGGCAATTGGTTTGCCCAGAATCGGGCTGCGCCCGACAACAACGGCGTGCTTGCCTGCTATGGGAATTTGGTAATGCTGGAGAAGCCGCATAACGCCGGCGGGCGTCGCCGAACCATAGGCCGGTTCACCCATTGCCATTTTTCCGAAACCGAGTACCGTTACTCCGTCAACATCCTTTTCAACATTAATTCTGTCAAAGCAGCACCGCTCGTCTATTTGCGAAGGAACGGGGTGCTGCAACAATATTCCCTGCACGGCGGGATTTTCGTTGAGCTTGTCAATTTCATAAAGCAGTTCATCGGTCGTTGTCGTCTGCGGTAAAACTATTTTCAAAGACTCCATCCCCACGCGCTGGCAGGCGTTGCCCTTCATTCGGACATATGTTGCCGATGCCGGATCTTCTCCGACAAGAATTGTCGCCAGTATCGGCGTCTCACCTTGAGTTTTTTCCTTAATTGCCTTTACACGCAGCGCCAGTTCGCCTTCAATCTTTTGCGCCAGCGTCTTTCCATCCAGAACTATTGCAGCCATTATTAATTTTTTTCACCTTTCCATTTCTTATTCACTATCGCGAAGTTTCTGCAAAACTTCTTCATATTCTTTTTTCAGAAAAGGCGGTTTGGAAGCGCCAAGCGCTTTTTCGAGCACCTTCTCTGTCCGCTGCGGATTAATCTCGGCAAGAGTCTTAACGGCCAGAATTTCCCTTAATGTTCGTCCCGGAAAAAGGCGGGTAACCTTTTTTCCCACCGGATCGAAAGACTGGATATAATTCCTGTCTATGAGTTTCCGGTACACATTTATGCTCACGGCAATCCCATCCGCGGCATTGTCCATAACGTGCAGGCCGTTATTGAGGGGAAGAACGAATGTCGTCCCACCCGGACCAAGAACTTCATTTGACTCTTCCTGAAGTTCACAAAATCCATCCTTTGTGCCATCGTCAAGCCGTTTATATTTCTTTTCCCGCATCTTTCCCAAAAGCGTCCCGACAACCCCCCAGCCATTATGATCGTGAATGATATCCTTCTGTCCCGCCTCCCAGATGTAGGCAAGAACGATAAAAGTTTTATCGGGACTGCGGTAAATATTGTATTCATTTGACCAAATACCGGAGCGCTCGATCCCGGCAGGAGCTTCATGGGAAATAATTCTTGCAAGATAGTTGCAAAACCAGTCCGGTTGAGAAGTGAGTTCCGCAACCAGTTCCCGGCCGCGTTCTATGCCGCGAATAACGGTTTTCTCCCCGGAAAGCATTTTCTGGTATTCCGTACAAAATTTTTCAAACCTGTCCATTTGTTCCTCCCTTGTCTTTCCCGCCCGACCTGGACTTATGGGCAACGCCATACCTGCGGATATGAGACCATGATTGATATGCAGGATCTTCCGGATTTATGTCCAGCGTCTGTTTCTCCTCGACATATTTCTTACGGCTATTCTTACTTTTATATAGCTGCCTGTCTTTTCCTATAGGACAAACCTTCGTACAGATTCCGCAGGGATTTGCCCGGCGGGCTACCAGTTCCTCGTGCATTTCCAGGCAGGCTGTCTTGTCATAGTCCCCGATGATCTGATCCTCCCGAACTTTGATGGCGCTCTTGGGACACAATGACGCGCAAAGATTGCATTTAATGCAGAGTTCTTTAGGCTGCAGATTGTCGGCGGGTATATCCGCTGCAGTGAAAACAGAGGCAAACCGAACTCGCGGACCAAATTCGGGCGTGAGCAGGCAATGGCTCATCCCGATAGTTCCCAGCCCCGCATACTTTGCCGCCGGCACATGTCCGAAAGCGGCTATGTTTGCCTCCTTTAGCGCCCTCATGGAAGTGTAGGTATCACGGGTGAAAGGAAACGAAGCATGCCCCATCCGGTTTAAATGACGGGTCAGTTCCAGGATCAGATTGTCGAGCTGGCGGTTCGTAGTGTCGTATACTTCTTTATGCAGGGCGGACGGTGTTGTCTCCACGACAGGAAGCGGCATGGACATCCCGATGACGACAACTGTTCGCGCCTGCGGAAATATTGCCCGGGGACGAAAAGCAACCGGGACTTCGCCAAACTCATCCCATCTTTCCACAGGGGCAAACCCCACCAGATCGGCGCCCATTTTTTTGCAAAACCGGATAATGTCGTCCTTGAGCTCCTGGCCTTCCAGGGATGCAGTCATCTCGATTCTCCTTACTAATGCAAATTTATGCGTCCTTCACTGGAAAAGGGAAACTGACGGCTTCCGAAAGAAGTTTTAACAAAGACCTTTCCTTCTATTTTATAAGGCACATTTCTTTCTGTTAAGATTGCCTTCAGGCTGCCGCTCAAGTCTTTAAATCTGGCTGCGACCGGCACCTGTATCCTTGTTGTTTCCGTTGAAGGAATCAAAAACTCCTTTTCCATCCGGCCATTGCCGATTTCTTCATTTTTAAGATACACTGTATACTCAAAAGATTTGAAGTTCAGGTCAAATCTGTTCGGATTTTGCACATCGATATCCAGGAGAAGACTCATCCGGCTCAGGGAGAGCGGTTGAAGAGCAACTCCGCGCAGAACAAATGACGGCATCTCCATGATCCAACTCAGACAAGACACAAGAAAAGCAGATAAAGCAAATACAAATAATATCTTACAATAAATACTTGCTTTTTTGGCGTTCACTTTTTTCATCTTTCAAAACCTGTATTCAAACTCTTCCTGTTAAACAAAGGCCACAGGTGATGGCCTGCGGCTTTTACTTTTAATCAATTCTCATCCAAATCCACAAAAATATTTCCGGCTGCAACGGGTGAGCTGCTGGATTTGATGATCGCAGCCGCCGTATGTTCCCTGCAGCTTATTACCTGTATTACACCATTCGGCACCGGATGATCATCATCAACCGCGACGGTCCTGAACATGTCGCCCGGTTCGATGCCATCCTTGCATCCCTTGTCGATGTAAACAATATCCAGCATAGACTGATACATACAGTCTTTGCCTGCTGCAACGATCATACCGTTGATATTGGGCCGGCGAAATTGTCCTGTAGTCATTGGAGTTTCTATCTCGTAGTAGGGAACAAGAAGCTCGCCTTTATCAATTTCTCTAAAGCATTTAACAATCTTCGCTATTGTTTCGCCATCTTTGACTTTTACTATTTCAGCGATTCCGCCGAACGATATAACATAACCCATTCCGGCCCCGGTAACAGGATGCTTTATCAGGTCGGAGACTTTTATTATGAAAAATTTATCTCCGACATTGACGGCATGAGCAAAATCAACATAAGCGACATCATCATTACCGAAGATGCGTTGTCCGGCAGGGGAACCACCGAGCTTACCGCCCGCAGGAACCGTATCAGCCATATATCCTGCCGCCATAATCGCATTTCTGTCGACAAGCGGTTGTTTCTTTACCGGGACCACTCTTTTTCCCGCCTCACTTCTTACAGGTTCCCGATAGGAAGCTGCATCCTGTTGCCTGGTTTCTTCTTTAATTTTTTTCTTCTTAATAAGATAGACAGGTATCTTGACTACCTGGTTGGGATATATTTTATCAGGATCCTTAATCCAGGTATTTTCTTTCCATATCTTAGGCCAGAGTAAAGAATTGTTCAATTCTGCATTAGCGATATCCCAGAGAGTGTCACCCTTTATTACTTTATGTTCCTTCATTTCCCGTGCTTGTGCAAATGCAACCGAGGTTAGAAGCAGAAATACAATTAGTACAAATTTTACTATTCTGTTTTTCGACATGCTCGTTCTCCTTCAATTTTTTTGCCGTGGCCGAAAATAGCTCAGATGATCATAACTGTCAAGAATATTGATTATTAATGAGAATTACCTTATTTGTTTCTCATAAAGCCGGCTGCATAACTATAACTTGCTTTTATATGCGGATGAAAGATAATGATTTCGCAAAGGCATTGCATAAAGCCTGGAATGTAAGGAGACAAGCCATGAAAGACATTCTGAAAAATCGCGCAATACGGATTGAAGACCTGCTGAAAAAAGAAAGGACGGCGTGCATGGTCGCAACAAAAGACAAAGAAGGTATTCATTGGAATGGTAATACCTACCCTGACGAAACCGCGCTGGAAGAAGCAATGTACTTAACCGCCTGCGATTATGACAACAAGCCTTTAGTGATTATCTCCAGTACTAAGCTTCCCGGAAAAAACGGAAAAAGTATGTGAAAATTATAATTTATAGTAACACTCCGAGTGATAAAGTTTGCAGTATAATGCTTACAGATGACCATTTTATTAGACTATTTCGATTCCCACAGCCTAACGTTTCTTAACATAAGAAGAGATCGGCTTCGGCGTATCGATAAAGAATCCCTGGACTCCGTCGATGTTTATATCTCTGAGTAATTTATATTGCATTTCGGTTTCGACACCTACCGCTATGACCGCCACGTCAATGCTGTGGGCGATGGTGCATAGCGATGCGATGAAAAATCGCATATCGCTTTCAGCGTCCCTGATTTCTTCCGTAAAGGCTCTGTTGATCTTTACATACTCGGGGTGAAGGGAATGCAGATAAGCGAAATTAGACAACCCCTGACCAAAGTTATCAATCGCAATTGCATGGCCGCAATCCTGGACGAACATCTGAAATTCTCTGAGCAGAGGCAGATTGCGAATTGCGGCAAATTCGGAGAATTCAAATGTAATGCGAGGCGCGGATGAAGAAGCATCTTTTAATATCTTATAAAGCCATCCCATGAAATCCGAATCCGAAAGCGATGCTGGAGAAATATTGACCGCGACATGATCAATATCAAGTTGTCTACGATCCAGCTTAAGAACTTCTTCCAGGACGATCCGATCCAGCAGCGGGGTAAGTCCGAGCCTTTCAGCATAGGGCAAAAACCGGTCGGCGTTGAACGTCTGGCCTTCTTCAGGCCGAATGATCTTGGAAAGAATTTCAAGGTGAAGGAGAGTGTTTAGTTCCGCTGTTTTCACGACCGGCTGAACAACGAGATCTATCCTGTGGTCGTGAATGACCTTTTCAAGCTCCGTTTTCCATTGCTGCTGCCCGGCCGGCATTTTTTCCGCTTCATCCGTCATTGCAATTATATGCCAGCTGTTGGACGCGGTTTGTTGCGCCCAACGCAAGGCCCTGTCCGCTTCGGACAGGAGCAGGCCGAGGGGGGCAGGATAAGCAAAAGTGACGGCGCCGGCATGGGCGATGTTGTCCATTCCCGAAATGTGCAATGGCGCCAGCCCGCATAACTTGTTGGTCACATTGGCAGCCACAAATTCGGCATCCCCCGGCTGAGCATCCGGCAAAAAAATGCAAAAGTCGCCGCCGGTAAGCCTCACCAGGACATGGTGGTAATAAGGTTCCATAGCACCCTGAAGAATTTTGGCCGTTTCTTTTAATAATGCATCACCTGCCTCAAGGCCCCTGGCTTGATTGAGTGACCTGAGATCATTTAACTGTACCAGAAGCAAAACACCTTTTGTCTGTCCATCGTGCCGTAGCAGATACGCCTGTATCTGACTTTCCAGATAGCGACGGTTGCCCAGGCCTGTTAAAGAGTCATAATAAGCATGTTTGCGGAATTCTTCGACAATGGCAACCTGCTCTTCAAACATCGTCTGAACTTTTTTGACCATGCGATTCATGGCGATCACCACTTGCCTAAGTTCCTTTGTTCCGGGCAGGATTTCCTGATAGTTGTACTCCTTTCTGCAAATAGCGTCCGCCTGGGTTTCGACTCCAGCCAGGGGCTTGAGAATCTTTCGTAACCCCCATGCACCGGCAAGAAGAACAAAGATGCCGCAAACAATGAACAATATGGTGGTACGAACACTGGACAGCCATAGTGTCTGATAAGCGTAGCCGGGATGGCTTTTGACATATATCGAGCCGGTCTGACGCCAGCCCGAAATGATATTGGCGGTTGCCCCGGGTGTTTCGATAGGTACAAGAAGCACGAACCACCGGGGAACTCCTTCAATGACGATATTGAGTTTGCGCTCGCTTAAGACTTTTCTCTGCAGATCGGTCACTCTGATAATTTCATAATATCCCCGATCAAAAACGGCGTCGATCATGGCTTCCATTCGAACCCTGTCGTTTTCAACAGGATGCTGAGAAATCGCCAGTGCCAGAGATGTGGCCGTATCCTGCGCATGAGAGCTTAACTGTTTGATCACGAACGAGCGACTGTTTTCAAAAGTGACTATCCACGTTCCCGCAAGCAGAATGAAGAAAAGCAGAAGTGTAAAAATGATCAATCGTCGATAAAGCGTCATAGTAAAATCCTTATGGTTATTTATTTTCCGACATTCTCTTTAACAGATTACGCCACGGTTTAAGACGGCTGCTGTCAGTTGATTCTCCCTGTCCACGCTGCTGAGCCATCCAGAGTTCAGCACCGTTGAAGCTGAAGATGGGCATCAGGTCGCGCCGCTCAGAGGCCGGTTTTATAGACTTATTCAGGTTATCGAGAACCAAAGGCTCGTCACCCGGTTTATCGGTATATGTCAGAACCATGTGGGTTTTGCCAAGTTGCAGTGCCTTTACGTAAGTAACTCTCAACTTTTGTTCCGAAATTCCCATGGCCTTCAATGTAAAGTACTTAGCTATTGCATAATCCTCGCAGTCACCGGCTCCTCTTCCAAGAAATTCAAAGGGTGTTGCCCAGTAATCCGGAACGCCCCAGACCACGATATCCTCCCCATATGGTATTTTGTTCATGAAAGAATTGACTTTTTCCAGTTTTTCCCTGTCTGAACTGTTCCATTCTCTACGCATCAAATTTTCCCAGGATAATAGACGCACCGGCGCTTGTTTGCCCCATTTGTACATTGCTTGTTCCAAGACGCTTTGATCCAAATGAAAGATGCCGTCGGAAAAAGCAATAATGGTTTGTAACAGTCCCGCGAGTATTATCAGGATTAAGGCAACACCCCTGGGGGAGATGCTCATGACAGTTTGTTGTTTTGATCGCTGCAGCACATTATTCATCGATTATGAACCATAGGACACACTGCTAATAGCTCTGATTTTATTAGGAAGCAAGTTTGCAGCAAAATACCACGGTAACCGGGAAAAAAGCCAGCCATAGCCACTTTTAATCATATCATGGGGGAAATGGATCCCACATCACCCACGATACAATCCGGTCTTTCTGAGAAAGAACAGCAGGATGAGCAAGCATCCCATGCTAGTTCCCAGTAGTAATATTGTCGACGGTAGAGGAGTCTTTTTAGGTGGCGGTGGCGGACATTCCGGACAGTAACAATAATCAGGAATGGGGGCAATTTCAGATTGATCGGCGGTCCTGGTTTTATTGTTCTTATCTATTACAGGAGTAAATCCCTGAGTATTAACAGATGCAGGTTTTGACTCGCCGCAGGGACAAGGTGGACAATGCGCAGGCGGAGGCGAAAGTGGAACAACGGAGTGGCCGGAAATTGAAGTGTAATAGGGATATTTCAGACCGCTTGACATGTATTGACCCAGTGTTTCCCCGGCGGGAGAATCCTGAAACGAAGCAGATGATAAAGGTGGTAATCCCGCAGAAGGATTTGCATCCAATTCCGGATCTTCGGATTTATCGGGCTCGGGAGCGGCAGCATAGCTGTTGCAGCATTGTGTCCTGATTTGTGTAATTCCATCGGTAATATACCCGTCGCCGGCAGGCAACAAAATCGGTGTTTTTTTGTGGAAAATGGTGTTTTCTTTTCTATAATAGACATAAGCCCACGTAGCTTTTTCAAGTTTGCCCATTTGGGCGTTTTCCCAATTAAAATCGGCAAAATGCACTTTCAACACCGGATCGTTGGATACGGTTGTTTTGAAATCCGCGATAGAATGGACGGAGTTTTTTTTACACAAGCCATACCATTTCCCTTTTTTTTCAAAATTGGAATCATCAAAATCCTCTGGAACGGATTCTATTCTGCCTGCAACGGTTTTCTTCGATACTGTATTTGAAGGTGTTTCGTTCGACAATAGATAGGTGACTGCACCAATTACAATTATGATCAACAAAACAAATAAAATTATGGCAGAATTTTGACGCCCTCGATTTTGCTGTGTCATTTTAATATTAACTCCGGTTCAAGATATTTAATGTCCTGGGAGGCTATCCGAGAATAGGCCTTGGAGGCAATTTTTGATTCGTAAATAAATGCAATTACCATGCTCATTTTCACAAAATTTAATTCTTGGACAGCCTCCCAGTAATGATTCCAATTGTTATTATCGGCAGACTCCCCTTCTAAACCAAATCCGGGGAAATAATCAAATTCAGAACAAGACATCAAGATTATTTAAGTTCCCCCCCCAGTCTAATTAAACAATGAAACCGGATTCACAGCGTCCACAAGCGGGGGTAAAAACCTCCAACAATTAATTGATAAGAACTTTCTTTTAGCGGGCTTGAACATTAGGAGACGCGAGACTCTTAACTCTTATGTCAAGGTGATTTTGGCACAGGACGCAATTATTATTTCCAAGTAGGGAATAAAAATGGTTATCAAGCTATTTCCAACGCAAAAGAGGGTTAACCGATAAATCAGCTAACCCTCTGTTTTTTTTATGGTGCCGAAGACTGGATTTGAACCAGCACAGGCATACACCCACTAGACCCTGAACCTAGCGCGTCTACCAATTCCGCCACTTCGGCTCGCTCGCACTGCACTATAACGATCTGCACCTTCTTGTCAAGATAAAATGATGTTGAATTTAATTACCAAAATGATTATGGTAGCGCACAAATTTAAGACTGAACTTATGAGAAACTCATGATCGTATTTAAAGGCATTGAAAATATTACGGATGATTTTCGCGGCTCATATATTACTATCGGCAATTTCGACGGTGTGCACCTGAGCCATCAAATCATTTGCCGTAAACTGGCTGACGAAGCCAGGGCAGCGGGGTCAAAATCGCTGGTGATTACATTTGATCCTCATCCCAAAATGATTCTGCATCCCCAAATACGTCCTTTTTATCTGATTACTACTTTAGACGAGAAGTTAAAACTTTTGGAAAACTGCGGAGTTGACGGAACACTGGTAATTCCTTTTTCCCTTGAATACTCGAAAATTACCGCCGAAGAATTTGTTTTCGGCTTCCTGGGACAAAAACTGGCGGTTAAAAAAGTTATTGTCGGCCATGATTACGCCTTTGGCCAGGGTAAACAGGGCAACAGCGATTATTTGATTTCTTCCGGAGCAAAACTGGGTTTCGTGGTGGAAGTGATGGACGCCATTAAAGTAGGAACTGATATTGTCAGCAGTACGCTCATCAGAAATTTAATTCTTGCGGGTGATGTCCACTCCGTTTTCAAGTTTATGGGCAGGTGGTATAACATTTCCGGCACCGTTGTTTCCGGTAAAGGGCGAGGTACCGGCCTCGGCTTTCCCACGGCGAATCTCTCGCCGGAAAGAGAATTGCTTCCACCGGCCGGTATATACGCCGCTTTTGCCGAGCTGGAAGGAAAACGCTATATGACTGCTTTAAATATTGGAGAAAAGCCGACCTTTGCCGATTATACCTTTACTTTTGAAGCTTACCTGCTTGATTTTCAAGGCGACATACGGGGCAAAAAAATAAATATTCTATTTGTGGAGAAGTTGCGGGATATTGTCAAATTTGACGGTCCCGAACCGTTGAAGCGGCAAATAGCGGCGGATGTGGAACAAGCAAAAACAATCTTGCTCAATAATATGGGAAACAACGAATAAGGAAATATATTGGAGGTAATATGTTAAGAATTGCCATAATTGGCGCAACGGGGATTGTCGGTCAGCAGGCGATTGTCAGTTTAATTGGTCATCCCTGGTTTAAAATCACGAAGCTGGCGGCTTCCGAACGATCCGCCGGGAAAAATTACCGCGAAGCACTGAAAGACGCCAATGGCTCATCGCGCTGGTGGTGCACGGAGGAATTACCTGAAGAGATCGGAAATATGCCGGTCGAAGATGCTTCCACCTTCGATGCTTCTTCCGTGGATATAATTTTCTCCACTATGGACGCCGGACCGGCTAAAGAATTAGAACCGAAATATGCGAAGACGACTCCGGTAATCAGCACTGCTTCAGCTTTCCGCTATGAGTCGGACACACCGATTCTTGTCGGCGGCGTAAATATGGATCATGCGGCACTGCTCGCCGTTCAGCAAAAGAATCGCGGCTGGAAAGGTTTTATATCACCCAAATCCAATTGTACAATTGCCGGGCTGGTGGTTTCTTTAAAACCGATTCAGGAAGCCTTCGGCGTAAAGCAGGTGGTGATGACATCACTCCAGGCTATGTCCGGCGCCGGAAGAACACCGGGGTTGTCCGCCATGGATATGACGGAAAACGTGGTTCCTTATATTGCGGGCGAAGAACCAAAAGTAGAAACTGAACCGCAGAAAATTCTGGGCAAGTTTACCGGTGAAACCATCGTCGATGCTCCTTTCGGTATTACGGCGACCTGTACCCGCGTGCCGGTGATTGACGGCCATCTGGTTTGCGCTTTTGTGCAGACGGAAAAGCCCTGCACTCCGGAAGACGTTAAAAAAGTAATGATGAATTACGGCAAAGAATTTGCCGAGTTGGCATTGCCCAGTTCACCTGCGCATCTGATTGACGTAACCGACGATCCTTTCCGCCCGCAGCCGCGCATGGATCGGGATAAAGGCGGCGGCATGACCGTAACCGTCGGCCGCATCCGGAAAGACCCGATTCTGGAAAACGGCATCAAATATGTTTGCCTGGCCCATAACACTAAACTGGGCGCAGCAAAAGGCGCTCTGCAAACAGCGGAGTATCTGGTGAAAAATTATCTGAAGCTGGTTTAGCGCACAATGCAATATTGACGGATTTGCAAAACGTCACCAAATAAGCAGTTTTCAGCCGCGGTCATAACTTATGTGATATGGCCGCGGCTTTTTTATGCATAGATCAGAAAGTCCTGTTTTTTTTCTTGCCTCATGATCTTTTTTTGTATAAACGTCAACCAAAAAAAATTTAGAGGTTGACAATGAAGAAAATCGCTCCCGTTCTCCTGCTTACATTAATCCTGACTTTAACATCCAATAAAGCTTTTGCCGTCAACTTTTATGACGGCGCCCGCGCAAAAGGCAATTATTTTTTAAGTTACACCTCTGTTTATCTTGCCGATGAAACAACCGACAGTAAAGGCAAGAAAAACCGCGACAACTATGATCTCACCAAGGCGGAAGAACTGTTTCGCTGGAGCTATTACACGGGAGATTTTGTCGCCTCTGCCCTCGTTCCCGTTGCTCACATGTCTGTGGGCTCACTGGATCAGGAATCTTCCGGGCTGGGGGATGTCATTCTCGGCGCCGGTTATTTCCTCCCCTTCAAACAAGCCGATATTTTGCCGATGGTGTTTGTAAAATTTCCCACGGGGGAA
The DNA here is from genome assembly GCA_963663295.2 of Smithellaceae bacterium. GTDB lineage: Bacteria > Desulfobacterota > Syntrophia > Syntrophales > Smithellaceae > MVRV01. The sequence goes on along the minus strand of CAXXLA010000003.1, from coordinate 180,911 downwards.
TACCGTGCGGATAAGTCGGTCAATATCGGTTCGAACCAGTATGATGTAAGACCCATGATTTTCCTGTATAAAAATTGGGGCAAGTTCAGCATCGACGCGGTTGCCAAATATTTTATCCGCTTCCAGAACCCGGACACCAACGTTTCACCGGGAAACGAGTTTCATCTTCAGGGGCTTCTCGGATACAATGTAACAGACCGGTTCAAACTAGGTCCTTCCGTCAACTGGATGATCAGCCGGTGCAGGGAAGTAAACGGAACAAAAGTTGCCGACAGCGCCAGGGAATCACTTTCGATGGGCGCCGATATTTATTACCGTTTTCCGAAAATCAGCCTGACAGCGACCTATCTTTACGATGTCTATACCGAAAATTCAACCAAAGGTCATTTTTTCCAGTTAAAGGCCGTTTATCGTTTTTAGGTCGAGACCAAGGGAACTATACTGGTATTACATGTCTATGAGACAGATATTATCTTTCTAAATCAAATCAACTTAAATTCCTTGAGTATAATTATCATTACTGATATAAAAAAGAGTTTGTTTGTCAATTTCAACTTCAATTTCATTAAGGATGTGTACTATGCAAAACCCCAATTTTAGTTCAGGACCCTGCAGTAAAAGACCAGGATGGAGCGTCGACGCTTTGAAAGATACACCGGTCGGCCGCTCGCATCGTTCCGCGCTGGGCAAAGAAAGATTAGCCAAAGCAATCAGCGAAACAAAAAGAATCTTAAACATTCCAGAAGATTATCTCGTCGGCATTATGCCCGCTTCCGATACCGGCGCTTTCGAAGCCGCCATGTGGAGCCTTTTAGGACCGAAACCGGTTACAGTTTTAGTATGGGAAAGTTTTTCCAACGGCTGGGCGACAGATGTTTCCAAGCAACTCAAACTGAACCCGAAGATTATGAAAGCCGATTACGGCAAATTGCCTGATTTGAAGTCCGTTGATTGGACTAACGATGTTATCTTTGTAGCCAACGGCACAACCAGCGGCGTAAAAATTCCCGACTGGAACTGGATTCCCGACAATCGTGAAGGTTTATCATTATGCGACGCCACCAGCGCCTGTTTCGCCATGGAAATGGACTGGTCCAAACTGGACGTAACTACCTTCTCCTGGCAGAAATGCTTAGGCGGTGAAGCCGCCCACGGCATGCTGGTTTTAAGCCCCAGGGCTGTAGCCCGCCTGGAATCTTATGATCCGGCGTGGCCAATGCCCAAAATCTTCCGTCTCAAGAAAGACGGAAAAATCAACCGCGCTATTTTCCAAGGCGAAGTCATTAACACCACCTCCATGATTTGCGTGGAAGATTATCTGGACGCCTTAAAGTGGGCCGGTGAAATCGGCCTCGACGGTCTGATTAAAAGAAGCAAGGCTAACTTGAAAATTGTTGAAGACTGGGTTGCCAAAACCGACTGGGTGGATTTTCTGGCGCAGGACGCTGCAATCCGTTCCAATACTTCGGTTTGTTTGATGGTAACGAGCCCCAAAGTTAATGCGCTTCCGAAAGAAGAAAAAGGGAAATTTCTCAAAGGCATTGCTTCGGAATTAAGTAAGAAAAATATTGCTCATGACATCAATTCCTACAAGGACGCCCCGGCGGGATACCGCTTCTGGTGCGGCCCGACAATTGGAGAGGAAGACATTAAAGCGGCGCTTGCCGGACTGGAAAAAGTTTACAACGAAAAGATCAAGGATCTGTAATAAGGAGAATAGTTATGAAACGAGTTTTAGTCAGCGATTCTATGGCTTCGGAAGTCGTAGAAATACTGAACAACGCACCAGGCATCAAGGTTGAGGTAAAGACAAACCTGAAACCGGAAGAATTGAAAGCTATTATTAAAGACTACGATGCGTTGATTGTACGTTCATCCACCAAGGCAACCGCCGAAATAATCGAAGCGGCAACCAAACTTGCCGCCATCGGCCGTGCCGGCGCCGGTGTTGACAACATCGACATCCCTGCCGCCAGCAAACGCGGCATTGTCGTGATGAACACCCCCGGCGGCAATACGGTAACGACAGCCGAACATGCCATAGCCATGATGCTTTCACTGGCCCGGCGTATTCCCCAGGCCACCGCTTCCATGAAAGCCGGCAAATGGGAAAAAAGCAAATTCATGGGCAACGAATACTGCAATAAAACACTGGGTATTATCGGACTGGGACGGGTCGGCACCATTGTCGCGGACCGCGCCCACGGTCTCAAAATGAACGTAATCGCCCATGACCCCTTTATTTCCCCAGACGTGGCCGAGCAGATGGGAATTACCCTTGTTTCGCTTGATGAAATTTATGAAAAATCGGACTTTATCACCGTACATTCACCCCTGTCCAAGGAAACAAGAAATCTTGTCGACGCCAAAGCATTTGCCAAAATGAAAAAAGGCGTATTTCTGATTCACTGCGCCCGCGGCGGCATCGTCAATGAAAAAGACCTATACGACGCTCTTGTCTCGGGTAAGGTCGCCGGCGCCGCTGTCGATGTTTTTGAAGAAGAACCAACCAAAAACATGGAGTTGATATCACTCGATAACGTCATCTGCACACCGCATCTCGGTGCATCCACTGATGAAGCGCAGACAAATGTGGCCATTGCTATCGCCCATCAGATTGCCGCCTATTTTGCCACCGGCGAAATTAAAGGCGCAGTCAACTTCCCGTCTGTCAGTGCGGAAATAATGGCCGTCATCCGTCCCTATCTGGATCTGGCGGAAAAGCTGGGCACCTTCCAGTCGCAGCTGGTAGGCGGTGCCATTCAGGAAATCAACATTGAATACAGCGGTGAGATTCTCAACTACAATGTTGCCCCGGTAACCATCTCTTTGCTTAAAGGCCTTCTTGAGCCTATTTTACACGAAAACGTCAATTATATTAACGCCCCGGTTCTCGCCAAAGAAAGGGGCATCAAGGTCGTGGAATCCAAGAGCAGTGAATTGAAGGATTACACCAACATGATCATGCTGACGGTAAAAACATCCAAAGAAACAAGCACTACCGCCGGCGCCCTGTTCCAGAAACATGATCCGCGCATCGTCCGGATAAATGAATTTTCCGTGGAAATCGTTCCGGAAGGCCATTTACTGGCAGTATACAACGATGATCAGCCGGGTGTTATCGGCAACCTGGGATCAACACTGGGCAAAAATAAAGTTAATATTTCCCGGCTGCATTTAAGTCTGGATACGGATACCAAGCGGGCAATGGTTGTGCTGAACACGGATACGGCCGTTACGGAAGACATCCTTGATAAGATGAGGAAACTGCCGCATGTGATTTCGATTAAACCGATAAAAATGTAAGGATGGCAGCTATGGCAAATGTTGCAGTAGTAGGCACACAATGGGGCGATGAGGGCAAAGGGAAACTCGTTGATCTTTACACGGAAGGTGCTGACGTTATCGCCCGTTTTCAGGGCGGCAACAATGCGGGCCATACACTGGTAGTCAAAGGCCGCAAAACCATTTTACATTTGATTCCGTCGGGAATTTTGCACGACAATAAAATTTGCATTATCGGTAATGGCGTTGTTGTTGACCCGGTCGTATTAATTCAGGAAATTGAAGAACTGCAAAATTGCGGCCTTTTCCCGCCCAATACGAAACTGTATGTCAGTGAAAAAGCTCACTTGATAATGCCCTACCACAAACGTTTGGACATGGCGCGCGAGGCCAGCAGCAAAGGCAAGAAAATCGGCACAACGGGCCGGGGTATTGGACCGGCTTACGAAGATAAAGTAATCCGCATCGGCATTCGTGTATGCGATCTGTACAATGAATCACTGCTGCGGGAAAAATTGCAGCGCAGCCTGAATGAAAAAAACTTCCTGCTGACAGGACTCTATCAGGATCAACCCCTGTCGGCGGACGATATTGCCGCCGAATATCTGGCCTACGCTCAAAAAATCAAACCATATGTCGCGGATACTTCGCTGATTATTGATAACGCCATAAAAACGGGAAAGAAAATTCTTTTTGAAGGTGCACAGGGAGCCCACCTCGACATTGACCACGGAACATATCCTTACGTTACTTCATCCAATACTGTCGCCGGCAACGCTGCGTGCGGTTCGGGAGTCGGCCCCAATGTCATCAACAACATAGTCGGAATCTGCAAAGCGTATACGACAAGAGTCGGTGAAGGACCATTTCTTACGGAGTTAACCGACGAGGTTGGAGAGTATATCCAGAACGCCGGGCAGGAATTCGGCGCTACAACGGGCAGAAAACGCCGCTGCGGCTGGCTGGACATGGTGCTGGTACGACAGGCTGTACGTACTTCCGGTCTTACCGCCCTGGCTATTACCAAGCTCGACGTCCTGACGGGACTCGATAAAGTAAAAATCTGCGTCGGTTATAAATCCGCCAGGGGTGAATTCACTCATGCAGTACCGGCAGATATCGACCTTTTCGGCCAATGTCAGCCGGTCTATGAAGAATTTCCCGGTTGGAAGGAAGATATTCTGGAGGCACGCAAGCTTGAGGAACTTCCCGCTAATGCGCGCCAATATTTACAGCGGCTGGAAGAATTGGCCGGCGTCCCCCTGAACCTTGTATCCGTGGGCCCCGGCCGGGAGGAAACAATTATCCTGAATGATCCTTTCGGTAATTAATTTATGATATAGTTTTTTCTTGACACGATAGAAACTAGCTGTTAAGGAAGGCACCTTCAAAAACAAACACAAAGTGGGCCGTTAGCTCAGTTGGTAGAGCAGCGGACTTTTAATCCGTTGGTCGGGGGTTCAAGTCCCCCACGGCCCACCAACGAAAAAAAGAGGGTTACGAACCGTAAAAGCGGTTTGTAACCCTCTTTTTTTGTCGGCTGTAAATGTTCTCCTTCCCATATCAATCTGAGACCACTTGAGGTTAAGAATTTCACTCTGACGAAGACCTGTATTGATGGCAAAAACTATAATATCAGCCAACCACTTAGGCGCCGTCTTCACCGACAATTTCACTATGAGATTGCGGGTTATTTAACGAAATCAATGACTACTATAGAAACAATTTCAGAGAAGATTTCATTCAATAATGAATATAAAAGTGATTGATGGTACACATTGATTGAGTATTGACAGCTTTAAAAATCTGGGTTAAAAATCATCCTTTAAATTTACTGGAAAGATGTCATGACCAATAGCGTGTGGAACGACTTACAGTTTGAGGTAAACGGTAAAAGGCTTTGTGAAGTATCGGTTAACTGTGCGACTTGGGACAGCATGCGAGCCGATATTCTGAAGATGGAGAGCGAGAGCTTCCCTGACTCTCTGGCCGATAGTGAAGACACGTTGCATAGTCTGGCAACCTCCCCCACTGCAATCTTCCTTGCCTTTACCTCCGCTAATTCTGAGAAAACCATAGGTTATATCGCAGGAGATTTAATGGAGAATTTTTCCGACATTCCGGGAATCCTCACTGACCCAAATTTTGGGAAAAGAAACTCCATCTACTTTCTGACAGATGCAATTATTCCTGAATATCGAGGACATGGTCTAGGCGAAATGCTGGTACGACGGGGACTGAAGGCAGCGCTGCAACGGGGAATCAAGCGGGCAACAGGCCATATTGATCATACGACAGTAAATAATTTTGGGGTAACCAATCATATTCTTGAGTCATTCACGAATTGGTACGGAACGGGTCGCTCTTTCTATTATATAGAAATTGATGCAGAGGTTTAGTGGTGAAAAAAACTTGGAAAAGGATCACAGGTAGCGGCAAAGAATCTGAGCGTTTTGATAGCTCCACAAAGATGTTCCAGTTTTTGGCGTGAAAGAACAAAATATCCAGTATCGCTAATTGCATTCAAAACCATCTATCTTGTTAAATATTTGCATGGTTTTGTCATGCACATACCTGATGAATATCTGTTCGAATAAGCAAGCAACTACAGGTTTGAAAACGGAGGGATAGGAAATAGTCTAATTAAATCATTATGAATATTCTTATTGTTTCAAATGAATGTGCTTCTATGGGGCTCGCAAATAGACTTAAAAGAGAAGGCAATGATGTAAAGTTTTACGTGCAGACGCCGGGGTATGACAAAGTCTTTAACGGTCTTGGAATCGAAAATGTGGCCGCATGGGAAAATGAACTCAACTGGGTTGGGAAAGAAGGACTCATTCTCTTTGACTTCACAGGATTCGGCAAAATTCAGGATTATTTGCGGGCGCAGGGCTACTGTGTGGTAGGCGGATCTGAAGGTGGAGATAGACTGGAACTCGAACGGGATTACGCATACGACATTATGCGAGATTTGGGGATAAGTACCGTCCCCCTTCATCGCTTCGAAACCATGAAGGAGGCCATTCGCTTTGTCGAACATCATAGAGAGCCTTGGGTCGTCAAGTACAATGGCAGTGTTGATAAGACCTTGACCTACGTGGGGCGCTCACGAGACGGACAGGACGTCATAAACCTTCTGAAGAACTACGAGAGGTTCAACAAGGAAGAAACCTCACATATTATCTTGCAAAGACGTATTGATGGTATCGAGATTGCCGTGGTGCGTTATTTCAATGGCACTGAATGGACTGGACCTATAGGCACGAGCATAGAACACAAAGCCCTTTTTCCGGGGGATGTGGGCCCCATGACCGGAGAAATGGGTACCCTCATGTGGTTCAATGATAGCTGTCAAAACGGAATCTACAACGAGACTCTCGCCAGATTTGGTGACTATCTCAAAGCAATCAATTTCCGGGGTGCTTTCGATATAAACTGTATAGTCAATGATGAAGGGATCTTCCCCTTAGAGATAACGGCACGCTTTGGGTATCCAGCAATAGAGGTCGAATGTTCGCTATCAAAATCTCCCTTTGGAGAATTTCTAAAAGACGTTGGCGATGGGAAGCAATATCCGCTGAACTGGTGTCGCGGTTATGGTGTTGTTGTTCAGATTGCAGTGCCCCCTTTTCCTTATGCCGCTATTCACGATAAATACAGTCCCGAGGGCCTGAGTATATGTTTCACCGAAGAGTTGAGTTCAGCGGAGTGGGACAATATCTACTTCAGCGAAGTATGTTCGGAACAAAATTGGATAGGTGAGAAAGAATACCGTATCGCGGCCAAGAACGGCTATGTCATGTGCGTTACAGGAATAGGCCGGACCATTCAAGAGGCTCGGGAAAAAGCTTACCGGCTCATCAATAAAATCATCATCCCCAAGATGTTTTACCGCGACGACATTGGGCTCAAATTTATGGAACGCGACCAAGCTATTCTTCGCGAGTGGGGGTATATGACTGGAGGCGAACATGTTGGTTCACAGCTGGTTAAATCCGAAGCTTGAAGTCCGGGATAGCAAAGGCGGCAGAGGGATTTTTGCAAAAAACTCTATTGCAGCAAACGAGCGGCTCGCAATTTTCGGTGGCAATATTATGAGGTCCAGTGAAGAGCCAGTGTTTTCATGTGGCTTAAAGGACCTTAGTCTTCAGATAGACGAGGAGTTTATCATAGGAACGAGGCATGAAAGCGACATTGAAGATACGGATTACTTCAATCACAGCTGCAGCCCGAATGCAGGTTTCAAAGGACAAATATTCCTTGTCGCACTTCATGGTATTGTAGCCGATGAAGAAATTACATTTGATTATGCAATGGTGCTTCATGAAACAGAAGGTGTTGAATCATATTCATTTGAATGTCTTTGCGGCAGCTCAAACTGCCGTGGAAAGATAACAGATAATGACTGGAAGATTCCGGAGCTTCAAAAGAGATACGACGGCTATTTTCAGTATTATCTACAAGAAAAAATTAATAATTTAAAAAAATCAGCCCTGGAAATTTAATAAGATCATAAAAGGTCTACGTGTATCTACTTTGCGGTGAGGTATTTGATCTTGTTTGCTGCCACATACGGGCTCGAAGCTACCTGTCCTGATTAATTCTGCTTCCTTCATGAATCATCCGAACATTTTTATGATCAATAAAAGACATTATTATCATCGCAATTGCTGAAACAAGTGCCATTGCAAATATCACGGGCCATACAATCTTGACAGAAAAGCTTTGTGCAAGCATAAAACTGATCAACAAAGGCCCTGCAGCAAAGCCAATTTCATTTGCTATCTCAAGAAGCGCATTTAATTGGGCCCTAAAGTGAATTTTCGAATTCTGTGCTATATAAACTTTCGCATTTGTTATCGACAAAATCTCACCACAAGTCCATATAATGACGCTTAAGAGAAACAGCCAATAATTTTCAATGAAATAATATATCCCAAACCCAACCGCAAATAATATTCCTCCAATTGCAATACATAAGAGCGGCCGGATTTTTTTTGTCAATTTCGTGATTAGCGGCGTGAATATAATGACTGCAATTCCATTTGCAGCCATCATATTTCCGTAAAATGTAATCCCTCGATCCTTAAATATTTCTGATACGAAAAGCGGCAGCGAAACATATATTTGTGAATATATGAGAGGACTGATGATATAAAAAAAACAAAAAAACAGAATAATCGGTTTTTCTACAAGAAAGGAAATGATTGGTTGTTTATTGATCATGGATGTTTTCTGAGTTCGAACTGTTTCTGTTGTCATGTTGTCCGATGGCATCTCTTCTTCTTTAATAAAGATGAAGATCAACAAAGCACTGATCAGCAGTGCAGCTGCGTCTCCAATGAATAAAAGTTTGATATAATGGTCAAAAAGATAACTCGCTATTAACGGGCCGATAGACCAGCCAATGTTAATCCCTAGGTAGATAAGCGAAAAAGATTCTTTCAAGTATTTCTTACCCGATAAATCCGCTAAAAGAGCATTGAATGCAGGTTCCGAAGCCAGATAAAATGTTTGAGACAGGAAAAGAAGAATCAGGATCACGTTCGGATTTGGACAATAAGCAACCGTAACATTACAAACTGATGTTAAAATTGCGGAATAGAGCAGCACTTTCTTTCTTCCGAATCTGTCCGCAAGATACGAGCCGCAAGTAGCACCAATCACTGTTCCAAAGATCACGATTGACAGAAACCGTGCTGCGACTTCCTGGCTGTAGTGAAGCTTTTGGGTTAGGTACAATGTCAAAAAAGGGTAGACAAAATAACCCAGCGCGATAATAATTCTACTGATAAACAAAATATAAATGCTTCTTGGTAAATTCTTAAACATTCATTCCCCTGACTATCTATTTTATCTCTGAAAAAAACAAAATCATATAATTTTCTAATAAAAAAGAAAAAGAAAAACCGTTATCAGGGAATTAACTATTATCTTGTGATTTTTCGCTTTCCATTCTGGGTTAAAAAGGATAGAAACACAAAAAATACTCGGGAAAAGCCTGCCAAAATATATTAAATGTAGCGACACATGAAAGCAGGGTGGCAGATGTTTAATAATTGGTTTTGGTGGTTGAAGCAGATCTTTCCTCCCCTACTGATTTTGCCCTTGGCAATAATTCCGTTTGATTTACCCACGGCCATCCCCTGGATTATCAGCTTGATTGCATGCGTTGTATCTATAATCAATGTTGTTCGTATGCTCTCTCGATCGCACCATCTAGTGCAGTCTGCGTATAAAACATTGGTGCGCCCCATGCTTACCGTTGTCTTTATGATTTTGGCCTACATCTCGATCCAGATATCTCTGGCAAATTCAACTGATTTTGCCCGCAAGACTGCACAGAATATCCAAGGGAGATGTCGTACCGAAAAGGCTTGTCCTGCAAGTATTCCAGGTTGGTCTCAACGTTCGAATGCTTTTGTTTCAGAGACCAATGCCGGAGCACTGGCTAAATATCGGGTGCTTTATAGTGTAAGTCGTGATCGTAAGGAATTCAGTATCTTCGTCCGATATAGTATAGACAGCGGTCATTTGTTCACCGGTGGAGTAGATGAGGAATTGCATGAGACGGGAAAAAACGGCTAACAAAAGCAATCCGGTCGATCATTGTGTCGCGGCAAAAGTCTTTATGCCTATTTCCTGTCCAGTTCCTTTCTAATCCCGAGGCCGATCTTCTCCATCGTATAGGGTTTGCGGACAAATTCTCCCGCGCCCATTTCCTGAATCCTTCTGACCCGGTCAGTTTCCGAAAAGCCACTGACAATGATCGCCTTTTGCCGGGGATTGATCTCCCGTATCCTCCGGTAGGTCTCGAACCCGTCAATCCCGGGAGACATGATCATATCCAGAACAATAAGCTCGGCTTTTTCATTTTTAAGGTATTCAATCGCCTCTTCTCCACCGGCGGCAGCCTTAACCCGGTATCCCAGCCTTTCCAGCATGCTTATGGCCAGCTGCCGCTGTTCTTTTACATCATCGACCACCAGGATGGATTCTCCTTTTCCTTTATAGGTAAGATATGAGACTGTTTTTTCAGATTGTGCCGGTTCTTCTCTCGTTACGGGAAAATAAAGGGCAAAAGTGCTCCCCTCGTTTTCTTTACTGTCGATGTCGATGTAGCCGTTGTGATCTTTAACGGTTCCCCAGACCACGGCCAGGCCCAGTCCGGTTCCGCTTCTGCCCATAACTTTTTTGGTATAAAAAGGTTCAAATATTTTATTGATATCTTTGGGAGATATGCCACTGCCGGTATCAGTAACGGTAAGAACGGCGTAATCACCTTCCTGCATTGTATCATATCCATGGATAGGTTGATCCAGGTAACGGTTTTGCGTTTTTATGGACACTCTTCCTTCGCCGGTTATTGCTTCGACGGCATTTAACACCAGATTCATGATGGTTTTTGTCAGATGAACGGGGGAACCCTTGATGTTGAAAAGATCATCCACCAGTTCGGCTGTAATTTGGACGTTCGGGTGGGAGGTCTGCAAATTTTCAAATTCCGGTGTTTTCAGATAATCGGCAATCATTTTATTCAGATTGACAACCTTCGCAACGGCCACGCCTCTTCTGGCCATCGTCAACAGGTCCTGAATAATAGCGGTTGCCCGAATACCGGATTGCAGGATGTTTTCGGCATATTTTGCGGAGGCGCTGTTTTCCGGCAGACCTTGCTTCAACAGTTCACTATACCCCACGAGCACTCCCAGAACGTTGTTGAGGTCATGCGCAACTCCGCCCGCCAGCGTGCCCAGAGCTTCCATTTTTTGCGCCCGGTTCAGTTGCTCCTCCAGTTTCTTCCGTTCCGTATTGTCACGAATACACTCTATGGCTGCAATAACTTCGCCGGAGTTGTCGCGAAGGACTGATGCCGTCGCAGAAACATGAATATTGCCGGATGGCAAATTGGGGGTAAATGTTTCACCAAAAAAAACATCACCCGCTCTCTGAACAGGAGCGTATCGTTTTTCAATTTCTTCATGAGGATTAAGAGCAAGATCAATAAGGGCAGGTCTCCTCACGCCATAAAAGGGAAGAGCATATTCGCGGTTGCCCTTACCAAGCATGTCCTCCTTTTTTACACCGGACATGGCTTCCATAGACCGGTTCCAGGCTATTACTTTGCCTTCCCTGTCGACGACGAGTGTAGCGTCCGGCAGAAACTCGATGATATCCGCCAGCTGCCTCCGGCTCTTGCGCAATTCCTGCTCAGTACGCTTGCGGTCGGTTATATCATCTATTGCGACAACCTCTCCCAGGGAGGCATCTTCCCTTTGCAGGGGAACGGCTGTAAGTATAACATCGCGGCATGTACCGTCTTTCCGCCGGAGCTTCGTTAAAACGGAAGCCGAACCGCGCGACGAAAGATCTGCATATAGCTCGCGGCCAACACGCTCATACTCTTCTTCATTCTCATACAAGAATCGGGTTGTGTGCCCGATAAGCTCGGACTCGGCGTAGCAGAATTGTTCGCACCAGGCTTTATTGGCGCTCTTGTAAATTCTGTTTCTCACTACGCAAAGGCCGATGGGGGCGGCTTTAAAGACACTGTTGAGCATAGCTTCGCTTTGACGCATTTCTTCCTCCGCATTTTTGCGCGCCGTAATATCCTTAAGGGTAAATTGCATCAGCGGTCTGCCCCTGTGCCGAAAGAGCATAATGTGAACATCGGCATCCCATATCTCGCCATTGGGCCTTTGATGGCGCCATTCGAAATCATAAGAACCATTTTCACGACAGGTCTGGATACATTTTTGAGCCTCTGTTGCAGAATCCAAACAGTTATACTGAGTCGGCGCAGATACATCAAAAGGTGTTTTGTTGAGAACATCTTCCCGGCTGGCATAACCATAGATTTTCACTGCAGCGTCATTGCAGTCTATGTATAAGCCTGTCTCTGCATCCATAATAATCTGGGGTATAATAGAATTGTTAAAAAGTATTTTTGTATACTCCTGACTCTCCCGTAAGGCATCCTCTGCATTCTTCCGCGCGGTAATATCCACGTTCGTGCCTTCGAAATATAAAATATTCCCTGAAGTATCACGAACCGTATGGCTGTTAATGGATATCCAGAACCTGCTTCCGTCCTTGCGGCAAACTTCAACCTCATACCCTTCGACATTATCATGCTCACGGAGCAGCCGCACCAATTTTTCCCGGTCTTTTGGGTTTGCATAGTGCTGCCGGCCGATATCCGTAACGGAATCGATCATGTCCTGCGGTGATGCATAACCGGACATTCTCGCAAACGCAGGATTCATACTAAGATATACGCCCTCGGGAGTTGTCTGGTATATACCCTCGGTGGCGCCTTCGAAAATTTTCCGGTACCTCTCCTCGCTGGCTTTGAGCGCTTGTTCGGCCAGTTTGCCTTTGATTAATTCTAATTCCAGTGCCCTGATTCTTTGTTTCAGTTCTTCCTTGGTGGGTTCTTCGGCCACAGGTGCATGTTCCTCCCTTTACATAAAAAGCTAACTTCAATATTCTCAAATATCGTATGTTTTTCCGCATGGGTTTAGTTTTTTATTTACAATACGGATATAATTTTCCGTATACAATATCAGATATATTAAGCAAACAATTATTTGTGATTATGGATTAAAATAAAATTTTTCTTATGTTTTAAGAGAATGAGGGAGAAAGTTGCGGCGGAACCGGCAAAGGCACCCAATACCCAATTAAAAAAACAGGCCTGCCCCACAGATAAGACTAAAATCATAAAAACAGAAGCAATAAAAGGAATCCGAACAACTCCATACACGACAAGCCAGATGACCGCGGAAAGCCCGGCTGCCCAGGGAACAACAAACAGTAAGAACCCCAGGTAGCTGGCCACACCCTTTCCGCCGTAAAATCCATGAAAGCAGGGATAGCTGTTCCCGGCCACAAGGCAAAAACCAGCCCAGGGGATAAAAGACGGTGGTAAAAAATAAACGGCTAAAGCGGCTATTGCTGCGGCCCGGCCAATGTCCAGCAGAAAAATAAGAGCCGCCCACAGAAAGCCTGCCTGACGATAAACATTTGTTGTTCCGGCATTGCCGCTGAAATTTAAGCGGGGATCGCCTTTGCCGGCCAGCTGAAAAAAAATAACGGCGAAGTTAACGGACCCGGCCAGATAGGCAATTGAACAAACCAGGATTAGCTTTTCCATAAGTTCCTTTCTAACGACCTTGTAAAAAGCTCCAGAGGCAAGGCGCACCAATCCCGAGGAGAGAGGCGTACTTTTATGCGTACGCCGCAATAAGCCTGCCCCGTGCTCGACACGGGGTGGGATGCAGCGCAACGCAGCATATGGACTTTTTACAAGGTCGTCGCCTTAATCCAGGCCGGCGGCTTCCTCCTGCCCCTGCTCACATCCCTCATCCGAATACCCTGAACTATTTCACAGACCGTTCCCTGCAAATCAAAAATCCAGGCATTAAAAACAAAGGGTTGTAATGCAACCGCAACCGGCGCTATCCGGCACAAGTATTCAGTTCTTTTTTTTGTCTTTTGATAGATATTTCTTCGAGCAAAACCGACCGGAAAGGGAACTACATCAGTGAAACACTGCGCCCAAATACAAGTCATCTGGAGTGCAGCATCAAAAGGAAAAGGCGAACCCAGAAGTTCCTCATCGACTTCAGTATTACCACCGTAAATGTATCCCAGCGCTCCGCCGGGAGAAACGGTCAAGTCTCCGGAAATATTCCGGTACGCTTTGCCAAAAGGCACCAGGTCACGGTAAATTGTCGCTGCCGGCACATCAATGCATTCTCCATCCAGTTTTTCCACGCAATTAAAAGGATGCGCAACGCAATGATTTTCGACAGCTGGGGAGAATTTTACCCGGGCATGTTCGACAGTGCGGCTGATATTGCCTGTCTTCGCTTTTAAAGATGAAAGCAAAGAGGCCATAATTCCGGCATCATTACCTTTTTCCATATTTACGGAAACCGTGACCTCTTCGACGTTCTCCGGCACAGGTAAAAAACGAGGGAAAGAAGCTTCGGTCAGGGTACTTAGTGCAGTCTGCGGAAAATATTTTTTTACAACTTTAGCCAGCTCAATTAAGGCTTCGGCAGCCGGGAAAACCGCATTGCCCTCTAAATGATGATCATAAAGATATGGCTTTATCTTAATTTTCCACGAGCAACACTGAGGACGGCTTAAGCGGGAAACGTTTTCCATAAGTGAACCGTTTTCGGATCGACAGCCACAGGATTGCCCGCCGAATTTAATGCACAATGCTTCGTAAAGCCGATGCAAATTACATGGCCTTTTTCCGCGTGCGTTATGATGTAATCAAATTGCAGGCGTACGCGCTCCAGGTGCGTCGGTCTCGTATGGATATGCATCAGATCATCGTAATAAAGCGGTTGATAAAAACTTATTCCCATATCAATAATCGGATAAACATAACCGCCGGCTTCGATTTCCTTATAGGGATAAGCGGCATCACGCATTAAGGACGTCCGGCCGAATTCGAAATACCGCAGGTAATTGGCATGATAAACAACCTCCGAACGGTCGGTATCGGCGTACAAAGTCCGGTATTCAGAACGGTGCCAGACAATCCCCGTGGAAATATCACGCACGTAATGAGGATCTTTATTGAATATTTCCGGTTTAAACGGCTTGGGCTTCATGGCTATACTCCCTTGAAAACAACGCAACAATTTGTTCCGCCAAAACCGAACGCATTGGAAAGCGCAATCTCATATTTCTGTTTGCGGACGATATTGGGCACGACATCAATGTCGGCCAATTCAGGATCGGGGATATGATTGATTGTCGGCAAAATAACCCCCTCTTTCATGCCCTCAATGGTTAAGGCGGCTTCAATGGCCGCTGTCGCCGCCAATGTATGCCCCAGCTGTGATTTGTTCGATGAAACCGGTATTTGCTCTATTTTTTTTCCAAAGACTTCGCGCAGGCACTGCACTTCGGTACGGTCACCCTTGGGAGTGGATGTCCCATGCGCATTGATATACTGAATATCATCCGGCTGCAGGCCGGCGTCATCAATTGCTGCATGCATAGTGCGGACGATAGTTGTGGGATTGGGGCTTGTGTAATGAAAGGCATCGGAATTCCAGCCGATGCCCAGGACTTCCGCTTTGGGTGTAAGCCCGTAGGCGGCAATTGCTTCATCGGCCGCCAGGACGACGGCAGCCGCTCCTTCCGAGAGGACAAAGCCCCGGCGATCGACACTGAAGGGACGAGAGGCCTGCGCCGGATTATCATAGGCGCGGTCCCGGGCATTGATTTTAATCGTTGCATTCATATTGGCAAAGCCATGGATCAACTCCGGCAGAATCGGGGCGTCGGCGCCGCCGGCCAGAACAAAATCGCAATCGCCGTCGCGGATCATTCTCGCTCCGATCCCGATGGCATAATTCCCGGAAGCGCAGGCTCCCTGCGGTGAAAATACCGGTCCGGTAAATTTCAGCAGCATCCCCGCTTTACCGGCAGGCACGTTGGCGCATAAATTGGGCAGCAAATAAGGGCTGACTCGCAGCGGCCCGCGATGCTCCAGATCATGCATGGCGATGCGAAAGGCATCGGTGCCGTTCAGGGCGGAGCCGATAAGACAGGCCGTCCGCGGAGCAATTTGACTGTCGATGACAACCCCCGACTTTTCCAATGCTTCCTTGCAGACCGCCATCGTCAGAATTACGAAAGAGGCATTCCAGTTATAAACTTCCTTGGCATCGGTAAAATCAAGCTCCAGCGGATGCCAGTCCGGTATTTCGCCCACAACATCACTGGCAGAATTAACCTGGCAGCGAGTGACTTTACGAAAGCCGGCCTCACCGCGAACGGCCCGTTCCCAGGTCAAGTCGAATGTCCGGCCCAGGGGAGTTGCCGCTCCATAACCTATGACAAATACCTTTCTGTTTTTCGGCGCTTTCATATCAACGGACTTTCCTATATCAGTCTGCGAAAAATCACGCAAGAATTACATCCACCGAAGCCAAATGCATTTTTCAAAACAAACTCCTGTTCCACTTTTCTGGCGCCTTCGGCCACACAGTCAATTTCGATTGCCGGATCAGGAATATAATTAATAGTGGGAAGCACGGTGTCTTTGCCCATTGACTCCATCGCGAGGATTGCTTCTATGGCGCTGGACGCACCCATTGCGTGTCCTAATTGCGATTTATTGGCCGTTACCGGCGGAATATTTTTGCCGAAAATATTATGCAGGGCGTCGGCTTCCACTTTATCGCCCACTTTTGTCGATGTTGCATGCGCATTTACGGCATCGATGTCTTCCGGCTCTAAGCCGGCGTTACTGACGGTTTCCTCGATGCATCGTTGCACAGTTGCTAAATTGGGTGCAACAAAATGGCTGGCATCAGAAGTCATTGACCACCCGGACAATTCAAAAACCGGTTCCAGCCCGTGCGCACGAGCAAATTCTGCGGAAGCCATAATAATGCAGCCGGCTCCTTCGGAAACAACAAAACCTCTCCTGTTCAAGGAAAAAGGCCGGCTGGTCTTTTGCGGCACTTCTGCCGGCTGGCCTTCTTTCGGCCGGTAAGCGCCGTTCATCGTGGCAAATCCGGCCACAATCGGCTCGACCAGCGGAAAATCAACGGCGCCGCCTATCACGACATCCGCCATCCCCCTTTGCAACAACATTTCGCCGATAATCAGTGAAGTTATGCCGGTTGCGCACGCGGTAATCGTGGAGCAGATCGGTCCTGTCGCCCCGGCAAGAATGGAGACCTTGCCTCCAACCATGTTGACGCAGGAATTTGGATTAGTGAAAGGATGAGGTAGTTTACCCTTTTCCTGCATCAGCCTGTCGGCATGCAGCACGGCATCCAGGCCGCCTACCGCAGTGCTGAAAGTCACCGCCACTCGCGGCGCCAGTGCAGGTGTTATTTCAATCCTGCTCTTTGTGAGCGCACGGTGCACAACCAGCAAAGCATATTTAAAGATTGGTGAGCTCCAGTGCGCCATTTCTCTGGGTTGTAAAAAGGGATAAGGGCGCACATCAATTTCCGCAACTTCACCGGCAACACGCACCGGAAAGTCGGCGCTCAGCGGAAATCTGGTCAGGTTAGCAATGCCGCTTTCACCTTGCACGGCACGCTGCCACTGGGTTTCCAAATCAGTACCCAAAGAGGAAACCGCATCATATCCTAAAATAACAGCTTTTTTAGCAGCCATAAACACCCCGAATACAAAAAAGTTCCCCTAAACTAAACGACAAGGGGGAAAATTATCAAGATAACACCTTGATGAAGTAATGGAATTACCAGGGAATAAGCCGATACAGCTTGGCAAACATCTCGTAGACTTCAATCCAGTTCTGCAAATCTCTGGTTGTTTTGATATGCCCGCGCTTATTCACCATAATCCAGCTCATGTGTGCTGCGCCGTCTTTGCAGGTAGAGCAGTCGCGCGTCGCGGAGGTGCAGCAGCGATGGACGGTCTTTAAATCAGACGCCCAGCGGGAAAAATGAATCAGCCGGCGGGGATGCGGTTTTCTATTGTCCAGTGATTCGGTTACGGAAGGACATTCCAGCCACCCGAATTTCCGTCCCAGCATCTTACCCGTGGTAATTACTTCATGGTAATATTTACTCGAAATTACAGTCCGCGGATATTTCTCCAGCACATCGTCCATTTCCCGGCGCACCTCGACAAGCTCATTTTCCTGCCAGGAAAAACCGTCGACTCCTTCATCGTTCGACAGGAGCTGCAAATGCACTTTCAATCCGACATCCGCAATTTTTTTAATTACTTTTTCTATTTTTCCTAATTGTTTGGGAGTAATTGTATAGAGGTAGTAGGTATAAGGGTCGCCGGCGTAATTGGCGCTGGAAACAGCGAATGTATCACGGCCGCGAAGAATCTTTTCATCTTCACCGCCTCCCCATAAGGAAATTCCCACCATCATATCCGGGAATCTGCTGCGGTCAATTTTGATCAGTCCGTTAGTGGCGCAGTAGGTGGGCAGACGTTTGTAAAATGCTTCCACCCGATCCATGCAAAGCGTCGGCTCACCACCGATTAAAATGGCCAGGTTGACTCCTCTTGCCTTCTCTGCGTCAATAAAATTCTCCCATTTTTTTATATCCATCTCTTCCCGAGCCGCCTCATCTTCACCGGAAGAAAAGAAAAAACATCCCTTGCAGCGCAAGTTGCATCTGTTGGTAACATCGTAAATCGAACTGCGGATGTTGAGACTGGCAATGCGTTTATAACGCTCGTACCATTCTTTATCCAGCAATGAGCTGACTGTTATCATTCATGCTATCCTAACGATTTTTTACACGTTTTACTTCCGGCGGGTTCACCGGTTCTGCGCAGAGATTCTTTCCTTTTTCATAACCCATTACCCAAACCGCCAAATATGTATCTACATAATCCAGCCAGGATTTAAAAATCGACAGGCTGTTTACATGGCGATAGAGCCTGGCGGTGACAACCGCCGACCCGGCGGCATAATGCCGGCAATCAGCGCAATCAGTATCGGGAACGCAACAGGCAACGGATCTATCCCAGCTCAAATCCGTCCGATATTGGCGGAATGACCGCCCCAGACCAATATCTTGTGAACTGTTTTGGCGGGGATAAGAACAGGTGTAAAGATCGTGCAAACCGGACTGATGCGTATGCGCCACGGCGTTATATACGGAGAAAAGAACATTTTGCGGATACAGTTTCAGGAGATCAATCATCGCCTGCCGTGTGCGTTCCAGTGATTCATCCGTGTGGCGCAATGATCCATTATAGCCCACCGGTGATGAAAAAACATTGAACGTCAATTTGCAGTCTTCCGCAGCCAGCATCCCGGCTACCTCATGAACTTCATCAATGTTTTCCCGCGTAAAGGTGTAAACAAAAACCGCCCGCGCATCATTTTTATAATTTTCGATCTGCTTTTGCAGCAGATTTTTAGCTTTGCGCACGCGCAGACTGGTTTCATCGTTGCCCCATACGGAAATGTGAATTTTATAGCCGACGGATTCCGGTATCTTTTTAAAGCCATTGGTGGCAATACTGCCCAAAGGCATTTCCTGATAACAGACATCCAGCAGTTCCGGCACGAGCGAGGGTTCGGCTCCGGCCAGAACAACATATGTAATGCCGCGGGCAGCCTCGGACTGCATCAGCTCGCGCCACGACTGTATTTCGCCATTCTCCGCGGCAAACTGTTTTTCGCCTTCAAAATAATAGCAGCCGTCGCAGCGCAAATTGCAACGGTTGCTCATATCGTAAGTGGATTCACGCAGGAAAAAATACTTCCGGACTTTTTCCCAGCGCTCTTTTACTTCCGGCGGGGCTATGAGATCAGAAAATTTTGGTTTGAGCGATTTAACGGCTGCTTCGTTTTTAATGGCCATAGTTAATTACACTATTGATTAATTCTCCGCGGAGAGCTTTCCCTCAACATATTCAGCAATCAGTCGGACCGTTTTCATTTTAGGATAGTCATCCTCGTCTATCACTATTTTATATTCATCCTGCAAAACAAGAGCGATGGTCGCCAAATCCATACTATCAATGCCCAACTCATCTATTAAATCCATGTCGGGGCTGAAGGTATCTACGGTGACTTCTTCCAGCTTAAGTTCATCAATAATAACTTCGATTACATGCTTTATAATGCCTTTTATATCATGAGCTTCAGGCATCATTACCTCCTTTTTGCTTGTTTATCTTTCTCTTTGCAACAACCAAGCCAGTACAAATAACATTTTCTCGAGCCATAACCTTAAACGAATATAATATTTCCTCAACCGACTGACTGTTGGTTACAATTGCTGAAAGATTTTCTCCGGGCCGTACCGGTTTGGCAAATCGAACTTTTTTCAATGATTCCAAACTGATTTTTTCATTTCTTTGTCCGGCATCCCGGACAATAGCCTGCCAAACCAGATCAATAAGAGCTATTCCCGGAAGAATCGGATGTCCAGGGAAATGCCCGGAAAACCAGAGAGAATCAGTTGGTGCAACTGCCCGAGCCTCTATCCGGTTTTGTTCTTTGGAGAGTACCCCTTGGAGTAACTGCCATTGATCTTCCATGAACCATCCTTGACGACCTCATAAAAAGGCCGGATGCTGCGTTGTGCTTCCTTATTCGTCATTACCTGAAATTAATAATGTTGGCTCATATCATTGATTGTTTTTTCAATCAAAATTTTTTTACAAGGTCAATAAAATAAATTTCCCTGCCTATAAAGTTTAATTTCCTTCAATCATTATCGTTTTGCCGATTAAAATGGAAAGCGGCACCACCTGCAAACCTTTTGCTTTGAGCCCCAAAAGCAAATTTTCTATTTCTTCTGAAAACATTTCCCGTTCTTCCCGACGGTGCGGCGGCACATCATGCAGCAAAATGATATCGTCCGCCGTCACTTTCTGCAGAATCTTGCAGCTCAAATTCTTTACCCGACGGTTGCCTCTATCCACCGCACGGCAACTGAAGTTTATACAATCCATGTTCAGTTTCTTCAGAAGCGGGGCCAGCCGGGGATTAACTATGCCCACCGGCGGGCGGAAAGCGGATGTATACACCCCCATTTTTTTTAACAATTCCTGCGTAGTCAAAATTTCCCGATAGATCACTCTGGAACTTTTGAGCATCAAAAAAGGATCATGATGGAAAGAATGATTGCCGACGGTGTGGCCCCGATCAATTATTTCTTTAATTACTTCCGGATATTGTCCGGCATTAACGCCAGTGACAAAAAAAGTCGCCGTCGCCGAATACTTATCAAGCAAATCAAGAACTTGCGTCGTTACCGGCGGAGCAGGGCCGTCATCAAAAGTCAACGCGACAAAATTTTTCCCGGTATTGCCCCGGCTGATAACCGGCCCCAGGAAGTTTGTTTCCGGTAAAAAGCAGGCGGCAATGCAAAGAACTATATAGAAAAGGGCCAGGGCAATCGTCAGATGCGGATTAACAAAAAAGGACACGGCTGCCGCCGCCAGAATTATTATTCCCGCGATTTGCGCCGGAGAAGTGATCCTGGACCAAGTCATTTTCATCAAATCAAACGTTCCCATAAGGGGCCGCAAAATCCCCTTTTATAGAGTCTCGGCAGAAGCCTGGCCGTTTTATATTCACCGGCTCCAACGATCCAGTTGAATCGTCCGGCGGCGCGTTCTTCCACCATTTTCGCAATCTCCCTGTCCGTGATGTATGATGAACGGTAAAATACCGGAGATAAAAGATTTTGCCCTGCGGCAATCTGGCCCTCCTGCAAGGCAAGGTCATACAAAGCCGTATGCGGGTAGATGCGGATGCCGCAGAAAAAGAAAAAAACGGACTTTTCCAGTTTTCCGGCATTATCCAATGTTTCCCGGAGAGTTTGTCGGTCCTCACCGGGTCCGCCTAAAAGAAAATAATGGGCGATATTTAAGCCGGCCTTCAGCGCCCGCGAATGTGCTTCATAAACATTATTTGTGACAAAAGGTTTTCCCAGATTTTCAAGCATGACATTGGAGAGTGATTCAGTGCCGAACTCCACATGAGACAGTCCCGCATCGGCCAGTTCCTGGAAATAATCAGCCGGCGGTAAAGTGGGGGCAAAAAAACCTCCCCAAGGTATCGAAATACCGGCTTTAAGAAAAGCTTTCGCCACCTTACGGCTGTGATCATAATTGGCATTAAAAGCCGAATCGGTGATAAAAATATACTTTGCTCCGGCATTTTGCAATTTGCGGGCTTCCCCCGCGATTTCGTCCGGCGGAAAAAACCGCATCCTGCCGCCTTCAATATGCGGATAAGTACAATAAATACAATGGAAAGGGCATCCCCTTTTAGTCTGTAAATTGAGCATTCCCCCCGAGGCCAGATAAAATTCAGCACGAGAGGTTTCCGAATTAAACTTCCGCCTGATCTGATCTCCCCAGGGTTCATAAATGATTTGATTTGTTTTTTTTGTGACGATTCCCGGCAATAAATTGACATCGGCGTTGTTTGCCAGTGCCTGTAACAGCAGCGGCAGCCTCTCCCCCTCACCGACAACACCGTAATCCGCATCCAGCGCCTGCATTAATTCCCGGGGAAATATTGTAAAACCGCTGCCGCCAAGGATTATTCGCGCCGCTGAATTCTCTCTGATTTGTCGCATCAGGCTTTTATATTCAGCAAGAAAGTCACAGCTGTTGATTGCATCAGTATTATCGATGTTGCGAATGGAGACACAAGCGAAGTCGGGAGAAAAATCCCTGACGATAACTGCCAGACCTGCAGGCGAATCAAAATCATTCACATCCGCTATTTTTACATCATAGCCGGCGTCGAGAGCACCGGCAACATAATCAAGCCCCAGCGGATAGACGGGATAAGGCGCCTTCAGGGTGTTGGCCGATACAAGCAGTATTTTCATTATATTGGGATTAAACCTTTTTTTTCCGTTTTTCTAAAACGAAAGCAGCCAAAGCCCGCACCGACGCAAAAACCTTGGCCCCCAGTTCTTTGTTCTCAATTTTTATGCCATAGTCTTTCTCAATCATCATTACGAGTTCGAGCACATCAATAGAATCAATGCCGATGTCCCCACCCACCAATTGAGCATCGTCTACTATGTCCTCCGGTTTAACGTCCATTAATCCCAGAGCTGCAATAATCTTCTCTTTCAGCTCTGCAATCATTCCATCCAGTTGATTCATCTGACACCTCGTTTTTGACGCCTTTAATTCTTCAGCTGTTGCCTTCCTGATTCTTCCTGCGGCAAGGCACAGGAATCGTTCACCCCGGAGCCAAGTATTTTTTCCAGAATAACCCGAACAAGCCAGCGATTCATCACCATAACATATTTTGTTCCGGTCATATTCAGGCCGATAAAAAACATTAAAGTGGAAATGCCGTATATCAGGGACCCACCGATAACGCCAATTAAAGGCTCATTCATTGATGCGGCAATGGCGATAAAAGCCACCACCGTGGGCGTACCAATCGTGTAGCTTAATGCCATTAAAACCAGGCCGGTAACTATCGTCCGGTTGAGCTTTTCTTTAAAAGCGCTGAGATCGGCCTGCTCGTCAATCGCTTTCCGGCAAAAGTCTTTTCGGGCAAAATAATGGGCTATTTTTTTTATTATACTCATAACAATTCCCACGCTTAAGCTAAGCACAGCTCTTTGATGTAAGTCATTGATTAAATTTTGGAAAGTTCAAAAATGCCGCATCCGTAGTTGCAGGAGAAATTTTTATCTACCCGGCTTTTTTCCAGGACAACATCGTTGTGCAAATCTCCCTTATCATCAACATAAGAAAAGGAATCTATTTTGTACCTGTCGCCGATCAAATCCAGAAGATAACAGAGGGAAAATACCCTATGGGCGTTGAATTCTATTCTTTGCGGACCTATAGGAACAGAAAAATATAATTTCCCACCTTTATTCAGTGTCTTGTATATATTTTCCCAGCCGATAAGGTGGCCGTCATAATTGATGTCATCCCCATACCGGCCAAGCCCGAAATGCTCCAGTGCATGCAAACAGGAAAGAGAATCACAATAATTCTGCAAGCCGAAATTTTTATCAATCAGATTAAAACGCCTGAATTTAATATTTTGAATAGTGTTGGAAAGATCCCTGATGTCAAAAACCTCGATTTCCCGGAAGGAAGCAACATGGGCGACAAAACCGTCGACTCTCGACCCGATATCAACATGCTTGACAGGATTATTCTTAAAAACCAGACCGGCGACAAGCAAATCCTGGTGAAAGTAATGCCCTGAGGCCACACCGCTTTCACTTTCAGCTTCATTCAGACAGGGATACAAATTGCCGAAAGGGAAATCCGATCCGCTGTTCTTCGCCTGATTTTTTATTTCCCGGTAGCTTTTTAAAAAATCAGGCAGTTGCCTCAGATAAACAGATAACGAAGTTCCTTTAATAAATACGCGAACTCGCATTAACGGCAATTTCTCCTCTTCAGAAAACTGCTTTGTCCGGTAATAACAACCGCTTGAATTCGAAGAATCAGCTTCGTTATCTTTCCATTATTCCGCCAACAGAATTTTTTGACCGGACAGGATAATCCCTGTAAGCAATATTTCGGAACGCCCCCGTTCGCGCCTGATGGACAAGGGCAATCAACTCGTCATCAACGAATATTTTGCCGTCGCCGATAACCACTGTTGCGCCGGAATCTTTCAACTGCGAGTAACGCCGGACGTCTATTTCGTAACGGACACATTTATTAAAAGGTCGAATCTGGCCATTAAAGGAAACCTCACCGCAGCCGAGAGCCCTGCCGGACCCCAGAGAACCGCGCCACAGACAATAGAAACCTAACAGCTGCCAAATAGCATCGACACATAAACACCCCGGCTGTACCGGATCACCCGGCATATGACACTGGAAGTACCACGCATCCAGACGTATATCCTGCTCGGCGATAATCTTACCGTGACGACCGTTACTCGTGATTTTCGTGATGCGATCGACCATCAGGAATGGGGGAGCGGGAAGACGAGCATCGAAATGTTCCGGCGGATCTGATACCAGGGTTCCATAAGAAAATCCCAGAATCTCTTCGAGATTAAAATGATCTTTAGCCATAAATTCTTTATAAGTCATCATCATTATTTGTTTGTCTCTTTCTTTTTTGCCGCAAGTATTAAATAAGGATTACTTGAGCGTAACGATCAACCGGCGGAAAACATATTACCTTCCCAGCTTTTACCAAACTTCTCTTGTAGGCAATGCCACTATAAGAGAAACAATGTTTTGTCAAAAGAAAAATAGAAGGATAAAGGCAATCAGGAAAGCCTGATATCCATGTAATAAAATCTTTTGCAAAACAGGACGTTTGTCATGGCAAACAAAGCGGCAGTGTCATCATACCGGGCAAAGATCTCACATATTAGTTGTCACACAAAACAATTTTGGGTTATAAAGTTAAAAAATAATATTTCCTCAAATCAAGGAGCTGAAAAATGAACAAAGCAGTATTGCATAAAATCAGTTATGGTCTCTATGTTATTTGTTCCGGCCAGGATGGCAAATTCAACGGGCAGATTTGCAATACGATGTTTCAGGTAACATCTGATCCGGTAACTATAGCCATCAGTATAAACAAAGAAAATTATACACATGAATTGATTAAACTCAGCCGTAAATTTTCCGTTTCGATCTTGTCCCAGGCTGCACCAATGACTTTTATCGGTCTTTTCGGTTTTAAAAGCGGACGCGAAGTAAGCAAACTGGAAAATGTAAAAACCAAAATCGGGGTCACCGGCGCACCGGTAGTTTTAGACTACTCCATAGGCTACGTGGAAGCTGAGTTAACAAATGAATTAGACTGCGGCTCGCACACCATTTTTATCGGCCGGGTCGTCGACGCCGAGGTAACAGGCGGCGAAGAACCAATGACCTATGATTACTATCGTAAAGTCAAGGGGGGCAAGACAGACAAAAATGCACCCACTTACGTGCAGGAGGAACCGGCAGGAAAACAGGAGCAACCGGCAGCTGCGACAGCGGCAGACCGCTACGTCTGCTCGGTTTGCGGTTATGTTTATGATCCCGCGAAAGGAGATCCCGACGGCGGTGTGGCTCCGGGCACAAGATTTGAAGACCTGCCCGATGACTGGACCTGCCCCGTCTGCGGCGCTGCAAAAGAGGAATTTAACAAGGAATAACAACATACCTGACTGCAATAACATTTATTAATCGTACCGTTATCCGGAGCCGGGAGATTAAAGTCATGAAGAAATGCTTTTTGTTAATATTAGGAATTGTTTTGATTTTAAGTACGGCTTCGCCGCTTGCGGCAGCCAGCCTCGTGGAAAAGGACATGGCCGCATTCGATAAGGCCTATATAACCGCCCTGATTGCAACCAGCGAGGGCAAGAGGGTTGCATCGAAGAAGGCAATGGAACGAACCATGGCCGAATGGATGGCATTTAAGAAAAGTCATTCCGACGATTTACAGAAAAGCAAAGCGGATAGGGCAGATTTCGTAATAATCAACCAAATGCTTTCCGATTCCAAAAGGATAGTAAGGGCAAACGGGAGCCTGGACGAAGCTCGTATAATTTTAGAAGGCGTTCGTGATGTTTTTTTGAAAATTCGCCAAAGAAATTCCATCGATTATTACATAGACTACATGACCCGATTTCATAAACCGATGGACGCCATAGTTCTTACCGCGAAGGGCAAGAACTCAGATACATTGACGGATTCGATGCTTTCCCGAATAAAGTACAATTTTAAACCGGCCCGGCAGAATTGGGATAATCTGCAAAAAGCTAAGTTTGACCCTGAGTTATTTTCTTTCGACGCGAAAAAAGAAGAGCAAAGACAAGCCTTCATCAAGGCAGAAACGGAAGCGTTGAACAATCTTAAAAAAGCATTGGACGACGGTGATAAGGAGGAAATAATCAGGGCCGCCGCGGGCCTTAAACCCAATTTTATCTCTCTTCTTATCCTGTTCAGCGATCTGGAAAAAATCAAATAATGGCACTCACATGAAAATTATTCGTTTTCTTACAGGGGATGATAAGATTTTTCACGGGATTTACAATGAGAAAACACCCGATACTGCCAGACTGATTAAAGGTAATATTTTCGGCAATTATCAAATCACAGGGGAAGAAGCGCAGGTAGCAAAACTGCTGGCGCCGCTCGTCCCGGTTAACATCCTTGCTTTGGGAGTAAATTACAGAAAGCACGGCGATGAAACCGGCCTCTCCTATCCCGAACAGCCGGTGTTGTTTTTGAAAGCCACATCTTCTATTACCGGGCACGAAGCCCCGATTATTCTGCCCGCAGCGGGGCCGGATTGTGTGGATTATGAAGCGGAGCTGGCCGTCGTAATAGGTACGAAAGCAAAAAATATTCAACCGGCCGAGGTTGCGGATTACATTCTCGGCTATACCTGCGCTAATGACGCCAGCGCGCGCGACTGGCAGTTTCATAAACAAAAGGGACAATGGGCAAGGGGAAAAAGCTTCGACACCTTTTGTCCGCTGGGACCGTGGATTGTCACCAAAGACGAAATTGCCGATCCGAACAATCTAAAGATCAGTGCAATCCTGAACGGCAAAATTGTTCAATCCTCCAACACATCTGAGATGATTTTTAATATCCGGGAGATCATCAGCAATTTAAGCAGGTCAATGACACTCCTGCCGGGAACAATTATTCTGACCGGAACGCCGGAAGGAATCGGTTTTTCCCGCCGACCACCGCTGTACCTGCAGGAAGGCGACATAATCAGCGTGGAAATCGAACAAATCGGGATACTAACCAACAACGTAATCAACGAGGAAAATCTGACTAATTTCATTTCCAAATCATAGATGATACCGCGGCGGCTAGGAGGAGGAGACGAAGCGTATTATACATACGTTGAGGAAGCCGACGCCCCCGGCCTCCGCCGGGGCAGGCTGTGCCAACAAAGGTAGCGCTTGGTTTGGAAATGGAATAAGAGTATTTAATTGACATAGGAAAACCATTCTGTTTATATTCCTTTCAAAAATTCACAGGAAAATATCTTAACATTTATGGAAATTGATACAGCGAAAGAAAACAATAAGATTGTTGTTTCCGTTAAAGGCAAAATCGACGCCGTCACTGCTCCCGAATTTGAAAAGACGCTGGCGGACCTGATCGTCCAGGGCGAGAAAGCTTTTCTCCTTAACTTCGGCGGGCTGGAATATATCAGCAGCGCAGGCCTGCGCAGTATTCTGTTCGCAGCAAAACAGTTAAAGCCCAAAAGCGGAAATCTGATTTTCTGCGGACTTAAAGGGCCCGTTAGAGATGTGTTTAAAATCTCCGGATTTGATACTATTTTTAAAATATACAACACACGGGAAGAGGCATTAAAATAGGTCAAATATATGGCCAAACCTTCATCCGTCACCTTGCCGGGTACAACAGACTCCCTCTATGCCCTCATCAGTTTCGTAATTTCCTATGCCAGTGAACACGGATTCGCGGGTGAAAAAATCCACTCCATAGAGTTGGCGCTGGAGGAAGTTCTCGTTAACATCATTAAACATGCCTATAACGAATGCGGGATTGAAGGCACAATAGAAATCAGCTGCAGAAAAGACGATACCGGCAGTCTGATTATCGAGATCATGGACTCCGGCATGCCGTTTGATATATTTTCCGTTCGTGAACCCGATATCTCTGCGGACATCGATGAACGCCAAATCGGAGGATTAGGGATTTTTTTTGTAAAAAAGCTTATGGACGATGTTCGCTACAGGCGTGAGAACGACCGGAACATATTGACACTCATAGCAAAAGACATCCATCTTCAATAGTACTTCCTGCCCGCCATTTGTTCAGTCAATGGCGCCTTGTTGCTACAACATTTCCGGAGTAAAACAGACTACCTCGTCAATTCTTGCAGTTCCCGTGAAAATCATCGCCAGGCGATCAATGCCGACGGCGACACCGGCGCTCATCGGCAGAATCTCCAGAGCGGAAAGAAATTTTTCCGGCAGCGGATACGCTGCATAGTTTTTTTGCGCCCGCAGTTTTTGCGCGTCCATAAAACGCCGTCGTTGTTCAGCGGCATCGGTCAATTCCGAAAAACCGTTGGCCAGTTCCAGCCCGCCGATATAGAGTTCAAAGCGTTCCGCAACGGACGGATCGCTTTGCTTCAACCTGGCCAGAGCTCCCAGCGGGGCCGGATAATCGTAAAGAAACGAAGGCTTGTTCATACCTAAATCAGGTTCGATATACTCGACCAGGATTTCATCAAACCGGTCCTGCTCCAATGCCGTATCCAAAGTTATCGGCGCATATTTTTCAAAGGCTTCCCGCACCGTGATTCTTTCCCATGGCGGGACCAGATTTATCTGCCTGTTCTTGCAGGCAAGGCTGTGGGAAAATCCCAGATCAGCGGCCACGCTGATAATCATTTCTTCGCACTGGTTCATCAATTGCTGATAATCGAATCCGGCAACATACCATTCCAGCATGGTAAATTCCGGCAGATGCAGCCTTCCTCTTTCTTCGTCACGGAAACATTTGCAGAACTGGAATATTTGCGGGAAGCCCGCAGCCAATAATCTCTTCATGCACAGTTCCGGCGAAGTCTGTAGAAACCAGCTGCCGGAAGAAAGAGCTTCAATATGTTCTTCCGGCGCCGGTGCCGGAATTCTTACCGGTGTTTCGACTTCCAGAAAATTATTATTGATGAAGAAAAGGCGGATGTTCTGGATAAGCCTGGCGCGAAGAAGCAGAGCGTTCACTTTTCGCGCCAGCATAAATTTATCATCCGGTATTGATTCGTACAAATTGAACTAGCCTTTGATTGATTTGTAAATACTCGTAAAATCAATAATTTTCAAACGACCTCGCAAAAAAGTCGCAGGCAAGGAGTGCGAATCATGAGGAACGAGGCGTACTTTGCGTACGCCGCAGTGACGAGGGATGAAGCACAACGCAGCATACGGCCTTTTTACGAGGTTGTCAGCCTTTGACACGGGTCATATATTCGCCCGTTCTCGTATCAACTCTGATTTTCTCGCCTTCATTGACGAAAGTCGGTACTTGAATGGTATAGCCTGTCTGCAGTTTAACCGGTTTAGTGGCGCCGGATACCGTATCGCCTTTAGCCCAGGGCTCCGCTTCGGTCACAATGAGGTCAACAAAATTAGGCAGGCTGATGCCGATAGCCCTGTCTTCAAAAAGCAGGATTTCCGCTTCGATATTATCCATCAGGAAATTTTTCGCATCGTCCATCTGCTCTTCTGTCAGATAAATCTGTTCATAAGTTTCATTATCCATGAAGCAGTATTTGCCTTCTTCCTTATATAAATACTGCATCTTTTTTTCCCGCAGATCGGCTGGTTCAAAAGTATCTACGGAACGGAAAGTACGTTCGAACTGGTTGCCGTTGAGCATGTTTTTCAGCTTGCAGCGGTACAATGCCTGACCTTTGCCCGGTTTAACAAAATTGAACTCGACGAGGACATAAGGATCGCCATCGAGTTTAATCCGCAATCCTTTCCTTAAATCACTGGCTTCATACATAAAAAATTCTCCTATTTTTTTCGCTTTATATAATCTTTAATATATTGAGTTAATTTAAACCGAAATTACTAATCTATTTGTTTGAACTTGTCAAAAAAATGTTGATGTTTTTGTAAGTCTTTTTTTATTGTTTGGGACATGGCTCGAAGGGGAATCTTTCCCGTACTTCCCGGCACATCCAGAACATACTGCGGCAGGCTGAGGCCGGAGCATTGCCCCCAGATATTCTCCATCATTTCCATGCTTTTTTTTATGTCGGTGCGAAAATGGGCACAGCCCTTCACCGTGTCGCACTGAAAAAGGTAGTAAGGACGGACGGATATCTTTTGCAGACCATAGAACAGTTCCTTCATTATTCGGGTTGAATCGTTGATGCCGCGCAGTAAAACCGATTGATTGGAAACAGGGATACCGGCTTCGAGCAGCATCATGCAGGCACGGGCGGAAGCTGGTGTGATTTCCAGCGGATGATTAAATTGGGTATTAAACCAGAGCGGACGGAAGCGTTTCAGCATCCGGCAAAGTTCTTTCGTAATGCGCATCGGCATGACCACCGGGACGCGGCTGCCGATGCGTAAGACTTCCACATGAGGGATAGCCCGTAATGACACCAGTAATTCTTCCAGGACATGATCTTCCAGAGTTAAAGGATCGCCGCCGGAAATGATGACCTCCCTGACGTGCGGTGATTCGGAAATATAACGGAGCATGCTCCTGATCCTGGTTTTCAGGCCGATTCGCGGCGAGGAAGACCAGTATCTTTTGCGATTGCAGTGCCGGCAATAGGTAGCACATGTTTCCGTAATCAGGGCCAGACAGCGGTCGGGATAGCGGTGCACCAGTTTCGGTACGGGCATGTACGAGTCTTCCTCCAGCGGATCATCAGGACCTTCGATAAGAAGAATTTCCCGCGAATCAGGAAAACATTGTTTTTTTATGGGGTCGTTTTCATTATCCTGATTAACCAGAGAGAGATAATAAGGTGTTATGGCTAGAGGATAAACAGTCGCAGTTTGCTTTAATAAACCCCGGTCTGCCGCCTCTGTATTAAAATACACTCCCGCAGCCTCCGGCGCGGTAATACGGTTTTTTAATTGCCAGCGCCAGTCCTGCCAGTCTTTTTTTGATGCTTGAGAAAAGCTGTATATTATTTTTTTCATAGGCTTTATCTGAAAAAAGATCAGATGATATTCTCATTGAATTAAGGCGTGTTTCCTACCACAATTCTCCCGTAGTGCAAAGAAAATACATTTTGAGCCGGCAATTATGGTAAGAAAAGGGAAAGAAGAATAATATGATAAAAAAAGGCAGAGCCATTAACGGCCCTGCCTTACTGGCGGTATAGATAAGGACGATGCTTAGCTGTTAAATCTTCTCCTGATTCCTATCATACCGATCAGACCGGAGCTGAGGAGCCAGAAAGCGTTGGGGATAGGTACGGGATTGCCCACCGACAGATTGTCAGCCTCAAAGGCATAAGAGGTACTGGTCAGCGTGATACTGTTGAAAGCCTCCAGATCAAGAAAATTCACATACATATTTGTATAAGGGCCTAATTGATTACCATTAGCAGTTTGCGTGCCGCCATACAAATACCCTGCCACATCTGATCCGGTAAATGATTGAGTCATAACTCCATCTTTATAAAAAGCGATCGTATTGTAGCTGTCCATGGATCCCCACCATAGACCAAAATAAGTATAGTAGGAGCCGCCGGGAGCCAGTGTTATTGTTGCCGAGCCCGAACTGCAATTACTCGGAAGAGTAACATAATTTGTGCTCTCCTTGACGCCGTTA
Source organism: Smithellaceae bacterium (assembly GCA_963663295.2). GTDB lineage: Bacteria > Desulfobacterota > Syntrophia > Syntrophales > Smithellaceae > MVRV01. The sequence goes on along the minus strand of CAXXLA010000003.1, from coordinate 148,866 downwards.
GCCGCTGGAGCGGAATTTATGCCTGTACTACCATTCACAACTTTGTAATCGCCCAGCCAGGTCCAAGCCAGTGAAGAATTATCGAAAGTCTCCGTGGCGGTGACGGCGTATGGCGATATGTATCCCCCGTTGCTGTCTGTGGAGTGCAGGTTATTGATGGTGTAGGCGTCTGCTTTTCCAACTGACAATGCTGTCAGAAAGAAGATGCTGATAAGCAAAAACAGACTAACAGTAAACTTTTTCATAATTTATCTCCTTGATCGTTTAAATTGCCATTAATTGATTTAATTAACTTTTTCTTCATAAAATGAATCAAAATGGCATTGACCTTAATACTTGATTGCCTTCCCTTCTTCTTTCTTAATTTTGGTTACTTTATAGATTGCCGGGTTGGAAAAGACTATATGGCAGCAGATATATTTATAAAAATCGAAAGAGATATTTATCTATGTCTTCAGATATAGAAGATCACGCAGTGATTGTGGGGTCAAATCTTTATACTTGACATTCAAGATGGATTATTACGCGATGAGATAAACAATGGAAACATTTCTATAGAATCTGTTAAGATGCCACTGTTTTACAAGCTGGTCAAAAGTTTCAAATGTAAGGCATCGCCAAAACCGCATCTCAAAGCTTTCATAGATATGCATTCCGATTTTATAACTTATTTGTTTTTCTTGAGTGATTTTTTTCTTTCCTTGGCTGCAATTTTTAAAGCTTTTTTATCCGGATATTGTTCCTGCGTCCTGATATCGCTTTGCTTACTAACCACCGGCTCTTCACGATCTCTGTATATTGATGGAGGTTTAATGATTGGCTCTGCCTCTTTATTTTGCCGGGCAAGGCTTATTTTTCTTATAATAACCTGGGCCAGCATTTTGCCAAACTGGCCGACAAAACCGGCGATAAGAACAATAGCGACCCACTTGAGAGCAGACCAGGAACATATATAATCCAGAAAATCAGACATATTGCTTAATTCCTTAAAAAGTGTTTCAAAAAGAAACCGGAGGGAGACATCATCATTAATCCTGTAAAAAGCAGGATCACCGTCAGCCGGGTAAGTACACATGCTGGAGAATTTTTCATTGCTTTTCTGAATTCTACTATTTATATAATTTTCAATGGATATAATGCAAATTAAACAAACAAAGATTAATCTAACAACTATGCGGTTTCCGAGAGAACTGGAATCCGCCGGCATTTCTGAAATTATCAGGCGGACTCTGCTTGCCCGGACTATAAAAATCAGGCCGGACAGCAACTTCGATGTTCCCCGAATAGAACTGGCAAAGCCGCTCGAAGATGCCCTGCGGAAATCCAGGCTCCGGGGTCAGATTAGCTGCGGGTTTGATGATATTGCCGATAAACTGGAAAACGAAAGAATAGGGATAGCCGCTGCCCGCAGACACACGGACGCTCCTTATGGCGGCAGAATTTCCCGCCTGCTTTTATTTTCCAATGATGGAGCGGAGCGTCTCTACCGGCATATCGAGGAACTCCTGAAAATACACTCATTGCGCATTCTGGGCTGTCTGCTGAATATTGACAGCACTGCCCTGGGCAGATTGATCAACCAGAGGGACAGTAAAATTAAAATTGTCATGGCCGACCATAAAGATGCCGTCTGTGAAATATTGCGGGCGATGATTGCTTCTGCCGACGTGTCCTCAAAATAATCGGATCAGGCTGTGTCGCAATTCATTTAAAGTCATTTCGACGCAATGCAATAAATCCATGTTCCAAACCAACCGGTGGGGGATCTACGAGATCCCCCACCGGTTGGAAATGTACGAGCACTGATTGGCCGGCCCGTTCAGGACAGCCCTTGATATCAGACTACCACACCTCGGGAAACGCCATATTCGTATATATATCTTCGAGCTTGCTCTTGTGTCCGCGCTCCATCGAGGCGAGCTCCAGGAAAATTTTCTTTTGCGCTTCGTCGTCGCTGGCATTTGCCAGTTGTGTATACATCTGCATGGCTTCGAGTTCGTTCTTGATTGCAATTACCAGACCTTCGACGGGTTTAAGGTCTGTTGTCAATGGTGGTGTGGGAAGCGCATCCACAATTTTATAATCCCTGGACTCTGCAAAATGCATTTCCTCCGGTTTCCTGGACAGGAACGCTTCTAACGTAAGCTTATGGCTTTGCTCTTCCTGGGCGAGGTTATTGAAAACATTTTTAATGTTTTCATCTTTAGCCATGTCGGATATTGCACGGTAAAATGTATAGGCTTCGACTTCCAGTTCGATTGCACGAGAAATAATATTTCTGTATTCATCTTGATTCATAATTTTATCCTCCACAGCAAAATGCACATGTTAAGTAAATGGTTATGGGGAATTTTTTCTTTTTAATTAACTGCTTATTAATTGATCCGACATCCCGGCAAAAATACTAATTTTATTTATAACAAAGGGAATTATTTATGTCAAATGGCTTTGAAGGGTGCCGGCCGTTACACACAAAAAGAATAGTCCATTGAACCGGCAGGAACTGCATTGTCGGCAGAATATTTATGCCACCGTACCGTTTTCTCTTTTTAACTGTTTTATCAATAGGCTGTCCAGCACATTGGCAAAGGCCTGGCGGTCTTTTTTGCTGAATGTTGCCGGACCGCCCGTAATTACGCCGCTGTCGCGCAATTCATTCATCAGGCCGCGCATGGCCATACTATCCTTTATATTTTCTTCGGTATAAAGTTTGCCGCGCGGATTCAGTGCAAAAGCTCCTTTGGCGACTACACGGTCGGCAAGTGGAATGTCCGCAGTGATTACTAAATCGCCTGGTCCGACAAGTTCCACGATACGATCGTCAGCCACGTCGGGTCCGGCTGGAACGATAATAACCGCGATATGGGAGGCATCTTCAACTCTGATAGGTTTGTTGGCCACAAAAACAAGGGGAACGTTCAGGCGCATCGAAGCACGCATTAAAATATCTTTGATTACGTTCGGAAATGCATCGGCATCGATAAATATCCGCATGGGAATCCTGTCCTGTAGTTATTGTCATTCCATTTTGCATTCAAGATGACTCCGGGCCGACTGCGACGTTGGTCACTGAGCTTGTCGAAGTGCTAACAAAAGTGCCGCCTGAATGCGGCTTGGAATCAGTCGTTGGATATCTCTTTGACTCTACCGACTATACCGCTTTGCAGGCGCACCTTGATTCCGTGGGGATGGGTGCCGGATTTTGTCAGAATATTGGCAACAATGCCGTCTGTGAGTATACCCGAGCGTTGATCCTGCTTCTGGACAACCTTGACCTGCATTCCCACCTTAATATCAGCTCGATTGTTTCCATTCATTATAATTGCTTACCCCTTTCCCACTGTCATCCAGAGAAACGTTTCGCCTCCGATTGCGCGGTAATCCTGCGACTCGATCCGGAATCCGGTATTTTCCAGATCAACCCAAAGCGCCTCAGGAGTTTTGTGGCTGTAATATAATTGCTGCCCCAGAAATTCCTTGTAGCCGTCAAACTCATCGCTGCCCGTATATTCTTTTGTGGCGTAGGTAAACAGCATTTTCCCCTGAGGGCGCAGCCAACGGTAACATTTCGCCAGCAATGCGGCATGATCACGGCCGGGAATATGAAACAGACTGTATATTGCCGTAATGGCCTCGAAACTATCCGGTGCAAATTCAACGTCACGCATGTCGGTATGGACGGTCTTCATTTCGGGAACATATTTGGCCGCCAGGGCAAGCATCTGTCCGGAGAAATCTACACCGGTAACCGTCCAGTTGTGATCAATAAAATATCGGGCAAACGGTTCACCGGCGCCGCAGCCCAGATCCAATAATCTACCCTTTTTCACATTCAAGCGGCTATAAAAAGAATTCAGGACTTCGGACATATCGAAAAGACCGCGGTTCATTTCATAGGTTTGGGCAAACTTATCATAAATTTCCTGCAGGCTGTTTTTCATATTTTATTTTTTCCTGTAGAAGTTTCACCGGCGGCGCAGCGCATCGATAAAGGGATTGTTAAATGGTTTGGATTCTTCCTTCCCGCGCTTTTTCTCCTTGCGCCCCTGATGCCCGCCACCGTTTATGGTCTTGCGTCCGCCTGTGGACGCAGCATTTGGTTCAACATTATCCCGGCGGACAGGCTTTTCCCCGGGCGTTTTTTTCATAGACAGAGAAATCCGCTTTCTTTCCGCATCAACCGCCAGAACAGTTACCTCCACTTTCTGATTTACCTTTACAACATCGGCGGGAGTTTTAACAAATCGGTCGGCCATTTCACTCAAATGTACAAGGCCATCCTGATGGACGCCGATATCCACGAAGACGCCGAACGCCGTGATATTTGTGACCACGCCGGTAAGCTTCATTCCGGGGATAAGATCGGATATCTTCTCTATACCTTCGGCAAAGATGACGTTTTCAAACTGCTCGCGGGGATCGCGTCCCGGCTTGGCCAGTTCCGCCATGATATCCTTCAAAGTCGGCAGTCCCACTTTATCCGTTACGTAGTTGGTTAAATTGATCTTCTGCCGCTTTGCTTCATCGGCCATCAAATCGGCAACTGAGCAGCCCTGATCCTGCGCCATCTTTTCGACGATAGCGTAGCTTTCCGGGTGGACGGCGCTGGCATCCAGAGGATTGGCGCTGCCGCGAATCCGCAGAAATCCCGCCGCCTGCTCAAAAGCCTTGGTCCCCAGACGCTTTACTTTTTTGAGATCCTCGCGTGCCGCAAAGGGGCCGTTGTCGTTGCGATATTGGACAATGTTTTCCGCCAGAGCCGGTCCCAGTCCCGATACGTAAGATAGGAGCTGGGCGCTGGCGGTATTGACTTCCACTCCGACCGCGTTGACGCAGCTTATCACCGTATCGTCAAGGCTGCGCTGCAACTCATCCTGATCGACATCATGCTGATACTGCCCCACTCCGATGGCCTTGGGTTCGATCTTGACCAGCTCCGCCAGCGGATCCATCAGGCGCCGGCCGATGGATACGGCCCCGCGGACGGTGATGTCTTCATCGGGAAATTCGTCACGGGCCAGCTGTGAGGCGGAATAAATCGATGCACCGCTTTCGTTGACCATGACCACCGGTATGTCTTTGGACAAATCCAGGCTCTTCAGGAATGCCTCTGTCTCCCGGCTGGCAGTGCCGTTGCCTACAGCGATTGCTTCAATGCTGTAAGTACTGCAAAAATTCCTGACGGTTCGGGCGGCTTCTTCGCGTGCTTTATCGGACATAAGCGGAAAGACGGCTTCATGTGCCAACAGTTTTCCCTGACGATCCAGGCAGACGGTTTTGCAGCCAGTCCGGAAACCGGGATCAATAGCCAGTACCGCCTTTTGCCCCAACGGTGAAGCGAGAAGAAGCTGGCGCAGGTTGTCGGCAAAGATTTTTATCGCTGTTTCATCAGCCCGTTTCTTTGTCGCCAGCCGAACTTCCGTTTCCATGGACAGCGAAAGAAGACGCTTGTAACTATCGTGGACGGCAAGCCCGACCTGCTCTGCCGCTTCGTTCGAACCTTTGACAAACATATCTTCCAGAATTCTTAATGCTTCCTCCTCCGGCGGCGTCATGCGCAGAGTCAGAAATTCCTCGCGTTCACCGCGCCGCATCGCCAAAACACGGTGAGACGGTGATGTAGCCACGTCTTCTTCCCATTCATAATAATCCTTGTACTTAATCCCGGACTCCAGCTTGTCCGGCAGCACCTTGCAGGAAATGACTCCTTTCTCCAGAAACAGCGTCCGCATTCTGGCACGTGCATCCTGATCTTCATTTACCCATTCGGCAACAATGTCGCGCGCGCCGGCAAGCGCATCATCCGCGGTAACGACACCTTTTTCTTCACTGATAAATGCGGCGGCTTCCGCATGGACATCGAAATCCTGCTGGGCAAAAATTTGAATTGCCAGCGGTGCCAGACCTTTTTCGCGGGCAATTGTCGCCCTGGTGCGGCGTTTAGGCCGAAAAGGCAGATAAATATCTTCCAGAACGGACATTGTCTCCGCTGCAGCTATTTTTTCTTTCAGTTCCTCCGTCAGCAAATTGCGTTCCGTAAGAGATTTTATGATAGCTGCGCGGCGGTTTTCCAGCTCTTCGAGTTGTTCCAGCCTGTCGCGAATGGCCGTGATCGCCACTTCATCGAGCGAGCCGGTTACTTCCTTGCGATAGCGGGCAATAAAGGGAACGGTCGCCCCTTCGGCAATCATGTCTGCCGTATCACTGACCTGTTTGGCGGAGATGGCCAGCTCCCCGGCAATCTTTTCATATCGTAATTGGTTCATATTGTTCCTTGTGATTTTCTTTTGTATAGTAATTATGATTTATTTGACGAAGCAGCGTCATATCACAAAGCCAAACCTCGTCAATATCTTTATCGCCATGCCTGATGATAATTGGTATTTCAAAGATAAAGCTTGCCTTTTACAGCATATACCTGTAAAAGGCTTGCAGTGATAGCGATAGTTATTTACCTTCCCTCCTTTCTTCTTCAGAAATATCGGCAGGAAAATCCAGCTAATCGTAACAGAATCCAGCTATAAAGCGGCGTTTGTTGTCTGTTATTCAGGCAGTGTACCGGCGCATGAAGCGGTATATCTTATATTGCCGCAACGATTAGAATTGGGTTCAAATGTCACCATGCCCTTACGCTTTCTTCGGCTAACTTTGTTGGCAGCGTCGTCGGCTTCCTCAACGTATTAATTAATGCGCCTGCGGAGCCTCCTCCCTGCCGCCTCGTTATCCTTTGAAATCGAAAAGGCTCAACAAAAATAAAGTAAGAAGGAAAAAGAAAAAAATGAGTTTTGAGAAGTTTGAGTTAAATGAAAAAATTTTTGCCGGAGTACGGGCGCAGGGTTACGTAAAGCCGACACCAATCCAGTTGCAATCAATCCCGCCGATTATGGAAGGCCGTGACGTTATGGGACTGGCCCAGACCGGAACGGGGAAAACGGCTGCTTTTGTGCTGCCGATTTTACAGCGCCTCTTGCAGGGCGCCCGCGGTCATATCCGCGCCCTGATTGTCGCGCCGACGCGTGAGTTGGCCGAGCAAACGCATATTGCCGTCGGAGAATTAGGCCGCAGGACGCAACTGAAGAGTGCATCCATCTATGGCGGAGTAAATATCAATGGCCAGATTAACAAGCTGCGCAGCAAAGTGGAAATTATTTCGGCTTGTCCCGGCCGCCTGCTCGATCATATAAATCGCGGCACTATCGATTTATCCCGGGTGGAAGTTCTGGTGCTCGATGAGGCCGATCACATGTTTGACATGGGCTTCCTGCCAGATGTCCGCCGAATCGTGAAGTGCCTGCCTGCCGGGCGGCAGACTTTACTGTTTTCCGCTACAATGCCGGATGATGTAAGAACCCTGGCTAATGATCTTCTCCGTAATCCGGTTAATATTAAAATCGGCGGTACTCTGCCTGTGGAATCAGTTTCCCACCATTTTTATCCGGTGCAAATGGAAGGCAAAACAGCTCTGTTGAAGGACATTCTGGATAAGACTCAAACTGAATCTGTTCTTATTTTCACCCGGACGAAATCGCGGGCCAAGAGTGTTGCTTTGCAGCTCGATAGATCGGGATATAAAGTAACTTCTCTGCACGGTAATCTGACACAGCAGAAACGTCAGGTGGCACTGGACGGATTCCGCGACGGCCGCTACGAGATCATGGTTGCGACAGATATTGCCGCCCGGGGCATTGATGTGACAAGAATTTCCCATGTTATTAATTATGACATGCCTGATACCACTGATGCCTATACTCATCGTATCGGCAGAACGGGACGCGCCGCCAAAACAGGTGATGCTTTTACTTTTGTCACAGGTCAGGACGTTGATCTGGCGCATTCTTTAAAAAGAGTGCTGGGCGCAAAGTTGGAATATACAAGTGTTGATGGATTAACTATCAATATGCCGACGATTCAAGTCAATGACAGAACATCGCGCGGCGGCAACAGCCGTAACCAGGGCAGCAACAGAAACCATTTCTCTCCCAAAGCAAGGACCAACAGCAGGCCGGCGCAGCGTTCTTTCTCGCAGGCGAACCGCCATTTATGGGCAAACTGATTCCCCATAGGTATTCAAAAGCAACTTTAATTTACCGGTGCAAACCACGAAATGGTTTGCACCGATTAAATAATATATCAATATAGCACTAACTCATTTCCACTAAAATCTTATTGAGCTCTTTTATTTCATCGCGCAGGGCGGCGGCTTTTTCGAATTCCAGATTTTTGGCGGCGTGCTTCATTTCCGCCGTCAGACTCTTAATCAGCGCCGGCAAGTCTTCCTCTTTAACGGAGGCTCTGCTTCCGGTATCCACCGGAACGGTCATATAATCGGCTTCATAGATGGAACCCAGCACATTGCTGATTGATTTTTTAATTGTTTCAGGTGTGATATTGTTATCTTCATTAAACTTAGCCTGAATGGCGCGGCGGCGTTTTGTTTCATCAAGGCAAGCCTGAATGGATCGGGTGATTTTATCGGCGTACATAATAACCTTGCCGCCGACGTTGCGCGCGGCGCGTCCACTGGTCTGAATGAGCGAACGCTCGGAACGCAGGAAGCCCTCTTTATCGGCATCCAGTATCGCCACCAGCGAAACTTCGGGAATATCCAGACCTTCCCGCAAAAGATTGACGCCCACCAATACGTCAAATTCGCCCAGACGCAAATCACGGATGAGGCTGACGCGCTCCAGCGTATGAATGTCGGAATGCAGGTAACGCACGCGAATATTAAGGCCTGTGTAGTAGTCGGTCAGATTCTCGGCCATTCTCTTGGTCAGCGTGGTGACCAGAACCCTTTCCTGCTTTTTAACACGCCGCCGTATTTCTTCCATCAGATCATCCACCTGATGCCGGGCCGGTTTGATTTCTATCTCGGGATCCATCAGGCCTGTCGGACGGATGATTTGCTCCACCCGCACACCGCATGCCTTTTCCATTTCGTAAACGGCAGGTGTCGCCGAAATATATATTCTTTGATTGGGCAGAGCTTCGTATTCCTCGAAGGTGAGCGGACGGTTATCCAGCGCCGAAGGCAGACGAAAACCATAGTTCACCAGCGTCTCTTTACGCGATCTGTCGCCGCGATACATGCCGCCCAGTTGCGGCAGTGTGGCATGACTTTCATCAATGACAATCAGGGCGTCTTGCGGCAGATATTCCATGAGCGTCGGCGGTGGCTCGCCCGGTTTTCTTCCGGTCAGATGGCGGGAATAATTTTCAATGCCCTGGCAGTAACCCATCTCCTCCATCATCTCCAGGTCAAAGTTGGTGCGCTGTTCCAGCCGTTGCGCTTCCAGCAGTTTATTGTGTTCTTTGAGTTCCGCTAGTCTCTGCGCCAGTTCCACCCGGATGTCGGCTGTCGCTCTTTGCAGATTCTCGCGCGTGCTCACATAATGGCTGCCGGGATAAATGGCCGTTTTATTCACCGCCTCGATCTTCTTCCCGCGTAACGGATCAATCAGTGTCATAGATTCTATGGTGTCGCCGAAAAATTCCACCCGCAGCGCCTTTTCATCTTCATAGGGCGGAAATATTTCCACCACGTCGCCACGCACGCGGAACGTCCCGCGATGAAAATCAATATCGTTTCGTTCATATTGTATTTCCACCAGGCGCTTTAAAATCTCCTCGCGGGGGATATCCATGCCGACTTCCAGTTGCACAATCATACCCAGATATGCCTCCGGCGAACCCAGGCCGTAAATGCAGGAGACACTGGCGACGATAATGACATCGCGGCGGGTCAGCAGAGCATAAGTTGCTGCATGACGCAGTTTGTCTATTTCCTCATTGATGGCCGAATCTTTTTCAATATAAGTGTCGGTAACCGGCAGATAGGCTTCGGGTTGATAGTAGTCGTAATAGCTGACAAAGTATTCAACGGCATTGTCGGGAAAGAGGCTTTTGAATTCTTCATAAAGCTGCGCGGCCAGCGTTTTATTATGCGCGATAACCAACGTGGGACGCTGCACGCGTTCAATGACATTAGCGACCGTGAAGGTTTTACCCGAGCCGGTAACGCCGAGCAGCACCTGATGCGGCCTGCCCGCGGCAATGCCGTCCGACAACGCATCGATAGCCTGCGGCTGATCGCCCGACGGAACAAAACCGGTGACAATTTTTAATTTTTCCATAGTATACCTTCTGTCATTGCGAGCCGACTCTCGGTCGGCGCGGCAATCTCATGGCAAAACTATATTTGAGTTTATAGACAATGTACAAGAAATTTTTATCTCAACGACGACGTTCACAATGGTAGCACTTGATTGGGAAAAGAAATAACAACTACCTTAACAAATAATTAGCCCATGTTATTAAAAATACACAATAATTCTTACTACAGATAGTTTAATTAGTATAGCGACCTCAAAATATATGATTTTATTGACATGAACGGCTGCCCTCCCTATACTCCCTGCATGCAAAAGAAAATCAAGAGCGGACTAGTTTTGACGTCCTACCCCATCGATGGCATTCTTCCGGAATTGACAGCAGCCATTCGTGAGCATCCCGCCGTTGTACTTCAGGCCCCGCCCGGTTCCGGCAAGACAACACGGGTTCCTCTGGCGCTCCTTGATGTCATGCCGCCGCAAAAGGGACGGATTATCATGCTGGAACCCCGGAGGATTGCCGCCGTCTCTGCCGCCCGGTGGATGGCCAGAACTCTGGGCGAGGAGATTGGCCAGACGCTGGGTTATTCCATCCGGTTTGACTCCCGGGTCTCGAAGAGCACTCGCATTGAAGTTGTGACGGAGGGGATTCTCACTAGGCGCATCCTGGCCAATCCTGATCTTGCAGGCGTCGCCATGGTTATTTTTGACGAGTTCCATGAACGCAGTCTTCAGGCTGACCTTGCTCTTTCCCTCTGTCTCGATATCCGCCGTGGCCTGAGGGAAGATCTGAAGATCATCGTGATGTCCGCCACCCTGGAAGGCGGGCCGGTTTCAGCCCTTTTGGATGGGGCGGCCATCATTACAGCGCACGGTAAAGCATACCCTGTGGAAGAGCGCTACTGCGGGGACGACCCGGCTCAACACGTTACGGTGCGAATGACAAATGTTGTTCAAAAGGCGTTACGGGAGACGTCGGGCGATATCCTCGCCTTTCTACCGGGAGCCGAGGAAATTCGCGCCGTGCGGGATGCCCTCGCCGAAACGCTCAAGGACAAGACGATGGGAAACATATCGCTCCATCCCCTTTACGGCGATTTGCCCTTTGAGGCGCAGGAACGGGCGGTCCTTCCTGCGCCGGGGCGAAAGATCGTCCTGGCGACGAACATCGCGGAGACCAGCCTGACCATCGAAGGTGTCCGCGTGGTGATTGACGGTGGATTAACCCGGAGGCTTCAGTACGATCCCGCAACAGGCATGAACCGTCTGGTCACCGTCACAGTTTCACAGGCGCAGGCCCTCCAACGTCAGGGCCGCGCGGGCCGCCTGGGGCCGGGCGTTTGCTATCGTCTTTACAGTCAGCACACGTTCCAATCCCTGATTCCCTTTGCCCCGCCGGAAATCACCATTTCCGATCTGACGTCTCTGGTCCTGGATCTGGCCGCCTGGGGCGTTTACGACCCAGGCCTGCTTTCCTGGCTCGATCCGCCACCACCCGCTGCCTGGCGTGCGGCCCGTGATCTGCTCCAGGGATTGGGCGCTCTGGATGTAAAGGGTTCGATTACACCTGCAGGCGTTGCCATGGCGCGCCTGCCCCTTCATCCCCGCCTGAGCCACCTGTTGCTGAGAGCGGCTGAGCTTCGCTGCCCGTCACTCGGAGCTGATCTGGCAGCCCTCCTGTCAGAGCGGGACATCATCCGTCATTCCGGTTCGTCTTTCACGCAGTTAACCGGCGGGGTTGATCTGGGCTATCGTCTCGAGCTCCTGCGGCAATGGCGGCAGAAAAAGAAACTGACAGGAGAGGCCGACGCTTTGGTACTGCGTGTGGTTGACAGGGCGGCGCAGCAACTCCGACGCCTGATGGGCAAAGCAAGTGAAGCCTCCGGGGAAGAGACAGGCAGCATGATCCCCCGCCTCCTTCTTTGCGCCTTTCCCGACCGCATCGCCAAGAGGCGCGAAGACGAAGGCGGCCGTTATGTAATGCGTCAGGGAAGAGGAGTCAGACTCTCCGCAAAATCAGTCCCGGGTAAAAGTCCATATATAATTGCTGTTGTGGTGGATAAGGGTGAAAAGGCGGAAGGCACTGTGCATATGGCCGAACCGCTGACGGAGGAACTTATCCGCGAGGAATTGAGTGAACAAATTGAGATCCAACGGCGGGTCGAATGGGACAAGCTGGAAGGCCGGATTATCGCTACTCTGGAAGAACGCCTGGGGGCGATCACACTCTCCAGCAAACAGGTAAACCCGTCGGATGAGGAAGTCGTATTGCTCCTTTGTGAAGCCATCCGGTCAAAGACGGTCAGACTTACCTTCAGCAGGGAGGCCAGGACTTTGCAGGCCCGGGTGCGCCTGATGCAGCAAACCTTTCCCGAAGAAAACTGGCCGGACCTGTCTGAAGAGACGATTCTGTCCGCACCGGAAGAGTGGCTTTTGCCCCGGCTTTCCGGCATCCGCAACGCCCAGCAGCTTGCCGCCCTGAACATCGGACCGGCGTTGACAGAGAAATTGACATGGGACCAGCGGCGTCTCCTAAATGATCGCGCCCCCGTGACCATCGCGGTGCCCAGCGGCCACAGCATCCCGATTGATTATGTTGCAGGCGAGATTCCCGTTCTGGCCGTGAAACTCCAGGAGATGTTCGGTCTGGCCGACACCCCGACCATAGCAGGCGGAAGGATTAAATTGCTTCTGCATCTTCTGTCGCCAGCCCGCAGGCCCGTGCAGATCACGCAGGACCTGAAACAATTCTGGAATACCGGTTACCCGCAAGTGAAAAAAGAGCTGAAAGGCCGCTATCCGAAGCATCCCTGGCCCGACGACCCCTGGAATGCCGTCCCGACAAGAAAGACAAAAGGGCGGGGCTGATGAGAGGGGATCAGTAAGCAACAGCGTAATTCCATTTCTAAATCAAGCGCTATCTTTGTTGGCGTCGTCGTCGGCTTCCTCAACGTATGTATAATACGCCTCGTCGCCTCCTCCTAGCCGCCGCGATATCATCATTGATTTAGAAATGGAATAAGTTAAGAACTTTCCTCTATCTACGTTCCATGACCATTTGTCCCTGCGCGCCAGCCCTTTAAATCTCTTGACAAATTGTATCCTACAAAATACACTAAAGTCATGATAGAAATCCTGCAGACGGAATATTACCGGAAGTGGTTTGATAAACTCAAAGACCGAAACGCCCGCGCTCGGATTGATATTCGTCTTCGCAGGCTGTCTCTTGGTAATTTCGGTGATGTAAAATCAGTGGGTGAAGGGATATTGGAATTAAGAATAGATTATGGTCCCGGTTACCGCGTTTATTTTACAAAAAAGGGTGACCGGTTGATTGTACTTCTTGCAGGCGGCGATAAGACAACACAAACCGAAGATATTTTAAAAGCAAAAATGGTTATTCATGAAATTGAGGTATAAAAAATGAAAAAAGAAAAAACCAGCGTCTGGGATGCAGCCGATCATTTAAAGACAGAGGCGGATATGGAAGCCTATCTGGAAGCAGCTCTCGAAGAAAACGATCCCGCATTAATCGCTACAGCGCTTGGCGATATCGCCAGGGCCAAAGGCATGACGCAAATTGCCAAAAAGACCGGGCTGGGCCGGGAAAGCTTATACAAAGCCTTATCCGCGCAAGGCAATCCGGAATTTTCAACCATTGTGAAAGTCATCAATGCGCTGGGATTACATTTGCATGTCCGTTCAGGAAAAACAAAGAAAGCAGCGTAAGGAAGGCGGAAGTTAAAAAATTAACAGCGACGCTCTGTTTCTGTGAGCCTTACCCTTTTAAAAAAAAAGCGGCTGAAGAAAAATCTCCAACCGCAACATTTCTGTAATTCCCGGCTCGACTGGGCAATCCAGTTCTTATTATATTCCAACCGAACCGCCGAATAGTCAGTAATGGCAAGGTTAGCGAACAATGTTAAGAAGCGATACCTGCCCCCGTACCTTGCGTACCTTGTGGGATCAGCGGCGATATCTTAATGATCGCGCTCCCGTCACCATTACCGTACCCAGCGGCCACAGCATCCCGATTGATTATGTTGCAGGCGAGATTCCCGTTCTGGCAGTGAAACTCCAAGAGATGTTCGGTCTGGCCGACACCCCGACCATAGCAGGCGGAAGGATTAACTTTGTTGGCACAGCCTGCCCCGGCGCAGGCCGGGGTCGTCGGCTTCCTCAACGTATCAGTAATACGCCTCCAGAGCCTCCTCCTTGACGCCGCGTTTTGCTTTGAATACAACTCGGTATGAGAATTACATCGGCGTAAATATCATTGTCATTAAGTGGATTTTATCCCCACGGAAACAGCAAGGCGTACCAATGCTTCATAAAGCTGCCCTCGTCATTGCGAAAGAGACGAAACGACGAAAGCAATCTCAGACATATCCGGATTACCACGGGCTTTGCCCTTGTGATGCCTAAATCAGATTGCCACGACGCCTGAGAGGCGGCTCGCGATGACAGCATGATTCTTCTATGAATAACACCGGTACCTGCACCGATGTAAGCTGCTTACAATGAGCACACAGCCTTTCCTGGTAAACTATTTCCACAATCCCTCGTACAAATCATTCCAGCTTTTATTCATATTTTCTATCAGCTGTATTTTCTTCTTTCGCGAGCCACCTTTGATTTGTTTCTCTCTGGCAATGGCACTGTTAACATCTTCATAAACCTCGTAAAATACCAATTTGTCTACATTATATTTCTTTGTAAAACCTTCCACCAATTTATTTTTATGCTCATAGACTCGTCGGATTAAATCATTAGTAACTCCTGTGTAGAGGACGGAATTACTTTTATTCGTCATAATGTAAACGTAATATTCTTTATCCATAGCCTTATTACCCTGCTTGTAAGAGATTGCCACGACGCCTGAGAGGCGGCTCGCAATGACATCTTCACTCGTCATTACGCTGCATAACTTTACTTATCGGGCTATCCAAAACTGTCCAAATGCAAGGCCCCCGAGCCCTGAGGAGTGAGACGTGCAATCTCTCACAGGGCTATTCAAACGTGTCCAGATGCAAGGCATGCGAGGATTTGGGAATGAGGCCTACTTTTGCGTAGGCCGAGTGACTAAACCGGAGCACAACGCCGCAGATGGGCGCGTTTCAATAGTCCGGCTAGAGGAAGAGGACTGGTTCCCTAAGAATCGCCTCCCTCGCTCGGTATGCGCAGGCGGCGATGTCCGGGTGTGTGTCTTTCAGAGCGGCAATTTGCCGCAGGCTGTCGGCAGTGCGCAGAACCAACATCGCCATATCGCCCTCGGCAAAACCTGTTGCTTTAATCAGGCTTTCCCAACTGCGGCCCTGCGCCCAGAAATACATGGCAACTCCTACCGCGGGATAAATTTTCGTCGTGGGAAATCCGGCCGCTTCGAGACGGCGCACCAGCGGTTTGACGGCAAGCAACACCTTCTTTAACGCGAGGGCCAGTTTCGGCGGCAGGTCTTTTGCAGAGACATTAATTTCACTGTCACGGTCGTAAGCAAAAAGAGAAACAACCGCAGCCATAATTCTGTCGTTCTGCTCCGGGAAAGCCTGCTGCCGCAAACATTCTGCAATCAGCAGCGGAGAGTCAAGCCGCAATCTGGCCGCCCAGTAGCCATCGTCAGTTAGCCTGCCGTTTTCCATTACAAAACCTTCCGTCTTCAGAAAATCCAGATGACGGCAAAAATCAGCCCAGAGTGTTTTTGCCGCCATGTTCGTTAAATTATGGCGGCGCTCATTTTGCTGATAAGCCGCCAGCGATCTTTCAAATATGTCCCGGATATCGGACGGTGTCTGCGACATCAGCAGATTCAGGATCATGCCAAAGTCATTTTTTAACTGGCTTAAAATATCCTCCGGCGCCTTAAACAATAACCGTCGGATGTGAATAATGTCCATAAATTTTCCAGGAATAGCCAGCATGAAACCGATTTTATCCTGGCCGCGCCTTCCTGCCCGACCCGTCATTTGCCGGAATTCGGTTGCCGACATCGGCAGGAAATCATGGCCGTTAAACAAATCCGAATTAAAAAGCACTATTGTCCGCGCCGGGAAATTCACTCCAGCGGCAATTGTCGATGTCGCGAAGATAGCCCGCAGGTGTCCCCTGTTCATCATTTCTTCCACCAACAATTTCCAGGCCGGCAACTGACCGCCGTGATGAGAGGCGATACCGAATGTTTTCAGCGCTCTCAACTGCCGATGGTTTTGCAAGGCAGGGAACCTTGTCAGCAATTCCTCTAAGGAATCATTAAATTCTTCGGAATAAGGCAGAGGCGAAATGAACTCTTTTGCCGTCAGGGCAGCATCACATTCCGCCCGTGATTTTAAAAAAAATATTGCGGGCAGTAGTTTAAACTGTTCCAAAATTCTGATGATGCTGCCGTACTCGGGCATGCGTCGGCGGGTGTAATATTTTTCGGAATATTTTCTTATAAAATCGGCAACAAGCGGGGAAAGACTTTTCCCTTCCAGGAAAGGAAGCAGCCTGCCGGAAGGATGCAGGAAAAGAGGGTACAACGGCACCGGCCGTTTTTCTTCTTTGATAACTACACAGTGCTTTTTACGGATTGCTTCCAGCCAGCGGGCAATCTCCTCGCCATTGCCGATCGTTGCGGAAAGAAGAAGTAAATTAATCCGCACCGGCAGATAAGTCATGACTTCTTCCCAGACAACTCCGCGATCAATGTCTCCGAGGAAATGCACCTCGTCAAGAATGACCAGGTCGAAATCCAGGTTCCGTCCTTCATGCATGGCGTCGTAAAGCTGATTGCGCAATATTTCCGTTGTGCCGACAATTATCGGCGCTTCCGTATTTTCCTTGGTATCACCGGTGATGATGCCTACGTTTTCCGCATCGAAATGAAGGCCGAATTCAATCCATTTGGAATTGGAAAGCGCTTTCAGGGGAGAGGCATACCAGGATCTGCCGCCTTTTTTCAGCACTGATAATATGGCTTCGCAGGCGATCCAGGTCTTACCGGAACCGGTCGGAGCGATGACCAGGCAATCGGTTTTCTTTATCGCCTTTAAGGCGTCTTTCTGAAAATCATCGGGAACAAAAGGAGCCTCGCGAGGTTTGCCGATCCGCGCCAGGACACTTTTCAGAGCGGGATCAATCTCCGGCTTCATCGCCTGCGGATAAGATTTCGACCGGCGTTTTTTCGCGGCAAATATTTTTTTGGAGGAAGGATAATGTTTATTGTCTTTAATAATGCTGCCTCATCATTGGTATTTTTCCTTTATGTTTATCATAAAGATGACTGGATGGAAATCACAATAAAAAGCCCCTTGTCTGTTTCAACAAGGGGCTTTAATAATCTAACCTTTAGCCTTCGGCCTTCAGTCTTAATCCGTTTACATTCCCATTCCCATACCACCCATACCAGGAGGCATTGGGGGCATTCCACCGCCAGCGCCCTTATCTTCGGGCTTATCGGCGATCATGCACTGCGTGGTCAGCAGCAAGGATGACACGGAGGCTGCATTCTGCAGGGCGAAGCGGGTAACCTTGGTCGGATCAATAACACCGGCTGCGATCATATCTTCATAAACATCGGTGCGGGCATTGAAACCAAAGGAGCCCTTCTTCTCTTTAACTTTTTCTACAACGATAGTGCCTTCCAGACCGGCATTGGCGGCAATCATTTTCATCGGTTCTTCGATTGCTTTCTTCACGATGTTCAGGCCGACATTTTCATCACCCTCGAGGGTAAGTTTGGCCAAAGCAGGCAGAGTGCGCAGATAAGCAACACCGCCGCCGGGGACAATTCCTTCTTCAACAGCAGCGCGGGTCGCATGCAGTGCATCTTCCACGCGGGCTTTCTTTTCTTTCATTTCGGCTTCAGTTGCGGCACCGACTTTAATTACGGCGACGCCACCGACTAATTTAGCAAGACGTTCCTGTAATTTTTCACGATCGTATTCAGAAGAGGTTTCCTCGATCTGGGTACGGATTTGTTTGACACGGGCTTCAAGATCGGCACGCTTGCCCGCGCCGTCAATAATAGTTGTATTATCTTTATCAATCGCAATCTTTTTAGCGCGTCCTAAATCTTCGAGCTTTACGTTTTCCAGTTTAAAGCCTATCTCTTCGCTAATCATCACGCCGCCTGTGAGGATGGCGATGTCTTCAAGCATGGCCTTGCGGCGATCGCCGAAGCCGGGAGCTTTAACGGCAGCCACATGCAGGGTGCCACGAATCTTATTGACAACCAGTGTTGCCAGCGCTTCGCCTTCGATGTCTTCAGCAATGATCAGCAACGGACGGTTCGTCTTGGCAACTTGCTCCAGAATGGGGAGCATGTCTTTCATGCCGCTGATTTTCTTTTCGTTGATTAAAATAAAAGCGTCTTCCAGCGCAACAAGCATCTTGTCAGCGTTGGTAACAAAGTAAGGAGAAAGGTAACCGCGATCAAACTGCATACCTTCTACTATCTCCAGTTCCGTTTCCAGGCCTTTGGCTTCTTCTACAGTAATGACACCTTCTTTGCCGACTTTCCCCATGGCCTCTGCAATAATATTGCCGATTGTTTCATCGTTATTGGCGGAGATTGTGCCAACCTGGGCAATTTCTTTTTGATCTTTGGTGGGTTTGCTCATTTTGCCGAGTTCTTTAACAACAACTTCGACGGCTTTATCAATACCTCTTTTAATATCCATCGGGTTGCTGCCGGCGGCAACGGCTTTAACGCCTTCGCGATAAATGGCCTGCGCCAGGAGGGTTGCGGTGGTGGTGCCGTCGCCGGCGACATCGCTGGTTTTGCTGGCGACTTCTTTCACCATCTGGGCGCCCATGTTTTCAAATTTGTCTTCCAATTCAATTTCTTTGGCCACTGTTACACCGTCTTTTGTTACGTTAGGTGAACCGAAGACTTTATCAATTATTACATTGCGACCTTTCGGGCCAAGAGTTACTTTCACTGCATCCGCCAGGGTATTGACACCCTTTAGCATCGATTTTCTAGCTTCTTCATCATAAAGAAGTATTTTTGCTGGCATCGTTTGTATTCCTCCTTCTTATATTCTTAATATTATTATTTTTCGATAACGCCTACAATGTCGTCTTCTCTCATGATCACAAATTCTTCGCCATCAATCTTGACATCGGTTCCGGCATATTTGTTGAAAAGAATTTTGTCGCCTTCTTTGATATCCATTTTGATCAACTTCCCATCAGTGGCTACTTTCCCCTTACCGACAGCAATAATTACTCCTTCAATCGGTTTTTCTTTGGCTGCATCCGGGATAATTATACCTCCCTTGGTTTTTTGGTCTTCTTCCATACGTTTTACAAGCACTCTATCCTGTAAAGGTCTGATTTTCATGCGCTTTCTCTCCTTTTCTCTTTATTTTTTAATTTATATAATTTAATGGTTAAGCGGCGCTATTTTATGCACTATTTTCGCCGTGTCAAGGTTTTTAAAAAATTTTTCTTGTTTTTTAAAATACTGATTTCTTTAGAAAATATTTTCCAGTAATTCTTTCAGGGAACTAATTGTACAAATTTCCATTTTTGCTGTTTTGGTTAACTGGACTGCGCTTGTTTTAGGCACCAGAGCACGGGAGAAACCCAGCCTGGCAGATTCCCTGATTCTCACGTCCATTTGCGAAATGGCCCGCACTTCTCCGGCCAGCCCGACTTCGCCCAAAACGACCGTACGCGAATCGATAGGACGGTCGAGGAAGCTTGACGCCATGGCCGCAACAATACCAAGATCAACCGCCGGTTCTTCCACCCTAACCCCCCCGGCAACATTTATAAAAATATCCGAGCTGCTTAAATGCAAGCCGCAAATCTTGTCGAGTACGGCTACCAAAAGAGAAACCCGGTTATGATCGACACCGATGGCCGTGCGTCTGGGCATACCCAGATTGGTGGCGCTGACCAGAGCCTGAATCTCTACCAGAATCGGCCTGGTGCCTTCCAGACTGGGCACGACAACCGACCCCGCAACATTTTGCGGCCGCTCGGCTAAAAAGAAAGCCGAGGGATTGGGCACTTCTTTCAATCCCTTGTCCTGCATCTCAAAGACGCCGATTTCATTGGCCGGTCCGAAGCGATTTTTTATACTGCGGATAATCCGGTAGGCATGGCCGGAATCACCCTCAAAATACAGGACCGTATCGACCATATGCTCCAGGACTTTCGGACCGGCAATCGAACCGTCTTTAGTCACATGACCAATGAGAAACACGGGGATACCATGCTTTTTCGCAAACAGAATCATTTTGGAGGATGCTTCCCGCACCTGGCCGACACTGCCCGGCGCGGACATCAATTCTGCCGAGTAAACTGTTTGAATGGAATCGATAACGACTATGGCTGGCTGAACCGCTTTTATCTGCTCCTTAATTCTTTCCAGGGAAATTTCCACCAGCACCAATAAATCTTTGCACGATGCACCAATCCGGTTGCTGCGCAGTTTAATCTGCTGCGCCGACTCTTCGCCGGATACATAAAGAACTTTTAAGCCTTTTTCCGCCAGACGGTGCATCATCTGCAAAAGCAGCGTTGACTTGCCGATGCCGGGCTCACCGCCGACCAGAATTGCCGATCCGTCGACGATACCGCCTCCCAGGACGCGGTCTATTTCCGTTATGCCGGTAACTGTTCGCCTGCCTTCTTCAGCAGGGATATCCTCGATCTGCACAGGCTTGCCGCCAAACTTCATGTCGGCGCGGCTTTCCGGATCCTGATCAACAATCAGTTCTTCAGCAAAGCAATTCCAGCCGCTGCACGACGGGCATTTGCCCAGCCACTTAGGCGACATGTAACCGCAATGCTGACAAAAGAAGCTTGTCCTGTTTTTTTTCAAGTTTGTTTCTCCCTGGCTGATCCGGGCCACAAGAACATATTTTTCGGCCCAATGTCAATGATAATCTAGGCTAATCACAGTTTTCCGATTTATGCATTACGGCAGGCAGGCTCATAATAAAAAAATGATGGAATTACATCGGTTAATGAGTGCATGAGGCAGTCTGGTATTACAACCAGCGTTTTAGGCTCAAAAGAACTTGTCCCAAAATTTTTTTCCACCGGGGATATTGTGGAAAATCATCAATTTTTATTTCTTCAGCCTGGGTCAGATCACGGAGAAATTGATCTTCCAGGGCTTTCTTTGTCTCCGGCAAATCAACGACCGCTTCCACCTCCAGGTTACGGAACAAACTGATATAGTCGATGTTAGTGGAACCTACAGTCATCCAATCGTCCAGAATCATAAGTTTCGCATGCAGTATGCCATCCGCATATTCATAGATCCTCACACCGGCCAGCAGCAGCTTTCTGTAAAACATCGCCGACACCAGCGGCATAAAAAACACATCTGATGTTCCGGGAAGAAGAATGCGCACGTCAACACCACGCCGCGCCGCTTTCTTTAAATAGCGCAGCAGTGAATTACTGGGAACAAAATAAGCATTGGTAATCCAGATACGCGAAGAAGTCCGGGCCATGCGCCGCAGCAAATCAAGCCGCAGTTTGCGCCGGTACCTGTGGTTTAAGCGGATAGGGGTGGGAGAAAACGTCCGCCGGAAAATCAAAGACCGGTCGTTCTCCCAGGTGCTGTTAAAGGCATTCTGCAGATTTTCCGTATCCATCCCCTCCAGCCGCACAGCCGTATCGCGCCAATTCTGCCCCCCCTGTTCTTTGGGAAGATGACTTTGGGAAATGTTAAAGCTGCCGATCCAGATTATACGCCGATCAATGATGCATGTTTTACGGTGATTGCGTCTGTATATGCCATCCAGCAGATGCTGCAGCCGGGCAAGCCAGGGCAGACGAGGCACAGCCCATGGCCAATGATGGACATTCCAGGGAAGAGGATTAAAAATACGGACTTGCACACCGTCAGCACTCAGTTGCCGGGCAAGTGCGCCGCCGGACACAAAGGAGCCGACGCCATCCACAAGCAGTCGAACGGAAACGCCCCGGCGACTCGCCGTCGCGAGATGTTCCGCAACTTCTTTACCCAACTGATCCAGGTCATAAATATAGGTTTCCAAATCAATATAGGAAACAGCCTGATCAATATCCTGCATCAAAGCTGCAAAATATTGATTGCTGTCGGCAAAAACTGTTTCTGTTATTCCGGCGCTGTCTGGCGGCATGAAACAAAAAGTCTTTCGTCAAAATCTATCAGCAGGCTATTGGCATCGAAAATTACAAGTTGAATACCATAAACATCTTCTTTTGTCCGGCAAAATCGAAAACAAATATACTCTTGCCGTTAAAATCGTTGAGAGTAATATCCGGCGCCGGAACATTCAGTTCGACTCCGGGCATAATGAATGGCCTCTCCGTTTTTAAGTCTTTTTGTTATTGTCGGCGCGACCCAAGTCCTGTCTTCGTCATTCTCGCTCAATACAGGGGCCGGCGCTGGCAAAGATTTGTGTGATTCTTGTTGAAAATTGTCAAGAATAAAGATGCGACCCCTTTTAACCTCTCGACCCCCTTTTATTATCCTGGGTGTTTCCTTTTCATTTCCTAAAACAGTAGCAAAGAGACGCCGATGGTGCCCAGGATAAGCCAGATGGCGTCTTTCTTCCACACAACCAGATAAAGGGTGGAAAGAACAAAAAGCAGCCATGTTTTTCCGTCAATTAGAGAATGAAAGGCAAACTGGTAAATAATGAAAAGCAGCAATCCGATAAAGCCGGATAAAAATCCCTTGATGACCGCCCTAACGATCTTCATATTTTGAACTTTCGCATGCGCGCGGCCCACGAGGCTGACAGCTACGAGCGATGGGGTAAAAATGCCGATCGTTGCAACAAGAGCGCCGATAATGCCTGCCACTTTGTAGCCGATAAAAGTCGCCGTGATAAAAACTGGCCCGGGGGTAATCTGTCCCAAAGCAATTCCGTCGCGGAAAGCCGTGAGATCAATCCAATGCATTCCGTCCACTACAACACGCTGGATGAGGGGAATAGCTGCAAAACCACCTCCAAAGGCGAAAGCGCCGATCTTGAAAAAGGTTGTAAAGATTGTCCAAGTTCCGTCAATAAAAGAAAAGACAGCCAATAGAAACAAGGCGGCAACAAGCACCGGCAGATAGTTTTGCCATGGGCGGGCTTGCGGGGTGATAATTTTTACTTTTGTTTTTGCAGGTATTGACATCTGACCGAATTCTCCACTGAAGTAAAACAATAAAAAGCCCATAAGTCCGGCCAGCAAAATTATGTAAACGATATTCCACCGCAGAAACATCATTGCCGAAAAAGCAAGCGCTGCAATCGCAATGCCCTTGTAAGAATTACGATCAAGTTGAGGGAATACCGATTTGCCCATCATCAGGGTCGCATTGACTAATAAGGCCACCACCATTGTCCCGAGACCCATAAAAATTGAATGAACAAAGGTCAGGCTTCCGTATGTGAAATAAGCCCAGGATAGTCCGGTAATGGCTAGCATCGCCGGGAAGGCAAAAGCAAAAGGTGCGAGAAGTCCGCCCCAGGGGGGCCCAAGCTTGTGGCCGATATAACCGAACAGGGTCACACCCATAGCGCCCGGCAAAATCTGCGCCAGACTTAAGGCATTCATAAATTCCTCTTCGGACAGCCACGACTTTTCGTGAACGATCACTTTTTTCATCAAGGCCAGAATCGCCGGTCCGCCGTAGCCGATAGTCCCGATGTATAAAGCAGTCTTTAGCATCTCCGGCAAAGTTGGTCTTTTCATTCAATAACTTTCTAAATCAAAAACTCACTCTAATTCCGGGGAAAATATTTCTTCTGAAAATTCATGGCCACATTAACCAACGCGATCATCACCGGCACTTCCACGAGCGGACCGATAACAGCCGCAAAGGCGGCGCCGGAATTGATGCCAAAGACCGCTACCGCCACAGCAATCGCCAGTTCAAAATTGTTGCTGGCCGCGGTAAAAGCAAGAGTGGTTGTTCTGGAATAATCCGCCCCCATCTTTTTGCCCAGATAAAACGAGACCAGAAACATGATCACAAAATAAATGAGCAGCGGGATAGCGATCCGGACAACATCCAGCGGCAGCGTAATGATCAGATTGCCTTTCAAACTGAACATGACGACGATAGTGAAAAGCAGCGCGATGAGCGTGAGCGGACTGATGAGCGGCACAAAGCGTGAATGATAAGATTTTTTACCCGCAAGCTTCACGCCGATTAATCTGGTGACCGCCCCGGCCAAACAGGGAATGCCAAGATAAATGAAGACGCTTTCGGCAATCTGGCGGATGCTGACATCCACAACGCTACCTGAAAATCCAAAATAAGGTGGAAGAACTGTGATAAAAAACCAGGCAAAAATGCTGTAAAAAATTACCTGAAAGATACTGTTGAATGCCACCAGACCTGCGGCATATTCCGTGTTGCCGCGGGCCAACTCATTCCAGACAATAACCATCGCAATGCAACGCGCCAGCCCAATCATGATCAGACCAACCATGTATTCCGGTTTATCCGGTAAAAACACAATCGCCAGGATAAACATTAATACCGGCCCGATCAGCCAGTTTTGCACCAGCGACAGGCCAAGGACTTTCCCGTTATGAAAAACCTCCGGCAAGTCTTCATATTTCACTTTGGCAAATGGCGGATACATCATCAAAATAAGCCCCACAGCAATGGGAATATTCGTTGTGCCCACCTGAAATGAATTAATGAACGTCTCGACGCCGGGTACAAAATAGCCCAGTCCCACGCCGATCATCATGGCAGCGAAAATCCACAGGGTCAAGTACCGATCCAGAAAGGATAATTTACTGGCGACACGTTCAGACATAATGCACTCCTCTTCAAAATATTGCGTTAAACAGATAGCCGACAATCACAATTCCGCAGGCAACGACACTAATAAAAATCAGAATCAAAGGCAGCTTGATGACTTTGCGCAATATAATCATTTCCGGAAGCGATAGACCGATTACCGACATCATAAAGGCAAGTGCCGTGCCCAAGGCTGCCCCCTTTTCGAGAAGAGCCTGAAGAATCGGGATAACCCCCGCGGCATTGGAATAAAGCGGTACACCGATCAATACGGCAATCGGCACCGACCACCAGGCGGATTTGCCCATAATCGAGGCCATAAAGTTTTCCGGAACATAACCATGCACGGCAGCGCCCACAGCAATACCGATCACTATATATATCCAGACCTTGGAAACAATATCCACCACAGCCGCATAACCAGCTTCGATTCTGTCCGCAAAAGTCTTTCCCTCCTCAGCCATTTGAAAATCACCGGCTTTTATCTCATATACCCATGATTCGACAAATCGCTCCAGTTTCAACCGGCCGATTACCCACCCCGCAAGCATTGCAATGAGCAATCCCGTGGAAGCATAAAGCAGCGCTGTTTCCCAGCCGAACAGACCAAAAAGCAGGACCAGTGCAACTTCATTGATCATTGGAGCGGCAATCAGAAAGGAAAAAGTGACACCCAGAGGAACGCCGCTTTCGACAAAACCAATAAAAAGCGGAATGGCCGAACAAGTGCAAAACGGCGTTACAACACCCAGCAGACTGGCGAGGACATTGCCGATAAACAGGGGCTTTCCTTCCAGGGTTTTTCTCGTTTTCTCCGGAGAAAAATAAGAGCGGATGACCCCGACAACAAAGACAATAACGGTGAGCAGGATAAGCACTTTCGGCGTATCATACAGAAAGAACCTTATCGCCTCCGTCAGATGTGAACCTTTGTCTAACCCCAAAACTGTATCAACGAGAAAATTAACACCCTGCTCTAAAAACACGTAGACAAGCACCGCCAACAGAATCAGCGCAAGAACAAGATAGTTACTTTTGAGTCTGTCTTTTCCTGTATTGCAGCAATCAATCATTTTTATTCACCGCAATATTGCCTGTTCAGCACTTACCACAGCCGGAGCATCCCCCGGGTAACGGTTTTGCGTTAATATCTATATTGGCCCCCAGCCATTTTTTTATTTCATCTTTTGTCGGATTTTTTCCCGCCATTTTAACTTCGCCATCCACAACCAGAGCCGGAGTGGTCATTACGCCATAGCCCATAATCTGTTTTATATCCTGAACACTGATAATCAACGCCTCAACGCCCAACTCATGGACAGCATCCCAGACATCCTCTTCCAGTTTATGGCATTTTGCACAACCTGTTCCTAAAATTTCAATTTTCATAATTGCTCCCTTTATTTTATTTTCTGCAGCATTTTAAAATTTTGTTATGTTCCCTGGCATTGGCCGACAACACCTCTTCCACACAATCCATAAAATCAATGATACAGGGACAACGCAATTTATAGTAAATGGAATTCACCCTTTTTTCATCGAATACCAGTCCGGCATTTTTCAAAACACTCAAGTGCCTCGATACGGTCGAAGTATCCACGCCAATCATTTCCGTGAGCTCTCCGACACATCGCTCCCCTTTGTTCAACTCTTCGATGATGAATAGCCGGGTAGGATGCGCCATCGCTTTAATAATTTTCGCCCATGCTTCATGTTTTGTATTTACTTTTCCCGCCATTTTTTGCTCCTCTTCATAGACTATTTGGTAATTTAGCCAACTAGCCAGGCATTGTCAAGATTAAAAAATACTTCATGTATAGATAGACCGAAACATTCCCTCTATTTCCGATCATTATAAGACATATAATTTAATTTCATTTGGAAGTGCATTTTCCTTTCTGAAATTGAGTATAAGGTACATTTGAAAGGCATATTTGAAGGGATACACCATGCGGTAAAAAGTATTTCTGGCATGATCCTCTGACTTCTGTACCGGGGAAAAGGGCTCGGCAATTTTTTACCACCCACAAGACCATTCCTGTCTCAATAATATCCTATTTTTCTATATTTAAAGATATAAAAAAATATACCTTCATCACATATGGTGTTTTCATAACAATAAGGATATGAAAAAAACCAAAAAAACTTTTATTATGCTCTTTATTAAACCTTGAGAAAAAATGTAATATTTTATGATTTTATTTCCGTTGATGACAAAACGGTTCAACTTTTTTGCTCACGGGTAAATCCATGATAGTTGACAGTGCTGTTGTTCTTCTGATTCCGCCTGTTCATGCTATATTTCACTAAGATTGAATGATGGAATTATTTAACAAACCAAAATAACATAAAATTTTTTATCAAAAAGAACGACAATGTCCAGTTTCAAAAAATTCCAATTAACGGCTTCTGTAAAGAATGTTTTTCCCTCGATGAAAGATTCTCTGCTTTTCTCAAATCATTATATCATTAAATATTTAGTATTTTATAAGTTTGAAGTGACTAGAAAGGAGGAACAACCGTGAAAAAATGTCGTATGATAGCGTTAACCACAATTTTTATCTTAATTGTTTCATCTGCTTTGTGTTTTGCTCAAACCGATCGGACGATGACGAATACATCGAAGAAAGGAAGTCTATTAATCTGGCCATTGATTAAAGTTGGACCTGCCGACACGACGATTATGCTTAGCAACAATTATTACGAAAGCGTTAAAGTGAAATGCTTTTACCGTTGGTCGCAATCTCAACACACCGACTGGATTTTTAACCTGATGCCAAACCAAACGATCTCCTGGTTGGCCTCTACAGGTAAGGATATAGATGGCAATAATATACCTAATACCGGAAGTAATGCCCCACCGCTTGGTTCAGGAAGCACCGCAGAATTGAGGTGCTGGGCTGTGGACAATACCGAAACCCAGCAAATAGCGTGGAATTGGCTGGCGGGAGAAGCAATTGTCAAAGAAGGGAAAAATCAGAGTTGGGGCTATAGTGCTTGGCGATTTGCCGTAAATAGTTCAACAACCGGGGCCAGTGCCGGTACTGCCGGAAGCATCCGGTTGACTGGTGATTCCGGTAATTATGATGCCTGCCCAACTGGTTTGCTGTTTAATTTCCTAAAACAGACTCCGAGTAACTTGGCTAAATCGTTTCCTCAGGGTACAGTCAATGATATCCTGACCATGGTTCCTTGTGCAGAAGACTTTACGAGTAGTACATCCCCCACTGCTTTTACGAATTTAATAACCTATGATGAGGTTCCAAATTCCGGGTATCGAGTCGTCTCTGCCTGCGTCGGTCACAACGATACTACGACCCAGTGGTTCTCCGAGCCGCTTATAAGTTCCAAGTTGGATCTGACCGGCAATTCTAATGTCAACCCGTTTTCCAATCTCGCAACTCCCGGCGGCGGCATCTATATCCATGGCAAGCAAGATGCAAGTTGTGCCGGAAGTTCGGGAGTCCCACTTATCGGTGTCATGTCCATGCAATTTATGTCCAGCTCAGGGCCTATCACCGCCGTTCCACCGACTGCCCTTGGTCCCGGCCAGGCATATGTTAAAGATGCAAATGACATAAATACGCCCAATCCCATTTCTATAAACTGGTAACAAATAGAATCTTACGGAGAGGCGAGGAATGATTTTCACGGAACCGAATAGGACAGCGCCGGGTATTTCAAAGATATAGGTCTATTGCAATTATATGGATACACATAGGGATCTTCATAATAAACGATATGCAAAGGAGGCAAAAAAGTGAAAAGTAATAAACTTACGATATTCGTCATGACCTTGCTGATGATCATGGCTAGTTCCCCTTGTTTTGCCCAGATTGACGGTAGTGCGAATACTTCAAAGGAAGGAAGCCTGCTGATCTGGCCCACCGTTCAAACAGACAATGGTAATGAAACCTATATTATTATGAACAACAGTTCACCAAATGATGTTTTTGTTAAATGTTACTGGGAAGTCAAAGACATTCCTTCGGATCCGACCAGTCAGAGCCGTATTTCCAGTTTTGCCATCCAATTGGCGGGCTTCAGTCCCTTAATTTTCAGGGCCAGCGACGGATCGAGTTTGGATAATCTGGGGGTGGCGGCCGGAATGGGATTTTCTGAAAAGGGCGCCCTCAAATGCTGGGCTGTAAATGAATCAGTGAACAAACAAATTTCCTGGAATCATTTAAGCGGCTCCGCCATAATTGTACAAGGTGACGGTACATTGCCGGGAAGCACGGCAACGAGCACCTCAAGTGCATGGCAATACAGTGCCTGGCGCTTTGCCGCTAATGTAATCGCTAGCGACGGTCAATTCGCTGACGGCTTTTGGGCAGGAGAGATTGGTGATGTGAATAAACTTGCGCTGAAGGCCTCACCAACAACGGTTGTTGATCCTGCTTACTGTCCTGCGCCGTATAGTTTATCTGCATGCAGCCTTCCCAATGCCGCTTATGATGCTTGTCCAAAGTATCTGTCATTTGATTTTCTTTCCGAGCCAAGTGGAACAAAAAAGACTGACGGATATGCTTTCAACAATCTTGCTCTGGTACCCTGCAAAACCGACCTGACCGGCGATACCCAGAACATAAGGACTCAACTACTTTATACAATTTGGAATGAACAATCCGTCCAATATTCTGGTCTCAGTCAGTGCGCCAATTGCACCTATTCAAGTGATCTCGGCAGTCTTTCCATTCTAAGGAATCAAAAGCTGTTCCAGATGAAAAACTTACACACTCCTTCCGGCCACTTTCGAGTAGAAGGTAATGCAAGCAGCAATTGCTCGGCCGATTCTGTTTACACGCCACTGGTCGGCGTGATGTCTTCAAAGATTGTTGGCAGCAATGATATAGTTTCGATGACCGGTTCCGCTAACGGCAAAGAAACGACAGATTATGGTTATATTTCGTGGACTCCGACTGGTGGATATTACTATCAGTCTATTCAACGACGTCGATAGCAGCAATAGTATCGTCTGATCAATTCTGCTAATTAATGACGGAATATTTATCAACACCCACTGACGTTGAATTTACACAATAATAAATAGTCGGTGGGTGTTTTATTTTTCTTGTAATAACTAAAGCCACATTACAAAAAAAATGATTCCCGTTTGCTATTTCCGGTATTGAGAAGAACGAATTTCTTTACCTTTGTCTAACATTAAAACTGCCGTCTGTTCTCAGGAACATATTGAGATTAAGCATGGTGTAGCGCTATAGATTTTGTGTTCTTGTTAGATGCACAGTTCAATAGATAATCTTCACTTCTTTACAAAACAATAGACTTTGCCCTTTCGGAAGCCTTAGCATGTGTTGGTATCCGCCTTGTTGAAGGCTGTTCAGATCAGATGTAAGGCGCGCTAGGATCGAGCAGCGAAGCGTACTTTCAACTTACGTGAGCAGCCAAAACCGAAGCACAACTCAGCAGATGAGCCTTTTTCGACAGTCTGGCAGAATTCATCAAAAAAGTTTCCGACAAGAGACAATAAGATTCAGGCAAAAGACCATTCATGCTGCGGAAAGACTATTTGATTTAAAATAGTTTATAAAATCAATCACTTCCAGCTCGACCAAGGACGCCTTTTATGCCATCCATTATTTTATTGACGCAATTGGCTCTTCCTTTTATACTCCCCGGCCACGTAAGCAAGCTCTTGCCAAACTATAGCGAAAAGCCGGAAGGAAACAAAAAATAATGAAGTACACAAAAACGTCGCTTAATCATGGATATGCCAATCAAATTCTAACGATAGATCTGGGGGAAAGCACTATTGCCATTGAGCCGCTTAAGCCGGAAGTTCGGGATTTTTTTATCGGAGGCAGGGGGCTGGGGCTCTACCTGCTGCACCGGAAAATCGCCGCGGAAACTACTGCTCATTCTCCGGAAAATCCGCTGATTCTTGCACCGGGACCGTTGGGCGGTATTCCGCAATTTCCGGGAACGAGCAAGTGCATGGCTGTATCTTTATCGCCGCTCACTCACATTCCGGGCGTCTCTAATTTTGGCGGCTACTTCGGTGCTTACCTTAAATATGCCGGCTTTGATGCTTTGGAAATCACCGGTATTGCTGAAAAAGATGTCATGATTGTCATCGACGGTTTTCGGGGCGACATATCCATAATTGATGCACCGGCAATTGATCAGGTTTTTGATCTGGAGCACGCTATTATAGAGCAGTTCACTCAGGCTGGTCATGAAAAGAAAAATATTGTCTTTTTAACAACGGGCGTGGGCGCGGCAACCACTAACTATGGATGCATCAACAGCCATTATTTTGACGTGGCTAAACCGGCGCATGGAGCAAAAGGGCTGTTCCGGACAAAGCAGGCCGGACGCACGGGCCTGGGTACGATCATGATGCACAAGAATGTTCGGGCGATCATTGTCCTTGCTCAATTTCCGCATGGCGACAATCCTTATGGCGCGGCTGATTGGAACAAGGTCAAGCAGGCCGGCTTAAAACTCCATAAAATCGTCAAGGAGGTCGACCCGCAATCTCTCCAGATGCACCGCAAAGGTTCGGCAGGCCTGATCTCTTTCATGAATAAGGATGAATACCAGTCGCTGCCGGTAAAAAATTATCAATTTGGATCTGATCCGCATGCGGGGCAAATCTGTGGCAAATTTTACTCGGAGCATCTTTTCGATCACCGGGGTATGGACGGCTGCTTTCCCGGCTGCAATCTGCGTTGCACTAAAGGCGGCTGGGTAACGTTGGCATCCAGCGAACATAAAGGGAAAGAGGTATGGGTAGACGGACCTGAATATGAAACGGCGGCCGGATTCGGCTCCAACCTGGGAATCTGGCATCCCGAATTTATTATGGAAGCCAACTGGCATTGCGATAATTACGGCATTGATACCATCACCACGGCCGTTATTATGGCTTTTCTCATGGAATGCTACCAGAGAGAATATCTGACTGCCGCAGATACGGACGGTTTTACACTCAACTGGGGAGATGAGCAAGCCGCCCTGGCGTTTATTCACCAACTTGCCCGCGGCGAAACCGCTCTGGCCCGGGTTGCCGGCAGAAGCATGGTGGAGTTGACCGCCTGGATCGCCGCCAAATACGCCGTCAGGACAGGCAAATCTAATCCCCAAAAAGATCTTGAACAGTTTGCCATGCAAACCAAGGGACTACCCTTCTCTCTTTACCGCACGCATCGATCTTTATCCATGCAGGCATCTTATGCGGCAGCCAGTGATATCGGAGCGCATCATGCCGCCGCCTGGCTCGTCAAGGTTGATCTGCTGGGTGCTTTCCCAACCTTTGAAACGAAGGCAAAGGCGTTAATCACCTATCCCCGCGTACGTCTGGGCAATGATAATCTGGGGCTTTGCAAGCTGCCCTGGGTTGATGTTTTCAATCCCGATTCCGGTAATCGCAAGGATACCGATATTTATATAAATCCAGCTTCGCAGGAAATTTATGCCGATTTTTATAACGGCATGCTGGGTACAAATATGACCTGGGAGAAAATATTCGAACAGACGGATCGGGACATCAATTTGCAGCGGATAATGAATGTTTTGGCCTATGGCGCAACGACCGGCGAGCATGACTGGATTCCGGACAGAGCTATCGGCCCTACCGATGATTCTCTTTACGATGTTGAAAAAGAATATAATGACCAACAGCTGAGCAGGATTCTTGATAAACCTTTAGCCGACATTGCTGAAATGGAAACATCCGAAAAGCGGGAATTTCTGATGAAGCAGCGCAAAGAAGAATTAAGAAAATTAATAGCAGTTTATTATGCGCAGCGCGGCTGGAGCGACACCGGCATTCCCAAAGTCGATACCGTCAAACAGATCGGTTTATGGAATTTTCTCAATGAGGAGACCAAAACTAGAATTGCGGCAATGAACGGACAATAACCAACAGCAGATCGTTTTTTCAACTGCGAAACTGAGGGGCGGCAACTGAAGGAGCATTTTCTAAAGCGCCGACGCTGGCTGCCTTATAACAGCAATTGTCTTGAATGGAGCGCACCGACCATGTCCAACATGTTGTTCACTATATTAAAAAAGTATGAAAAGGTAATGATACAGGTTCTCATGGTTATGATGGCCTTTGTTTTAGGCCTTGCCACCCTTGACCTGGGCTGGATTATTATAAAAGATATTACTACGCCGCCCTACCTGCTTCTGAGCGTTGATCAGCTTCTGGAGATTTTCGGCCTTTTTATGCTGGTCATCATAGGCATTGAACTTCTGGAAACCATAATGAAAACTTACATAACACAGGATCAGCCGCATTATGAGGTTGTTGTTTCCGTGGCTATTATCGCCATTGCCCGCAAAGTAATCATTTTGGATGTGAAGGAAATTGACAGTCTGAGCCTGATAGGCATCGCCTCCATAATTATCGCACTGACTGTCGGCTATTTTCTCATGAAGAAAAGCCACTCGTTTGATAATCCAAAATAAGGCAAGCGCATAAAGGCCTCCTCATATTTTTAGCCAGCGCAATAAATCCGTTCACGATTCACGGGCGGCAACTCTCTTTCCGCCCCCGGGAGGTGAAGAGGTTCTACAACAAGGGGGGGAATAACATCATGAATAAACAAGAAAATTGTTCCTGCTCAAAAGACGGGATAATATTGCCGTTGGTTCAGGAAAGATCACGCTGTTGTTCGCCGGCAAATGAAGCCGGTTACATCATCCCGGGACTCAATCAATCTTTCGTCAACGGTTCCATCCTGACAGCCGTTGGACGGATACCGCAGGTTTCCGCCGAATGGCAAAGCCTTGATCATTGGGGCACAATCAAGGCCCGCTGGGGAATCGGCAGAATGGCTTATACGGTTGATCCGGGCCTGTATGCGCTGGGGAACCCTGATAATGATTCGCCGGTTTTGGTAACCGCTAATTATAAAATGAGTTTTGATAAGCTGCGCGGGGAATTGCCCGGCAGAAACTTATGGATTTTAGTGCTGGACACGAAAGGCATCAACGTCTGGTGCGCCGCAGGCCACGGCACATTCGGTACGGAAGAACTGATAAGAAGAATCACCGCAAGCGGTCTGAAAAATATTGTCAATCACCGGAAATTAATTATGCCCCAACTGGGAGCGCCGGGGGTGGCCGCTCACGAGGTAAAGCGGTTTTCAGGATTCAAAGTTTATTACGGGCCAATCAGGTCTAAAGACTTGGCAGTTTACCTTGACTCCGGCTGGAAAGCGACTCCGGCAATGCGGATGATGGACTTTCCGTTAAAAGAAAGAGCTGCGCTGATTCCCATCGAACTTGTAGCTGCGGTAAAACAATTCCTTATCATTGCACCTGTTATCTTTATTTTGAGCGGCATCGGAGGCCCGGCGGGATTTTGGGCCAACATGATTAATTATGGGTTGTTTGCAGTTTTCGCGCTCTTAGCTGCTGTTTTCAGCGGTGCGGTGTTAAATCCATTGCTGTTGCCTTACCTGCCGGGACGCGCCTTTTCCACAAAAGGCTTTGTCATCGGCCTTGCTGTTGCGCTTATTCTACTTCATCTACGGAATCCCGATTTGCACATCTGGGCAGGCAGAACCGAGACTCTGGCCTGGCTGTTGATGATTCCGGCAATATCAAGCTTTTTGGCAATGAACTTTACCGGCGCCTCGACATACACATCCTTATCGGGAGTAAAAAAGGAAATGCGCTGGGCGCTCCCCGCACAGATTGCCGCCGCCTCTGTTGGTCTTCTAACGTGGATCGCTGCAAGATTGATTGCTTAGAAAGATGATAAAATGAAAAATTTAATTTATTTAAAAGACGTGGTAACTTTACGGCTCGACGAAAATAAATGCACCGGCTGCGGCATGTGCCTCGAGGTTTGTCCCCACGGGGTTTTTAAAATGAATGGTTCCCATGTTGTCATTCAGAATCGCGACGCCTGTATGGAATGTGGAGCATGCAGCCGTAATTGTCCGTTTGGAGCCATTTTTGTTAGTGCGGGCGTCGGTTGCGCGACGGCTGTTATCAACTCCATGCTGGGAAGAGAGGGAGATGAATGCTGCTGTTCGATCAAACCAGACAATGAAAAAGACGGCAAAGGAGGATGTTGCTGCTGAATAAATTATAACCTTTGTAATGATCCTAAAGAGCTGCATGACGGATTCAAAACAGCATCCATCACAATTTCAAAGCAGACAAAAAAAGAGGGTTACAAACCGATTATGCAGCATGTAACCCCTTGATTAGCATTCTGATTTCTAGTTATTTAAAAATGGGAGCTATACATACGAATGGTGGGGCACTGTATAGATGCCGGGAAGATTATTAGCTGAGCTCGGCACCATACGTTGATATTTTTTCTCTTTCTTTCTAAATATATGATCGCTTTGTCTGACCAGAACAGGGTCAACAAGGAGAACAATATTGCAAACCGGGCATACATAGTGCAGGTCGCCGGAAACATGATTACGACCCACCCGTTTGAAGACTTTCAAAGAACCATCATTGTCTAAACCATGCTCATTTAATACACCCTCAACGCCGCAATAGATACAGGTAATCGCTGTCATGATCGTCTCCTCCTTACAATTTTATTTAGACATACTTACTTCTTCTGGCAACCCTCCAATCGGTACTAGGTTAAGCTCTTTTTTTAAATGTAAAAGACAACAACTCCCTCTAACCAGATTGCATATTATAAATTATGTTGAAAGAAAACCAACGCCACTTAAAGAATGCAACCTGGTATAAAGTGTAGCAATTGCCTTTTGTAATTATTTAAGCCTAATTATAGTAGATTGTAAATATTGATCTAATGAGTGTTTAATAGGTAGCCAAACTACCTATTTTCGGAGGAGATGCAGGCAGGGCCGGAGATTTGAAGTTCTGCTTCGGATTTACCTTGCGATTCGAAAATGCGAATAGTTAAAGGATATTTCTGTCAAAAATGTTAAAAAAAGAATCCTTCTCCGTCCGATTGTGTCTGGCACGATTTTATCACATGCCGCCGCGGAGTATTGATCCGAGGCTCATTATTTATCGGTTAAAATAGATTTTGATAGATCTGCATCATTTCAATCGAAAATAATCATATTGGATGAGCACTAACTTAATATGTGTTACATTATCCAAAGAAAGCTTACTTGGAAAATTTTAAGTGGAGGTATTTCTCATGCGCTTTTTTCCTAATGAAGAAAATTATTTTGATTTATTTGAAGAATTGGCGAACAAGATTGAAGAAGGCGGTCAATTTTTCCTTGAAATGACCAAAGATCGGGATTATTCTGTGGCTAGAGTTTCCCGGCTTAAGGAAATTGAGCATGAAGCGGATGACATTGCTCATAGAACATACAAAAATATGCACCAAAACTTCTTGATGCCCCTTGATCATGAAGACATATACGCATTGGTCAATAAAATGGATGACATTCTGGATGCCATCGAAGCCACCGCCATCCGCATCCACATCTATCAGATTAAAAAGCCGAGTGATGCAATCAGCAAGCAGGCGGAAATTCTTTTTCAAGCGATCAAAAAAATTAAAAGTGTCGTTTATGGTTTGCGTAATTTGAAGAATAGCAAAATGATTGTGGATGGCTGCGTGGAAATTCACACCTTGGAAAATGCCGGCGACGTCATTTTAAGAGAAATCATCAGCGATCTTTTTATTAAAGAAAAAGATGCAATCGAACTGCTCAAATTGAAGGAAATATTTGAGCGACTTGAAATAGCTATTGATATGTGTGAAAGTGTATCCAATATAGTGGGGGGTATCATCCTGAAACATGCTTGAGTCTAAAGGCATTTTTTGTGCTTTAGCGATTGTAAGTGTTTGGTATCACTAATTCTATCACAACTAATGTCGCGTTCTGACAAATAGGCTATTAGGTCATTTTATGATTTCTTATGGGTGTGGGATCTGTTCTGTACCTTTTTTCTGATAATCTGCGATTCTGCTAAACAAATATCCTTCATTTGATATTTGATGGAAGGTATATGATTTGCCAGTGGCTGAAAATCATGACGTCGGCCAAGGCTTTTCCTGGTATGTACTTCCTGTAGTGAGCATTTAATATTTTTCATGGGCATACTTGATTTCGATTCGCAATAAACACAATACATACCCGGCAACAAACATCCACACCTCACATTTTATGGCCTGTTTCGCATTGACATATAAGACTGCCCATCGTATGATTTATACAGGTGGCGGAGATGTTCAGGGGGGCATTTGGAATGAAGGCGAATAAAGGTGGAAGAAAATGATTCAGGATGATCTCGACAAGATTGAAGAGAAGCTGAAGGAGACCGAATCGGTCAAAGAAGGTGACAAAGCTGAGCTATTGACTCTTCTTGCGACACTGAGGAAGGAAATTGTAGACCTTTCCCAGACTCACTATGAGCATGCCGAAAGCATTGTGGGATTTGCCAAATTATCAACTCATGAATCCACACGCAGAGAAAAGAGTCCGGTGCTCTTCAATTTATCGATTGAAGGTCTGACTTCGTCTGTTCAGGACTTTGAAATATCTCATCCAAGGCTTGTGGAGGTTATCAATAGATTCTGTGGAATGCTCTATAATATTGGAATATAGAGTATTTGTCCCAAGCACCTATCCCGTGGATATTTTCATCCAATACTGCAATTCATTATCGCACTGATCAAAAGACACAGACTCATCAATGCTGTCGCTGAAGGCTCTCTATCTTCCTGTCAGTCTGCGTTTGATAGTTTTTAAAATAACACTCTATTTCAAACGGTATTCATAATGTCATAAACTCCAGAAGACCTTAGGTTTTCTTTAAATTGGGCAAATTTTCCATAAATTACACACCGGTATTTTGCTCCTTATAACCGTGAAATACCCAGCGTCACAATTCATCCCATTTGATCTTAAACAGTTATTTAATTTCGATTATTTTTTTAAATAGAGTATAAAGATATTGAATAGTCGGAAAATACAACCAAGTATATTAATTGTTATGCATTAGGAAGACTGCTCCAATGGCAATTCTAAAATTAGGTCATGCAAAACAAATCTACTACGAGTCAATATACGGAGAGGAAGAGAGCCCCCATCTGGTCTTTCTTCATGAAGGGCTGGGTTGTACCGAAATGTGGCAGGAGTTCCCGCATATGTTGTGCAAGGAAACCGGTTGTCCCGGAATTGTTTATGACCGCCTTGGCTATGGCAGGTCGTCACCAATCTCTCATTTATGGACAATACATTACCTGCACAAATATGCACTTACTGAGTTGCCGGAAATTATTTCACAGCTGATCCCCGCCAGAAATTACTTTCTTATCGGCCACTCAGATGGCGGAAGTATTGCCCTAATTCACGCGTCAGAAAAACCTGCTCACCTCCAGGGAATCATCACCGAGGCTGCCCACGTTTTTGTTGAGAAAGAGACATTGGATGGCATCCAGGTCGCTTCAGATACTTTTAATGCTGAAAAGTTGCGCAGACTATCCAGGTATCATGGAGGAAAAGCAGAAGGAATCTTTGAAGCATGGTCTGACACATGGCTCAGCAACTTCTTCAAATATTGGAATATAGAATATTTACTGCCATCAATAGAGTGTCCAGTTCTGGTTTTGCAAGGCACTGAAGATCAATATGGCACTGTTGCGCAGGTGGAGTCAATCGCGTCGAAGTCATTGAATGTCCAAAAGGCGATGGTGGAGGCATGTGGTCATGCTCCTCACCAGGAAAGGACTGATGTCGTCTTGCAGCTAATGAAAGAGTTCTTAAAGCGCCAGATGCATAATAAATTGTTCGAGCCGATAACGGAAATCGGAGCAGCTTAACTCTAACTTTGCACCTTTCAAATCATAATTCACGCCTTCACAGCTTGTCAAAAACAGGTGTTTGTAGATTGAAGGTGCAAGATTTGCTAGTGGCTGAAAATCATGACGTCGGTTAAGGCTTTTTCTGGGATGTACTTCCTGTACTAGTTCATTTTGACTTTTTTGAAGATATACAAGCTTACAAATACAAAGTGCCGCGTTGTTTTTCTGATCAGATGATTGAATTCCGATTGAAACTTGCACTTCATTTCTAGCAAATTTTCAACCCACCTGTTTTTCAACCATCTTTCCTGCAAACTTCTAATATTAAGGAATTATTGTGTTGACACATAAAAATGATGGTGTTATTTATATCTCATATGTAGCACGTTTTATTCTGCTTCATTGGGCTGCATGCAACTACTTACATATAATGATGATTTTACAAGGAAGTATGCTCGTGTTGATTCGATCAATTGTTATTAGAGTGGAAAGGTTATGGTATGAAAATAAAATACAAAATATGGTTTGAAGAGCATGGGATGACGGTATTCGAACCAAGTCTTGATAAGTACTTTAAACAATTGGAAAAAAGCAACAGTCTAAATTCCGCAGTCAAAAAGCTTAATCTCTCCTATCGTTTGGTTTGGGGGAAAATTAAAAAAGCGGAAAAGAGGTTAGGCATTCAACTGGTGGAGATTAATCCCGGTGAAAAGAAAATACATCTGACCAAAAGCGCCAAAGCATCATTGGAAATATTCAATGAACTGGAGAAGGAGATCACCCCTATCCTGCTGAAGGCTAGAAGAAAAATGGCTACCTTGAGAAGAAACGCCATATCTGAGAAGAAACGAAGTATTGGAAGCATTGAACAACAATAAAAGTGCAATGCTTTCGAATCAACATAATCTGTACCCGATACAATACAGATGGCAAAACAATTGGATTTCAGGGTACTATACGAGATATTACTGAGCGCCGACAGATTGAAGAAGAACGGGAGAGGCTTATTCTGGAACTTTAGGAAGCAATTTCCCAAGTCAAAACTTTAAGCGGGTTACTGCCAATATGCGCCTCCTGTAAAAAAATTCGTGACGACAATGGTTATTGGATGCAGATTGAATCTTATATCAGGGATCACTCAGAGGCGGAATTCACCCATGAAATTTGTCCGGAATGTGCAAAAAAATTGTATCCGGAATTTTGTAAATAGATATAACTGACTAATAATATTAGCCGTATTTTTTCACAATCTCCGCCGTTTCTCATAAAGCAAAGATATAGACAAGGTATGTGCAAGAGATGACTGGCACAATCCAGTTGAGCTTGCCGCTTGTTTGCACAATACGTTAGTAATCTACTACGAAATAAAATCTTACCTGCTCATTGAATTCAATGGAAGGGGAGGAATAATTCAATATTTGGTAACACCTAAATATCAATTGGTTGTAATACTAGTTAATCTTATATAGATACTATTTCCAATGTCTTAACGAGATTGTATCAGTTTTTAGTGAGAAATATATTGACATAGACGTAGTACTATTTATATATATGTAACACTATATAAGCTTGGTGGCATACAAGCTCGAATTTTGTTGCGGTCTGGTTCAGAGATTTAAACGCTATAACTATACAAATGCTGTAAAGTGCGACGCAGATGTTCATATGAAACAGGTCAAATTCTTTCTTATTAGTTTCTTTGATCTCAATGCCCGACAGAAAGCCTTCATGGTTTCGGTGTTGTTACATTTGGGGATATTTTTTACCCTTTTTACAACACCGATGATCAAAACCGTTTCGTATCCCCAGATCATTACCGTCAATTTTCTCGATAGATCTGGGTTATCTACTGGTCGAGTAGAATCGCCCGTTGCAAAACCAGCCCAGTTGAAAAGAATCTTTATTAAAGACAAAGGTCCGAACTTGAACATGCAGGCGAGAGATACTAACAATAAGCGAAATGTTCCCTTAAAAGAAACCTCTCTGGTTTCGATCTCTGAAAAAGTCTTGTTAGAAAATCAACCACCTGCACAAGAAGGTTCGAGTATTTCCACTGCAGCCATTACAGGTGTGAGCGCTGTAGA
This sequence comes from Smithellaceae bacterium, assembly GCA_963663295.2. Taxonomy (GTDB): domain Bacteria; phylum Desulfobacterota; class Syntrophia; order Syntrophales; family Smithellaceae; genus MVRV01. The sequence goes on along the minus strand of CAXXLA010000003.1, from coordinate 108,192 downwards.
TAAAGCCTCGTCAGGATCTTTTCAAAACGATCATGCTTCTGAAAATGGCCTTAAGGGCGGTTCTTCAACGGGTAACGCTGAGGCCCATTTCGGTGACTATGGAGCCCCAACTTTCCTTTATCAAGAAATGCCGGTTTATCCGGCGTTGGCTCGTCGGCTGGGAAAAGAAGGCCGGGTTCTTCTCAAACTGGTGATCGGTACCGATGGAAAATTGGTGAATGTGGAAGTAGTCGAGGGGGCAGGATATGGTTTCACGGAAGCCTCTGTGGCAGCGGTTAAAAAATCAACCTATGCACCGGGGTATCGTAACGGCAATAAAGTCTCTACATGGGTTCTACTACCAGTAAGCTTCCGCTTGCAGTGACTTAAACTAGTTATAGAAGAAGAGGCAGGGCAATACCTTTGGCGAGGGTGCCCTGCCCCGGAAGAAGGGTAAAACGTTAAAGAATTCACCCATCTGCTATTACTTATAGCAGAAAGGAGGTGGAATGTAAACAGAAGGAGGAAGAGGAATGGTTAAAATTTGCTTAACTGTTTTATGTTTGATTGTTTTTTCTTTATCAGCATTAGCCCAGGAAAAAGCTTCTACAAATTCACAACAGGAGTCGGAAGGTAAAATTGAACAAAAAGCGGCATCTAGATCGGAAGACAAGAATGTAACCGAATTTAAAGAAATAATCGTTACCACCACACCTTATTCAAATCCTACTACACCAGTTACTACCCGTTACGGGACACAGCATAACGTCGTAACCGAAGAACAAATCAAAGAACAGAATGGTCTCGACTTTCAATCCGCTCTGCGGGATGTCCCAGGAGTCATGTTTCAAAGCAAAAATCTAATGGGGAGCCAGACCAGTCACAGCATGTACATCCGTGGGCGGGGGGCAAGTCATCCCAGCTCCGACTTTGCGATTTTGTATGACGGCGTCCCGCGGTACGGAGGCCTTTTCGGACAAGTTCTGGGTGACGGGATCGCTCTTCCGACAATCGGAAGTATTGAAATATTCAAAAGTCCACAGCCATCTGAATTTGGAAGCGGTTATGCGTCCGTGAATGTCCTACCCAGATATTTAAAGAAAGAAGGACAGGAGGTTATTTTAGAAGCCAGTGGAGGAAGTTACGCCACGTTTGGCGAGAGCCTTTCCACTGGGGTTAAGAAAGGACCTTTCGATATCTATGTATCTCAAAGTTGGGCATCCACAGATGGACATCGGGACCATTCCCGCGCTCAGCAACAAAGTTACTATGCCAATACCGGCTATCAGCTCAATGATAATTGGAATATCAGGCTTTTGGCCAACGAAGTTAGCAGTCAAACACTGGCGCCAATGCCGGAAACGACACCAACGTCAACAAACGGTGTGAGCTGGCCTATGGCAGAGCGCTTCGATACGGAGAATTTTCTTTCCACTCTGACTCTTAATAACAAGTACGAGAGTGCAAACGGTTATGTCAAGGCATATGTAAACGATACTGATTTTGATTTGCTGCAAGAATTGACGAATGGCGTGCGGTACGCCGGCGGTACAAATGGTCTCTGGTCTCGTCAAGAAATATTGATGTACGGTATCAGGGCAAAAGAGAAATTTATGTTTTGGCAAGGTGGAGAGATTCTCATCGGAGCAGATCTGGATAGGACAGAATTGAAAAACATAGAGCGTACATACAGCGGCCTTGCCGTTTCCGGAATCAATGGCGGCAGGGCGGAAAGGGTATGGGATTTTCCGGAAACGACAATTCTTTCACCCTTTGTAGCCATCAGTCAGATGTTTGGCCGTACGGAGGGTTTCCACGTCATCCCTTCAGCGGGTTATCGCTATTTCTACCATAATGAATTTGAATCTGCATCGTCATACCAAGCAGGATTGGTTACAGGCTATCAACATACGGATCTCAATATCAATTACGCCAGAGGTGTGAACTACCCGTTGCCCATTGTCGTGATGAACATGGTGCTGACCAGCTCGCCGGTTGCCAATCCCGAACGATACTGGGAGAAGATCAAACCTGAGACAGTGGATCATTATGAAGTCGGTCTAACCCATACCTGGCCGCAAATAGCTACACTTTCGGCGGCAGCTTTCTATGATAAAGGCAGCGACCGCTTCCAGGCCTATATGTTCGGACCTATTCCTATTCAATTCAATGACCCGATCGGTAAATATGAAATCCGCGGGCTGGAATTTACAGGCACAATCACGCCTTTGAAATCGTTGGAGTTTTTTGCCGGCGCTACTTTGATGGATGCCAAAGCCACCGGCAGCGACAACATTGAACGCGACCACATGCCTTATACGCCCGGCTTTCAATTCCAGGCAGGCAGCAACTGGACTTTTCTGGAACATTTTCGGCTGCGCCTGGATATGCAGTATTTACAGGACGTTTATGCAAGCACAAGCTCACGTGCCGGCACATTAAATTACACTTCACTTACGGATGATAATAAACTGGAGAACTTTATATTGGTTAACGGCAGACTGGGCTATCGTTTCGACTACAAACCATTTCGCATGAGTGATTCGGAAGTGTATCTGGCAGTCAATAATATCTTCAACCAGCACTATGAATATGCAAAAGGTTACAGTATGCCCGGCACCACAGCGTTTGTCGGATTAACATTAAAATTTCAATAAATATTATACAGGCGTGGTCGTAGTTGATACAACCACGCCTTTCTTAAAAAGTGGTTTTTGTTGATGCGACTCAAAGTCATTTTCTTAGTAGTTATGCTGCATTCATGGTTTTTCCCTCCTATAGTGCCGGGTACGGCTTTCGCGGAAAATACGAGAGTGAAACATTTGATCGTCACTTCGGATACGATTCTTTCCGGTATGGTCGAGGCGTTGCTGCCCGCAGATCGTTTTAAAGTCGAAGCAATTCTTCCTCCTGGCCAATGCCCTGGACACTATGATGTTAAACTTTCGGATATCGAAAAAATGAAAAAAGCCAACCTTGTGATTACCGTCCATGGCATGCCTTTTATGGAGAAAGCCGGGCCAGGCGGTCGGAACAGGTTAGTTATTGATAATCGTGCAAGGAATTGGATGGCACCCGATTCTTACATTTTCGGTTTGAGACGTTTCGCCGGTGAATTGTCCATACGCTTTCCTGAACACCGTGAAGAAATTGCGAAAAGAGAGAAAGCAACTATCCGTCTTATTCAAGATGAGGCACAAATTCTTAAGCAACAGACAAAGCGTGCGGGTATCCCTGGCCATGCGATTCTGGCATCTTCCATGCAAAAAGAGCCGCTCGAATGGATGGGATTTCGTGTGGTTGGTGCCTATGGGAGACCAGAAGCTATGTCCACGAAGGAAGTTGTGCGGTTAGTCAACATTGGAAGAAACCGGCATGTTGTTGCTGTCGTTGACAATCTGCAATCCGGACCCGAAACAGGAAAAGGACTTGCCGAGACTCTGGGGAAGCCGCATATCGTCCTAAGCAACTTTCCGACTAAGCGCGGCTACCTCGCGACGCTCAAGGAAAATGTTCATACCGTTTTAACAGCATTGGAGCATAAATGAAGCAAGATATTCTAACATTATCCGATGTGATTGTTAGCAAGCAAAAGATGCTGCTACTTCACGGTATCGATTTACGTATATCGCAAAACGAATTTGTCGGAATTATTGGTCCCAACGGTGCAGGAAAAACCACTCTACTCAATGTCATTGCCGGCTTTGAAAAATTTTCAGGTGAGCTTAAAATTTTCGGGCAAAGGGAAACATGGATACGTTCGCACCTCTCAAGACTGCGTATCGGATATGTCCCGCAATTGTTCCACATCGATCCGGATTTTCCGATCCTTGCAGTACAAGCCGTAATGACGGGTGCCGTGGGGCGAATCGGGCTATTTCGTCGGATGGGATCAAAAGAACGCAACGAAGCCTTGCGACTCATGGAAATGATGCGTGTATCCCATGTCGCTGATTGTCCACTGGGACAACTATCAGGCGGTGAAAGGCAGAAAGTGTCGATTGCCAGGGCCATCATTCAAAAACCGGATTTGCTGCTTCTGGACGAGCCAACCGCCAATCTGGACATTGCCATTCAGAAAGAGGTATTGAACCTGATCGATGCAATTGCCAATCATGGAAAGTTGACGATTCTATTTGTCACACATGACTTCAACATGCTGCCGACAAGGATGAATCGTACCGTAATGCTCAAAAGTGGAGTAAAGGTTTTTGACGGTGATATCCAAGAGGCGCTTACGGCTGATATGTTGAGCCGGTTGTTTCAATATCCGCTCGAAACATTCGTCAGAAACGGAAGACGGTTTGTTTCTTATGGTTGAACAGATGCTGGAAACTTTAAGTTATCCGCCGATCCAACGCGCTATTTTTGCCTGTATTCTATGTGGCATCAGTTGCGCCCTTTTGTCTGTTTTTGTGGTGCTTATGAAAATGCCCCTTATTGGCGTCTCCATGTCGCATGCAGCTTTTGCAGGTGCGGTACTGGGGCTCTTGTTGGATATCAACCCTTTTTTAAGCGGACTGATTCTGTGCCTTTTAGTGGCGGCCGTTTTAGGTCCGCTATCAGACCGGGCAGACATCGCACCTGAAAATCTACTGGGAATCATATTTTCTTTTCTGATGGGGATTGCGTTTCTCGGAATGGGTATTCTTACCCAAAACAAGGCAGGAGCGCTCAACCTTATGTGGGGAAGTCTTTTCACTCTCTCATCTGTTGACCTCTATGTGCTGATCGTTGTAACAGCTGTTCTGATAGTCTTTGTCGTTTTATTTTTTAAAGAGATCCATGCCGTCTTATTTAGCCGTCGTCTCGCAGCCTCGGGTGGGGTACCGGAGCGGATGATTTATTACATTCTTTTATTTTTGACTGGCGCAGTGGTTTCTTCCAACTTGGTCACTGTGGGTGGTCTGCTGATTTTTGCACTTCTGGTTCAGCCAGGGGCGACAGCCTTGCAGTTGACATACAACCTTAAATCATTTTTCTTGATCTCGGCTGTAGCCGGAATGCTCGCCTGTATGCTCGGACTTTCGTTGTCCTATTTTTTTGATATTCCTTCTGGTGCCGCAGTAGTGCTCATGTCAACACTATTATTCGCTTTGGCCTTTTTGTTCTCACCCAAACGAAATTTCATCAAGTTCATTGAAAGGAAAACCTAATTATGAAGATGATGTCCGATAACGTTTATGCCGCAAGAAAAGAATTTTTCAACGAATCAGCGGAAAAATGGAATGATATGTGGTACCGAGATCCAGAAACTGGGGAACAAAAAAAAACATGCAAAAGACTTCGAACGTCTCCTTTCCCTGACGCCGCTTAAAACGGGCTATTGTGTTCTCGATGCAGGATGTGGCACAGGCATACTGGTTCCCTATATCCTCGACGCTATTGGGGAAACAGGTACACTCTATGAACTGGACTTTGCAGAAAAGATGATTGAAATCAATAGGCAAATTCATCATAACAGTAATATCCGCTTTATTGTTTCAGATGTAGAGTATGCACCACTTGCTGACGCTACATGCGATGTTGTTATCTGTTTTTCTTGTTTTCCGCATTTTCAGGATAAGGGAAAAGCCATCCGGACGATTTGGCGTATCTTAAAACCTCAAGGCACTTTGGTGATTGCACATTTTAATTCATCAGATGGCATCAATCATCATCACAAATCATGCCATGCTGTCATGCACGATTATCTGCCAGATGAACGAACTACAAGGACCCTTCTCGGAGGCAATGGATTGGAGATTGAGACATTTATTGATGAGCCAGGTTTCTATTATGTTCAGTGTCGCAAGTAGTTTTATTAATGTCAATTATTTTTATTTTCTTAAATTGTAAATATAAAACGTCGCAACTTCAAGAAGATCTTATCTTATATAAAAATCATTGAGAGGTTTGTATAGTAAAGCAAAATAATTTAGAAATTGTTAGATTGTGCTATCATTATGGACTTAAAAAAAACCGCAAATTCCATTTTTTCACTGATATTTTTTTTCGGACTTACTAAAAGAAATCTCCTATACAAGCGCATCTCCTTCAAATCGCAATTTCAATAAATATTCGGTGATCTTGTTGCGAATTTGGAAGCGCGGATAAGTAGATGAAAGAAAGCTTTTCACCTTTTCATTTTTCATGTTCTGATTTTACTGCCCCCACAAATTCACTGTCTTTCAAACCTTTGCAGACACCGATCTGCTCTGCATTCCTTTCGCAAGATTCTTAAGAAAAATATTTTATGTTTGCGCGTGAGCGTGCCCTTGTGATCGATTGGCAAGCGCGTAAACGGCTTGCCGCAAGGATCTTTGACAAAATAAAGGGTAAAATTGCAGAGAGTATAGATACGCTGCCGGTGAATGAAACTGCTTTCGAGATCTTAAAGGAAAGGCGCACGCATTGTTTATCAGGATGTGAATATGTTTTTCGAAGCAGCAATCAGACGCGAATTATGAGCAGGAATTTGTTCCGTGCATTTGGCATAGCACTGAAACGGGCAAAAATAGAGAATTTCAGGTTTCATGATCTTCGACATACTTTTGCTACTCGCCTGGTTCAATCCGGTGTGGGAATTTACGAGGTGCAAAAGTTGGGACGCTGGAAAAATCCATCAATGGTCATGAGGTATGCTCACCATAATCCGGAAAGCCTCAGGGCATCAATAGAGGTTATGGACAGGCACAGACCGGGAGCTAGCACAAATTTAGCACACTCACAAAAAAAAGAGGGTTACAAACCGACTTTGCAGCTTGTAACCCCTTAATTCAACTGGTGGGCCAGGACAGAATTGAACTGTCGACACTCGGATTTTCAGTCCGATGCTCTACCGACTGAGCTACCGGCCCGCCAAATTTATACAAATCATTGTAAAAAGCAGGCATTCGTCTATAAAATATGGTACCGTTTGTCAAGGTATTTTTTGATCACTGCCTTCCGGTTGATCGGTTGTTTCCGTATGTCCACCGGCAGTGGTTTCGCTTTGTTGAACCACTGCCTGCTTGCCGGTTTCGCTTTGCCCTTCTTCTACCGGCGGGATATTGGAAATTGTCTGCGGCTCCGGAATATTCAGACCGGCATCTCCATTTTCGTCAGAGCGGATAATAACGACGGTTCCAGCGATTTTATCGTGCCAGCCCTGTTTTTTTCTATCAAACGCAGCCCAGATAAACCCGAGAGGAAATGTAAAAAAGAAACTGGAGACCAGATAGCCTACCGATCTTAAAAAGGCGGTCCCGAAACCGATGGGAGTGCCATCATCCGATAAAACCTGCAACCCCATCAGCATTTTCCCCGGCGTACGTCCTTTTATGCCGTGAAAATAAGTAAAATAGGCAATCGATAGAATTACATAGCATGCTGCTATCATAAGGGTAATAGGAGTAACGTGTGCCGGATCTGTTATCTCAGCGATCCAGGCAAGATTATCGGCCGACATTGATCCCATGATAAATGCGGTTGTAACAACCACTGCAAAGATAAAAAAAACAATATTAATAATGATGGTATCAACAGTAAAAGCTATGAGGCGTCGCCAGAAACCGGCAAATCTATAGACAGTCATTGTATCTCCTTGAAGTATTGCTGAAGATTCCCTTTTCATATTGGATTATGGAAATTATTGCCATTGCCGCTGTTTCCACCTTAAGAATTTGTTTGCCCAGACTCACAGAAATAAAGCCGGCTGCCTTTGCCTTTAAAATTTCGTCCCTGGATAAGCCCCCCTCCGGCCCGACAATAATAAATACATCTTTGGTATGTTCCCATGTTTGATCGGAAAGAATATCTTTGATGTTCTTTTGATCTTCTTCCTCCCAGAAAATCATTTTGAGAGCCTGTTCACCTGCATAGGCGAGCATTGTTTCGTAAGAGACAACAGGCAAAACCTCCGTTATCTGTGAACTTCGCGAGCAGCGGGCGGCTTCACGGGCGATCTTTTGCCAGCGGGCGGTTTTCAACGGATTTTTCTCAGCAGCGATACGGCTTACTGAACGCACGGCAATAAAAGGTATGATTATATCCGCACCCAGCTCCGTGGCGCCGCGTACAATCACATCCATTTTGCCCGCTTTAGGAAGAGCCTGACCTAAAGTTATTTTAATTTCCCTGCCGGATGTTGGTACTTGCTCTCCCAGTTCCACAGCGACACTGTTGGCGGGATAACTTTTAATCGTTGCTGCAAATTCATGACCAAAGCCATCAAAAACATTAATGCGGTCGCCCGGCTCCAGACGCAAAACCTGCTTTAGATATTTGTAGTTGTCCTGTCCCAGTTCGCAAAGTTTTCCTTTTTCCAATGCAACCGGACTGTAAATTCTGGGGATGGTCAAGGTTGAGCCTACCTCTTCGGTGCCAATACAGTAAGTTATGGTATAAAGAAAATCTTCCTGTAAGCTATGCGGCGGATGCTTCTTTCTTGAGCACGTAACAGACCCATTCTTTTTCTGTGATGACTCTGTTTTGGATCAACGGCGCGACGGAAAAATGTTCTTCAATTTCTCTGGCATCCTGTTCGATGATGCCGGAAATGATCAGATAACCTTCCGGCTCAAGCAATTGCGTCAGGTGATGACATAGTTTTAAAAGCAGTTTGGAGGTTAAATTAGCGATTATTAAATTTCTCTTCTCCTTGATCGCCGTAGCATCTTTATTAACAATATGAATACGGTCGGAGACCAGATTAATCGCTGCATTTTCCCCGGCAATTTCCGTTGCCTGTTTATCGATATCCAGACATATGACATCGCTGGCGCCAAGTTTTGCCGCGGTGATCCCCAGAATTCCGGTGCCGCAACCCACATCGAGAACTTTCCACTCAGCAATTTTACGGTCTTTCATGATGATGTCTTCCAGCGCTTCAATGCACATCCTGGTGGATGCGTGCTGACCGGTTCCAAAAGCCATGCCGGGATCGATTTCGATAACGATGTCACGGCTCGACGGCGTATATCTTTCCCAGGTAGGTTTGACGATAATATTGCTGCTGACGCGAATCGGTTTGAAATATTTTTTCCACTGTTCGCCCCAATCCGGATCACTGATTATTTCCGTTTCCAAAACCGGCGCCGGAAGATCGATAAATACTTCTTTTAAGCTTTCCAGGTATTTTTGTATGGCCGCAATTCGTTTTTCACAACGCACATCATGGGGAAAATAAGCTTTGATTGTTTCCCAGGCCGGAACTTCCGCAAAATCTTCTGCAAACGGAGGTTCCAAAGTTTCCTGAAATACGCCCTGGGCACCTGTTTCCGTAAGAAAATTTCCCAGTGCATCCATTAATTCCGCACTCGCCGCTATTTCAACTTTCAACCATTTTTCCGGTCCTCTATCTGTCATGGATACACCTGTAATATTAGGAATTTAATTTAAAATCTGCTTTCAATAGCTAATTTTTTAAAATATATCCTCTTTTGGGTAATTTTTCAAGCGGGGTGTACACTTATTATCTGCTTCAGGAGGAGTGCTGTGTCTGAAAAGAAGGGACTTGATGGCATGGCGGGTTGGTTTACATTTAATAGAAAAAAAATTTTTCAAACTGAGACACTACCAGCCAATCCGCCGGCTTGAATTTTGCCCCCCTTCGTGCTAGCGTTCTGATTGATTTTAATCAGGTTAAAGCAGGAAGGTAAATCTTGAAATATTATCCCATTTTCTTAGATATTGCGGGTAAAAAATGCGTGGTGGTCGGTGGCGGTGACGTTGCCGCCAGAAAAGTGAAAAGACTGTGCGAGAGCGGCGCGAAAGTTTCTGTCATAAGTCCGGAGCTCGCGCCGGAGCTTGCAGCCCTGAAGTCTGAAAATGCCATAGAACATGTTGCCGCCCAGTACAACATTAAACACCTTGAAGGTGCGGTTTTAATTATCGGGGCGACGGATAATGATAAAATCAATGAGACGATTTCCAACGACGCCCGGCGTCTGGGAATCCCGGTAAACATCGTTGATGATCCGCAGAAATGTGATTTTATTCTGCCCTCTATTGTGGAAAGAGGCGATCTGACCATCGCGTGCAGCACCGGCGGCAACTCCCCTGCATTGGCGCGGCGCTTGCGCGAAGAGCTGGAATCAGCCTACGGCGAAGAATACGGAACACTGCTTAAGCTGCTCGGTCAGTTGCGGGGAAAAATGGAGAAAAACGCCGGTGTCGGCAACATCTGGTTTGAGCAGTTAATGGGTGCAGGTTTATTGGAGGCAATCCGGCGTAAAGATGATAATCAGGTGAAGGAAATCATCCACAAAGTTACCGGCAAGGAGGTGCACATTGATTAGTCTGGAGATGATCATGTTTGCGCTGGCGTTGGGGTGCTGTGCGGTTGCCACCGCCGGATATCTGCTGTCGCTGCTGGTAAAAAAAGTTACTCTCGCCAAAGTATCCACCTGGATTCTGGCGGCCGGGTTTCTTTTTCTTACCCTGAACCTGGCGGGGGCCGCCGTTAATTCCGGCGGTTGGGCTAATTTCGGTTCACGCCATTTTCTGTCGGTTTATGCCTGGGCGATCAGCGGCATTTACCTGGGATTGCAATTCAAAACCAAGACCAGGATACTGGGCGCTTTCATCGCACCATTTATTTTACTGTTTTTGATTACAGCAGCAGGCTTGGGATCACAGAAAAATCTTGTGCCGTCCCAATGGCAGGGCTGGTTTATGACTTTTCACCTTGTGCTGGCGATTACCGGTGAGGCGCTCTTTGTCCTTGTTTCCTGCGCCGGAGCAATGTTCATTATTCAGAACAGTCTTTTGAAACACAAAAAATTAGGCTCGATGGGACGATTATTGCCGTCGCTGGGCGACCTCGACCGGATCAATCACCTGGGGCTGTTGTGGGGATTCCCCCTTTTAACTCTGGGAATGATCTGTGGCGCTGTTTACGCCGCTTTATTCTGGGGTAATTTGTGGACCGCCGATCCCAAGGTGATTTGGACTTTCGCCGTCTGGGTAATTTATGGTTTTTTATTGCATCAGCGTTTGGCCATCAACTGGAAAGGTTTCAGGATGGCGGCGTTATCCTGTGCGGTATTTGTCCTGTTTTTATTGTCGGCTTTGTTGATCAGATTTTGTTTTTCAAGCGTGCATAAATTTATTTAAAATGATTGTATTAATTGGATTAAACCATAAAACAGCGTCGCTCAGCGTACGCGAAAAACTTTTTGCCGGATGTGAAGAAAAAACAAATCTGCTGGGTGAACTGTCGGCTATCGACGGCGTACTGGAAATTCTCTACCTTTCCACCTGCAACCGGGTGGAAATTGTTGCCGCCGTGGAGGATACACCACAGGTATGGGAAGCACTCAGGTCTTTTCTGGCACTCGGCGGCGGCTTAACGGATGAAGAAGCAGCAGCGTGTCTGTATGGATATCAAAATGAAGAAGCTATCCGGCATTTATTCCGGGTCGCCTCCAGCCTGGACTCCCTGGTAATGGGCGAAGCCCAGATTCTGGGACAGGTCAAGGAGGCTTTCCGTCATGCGCTGGCGGAAAATTCCACCGGCATCGCGCTCAACCGCCTGATGCACCGGGCGTTTCGCACCGCCAAACGCGTGCGCACGGAAACAGGTATCGCCGCCAATCCGGTTTCGGTTAGCTTTGCCGCTGTGGAACTGGCCAAGAAAATATTCGGGACTCTGGCCGGAAAAAAAGTTTTAATCATCGGCGCGGGAGAAATGGCAGAGTTGACTGTCACCCACCTGATCGGCAACGGCACGGAAGAGATTACCGTTGCCAACCGGACAATTGCACAGGCGGCTGTGCTGGCGGAAAAATATCGCGGGAAAGCCATCGGACTTGCCAACCTTACCGAAGCACTTTGTGATGCAGATATAGTCATCAGTTCCACCGGTGCCCCGGAATATATCGTGACGGAAGAAATGATCCGCAATTGTTTGCGCAAGCGCAAAAACCGTCTGTTATTTTTAATCGATATCGCCGTCCCGCGCGACATCGACCCCGCAGCGGACGACATAGACAATGTCTATCTGTATAACATCGACAACTTACAGGATATTGTCGATGAAAACATAAAAAATCGCCACCGTGAGGCGCTCAAGGCGGAAGAAATAGTGGAAGAAGAAGTCGTCCAGTACAGCAAGTGGCTCAAAGAATTGAAGGTTGTGCCGACAATTGTTTCACTGCGCAATAAAGCCGAAGGCATTGTAAAGATGGAAATGGTAAAAGCACAGAGTTGGATGTCAAAGTTCGAAGACGGTGACCAGGAAAAAGTGGAGGCGCTCGTAAATGGTATTGTTAATAAGCTTCTGCACGCGCCGGTGGTAGTGATGAAGGAAGAAAGCGCCGAGCTCAATTCGCAGGATATTGTCGCCGCAGTACGTCAACTCTTCCGACTTGATGATTGAATGAAAGGCAGGATATGAATATTAAAATTGGAACGCGGGGCAGCAAACTGGCTTTAGTACAGGCAAACACTGTCATAGAAAGTTTAAAGAAAACAGCTCCGGAAATAAACACCGAGATTTGCGTGATTAAAACCAGTGGAGACATTATGCAGGATGTATCCTTGCTCACGATCGGCGGCCAGGGCGCTTTTGTCAAGGAAATAGAGGATGCACTGCTCTCGGGAGCAATTGACCTGGCTGTGCACAGTATGAAGGATGTGCCCGGGGAAATGCCGGACAGTCTGAAGTTTGCCGCCATGTTACCCCGGGAAGATGTCCGCGACATTCTGGTGTCCCGTGACAACGTAAAAATCGAATTTATGCCCAGGGGGGCAAAAATAGGCACGGGATCGCTGCGGCGCGGCGCTCAGCTTCAGGCAATGCTCCCCGATATAACCATCGTGCCTCTGCGCGGCAATGTAGATACGCGCCTGAAAAAGATTGAAACGGAAAATCTCACCGGCGTTATCCTGGCGGCGGCGGGTATGAAGAGGCTGGGATACGGCGCTAAAATAGCACAGTATCTCCCTGTTGAATTTATGCTGCCGGCGGTGGGACAAGGTGCGATTGGCTTGCAGATACGGGAAGCGGATTCCGCTTTAGCCGGGATTTTGGCTAAAATTAACCACGCGCCGACTGCCGCGGAAATTGCCGCCGAACGTTCCTACCTGAGGGCGTTGGGTGGAGGGTGCCGTCTGCCGATTGCGGCGTATTGCAAACTTGAAGGCAAACAACTTTCGCTGGAGGGTCTGGTGGCTGCACCCGACGGCGCTGCCGTGATTCGGGACAGAGTCAGAGGCGCTGTGGAAGAGGCGGAGGAATTAGGCGCGAGGCTGGCCGCAATAATTATGGAAAAAGGCGGCAAAAAACTGCTGAATTTAGTGAGCGAAAGTTGAACACAATAACATAACCGTCATTCCCGCGAAGGCGGGAATCCAGAAGTTATTATAATGAATTTTCGTCTATGAAACAATATCATGTCTATATTTTAGCCAGTAAAAAGAATGGAACATTATATATTGGCGTTACGGGTGATTTGATTAGAAGGATTTATGAACACAAGCAAAACTGAATAGATGGATTTACCAATAAATATAATGTTCACAAGCTTGTCTATTACGAAGTTCATAAAGAAAGAGGAAGCAATAACCAGAGAGAAGCAGATCAAGAAATGGAACAGAAAATGGAAGCTAAGGTTAATAGAGGAAAATAACTTAGGCTGGAAGGATTTGTATGATGATATTGTTCAATAATACATGGAAATATCTATTTATTAGTTTCTGGATTTCCACCTCCGTGGGAATGACAAGGCTGTTTAGTTTATGAATAAAAACGGGAAAACAGGGAAAGTCTATATAATCGGTGCGGGACCGGGGGACGCGGGATTGATCACGCTCAAGGGTGTTGATTGTCTGCGCCGGGCGGACGTAGTTGTCTATGATCACCTCGTCAATGAAGAGTTGTTGAAATATACTAAAGTCGGTGTCCGCTTTATCTATGCCGGGAAAAAGGGCGGCGATCATACTTTGCCCCAGAAAGAGATCAACAGAATATTAGCCGAAGAAGCACTGAACGGCAACACTGTTGCCCGTCTGAAGGGCGGTGATCCCTTTATCTTTGGACGCGGCGGGGAAGAGGCGGAAACACTGGTTTCCCATGACGTACCTTTTGAGATAATTCCCGGAGTCACGTCCGCCATAGCCGTTCCTGCTTATGCCGGCATCCCCCTGACCCACCGCGGCCTGACATCTACGGTGGCCTTTATTACCGGTCATGAAGATCCGACCAAAGAAAAAAGCGATATTGACTGGCGGGCGCTGGCCGGCATCGGAACACTGGTTTTTCTCATGGGAGTAAAGAACATCTATCACATTACGGAATCGTTGATCACCCAGGGCAAATCACCTTCGACACCGGCTGCTTTAATCCGCTGGGGAACAACACCCAGGCAGGAGATCATCACCGGCACGCTGGCCACAATTGTCGATCTGGCACAGGCCAATGGTTTTGCCCCGCCCGCAATTCTGGTTGTGGGAAAAGTTGTTGATCTGCGTGAGACTTTGCAATGGTTCGATGTAAAACCTCTTTTCGGCAAAGGAGTCGTCATTACCCGTCCCGAGCGACAGGCCGACGATCTGGCGCATCTGCTGGAAAAAGAAGGAGCGCAGGTTATTCATTTCCCCACAATAAAAATAATTCCTCCGCGGGACTGGAGCAGCCTGGATGCCGCCTTAAAGAGGCTGGATACTTACAACTGGATAATATTCACCAGCGCCAATGGTGTGCATTATTTCTTTGAGCGTCTTTGGGAGTTGGATAAAGATATCCGGGACTTGAAAGGCATTAAAGTCTGCTGCATAGGCCCGGCAACGGCGGCGCAAATTATTAGCAGGGGAATCAAAGTTGACCTTGTGCCGGAAGAGTACATATCCGAAGGCATTCTCCAGTCATTGGATGCACAAAACTTGAAGGGACAAAAAATATTGATTCCGCGGGCGGCTCAGGCCCGCGACGTACTTCCCGCAGGATTGGGAGAAATGGGGGCCGTTGTGGATGTTGTCACGACCTACGAAACGGTTAATTCGGGAAAGAGAAAAGAGGAATTGCTAAAACTGTTCAAAGACGACCAAATTGACATAGTTACTTTTACCAGTTCTTCAACCGTCGCCAACTTTCTGGAAATCATGGGTAAAGACTTTACCTTGCCGTCAAATGTTAAGGTTGCTTGCATTGGACCGGTTACGGAAGCAACAGCACGCAAAGCCGGTTTAAGTGTGGACATCCGGCAGGAAAAATATACAATGGAAGGGCTGGTGCGGTCTTTGGTACTTCATTTTCAAGGCGACCAAAAATCAGGCAGCGGAAAGAAGGAATAACAAATGATTGGCATTTCCAAGTTATATTGCGGGGCGGTGGAACCTTCCGATGTGTTGCGCTATGGCAGACAGTCCGGCCGGCTTCCTTCGCATCTGCTGCAATTTTCAGCGGATAAAAAACCGGTGGTTGTCTGGAACATGACGCGCCGCTGCAACCTGCGGTGCATTCACTGCTATTCCAATTCCGCCGATATTGACTACCCCGACGAGTTGACCACCGAAGAAGGCAAAAAACTGATTGCCGACCTGGCGGCCTTCGGCTCCCCGGTAATTTTATTTTCCGGCGGCGAACCGCTGCTGCGCAAAGACCTCTTTGAACTGGCGCAGTATGCAACAGACAAGGGCATGCGCGCGGTAATTTCCACCAACGGCACACTTATAGACAGTGAAGTTGCGACCAGATTAAAAAATATCGGTCTTTCCTACGTCGGTGTCAGCCTCGACGGTCTGGAAAAAACGCATGACCGTTTCCGGGGAAAGAAAGGAGCCTTCGCCGCAGCTATCGAAGGCATTCGCAATTGCCGCCAGGCAGGCGTCAAAGTGGGTATCCGTTTTACCGTCAACAAACACAACCTGCCCGATGTACCGGCCATGTTTGAACTCCTCAAACAAGAAAAGATCGAAAGGATGTGCTTTTATCATCTGGTGTATACTGGCCGCGGATCCAAACTGCGCGCCGAGGACCTGACCCATGAAGAAACCCGCAAACTCCTCGATTTGATCGCCGCCGAAACCAGAAAGATGTTTGACACAGGCCGGTCGCCGGAAATCCTGACCGTGGATAATCATGCCGACGGGCCTTACCTGTATCTGAAATTAAGGCAGGAAGATCCCGCGCGGGCAAAAGAAGTATTGGAGCTTTTGGAAATGAACGAGGGCAACAGTTCCGGAAACGGCATCGGCTGCGTCAGCTGGGACGGCGAAGTCTATCCCGACCAGTTCTGGCGCAATCAGTCGCTGGGCAACGTCCGGCAGAAGCCGTTCAGCAAAATATGGCTGGATGAGAAGAATGAACTGCTGGTCAAATTAAAAGATAAGAAAAAGCATGTGCAGGGGCGCTGCGCTTCCTGCTGCTGGCTCAGTGTCTGCGGCGGCAACTTCCGCGCCCGCGCCGAATCGGCAGGTGACATCTGGGGTCCCGATCCCGCCTGCTACCTTACTGACGAAGAAATTACAGCGAAGGATGTTTAGCTTCGCAACAATGAAAAAGGAGATTAGAAAATGCAGTTTCCTGAGTACCGCCCACGCAGATTGAGAAAAAATGAAAATTTCCGTCGTTTGATTCGTGAAACACAGTTGAGTATTAATGATTTGATCTATCCTCTTTTTGCTGTTCCCGGCAAAAATGTCAAAAAACCGATTCAGTCGATGCCGGGCATTTTTCAGATGTCCATAGAAAACATCGTTGGGGAAGCTAAAAAGGCACAAGAACTCGGCATACCCGGCATTCTGCTGTTTGGTATTCCCTCGAGCAAAAATGATCTGGCCACCGGCGCCTTTGCCAAAGACGGCATCATTCAGCAGGCTGTCCGCCGGATAAAAAAAGAAGTGCCGGATATTCTGGTTATAACCGATGTCTGTCTGTGCGAATACACCAGCCACGGTCATTGCGGTATGATCGATAAAGGAGTGGTGGACAACGACACAACGCTGGAAGTGCTGGCGGAAACCGCTGTTTCTCATGTACGGGCCGGTGCGGATATGGTCGCCCCCTCAGCCATGATGGATGGACAGATAGCGGCGATCCGTGAGGGGCTCGATGAACAAAATTTTGAAAATATTCCCATCATGGCTTATTCGGCTAAATATGCTTCCTGCTTCTATGGGCCGTTCCGGGAAGCAGCGCAAAGCGCACCCCAGTTTGGAGACCGGCGGGACTACCAGATGGATCCGGCCAACGGCGATGAAGCTATCCGGGAAATTACTCTGGACGTTTCGGAAGGAGCGGATATCATCATGGTGAAACCGGCGCTGGCCTACCTGGATATCATCTGCCGGGCAAAACAGGAGTTTGATCTGCCCCTGGCGGCATACAACGTCAGCGGCGAGTATTCGCTGATCAAAGCCGCAGCGCAACTAGGATGGCTGGATGAAGAAAAAGCCATGCTGGAATCGCTGACCTCGATCAAGCGCGCCGGTGCGGATATTATTATAACTTACTGGGCCATTGAGGCGGCCAAGGTATTGAACAAGTAATGGAAAAATTTTTATCTTCTTCTCACCCACCTTCTGCCGGTGTACTAAAGAAAGAGAACATCTTACGCATGATTGCGTGGGAAGTGACGCGCAGCTGCAATCTGAACTGCGTTCACTGCCGCGCTGCAGCCAGCCGTGGACCTTATGCAGGAGAGCTGACCACGAAAAAATGTCTGGCGCTGATCGATGAAATTGCCGCCGTATCATCACCGGTCATTATTCTCACCGGCGGCGAGCCGCTGCTGCGTCCCGATATTTTTGACCTTGCCTCCTACGGAACCCAAAAAGGTTTGCGCATGGTCATGGCGACGAACGGCACGCTTGTGGATCAGGTTGTTGCGCAAAAGATGATCGCCAGTGGCATTCAGCGCGTCAGCATCAGCATTGACGGGAAAGATGCGCAAAGTCATGATGCTTTCCGTAAAGAGCCCGGAGCCTTTGCCGGCGCGATGCGGGGTATCGACGCAATGAAGACTGCGGGGATGGAATTTCAGATAAATACAACAATCACCAATGCCAATCTGCACGAACTGAAAGATATTCACCATCTGGCTTTAAAACTCGGTGCGGCGGCGCATCATATTTTTCTGCTTGTACCAACCGGACGAGGCAAGGATCTGGCGGCGCAGGCCATTACCGCTGCCGACTATGAAGAAACGCTGCTGTGGTTTTATCAGGAGAGTTTGACTTGTAACATTCAGCTCAAGGCAACCTGCGCACCGCATTATTTCCGCATCATGCATCAAAATAAACCAAAGGGCGTTGGGCCCGTGAAAAAAACAGGGGGACACTTTCACGAATCGACCCGCGGTTGTCTGGGCGGCATCTCCTTTTGTTTTATTTCCCATGTCGGCCAGGTGCAGCCCTGTGGCTATCTGGAGTTGAATTGCGGCAACGTGCAGCAGCAGAGCTTTGCTGAGATATGGGAAAATTCGGAAGTGTTCCGCAACCTGCGCGATTACGGCAAATACAGCGGCAAGTGCGGCCGGTGTGAATTTATCAAGGTTTGCGGCGGCTGCCGGGCGCGGGCGTTCGAGGCGACAGGAGATTATCTGGCCGAGGAACCGTTGTGTCTATATAAACCTCGCTGTTAGCAACAAACCTTTTATTTTGTGTCATACCGGCGAAGGCCGGTATCCAGAAAAAGGAGCGGTGCAATTAAACAACCAGCTCTATATATTCTGGCAAGTAGAAAATATGAACTCAGCCATCGAGCGGGAAAGAAGATTGAAAAAATGGAAAAGAGCGTGGAAACTGGGGTTGATAGAAGACTTTAATCCCCGCAGGCAGGATTTATACAAAACTATAGTTTAACTGGATTCCGGCCTGCGCCGGAATGACGAAACTGTGATATCACATGGATGACATCGACAAAAAATTACTAAACATTCTGCAAAAAGAATTTCCGCTTACTGAGCGTCCTTTTTTGGCTGTCGCGGAAAAATGCGGTCTGAGCGAAGAAGAAGTAATCGGACGTGTGCAGAAATTGAAAAAGGATGGCGTTATTCGCCGGATCGGAGCAGTATTCAGCGGCTCCAATCTGGGCCGCGTCAGCACTCTTTGCACCGCCCGTGTGCCGGAAGAAAAACTGGATAACTTTGTGCGTACCATCAACGCTTGCCCCGGTGTTACGCACAATTATCTAAGAAAAAATGACTATAATGTGTGGTTTACGGTGAACATGGAAAAAGAGCAGGACATCGATAATTTTCTTGCACAACTGAAGTCCGAAACAGGAGTGAACGATATCCTGGATATGAAAGCGGTCAGAACATTTAAAATCAATGCTACCTTTGAAATATGACGGTTTCGTAAAAAGGCCGGATGCTGCGGTAAACCGGCAATGATTGGAATACAAATTAACTATGAACGAAGAAAATAAAGTCCCCGTTGTCGCCCTCGTTGACGGCAACAACTATATTTACCGCGCCTTTTACGCCATCCCGCAGCTCACCAATTCCAGGGGATTCCCCACCAATGCCATTTACGGCTTTACCAACATGCTGCTCAAACTCCTGCGCGAGCTGCAGCCGGATTATATTATTGTGGCGTTTGATGTTAAAGGAGCAACCGTGCGCCATGAGGAATTTGCCGACTACAAAGCAAACCGCAAGCCGATGCCCGATGACCTGATTCCGCAGATTCCCTTTATCAAAGATGTGGTGCGCGGTTTGTCCATCACAATATTGGAAAAGCAGGGTATAGAAGCCGACGACATTATCGGTACGCTGGCGGCAAAAACAAGCGGGCTCGGCTGGAAAACTGTCCTTGTGTCCGGCGACAAGGATCTGATGCAGTTGGTAGACGAAAACGTCACCATGATCGATACCATGAAGGATAAAACTTATGATGTGGCGGCGGTGAAAGAGCGCTTCGGCGTGAGCCCCGATAAAGTTACGGAAATCCTTGGTCTGATGGGAGATACATCGGATAATATCCCCGGCGTACCGGGCATCGGCCCCAAAACCGCTCAAAGATTGATCGAAGAGTATGGCTCCGTGGAAGAAGTTATCCGGAATACGGAAAATTTAAGAAACGTCAAATTGCGGGAAAGCTTCCGCAAAAATGCCGAACAGGCCAGAATGAGCCGCCAGCTGGCGCTGATCAGAAAAGATGTTGAAATAGATTTTGACTTAAAAGACGCTGAGCGCAAAGAACCGGATAAAGAGACACTGATGCGGCTCTTCAGTGAATTTGAATTTTCCTCGCTGCTTCAGGAACTTAAGCGCAATGATCAGACCGCTGCCAAAAATTGTGAAATCGTTTCAGATAAAGAAAGGCTGGCGCAGCTTGTCAACCAATTACAGAAATTATCCGAAATAGCGCTGGAGTTTATCCGGGAGAAAAACACGCCGGCGGAATTAATCGGCATAGGCGTCAGTACGGGCACTGACTCCTTCTACGTGCCGTTGGGGCACACGATCCCACAGGCGCGGTTATCGGCTAAAGAAGTTCTGGCCATGCTCGTTCCCGTTCTCAGCAATACCGGCATCAAAAAATATGTACACGATCTCAAAACCGCTCTTGTCGATCTGGCAGATTTAGATATGGAAATACCAGCGGGAAATGACACCATGCTTGCTGCTTACCTGCTTAATCCCGCCAGAAAATCGTATGAGCTTTCGGAAATTGTCCGGGAATATCTGCATGAAGAAATCCCTTCCATGGACAACGCGGCTTCCGGCAGGGGCAAAACTTATCCGCTCAACCTGGTGCCGATGGAAAAGATTGCGGCGTACGTCGGTGCACGGGCATCGGCTGTTTTTGCGCTTGCTCCGGTTCTGGCCGGGAAATTAAAGGAAATCGATGCCGCCGATCTTTTTGAAAAAGTGGAGATGCCGCTTTTATATGTTCTTGCTCAAATGGAGAAAAAAGGCGTGCTGGTAGATGTCAATCTTTTAAGTCAAATGTCCACGGAGCTTGCCCAATTGTTGTCCATTTCCGAAGAAAAGATTTATCGCCTGGCAGGGGAGAAATTCAACATCAACTCACCCAAACAATTGCAGAGCATTTTATTTGAAAAACTCAAACTGCCCCCGGGCAAAAAAACCAAAGAAGGTTTTTCGACAGATGTGGACGTTCTCTCCAACCTTGCGCAAAGCCACGAGCTGCCGGCGGAAATCCTTGCCTACCGCAGCCTGGCCAAACTGAAATCAACTTATATTGATGCCCTGCCGCTGCTCGTTAATTCCCGGACAGGCCGGATTCATACATCCTATAATCAAACGGTAACGGCAACAGGCAGGCTGTCGAGCAGCAATCCGAATTTGCAGAATATCCCCATCAGGACGCTGGAAGGCAAAAGAATCCGGCAGGCTTTTATTGCCGCACCGGATTGCATCCTGATCTCCGCCGATTATTCACAAGTAGAACTGCGCATCCTTGCCCATTTATCGGAAGACGAAACATTGATAGAAGCTTTCCTGTCGGGAGAAGATATCCATAACCGCACGGCATCGGATATCTTCGGGGTATTCCCGCAAATGGTTAATGCCGACATGCGCCGGCAGGCCAAAGTAATCAACTTCGGTATCCTCTATGGCATGAGCGCCTTCGGTTTAGCCAAAGAACTGGGTATGTCTCAGAAAATGGCGCAGACTTATATTGACGGCTATTTTCAACGTTATAAAAAAGTGCGCTCTTACCTGGATGGAATTTTGGAAGGCGCCCGCAGCAACGGTTTTGTCTGCACACTGCTGAATCGCCGCCGTTACCTGCCAGAATTGAAAAGCCCTGTTGCCGCAGTGAGGCAGTTTGCCGAACGCATGGCGATAAACACACCTATTCAGGGCACCGCCGCCGATTTAATTAAAGTGGCAATGGTGAACATTGCCTATTTACTGCAAAAGCAAAAGCTTGCTGCCCGCCTGATCATGCAGGTGCATGATGAACTCGTTCTCGAAGCGCCAGTCGGTGAAAAAGAGGAAGTCATGGCGCTGGTGAAAAGAGAAATGGAAGAAGTCATTCAACTGAAAGTGCCGCTGCGGGTGGAGATTGCCAGTGGGCGCAACTGGGATGAAGCACACTAATAGAGATGTTGAAAATCGCCCATCTGCTGCGTTGCGTTTCCTCCTTCATCATTGCGACGTATGTGAAGATACGTCTCTTTCCTCTGGACTCGCGCGCCTTGCATCTGGACATTTTTGAACATTCCTGAAAGATTTGGGTGATTTGTTCTTTGTTGTCAATGCCGGGCTTGGAGACTGTGCCGCAATAGCTGATCGTCATTGCGAAACGCCTCTCAGGCGTTGTGGCAATCTAATATTTTCAAGATCTTACGAGATTGTTTCGCTCATTGTATTCGCTCGCAATGACATTATGACACAGTCTCTTGACCCGGCAATCCAAGATGTAGGGCGGATGAAGCGTAGCGCATCGATAGTAATTATCAAAATGCTGAAGATTTTATTGTAATCAAAGGGGAGACGGTGAAAAGTCGCAATGTGGTGAATATAATTAATGTAGTGCTGCCGGTAATCGGCATAGGGCTGATGATTTATTATAACGTCTGTAATACGTCCTGCTCCAGTCTCAAAGGAACGTTGCTAGGGATTGATTTGAAGATTATAGGAATCATCTTTATGGCGTCGCTCCTCATCATAAACTTGGTTTCCGTTTTCCGTAACGTTACTCTTATTGGTCATTTACGGACCATTATGCTTTCCGTAGGTATCGGTGGAGAAGTCATCCTCATCTGGTTCCAGGTGATGCATAACACATATTGTCCATTCTGCCTGGCTTTCGGAATGTGTATTCTTATTCTCTTCGCCGTAAATTTCATAAAGATGAATCGAAGTTTGGCCTTTGTATCTTTCCTCGCGGGACTAGGAGTTTTTGCCCTCTTCTTCAATGGTTCTATTCTGCCCCTTTACGGATAGAAGCAGCCGGCAAGATAAGAAATTATTCCTTCAATTGTTTCTGACAGATGTTGGGCCGTAAATTTGCGGTGTTTATATGTTGCACCCGAGATAAGCTGTAAGTTATAAATTCATAAAAAAGGCAGAGTCAGTCGACTCTGCCTTTTTTGTTGAAAAACCAGTTTGGATTTATTTCGTGAACTTTCTTCTTGCTCCAGCCAATCCTACAAGACCAAGCCCGAGAAGCAGCATGGTGGTGGGTTCAGGGACAGTGTTACTGAGCGGAAGATCAATTTGCAGGACGGCAGGGCCTCCACAGCACTCACCATACACCAGCTGAAACGGAAGGTTGCCTGTTGCTCCCGTGTAAGTTGCCGTCGTAGTTACAGGCGAAGTGGGGCCGGGGGTGTTGATCACAGTTAGACCACCGATGACCAGGGTCAAACCATCATCATGAGTCACGGTGAACGTCTGCCCATTGGTGACACTGACGAGGCCAGTAAAACTGAGGAACGTACCCGTTGTACCGTTATCCATTAACGAGTTAAGGGTACCCGCAGTATTCTCTGTGATATTGAAGGCACCGCCGCTTGCCAGCCACTGACCTACTGTGGCACCAGTTGCACTGAAGGTAAATGGGGAATTTACGTCGAAGGTAACATACGGTGTTGTTCCCGGCATATTCGCGATGGTAGCATTGTTGGCTGTTGCCTCGGAAACATGCCAGAGCTGTCCCGTAATCGTGTTCGCCTGGGCAAAGCCAGCACACAGGATCACAATAAGTAAAGAAAGTATAAATATTGACTTGCGCATATCTGTTTAACCTCCTGTTTTATTAATTATTTGCTTTTGTGAATTCATGTTAAGCATAATATGTACCGCAAAGTTAGATATGCCCGTCTGTTCTTGAAATACCTAATATTATCAATTATTTGAGATATATATTTTATATTTTATAGGGATATCACAGGTTCCATGTGTAGAATTAAATGAATAGAAAGTGTAAAATAATCTTACAGTATAGCAATCAGAATATAAGGTTAATAATAATATTAAATGGAATATCAAAATGTTAGAGTTCATTGTTTAGCTGTAAACATTTCCGACACTCATTACATTTCTTTACAAAGGAAGCTACAGCGTATTGACAAAAGACAAGTGCTCATCGTATGAAAGAAAATATTTGTAAAAATTTATTGAAGCTCGGTGCCATTCAAAATTCACCGACAAAATTTCTGTGACTCATGAAGGCTCTTAGTAACGGAACTACAATGATCTTAGGCTGATGGGTATTAATGTTCTGTGAATAAAAAAAGTATGGAAGAAAGTTGTCTCTTTATGAGTGCGAATAAACCCAGGTCTGGTAATAGATCCATCATGTATCATTGCCGGCGCGGAACGGAAGTATCTGTAACGATATTAATGATAATCAGTGCTTTAACGTTTATGACCCTTGCCGGTTGCAGCAAACATTCTGATAATATAGAAAAATCAGCGGTTCCTTCTTTTGGTGTGGGTTCATGCGAATTAATAATCTTTACAGATTATTTTTGTCCTTCTTGCCAGACACTCGAGTCAGAGTTAGACCCTTTACTGAATAAATTAGTTAAGACTGGCGGAGTAAAGATTACCTTCGTTGATGCGCCGGTCCACAAGGTTACACAGATATATGCAAAATACTTCCTCTATGCAGTTAATGCCGGCAAAGACTTCGATGACATTATGCATACCAGGCGGGTACTGTTTTCAATTGCGAAGACCGGCACTGTGGACACGGAAGAATATCTTGCATTGGAACTCAAGAAACAACACGTTGCTTTTCAGCCCTATGATCTCCGCAAGGTATACGTCGCATTAAACGGGATGATGAAAACCCATGATATTCGCTCTACACCAACATGTGTAGTAAAATATTCTGCGGTTGACATAAGAAAATATAGCGAGCCTGAAGATATAAAGCGAGCACTGCTATCACTCCTTCGCACGCAAACACCTTGCAAGTGACGAATTCAGGAGGAATCGAAATAGTTGCTTGGTTGTTTCCGTGGTTGGCTTGAAGCTGAAGACAATCACTAAAAAAGCTGAGGCCAGTCTTTTAGGGAAGTTCTTAACAGTTAATAATCTGACAGGAAGCTGTTATGACGATAGCACAACCTATACTCGGCATTGTTGTCCTCATTCTTTTTGCGTGGCTTATCAGCGAGAACCGCAAAAGTGTGAAACCGATCGAAGTCGCTGTCGGCCTCGGGGTGACTTTTTTGTTGGCGATAATCATGCTCCGGGTTCCCTTTTTTCGCCATATCTTCCATCTTCTCAACAAGGGCGTGGGACTCCTGGAAGCATCAACCAGGGCGGGAACGACCTTTGTCTTCGGCTATCTGGGAGGCGGCAACCTTCCTTTTAAGGAGACGATTCCGGGATCAAGCTTTATTTTCGGTCTGCAATCGCTGCCCATCGTGCTGGTAATCAGCGCCCTTTCCTCACTTCTCTTTTACTGGCGCATCCTGCCGGTTATTGTCCGCGCCTTTTCCTGGTTCTTTCAGAAAACCCTCAGGGTGGGTGGTGCAGTGGCTCTGAGCGCGGCAGCAAATATATTTCTCGGCATGGTTGAAGCGCCCCTGTTCATCAGACCTTATTTGAAGGAGATGACCAGAAGCGAACTCTTTGTCACCATGAGTTGCGGCATGGCGGGCATCGCGGGAACCGTGATGGTTCTTTATGCATCGGTGCTGAAGACGGCGATCCCTGATGCCATGGGCCATATTCTCGTTGTTTCCATCATCAGCATTCCCGCCGCGATAATGATTTCCAAAGTGATGGTGCCGGAAACAGGAAAAATGACCGACGGTACGATCACCCCTCCGCAGCCGGCAACAAGTTCCATGGACGCCATCACCATCGGCACTACGGAAGGCATTGCCCTGCTCATTAACATTATCGCCATGCTGGTGGTTCTCGTAGCCCTCGTGGCTCTGGCCAACTCTCTGTTGGGGCTGCTGCCGAACCTCTGGGGCAAGCCGGTCAGCCTGCAGGGACTCCTCGGCCATATCATGGCCCCCGTGGTATGGCTCATCGGCATCCCCTGGAATGAGGCCCAAACGGCCGGCTCCCTCATGGGCACCAAGACCATCCTCAATGAAATGATCGCCTACCTTGATATGGCAAAGATACCATCCGAAGCATTGAGCCCCAGGAGCAGACTCATTATGATGTACGCCCTGTGCGGATTTGCCAACCTCGGCAGCCTGGGAATAATGATCGGCGGGATGGGCAGTATGGCACCGGAGCGCCGCGGCGAAATTATTTCCCTGGGTATTAAGTCGATCATTTCCGGCACTCTCGCCACCCTGATCACCGGGGCGATCGTTGCCATAATTTATTGATTCCCGGCAGGAAAAAATTGCCGGATGCCTTTAAAATACTGTCTGACAGGGAATGCCTTCTTTTTCGAATGCCGCCCTCAATTCTCTTCCCTTTTGTACAAAGAAGCTGTCTGCACTGGCCCATTGTAAGTTATATTTCTTGTAGGCCCAATCCGCGTAATGATAATTCAGCCTGTCCAAAATCACATAATTAACATTACCCTTAAGCAAGCCTGCCAGTCCTTCCGCACCGGGAAGGATGGGAGCTATCATGGCAAACGTTGCAATCCCCCGGGAGTGAAGAGCTGCCAATGCTTCTATCCTTTTACTTATTGGCGACGCACCGGGTTCAAATATCTTTCTTATTTTCTCATCCGCCGTGGTTATGGTAAATCCGACTTCGCCGTCATTTGCCCTCACCAGCGTTTCAATGTCCCTCATTACAAGAGCGGATTTGGTCTGGATTGTGACCGGCCAGTTATTTTCTACGAGGATTTCCAGGCATCTTTTGGTAATCTTGTACTTCGCTTCCAGAGGCTGATACGGATCACACACCCCGCTTATCCATACCCTTCCTATCCTTTTCCTCTTTACTTCGCGGGCTAAAAGATCAGGGGCATTGATCTTTACATCGACAAATTCTCCCCATTTCTCCCTGTGTCCCGTAAATCTTTTCATAAATTTGGCGTAACAATAGACACACTCATGCTGGCAGCCGACGTAGGGATTTAAGGCGTAATCATAGATCTTGGATTTAGATAAAATACTTTTTACTTCTATCTCGCGGATTATCATCACATATTTATTCGCCCCTGAAATATTACTTTGCAAATTATACATCATGGATAACCGCCTGTTAACTATTTATTATTTCTCCATGCGGTCGTTTTATGCTGCTTTATAACAAGAATATGAAAATTGCGGAATTCTAACTTATTATGTGGTAAAGACTTACATGTCACGTTATTCCGTTTCCAAATCAATGATGATACCGCGGCGGCTAGGAGGAGGCGACGAGGCGTATTATACATACGTTGAGGAAGCCGACAACGACGCCAACAAAGGTAGCGCTTGATTTGGAAATGGAATAAGAATTGTATTTCAGCAAGCTATAGGAAAGGATAAATCGGGATGGGAGAGATCAAAAGCGCAATTGAACTGGCAATGGAGCGGACACGCCATCTGTCGCTGTCTGAGGAAGAGAAAGCCCAACAGCATAGGGACGAATTCAAAAAACTTCTTCAAGGCGCACTGCAGCGATATGCTGACGAGATTATGTCCATTGATGAGTTCCGGGAGCGGATCTCAGAGTTGCAGTCAGAATTGCATATAACCGACAGTCAGCTTGTAACGAAGGCTGTATTGAGACGGATTGATCCCGACGAGGATAACGAACGCTGGCTGAATCTCTTATCAGTTCTTGAACCCAGCTCCCGTGATTCGTTGCAGAAAATTCTGCTGGATTATCGTGAACAGGGATCAAAGCTATTACAGGATGTCGAGAAGCAGGCGCTGGAGAATCTCGCCCAACAACATGGGATCACTGGATCCGCCATAGTACCCAACCCGGACAAAAACGCCTCCTATCAACACGACATATCTGCCCTGAGACGGGAGACCCAAACCAGGATCGATGCAATCAGCCTAAATATACTGAAATAACATCTGTTCTATCTTCTCAAAGTTTGCTTTGACCATGGCGGCCCCGGATACAATGTCTCCATGTCCGGACAGCAACCATTCTGCTCCGAGGGAATCAACACGGCTGATGCTTTCTTTGATTTCATCCCCATCACCGCCAGGGAGGTCGGTGCGCCCAAGCCCGTCTTTGAAGATCAGGTCGCCGGTAAACAGCGCACCGGCGTCTTTCCAATAAAGCGTCACCGAGCCCGGCGTGTGGCCGGGGGTATGAAAGACTTCCAGCACAATTCCACCGACTTTCAACTCGCCCTCGTCCAGGAAGAAATCGGGATTGAAGCGGTTAATGTCTACATTTAAATCGTTAAGGTATGAGGCTGCTTCCCTGAACAGCAGCCAATCGGTCTCATGCATGGCGAACAAGGTGGTTGCCTGGTCAAACAGATGGACGGCGTCGATATGGTCCGGATGGGCATGGGTGCAAATGACCAGGTCTATATCCTTGATCGACATATTCAACTGGTCCAAACCGCGAGCTACATGATCGAAAAAGGGGGCAAGCCCCGGATCGATCATAATGTTCTTATCGGGTGTTTTTATTAAATAGGTATTACAATTGTTTGCGTTGGTGGAATTCCACAAAAATGCATGTAAATTTGGTGTTAAATTCATTTCATATACTCCAGGGTTTCAATCTGACGTTTGTATATTCAGGCTGCCGAAACTTATGAACAGCTCAGGAAAAGGCATCACGGCGTAGCCGCCTTTCTCCCCAGTTCCCAAGCCTCACGCAGGGCAGCATCGTTATTGGCAATTTCTCCCTTTTCTGCGGCGGAAGCCATGACGGCGCCGAGCCAGTTCATGCGGGCCATCTCCGCCGTGGATTTAAAGCTGTGGACTATCGGATCAGCTGTATGCACATTGGGATCGCCGCAAACCGTAATCAGAGCAATGCGTTTACCCAGCATTCGAGGATAATAGACTTTCTGCCAGTTCCAGTCTGTATCAAAGAAAACGCACCACCGGTCCAGGTACGCCTTCATCTGCGCCGTCATGGACCAGAAGTAAACAGGGGTGCTGTGGATAATCGCGTAGGCATCCAGAATCTTCTTCTGAATTTCCAGCATATCGTCTTTAATGACACAGACACCCGCTTTGTTGCATTTCTTGCAGTCTTTGCAACCGGAAATATGCTTCCGGTCGAGGACGATTTTTTCCACCTTTGCACCGGCCTCTTTGGCGCCTGCCAAAGCCTGGCTCAGTAGTATATCGCTGTTGCCTCCAATCCGCGGACTTCCCATAATGCCCAGCACTTTCATACAATCCTCCTTATTCCATTTCCCAATCAAGCACTCCTTTTGTTGGCACAGCCTGCCCCGGCGCAGGCCGGGGTCGTCGGCTTCCTCAACATATGCATAATACGCCTCGTCGCCTCTGTCCCCCGCTGGCGGGGGTAGGGGGTGGTTACCGCCGCGGTATCATCTATGACGTAGAAATGTAATTATATCATTAAATACCCAGCCATTTAACAAAATTAAAGGCCAGCGCTCCTCCGAAATATGAGGTCAGCAGGGTCAAAAGAATCGTTGAATAAAACCACTTACTACTGTTCATTTCTTTTTTCAAAACGGCGATTGTTCCCGCGCAGGGAATAAACAACATCATAACCACAAGAAAGGCGGCAGCGGAAGCGTGGCTCATTATTTGAGGCAGTACATTCACCAGTCCATCCGAGCCGACTGAGTAAAGGACGCCCAGCGTAGCAATAACGGTTTCTTTGGCCACAAGTCCCGTTAAAAGAGCAGCTATCATTTTCCAGTTCAATCCCAGCAGGGCGCCGACGGGTTCCAGAAATTTGCCCATCTTGGCCAGCCAGCTCTCTTCTACAACACCGGAAGGGTAATAAGATAAAAACCAGATCAGTATCGAAACGCCAAGAATGACGGTACCGGCCTTACGCACAAAAGCAATTGTTCTCGACCAGACAACCAGCATAATTGTTCTTAAATCGGGCCGGTGATAAATTGGCAATTCCATGATAAAAGGAGCATCCTGTTCCTGGATGGTCTTATTCACAAGAATACCGGCGATGCCCAGTGCAACAATGTTCAAGGCCAGAATGCTCCAAGAAACATAAGGCGCCATTGGACCGAAGATGGCTGCCGAAACAAGCGTCAGGACGGCAAGCCTGGCCGTACAGGGCACAAAGGGAATCAGCAGCAGTGTAATCATTCGGGCTTTGCGCGTTTCAATAATTCGCGCTCCCAATACGGCCGGGACATTGCAGCCGAACCCCAGGCACATCGGGATAAAACTTTTACCGTGCAAACCGACAATGTGCATGATTCTGTCCATCACAAAAGCGGCCCTGGCCATATAGCCTACATCTTCCAAAAGCGACATCGTGATAAAGAAAATAATCAGGATAGGCAAAAAAGTGATCACGGAACCGGCCCCGCCGATGACGCCGTTTAAGAATAGACCTTTAAGCCAGACAGGCAGCCCGACAAACAAAGGTTCGCACCAGCGGCTAAATTGATGAATCAAACCATCCAACCAGTTTTGTAAAGGCATGCCCAGAAAGTAAGTGAGGGAAAATACGGCTGCCATAACGCCCAGCAAAATCGGAATGCCGAAGACCGGGCGGGTCAGGATATGATCGATACGGTCGGTTATGACTACCTGTCCCATCTTGAAGCGGGAAACCGCTGCCCTGGATATTTGCTCAATCCAGTCATAACGTCCATTGACGACTGCATGCAGCGAATCTTCATGCTCGATAAACAGCGCCAGAATTTTTTTCCAGGAAGCAGCCGGCAATTGCGCTTCCATTTGTTGCGAAACGGCGGCATCGCCTTCCATTAATTTTATCGCGATCCATTCCGGTGTGAACGGCGCAATACAGTAAGGTCTGACTTGTTCCAGTATTTTTTCATAAACATCCCTGTGATCGAGGGATACTTCCGGCAAATGAGGATTGAATTTGACATCGCCCATGGCAAAGGCATTGATTTGGGCAACCAGTTCTTTAATGCCGCTGTTGCGTTTGGCGATCATTGGAATAATGGGAATACCCAGTGCTTTTTGCAGGGCCTTGGTATCGATTTGCATGCCCTGTTCGGAGGCGACATCAAGCATGTTGAGGGCGACAATTACCGGCCGGTTCAGAAGAAGAACTTCGGACAGAAGGTAAAGGCTGCGCTCCAACGCCGCGGCATTTAAAACCAGAACGACGAGATCAGGCTTTTCCTGGATAATAAATTCGCGGGCAACCCTTTCTTCCTCCGAGAACGCCGTCAGGCTGTATGTTCCCGGCAGATCAACTATCCGAATCAAAGTGTTGGCGCTGCGGTGAAATCCTTCTTTCTTTTCGACGGTTTTCCCCGGCCAATTGCCGACATGCTGGGATAATCCGGTCAGGATGTTAAAGACGGTAGATTTACCGACATTGGGCTGGCCGGCCAGTGCAACAAAGACTTCTTTTTCCTCCGGGGACTCGTCGGCGTCGCTTTTCTTATAAACCATTATTTTTGCGGCTTCGCCATGGCCTAGAGCAATTCTTGTATCCGCCACCTGCACAATCACAAGTCCGCCGCTTGCCTGAACAATTTTAAATTTGGCATTAGCGGCGATGCCCATTCCGGCCAGGTGGCTGGTTAAGGAATGGCCGCCTTCGATAGAATGAATAATACCCTGATCGCCTTCCTGCAATTGGGTTATGGGAATAGGATTAGTCATTAGTTTTATGTCCTTTTGTGCCTCTAAATTACAATTTATATTCAGTGAATAAGAGAAACACGATATTTTTTTAACACTGTTTCCGGACCGTATGATTCCTTGGTCTGGCGCAGATTTTCATTGCCCATGTCCTCTTCGAAATTGAGAAACTTATAGCGGGGCAATAAAAACTTGGCCGTGTCATTAAACATTAATTCGTAAATACCATTATACTTCTTTGCCGCCTTGGCAAAGTGCAAAACAAATGTTTCCGTGTTTAGTTCCTCGCCGAGAATAAATCCGACCGGTTTGTGTTCAATGTAATAAACGGCGCCCCATAAGGCCAGAGCCGAAAAATTTTCCAGGGCTTCCTTACACTGTTCAAAATCGGTTTCTTTCAACGCCAGTCCCGAGTCATCCTGCCAGGCTTGTAAGATTATCATTGCCTCGGAGACATTTTTCTCGGACATCATTTCCATTTGATGATTGTACGCAGCAAGAAACTGGTTCAAATGATTTCTATGACGGGTATACTGCTTTCCTTTGAAAGAAGCCATTTTTTCCGTCAGATAAATGTAATCCGATTCGCTGTCTTCATAGGTTATAAAAAATTTATCCCCGGGAAAAGAGGAAAGCCATTCTTCGGGAACCGGAAAGAAAAAATCGTCTTTATCCAGAAGAATTTCGAGTGTTTTTTGATCGCATTGCCGGAGATCGGTCAACGGCAGCATGTAACGCTGAGCCTGCTTGTTGCAGCCGGCAATGAATAATCCGCAATCAGTGGTTAAGAACTCGTAATGGCTGACGCTGCGGAAAAGGAAAATATTGGCAAAAGTATAGTCGGAAATCGGCAGATTCAATTGCCTGAAACTGTTAAGCAGGAGTTCGCGATGCCGAAAATCTATTGTTTCCAGTCTCTTCATAAATAAGCGTAGAATACCCTTTCTTTACGAGGTTTACAGAATAAATTTATGCCCGTTTTCTCTGAGCCAGCGCCGGTGAGTTTTGTATTCGGGCATGGCGGCTTCCATAAGAGCCCAGAAGCGGACAGAGTGATTTTTCTCTTTAATGTGCATTAACTCATGGATGATCACGTAATCGACGACATTCCGCGGCGCCATGATCAGGCGGAAGCTGAAAGCCAAATTATCCTCAGGAGAACAGGAGCCCCAGCGCGTCCGGGCGGAGGTTATTCTGATGCTACGGGGCAGCGACTGCAACCGGCGGCCAACATTTTCCACCTGACCGGCCAGGTACTCTCCGGCTTTTGTTTTATACCATTGAATAAAATAATTTCTCCTGATTTCCAGGCCATCTTCGCAGTTAAGGTAAAAACGATTATTCCAAAAAACAAGGCCCGCAGGCATCTTTTGCTGAAAAAATACTTCCAGAGGATAAGGCGTGCCCAGAAAATAAAAATATTCGCCGGATACATACAGTTTCTCTCCGGTCATACGCTTTTGCTCTTTTTGCTGCTGAATAGTTTTTTGAATCCAGTCATGTTTTTGTTCGATAAAACTTTTAATCTCTTTTACCGGTGTAAAATAAGGCGCCTGGATAACAATATCAGAGCGCTCCGTAATCTGCAGAGAAATTGTCTTTCTTCTTTTTCTGCTTCGTTTCAGGATATATGAAACTGTCATGACTTAACCACTATTGTTTACTTTGTCTCGCGAACACCGACAAATGTCCTTAATTTTGACCGTCTTATATCAAGTTGCATTCAAAACATAAGCTTCGGCAATGCGGCTTGGTATTACCATAAATCGGTTGTCAGCACCAATCAATCCGCTCGTAATAATCAATGCATTGCCGTATATACAGTTATAGGCAGAAATGACACAAAGAAGATTAAATATTGTGTTATAATTTTTTTAAAGGCTGATTAATATAAACCAGCAGGCAGGTTCAACCCAAAAAGATATTTAAACTTGCGGTGATTACTATGTACCTGAAACTGGACGGTTTTGTCCTGGGATTGAGCAACGGTGGGGCCTGCATGGCCGCATGCGCCCCGGTCCTTCTTCCCTATCTTCTCGGCGAAGGAAAGGATATTGTCCGCAATTATTGGATAACCGGCCAGTTTTTATTCGGCAGACTTTTGGGATATCTGCTGTTTGCCTTATTAGCCTGGATGGTAAACATTGCCGTTCTTCGTGAGTCGGATCTGTGGAATCTGATCATCGGAGTTGCTTATGTTCTTTTTGCCGTACTTTTGATCTTCTACGGTTTTTTAAAAAAGGGGGATTCCGGGTGTCAAAATTCCTGCAATAGAAAAATGTATCAACAGTTTACGACTCTACGACCGGTGCTCTTTCCGGTAACCGCCGGATTCGTCACGGGGTTGAACTTTTGCCCGCCCATTTTGCTTGCTTTTGCCGGCGCCGCCGCCCAGAGCAACCTGGTTATGAGTTTGCTTTACTTTTTTTCTTTTTTTCTAGGAACATCCGTGCTTTTTATCCTTTTACCGCTCATCGGTATCAGCAACCGGTTTGCGGTTATGCAGATTATCGGGAAAATGGCTGCAGGAATAATCGGGTTTTACTATCTTTATTCCGGCGGCATCATGCTGCTGAGAGGAATAGCTAAACTATGAATATCGATAAATCCGCCGTTGCGCCTGTAAATGAGAAACCGGGCCTGTTCAAGACATTGCTTTTGTGCCTTCCCATGATGGCCGTAACTCTGCTGATGCTTTCTCACGGACAAAGGCCGGGGGAGCCTGCACGTATGATAGCTTTTGTTCTAACCTTCGCTTTTATCAATGCCATTTTCTTTTTTATGATATTCACGGGTGAAACTGACCGCTGGCGTTCGATTCTTTTTGTCGTCTATTCGTTTTGCTTTATCCTCTCTTTTATTACCAACCTTATTGAGGCAAGGGGCAGCATGGCCATAAGTGAAGCAAATATGATTGAAGGATTAACTCCGTTTTGCCATATCGTTATTCCCATGACTCTCATACCTCTGGCCATTACCAAGACAATAATTTTTCCCGGCACCATCATCGGCGCCAATGCCTCCATCGCTGGCATGTTTGTTTTGTGGATCGGAACTTCTCTGGCCCTGGGCAGAGGATTTTGCAGCTGGTTTTGTTTCTTCGGCGGCATGGATGAAGGATTTTCCCGTCTCTTTAGAAAAGCAAGAATCAAAAATATCGACCGGAAATGGACTTATCTTCCCTATGCTGTCCTGCTGGTAATTGTTCTGGCCTCAGCGGCTACTCTTGCACCGTTCTATTGCGAGTGGCTCTGTCCCTTTAAAACGGTGACAGAGTATCAGGAAATAACATCGATCAAGACAGCTCTTCAGGCGGTGATATTTGTTTCTCTGTTTATAGCTCTTGTCATGATACTGCCTGCTCTCACCAAAAGACGGATTCAGTGCGGTCTTTTTTGTCCCTTCGGCGCTTTTCAGTCCTGGACCAACAAAATTAATGTCTTTGATGTACGGATTGATCCCGCTAAATGCATCAAATGTTATAAATGCGTCCAGATCTGTCCTTCGTTTTCCCTGAGTGAAGAAACGATTGCCGAAGGAAAGACAGCCATAACATGCATGAAATGCGGCAAATGCATCGATGCGTGTAAGCAGCAGGCCATGGCCTATCATATAAAAGGGGCTCCGCTGAGCGGCGGGAAAGTTGAGATTGCCCGACGGCTGTTTATTTATCCGGCATTTATTTTTTTGGCAACCATGGCGGGTGGTTTTGTTCAGGACGCCATCGTGAAGATAATAAAGCTAATCACCACCGGAAGCATGATTTAAAGACAGGAAAAAACATGAAAAATCTAAAATCATTTTTAGGCTACATATGGGCTGTTGCCGCTGTCATAATTGCACCGGCCACATTCTTCGGCCTTGACTATTTCAGCCGGGTGCTGGCCGCATCTACGGGAGTTACAGTCAATCCATGGTACACCGGCGGCGAAGTCATAAAGTCTGTTGATCATGGAAGTTACCGAACTCTTCTGCACCGGCCGGTCTTTGATTCTTTGATCGGCCAAAAGAAAAATGGGTTTATTCAGATTAACTGGGAGCCGGCCGCAGGACTGCCGCCCATTATCAGTGAAGGTTTTGATTTTAACAACGACAATAAAGAAGATTTCCATCTTGCTTTGAATACAAAAACGGGAAAAGTGGAGCTGCGGGCGTTAAATACTGCCGTCCTTCCCGAAGCGAAGGCATATTCATTGCGCAACGGCTGGGCAGTCCGGATATCACTTCAAAGGCAACCATGAGATTGTAGTTGTACGTAAAATAATTCAATGATAGGAGCTTTCACTGATTTTATGGAGGATTTTAGATGAAAATATTTGTTGTCGTCGGAATGCCTGCTTCCGGGAAAAACACCGCCAGAATTTATGCCCAGGCCAGAGGTATCCCTTATTTTGCCACCGGTGATCTTGTCCGTAATGAAATTCGGAAGCGCGGTCTTGAGCACGATGCAGTTGCCTCAGCTGCCGTTTCGACGGAACTTCGAGGAGCGGACGGGTTGGGAGTTACACGACTTGCACTGGCACTGGCAGTGGAAAGCTCTTCCGATATTTTGTTTATGGAGGGGATGCGTTCACAGCCGGAGATTGAACTCATTCGCGCAAGCGCCGAATGTGTTGTCATTGCATTTTTGGCGCCCAGACAGTTACGCCTTCAGAGAATTATTTCCCGTCAAAGAGCAGATGATTCACCGCAGTTATTTGAAGAAAGAGACTTAAGAGAAATAGAATACGGCGCTGCGGTTCCGATTGCCATGGCCGATGAATATATCCTGAACACAGGAACGCTGGAAGAAGCTCTTGCACAAATCGATCAAATCATCAAAAAAAGAAAATAAGAAAATATAACCGGAAAATCCGGCAATTAAAGTTGCTTGATCCCCCGGTCAATTCCTTTTTTGATGTCCGTCATGTCTCCCCTAAACTTTTGCTGCCTGTACATGCATCCAGTCATAGTTTTTAGTGCGCCCCAGGCTGACCCATCCTTCCTCCTCCCAGAAACGCCACCACGCATCGTACTCCGGCCGGGCAAACACAGCCCGATCGCGTCCCCATTTCAACTGATTACGGTCAGGGTCATAATCAATGGCAATCCCCCAGGCATGCATAGACCAGTTACTGCCGCCGCGCATCTTACGTTCATTAAGACAGCCGCCCCAGCGATCAAGGTGCAACTCCCTGATCTTATCCAGGCCGTAGTGATCGAGCACCTTAGTCAAAACTCTTTGAATGCTGTCATGAACTTTGGCATTACAAGTAAACGAGTTGACAGTTTGTGTGATATCCCAGGCAAGACGGTGGGGATAGGGCAAAACGAGTTTTTTCTGGTTCGTTCCGACGGCCCCGAAAAATTTGTTCAGCTTCGCTTCGTCCTGAACCGGCCAGTTATTGGGATTGACAATAAGAGGGGTTTCGTCGCGCCATAGAGGCGGCATTTCGCCTTTTTTCAGGAGTTGTGCAAGGGTATCGAAAGCATAATCAGTCTGAGGACCCCAGTAGCCGTCAATATCACCCGTATCTATATTACGTTCCTTACAAAGGCATTGGAGGTAGGCGACTGTCTTGCGTGAGTTCGACCAGTTTGGCCAATCTTCGGGTAATTTCGCCTTCCGACCTTCCAGCGCTTTGGTGACAGCATTGTAAGTATTGTCTCCGAGCTGCCCATCAACGTTACCGGATAGAAAACCTTCTTCAATAAGACTTTGCTGAGCAACTCTAACTGCTGCTGTTTTCATGCATTATCCCCCTTCCTCCTTGATTTTATAGATTAGACGATGACCTGTGTCTTAATATAAGGCGCCTTATTCAATAAAAAAGAGCACTGATCAGTTATTCTTCCATCCGGACGGCAACCTGTGCTTTCTGCTACCTCCCTTTCCTGTGTCCCTTTATCCTTTTTCGCGCAAAAAATGAGCTTCCCGGCTTTATATATTTTTTACTTTCTTTACCTTTGCCTTTTTCGGCATAGTCAATCTGTATCCGGCGGTTCTGGAATTTTTGTTTTTTCAATTTGGCGATAATGATTTCCGCTTGCCCTGCATCTGTTTCAAAAAACGAACAGGAACGCGTTACCTCAATACGGGAAATGCGCAGATTGTCTATATCGACTGCGCCTGACAGATATGCTTTGAGACTGCGTTCATTAAATTTTTCCATTTGTCCCAGATTGATAAATAGACGAACAAAACCGGAAGACGGCCTGCCAACTTCTTTTCTTATTTCTACATTGATATCGGCGGCATGGTGGTAATAACTCAAAAAGCGGTTGAATTCAGTAGATATAAACCGCTGGATTATATCTTCCTTGCTGAGCCCTTTTAATTTTGCATAAACCTCAGGCAGAAAAGTCTCAATTTCCTCATGTTTTATTTCGGTATTTTTTAACTTCTCCACCAAGTGCAATAACTGCCTGGTGCATACTTCCGGGCCTGTAGGGATTCTAACCTGTTCAAACTTTTTTCCTATCTGTTTTTCCAGTTGTTTAATCCGGAAATGTTCTTTCAAGTTAATAATTACGATGGAAATGCCCGATTTGCCCGCCCGGCCGGTCCGGCCGCTGCGATGAGTGTAGTGTTCAACATCGTCGGGAAGATTATAATTGATGATGTGCGTTAAATCCGTAACGTCGATTCCGCGGGCGGCGACATCGGTTGCCACCAGCATTTGCAGATTCCTGTTGCGAAAGCGGTTCATGACGTTGTCTCTTTGCGTCTGGGAAAGATCACCATGCAGCGCATCCGCATTGTATCCATCTTTCATCAGGGAATCGGCAACTTCCTGCGTTTCAATTTTTGTCCGGCAAAATATTATCGCATAGATGTCCGGGTAAAAATCGGCGATTCTTTTCAGGGCAACATACCTGTCTTTGGCATGGACAACATAGTACTGGTGTTGAATATTTTCCGCTCCCGTATTTCTGGAGCCGACTGTTATTTCCGCAGGCTTCTTCATGTAGCTGCGGGCGATATTTTCTATTTCCCCGGGCATTGTTGCGGAGAAAAGCAGGACCCTTTTTTCCCGGGGCGTTGTGGCTAAGATATCGTTCAAATCGTCTTTGAAGCCCATATCCAGCATTTCATCGGCTTCATCGAGCACGAGCCAGCTGATGGTGGAAACATTTACCTTTTTTCGCTTCAGCATGTCGAGCATCCGGCCGGGCGTGGCAACGACAATTTGCGCTCCTGCGGCCACCTGTTTTATCTGACTTAAAATATTCGCGCCGCCGTAAATCGGTACTATATTAACGCCTTCAATATATTGGGAAAAATGGTTGAGATCATCTGTGATCTGGAGGCACAACTCTCTGGTGGGCGCCAGGATCAATGCCTGCGTCGCGGTTGATGAGGGATCAATCTGCTGAATAATGGGAATGCCAAATGCAGCCGTCTTGCCTGTTCCAGTATGAGCCAGGGCAACAAGATCCCTCGTGTCCTCCAGTAAAAAGGGGATAACCTTTTCCTGAACAGGCATGGGAGCGACAAAACCCATTTCGGTTATTGCTTTGAAAATTCTTTTGTCGACGCCCAATTCTTTAAATGTCTTAGTATTCGTTTTTATAATGCTTCCTCGCTTATTTTTAGGGATTTAATTCCGGTGGAAATTATGGAAAGGAATAATAAAATGATTCTTTATACTCAATTGATAAAATTCTCAAGAAAAGCTTTTGCCGGATCGTTTCGCCTTTAAAGAATTATTTTGAACAATAATATCTTTTTGTTTCTGCTTCTTACCGGCATCTTTTTCGACAAAAATTTTCCTGCCGGTTGCAGGATCAAGCTCAGTCCAATACATTAAGCTGGAATAGGTGGAAGGCGTTGGTGTAAAAATCTGCACCTGCCGGGGATTGAGTTTCAGATTGCGGGACGCAAAAGCCTTGAGCTCACGCATATCTTCATCCGTACAGCCGGGATGCGCGGCAATGAAATAATAAGTCAGAAACTGTTTGCATCCCGCTTTCCGGTTCAACTTCTCAAACATTGCTTTGAATTCCAGCAAGGCGTCAATTCGCGGTTTGCCCATAATTTTCAGAATCTTTTCTTGAGTGTGCTCCGGCGCTATCTTGATCTGGCCGGAGACGTGGTGGCTCACCAGTTCCTGCATATACTTCAAGCAATGTTTTTTATCGGCCGACAACAGATCGTATCTGATGCCCGAAGCCACAAATACTTTTTTCACTCCCTTTATTTCTCTTATCCGGCGCAGTAAGTTAATCTGTTTTTCATGATCGACATGTAAATTTGCACAAACTTGCGGATAAAGACATCTCTTGCCGGAGCAGGCGCCCCGTGTTTGCCCGCGGGTGCATTCAATGCCGTACATATTGGCCGAAGGCCCGCCTACATCAAGGATATATCCTTTAAAGTCGGGCAAAGCGGCGAGCTTCCGCGCTTCGGATATTATCGAATTTTCAGAGCGCGAGATAATGGTTCTGCCTTCGTGGACTCCGATCGAGCAGAAATTGCATTCGCCTACACAACCGCGGTGGGAAGTGATGGAAAATTTGATCGTATCCATCGCTTTGACTTTACCGTAAGCCTGATAAAACGGATGCACGTCGCGGGCAAAATCAAGCGCGTAAATCTGATCCAGTTCACCGGTGGTGAGAGCAGGCTGAGGTGGATTGTGAATCAAGAATCTTGGGCCATGCTGTTGGACCATTCCCCGCGCCGTAATGGGATCGTTATTCTTATAAAACAGATCAAACATTCCGGCAAAAGCTTTTTTATCCGCAGTTACTTCTTCAAATGAAGGCAGTTCCAGAAAACCGTCGGGCTTTTGGGAATCAATATAACAGATTCCCCGAATATCTTTTGTATTTCGATGATTTTGCAGTACTCCCGCCAGTTCCAGAATTGCCTTTTCGGCCATACCGTAAACAAGAAAATCGGCGCGGGCGTCAAAGAGAATTGAACGGCGGATGGAATCCGACCAGTAATCATAATGCGCAATGCGCCGCAGACTGGCTTCAACACCGCCTAAAACAAGAGGTCTGGTATTTTTAAAATGCTGACGGATGAGATTGGCATAAACAACGCAGGCACGATCCGGACGCCGGTCGTTTTTACCTCCGGCGGTTAAATCATCGTTGTGTCTTTTCTTTTTGGTAGCTGTATAATTGGCGACCATTGAATCCATACAGCCGCCGGTTATTCCCCAGAATAATTCCGGTTCGCCCAAGCGGGATATATCGTCGGCACTATTCCGGTCGGGCTGGGCGATTATCCCGACCTGATAACCTGCCTCCAGCAGTACATGGCCGATAACGGCAACACCGCTAAATGGGCTGTCGATGTACACATCTCCGGTAACGAGGATAATATCAAGTTTATCCCATTTTAATTTCTTTAATTCCGCTCTGGTTGTGGGTAAAAACATAATTTGGACCACATATTTTGTCAAATTATTGCGGAATCTCTTCCCGATAATTTCAGTTTTGAATTAATAATCGGATGGCGTTATACCATTTCTAAATCAAAGATGATATTGCGGCTGCACCCCCCTACCCCCGCCAGCGGGGGACAGAGGCGACGAGGCGTGGTTCGACAAGCTCACCATGACTGACTATGAATTATAAGCCTGTCCTGAGCCTGTCGAAGGACCAACAGAGGGAGCGCTTGATTTGGAAATGGAATTAGAGCACCAGCTCCGTCCCCTGGCATACAGCAAAACATTCCATATTTCTTTTATGCAGGACAATTTCTTTCCGGCATTCATCCACCATCAGATCAACAGCATCATCTGTCCTTTCCTGATTGTGATGAAACAACCCTAATTTTTTCACATTGGCGTTCAACGCTAATTTTAGAGTGTCTTTATAAATGGAATGTCCCCAACCTATTGTTTTCTCATATTCTTTTTCTGTATATTCCGCATCATGAATAAGCAGATCGGCGTCTCGGGAAAAATTCAGATAATCCTGATAATCAAGTCCTCCTTTGTGACGGAAACCCAGTTCATTGTCCGTGAGAAATACAAAACACTTGCCGTCTTCTTCAAATTTATAGCCGCTTCCCTGATTAGGATGACTCAAAGCAATAGGTGTTATAGTCATCGAACCAATCTGGAAAGAATCGACACACATATTCCGGTAAAATATGCTGGCATTAATTGCGGTGCAATCAACCGGAAAATTCGGAGGCGTCATGATTCCTGTGAGCATTTCTTTTAAAGAGGCCTGAGCAACAGGGGATCCCCACACACTAATGCTGGTTTTATGGGTGTAGATTGGTTTAAAAAAGGGAAACCCCATGATATGGTCCCAATGAACGTGCGTTAACAACATATTGTAAGTATGCTTGTTTTCAGCCAGGAGAAGATTCCCCAGTTCACGGATACCCGATCCGGCGTCGACAATGATTATATCATTGTTGCTGTTTCTGATTTCAAGGCAAGTCGTGTTGCCGCCATAACGTAAATATTGTTTGCCTGAGACAGGTATGGAACCTCTTGCTCCCCAGCAGCGAATTATCATTTTTCTCCTCGTATTTTCACATTAATAAGAAAAAATTTATATGCAAAATACATGCAAATTATTCCATACCTTTTACTCTGTTTCCACGCCGGACATGGATAAGACCCTCTTTTATGCGGCAATATCCGCCGTATTCTCCATTATCGCAATTGATGATTAGGAAATTAGCGGCAAGTATTCTTTTTAAATTTTTTCGACCAACTCCTTCAACAGAGGCCAGGTGTAATCAGGATCGGTGAATTTCACCGGATTGTCCATGCGGTTTTCCGGAAATCTCAGACAGTTGATGAGAAAATCCTGTCTTCAGACAGGGGAGTATAGGAATAGCGGCTGTGTATGTCAAGGCGACATTTTGTTTCATTTGTTTCATTTGTTTCAATTTATCCATATAATTTGCTATTATGCAAAAAGATGTTAAATTAGAACGAAATTACTTATCTTCAGGAGGTAAGTCCAATGAAAAGTATAAAAATAAAAGGCATGAGTTGTCATCATTGTGTCATGGAGGTGACCAAAGCGTTGAGCTCCATCGACGGAATTAAAAATGTAAATGTCGATTTGGAAAGCAATCTGGCTACCTACGAAGAGACAAAGCCTGTTGATTCCAAAATCATAGCTGATGCGGTGAAAAAGGCGGGATACGAAGTTGGCTGAAAAAGTAACTTTAGATATTCGCGGGATGACATGCGCCTCCTGTGTCCGGCGGGTGGAGGAAGGTTTGCGTAAAACCCCCGGCGTACGAAATGTTGCGGTTAATTTCGCCACGGAAAAAGCGCTGGTCGAATATGAAGCCGATCTCGTGGATATAAATACTCTGCAAAATAAGGTACGCGATCTGGGTTATGAAGCCTTTGTTGAGGCTCAAGGGTTATCTCTGCGCCTGAACAAGGTTACTATTTCAGTAGGCGGGATGACCTGCGCAGCTTGTGTGCGGCGGGTGGAAAACGCTCTTAAAGAAGTCGAAGGCGTACAAGATGCCGCCGTGAATCTGGCCACCGGCCGGGCAACGGTGATCCATACCGCCAAGTGGGAAGGCATGAAGGCTCTGGAAAAAGCAGTTGTCGATCACGGTTATCAATTTCTGGGAGAAATCAAAGATAATCTGCCCGATCCGGCTGAGGCCGCCCGTGCCCGTGAGCTCAAAGA
The DNA here is from genome assembly GCA_963663295.2 of Smithellaceae bacterium. Taxonomy (GTDB): domain Bacteria; phylum Desulfobacterota; class Syntrophia; order Syntrophales; family Smithellaceae; genus MVRV01. The sequence continues at coordinate 65,075 of CAXXLA010000003.1, read as the reverse complement.
ATTGAAACTGAAAGTGACCAGCGGCGCCATTTTAAGCGTTATTATCTTTTTGGGCTCCATGCAGCACTGGTTTGGCTTTTTGCAGGGAATTCCCCGGCAAACCATGCTTTACGCCATGTTTGTGCTGACCTTCCCCGCTGTTTTCTGGGTCGGCAGCCGGTTTTTTGTCGGTGCAATAAAAGCGGCGCGTCAAAAAACATCGGATATGAACACACTGGTGGCCGTAGGCTCCCTTTCCGCCTATCTCTATTCCGCCGCCGCAACATTTTTCCCCCATTTTTTTATGACTGCCGGTATTATGCCCCACGTCTATTACGACGGGGCGGCCATGATCGTGACCCTTATTCTTGTCGGCAGGCTGCTGGAGGCAAAAGCGAAGGGTAAGACCTCAACGGCGATCAAACAGCTTCTGGAGCTGAAACCGAAAACAGCCCATTTATGGCGCGACGACAGTACAGTTGATGTTGCCGTCGAAGATGTCATGGTGGATAATGTTCTGCTGGTCAAACCGGGCGAGAGCATTCCAGTGGATGGTGTTATCCTGAGCGGCGAATCCACCATCGATGAATCCATGCTGACCGGCGAAAGCATGCCGGTATCCAAAGAGATCGGACAAAAAGTTTTTGCCGCTACAATAAATAAAATGGGAAGCTTTACCTTCCGGGCCACGGGCGTGGGTGCGCAAACGGCTCTGGCCCAGATTATCCGGCTGGTGGAAGAAGCGCAGGGTTCCAAGGCCCCCATTCAACGCCTGGCCGACCAGGTGGCGTCTGTTTTTGTTCCGATTGTTTTCATTATTGCGTTTGTCACTTTTCTGATCTGGTACTTCCTCCCCGATCAAAGTGCCTTCAGCCGCGCCCTGATCAACTTTGTTTCCGTGCTGGTGATTGCCTGTCCGTGTGCCCTGGGTTTGGCCACGCCGACGGCGATTATGGTGGGAACAGGCTTGGGCGCGCAAAGCGGTATATTGATAAAAGGGGGTGAAGCGCTGGAAAAGGTGCACAAGTTGACTACAGTCATCTTTGATAAGACCGGAACGCTCACCCGTGGCGAACCGGTAGTGACTGATATCGTTGCGGCAGATGGTTTTACCAAAGAACAGGTTCTGGCTTATGCGGCGGCCCTGGAGGCAACTTCCGAACATCCGCTCGCCCAGGCTGTTTTAAAAAAAGCCCAAAATGACAATATTGCCGTTGCCGCTGCGGAAAAATTCACCGCTCTGTCCGGTTTAGGGGCAAAGGCAATGGTTGCAGGGAAATTATATCTCATCGGTAATCGTCTGCTTATGCAAAATGAAAACATTTCCACGGATATACTGGACAATGATGCCGAAAGACTCGCAGGTGAAGGTAAGACTGCTGTTTATCTGATTCAGGAAAACAATCTGATGGGCTTAATTGCTCTGGCCGATGTACCGAAAGACTCTGCGGAAGATGCCATTGAGAGTTTAAAGAACAGAGGACTGGACGTGGTAATGGTTACCGGAGACAACAAGGGCACCGCTTATGCCATTGCCGGGCAGCTGGGAATTAATCGCGTGCTGGCCGAAGTCCTTCCGGGCAATAAAGCCGATGAAATAAGGAAACTGCAAAGCTCCGGGGAAATTGTGGCCATGGTGGGCGACGGCATCAATGATGCCCCTGCTCTGGCGGCGGCGGACATCGGCATCGCCATCGGTGCCGGAACGGATGTAGCCATAGAAGCAGCTGACATAACCCTGCTCCGCAGCGATCTCCTGGGTGTGCCGGAGGCAATAAATCTCTCGGAAATGACTATCAAGGTGATCAAGCAGAATCTTTTTTGGGCCTTCTTTTACAATGTAATCGGTATTCCCATCGCCGCCGGTGCATTGTATCCTTTTTTCGGCATTCTGCTTAATCCCGAATATGCCGCGGCGGCAATGGCTTTCAGTTCATTTTCGGTAGTCAGCAACTCGTTGCGTTTGAGAAGGATCTGGAATAAGCATAGAATTTAAATCTAGCAGATCAGGGAATACAATCTTTCGTTCTTCAGCGGAACAGAGATTTGCTCGTCAAGCGCTGGATTTCCTTTTCGTCGGTCCAGACAATCTCGCCCGTTTGGATACTGACCAGTTGCAGGGTAATGTTGTAGCAAATTATATCCTGCCGGTCTGTTCTTTTACGGATACTGGAAATAGCGCCTCGCAAGATCAATTTGGCACCGACCAACTTGCCAACCTGGGCAACTGTTTTGTTGTCAAACAAGCCCGAGTTCTGCAATTGTAATTGATTCAAAATTTCTTCTATAGCCTGATCATCGATGAAATTGGCAACACCATCATTTATCAATCTGGTCCTGATCTTTTCCATGATTGTGCGTGTATTAACATGTTCATCCGTCTCGTTTTTCATATCGCGGGCCAGCATCCAACTCGGCTTTTCGCTGGCATATCGCGGGCTGGTTATAAAAGCCGATTGCTTGATGGAACCGACCATGTATTCACTGACATCTTTTAAATCTTTAGCTGACCAGTCGGAACCGGTAACCGTTTCTTCATCTTTTATTTCATACGTGATTTTCGGCGCACATGCCGATAAAAAGGCGATCAGGACAACCAACAATAATAAACAATTTTTAGATGCCATATGACCTCCAAAGTTTTTTTGTTTATTTGGCAAATGAAAAATAAGCAACCCCTATTTTATTCTTCTCCAGTTTAATTGTTTTCTCCTGTATGCCGCAGCCGTAATCTATTTTGATTCTGTGCTCGCCGGGAGCAAGGTCGTTTACGCGCAAATAATGGATCTTCCCGGGCAGTGTTGACCAACTGCGCAAATCCGCCTGCTCGACGGCCATCCAATATGCACCACTGATATAAATCAGCAGCTTTAATAAGAAGCCGGCCAGGGGATCGTCCTTTGCTATTCTGTCTGCCGCTGCAATGGCTGAAATTTGAACCGCCGCTTTAGCTGTCATGCGGCTGACCAGTTTGGCGATTATCGCCGGCTTATTTTTTTCGTACTGTGCAAGAACCGTATTTTCCAAATTGTAAAGCAGTCCGGCTGAACCCGCAGTATTGCCGTCCAGAAGGACTTCGCATTTCGACACTGCGGACACAGTCGGTTCATAAGAAGCGTAAGCAAAGCCCAATTGTACGACCACATCTTTCGTCACCACCGGCAGCGGCCCCCATTTCACCTGATATTTATGCGGCGTCAGTCCGGTGTCAATAAATATCGCCAGATCAGTTGATTTTCTCTTTTTAGCCGGCCTTGCCGCTTCCACCGGCCATTTCATCTTCCAGTATTCTATTTTGGCATCGTCCGGTCTGTTTTCCATTTCGTACATAAGGGCGGAAATCAGCCGGGCAAAAGGATTTTCCAGATAGCAGCGCTCCTCGCTTGCTTCAATGTACTGGTTGATCTTGTTGATTGTCCTGTTGCGTTCCACAACAGCTCCCGCAAAATCACCTTTCCCTAAATACGCCAGAACCAGATAGGGGCTGATCATTATTTTCTCATGCATTTCCGCTTCATATTCCTGCGCCGTATCATCCGTAAGAATGGAGCCGAATCCTTCCGCTAAAGAAATCGTGCCTTCAATCGTCAGGAATCTTTTTTCGGCTTCCTGCAGGTCAAAAATACATTGATCATATCTTCCGGCATTGAGAGCGATTTTCCCGCGCTCCAACAGGGCCAGATATCTATTTTGTTGCGCCCTGTCTGAATTTATGGTTTGCGCAACGAAAGCATCCGCATGATCGAGCGCCAATTCGATATTGTCATTTTTCAGTTCAGTTATAAAAGGCCTGGTTTTTTCCGTGTAGAGAGTTGCAGCCGGACAGTTAGAAGCATTCCAGAATATAAGCGAAAATATCAAAGGAATGGAAAGATGTTTAATGCTCATCTTCTATTCAAGAATTTGTCTTATCGAGAACTTCGCGTATTATTTTCAACAGCTCCGCCGGACGCACCGGTTTTTGTAAGCAGGTCACTTCCTGACCTTCCATATCCTCGAAATCGAGCATATCTCCCGGATACCCGCTGACAAATATTATTTTCATCTTCGGACAAACTGCTTTTATTTCACGGAAAGCTTCTTTCCCATTCTTCTTCGGCATTATGCCGTCGAGGATAACCAGGTCCACCTTTTCCTTGTTCTCTTTGAATTTCGATACAGCTTCTTCGCCGTCCTCAGCGCATATTACATTGTATCCATTAGTACCCAATACCAAAGAAAGAAGATCGCGGATTCCCGAATCATCTTCAGCCATGAGAATAGTTTCCATCCCGCCCTGGGGTAAAAATTCCTGTGGTGTTTTTTTATTACCCATTTTGTCAGAACTGCTTATCGGTAACATGATTTTGAATGTCGCTCCTTTGCCGGATTCGCTGTTAAGAATGACATGACCATTACATTAATTAATGTTTACCTAATCCGGTAAGCGCAAATTTCAGTACAAATTTAGTATCTGTCTCCATGTTGGAGTTTGTTCCCAAAGACTCGGTCCGGGATACTTCAAATCCCAGTATCCAGCACTGTTTATGATAGGTCAGTCCAACAGTGTTTTCAATATTTCGGGAATTCAATCGATCCACCCGTGTAACAAATGTAGCATTAATTTTATCCGTAATGACCGCCTTGAAATAAGCATCAATTTCTTCTACTGAGTCTCGAGTGTAACGGTAGCTTAATGTTGCACTGTCGCCGCGCTTATCACTTATCGTCATATCATAATTTGTCACTGTCCAGCCGTCATAGACATTGTATTTATTTCTGGCTGCAAACGATAAATACTGGTGTGGCTGGAAATCAACCTCCGTGATCATGTCAGACCAATAACGTTTTGGAGTAGTACCTGCATCCCTTTTGGCCTCATTGATATCAAAAGTCTGAAGAAGTTTTATACGTAAAAATTCCAAATAATTGTAATTGCCCTTATCATCTTTTCGCTTGGCCGTAAATGTGTTGGTCAGCCCCCAGGCAACCGCATTTTGCTCCATAATGGCATTTGTGGCCGGGGGAGTAACAGGCGTAACAGTAGGAGCAATTGCCGGTGCAAAATTGGGAAGGTCGCTTTGTGAAACATTGGGAGTATAGGCATAAGTTAACTCCGGCTTAATTTCGTGCCGAATTTTCTCCCAGTTTTGCACATTAACATCAAAAACACGGGATATCTGGCTGTTTACAGCCAGAGAAAAATCATAAATACTTCGGGTGCCGGTTTTATTATCCCCGGTGCCGTCATCATCCCGGCTCCAGAACGTTTCTCTAAAAGCAATTTTCGGAATTACTTTGGCGTAGCGGGAAATATTAAACGGCAGGGAAAAAGTCGGGTATAGGTCAACAAAATGCCCTTTTTGTCCCTCGTTGCGGTAATAATAATCATAAACTGACGTAAATTCAAAATAGAGAGGCGATTTAAACAGCGGTTGCTTACTCCCTATAAAAGAAATCTCCGGATATCTTTGCAGGGTACTGTCATTACTGCTGGATGCAAGATTGTCGGTATAACTGGCCAATGCCGTCAAACTGTAATTGGACCATCCTTTGTAAAAACGGGCAGTCGATTCCAACGAAGCCAGGGATTCGTCTCCCAGGAAGGAAATTTTTTTAAACGGATCTGTTTCCGTGCGCACATAATTGTCACGGTAATAGTTATGCTTGGAAAAATCGCGGAAATACCAGTTGTCCGATACCTTGCGCAAATCAGTGCGCAGATACGAACCGGAATCGAAATTTGTCTGATGATTCAGATAATAGGACCAGCGGTTGCGGGAAGAATTATTGGGCGGTGCACCTGTAGTTGAAGCAGTATTTGATTCTTCAGGATCTTTCGTGTCGTTCAAATAATCTCCATAGAAGGTGCCGTAAGATTTTTTTCCGGCATAGTATCGAAATTCCACACCTTCTTTCCATCCTCTCTTCTCTATGTACCGCTGATATAAAGTTGCATCCATTTGGGGAGAAATAGCCCAGAAATACGGAAGCTCTATATCAAGGCCATCCCTATTCTTGGAGTAGGAAAGATAGGGAAGAAGAAATCCTGACTGGCGTTTTGTTTTAGCGGGAAAAGGCATAAACGGCGTATAGAATACCGGTACGTCTTTGGCAACCATCCGGGCATTCTTCATCAATCCATAACCCTCAACAGTTAATTTCATTTCACTGCCGGCAATTGCCCAATCGGGTTCATCACCGTCACATGTTGTTGCTACCGGTTGTATGATTTTATATGTCATTTCTCCGGTTTTTTCTATCTCTTCGCCCTTGATATAAAAGTGATTTTGCGCATAAAAAGCCCGGCCTTTATAGGCAATGCCGGTTTTCTTCTCTACGTTAAATACTATTTTATCGCCGGCCAGAGTATCTGCGCCCATTTTCAGCAAAGCATTGTTATATGCCGTGGCGACATTGTTCTTTTTATCGTACTCCACTTCATCGGCGGTTAAAACACCTCCGTCGTAAGTTACAACTACGGAACCCTGGGCATGGTAAACATCGCTCTCATTATCGTAATCCATGACATCCGCATCAATATTGACGGGACTCTCACTGTTTTTCGCCCTGGCCGCTGATGATTGCGGACATAAGACAAAGACGATTACTAAAAGCAGCAATAAAGTTATTACATTATTTTTCAGATAATGAACCAAAGCCCAAATACGCCCCTTTTATTTATAAAACATCCCGTTGTCAGTAACGGTTCATATTGCATTATCCAAGTTCAGGCTTCTTACCACAAGACAGCCGTTCAGGGAAAGCTTGTTTTATCTCTCCCACTAAATAAAGGGAACCGGCCGCACAAATCATGTCCCTCTTGTCGGCCATCTCCAACGCACGCTCCATAGATTCAGGTACATTTTGAGTAATTACGGCCTCATATCCCATTTTTTTTACACATTCGTGAATATTTGCCACCGGCTCGGCGCGTCCGGCCTGCAACTGCGTCAGAATAATCTGGTCAGCCAGGGGAGCTATTTTGGGGAGCATTTGACAATAATCCTTATCAGACAACGCGCTGAAAATGAGAATCAGCCGGCGATAAGTGAAATCATTTTTCAGCGACCGGCATAAAGCATTTATGCCGGCAGGATTGTGCGCACCATCCACTACGAAAAGTGGTTCCCGGCACAGAATTTCCATGCGCCCACTCCATTTTGTATTGCGAAGTCCTTTTTTAATCGCCGCAGCATCAACCGCAAATCCGTTGAGACCGGCAATTTCCAGGGCAGCTAAAGCCAGCGCAGCATTTTCCAGCTGATGCGTGCCTATAAGAGGAACGGCCAAATCATTAAAGTTTTTGTATAGTCCGGAATAAGCACTCAAACCATTTTCCAGTTGTTTGATTTGCATATCTTTTCCTAATCGATAGAAGCCGGCCTTATTGCGGCGGCAAATATTTTCCAGTACTTCTATTACCCTTTTTTGTTTTGCCGCTGTAATACAAACACCGTTTTGTTTTATTATACCCGCTTTTTCCCGGGCAATCGCCGTCAGGGTCTTTCCCAAATAAGCCGTGTGGTCAAAAGCGATATTGGTGATAACCGAAACAAGAGGCTGGCAGACATTTGTTGCGTCCAGCCTGCCGCCCAGACCCGTTTCCAGAACGGCTATATCAACTTTCCGGCGCTGAAAATATAAGAGGGCTGCCGCAGTCAATACTTCAAAATAAGTTGCAGGCTGTTCGACCTTTTCTTTTACCGCCGAAATGATTTTGCTGAAATTACTCGCCGAAATTTGCTTTTGATCAACTCTGATTCTCTCCCGCACGTCGATTAAATGGGGCGAAGTATAAAGACCGGTTTTATAACCGGCCGCCTGTAGGATTGACGCGGTCATCGCCGCCGTCGACCCCTTACCGTTGGTGCCGGCAATCAATATTGTCTTATAGGAATTTTGCGGATTGCCCAGGCGCGATAAAAGCTCGGAAATTGCCGTGAGCCCGAAATGCATGACATCAATATTCAAACTGGAAATATATGCAGCAGGATCAAATTTATTCATTGATTTAATTGTGATTAAATGCGGATTCTCTGGCCATCTTCGATTATACGTATTTCCCGGCCTTTTATCGCAGCAACTTCTTTCCGGACAGTTTTACGATAACCTGGCTTTATATGGTAAAGATAAATCGTGGGCTTTGCCTGGGCTAACTTTTTAAGCTCATTGGCAAGGAAACGCGGAGTAAGATGACCCGTTTTATCGGCGACGTCGCTCATCCCATTCGGTAAAGAAGTTTCAATAAATACCGCCTTGAGTCCTGCGGTTTTTCCCGCTATTTGCCAGATTTCTTCCGTCGGCCCCGTATCTCCCATAAAGATTACCGCTTTGCCCTCAGTTTCAATGATGTAGCCCACAGATTCAACTGAATGATGAAGATTGACGGCTTTTATCAGCAAGCCGCCAATTTGCTGCTTCCTTCCCGGCTTGATTATTTGAAACTTTATCACCGGTGTTTTGGAGTCGGGTATTTTGGAAAAATCAGGCCAGATAATATTATTAAACAAGTTCCGGTGAATTGCATCAATGGTGCCCATTGTACCGACGATGACCAGCGGCTTTCCCCGGCGCTGATAATAGATATTGTCGGCCAAAAACACAATGTCACGAATATGGTCAAGGTGAGCATGAGTAACGAAAATGTAATCGATCTTTTGTTGCTCTCGTAAACTAAGAACAGAGGTAATAGCGCCGGCATCGATCAGAACATTTTGTCCAATGAGGAAGCACGTCGTATTATAATTAGGAAGCTGCGAGCCATGACAACCCAGCACCCTTATATTCATTAATATAGCTCCTGATGGTTAATTTCTGTGTGAAGTAGCATACTTTCATGCTGCGGGCAATGAATATGTAATTAAATATATGTTTAGAGAAGTAACGCCTGTAGCTGACAAGGAAACGAAAGTGAATTTCGTGATCAATGCCTTTGCGTAAAGAAAGTACTGAAGCAGGTTGCGACGCTTAGCCTTTTTTATATTCAAATAGGCCCATCCTTTGACCAGATCGGCTACCTATTTCTTACTTGTCATCAAAATTTCACGTCATTTTAATATCAATGTAATAATAAAGTGATTTAATCCTTTCACGACAGATATTATGGAAGACCATGATAATGCACTATTGAGATAGGAGTAACCCATGATTTCATGGATGAAGACACTTTCAGATCATTACAAGCAAATGCGGGAGAGCTATCCCGATGATCAATTGATGATTCTTTTTGATATAGACGGCACCATTGTTGATACACGCTACATGGTGTATGACATACTGAAACGTTTTGATAAATGGCATGGTACTTCTTTTTTCAGCAATTTAGGGGTCGATGACATTTCCTTTCACGAAAAAAACCTGGGTCAATGGATTGAAAAATTGGATATTCAAGAAAATACGCGGATGGCTATACTCCGTTGGTATAAAACCGACTACTGGTCTACCTCCACCATCCTATCAGCACACCGCCCCTTTGCCGGTGTCATGGATGTTATTCGTTGGTTCCAGATTCAACCGAACACTCATGTGGGCCTGAACACAGGTCGCCATGAAAGTGTCAGATCGGATACACTACGCGCACTCAACCAGATTGGAAAAGAATACCGAGTTGAATTCAGGGAGAGCCATCTTTATATGAGTCCCTACCCCTGGGGAGAAAACATTGTTTCCGCCAAATTGGAAGGTGTGCGCCATTTTTCGCAAAAGGGATACCGTGTTTGTGCCTTTATTGACAATGAACCCGAGAACCTTTTGTCTGTCGCCTCCATGGATAACAACAATGAAATCCTCCTTCTGCATGCCGATACGATTTTTGCTTCCCAGAGACGGCATCTGCCGGCAAGGGCTATCGGCGGCAGCAGCTACGATATCACGGAACTGGCTCAGAAAGAGGCTCTTCCACGACATATACAATTCGTCTGGCATGCTGTCAATGATCATGCCAATTTAAGACAATTTCTGCATTCTAATATCCAATGGGCGGAATGCGATGTCCGCATAAACCCGATAGACGATGCAATCATCTTACGCCATTATTCTTTTGCAGCCGCATCTTTATCGCCGGATGAACAGTTCCTAACTTTCGAGGAACTTCTTACGTCCATTACCCGCAACAATAAGAATATAAAGATTGATTTTAAAGAAAGCGGAAGGCTGACGGAAAATGTCTTTGAATTGCTGGCCCATTATCATCTGAGTGATGACAGGCTTTGGTTCAGTGGACGCATTGAAAAACTCCAGGAGAATGGATTTCGAAAGATAGCCCAAACCTATCCTGACTCGACTATCCAATGTCCGATCGATTTTCTGGCACCACTTGTTCTTGATTTGCCGGCCAAGGCCCGTGAAATCCTTAAAAAGCTCGCCGGCTGGGGAATTAACCGCTTTTCTTTAAAATGGAAAACACCTCATCTATCGCTTATCGCTGAAAAAATCGAACAATGGGGCTTTGATTTGAATATTTACAATGTGCCTGATCTGGAATCGTTTCTTAAGGCCATCCTTCTTTTACCTTGTTCTATAACATCAGATTTCAATTTCCCTAAATGGCACTATCATGGTCACGGGTGTGAGCTGCAGAGTAGGTTTAATGAACCTAATGTAGGATATTTGGCGGAACGGAAAGAATCTCCCATTTCCGTAAGCTGCATGTAGGTGCTTCACAAATCTATCTGATCGCTTTCCGTCCAGTTGGTGTGCTGGATGTAGCCGCCGCCCATCGAAAGCGCCCACTGCCATCGCTCTTCGTATTTTTAATCTGTTTTGTTTCAGATTATTTTGTTTCCTTCGGGTGTAAACGCCGCTCAAACATAAATCCACTCTTGCCGGTTTCGTTCGTCATCTGTTTGACCTTTTTCTTTAGTGAAGCAGCCACTTCGGAAAATAAGGCCGGGTGAGGTTCATGCCAGACATTGTTGCTGGTAATCACCGCCATGCTCATTGTCACCAGCGGCGTTTTTATCGGATATCCCTGACGATCATTCACCTCCATAAATCCCCTTTTAATATCAATGGCTTTGAACAAACCCAATTTCTCGCTGTCATACGTTTTACAACATATATCCAGAGAGTTTTCTGTAATCACCCCCCGACAGACAATCACAAAATCATCTCCGCCAATATGTCCGATTCTCGCATCCGGCAGGGTTTCCCGCCATTGCGAAAGTACTTTTGCCGTAAGACGCAGCAGTTCGTCGCCCATAAGAAAACCATAAGAATCGTTGTAGCCTTTAAAATGATCAAGATCAGCATAAATGATAGAATATTCCGGCCATTGGAGAGCTTCATGGATCCAGTGGCGAATTACTTCATTGCCTGGAAGGCTGGTCAAAGGATTGGCATTCATGGCATAGCGAACTTCCAGTTCCGCCGACTTTGTGATTACCTGTTTCATAGTAACACTTCCCACAAACTTATTTTCACAATCAACAACCAGAACAGGATCGTACAAATCTTCCTGAAAGCGGGCCATGGCCAACTTCGCGAGGCGCATTATCGAAATTTTATCTTCAACAACCAAAGGATGTTTTTTGCAGATAGATTCAACCGGTTTTTTCTGATGCAGCTGATAACCGAAGGCTCCACCGGTTTCATAAAAGAAATGCTGCCTAGTGATCAAACCGATTATTTTCTCTGCATTCTGAATTACTACATGCTGCAGATAGGGAGTTTTTTGGAATATTTCACTTAACTGCTGACAATTTGTTGTATTTTCCTCAATTGTCATTGGACGGATAACAAGGCTTTTGATCTGCTCATCGATATCCGCTTTGGTCTGGTCGTATTTCTTGACAAGGGCGGCGATACTTTTTTTCAGATCATCGGTAAGAGTATAGGGTTCATCCTTGGGTTTCCCAAAGAGAAACCCCTGTACGTAGCGTACCCCGAATTTAACCAGGACTTCCAGCTCCGCAAAAGATTCCACTCCTTCAGCAATCAGTCGCGTGTTCACACTGGATGCAAAAGATGACATAGCTCTGACGAGCTTCTGTTTATATTCATGTTTATGAACGTCCCGCACGATAGCCATGTCAAGCTTAATATAATGGGGTGTTGAAGCAATCAACGTAATAAGCCCGGAATAACCTGAACCAAAATCATCAAGGGCAATTTTAAAATCCTGTTCGGTATAATGAGACTTCAGTTTTTCGAAATTCCCGTAATCGGGAAAAGTTGTTTTTTCCGTAATTTCGATAACAATCTGGCTCCGATCAATACCATATTCCTGCAAGCGTGCCTGGGTGAATCTCTCGATGAAACGTGGATCAGCAAAGGCATCGGGGCTCACATTGATAAAATAAGACAACGATTTTATTTCTTCTGGCAAGGATGCAATTTTTTTAAGTGCAGCAACACGGCAGGCCTTTTCTAGCTCCCAGGTAGCTCCCAAACGTCGGGCTTCCTCAAACATTTTTTCAGGCGTTTCAAAAGGAAAAGCACCCCGGGACAGAATTTCAAATCCCAGAGACGAACCAGTGTACAAGTCAATGATAGCGTGAAAATGTGGCTGGACACGCACCACCTCGATAAATTTTTTAACACGCAAATTATTATCCAAATTCAGCAATTTACTTTCACCCATCTCTCGTACCGACGATTGAACCATCTGTTTTGCAAACACCCTGTTCCTTTCTCCTTTGTTATAAATTTGCCTGTTCTGCCTTAAACATTAGCAATGTCCGCCTCATTAGGGACAAGGACTTCTCGAACCTTCTTCGCTAATATCACGGGAGTAAAGGGCTTGGGCAAAAAGTGCGCCCTTCCTTCAAGAATGTCTGAATGCCGGATACGGTCATCCGTGTAACCGGACATGAAGATCACCTTCATATCGGGTAATCTTGCCTTCAGTTCCTCCGCCAGTTCTTGTCCTCTCATACCCGGTAAAATAACGTCTGTAATCAGCAAATCGATCCGGCTTCCTCCACTGTCATATCCTGCCAATGCTTCTTCCGCTGAAGCAGCGGAATATACAGTATAACCACATCTATACAGAACGTCACTGATAAGCTCTCTGATGAATACTTCATCCTCCACAATTAAAATATTTTCCTTTCCGGAGGGCATGAACCCTTCAGGGGGAGAAAATGGATTTTCTTTTATTTTTTCAGTTTCCGCGACGCAAGGGAAATAAACCTTGAAGCTGCTTCCGATACCGACCGTACTGACGGCCTCAATACATCCGCCACACTGTTTGACGACACCATACACAATGGATAAGCCCAAACCATTGCCGGCCGCTTTTGTCGTATAGAAAGGCTCAAAGATGTGCTCCATGGATGCATCGGAGATGCCGGTCCCTGTATCCGATACGGAAATCATGGCATAATCACCGGAAACAACTTCCGGGTGGTTTTTGCAGTAGTCCTGATCCAGGTATACTGTTGAAGTCGAAATATTCAGTTTTCCACCGTTTGGCATTGCATCACGAGCATTCACAGCCAGGTTCAGGATGACCTGCTCAATCTGACAGGCATCTGCCCGAATAGGTAGGACGCTCTCGCCGAGAGTTATACTACATTGCACATCCTCGCCCAGAAGACGATCAAGGATTTTACCTACATTGTCGACTGCATTATTAATATTGAGGACCACCGGCGAAATTACCTGTTTCCGGCTGATGGTGAGAAGCTGACGTGTCAGTTGCGCAGCCCGCTCAGCCGTTTCCCGAATAATTTTTATCCGCTTACGAACCGGATTCTGGGGGGCCAGCTGGTATAAAGCAAGCTCGGCATTTCCCATCATGGTTGTAAGGATGTTGTTAAAATCGTGGGCGATGCCTCCGGCAAGCCTTCCGATCGCCTCCATTTTCTGTGACTGTATAAGTTGATCCTCCAGGTCTTTACGTGGCGAAATATCCCTAATCGTTCCCTCGTAATATAGCAATAGACCAGCTTCATTTCTGACAGCCCTTACGTTCTGGCATACCCAGATTTTTCCGCCTGCTTTATCAATGGCCTGGAACTCAAAATCATGAACGGCATCCTGTTTTCGCATAAGCCGCTTAAGAGCATTATATTTCTCTATATCAACATAAATTTGCTTTCCGATATTCTTGATGGAATGAATAAATTCTTTTGGCGAATCGTAGCCGAATATTCTGGCCATCGCCGGATTGGCGCTCATAATACGTCCAAACCGGGTAATTCGGAACATACCATCTATGGAATTTTCAAAGAAGTTTCTATACATTTCTTCCGTATTTATCAATACTTCCGCGGTACTGAATGAACCCGTACCATTTTCTAGAGATAATTGCACTTCACCCATCAATGCATCCTTTCATTTTTCATCTAAAAATACCTTGGCTCCAAGCTGACACTTTTCCACCAAATGAATTGACGGCGCAGGAAATATCTTTGAACTCCGTTTCGCCGTCCTTCCCTCCAATAACTACCGCAAGCTCCATAACATAATTGTTCATATTCTCTATTTCGTTACGCATTTCTTCCACAGCGCCAGCCGATTTTCTGGCAGTGGCGGCGGTAGCTTGAACCACATTATCCAAGAGGCCTGGCCTACTTGGGTTATTTCATGGGACTGTGCCTTTGACATCGTTTCACTCTAATCAAAGAGCCACCATGGCCATAAACATAAGCACTATACCGAAACCTATGCAAAGGCTGGTTCCCAGTTTCAGACTCATAATCTTCATTGTAATTTCCTTATTGCACCGTCAAAATTTAAAGCTCGTTTTTTTCTATAATCCGGATATGTATTAAGGAGCAGGTTACGCTGCTCTTGCCCGTATAAAGGAAGGAAACCACCCATAAAATGATTAAAAAGATAATCATCCCGGGATTCCACAGAAAACTCAGCCCCATCAATAAATTGGGTAAACCGTAATCATGTTCTTTAATAAAAGCCAAAATAACGAATGTATAGATGCTGGCACACAGTGTCATAATCTGGTAGGCGGAGATGCGTCCATGCCCCCTGTAATCAGCTCGCAGGAATTCAGAAGCAAAACGCCATCCCTGTGTTACAAACAGCGTAATCAGCAAGGCTGCGGGAGCTTTGCCTTTTATAAACAGGTAAAAGCTTAAAAGCCCGCATCCCGTGTAAATAATAGCTGTAATAGCCTGAATTGGGATAACGGCCTGACCATCGAGCTGATGGTCGTAGGCAATTTTTTTGTCTTACCCAAAAAAATAAAATTCCAACGCCGAAAAATTCTTTGGATTAACGGATTACACATGGAAAGTGGTTTCCCATAGCAGCAGCCGAAACTGATGCAGGCAAGCCGCCCTATACCTTCACCAAAAGCGTAGGCAATAAGTATCGCGGTCATAGTTTCGATCACTGGTATACGAAACTCCAGCCATTTACCCAATGTTATATTTGCCAACGCTATTATCCATGGCGTAGTTAAGATACCGATAAAGGAAGCGCCGCCTACGGAAAAGGTATGCTGCTTCTTTTCCACTAAGCGGGCGATAAGACGAGAGGCAGACATGCAAATTGCTAAAACCGGTATGACGACTGATAATGAACCGATAAACGTAATCCCCAGAGAACCGACCATGATTAGAAAGAGGATAACGGCAAACAGATAAGCTGCTGCATTAAAAAACCCATAGTAGGTTAAATTAATGCCCCGCCATATTCCATCGTCATCTTTTCTTCGGGGCAGGCAGGCCAGAATCTGCCAATTTTCTTTGGGCAACGTTCTAAATGCCCACAAAAATAATATAAATATTCCTCCTGCAAGAACCAACGTGAAGATTTCAACATGCATGATTGCAGGAAATTCCTCCGATGCCGAGGCACCTCTGTTTATTGCTTGTTTCACTTTTTTTCTGACAGTCAATACACAGTCGGCTCATGGGTTCGATCAGAAGTCTTTTTTCGCCAATAGTTTTGCCGCAGGAATCGCAAATACCGAACAGCCCCCAATCAATACGAATAATTGTCTCCTTTATATCGAGAATTAATCGTCTCTCCCTATCCCGGCAGGCCAATTCCACATACTTGCTGGACTCGCTTGCTGCCCTGTCAAAGGGATCGGCATATTCACCGTCGGCATTTCTCATTTTAGAAATAGTATCGTCGGCGATCAACCTAAGCTCTTCCATTTTTTTCACCAAAGTATTTCTGATGGACTGGATTTTTTCTTGCCTCATAATCATTACCTCCTCTGATGACCCGAAAAAAAATTCATTTAATTTCTCTTGTTACAAGAACTGGCAATAAATGATCTCGCCTTAACATCAGTTTCGACCAAAGATTTGCCGAAACCATGGCTGAAAATACTTTTAGCTTCGGGATTGGACATGTTCGCCGCAATATCATCGGCAAACCTCACTCTATCTTTTTGAAATATCAGAACAACCGTAGAACTTCCGGGTCGGAAAATACTCTTGGGGACACCTTTATTCACAAACATTCCCGTACCTATGGAAAGAGGACTTTCATATTTCTTTTCACTGTAGCACTGAACTATATCACCGATCATCAGGGCGACCACTTCAATCATGGCTACTAAACCCGCTCCGGTTCCGCCTGTCACATCCGTATCAATAATGGTGACAACACGTTTATTTTTGGAATAAGGGGTTACAACAGAAACAACAGCATGAGGATTACAGGCATGATAATCACCCTGGATTTGATAAAAGTCGACTATTTTCCCGGCAACCGGCATATGATTGTAATGATACTTCTCCGGCGTCAATCTGAATACAGCAAAATCGCCCTCATGAAAGGCCGCAAGCCAGGTACGCTTTTCGCGGCCGAACATTTCTTCATAATCAAAAAACTTTCCTTTTACAAACAATCCCGATTCTTCCAGAAATGATCCAAGGAGCACACGGGAATCGGCCGGGGCAACAATGGCGCGGGGATCATTGGGCATAGGTCGGCACTCCCAATAACGAATTTTTCGTTCGAATATTTTTCTCAATGAATTCAATTCTTCAGGAGCATCCAGACATTCCGTCGGGACAACATTCAATTGTTTATGAATATCAAGATAATTCTTCATTCTGGCGGAAAGGATTCCATCGTAATTCATATAACCAAGCACACTGGAAATTCTGGCAGAGATTAACCGGCGGAAAAGCCAGGATGATTGTTCCCGAACGTGTGAATATAAAAATTGGATAACCTGATCACCATAAAACTGTTCCATTTTTATCTGGCGGGTATCACGCTCTATATAATAATGTTGCATAATTTATTTTACTGTTTCTTAATATCCTGAAATTTACGATTGAGTTCGGTCTTATAATGGATGTGCACCAAAAGAATGCAAATCATCTTTTCCAGCGTTTCCTTTGAGACCGTTTCCTCAATAACGTCTTGCTGAACCAGATCAAGAAATTCAGGGATAGTTGTCCCCTCTAAAACGCTCTCAAACAGGCTTCTGATGTCTTGCCTTAAACCGACAGAGGCATGATCCAGCTTGATCATATCTTTGCGGAGAAGGCCGAAAGCTTCCCTGATATGCAGGTTACGTAATCTCGTGCGATAGTACTTCTCTGCGGCCTGATTGAATTTGTCGGCGCTTAAAGAAAGGGGTGATTCAGCGCCGGTTGTATTAAGAATACCAGAGGTAAGCTTTCCGCATGCGGAATAAAGGGCCGGTTCATTAAGACGCAGTTCAAGTTCGTCGACTGACTCTCTCATATCGAGCATATCCAGGAGGTCCGCCGCATCCTCGCGTAAAATCTCCAAGAGCGCCCGCCGGTATTCAAGATTATAAATACGGGCATATCCGGGATACCTTCTACTGGAGCGGACTCTTTCCGTCTTAGCTATTATCCGCTTTATTAAAACATTTCTTGTGTTGTTATGTACAAAGAAAGTCGGGATACCAATGGCCGAACCAAAAATAATTTGTCTTCTTTCGCTTTCAATAGAAGGATCATCGGGAATATCCTCATGTCTAATTTTTTCGGAAAAGATATATTTGAATGCTAAAAGATAGAGAAGATTTTGCAGGCTTACAGCTTGCCCCATATCCTGGGCGAAGCTTTCAAACAGGCTGTAATGGCGCGCTTCAAAACCGGAAAAGCCGATGACCTTTTGCTCGCGCAGCTTCTCAAGAAGATAAAACGACATCTTTGTATCAAATACACCAAGATGCGCGAGATCCTCTTTTAAACGCTGAGTATTGTAAAGCTCGCCGTTTAAAGCGGGACTTCTATCAGTACTCATCAGCGCCACCAGATAATCAATCAACCGGAAATCGGGAACAAAATCCCCTTTTAATTTGAAAACCTTGCTGACCAGATTATCTATCCATCCGGGACCAAACGGCGTAATTGACTTGCCGAATATATTCAGCAGGCTGGCTTTCTTCTTCCAGCGCCGCCAAAACATGCGTAAATGAGTATAATCCAATTCATGAGGGAGAAAGCCCAGAGCTTTTTCCGGATGGAAATCATTGAAATCGAGGCGATACGGAGCAGCCGTATATGTGCCGACAAAAAGAGGCAAAAAGTGTTCAACAATTTTAACAACCAAATCTCCAACGTACTTTTCATCTCTTTGGGTATATCCTGAAGATGGATCTGCAACCAACAAGCTTAGTTTTCGGCTTCCTAAACTTACATGCGTGCCATTATTGGCCAAGCTTATATTGGATAAGTTGGGAAATGCCACCAGATTATTAGTATTGATTCCTGCTTCCCGGAGTTTTAAGACGGCATTGAATTGGCTGCGGCTCAAAACGCAATGACAAAGATGCATGTATTCAAATTTTTCTTCCCCCCTGTCCCAGCCGGATAGACAAGGGTTCATGAACAATTCCCGATAAAAAGAGTCGGAAATACAATTGTTCAAAATTTTTTGTCTGATCGGCGGGTGAGGTGATGAAAATATCATCGCCTTTTGTCCATTCTCTGTGAGTGAATATTTTTGATTGGCATACATTACCAGCAACTGGCTCATAAGAAATCGTATGGACATTTCCTTCGCCACCGACTGGCTTATGCCGTTTTCCGCCTGCGGAGAAACGATATAAAAAGACGATGTTTCCGGTGATGTATTATCATTTAGATAATATTGCATAACATGCAAGCCGGTCTTGTAAATCAGCGGATGCACTTTATTCTGCGGGTCAACAATCTCCGCGAGGGACAACTTTAAAAGATAACTTATCGGCACTCGAATGTAATCCAGATTATCTTTGCGAAAAATGAATCTACCCCAATCCGACCGGCGACCGGTAGACGGATTGCTCTTATCCACTAAAAGATCATGTTGAAAGATATTCCCGGCAAGAGCTCCCATTTTATACCAGGGAAAACGCACCCAGCTGTTTTCCCAGACACCCTCAGTATTCATATCCAAATATTTTTCCAGATCGGTCATTACCTTCCGAGAAGTATCGCCGGCTTTTGCTCGTCTTCTGGTATTGGCATAATAATTGGATTGTTCTATAAATAGCGGAAGATCTACATTGCTCTTGTTCCCCATTACTGCCGCCTGCAATTCGACTTCACTGCCGGCGGTAGTATCGGAAGGCACAAAAGGCAACGATCCAACATTTAAACCCAGCCGATCATATTTCACACCGATTACTTCCGCCAACTCTCTGATCGATTTTTGCGCAACATTATCCAGTTTGTCCGGATAATTAACTAATGCAGTGTTTACGGAACTCAAATGATTTCTCCTTTCCCCAATATCTTTAATTTTACAAGGAGAGTATAGATCATTCATGTTTCATTATGATGAAGGAATGAAGAAGATTTCATAAAAAGAAAAATACCCCGAAGAAATATTATCCGGGGTTTATGTTGGAATTTAGGCTGTTCCAGAATTTCAGCGGTCAATACTATCGGAGAGACGACCTGAGTCTCGTAATTGATCCAGTTATTGAATGAACTATCCTTTTTAGATATTAGATTACCATTTTTATGTTACTGTTCGTTAACATCGTTGTGAAAATTTGATGAAATATTGCGTGACGCCTTAATTCCCTTTCTCATTCCACGTGCGAACAAGGTGGCAAAAAGAGTGCTCTTCGTTTTCGTCCGGACGGTATACTGGTAGATACAATCAACGCTTAAATACTAAGAAACATTAGATTAATCCAACGGCGATGGCGGCTGTTCCCAGGATAGCATGGGAAAAAGTGACCCCCCAAAAATTAGGGTAACGATAATAGATAAGACCCCAGACTACCCCCATAAATAGTGTAATGAGCATTGTAAGAGGGCACCGGTATACGATGTGAAGAAAGCAGAATGAAAGTGACGAGAGCAAAATTATGAACCAGGGAGATCCTGGGCGTATCATTCGCAACTCTGCAAAAAAGATAGAGCGAAAAAAGAACTCCTGGACCGGTGACAAAACAAGAATGTAAAAGATGTAAAATACCGGCCAGAAATGAGTTGTATCTTTTACGATCAAGCCGTTGCGATTCAGATATAACAGAATTAAGAGAAACAAAAGAGATACTCCGCAATTCCATAGAAGCGATCTTTTCAGCGTATCGCGCCGGAATCCCAGGCTGGACCAATTCAATTTGCGCACCCTGGTGTAAGAAATGATACCAATAATCGCAAAGGATATTACAATAAAACGAAAGCGGAAGGGAATCACCCCTGTCCAGAGCATGATCACAGGCAGGTAAAATAACGTGAGAAGGAATAAGGCAAATGTGACCAACTGTTTCCTGTTAAACTGATTATGTTGGATTTTTATCAAGACCATCTTTCCGGCCCCCGAAAGATTGTATATTTCTATCACGAAAGCAGTAAAATGCAATCAAAGATTCATGAACATTTAACATAAAATTAACATATGACGAAAATATCTGGGCAGTTAATCTTCTCCTTGGACCGTATTCTCTTTCATGGAATGCAGAATATAAGAGGAAATCTCCTCTATCGATTTGCTGGTAGTATTGAGCACCGGGATGCCCATTCTCTTGAAAATCGCATCGGCACGGCGCACATCGGCCTCACAGCGCTTGAGGGATGCATACTCACTTCCTGGTCGGCGTTCTTCACGGATCAAATGGAGGCGCTTGGGATCAATAGTCAGACCAATGAGCTTACGTCGGCAATCCCAAATCCTTTCAGAAACACCACCCTTCGCAAAATCATCGTCCGTAAGGGGGTAATTGGCCGTGTTTAAGCCAAAGTGCATGGCGAGATAGAGACAGGTGGGGGTCTTACCGACGCGGGATACTCCGATTAGTATAAGGTCGGCACGTTGGAAGTTCTCCGTGTGCATTCCGTCATCATTGTACATGGCGAAGTTGATGGCCGCTATGCGTTTCATGTAAGAACTTGGTTCCGTTATAGCGTGACTTAAACCTGCTTTACGGAACGGCGGCACCCCCAGTTCCCCTGCGAGAGGGTCAATGAAGCAGTCAAGAAGTTCCATATAAAAGCATGTTCCAGCCTTCAGGATGTTACTGATTTCGGGATTCATTATAGTTGCGAAGCAGATAGGTCGCGCCCCATCCCGTTCAGCGGCATCCCGCATCCGCTCGGTCAATACAATTGCACGCTGAGTAGTGTTAATGAGTGGCATGTAAACCTGTTCGAACTTTACGGATTCGAACTGGGAAATCAGACTGCGGCCCAAGGCCTCAGCGGTGATTCCGGTGCTTTCGGACACAAAATAGACGGTGCGCTTCATGTCATTGCCTTCGTTGACAGCGGATTCATTTGAATTATCTTACTACCTTTGCAATTTTTACCACTTGTTTCCGGTCATGTCAACTTGTCACAACCGAAAACAAGTCATCGTTGACATGCACTTTTCGTCTATTAATCGGATAATGAAGGAACAACTAAGATTGATAAAAAAGAAAAACACCCCAGAAAATAGCCTGCCGGGGTGTTTTGTTTACAGGTTGAATCTCTTAGAACGTTAGTGTCAGCTTATTTATAACCATGTATTCATTTTGCACCTGATTGGCGGAGCTGGTTCCTTTGAAGTAATCACCCGTCCAGAGATAGCCTGCACCCAGCATATATGTCAGGTTGTTGGTTATCTTGTATGTTGCAGTAACATCTAATTCATAACCATAATCGTCGGAAACATAGTTGGCCGGTTTTTCATCGGCTTTGGCATAAGTAAAAGAAGCCATAACATCCAGCTTTTCGATCGGCTTCACACCGATGCGGGCCTGATATAAGAATGCATTGTCCATACCGGAGGTGCCGAACCCCTTGCCGGTCGTTGCAGTGCTGGCCAACTCACCTATCCACATGCTGCGGTCGTAATTCCACATAATCAAATTGGGGCTCCAATCACGGCCTCCTGTAAGCGCGCCACCTTCTTTATCGTTAGTATTAGGATCATCACCGGAAACATAAGCGAAAGTCGCACCGCAATAGATAGGACCGAAAGTTGCCACGGCGTCAATCCAGCCGCTGTAATTTTTCAAATCCTGATCAGCGGTGCCGTTTTCGTAGTCAGCATATTTGCCGGTAGCCCAGTTAAATTCAGCCTGCAGGTCAACCGGGCCGATTTTGGCAATGGCATAGGGCGTAAAAAGGAAATAAGTTTTTTTACTATTTGCCGTCGGTCTATTCTCAGCATACCGATAGTAATTGATATTTAAACCGGCCTTACCATCTTTCCATTTATAAATTCCTTCGATACCGTATTTATCATTGTCAGCATCAGTGTAAGTGGCGTTATTTAAAGCCGTGTAGCTTTTCTCCTTCGCTTTTGTGTAAGCCAGATTCAATGTTGCCGGGCCAATAGTGTAAGAATATTTGATCCTTGCAGCGGGAGCCAGAGAGTTGCCGAAAATTGTTCCCGTAGATCCGTCATTCATATAACCTACATCAAAAATACCGATCGGTGACTGGTAATTAATATAGGCCCAGTCAAAGGATATGTTTTCATTTTCCGCCGTAGTTCCTGCCGAGTCAACAGCAAGGGTAGTCCCGGATGCTGATCTCGTCGCACCCCAAGCTCTTTCCATCGCATCTGCGCGGGTAACCAAAGTAAGGCCGGGCGAAACAATAAAATCAGTTCGGACACGCAATCTCTGAAAATAAAACGCCGTGGAAGGACCTCGATTATCTGTTAAAGTCGTTTTATCTAGATAAACACCGGCAGCATAGAACTCGCCGCTGACCTTTACATCAACAGCAAAAGCCGCTGTGCTGAAGATCGTCCATAATCCCAGGGCAAGCAAAACAAACCATAATCTCTTCATCTTTCCTTTTCCTCCTTAATGTTACCTGAAATTAAAGCTATAAAAACGGCGCCTTATCTTTATAACTTTGCAATTGAGGGAGAAGATACAGGAAAAATGTTACACTATGATGACGGTTTGATTAATATATGGAAAAATGAATACTTATTTTCGTTACCAAAGTTTAACAAAGCTTTAACTGTTCTGAAACATGTAGATGCTATATTGTTGTCAAATTAAAATCATCATTATAGGAGGCAGAATATGTGTCCACAGCAAATAAGCAAGCAAATAATGGATTCCAACAAAATTATACTGGAAAACACATTGGCATTCATTCAAACAGAAAAGCTTTTTTCTCATTTATCTGAAAAGGCACCTACACTGAAGACAAAGAAAAAAATCACCCATAGGTATGGAAAAATTTATAACAGGTTCTACGAAGACGGCGAATTCTCCACCGAGCATATAATGGCATTATACAGAATTGCCAATCAGGACTAGTTTTATATCACATATCAGAGGACAGAGTTTTCCTGACATGACAATATCTGCATAGTGACCACAAGGCCATTTTGCCTGCTCTGGCCTATGCTTGATTGGACGCAAAGCACCCAATTTAGTATTGTCTTCGCATTCCTCTTATTTATTGAAAGTGAAATTTTCGGGAATGCACTTGCATAGCAGATTTCCTTTGGTAAGGTCGAAATAGTTATCATCGAAGCAAACTACTATCAAAAGTTTCATTAAAATGTAACATCCCTTTCACACTGCTGTAATCAGCCCATGGTAAGCTAACCTTAACGAGAAGCTAATCCCCTCTTTGAGGCACAGTCGAACATTCCCGCATAAGGCAGACATGAATGCATAAGAATTGCGCCGACTGGCTTCAGTAGAGGCAATAATGACTCACAGATCGACAGAAATGAATATGCGAAAGGAGGTGGGAGGTGACAGGAAAATAACAAATATCTTCCTCTGCGTCGCCAAACCCGTGTCGTCAGGCGCTCTAAAAGGAAGATGGCAGTCAAGAGACATCTCATAATGTGGCCTGCTGTAAAGGCATTAGAGGAAATTTTTGACATAATAAAGGAGGAAGGAAAGTGAAGAGATCAGTGTATTTCAGGCTGTTTGTAGCGTTCATCCTGTCGATCGCGGTGGTCGTCAGTGCTGTATCAGCATGGGCAGAGCCTTGGAAATTCGGAGTTATGGCCGACACCCAGTGGCCCAATTCGCCGGACGAAAAGAACCCGAACGTGGCGGTCAATGTCGTCAGACATCTCAACCAGGAATTCATCAAACACGGGGTCAAGTTCGTCATACAGACGGGCGACCTGACCGATACCGGCGGCACCAACAATATCAACCTGGACGTCAGGGCCACCTTCGCCCAGGACCTTTACAATGCTGGTATCGGCTTCTATCCACTGCGCGGGAATCACGAGTCATCCGCATCCAATGCGGTCAGAGTACAGCAGATCTTCCCGCAGACCGGTGCAATACCGGCCAACGCCTGTCTGAATAATAATCACGACGCCACCATTCCTGATTATCTTGTTTCGGCGACCATTTATGGTCCGCAGGACATTAATAACAGCACGTTTTGTATAGGCGGTAACTTTGTCAGCGAGCCCACCATGGAAGGGCTGACCTACTCTTTCGACTACGAAAATGTCCGTATTGTGATGATCGACCAGTTCACGAAGCCGAGTGGTACCTCCCATTCGAACCTTAATCAAATGGATATTGACTGGGTCGCCGGCAGACTCTCCGATCCCAACAGGCCTGCACATGCATTCACCTTCGCGCACAAGCACCTGATTTCGGAGAACCACAACGACAACCTGTTCAACAGCAACAACCCGACGGCAAGCCAAGCCTCCATGGACCTGATGGAATCCTTCATGCAGGCCCTGTCGACCAGCGGTGTCCGCTACCATATGGGCGGCCACGACCACATGCACAACCGCGCCATTATCAGCAGCCCGAACACCGGTAATTACAAGGTTCAGAACATCATCAATTCCTCAAACAGCTACAAGTTTTATATTCCTCCAGACTCCATAGCCAAACAGACTTGGCGCTCCCTAGAGATGCCGATCGCACAGGAGCTCTTTACCGTTGGATATTACATTGTGACTGTGGATGGCCCTAAAGTCACTGTCGATTTTTATTCCATGCCCAATGGATGCAACGGCGACTGCAACCTGACATACGACATCATCCCGTACTCAGATAACGGCATTACCCCCGTGATCCCCTTCACGAAACATGAAACATTCGGCTACAGTCTCAACGGTAAGGAAATCATAGTTTCGCAGGGCAGCAGCTATGCCCTGACAGATGATACCACCAAGGCAATAGCCAACGGCGAGACTGGCTACGTCGGCACTAAGGCAGCTATCCTCAACGGTACCAATGGCAGCACTTCTGTGGACTATAACAATAGGTTCTTCATCAAGACTGTGGATACCGGCTGGGCACCCAAAGACAGTGGCGTTTTGGACAGCGATATCTTTACCCTCTTGGGTATGGCCGGCAGCCTTGGCACCAATTTCACCGACACGAATAACCCAAACTATAACTACCTATATGTTGTTCCCAACGCCACACTTACCGACACCTACGTTCTTTCGATGACCTATATCCCCGGCCATTCCGAGCACATCGGCAACGGCGGGTTCGGCATTGCTACGCGGGATGAAGCCGGAAAGTGGATAAACGCCGTCGACATGAATGTCGGTGGGACAAAGACATTTGTGAAGGGCCCCTGGAATCCAGGCTACGGTCTTGGCACCTACGGCGTCGATGCCAGCACGAAAACAGCCTGGGCCGTTATTAATTACAATGGCGATTTTGCCGTCGCCAACGGGATCGAGCCCGTTCCCGGACACCGTAAATAGCTTGTGCGGTAACCTTAAGGGCAAATACTCCAGAAGCAAGGAAAGGAGCCTGTGAACTGTCTTCACAGGCTCTTTCTTTTCCGTATGAGGACGTAGAACAGCAGAAGCTGCACCGGCAGAGGCATCAGCTTCCTACCAGTTAAGCCTCTTGGTACTCAGGATATTCATGGAAACCCAGATATTTATGAATAAATAAAATACCAAAACTTTATAGGACACCTATCTTTTTCAAAGCCGCGTAGACCTTATCTTGCACCAAATTTCTAACCTCGTGAAACTCTGTTGAGGTCATATTCTTTGGATCAGGAATCTGCCAGACCTCTCTTATTCGAGCACGAATCAAAGGACACTCATCACCACAACCCATAGTAGCAACAAAGTCAAACTCTATATCAGGCAGATCATAAAGAGCTTTTGATCTATGTAAGGAGAGATCGTACCCAACTTCACGCATTGCCTCAATTGCCTTTGGATTAACAATCCCCGATGGCCGCGACCCCGCACTATAGGCCTCAATTGCATCGCCACCGAGAATTCGTGCCAAAGCTTCTGCCATTTGGCTTCGATTTGAATTTTCTACGCAAACAAAGAGCATCCGTTTTAAATGAGTTTTCACTTATCTCTCCTGGAACATATTATCTATCATTCAAGGGGGAAAAAAAGTGATACTTTGGTTCCCCGTCCCGGCTGACTGGTGATTTCCATTTTACCGCCGTGAGCAATCATCAGGTGTTTGACAATCGATAAGCCCAGGCCGGTGCCGCCCAACTCGCGTGATCTGTTTTTATCCACGCGGTAAAAGCGTTCCCCCAGCCGCTCTATTTCTTCCTTGGGAATGCCGATTCCCGTATCACTGATTGTTGTTACAACATATCCATCCGTTTCTTTGGCGTCCACATTTACTTTCCCGTTTTCTGGTGTGAATTTGACGGCATTGTCCAGGATGTTGACAAATATCTGCGCCAGCCGATCCTTGTCCGCTTTGATCAACGGCGCTTTTTCACCGACAAGATTGGTGATTTCGATATTTTTTAACTTTGCCTTTGGCTCTATCAGCGGCATAACATTGTTTAAGGCATCGGCTAAAGAAGCATTTTCAAAATTAATTTTAATTTCGCCCAGCTCAATTTTCGATATCGTTAATAAATCTTCTACAAGACGGTTCAAGCGTCCGGCATGCTTTAATATGATGTCGATGAACTTTCGCGCTTCCTCCGGTTTTTCAATTGCACCGTCCCGAAGTGTCTCCAAATATCCGAGAATCGCCGTAAGCGGCGTGCGTATTTCGTGCGTAACATTGGCCACGAAATCAACTCTTACCCGTTCTAATTTCTTCAGACGCGTGACATCATGAAAGACGATCATGGTCTTTTCGCTGTCCTTGTCGCCCTTAATTCCGGAGATGCTCACGGTTAACATAACCGGCTGCAAACTTCCCAGGGTAATTTCCTGTGATACCGGTTCCCGCGTTTCTTTGAACTTCAGAAAAGCTTTCTGCAAATCAATGTTGCGGGAAACCTCCATCAACGTCTTGCCGGTAACATCGCCATACTGCATGGCGGCCAATATATTATTCATGGCCTGGTTGACAACTTCAATCCTGTCCTCTGAATCAAGAATCATAACCCCTTCAGTCATACTGGCAAAAGCGGTTACAAGCTTGCCGCTCTCTTCATTCGCCAGACGGATTTTGCTGTTGAGTTCTTCCACCAGATAATTGATATTGTCTGCCAATGTTTTTGTTTCGTCGGCAGTGTTTATAAAGATGGTTCCCGACGTGTCACCGCTGCGCAATCTTTCGGTAAATTTCTCCATAGCCTTAATTGGCGCGGCAAGACGACGGGAAAAAAGCAATGCTATAATAAGCGATAAGAAGGCAACAACCAGCACCCCCAGGAAGAATGAATTATATACTTTTTTGATGGTATTACTCACATCATGAAGAGGACGCGCCAGACGAACATAAGCGGTTATCACTTGCCCGGTCTTTACAGGTACGGCAACGTAGAGCATATCCACCCCGGTTGTTGCACTGTAACGCACGGCATCGCCCTTTCCCTTAAGCCGGGCTTCCTGTACTTCAGGCCGGTTTAAATGATTTTCCAATTCCTCAATCTTTTTTTCCGAATCGGCCAGAACCTTACCTTCGGCATTAATAAGAGTGACACGCGCACCTGAAATACTGGCGATCTGGACAATCTGCCTGGATATTGTCGAAGTCGAACTTAAATCCACCAACTCGGCATAAGTCAATAACTGACCTTTTATTTGATCCGTCATAACTTTCTTTATTTCGTCGTGAATAAACAGGCTTAAAACTGAAAAAGAGACAACGATGATCGCCAAATAAGTGCCGAATATTTTAAAAAACAGGCTCCGTCTCATAAATCAACTCATCCGGGGAAAAATGTTAGTCACTGGGAACTTCATGTCGCACGCTTTCGCCGGTAACCATGTAGACGACCATATCGGCGATGCCTTTGGCATGGTCGGAAATCCGCTCCAGGTTTTTCGAGACCTGGGTAATAATCATCGCCCTGTGAATTGACCTAGGGTCTTCCATCATATATGTAAGTAACTCGCGAAAAATCTGCTCGTTCAGGTTGTCAATTATCTCGTCATCTTTTCTTACCTTGTTGGCCAGGGCAATATCTTCCCGGACAAAGGAATCAATGCTTTCACGGATCATGCTGCGCGCAATCTCCGCCATGCGCGGCAAGTCAATGTAAGGTTTTAATTGCGGCTCTTCGTTAAGAATAATTATTTTTTCGGCGATATTTGACGCCATATCGCCGATTCTTTCCAGATGACCATTGATTTTAATTGCAGTGGTGATGAATCTCAAGTCCTTGGCGGCAGGCTGTCTCAATGCCAGAAGGCGAATGCATTTTTCTTCTATTTCCACATCCAAGGCATCAATCTGATCATCCTCCGTCATCACTTTTTCCGCCAGCAGGGAGTCTTTTTTCAGCAAGGCTTCAATATCCTTAGCAATGGATTGTTCGACAAGCGCCGCCATATAAATCAGACTATCTTTGACTTTCTGCAATTCCTTTTCATACTGAATGCTGGTGTGTCGCTTTTCTTCCATAAATCCTCCTGCTTAGCCGAATCTGCCCGTAATATAATCTTCCGTCTGAGCCACATCAGGTTTAGTAAAAATCTTCTCTGTTTTATTGTACTCTATCAGTTTGCCGATGTAAAAAAACGCCGTTTCATCGGAAATGCGCGCCGCCTGCTGCATATTATGCGTAACGATAATTATTGTATAATTGACTTTCAACTCTTCAATCAGTTCCTCAATCTTGGCCGTGGAAATCGGGTCCAGCGCTGAGGTCGGTTCATCCATCAGCAAAACATCCGGCTTCATGGCCAGAGCGCGGGCTATACAAAGTCGCTGCTGCTGACCGCCGGAAAGGGTCATTGCCGATTTATGTAAAATATCTTTCACTTCATCCCATAAGACCGCCTGTTTTAAGCTTTGTTCAACCAGATCATCCAGATCATTCTTATTATTGGACCACATCAGATTCGGGCCGTAAGTAATGTTGTTGTAAATGGTTTTGGGAAAGGGATTCGGTTTCTGAAAAACCATGCCTATTTTTTTGCGTATTTCCACCGGATCGATACCCGCGGAATAAATATTATTGCCTTCGAAAAGGATTTCCCCCTCTACACGCGTTCCGTCAATCAAGTCATTCATCCTGTTCAATAGCCTCAACAGTGTTGACTTGCCGCACCCCGAAGGACCGATGAGCGCTGTAACATTATTCTGTGCAAACTCCATGTTGATATCGATCAGCGCTTTTACCTGGCCGTAATAAAAATTGACGTTGTGCAATGTAATGATAGATTCAACTGCCATGCTTACCACCTTTTCCGCCTTCTCATATAACTGCGTATAACTATTGCTACAAGATCAACACTCAGAACAAGCGCCACCAGAACAAGCACTGTGCCATATTGCAGCGGCCTCGTTTCCTCAATATTCGTTCCGGCAGTCGCCAGCACATAAATATGATAGGGCAATGCCATGACTTCATCAAAAATGGAACCGGGTAATTTAGCTGTAAAATATGCCGCCGCCGTAAACATGATAGGGGCCGTTTCACCGGCGGCGCGGCCGATTCCCAGAATGGAACCTGTCAATATCCCCGGCAGCGCCGTGGGCAGCACAACCCGCAGCGTCGTCTGCCATTTGGACACACCCAGTGCCAGCGATGCCTCCCGGAAAGTCTGCGGCACCGCTTTTAAGGCCTCTTCGGAGGCCCCGATTATAGTCGGCATAATTAAAAAGCCCAGTGTCAGAGAACCGGCCAGAATGCTGGAACCGAATTTAAGAAACACTACAAAAAACCCGAGGCCGAAGAGTCCAAAGACAACCGAGGGAACCCCCGCCAGGCAGTTGATGCCAATTCTGATAATCCGAATTATCCGTCCCTGTTTGGCATATTCCGTAAGATAAATTGCGGACACAACACCCAGGGGCAGGCCTATGGCTATTGCTCCAACAGTTAGATAAATCGTACCCAATATGGCAGGCATGATTCCGCCTTTCGTCATGGAATCAGTCGGTGGTTTGGTTATAAACTCCCAGCTGATTGCACCGATGCCATTGATTATAATATAAAGAAGAACTCCACCCAGCGCCAGAGCGATCAGCAGAGCGGAGAGACGTACCGTAACAAAGAACGCCTGCTGTCGGATATACCGCCACTTCATGGAATATGTTTTTGTCTCGTCCATCATCCGGTCACTTTTTACCAATTTACAATGTTGCTGATCCTGATTGCCGGAACCTGTGAGATACGTAATCAGCAATGAGATTGAAAATTAATGTCAGGGCAAATAAGACAATACCCGTAGCGAAAAGCGCCTGATAATGCAAAGAGCGGTACGGCGCCTCTCCCATCTCTGCAGCAATGCTTGCCGGCATGGGACGAACCGAATCAAACAGGCTTTCCGGAATAGCAGCGGCGCCACCGGCAACCATGAGCACGACCATTGTTTCCCCAATCGCCCGCGACATCCCCAGAATAACCGCGGTGGAAATACCGGATAAAGCGGCGGGAAAAATTACTTTGGTTATAGTTTCAAATTTTGTCGCGCCGAGGGCATATGACGCTTCCTTGAATTCGCGCGGTACGGCATACAGGGCATCTTCCGAGATACTGGAGATGGTCGGCACCGCCATAACCGCCAGGATAACGGACGCATTTATAATGTTCAACCCGGTCGGAAGATCAAATGTTTCCTGCAGCCAGGGCGCAACAACAATCATACCGAAAAACCCGAGGATAACCGAAGGAAGGCCGGCCAGAAGCTCTATTATCGACTTGAGAATTTCTTTAATGGAAGCAGGTGCAATTTCCGCAATGTAAATTGCCGAAAACACTCCCAGCGGTACAGCAATTATTGTCGAAAGCAACGTCACCACCAGCGAACCGACAATGAGCGGAAAGATGCCAAACAGCGGCGGATCCGCCGTCGGATACCATTCCAGCCCAAAAATAAAATTCCACAAAGAGATTTTTTTGAAAATCGGCAGACCTTCGCGGAAAAGAGAAAAAACAATCAACGCCAGGACCAGTACCGACACCAGTGCGAAAATGAACAAAATATATTTAATGATCTTTTCTTTTGTCGTTCTATTCATCTTCATTTCATTGTTTATTTATCAAGACTAAGCCTCTTCTAAACATTATTTCTTGCTTTTTTTAGGAGACGTCAAAGGCACAAAACCTTCCTTTTTGACAATTGCCTGCCCGGCGGCGCTTTTCAAAAAAGCAATAAATTTAGCCACTTCTCCAGTCGGCTCTCCATTTGTGTACATATACAGTTCGCGGGAAAATGGATATTGTCCGGAAAGAGCAGTTTGGGCGGTAGCGGCAATGCCATTTACCTCCAGAGCCTTCACGCTTTTATTTACATAACCCATTCCCAGATAACCAATGGCATACCTGTTTTTGGCCACCGCTGTAACAATAGCACCGTTGGAAGCCAGCATCTGGGCACGCGGTGTCACCTTAGTCTTCTTCATCACAAAGTGATCCCATGATTCAAAAGTACCTGATGACGAATCCCGGGAGATGACGACAATCTTCAAATCATCGCCGCCAACTTCCTTCCAGTTGGTTATCTTCCCCTGATAAATCAAACTCAGTTGATCGGTGGATAAACCTTTTACTCTATTTTTGGGGTTAACAATTGGAATCAAAGCATCAAAGGCGACAACATGCGCTACCGGTTTTACACCTTTTTTGGCAGCCAGCGCGATTTCCTCTTTTTTAATTTCCCGCGAGGAATTGCCGATGTCGGCAGTTTTATCAATCAAGGCCTTGATGCCTTCACCGGAACCGCCGCCGGAAAGAGATATTTGCACTCCTTTGTTTGCTTTCATGTAAGCTTCGAGCGCCGCCTGAGTAATGGGCAAGACCGTGGTTGATCCTTTAATGACTATGGAATCGGCGGCAAAGACCGAACCAGCCATAAAAAAGACCAACGCTATGCTCAAAATCATTTTCTTTAGTTTACTAAACATTTTTACTCCTCCCTGAAATTCAATTTAAGCACAGTATACATGCCCAATGTTACAATTTGGTGACAATACAATAAAGAAATGAAAACAAAATGAATCAGGGGATGATGCGTGTATCAACTTCAACGTCAATTTATTAAATTTGCAGCCGGTTATCCGGACTGCTGTTGGAGTCAATTTCATCAAGGATTGTCTGAATATCTGAGGTCACAAAACTATTGATTTTCTCTTCCAGTCGGCAAAGCTGTGCGAAGTTCGCAGTGATCAATCGGATTCTTTCTTCCGTCGTACCGTAGCGAACGATCAAATCTTCGACCCTTTCTTCCACGGTGACGATCCGGTCGTGCATTACTCTCTTGTCTGCATAAAAAACAAGTTCTTTTTCCAGAAGATCGCCATCAGCCTGAAAGTCTTTAAGAACAACGTGCTCCTCAACCATTGCCCCGATAGTTGGGAACCCCAGTTCCGCCAGAAGACGGCCTCCGGAAACGTCATGCTGCTCCCTGGTCTGGAGGGAGCGGGTCTTGGTAATATCATGGAGAAGGCAAGCGGTGATAACGGCGGCGCGGTGGATGTCGGTGCCATCCTTCAGATGATCCATAATTGCAGCGGCAACCCGGGCTACCTGCTGCGAATGCGCAACAATATTGGGAAGCATGGCGTAGCCATTCATCAGCTTGTAGCATTCTTCAACCGTTGGAATTCTCATACTTTACGATGCCTTGTTCCTAAACCTGACTATCATTAAATTTATAACCGACGCCGCGAACGGTTATGATATATTGAGGATCGTTGACGTCTTTCTCAATTTGACTGCGCAAACGTCGAATATGGACGTCAACAGCTCTGGGGGTAATAAAAGTGTTATCACCCCACACGTGATCCAATATCTGTTCCCGAGTATAAACTCTGCCGGGGTGTTGAGTAAAGAAGAAAAGCAGTTTTATCTCCGTAGGACTCAAAATTATTTTCTTACCGTCAACAGTCACTTCATACGCGGCGTAATTAATTTTCAGCCCGCGATAGGAAAATTCGTCTTCTAAGCGCGGTTTGTTTTCTTGACGCTGGCGGCGCAGAACAGCTCTGACCCGCGCCACAAGTTCCTTGACGCTGAATGGTTTGGTAATATAATCATCCGCACCAATTTCCAGCCCTATTATTTTATCGATTTCGTCGCCCTTTGCCGTGACCATAATAATAGGCAGATTGGCAGAATCAGGATTTTTGCGTATTGTTTTACAAACATCAATACCGGACAGGCGGGGAAGCATCAGATCAAGTATCAGCAAATCGGGCTTCTGTAATTTAACCAGCCTCAAGGCGGCTTCACCATCATATGCCTTGATAGTGGAAAATCCTTCTTTTGTCAGATTGTAAGAGATTAAGTCGACGATATCTTCTTCATCATCAACAACAAGAATTTTTGTCATAAGGTATTTACATACAAACGCTAAGTGAGGACTCTGAAAAAAAGACTACCCCCCTAAACATCGTTTTTTATCCACTTGGACACGATATTTGATGCTGATTGAATACTGATTAATCGGCTGTTACTTTGAACACTTCATCACCGGGACGAACTCGGTCGGAGACTTTCACACCAATGAAATCGCCGGCAACAGCCTTCGACACAGCCTTGTTGTCCACCTCCATCGATTTTATTTCATCGATAAAATCGGTAGTGTGTCCGGAAAATTTAATCCTGTCACCAACATTCAATTCACCCTCGGTAATTTTGATTGCAGCCACCAAAGGTTTGGAAAAGAATTTTACCACCTCGCCGATTTTCGTCTCTGCCATATTAACCCCCTCTCTGATGTTGACATTAACTTTGTTTCGACTGAGGAATGAAGGTTAACAATCTTCAGTCCAAATACTTTTATTAAATACATTTTTTAAAACCGAATTACAAGAATAAATAAAAAAGGCAGGGTGTTTTACCCTGCCTTAGTTGATATCCGAATTAAAAGTTGCTACTTATTCCGCTGCAGCTTCTTTTCCTTTAGCCTTTGCCTTTGGTTTTGCCTTTTCCTTTTTTTCGTCAGAAATAAATTCCAAAATGGAAACAGGGGCATTATCGCCAAAACGGTAACCGACCTTGATTATCCTAGTATATCCACCCTCACGGGTACGATAGCGTTCCGTCAGCTCACCGAAAAGTTTACTCACAACTGACTTATCCCGGACGACAGATAAAGCTTGACGGCGTGCATGTAAATCACCTCTTTTACCCAGAGTAATCATTTTTTCCGCCAATTTTCTTAATTCTTTCGCTTTGCAATCTGTTGTCCGAATACTTTCATGCTTTATTACGGAAGTAACCATATTACGAAGCATGGCTTCTTTATGGCTAGAAGTTCTACCTAGCTTTCTGCCCGCCTTACCATGATGCATTGCTAATATCTTCCTTTCCTGACAATGAATAATCTCAAAACAGCTGTTTTTATTCTATGTTCTATCTTATCTTACTCGCTTCTTCCATCCCAGGGAGGAAAATCAAGTTTCATCCCGAAATTAAGATTATATTCGTTAAGAATATCTTTAATTTCACTCAAGGATTTGCGACCAAAATTCTTTGTTTTCAGCATTTCTGCTTCTGTTTTTTGAACCAGTTCACCGATTGTATTAATTCCGGCATTTTTCAAACAATTCGCCGAACGGACAGAAAGTTCCAAATCTTCTACCGTTCGCAACAGCACTTCATTGATATTACCTTTTTCATCAGCGATTTCCGGTTGTACTTCTTCCTCGACTTCTTCGAAATTGATAAACACATCCAATTGCTGTTTTAATATTTTTGCAGAATAAGCAACAGCATCTTCCGGTTTCAGACTGCCATCTGTCCACACTTCCAGAACGAGTTTATCGTAGTCTGTTATCTGACCAACACGCGCGTTGGAAACAACATAGTTAACTTTTTTTATCGGTGAAAAAATCGCATCTATATTAATCGTACCTTCAGGCTGATCGGGATCCAACTCTTTTTTTGCCGGAGTGTATCCTTTACCCATTTTTACCATTAATTCCGCTTTGAAGGAGTTACCTTCAGACGACATCAAGCCAATATAATGATCAGGATTTAAAACTTCCACCGTTCCATCAGTTATAATGTTACCAGCGGTAATTATACCGGGACTTGATACGTCTATGCGTACCACCCTCGCGTCGCCTTGTGCAAGCTTGAAACGCACACCTTTTAAATTTAAAATTATATCGGTTACATCTTCTTTAATACCGGGAATTGTAGAAAATTCATGTAGTACATTATCAATTTTGATTGATACAATCGCAGCGCCTCGTATAGAAGAAAGCAACACTCTTCTTAAAGCATTTCCTAATGTTACTCCATATCCTCTTTCCAGCGGTTGAATGGTGAATTCACCGTATAACCGGGTATGTGTCGATTCATCCACATCTATACGCCTGGGACGTATCAAACTCGACCAGTTTCTTTGCATAATCAACTCCACTCTTTAGCTGGTTTATAAAAAAATCGTTTTTTACTTCGAATAAAGTTCAACAACAAGCTGCTCCTGTACCGGCATTGTTAAGTCTTCCCTTACCGGCAGCATCTTGATTGAAGCGTTGAAATTTTCTTTATCCAATGCCAGCCATTGAGGCACACCGCGTCTTGTTACCGTTTCCATGGCTTCCTGTATACGTGTTATATTGCGGCTGCCTTCTTTAACTGTAACAACGTCCCCTGCTTTCAGCAAATACGACGGAATATTTACAGGTTTACTGTTAACCAAAAAATGTCCATGGGTAACCAGTTGTCTTGCTTCATCTCGGGAATTGGAAAAACCCATGCGGAAAACCATGTTGTCCATTCTTCTTTCCAACAGTACAAGTAAGTTTGTTCCCGTAATACCTTTCAGCTGATCGGCTTTTTCAAAATATCCCCTGAACTGTTTTTCCAATAACCGATACATTCTCTTGAGCTTCTGCTTTTCTCTTAATTGCACACCATAGTCAGAAGCCTGCTTTTTATGCGACTGACCATGTTGACCAGGAGCGTACCCTCTTCTCTCAAAAGCACACTTTTCCGAATAGCACCTGTCTCCTTTAAGAAAAAGCTTTAACCCTTCTCGGCGACATAACCTGCATGAGGAATCCGTATATCTTGCCAAAAAACGCCTCCCTTATTATCTAATTATTCGTTATCCTTAATTTTGATTCAATTAAACTCGACGACGCTTCGGTGGCCTGCATCCATTGTGCGGCACCGGTGTAACGTCACGAATCATTGTTACTATTAGTCCTGCCAACTGCAATGAACGCAATGCTGATTCTCTGCCAGCCCCTGGACCCTTTATATATACTTGCACTCTGCGCATTCCCTGTTCTTTTGCTTTACGCACTGCATCTTCCGCCGCCATTTGCGCTGCAAAAGGAGTACTTTTACGCGATCCCTTAAATCCCTGCAACCCGGCAGTGGACCAAGAAATAACGTTTCCGCTCAAATCCGTAATAGTTATAATTGTATTATTAAAGGTTGATTGAATGTGCGCAACACCTTCAGTAATATTTTTCTTTTCTTTCTTCTTTCCAGTTTTTCTAACTGCCTTTGCCATTTCTCCTCCGGATCAGATTACTTTTTCTTGCCGGCAATAGCCCGCCTCGGCCCTTTTCTCGTCCTGCCGTTGGTATGTGTTCTCTGCCCTCTTACCGGCAAACCCTTGCGATGCCGCAAGCCACGGTATGCGCCAATATCCATCAATCTCTTAATTGACATGGAAACATCGCGACGTAGATCGCCTTCAACTTTGTAATCCTTATCAATAATGCTTCTTAGAGCGGATATTTCCGAATCCGCTAATTCGTCCGTCTTCGTATCCGGACTAACACCTGCGTCCTTCAGAATTTCCTTTGCTTTCGTAGCCCCAATACCGTAAATGTAAGTTAAAGCAACTTCCATTCTCTTGTTCTTTGGTAAATCAACACCTGCAAGTCGTGCCACCTTATATATCCTCCCGATATGTTACAGAACTATCCCTGACGTTGTTTATGTTTTGGGTTTTCACAAATTACGCGCAGTATACCCTTCCGTTTTACAATCTTGCACTTCTCGCATATTTTTTTCACAGAAGATCTTACTTTCACTATCTTAACTCCTTATCCGCACCTAAGATATCTATTTTGTCCTATAAATAATTCTACCCCGTGTCAGGTCGTAAGGTGAAAGCTCTACAGTCACTTTATCTCCCGGCAGTATTTTAATAAAATGCATTCTCATCTTACCGGAGATATGAGCTAATACCTTGTGTCCATTCTCGAGTTCTACCCGAAACATGGCATTTGGTAATGGCTCGATGACTCTGCCTTCAACTTCTATTGCTTCTTCTTTAGCCATACCTTCTTCTTATTATTTCCAAGTTTAAGCAGTTACAATTTAAAATAATCAATTTAACTTGCTTAATATTTCCGGTCCTTTATCAGTAATTGCCACTGAATGCTCAAAATGAGCCGACAACATCCCGTCCTCAGTTACAACTGTCCACCCGTCCTCTAATATTTTCACCCTGTAATTGCCCTGATTCACCATAGGCTCAATCGCCAGGATCATACCGCTCTTTAATTCGATTCCACGTCCCTTTTTGCCGTAATTTGGAATTTGCGGATCTTCATGAAGATTCCTGCCAATACCGTGCCCTACAAAATCCCGCACTACGGAAAAACCTGATGCTTCTACAATTTGCTGAACATTACAGGATATATCGCCTAGTCTGTTGCCTTCTTTTGCCTGCTCTATCCCGGCATACAAGCTCTGCTCCGTAACCTCTATCAGTTTCTGAGCACTAACACTTATCCTGCCAACCGGCAATGTTATTGCTGCATCACCATAAAAACCATTATGGCAGACACCAAAATCCAAACTGATTATATCGCCTTCTTTCAATATACGCTCTGAAGGCATACCGTGAACAACTTCTTCATTGACCGAAGTACAAAGCGAATACGGATAACCCCGGTAACCTTTAAACGCTGGCTTAGCACCTCTTTTTCGTGCAATTTCCTCGGCAAATCTGTCTAATTCTTTTGTAGTAACTCCTGGCTTTACCTTATCTCTAAGTTTATTTAAAACTTCAGCCACAATCTGACTACTTAATCTCGCTTTTTCTATTTCTTCCGGAAGTTTCAGAATTACCATACAATTAACCTCTGAAAAAGCTTCCGTTAGCGTCGGCGGGCAATGTGACCTTTTTTCATAAATCCTTCATATTGCCTTGTCAATAAATGCGATTCAACCTGGCCGGCAGTATCAACTGCTACACCAACTACAATCAGCAAGGATGTACCGCCAAAATAGAAAGGTATGTTAAACTGAGTAATCAATATACTGGGCAATACGCACACCAGTGAAACATAAATTGCACCGCTGAAAGTTAGCTTTTCTAAAATATTTTCAATATATTCGGCTGTTTTCTTGCCCGGTCTTATTCCAGGAACATAGCCTCCGAATTTTTTCATGTTTTCCGCTACGTCATCGGGTTTGAAAG
Organism: Smithellaceae bacterium; assembly: GCA_963663295.2. Taxonomy (GTDB): domain Bacteria; phylum Desulfobacterota; class Syntrophia; order Syntrophales; family Smithellaceae; genus MVRV01. The sequence goes on along the minus strand of CAXXLA010000003.1, from coordinate 26,063 downwards.
TTACAGCAGTATAAAAAAAGCAAAAGAAAAAAATAAAGGCCACGTAAAGCACTTCATAGCCTATCCTGCCAGGTGTTAAATATCCCGCTACTGTTTGCATCCAGCCTTGAGGGGCAAAGTTCGCGATTGTGGCCGGAAACATAATTACCGATGAAGCAAAAATCGGTGGGATAACTCCAGCCGAATTTATTTTCAGCGGCAGGTGTGTTGTCTGACCGCCATACATTTTACGGCCAACTATTCTTTTGGCATATTGTACTGGAATACGACGCTGCCCAGCTTCAACAAAGACAATAGCACCGATAACTGCGACCATCAAAATTATTATGAATAATACAATAAAAAAATTTAGTTCGCCTGCGGAAAACAAGCGCCATGTACTGGCAATTGCCGCCGGAAATCGGCAAACAATACCGGCGAATATAATCAAGGAAATACCGTTGCCTATCCCCTTTTCCGTTATCGTTTCACCCAGCCACATAATAAACGCAGTGCCTGCAGTTAGGGTGATTACCGTCATCATTATAAAGGAAAACCCCGGCTGCAAAACAATCGGAGCACCCGATGGGCTGGCCATATGCTGTAAACCGTACGCAATACCAAAGCCCTGAATTATACTCAGGGCAACAGTTCCATAACGTGTATATTGAGTGATTTTACGCCGTCCCATCTCGCCTTCTTTAGAAAGCTTCTCCAAATGTGGAATGGCGACAGTCAATAATTGCAGGATGATCGAAGAACTAATGTAAGGCATAATGCCTAAAGCGAAGATAGAGAATGCGCTCAAAGCACCACCTGCAAACATGTCCATTAGTCCGAGCATTGAACCTCGCGCCTGTTCGAAAAAAGCCAACAAGGCAGCATTATCGATTCCCGGTGTTGGAATAAACACGCCAATCCGGTAAACAGCTAAAAGAAGGAATGTAAACAAAATCCTTTTTTGTAATTCCGGAATTTTTGAAACGCTGCCCAATCCTTCTAACAAATTATATTACCTCTTCTACGGAACCACCAGCGGCGGTAATTTTTGTTTTTGCAGCTTGGCTGATTTTTGCGATCTTAACGGTTACAGGAAAACTGATTTCACCCTTGGCCAATATCTTAATTCCATCTCCTTTTTTCTTAACTAAACCACTAGCCAGAAGAGCAGCCTCATCAATCACGGCTCCTTCACTGAATTTCCGGCCCAAATCATTTAAATTAACCGCAACGAACCTTTCGCGAAACGGATTACGAAAACCTCTTTTGGGAAGTCTGCGAGCCATCGGCATTTGACCTCCTTCGAAGCCGGCGCGAACTTTACCCCCGGAACGCGCCTTTTGTCCTTTGTCACCTTTACCTGCTGTTCCACCCTGACCGGAGGCATCACCACGTCCTACGCGCTTTCTCTTTTTCGTCGCACCAATTGGAGCCTTTATTGAACCCAAATTCATTTTTTACTCCTTTGACTCTTCCACAGATACTAAATGAATAACTTTATTTATCATACCGCGAATCTGCGGGGTATCGGATAAAGTCACAGTACTATTTAATTTATTCAGCCCCATACCGCGTAAAATCTTTCTCTGCTTTTCCGGACGGCCAATTTCACTTTTCACCATCTTAATTTTTAAAATATCGCCCACGCTGTGCTACCTCGCCGAATAATTTCTAAATTATTTACCTCTGTTTGCGGCAATTTCCGCTGGATCTTTTAACTGACAAAGCCCTTCAAGAGTGGCCTTGACTAAATTGTGCGGATTATGAGAGCCGAGACATTTGGTTAAAATATTATGTACACCTGCAACCTCCAGAACAGCCCTTACTGCTCCACCGGCAATTAACCCTGTACCTTCCGATGCGGGCTTTAATAAAACCTTGCCTGCTCCATAGCTGCCTACGACTTCATAGGGAATCGTTTTTGCAACAACTGCAACTTTGACCATATTCTTTTTGGCCATTTCCATACCCTTACGAATAGCTTCAGGTACTTCGTGCGCCTTCCCTAATCCGGCGCCGATTTTGCCATTACCATCTCCGACAACAACTATTGCACTAAATCGAAATCGCCTTCCGCCCTTGACAACTTTTGCCGTTCTGTTAATGGCTATAACTCTGTCCAGGAGTTCTGCATCTTTCATTTCTCTTTTATCCAACGATTTTTCCCTTATCATGTGTATAGTATCCAAAAATTGAATTTAAAATTTAAGACCGTTTTCCCGTGCACCATCGGCTAATGCTTTTACGCGACCATGATAGAGAAATCTACCTCTATCAAAAATAATTTTATCTATACCCAACGTTTGTAACCGTGCTGCAATTAATTTGCCTACTTCTTTGGCTACTTCTGACTTTTTCTTTCCTTTGATTTTTTCAGCCAGATCCTTACATAATGTAGAAGCTGTTGCCAGAGTTGTTCCTTGAACATCGTCTATAGCTTGAGCATAAATATGCCTGTCCGACCGGAATACTGAAAGACGCGGTTTTTCCTGTGTTCCGGCAATTTTGCCCCTTACTCTTTTTTCTTTTTTTTCTCTTACTTTTTGTATTTTCTTGGAAGCCAATGTTCCACCTCTTCACTGCAATATTAATTTTTACGGTTTCTTACTTAGCAGCTGATTTACCGGCTTTACGCCTGATATGCTCACCCGCATATTTGATGCCTTTACCCTTGTACGGTTCCGGTTTCTTTAACGCTCTAATTTCTGCGGCAACTTTCCCTACCTGTTGTTTATCAATACCTGATATGAAGATGCTTGTTTGTTTATCCACCTTAACATCTATCCCTTCAGGAATGGCATATTGAACCGGGCTGGAAAAACCAATAGCTAATTTCAAGTTATTTCCTTCAATTTCAGCGCGATAACCAACACCGGATATTTCCAGATTCTTGGTGAAACCAGTACTCACACCAGTTACCATATTTCCAATCAAAGTCCTGACCAACCCATGATAAGATCGAGCAGTTCTTTCGTCCGATTTTCTTTCGACAACCAGATTGCCCTCATTGACTACCATAGTAATGCCTTCCGGCAACTTAGAGGAAAGCGCTCCCTTAGGACCTTCCACTTTAATAATACCGGCGCTTTCGCTTATCTTAACATTTTGAGGAAATACAACTGGTTTTTTTCCTATTCTCGACATGAACAAGCACTCCTGCTTAATATCGTTTATTTCAACTACCAGACATTACAAATAATTTCGCCACCAACGTTTTGCTCACGAGCTTCCTGATCAGTAATCACTCCACGGGAAGTCGAAAGGACTGAGATGCCGTAACCATTCAATACTTTGGGAATACTATCGGCATTTACATACATGCGCCTACCCGGCTTACTGATTCTTTCTATACCTGTAATCACAGTTCTCTTAGTATCAGGATATTTAAGGACAATCTTCAACATCTGGTGCCCTTTTTCATTTTTTACATTCTCATAACCTATGATATATCCCGATTTTTTCAGTACTTTGGCTATGTTCAGGTTGATTTGCGACATGTAAACATTTACACTTTTGAAGCGAGCCTTATTAGCATTCCTAATTCTAGTAAGCATATCGGCAATAGGATCGGTCATCCCCATGCTTTTTTCTCCTTAAACCAAAATATTTACCAACTTGATTTTATTACACCCGGCAACTCTCCCTGCAAGGACAGTTTTCGCAAACATATTCTGCACATATCAAATTTCCTGTAATATGCTCGCGGCCTTCCGCATATCGGACAGCGGTTATATTCTCGGACAGCAAACTTAACTTTTCTCTTTGCTTTTGCAATTAATGACTTCTTTGCCATCAAATTCCTCCGGATATTCCTCGATTAATTCTTGAATGGTACGCCCATCAGCTTTAACAATACCCTAGCTTCGGCATCCGTCTTTGCTGTGGTCACAATTGTGATATTCAAACCTTTTACTTTTTCGACCTTGTCGTATTCAATTTCCGGGAAGATAATTTGCTCCTGCAACCCCATGGAAAAATTTCCTCTACCATCAAAAGAATTGGCTGATATTCCACGAAAATCCCTTACTTTGGGCAAAGCGACATTAACTAATCGATCAAAAAATTCATACATAACTTCTTTTCGCAGAGTTACCGAACAACCAATTGGCATTCCTTGTCTTAATTTAAACGTTGCGATAGATTTTTTGGCCTTGGTTATGACCGGTCTCTGACCTGTAATCATTGCCATCTCCTGGACGGCGCCATCAATAATCTTAATATTTTGAATGGCTTCACCTAGCCCCATATTGACGACAATTTTTTCCATTTTGGGTACCTGCATTGGATTCTTGTATTCAAATTCCTTAGCCAGCGCAGGAACAACCTCTTTTATGTAAAATTCTTTTAATCTTGCCATTTTATTAACCTACATTGATGACTTCACTGCATTTACTGCAGATGCGTACCTTTTTCTTACCGCCTTCAAGGACCTTATTTCTCACCCGTACGCCCGCGTTGCATTTTTTACAGAATAATGCAACCTTCGAAACATGCAGAGGTCCCTCTTTTTCCAATACCCCACCTCTAGAATTTTGATCCGGTCTCTTATGTCTCTTAATGATGTTTATTTTTTCGACTACGATCCGGGATTCCTCGGGAATAATTTTCAATATCTTGCCCGTTTTGCCTTTATCTTTACCTGCAAGAACTTTGACTTCATCCCCTTTTTTTAATCTGCTTAAGCTCATCTTCTTCCTCTTCGAAACAGGTTTACAAAACCTCTGGTGCCAGAGAGATAATCTTCATGAATTGTTTTGCTCTCAATTCACGAGCAACAGGTCCAAAAATTCTTGTTCCAATTGGTTCCATTTGATTGGAAATCAGAACAGCCGAGTTGTCATCAAACTTGAGATAAGATCCGTCCGGTCTTTTTACCTCTTTAACCGTACGCACGATGACAGCCTTCATTACGTCGCCTTTTTTAACTTTAGAATTGGGAATTGCTTCCTTCACGGCAACAACAATAACATCACCCAAACTTGCAAAACGGCGCTTCGACCCACCCAATACCTTAATACAAGCTACCTTTTTAGCGCCTGAATTATCCGCAACATTTAGTATGGTCTGCATCTGAATCATAATATATCCCCATCGAAATAACTTGTTCAGTATGAAAACAAGTTATTATTTTGCTCTTTCCAGAATTTCTATCATTCGCCAGCGTTTATCCTTGCTTAACGGACGTGATTCAATAATCAGAACTGTATCTCCCACTTTACACTGGTTTTGCTCATCGTGGGCCTTGTATTTCACGTGCTTGCGTACATACTTATGAAAAATAGAATGTTTCACCAAACGCTCAGCCCTGACGACAATCGTTTTGTCCATTTTATCGCTAGTTACTATGCCTTTGATCGTGCGCTTATTTCCCTGCTCAGCCATGTTAACTTACAGCCTCCTTTTCCTTCAGTACCGTGTTAACGCGGGCGATGTCCCTCCTCAAACTACCCAGCTTTGCTGTGGGCTCCAACTGGCCTGATGCATGACGTATCCGCAACTTAAAAAGTTCCTCTGCCAATTCACTTCTTTTTTGTTTGAGCTCGTTGATACCCAGATCTCTGATTTCTTTAATTTTCATCAGATATCTCCCTCGCTAAAAATTTAGTGGCGATCGGCAACTTGTGTGCTGCCAAGCGAAAGGCTTCCTTGGCCACTTCTATTGTAACTCCCTCCATTTCATAAAGAACGGAACCTGGTTTGACTACCGCTACCCATCCTTCCGGCGCTCCCTTTCCTTTACCCATTCGAGTTTCAGCGGGTTTCTTTGTATATGATTTATGCGGGAACACCCTGATCCATATCTTGCCACCACGCTTGACATAACGAGTCATCGCAATACGAGCCGCTTCGATCTGCCTCGCTGTAATCCAGCCGCATTCAGCCGCTTGTAATCCAAAATCGCCAAAAGAAATCGAGCCACCTTTGGTTGCTTTACCTCCCATGCGTCCTTTTTGCAGCTTCCTATATTTTACCCTTTTTGGCATTAACATAATCTAAAACTCCTGTTGCTCTTTACAACAATATTTCTTTCCAGGCACAACCCCGGATAAGTCAACCAGTGAAATAAATTATTACTTAGCGGATCTTATTGGCAACACTTCACCATGAAAAATTAAAACTTTAACGCCAATTAATCCGTAAGCCGTGTGGGCTTCAATAAACCCATAATCAATGTCAGCCCGAAGCGTATGCAGTGGCACCCTGCCTTCACGATACCATTCTGAACGCGACATTTCAGCGCCGCCTAGTCGTCCGGAACAATTAATTTTGATACCTTTTGCTCCAAATTTAAGTGCATACCCAACACACTTCTTCATTGCCCTGCGGAAAGCAACTCTTCTTTCCAATTGCATAGCCACATTCTCTGCAACCAGTTGAGCATCAATTTCCGGCTTGCGTACCTCTAGAATATTTATAATAATTTCTGACTGCGAAAATTTCTCAATATCAGCTTTCAATTTTTCAATTTCCGAGCCTTTTTTACCAATAATTACACCCGGCCGCGCTGCATAAATATTTACTTTGGCCTTGTTAGCGGCACGCTCAATCTCTATTTTCGAAATGCCGGCATGATAGAGTTTTTTCTTGAGGTATTTTCTGATCTTCAAGTCTTCATGTAACGTTTCACTATAGTTTTTATCGGCAAACCATACCGATTGCCACTTCTTAATGAAACCTAATCTTAATCCTACCGGGTTAACCTTCTGACCCAATATCGTACCTCCTTACTTTTCATCCAATATCACTGTAATATGTGAACTTCTTTTCTTAATACCTGCCGCTCTTCCCTGCGCCCGTGCTCTCCAGCGCTTCATCGACGGACCTTGATCAACAAATACTTTTTTAACATAAAGTATGTTTTCATCAATATTAGGATTCTGTGCAGCATTAGCAGCAGCCGACTTAAGAAGTTTAGCAACTATTCCTGCTGCATATTTTCTTGTGTACAAGAGGATATTTTGTGCTTCCTGCACATCTTTCCCTCGTATTAAATCTACAACTAATCTGACTTTCTGCGGTGACATTCTGATATATTTTGCAATAGCTTTTGCTTCCATATTTATTAACCTCAAACACACCCGTCAGAGCGCATGTTTTATTTACGAACTTTCGTTTTCCGATCACCCGAATGAGAATAAAAAGTCCTTGTCGGTGAAAACTCACCCAGCTTATGCCCTACCATGTTCTCTGTAACATAAACAGGAATAAATTTTTTCCCATTATGCACCGCAAATGTATAGCCAATGAGTTCCGGTGTTATGGTTGAACGCCGCGACCAAGTCTTAATGACATTTTTGCTGCCCTCCGCCTCCATCTTACGAGCTTTTGCCAGCAATCTTTCCTCGATATACGGACCCTTTTTAATCGAACGTGCCACGCTTTTTAACCTCGTCTCTTAACAATATATTTATCTGTGCTCTTGTTTTTTCTAGTTTTGTGACCTTTTGTCGGCACACCCCATGGGGTACAAGGATGCCTGCCACCAGAAGACCTGCCTTCACCGCCACCCATCGGATGATCAACGGGGTTCATTACTACTCCACGAACATGGGGCTTCTTACCCAACCATCTTTTCCGGCCCGCCTTGCCTATGCTGACGTTTTCATGCTCGTTGTTGCCCACCTGACCAATTGTTGCCATACATTGAATAAAGACCTTACGGACTTCACCGGAAGGAAGCCTTACCTGTGCATAATCACCTTCCTTCGCCATCAGTTGACCATAGGCACCCGCAGAGCGAATTAACTGACCACCACGACCAACCTTCAATTCAACATTATGAATCAATGAACCCAATGGAATGAATTTCAACGGAACGGCATTTCCCGGTTTTATATCAGCTTTTTCACCGCTGACTATTACGTCACCTACATTTAGCTGTGCCGGGGCAACTATATACCTCTTTTCACCATCGCGATAATTTAAAAGAGCTATTCTTGCCGTTCTGTTCGGATCATATTCGATGGCCGCAACTTTAGCCGGAATGTCTGCCTTATTACGGCAAAAATCAATAACCCGATATTTTCTTTTATGTCCGCCACCTATATATCTGGCAGTAACACGGCCATAACAATTACGCCCACCCGATTTTCTTAACGGCTTCAACAGGCTTCTTACAGGCTCGGCGGCGGTAATCTCTTCAAAATCTGAAACACTTTGAAATCTTCTTCCCGCCGATGTCGGTTTGTATTTAATAATTCCCATCAGTCTAATCCTTAACTAGTCCTTATACACCTTCAATAACATCGATGCGGTTACCGGCAGTTAATGTCACTACTGCCTTTTTCCAGGAACTCTTCCGTCCCATGATTCTGCCCATTCTTTTCTTCTTGCCTAAAACATTCATCACGTGAACATCAACAACCTTAACTTTAAATAGTTGCTCCACAGCTCGGCCGATTTCCACCTTGTTGGCTCTCCGGTCAACTTCAAAAATATACTTATTCGATTCATCCCGGGCCACGGTGCTCTTCTCTGTAACCAGCAGTTTTTTTACAATCTGATGTACTTCCATTATGCCAGCAATGCCCCTTCAATCTTTTTTACGGATGGTTCCAAAAGAACTAAATGTTCACAATTTAGAATATCATAAACGTTAATCCCTTCTGACCGGACCATTTTAACATTCTTCATGTTCCGTGAAGATTTGAATAAAACTTCATCGTTATTATCTAAAACAAATAGTGATTTTTTAAGGCCAAAACGATCAACAACGCTTTTAAATGCTTTCGTGCTGATTTTTTCCATAGGGAAATTTTTCAGTATTACCATTTTATCTTCTTTAAGTTTCATGCTCAGCACAGAAATTAATGCTTTCTTCCGTACTTTTTTGGGAACGCTGAATGAGTAATCACGTGGTTGCGGGCCAAATACTATTCCACCGCCTCTCCAAATAGGAGACCTTGTTGATCCCACACGAGCTCGTCCTGTTCCTTTTTGACGCCACGGCTTTTTTCCTCCACCGCTAACGTCTGATCTTCCTTTCGTGGAAGACGTCCCGGAACGACGGGCAGCCATTTGCATCTTGACTACATCATAAACAACTGCTTCATTGACTTCAGCGCCAAAAACAGCATCATTTAATTCTACCTGGGCAACTTTATTCTTTTCGATATCAAAAACATCTGCTACTGCCATTTTTATAACTCCAGATGTGAGACTTATATACTTATTTTCTTTGCTTGTTTAATCAGCACAAAATCGTTCTTACTGCCGGGAATCGAGCCTTTTAACAAAATCAAATTCCGATCAGCTCGCACTTGCCACACTTGCAGGTTCTGGATAGTTTTACGGACCGCACCTAGATGACCACCCATTCTTGTGCCCTTAAATACACGGGAAGGATCAGCACTGGCTCCAATGGATCCTGGAGCACGATGAAACATTGAACCATGAGTGGCCCGTCCGCCGCCAAAACCATGCCTTTTCATAACACCCGCAAAACCTTTACCTTTGGAAGTGCCGATAACATCAACAAAGTCCCCTGCCTGAAAAATGTCCGCCGTAATCTCCTGGCCAATTTCATGCTCTTCGCCGTCGGTCTTGAATTCCTTAAGTTTCCGGAAAAATCCCTTGTTGGCCTTATTGAAATGACCTTGCAATGGTTTTGTTACATTTTTTTGTTTTTTTCTACCGTAACCAAGCTGGATAGCATCATAGCCTTCTTTGGCCTTGGTTTTTACCTGAACGACAACGGACGGCTCAACTTCAATGGCAGTAACGCCGATAGCGGCCCCATCTTCGCCAAATACCTGAGTCATTCCTAATTTTTTTCCAATAATTCCCTTCTTCATTATCTTCCAACTTTTTTATGAAATATAAAGCCAATAAACCACATTTTGAAGAATGGTAATTCTGTCCATCTCCCAACACCCGAATTGAACTTACGCTTTTATCTCAACATCCACACCGGCGGATAAATCCAATTTCATCAAGGCATCCACCGTCGCCTGCGTAGGCTCAACAATATCAATCAGTCTTTTATGTGTTCTGATTTCAAACTGCTCACGTGATTTTTTATCTACATGAGGTGAGCGATTTACACAATATTTGTTGATCTCTGTAGGAAGAGGAATGGGACCGGCGACGCGCGCACCGGTCCTTTTTGCCGTTTCTACTATTTCTTCAACAGAGCGATCCAGCAATTTGTAGTCGTAAGCTCTGAGACGTATTCTAATCTTCTGGTCTTTCATTGGTCAAATAACCTATTTTCTCTGTTTCTATTCAATAACCTTACTCACGACGCCAGCGCCTACCGTTCTGCCACCCTCGCGAATAGCGAATCTTAGCTGCTCTTCCATAGCGATGGGGGTAATCAACTCTATACTCATGTTCACGTTGTCACCGGGCATAACCATTTCCACACCTTCCGGCAATGTTGCCACACCCGTCACATCGGTTGTCCGGAAATAAAACTGCGGACGGTAACCGGAGAAAAATGGCGTATGGCGGCCACCTTCTTCTTTGGTCAGAACATAGACAGCTGCTTCAAACTTCGTATGCGGCGTAATGGAAGCGGGTTTGGCAATAACCTGGCCTCTTTCCACTTCTTCACGTTTAATGCCTCTTAAAAGCAAACCAACATCATCACCGGCGCGACCTTCATCAAGAGTCTTGCGGAACATTTCAATACCGGTTACGACAGTTTTAAAGGTCGGGCGTATACCAATAATCTCCACTTCTTCACCCACTTTAACAATACCTCTGTCCACTCTTCCCGTAACAACCGTACCACGTCCGGAAATGGTGAAAACATCGCCTACCGGCATAAGGAAGGGCTTGTCGGTATCACGTTTGGGTTCGGGAATATATGTATCAACTGCATCCATCAATTCCCAGATGGATTTAACATCGGGTGAATTTCCGTCTTCAGCTTCCAAAGCTTTCAAAGCTGATCCGCGAATAATAGGAATATCATCACCGGGAAATTCATATTGAGTTAAAAGTTCCCTTAATTCCAGTTCCACCAGATCAAGAAGCTCAGGATCATCAACCAGATCTACTTTATTAAGATAAACGACAATGTAAGGAACCTGAACCTGACGGGCAAGGAGGATATGTTCTCTGGTCTGCGGCATGGGACCATCAGAGGCGGCGACAACAAGAATGGTTCCATCCATATGGGCAGCACCGGAAATCATGTTTTTAATATAGTCAGCGTGCCCCGGGCAATCGACATGTGCGTAGTGCCTTTTCTCCGTCTCATACTCTACGTGAGCAATATTGATAGTAACGCCTCTTTCCTTCTCTTCGGGAGCATTATCAATAGAATCGAAAGGTCGAAATTCCGCAAAGCCTTTCTTGGCCAAATGTTTGGTAATTGCTGCGGTTAATGTGGTTTTTCCGTGATCTACGTGACCAATGGTTCCTATATTTAAATGCGGCTTCGTCCTTTCAAATTTTTTCTTTGCCATATCAACATCCCTCCTTAACTTTGAATGGTTGCTTCTCTTGTCGTTTAAGCAATATACCCTTTAATTAGAATTTATAATGAGCGAAAGCTTTATTTGCTTCAGCCATTTTATGCACACTTTCTTTCTTCTTAATCGAACCACCGCGGTTATTGGCGGCATCAATCAATTCACCAGCCAGCTTTTCCCGCATCGTTTTTTCCGTCCGATCCTGAGCATTTGTAATTAACCAGCGAATTGCCAATGCTGTACGTCTGGACGGCACAACCTCCGTCGGCACTTGATAAGTAGAACCACCAACGCGTCTTGACTTAACTTCAATCAGCGGCTTAACATTATTTAAAGCTTTTTCAAAAAGCTCAACCGGCTGCTCTTTTACCTTCTTTTCAATAATATCAAAAGCACCATAAAGAATACTTTCCGCAGTGCTCTTTTTCCCCCGTTTCAACAGCGAATTGACAAACTTCGCAACCAGCTTGTTATTGTACTTCGGATCGGGTAAAACATCCCTTTTTTCTACTTCCCGTCTTCTTGGCATTTAACTATCTCCGTCTAACTAGGCTTTTTCGCACCGTACTTTGATCTGCCCTGCTTACGATCAGCAACACCGACAGCATCAAGCGTACCTCTGATAATGTGATACCTTACACCCGGCAAGTCCTTGACTCTGCCTCCGCGTACCAGAACAACCGAATGCTCCTGCAAATTGTGCCCGATACCCGGTATGTAAGAAGTAACTTCATAACCACTTGTAAGGCGAACTCTCGCCACTTTCCGCAAAGCCGAATTAGGCTTCTTGGGAGTTGTCGTATAAACCCGGACACAAACACCACGACGTTGAGGCGAACTTCCTAACGCCGGCGTATTTGTTTTCTTCTGTATTTTATTTCTGCCTTTGCGAACCAATTGACTTATAGTCGGCATCTTTCCTCCCGATCTAGCTTCTCCTGCTATTTTTCTCATCCGCAGTAAAGCGTTGCTAACTATCAACTCAACGCTTATATGTCAAGCTTTTTCTCAGCCTTCTTTAACTTTCTTCAATATTCGTTTCCGTATCCTGTTCCTCGACTTTGATACCCAGCTTTCTGTACATAACTAAACCGGTACCGGCCGGTATCAGACGTCCCATAATAACATTTTCTTTCAAGCCTCTCAGGTAGTCGGTCTTCCCGGAAAGCGATGCTTCGGTAAGAACTCTCGTCGTTTCCTGGAACGAGGCTGCGGAAATGAAGCTCTGTGTGCTCAACGATGCTTTGGTAATACCCAAAAGCAGCGGTTCGCCAATTGCCGGACGACCACCTTGAGCCACAATCTTTTCATTTTCTTCCTGAAAACGGTATCTCTCAACCTGTTCATCAGCCATGAACAAAGTATCGCCGGGATCGGTTACCCGCACTCTGCGCAACATCTGGCGAACAATAACTTCCATATGCTTATCATTGATCTTAACACCCTGTAAACGATAGACTTCCTGCACTTCATCGACCAGGTACCTGGCTAGTTCCTTTTCACCTTTAATGGCCAATAAATCATGGGGATTATTCATGCCATCCATTAAAGCGTCACCCGGAGTTACGCGGTCACCTTCCTGAACACTTATATGTTTACCTTTGGCGATAAGATACTCTTTTTCTTCTCCAATTTCCGGTGTAACGATTATTTTACGTTTACCTTTGGCGTCTTTACCATAAGAGACCACACCGTCGATTTCACTGATAACAGCATAATCCTTTGGTTTACGAGCTTCAAACAACTCGGCGACACGGGGCAGACCACCCGTGATATCTTTCGTTTTAGTTGTTTCACGCGGAATCTTGGCAATAATATCACCTGCGCGGACTTCATCACCTTCGGAAACCACTATATTTATTCCAACTGACAAAAGATAGCGAGCGGCGATATTTGTCCCCGCTATCTTGGCGGTCTTTCCTCTGCTGTCTTTAATCGAAACACGTGGCCTCAGATCACCGCCTTTGAACTCAATAATAACCTTGCGTGACAGACCGGTAACCTCATCCACCTGTTCCTGCATGGTTTTTCCTTCGATAATGTCACCAAATTTAATTATTCCGTCCACCTCCGCCAAGATGGGTATCGAAAACGGATCCCATTCCGCGATTAACTGGCCACGTTTGACTTTGTTGTCATCGTCGACTTTCAAATGCGCGCCGTAGGGAACCGTATACTTTCCACGGCTGCGTTGCTGTTCATCTAAAACATGCACTTCACCATGACGGTTCATGACTACCAGATCATTTTCCCTGGTTCTGACTGCATTTAAGTTAACAAATTTGACAAGGCCGTCATGGCGGGCCTCCAAAGTGGAATGCTCTTCAAATTTAGCCGTACCACCGATATGGAATGTTCTCATTGTTAACTGTGTACCAGGCTCGCCAATGGATTGAGCAGCTACAATACCCACCGCTTCACCGATATTCACCAGATGCCCGTGTGCCAGATCGCGTCCGTAACACATGGCGCAAACACCATGTTTGGCCCGACAGCTTAAAACAGACCTGATGTTAACCTGTTCAATGCCGGCACGATCAACTTTTTCGGCTAAGGCTTCATCAATAACTTCGTTTGCATGAACAATAATTTCATTAGTAAAAGGATCTTTTATTTCCTGCAGCGCGACTCTACCTAATATACGCTCACCGGCGGTTTCAATAATTTCCCCACCTTCCATCAATGCGGAAACATAAATCCCGTCAACCGTTTCGCAATCCCTCTCCGTAATGATGCAGTCCTGCGCCACATCAACCAGTCTTCTCGTCAGATAACCGGAGTTAGCCGTCTTTAAAGCCGTATCAGCGAGGCCTTTACGGGCGCCATGAGTAGAAATAAAGTATTGCAGAACTGTTAAGCCTTCGCGGAAGTTTGCCGTAATCGGCGTTTCAATAATTTCCCCCGATGGTTTAGCCATCAAACCGCGCATACCCGCCAACTGCCTTAACTGTTGACCGGATCCTCTGGCGCCGGAATCAGCCATCATGTAAATCGGGTTGAAGCTTTCGGCTCTACGTTTCTTGCCATCGGCGCCGGTTACTTCTTCCGTGCTGATACCGTTCACCATTTCATTTGCAATTTTCTCAGTAGACTGCGCCCAGATATCGATAACTTTATTGTAACGTTCACCATCGGTAATTAATCCATCCATGTACTGTTTCTGGATTTTGAGCACATCTTTTTCCGCCTGCAAAACAATGTTCTTTTTATTTTCCGGAATAATCATATTACCCACGGCAAAAGAAAGTCCGGAAATTGTCGCATACTTAAATCCTAAATCTTTAAGCCGGTCGGCTAAAAGAACGGTGGTTTTATCACCACATAAACGGTAACAATGATCGATTAAATTAGCCAGTTCCTTCTTGTTCATCAACTTATTGATGGCATCGAAATCAATTTCCCGGGGAACGATTTCCGAAAGCACAACCCGTCCTACCGTAGTATCCTTTAATTCCGAATTAATCCGCACTTTAATCCGAGCATGCAAATCGATTACGCCTGCATCAAGAGCACAGCGTACTTCTTCCGAATCGGCAAAAATCATTCCTTCGCCTTTTACGCCGTTTTTCGCACGCGTCAGATAATAGATACCTAAGACAATGTCCTGGCTGGGAATAATAATCGGTTTCCCATTGGCGGGAGACAGAATATTGTTGGTCGACATCATCAGGACACGGCACTCTGTTTGAGCTTCCACGGATAAAGGAACATGAACAGCCATTTGATCGCCGTCGAAATCTGCATTAAAAGCCGTACAAACCAAGGGATGCAGACGGATGGCCTTACCCTCGATCAGCACCGGTTCAAAAGCCTGCATACCAAGGCGATGCAGCGTTGGCGCACGGTTCAGCATAACAGGGTATTCACGTACAACCTCATCCAGTGCATCCCAAACCTCAGCCGTTTCCCTCTCTACCATTTTTTTTGCGCTTTTTACTGTGGTAACGTACCCTTTTTCCAACAGACGATTGTACACAAAGGGTTTGAAGAGCTCCAGCCCCATTTTCTTGGGCAAACCACACTGGTGCAGCCTCAAGTCCGGGCCTACCGTAATAACTGAACGGCCGGAGTAATCAACTCTCTTCCCCAGCAAGTTCTGGCGGAAACGACCCTGCTTGCCTTTGAGCATATCGGACAGAGACCTGAGCGGCCGCTTATTTGTACCGGTTATAGCCCGTCCACGACGGCCATTATCGAAAAGAACATCCACGGCTTCCTGCAGCATTCTTTTTTCATTGCGGATAATAATTTCCGGAGCATTTAATTCCTGTAAACGCTTCAAGCGATTATTACGGTTGATAACGCGTCGATATAAATCGTTGAGATCTGATGTGGCAAAACGACCACCGTCCAGTGGAACCAGAGGGCGTAAATCCGGCGGAATTACGGGAAGAACTGTTAAAATCATCCATTCCGCTTTATTCCCTGACTTGCGTAACGCCTCTACAACCTTAAGCCTTTTAACCAGTTTCTTTTTCTTTGTCTCTGAAACAACACTGACGATTTCAGCTCTTAATTCTTCATAGAGCTTTTCTAAATCAATTTCTTCCAGCAGTTGCCTTACTGCTTCAGCTCCAATCCCAACGACAAAACCATTCTCTCCGTATTGTTCTACACTCTCGCTATATTCTTCGTCGGTGAGCAGTTCCTTCTTTTTCAAAGGAGTTTCCTTGGGATCAAGAACAATCCACGATTCAAAATAAAGGACTTTTTCCAGTTCCTTTAAAGACAAATCCATGAGATTGCCGATACGGCTGGGAAGGCTTTTTAAAAACCAGATATGGGCAACAGGAGTTGCCAGGGTAATATGCCCCATTCTTTCCCGGCGAACCTTGGACTGAATAACTTCCACGCCGCACTTTTCGCAAACCACGCCTCTGTGCTTCATGCGTTTATAACGACCGCACAGGCATTCGTAATCTTTTACCGGTCCAAATATTTTAGCACAAAAGAGTCCGTCTCTTTCCGGCTTGAATGTCCGGTAATTGATTGTTTCCGGTTTCTTGACTTCACCATGCGACCAGGAAAGAATCTTTTCCGGTGAAGCAATGGAGATCTTCATGGCGTTGAATCTAACAGGGTTTTTTGGTTTTTCAAAATAGCTGAAAACTTCTTCCACAGCTTATTCTCCCGTACGATTAAAAACTTTAATAAAACTCATGGGCTTTTTATTGTTCTTCAATTAATTCCACGTCTAATCCGAGACTTTGGAGTTCTTTTACCAATACGTTAAAGGATTCCGGCAAACCCGGCTCAAATGCATGCTCACCCTTAACTATAGATTCGTAAATTCTTGTCCTGCCTGCCACATCATCAGATTTAACAGTGAGAAATTCCTGCAGGGTGTATGAAGCACCATAAGCTTCCATTGCCCATACTTCCATCTCACCCAGCCTCTGTCCACCAAATTGAGCCTTACCACCCAAGGGCTGCTGGGTTACCAGTGAATATGGTCCTATGGAACGAGCGTGAATTTTATTATCTACCAGGTGGTGCAGCTTCAACATATAAATAATTCCGACTGTAACTTCCTGATCAAATGGTTCACCGGTTCTTCCGTCAAAAAGAACTGCCTGTCCCGATTGCGGTAATTCTCCCATTGTTAATAACTCGCGAATTTTGCTTTCCGGACAACCATCAAAAACTGGACTTGCCACAAGCATTCCTTTTTTCAGGCGTTCGACAAACTTTTTCGTATCTTCGGCAGAAGCTTGATCAATAAATTTATCAAAGTCAGGCGATGAGTAAGTTTTTTTCAATTCACTCTTGATAGAATTAAGATTATTCTGTTTTTCCAAAAGTTCATTTAACCCCTCGCCGATCGTTTTTGCTGCCCAACCCAAGTGCGTTTCCAAAATCTGTCCGACGTTCATACGTGAAGGCACACCCAGTGGGTTCAAAACAATGTCTACCGTAGAACCATCGGCGAAATAAGGCATATCTTCTTCGGGCAGTATTCTGGACAAAACACCTTTGTTACCATGCCGTCCGGCCATTTTATCGCCGACAGAAAGCTTTCTTTTAATGGCGACATAAATTTTAACCATTTTGATTACACCAGGCGGAAGTTCGTCACTGGCTTTAGCTTTCTCCAGTTTTTCTTCATAATGAGCCTGAATAAAATCAATTTTTCTCTCCAAAGCAGAAAGCAAATTGGTTAATTTTTCTTCAGAACCGTCATTTTCTGCAATGGTAATTTCTTTCCAGTAGGTGAAGGGTATCGCCGCCCATATTTCTTTCGTAATTTTATCACCCTTTTTGAGAAGGATTTTCTTTTTGATATCAGCAACTTTTCCTGCCGAAGTCTTTCCGAGAACAAGTTTCGTAATATCTTTTCTAACTGTCTCAGTCAGGATACGCAGTTCATCATCTCTATCTTTAGTTAGCTGTTCAATTGCGGCTGCTTCAATTGCCTGGGAACGTAAATCTCTTTCGGCACCTTTACGGGTAAATATCTTGACGTCAACAATCGTACCTTCGACTCCGGGAGGCACACGCAGAGATGTGTCACGCACATCGCTGGCCTTTTCTCCGAAAATCGCCCGCAAAAGTTTTTCCTCGGCAGACAGTTGGGTTTCTCCTTTGGGGGTAATCTTTCCAACGAGAATATCACCGGGCTTGACCGAAACACCGATGCGGATAATCCCGCTTTCGTCGAGATCCCTCAGGGATTCTTCGCCGACATTAGGAATGTCTCTGGTTATTTCTTCTTTGCCCAGCTTCGTATCACGGGCCATTGTTTCAAATTCTTCAATATGAATGGATGTATAAACATCTTCCCTGACAATTCGTTCACTGACCAGAATCGAATCTTCATAGTTGTAGCCCCCCCAGGACATGAATGCAACCATAACATTACGTCCCAGAGCCAGTTCACCATTGTCTGTTGCCGGTCCGTCGGCAAGAATTTCTTTTCTCTCCACGTGGTCGCCGACATCGACTATCGGTTTCTGGTTAAAACAGGTATCCTGGTTCGAGCGCTGATATTTAGACAGCGTATAGATATCCACTCCCGTATCCACACCATCTTCTTCAGGATGATCAGCTCTTACTATTATCCTCGAAGCATCAATGCTTTCTACAATACCTGCCCGACGGGCGGACAGAACCGCTCCGGAATCACGGGCAACAACAGCCTCCATGCCTGTGCCGACTACCGGCACTTCCGGACACATCAACGGTACTGCCTGTCTCTGCATGTTCGATCCCATAAGGGCGCGATTGGCATCATCATGCTCCAAAAACGGAATTAAAGCTGCCGCCACGGAAACAAGTTGATTGGGCGACACATCCATCAATTTAATATCTTCCGGAACCACGGAAATAAAATCATCGCCTTTTCTTACGGAAATCAGTTCTTCAACAAACTTGCCGTTAATATCCAACAGACAATCGGAAGGCGCAATGATTTGGTTTTCTTCTTCAATAGCCGTCATGAAGCGAATATTATCCCCTACACGGCCATCGTCTACCAGTTTATAAGGAGTTTCAATAAAACCAAACTCGTTAACTCGAGCATAAGTACTCAAGGAAACTATCAAACCGATATTCGGTCCTTCCGGAGTTTCCACGGGACAAATACGGCCATAATGGGTGTTATGAACATCTCGTACTTCAAATCCTGCCCGCTCCCGCGTCAAGCCTCCGGGCCCCAATGCCGATAAACGACGCGTATGCGTAATTTCGGAAAGAGGATTCGTCTGATCCATAAATTGAGAAAGCTGACTGGAACCGAAGAACTCGTTAACTACGGCAGAGACAGGTTTTGCATTAATTAGGTCATGCGGCATCATTGTTTCGATATCCTGCAGACTCATTTTTTCCTTGATGGCCCGCTCCATGCGGACCAAACCGATACGATACTGGTTTTCAATCAGTTCCCCCACTGACCGCACGCGCCGGTTTCCCAGATGATCGATATCATCAACGCTGCATTCTCCAACGCCATTTTTTAAATCAACAAGATATTTGACGGCCGCGAGGATATCTTCGTTGCGTAAAACTGTTACCGTTGTGGGCACATGTAAGCGCAATTTGTAATTCATTTTAGCGCGGCCAACATCGGACAAATCGTAAGTTTCCGACTCAAAGAACAGGCTCTTGAAGAATTTTGTAGCTGTTTCAGGAGTAGGCGGATTGCTGGGACGCAACCGGCGATATATTTCTAAAACAGCATCCTCGGCAGTATCAATTTTGTCCATCAGTAAAGTGTCACGGATGGAAACATTATCCAAATCCTCATCCAGCTGGATGAATTTCAATTCGGAAATGCCTTTTTCTCGGGCAACTTCTATACCATTAAGAGGCAATTCCTCATTACAGCGGAAAATAATCTCTCCGGTATTAGGATCGCGAATATCGGAAGAAAGAATTTTCCCTATCAGATCATTTTCCTTAACGGGAATATGCTTTACACCAGCGTCAATTATTCTTTTCAAAAGGGGCCGGGTAAACTTACGTCCCTTTTTGACTATAGTTTCCGCGGTGTTCGGATCATTAATATCTTCAGGAGTTTTTTGACCGATCAGAGATTCATCGATGGTGACGTAAAGCTTTTCACCCTCGATGACTGTCTTCTCAATATTATAAAAATAATTCAGGATAAATTCAGTCGAATTGCCCATTGCCTTGAGCAGAATGGTTACAGGCATTTTTCGACGGCGATCAATCCGCATGTAGAGGAGATCCTTGGAATCAAATTCCAAGTCCAACCAGGAACCTCTTATTGGAATGACCCGCGCCGAATAAATTAGCTTACCGCTGGCAACGGTTTTACCTTTATCATGATCAAAGAAGATGCCGGGCGAGCGGTGTAATTGGCTGACTATTACCCGCTCTGTTCCGTTGACAATAAATGTTCCATTTTCCGTCATCAATGGAATTTCGCCAAAGTAAATTTCCTGCTCTTTAATATCGCGTATCGGCTTTGTTTCATTCGCTTCACGGCTAACCTTGCCGTCCGCAAGGCGATCAGTATCAAAAACAACAAGCCTGACAACGATTTTCAAAGGAGCGGCGTAGGTCATTCCTTTTTGAATGCACTCTCTTACATCGTACCGGATATCGCCAATCTTATAACTGACAAACTCCAAAGAGCATTTTCCACTGAAATCCGAGATGGGGAAAACACTTGTGAAAGCGCTTTGCAAACCGATGTTGGCCCTTTTAGCCGGCAGCAAATCCTTTTGCAGGAATTTCTCATAAGATCGTGTTTGGATCTCTATCAAATTGGGTATATCCAGCGCTTTTTTTACCCGGCCATAATTTCTTCTAAAATTGCCCATAACATCCTTAAAATAATATATTTAAAATTATATTATTTAATTTCTACTGTTCCACCAACTTCTTCAATTTTCTTCTTAATATCTGCTGCTTCATCTTTGGAAACGCCTTCTTTAATCGGTTTGGGCACACCCTCCACCAAATCCTTGGCTTCTTTCAAACCTAAACCGGTAATAGCCCGTACGACTTTGATTACCTGAATCTTCTCTGCACCAAAGCCGGTCAGAATGGCGTTAAATTCAGTCTGTTCTTCCACCGGAGCGGCGGCAGCGGCACCGGGGGCGGCAGCAGCCATCATCACGGGAGCAGCGGCGGAAACACCAAATTTTTCTTCCAATTCTTTAACCAGAGCGGAAAGCTCCAATACAGTCATATTTTCAATGAATTTTACTACATCTTCTTTTGTAATCTGATCTGCCATATTCTTATACCTTTCTGTATGTTTTGTTAATTTGCAGTTTGTTTCTTATCACAATAAGCATTGAGCACTTGAACAAAATTTCTTGGCACACCGCTCAACACTGTAACCAGTGATGTCGGCACCGCGGCCATGACAGAAACCAGCCTTCCAAGCAAAACTTCTCTGCTGGGTAACTCGGCCAGGCTCGTAATATCACTTTTGTCTAGTATTTTACCATCCAGTACGCCAACCTTGATTTCCAATTCCGGATTTTTTTTGGCGAAATCAATGAGAGCTTTTGTTGGTTCTACCGGATCTTTGTAACTTAAAACAACAGCGATAGGCCATTTGAAATGATCGGCAAGTATACTGAATGCTGTATCTTTCGCAGCAATATTCAGAAGGGTGTTTTTCACAACTTTCAGTTCAGCATTTGACTTGCGCAGTGCTTTTCTCAGAGTTTCCATCTTTTCGACATTCATTTTGCTGAAACTGGTTAAAATGCCGAGATTGGCCTCTTTGAGTTTTACCTGCAGTTCGGATACAACTTGCTCTTTCGTTCTCCGATCCAAATATATCAGCCTCCTTTCAATAATTTTTCATTATTACGAGGCCGGAGAATATAGCCACATACAGAATAAAAAACAGCAATCCTATTTTCAATCCGATGCCCGTTTTCCAAAAATTGTCTACCTTAATAAAACAAAGCAACTCTTTTTATTCTACGAGTCTCGGCAGGCCGTACTATGTTTAAACATCTGTACCTGCTATCTTCGACCTTTTATCTCTAATTTTACTTTATTTCCCGTGCGTTAAGCGTTTTTAATATCAAGGGGATCAATTTTTACACCGGCACCCATTGTGCTGGAAAGGGCAATACTCTTAATATAAGTCCCTTTACTTGCGGCCGGCTTTAATTTGATAATCGTCTCCAGCAACGCCATGATATTTTCTCTTAATTTCTCTGCTCCAAAAGAAACTTTCCCGACAGGAGAATGGACAATTCCGGCTTTCTCCACACGGAATTCAACTTTTCCGGCCTTCAGTTCCTTGACAGCGTTGGCTACTTCAAAAGTTACGGTTCCGACTTTCGGATTGGGCATCAAGCCGCGGGGACCTAAAATTTTACCGATTTTGCCTACCGCTCCCATCATATCCGGTGTAGCAACTACCCGGTCGAATTCAAACCAGCCGCCTTTTATCTTTTCGATAATCTCATCATTCCCTACTAAATCGGCACCGGCATCGAGGGCTTCCTTTTCCTTTTCACCTTTGGCAAAAACCAGAACTTTCACCGTCTTACCTAAACCGTTAGGCAAAACAACGCTTCCCCTGACCATTTGATCGGCATGGGCGGGATTAACTCCCAGACGGACCGCGGCGTCCACCGTCTCATCAAATTTGGCCTCTGCCATTGATACAACCATTTCCGTAGCCTCTTTGAGCGTGTAACGCTTAGTCGGCTCAACTTTCGCTTTTGCTGCTAATATGCGCTTGCCTCTTCTTAACATGATCAAACCTCGTTTAATTAACTTACGACTTCGATTCCCATCGACCTGGCCGTACCGGCAATGATTTTGACGGCGCCTTCTATATCTACAGCATTTAAATCATTAAATTTTAATTCAGCAATTTCCTGCACCTGCTTAGCCGTAACGGTTCCTACTTTTTCTCTCTTCGGATCACTTGCTCCCTTGGCAATTTTTGCCGCTTGCTTAAGCAACACCGAAGCCGGCGGCGTTTTGGTAATAAAGGTAAAAGACCGATCGGCATAAACAGTAATTACAACGGGGACAATCATTCCTTCCTGTTTTTGCGTCAAGGCATTATATGCCTTACAAAACTCCATAATATTGACGCCGTGCTGACCTAACGCCGGACCAATCGGCGGCGACGGTGTCGCCTTACCCGCTTTAATCTGCAATTTAATGCCTGCAATAACCTTTTTTGCCATAATGATCACCCTGATCTTAAATTTTTTAGGCCTTTAAAAAGGCCTCTAATAAATTAATTACCCCTGTACTACCTGAATAAAATCCAGCTCCACCGGTGTCGGGCGGCCAAAAATGCTGACAATAACCCGCAGTTTCCCTTTTTCCGGCCTTACTTCATCAATGACACCGTCAAAATTGGTAAACGGTCCATCAATTATTCTTACATGATCACCAACATCAAATTTAAATTTCGGTTTGGGTTTTAAAGTTCCTTCATCGATTCTGACTTTTAAATTTTCTACATCTTTATCCGAAATCGGCGAAGGCTTATCTTTGCTGCCGATAAAACCGGTTACCTTGGGTGTGTCTTTAACGATATGCCAAGTCTCATCGTTCATTTCCATTCGGACGAGTATGTAACCCGGGAAAAACTTACGTTTGGAAAGTTTTCTTTTCTCCTGAAATCAATTCCACAACGTCTTCCCTCGGGAATCAGGATATCGGAAAAAATAGGCCTGGGCATTAGCCAACTCAACTCTTTCCTGCAAGCTGACTTTCACCTTGTTTTCGTATCCGGAGTAGGTATGCACAACGTACCATTTAAAAGCCATTTTGCTAACCTAAAATAAACTTGATAAGTTTGGCTAAACCAAAATCAATTATACCAAAATAAAGCGCCATAACAAAAACAATGAATATTACAACAAAGGTAGATGCCATTGTTTGTTTTCGTGACGGCCAGGTAACCTTTTTAAGCTCGGCCTTGGCATCGCCTAAAAAATTGCGTCACCTTTTGCATCACCCAATTTGAATTTTTTCCATCTCTCAAACCTTATAACAAAGGGGGAAAAAAACTGGCAGGCCAGGAGGGACTTGAACCCCCAGCATCCGGATTTGGAGTCCGGCGCTCTATCCATTAGAGCTACTGGCCTGTTTGTTTTATACCAAAATTACTTGGTTTCCCTGTGCAACTTGTGTCCCCGGCAAAACTTGCAATACTTCTTCATCTCCAGGCGGTTTTGCATGGTACGTTTATTTTTTTGTTGTTGTGTAATTTTTCTGCTTGCATTCCGTACAAGCTAAAATAATATTGTTCCGCATATCTTCTCCCTTAACTGGAGCCCCATGACCAGGATTGAACTGGTGACCTCATCCTTACCAAGGATGTGCTCTCTACCGACTGAGCTACATGGGCGCAAATTGCTGAGGATTTCATCCTCAATTTAATCCAAATAACTTGGAGCGGGAAACGGGATTCGAACCCGCGACCCCTCAGCTTGGAAGGCTGACGCTCTAGCCACTGAGCTACTCCCGCTGATTTTCACCTTCAAAAATTAAATGGTGGAGGGGGGAGGATTCGAACCTCCGTAGGCTCCGCCGGCAGATTTACAGTCTGCTCCCTTTGGCCGCTCGGGAACCCCTCCATCCAATCACTTTCTATATCAGATCTGGAGCTGGCGATGGGACTCGAACCCGCAACCTGCTGATTACAAATCAGCTGCTCTACCGATTGAGCTACGCCAGCAATCCTTTTCTCAACTTCCTGTTTAATATCAGCGACTTATAAACACAAGTAAAAAAAACAAACACACAACTCCGTGCGAATTGCAGACATTAATTTTTTATAGTCATGTTTGTCAAGTAATTTCTTTTGATAAAGAATAAATTCGGACTTACTTAACTATCAAGTTCATCCTTTATAGCCAAAATAATCCACTGAAAAAATGTAAATTTCCGTTTCTTTATCCATCCAGTCATCGGGCGACAAACCAGCTTTATAACAAATTTCTCTAAGGAAGGTCTCTCTATCCCAGCCGTACTCGATTGCCACTTGAAGCAACAACAAGCCTGAATTTATATCCCTGAACAATATACAAACCGTGCTCTCTTACTTCAATTTCTTCAATATATTTTATACGTTGCAGAGGAGTCAGCAGGGATATGTCACACGACAAATCTTATTTAAAATGCCAGACTGTCCCCTGCGGCGTATCCAAGACATCGACATTTAAGGAAGCCAGTTGGGTTCTCAGCATATCGGCTTCCCGCCAATTATGAGCTTTTCGTGCAGCCTCTCTTCTTGCAATCAAATCCTGTATTTCTTGGGATGGGGGCAACACTTCAAGATTCATCACTCCGAGAACATCGTTGATATTTTTCAGCACCGCCATCATTTTCCGGCTGTCTTTTTTATTTATTATTCCCTGATTTAAAGGTGGATTTATTTTGCCAATAAAATCAAAAAGTACTGCCAGGGCAACAGCAATATTCAAGTCATCGTCCAAGGCGGCGGCAAATCCGTTTTTAAGATCGTAAATCAGCTGATCCAATTCGCCATAGCCTTTGCCTTCATTATCAACAGCACTAAGACGGCAGACGAACATATCGAGTTTCCTGATATTATTTCTTGCCGTTTCCATTGCTTTTTCCGAATAATTGAGCGGTCTGCGATAATGCACCCCCAGTAAAAATAATCGCATATCTCTGCCCTGATAACCTTTTTGGAACAACTGCGACAAAGGCAGAGCATTATTTAATGAACGGGACATTTTTCGTCCGGCGACCATTACCAATTCCACGTTAAGCCAATAATTGGGACCGCTCTTTCCGGTAAAAGCCTTATTGATGGCCAAAATATTTTCACAATGCGGAAAAACCTCATCGACACCACTGATATGAATATCATAAAGGTCTCCAGGTACTTATGAGAAATCGCAGCGCATTCAATATGCCAGCCCGGCCGGATATTACCCCATTTCGTCTTATAATATATTCCTCTTTTTAATTCTCCCAGGCTTCCCCTTTTTAAAAAGAACAAAGTCCATCGGATTGTCTTTTTCATAATCGTCCAAATCTATGGTTTTAGCCTGTCTGGTTTTATTCTAAATTCACATTCGAAAGAAGCCCGTAATCAGCCAATTTGGATATATCGTAATAAACCGAATGCAGCTTCTCGTATGCATAATTTTTATCTACTAATTTCTCAACGATTTTGAGTATTTCATCAATATTGTCGGAAGCTTTAATATAAAGATTATTTTCAAGAAT
>CAXXLA010000002.1:0-421125 GCA_963663295.2 Smithellaceae bacterium | reverse complement strand
AACGTCACTTCTTCATTAACGCCGAAAACATTCCGGTCAAACGGCCATTCAAACTGCTTCGGTGTCATGCCGCCATCGAGAATAACCGGCTGGGCAAAAACCGCCGCTGACGTTGTTAACAAACCAACGAGTAACAACAAAAAAATTGCCGCCCGTGCCGTAAGCTTTTTCCTGCATTTATCAGAAAACTTACTTTTCAAGATTTTACCTCCGCAGGTCATCATTAAATCCGTTTGATTAATACTGGCTCGTAATAGCAAATCATCTTGTTACAAACAATTATTTCTTAGGAAAATATTTATCCATATCCTGTCTGACCGATTCCAGCCAATTTTTTCGCCGTCTCTCGCTACTTGTTACAACCACGTTAAACATCCGACGGTGAAAATTAGTAACACCGCAAAGAGCAAAGATGCAATTCTTCCAGATTGTTTCCAATGGGTCGCCAAAAACATTCTTCTCCCGCCCGGTTTCAGTGTTGGATGTATTAAAAACCAGCGCCGCGCGCGCGTTAAGCAAACCGACAGGTACGCCTTCGCCGGAATCGCCATCCAGAAACTCATAAGCTACACCGGGACGAATCACCCGATCCACCCAGCCTTTCAAAATAGCCGGAGGCTGTCCCCACCAGTTAGGATGAACAATGACAATCCCGTCAGCCGCTGCAATTTCTGCACAGTGCTGTTTGATTGCGGCCGGCAGGGCTGCACCCTTGACAATTTCCGCCGCCGGCAGAACAGACTCGAACTTTTCCTGATACAGGTCATGAAAAAATACTTTGTGGCCGTTCGTTTGTATAGCTTCTATAGCAGTTTGGGCAATCGCATGGTTGAAGCTGCCGGGCTCCGGATGAGCCAGAATAACAGAGATTTGCATTCAGGTTGTCTCCAATCGGTAATGATACCGAGTTGCATTCTTTGCCTAACTTTGTTGGCTGCGTCGTCGGCTTCCTCAACGTATTAATAATACGCCTGCGGAGCCTCCTCCTTGCCGCCTCGCTATGCTTTGAATGCAACTCGGTATAGAACCCGACTGTAATGCAGCAACAGATTTTTTTCAATCTTCTTTTGGCTGGTATGACGCAGCAGTAATTGCATAGACAACGACAGTTACGGCACAATTTTGCCGTAAGGTGTCAGACTAAATCAGAAACAATTACCGGTTTTGGGAAGGGTTTTGAGTTGATTTAAAGTGGTCGTTAATCAGCGCCGTTTTGGCAGCAAAGCTTTTCATCTGGTCATTCATCCTCGCCAAACCGGGCTGCCAGACATTGTGAAAATGATCCCAGAAAAAAGTCTGGGCCAAAACAAACCGATTGTGGGCTGATCCGGCATTCTTCATTCTTTTTTCAAAGGAAGCCTGAAGGGCACGCAACCGCTGACGCATGTCTTCATCTTCAATGCCGTTGAAAAATTCATCGAGGAGACGCTTGCGCTCTCGTTCAAAGGCAAGACGGTCTTCAACAAACATCTTTGCCATCCGTGAGTGCTTTTTCAAATATTCTTCTTTTCGTTGTTCAGTTTCTTCTTCCCATTGTTTCTGCTCCACGGGAAACCTCCTCGCATTATGAGGGGAAAACTGTTTAATTCCCCAATCAGTATTGGATAATTAAATATATTGATGAAGATAAAAATACAATATATCGGAGACTATATTTTCCTATA
The DNA here is from genome assembly GCA_963663295.2 of Smithellaceae bacterium. Lineage (GTDB taxonomy): Bacteria > Desulfobacterota > Syntrophia > Syntrophales > Smithellaceae > MVRV01. The sequence goes on along the minus strand of CAXXLA010000002.1, from coordinate 419,461 downwards.
TCATTAAGCATATATCTGGGTAAACCGGTGGCCAACACTGATCAATACAAACGGAAAATCAAGGACATACAACCGGCAGCATCATTAATGAATTGTGAATGGAATTAGACGTGTGAAGTGCGCTGTTTACTTCTCCAGGATCACAAACATTCTGCACTTGCGGCAGTCAAATTCCAGGCGGTAGGTATGATGAGCATCTCTCAGCCGGAGAGGCTCTTTGACAGGAAAGGCCGGATGCTGCATCCCGGGGCACAGGTCCAATTGATAACGGAGGCAATAGCGGGTAGTCATGACAGTTTTTCCGGTCGCAGCGGAAAGAGTTTCTAAAGCCGGTTCAACAACTGATGCCCCGTGGCGTTCATAAAATTGTCGGGCCCGCATATTGAAGACATTGGCGCGGAAGTCAAGCTCTCTTTCCGGGTAAAGAGCGTCGTTGGGCGAAAGCTTTACATTCTGGCGAGGGTATGCTTTCTGCCTGATTACGGTGAGCTTCTCCAAAACATCACGCCGGATACCGTTCAAAATGCTGGCGGGAAGAAAGCCCGGCTGTTCAGGCTCAATCGTCAACTTTGCCGTCCGGTAAGGTGTGTTGCCGGTGCTGGCAAGGTGTGTTTCAATCTGCTTCATAGCCCGGACCGGATCACGGGAAGGCTCAAATAAAATCTCCTTTACCGCTTCAGCCACATTGCCGTCTTCATCTCTTGCCACCAGTCGGATCAACGTATTTTCCTGCCGGCAGTTCATTTCCACGGCGATGCGACGGTCGGCCGATGATTTTTTCAAAGCTCTGGCAAGAGCGATGTCATAATTGCGATAGAGAGGTATGCCGGTTGCCAGACCCGTCATGTTGTTAGGGTAGATTTTTCCCTTATCCACTTTCTCCACCCTGAATCCGGCCAGATCATTTTTCCTGGTAAAGAAGCAAAGCCCGTCCCCGTTTTGCAGATCATGGCAGGCTATGCGAAAAAAATCCTTTCCGACGTGGGTTATTTCACCCAGATACTGTCCGATTGATTTCTGCGTGTCCAGGGAAGCAACTTTTTGTCTTCCACCGGCAATAAAGTATTGAGTATAACCGCGGTTAAAGGTTCTTTCCGGTTCCGGCAAAAAGGTGAAGGTGCTCGCTCCGGAACTGCTTCGGCGGTAGCCGTCCTGCCCGCTGATGAACCGGTCGATTATCTTTCGGAAAGCGGCTGTTACATTTTTCACATATTCAATGCCCTTGTATCTTCCCTCGATTTTAAAGGAGGTTACTCCGGCCGCGATCAAATCCGGTATAAAGTCCATCAGATTCAGGTCTTTCAGGGAGAGGAGAAATTTGTTTTGGATGATCACGTTGCCGTCGCCGTCAATCAAGGTATAGTGGGAGCGGCAGGGCTGGGCGCAGACGCCACGGTTGCCGCTCCGGCCCGTGATGGCCTGACTCATGTAACATTGCCCGCTGTAAGAGACACACAAAGCCCCGTGAACAAAAGCCTCCAGTTCTATGTTGGTTTTCCTCCGAATGTCCGCAATTTCGTCCAGAGAAAGCTCTCGGGCGAGGATCACCCGTTGGAAGCCCACGGCCTCCAGAAACTTAATCTTTTCAACGGTGTTGTTGTGCATCTGGGTGCTGGCAATAAGAGGAATCGGAGGGAAATCCAGCTCCAGCAGTCCCACATCCTGGATAATCAGGGCGTCAGCGCCCAGCTCATAGACTTTCCCGATAATATCGAGGGACTCATCTAACTCCCGGTCCGTCAGGATGGTATTGAGCGCCACATAGACTTTGGCGTAATAGAGATGCGCATGTTTTATCAACCGGGCGATCTCGGCAACGCTCACGCCCGCTCCTGCTCTGGCGCTGAATTTCGGAGCGCCGATATACACCGCGTCGGCGCCGTGATCAATGGCGGCTATGCCGATGTCGGCGTTCCCCGCCGGTGCCAGTAATTCCAGTGACGTAACCATCTATCTGCTCCCCGCGGGACCGGTGACAGTGCCGGCGGTCTTGCCGGTGAATTCCTCTATGATCTTTTTGGCTTCATCCAGTGAGGAATATACGGCTGTCTGTATATCAGGGCTGCCCGCAATCATGGCGGACAGATGAAGTTCCGGTGAGGGCCGATAAAGACACAAAACAGGCTTCTTTAATGCAGTGGCCCATCCCAGTTCATAGCCCACCCCGAGCGACGGCATCGTCACCTCGGCCACCACGAGATCGCAGGAAAAAAGCCATGCCATATCGCGGTCATGTATGTATCGGTCGCCGGGCCCGTCATCGCCTGTTTTCGAAAGAGCGGGGTCGCCCACATGCTCGGTCAATACTTCTCCAAAAGATCGCAACCATGCAATCATGGCTTCGTATATCGCAGCATCGTTTCGTCCTGCGCGTATTGCTCCGGCAAAATAGATTTTCATGTAGTCCCCATTTTTAAGCAAAAAACGATTTTCCGGCTTCCCGCCCAAATCTCTCTGGCTCTTACTGGAATCAACTTTCAGGAGCTAATTCCGTTTCCAGATCAATGATGCTATCGCGGCGGCTGGGAAGAGGTGACGAGGCGTGGTTCGGTAAGCTCACCATGATTGATTATCATTTTTAAGCCTGGCCTGAGCCTGCCGAAGGGCCAACAAAGGGAGCGCTTGATTTGGAAGTGGAATAATATAGCAGCGGCGATTGATTATTATGCTGCAACTGATGATCATAATTTTTCTACATTTAAAATTTCTGATTTTTATAGATTCATCAGATAGAACCCTAAATCCGGATCGACTGCACCGGGAAGTTCTTTAAACTCGCAGCCGACGTAATTTTCGAACACGTAACGGACAAGGGCCCTTTTCCTTATCAGAGAGTTTTTAGCATTTTTCAATTTAAATTCGATTTTAATTTCTTCACCCGGATTTAACAGGTTTGCCTTCAGTGTTTCAAATTTGCACCCCTGCATCGTTAAATCTTTTACAATCATTTTCCCCCAGTTATTGGAGTTTGATTCAGTCGCATATATGCCGTCAAGTTTGATTTCCTTGCGGTATAACTTTCTAAATTCAATCTCTATGTCATAGATATTGCCGCACTTGCATTGAATTTTAACCGGTCTCTTCGTACCCTTGTATGCCTCTGCCTTTTCTCTTTGCACCTTACCACAATCTGGACAGACGCATGTCACGACCCCGTTTGCATCGACATAAACTTTCTTGGTAGTGTCATCCATATTATTTGTCATCCTGTTTGAAAAGATGTAGGTTCAAGGTCAAATATCATCAAATTCAGTTTTGTAACTAACAGTAATTTTGGCAACAATTTACTTTCATTGGGGATGACTATAGGAAAGACGCCGTAATAAGTCAATGATAAACTGCTATCCCGATTGATCAAATCTGAAAGTATGTCTGTTGGCCCCAATTACCTGCTTTTTTACGGGAAATCAACTTTTACAGAGGATTGGCGTCATTTTTTCCAGTAGCTGTCAACAGCCTCATATTCTTTGATCAGGTCGTCTTCCACTTTTTTGCGGCAAGATTCAAACTGATCATTACTTGTTATCTCAGGTACGGCAAAAAAGGACCCGAACCGGAGAAGAACCCTGCTGAATGGTTTGGGAACCATAAAACGATCCCAACTGTTGGCTATCCAGGCTTTTTCATAGGAGACAAGTGTCGGACAAATAACGGCATTCGCGCTTTGAGCTAAAGAGATAAGGCCCGGTTTGATGATGCGGGGCGGGCCGGTAGGGCCGTCTACAATGTGGCCGCCAATCTTATGTTCATGAACGCCCTGCACCATAACTCGCAGAGCCTCTTTACCTCCTCGCGAACTCGACCCCCGCACGGGAATCCATCCAACTTGCCGGGCGATCTGGGCAACAAAATCTCCGTCCCGGCTTTTACTGATCATGATACAGGGAGACCATTCAAAAATTTTGGGAATAAAAAAACCGCCGAAAAAGCGTTGATGCCAGCTGGTCATGATGACTCGTCCCCCATTTTCCAAATACTGCCGAACCTTTTCAGCTCCTTCGAATTGCACACGAAGTGTCCTGGTGTAGAGCTTCAAAACATAGAAAATGATTGTCGTAAGAAGAGTGTTTATTAAGAAGTATTTAATTTCCTTGGCGGCAGACATGGACTGATTTCTATTTTCCTATTTTATACAAGGTGGTTTAAATATTACGAGTAGTAATTCAATTATTATTGTCTTTTGAAGAACGATAAAAATAGGAAGAAGTGCCTGTCGCGTAAGCACTTCTCCCCCATAACCCATAGATCATATTTTCTTTGCCGGATACAGCAAAAAGCAAAATTTCTCGTTTTGCTCTACTTCGCCAGCAGCTTGTCCAGTGCAGGAAAGATATTCCCCAGATTCTCCGGCTGGGTTCCGCCGGCCTGGGCCATGTCGGGGCGTCCGCCGCCCTTGCCGCCGACGATCGGTGCCAGTTCCTTAATAATGTTTCCGGCATGGAATTTTCCGGCCAAATCTTTTGTGACCATACAAAGCAGTAGTGCTTTATCATCTGCTTTTGCTGCCAGAAGTATAATTCCCGATTCCAGCCTGTCGCGCAGTTTGTCGCCGAAATCGCGCAGCGTTTTGGCGTCGCTGATGCTTACTTCCGTCGCCAGTATTTTCACGCCGCCCATTTCCTTGACCTGACTTAACAAATCGCCAGAGTCTTTGGCGGCCAGTTTTCCTTTGAGTGCTTCAATTTCTTTTTCCAGATCCTTGCTGTGTTTGAGCAGTTTTTCGGCGCGATCCGCCAGTTCCGAAGGATTTGCTTTCAACAAACCGGCGGCTTTTTTCAATTCCTCTTCCGCCTGTTGGAAATACGTGAATGCCTGCCTGCCGGTGACGGCTTCTATTCTGCGGACTCCGGCGGCAATCGCGGATTCATGGAGCACCTTCAACAAACCGATATCGCCGGTGCGGGCAACATGCGTCCCACCGCAGAGCTCCATGCTCTTATCGCCCATTTTCACGAGCCGTACCGTTGCACCGTACTTCTCGTCGAATACCGCCGTTGCACCAGTTTTAAGCGCGTCTTCCAGATCGCATATCTGGGTTGCCACCTCTACATTCTTTCTGATGATGTCATTGGCGATTTCTTCAATTCGTCGCATTTCTTCGTCGGTGATTTTGGAAAAATGGGTGAAGTCGAAACGCAGCCTTTCGTCATTAACCAGCGAGCCGGACTGTTTGATGTGGTCGCCCAGCACGGCTTTCAACGCCGCCTGCAATATATGCGTACCGGAGTGATTCGCCTGAATTGCTCTTCTTCTTTCCAGATCAACAATTAAATGAACTTTGTCGCCGACTTTGATGGTGCCTTTCTGGACAATACCCTTATGCACGAAAAGTTTATCGACCGGCTTTTTCGTGTCCTGCACGGCGAAAGTAAAGCCGTCGCCTTCCAGGTAGCCGGTATCGCCGATCTGACCGCCGGATTCACCGTAAAACGGCGTGGTCGCCACGACAATTTCCGCCTCCTGCCCTTCCGACAGAGTTTCAACTGTTTGACCTTCAAAAATTATAGCGGAAATTTTAGAGTCGGCCTCAGTATTCCCATCGTAGCCGCAAAATTCCGTGGCAATTCCGGAACTGGATAATTTCAGATAACATTCGGCTACGGCTTCTTCGCCGCTGCCTTTCCATGCTCCGCGAGCCCTTTCACGCTGCTGTTCCATCTCGGCCTCAAAGCCTTCCGTATCCAGGGTAAAGCCGTCGCGTTTCACGATATCCGCCGTCAAATCGGTGGGGAATCCATAAGTGTCATAGAGTTTGAAGACCAGTGAACCGGGCAGAACATTCTTTCCGGCCTGCTTCAGCACAGTTGTCTCTTCCTGTAAGATGCGCAAACCGGCGTCCAGCGTTTCCATAAAACGCTGTTCTTCATTAAGTATAACTTTGGTGATGAAGGAGGCTTTCGATTCCAGATCAGTATAAATGTCTTTCATCATGTCGATGACAACCTGGGCGCTTTCATTTAAAAACGGCTTATTGATGCCCAGCATTTTTCCATGACGCGCCGCCCGGCGTAAGATGCGCCGCAGAACGTAGCCCCGGCCTTCATTGCTGGGCAGGATGCCGTCGCCGATCAAAAATGTCACAGCCCGGCTGTGGTCGGCAATAACCCGGATAGAGACATCGCTCTCCGCATTTTGGCCGTAAGTAATGCCTGCGATTTTTTCGACAAAGCGGATGATCGGGGTGAAAAGATCCGTATCGTAATTGCTTGTGACACCCTGAATTACGGCGGTAAGGCGCTCCAGTCCCATCCCGGTATCAATGTTGGGTTTGGGAAGCGGGGTCAGCTTGCCTGTCACATCGCGGTCAAATTGCGTAAAAACATTATTCCAAATTTCCAGGTGACGGTCACATTCACAATTGATATCGCATTCAGGCCGCCCGCAGCCGGTGCCCGGACCCTGATCGTAAATTATTTCGGAACAGGGACCACAGGGACCGGTCTCGCCCATCATCCAGAAATTGCTTTTTTCGCCCATGCGAACAATGCGCTCTTTGGGCACCTTCATCTTTTCATGCCAGATGTTAAAGGCCTCGTCGTCATCCGTAAATATTGTCACCCAGAGTTTTTCTTGGGGCAGCTTCACTACGTCAATCAGGTATTCCCAGGCCCAGGCGATGGCTTCTTCCTTGAAATAATCGCCGAAGGAAAAATTGCCGAGCATTTCAAAAAAAGTATGATGGCGGGCGGTAACGCCGACATTTTCCAGGTCGTTATGTTTGCCGCCGGCGCGGGCGCATTTCTGGCACGATACAGCTCGTGTGTAGCCCCTGTTTTCCAAACCCAAAAAGGCATTTTTAAACTGCACCATTCCCGCATTCGTAAACATCAATGTCGGATCGTCTTTGGGAATCAGAGATGAGCTTGCCACGCGGGTATGCCCCTTCCCTTCAAAAAATTTTATAAAACTTTCCCTGATCTCACTGCCCGTCTTCGCCATGGAAATCGTCCTCCGATATCTTTCCTAATTTATTTAATATCAAACCCGCCGGGAATCCTCTTGCCAGCAGATTTTGAAATATCCTCTTTTTTTCTTTAATGTCCTGCAAGTCGATCTTTTTGCCGGTTATTTTTTTCTTAATTAAAAGACTGATGGCTTCCTCTTCCGGAATTTCCTGCCGTATTTCTTCCAGCGCCTCGCCGATTAAATGCGCGGCGAGACCCTTTTCTTTCAAGTTCGCGATAATTTTTCTGTTTCCGTAAAGTCTATTAACCGCCAGATTACGCGCCCATTGAAAAGCAAAAGAACCGTCATCCAGATACTTCAATTCGTGGAGTTTTTCCAGTGCTTCTTTAATGACGGATGAGGGAAATCCTCTACCCCCTAATTTCCTTTCTATTTCGTGAACACCGTGCGCCCGCAATGATAAAAGGCGATATGCTTTCTGCAGGGCATGCGCCAAATCCAGATGATCTACCGGTTTTACCGGATGTGCTGCATTCTTGTTATTGCCGCCGGGACAGTTTTTATGCGGCGGTGGAGAATAGCGAATCACTTAGCCTCTTCCGGCTCAACGGCAACCTTCAAACCCAGCTTTTCTTTCAGTTCACTTTCCACCTGTGCCAGGATATCGGGATTTTCTTTTAGAAAAGTCCTTGAGTTATCGCGGCCCTGGCCTATGCGATCACCTTTGTAAGAATACCAGGCGCCGCTTTTTTCAATAACGCCATGCTCGGCGGCCAAATCCAGCACATCGCCCTCGCGGGAAATGCCTTCGCCAAAAATGATGTCGAATTCCGCTTCCCGGAATGGAGGCGCCAATTTGTTTTTGACTACTTTAACTCTTGTTCGGAAGCCTGTCACATCCTGACCGGTTTTCAGAGATGTCATTTTACGAATGTCCAGACGTTGGGATGCATAGAATTTCAGGGCGTTACCGCCGGTCGTCGTCTCGGGGTTGCCGAAAAAGACACCGATTTTCATACGCAGTTGATTGATAAAGATTACGGTGGTTTTGGATTTGCTGATGCTGCCGGTAAGTTTGCGCAACGCCTGGGACATGAGTCTCGCCTGCAAGCCCATCTGGGCGTCGCCCATGTCGCCCTCCAGTTCCGCCTTGGGAACCAGGGCCGCAACAGAGTCAACTACCAGAACATCCAGCGCACCGCTGCGCACCAGCGTCTCGGCAATTTCCAGGGCCTGTTCGCCCGTATCCGGCTGGGAAATGAGGAGGTCATCCGTGTTGACACCGATCTTCTTTGCATAGGTCACATCAAGGGCATGTTCGGCGTCAATAAAAGCCGCCAAACCGTTGGCCTTTTGCGCTTCGGCAACAATGTGCAGAGCCAGCGTTGTTTTACCGCCGGATTCCGGCCCGTAGATTTCGACAATTCTGCCGCGCGGAACACCCATGGTGCCCAGCGCAATATCCAGGCTCAGAGATCCTGTGGATATCGCGGGGACATCGGCAACACGCTCTTTCCCCCCCAATCTCATTATTGATCCCTTACCGAATTGCCTTTCAATCTGGGTTATAGCCAAATCAATGGCTTTCGATCTGTCTAAATCTGCGCACATACGTGACCTCCATGTAAATTATTTATAAAATACGAGATAATTTTTCTTTTAAACTCAATTATGATGCTCTCGTAAAAAGTCCTGGTTACCGTCATTGCGAGCGAAGCGAAGCAATCTCATGTTTTGTAATGCGATAATATTATTAGATTGCTTCGTCACTTCGTTCCTTGCAATGACCAAGTCGCCGACTTTTTACGAGACCATCAATTATACTGTTAAAGTATTTAGGCAATATCCGCCCACATTCCGTCATTGCCCAACTTGATTGGGCAATCCAGATGTGTCTTTTCCTGGATTGCCTTGTATCATTGTCATTCGCAAGGGAATGACGATTGACTTTTCTTTAAGTACCCAACGGAAATGCTGCCAGCCTTGTATAAGTTGCTCCCTTCGGTGAAAGCTGGCTCTGAAATAAGATCAGTTCCGCCGCCTGGAATTCCCCAGCACTGAAATCAGCATGCTTTTTCAGCGCCTCGCCGACACCTGCCGCCGACCTTGCATCCTTGATGCGTCCCAGCGTCAGATGCGCCCGAAATGGCCTGTTCTCGGCAGGAAAACCGATTGCTGCAAATTCTTCATCCAGCCTTTTTTGCAGCGCAATAAGCTTCTCTACGTCTCCTCGTGTCCCCACCCAGAGAACGCGCGGTCTTCTCAAATCAGGAAAAACTCCTATTTTTTCGATACTAAGCAGCAAGGGCGGCATCGTTGCCGCCTGTCTTTTTACGGCAACCGATATATTTTCCACATCCGTAAGATCAATATTGCCGAAGAATTTCAGTGTCAAATGATTGCCCTGCGGACGCGTCCAACTGATGGAACCGCTGATTTCCCTTTTGAGCTTTTCCTGCAAGCGGCCGACGGTTGCCAACACTTCTGCGGAAGGTTCGATGGCCAGAAAAGCCCGTATATTCTTTTCCGCATCCATTTTATTTATCCTTTCCCTCTAAATAATTTTTCAGCATAAGCAGCGCCGCCTGGGAAAAAAACATCTTATTTCTTTTCCTGTCCCACCGGTAAACATAATGACGGCAGATAGTTTGCCCGGCATCGCTTAACGCCAGATAAACGGTGCCGGTGGGTTTTGCTTCACTGCCACCGGAAGGCCCCGCAATGCCCGTGGAAGACAGTCCGAGATCGGTGCCGGCCAGCTTGCGCACGCCTTCGGCCATCAAACGGGCTGTTTCTTCGCTTACCGCGCCATGCTTGGCAATTATCGCCGCAGGAACATTAAGCAGGCTTACTTTGGCCGCATTGCTGTAAGTGACCACGGCGCGTTCCAGATATTCGGAGCTGCCGGGAACGTCGGTCAATCGGTTGGAAATCAATCCGCCCGTGCAGGATTCCGCCACGGCTAGAGTCAGCTTTTTTTCTTTCAGCAGGCCGGCAACAATTTCTTCCAGAGTTTCTTCGCCATAGGAAAAGATGTATTTATTCAACCGGGCGGCAACTTCATCGCAAGCCAGTTTTAATTTTTCCTTGGCAGCCTCGACCATTGTCTGGCGCGAAACCAAAACCACATGGGTTTCAGGGAAAACCGGGTAAAAGCCGACGCTTACACCGAGAGCGGCAAAATCAATATCCTCCAGATTCTTGTCGACTAACGCTTCGGAAATACCGAAAGTTTTTATGGTCTGTCTGGCAACATACTGTTCATTTTGCGGAAATTCCCGGCGCAAAATCGGGATAACGCCTTCCGGAAACATCCTTTGCGTCTCCCTGGGAACTCCGGGAATGACAAAAATCCATTTTCCGGAAACCTGCAGCGCAAAGCCTGCCGCCGTGCCCAACGGATTGGCAATAACCTTCGCGCCTTGAGGAAACAGGGCCTGTTTCGTATTGTTTTCCACCCAGACGAGATTACGCTTCGCAAAGATTTCTTTAATGTGATTTAAAGCGCCATCATCTTTATATAACGGCAAACCAAAGGCCTGAGCGACGGCTTCCGTGGTGATGTCGTCGGCAGTCGGCCCCAGCCCGCCGGTGCAGATAACGGCGTCTGCCAGCGGCAGCAAATAGTCCAGTCGGCTTTTGATGGAAGCAAAATTATCTTCCACCGCCATCATCGCTTCCACGCGCCAGCCTTGCAGATTGGCCTCCCGGGCAATAAAAGAAGAGTTGGTGTCGGCAGTCCGCCCGCTCATTAATTCATTGCCGATGGTTAAAATTGCTATTTTCATATCAGATAATCTCCAACCAATAAGAAAAGAAAAGTAATGCTCCCGCATAAATACCGGCTCCGACATCGTCCAGCACAACACCCCACCCGTCCGGCAGATTCTGCAAGTTTTTGAGAGGAAAAGGTTTTAAGATATCAAATATCCTGAACAGAATAAACCCGGCGCAAAGATGAAGAGCCGTAACCGGCACCGGCAACATAGTTACCTGAAGGCCGATAATTTCGTCAATAACAATGCGCTGGTCATCTTTTTTCTGGTAAATTTCTTCGGCGCGACCAGAAACGTAAATGGACAAAGCCGTTAAAGCCAGAACAACCAGCAGACGCCAAAACCAGGGTAAAGGCAGACAGAGCAGACAAATTGGAACACCGGCTAACGTACCGAATGTTCCGGGAGCAACCGGCGCCAAACCAAAACCAAAACCACAGGCCAGAAATTTGATTGCTTTTTGGTTCAAAACCCGTCCCTCCATCTTGCAAAACAAAATTTATCGTCTTTTTTCAACCAGTTAAGTTCGCACAAGCTATCTTCTTTTTGCTTTGATGTCAAACTTTTTCCACATACCGCGCTCTAAATGATTTGAGGTTCGCGATAAAAACCTTGACAACAATAGAACGATTGTTCTATAGCATGCCTGCCACGAAAGTCAAGTGAAGTTTATTATAAAATGTGGTTGTTTTAAATAAAGGCAGCCAAGGTGTGCGAGATTATCTTGACAGACTCTAACAGATTTATACAGTCTGTATAAATCCGGATCGGGAAAATGATGGATTACAGCTTAAAAGCGTGATATTATAAAACAATTATAGTGATAACGTGATGGCATAGAAACGTCTAATAAAGAAAGAAACAGTATGCCTTTGTCGAGGTATACAGGCTGTATAATCATTAGGTGTTGAGTGACACGACAATTAGGCATTATAGTAGCACAACCTTTCGAAAGCTGCGAATTGACATAAACGCTCGTCACATCAACGAACTCAAGACTTTTTGACAAGGAGGAGGAAATGGAAACTAGTCATGGCTTTGTAGACTATAGCATAGGCAAGACTTATCGCCGTCTCCGCTATTTGGCAGGAGCGGCGCTAGTCGTGATGCCTCTGCTTACCGCATTTTCCGGATTTCTTGTAGGTCACTCACTTCAGGACTCTCTCAGCGACTACTATTTCGTTGTCAAAGACGGGGGAGTGCCCCGAACGCTTTTCGTGATGTTCTTAGCCTTTCTTGGCGGGGTGCTATTCTCATATCGCGGACTAGACGAGAACGACAACAGAATTCATAACGTTGCTGGCCTCTTTTCATTTGGTGTTGCGCTGTTTCCTATGCAGTGCTCCGTATCCGAGCACCCTTACTGCCACCCTGGACTTCTTCCGGTCTTACACCTCCCCGCGGCCGGGCTCCTCTACCTCTCCGCAGTCGCTTCCGTGTTTTATGGAGGTGGCCCTAAGCTCAAGGATGCTCTCAATCGCCTTCCAAGTCCGCAAACATGGTTGAAGAAGTTGCGCGACATTAAGAGTATATCTCTGGTTTTGATGACAGTTGGAATTGTCACATTCCTATTTCACAAGACATTCAAAGACTACTATCCGGGATTTAGCTGGATATTCTGGATTGAGTATCTTGGATTTTTTGGTTTTGGAATCTATTGGGTCCGCCTGATGAGGCTCATCAACGCCGCCAACAGTGAAGGTCGTCGCATGCACCCCCCCCGCCCTGAGACAGCGCAGAGAGAAGATGCCAGCGCACCTTCTGCTTTCCGCGAACTAGTTAAACCAGCACCCCAAATCGAACAGTGGAGTGATATTCCGTAAGGGGTGATAATTGGAAAACATTTGGTGTCAAATCTATTCGGGCTGTTGCCCAAATAGGAATTGCAGAGATGATAAAGAGCGATTATAAAAATATCAACACAAACTTGGAGATCAACCGCCATGATGGGCTACCAACCTGATGCACAGCCGAAACTCTTTTATCATTCATTTAATCTTGATGAGCGTATTCCAGCTAATTCCGTTTTAAGGAAGATTCGGAGTCATATTGACTTTGAATTTATCTATCGTGAAGTTGAAGGCAGTTATGGTGTAAAGGGCAATGTCTCCGTTCCACCTCCTGTGATCCTTAAGATGATGCTCCTTTTGATTTTATACAATGTGCGTTCCGAGCGGGAGTTTATGAACACCCTGCCGATGCGCTTGGACTGGCTGTGGTTTTTGGACTACGACCTGGACAGCGAGATCCCGAATCACAGTGTTTTAAGCAAGGCACGCAACCGCTGGGGCGTAGAAGCCTTCCAACACTTTTTTGAAAGGATCGTTTGGCAGTGTGTGGAAGCGGGACTCGTGGACGGTTCGAAGCTTTTCATGGATTCCAGCCTTGTTCAGGCCGACGCCTCCAACAACTCGTCTGTGAAAGTCAATCAGGAAGCAATGAAAATCCACCTTATAAGAAGTTATCAGGAACTCGAATCCCGATTAGAAGAAGAGAAAGACGACGATCACGAGCCGAAATCCGGTATAACTAATCGCAACCATATTTCTACTACCGATCCCGACGCTTCCGTAACCAGGCAGGGAGGCGGTAAACCGAAACTTCAATATAAAACGCATAGAAGTGTCGATGCCAGGGCGGAAATCATTACCGCTACGGAAGTAACACCGGGTGAAGTCAACGAAGCCCATCTTCTTTCTACTCTTTTAGGCCGGCATCAGGACAATACGCAAATGACAGCGGATACCATTGTTGCGGATACGAAATATGGAACGGTAGAGAATTATTTTACTTGCTGCGACCTGAGCGTAAACGCGCATATCCCCGATCTGAAAAGAAGCCAGCAGAAAAGCGAAAGCCGGAGAGGTATCTTTACGGAAGAATCTTTCGAATACAAACTCGAAAGCGATACTTACCTGTGCCCTGCGGGCCATTATTTAAGGAAAAGGAATTACAATCCGAAGCGGGATGCATTCGAGTATAAATGTTCGAGCAAGATTTGCTGTTCTTGTTCCCTGATGGCAAAATGCACGACATCGAAGTATGGCAGGTCTCTCAAGAGGCATCGCCGGCAGGATGATTTGGACAAAATGCGCAATGCCGCTCAAACACAAACATCCAAACAAGACATACGTATCCGGCAGCATCTTATGGAACGTTCGTTTGCCCGTGCCACCCGATACGGTTTCAAACGGGCACGGTGGCGAAGACTTTGGCGGGTGCGTATTCAGGAATATCTCATATCAGCTATACAAAACATCATCGTGCTTTTGTCTTATGGAAAAGGGCGGGGTATGGCAAAGGGCTTCGCATTACCCTTCGTTCAAAAGCTTTTCTTGACCTTACATTCCTTATTTTTGACTATCCAGAAAGCTACTTACAGCTTTAACAAAGGATCATTGTTGGCTATGTATGGATACATGCGTCTCACGCCGTAATGGTTGCAAATTAGTATTTGGGCAACAACCCGTTTATTCTTGACAGTTTTTTCGTTATAAACAGATTGGACTTAATGAGGGCGTGGCTATATTTGAACTTTGTGTCATACCAGACATGAAAGGAGCGACAAATGAAGTTATGGCGAATGAAAACAATCTTGGGCTTAGTGATCATTGCTCTGATGTTCGCTTTCAATTCACCCCCTTCTGCTTCCTTTGCACAGACATCGGAAGATCAGGAGCAAAATGTAGGCAAGAGCTGGGAGAAAGCGGAGGTATACATTCCGGGCAAATTCTTCAGTACTGCACCTAGCAAGGTGAGTGTGGAAAAGCCGTTACCGGTTGTTATCTACATGCACGGGTGCACGGGTATTACCAATCATGACACGCAATGGGCTAATTTCATCAAGGGGCTCGGCTTCATTGCCGTATTGCCCGACAGCATGGCTATACCCGGTCGCAAGATGAATTGCAATCCCGTGACGAAACGCGGTGGCTCCTTTCCACAGGCCCATGCCTTGCGTCTGCAGGAAATTCGTTATGCTTTCGACCAGGTTAAGAAGAGCCCGTGGGCTGATACAAAAAATATTTTTTTAATGGGACACAGCGAGGGAGGCACGGCGGTAGCACGTAACCGGCTTGGCGGTTTTCGTGGCATCATCATCTCGAGCTGGACCTGCACGCATGCGAAGAATCCCAATTTCGACGGCATCTTTGCGCCAATCGAGACTCCTATCCTGACCCTGGAATGGGATCAAGATCTGTGGCGGGTTGGCACGCCTCAAGAGGGCTCTTGCGCCAACAAGTTCGGCGAGCGAAAAAAAGCTCGGCGGATTCTGTTTTCGGGTAGCCAGCACGACACTTTTCAACAAAGCGAGGCACGCGATGCAGTCGCTCGATTTCTCAAGGATAACCTTGAGCCTTAATAATAATTCCGGGGATATTCAAAAATAACAGGAATAGTTCTAATTAAAGAATGTGGGACATTTCGGGTCAAAAGGAAATTTGGGGAAATTTGGGGTCAAATCTTTGATATTGACTTTTCAGAACTGATGCTTTTGCCCCCTGTAATAATTGTTTCTCCTATTCCCCAAATTAATGGAGTAAATTATGTCTGATTTAATTTTTTGTTCATGGAGCGGCGGAAAAGATTGTTGTGCAGCCCTTGATAAATTTTTAACAAAAGACTCGGATGTAACTATCTCATTGCTGACAATGATCGATGAATTAAATCACAAAACATACGGTCATTTTTTAAGCGAAAATATTCTCCATGCCCAGGCAGCGGCGATGAATCTGGAAATCAACTTCGGTTACGCCGTCTTCAATGATTATGAGCAAAAATGGACGGCTGAATTGTTGAAGCTGAAAGACCGGGGATTCACGGGAGGTATATTCGGCGATATTGATCTGGAAGAACATTATGTCTGGATCGAAAGAGTAATGATGAAAGTTGGCATGCAAATGATAATGCCCTTATGGAAACAGAATAGAGATAAAATAGTTCTTGATTTTATCAAGCGAAAATATTCATCAAAAATTATATCCATCAACAAAACCAAGATTGATGCCAGATACCTGGGTTGCGAAATCAATATTAATACATTTAATGAATTAAAAAATAATGGAATTGATCCCTCTGGAGAAGGCGGTGAGTTCCACACAATTGTTTATGACGGACCAATATTCAAGGTTCCTTTAAAGCTCAACTTAAATGCGGTTATTGATGAGAGAGATCATGTTTTTTATGACTTGTAAAATATGATCCATTAAGCTGGTATTTTTCAAGTAACATTGACTACAGTGTCGCTAGTCAAGCAAAAAAGAGGCTGCATAAAAAAAACGAACCGGCATAGGGAAAGAACTTCCATGCTAATCAAGTCAAATGTCAAGAATAAAGATTTGACCCATCTCGCATTTTACTTCCGTCGTTAGGAGTTAACAAAGAAAGGAGGATCTATGAAGAAGATTACAGGGGTACTGGTTATGTTCGGGTTGCTGATTTTTGGAATTGGTTCGGCCATGGGAATGCATCACGAAGTTAAGATTCAAGACAAAGCCGTTATAGGGAAATATCTCTCTGACACTGAAGGGAATACTCTCTATTGGTTTAAGAAAGACTCCCCTGGAAAAAGCTCATGCACTGGACCATGTTTGGCGAAGTGGCCCATATATTACCGGGAAAAGGTTGCCGCGCCAAAGGCTATAAAACCGGGGGACTTTGGAACAATTACAAGAGAAGACGGGAAAAAGCAGACAACTTTCAGAGGATACCCGCTTTATTACGGGTTTAATGACAAGCAACCAGGCGATACAAATGGTCAGGGTGTAAATAATGTATGGTTTGTAGTCAATCCTGATAATTTTCCGCCGAAGTAGTCTTACAAAAAGCGGTTTCAAAGTAGTTTTCTCCTAACGATGCACTCAAGGACCGGTGGAAACCGCAGGTCCGCCGGTCCTTGAGTTTTTTAGTCGGAAGTCTGGATTTATAATGCTGGAAAAACTCACAGGTCAAAAACTCGTATGCCCCTGGTGGCTGTGTTTTACGTTCGACAACCCTGTACGCCGGTTGCTCCACAACCCGGAGGGCATCCTGTCCCCCTATGTTCAGCCGGGAAATAATGTCATAGACGTTGGCGCCGGCATGGGATATTTCTCTATTCCGCTTGCCAGACTTGTCGGACCATCAGGTCACGTAACCGCCGTCGATATCCAGGCTAAAATGCTGTTGGTCCTGTCCAAAAGGGCAAAGCGATCCGGAGTTGCGGAAAGAATTACCACATATTTAGCAACCCCGGAGTCTTTGGGTAATCATGCGGCTGCTGCTTTCATTCTGGCGTTTTGGATGGTTCATGAAGTCCCCGATCAAAAGAGACTTTTGCGCCAAATTCACGCTCTATTAAAACCGAATGGACTCTTCCTGTTCGTTGAACCCATCGTGCATGTACCCAGGCATTACTTTCTTCAAACATTGCAAACAGCTAGAAGCATTGGGTTTTCCGTAACAGAATATCCGAATATCCGCATAAGTCACAGCGCTCTGCTGTTTAAAATATGAACAGGAACGGAAAAAATTTAAAACAAATGTCAATATTAAAGATTTGACCCTACTGGAAATATGTCAGAACAATTATTCAGTCTTCATTCCTGGCCGCGGGCTATTGTCCATATCGACGGCGATGCATTTTTCACTTCCTGCGAAGAGGCCATCCATCCGGAACTCAGAGGAAAGCCGCTGATTACCGGCGGCGAGCGCGGCATTGTTGCCTGCGCGAGTTACGCCGCCAAGAAAATTGGCGTTGCGCGCGGCATCCCGCTGCATGAAGCGCGAAAAATCTGCCCCGGCTTAATCATCCTGCCTTCCGATTACGAAACTTACAGTCTGTTCTCCCGGCGGATATTCAGCATCATGCGGCGCTTTACGCCCGACGTGGAAGAATATTCCATTGACGAAGCCTTTGCTGATATCACCGGCATGCGTCGTGCCCTGCACTCTTCCTACGAAGAAATCGCTTTATGCATGAAACAGGACATAGAAAGGGAATTGGGCATTACCGTTTCCGTGGGCCTGAGCATCACTAAAGTTCTGGCGAAGGTTGCCTCCAAGCACCAGAAACCGGCAGGTATGACGGTAATCAAGGGCAGAAAGATACCCGATTATCTCCGCACTCTGCCGGTAGAGAAAATCTGGGGCATCGGAAACGCCACAACAAATTATCTGGCCAAGATGGGCATTCGTTATGCGCTGGAATTCGCCCAGTTATCCGAAAAAACGGTATTGCAGAAATTTACCAAACCCGGCGTGGAAATCTGGCAGGAGTTGCGCGGCAAATCGGTCTATCCGGTATCAGCCGAAGAAAAGAGCTCTTACGCCTCGATCAGCAAAACAAAAACTTTTACACCGCCGACCAACGACGCCGAATATCTCTTTGCCCAGCTGATGCGCAATATGGAATCCGCCTGCATAAAAGCGAGACGCTACAAGCTTGCCCCGCATAAAATCGTCGTGTTCCTGAAGAAAAACAACTTTGATACACAAGGCAGCGAAGCAGTGCTTTCGCGCCCCTGCGCCTGCCCGCTGGAATTTTCCGGAATTGTCCGTAATCTTTTTAATGCCTGTTTCCAGTCGAATGAAGTATATCGCGCGACGGGTGTTATTCTTCTAGACCTGCAACCGGATACCAGCACCCAATATTCTCTTTTCGATGATCCGCCGCAGGCGGAAAAGATAAAAGAACTTTACGCTGCCGCCGATGAACTGGGAAAAAAATTCGGCAAACACACTTTGTATCTGGGTGCATCCCACCCAATTGAGCAACTGGGCAAAGGGCGCCGGGGCGCTCCCACGACACGCGAGCAAACTCGTCTTAAGGGCGAAACCCGCCGCCGCCACCTGGGATTGCCATTGCTGCATATAAAGACCGAAAACTGACATTCGATATTCTAATACCAATTCTAAATCAAAGCGCTATTTTTGTTGGCTTCGTCGTCGGCTTCCTCAACGTATGAATAATACGCCTCATCGCCTCCTCCTTGCCGCCGCATTATCATCTTTAATTTAGAAATGGTATAAGGCACGGCATCGCACAAACCAAAGCAAGAAGCATACATAGAAACACGTTGATCGATAATGGAATTACTTTGTCTCCTCTATTTTAGCGTCCGATTTATCCGCTCCACTTCCCCACAGTGAACAGTAATGGCGTCCAGTATGAGATTGGCGCCGCAGAACAAATCGTTCGCATTACGTTCGAGATAGAGTTTGAACAACTTCAGTCTGCCCTGGTGAGTCTTTTCCACTTTATCCTCCGTTAAGATCTTTGCGCCCAGTTTCAGATGTTGCCAACATTCGAGATACCAGCGCGTATTTGTCGAACGAATCGCCTCATCAACAAAAGTTGAATAACCCTTGGTGCGTTGTTCCTGCGGGAAGAAAGGCAGCCAGGACTCTCCGCGGCCTAAGTGAATCGAAGAAGGCGGATAGCCTGCTGCATACATGAAAAGCGTACACGGAAAGCATGATGCCAGTTTTTTTGTTTTTGTTCCGACAGCGATCTCAAAAGGGGTACACCATGGTCCGTGTCCGACAGCATCATAAATCGCCTGAATCATCCCATGTGTGTAACCAACGATTCCCATTGGTGTGCCCAACGGCTCCTGCACCATACCCTCAGGAAGACTCTTCAATCCCTGGATCAATCCCCATGGAAGAGAGTTATGGTCACCTTCCTTGACTTTGTATTTTGGTGGACGCCACCTGTCGCCATAACCATTCACGGGAACGTTATAACGGGCCGTCGATTTTATACTCCCACGACATTCGACTGGATCATCGATGAATCCTGTGTATGCTCCGCGTCCCTGGTATCCTACGTTAGGATCATGAGATGCAATATCATGAAATTCTTCTGCAGCAATACATGACACATTTGCATGCCTTTTTGCAAAAGGGGTTTTTGATGCGCCGGCGGCCCCGGTAATCATCGCACCCGTTCTCCACTCGGGAGTAACACCCATAGTCACTTTACCACCAAAAGTATATTTCGAACCGAGCGCCCGATTGATCTTTACAACGGCATCCTTTAACTTTATATCATTTTTGTCATCGGAATCAAACTGCACCGGATGTCCAACAGCAAGGCGCCCCGCAGAAAAACCCAACACTGCGGCAGTCATAATCACATCAGCATCAATAGATGCATATACATGAACCTGGTTGTTATCTACTACCCGTAATCCGTCTGCTGGACCTAAAATTGCTTCGCTGCTACGGATTCCCATATTGATTCTCCTTTCCATAACATTAGGGATATTGTTAACCTAGAGACAGGGAGACGCTATTAATACCAAACGGCCAAAATTGAGTCAATGGAATTATCGAACATTTATAACCGTTTAGGTCACATTTCAATAACCACTCCGAGAATACTTGATCACGTGGAATGCAAGACAAAACATAACCTTATTCTAACCACGATACCGGAGGATGAGCATGGTGATATCGTCGGATTGCGGCGCCGTTCCGGTAAATTGCTTCACGGAGTCTATAATTTTCACGGCAACTTTGTCAGCGGAAAGGGCGCCCGCCTCTGTCAATCCTCCGATCAGACGGTTTTCAGAATAAGGCACCTGCTCCGGATTCATAGCTTCGATAACACCGTCAGTGTATAGAACCAGCATATCGCCTGGTTTAAGGAAAACAGATTTCTTCTCGTATACCGAATCATCCATAGCACCCAGCACGAGTCCAGACGGCAGGTGCAGGAACTCCGGCAAAGCGCCGGCATGACAGATAAGCGGCGGATTGTGACCGGCATTGGAATACACCACCTCTCCTGTATGGATATCAAGAATTCCGCAAAAGAGCGTGACGAACATCATTGCTTCGTTTTCCCTGCACAGTTCGCGGTTAACCAGATTTAAAATTTCCGCGGGATCAATCTTTTGTTTGCTGATTCCTTTCATTAGAGTAATTGTCACGGCCATGAAAAGCGCTGCAGGCACTCCTTTGCCCGACACATCCCCAATTGTAAAAAAAAGATGACTATCATCAATTAGAAAGAAATCATAAAGATCTCCACCAACTTCCCTTGCCGGTTGCAGGTCGGCAAAGATTTCAAATTCCTTGTGCTCCGGAAATGGCGGAAACTTTTTCGGTAAAAAATTCATCTGGATCGAGTGCGCGATCTTCAACTCGCTTTCAATTCTTTCTTTGGCTGCCGTCGTCTCCTTCAAATGCATGATGTAATCTTTCAAGGCCAGCCGCATATTGTCAAACGAGGAAGTAAGTTCCTTCACCTCATCGTTCGTATCAACCGTCGGCAGAACTACGTTCAGGTCGCCTTTGGAGATTTCCCTTGCTTTCAGGGCAAGTGCGTTGATGGGGCTGGCGATTTTACGCGCAATGGAAATGGAAACCAGAAAAAGGATGATGCAACCAATGACGACGATGATTGTTACGATCTGACCAAGTTTATGAATATCGGCAAAGAGTTCCTTTTCCGGAATGATGATCCCGATCGACCATCCGACTGAAGGAAGCGGAGCGTAATAAAGCCAGGCGTCGCTGTCGGCAAAATAGCTTCTGACCGGCACAAAGCCGGATTTCCCCTGAATCATTTCCCGGCCGATGTTGCGCAGTTTTTCGTCATGATGCTCTTCCGCAAGACCGAAAATGCTGTCACGCATGAACAGATTTTTGTCCGGGTGGCTTACGAACACGCCGTTTTGCGAAATGACAAATGCGTAGCCGCTTTTATAGATCGATATTCCGGAAACAATCCTAACCAGCCAATCCAGTGAAATATCGGCCGTCACGATGCCGGAAAGCATGCGTTTTCCTTTGACCTGACGGTAAAAAGGAATGGAGTAAGTGGTCATGATAATCCTGCCACCGCCTTCATCGAAGTATGGTTCGCTCCATATTGGTTTCGCCAGTTCTTTGGGAATTTGATACCAGTCCCAATAAAAGTAACGGTAACTGTTGTCTCCAAGATTAACAAATTTTAGATTTCCGCCGTCACGATAATAATAGGGTGCAAAATACAACTTCGTCGGAGAAAATGCATAAGGCTCAAAGGCGATGGTCGAACCAAAAACATCCTTGTGTACGTCCAGCATGTTTTTGATCTGCGCTGCCAACCCTTCCTGATCATAATCAAAACGCTCCAGCGATGTCGCCAGATACTGAGGACCTTTTTCTATACTCCGTAACGTTATTTCAACTTTATTAACCGTTGCCTGGGTGAGATGTTTAGCGTTTTCCTCGACATTTTTTAACACCAGTTTGCGAGCATAGATGTAGTTGTAACCAAAGGCGACAAGAAATATCAGCATTGTGCTGGTGAGGATAAACAGTGAAAGCCGAAAAACCAGCCCTCGTTTTTTATTTCGTGCCGGAAAGAGGAACATAAAAATCTCCATATGCCGGCATGGTTTTTATCAGGCCCGCCTCGTGAATTTCTCTGGCCACTCTGAAATAGTCTTCCTGCTTGAGCCGGCCCAGGTTGCCCGTGTTTCCACCTACCGCGATGATGTCCTTCATCCGGCAAAGCATCCAGCGCTGATGAGCTCGGCTGGTGTTGATCCTGGCTTCATCGACGTATTTCATTACGATGTTCAGCGATTCCTCCGGATGCTCGAAGGTATATAGCCAGCCGTCGAGCGAAGCCTGAACGAAACCCCGGCAGAGACGGGGATCTTTTCTGCAGGTTTCTTCCAGGCAATAGATACCGTCCTCGGGAAAATTCAAACCATATTGATCAAAGAAGAAAGTAGTGAGCTCTTCACTGTTTATACCGGAGTTAAGTAGCGTATGATATTCATTATACCACATGGCTGATGAAACATCGACGACACCACGCAAGAACAGGTTGGGTGTGCTGGTCTGGACAAACGGTTGAATCTTCAATCCGTATTTTCTAAAAAAAGCTTTTGCTTGAACCTGGGAGTCGGACCACATGCTCACTTTTTTGCCGTTCATGTGTTCAGGTTTGGTGATGCCCGATGATTTTTTTGCCACTAGAATAAATCCGGAACGCTGCACAATCTGGGCAATATTCACCAGCTTTATGCCTTCCGCACGCTTTGTAATGCCTTCAGCAAGAAACAGCGTGACGAAATCGGTTTTGTGTTTAACCAGATTTTCCATTGGCGGATTATCCGGTCCACCTTTATGAATCGTCAGATCGATTCCGTGACGCTTGTAGAATCCTTTTTCCAGGGCAACGTAGTACCCGGCAAACTGCGCCTGGGGGAACCATTGGGTGGTGAACGAAACTTTTTTCAGCTGTTCGCCGGCAGCCACCCTATATGAAAGATGAAGGACGACAGCAATAACTATAAGGGTGACCAGCTTAGCAATGTCTATTTTCGGCTGATGGTTCATACTTTTCTTTCTCTTCATTTACCCGACATGGGTGAACTTGAGTTCCAAATGTAAAAAAGTATATCATCCTTTACCGGTTTTGTCGAAGGCCGAACCGGCCAGGATGGTCTTCGTCTTATCATTATATCCACGGGTAGACCTTTCATCGAGCAGTATTCTTCTGCCGTGTCCCTTGTACTGCCTGCAATGGACATCGCCGGTACCGCCACATACCTGACATCAAACCAGGGTCATCTTCTTTCCGTTTCAGTCCCGGCAGGTATAAAGGCATCAGCTCAATAGAAAGCGCCGGATCATAACTTAAAGCGATACGTCAACACGTGCGCCGACGCCTTTTTCTCCGTATTCAAAATCTTTTGATTGTTGGGTCGATCAGGTCGTGCATGTCTTTTAATTCGACATGTTCGACGATGTCGTTCTGACTTTTTTTAAAAGTCTGAATCGATGCCGCCATCTTTGCCATATCACCGTCGTTATCATCACGACTGCACTTGACGATTAGTATTTTTGCCATCTTTTCTCTCCAATCAAAACAGGCTCACCATGTGCGAGCAACATCCCACACCCGTAAAATTGTGCGGACATTGGGATGGCAAGTTTAGTCGTCGATACCGCTTGAAAAAAATGCTGCATTAATCTTTAAATGCTTTTTGTCAAATCATAAGATAAATTATGTATTGAATAAGGCTTCGGTCGTGGAGACCAAATTCCATTGACACTATTTCAGCCGTTTGTTATGCACATCAAATATGTTTTTGTATAGAAATCAAATGAACTATCCGGAAAAAATTTAGCATTCCGTGCAGTCAACAACTTGTTGGATACAATAACATAACATGTAATATATGACCCATTACCAGATTAACGAAGAGGTTAAAAGGAAACTTTAAATGCCTTGGCCACTACCCAACAGCAGACTGACTACAAACGAAAAAAAACGTCACGCCCAGCTTGAAACCCACCCGGAATTATTTAACCAGGTACGAGGGTGTTGTGGATTCGCCGCGGTTATTATGAGCATGATTCGGAAAAGCACTGGGCCGGATACCCTGATATTCCAGGCACTGCAAACTCTCGTTTTCCATGGTCATTGCTTTGAACCATTCTGGCCACCGATCCCCAAATATGCCAATATACCTGGTCGAATTCTAAAGCGGTCTGTGTTTGCCGGGGGTAAATGGGAGGGAAACAATGTTAATACAGGGCTTGATGTAAAACTGTGCGTGGGTTTGGCGATTGCGCTGAAAGAGTGGCTGAAATATTATAAAAAAGACGTGATCTGGAATGAGGCAAAAGACTTTTCTTCTGCATTCGGTTGGGAATACTCCCATCTTGGGTCCGGTAGCGGTAAGCTGAAGACGTTTCCAACAGCCGATTTTACGGCTTTTACTGATCCAAGCAAAGAACTCTCGTATAAGCAAGGTGATTTCGGGCTCCCACGACCTGCACTTGAAGCCCTCATCAGCATGGTATACCCCAAGGCCAAATACACTGTCCAGGAAGTCGTTTCGAACAGTGTCTTCAAAACCCAGGGTTGGGCCAAGAAAACCTGGAAAGAAAAGACAGACCAACTGAGAGTTGCTCTCTTAGCCCTCAATAATAATCTGACACTCGACAACGCCAGGTCCAAGGGAATCATTGTGGGGTGGTCGCAAGACGACGAACCTAAACAAAATACCGAGAAGTATGATTACCTGCGCCACTGGACTTACATGCCACCGCAGAAGTTGCTTACGGACGGCCAACAAATGCTGCAGTGGACCTGGGGTGCAGGAAAGATCCTCAAAGACTGGCCAACTAGCGGTGGATGGTTCTTTAATTCCGCAGCCCCACGGATGGCAATACATATTTACAATCCGTAATGACCACCGAGGGCAGGCAACTTAATCGAAGATGGTGATAATACGTTCAAGGTGCCTGTGTTTTTAATGTGTTTCCTTCAATGTTTTTTGCAATATCATGAGATAAGTCTTGTATTGCATGAGGCTCCGGTCGTGAAGACGCAGGTTCCAGGGAACATCTTCTTCGCGCAGTATTTGCAGCTGCCTTAATTCAACCGGACTTTTCTCGGAGCCCAGTAACGCGCGTAAAAATGAACTTCCTAAGCCTTCATGTGGCGCTCTTTGCGAATGACCACCCAGCCATGATTCCACCGGTGTAACATTTACCGACCAGTCAAAGGGTGTGGAAATAATCGCCTCGCCCTGCGGCTGAAGAATGCGCGATATTTCCCGCAAATGTTCGTTGGGAGACCACAGACAGTCCAGGACATTAAAGCTTACGGCACCGGAAAATGCTTCCCTTCCAAAAGGCAGGGCTGCCGCATCGCACACCCAGAAATCAATCCTGCTCAAATTTTTGAAATCAGCCGGAAAACTCCTGCGTTCATAGACAATGCCTTCCCGCCTCAGCGGATAAGTTATCCTTCCCTTATTAATAATATCCTTCGCTACTTTGAGCATGCCGAAATTAAGATCAACACCCAGCACCAGACCATCGCTTTGATTCGCCAATTCGAAAGTTGTTCTTCCCACCGAACAACCAATATCAACAATGCAGCCACCGAGTCGTTCTTTCAACAGCGCCATGCTTTTTTTAAAGAGGCCGTTTATGGTTCCCGCACCCGGCTGCTTGCAAAATAACTCTTCGGCATCCAGATCACCATAGTGGGCAAAGCAGTATGTGCTCAGATGCTGACGCAAAGAATCAAAGGCAGAACCGGGTCCCGCGCAGTCACCCAACAGGCTTTCTATTGTTGCGGACAAATCATCCCGGGAAATAAAAGATAAAAAGTTTTGACTTACATAGCTTCTTAAATTAGCCAGAATAATCGGGATACCGTCGATAACCGGAAATTCACTGCGGCAACGCTCATTGGAGCATACAAGAATTCCTTCCGTCATCTCATCTGCGTTTCCTTGAATTACCCTGCTTATTTCCAGGGGAAATTCGAGAGCAGCAAGACGGCAGACCGGACACAACGGTTTCAGTGTTTGAAAATGTGTGTAGTTGATAGCGCTAACCTCCAATCATTACCGTTGGGCATCCCGGAGGCAGAATCTTTCCGGTAGGCGATGGAATAGGTGCAACACAGACCGGATGCGCAGTCTTATCATCAACTCTGGCGGCGGGCAGTCCGCAAATCAAGACTTTCGCTGAACCCTTTATTACTATTCCCGGTCCTCCCGGTACGCAACCCGGCAAACTACAGGGCATCGTTATGCTGGCAACTGAAGCGGCCGGCCGATTACCGATGAGCACCGTCGGCGCTCCCGTGATAATAGTCAGCGGCAATGCCGGGTGCGGCGCCGGTGTTGGTACGGGGGCAGGCGGATGAATCGGCGCGTGACAATGCGGTGAATCTTGCAAGACCATATCTCCAACTCTGGCGGCGGCCGGCATTTTTAACCCTCCATATTTAATTTAAATGAATAATCTTACCATTTAAGACAATATCATCTTCGGATTTGACATCTATTTTTTGAACTGATTCTATTTTCAGGGCGCCCCTGCTCTTGATCACGGCTTCTTCTTCCGCGTTGATTGCCACTTTTTTTGCAGCAAGGGTAATATGATCGGAGGCATTCAATTCCAGTGTGCCGCAATTGACGGAAACAACCGGACCGGCTTGTGTCATGCTGATCTGGACGATTACCTCATCATTGTCCGAAAGCAAACGAATAACTTCGCCTGTTTCCTCCTGCCGGATAATCATCTTACGCCCCATAAGCAATTTTATCTTTTTTTCTTTCTTGGCACGCGTAGACGGTTTTTCTTCCAAATCAACTATCTTTGCCTGTTTTAACATTGCCTGTATCTCCTTTTTCAATTCGGACGGCTTTTTTATTATCCTTTTTATCCTTGATCCTCCGGGTTATTGCCATAGGGATTATCACCACTAAAATCGATATCGCCGGCATCAAACTCAATAAAACTTTCGATATCCGCTTTATATAATTCCTTTAGAGCCATCCAGGCCGCACTATTCTTAAACTGAACATAATTAATCAGTTGGTTTACGTTTTTTGCAAACTGCATGTAGAATCTTGTAAATAAGCCCGGGAAATATAATTTAGGGTCGAAGTTGGCTATTAAATTGTTTATATCGTCAGCCACAATGGCGGCAAGCGCGAGCTTATCCGCTTGAATCAGTCTGTCAAAGGCATCAAGTTTTCTCATTAATAATTTCATATGATATGATCCCTCGATTCCTTCTGCGGCGTAGTCATCACTCAATATTTTTTTCGGTTCCCGCTGAGGAGCCGCTTCTTCAGCCATATCCTCCTGCTGCTCCTCCTGAGTTTGTTCCTGATGAACAACATTCTGGAAAACCTGAAGCCATTCCATGATTTTGGTGAGCGCATCGGTAACGTCTGAGGATACCTCCAGCATTGCTATTGTTTCCTGCAGCCGCCGCCCGGATTCCAGGATTTCCTGCACCTGCTCCGGAGTGATCGATTCCTGCCATTGCACATAAACCCCGGTTCTTTTTTCCGTTTCGTAAACCAGATTGTTGGAAATGGTTTTAAAAAGCCAGGATAAAGTATTTTTAATATGCTTATCCCTGTTCCTGGCCGGCCCTAAAGCAGCCATGTTTTTATTCAGAATTTCCGTCAGACATGTAAATATCTCCTCTACCGCCGCTAAACCGCCCTCGGTAAAATGGCCGTATAAATAATAACCGATAATGCGGACGTCATAGATTTTTTCATCGAGTATTTCTTTTGACTGCAAGGCCGCCCGCTGAAAATCACCTTCCTGCACCATTGTGGCAATATCGCTTAAACGCGGATCGGTTGTGGCAAGACCCGGATTGTCGTTTATTGCAAATTCCCCTTTTAAAATTTCAATATCCATCTTGGCCTCTTTCTATTCTTCAGTAAGTTCTTTTTTTATTTCTTCCAGCCGGCGGCGATGGCGAAGGCGCGCAATTTCCAGCGCCGTGTCGGGATCAGCGGCTAAACAAGCTTTGCAAATTTCAAATCCTTCAATTATTTTTATGTCTTCCTGCAGCACCCGGCGCTGACAGGCCTGGCATATACAAACATTTCCGTCCGCGGGCTTCTCCGTCTCCGTCGTTTGCTGCTTCGATTCACCTTGCAGGACGGCATCAACTAAAGCCTGCGGTGGCGGATTCTTTATTTCTGGAATATTAAAATAACAATCAGGACAGTAAAGATGTCCCATATATTCACGGGCAGCAATGGCGCGAATTGTCTTGCCGCATTGATAACATTTTGTCTGTGCAATAAAATCAACGCGAACTTGCACCACGCCCTTTTTCTCATCGGCCTCCGCTAGTGCCCCTTCCAGTTCCGCAGCCTGATTTTCCGGAGGTCTTTTAACGAGATTTTCGTAACACTCTTCGCAAAAAAGCGATCCCAGTAACTCGCGTCCCTCATCATTATCAAGCTCTTTTTCACAAACGACGCATTTTCTGTTTTTTAAATTAATATCCGGAACTGCCGTTGCTTGTTGTACATTTCCGGCTTTTTCACTGTGGCTGATTAATTCATTGAAACAGTCCAGACAAAAATTCCATTCGGCCACCTTCCTGTATTCCTTATCCGTCAGATCAGCATTGCATTTTTTACAATTCATCATAACTCACCAATATGCCCTTTAAATATTCGGATACTACGGTATGTATCTTCATCCGTCTTAATCCGGTCATAGCCAAGGAAGCTGTCATCATGAAGTCTGACCCATTTTTTCTGCGCCTTCAAAATAAGGATGATTTCCAAATCAATTCCAACCGGCCGCAGAATGGGGAACAAAAGATTATTAAGTCTTTGTTCAATTTCGCGCGGCCAGGGAACTTGCATGTATGTCATTTCATCATCCGTAAATAGTGTAACGCGTCTGCCCTGAACCAGGTAATCCGTTTTTTTGCCGAATACCGCATCACCCAGCATTGTTTTTCCCAAACGAATAGCTTCTGTTTTTATTTCTCCGTCTAAAACGACATTTTCCACGCGAACCGTAATTTCCGGAAAAACGATTTGGAACAGCCAGTGCAAAGCACTCGAAGATTGCAAGTTAAGAATATTGATATAGTCCTTTTTTGCCTGTATCCAATCAGGAAAATAACAGGTATTGAATTCAGGATAGATGTTTTGCAGATAATCTTTGATAAGGTAGTGGTCAAGATAGCCGCACAAGCGCATGAAAAATTCGTTATCTTCGTCACTTTGCTCCATAATATTTCTGAAATATTGAGGTAATGGGGATTGAGCGGAAAGCAGCCCCAGATTAAAAGTAATTATGACCCGGCGAAAAGGTTTTTGTATGAAGCTGATGCCCGAAATCAATCCGGTCTGTGAGCAGACGCTGTCATTGCTGCGAAAGCTCACGTTATCCGGCGAATAGTCCATGGAATATAAAAGACGCAACAATGAGATAACATCAAATTCATGAATTCTCTTCACAATTTTTTTTTCCAGATCCTTCATCATTGCAATCCTCAAGACTGTTTGGCGCTTTTATTCAAATTGAAAGCAAATGATAAATCTTCTATCTGGTTGAGAAGTTCATGAGCCGTCAAAATCATTTCCGCCGCATCTATCTTCGGATTATTTTTCCCGGCATCTTCGGCAAATAATGATTCCCATACAGGATGCAAGCTATCCAGCAGTAAATTTAATACCGCCAGGTTCTCCCCGTAAAAACGTTCCTGCAAAGAAACGGCAAGGTCATCAAAAGCAGCCGTTGGCGTGTTTTTATTTTTCAACACCGTATTTTCATCGGACTCTTTGCTTTGCGCTTTTTCCCAGTTTTTGCGTAAACGTTCCGGAGAAAATAGTTCATCAATTTGTTTGGACATGTATGCCGTTTCCTTTTTTAAACTGTTTACGGGACCGTTATATATTTTCTGCAACAAGAAAAAGCATAAGGAAAACCAGAAAGAAAACTCCCGCCGCAATCAGGTAATACCAGTAGGGCCTGATTATTGTCTTAATCTGTCCTGTTGATTCAACTTCCAGATGAATATCGTTTCCACCGTGAACATCGAGTTTTTCCCTTAATCGATTAATATAATCAACAATTTTTGCCGGATTATTTTCATAGCGGCCCCGGAATCCATAACGGAGACAAAAATAGTAAACCTCATAAATAGAAGTCGGAGTTTGTGGTTTATTGAGAATATCCTCCAATATCTCGTAAAACACCTCACCGGCATTTTCAATTTGATACAGTTCCTTTTGTAAAAGAGGCCAGCTAACATCAACCGGGTTTAAGATGTTGTTCTGAATAATTTCGTCAATCTGCGCCACTATCGGGAAAAGTATCATATAGGTGTCACGCTCATTATGGACATCCGACAGGGAAACTTTTAAAAAATCAAGCTGATTGCGCAATTCCGCGCGCAACGCGATCATATTTTCAATGGAATATTCTTTTCGCGGTTGATTCTCTTCCCCGGCAGTTTTTTTCTGCGGGGAAGCTCCCCCAAAAAGCAACTCTTCCGGCTGATAGAGGCTTTTACCGCTAAGCTGCTCCATACGGACGTAAAGTTCATGTATCAGTTCCCATTTTTTATTTTTCAATTTATCAACCTGCCGTTGTCATATTTTGCTGATTGCCGAGATTTTCGATAATAACTTCCAGATCTGCTGATGTCAGCCAATTGGTTATAATTGTTTTAATGTGCTTAACAAGTATGTCGACCAAAGGTTCCTGGTTCTGATTATATTCCTTGAAATAAAGGATATACCGGTACTTCAACAAACCGGCGGACATTCGATTTTTAGAACGTACTTTTTCTACGCGTACGCTGGATAATAATTCGCAAATGTGTCCGAATTTCGAATCTTTCACAGCTCCCATGACTTGCAGAATATCCATGATATCGTCCCGATTTAAAACCTCTTTATGCGTCAAAGTCAGAAAATGCAAAAAGGCGTTGATATCGCTCTGAAGATACTTTTGCTGATGGGGAACCGGTTTAACCATAAAGCCCCATTTTACACCGGCAGATGAATGAGAAAAAGGCGCGAGAGTCAGCCTTTCAGGTATTTTATCCGTAAACCAGGGCTGATACCAGAGAGCATCCACCGTAATGGTGCGCTGGTCTTCAAAAGCAGTCGGAAAATGTAAAAAAAGATTAATATTACTTCTGCCGCCACTGTCCGTGAATTCTTCCGTCTCATACGAAGGTGCGGTTCCGGAAAGGATGCCGGGCTTTACAAAGGACATGCCTTCTTTGGTAATTTCATAAACCCCTCGTACCGAATGCAGAGTGAAATCATAATTTAAACGTGGATGACGGATCGGATATTTTTCTTTTGTCGCCGAACATACCAAAGGTTGAGCGGCGTCTTTTCTGAGATTAATTATCGGTGCAGTAAACAACTGAAATATATCCTGGTTGAACACCAGATTCTTCGGCCATTTATGGTCAATATCCAGGCAAATTGAAAACGTACGCCAGTTGCGCGGTGGATTTGCTACTTTTATATTCAGATAAAGGTCAAACCAGGGAAAATGAAAAAACGTCCTTTCTTTTGCCAGGGGATGTTCATCTTCATATTTATTTTCGGGCAGGCCATACGAGATATCGCATTTTTCTCCCTCGGAGAATTCATTGGCTTTTTCATTAAAAACAACAGAAACTTTTTTTATGTGACGCTGAATATTGTAAAACATTAAAGCGGAATTCTCGAAATTATTCAGGTGATTTACAAAAAAACTCAAAGTTCCGATTTTATCATTTCTGGCAAAAGCCGCACTGTACTCCAGGACTACGCGAAAGCCGCGGTCGGGAAGTATGAGAACACCAAAGCGCGTCTGAGACAAAGGCAAAACATTGAGGCTGCTCATCATATTAAATATGGCTGGTTGGCCTGATCCGGCCGTAACCGACAGTTCTGTTCCCATGGGATAAAAAACCGGCTCAGCAAGCTGACGTGTCGGTGCAACCTGGGCTATGGCAATGGAAGGAAGGGGTGTAAGCATGTAAGGAAAGTACTGCTGGAAAAACCTGAGCAGGGTTGAAGAAATGCTGCGCATTCCAGCCATACGCGTCCGGGCGGCAAAAAAAGCCATTGCCTCGGTAAGCCTCCGAACGTCGGGATCTTCCCTTTCCATGTGCATTCCCGGATTAAGGGATGCATAAACAATACGGAAATTATCCAGCTCGTTCATCTCTTCCAGAAAATTTTTGTATAAATTTTCATCAATCTTCATTTTTCATCCAAACTTCCTAACCTTGCTATCCCAGCATAATGTTCTTGACTTTAACCATGGCAGCTTTCAGGTTCATAATTCCGCCGGCCTTCAAATCAAGCATTCCCTGGGCATCGACCTTAAAACTGGAGGCTTTAATTTCTGTGCCGGCCTTACCGGAAAGCGTCAATTTTACCCCATTTACCTTGGCATCGGACATGGCATCGGCAGTCACATTCATGCCTTTGAGGTTGGCTTCATTTTGCGCGGAAAGATTCAAGTCATGCTTACTGGTAACCGTAAAATCCTGTTCGCTTTCATGTTCGGTCGCCTGGGAAGACTTACACTTGATTGTCTCCGCATTTAATGTAAATGATTTACAGTCAATGGCAATACCGTCTTTTGTCTGCGTTATTTTGCTGGTGCTGTCACCCTTGACCACGGTTTCAATCTGTTTGCCGTCCATCGTTATAGTCTGAATAATATTATCTGCACTGTTCTCGACAGTCAGAATTATTCCTTTAGTCTTATCAAGTTCTATACGGCAAACTAAATTTCCCATTATTATCAACCAACCTGAATAAATGTTTAACTTTCTTCTTTTGTCTGCAAGACAATTGCGCCCTCGACAAGCTGGATTATTTCCGTGTCTTTTTGGGATTGACGCGTGATCGAAAATTGCGGTTTATCGTCGGTATAAACGTGATCGACCGATGTTTTACTGTCCTTGCCTTTGCCCATAAGAATATGGTTCCCCTGGGTATCCATCGGCAAACGCGCCTCCGGACGCCAATCTAAAAACCGAGCAATTCTCGCGTCATGAAAATAAAGTTCGATGAGCGATTTCTCATTTTTGTAAGGCGTAAAATAGAAATGGCCGGTATCAAACATCGGTTCAAAAGGAACAATCACTATTTTATTTTCAAAGGCCGGCAACTTGACTTTCAGAAAATCCTGTTTGGTCTGATCGTTTTGATAGATCTGATAAGTTTCTTCTTCATTCTTTCCCTGCTCGCTGACGATTAAACCTTCAACAGCAACAGGATATACAGGCTTTTTAAAGGACGGCAGATTTGGTACGGGGTCGTCTTTCAGTTCAAGTCGGGAAGTCATCTCAACATGGTATGTTGTATAAGCCATGTTGTGATCCGCGTCCGGTTCTGCGTCAACGGCATTGCCTTCGATAAAGATATCACAGACCCGGTATTTTTTCCCTTTCAGGAAGTTCTTATCGCTCCAGAGGCCGCCTTCCATTTCCAGGAAAATATCGGGGCGGAAAGTTATCAACGGGAATCTTTTGTGCTGTAAACGTATAACGTGATCTTTGTCCTTGTTTTTGCTTTCGGCAAGCACAAACAGCTTATCAAAATCGGCCGCAACCGGTTCACGCACCAGCATATCCCGCCGGATATCGCGTACGGCATTTTCCTGCTTCCCTTCTTTTTTTGCATGGCCCTCGGCAACAACATTATACGCCCTGATGTTGTTTAAACCGGCTTCGGGAAATTCAACGCTGTAGTCCGCAATTTCCAGGCCGCTGATACTTACCGATTCCCCATCCTGCAGCTTTTGCTCCGCCATTGTGTATCGATTTTCTTTCGTGTCATAAACAAAGGCACCGTTGTAGTAAGAAGTATACCAGATAACAAAATCATAAAAACTTACGGGATTTTCCGTCGTACCGCAAGACAGGGTGTTAATGGGATATTTGTCTTCCAGTATCTTCCAATCGTACTGCAATTCAACATCTCCTGCCTTGCCCGTATCAATCAGGTCTTTAACACTGGCATCGACTACGACGGCAAAAGGATAATGGTGAGACCAAAGGACGCTTGCCGCATCTTTAAAATCCACTCTATATAAACGATAGAGAACAGGATTGCCTTTTATCTTTGTCGTTTCAATGGTTAATTCTTTAAGAACGGCCCTACCGGCAACGATGCCCTGCAGGCGAAGGGGTTCCGGATTGGCGTCTTTGGGCTTAATGCTCGCTTCCATTTCCAGACTGATTTTAATTTGACCGGGCTTGGTAAAATTCGGGAACATCTTGTCTTCGGAAACTTCTGCCGATACCCAAAATGATAAAGAGGCGGTGTAGCCGTATGGATAAATCGCTATGTTAAAGGATTTGATATTGGCGCCGGGAATTTTGTACTCCTGATTATTGATATTCAGCTGTAATCGCAGCTCCAACAAGTCGTCAAACATCTGCACTCCCGTTAGCCGGATTTTTTATATTAAAATTATTATATACAGAATTGAATTCCATAACCAATGCCTTCCTGGTATCCTTTAAAATGCAGTTAATATCGAAGGAAATACGAAAAGTATCGTTGTTATCTTTAACGGCTATATTAATAAGCTGCAGTCTTGGCTCATATAATTCAATATTGCGCTTAACTTCCTCCATTATTCTGACAATCAGTATATCCCGTGACGTACATCCATTCAAATCGCTGATGCCGAAGTCTGTTAAGATACTGCCATAACCTCTTTTCGTATTCAAAACCCTGTTTAAATTTGCGACTATTTTCTGCAAATCGACATCTGTCCCGGATGTTGTCCGTTCTCCTTTAAAGAGAGCCATGCACTCACGTCCCCTTTTCTGTTGAAATGTAACTTTTCCCGACAATACCGTGGATCACTCAATCCGCCAGAAAATGTAAAAATTTATATCCTCCAGTTCCGACCGGTTATAAAATGCGGCACACATTTCACTTAAGGCATAGTCCCACTCTTCTCCTTCACTGATTAAATAAAATTCAACCTCTGAACCGAAAGCATGCCTGAATTGAGGATGTTCCACTCTTTTAAGGGGTATTCCCTTGAGCGCCAGCTTATGGACGGCAGATAAACGTGAAAGGCCGGCAAGTTTAACTTCCGACAAAACAATGTTCCGAGTAATCTGATCTTTTTGCACCAGAAAATAGACACTGCTGGCTTTGCGGACTTCTTCAGGTAATGTAACCTTATAAATATTATCCGCCAGGGCAAACGGAATGTACGGGGGTAAACTCTTGGCCATCTGAAACAGCTTTTCGAGGATATCGATTATTTTATAGATTGCCACCGGATTGCCGTGGCGATAAGCTTCGGTGACATTTTCCGGCGCCATCTCCCGGTAAAAACAGACTTCCACGTAGAGATTGAGCAATTCCTCCTGCAGGAAAAACGGATGAAGATGCACTTCGGCAAGGATATTGGCCAGCAGGCGTTGAACGATATAAACCCTCTTCAGGCACTGCTTGACAGTCGTCAAGCTGTCGCCACTCAAATAAGACATGGAATCCATGTACAAACTATACTGAAAGTTGGTCAGTGATTCACTGAGTGTTTTGATCTCTTGTATAAAAAACGGCGACGCGCCGACCTGTAAAAGGGGAGGCGCATAATCCCTGGAAAATTGCCAGATTCCATCAGGGCTTTTGATAAATTCCGCAATTTTTAATGATTCAACAACATCGGGATAATCCTGGTCTGCAGAAAAAACGGTCTTGTAGTACTTTCTGGGTATATCTGTCGCACCTTCCGTATTTGTTGTTGCTCCGGCTGAAGAATCGACCACTGTATTAAGCAGGTGAAAATATAACGATACTTTTGTTGTTCCCGGCATATTCAGGTTGAAGGGAGCAACGCTGATATTGCCCGGATAAACGAGCACTGTTCCTGACACCATCACTGCCGCTATTTCCTGTACGGAAAAAATGCCTTCCGCAAGAAGCGATTCTATTATTTTCAGTCTGCCGATACCATAAAAGGGCATCCCCATCATTCTGAATTTGAAATTACTATCAGCCAAAAGCGATTCCTCCTGAGCAACAAGATGTTCAGGTAAAAGCGCCTGCCCCATTTTCCAGTCTATTCTTGCTAAATTTTCATTCATTTTTTGCGAATTCACTCTCGGGAAACATCCTGAATTCTCCTCCTGCTGCTAAACAGAAGGAAAATTCAGTAATGATGAAAAGATCATGTATAACAAATAACTATTAAAGGCGAAGCCCTTTATTTCATCGGAACGCCCCATCTCATAACAGTTTTATTTTTCACAGAGGTTGCCACAAACACCTGCTGCTCGGCGGACTGCTCCAGAGGCATGGCTCCCAGCGTAAAGGAGAAGTTTTTGGGAGACTCAACCTCCGACGAAGCGTCGGTTGCTATCCTGATTACGAGATCACCGCCTGATTTAAGAACCAGGGCATTGAGGTCTTTGCCGTCGGTATGGAAGCATTTGAAATACTTCTTGTCCGCCGGATCGTAATTATAAATATTGAACGCCAAAGTGAGGTTGGTATTGGAAAGACTCTTCAGGGTAAGGTCGTATATCGAAACCTTGTTCTTGTTGGAAACCTGGCAATCCAAAATAATCGGCTGTGCGTAACCGCCTGCCCAACTGATATTGGTCATAACCCCGACAACATTGACATCCTTCTTGTTGTCTTCGGGATCTGTTACGGTGATGTCGGCTTCCAATTTCTGGTCGCCGATCTTACAGGTCAGCAAATGTCCGACAACAACCTGTTCGTCTTTTTTGAAATTGAACCCCTGTGATGCACTGCAATAGAAATTAAGTTCTGCCATAATAAATCCTCCTAAACAATACTCCTAAATAATACTCAGATTAAAAAAAGCTTTCTTCTAAGCTCCACCCAACCGCGTATCCATTCTCAGTTCGCAATCCATTCCTTCAAACTGAATGTGCGGTAAAACAGCAATGCTGCAATCGTACCAACCCACCATGCCGGGACGTTCATTTACTTCAACGGTTGCAGCTTTAAACGGATAAAACCGTAAGGTAAGCTCATCCGGGTCAACAACTGTCGTCACATACTGAAAAATCCAGTTTTCCAGGGTGTTCTTAATGTATTGTGCATCCGCACTGCTGCCTATATTATCCCTCATAATCGACTTGACGTAATGGGCAAGCCGCGTGATGGAAAAAGTGTAGGAAAGATTGGTGACCAGCTGCGCGTTCTCTGAATCCTTCGGGTCTTTGAACTTCTTTGCCTTTTTAATGGATTGGCAACTGAAGAAGCAGGCGTCCGCCGTGCCCTTCCGGTAAATAACCGGCATAAAACCGGAATTAGCAAATTCCAGTTCCCGATAATCAGGAATCGCCATTTCAATAGGAATCTTTATCTCTTCTTCTCCACGAATATTGAATGTATGAACGGGTAATCCGGTGATCAGACCGCCACCTTTGGGACCTCTTAAATATTGACACCAACCGCTCTGGGCAAAAGAACGCACCATATTTTGGGCAAAGAGCATAGTGGCGCTTCCCCAGACATAATCATTGTCATTATTGCCGACCACTTTCTCCTGAAACGTAATTTCCCGGCAAGGATTGATTTCCGGATCATAAGGCAGACGTGTCACATAACGGGGCAGTGTCAGGCCAAGATAGGCGGCCTGTTCCGTGTCGCGCAGTTTGTTCCACGCACCGTATTTGGGATGATTCATCAGCCCTTCCAGGTCTTTTATCGAAGCCAACTCTTCGATGCTGCTGCAACCAAAGAATTTTGGTGATACGGAACCGATAAACGGGGCGTGGCTGGCTGCGGCGATTTTTCCCATGGTTGTAAGCCAGAATATATCATCCGGTTTGTTTTCGAATTCATACAGTCCTAAGATCGAACCGAACGGTTTACCGCCGTATTGATCGTATTCGGCAACATAAGACTTTTTGAAAAGGGCGCTTCCCGTAATGTCCACGGCATTAGCCTCAAAATCTTCAAAAAGCTCCTCTTTGCTGACGTCAAGCAGGTCAATCATGATATCCGCTTTGAAATTCGTGTTCAACACGAGGTCGTTAATTGAACGCCAGGTGGCTTCCATTTCTTTGAACTTTTCATTATGGATTATTTCATTGATTTGCGCCGTCACGGCATTGTCTATTCTGGAAATCAATTCTTGAATGCTTCCCTTGTCCAGTCTCTTGGCCGACATGTCAACATTCAACAGTAAGGCTGCCATTCCTGACAGGAAGCGGTCTTCGTCGCTGATATCTTCCTTTACCACTTGTAAATTATCCTGAATCATTGGAGTCGGTTCTTTTAAATCGGTGCTCAGACGCATGCTGGAAAGGAACCGTTTAACGTCCAGTTCTTCGGCTTTTACTTCAGTTTTTTCTAATTGTTTGTCGCCCATAATCACGCCCCCTATTTACTTAGCCTTATTATCAAGATTCAATTTCAAACTTTCATAACCTTTAAGCTGCTCGGTCATTTTTCTTAAAGCTTCTTCATTGCTCATCAGTTCGTTGAGCAATTTACGGAATTCCTTTCGATTATCGACATTGGAAACGACTTCTTCCAAAAGTTTTTTTACCTGCAGAATGCCTTTCAGTTTGGGAACACATTTCGCTATCTGATCAGGAGAAAAAGATCTCATCTCCGAAATGGGAATAGTAACGTCCATTTCCTCTGCATTTTCCGGGTCTATTTTATTGGATACCGCAAATTTCAGCAACATACCCATATCCTTCATTACTGCATCGAGATTCGTACCATCAAGCGTGCGCAGCCGCCTTTCGTCCAGATCCAATTTACGGTCGGTCGAATTACCCTGCGACAAATCGCCCATCACCATCAGGCGCAACGGCAGTGTTATATCTTCAGGCTTACCCTGAACTTCTGTTTTATACCTCAAAGTGATTCGCGATTTGGGAATTTCATCTTGTATAGCCATGCCTTCCTCCTTATTGTCTTCTTTTCTAAAAAATATTTGATTTCCGTTTGCATTGCTTCTTCGTCAAAACACTTCTTTTGATTAAATATTTTCTCATTCTTGTTATGTTTACGCTAATCTCGTCTTTGGCTTTTTTTCGCAGCTGCCCTGATAAATATTCAGTGCGGCACCAATCATGATCCGGTTCCCCATCTGCTGAAAATCTGGGGTATAAAGGGAGAAAATCAATTTTATCGGGCTGAAATTCTTCGCCGATCTCCATCGTGATTACTTTACGGATATTATCTGTAGCACGTCCTTTGACAAAATCTTTATCATCGCCGTAAAAAGCCAGCAGCACTTTGAGAGAATTATTTGGGGAAGCAGTCTGCGAAACTTCGATTAAGGAAAAATAGATGCCTTTTATCATTTGTCCGAGGACGTCTAATATTTCAGACGCGGGATAAAATCTACCTTCTCTGTTTAGATAATTAACACCGAGATACAGCCATTCATCGCCCTTAACGGAAATCATGTCGCCCGTTGCCTTTTTTTCACCTTCGATAGAAGCGCCCGGAGGCAGGATTGATAGCATGCCTAAATCAGACAAAGATTCTGCACCCGGATCAGACAAGTCAGCAAGTTGCCAGCTGCTCCCCAAGGCGGGTAAAACACCGGCATGCGCAGTACCCTTCCGGCGCACCGAAAATAAATTACATCCTCCGGCGGCGGCATTCCATCTCAGGTTGAAAGAATACGATTTTAAAAGATTGAGCTGGCGTGAAAAGTGGTGCCATGCATCCATATCCGCCGCTTCTGCAGGATTGCGAAACCATGTTTGCCAAACACCCTCAGCATTTACCGGATTTTCCATCAAGATGTCCCGCACGGCCCCGGATACTCCAAAAACATTGATTTTCCTTTCAATGACAATCGGCGGATTTTCTTTAATGTCCTGCGGTGTTAAATGTAAATAAGTGGCGCCACATAATAATCCTGCCAGAAATAATCCCGGAAAAGTTTCCAGAAAATGAAATCCCGGCGCAGCATAAATTCGCCCCGGTCCAAGACCTAAGGCAATCAGTCCATCGCGCAGAGCACCGAGGTAAACAGCATCACTATTTATATTATTCAAAATGGGCAATTTTTCTGTACAAGGATCGAATACCGCAAAAACCGGACGTCCCGATGCATAATTGAAATAGCCGCCTTTTTCATTTTCTCTGTTGTTCTCTTTGCCTGTTTCAGTTAATATTTTTTCTTGAAAAGCATCGGACAGCAAAGATTTATTTTTCTTTTCCAGGCTGATGTATTCGGGTTCAAGAAGAGCAAGACGTTTTTGCAGATAGCTTTTTCCCCAAGGCGGCAGAAAAGCCAGTCGGCAGCCGATCTGTAAGGCAGCGGCAAGTTCTATCATCAACTCTGCTCCTATTGTCCTGATGACGCAAACGGTTTTTTCATCGTTAACACCCCGGGATTTCCAAAGGGAAGTTTTGGCCAGCGCCCGTTCATGCAACTCTTGATAAGAAAGATTTTTAAAGCCGGATTTTACTCCGTAAAAAACGAAAGCCGGGCTGGGGTTGTCTATGTTACGCAGAATCAGATCATGATAAAGATTGTATCTTTTAAAAAGAGCGCTGGTTGTTTTAACAGAAAACATTTCATCTGCGGCTTCTTGAAAAGACTGCCAGAATTCCCGACCGGCGTCGTAACTATCTTTAAGCCAGCTTAACTTCGGACAGGGTTGCAGCGCTTCAATACGCAACTCATTTTCTATTTGGGCAATTTGCATTTTCCCTCAGCGCAAGTCTTTTAAATCGGCCTCATCTGACCTGTTTTTCAGTCACCGACGATATTCTTGCACTCCAAATTATTTTCTTGAACTTTGATCGAATATTTTGATTCCAGCGGCGTTTCGAAAAACAGCTTCCAATTTTTTCCGGGATTGGCAAATAAACCATAGACCCCAATGTTCACTTCATCCGGTTTAA
The DNA here is from genome assembly GCA_963663295.2 of Smithellaceae bacterium. Lineage (GTDB taxonomy): Bacteria > Desulfobacterota > Syntrophia > Syntrophales > Smithellaceae > MVRV01. Next base: position 378,633 of record CAXXLA010000002.1, on the reverse strand, counting down.
TAATTTCCAGCGTAAGTTTTTCTTTTTTTCCCGGAATTAAAATTCGCGAGGCGAGAAGGCTCTGGTCGCGCGGTTCAGCATAAATAGTATTGGTTACATCTTCGTAGCTTTCATCAAGAAATAATTTTTTATTTATTTTGCGAATTACGACGTAAACAGACCTCTCTTCATTGGCTTTTTCATCGGCAATAAAAATGAAGTCAACCTTCTTGATGTGTTTCGGCCCGCTGCAGGCCTGCATCATTGTTGTAGAAAAAGATAAAAGGACAATGATCAGGAAACCTTTGATAATTGTTTTTTTGCGGGTCTTCATATTTGCCTTTATCTCTCTGATAAAAATCTATAATGTTGACTTTATTTTGCCGATCAATTCCCCGGAAGAATTATCGCCCCCCAGGGATCTTTTTTAAATGTCAGTTTTACCTCTATCGGATGGCTCTTAATTTTATCGGACGTGGGGTCAATCACCCACCTCACGTCATTTTTCAGCCAGCCACTGCTTTTTTTATTCTTGGAGGAAATGGTTCGCTCTATTTCTTTATATTCCTCGGTTTTTTTCAAAAGCTTATAGAAGCACCAATTGGCATTGGGAATTTCAATGGTGCTTTTATACTTAACAGCACCCTTGCGCGGCATCAGTTCGAGCCCTACGGTAGCATTGCAAGAATTTTGCCATTTCATTTTGAGCGGCGCCCAGGACAATTGCTGATTGAAAGACATGAATGATGACTGTCCAATAGCAACATAAGATAACACCGGCACCGCTTCATCCGGCATCACTTTCGGCAGCGGATTGGACTTAACCTTGTATTCCAAGAGCCGCGTGTTGCCTTCCTTATCCCAAAACATATTCGTCAGGCTGGAAACATTATTTAGCGTTGCAAACATTTTACGCGGCAATTTGGGAAGTCCATACGGACCGGGATTGCTTTTCCACTTGCCGCCGACTTCTTTGCAGTAAGGTGCAATAGTCTTTTGAAACGATTGCCAGAAGCGCCCTTGCGGGTGTGTGGCGTTGGTAATGTCGTCTAAATCAGCGTCATCAGTGGCTGACGGGTTAAAGGGAAATTTATTGTAAAGCGGCTTGATATTTCCTGCTAAAATTTCTGCCCATGATTGCGCTATCTTTTGTTCAACCTCATTCATCCCCAATACATATGCAGTCCAGACCGGGGCCAGAAAAATCTCGCGCCACCGTTTAGTTATGCCGACACTGTCCAGCCATTGTGTCGTCAGATTCAGGTACGAATCATTATCTTGTCTGTTGATGGCAAATGCTATTTGTCCGAGAGGCGTAAGCTGGCTTTTCAGTAATGTAAAAGGATCATCTTTACCATTTTTCTTCGGTATCCCACTAATCTCCTGCTGCAAATCCGTTTTCATCTGCTCCAGGAGTATTCTATATTTATCCAATTCAGGGGTAACACTATTCTTGTCGTCTATCAGCCTTTTTATGAAAACAAAGTCCTGCATTTTCCCGGAAATCAACATTAAATACTCATTATTGCCGGCATCGATCTGGGTATTTTCCTTTATCGTTTGTAAAAAAGTCATAAACGTTGAAGAAGGCTGGAACATTTGATTAAGGGCAAAGCGAAGAGCCCCGGGGGAATCAATGCGCATATCGAAACGCAGATAAAAACTGCGGTAGGAATCGGCGTATTTCTGCCCGTAAAATTCCACTTCCCGGCGGAAAAAGTCCATAAATTTAGTCTTGTCACTTTCCGGAACAGGAAGACTTTTAATCAACAACGGCAATTGTGTAACACAAGGTTTCACTCTTTTTTCGAGTGCGCTTTTTGTAAATCTTCCATCCACGGTGGCTTTCCCAATGAAAAGGAAACCACCGTCATTTGTCGGATTCATTACAATATTTTCAAATTCCTGTTCAGAGGGAAAAAACAGAAAACCATTCCGCACCTTGTAGGAAGAAATAAACCTGTGCATAAAAACACTTATTCTGCTTCGGTTCAAAAGATCATTCCATTGTTGAGCGGAAAATGTAAATTCTTTATTATTGCAGGAAAAAGTATACTTCCGATCTGCATTCAGCTTGTCATAATTGAGCAGCATTTTGATGTTCTCGTTGAAGTTGTCGAACCTGAGGTTTCCGGAAGTCTGCAATGGTTTAATGGATGAATTCTTGATAAAAGCCAGGAATTGCCCGATATTGTCTCCTTCCAGGGGGGGTTGTTTTGTTTCGCGGGCGTCAATATCGAACATTAAATTTGTTTCTCTTTTCAGCAAATCCACCATCTTTATATAAAAATTATGGATCTCATATTGTTTTATGATCATGAGAAAATGATCAGAATCATGCAACAGATTTTCCAATTCGACTTCACTGATGGTCTGTTGTTTATGCAGTTCCGTCAGGCGTGTAAAGTATGACTCTCCGTGGATATCAATCATTTTTTTCAACTCATCTATATAATTTTCCTGCTGAATGAGCTTAATATTTTTCAGGTCATAAGTAACAGGCCATTCGGTTTTATTATTACCGACATAATCATTGATAATCGTTTCCGGTATGGCCAGCACGGACGATATCTGACGGGCATTGCTTTTTATTAATTTTCCCAGTTCATTCCTTTCGGTCGCATAGAGTAGTCCCACTATCAGCATGAATTTTTCCTGAGAACCTTCTTGAACCTCCATATAATGTTTGTTGGGATCACTCATTTGCATTTTGAGATTACTGATAATGTCGGTATTTCTTGTTTGAGATGAATAGTTGTCCAAACGCGGATAAAAATAATGGCGGCGAATGGACTCAATTAAATCACGGTTCATTTCTTCATGTTGTTTCTTAAAAAAACCGGGAGTAAATTTCAGCAGGAAATGATCTTTAAAATAGTTTTCCGTAAATAGTTTATGCGCCTTTTTCTCATAGTCATGAAAAAAAGACGCCGTCAATTGATCCACCTGATGTCTGCGATTTTTCATCGAGGCCAGTTGAACGGCAAAAGAAGCGATTAAAATCGCAATCAAAACAAGACCTGTAACAAAAGCAATCCGCCTGTGCTGCGCATACGGATCGTATTTTTCCATCTCTTCCTTTGTAATTTGCGCAGCAAAAGGATTAGCAGACTGAATCTGTTTTTCTTCCGGCGATGTCAGGTAAACATCCGTAATTTGCGGCTCCACGGACAGCGGATCCTGCTTAGTAAGTTTTGCCAGGAATAATTTTAAATACTCGAAAAGCTTAGGCAGCTGACGAATAAAAGAAACGGCCTTCAGATATTTATCGGCCGGAAGGGTAATCAGGGCTTCGGTCAAATATTCTTCCAGCTGTTCCAATTCTTTTGTTAAATCCGCGAATTCTTCATTGGAAGAAAAATGCATTTTGAGAGGAATGTTTTTTTGGACAAGAAATTCGGAAAATTCGGAGCAGCCCTCAATTAAATCCATATGAGTCAGAGCAACGCGCACCTTAACCGGTCTTTTGCTTATCCGGCTTAAAAGATTGATTTTTCCGCGAATATACTGGGCTTCTCTTGTAAGGTATTCCGCAAAGTTTTCCTCGTCGTCGAACCCTGCGCCGCTTAACGCCACAACAACCGTCGGCGCTCTATGTTTGAATAGCGGTTTCCAGAGTTTGAGCAAAGCTTTTCGTACATCGTTCGTGGTATCGCAGGCAAGCGATGCCGGAATTTCCTGGACCAGGACCTTCGAACCCAGATAAATCTGCAGCAGGGGATTTGCCGTGTAGCTGGGGTAAAATTCACGGGAATAACCCTGCCAGTCGGTATAATTATCAATCAGCAGCGTTTTGCCGGCACCCCATCCGCCAAAAACAACAAACTGATCAAAAACCATAATGCGCCGGCGCAAATCATCCGGTATTTCTTTAAGAAAACTCTTCCAGATGTTTCTCAGGGTAGAAGGTTTTATTGTTTCTTTCTCAGGTTCAGTCGGACTTTCCTCCGCTTTCTCTTTTCCTCTCTTAATTAAGTAATAGACGATACCGGCAAGGAGAAGCAGAAGCAGGACAGAACCGACAACCAAAAGGATAAAAAACCAGTTGTCCAAAAATATTTTTACTATGGTCGATATAATTTTGGGCTCTGGCACCATTTAATCACTCCAATCAGCCAAATTCTATTTGGCTTGTTCAGTCTCCATGATAAATTTTTCATTTTCCACTTTAATGACCACAGTATTTTCCGGTTGAATCTTGCCTTCGATAATATCATCAGCCAGAGGATCCTGAATGTGGGTTTGAATAACTCTTTTCAGCGGCCGCGCACCCATAAGCGGATTGAACCCGAGTCTGGCCAGATGCTCCAGCGCCTCGTCGGTAATATTCAGTTTGATGTTCTTTTCCGCCAGCAATTTGATCAGATTACGCATCTGAATTTGCGCGATGGATTTCATGCTGTCCATCGTCAATTGGTTGAAAACCAAAATATCGTCGAGCCGGTTGATAAATTCCGGGCGGAAGTGTGAGCGGACCGCATCCATGATACTCGCATTCATTTGCTGAATTTCTTCTTCTGTTTCGGCAGGTTGAATATCGGCGGACCCGAGGTTGGAAGTCATCAGCACAACTGTGTTGGAGAAATTCACCGTCTGCCCCTGGCTGTCGGTCAGCCTTCCGTCATCCAGCAATTGCAGAAAAAGATTGAAGACATCGGCGTGCCCCTTTTCAACTTCATCGAAGAGAATGACGCTGTATGGTTTACGGCGCACAGCATTGGTTAGCACACCACCTTCTTCGTAGCCTACGTATCCCGGAGGCGCTCCAATAAGCCGGGCGACAGAATGCTTTTCCATGAATTCACTCATATCGATGCGTACCAGCGCGTTTTCATCGTCAAACATAAATTCTGCAAGAGCTTTACAGACTTCGGTTTTACCGACACCCGTCGGACCCAGCATCAAAAAAGAAGCAATCGGCCTGTTCGGGCTCTGCACACCGGCGCGTGAACGCCGGACGGCTTTGGAAATGGCGGTAAGCGCATGATCCTGACCAATAACACGTTCTCTTAAATGGTCTTCCAGATGCAGGAGTTTTTCCTTTTCCGACCCCATCATTTTCGAGACAGGGATACCCGTGATTCGGGAAACCGTATCGGCGATATCGTCTTCGGAAATGGAACGCTGCAAATAACGCGCATCCGAGAGGTCGATATCGGCATACTCTTCCATTATTTTATTTAATTCCGGTATTACCTTGTACTGTAACTCCGCAACGCGGGAAAAATCTTCCTCCCTTACTTTTATCTCCATTTCACGTTTGGCTTCTTCCAGAGATTTATTCGCATTTTGCACGGTTGTCAGGGCGTTCTTTTCTTTTTCCCATTTACCGGTCATTGCTGCGCTTTTTTCCTTGAGTTCGGCAATCTCGGCATTAAGTATCTTCAATCTTTCCACCGACTGGCTGTCCGTATCATCTTTCAGGGCACGAATTTCAATTTCCAGATTAACTATTTTGCGGTCTATGGCGGCAATATCTTCGGGTTTTGACGACAGCCCGATGCGTACTGATGCCCCGGTCTGATCAATCAGGTCAACAGCCTTATCGGGCAGAAATCTGTCCATAACATAGCGCTTTGAAAGTTTCGCAGCGGAAACCAAAGCCGCATCCAGAATATGAACACCATGATGAACTTCGTATTTTTCCTTAATGCCCCGTAAAATCGTAACAGTTTCTTCAATGCTCGGTTCGTCAACCAGAACAGTCTGAAAACGTCTCATCAAAGCGGTATCTTTCTCGATATGTTTCCGGTATTCCTGTAAGGTAGTGGCGCCGACACAGCGAATTTCACCCCGGGAAAGCGCCGGCTTGATTAAATTGGCGGCGTCCATCGAACCTTCCTGCCCGCCGGCACCTATCAGCATATGTATTTCGTCAATAAACAGTATCACATTGCCAGCGTCGGTAACTTCCTGCAGAACTCTTTTAAAACGTTCTTCAAACTCACCCCGGTATTTGGCTCCGGCAATCAATTGCCCCATATCCAGAGACAATAATGAAACAGGTTTTAAATCATCCGGCACATCGCCGTTGACGATGTGCTGAGCCAGCGCCTCCACAATAGCGGTTTTCCCGACACCCGGTTCGCCGATAATAATAGCGTTATTTTTCATGCGCCTGCTGAGAATCTGAATGGTGAAGCGAATTTCTTTTTCGCGTCCGATAACCGGGTCCAGTAATCCCCGCCGTGCCCTATCAGTTATATCCGTTGAATATTTGGCGAGATATTCAAAATCTCCCGTTCCTTCTTCGCCTTTGCTGAATCGTCCTTTCGGGGGTTGCTCCAGTGCCGCAATAAGTGCTTTTTTGTCTGCACCGGCTTCAGCAAAAGCCTGCGCTATTTCTTCCTGATCAAGGAGGCCGATAATTATGTGATTGATTCCAATGTATTTGGAGTTTGTTTTCTGGCTCGCCTCTTCAGCAATGATGAAAACTTTTTCCAGATCACGGTTGATTGGTGTCTGCGCATCGCCGGCTTTTCCTTTGGGCTGGGTAAGAAGCTTGCCGTCGGTTCGCGCAGCCAGTATTTCATAATTAATAGTATTAATATCAGCCAGATAATTTCTTTGAAGATCTTCATTGAGTAAAACGGAAAACATATGCCACGGTGTAACGTATTCATGGTCTCTTTTAACAGCCAGCCGGCAGGCGCTTTCAATTACTTCCTGAGCTTTCATGGAAAATTTTTCAATAATCATCCTTCACTCCAAGAAATTAAAAAAAAGAGGTTTATTATATCTTAAGTAGTCGCCAAATATCTTAATTACTCAATAAAGTCAAAATATTATTTGTAAGTCAACGTTGCATGAACAGGCCTCTCTCCTGACGATCACAACAAAACGATACACCGGGCAAAGCGGGAACCAAAAGTAATAAAAAACGGGCATCGGAATGTCCGATGGCCTTGAAATTTAGGTAAAAAATGCAATTTGGTATAACAACGGAATAAGTTATCAGGGTTGGAAATTGGTTATTTCCAATACCTATTCCCAATCATTGCCGATTTCAGAAGGCCAATGCTGCGGCTTCAGCTTTGCAGTCAATTGTCGGTTGGAGGCCTTTAGCCTGTGCTGTGGCCAGTTCTTTTTTGGCAGCTTCCAGCTGCGTCCGGAAAACCGGGTCGGAGTGCAGCCTGGCGACAACAGCCGCGGCAATCACGCGTCCCGCAGTTACATCGCTTTGCCAGTGGACACCGCATATAACCCGGCTCTGGCCGAAAGCATAACCCCGGGACAAAACAGCATCGGCCCTGTCCGGAGCTATTTCAGCCAGGATCAGCGCCCATGTCCAGCCGATGGATGTATGACCGGATGGATATGAACCGTCTCGCTTCATATCGTCTTCCCAGTCGGGTGTACAACTGGTCTGCTTATACACGACAAAGGGACGAACACGTTTATAATTTTTTTTGGCTGCCATAGTGGCGGCACTCGCATCGGTAGACGTGCGCTGTAGCAGCACATAAAGATTAGGCATAGAGTCCTTCGTAATTGGAACCTCGAGCGCACAGGAAAAAGCCTGCGGCGCTTCGGGAAAATGGAGGTTGGCGTCTTTGCTGGCCTGCCTCCAGCGCTCAGTATTGATCAATGAACGGGTTGTGCGAAAAGCCTCCTGATCGGCGGCAAATGCAGCCGATTCCTTAGCCGGAGGCGCTGGAAGCAGCGCAAGGCTGTTGGGAACCTTGTCCGGCGGCAGATATCCCTGAAGTATTCCCGGACGAACTTCCTGAACCTTCGTCGGGATGGAGGTAGTTGTTAAACAGGTGCATCCGGTCACCACTACCACACAGGTCATAATTAAAGACAGGAAAAAGGTTTCGCCCAGCTGTAGTTTATTCTTCAATTCTCTTCTTGTATGCGCGGAAAATTTCATGTGTATACCTTTCTGCGGTACTGTCCCGCTCTCAGATTTGTCCGGTTCTTTGCGTAATATTTAACTTGCTGATGGCAGTGTCTTGATTTAGCAAAAAATAAGCCAAAACCATAATTGATGTCAAAGAATTATTAACTGATTACAGTCAGATAAAATTATTCTTGACATTTTCCATCAAATATTTAACCATGCGGTTAAACTATACGGTTAAATCCGGACTGATTTCAGAATAACGGGCTTGATTTCCTCCCGTAAACGATAAAAAATTTAGTAAAGCGGATCAGACACTTTTAGAAAAAGGACTTGCAGAAGGGAAAAAATGAAATTTAAAGCATGGTGGATATCAACTTTGATTGCAGTTATGCTTTGGCCCTGCCGGGGCCTTGCGGGTGACATTTTGACACTGGAGGAAAGTATTGACATAGCGCTGAAAAACAGTTTCACCCTACATTCCGCCAAGGAAGGAGTGGAATCCGCAGTTGCCCGGAAAAGAGAGGCTGTCACCGGATTTTTGCCGAAATTTAATACCACTTATAGTTATACACGATTAAATGAGGCGCCTTTCAACAGATTCCGGAATCTACCGGCGGGAGTTCTTATCCCCAGCGGCACCGAAATTATTGCCGGAACACAGAATAATTACAACTGGACGTTCGAAGCCAAACAGCCTCTTTTTACCGGCGGCGGACTGATTGCTAATTATCAGGCCAGTCAAATTGGAGAAGATGCCGCCCGGATGGAAGAAACGGCCAAACAGCAAGATGTTGTTCGGGATGTCAAAATCGCCTACTTCAATATTCTGCGCGCTCAAAGAATTAAGGAAGCAGCTGATCAGTCTGTAGCAATGCTTACCGCCCATCGCGAAGTTGCCTACAATTACTTTAAAGTGGGGATGATTCCTAAAAATGATCTGCTGCATGCAGAAGTGGAGCTGGCCAACGGCGGGCAGAATCTAACAAAGGCGCAAAATGGAGTGGAATTGGCCAAAGCCCGTTTTAATACAGTTTTAAAACGCAAAATATTTACACCTGTGCAGATAATGGATATTTTGAAATACCAGCCTCTGGAAAGTCAAATGGATGAATGTATGGAAATAGCTTTAAAAAACCGGCCGGAATTGAAAATTTCCGCCCTGAACGTCGAGCAGGCGGGAAAGATGGTCCGGGTGGCGCAAAGCGATTATTTCCCGACGCTGAGTCTGGTCGGCAATTATACGCGGTATGGCGATAATCCTTCGGTTTCCGGCAGCGATTATAGAGACGCGGAAAACTGGGCTGTAATGGGAGTGGCGAGCTGGAATTTCTGGGAATGGGGCAAAACGAAATTCAGAGTGGATGCCAGCCGCGCCCGGGAAAGCCAGGCACTGGATGAATCCAAAGAATTAAATGATCTGATTGTTTTGGAAATCAAGCATGCCTATCTGAATTTGCAGGAAGCGGAAAAACAGATTACCGTCTCGGAAAAAGTAATCGAACAGGCAGACGAAAATTTCCGTATCGCCCGGGAGCGTTTCAAAGAAAGCGTCGCCACCTCAACGGATGTACTGGATGCCCAGACGCTTCTGACCAAAGCCAAGGCCGATTATGCCAATGCTTTGGGAGATTTCAATATTAATCGGGTGATACTGGACCGGGCAATGGGGATAATACGGTGATTAAGAAAGAAACTGCCAGGGAAAAGCCAGGTGAAACGTCCCGCAAGATTTTAATTGCCGCTCGGGCGATGTTTGCCGAAAACGGTTACAGCGGAACACACGTAAACGAAATCGCCCGGCGCGCCGGTGTCAACAAAGCCACAATCTATTATCAGATCGGCGATAAAGACACCCTTTATGCCAATGTCATTCATCAGGTCGTCGGCAACATTGCTCAACACCTCGCCCGGGCAGTAGCTAACGAAAGCGGCCCGGAGAAAAAACTTGTGGCCTACATCAATAACATGGCTGATGCAGTGGAGAAAAATCCGGAAATACCACCGATCATGATGCGCGAAATAGCGTCCGGCGGCATGCACCTGCCACGCGTTGTTGTGGAAGACATGTCTTCAATCCTGACCATTTTGATCGGCATCCTGGACGAGGGAAAGAAAAAAGGCGTGTTCACCGAAACGGTTCCATTCCTGATTCACACAATGATTATGGGAACGATTCTTTTTTATAAGGGAGCGCTGCCGTTTAAAGACCGGCAGCTATTGCTTCCGGCGGAGGTGAAAGCACGTGATAAAACGCTCAAAGGCACTGTAGGCGAAGAAGTGAGTAAGCTGGTACTGAAGGCTATCAAGGCATGACACTATGAGACGTTTGAGAAACTACCCCTCGCGTCTTTGCGAGGAGCGAAGCGACGCGGCAATCTTTTTAATATTCATGAGATCATGAGATTGCTTCACTTCGTTCGCAATGACACATGTGCTGTTTTTCAAACGTCTTGCTGAAAATTGGAGGATTTTTTTTGAAAAAGAAAATTATCATTATTGTTTTTATGATCCTGTTCATCGGAGCGGGGGTATTCGTCTATCTGGGTCAGAAAAAAAATAATCAAAACGAGCTATTCTTTTCCGGAACTATCGAAACAACTGATGCGAATCTTTCTTTCCAGATTTCCGGACGCGTTGCCAATGTCAACGTGCAGGAAGGCCAGTCCGTAACCAAAAACCAGGTGATCGCCGAGCTGGACCGGGCAGAATTTCAGGCGCGCTACGATCAGGCCAAAGCCAATCTGGACCGCGCACAAAAAACCAAAGAACAGCTGCAAACAGCTTTGAAGATCAGCAAAAACACTTTACCCTCGGAAGTAGCCCGTGCTGCGGCCGTTGTCACCAGTGCCAAAGACACCATGCAGGACGCGGAAAAAAATTATAAACGCTATGCAGAGCTCTTTCGTAAAGAGGTAGTCACAGAAAAAGAACGTGATTCGGTGAAGCTGATTTATGATGTAGCCAAGTCGCGCCTGGCCGAGGCGCAATCCGCCCTGAAACATGCTGAGGGCAATCTCTCTAAAATTGAGTCCTCCACACAGGATATCGCTACATCAAACGCCCAGATAGATTTGGCGCGCGCCGCCCTTGAACAGGCGGCAATTCAACTCGATTATACCCAGCTCAAATCACCCCTGGACGGTGTGGTGATCAGCCGTAATATTGAACCGGGCGAAACGGTAAATTCCGGCAGAGAAGTCATCACGATTTCCGATCTATCCCGCGTCGATTTAAAGATCTTTGTTGATGAAACCCAGATCGGCAAGGTCAAACCCGGCCAGAAAGCGGAAATAAAGGTCGATACCTTCCCGGATAAAGTATTCGAGGGTTTCGTTTCTTTCATCTCCCCCGAAGGTGAATTCACGCCGAAGATAATTCAAACCAAAAAAGAAAGAGTGAAGCTGGTTTACCTGGTCAAGATATCCATCGCCAATCCCGGAAGAGAACTAAAAGCGGGAATGCCGGCCGACGCCTTGTTGAAATAAGGGTCTGTAACGGAATAACTGTTGTATTAAGGCGCTCAGATTTAGGTCAGGTTTGTCTGATCTGATTGAGCAAAACCGCAGGAATAGCAGCGCTCTTTCGAGGATTTTGCAATTGAGGATCGGGCAAAGATGACTTGAATATGAGATGCATGAATGTAATAGTTATTCCATTACAGACCCTGGAACTGGAGATGCCATGATCGCTTCTGCGGCAAATTCCCCGCCCCTGGTAGAAGTCAAAAATGTTACGGTCCGCTTCAACACGGTCGAAGCTCTCCACGATATCTCGCTGCAGATGAACGCCGGAAATATCTTCGGCCTGGTCGGATCGGACGGTGCGGGAAAATCAACTCTTTTGCGCCTGATCGCCACGATGATCAAGCCATCCACGGGAACTATTCATGTAGGCGGCTTCAACGTTGTCACCGAACGGCGAAAAATAAAAAACATTATTGGTTATATGCCGCAGCGGTTCGGACTTTATCAGGATTTATCCGTGGAAGAAAACATCGATTTTTTTATGGATATTTTTAATATCCCGAAAGCTCAAAGAAAAATGCGCAAAGATAAATACCTGGGATTTTCCAACCTGCTGCCTTTTTTAGACAGGCTTGCCGGTGATCTTTCCGGCGGCATGAAGCAAAAGCTGGGATTGGCCTGCGTACTGGTGCATGAACCGCAATTACTCATCCTCGATGAACCGACCAACGGCGTCGATCCGGTTTCGCGCAGCGAGTTCTGGGAAATCCTCTCCAACATGAAGCGGGAAGGCATGACAATCATGGTTTCCACCGCTTATCTGGACGAAGGAGAAAAATGCGATCAGCTTGCGCTGATGCATAATGCCGTCATTCTGGAATCTTCCACTCCTTCAGAGATGCGGCAAAATTTTGCAACGCTGGAAGAAGCAATGATCGAACGGATAAAGCAGGTCGATAAGGGGCTGGTCGATGACTCTTTCCACCTATGAATCTATTGCAGTCGATAATCTGGAAAAAAGATTCGGCAAGTTTGTCGCGGTCGACAAAATTACATTCTCCGTAAAAAAAGGGGAAATTTTCGGACTCCTGGGCTCCAACGGCTCCGGCAAATCCACAACCATCCGCATGCTTTGCGGCATTATTACTCCTACTTCCGGTTCCGGTTTTGTCGCGGGTCACGATATCATGACCGAGGCGGAAGAAATCAAACAATCAATCGGTTACATGTCGCAGAAATTTTCACTGTACGAGGATCTGACATCTTTCGAAAACCTGCGTTTTTATCTCGGTGTTTATAATGTGCCGGAGAACCAGTGGTCCGAACGGATCGACTGGGTTTTGAATATGGCGCGCCTGCAGGAACTGCGCAATCGTCCGACGAGGGAATTGCCTCCCGGCTGGCGTCAGCGCCTGGCGCTGGGCTGCTCTCTTCTGCACAAGCCCGACATTCTTTTCCTCGACGAACCCACCTCCGGTGTTGACCCGATTACCCGCCGGCATTTCTGGAATTTCATCAAACAACTGGCCGCAAGCGGAATAACTGTTTTTGTGACCACGCATTACATGGATGAGGCACGCTTTTGCGAACGCATTGTGATGATCAATCAGGGCAGAATTGTCGCTTCCGGCTCCCCCGCGGAAATTATAGTAAAAGCCTGCCCTGACAAAACCGACGCCAATTTAAACGACGCCTTTATTAAGTTGATGACGAGCAACGAGGAACAACAGTGAATCCTGTCCACATCAAAGCCATAATCCGTAAAGAATTTTATCACCTGATCAGGGATTATCGCAGCCTGTATCTGGCTTTTGCCATCCCGCTGATATTGATTATTCTTTTCGGTTTCGCCCTGAGCCTTGATGTCAACAACGTAAAAACAGCGGTAATTGATTATGACAAAACCGAGCTCAGCCGTGACTTTTTAAGTAAACTCAGTGCTTCGCCCTACTTTCAGATTGTGGCGCATCTCAATAAAACAAAAACGGCGGTGGAATACCTCGACCATAACCGGACAGCGGCGGTAATTATTATTCCTCCGGGTTTTATGAAGGATATCCGCGCGGACCGCACTGCCGCCCTCCAAATTATCATTGACGGCAGTGATCCCAACATGGCCGGAATCATCCGCAGTTACCTGACGGTTATCTGTGAAAAATATAATCAGAAATTACTGACAACTTTTCTCAACCGGCAGAACATGTCCCCATTAAATCCTCCGGTGGACGGCCGCATCCGCGTCTGGTTTAATGAAGACCTGGAGAGCCGCAACTTTATTGTACCCGGAATCATCGCCCTGATCATCATGATTGTCGCTGCGCTTTTAACGTCACTCGTCATCGCACGCGAATATGAAAACGGCACAATGGAAACGATCAAGTCCTTGCCGGTGAAAGCCGGTGAGTTTTATCTCGGCAAAGCCGCCCCTTACTTTCTAATCGCCATGATCGACGTATTAATCGCCATGATCTCGGGTCAGATTCTCTTCGGCGTGGTGATGAAAGGCAACTTCTGGCTGATGCTCACCGCTACGTCGCTGTATATTTTTGTCGCGCTTTCGCTGGGATTGTTTATTTCCAACGTCACCAAGTCACAGATGCTGGCCAATCAGATGGCCATACTGCTAACATATCTGCCGTCGCTGTTGCTTTCCAACTTTGTCTTTCCCATTATTAATATGCCTGCTTTTTTGCAGTATCTCACCTACATTGTTCCGGCCCGTTATTATATTGACATACTGACGGGCATCTATCTGCGCAACACGGGATTCAGCTATCTCTGGCCAAGCCTGCTGGTTTTATTTCTGTTTTTTGTAGTCCTGTCGGCGCTGAACTTGCGTATTTTGCGAAAGGAGGGCCTGTGAGTATGAGTCCGCTGAGAATCCGGGAACTGGTACGCAAAGAATTCATTCAACTTTTCCGTGATAAACGCAATCTCATGCTTCTCTTTGTTGCGCCTTTGATCCAGATACTGGTTTTCGGCTATGTAGTCAACTATGACATCCGTGATATCCGTGTAGCCCTGCTGGATTATTCCCGCACTCAGGAAAGCCGGCGCCTGATCGACGATTTCGCAGGCAGCAATATTTTCCATATTACATACAATTTAACCGGTGACAGACAACTGACCGATCTTTTACTGAAAGGCAAAGTGGATATGGCGATCCGGATCAATCCTGATTTTGCCTCCATCATCAGGAAAGGCCAGACGGCGCCGGTACAAATTATTGCCGACGGTTCGATGAGCAATATGGCGGCGATGCGTATAGCCTATGCTTCTTCCGTCCTCGACAAATTTAACCGGGAAACTTTACGCCAGTTGTATCCCCACGAGATCAATTACGGCAAAATCGACGCCCGCATCCGTACCTGGTACAATCCCAATCTGGACAGCCAGCATTTCTTTGTTCCCGGCATCGTTGCTTTTGTAGTCATGCTCACAGCACTTTTGATGACATCCATAGCCATCATCAGGGAAAAAGAAGCAGGAACCATGGAGCAGCTGATTGTCACGCCTTTGAAATCTTACGAATTTATCATGGGCAAGACCATACCCTATGTTATTGTCGCGCTGGTTCAGATGACAGCGGTAGTGATCTTCGCCATTTTCTGGTTTGAAATTCCGTTGCAAGGAAGTATTATTTTGCTGTTTTTCACCACCTTCCTGTTTTTGCTCAGCACTCTGGGCATAGGTCTTTTCATTTCCGCAATTTCCAGCACCCAACAGCAGGCAATGATGACGACTTTCTTTTTTATTCTGCCTTTTTTGATGTTGAGCGGTTTTATCTTCCCTATTGCCAATATGCCCCAGGCTGTGCAGTGGCTTACGTATCTCAATCCGCTGCGTTTTTTCCTGGTTATCGTCCGGGGAATATTTCTCAAAGGGGTCGGCATTGAAGTCCTCTGGCCTCAGTGCGTGGCTCTCGCCATACTGGGCATCATCGTTTTTTCCGGAGCTATCAAACTGGTAAAGAAACGTCTGGATTAATTATTGACGGCCTCGTAAAAAGGCCGGATGCGGCGTTGCGCCTCATCCTTCTCACTGCGGAGTATGCTAAGTACGTCTCATTCTTCAGGATTCGCGCGCCTTGCCTGCGACCTTTTTACGAGGTCGTCAGGAAATTGCATATTTTGCGACTTTTTACGAGCACATCATTATTTATCCGGAAGAAAAATCCGGCCTGCCCAAATACCATGCCCTGTTTTAATTGCAGTGATCAGACGCCGAATCCCCAGACCAACATCATTATTATTATCGTTACAATAACTTATGCCGCCCCAAACAACACCAGAAGATGGCGGCTGAGATTCTCCGTAACCATCGCCAGAATGCCTGTTGTCATGACGGCGGCAAGCCAGCAGGGGGTGAAATCCCGTATTATGTCGGAAAACCTCGGATAAGCCATGTAAAGACTCCGTAAAGAACTTCCATTTATTCAGACCGACAGCCCCCAACTATGCATATTATTCCATTTCTAAATCAATGATGATATCACGGCGGCAACCACCCCCTATCCCCACCAACGGGGACAGAGGCGACGAGGCGTATTGTACATACGTTGAGGAAGCCGACGACCCCGGCCTGCGCCGGCGCAGGCTGTGCCAACAAAGATAGCGCTTGATTTAGAATTGGAATTAATCGGTCCTATCTACCGGCGGTGGCGTTTTTACATACAGGATACCTCTCACGATCAATATCATTGTAAATGCGCTCCTCAATATCCATTCGGGGAACTGATAGGCGAGATTGCCTCCGGCAAATACTCCGCAAAGAATGCCCGACATCAGGCCGGGTAAAAGTGTCTGCCTGATGTTGCCAAGTTTCCAGTGCGTATACGCGCCTACGGCGCTTGTCGGAACGATGCACAACAGAGAACTTCCCTGGGCAACGACTTGGCTTACCCCCATCAGAAGAACCATTGCCGGAATCATAATCGCACCCCCGCCGACACCCATCATCCCCGCTAATGATCCGGAAAAGACACCAATAACCAAAAGGGCTATGCCCTTATGCCATCCAGCAACGGGAGTACTCACCGGTGGAACGAAAGGTTTCAAAATAAGGAGCAATGACACGGCAATCAAAAAGAAACCAAACGCCCTCCGCAGTTTCCAGTCCGCAAGTCTATGACTGTAAAGAACTCCGCATCTTGTGGGAATAATTGCGCCGGCAGTAAGAGCCAGCGCGGCGAAATAGTCAACGGCTCCATTTAAGGAGTAGGCGGCAGCTGCCGTTATCCCCGTGAAGACCATGACAGCCATGCCTACAGCCTGCGCCTGCCGTTGCACCAACTTAAAGCAATGCAAGATCAGGGGAACCAGGATCAAGCCTCCTCCAATCCCCAGCAGGCCGCTGAAAATTCCAGTCAAAAACCCTATTGCAAAACTCATGAATAAGTTATGCTTTTCAATAAATTGGTCCCATTGCACCCGGTGCTTCATACCTGTTTTATTTCTGCCCCGCAGTTATCGCCCGTCTTCCTGTCCGGCAGCACCAAAGCCCCGGCAACCAGATCCATGATCTGAACCACTTGCATGTCCAGGCGGTAATGACTGATCAGGTCGCCGAGGCCTTCGCGGCAGTTATGGCACATCGTGCAGACGAGATCGGCTCCGGTCGCGTTCAGTTGATCTGCTTTTATTTTGGCCGCCTCCAGGCGCAGCGGACGATATTCCGGCATGGTGAGCAAACCGCTGCCGCCGGTGCAGCAATAATTGTTCATCCTGTTGGGGTGCATTTCCCGGAAATCGGAACAAACCTGTTTTAATATCAGGCGTGGTTCATCAAGCAGACCGCCGTAACGGGCAACATTGCAGGAGTCATGGAATGTAACGGGCGCGGTGTTCTTCAATCGGTCCACCTTGATCCGGCCTTCCTGAAGATAGCGGACTATCGTCTCCACGACCGACTCGGTCGGAATTGCCTGTCTGTATTTGGCCCAGTTGTATCCTTCCCAGCGGACCGAACGGTAGCCGTGGCCGCACTCGGAAACGACAATTCTTTTTGCCCGGAGCCTTTCGGCTGACTGATAGATATTTCCCGCCATGAAGGCGCCCAAACGATCATCGCCGGAGAAGAGGCCGAAATTAGTAAGGTCCCATCCGTAACGCGGCAATGTCCAGCTTTCTCCGGCGAGATAAAAAAACTTCGCGGCATTCATCAAGGAACTGGGATCATATTTGATCTCCCACGGGTTGACGGCATAGATGAAATCGCAGCCCTCCTTCTCCACGGTGATCTCCACGTCATCCACGCTCAGTTCATATTGAACCTCGCACCGGATCCAATCCAGGGTATTCCGGAATTCTTCTTCCGTGACACTCATCTGATTGCCGCTTTCCCATTGATTCCGGCACACATTCGCCATGCCTTGCGGAATGATCCCCATTTCGGTCAGAATGCCGCGCGCCAGACGAATCAATGCTGCATTGTCGACGCCCATCGGACAATTAAAAGTACACCGCCGGCAACCGCTGCAAGTGCCGAAGACAATGTCCTTCAAGCGCTGGATGTCCTGCTCGTCCCTGGGAGTGCCCGCCTTGGCCCACCAGGGGAATATCCGTCCCAGCCAATCGATATGACGGTTGAAGATACTCCGGACTTGATCAGCCTTGTACGCAGGTGTCATAAAAGGGTCGTCAGGGCTGGCCAAAGCGTAATGGCACGATCGTGCGCATGTCCCGCAATGAACGCAGGCCGTCAGAGAGCATGCTGTTTGCCTGTTGATCTTTTTGCGCAGCAGTTCAGGTATTCTCCCGGGTTCAACAGGCGCCGGATTAATTGTGCATCTCCCGGCCGATTTATTATTAATTGTTTTCATCCAGTATGGGACCTCCGGGATATTGTCTATGCAGTTGCAAAACGATGATCATCCTTCGCGGCCTATATTTCTATGTTCCATCATTTTCCCCAGGTAATAACGCGTGAAGGGATAATGGAGGTAATGAATGATCTTGGAAAAAGGAACGTAGATATGAAAAAAAGCCGCAAGGAGAAAGAAGGCCAACACGGACTGCCCACTCAAATTTTCCGGATTATCGGAAACGGCGCTTATGCCCAGGGCATAAAAGAGAGTCATCATGACCAGAGCGAAATAATCATCAGGTGTGCTGATCAATCTCAAGGCCCGATCGGCAATGCGCCGGTAAAGCCTGAAAAGACCAACAATAAATGCCGCCCCCAAAATCATCCGCAGCGATTTTACAAATAATGCTTCCTTGAGCAGTTCCGGTCTGTAAGGAATAAGAAATGTCAGACCGATGGCGGCGGCCGCTCCGAGATGGAATATAACGAACTGAAGATAGAACGCAGGATTCTTTCTCACGCCTTCTATTGTCCATGGTTTGGCCACGGTCAGAAAGGACTGCAGGACAGCGCCATTGCCAGTACCTGCAGGCAGGCTCATTTCCTCAATTTTTTTAAATTGGAGCAACCAGGCAATTCTCAGGATGTAAGCTGCGCCCATAAAAGAAAGAGCCGCCAGATGAACCTCATGCTGCATCAATCCGCTTAAATCGCTCATGAGCCCTACCATTAAGATTGTCGGCATATTGCCGTTGAAGTACACTCACCGTATTTATTTCCCATCCCGATCACACACACCCATCCGGTTGGGGAAGTCCCGCTATCTTGCAAGCTCCCTTGGCCAGTCCCACGGGAAACAACGCCTGCAATTGATCCAGGTGAAGCCCCGTGTTCAGGCAGACATTCCTGATCAGGGGCGCCGTCCGGTGCTTCTCCCAATGTTCTCGAATACAGTGGATAACAGCCCAGTGCTTTTCACCCAAATCTTCGATGCCGACGCATCGGGCGATGCATTGCGCCACATCCTCATTCCAGAGCTCCGGCCGAAGGAGAAACCCGTCCCCATTGAACTCAACAGTTGTATTTCTGATAAAGAAAGCTTCCATAAGTTTTACCTTTGCTCCAGAATATCAACCAGCATTCCCGTTGCCCTGGCCGTCAATTGCTTGCATTTCATGAGATTCTCCTGTTCACCCAGTTGGTCTAGAATTACTTTACAGTTTGTAGAACCGAATTCTTCCAGGAACATTTCACGAAACTTGGATATTACGCGACATGCTTCACTGATATCCTTGTTTTGTTCCGTCCTGCCGAACAGATAACCCGTGGCGATAACCCCGCCGGCTAGAGCGCCGCAAACATCCTCGTGTGTCCGGCCGATGCCGCCACAAAAACCGGAGGCGACCTTTACGGGATAGCCAGCCGGATTTTCCGCGAAATGATCAATGATTGTCTTCGAAATAGCTTCGCAACAACAAAAACCCGAATTGAAGTAATCGAAGGCCTGCTTTTCCAAATCTTCTTTTTGCATCGTGTTTTTCCTCCTTTATTTTTTTATTGAAATAAGCCATTTTTTGTTATATCAATCAAATGAATTGTTATGATAATATTCATAAGAAATAATTATGGAAGTTAATTTAAACCAATTAAAAGTGTTTCATACGGCGGCGAAATTGCAGAGTTTCACCCACGCGGCAAAAGCCCTCTTCCTGACACAGCCGGGAATCAGCAAGCATATTAAGGACTTGGAAGATTATTACGGGGGCCAGCTTTTTGACCGGCTGGGGAAAAAGGTCGTACTTACGCAAGCGGGTGAGATACTGTATGCCAAGACAAAGATTATCTTTGATATCATTGATCAATTAAAGTTAGAAATCGACGAACTCCATGATCTGAACGGCGGTTCTCTGAGCATCGGCGCCAGCGTCACTCTCGGAGTTTATATCCTGCCTCATCTACTGGGTAAATTCAGATCTCTCTACCCGCGCATCGATGTCAGCCTCGATATTGTACTGAGCCGGCAGGTCACAGATAAAATCCTCGATAATTCAATAGACATTGGATTTCTGGGAGCGCCTGTTGATGATGTCAGAATCGATACCGGTATCTTCTTAAAAGACGAACTGGTGCTCATTGTTCCGGCCGGCCATAAATGGGTCGGGAGAGATACTATCGAGCCCTCTGAGCTAATGACTCAGTCATTTATCATTTCTCAGCAAGGATCGGGAACGAGGCATATCATTGAAGAAAGACTGGGACTGGCGGGGGTCGTCTTGCAAAAAAGTATGGAACTGGGTCATACGGAGGCGGTGAAAAAAGCTGTGGAATCCGGTTTGGGCGTCTCGATCCTGTCGAAAACAGCGATAAAACGGGAAGAACAACTGGGAGTAATCAAGGCCCTGCGACTGGCGGGAATTGATTTGCGACGAAATTTCTATTTTGCCTACCGTAAGGATAAATACATAACAAACGCAGCCAGGGCTTTTTTGCAGTGCGCCGCAGGCGGAGATGCATCTATCCCTGAGATCTTTTAGACAATACTCATTGACAAAGGGGTCGGGATGGAAGTTCTCCGGCCTCACTCTTACCGTACTGGGCATCATCGTTTTTACGGGCGCGATCAGCCTGGTAAAAAAACGTCTGGATTAGTCTTTAATTCTGGTATATTATCCGGGCCAATCATCATTCCAGAGGACCGATTACGTATGCTGAAAGTTATTGCCGACCAGCTGTCCATTAAAAAATATACCCGGCAATTTGTCAGAAACTTCAAACCGTTTATCGATGAACAGGTAAAAGTTAAACTGGGGCATCAGGGAGCAAGCTCTCCCGCCAAAGTTTTATGGTCAAAAAAACTGGGGATCTGGACGTTTTCCCACGTCGCCAAAGAAGTAAGATACTGGAATGCTTTCGGTATCGGCAAGCCTAAAGCGGGGGCGTTGCTTCCCATAACTTCGGAAATTAATTTTCCCTGGTCAGGTATCGATAGAAAAACGGGGGCTGCTTTTGCGCAAGACGCGTGGGGAAGTGTCTTTGTTATTCACCGCGGCAAAATCGGCGGAGGGAAAAAAGGGGTCGGCAAATCTTTCTTCGAAAATAATTACCGCGGCGTCTGGTCTTTTATGGAAGACGGTAATTGCATAACACGGGTAGCGGTAATAAGCGTCCTGAATTCACCGCGCCTGGCCTGGCAAACAGCTAATTTTGTAAAAAAAATAGAAATGCTGAAGTCTGCTGTCGTTAATTCTTCGCAAACAGAAATTGATTTCCCGGACGTAACTTTCCACAAAGACCTTGTCGGCAGTCTTCCGGTTTTCGAAGAACCGGATATCGGCGTTCAATGTGATCATGATTTTGTTGTCAACAATCTGGCTGCGCATCTGACGCGCTGGAAACTCAAAACAGGCAACGACAGCAACCATGAGCTCTTCCTTCTGGAACCGTCTGCGAATAGAAAATCTCATATTTTTGAAATTCTGACCGATGCTCACGAAAAAAACATATTGGCGGCGGCGGCGAAATTGCTTTTACAGGCAAAAAAAGATGAAGACAATCCTTTGCCTGTGCTGATTTTGCCGGAAGAAAAAGCGAATGCTCACGTTCAATTGTTATCCCCGATAGGTGTCACCGTTGTCGGTTTTCGTCTGGAGGATGATCGTACTATTTTTCATGACCTGGATAAAATCAGGCTTGACCAAAAGCCATAGTTATGAAAATAAAAAGTGTATGCAATTGAGAAGATTATAAGGGTTATTTCCCTGAAAGGCAGGACAATGACAGAAGAAAGAAGAAAGCGAACAAGGGTTCCGGTTGCTTTTGATGATATTTATGTCCTTTTTCAGGATGATAAAATTAAAGTTAAAACATTCAATATAAGCTTAACCGGCATAAGTTGCACCAGCGATCCGCGATTCCGCGCCAATGAAATTTGCAGAATAATCCTGACGCTGAATGCGGATACTGCCCTGGAAATCGCCGGTAAAATTCTCCGGGTCGACGAAAAAGAAGCGATAATAGCTTTTTTTTCCATGGATGAAGATACTTTTTACCACTTGAAAAGAATAATGGAGTACAATGCCGTTGACGCGGATCAAATTACCCAGGAAATAAAAAACCCTGCTTTTTCGGAGCTATAATTATTACTTGCCCAGGCAGTCGGGTAACAAAACAAAGTTTAAAGGAGATAATCAGATGCCGAGGATTCCGGTGGACCAACTTAAACCCGGAATGAAGCTTGCCAAACCGGTGACGGCGAAAAACGGCATGGTTATGCTGGGCGAAGGCACGGAACTTTCCGAAACGTGGATTGAACGAATCCGCGACATGGATATTTCCAGCATCTATGTGGATGGACCGCCGGTTCAAACTCTTTCCAAAGAAGAAGCACTGGCCAATCTGGAAGCCAGATTTGCCAAAGTAAACGACAAGCTCTATATGAACTTAATCAAAAAGATCACGAAAGAACATATCGAAGGATTGTATCAGTGATGAGCAGCATCGACCCGAAGGTCTTACGCCGCAAAGTGGAAAATATCAGCACACTGCCCACAGTGCCGGCAGTCCTGAAGAAATTGTCTTCCATCATTGAAAAACCACGCATCACGCTGGTGGAAATAAGTTCTTTTATCTCCAATGACCCCGCTTTGACTACCAAAGTATTAAAAATGGTCAACTCTGCCATTTATGGATTTCCCGGCAGGATTGCGTCCGTTTCCCACGCCACCATGCTTTTGGGACTTAATGTTATCAAGGGACTTTTACTTGGCGTCTCCGTGTTTGAGTTGATGCAAAAAGCAATGAACGGCCTTTACGAACATTCCCTGGGGTGCGCTATCGCTTCCCGCGTAATAGCCCAGAAAAAGGGACTCAAAGAACCGGAAGAGGTCTCCGTTGCCGGCCTGCTGCACGACATCGGTAAAGTTATTTTAATGCTTGAGTTCCAGAAAGAATATGAAATAGCAATGAATGAAGCCGGGATAAAAAACATTGCCATATTTGAAGCGGAAAAAGCTCAATTCAATGCGACCCATGCCAATGTGGGGAGCTGGCTGGCCGAAAAATGGTGTTTTCCGCGTAACCTGATTGAAGTCATCGAGTTTCATCATCGCCCCGCTCTGGCCAAAAATGCTCCGCTGGAAACAGCGATAGTACATATGGCTGATGTTTTAGTACGTGCCCGCGGTTTCGGCTTTGCCGGAGAAAATCTGGTGCCTGAAGTTAACCCCGCGGCTTTTGAGCTTTTGCAGCTATCCGCAACTGATATAAAGGATGTATTGCAGGTATTGGAAGACAATATGGAATCAGTCGAGGGCCTTCCCTGATGGTGTTTATGTTTACTTTAAGACGCGTCCAGTAATACTCTATGAAAACAATTGTAGTTGTTTGCAAAGATATTGTTCTTACGAATGCTATAGACCAAAGCCTGAAAAACACGTATCAGAGCGTTGTTTTCGGCAGCATGTCTTCCGCTCTTGATTATATTTATAATTCCATTCCGGATTTAATCGTAATCAATGTTCTTAAAGATGATGATTTCACCATCAATATCTTAAAAGATTTAAAAGCTGATCCCATGTTTCATCAATTGCCTGTATTGGCAATTCTGCCCGATCACTTTAATCTTTCCAACTGGCACGACCTGGTAATCGAAGATTTTATCTGGAAAAAAGATCTTGAAAATGATTTTCTGCTGCGGGTCAATTTATGTATCACCCGTTCACAACGCGTCGTGGAAATCAATCCATTGACGCGCCTGCCCGGCAATATTTCCATCAATCGGGAACTGCAGGAAAGGATCGCTAAAAACCTTGATTTTTCTTTCGGATACTCCGACCTCGATTTTTTTAAACCTTTCAACGATCGTTATGGTTTCAGCCGCGGCGATGAAGTGATCAAGATTACAGGGAGACTGATTCTGAATATAGTTAAAAATAAACAACCGCAAGGCAGTTTTGTGGGACATGTCGGCGGCGACGATTTTGTTTTTATCATTGATTCGGAACTGGCGGAAGAAGCCGCAGCGGACATAATCAAGGCTTTTGACAGCATCATACCGACTTTTTATGACCCGGAAGATTCGGCCCAGGGATTTATCAAATCATTCGACCGCAAAGGCAAGGCATCCAAATTTCCGATTATGGGTATATCTATCGGCATTACCGAAACACGCGCGCGGTCGTTTACACACTATGGAGAAATAACGGAACTGGCCGCTGAAATGAAAAAATTCGCCAAACAGTCGCCGGGCAGTTGCTTCAAATCAGACCGAAGAACAGAAGAAGATGACAATGAGCAAAGCGTGAAAAGGAAGAAAAGCCCGACAAAAAAATCGTAATGCCGGCGCAACCAATGTTTCCCGAAAGATACAAACTCTATGCGATATAAGGTTGAGCTGCTTAACCTGTCCGAGACAGGACAAGAAAAAGAATTGTTCCATTTGGTTGTTTATGCGGAAAATGAGCACGAAGCCATAATAAAGGCGCAAGAGGAATACTCCGCCAGACATCCCGATTCTCCCTTGCCTCCACAGGATTCTTCCTGGATTTCATACGGTACACGGGAAGAAGATTGTTGGGGATGAATGATCCGGAAGTGCCGAACGACTCGCTTCCTGCTCGAAGTTAAGAATTATTACCGCTCGATTTCAGGCTCATCCACATCGATGCAACTATTGTTATCAAATTGGCGATGGTTCCTAACAGACGTCGTTGTTCCGGAAAAAGATCCTTAGAATTATATAGGACTCCAATTACCCCGATAATTCCCTCCAGAGATTTCATCGGAATAAAATAGAATTGAGTATCGGAATAAGTATATGTCCCGGCGCCTGCGACCTCCCCGTTGTCCAATGTCCAGGTCGCAGCAGCTTTATCCTGTTCGGTAATTTCCAGATCAACACTGCTTTTTGCCCAAATCTTGAGACTACCGTCATCTTCCCGAAAGAAGACAAGAGCCGGCACATCCAAAATCATTTTTGTATACCTTAAAGTAAGCTGGCCCAATTGACTGAATACAGCTGTGCGCAACGACAATGTGATATTTTCAATTGAATAAGTTTGTTCAATAGGGGTAAGGAGCAGTAAATCTCTGCTCATATCTTCGAGGAGAGATACGCGATCCAGCCTGCCTTTCAGGAATATATTCTGACGGTGAACGAGATTGATAAGATAAGTGAGAAGGACAGCGACAATGAAATAGACGGTAACATTATAGACATCCTGCGGATTCGAAATATGAAGCGAATAATATGGTTTCACGAACATAAAATCGAATATAAGAAAACCGGCGGTAAAAGATAATACCGAAGCCCATGTTCCAAAATTAATCGCGCCTGCTATAGCTGGAACAAGGTATACAAAGACCAAAGAAGACGGTTGAATGAAGTTTTCCAGGAATATATTAAGAACGGTCGTAAGGATCAACATCGCCAGAACGATCCCGAGTTGAATCAGTTTTTCTTTGCGGACGCCTTTGCTTGTATCGGGAAACAGCTCTGAATCCTGACTTTTATCTGTTATTTGCATAATCATTTATCCCCCCTCATTTTTGAAAGATATATGATCTTATCCTGCACCAGGCATTTGTGCCACACCTTAAATTAGAATTCTGCAATTTTTCAGCTTTTTTTTAATAATAGCATAAAACTGATATTTTGAAAAACAAGGATTTCGGAAAGAAACGTATTTTCAAAAGTTTACCGGCACGGGAAAGAAATTTGACGAGCTCCGATTCTGCGCCTGCCGATTCTGTGCCGGCGAGCGCTTTTTTGAGCAGCGTTGCAGTGTTCCATTTCTTTCTCGGACTTCCATTTATGGCTAAACATTTCATTTTTAAACTCCGGTTGCTGATCTGTTATTTTTTCCGCAAAAAAACGAAAGTGCGGCACAGGCCGTCTTCCAATGAAGAGAACGACAGACACCATGAAGCGCATCAATAAAAATTCCCGAATAATTACAACGTTGACTATTCAAGTGGAATATGGTGTAAATATCATAGACAGTAAGCAGAAATCTATATCATGTCATCTAATCAAGAGCCGCAAACAACAAAAGCCGCTGCAATAGAACAATAACAATTTATGCTGCATCAAGACCTCTTTCTTTTCAGGAGATGACGATGGACGAATTAAGCGTTCTGCTGACCTTTGCCGTTGGTCTTACCGGGGCCTTGATCTTCGGGTATATTGCTCTCCAGCTGAAGTTCTCTCCCATCATCGGCTACCTGATTGCCGGCATTATGGTTGGTCCCTTCACGCCGGGCGTCGTTGTCAACCGGGTCATTGCGGAGCAGTTTGCCGAAATCGGCGTCATCCTGCTCCTCTTCGGAATCGGGCTGCGTTTTCATTTACGTGAACTGATCGCTGTATGGCGCGTAGCCATTCCGGGTGCACTGATTCAAAGCACATTGTCGACGGTTGCTTTAGCGCTTCTTTTACATTTGATGGGCTGGAGCTGGACATCCGGATTCATTCTGGGAATTGCCATTTCGGTGGCGAGCACCGTCGTCATGGCTCTGGTGCTCGCCGAGTGGCATGATCTGCATTCCAAGATTGGTCACATCGCCATCGGCTGGACCGTCGTGGAAGATATTCTCACGGTGGTTCTTTTGCTGCTTTTACCCATCATCTTTACTCCAGACAAGGTTGTCGGACAAAGCACCCTGGCTGTTCTCGGACTGGCCGGAGTTAAAATTCTATGTCTGGTTGCGCTTGTGGTAGTGCTGGGCAAATGGGTTATCCCCCGGGCACTGGAGCGCATCGCCAAAACCCGTTCGCGGGAGCTTTTCACGCTGGCGGTGCTGGTTCTCGCCGTGGGAATCGCTGTCGGCGCCGCCAGGATATTCGGAGTTTCGATGGCTCTCGGCGCTTTTCTTGCCGGTCTGGCCGTCGGCCGCTCGGAATTCGCAGCAAGGGCTGCCAACGATGCGTTACCAATGCGCGACGCGTTCGCCGTGCTTTTCTTCGTTTCGGTCGGTATGCTGTTCGATCCGCAGAGTCTGATTGATATCCCTCTGATCATCGGACTGGTGCTTTTTGTGGTAGTCATTTTTAAACCAGTCGCTGCTGCGCTGACAGTGCGATTACTCGGCCAACCCCTGGCTACAGCAATACCGATTGGCGCGGCTTTTTCTCAGGTAGGCGAGTTCAGCTTCATACTCGGTACGGTCGCTCTCGGCCTTGGACTCATCAACAATGACGGCTGGAACGCGCTTGTGGCTGCTTCTTTCATCTCCATTGCTTTGAATCCATACATTTACGGCTGGGCGCGCCGGCTTTCGACTCCGAAGACAGCCAAAACGGTTCCGGTTGCAACCGGCAAGCGTCAGGCAATTAACCCCAATCACTGTATCCTGGTCGGTTATGGCCCGGTCGGAAAAATCGTGCACAGACTCCTTCTGGACCGCGGCGCAGAAATCACGGTCGTCGATCTCAACCTTGACACGATTCGCCTGTTGCGTGCCCGGGGGTACAACGCGCTGTACGGGGACGTTCTCCGTCCCGGAACACTCGACGATGCCGGCATCGCTACGGCTGGCAGCATGGTCCTGAGCACCGATATCGAAGACGCAGCGGAAATCATCAAACAGGCGCGCCTGCTCAACCCCGATATAAAGATCATGGTGCGCTGTGCCCATCTCCGTGACGCTGCTGCGTTGCGCCGGGCCGGTGCAACGGTCGTCGCCGCCGGTGAAGCCGAAGTTGGCGTGGCCCTGTCCGAGGTGGTAACGGCAGGAGATCAGATGGCCTGTGTTACAGCGGCGGAGCATCGGGAAACAATCCGCCGGATGCTCTACGATGCGCCCGAGAGCCGCAAGCAATAGTCTCTTAAACACGTTGCAATTTTTGTTTTTTATCCTTTATGGAGGTAACCATGAGAGACAGATTTATTGTACTCGTTGATTTCTCTGTATATTCCAAGGATTTACTTCGATTCGCCTATGACTGGAGTAAAAGAATAGATGCGGAAATACTTTTAGTTCACAGCACTGAAGTATTGCTGCCGGTCATGGCTCCTCAGGAAAGCAAGATCAGACTGACTGCCCTGGCCAATCTGGATGCCCTGGAAAAGTTGAAAAAATGTGCGGAAGCAGTCCTGCCGGAGGGAACATCCGCCAAACCTCTTGTTTCCGAAAAACCTTTAGTATTTCTGCTGCGCCAGTTACTCCAGAAGCATTACAATCATCTGGTATTTTTAGGTATAAAAGGGACAGGATTATTAAAGAAAATATTTATCGGGACTCAGGCTGTAAAGGTAATTGACGGCATAGACAACCTGATTGTAGCTGTGCCGCAAAATGCTGCTTGCTGTTCTCCGGAATCTATCCATGTTTCAGTTCTAAAAAACTATCCACTGAATATATTTGAGTTCAATAAATTTTTGAATTTCACGGGTGAAGGAATAAAAAGAATCGTTTTCTTTTCCTTCATAGCAAGCAACAACGAACGGGATTCCACTGAAAAGTATTTGAAAGAATTAGCTGAATTATATTCGGATAAACGGGACGTCTCTTATGAGCTTTACCAGGGGGACGTCGCATTACCAGGTCTGAAAAATCTGATTTTGGAAAGGCACAACGAATTTATCGTAATTCAAAGAGGCTCAAGAATGTTTCTCGATCAGGTGTTCAGGAAATTCCTGATCAATGAACTTGTATATGAAGGCCGTACGCCGTTAATTATTCTGCCTTGATTGTTGACAATCAGGCATGCTTCTTTTATAAATTTTCAGGGGCAAATAAAAAGGAGAGCCTTCCATCAATGGCGACTTTTATGACATTTTACGGGGGCATCATGACTAAACATGGACACATATTTCTCATTCTTTTACTTTTTATATCATTGTCATCCATATCCTGTAAGAATCAGGAATCAAGAACAGAAAACAGCTCATCATCTGCATCCTTCAATTCCGAGACTTTCAAAATACCCGATACAGGCGGACGAAAGCTTCGCGGGCAGGTGCTCTACATGCCGGTCTATTCGAATATTCCTTATCTGACCACGCAGTTTGATTTAAGCGCTTTTCTGGCCATTCACAATACTGATTTAAAAAGACAGATTAAAATCACAAAAATTGATTTTTTTAACACCGACGGCAAATTTATAAAGAGTTTTATTTCATCAGATCAAAAGCTCAATCCGCTCGCAACGATGATTATCGTCATTCCCCAATCGGATCAGAGCGGAACCGGCGCCAATTTTCTTGTTGAATGGACAGCGGACGAGCAGGTCAACGAACCCCTGATTGAATCCATTATGAAAGATCTGTCAGGGAATAAAGGGCTTGCTTTTTTAAGCACCGGCCGGGTCATCCGGGAAATGAAATAGTTTCATTTATTATGACGACCTCGTAAAAAGGCTGGATGCTGCGTTGCACTTCATCCCTCGTCACTGCGGCGTACGCTAAGTACGCCTCTTTCCTCATGATTTGCGCGCCTTGCCTGCGGCCTTTTTACGAGGTCGCCTGAAGAATGTTAATTTTACGACTTTTTACGAGTTCATCTATTTATGATACGGACGATTTTTTACACTGCACAGAAGCTGCGCATCCTCGCAGGAATTGCATTCGAACTGGAGGATCGGATGATCAATGTTGAATTCTATCAGTAAGATTTCCCTGACTTGTTCCGCCAACTTATCCACATGACTCAACATCTGATCGTCAACGGTGATATGCACCGCCAGAGCAATGCTTTCCGCGGATGGATTCCAGACATGGAGGTCATGAATCTCTTTGACTCCTGCAATTGACGTAAGAGCTTGCTGAATATCGGTTAAAACAATTCCGGGGGGAGTTGCGTTCATCAGAATAAGAACACTCTCTTTGAGCAATCCCCAGCCGCCATAAAAAATCAGGGCGACTATAATCCAGGAAAACAGGGGATCAAGCCAAAACCAGGGTTTAAAAAGCCATACTACGCCCAGGACAGCCACAATCAGTGATGTTGTGGCATCCGAAAGCATGTGCAGAAAAGCGCTTTTCATATTCAAATTAATTTTTGCCCCGGCGTGCAGCATCAGAGCGGAAATTAAATTGCCCACAAAACCCAGAAGCGCAATCCAGATTACATAGTGGCCGACAATCGGCTGCGGCGCGCGCCATCGCTGCCACGCTTCGATGGCGATGTAAAACCCGGCTCCATAAAGCAGCGCCACACTGATTACGGTGCCGAATATTTCCACGCGTTTGAAGCCAAATGTATGCTTGTGTGTAGGACCGCGCGATCCTATCAGCAGCGCCGCATAATTAATTGCCAGAGAAATGAAATCGGTTAAATTGTGCAGCGCATCACTGATTAAAGCCATGGAACCGGCAACAATGCCCCCGGCAATCTGTACAAGGGGAATGATCAGGTTCATCACCATGGAAATTACTAATCGTTTGCCCCAGGTTATCTCCGCATGACTGGAGTGCTGATGGACGGACAATCTTACTCCTCCTTATACCGCACTTATTTTATACTTAAGCATTTTGCAGAAAACCGCATTTCTCTTGACATTGTTTCTAACGGATGTAAAATTCTTTGGCAATAAATAAATTAGGCATCTGATCCTGATAAGCCTGTAGTGATTCACACCGGCGCCGTATCTCTAAAATGACGAATAAATTTACGCATAATCAATCAACTTCCATACTGCCCGAGAATCTGGACCGCAGTAAGCTCAAAGCTCTTTATGAAGAGCTTTATCCGGCTTATGACGACATTTTGCAGTCGATTCATCAGCAGGTGCGCAACGTTCTCAAAGATCACGGCAGTTTTCCAACTATTAAATACCGTGTCAAACGTTTTGACACGTATTTTGACAAACTGGTAAAAATTTTACGTCATCATCAAAAAAAAGAGGCGCCGACTATTAACGATTTTCTTGGCTTGAGAATCATATGTCCTTTTCTGGAAGATCTGGAAGTCATCGAAAACCTGATAAAAACTATTTTCAATGTTGTAGAACTGGAAAGAAAGGGATCACGTCTCTCCATAGGAGAGTTTGGCTACGACTCCGTGCATTTCCTTATTAAAATCGATCCTTTTGGCCGGGAAAGCAAGCTGCCGTATACATCTGATGTTTGCGAAGTGCAACTGCGCACGATCCTGCAGGATGCGTGGGCGGAAGTGGAACACGAACTTATTTACAAGTCGGATATTACTCTGCCGATTAAATCGGTTCGGCGTAAACTCGCTTCGCTCAACGCTACACTGGCGCTTTCCGACCTGATCTTTCAGGAGATTCGTGATTACCAGAAGGAAATCCGGGAGCAGGACCGCAAGCGCCGTCAGAGTGTGGAGGCCAAGCTGGCCTTTACGCCCAACATCGACAAGAACCTGGAAGATTTACATTTAAACGACAAACAACCTGTATTTCAAAGTGAATTCGACGTAGTCCGGGGAGAGGCAAATCTGGACAAAGCCATGCTCGCGGCTCTGGAGGCTCACAGCGGAGGTTTTCTGGAAAAAGCCATTGAAATTTATACGTTTATCCTGCGTTTAAAAATGAAGGATTCGATCAGATCGCTTATTTACAATCACCGCGGCATGGCCTATTTCGGCCTGTCCGATTATCTCCGGGCAATCCGCGATTTTTCCAAATCCATCGACTACGATCCGGAAAACATCCGTTGCCTTAATAATCGCGGTCTGACGTTTCGGGTGTTAAAACGCTATGAACGATCACTGGAGGATTACGACCGCTCTATCTCCCTTAATCCCTGCCAAATCGACGGCTTCTGGGGACGGGCTCAAACATTCTATGAAATGAAACTTTACAGCCAGTGTTTGTCCGATTGTGAAAAAGCGTTGAACATAAAAAGCGATTTCACTCCCGCACAATCGCTGATCAAGCGGCTCAACAAGCTGATGTTCTGATTCCAATTCCAAATCAAGCGCTACCTTTGTTGGCACAGCCTGCCCGGCGCAGGCCGGGGTCGTCGGCTTCCTCAACGTATGCATAATACGCCTCGTCGCCTCTGTCCCCCGCTGGAGACTGTGTCATAATGTCATTGCGAGCGAATACAATGAGCGAAGCAATCTCGTAAGCCCTTGAATATATTAGATTGCCACAACGCCTGAGAGGCGTTTCGCAATGACAATCAGCTATTATGACACAGTCTCCTGGCGGGGGTAGGGGTGGTTGCCGCCGCGGTAGCATCATTGATTTGGAAATGGAATAATTCATCGATATATATTATTCAGTCCCGCCACCGCTCCCCAGCGTGGTCAAAGCCAGATCAAGGGCGCTGTGGCTGCCGAAAATAACGAGCTGATCCGCCACCTGAAAGACGAAGTCACTGGAAGGATGGGTAATTGTCTTGTTGTCTCTGATAATGTTGAGAATAGTCGCGCCCGTTCGGGCTTTAAGATCCAATTCTTTAATGCTTTGACCGATGATGGCACTGCCCGAAGCAACATAAAAAGTTTCAATTGTTCCCTGCGCCAGAATTTGATTGATCTGTTCGAAAGCATCCTCGGTAAACCTGACTTCCCGGAAAACTCCGTAAGACTTATTACGAATGATGTTGCCCTGCGCCAAAATTATACTGTTGGGAATGTGGAACATTCTCAGCACCCTGCTGAGTATCTGAATCGAAGTCTCGTATTCTTCCGGGATGATATTATCTGCGCCCAGCTTCACCAGTTCGTCAATATCGGCAACGTATTTTGTCCGCACGATCACATGCAAATCACGCTTGATGCTTTTGGCAATGTCCAGGCAGCGTTTTGTCAAAAAACGGTCGGAAATGGCGATAACCATAGCCCGGGCGGAATCAATGCCGGCATGTTTTAGTATTTCAATATTGGAAGCATCTCCCCAGATGACATTCTTTTCGCCTTTTGCTTTGGCCTCTTTTATATGTTTGAAATTCAGATCTATGATCACGTAATTTATGCCGGTGTTTTTCAAGACTTTAATCAGATTTCTTCCGTTGAGCCCCATTCCGCAGATAATAACGTGATTATTCAACTCTATTTTGTTGCTTTTTTCAGAAGATGGAATGTCTTCGGCGATACTTTTTTGCGCCAGCAAATAATACGTAAGCGAAACGAGCAGCGGTGTCGCAATGAAGGTTAAAACAGAAGCTCCGATGAATCCCTGATAAACAAAGCCCGAAATGATGTTCTGGTGCAGTCCCTGAGAAGCCAGCACGAAAGAAAATTCTCCAATCTGCGCCAGCATTACACCTGAAAGCAGGGCGACGCGCAGGGGGTATCTCAGCAGCTTGACCAGGCCAAAGACGATAACGGCTTTAATAAGGATGATACAGAGGGATACTAAAAGAATATAGCCGGTGTTTTCCCGCAGAAAATCAACATTGAGAATCATGCCCAGAGAGACGAAAAATACCGACAGGAAAACATCGCGAAAGGGATTGATGTCGCTGATAATCTGTTGCGTGAAATCCGTGTCGGAAAGCGCCATTCCGGCCAGAAATGCACCGATGGCCAGTGACAACCCCAGAGATTCCGTAATCCAGGCAATCCCCATGGCTACAACGACGGAGGTAATCACCAGCACGTCGCGCATGTTCATGCTGACCAGTCCCTCCATCACAAACGGGATGACATAGCGGGCCGCAGCCAGAATAACAACAATAATCAAAATGGATTTGGCCATCTTCCAGATGATCATCAGGACGTCGGGACCGCTGCCGGCGGTAAGAAAGGGTATCATCAGCATCATCGGCACGACCATCAGATCCTGGGATAGTATAACGCCGATAGAAATTTTCCCCTGAGGCGAATCTTCATCGCTGCGGTCTTTCAAAAGCTTTAATATCAAGGCCGAAGAGCTGTGAGTCAGAATAAAGCCGATAAAAATAGACTGGCTCAAGTTCAATTGCATTACCAGACCGATACACATGCCCACGATAAATGTACACAATATCTGTAAACCACCGCTTAAAAAGATTTCCGACAAATTTTTCAAAAAGGGGGAAAACTGAATTTCGATACCGATGGTAAAAAGCAGAAAGGCCACACCGATTTCCGCCATGAACTGAATTCCGGCAGTATCGTCAATCAGCCTCAGGCCAAATGGCCCGATGATGACGCCGGTGATCAGGAAACCAATAATAGAAGGCAATTTAACTTTGTTGAAAAGGTAAATTACAGGAATAGAAAAACCGAGAATTATTAATAATTTTTTAAAGAAAAGAATGCCTTCCATTTCAAGTTTCCTTTTTCATTGATATATTGTTTATTTATCATTGACGTCTTAATTTTCCAATCAAACATTCATGGTTTTCCAATATCTTTAAAATACAAAACCCCTGGCCGCTGGTTTCGTATTGACAGGCGGGCGTTTCTTGCCTATATTGCGCTCCACCAAGTTACCGAAAAAACTTTTCATAAAGTAAAATGATAGACTGAAAAACGATGGTATTTTTTAAGCAATTTCAAAAAAGAGCAATTGTCCTTTTTGTCGCTGCCTGTCTGGTTGTCACCTTTACCACCGGATGGCACCACCATGACGACAATTGCCCGCATTTTGATTGTCCTTTATGTATCGCGGCCAATGTACTGTCCTCAGGCAAGCTGGAAGACGGCTTCTTATTGGTTTTCTATTTAGCAGCTACTTTTTTTCTTCAACCGAGAGAAATATTTCACCGTAATTTATCCATATTTGCCATCTTACCCAACAGGGCGCCTCCCTTATTTTTACCCGTGTAGTTCATCAAAGCTATTTGTCCCCTCAGAAATTAACGCCGGATTTGTGTGACTAACAATCAAGAGGCTAAGTCTGGCTGTAAGCTTCGGCGCAAAGCGGCAAGCAGCGTTTCCGACGGGATAAACATTAAATAATTACAGCAACAAAGATATCTTTTATTTATCAAGACAAAGGAGACATCTGTATGAAAAAAGGACTCATTTTTTTAATCCTTCTTTGTTCGCTGACGATGTCCGGCCATGTATTTGCTCAGAGTGATATCGAATCAAGAATACGGGCACTGGAGGAGGTTTTAAAAAAGCAGGCGGAAACTATCAAAGCGCAGCAGACAATGATTGATGAATTAAAAGCACAGATTAATAAGACTGAAGTCGCCGCCATACCGGAAAGCAAAGAGAAACCGGCCGAAGTTCAGCCGGTGCAAAAGGCTGCCGGTTTGTTCGGCTCCGCCGCAATGTCCAATCCGAATATTTCCCTGGTGTTGAACACTTACGCCTACTCATCTAATCTTACTACGGAAGAGGTCAGGAATCGGAGTATATCAGGATACACCACCCGGGGAATAGACAGAAGAAACGGCTTTAATCTGGATGCAGCGGAAGTTGCTTTATACGCACCGGTAGATTCCTTCTTTAATCTCTATGCCACGATTCCCGTAAAAGAAGACGGCGCCGAGTTGGAAGAGGCCTACTTTGTTACAACCTGTCTTCCCCAGGGACATCAAATCAAGGGGGGCAAGTTTAAGAGCGGGTTTGGCAGGCTTAATTCCCAGCATAGCCATGTCTGGGATTTTGTGGATGCCCCTCTTCCTTACCGGGCATTTATCGGCAACGAGGGCTTCAGTGAAAAAGGCATTCAGTACACCTATTTGCTTCCTTTACCCTTTTACACCATTGTCGGCGTGGAAGCGCTACAGGGAGACAGCGATATGCTGTTTGGCTCCGATGCTGCCAGCGGAATCCATGCCTATACGGCGTTTGTCAAAGCTTCTTTGGATATAGGCGACAACTCAACTATTCTTTTCGGCCCGTCGGTCTTAACAGGAAAAACAAAAACGGATACGGTCGCCGCCGATTCCGATTTTTCCGGAGATACGACGCTGTACGGGCTGGAATTCACCTACAAATGGAAACCATCGAAAGACCGCGGCTTCAAAATACAGAGCGAATATCTCTTGCGGACTCAGTCCGGAGATTTAACTGACACCAATTCAGGCCTGGTGCAAAGTCTCGAAAGAAGCCAGGATGGATTATATTTTCAAGGCATTTATAAACAGGCGAATTGGGAGTTTGGCGGCCGCTACGATGTTCTCGGTCTCTTTAAGGACGATTATACACTGGCTGGCGAAAAACAGGATTGGGGCCGCCGCCCCTGGCGGGCAAGCGGCATGATTAATTATAATTTTTCCGAATTCAGCCTCCTGCGGCTGCAATACAACCATGATGAATCGGATGTAACCGGAAAACCAAACGATGAGCTTTTTCTGCAATTTATCTTTGCCATCGGCGCTCATCCCGCCCATAAGTTTTAAGGAGGTATCGCCATGAAAAAACTGTTAATATCTTTTCTCCTTGTTCTAACCCTCGCCGCTCCGGCCGCAGCTAAAATTAATGTTGTGGCTACGCTGCCCTGGATCGGCAGCATTGCGGGAGATCTGGGAAAAGATAAAGTAAACATAAAGGTCCTCGTCAAACCCAATCAGGATCCGCACCAGATAGAAGCCAAACCAAGCATGATCCTGGCGGCAAGAAATGCCGATCTTCTCATGTACAACGGACTTGACCTCGAAATCGGCTTCCTGCCGATACTCATCGAATCTTCCAGAAACAACAGGATTCAGCCCGGAAAGTCCGGCAATCTGAACTGCTCGCAATTAATCAATGCCATTGAAAAACAGGAAACGGTGGACCGGAGCATGGGAGATGTACATCCATTGGGCAATCCCCATTATCATCTTTCCGCCCGTAATATCATGCAGGTCGCCCGGGGAATGACCCAGGCTTTAGCCAAAAC
Source organism: Smithellaceae bacterium (assembly GCA_963663295.2). Lineage (GTDB taxonomy): Bacteria > Desulfobacterota > Syntrophia > Syntrophales > Smithellaceae > MVRV01. Next base: position 341,867 of record CAXXLA010000002.1, on the reverse strand, counting down.
AGATCCGGAAAATGCTTCCGTTTACAGAACAAACCTCGCTTCCCTGGAAAGCAGGCTGCAAAAAAAACAAAATCAGTGGTCTAAGATACCGCTGAAAGGGAAAAAATATATAGCATATCATAAATTCTTTGAATATACGGCGCGAGACTATGGCTTTCAGATACTCGATTATATTGAGGAAAAACCGGGCATACCGCCTTCGGCACGCCATATTGGCAAACTCATTGTATCTGCAAAGAAAGCCGGGGCCAACGGTATTTTGACTACGGCGTATTACGGTAAAAAAGAAGTCAACGCCCTTGCCCAGAAAACCGGATTGCGCAGTATAGTTATTCCCCACGACGTCGGCTCTGCCGCCGGTATCAACGACTGGTTTTCATTAATGGATGCGGTTCTGAAATCCCTGGAATAGAAAGGTTACCATGATGGAGGCGTTCGGCTTTTTACTTAACCCCTTTGTTGCGTGCATTATCCTGATTTTGATTCATACCTACTTCGGCATCCACATTCTGGAGCGGGGAATTATTTTCGTCGATCTTTCGCTGGCACAATTTGTCGGAGTCGGAGTCGCCTGTTCCTTCCTCTGCGGTCATGATAATGCAGCAGAATATGTTCTGCCTATAGCTTTTGCCGTGCTGGGCGCCTTCATCCTTTCTCTTTCCCGCCGGATCTCGAAATATACCAATATCGAAGCTTTTATCGGCGTTCTCTATATCTTTTCGCTGGCCGCAAGCATTCTCATTCTCGATCGTTCTCCGCATGGAATGGAGGAATTCAAGGCAATTTTGAACGGCAACATTATCTGGGTCGATTGGCGGGATATTTACCATGCCTTTATTCTTTACGCCGTCATCGGCATTTTTCACTTTATCTTCCGGGAGCGGTTTTTCGGTCTTTCCTGCGAAGGAAAGGGCGGTTATTTCTGGGAATTTATATTTTTTCTCAGCTTCGCGGTAGTACTGGCCAAATCGGTACAGATGGCGGGTATTCTGCAGGTATTTGCTTTTCTGATAATACCGGCGTTAATCGGAAGGTTGTTTACCAGGGAAACGCTCCGGATACTTATCGGCGGCTGGCTGCTGGGTCTGGTTTCCAGTTTACTGGGATTATTCATCTCGTATAAATGGGATCTGCCCGCCGCACCTCTGATTGTCGCCTCTCTGAGCTGCTTTTTCTTTATAATGCTGGCAGTGAAAGCAACGGCAAAGCCGGCGGGTATGAAGCTCCCGGATATGAAGGCTAAATAAATATTTTTCACCATATTTGTATTGACAAACAAACCCGAAAAACATAGCATAAAACAAATTAATAAATTACAGGCGCTATGAACACAACTGCAATTCGACCCATTATAATTAGCAACATTATAATTAGCTTCCTCACAGGAGGACTGGTCGTGGTGTAGTACACTGTATATTCAAGGAAACTTAAAACCGCTGCCAGGAATCCTGGCGGCGGTTTTTTTTTTGAAAGCGAGGAGAAAATGACAAAAAATCAAGTTTTAATTTACGATACGACTCTGAGAGACGGTACGCAGGGCGAACAGATAAATTTTTCAGCGGAGGAAAAACTGCGCATCGCTCAGCGCTTCGATGAAGCACATTTCCATTATATTGAGGGCGGCTGGCCGGGCTCCAACCCGAAAGATCTCCGCTTCTTCGAGATGGCGAAAAACATCCATTTCAAGAACTCCCGGTTGACGGCATTCGGAAGCACCCGCAAGCCGCATATCAAACCCTCGGCATGTGAAAACCTGAACGCCCTGGTGAAAGCCGGAACGCAGGCTGTGGCCATATTCGGTAAATCATGGGATCTGCATGTCCACGAAATTCTCAAAATCGACCTGGAGGAAAATTTGCAAATGATCGGCGATTCCATCAAATATCTCAAAGACATGGGCAAAGAAGTGCTCTTTGATGCCGAACATTTTTTTGACGGTTACAAGAATAATCCAAAGTACGCCGACAAAGTAATCAGAACTGCTCTGGCTGCGGGCGCGGATATGATCGTCCTTTGCGACACCAACGGCGGTTCCATGCCCCACGAAATCAGTGCCATCGTCAAAAAAGTTTCCTCTTATATTTCTTTAAATATGACGGGCATTCATGCCCATAATGACTGCGGACTGGCAGTGGCCAACTCCATCGCCGCCGTGCGGGAAGGAGTTAAAATGGTTCAGGGCACCGTCAACGGCTACGGGGAGAGATGCGGCAATGCCGACCTGATCCCGCTGATCGGTAATCTGCAATTGAAAATGGGGAAAGATTGTCTGCCTCCGGAAGCAATCCGTCAACTTACCAACCTCTCCCACTTTGTCAGTGACACAGCCAACGTGCCGCCGTTGAACTCGCGTCCCTTTGTCGGACGCAGCGCTTTCGCCCACAAAGGCGGCGTACATGTCAGCGCGGTGGCAAAAAACTCTGCGGCTTACGAGCATATGCAACCGGAACTTGTCGGCAACCGCCGCCGGGTCCTTGTTTCCGACCTGGCCGGCAAAAGCAATGTTGAATATAAAGCCAGAGAGTTAGGCATCGACTTGGCCAAACACGCTTCTTTAGGCAAAAAAATCGTCCATGAAGTTAAGCTGATGGAGGACCGGGGGTTTCAGTTTGACGCCGCTGACGGTTCTCTTTCACTGTTGATCAAAAAAGCAATCGGCGAATTTGTCGATCCCTTCACGCTGGAGTGTTTCAGTGTAGTTACATCGCGTACCGAAAACAATCCCTGTCTATCCCAGGCAACCATTAAAATATCCGTCGACGGCGAAGAAGAATTAACCGCCGCCGAAGGAAATGGTCCGGTAAACGCATTGGATAATGCCCTGCGCAAAGCGTTGACAAAATTTTATCCCCAGATTCGGGAAATGCGTCTGGTGGATTTCAAAGTGCGCACACTGGAGGGCTCGGAAGGTACGGCGGCAAGAGTCCGCGTTCTTCTGGATTCTGCTGACGGCACGGAAGTATGGAGTACTATTGGAGTTTCGGAAAATATTATTGACGCCAGCTGGCAGGCTCTGGTGGATAGCATCGAATATAAACTCAGCAAAGACAAAGCCAATAAAAATTGACGACCTCAGTAACAACGCCGGATACTGCATTGTGCTTCATCCCTCATCACTGCAGCGTACCCTAAAAGTCGCCTCATTCCTCAGTATTCGCGCGCCTTGCCTGCGGCCTTTTTGCGAGGTCGTCTGAAAATTGTTAATTTTGCGACTTTCACGAGTTCATCAAAATTGATTAATTGAAATTTTTCCGTGAAGCTTCAATTGCCATATTTTGCAATTCCTGATATATAATTCGTTTAAGTATAATTATCAGGAATCAGGCTCATGCTCTCGATTAACACCCAGAATCCGCAAATGCGGCTGATTAAAAAAGCCGTTGAAGAACTGCGTAATGGTGGTGTTATAATTTACCCTACTGACACGGTTTATGGATTGGGTTGCAGCCTATCCAATAAAAAAGGTATTGAAAAGATTTACGAAATTAAAAGAAGAGACAAGAAAAAACCTCTTAGTTTCATCTGTTCGGACTTAAAACATATCAGCCAATACGCCAAAGTTACTGACTATGCTTACAAAACAATGAAACGTCTTTTGCCTGGTTCTTATACTTTCATTCTGGAAGCGTCGCGTCTGGTACCCAAGATAATTTTACCGAAAAGACCGACGACAGGAATCAGAGTACCCGATAATAATATTTGTCTTGCCCTGGTCAGAGAACTGGGACAACCGATCATCAGCACGAGCGTAAAAACGGCGGAAGGTGAAGACATGGGAAACCCTTATATAATTGCGGAACAATGGGGCAAATTAGTCGATTTCATAATCGACGGCGGTAATATTATTCCCGAACCTTCGAGTGTGATTAGTCTCGTTGATGACAATATTGAAATTATAAGAATCGGAAAAGGCGATGTGAGCGCCTTTATATAAATAACGGCCCGACTGCTTATCAGAAGAACAGAATCGGAAAAGAATCTGGACGCGCACTGGCGCACCTGATTGCAGGCAGGCCAATGAGGACATTTATGAAACACACCATGCTTATTAATGCTGTTCACAAGGAACAGAAGCGGATGGCCACCGTTGATGAAAAGGGCAAACTCATCGAATTCAATATTGAAATGTCGATGAAAGATCGCATCACCGGAAACATTTACAAAGGGAAAGTACTGAAAGTCGAACGGGGACTGCAAGCGGCTTTTGTTGACTATGGCGGAGGGAAAGACGGTTTTCTTCCTCTGCGCGATGTCAACCGTGAATACTTAACCGGTCAGGAAAATGGTCAGGGCAACGGCAAACCAGTGCTCAAAGTCGGACAGGAACTTTTAGTTCAGGCTGTGCGGGAAGTAACCGGCAACAAAGGCGCTCTTTTAACTTCCTACATTTCTCTGCCCGGCAGGTACCTTGTTCTAATGCCCAACAAACCCGGAAGCGGCATATCACGCAAGATTGAAAATGAAGAAGAACGGCAGAAAATTAAAAATCTGATGGGGCAGATTAAAATCCCGGACAACATGGGATTTATTGTACGAACAGCCGGCATCAACAGGACCAAACCGGAAATTTACCGCGACTATCAGCATCTGATGCGTCTTTGGAAAGAAATTGTAAAAAAAGCCGATAGTCTCGTTGGACCTATAATTGTTTATCAGGAAACAGACTTCGGTGTCCGCTCTCTGCGCGACTATCTGACCCCCGAAATTGAAGAAATTCTGGTCGATGATTACGATACTTACCGCAAGATGCGTGCTTACATGAAAGCAGCCGTGCCCCGTAATGTAAAAATAGTTGTCCACTATAAAGAAAGAACCCCTCTTTTTGAGCGCTTCGGGCTCGAAGAACAAATTGGCATTATTTATCAGGAGCGTGTTGATCTCAAATCCGGCGGCTATATTATCATCAACCCCACGGAAGCAATGATTACCATTGATGTCAACTCCGGACGCGGTTCGAACAAACGCAACATTGAGGAAACTGCTTTTAAAACCAATTTGCTGGCTTGCGAAGAAATTGCCCGTCAATTACGCCTGCGTGACCTGGGCGGATTAATCGTAATCGACTTTATCGACATGATGGAAAAGAAAAATGTTGCTGAAGTGGAAAAAGCTTTCAAAAAAGCGCTGAGTCTGGATCGGGCCAGAATCCAGCTCTCCCGCATTTCGAAATTTGGCCTTCTTGAATTGTCACGGCAAAAGAAACAACCGACCATTCAGGAAATAAGCTATACAACCTGTCCCTATTGCGACGGCAGTGGTTTCAGGCCTTCACTGGAATATGCGGCGTTAAGCGCCTTTCGGAAAATCGAATCAGAAGCAGTCAAAGGAACTTATTCCGAACTCAAAGTCATCCTCCCTCATGAAATTGCCAATTATATCCTCAATCAAAAGAAAGCCGAACTTTTAAGAATGGAATCTTCCTTCGGGTTGGTTCTGCATATTTTCGGCAGCGGAGAAATGCTTTGGGATAAACTGGAAATGCAGTATGTCATCAAAGAAAAGGAGTTAGCTGAAACGGTATGTCCGGATGAAGCGGCACCGGAAGCGCCAGCGGAAACTCCGGCGCAGGAAACTGCTGCCGTCGGAGAAACTCCGGCAACTAAAAAACGCCGGCGTCGTCCCCGACGCCGTAAATCTTCGGACACAAAGCTGGAAAACAGCATTCCCGACGCTCTTTCAAAAGCGGTTACTGTTTCCGAAATCACGGATCAGCCTGAAAGTAACCTGCCGGGAAATATCGCTCCGGAAGCGCTGACGCCGGCTGATGTAAATAACCAGGAAAGTAAAGCACCGGAAAATGCGCAGGCAGAGGCAATGCCTGCAACTGTCGCAGAAACACCGGAATCCAAACCGCTGGTTATAACACCGGCAGAGCCGCAAATACCGGAAACACCGGAAACACCGCAACCGGAATCAAGTGAACCGGTCATTCCCAAGCCCGGAAGATCAACGAAAGCGAGGTTTAACCGTAAGCGTCCTCAAACTGAATAGCATCTATATTCCCATCCTCACACTGCAAAAGTGGCAGCAAGCAATGTAGCATTGGAACTTTTTATAGGGACATCAGGAGGATTTATGTTCTACAAGCAAGATAATTCCGGCTACCGGCAGGTGGTACCCGGCGTATGGATGAAAACCCTCGTTTACGGTGAGAAAACTCTTTTTACGGAGTTCAGGCTGGAGGGGGGCTTCACACTACCCAGACACGCCCATGAACATGAGCAGACTGGTTACCTGGTCGCGGGGGAAATTAAACTCACCATCGGCGAAAAAACCTATGATGTCCTGCCTGGTGACAGCTGGTGCATCCCCGGCTCAGTTGAACACGAAGCCAGGATTATTGCCGATTCCGTGGCTATTGAAGTCTTTTCTCCCGTGAGGGAAGATTATTTACCGCAGTCGGAAAAGATATAATAACAATTTTTCCTAAACTATATGATGGACTCGTAAAAAGTCGTGAAATTAACAATTTTCAGACGACCTCGTAAAAAGGTCGCAGGCAAGGCGCGCGAATACCGAGGAATGAGGCGTACTTGGCGTACGCCGCAGTGACGAGGGATGAAGCGCAACGCAGCATCCGGCCTTTTTACGAGGTCGTCATATGTTTGCTGCCAGACTGTAAACATCCACCCGGCAATATTCTTTAAATCCGGCCCTCTGATAAACCCGCAAACCGTCGGGCGACGACTGCAAAGTGGCGCATTGCGCCCCGGCCTGCCTGGCAAAACGCAGAGTCGCCAGCATTAAAGCCAAGCCGATTCCTTTTCTTCTATATTCCGCCAGTGTGGAAACAAAATAAATACCGGCTGCGTTTTCATGGAGAAACAACAGCGATGCTGCCGCCGGTTTATCCTTCCAAAAGGCGAGGAAAAATTTTTGCGGCGAGTCGAAATTTAAATTGAATGTTGCGGTAAACCGATGAAACTGCTGTCTTGTTTCCGACAGGAAATCAAACCCGGCAAAGGAGACATCCTCCCACAAAGCCAGATTTTCTTGATTCCCGACCTGTATAATCTGCAACTTCTCATCATGCGGAGCTTCGTATGAGGCGGCCAAATCCGTAAACAGCGAGGGAATGCTGTCAACAATAGAAAAGCCTTCCGCTTTCAGCATGTCGCAGGTCATTTGTGATTGCGCCCCGGGAAACACCCACCACCAGAAAGGCAATCCCTTCTTCCGGAAATGGCTTTTAATATCCAGAATGGTTTTACCGTCATCTACCGTCAGGGGTCTTTCATTCCAGACCATGTTGAGATCGGCGGATTCAATATCCGTTCTCATTGCCCAGATCGAACCGCTGTTGTAAACGGACGAATTGAGGCCACCCCAGTAGCGGCAATTGGCAAAAAAAGTTTCTTCGATTGATTTAATGATATTCACGAATTACCAAGTATCCGAGAAAGAAGGCTATTTTCGTGCCCCCCCGGCAGGATAATTCTGAAAATTTGTCTTAATTTTGGGATTCTCAAAATCTTCCTTGGTCATTTTGGACAGCGTTTCCGCAGCCATTATATCCAGTTTTAATCTTTTAATTTTAGCATCATAAGAAGGCAATGCTTTCTTGTAGCGCTGTCTTTGCACCACTTCCATAAACGGCTGGTCTTTAAGCTGCTTCATCATGGCATCTCTCGTTGAGATAGTTTCCGCTAATATCTGCTTCAGCTGATCGAGCCGTCCGGCAACATCTTTGTGACCAATTATGTTGGCTTTAGTTAAATCCTCCTCAATTTTGGTCTGCGATATTTCCGGCCCGGGCTTGGGCATTGACGGTTTGCCGAAAACCGCCGGGTTTGCGGCTTTCGGATCGAATGCCTTCTGGCGTGGAGGTACTGGTAAAGAAGGCTCTTCCACAACAGGCGTCGGCTGCTCTTCTTTCGGTTTCAACTGTGATTTTAAGCAGACATCGATGACAAAAGTGCCTTTTTCCGTCTGAAAAGGCAGAACAATACTGGGGCCGGAGACAATATGACGCACCATGTGCTGTTTGCCGTAAACAATCGTCGGTATGGCCGCAAAAACCTTCAGATCATCTTTCTCCATCAACTTTCTGGCTGCTCCGGAAATGATATTGGTGAGTTCGCCGGCTGTATCCAGAACCTCTTTATTCATTTCCGTATGATTTTCCCCGAGCATATTATTGGCGATATAGATAATGCATTCCTCACTGAAAGAAAGAGCAAGAGATCCAACGGCATCTCCCGTCATACCAATTATTCCGGAAACATCGCCACAAGCGGTGTCGTTTGTTTTTACATACGGCTTGCCGGCCACGGGTTTGATCGAAGCCATTTTTTCCAATACTTCAAGAGTACCGTTCAGAAAAGGGTTGATAAATTTAACGTCCATAAAAAACAATAAAACCCCATTAATGTTGATTTTAATATTTTAAATACCGGATTTTATATTCAGATGCCGCCTGCAAGTTTCGTCCAACTGCAACTATTCCATTGCTCGTCAATGTAACTTTTGGTCTTACCTGACGGATTCAATCCGCATTTAACTGCAAAGTAATGATGAAACGCCAGAGAACCTGTCAATTCGGGATGAAATACGGTCACCAGAATATTTTTACTTTCCGCCGCAGCAATGTAATCGTCAATTTTTAACAATACCTTAATATCTTTTCCACTTTTCCATATTTTGGGTGCGCGGATAAAAGTCAGGGGGACCGGCTCTTTCGCCACCTGCGGAATCAGAGCCTCGATCTTAAAGCTATCCAGCTGACTGCCGAAACTGTTGCGTTCTATTTCAATATCAATCAATCCCAGACAGGGATCTTCGCCGACAACGTGTTTTGCCAGCAATATGGCCCCCGCGCAAGTACCCCAAAGCTTCATTCCATGCTCGTACGCATTCAGCAGCGGCTCTTTGATCTTAAAAATATTGATTAAACGGGCAATACAGGAACTTTCCCCGCCGGGAATAATCAGACCGGCTAAATCAGGAAAATCAGATGCCTGCTTAACTTTTCTGGCGATAATTCCCAGGCGTTGCAGGTGATCCAGATGCTCACAAACTCCACCCTGTAAATCAAGTATACCAATAATACCGGACTTTTTTTTCTTCTGACTGTTCATTGTCTCATATTTTTAAAGTAGCGCTTGATTTGGAAATGGAATTACCACCCGCGTTTCGCCAGTATTTGATCATCAGGAATTTGCGATATCTCCAGACCAGCCATGGCTTCTCCCAATCCCATCGACGCCTTCAATACTTTCTTGGGATCATTAAAATAAGCAGTTGCTTTAACGATAGCAGCAGCGCGCAGCTTCGGATCCGCAGATTTGAAAATGCCTGATCCTACAAAGACTCCGTCACAGCCCAACTGCATCATCAGAGCGGCGTCGGCGGGAGTGGCAATGCCTCCGGCAGCAAAATTGACTACGGGCAGCCGTCCCAATTCTTTCACTTTCAGCGCCAGTTCGTAAGGCAAACCGTTGGCTTTGGCAAAACCGGTTACTTCTTCTACCGGCATCTGCGTAAGCTGCCGGATTTCGCGGTTCATTGTTCTCATATGGCGGACAGCCTCGACCACATTACCGGTTCCCGCCTCACCTTTTGTACGGATCATAGCAGCGCCCTCAGCGATCCGGCGCAGCGCTTCTCCCAGATTGCGGGCGCCGCAAACAAACGGAATGGAAAATTTTGTCTTATCAATATGGCATTCTTCATCCGCCGGTGTTAACACTTCGCTCTCATCAATATAATCGATCCGCAATGCTTCCAAAATTTGTGCTTCCACAAAATGACCGATGCGGGCTTTGGCCATAACCGGAATCGACACGGCCTTTTTGATCTTGGCGATCATCGCCGGATCGGACATCCGGGCAACTCCGCCATCCTTGCGTATATCGGCAGGCACACGCTCGAGAGCCATTACCGCGACTGCCCCGGCTTCTTCGGCAATTTTGGCCTGTTCTACATTGGTTACATCCATAATGACGCCACCCTTTAACATCTGCGCCAGTTGTATATTTAATTCATACCTTTTTGCATCCACTTAAATCGCCTCCTAGATTTAAAAAATATCTTTTATTATATTATTTCCATGTAAATAATTTATGTAAATCGTGATTTCTTATGCAACTCTTGATTATATTCGTCAAGCACAATTATCGTAAATACCAAGTCGCATTCAAAGCATAACGCGGCGGCAAGGAGGAGGCTCCGCAGGCGTATTACTAATACGTTGAGGAAGCTGACGACGCAGCCAACAAAGTTAGGCAAAGAATGCAACTTGGTATCACCAGAGCATTCTCGTCTTGATCCCCTGTTCATGCAGGTATTGTTTGATTTGGGCAATTGTATACGTGCGGTAATGAACCATGGAGGCGATCAGCGCCGCATCGGCTTTGCCGGTCGTAAGTACTTCAGCCAGATGTTCGGGCTTTCCCGCGCCGCCGGAGGCAATTACCGGAATATGCACATTTTCCGAAATCATCGCCGTTAAATTCAGCTCATACCCATCCTGTGTGCCGTCTGCGTCTATCGAGTTCAGACAAATTTCACCGGCGCCCTGTCTTTCCGCTTCCCGGGCCCACCATAAGGCATCAATGCCGGTATATTTCCTGCCGCCGTGAATGACTATTTCATACCCGGAGGGGATCTTTTCGCTCACCGCCACTTTTTTTACATCCATTCCTAAAACTATGCACTGGCTACCGAAAGCCTGCGCGCCTTGAGCGATGATCTCGGGATTGGTTACGGCGGTGGAATTAACGCTGACCTTTTCCGCCCCGGCCATAATAACCCGCCGCATATCTTCCAGATTGCGAATGCCACCGCCGACGGAAAAAGGAATGAAAATTGTTTTGGCTACGCGGTCAACGACATCAATCATAATATCACGTCCGTCGGACGACGCCGTAATATCATAAAATACAATCTCGTCGGCGCCTTGTTCGTAATATTCACGGGCTGCCTCCACTGGATCGCCGATATCGACATTGCCTTGAAATTTAATCCCTTTTGTCAGCTTGCCGGCTCGCACATCGAGGCAGGGAATTATTCGCTTACTGATCATGACAACCTCGTAAAATGTCCACATGCTGCGTTGCGCTGCATCCATCGTCATTGCGGCATACCCCTAAGTATGCCTCACTCCTCTGTATTTGCGCGCCTTGCCTCTGGCGCATTTTACGAGGTCGTCTGTAGTTAACTGCTTGTTGACTTTTCAAAGATTTAACCCCTCCAGTTGCAGAAATTCCGTAAAATTTGCAGGCCCGGCCGGCCGCTTTTTTCCGGGTGAAACTGCATGGCCACAAGATTTTTTTCCGCCAGCACTGAACAAAATTCAATCCCGTAGTCCGTTACACCCAGAACGACGGTATCTCGCGACGGCGCCGGATAGTAGGAATGCACAAAATAGAATTCCGCCTCGGCGGGAATATCTTTGAAAACAGGATGCGAGTGTCGGAATTGAACAGAGTTCCAACCCATGTGCGGAATTTTCAATAGTCTGCCTTCAGACTGCATGCCGTCCGGAAAACGCTTTGTGGAACCACTGACCAGGCCTATGCACGGCGTGTCGTTTTCTTCGCTGTAATCAAAAATAATTTGTGTACCCAGGCAAATTCCCATTAAAGGTTTACCGGTTTTTACCCAGTCTTTGAGCCAGACATCCAGTTTCTTTTGGCGCAAATAAACCATAGCCTCACCGGCAGCGCCGACTCCCGGGAAAATAACGTGGCTGGCCGCATCCAGTTTTTCGGTTTGATCGGTAATCAGATAATCTTTACCGATATTTTGCAGAGCGCGGGCGACGCTGGTAAGATTTCCGGCTTTGTAATCAATAATCGCAATCATAAATTTCTTTTCAAAAGTCCTTAATTTGACAAAATACTAGCAATTTTTATGCTCAAAGTACAACAACTAATTCCGCTTCCAAATCAATGATGCTACCGAAGCGGCTAGGAGGAGGCAACGAGGCGTATTATACATACGTTGAGGAAGCCGACGCCGACGCCAACAAAGGTAGCGCTTGATTTGGAAACGGAATAATTTATTTCCTTCCGGCGTAATGCATCCCCTGCCAACTGTTGCGGCGGTCCAATTCACGGTTAATTGAATTCAATACGTCCAGTTTATTGCCCGCCCAAGCCGGGGCAAGGAAAATGTCCCGGTAGCCGTCGGCGGTAAGACGCTGAATCACTATATGCGGCGGCAGAATCTCCAGCACGTCAGCCGTAAGCTCCACATATTTTTCCTTGCTGATCATCGGGATCGATCCATTTTTGTACATATTCCCCATGATCGTGCCGTCCAGGACCAGTAACGAATGAATTTTAATGCCGTTGATCGGCAAGGCGGCCAGAGTCCTCGCTGTTTCTATGACATCATCGTCACTTTCACCCGGCAATCCGATAATAATGTGTACACAAATGTTCAGTTTGCTTCCGGCAAGCGAATTTACCGCATCCAGAAACTGCTGAAAATCATGTCCCCGGTTGATAAACCGCAGGGTTTTGTCGTGCACCGATTGCAGCCCCAATTCGACCCAGACATGATAGTCGTCAGCATATTGCTTTAACAGAGAGACCGTTTCCGGTGCGAGGCAGTCCGGGCGAGTGCCAATGGAAAGACCGACGACATCTTTCTCGTTTAATGCTTCATCATAACAGCGCTTTAAATGATCGCAGGGCGCATAAGTATTGGTAAATGTTTGAAAATAAGCAATAAATTTATCCGCATGACCTGCATAATATTTCTTGCCGCTTCGAATCTGTGCCGTTATGGATGGCAGCTCTCCCAGCTGGCGCAGCTTGGAGCCGCGCCCGTCGCAGTAAATGCAGCCACCAACTGCAACGTGTCCGTCGCGGTTGGGACAGGTAAAACCCGCGTCAATGGATAGTTTGTGCACGTTACAGCCGAACAAATTACGCCAGTAACTTTTCAGATCATAATATCTTTTGTTGTTTTTCCAGAATGCAGGCTTTGCCAAATCCGCCTCTTTTTTGTTGTGTTTTTTGACGGAATACTATTAATTTAATGCAAGCGCAAGCTTTTGGTTTTTGGAGGAAAATTTTCAGTGAGTAACAATTACAATATCATAGTTGTGGGCGCCGGCCATGCCGGTTGTGAAGCGGCCCTGGCTGCGGCGCGCATGGGCTGTCGGACGCTTCTTTTTAATATTAATCTGGATTCGATTGCGCTCATGTCCTGTAATCCGGCCATCGGCGGACTTGCCAAAGGACAGTTAGTCAAGGAGATCGACGCTCTGGGCGGCGAGATGGGCCGGATCGCCGATAAAACGGCGCTGCATTTCCGTCTGCTCAATGCCTCCAAAGGCCCCGCAGTTCATTCTTCCCGTGTCCAATGCGACAAACAGCAATACCGCTTAGCAATGAAAGCGGTCGTCGAGCGGCAAAAGAATCTGCATATCCGGCAGGCCATGGTTGAGCGCCTGATAATTGAAGGAAACGAAATCAAAGGCGTGCTGGATCAAACCGGTTTTTTCTACGCCGCGCCAAAAGTGGTTATCACAACCGGAACATTTTTGAACGGCCTTGTTCATATCGGCACTTCTCATTATACTTCCGGCCGCGCCGGTGAACTGGCGTCTGTTACCCTTGCCGACTGTCTCAAAGAGCTGGGCTTTGAAATCGGAAGAATGAAAACGGGAACACCGCCGCGCCTCAAGGCCTCGACTATTGATTTTTCCTGCCTGCAGCGCCAGGACAGCGATCCGGAACCGCAGCCCTTTTCTTTTTCTACAAAACAATTGCGCCCCGAGCGTCTGCCTTCCTACTTTTCGGCAACCTCTTCTGCAACACACCGCCTTATCCGCGAAAACATCAGTTATTCCCCGTTATATTCCGGTGCAATTAAAGGAATCGGCGCCCGTTACTGCCCTTCTCTCGAAGACAAGGTAATGAGATTTGGCACGCGTGAAGCACATCCGGTGGTGCTGGAGCATGAGGGATTGGAAACGGAAGAAATTTATGCCAAGGGATTGGGCAACAGTCTTCCGCTGGAATTGCAGCAAAAAATAGTCAACAGCGTTCGCGGGCTGGAACAGGCGGAAATCATGCGCCCTGCTTATGCCATTGAATACGATTTTGTGCAGCCGACGCAATTAAAACCAACGCTGGAGACCAAGCTCATTTCCGGTTTATATCTGGCCGGTCAAATCAACGGTACTTCCGGTTACGAGGAAGCGGCGGCTCAGGGCCTGTGGGCGGGGATCAACGCCGTACTGGCGCTACAAGGCGCACCTCTGTTTATTCTCGACAGATCGGAAGCCTATATCGCCGTTCTCATCGATGATCTGGTCACCCGCGGCGTTGATGAGCCCTATCGCATGTTCACATCGCGCGCCGAGTACCGGCTGATTCTGCGCGAAGACAACGCCACCATCCGCCTGATGGGCAAAGGCTGCGAACTGGGTCTGATTGAACGTGCATACTATCGGGACCTCCAGGACAAAATGAAACGCATTGAACAGGGCATCGCCCATCTGAAAACATCACCCGTCAAGCCCGTGCCAGAGATAAATGAAAAACTGGCCGAAATCAAATCACCGCCCTTGAACAACCACAGCACGCTTTACGGACTGCTGAAACGTTATGAAATTTCCTATGACGATCTGGCCGGATTTCCCGGCTGGGAGCCTGAAGATGATCCCTTTGTGAAAAAACAGATGGAAATCGAAACCAAGTACGAAGGCTACATCAAGCGCCAGTTCGAAGCGACAAAGAAATTAAAAGACCAGGAAAAAAAGAAAATTCCGAAGGACTTTGATTATTCAAAAGTACCCGGCCTCTCCAACGAACTGCAAGCCAAGCTTACCCGCATTGCGCCTGCCACCATCGGCCAGATGGAGCGCATCCCCGGCATGACCGAAGGCGCCATCTCCGCCGTGCTGATTATGATGAAGAAGCAGGAGATAGGCGGTAAAACAAATTAATGATTCCATTGAATGAAGTGCAGCCCGGGGAAAGACGTATCTGATCATAACGAGTTTTCAAGGGCTTGCTCAATAGAAAATTTGCGAAACTGCATGGCCATTTCGGGTCCCCTGGCCTCATCTTCATGTTTAAAAAAAACAAAAGCCTGCTTCCATTTTTGGGTAAGAATTTTCTTCAGCCAGTGAGACAGATCGGCATCGGTATAATCGGAGCGGCGCAGGCGTAGATATCCCCACGATGCCGTACTGATAATTTCCCTGGCCGGAGCTTCATCCAAATCAGCAATACAGAGGCTGCAGCCTTTGGCACGCAGGAGATTCAAAATGCCGTCATTCAGCCACGACGGACTGCGAAATTCAAATGCGCAGGAAATTGTGCGGGGAAGCAGGACCAGGAAATCCTGCAGCGCCTGATGGTCAGCCGGAAAACTGTGCGGAAACTGAAAAAGGACCGGTCCCAGCCTTGAACCCAATACTGATAACGTCATCAGTAAGTATTCGGTTTCTTCGCGTATATTATGCAACCGTTTAAGATGGGTTATGACCTGCGGTGCTTTAAACGCAAAGACAAAATCGTCGGGAACCTGCTTTGCCCATGCCATGAGGACACTTTCAGTGGGCATACGATAAAACGTGTTGTTGATTTCAACCGTACCCAGTCGTTCCGCATAGAAATGCAGCATTTCCGGGGCTGAGATTTTTTCCGGGTAGAACTTCCCTTTCCAGGCTTTGTATCCATATCCGCTTGTCCCGACATAAATTTTCATGGTTCCTCCTGCGCTTGTTTACTGCCCAAGTCATCTTCCAATGAGGAACTGCTGCGGCTTTTCCCGAACCACTTTGCGAGCCGTTTTATCCTCACGCAGTCGCAAAAAACTTGGCTGTCTCATCAGGCCGTCTTTGGTCCAGCCATGAAAAGCTACTTCGCAAACAAGTTGAGGTTTCACCCAGACTACGGGCATATTTGTTTTCGGCTCTATTTTAAAAGGACACTGCGTGGTAATTAGGGGATTCAGCTTTTCTAGAATTTCTTCGAGCATCTTCTCTCCGAATCCTCCTCCGGTATGTCCAATGTAAACCAAATCCTCTCCTTCAAACACACCCAACACCAGAGCGCCGAAATTTTTCCTCGCTCCTCGCGGCTCGGTAAATCCCGCAATTATTCCCTCTTGCATTAGCTGTGTCTTGATCTTCAGCCACTCGCGGCTTCTCTTGCCCATATGGTAGGCGCTTTGCGAATATTTGGCAATGATCCCCTCGAGTCCTTTTTCTACGGCTGTATTAAAGAATAAGATACCGTCCTGTTTTATGTGATCGTTAAATTTTAATTGAGGGGAAGCGGGAAGAATTTTTTTGAGCATCTCTTTTCGCGCAAGCAGGGGCAAATTAATCAGATCATGCCCGTCCAGATACAAAAGGTCAAAAACATAATAGACGAGAAAACCGCGGGGAGATTTCTGATAATCCTGCAGCTTCTGAAAATCGGGATACCCCTGATCATTCACAACAACAATTTCACCATCCAGAACAGCTTCAAACCGGAGTTTCCGCAGAGCCTCAACGATCGATGAAAACCTTTTTTCAAAACCTATTCCATTGCGGGAATACAGAGAAACCTTTCCGTCTTTGATCTCGGCCAGCGCCCTGTATCCATCCCATTTCACCTCAAAAATCCAGTCCGGATGATCAAAAGGTTTTTTGATCAAAGTGGCCAGCATTGGTCGGATGCCATGCGGCATTGCTCCGACCGGCGCCGCCTTCAGGTCTTCCCTCTCCAGCACTTCCCGAAGACGGATGTGTTCGACTTTTGCTTTATCTGAAGATTTCTCAGGGTCATTTTCGGCAACTTCTTCCAGAGTCCTTGCAGAAACGACGGAATGATTATCCTTGAGGATATCATCCGCAGTAGCGTATTGATCTTTTTTCTTCAAAAGCAGCCAGGACTTTTCGTCCATCTTCGTTTTTACCAGAGCAAATTCGCCGCGAAGTTTTTCTCCATGGAGGATAAACTTCAAATCCCCCTTTCTTAATCCCGCCAGCAGCAAACGTTCGTTCTCCTCTGTATCCGACGCCAACGGGTGATTATAGAATCCCCTGTCCCAGATGATGACACTCCCCGCACCATAATTGTATTCAGGAATCACACCCTCAAAATCCTGGTACTCAAGGGGATGATCCTCTACCATTACGGCCAGCCTTTTTACGGCGGGATTGAGTGAAGGCCCTTTGGGCACTGCCCAGCTCTTCAGCACACTATTTAACTCGAGTCTCAAGTCATAATGAAGAGTCCGGGCTGCATGTTTATGAATAACGAAGGTGAGCTCACTGCCTCCGGGACGAGAGTGTGAGTCAGGCTCCGGTTCAGGAGTTGTCTCGAATTTCCGTTTTGCTTTGTAATCTTCCAGTTTTTTCATATCACCCTAGATAGCTTCATTTCATAATGTACTTCGCACAAGCAATACCGCAGATCGACACAGCTGGGACAGAAAAGAGCCCTTTCCTAAGGAAGCTTCTGCTTTTTTATCAGAACATCCCGAAAGAGATCACCCGTTTTTTCGGCTCTCTTTACTGCGTCATCATGCAGGATCTGCAGCTCTTCGGGACGGCCTCGTACGGTTATTTCTTCCAGCTCTTTCCAGGCGAGGGGGCATGAAACAATCGGCTTTTCCCGGGCTCGCAGAGAATAAACGCAAATCATCGTCTTGCGCGCATCATTTTGCGACCAATTGATGAAAACTTTTCCTTTTCGATGCTCTTTGGCCATTTTCGCCGTTATCATTTCCGGATAGTTACGCTGCAGGATTTCCGCCATGGCTTTGGAAAATTTCTTTGTATCCTCAAAGGTCGTCTCCTGGTTATTCAGGGGAACAAATACATGCAGTCCCTTTTGTCCGGATGTCTTTACATAGCTTGCAAGCTTCATCTCGCCCAGCATGTCCCGCAGGATCAGCGCCACTTGGGCACAATTCAGAATATCGGCCCCCTCGCCGGGGTCCAGGTCAAAGACCATGAAATCGGGTATGCCGGGAGAACCGCTTCTGGCCTGAGGTACGTGGAGTTCAATAGAGGCAAGGTTTTCCACCCAGATGAGCGTAGAAAGATCATTGACCAGGCAGGCTGTAACCGGTTCCTCGTCATGCTGGGGAATTTCGGCCGTCGCCACCCACGACGGCCGATGAGACGGACAACGCTTCTCGAAGAAAAATTCCTTTTCGACACCGTCCGGGTAGCGTTTTAAAGTCAGCGCCCGGTCTTTCAAATGAGGCAGGATGAATGGTGAAATCCGTCGATAGTATTCCAGAATGTGGGCTTTTGTGAAACCATAGGATGGATAGATATCTTTTTCGAGATTGGACAGGGAAAGCTTTTTTCCGGCAATCTCCGTAACCGTTTTCATTGTCGCTTCTCCTTCACCTTGCGCATGCTTTCCTGCAGCACAGTGATCAGCTCCGGCGGTCCCTCTCCTTCTTCCTCTTCAACAACCGGCGCGGCAACCGGCTTCAGTTCTTTTACTTTTTTACTGATGAGCTTCCTTATTTTCTCTTGGCGGTCGTTTGCATATTCATCCGGAGTAAACCCTTTTGTCATTTTTTTGATGATTGCACCGAGAAGTTTCTTTTCCGTCTGATCGACCACCACTTCTTTCGGCATAATTTCTTCATCCGAAGTAATCTCATCTTCATAGTGCAGGGTAATCAGCAAGAGCACTCCGGCCATGCTTTTGACAGCCACAAGATATTCCCTCTCGCCCAGGACGAATTTGGCCAATCCCGCTTTTCCTGTCCTTTGCATAACTTCAGCTAAAAGCCGGTAAGCCTTTTCACCGCCCCTGGCCGGAATGAGATAATACGGATGATCATAATGAATCATGTCCACGTCTTTGATATCGATGAACTCGGAAATCTCGATTGTGCGGCTGCGTTCCGGCGTCAGCGATTCCAGTTCCTCGTCCGTAATCAGGATATATTTGTCAGGACTGATTTCATATCCCCGGATTATTTCATCAGGAGGCACAATCTTTTCTTCCACCGGGCAAATCATTCTGCGCAAAAGCGGGGAATAATCCTTGCTGTGCAGCATACGAAAAGACACATGACCGGGTCTTACGGCTCTTACCAGTTGTACCGGGATTGCCACGAGACTGAAACTGATTGTCCCGCTCCATATAGCCTGAGTCGCCATTTCATTCTCCTGCCGGAAGCTGATTTCCATGTTCGCCAGGAAAGGTTTCCGGTTCTTTCATCCACCTGCTGTTTCAGGCAATTTTTTTCAAACTTGCTTCCAGCGCCTGAAGTAACTTGTCCGGCTCTGTCGGTTTCCGGCGCCGGGGATGCAGGATTAAGATTTTCTCTCCCCGGGCTTTTTTATCGATTAGATTTTGCAGCTTTTTTTCATGCTCGTTTTCAAATTTCCGCGGCTGATATGGTTCCGACATTTTACCGATCAATTCACTGCCGATTTGCAGTTCTTTTTCAGATAAAGGAATCCGCTCAAGCTCAAGAGATGCTGCTGAAACTATCTCATCGGCGTAACGCAGGGTATGGAGACAGAGAATGTTACTGCTCGCCTGTAAGGCTCCGAAATAGGAACGCTTTCTCATATTCCAGGTGCAGATGCCTGCCACATTGAGATCATGCATAGTCTGGAGCAGTGCCAGGTAGCTTTTTGACTGCATGTCCGGCTCCAGGTAGTAGGACCGGGAAATAAAAACGGGATCGATTTGCCCGGCTTTTACAAACTCATGAATTTCAATCAGACGGCTCGATTCAGGATCAGCTTCACCCAATTCTTCCGGGTCGACGAGAATGTACTTCCCATCCTCCACTTCAAATCCCCTGGCCTGTTCATCCTGGGGTACGGGCGTTTTCTCATAGGCGCAAATCATCTGCTGCCTGAGCCGGGCTTGATCGTGTTTATGAAGAAGATGAAACGTTATCCGTTCATCCCTGACGGCATTATGCAGTTTTACCGGAATATCGACGGTCTTGAAATGAATTATTCCTTTCCAGATTGCTCTTCCCGCCACGAGACACCTCTTATGGTTTCAGCATTCCGTTAAGCAATTGAACGATAGTGATTGGAATAGAGATAAAAATAGACACGAAATATCCGCTGTCAAGACTTCGCCGGGCATTGCTGTCGATTTTACAACTACTTACCGTATGTTTTGTGCTCCCGGTACCATTTTTGATTTGAACATGATATAAGATAAAGGATAAGTTACTTCAATTGTCGGAGATGAACTTTTCTCTTGACCCGTCTATTGCTTCACACTGTAGCCTTGTTTTTGTCACGGCCATGGGCAGGTCGATCGGGTCAAATCTTTGATCTTGACAATTTAGAATCAGCTATAGCCTTTCGGGCCATATGTTTTGGATATAGTTTGAAAGTATTATCATTTTATGGTTTACAGCGGGTAAAAAAATCGGGGAAGAAATAAATGCGGCACTCAAAACTAATCATATTTTTGTTCTTCATCAGGGGCAAGATGTCTCACTCCCCGCACCTTGAAGAAAGCGGCAGATTTGATCTCTGCGGCAACGGCCACGGCATCTCGGTGGAGGCGGTCCTCCCGTGATCTCCAACCCTCTTCTCATCATCATTGTCCTGATAACTATTGAAATACTGGTTCTGCGCCTGTCCCGCCATACGCGAACAAGGCGCTTCTTCGACCTGCTTCCTGCGGTGTTCTGGATCTATTTTCTACCGATGCTTGCCGCAACCTTCGGGTTGATTTCCGCAGAAAGCCCCGTATACGGCATAATTACCACCTGGCTGCTGCCGGCGAGCCTGGTATTACTCCTGCTGCCGGTGGACATAAAGGCTATTCTGCGGCTGGGACCAGCGGCACTGGCGATGTTCTTCATTGGCGCCGCCGGCATCATTGTCGGCACTGTTATTTCCTTTACCCTGTTTAAGCCGCTTATCGGCAATGATTTCTGGTCAGGTTTCGGCGCCCTTTCCGCTTCCTGGACCGGTGGCAGCGTAAACCTCATTGCTGTCAAGGAGGCTCTGTCGGTACGGGATGCGGTATTCGCACCGATGGTGATCGTCGACACGGTCGTGCCGTACGTCTGGATGGGCATTATGATGGCCATGGTCGGACTTCAGCCGGCATTTGACCGCTGGAATCGTGCCGATCGCGTCATACTGGAACATCTGGGGAAGAGCGCGGGGGAGCACCCTGCTACATCCGGCGGCCAAAGGACCCCGTCGGGTATCGCTCTCACCCTGATTGTCTCCTTTGCGGGGAGCGGCGCGGCATATCTGATAGCGCGGCAACTGCCACAGATCAGGGACATAGCGAACAACTATACCTGGACGATCATAATTGTGTCCCTGATCGGCATCATGCTGTCGTTTTCACCAGCCCGCAACCTGGAGCGTTCCGGCGCCACAAGGACCGGCTACGACCTCCTCTATTTCGTGCTGACGGCTATCGGCGCCAAGGCTTCAGTTGCCTGCATCGGGTCCGCCCTGGTGCTCATTGCCGCAGGAATGCTGATCGTGGCGATTCATGCCGCCGTCCTGTTGGTTGGAGCCCGTCTGATGAGGGCACCCATGTTTCTGGTTGCGGCTGCAAGCCAGGCAAATATAGGCGGGGTCGCTTCGGCACCTTTAGTAGCCGAGGTCTATCAGCCGGGCCTGGCCTCTGTCGGCCTGCTTTTGGCAATACTGGGGAATATTGTCGGTACCTGGCTGGGAATTGCCTGTGCGCAGTTGTGCCGCTTAATTTGAGTTATCAGATCTATTCTTAGTCTCCGTTGCAGACAACTTGCTGACAACTTTCATAATTAATTTTCACAAAAGTTGTCTACAGCAGACTGGGCTGTTTGGGGAACTCTCGCCATACATTCCCTAAGCCGACAACGACACCAATAAAGAGGGTACATTGATCGAGAATTGGCAATGCGCATGAAGCGAATACGAATCATCACTTCCAGGATTCCCCCTCTTGCAGCAGGCCAAAGTCTGGCCTGTTATTGCGCCGGAAGATTTTCTTATCTCACCTTTGAACAATGGCAAAGAGAGATTGCAGCAGGAAAGTTGTCGCTCGACGGCGCAAATGTCCTGAATCCCGCAACGACGCTGCAAGGCGGAGAAATGCTGGCGTGGGATGGAAGCTGCATCGTTGAGCCGGAAGTCGATGACCGGATAACAATCCTGTACAAGGATGAGTGGTTTGCCGCCGTTGATAAACCGGGGAATTTGCCCGTCCATCCTGCGGGACGTTATTTCAATAACACACTGGTTGCCCTGCTCGCGGAACGTTTCGAGCGGAAGGTCTATCCGGTGCACCGCATCGACCGTGAAACATCGGGAGTTCTCCTGCTGGCCTTTGATGAAAAAAGCGCCGGAAGTCTTTCCACGGCGCTCACGGAGGGATCAAAGGAGTATCTCGCCCTGGTGCATGGAAATTTTCCCGACGAGAAGTTGATCGTTGATTTACCGCTCGGACATGACAGCAAATCCGCCGTCCGCAAGAAGCGTAAGGCATGGCCGGGTGGAAATCAAAGTGCGCTAACGCGATTTCAGAAAGTCCTGACAGCCGGTGACATTTCTCTCGTCCGGTGTTTTCCCGAAACGGGAAGACTCCATCAGATACGCGCCCACTTGCTTTCCGTCGGTTTCCCGATTGTCGGCGATAAGATTTACGGGAGGGATGAGACGGCCTTTCTCACATTTATTGAACATGGCTTGACTGCCGAACTGTTGGAACGCCTTATCCTGCCGCGCACGGCCTTGCATGCCGCCCATCTGGTTTTTTTACACCCGTACAACAAACAAAAGATGATTATCCGGGCTCCCCTTCCCCGGATGTTTTCTGAACTGATTCATTCCAGAATAGCCCATGACTGATCGAACTTATTACCCTTCCTTCAGCCCTCAGTCTTCCGCCTATTTTTTTATGTGTAGCATGGTGCCGCGGCAGCCGGGAGCGCCGCAAAAACAGGCATACTCCTTTTTAACTTTGGCGGTCTTGCGACAATCGATCATCAGAGCATAATCGAAAAGGAGTTCCTCTCCCGCTTCAATATCGCGCAAGGCCCGAAGAAAGACACGATTGCCATCCTGTTCGGCTTCCAGATTGGGTTCACAGCCATGATTGATCCAGCGGGCGGAGTTGCCGCCCTGCTTGCCGTCAATGACGTGGCCGTCGTCCAGATGGAAGTAGAAAGTATGATTGGGCTGGCTGGGATCGTGGGGATGAAGGGCCATGGCTTTACGCCAGGTAATGATCTTGCCCTTGTATTCCAGCACCATTTCGCCAGCTTTAATGGGACGGATGGCGTAAACACCCTTGCCGTGGACATTCGATTTTCGTACCTGTATCCGGCGTCCACCGGCGGGTAAAGCGGTGTCAGGCGTGATTGACTTTGATTTTTTCCTGGCTCGTGTCATTTGATAAGCAGTTCCTTTCTCGATGAAAATTGCGTACACCGGAGCGTCTCAGTTTATCCGGAAGTTTTCGCTTCAGTTTTTTTAATATATTCCCAGTGCGCAGCCGCCGGCCAGCGTTCCTCCCATTTCGCGGCATTGTTCAAGGATTTCTTCGGTAATTCTGCCCTTGGCAATGACAGGCGGAAAAACGTTCTTGAATTTGTAGCCCAGGGCGATCCGCTCGATGGCGCGCAGCGCTCCCGTGCCGTCATTGCCTGCACTGATAAAGACGACATATGGTTTGCGAAAAACTTTGTCCTGTGCATCGTTGTAAGTTCGGTCAAAAAAATCCTTGATCATGCCGGACATGTAGCCGAAATTTTCCGGTGTACCAATGGCCAGGCCGTTGCAGGACAAAAGATCATCGAGTGTCGCCTCATTGGCTTTTTTCAAAATAACTTCCGTGTGTTCAATAGCTTTTGCGCCTTCGGCGACGGCCTCGGCCATTTGTTGTGTATGACCGGTCTGGGAATGATAGACAATCAGTATTTTTGTCATATGATTACAGCCCTTTTTCCGATACTTCATTTTCTGAAAATTATTTCACAGTTGCAATGTTGTAAAAAAATCGGCGAGAATATACCTGTTATTCATTTTGTGCGCAATATCCTTCTTGCAATCTTCAATTGAGAAATTTGTTTCACGTTGGTATACATAAAAAAATTTATATCCTGATTGCTAACAGGAAAACTCAGTGCAACACTTTTTAAGGAGGCTTATGAAGATAACGATTAAAGAGCTTGAGGGGTTGACCAGCCAGGCAATTGAGAAATACGGCTATAAGGATAAAGAGGTTCAGGTCATCCGGGATGTACTACTATATGCCCAGATGCGTGACAACAATCAAGGCGTAGTAAAGCTCATTGACAAGGGCATTCCCAAAGATCCGCAAGCCGGGGAGATTATCATTGAAAAGGAAACCCTCGTTTCCGCGCGGATCAACGGCAATAAGAATCATGCCATGCTGGTCGTAAGTAAGGCAGTAGATATGGTAGAAGAAAAAGCACAAGCGCACGGATTTGCCATCGCCGGCACATTTAACACTAACACCTCATCCGGAGCTATCGGCTATTATGCATCCCGTTTGGCGCGACGGGGACTGATCGGTTTCGCTTTCGGCAGGTCACCTGAGCGCGTCGCCGTTTACGGTTCCTTCGAACCGGTCTTTGGCACTAATCCCCTGGCGATTGCAATACCGACACAATCTGATCCAATCGTTCTTGATATGTCAACTGCGGCAACTTCCTATTTTGGTTTGGTGGAAGCCGTGACGGCAGGCAGGGATATCCCCCCTGATTTTGCATATGACGCCCAGGGTATGCCGACAACAGATCCGCAAAAGGCAATTGCCGGGGCTATCCGATCTTTTGACCGGAGCTACAAAGGATCAGGACTTGCACTTGTGGCGGAAATACTGGCTGGGCCTCTTGTAGGAGCTGCTTTTTGCGGTATCGGTAACAGCAAGGGAAATTGGGGACACCTTATCTTCGCCATTGATCCGGAAATCTTAATAGACCGAAATGAACTTGTTGAAAATGTTTCTGCAATTATTCGTAAGGTAAAGTCTACAAAGAAACTGCCGGGGGTGGAAGAAATATTTGTACCTGGTGAAAAAGAAAACAGGCTGGCCAGGGAGCGTCAGGAAACCGGCCTGATCGATGTGGAGGATAACCTGCTTGCCGCACTACGCAAGGTTTCCGCAGGCACATGAGAAGTGCTGCCAGTTAATTTTTGTCTGAAGGGTTATATGAAATTGCAAATGATGGAGGAAAATACATTATGTCGGAATTCAAGCAGGTATCAATAATTAAGAAAGCCAATATTTACTTTAACGGCAAGGTCACCAGCCGCACGGTAATCTTTCCCGATGGTTCAAAAAAAACTTTAGGCATCATGCTTCCGGGAGATTATGAGTTCGGCACGTCGGACAGGGAGATTATGGAAATTCTTGCCGGTGAGTTGGATGTAATGCTGCCGGATAACGCAAACTGGATCACTGTTAAAGAAGGAGACATCTTTGAAGTGCCGGCCCAATCTAAATTCGGTTTAAAAGTAAAAACCATTACCGACTATTGTTGTTCCTACGTCTAATAAGGCACCCGATATGCGATGAAATCAGGGCGCTGACAGTTAATGTGTGTCCGAACAGATATGGGGCCTTTTGTTTGATATAACATTATTGACTTTAATAAATCATCCACACCACAAGGTGGAAAGGATATTCCATCTCCGACTGAACAAAAATACACTCTTTTGTGCTATTTGATTTATTCCTTTCTCATAATTGTTGAAAATATTCTCTCCGGTTTTGCATTGAAATTCGCAATAATAATTTTACATATCAAATAGATACACACACTGCCATCTTTCTGGCATTCTCTTTGCCCTATAAAGCTGCAAAGGACAAATAAATTTTAGAAGGAGGTAACAATTATGAATTCGGGAGATACAGCGTGGGTTTTGATGTCCTCGGCGCTCGTATTGCTGATGACCATGCCGGGACTGGCATTTTTTTATGGAGGACTGGTTCGCCGAAAAAACGTTCTTTCCATTTTAATGCAATGTTTCATTATCCTGTGCGTGATCAGCTTGCAATGGGTATTGTTCGGTTATTCTCTGGCCTTCGGCCCTGATTTCCACGGAATAATCGGTGATTTGAGTTGGGCCGGTCTGAACGGTGTAGGTGCCATGCCAAACAAGGATTACGCCGCAACTATTCCGCATAGTGTATTTATGATTTTTCAAATGATGTTCGCCGTCATTACGCCAGCTTTGATTATCGGCGCTTACGCGGAAAGAGTCAAATTTTCAGCTTTCTTGTTATTTACTATTCTCTGGGCGACATTTGTTTATGATCCTCTGGCGCACTGGGTTTGGGGAACAGGCGGCTGGCTGAAATCTCTGGGGGGACTCGATTATGCAGGCGGTATTGTTGTTCATGTCAGTTCCGGTATTTCGGCTCTGGTTCTAGCTCTGCTGCTGGGCAAAAGGATTGGCTATAATCATAGACCTATTCGTCCGCACAATTTACCTTTTACCGTTCTAGGAGCCGCCCTTTTGTGGTTCGGCTGGTTCGGATTTAACGCGGGCAGCGCTCTGGCCTCTGACGGCATTGCCGGCAATGCTTTCATAACAACCAACACCGCAACCGCGGCTGCCGGCTTAGCCTGGGCACTCATCGAATGGTGGCACAATGGAACGCCGACAGTTCTGGGTGTGGCGACAGGTGCCGTGGCGGGACTGGTTGCCATTACTCCGGCCTGCGGGTTTGTCAATCCCATGAATGCTATGTTCATCGGTATAATTGTCTCGATAGTTTGTTATATCGCCGTCGCGATCATTAAAGGGAAACTCGGTTATGACGATTCGCTGGATGCCTTCGGCGTACACGGTGTCGGCGGAACAGTCGGAACTATCGCTACGGGTTTTTTTGCGGAGAAAGCCGTTAATGCTGCCGGAGCAGACGGACTTCTTTTCGGTAATGCGCATCAATTTCTTGTTCAAGGCATCATGTGGATTGCGGCAGCTCTCTTCGCAGTTGTGATGACTTTCATCATCTATAAAATTGTCGATGTAATTGTCGGCATGAGGGTTGAAGAGAAGAACGAAATTGTCGGGCTGGATTTGACCCAACAGAGCGAATCCGCTTACACCGTGATCGAATAGGAGGGAATCGTCATGAAATTAATAACTGCCATTATCCAGCCGCATAAGCTGGAAGCTGTAAAAAAAGAATTGGAGGCCGTGGACGTAAATTTGATGACCGTCACCAATGTAGTAGGTCAGGGTAGACAAAAAGGTGTCACGGAAATCTATCGTGGCGCAAAGGAGGCAGGCGGTTTGCTCAATAAAATAAGATTGGATATTGCCGTCAATGATGAATTCATGAACCCGACAATTTCTGCAATTTCCAAAGGCGCACATACCGGTTCCGTTGGAGACGGCAAGATTTTTGTGGTTGATCTGATGGAATGCGTTCGTATCAGCAATGGCGAAACGGGCGGCAAAGCCATAGGGTGAGGTAAGCTTATGGACAGGGACAAAGCCAGCGGCAACGAAAATGTTTTGGACCGTTTTTTGAACGACTGTGAAAAAATAGTCATCATGCATGTCCTGACGAAAACAAAGGGCAATCAATCAGCCGCTGCCCGGTTGCTGGGAACAACGAAACACACCCTGACATATAAGATTCACAAATACGGGATTGATTGCGAACAATTCAGATAAAAAATAAATGGAAAGGGAAATAATAACCATGAAAAACATCAGGAATAAAATAATTGCGGCGTTTTTGATTTTGTTCATTGTTGTGCCTGTAACTTCCTGGGCGGAAGAACAGAAGCCTGCCGAATCGAAAGCCGTAGAGCAAAAGCAGGAAGAAGATAAGGTGACGGGTGAAGTAGCGGCAAGTGTTTTGAGTGCCTATATCTGGCGTGGGCAGGAACTCAGCCGGGATAGTATTGTTATTCAGCCGTCGGCCACGATAAGCTATAAAGGATTCAGCTTCAATGCGTGGGGCAATCTGGATACAAAACCTTATTCTTCTACTGATGCCAGCTATTCCAGCAACTATACGGAAACCGATATTACCCTGTCTTATGCTAAGAAACTGGGAATAGTGCAGCTGGGCGGCGGCTATATTTATTATGCTTTAAACGCGCCGTATTCCGGAGCGGCAGATCCGAATGATTCGCAGGAATTGTTTCTGACAGTTGGTCTGGATACGATCCTATCACCGACACTGACTGTCTATAAAGAAATTGATCATTATCATCAGTGGTATTTTCTGCTGGGAGTTTCCCATACTTTTGCGCTGCATGAAAAAGTGGGATTGAAGCTTGCCGCGACAGCAAGTTATCTGTTATCGACTGATGAAAATACTTATCCTGAGTATGACAGTAATTCCGTGGCCACGACAGACAAGTACAATAACTTTCACGATGGGACGCTCTCTGTTTCCATACCTGTAGCACTCACTAAGAACTTGACTATCACACCAACGGCTTCTTATGTCTTTCCGCTTTGTAACGATGCCAAGTATGAAATGAAGGGGCGTGGTTTGCAGGGAGTTTCCAGCCCGTCCGACAGGGATAGCTCATTCTTTTATGGCGGAGTAACTTTAAGCTTCGCTTTCTGAAATGTGTTTTTCACCTTTAGCCGCTGCATTTTTATTCCGGGTGCAGCGGCATTTTTTCAGATTGAAGAAATTTGGTAAAAGCCGTGACTACTCCAAATAAGTATGGAGCCCATCTTAATGGCACCTTGCAACGAAAGCGACAGAGTATCGCGGGAACTAAAAGAGCTTACACTCCTTTTTGAAATAAGCAAAAAGCTCAGCGAAAGCCTTGATCTCCAGGGAGCCCTGAAGTTTGTTCTTCAGACAATGGCGGAAAACATGGAAATGCCACGCGGTGCTCTGACCATATTGAACCGCGCAAGCAGGGAAATCTTCATTGAAGAGTCATATGGACTCCTGCCCGAAGAACAGGTCAGAGGGAAGTACCTTATGGGTGAAGGCATTACCGGCAAGGTAATCGATACCGGCGAAACGGTCATTGTGCCTCGTATTTCCGATAGTCCCGTCTTCCTGGACAGGACGGGCTCCAGAGAAAAATTAAACAAACGGGATATTGCGTTCATCTGTGTTCCCATAAAAATCGGCAACGAAGTAATCGGAACCATTTCCGCTGATCGTCTTGTTACCGAAGGCACATCCTTCGAAAAAGATGTGCGCCTGCTCACGATCATTGCCTCAACAATATCGCAGGCCGTGCGTCTGCGTCAATTAGCCCAGGAAGAGCTTGACGAGATCAAGGCGGAAAACCGTCGATTGCAGGATGAACTGAAGATCAGGTATGGTCCTAAAACAATCATCGGAACATCTAAAGTCATGCGCAATATCTATGCGATGATCGAAAGGGTCTGCCACACAAATGCCACGGTCCTGATACTGGGAGAAAGCGGCGTAGGCAAGGAGCGCGTTGCCCACGCTATCCATTACAATTCCAGTTACTCCAATGGTCCTTACATTATTGTCAACTGTGCGGCTCTGCCGGAATCACTCATCGAGAGTGAGCTCTTCGGGCACGAAAAAGGCGCTTTCACCGGGGCCACCTCCTTTCGTAAAGGCCGTTTTGAACTTGCCGACAACGGCACCATTTTCCTTGATGAAATCGGCGATCTCCCGCCGGCTACTCAAACAAAACTGTTGCGCGTCCTTCAGGAACGGGTTTTTGAGCGCATCGGCGGAAGTACAAGCATTAAAGTGAATATCCGGATTATCGCAGCAACAAACAGAGATTTAGAGGCACTCATGCGGGAAGGCAAATTCCGGGAAGATCTCTATTATCGGCTGAACATCTTCCCCCTCGTCGTTCCCCCTTTGCGGGAACGCAAGACTGACATTATTCTTCTGGCCAACCATTTCATCGAAAAATATGCCCGGGAGGTGGGAAAAAAAATCGAGAGCATATCCGGCCCGGCGACAGATATGCTTATTCAGTATCACTGGCCGGGAAACGTTCGGGAGCTGGAGAACTGTATCGAACGGGCTATCATTCTCTGCACCGACGGCATCATCAGAACCCATCATCTGCCTCCAAACCTGAAAGCAGGCGATAACTATTCCGTCCCTAAATCGCAAGGAACCCTGCAAGACATGCTATCCTCTCTGGAAAAGGAGATGATTGCCAATGCCCTGAAACATTGTAAAGGCAATATGGCCAAGGCGGCTCGAATGCTGGGATTAACGGAGAGAATCATGGGTCTCAGAGTGGTAAAATTCGGAATTAGACCGCAAACGATGAAAGGAAAAAACTAATTCCTGATTCTTCCAGGGGACTCGCTTCATCTCGTATCAAGGATCACACACATCTCCTACATATTCGTAGGATGTATCGCCATTTCCTACTGACAGGTTATTTTTTCAAAAGAAAATTTAAGACCGCAACAGTTCTGTTCCAACAATTCTTGCACACCGTTTCATCCTGTTTTGATTAGAGTTTCGGTAATTAAACACGACCGGGGCAATTTGTTATTATGTTCATGGCATAGATATTGAGATTAAGGAATCAAAAGCTGGTTGCAGCTGAAAGGAGAACAACTATGAGGAAAATTGCAATTTATGGAAAAGGCGGCATCGGCAAATCGACGACAACCCAAAATACTGTTGCCGCCCTGGCCGAGATGGGAAAGAAAATGATGATCGTGGGCTGCGACCCCAAAGCTGATTCCACACGACTCATGTTAGGCGGATTATCACAAAATACCGTTCTCGATACACTGCGGGAATCGGGCGAAGATCTCAATCTTGATGATGTTATAAAAATCGGTTTCAAGGGAACCCGCTGCGTGGAATCCGGCGGGCCGGAGCCCGGTGTCGGATGTGCGGGTCGCGGCATTATCACTTCCATAAACCTGCTGGAGCAGCTGGGAGCTTACTCGGAAAACTTCGGCATTGATTATGTCTTTTACGACGTCCTGGGCGATGTGGTGTGCGGCGGGTTTGCGATGCCAATGCGCGAAGGCAAAGCCAAGGAAATCTATATAGTCGTCTCCGGCGAGATGATGGCCATGTATGCAGCCAACAACATCTGTAAAGGCATTGTGAAATTCGCTGAAGCCGGTGGCGTACGTTTAGGCGGTCTCATCTGCAACAGTCGGAAAGTGGATAACGAAGAGGCACTCATTGGGGCACTTGCAGAGAGATTGGGAACACAAATGATCCATTTCGTACCGCGCGACAATGTTGTTCAAAGAGCGGAAATCAACCGCAAGACAGTTATCGATTTCGAGGCAACAGCCAATCAGGCGGACGAATATCGCCAATTGGCCGTCGCCATTGATCAAAACCAGATGTTTGTGATTCCTAAACCCATGGCGATGGATGAACTTGAAGCACTCTTGATCAAATTCGGCATGGATCAGTAACCGAAAGCAAAGGAGGAATGGAAAAATGTTGATGATAAGAGCCATTGTCCGACCGGAAAAGGTTGATGTTGTTTTGGAACAACTCATGGCGGAAGGATTCCCGGCAGTGACCAAGATGAACGTTTCCGGACGAGGCAAACAAAGAGGAATTAAAATCGGCGACATCACTTACGATGAATTGCCTAAAGAACTCCTGATGCTGGTTGTTCCCGATGCCGACAAGGATCTGGTGATCAATCTGATCATGGCCGCCGCAAGAACCGGTGATAGAGGTGCTTATGGCGACGGTAAGATCTTTGTTTCCCCGGTGGACGAAGTTTATACGGTCAGTTCGGGAATTAAAGAAACAATCGCCGGCACCGAGGAGATTAAATTATGAAAGAGATCGTAGCCGTAATCCGCATGAATAAAATCAATCAGACGAAAAGGGCACTAATTGCAGCCGGCATTTCCTCAATGCACGCCCGCGATTGCATGGGACGAGGCAAGGGACTCGTAGATATAAATCTGCTCAAAGGAGCGGAACAGGGATACGAGGAAGCCATATCCCAGCTGGGAAATTCCCAGCGTCTCATTCCGAAAAGAATGGTTTCCGTCGTTGTTCCGGATAATCTGGCGGATAAGACCGTAACAGTCATCATCGCCGCCAACCAGACGGGGAAATCCGGTGACGGCAAGGTATTTGTCCTGCCATTACTTGACGCCGTTCGCATCAGAACGGGAGAGGCGGGAGATGACGCCCTGGATGAGGTATAAAAAGGGAGATAAATATGTCTGACAAAAACAATACAGCAATCTATGAAACATCTTTGGCCGGCGAAGTAAAGGAACTCATCCTCAAAAAATATCCGGCAAAGGTAGCACGTAAAAGGGCAAGGCAAATAGTAGTCAATAATCCTGTTGATGATCAGGTACCGGAAATACTGTCCAATACACGGACTATCCCGGGAATACTGACCATGAGGGGTTGCGCTTACGCCGGCTGCAAGGGCGTTGTCCTGGGACCGACCCGCGATATTCTACAAATTACACATGGGCCTATCGGGTGCGGATTTTACAGCTGGCTGACTCGTCGCAATCAAACAAGGCCGACAACTGCTGCGGACACCAATTTTATGCCTTATGCCATGTCCACGGATATGCAGGAAGAAGAGATTATTTTCGGCGGGGAGAAAAAACTTAAAAAAGCCATTGAAGAAGCAATTAGTCTGTTTCATCCCAAGGCCATCGGCATATTTTCCACCTGTCCCGTCGGGCTGATCGGCGATGATGTTCACGCCGTGGCCAGGGAAATGGAAGAGAAACATCCGGAAGTAAACATCTTCGGTTTCAGCTGCGAAGGCTACAAGGGCGTAAGTCAATCTGCCGGTCACCATATCGCCAACAACAAGGTCTTTTCCAAAGTGGTCGGACAGATTGAGACGCAAAAGGAAGGAGAATACCGGTTCAATATTCTCGGTGAATACAACATCGGTGGAGACGCCTTTGAAATCGAGCGAATTATTGAACGCTGCGGCATGACCCTTCATTCCACCTTCAGCGGCAATTCCGAATACGAAGAATTTGCCAGCGCCCACACCGTAGATCTCAATGTCGTCATGTGTCACCGCTCCATCAACTACATGGCGGATATGATGGAGAAACGCTACGGCATTCCCTGGTTCAAGATCAGTTTCATCGGTGCAGAGGCAACGGCAAAGTCACTGCGCAAAATTGCCGCTTACTTCGGTGCTCCCGAGTTGTTGGAAAGAGTTGAAAAAGTGATCGCCGAGGAGATGTACCATGTGGAGGCCGTCCGTCAAGAAGTAAAGGAGCGCTGCGAGGGTAAAGTCGCCATGCTCTTTGTCGGCGGATCAAGAGCGCACCACTATCAGGAACTATTTGCCGAAATCGGTATGAAGACCGTTTCCGCCGGTTATGAGTTCGCTCACCGCGACGATTATGAAGGACGAAAAGTCATTCCTGACATCATTGTCGACGCCGATACACGCAACATTGAAGAACTGACCATCGAGGCCGATCCCATCCGATATCGGCCCCGTAAAACCGAGGAGCAGTTACGGCAGTTGGAAAATCAGGAAAAGATCGGCTTCAACGATTACGCGGGCATGATGCCGGAGATGAAAAAGGGTGATCTGATCATCGATGATCTCAACCATCATGAAGCGGAGATTTTGATCGAAAAATATAAACCGGATATATTCTGCGCCGGCATCAAGGAAAAGTATGTCATCCAAAAAGGCGGCATACCGCTCAAGCAGCTGCACAGTTATGACTACAGCGGCCCTTATGCCGGATTTCGCGGTGCCGTCAACTTTTACCGGGAGATTGATCGAATGGTCAATTCCAAAGTGTTTCGATTCATCAAAGCTCCCTGGCAAAAAAAACCGGAACTTACGGGAAGCTACGCCTGGAACAAGTAAAAAGAAAGGTAAAGGAGAAACATCATGCTACTAAGACATACACCTGAGATATTAGCGGATAGATCAGCGCTGACGGTCAACCCGGCCAAGACCTGCCAGCCCGTGGGGGCCATGTATGCAGCTTTGGGCATTCACAACTGTCTTCCGCACAGCCACGGCTCTCAGGGTTGCTGCGCCTACCATCGGAGCGCTCTGACCAGACATTATAAAGATCCGATCATGGCCACGACGAGTTCCTTTACGGAAGGAGCTTCCGTCTTCGGAGGCCAGGCCAATCTGATCGAGGCAATTAACAATATCTTCGCCATCTATGACCCCGATATCATAGCCGTCCATACGACCTGTCTGTCCGAGGTCATTGGTGACGACCTTGGACAGATTATCAACAAGGCGCTTGCTGATGGAAAGATTCCGCGGGGTAAACGTGTCATTCACACCAATACTCCAAGCTTTAAAGGATCGCATGTGACGGGCTTCGCCAATATGACCCAGAGCATGGTGCAGTATCTTTCCGAACACGTAGGAAAGCAAACGGGACAGATCAATATTATTCCGGGATTTGTCGAGCCGTCGGACATGGCCGAGATCAAAAGGATCGTATCCCTGATGGGAATCAAAGGTATTATCTTTCCCGATACGTCTGAGGTCGTCAACGGTCCCCTGGACGGGCGTTTCCATATGTATCCCAAG
This sequence comes from Smithellaceae bacterium, assembly GCA_963663295.2. Classification (GTDB taxonomy): domain Bacteria; phylum Desulfobacterota; class Syntrophia; order Syntrophales; family Smithellaceae; genus MVRV01. The sequence continues at coordinate 307,478 of CAXXLA010000002.1, read as the reverse complement.
GGCGGTGCAACCGTTGGTCAGATCAATAAAGCCGGAAACAGTATATTTACCATTTCTCTGGGCCCCACGGCGTCGCTTGCGGCAGCGAAACTATTGGATACAAAATGCGGCGTTCCCTTCGAAAACCTGGACCTGCCCATCGGGATTTCAGCAATGGATGCCTTTGTGGACTGCCTCAGAAAAACAGCCGGCGTCGGCGTTCCCGAGAGCATCATGTTCGAACGGGGTCAAGTGGTTGATGTTCTGACGGATAATCATCAATATTTTTATGGGAAAAAAGCGGCCCTGGTGGGAGATCCCGATCAGTTGGTTTCTCTGGTTCAGTTTCTCACCGATATGGATATGAAGATCCTTTATGTCGTAACCGGGACCCCGGCAGGTGAGAAATTTGAGGAACGCATCCATTCCTTTACGGGAGTCGATACCATTGTGAAATGTGGTCCGGGGGCGGATATGTTTTATTTCCATCAGCTGATTAAAAGCAGCAAACCCGATCTTATATTTGGAAATACCTACGCAAAATACATCGCCCGCGACGAAGATATTCCCCTCATCAGAATCGGATTCCCGATTTATGATCGGGTCGGCCATCAGTATTTTCCGGTAGTGGGATATCGGGGGGCATTGCGTCTGATGGAAAAGATTATCAGTGCCCTGCTGGACCGGCAGGACCGCGAGGCGCCGGAAGAAAGTTTTGAACTTATTATGTAGCAAAAAACAGAGTCGCCCTCCTTTGCAAAGGGGAGATCGGGGTGTTTTTATACCGGGAGACTACATTCCCCGACTCCCCTTGCGTAAGTAGAAACAGAAAATGGTGAAAGACAATGATTGAAATTCTCGAAGCCAGAAAAGATCAGATTTTTGAAAAAGGCATAGAAAATTCCTTTGACATGAGCTGCGACAAAGTCAGCGTCGCCGGTTCCGTGAGCCAGCGAGCCTGCGTCTTCTGCGGGTCACGCGTCGTCCTCTATCCTGTTGCCGACGCCCTGCACCTGATCCACGGTCCTGTAGGATGCGCCGCTTATACCTGGGACATCAGGGGTTCTCTTTCCTCCGGACCGGAACTCCACCGGCTGAGCTTCTCCACGGATTTGCGGGAAGAGGAAGTCGTTTACGGCGGCGAAAGGAAACTATACGCTGCACTTTCGGAACTTATCGGGGCTTATCACCCGAAAGCCGCCTTTGTCTATGCCACCTGCATCATCGGCCTGATCGGCGACGATATCCAGGCGGTTTGCCGGAAAGTTGCAGCTGAACAGGGAATCGACGTAATCCCTGTCCACTCGGAAGGTTTCCGGGGAACAAAAAAAGACGGTTACAAGGCCGCATGCGAGGCCTTGTCCCGGCTGATCGGCACAAGAGACAAACCGGCTGCATCCCCTCACAGCATCAACATTCTCGGGGACTTCAACCTGGCCGGCGAAACCTGGATCATTAAGGAATACTACAAAGAGATGGGTGTCGAAGTGCTTTCCTGCATGACAGGCGACGGGCGGGTGGATGAGATCCGCCGGGCCCATAAGGCGGCAATGAATGTTGTCCAATGTTCCGGCTCCATGACCACTCTCGCCTTGATGATGGAGAAGGATTACGGCATTCCCTTCGAGCGGGTCTCCTATTTCGGCATTGAGGATGCGGCCGATGCGCTTTACAAAGTCGCCCGTCACTTCAAAGACCAGGCCATACTGAAGAATACGGAGGAACTGGTGCGCCGGGAAGTAAATCGCATTTATCCGGAGATTGAAAAGTATCGAAGGGATCTGGAAGGGAAAAAGGCCGCCATTTATGTGGGCGGATCGTTCAAGGCTTTTTCGCTGGTGAAGGCTCTGCGTCATCTGGGAATTACGACGGCAATCGTCGGTTCCCAGACGGGGAATCGGGAGGATTACGAATATCTGGAAGAGATCTGTGACACGGGAACCATTATTGTCGATGACACTAATCCCCTGGAGCTTTCCCGTTTTATGTCGGAAAAGAAAGTAGATCTTTTAATCGGCGGCGTGAAAGAGCGGCCAATTGCTTACAAAATGGGGATTGCCTTTTGTGATCATAATCATGAACGCAAGGATGCACTGGCAGGCTTTGAAGGAATGATCAACTTTTGCCGGGAGGTTCATGGATCCATCATGAGCCCTGTATGGCAATTCTCCCCGGCACGACGCCTGCGAACAGGAAAGGAGGAAAACGGACATGAAAACAGATTCCAGACAGCTGTCGGCAATTAAAAAGCAAGTGCCTGCCTTTATATCAACAAGAAATGCCTGCAAGCTTTGCGCGCCACTTGGTGCGAGTCTCGTTTTCCGCGGCATCGAAGGCTGTGTGCCCCTTATTCACGGTTCACAGGGATGTGCAACTTATATACGCCGCTATGTAATCAGCCATTTCAGGGAACCGATAGATATCGCTTCCTCGAATTTCAGCGAAACAACGGCCATCTTCGGCGGTGCCGATAATTTGCGGATCGCTCTGGATAACCTGACCCGTCAGTATCGGCCTGCGGCCATTGGTATTGCATCCACCTGCCTGTCGGAAACCATAGGTGATGATGTAAAGAGTTGCCTCGAACAGTATAAAGTAGCAAAGAAAGGCATGGAGATCCCTGCCCTCATCCATGCCTCAACCCCCAGTTACCGGGGAACCCATATGGAGGGTTACTCCGAGGCTGTCCGGGCAACAGTCATCAGTCTTGCCGGCGGCGGACCCCGGTGCAAGAGGCTGAATATTATCCCCGGTTTTTTATCGGCGGCGGATTTGCGGCATCTCAAAGAGATCCTGGATGATTTTCATCTCTCCTATACCATGCTCCCCGATTATTCAGAAACCCTGGACGGCGAATCCTGGTCCGCTTACCAAAAACTTTCACCCGGCGGCACTCCGGTTTCGTCCATTCGGTCCATGGGGCAATCCGCCGCGACTATCCAATTAGGCAGAGACCTTACATCTCCAGGTACGGCCGCTTCATATCTCGAAGATGCCTTCGGCGTAAAAGCCGTAACACTGGGAATTCCCATCGGTATTGGCGAAACCGACCGGTTCTTTAGCGCCCTGCAAGAGATCACAGGCGTCTCCATGCCCAAAAAGCATGAAAAAGAAAGAGGACGGCTGATAGATGCCTATATCGATGGTCACAAGTATGTCGCAGGCCGTCGCGCCGTGGTCTTCGGAGAGGTGGACTTCGTAGCGTCGATGGCTTCATTTCTGGATGAAATCGGCATTGTCCCGGCCCTTTGCGCCACGGGGGCATCGGCAAAGAAATTCAAAGAAACGGTCTCGTCGGGGCTGTCCGCCCGTCATAAAGATATCATCATCCGGGAAGATTCAGACTTTGAAGGCATGCTGGAGATCTGCCGGAGCATCGGAGTGGATATAATCATCGGCAACAGCAAAGGCTATTATCTTGCAAAGAACCTGAATATACCTTTGGTCCGCGCCGGTTTCCCGATTCATGACCGCATCGGCGGCCAGCGCATCCTCCATGTCGGATACGAGGGAACACAACAGCTCTTCGATCGGATAGTCAATGCCTTAATCGAGCACAAGCAGAGAAGCTCTGCTGTCGGATACAGTTACATATAGGAGTTACTATTATGAATTATCATGATCATCCCTGCTTTAGCGCAGACGCCCGCCAGCGGGCAGGAAGGATTCATCTGCCTGTAGCGCCTGCATGTAATATGCAGTGCAACTATTGTAATCGTGACTTTGAATGCGTGAATGAATCCCGGCCGGGCGTGTCGAGCACCATCCTGCTGCCCCGCCAGGCGGCGGATTATCTTGATTGCGTCCTGGAAAGAATCAAAAATATAGCCGTGGTGGGTATCGCCGGTCCCGGTGATCCCTTTGCCAATTCCAGGGAGACGTTGGAAACACTTTATCTGGTCAGGAAAAGGCACCCGGAATTAATGCTCTGCGTGGCAACAAACGGTCTGGCCGTGGCAGACCATGTTGATGATCTGGCGGGCCTCAATGTCAGCCATGTCACCGTGACGGTTAATGCCGTTGATCCTGAAATCGCCAAGAAGATCTATGCCTGGGCCAGGTTGAAGAGTAAGGTCTATCGGGGCACGGAAGCTGCTCGTGTCATTATTGAAAATCAACAGGAGGCGATAAGAAGGCTCAAAGCAAACAACATAATCGTCAAGATAAATACGGTGGTCATTCCCGGTATTAATGATCATCATGTCGTGGATATTGCAAAACAGATGGCGGCCCTGAAAGCGGATATCCTTAACGCCATTCCCATGTATCATGTGGCCGGTACCCCGTTTGCGGATATCGCCCCGCCGGCCCCCGAAAAGATGGACGACCTGCGCAGGAAGGCCGGGAGATACCTTCCCCAGATGGCCCATTGCAGCCGGTGCCGCGCCGATGCGGCAGGCATGATCGGGGAAAAGTCCAATGACGAGCTCAGAAATTTACTGCGGGAAGCCTCCTTGCCGAAGCCAAGTAAGACCAGACCCTATGTGGCTGTTGCCAGTATGGAGGGGATCTTTGTCAATCAGCACCTGGGTGAATCAGCAGGTCTATGGATATTCGGAATGGTAAAAGAGAAGGCATCTCTTGTCGAGCTACGAGTTACACCGCCTGCCGGTGGTGGAGCCGGGCGTTGGGAAACAATGGCCCGTCTGCTGCATGACTGCAGCACAATTCTTGTGAGTGGTATCGGCCCTGCTCCCCTCTCTATTCTGGAACAAAGCGGTATCCACGTTGTCGTGATGGAAGGCCTGGCCAGGGAAGGCGTCGAGGCAACTCTTTCAGGAAAAGCAATTCCGAAAATACTGCTGCGCACTGCCCGTCACTGCGGTATCGGTCAACAGTGCAGCGGAAGTGGCATGGGGTGCGGATAATCAACGATAAAAAAGAACTCAGTGAAGGAGAGGAAATAAAATGAAAAAACCTAAACATCATATCTTCGTATGCGGAAGTTTCCGGGCGATGGGTGATTCCCAAGGTGTTTGCAGTAAAAAGGATTCCTTGCAACTACTTCAATATATGGAAAGGGAACTTGCCGACAGAGGTTTAACGGATGTCGTCGTCTCGAGCACCGGGTGCCTCAAAGTTTGCGACCGGGGGCCGGCCATGGTAATTTATCCCGAGAACTGGTGGTATGGCAAGTTCGAGAGTGAATCAGCCATCGACGAAATCATCGATGCCCTGGAGGAGGGAAGGCCCGCTGAGAACTATCTGATCAGCTAGTCTTCCTCAGGAACTGCAAGATGAAACTGATTTTCAGGAAAGCGAAAGAAAAAGACATTGACGATCTGTCCCGTCTTCTGGAGGCACTCTTTTCCATTGAAACGGATTTTACCGCAGATCCGGAAAAGCAGAAAACCGGACTGGCATTATTTTTCAGCAGCCATGAAGAGAAAGCAATATTTGTTGCAAAGAATGAAGGTGTCCTTGTCGGTATGGTGACAGGCCAACTGGTTATTTCCACGGCGGCCGGCGGATATTCCATCCTGGTTGAGGATTTGTATGTCCAGGATCGTTTCAGGCACAAGGGTATTGGAACTTCCCTCGTCCAAATAGTGCAAAAATGGGGAAAAGGGAAAGGCGCTTTGAGAATCCAGCTATTGGCGGATAGAAGGAATAAGGCTGCTCACGTCTTTTACAGGATATTGGGCTTTCAGGCCAGTCGTATGTATGGGCTTTACATGCCGCTTGGTGGGTTAACAGATGAAAAACTCGGGAAAGAATAACATTTACATCATTGATTCAACACTCAGGGATGGTGAGCAAGCGCCGGGTGTTTCCTTCCGCCGTCGGGATAAACTCAGGCTTGCCGAGATGCTGGCCGACGCAGGTGTGGATGAGCTGGAAGCCGGTATTCCTGCCATGGGTGAGGAGGAAAGAAGCTGCATCAGGGAAATTATCGATCTTCATTTGCCTTGCCGGATCTCCTGCTGGTGCCGGGCTAAAAGGGAGGACATAGAGTTCGCTGCCAGACTGAAAACCGTGGGCGTTCATATCAGCTTTCCAGTTTCATCTATTCTATTGAAGGCGATCGGAAAAGACGAGACCTGGGTTTTAAAAATGCTGGAGGAACTGGTTCCCGCCGCCGGCAGTCTTTTCCCACGGGTTTCAGTAGGCGCTCTGGATGCTACCCGGGCGGATAGTTCTTTTTTAAGGAAGTTTGCAAAACATGCTGTTTCGTGCGGAGCCTATCGGCTGAGAATTGCCGATACAGTCGGGATTGCCTCGCCCGTCCAGGTCATAGAAATGTTCCGAATGCTGGTGGCGGATTCAAAAACTATGATGCTCGAATTCCACGGTCATAACGATTTGGGTATGGCCACAGCAAATGCGATATGTGCCGTCATCGCAGGGACGGAGGCTTTAAGTGTCACAGTCAATGGACTGGGAGAACGCGCAGGCAATACCTCCCTTGAAGAAATCGCTCTCGCCCTGCCTGTGTCTACAGGTAAATGCTGCCATGTTCACCCTGATAAACTCCAAGCCTTGTGCCGCTTTGTTGCCCGGATATCCAACAGGGAAATTCCTGTTGATAAACCGGTCACAGGAAGTCATATATTCCAACATGAATCGGGAATTCACTGCCACGCGCTGCTAAAAGATGATTTGTCATATCAACCGTATCCTCCCGCAATGGTCGGCAGGAAGACCGAATTCATTATAGGGAAACATTCCGGTTCAACAATTATTCGTCATGTTTTTCAACAGCTAAGATAAAAACCATCCTGGAACAAAAAATCGTTATTCATTTGCATTGAACGCCAACAAGCCGTATAATCAATCAAAAATAATCGGGAACAGGTAATGTTATGGATTATTTAAATTTATTGCTTAATATCGGCCAGCTGGACTGGGTATTTAAAGGCAGTCCCAGTATAGAGACCCTGCTCGACAATATCGTTGTGATGGTGGCAAGGCATATGCAGGCCGATGTCTGTTCCATTTATATTTACGATGACATTAAGGGCGAATTGGTCCTGCGGGCAAATACCGGTTTCCAGCCGCAGGTAGCAGGGAAAATAAGGCTCAAGCCCGGTGAAGGGATAGTAGGTACAGTCTTTGAAAAAAACGAACCGGTTTGTATCTCCGACGGTTTTACTCATCCTAACTTCCGCTATTTTAAGGGCACCGGAGAAGAACGGTATAAATCATTTCTGGCCGTGCCCATTGTCAGCGGCGAAAGTCCCGTCGGCGTCCTCACGCTGCAACGCCAGGAAAACAACCGTTTTGAGGACAGCGATATTAAGGCGCTGCAGATAGTCGCCTCTCAGCTCGCCACCGTATTTGAAAATATCAAGATGATAATGTCTTTACAGCGTACGGCGCCGGGAGAGTCGACTCGCGGGAAAAAAGAACAACTCGACCGGGTGTTCCTGAAGGGCAAAGCGGCGTCACGGGGTTATGCCTACGCAAAAGCGGTGCTGGCGGTCGGAACGGAACGATTCCACGAGCTTGCAGGACAGACGTTTGAAGAAAAGTATGGTTTAGTCGCCTTACAAAAAGCACTCCGGAAGACGGAAAACGAACTTACTACGCTGCAAAAGGCGGTGGAGGACAAATTAAGTGACGCCGCCTCCATGATATTCAACGCCCACCTGCTTATCTTGAAAGACAAGAGCTTCATTACGGCGATGACCGCGCCTGTGCAAAAGGGAAAAAACGCGCCCGAGGCGGTAATCGCCGCCGGCAGGAAATACATTGCCCTGTTTTCCGCCAGTCCCGATCCTTACATGAGAGAGAAGGTGCATGATATAGAGGATCTGGTGACCCGGCTCATCAGAAATCTCGCCGGTAAGGAGGCAAAGTTGCCACAGGTTCGCCACCGGATCGTTATTGCAGCCGATCTGTATCCATCCGACCTGCTGAAACTTTCTTCGGAAGGGGTGAAGGGCATCGTCCTTTTGAGCGGGGGAGTTACCTCGCATGTCTCCATTCTTGCCCGCTCCCTGCAGATACCGATGGTCATTGTTAATGATCCTGTCGCCGGCAATATTTCCGACGGCGACCGCATCCTTATCGATGCCGAAATCGGCAATATCTTCATTAACCCGGCAAAAGACATAGTGAGGGAATTTAAAGACCGGATTGATGAGCAAACGATGCCGAGCGCGCCGCCCGTTATGAAACAGATGACGCAGACAAAAGACGGCGTGCGCATCAAGTTGAAGGCGAATATCAATCTCCTGAAAGACCTGGAGTTGCTGCAACAGTTGTCGTGCGACGGCATCGGGCTTTACCGCTCCGAATTCCCTTTCATCATAAGAAAAAATTTTCCTACCGAAGAAGAGCAGTTCTTTGTTTACCGGAAACTCGTTGAGGGCGCTCCTTCCAAAGATATTACATTTCGCACCCTCGATATAGGCGGCGACAAAATGCCCACTTACTGGGAACCGGCGAACAATGAAAATCCTTTCCTTGGTCTTCGCTCCATCAGGTTTTCCCTGAAGCACCAGGACATCTTTACCCAGCAGATCAGGGCTATTTTGCGTGCCGGCGCGGAGAGCGAACTCAAAATCATGTTTCCCATGATTTTCTCCCTGGATGAATTCCAGCAGGCAAAAGATATTGTGATGGATTGCGTAAAAACGCTCGAACAATCAGGTGCTGCCATCAACACCCGTCCACAGATCGGCATGATGGTCGAAGTTCCGGCGGTAATCGAAATCATCGAGGAATTCGCGCAGATTGTCGATTTCTTCTCCATCGGCACCAATGACCTCGTCCAATACATGCTGGCCGTCGACAGGACAAACGAGGACGTGGCCGAGTACTACATTCCCCACCATCCGGCTGTCCTGAGGGCGATCAAGCGCGTGATCGACGCTGCAAACGCAGCGGGAAAGGAAGTATCAATTTGCGGCGATATGGCCCAGAAGGCCGGTTACCTGCAATTCCTTATCGGCTGCGGCATTCGTACTTTGAGCATGAACCCCATCTACTTTGCTGAAAATCAGATAATAATCGGCGAGATTGAGGTGGCGCAGGCCGAGGCTTTGGCCCGGCGACTGCTTGCATCAGGCGACATCAAAATTATTGAAAACGAATTATTGCCTTCTTGAATCTCCACAACACCCGGTTTTCTCGTTATTGTAAGTACCCGAACCGGAAGAGTGCCGGCACGTGGAGCGCCGGGATTAGCCATTTGGCACATGGTCTGCGAGCTGCCCTTTAAAATCAGTAAACCGGTTCATCTTCCCCCCGGCTCCATGCCCGGTTCACGGTCCACTGGGCGGCAACAAGTAGAGCGTGATGGCAAACATCAAATAAACCCCAAGAACCAGCACACCGACAAACCAGGCGCTGCGACCAACATTGGAAACCAGTGCCGCTGTAAGGGTTGCCAGCAGCATCATGAGTACCGCACCGGGCCAGAACTCCAGTGTCATGGGGAATGGCCCCAGCACGTAGCTGGCTAGAACCAGCACCGGTGCCACAAACAGGGCAATCTGTGTCGCGCTTCCCAGGGCGATGCCCACGCTGAGATCCAATCGGTTCTTGCGTGCACCCGAGAACGCCGCAGCCATCTCCGCGGCGCCACCGACAAGCGCCACCACGATAAAGCCGACGAAGGCGTCGGTCATCCCCATCGACAGGGCGGCTTCCTCTACGGATGCGACGAACACCTCGCTGACCAGTGCGACCAGCACGGTGACGCCGCCCAGGATTACCAACGCCAGAGTGAGCGGCCAGGGCTTGTCACCTTCATCCTCATCACCATGTGCCTTCACCGAACTGAAAAACTCGCGGTGTGTCTTGAGTGTAAACAGAAGTCCCAGACCATAGATCAAGATCAGCATGACGGCCAGGCACAGACTGAGATCCTGCGTAACATTCGCTATTGACGCCCCCTCCTTGCGGCCGACGGCAGTCGGTAGAAACAGTCCGATTGTTGCCAAAAACAACAGACCGGCTTGAAGTCGTGCACTGGCATTATTAAATTGTTGCGCATGGTGTTTGAGTCCGCCGATCAGGAACGAGGCTCCCAGCATGAACAGTACATTGGTTACAATCGCTCCGGCGATGGATGCCTTGACCAGTATGTACTCCCCGGCGCTCAGTGCTGTCAGGGCAATTACCAACTCGGTCAGATTGCCCAGCGTGGCGTTGAGCAGGCCGCCGACGTTGTCACCGGTTTTCGCAGCCACGGACTCCGTTGCATGGCTGAGCAGTACCGCAAGTGGTACGATAGCGAGGATCGATAGCGCGAAAAGCATGGTCTGCGCTTCAGGCCTGATCTGTTCGGCTACAAACACCGCCGGCACGAACACCAGCAACCACAAGATCGGGTTGTGAATAATTTCCTTGAAGAGCAGATTCATGCTTCACCTCCGCAGGATGGCTGGCGCCAAGCCGAGATCGGCCTGGTGGATCAGTTGAACTGAATCAAGAATCCCGGCAATAAACGTCGTGGAAAGCCGCCCATGACAAACTTAAAATATAAAAACCAAGAAACATGCCAATAGGGCGGGGAAAAGAATACCTGTTAAATGGTTGATATATTAGATAATTTAAAGAAAAATAATAATTACATGATTGATTACAACAAGAAGTAACCCTCAATATTTTGCGAATCCGTAATATATGATAGTCTCGTAAAAAATCGTCAAATTAACAATTGTCAGGCGACTTCGTAAAAAGGTCGCAGGCAAGGCGCGCGAATACCAATTATATCAACCACTGAATCATTCGCGAGAGCAAACATTTTTATTCCTGCCATAACTTTTTACAAAGTTGTAGAGTTGTTGGTTTGTAATTTGCAATATCATGGTTCAAAGACAAAAATTTGTTGCTATTGGCACAATTTTGTATCAATATATTTTCCATCAGTTGAGCCGTTTATGAGCAAGGATACAAAAAAATCTTTATTTGAGAAAGAACACAAATTGAGCATACATACTTATGAAGAATTGGCCACTCTGCATGCGATTGCCAGGATACTGGCGCGGCCGGGAGATTTGCGTGATCAGTTGGAACTGGCCCTGCAGGAATTGAGTTTGCGTCTGGGCATGCAGCGCGGGATGATATCTCTTCTGGATCGCGAGAAAAAGGAAGTCTGGCTGGATATCGCCCATGACGTCAACATTAACGGGCTGGAAGTCTCCTACAAACCGGGAGAAGGCATCACCGGCAAGGTGGCGGAAACGGGCCGACCGATGGCTGTAGCTAATCTGGGCCAGGAGACGCATTTTCTGGATCGCACCGGCGCCCGCCGCCATTTGAACCGTGCCGAACTCTCATTCTTATGCGTTCCCATTATATATGATTCGCTTGTCGTGGGCGTATTATCCGCCGATAAGGTTGCAAGGCAAGTCGAAAATCTGGACAATGAACTGGCGATGTTGTCATCAGTTGCCGAATTGATGGCCAAGGCCGTCCATATCCGTGCGCTGGAAGAGGAAAACGAAAGACTGAGAAAAATCGTGGGCAGTGAGCGTGCGCCGTCCATGGAAATTATCGGACATTCCAAACCAATGCAGGAAGTTTTCGGCATGGTCGCTCAGGTAGCCGATTCCAACACAACAATTTTAATTACCGGCGAAACGGGAACAGGCAAGGAATTAATAGCGCGGGCAATTCATTTGAATTCCCCCCGCAAGAACGGCCCGCTGGTGCAGGTCAACTGCGCGGCGATTCCCGATACCTTGATCGAAAGCGAATTGTTCGGCCATGAAAGAGGCGCTTTTACTGGGGCGTTGCATCAGCGCCGGGGAAGGTTTGAAGAAGCCAACGGCGGTACAATTTTTCTCGATGAAGTAGGTGAGCTTTCCGCTGCCGCCCAGGTAAAGCTTTTGCGCGTCTTACAGGAAAAGAGATTCCAGCCTTTGGGCTCTTCCAGAGTTATCAACGTCAATGTGCGCATCATTGCGGCCACCAACAGAAATCTGGAACAGGATATTATAGCGGATCGTTTTCGCGCCGATCTGTTTTATCGTTTGAATGTTTTTCCTATTTATTTGCCGCCGTTGCGGGAAAGAGGCAGTGATATCATCCTCCTGGCTGATCACTTTATCCTGAAATACAGCAAGGAAATGGGCAAACACGTTAAAAAAATTTCAACAGCGGCGATTGAGGTGTTTTTATCTCATAAATGGCCCGGTAACGTTCGCGAACTGGAAAACTGCATTGAGCGGGCGGTGCTTTTGTGCAACACGGATACTGTTGATTGCCAACATCTGCCGCCGTCATTACAGGCAAAAGAAAAGAAAACAGAAAAAGTTGAACACGGCAAGCTGTCTTCCGTTGTTAAGGCCCAGGAAAGATCATTGATTATTGATACCCTGCAGGCAACCGGCGGGAATCAAACCAAGGCGGCAAACATACTGGGAACAACCAAACGTATTATCCAATATAAAATCAATAAACTGGGCATTGATCCCAAAATGTTCCGCAAAAGCAAAAAAACAACGCATGATCCTGATTAGATGAGGTTACGTTCCCGCGTTAATGTCCTTATAAAGCGTCTTTCGATACCTGATGCCAAGAATCCATGCCTCGGACTTAATCACTTTGAACACGACCCGGTAATCACCAACGCGGAGCTTCCAGTATCCTTTCAGTGACTTTCTCAAAGGCTCCCCGTAATCATGAGGTGCAGTCTGTAAGGGGTAAATCCTCAACGCGAACAGCAAGATGGATACCCGCCAGAATCACCAAGTGCTTGATTACGGAAAGACTCGATAGAAAATCAGATTATTGTTTTTTTCAAGATTGACTAAACGGCAGAATCGAACGTTTCATCAAACAAATGTTTTTGAAAAGCTGTGACGGAGTGAATTACGATTTGAAAGGTGCAATCACGGCGAACGCAATGAGCGCCGGGAACGACGACATCAGCCGGAGCGTAGAGATCGGCTGTATGTGCTTGTTATGATTTATTTTCTACTGTTACCTCACTCTCTGCTAAAGCATTTTGCAGATTTTTTAGATCACCTTTCTTCCAAGCATTAACGAGTGCCCTGCCTCTATTTGTCAGTTTCATCTTGTATGCTAATTTTGTCATTTCAGAAGCTGGAATGGCCACAGGGAAATTGGATTTAATTGTAAAAACATAGCTCGTGTCACCTACGCACGAAACGTGCTCTGCTTCAGCCAAGCCAGAAACGATTAAATCTGAAAAGCGAACGACACCATCACCAGTTAGGTAAAGCGATTCAGCAAGAGAAGTATCCAAAAAGAGAAGATTATTCAAAGTTTCCTTTGTCCAAGCATGGTTAGCTGCTACGAGCATTGTCTTCCACGTTTGCACTGCTTCAAGCGGAATTGTTTTGTTATGAACCATAGCGTGACAGTTCGGACATAAAGCAATCAAGTTGTCTTCTACGTCGCCACCACCGTTTTGAACATATTCGATATGATGCGTGTGCAACAAAGGGACGTGGCACGTGGGATTTGAGCAACTATAGCCTGCTTCTAATAAAACAGCTCTTTTTGTAGCTTCTGGTATGGCTTTTCTTGGGCTTCTACTCATCAAGATATTCCTTTTACTCATAACGTCGCTGTAGAGCTGCCATTGTGGGGAGCGTAAATTGCGTTTACGCAATTTCAGTGCCAAAAACCAAGCGCAGCGCAGCCGCCTCTTTGGGGCGGGGTCTGCTCGAACGGCCTTGATAGGCGGAGCGCGAGCGGAGCCAGAAAGGCCAGGGAGAGCAGCTGCTCAACAGCGACGATAAGCGACGAGCGTAACGAGAGCTCGCTTCAGCGAACGGTCCCCTTATCGCTAAAATTAGCCACGACTGTAAGGAGTCTGCTGGATTGCCTTGTTAAACGCTATCCTTTACTAATATGTAAAATTTCTCCCAGTAATAAATATGTGTTAAGGAAGAGCGCTTTTGCTTCTTCGAGGGTAACATCACTGTGTACACCCGTCGAAACCCGATCAAACAAGTTGGCGAGATTCTGGCGTAACCGCTTTCTTCGGGTTTGGCTGGCGGTATGACGGTGAATATACGCATTGATTCTGTTCAGGTGTTTGTCTGCTCCCAGCGTCAAAACACTGCCGCCGATTTCGATTGTTTCTTCGGTGGGTGGAAAAATGGAATCGGCGAAGCTTTCAAGGATGCGACGGCATGTCGTTAATGCCTGACTGATAGATTCAGAATGCCCCTCCACCAAGCGGTCCATCACAGCAGGGATCTGGCTTAGTACCTTACCACACGATTCAGCGATCAGTACATCGACCTCACTCTTATACCGTTCAAATATCGTTTCCGAAAGACCTTCAAATACAACACTATAGTACACTTCGCTCACAAACTGGTGTAGCTGAGCTAGTACTCTGCTTTTTATGGCGCTCAGCGTTGAGATCCGGGTTGCTGTCTGAGTCATTGCATTTGTCACATGCCCGATTGCGACACTTGCCCACTCCCCGCTTGAATCAGGCGTTCGCATCGCGGCAAGCTTAGCTTTTTCCGCTTCTATAGTAGCCTCCTGCTGTGCCAAAGGACCCCAGTAGCCCCATCCCTTTTGTCGATCTATCCATCTTCCCGTGATGGACATGTATTTCAGTGACACTTCCTCTGAATTGTTATAGCCGTTCATCTCTAATCGCAGCCACTCTTGGGTTTCTTCCGATCCCATCCACCTAGCCAACCTCGTCGCCTTCAAAAGCAGATGCTCGGCGCTCATTCTGTTGAGTTCTATATCGTCGAGTAGTTCTTTGGCTAACCCAGCTATGTGTTTTGATTTGCTTTCTTCAGGCATTTTCTATATCTTCTGACGTTTAACGACTGCAATCAGCCGGAGCGTTAGCGATCGGCTTTATTTATTTGATGTTAGGTGGATCTATTCCTACTCACTCTCACTCTATTTCTCGATTATCTTAATTTTCGCTTTAGGATACTTTTTTCGCAGTTCCACAATCTTCTCTTTTACAAAATCATATGCATCGTCAACGAGATGCTCCCCGACTCTGATCGCGATCCATGACCCTACAAGCCAGATCCATGCGCTGGGATCTATTGGAGAATAGTGAACGCCCTGTTCTACTGGGAAATCTTCGCGATTTAAATCTTGCGGCTCCTCTTCTAAGGAAGAGGAAGGTATGAGCATACTCCGACGATCGACTTCGATATCGTATCCTGCCTTCTTCAAGGAGAGTTCTGCATCTACTTTGCTGCCATCTCCGTAGTCGATGATTTTTAATAGTATCGTTCTTGTTTCTTGCTTTTTACTCATAATTGCTCCTCTGAATCGTCTATATCAATATCTGAGGATCGACTTATGTGTAGCGTGCCACCTAACAAGTTATTCTATAGGTTCTGAATATCTTTACATTACATAAACACTGTCAAGGTTTACATAACTGTCTCCCTATGCGTCATTTTGTAACTAATTTGTTTTTTCTAAATATTTTCATAATATTATTATGTAAATCAATTGCGTTTCATTTGCAACTCTATATTTTCATCTTCCAGGATATACAGAAATAGGTGGATTATTCATGTTTGCAATTCTTTCCGGGAGAATAAATGGAGTTGTATATATGCTTTACATAACATCTTCTCTTCATCAATTTTGCTGATGTTTTTCACAGGTCATGAATCGTATTGTTTGTTACGGATTGGAGTCAGGTATTTTCATAGATATTGGCATTTTGCGGACTACAGGAAAAAATAAATACAAGTACACATAAACCGCATGAACCTAAAATGTTCTCAACAGACGCGGTTACTGACTTACCGCGTCTGTCATTCTGCAAAGTAACAGATCATTTCCTGCGTTACGACATCGGAAAGCAATTTCAAATTGCTGTTTTTGACATCATGGACACGCACTATACCGGCATACCGTCCACCCTCGGGGACAATCTCTCCCAGTAAATTAGGCATCGCTTGCATCCAGTCTGTATTGAATAAAACTTTTTCCTTGTCCGGATAAATCGCCATGTAAAATATATTCATTTCCACAAGGTCCTGAAAGAAGTGCGTGCCAAAGGATAAATCCGGGATCAAACTTCCTTCCTTGAAGGCTATTTCCGCAATTGCCGCGATATTATTTATTTCGGAAAAAGTAACAGGGATACCCATTTCCGGTGTTGTCGTTCCCCAGCGGCCGGGTCCGAAAAGAATTGCCGGCTCTACATCGCGCGAAATTGTCTTGTTTATTTTTCCTACCAGCCTGGCAATGTCGTATTTTTCCGAAAGGGAAAGTTTTACGTAACCCCGGGGGTCGATATAAATAATGCGCGCGATATCCTGGTAAACGCTGCCGCCCATGAAGTTGCCTTCCTGCCGCAAAAATATTTTGCCTTCTTCAATCTTGTCGGGAATTTCCACACGGCTGCGATGGCCTCTCGTCTGAAAAGGCCTGCACTGCAGAAGATTTATTTGCAGTTTTCCCTTCGCATTAAAGTTAGCCGTAAATTCGATATCAACCGGATAATCATAAATGTTTTCCAGTTGTTTAAGCATTCTGGACATAAGGCCGGGAAACTCGGTTGACGACAACAACTCATCAAAGGTAAGTATCCAGGCGTCCGTACTTTGGCCGGAAGATTTCATTCTTTCGCCGGCGGCAATATCTCTGTAACCGATAAGCTCCCAGTGGTCTTCCAAATCATCTTTGATCATCTGCTCCACGGATAAAGACTGAAAACTGTTTTCTTCCAAATTCAGCACATCAACACCATGCTGGGAAAAACGGCCGGCATCTTCCGGTTGGGCATAAGGTTTAACCAGGGGCGCATCCAGGGCGACAATACGCGGATAATCATTTTCCACCCGGTTTACAGCTCTTGTCCCCAATCCGACGACAAGGCGCAGCATTCCCGCCCGCGGGTCCAATCCTTTTTGCCAGACAAAAGTGTTGTAAGACAAGCCAATACCGGCTAATTCCGGGAAAAAATAATTTTTACGGTAACTCCCGGAAACCCTCTGCACCAGCAGCGCCATCTGCTCATCCATTTGATCCAGGCCAAGCTGTTTTCTGTAGGTTAATGCGTCTATATTCATTGTACTGGCGAATATTTTTCTTACCGCTTCTTCAAATTTATCATAGCGTTCTTCGGGCGTTCCCTGATTGGCGCAAAAATAACTTTCATATTTGCCGGCAAAAGCATTGCCAAAAGCGTCCTCCAGAAGGGAACTGGAACGCACAATGATCGGTGATTGCCCGTAATACTCCAGCATCAGTTGAAAACGTTCCCGGATTTCCCCGGGAAACTTGCCTTTCAGCATGTTGCGTTTTAATTGGGCTGCGCTTTCAAAATAGTTTTCTTTGGTTTTGTGGGAGATGAAATCCTGCCACCAGCCGTTTTGCACAATGTATGAATAAAAGACATCCGAACCGACATAAAACGAGTCATTCAGCTCCAGGTGTTCTGACCATTTTGTAGAGGCATCTTCGCGCAAAATGTGGCGGGCCAGAAGCATTCCGGCAGCTTTGCCGCCGATGAACCCGGTGCCGATCAACCTCTCTTTGATTTCAATAAGATCTTCCAGGGTAAAATATTTTTTAACCAGACCAAGCATTCTCTTCTCCCGCCCTATTAACATCCGGGAAAGCTGGTCGATCATTTCCTCTCGTTTATCTTTGTCCGGACTATTCTCCTGCACGGCTTTTGCCTTTATGAATATACGGTCCCAATAGTCCAGGTTTCTCTCGGCGCCGGTGGTGCCGGTTTTAGTCAGATAGGAAAATAAATTCGAGGCATCGGCGCTGTTCATAATGGGAAGAAATTCGTCTTTTTTCATCAGGTGGGGAAGAAACATAGTCGGCGAATAACGCTGCCATGCTTTTTTGGGATGCACATAAAGTCTGCCCTTAAAACAATAAATGTCCAACAGCACCTGGGTAGTTTCTCTAATGTGGGCAATCGTTTTAAAGGAATGATGGTTCCGGAGAACGGCAAAGTAGGCGACTGTATTCAGCTCAAAAAGGTAGGGGCAGGTAATCACAAAAAAGTTATCGATCATCTGATCGGTTGCCCAGTACAAAATGAGATCGGAAAGGCAGTCAAATACATAAAAGACATTGCGCCCCTCCTGCTTGATTATATTATGAACCTGCGTGGAGAAGGATTCAAAACCGGTATTGGCGTCGGGCTCGTAAACAATTACGTTCCCGGTTGACTCCAGAAGAGGAGCATGCCGGGCAAAACGCATATAAACAACGCGCTTTCCTTTTTCCAAGGCGTTTTTTACAAACGGATTTACGAATTTTTTATAATCTTCAATGTTTTCAACCGTGAAAACAACGTTATCACCCATTTGCAGGTAATTAAGAGTCTTATCCAATCCTTTAATGCCCGTACTGACACTGGATATGTTAATCATCGAAGCACCCATACTTGTACAATGAATGGTTACCTACTGACAGAGTCTCCTACTGTGCCAGAAAGCAGATCATTTTCTGGCTGACAATGTCCGAAAGCAGGCGCAAATCCTGCCCCCTTACATCGTATACCCGTACAACTTTTTTGAATTTTTGATCATTGGGCACGAGATCATCAAGAATATTAGTCTGCTTCGTCAGCCAGGACAGATTGAAGAAGACATCTTTTCTTTCCGGATATATTGCCATGTAAAAGATATCCATTTCGACCATATCCTGGAAAAAATGGGTGCCGAAGGACAGATCAGGCACCAAGCTGCCGTCTTTATAGGCTATCTCCCCGATAGCAGCAATATTGTTGATTTCCGAGAAGGTAACCGGCACACCCATGGCCGGAGTTGTCGTCCCCCAGCGGCCGGGCCCCAAAAGGATCGTCGGCATTTTTTCCCGCTTGCCGATCATTTTATTCAGTTTTCCCACCAATCTGGCGACCTCATATTTGTCTGCCAGCGGTAATTTGGCATAGCCTTGAGGATCAATGTATATGATGCGGGCAATCGACAGATAAATGCTGCCGCCCATAAAGTTGGCATCCTGCCGCAGCAGTATTTTCGATTTACTGATTTTTTCCGGCAGATCCATTCTGCTGTAATGACCCTTAGTCTGAAACGGCCGGCACTGCAAAAGGTTGATTTTGAATTTCCCGTCCGCATTGAAGTTGACTGTAAATTCAATGTCCACCGGATAACGATAGATTTGTTCCAGTTTTCTGAGCAGCTTGGACATTACTTCGGCAAAGGGGGTGCTGGAAAGCAGCTCATCAAAAGTCAGCATCCAGACATCATTCATTTTTCCACCCTTTGATCTCATAAATTCCATTGCCGCAAAATCACGCTCCGCAATCAGATCCATATGCGATTCATAATTTTCATTGAGCACCTCCGGCAGCGGAACAGACTGAAATTCATTTTCTTTTAAGTTTAATATATCGACTTCACGCTGCGAGAAACGCTGCATATCCGCCTGCTTGGCGTAAGGTTTAACCAGGGGCGCGTCGAGAGCGACAATCCGCGGATAATCATTTTCAACACGATTTACCGCCCGCGTTCCCAAACCGAAGACGATCCGCAGCATACCCGCCTGGGGATTCATTTCTTTTTGCCAGACAAAAGCATTATACGACAGGCCGACACCGGCCAGATCAGGGAAGAAATAATATTGCCGGTGCGACCCGGAAACTCTTTGCACTAAAAGAGCCATTTGTTCATCCAGTTTGGCTAATCCCCGCTGCCGGCGGTAGGTCAGGGCGTCTACATTCATTGTACTGGCAAATATTTTACGTACGGCTTCTTCAAAATTGTTGTAACGCAGCGTCGGCGTTCCCTGGTTGGCGCAAAAATAGCTTTCATACTTACCGGCAAACGCGTTGCCGAAAGCATCTTCCAGAAGAGAACTGGAACGCACAATTATCGGGGATTGCCCGAAATACTCCAGCATCAGCTGAAACTGTTCTTTAACCTCCTCCGGAAATACGCCGTGCAGCATCTTATGTCGGAGTTCCCTGGCCATCTCAAAATAGCCTTTGTCCGTCTTTTGATCCATTAACAGCTTCCACCAGCCGTTTTGGACCATATAGGAATAGAAAACATCAGAACCGATGTAAAAAGAATCATGCACCTCCAACTGTTCAGCCCAGTCAAAAGATGAATCCTTAAGCAGAATATTGCGCGCCAGAAGCATGCCCACGGACTTGCCTCCGATAAAACCCGTTCCGATCAGACGTTTTTTAATTTCCACAAGATCTTCCAGAGTTAAATATTCTTTCGCCAGGGAAAGCATTCTTTTTTCCCGCCCGATAAGCACACTGGATAGTTTCTCCACCATTTCCTGTTTTTCTTTAATCGCCGCGGGATCTTCCAGAATTTCCTTGGCGCGCCAGAAGATGCGATCCCAGTAATCCAGATTGCGGACGCCGCTGGTCGAATTTTTGTCGGTCAAGTGCGAAAGCAGGCTGGCTGCATCCGCGCTGTTCAAGATAGGCACAAATTTGTCGCCTTCCATGATATGCGGCAGAAACATCGTCGGAGTATAGCGTTTCCATGCTTTCAGGGGATGGACGCAAAGTTTGCCTTTATTATTGTAAATGTCCAGGAGAACCTGGGTGGTTTCGCGGATACGGGCAACGGTTTTATAGGAATGACGGCCGCGTAAAATCGCGAAATAGGCGACCGTGTTTAATTCAAACAGATAGGGGCAGGTAATGACAAAAAAGTTACCGATCATCAGGTCAGTGGCCCAGGCCATGAGCAGATCGGACAGACAGTCAAAAACATAAAACACGTCCAGGCCTTCATCGTGAATGATATTATGAACCTGAGTGGAAAATGATTCAAACCCGCTCCTGGCGTTCAACTTGTAGACCTTTATGTTGGGATCTTCCTTCAAAAGAGGCGGATGATCGGCAAAACGCATGTAGACAACCGTCCGTTTTTGCTCCAGAGATGTCTTTACATACGGTTTAACAAATTCTTTATAGTCCGCAATTTCATCAACCTGAAAAACAACGTTGTCGCCCATCTGGAGGGAATTGAGAATTTCATCCAATCCGTTGATGCCGGTACTTACTTGAGATAACGGTGTCATTAGCCTTCCGCCTTAACTATATTTTTGAGTTTTATAAAATAAATATTCAAAGTATTATACTGCAACATTTCAATAATGCCATATTGAATTAGAAATAGAATAAGGCAGAGATTGAGCAAGAAGGAGGTTCGGGCATATTCGCCGTGTAAATTTGCTGCTGCCGGGTTGCACTCAAAGCCTGACTTTGTCGACAAAGTCTTTTCCTCGCCGCAATTGATGCTTTGAATGCAACCCGGTAGAATCGTCACTTTCGCTGGAGCAGGTGTAATTCCAATTCTCAATCAAGCGCTATCTTTGTTGGCACAGCCTGCCCCGGCGCAGGCCGGGGTCGTCGACTTCCGGGGCGTATGTACAATACGTCCCGTTGCCTCTGTCCCGCCGCTGGCGGGGTAGGGGGTGGTTACCGCCACGATATCATCATTGATTTAGAAATGGAATAAATTCAGGAACATTTCCTTCAATTCCCGGCCTATTCTTCTAATCCGTCATCATCCTTTTTGACGGCGGCAGCTTTGCGAGGCCTGATCTTTCTATATACCTCCCGGGGAGATTTTTTACCGCCGGCAACAGTCAGGAGCCCTTCTACGGTTATATCAAAAAGTCTTTCGTTTTCCTCAAGGTAGGGAACAATGAGGTCCCAGTCGGCATCGGTAATCTCCACAAACTCTCCGCCGTTGAGCTGTTCCTCAACCAGCTTCCTGTAAGGATCACGAATATAAATCGCACCGCCGGAAGCCAGAGAAAATATATTTGAGCCCGGATAGGGGGAATCGTACTCGAAAACCGATCCGTCTGCATCATTAAAGCCGATCCCGTTGACGATAACAAAACCACCGCCTTTGAGAGGATCGCCGGCCATAAAAGATTCGGCCAGGTAATCCAGCGCTGTTCCGTTGATAACTACGCGCGGCTTGCCGACGGCATTGATTAAAGGTCTTCCCGCGGCGTTGCCCATGATGTAGGCGCTGCCGCCCTTGGCGCCGTACATGAACGTCTGGCCGACATCACCGTACACGACCAGCTTGCCTTCTTTCATAATCTGGCACAGTTGATCCTGGGCGTTGCCGTGAACATAAATTTCCATGCCGTCAATGCCCGAGGCAATATAGTCGCCCGAGGCGCCGTAAACGTCAATTCTTACATCCTTTGTGGCCGGGCCGAAACCGCAGCCGGTGAACCGCTGGCCGCGGTATTTGTAAACGATGAAACGCTTCCAGCCAAGTTTGAAGGCTTTAACAATCATCACCGCATCGCAGAGATCTCCTTCCGGTTCAAATTGTTCGGCATCAATAACAAGAATTTTTTCGTTGCTTATTGGAGCACGTAATTGATCACGGGTTGCAAAATTGATCCGGCTGAACCGGGAATTCGTTATTTCCGTAATCGCGGGCGATTCATCAAAAATTGTATCCAGATTTATCTTCAGCACATGCAGCAGCGAGCTTCTCTTTATGGCACCGGTGTTAAAGCGGCGGTCACTCAAAAGCGTCAGCGCATCAATTACCGCCTGCTTGCAGTCGTCGTTTTTCCCGGCATAACCTTTAATTGTCTCTATACAGAAGCGCAGCTTGTCCGGACTGAAGCCGCCGATATTGTCTTTAACATAAGCGTACAACTTGCCGGCGGTAGCTGAATAATCGTTTTCCGCAAATAAAGCAGCCAGTTTTTCTTCTATGACTTGAAATTCCGGGGTGATTGTTATTTTTTTTGCAACATCACAGGAAACCTTGTCTTTGGGAGTTTCGATCACATGGCCGAACTTGTTCGTACAAACCAGTTTCTCGCCGTCGGCGGCATTTTTCAGGCTGAAAACAAAGGAACCGCCGTCGGTATAACTGCCGCCGCGCGCATTCCAGTATTTATCGGCGATGGGACCGAAGCGCGGATCTTCCCGGGTAAGAGAAATCAGGGTCGCATCAATGGCCTGTTTTTCCGAACAGATCAGACCGATCTGCACTTCACCTTCCTGCAGCGCAAAAACCTGCGGACGAAGCATGGCCGTATCGGTAATGCCGATCAGCTGGAATTGATCGTTTTTGACATCATTTCTGGCGATGATAAAAAACCATGGTCCATCGGGGGATGCGTTTACATGATGGGTTTGAATGGCTTTATACAATTCCTGCTTGTCCGCAGGCAGCATATCAAAATCCATTTCCGAGGTAGGCGCCATGGCCTCGATCAGATGCTCCAGCGGGTATTTGTACACCCTGCTCCAGAGATCAAGCAACAGCGCCGCTTCTTCCGTATCCGTCAGAAATAAAGGGTGATAGTTGCGCTGCTTCAGATACTCATTAATCGACTGATAATTGGCAAAGTCACCATTATGAACCAGTGCTTCGTTGAGCGCGGAAAACGGATGGCAGCCGCCCGGATGCCAGACACGGCCGCGGGTCGGATAGCGCTGATGGGCCAGCCAGACATGCGCCTTGAAGTCGTCCAGTTTATAGTATTTGACGACGTTTTCCGAATAGCCGACGATTTTCAGGATCATCATGTTCCTGCCGTGGGACATGACAAAAGCCTGCTTGTCGCCGAGAGAAGCATAATAGCGCGTATTAATTTTAAAGCTGTTTTGATAAACAAACTCATCCTCGGCATCCCGTCTATCCAGGGCTGTGAATTTATTAACCTCAATGAATTTATCGAGGATTTCGTCCTTTACGCGGACAAAATAACGCATGATATCGGGGGGACGGACATCCAGGCCGATACTGCGATGGTCCTCGAGCGTAGCCAGCTTTTCCGATTTATCAATTTTGAAGTACGGCTTGATGAATGTATCTTCGATTTCCGTGCAAACGCCGGCATCCAGAAGAGCAATGTGCAGCATATAATCATCGTCCAGCACCTGCCTGGAGACACCCATTGCTTCGGGGATGAAGCCTACGGCGCCGATGCCGCCGCCTTTTCCATTGCCCCTGTTGTGCATCTGGACGGAGGGCTCAAAGATATTTTTTCCGGTGACAGGAATCGAACTGATGAAGCCCGTAACGCCGCAGCCGCCTTCTTCTTCCGTATTCAGAGTCAAAGGCGGCACCTGGCTGCAAATTTCAGTTCGCGACTGTAATATTCTTTCCACATTATCCATTATCATTTAAATCTCCACTTTATTTCAATTCCAAGTCAATGAGGAAGCCCACGACGACGCCAACAAAGGCAGCGCTTGATTTGGAATTGGAATTATTTACTGTAATCTACATGCTCCAACAAATCCGTCCGGCCAACTAGTTCTCGCACACTTCTCATGCCGAACTTCTGCAGGATTTCGACCAGCTGAACATTCCAGGCATGGTACATATTTGTCAGGCGCTGCGTCGCCCATTCTTCATTAAACAAATCAGCCAATTCCGAATCGGTGGAGGCAATGCCCCGGGCGCAGCCGCGACCGGATTCACAGTTGCCGCATCTTACGCATTCGAGCGAAACCATTTCCGCCGTGCCGATAACCGCGCCGTCCGCACCCAGGCAAATGGCTTTAACCAAATCGTGCGCAGTCCTGATGCCGCCTGACGCAATCAGCGTGACGGCATCTCTCGCCCCTTCCTCCTTCAAAAAATTATGAACTTTGGTTATGGCATATTCGATTGGCATAGCAATGTTCTTTTTGGCAATGTCGGGTGCGGCGCCGGTGCCGCCGTATCCGCCGTCGATATGAATTATATGGGCGCCGGCATAGTAGGAGCCGACGGCAACCATATCCACATCGTTGGGTGTTGATACTTTAACCGATACCAACGCATCCGGGTTGATCTCCTTGATCCAGTCGATGTGTTTCTTATGATCTTCGATGGAGTATACCGAGTGAAAGGGAAAAGGCGAAAACAAAGAGGTGCCCTTGACCGCTTCCCGCATCCGGGCGACACTTTCCGTATTTTTTTCTCCGAGGAGATGCCCGCCCAAACCCGGTTTTGCACCCTGCGCATATTTAAACTCTACTATTTTTACCCGTTGGATGGTTTCTTCGCGCACTCCGAACAGACCGGTCGCCACCTGGGTAATGACGTGATCATTATAAGGCTGTAAAAGTTCCGGATACCCGCCTTCTCCGGTGCAGGTAAAGGTGTTCCAGATGGCCGCGTTGTGCGCCTTGGAAACCATGGTGGGCAGGCTGACTGATCCAAAGGACATTCCGCCGCCATAGACAGGCGTGGAAATGACGATATTGGCCCGGCCGTCATTTCTCCGGTTCAGGGGAATTTCCGTAGAGATTTCAAACTTATCGATTTTGGGCCGTCCTGAGGGAAACTTTAAGCGCAGTTTATCGAAGCCACCGCCGGAATTGCCCGTATTATATTCAAGATCTGTCCGCTCGGGCGGATAGCCGGTTTCGGCCATGATCCAGGTGCCCGTTATCATATCGGCCGTCCAGCGATGATCACCCAACGTTTCATACATGGGATTCAACGAAATGCTCAACGCGTTGCGCGGACATTTGGCAACGCAGTAAAAATCATTATTTTTGCATTCAAACCCGATGCACTTATAGTCGATCGGCACACTCATTTTGTTGTGGCCTTCCTGCCTTTCATGAACTCCGTAAGGACATGATTTGGCGCAGGTCCCGCAATTGATGCATGCACTTGACCTGGTCACCTTATACTTGGGCACCTGGTGTTTGAAACGCGACGGTATTTTTTTTATTTGTACAGTTGATGGTTTCATACGTTTTTAATTTCTCTTTGTTTAAATATTTTTCCAAAAGTTTCGTTGTCAATTTCTTCAAAAAATATCGCTCTGCCCGTCTCACCGCGCAGACGTCTTGCTTCCCGAATGCCCATAGCGCCCATGACCTCCAGAAGCTGCGAATGCCATGCCCCCATGAGGTTAATCACTCTCTGCATGAGCGTTCGAACCGGAATTTTTTCCAGCCCTTCCGGTAAAACTATGATTTTCTCCGGTTCTTCGTACAGTCTGGCGCCAATCGCGATCATAGGCGGTAAATCCACTGCAACCAAATCCGCACCGCAGATCATGGCCTTGGGAACATGCTCGGCCATGGCGATGCCTCCGGAGAAAATAATCGTCACTTCATCGCGGATTTTATCATCTACCAGCTTCAGGTGAACGGCTCGAATAATGTCTTTGCCCAGACGGCGATTTTCATTAACCGATCCATTCATTTCCATACCGCGATAATCGGCCACAACGTGGATAATTTCCGCACCATTTTGAGCCAGCCGGGAAACTATGTTTTCCACCGACTTCGTTGCCGGAACACGAATGATCGTAAGCACATTGCTTATTTTTTTTATTTTATCTTTCAGCGCGGGGAAAGTGCTCGACAGATCTTCTGTATATTCCAGAGCGACGATCCTTGCGCCTTTAATCAATCCCTGATGTTTATCAATTTCTTTGGCAGTAATTAAGGGAATGATGTTCCTGCTGTATTTTTTCGCATCCGCCGGAATATGATTGGCCGGCAAAACGATACAGGTATCCAGCCCCGCCGCCGCCCGTGCCTGCGCCAGCAAAACATTCGCACTCAAATTTTCCATCGGCATATCAAAGATGATGGGGATGGGAATATCAACGGTATCATGTATTTGCGACAACAGCTTCCCGTTTTCATCAAATGTCAGGTGATTGAGTTTTCTGCCCAGTTCAACGGAGGTGCTGATGTATTCGCGGCCATGGATTCCATCGCGCGTCGGACGAACGATTTCCGACATGTCCGTCCACATGCTGTCAAATCCCTGGCCGGTAAACGGTCCCCGATAACCGGCGCCGGAAACGGGTACTTTACCGTCCTCAGCCTGCTTCCAGAGAGTTATAAATATATCGGACTTCCAGTACGACCCGCCGATATTTAAAAAGTCTTTATCGATTGACTTTTCGAGAGCTCCCCGCGGGCATTCCTGAATACACCGAAAGCAGTTTCGACAAACCACCGTATTCGGGTCGGCCATTTTGCGCGGATCACCTTTCCCTCGTTTATGCGCCTCATAAATGCACACTTTTGTACATCGACCGCAGTTGATGCAGTTTTCTCCCCGTTCAATCGTAAATTTATGTATAGATTCCAGATTAAGCGGCATCCCTTTTACGTTAATATGATATTTCTTCGGCATAGTTTTTAATTCATCTTTTCTATAATAATTTTTATATTAAGCGGTTCAGTTATTCCGATCCACCATTTCCCAGTAATCCTTGCTGTCGTCAACTTTTTTAAGAAATTCGCTAATTTTGTCCTCGGGACGGCCAAATTTGGCCTCCACTCTTTTTTCCAGCGCATCCCAGAGCGTCATTAACTCCAGGTTGGTCTGGCATATTTCTTCACAAGCCTTGCAGTGCATGCACATAAATACATTTTCAGCTTCTTCCCGAGTAATAGGCCGACCTTCAATCAGTTTTTTAGCCAGCGCAATTTTACCTTTTGCCGTCACTTCTTCATTTTTTGTGACGAGGTAGGCGGGACATACTGCAATACAGTTGCCGCATTTGGCGCAGGCGTGGGTAGTCAGCTCGAAATCAAGACTATCAACTTTCTGATCCTTCCCCATAAGCAGCGTCGCAATTTTCCCGACAACCGGCGACAGTAGAATCAACAAATTGATGGAAAAGCTAAAAACGGCCGGTCGAAAAATGGCTGCCGGGATATTGCAGAATTTTGATTGAATTTCAAAAAACTTACCCGGATTCATAATGTTATTGGGATCAATCTTTGCTTTGTAGGCCAGCAGATCACGTTTCTTTTCGGCACTGTACAAATGATTGATAAAAGCCGCGTTCCAGATACCCAGCCCATAGGGCTCGGCGCCCATGGAAACTGCCGTTTGCGTAAGCATTTGCTGCAACGGCAAGGCGATGTAATATCTTGTTTTCCTGGAGTCGCAGAGGAAATTGGTCATGATGAGGGCCGTCTTTTCATCCAGAATATAAGAATCAATGAATATTTCCACGCCAAAATTAGCCCCCAGTTTTTTTGCTTTCTTAATAAAGCCGGCTGCCGCGGATAAGGGAATAATGCTTTCACTGGCGAGGATTGTCGGACCCAGGCGTTTTGTTTTCATACCAAACAGGCGCTCATTCCATAAATAACTGGCCACATAGCGGGGCGCTTCATCAAGGTTGCCGGTCCGGGCAACAGCCTTTAAAAACTTTTCATCGTCCTCGAGACTGCTGAATTCGACCAGAACTCCGGCACATTTTTTAAAGACCTGGGTATGCATAAGTTCATTGACGTCATTTAGATGATTCTCATCCAGAAAACGGATCACGTTCGGTTTAATGTCTTCGGCATCCTTGCTTTTCACAAATTTTTCAATAAATTCAAATGCAGTGTTGTCGCCGGAAAAATAAAACAGGTGCGGATAGGAGGCCTGGGGAACATCGCGCAGTTTAAGATTCACCTCGACGATGATGCCAAACACTCCTTCGGTCGAAGCAAAGTACATAAAATCGGGATCAGTCGGTGTGATCTTTTTTGTTTCGCCGGACGGTGTGATAACAGTCATGGACACAATCTGTTGAATCAAGTGGCCGTAGCGGAAACTGTTGATGCCATAGCCGCCCGTAGCAATCCAGCCGGCAACGGTGGAAAATTTGCTGGACGGATAGGTCATCAGGCACAAGCCTTCTTTTTTGGCGAGAATATCAATATCGCTCCACCTGGCTCCCGCTTCCACAGTTATCGTCTTTTGCGCCTTGTTCAAATACAAGATTTTTCTGAAAGGAGAAAGATCAACGACGATACCTGCCCTGGTCGGAATGACGCCGCCAAATCCCCACGAGGCAGCTCCTCTAGGTATAACCGGTACTTTTCTGTCATTGGCAAATGCCAGCACTTGTTTTATCTCAGCTACGCTTTTAGGCTGGACGACAAAATCCGGTTGTATTTCAAAAAATGTTTTAGTCATGATTGTAGGCACATCGCCTATATCATGGCTGTATATTTCTTTTTCTTCGTCCTTATCGATAATTTTTATATCGCCTGCAATTTTTTTGAATTCTTCTACCAGTTTCATGTTTTGTTTATCTCTTCCGTAACTATAGTAATGATGTATCACTAAAACTCTAATTATCAATATTGCGCCTGTTAGCTTAGAGCAAAATAAATGCCAACGACCGATTCAAAATAAGCGGGACTATTACATAAGCCCCTTTCAGTCATTGCCGGCAACAAGAGGAAACCTGATCAAGACGTTAATATTATAGAAAATGCCACGCAGTTTTATCTCTCCGGCAGAAGAATAAATACATTACGCAAAGATTGCTCAACAGGGCGTGCGTAGAGAATAACAAAGAGAATTGCTTTAAATATAATTAAATTCTATAAGGGAAGTCGAAAATCGCCACAACTACAATGAGACAAAATTGTGCTTTGTTGTTATCAGCAATACAAAATTGTTCAATTTTAATTGTTCGCTGATCTTACCAAAAGAGAACGGCTTAGTCAACAATAGGGAATTTGATAAATTTAATCACTATAAATGAAAATATCGCTGAAATATCATTAATATTAAAGTGGACTAACAAACACAAATTGTTGTAATGTTGACACAAACTGCATGATGGCATATTTTTCGCACTACCCGTATTAGCTAAGCTAACGTTATAGGTATGTACCTGGAAAACATGTTGGAAAATATATTATTGGAATAATAGAGGAATTGTTTCAATAGACAAATGGAGGTATTATGAAAAAAGCGAAACCAGTCACGGCGGCGGAACGAAAATATGTAATTGAGAAAGAAAAATTCGTTCCCGTGTCCGAATATTACGGGGAGGACACCTTTAATAATGATGTAATGAAAGATAAACTTCCAAAGGACACTTATGTAAAGCTGATGGAAGCTATTAATGAAGATAAACCCCTCGATTCCACCACCGCGGATGTTGTGGCCTGCGCCATGAAAGAATGGGCGCTGGAAAAAGGAGCAACCCATTTTGCGCATTGGTTCCAGCCGATGACCGGAATTACAGCTGAAAAACACGATGCTTTTATTGATCCGGTTGGCATCGGCGAAGTAATGGAAAAGTTTTCCGGGAAACAACTTGTTCAGGGCGAACCGGACGCATCCAGTTTCCCTTCGGGGGGAATACGGGCAACCTTCGAAGCCCGTGGTTACACCGCCTGGGATATGTCCTCGCCGGCCTTTATTCGCCGCAACGGCATCTCGACAACTTTGTGCATTCCCACAGCTTTTATCTCCTTCACCGGTGAAGCGCTGGATAAAAAGACGCCTCTTTTGCGATCCAATAAAGCGGTCAGTAAAAGCGCCGTAAATATGTTGAAACTCCTTGGCAACAAAAATGTAAAAAAGGTTTACTCCAACCTGGGGCCGGAACAGGAATATTTCCTGATTGATATGGATTATTTTTTCAAGCGTCAGGATCTTGTGCTTGGCGGACGAGCCGTAGTCGGCGCCCCGCCGGCAAAAGGACAGGAGCTGGAAGATCAGTATTTCGGCAGCATCAAGGAAAGAATATCTTCCTATATGCATGACGTTGAAGAAGAACTTTTTAAACTTGGCGTTCCCGCCAAAACAAGGCATAACGAAGTTGCGCCGTCACAATTTGAGCTTGCTCCTGTATATGAAGAAGCCAATGTCGCCGTCGACCATAATCAGATTGTAATGGATACTTTGAAGTCGGTAGCCAAGAAGCACAATCTGGCCTGTCTGCTGCACGAAAAGCCGTTTGCCAAGATAAACGGCTCCGGCAAGCATGTTAACTGGTCACTGGCCGACGACAACGGAAACAACCTGCTGAATCCCGGTAAAACCCCGCATGACAATATTCAGTTTTTGGTATTTTTAATTGCCACAATTCGCGCTGTTTACAAAAATGCCGATATACTGCGGGCAGCCGTCGCATCTTATGCTAACGACCATAGACTGGGCGCCAATGAAGCTCCTCCTGCTATTATATCTATTTTCCTCGGCGATCAGGTATCCAAAATTCTGGAAAATATCGAAAATGGAATAATTACTAAAGCAACCAGTTCGGAAATAATCGACCTCGGTATTTCTTCACTGCCGATACTGAGCAAAGACAATTCCGATCGCAACAGAACTTCACCGTTTGCTTTTACCGGTAACAAATTTGAATTCAGGGCCGTAGGTTCTTCGCAATCCATTTCCTTCCCGGCTGCGGTACTCAATACGATTGTTGCCGAAAGCCTGGATTATCTGGCCGAAAAAATTCAAGCCAAAACCGGCAATATCAACCAGATCGTCTTTGAAGTACTGAAAGAAGAATTAAAGGAAATCAAACCGATTCTTTTCAACGGCGACAACTACACCGCGGAATGGGAACTGGAAGCAGAGAAAAGAGGATTGCCCAACTATAAGACAACACCCATTGCGCTCAAAGCATTGGTCACCGAAAAGGCCTTGAACCTGTTTGAAAAGCATCAGGTGCTTTCCCGAATAGAGCTCAAATCAAGATATTTAATCTACCTGGAAAAATACATCAAAGATCTGGAAATAGAGGTTAAATGTCTGAATAGTATATGCATGAGCCAGGTAATTCCCGCGGCAGCCATTTATCAGAAAACGCTGGCTGGAGCAATTAATGAGACTAAAGCCGCTCTGGACAATTCTGTTGTTCCTGCTGCTGAAGTCGAACTCTTGAAAAAAATAGTTGATTTGATCAACAAGATCTACGCTGTTAATAAAGATATTCTGACTAAGGTTGAAAAGGCCGACGCCATTCACGATGAGCAGGAAAAGGCCGAAATGCTTTGCAGTGAAGCAAAAACAGCAATGAACGAATTACGTGATTATGTCGACGAACTGGAAGTCCTGGTGGACGACGATATGTGGCCGATGCCCAAGTTCTGGGAAATGCTGTTCATCAGTTAATGAATAGATGCTGCTTGGGGCAGCAGGCCGATGGTGGTGGTGGAAGATTTTCCATATAGGAGTCAACAAGTTATCAATCGGCTATTGCTTGCCGTTTTTAATTATTGACGAGTCCGGGGAAAAAAGATAGAAAGCTCCCTCTTGCTGATGCTCTTTTTGTGAATAAGTCGGCATCCGCAAGGGGGGCTCCCGAGACGTATTTCCAATGCGCAACCCCTTATGACATTGTGTGATATTCAAGTTATCCGATAGTCAGGTTATATACCCCGGAAGCCCGCAGCACGGTCAACAACGCCCGCCAACGGAAGCGAATTGGCATGAGAAACGCCGGAGGAAAATTCCTCAGTTCGGAATTGACTACTTTTCCAATCCTTTTCCGGCATCAGAGAAACTCCCGGACGCGGGAAGTTGGAGAAGAAGAATAAAATGCCCCTGTTAAATAAAAATCGAAGCGCCTTGCTGGTCCTGGAAGACGGCAGTTTTTTTGAAGGTTTCGCCTTTGCCGGAGGCGGCGAAACCATGGGGGAAGTAGTTTTTAACACCGGCATGACCGGCTATCAGGAAATCATCACCGATCCTTCCTATAAAGGTCAAATAGTTACCATGACCTACCCGCTTATCGGCAATTACGGCATCAATGAGGAGGATATGGAATCGGCGGGTATTCATCTGGAAGGATTTATTGTCAAGGAATACCAGCCCAATCCCAGCAACTGGCGGATGAACCGGAGTTTAAAATCGTTTCTGGAAGATCATGGCAAGATCGGCATGGAAGGAATCGACACGCGGGCGCTTACCCGGCGCCTCAGAATCTCCGGAGCCATGAAAGGAATCATTTCCACCGAAACCAAAGACATCGCAAAACTGCTGGTGAAGATTAAAGCTTATCCGGGCTTGGTTGGCCGTGACTTAGTCCGCGAAGTTACCTGCTCCGAGCCTTATTCATGGGAAAAAGGTGCTCCACAGCAAGATAAAATCCCCTTAAAAAAACAGGCAAATAAATTGCGGGTGGTAGTACTTGATTGCGGCGTTAAATATAATATTTTAAGACTGTTGGAAAATAACGGCTGTGAGGTCGTCGTCGTACCGGCTTGCTCTTCCGCAAGCGATATCCTGGCCTACGGGCCGGATGGTATTATGCTTTCCAACGGTCCGGGTGATCCCTCGGTACTGCCTTACATTGTGGAAACCGCCCGCTCGCTAGTGGGAAAACTGCCGGTGTTCGGCATTTGCCTGGGACAGCAGATGATCGGCCAGGCAATAGGCGGTTATACGGAAAAACTCAAGTTCGGCCATCACGGCATCAATCAACCGGTAAAAAATTTGGGTACCGGGCGCGTAGAAATAACATCACAAAATCATGGATTCGTTGTTGTGCCTAAATCGGTGGAGGGCCTTGCCCAAAATACCCACACTAATTTAAATGACAACACTTCCGAAGGATTGCAAATGCCCGGAACAATGAGTGTGCAGTATCATCCGGAAGCAGCGCCCGGCCCGCATGATTCCGAATATTTATTTTTGCAGTTTGTGGAAATGATGAAGAAAGCAAAGGAGAAAGCGTCGTGATTTTAATTATTGATTTTGGTTCTCAATATAATCAGTTGATCGCCCGCCGCGTCCGCGAGCATCGTGTCTACTGTCAGATTGAGCCGCCGAATATTTCCATTGACGCCATTAAAGTACTCCAGCCCGAAGGCATCATCTTATCCGGCGGCCCGGCCAGTATTTACAGCACCGGCGCACCGCGCGTGGACAAAGGCATCTTTGACCTGGGCATCCCGATTCTGGGCATCTGCTACGGTTTGCAATACATGGTGGATTCGCTGGGCGGCAAGGTCATCGGTTCCGACAAGCGGGAATATGGTTTTGCTGAGCTTCTGGTAAAAAGTCAAAAAGGCATTTTTGCCGGTGTTAACAAAAAAACTCAATGCTGGATGAGCCATGGCGACAGGATCGACCTTCTTCCTCCCGGCTTTGTCATTACCGCGACGACGGAAAACACTCCGATTGCCGCCGCCGAAGACAGCAAAAGACGCTTCTACGGATTGCAGTTTCATCCGGAAGTTGTACATACTCAGGCCGGCAAAAAAATACTGGCGAATTTTCTGACCGCTGTTTGTCATTGCAAGAAATCATGGTCAATGAAGTCCTTCGTTAATCATGCCATTGCTGAAATAAGACAACAGGTGGGTGACGGTAAAGTAATTTTAGGCCTCTCCGGTGGCGTTGATTCATCCGTTGCCGCCGTTTTACTGCATAGAGCGATAGGCAAGCAATTAACCTGCGTTTTTGTCGATAATGGAGTGCTGAGAGCCGGTGAAGCTGAACGCGTCATAGATATGTTCAAGAAGCATTTGCAGATTAATCTGCACTTTGCCCGCTCCGGCAAGCTCTTTTTAAGCAGACTAAAAGGCGTAATCGATCCGGAAAAGAAGAGAAAAATAATTGGCCGCACTTTTATTGAAGTTTTCGATACAGAAGCACATAAAATAAAAAACGTGAAGTTTCTGGCCCAGGGAACCCTGTATCCTGATTTAATTGAATCGCGCTCCGCCTTCGGCGGTCCCAGTGCCGTGATTAAATCGCACCATAACGTCGGCGGCCTGCCGAAAAAAATGAATTTACAATTGGTCGAACCGCTAAAGCATCTCTTCAAAGATGAAGTGCGGCTTCTGGGCAAGGAGCTGGGGCTGGCCGACGATGTAATCCAGCGTCAGCCTTTCCCCGGACCGGGACTGGCGATCCGCATCATCGGGGAAGTAACCGCGGGGCGTCTTGCCGTTCTGCGTAAAGCCGATACAATTCTGCTGGAAGAAATCCGTGCCGCCAATTTGTACTATAAATTGTGGCAGTCGTTTACCGTTTTGCTGCCGCTGAAAAGCGTCGGCATCATGGGCGATCAGCGCACGTACGAAAACATTGTCGCCATCCGCGCCGTTACCAGCGACGATGCGATGACCGCCGACTGGGCCCGGTTGCCGCAGGATCTTCTGGCGCGCATTTCCAACCGCATTATCAACGAGGTGCACGGCATCAACCGCGTTGTCTACGACATCAGTTCCAAACCGCCCAGTACAATTGAGTGGGAGTAAAAGAGAATAAGTGCCAAAACGCAACGACATCAAAAAAATACTGCTGATCGGGTCCGGACCGATCATCATCAGCCAGGCCTGTGAATTTGATTATTCCGGAACGCAAGCCTGCAAGGCCCTGCGCGAAGAAGGCTATGAAGTTGTTTTAATCAACAGCAATCCTGCTACAATTATGACCGACCCGGAAACGGCCAACCGCACCTATGTGGAGCCCATTACCCCGGAGTCCGTCGCCAAGGTCATTGCCCTGGAGAGACCGGATGCACTTTTGCCGACCCTGGGCGGTCAAACCGGTTTAAATGTGGCGGTTGCCCTGGCCGAATCCGGAGTTCTTGCCGAATACGGCGTGGAAATGATCGGCGCATCGCTTTCCGTCATCCACAAAGCGGAAGATCGGGAAAAATTCCGCCATGCCATTGAGAAAATCGGTTTGCGAATGCCGAAGAGCGGTTTTGCCCGCAACATGACCGAAGCAATGAAATTAGCGGATGAAATAGGCTTTCCGATAATCGTCCGTGCTTCCTTCACACTGGGCGGCACCGGCAGCGGCGTGGCTTACAACCGCGAAGAACTGGGAGAAATCGCCAAAAAAGGCCTCGATGCCAGCATGATTCAGGAGGTAATGATTGAAGAATCCGTGCTGGGCTGGAAAGAGTATGAGCTGGAAGTGATGCGCGACCGCGCGGATAATGTCGTCATTATCTGCTCCATTGAAAATTTCGATGCGATGGGTGTGCATACGGGCGAATCAATCACCGTTGCTCCGGCGCAGACACTGACGGATCGCGAATATCAGCACATGCGCGATGCGGCGATAGCCATCTTACGGGAAATAGGCGTGGAAACCGGCGGCTCCAATGTCCAGTTTGCCATCCATCCCGCAAGCGGTGAAATGATCGTTGTGGAGATGAATCCCCGTGTATCGCGCTCCTCGGCGCTCGCTTCGAAAGCCACAGGTTTTCCAATCGCGAAAATTGCCGCCAAACTGGCGGTTGGTTTTACACTCGATGAAATTCCCAACGACATCACCCGCGAAACGATGGCGTCGTTTGAACCGACAATAGATTACTGCGTGGTGAAAATACCGCGCTGGACATTTGAGAAGTTTCCGGAAACGGAAGATTTGTTGACAACGTCGATGAAGTCGGTCGGCGAGACTATGTCCATCGGCCGCACATTCAAGGAAGCGCTGCAGAAAGCGATACGCTCGCTGGAAACCGGCCGCTTTAGTTTACTTTATCCGGCGCCCGCCGATGTAACGGACGACAAAGAATTATTAAAAAGCAAACTGATCATACCGAATTCGTTGCGGCTGTTTTATATAGCTACTGCCCTGCAAAAAGGAGTAACCGTTGCCGAAATACAACAGCTGACCAAAATTGATCCCTGGTTTTTACATCAGATTCAGGAAATTGTTGAAGCCGAGGAAGAATTGAAAAATTCAGCCCCGACAGTGGAACTGCTGCAAGCTGCAAAAAAGATGGGCTTTGCGGATCGTGCCCTCGCCCAGGTCTGGAATAAAACGGAATTGGAAATCCGCAACTGGCGTGAAAAGGAGAAGATTACTCCCGTATATAAACTGGTGGACACATGTGCGGCGGAATTTGAAGCCTATACTCCCTATTATTATTCCACCTATGAAACAGAAAACGAAGCACGGCCTTCCGACAAAAAGAAAGTGGCCATCATCGGCGGCGGCCCCAACCGCATCGGTCAGGGAATTGAATTTGACTACTGCTGTGTCCACGCTTCCTTTGCCCTGCGCGAAGAAGGCGTCGAGAGCATCATGATCAACTCCAACCCGGAGACGGTAAGCACCGATTATGACACTTCCGACAAACTCTTCTTTGAGCCGGTCACCCTCGAAGATGTATTACACATTCTGCAAACAGAAAAACCCGACGGAGTCATTGTCCAGTTCGGCGGCCAGACGCCGCTCAATCTGGCCCGCGGTTTAGAGGCGGCTGGAGTTCCAATTCTGGGCACTTCGCCCGATGCCATTGACCGGGCGGAAAACCGTGACCGTTTTCAGGAAATTGTCACCAAATTAAAGCTCCATCAGCCGGACAATGACACGGCAAGAACTGTCGAGGAAGCCCTGCAGGCAGCCTCCCGCATCGGTTATCCGGTGCTGGTGCGTCCTTCCTATGTCCTGGGCGGCCGTTCCATGGAAATCGTTTACGACCCCGACGCACTGACTTCTTTTATGGGCAAGGCGATGCTGGTTTCCCCGGATCATCCAATCCTGATCGATAAATATCTGGAAGATGCCATAGAAATAGACGTCGATGCCATCAGCGACGGGAAAAATACGATAGTGGCAGGCATTATGGAACACATCGAAGAAGCGGGAATCCATTCCGGTGACAGCGCCTGTATTCTGCCGCCAATGACCATACCCCCGGAATTGATGAAACTGATTGAAAAGCAGACAATAATGCTCGCGGCCGAATTAAAAGTCATCGGCCTGATGAATATTCAGTACGCCATTAAAGACGATACATTATATGTTCTGGAAGTTAATCCCCGGGCCTCCCGCACCGTTCCCTTTGTCAGTAAAGCTATCGGCGTACCTCTGGCCAAACTGGCTACAAAAGTGATGCTGGGCAAAACTCTCCCTCAATTGGGGTTTACCGAAAGAATAACGCCCGAACATATTTCCGTTAAGGAAGCGGTCTTTCCCTTTAACCGATTCCCCAATGTAGACAGCCTTTTAGGGCCGGAAATGAAATCGACCGGTGAAGTTATGGGCGTCGACCATTCCTTTGGCCTCGCTTTCGCCAAATCGCAAATGGCGGCTGGTTTCAAAATGCCTGTGGCCGGCACCGTGTTTATCAGTGTAAATGATTATCATAAAAATAAAATCGTGCCCATAGCGCAAGCTTTTCAAGAAATGGGGTTCAAAATAACGGCCACGCGCGGCACGGCTGCTTTTCTGGAGAAGCATGGCATTAAAACCCAAATGGTCTTTAAGGTCAGCGAGGGACGTCCCAACATTGTTGATCATATTAAAAACGG
The DNA here is from genome assembly GCA_963663295.2 of Smithellaceae bacterium. GTDB lineage: Bacteria > Desulfobacterota > Syntrophia > Syntrophales > Smithellaceae > MVRV01. The sequence continues at coordinate 269,671 of CAXXLA010000002.1, read as the reverse complement.
TGAAATCCAGATGGTAATCAATACCAGCGTCGGACGAAAATCCACCCGCGACGCTTATCACATCCGGCGTGGTGCGCTGACTTATAATATTCTTTACACTACAACCATCGCAGGAGCGCGCGCTTTGAGCGAAGCCACAAAGGCCGTTATTAAAGAAGATTGGCAGGTTTGTTCATTACAGGAATATCACCGTGAGGATCATAAAAATTAATCCTTATTTATTCCCCTCCTTGGACGGGAGGGGTTAGGGGAGGGTGATAATTCCTTGAATAGAATGACTGTTTTAGGAAGGGTGCTGAGAAACAGACCGACAGAAGCGGAAAAACTGCTTTGGAAACACTTGCGACTAAGACAAGTGGAGGGTCTAAAATTCAGAAGGCAGCAGCCAATTGATAACTACATAGTTGATTTTGTCTGTTTTGAAAAAAGGATTGTTATTGAAGTAGACGGCGGTCAGCATGCAACTCAGGAAAAAGATGCTTTAAGAGATAAATATCTCCAACAACAGCGATTCAATGTTTTAAGGTTTTGGAATAATGAAGTTTTGCAAAATATAAATGGGGTTTTAGAAATGATAAGGGAGCATTGTTTATCACCCTCCCCTTAATCCCCTCCCGTCAAGGGCGGGGAAAGTTATATTCAAAAACAGGAAATAATATGCATGACTATTATGATTTAGAGGAATCCGGCCGCCCCCGCGAGGAATGCGGCATTTTCGGTATTTACGGTCACGAGGAAGCATCGCGGCTGACCTTTTTCGGGCTTTTTGCACTTCAGCACCGCGGCCAGGAATCAGCAGGCATCGTCAGCTCCGACGGCTGTCAGGTATGGGATCATAAGGGAATGGGGCTTGTCTCGGAGGTTTTTAAAGAATCCAGCCTGAAAAAACTTCCCGGCAGCCTGGCTATCGGACATGTCCGCTATTCCACCACCGGTTCTTCGGTTCTTTCCAACGCCCAGCCTTTTCTGGTTCATTTTGCCGACGAGAATTATGCCCTGGCCCATAACGGCAATATCATTAATGCGCAGCAATTACGCGAAGAGCTGGAAAGCGGCGGGTCGATCTTTCAATCGACGATGGATAGTGAAATAATCATTCACCTGATGGCACGGCATTTGAAGGATGGTTTGGAAAAAGCCCTGATTGCCGCTTTTTCCCGGTTGGAAGGCGCTTACAGCATTGTCATGCTTACCAGCGGTAAGATCATTGCCGCCCGCGATCCACGCGGTTTCCGGCCTCTGGCATTGGGAAAACTCAACGGCAGTTGGGTTGTTGCCTCGGAAACCTGCGCCTTTGACCTGGTTAACGCAGAATACGTCCGTGACGTCAATCCCGGCGAAATTATCATTATCGACGAAAACGGCTGTAAAAGCCTGCAGCCTTTTCCGGCGGTAAAACCATGCCATTGCATCTTTGAATTGATTTATTTCGCCCGTCCCGACAGCCAGATCTTCGGTCAGAATGTATATTTGTGCCGGAAGCGCCTGGGCCACGAAATGGCACGCGAATATACTCCCGATGTTGATATTGTCATGCCCTTTCCCGATTCCGGCAATTACGCGGCCTTGGGCTACGCCGAGGAATCCGGCATTCCCTTTGAAATGGGAATGATTCGTAATCATTATGTCGGCAGGACATTTATTCAGCCGACCCAGCTCATGCGCGATTTTGGCGTGCGTGTAAAGCTCAATCCCGTACGTCCGCTGCTGGCGGGTAAAAAAGTATTAATAATTGAAGACTCGATTATCCGCGGCACCACCAGCCGCAACCGCGTCCAGAATCTGCGCGGCATCGGCGTTAAAGAGATTCATATGGCCATCAGTTGCCCCCCCACCATTCATCCCTGCCCCTACGGTATTGACTTTTCTTCCAAGGGCGAATTGCTCGCCGCAAAAAAAGGTAATGAAAAAACTATCGCCGATTTCATCGGCCTGGATTCCATGCATTATCTGACCGTGGAAGGCATGGTCCGCGCCACAGGAATGAGCCAGGATTGCTATTGCCTGGCCTGCTACACCGGCGACTATCCCCTCGCCCCTCCCCAAGCCATTAATAAGTTTTGTTTGGAATAGGAATAACGGAAATTAAGGATTTCAGAGATGGCCGATTACCGTGCCCCCTGTGGCAAGGCGGGATAGCAATGCCTCCATATTTTTAGTCCCGAGAAGGTCGGATGAGTTTATCATCCGAAGTAGTGAATATAACGAAGAATCCATTGACTACAGGGCTACTCTGTGCGATAGACATAGTGATGATATCGAAGGACTTCGCGAACCTGGTCCATTAATTTAAGCTTTGGATTTGGATGAAACTTCGATTTGTTTTCCATGTTTGTGTCTTAATATCAACAATAAGTGGAAAATCTTTCCATCTATATGCTCTAATATGATGGAACACTTTCTACTTATTGCACCGTTGGGGATATAGAAACTCTATGTATAGCGATGCACTTAATATGAGGCTGAAAGGAATCCAAAAATCGCTTCTCGCTAATTATGAGAGTGGTGGCGGTATAAGTTCGTCATCTCGTGGCCGTGAAAGAGAACAGTTTATCGAGTCATTCCTAAAAAGAGTCTTGCCACCCGGTTATAGATTCGGCACTGGCGATGCGATAGATTCATTTGGAAAACAGTCGGGTCAGTTAGATGGTGTTGTGGAATTTACTTTCCTACCCAGCATTCCAGCATTAGGCGCGTCCGATCCACGAATTTACCTGGCCGAAGGCGTTGCAGCAGTAATAGAAGTTAAATCTGATTTATCAAGTCAATGGAGTGAAGTCGTTGATACAGCCACAAAACTGAGACAATTGAATAGGACATTTCAGGTACCGGGATTTACACCTAATGGTCCACCTATGGCCCATATACCGATTTTTGCTGTTGGCTATACTGGGTGGAAGAAGCTGGAAACAGTCCAAGAAAAGGCAAACTCTGGTGTAGTCGATGGTGTATTAGTTATTGACGAAGGCCTTTTTAGTACAAGAAAGGATTACCCTAATGGATTATGGACAAGTGATGGCCCCAGATCATTATGGGCGTTAATCTCTTGTCTCCATACAGCAACAAACTCAGTCGTAATCAATAGTTTCAGTCCAGTAAACTATATCAGATAGGGAAGCAATAAGGGGTCAAATCTTTGATCTTGACTTTTCAACCTGATTGACTTATAAAACCTAACATGAGCCGACCTCTACGAATTCAATATCCTGATGCCTATTACCACGTAACCTGTCGCGGGAATGAACAGCGGAAAATATTCCGGAATGCGGAAGACCAGGAGGAATTCCTCCGCCTGCTGGCTCGTTCCGCGGAAATCTATGAAGTTCAAGTTTTAGCTTATGCCCTGATGTCCAACCATTTTCATCTGCTGATTTGCACACCTAAAGGCAATCTTTCGGAATTCATGCGGCATTTTAACATCAGCTACACAGGATCATTTAACCGCAAATACAAACGATCAGGTCACCTGTACCAGGGACGTTATAAAGCGTTTCTGATCGACAAAGATAACTATCTACTGGAGGTCAGCCGTTACATTCATTTGAATCCCCTGCGCATGAAATCAAAGGATTCTTTAGATGAAAGGTGGCAGGACTTATTAACAAGCGAAACAACCAGCCTTCCCGGATACCTGAATAAGAAAAGCAGAGAGGACTTTATTCATTATACGACTATTTTGGATTACTTCGGGGAGGATGGAGGAAAATCGAGTCGTGATTATAAAAAGTTTATAGCGAAAGGAATTAAGACTGATATTCCCAGCCCCCTGAAAAAAGGAAAAGGCACCAGCATTATCGGAGAAAAAGATTTTGTCGAACAGATCAAGCAATTATTTGGAAAAGACCGGAAAGGCAAAAAATCTCATCGGGAACAACCGGCGCTCCGGGAATTGGATAGAACTATTTCGCCTGATGAATTGATTAACATCTATCTGAAACTGGTTCAAAAAACCCGCGAGGAATTAACCTCAAAGGGGAAGCAATCCGCGGAGAGGGCAATTTTAATGGAAATGCTCTATCGTTTCTGCAAAATAACCCAGCCGGAGATCGGGAGAATTTTGGGAGGCGTTGACTACAGCGCTGTCAGCCAGGCAAGAAAGAGGCTGCATATAAAAATCCAAAATGAACCGGAACTGAAAAAGAAATTTAATGCGATTCAAAGCAAATTGAATAAAATGTCAAGGATAAAGATTTGACCCCACATAATACCGAGTTTCATGAAAAAATGCTGTCGATAGATAAGGAACTGGCCAAGAAGGGGGTTCCGGTTTATGAACGGGCGTTTCAGGCTTTTCCCATAGCTGCCCCCGATTATAGAGGACCATTAATGGGCGCCGGAATAGACCGGTCAACATATGGAGAGTACGAGGGACCCAATTTATTGGATAAAATCCACAATTGGTATAAACAGGTGTATGGGAAACGCGCCTCTGCTGCCAGAGACCTCGGGAAAGTTCCGATTATCATTAGAGATGAGATTTATTTAGTTCGCATACCTCTTGTTTATGCAACACCCGAAATCAATATACTTCCTTTTATAGAAGGATTAACTCCTCGCGCGGCACGCCGCCTGTCGGTAGCTGAGCTAGATGAAATCCAGAATAAATTTACGGAAGGCTATTCTCTGGAGCAGGAGTTTGAAGACTTGTATTCCCCGCTGGATACGGAGAACGGAGCCAAAATAAAAAACAACCCTTTCCTGGACAGCGCCCTGCAGGATAGGGACGCTGCGGTCGATTGTTTAGATAAAGGAATAGACACAAACGGCGCAGTATTTTACTCACAGCAGCTGGCCGAAAAAATGCTAAAGGCCGTATTATTTCACCTGGCCAATATGAGCGAGGAAGAAATAACGCAGAAATACGGGCACAGTATTGCGGATATTTACAAAGATGTCACTAATTATGCAGAATCTCCCGTACGGATAAGCTCCGAGATAAATTATATTTCCCAATACGAAATGGACATTAGAGATTCAGATAGCCAGGTTTCAGATTCTGATGCAGTAAAAGCTTTTTGGGCCGGATTCAGAATTGGAGGATTTTGTGCAGCATTACTTTCCGGTCATGAACGGGCAATCCAATCCTGAAAAAATCAGGTAAATAAAGGAGGAAAACGAGATGCAAAGGAAAGAGCCAGAAGCAAAACCGGTAACACAAATGACTATCGAAGAGATGCTGGAGCCCTTTGAAGCACTGCGAGTTGCAGTTCTCGCCACGGTTGGGGAAGGCAAGCCCTATACATCGATCATAGCCTTCGCCCTGACTCTTGATCGTCGCACTCTCCTTTTCACGACATCCAGCGCCACGAGAAAATACAAGAACATAATCAGCCAGCCAGCTGTTTCCATTCTACTGGATAACCGCTCTCAGAGCGCCGATGATATTAACCGCGCTCAGGCGCTTACATTGCTCGGCACGGCAAAAAAAGTTAGAGCAGGTGCGAAAAAATCAGAGTACAGGGCGCTTTTCGTAAGCAGGCATCCGGAATTGGCGGACTTCATCGATGATCCAAAAACGGCTCTTATCGCCGTTACCATTCAGCAGGCTGTGCACGTCGCCCGTTTTAAGGATGTATCCGTTTGGCCGTAAAACGCAGCCAAGATGATGCATCTCACCCCGATTCAACCGGAGCTTAAAAATGAACTTCAGTAAATGGCCGCAACTAATGCTTATCCTCTGGTGTATTTCTATTTTGATCGTTATTTATTATTCTCTCGTTCCTCAGGTAGAATTCCCCGTTGATTTCTGGAATGCGGATAAAGCGTATCACTGCGCGGCTTACGGGTGGCTCGCAATTCTGCCCATGATGGGTTTTACTGTTCGCCGCTTAGCCATATCAGCTGCACTTTCCATGATTATTTTGGGCATACTGCTGGAGGTCGGACAGTATTTTATTCCCGGGCGTTCATTTTCTCTTCTTGATATAGCAGCCAACACCATCGGTGTATTACTGGGAATTTTTCTGGGTGATCGCCTTAGAGTCCGATCAAAAAGATACGGAAATATATTCATATAAAAAAACTTCTTTATATATGCCATTTTATAATTATAATGACATAATTTTCTAAGCCACAGGAGAATCGGCGATGACTGATATTGCTAAACTGCTGGAAGCAATCGGTGTGGTGGCATGGCCAGCCATCATTATTTTATTAATACTTATGTTTCGCCCGGCAATCGCCGGACTGATCGAATCGGCAAAATCCCGTAAATTCACATTAAAGCTCGGTGGACAGGAACTGACCATGGAAGAGGCAAGCGAACAGCAGCGTAAACTTATCGCCGATCTGCAGGCCCAGGTGCTGGAAATCAAAAAATCCATCGAAGGGGTGGCGCCGCCGGTCCCCGCTGCACCGGAAAAAGCAGCGCCCCAAATGCCTCCTGCGGTTGCATCTGTTCTCTGGGTTGACGACCAGCCTAAAAATAACAGCTACTTTGTCCAACAGCTTGTGGACAGGGGAGTCGGCGTAGATCTGGCGATGTCTACAGCGGAAGGCCTGCGGATGTTTGACAAAAAAACCTATGGCGTTGTTATTTCCGATATGGGCCGTACCGAAGACGGGACATACAAGCCGACCGCCGGATTGGAATTACTGAAAGTAATCAGGGAACGGAACAAAACAACACCATTCATCATCTATTCCAGTTCGCGGGGAGAAAGGGAGCACAGGGAAGCGGCGATAAAGCTGGGAGCGACAACTCTGACAACGTCGCCCACGGAAATGTTCGGTTTGTTGCAGACCGCCCTCGGGGAGAGAGGTTGACGATCAGCCGGACTGATTCGCACCTGTGAAAACGCCGGTGACAGCAGCATCGGTTTCAGCTGATACAGCCGGATCAATAAGTAACATGGAGCATGATTAAAAAATAAGGAGGAATCGTTTTATGAAAATAAATACCATTCTGAGCACCATTATCGTAATGTTTTTGGTCATGGCGTCAATTGGTTATGCTGATGAACTGCCGACATATTCCGAACTGCAAAAGGCTTTAAAAGATGTTGTTAAAGAAAAAAATGGCGGTTTCAGTTTAAACATGTGGGCAACAATAGTAGACAGGGACGGCGTCGTGAAGGCAGTTGTATTCTCCGGTCGCGAAAGAGGCGACCAATGGCCTGGAAGCCGTGTCATTTCAGCGCAAAAAGCAAATACAGCCAATGCCTTCAGCCTGCCCGCCTTATCATTGTCAACAGCAAATCTTTATTCCGCAGTCCAGCCAGGCGCCAGTTTGTATGGTTTGCAGCACAGCAATCCCGTGGATACTAATGTGGCCTATGGAGGACCATCAAAGAATATTGGTACGAAAAACGATCCAATGCTTGATAAAAAGATCGGGGGAATTAATGTTTTCGGCGGCGGTTTAGCCCTGTATAATAAAAAAGGAAAGCTGCTCGGGGCTCTTGGAGTCAGCGGCGACAGTTCCTGTGCGGACCACAACATTGCCTGGAAAATTCGGCACAAGCTCCAATTAGACTACGTTCCTGCAGGGGTTAGTCCCAACAAGGACGACAACATTGTATATGACATTGTTCAAGGCGTCAGCACAAGTGGCTGGGGACATCCCGCCTGTTTGCCGGAGGCAGTGGAAATAGCCAAAGGTTTACCTAAAACACGTACAATTCAAGCTAAGAGGTAAATGGCCATCAACGCCGTTCATGCATCATAAGTCTCAAGAATGATGCATGGCGGCTGTCTCGCTTCCTGGAGGCAAGTAATTATGCCATCAAATAGAGAGGGTATAATATGCAATACAGAAATCTTGGCAATTCCGGTGTGAAGTTGTCCGCAATTGGCTTAGGATGCATGGGCATGAGTCATGCGTACGAAGGGCGAGATGATAATGAGTCTATCGCCACCCTGGAGAAGGCGATAGAATTGGGCGTCAATTTTTGGGATACAGCTGATTTCTATGGAAACGGCGAAAATGAAATTCTCATCTCGAAAGTTTTAACGCGCCATCGCGATAAAGTATTTATCGCCACAAAGTTTGGTTTAAAGGCTACTCCGGAAAATCCCTTTCATCTTGACACATCGCCTGCCTACATGAAAACCGCCGTAGAAGCCAGTTTACGCAGATTACAGATCGACACTATTGATCTGTATTATGCCCACCGTATTGACCCGAAAGTTCCGGTGGAAGAGATGGTAGGCGCCATGAGCGGACTCGTCAAAGAAGGAAAGGTGCGCTACGTGGGATTATCGGAAGCATCGGCTGAATCAATTCGGAAAGCTCACGCCGTGCATCCCATATCAGCTTTGCAAAGCGAGTATTCTTTGCTTACACGTGATGTAGAAAAAAATGTTTTACCCCTCTGTAAGGAATTGGGAATTTCTTTTATCCCCTTCAGCCCGCTTTCCCGGGGCCTGATCACGAACACCATCGAGAGAGACAATCTGGGTGAAAAAGATTTCCGAAAAACACATCCCCGTTTTCTGGGTAAATATTGGAAAAATAACCGGCAACTGGCTCAAGCCTTCTCCGATATGGCGTCTGATAAAAAATGCACACCGGCACAACTGGCCCTGGCCTGGGTACTGGCTCAGGGCGATCACATAATTCCCATTCCGGGAACAAAACGAAGAAAGTACCTCGAAGAAAATGCGGGCGCCCTGGATGTTACATTAAACACGGCAGACCTCACGGCAATAGAGGCGCTGCTAGCTCGCTTTCCTGATATCGGCCCGCGGTATGCCGAGAATCTGGCCAAATTAGTGGGCAAATAGGACGTTGGAATATCGATGCCTTCCTGCAATTTTTTATCCGGGCATCCTGTTCCACATTATAAGTTTTTAACTTTACCCAAGCTAATCTCTAATTCCATTTCCAAATCAATGATGATACCGCGACGGCTAGGAGGAGGCGACGAGACGTATTATACATACGTTGAGGAAGCCGACAACGACGCCAACAAGGATAGCGCTTGATTTGGAAATGGAATAAAAAAGAACAAGGGGCTGCAACCTCTTGTTCCTGACTCATATTCTTCATCACAGCAATAAGCCGGAAAAAAATGCCTGGCAAATATTGCCAGGCAAATATACAACCGGAACATCCAGCATACGAACCAGACAAAATCATGTTAAAAATCATTATGTTAAAAAAACAAAAGACAGGGCATTGCCCTGGCACATTTCCCGCATTACCTGCCTTCAGCAAATTTAACAATTCCGGAGACAGCCATGATCAGACAAACAATAGTATCTTTATTCCTTTTAATAACCATTTTTCTCCTGGCATTTAACCTCGGAGTCAAGGAACTGGGTGTGATTTCCAATGTCAGCGCCCTGATGATCGTTCTGGGAGGAACCATTTGCGCAACCCTGCTTGCCTATCCCTGCCAGATGCTGATTTTGACAATCAAGTTTCTCAAAAATTCATTCTCCAGCCGGAAGGAAATTAACTGGACCATCGAAACTATTGTTCATCTGGCCCGCGTCAACAAAAAGAAGGACATCCGCCTGCTGGAGCAGGAAGGACAGCGACTGCCCGCAGGCCTGATAAAAACCGGCATCGAATTGATCGCCTATCGCTTCACCAGAGAAAATGTCGAGCAACTGCTGCATAAAGATGCACTGCTGCATTGCAGCCAATATGAAACGGCTCATAAAATTCTCTGCAGCATGGCCAAACTGGCCCCGGCAATGGGGCTGGCCGGAACCATAGTCAGTCTCATCCGTGTTTATGAACACATCAGCAATCCGCAAAGTTTAATGGGCTACATGGCTGTGGCGCTTTTGAGTACTTTCTACGGGGTTGTTCTCGCCAATGTTTGTTTTGTTCCTTTATCCAACAAGCTCAGGGAGTTCATGGATCAGGATTTATTACGGATGGATATTATTCTCGAAGGAATTCTGGATATATATGATCTCGAAAATCCCCAGGCTATTCAATATAAGATGGAGACTCTGTCCGGTATTCAAACAATCTCCCATCCCCCGCAAATCAGGATTGCAGCTCCCATACAGGCAAGCCAGGGATTGGGAAAAGGTTGATTAATTTATGAATAACCTATCTAAAATGCCTGATTTTAAGGATGATTCTTGCAATCAAGTGACTTTTAAAAAGGTAGGCAAACCGCTGCGTTCACTGGCAAAACAGGCGTCGGAGGAAACGGGAAACGAAATCTGGTTTCTAACTCTGAGCGATCTGCTCATGCTGCTGATGATTTTTTTTGTATTGCTTTTTGGAATGACTCTCAAACAACAAAGTAATCCTGCGGCTTCTCCGGCCTTGCACACCCAACAGGCATTGCCGGTTGTCGTCACAAAGGAACAACCGGTAAACCGGCAATTATCTCCGAATACGACTGTAAGCGATGCAACCGCCTCCCTGGAGTCTGATCTGCTGGGTATAATTGGCAATAAACAAGAGTTGGAGGGAATCACTGTTGCGCGCCATTCCCAGCATGTTGTTTTGACCTTGCCGGAACAAATAGTTTATGATTCCGGACAGGCGGACCTTAAATCCGGCGTCTTACCCAAACTGGAACAAATAGCCGTTTTTATTCAGAAACATCCCAACATAGCAGTAGAAATTCAAGGGCATACCGACAACAGGCCCATTTCCAACAGGCGTTACCCTTCCAATTGGGAACTTTCCGCCGACAGGGCAACGCAGGTCGCCAAATCACTGGTTCGCCTGGGTGTTAATCCGGCAATAATTTCCACCAGGGGTTTTGGAGAATATAAACCGTTGCATCCCAACAGCACTGAGGCCGACCGGTTGAAAAACCGGCGCGTGGAACTGCAATTTTCGCTTGTCTCCTCTTAGAAAGGAAAAATCATGAAAAAAACAGTAATAGCTTGCGCAATATTTCTTTCGGCTATTTTCACGGCGATTTCCGGTTTTGCGCTGACGCCGCAACAGGTAATTGCTCTGAAAAAAGCCGGGGTAAGTGATCAAACAATTCAAATGATGCTCAAGCAGGAAGAAGGAAAAGACCCCTACGCCACCATCGGAACGAGAGAAGTAAAAGATAAAGAAGGCAACACGGTGATTATTTATACAACCGGCGGGAACACCAACAGCGCCGCTGATGACGAAGAAAAGAAAAATGTTGAACGAGCATGGGAAATGCTCAAAGGCATGACTATTAAAAAATAAATTTAATCAATCTTCATAAACGCGGCATCAATCTCCCTTCCAGACGTTCCAGTTGGGTAGCCGCATCGTCATTTCCCGAAGAGTCGTCGAGCAGTCAGGCTCAATACCGTTCGGCCAATAGTTTCAAAGCGAGAATTTGTTGTTCCGGTACTATTTTGCCCAATCACCGACTTTTTGGCACGCCGATTTTTTACCGTTGAATAGAAACATTTTTGCGATATAATAATTCGTGATTCACACATCCTAAAATTATAGCCATGCCAAAAGGAGGGGACAAAATGGATATTCTCGATGCAATTAGAAAACGCAAGAGCATACGTGGTTATAAACCAGACCCGGTACCCAAAGTCGTAATCAGGGAGATTTTGGAAATTGCCGGCCGGGCGCCGTCGGCCATGAACACTCAACCGTGGGAGTTTGCCGTGGTAGCCGGTGAACCTCTGCGAAAAATGCGGGAAGGAAATATCGAGAAACTCCACAATGGTGTAAAACCGCAGCCGGAACATCAAGTTGCGGGATGGCCAAATGACAGTATCTACCGGGTACGGCAAGTGGATCTCGCCAAACATATCTTTCAGATCATGGACATCTCCCGCGAAGACAATGTAAAACGCGATGCCTGGCTCGAGCGAGGATTTTGTTACTTCGACGCCCCTGCCGCCATCATCATCTACGTCGATAAAACCTTGCCTGAAGCCGGTCCTGCTGTAGATGTGGGTGCCGTCATGCAGAACATCTGCCTGGCCGCATTGCCTTTCGGATTAGGCACTTGCATTCACGACCAGGGTATTATGTATCCGGATGTAGTAAAGCGATGCACCGGCATCCCCGAATCGAAGCGCCTCATCGTTGCCGTCTCGATAGGCTATCCGGACGAGGAAACCATGGCCAACAAAATTACCAGCACCCGTGAGTCTATTGACAAAATCACCAGCTGGATCGGATTTCCTGATTAAAATGGTATTTTATAATTATTTTTATAGACTTATATTTTTGTTTCAGCTAAAGAAAAATTTATGAATAAAACTTGGTTTCTTGTGGACACACCCCGAAAGCTGCAACATGCTATTGATGATTTTAATGACTCATCCGTCTTGAGCATCGATACGGAATACGATTCTTTCCGCTATTTCCGGGAAAAACTTTGTCTTGTGCAAATCAAAGCAAAAGCTGCAACCTACATTTTTGATCCTCTGGATGAAATTGATTTACTTTTTTTAGGTAAATACTTTGCCGACGGGGAAATCGTTAAAATTCTCCATGCAGCAGACAACGACATCCGCCTTTTAAAAAGAGATTACAATTTCGTCTTTGAAAATATTTTCGATACACACCGGGCGGCATATCTGTTAGGCTTCAAGCAATTGTCCCTGGAAAAAATGATCAATGAATTCTTAGACGTAGAATTGAAAAAAGACAAAAAAATGCAGCGGTCGCGCTGGGATACACGCCCCCTGGCCGATGAGCAGTTGCAATATGGTGTCCAGGATGTAACTTATCTGCCGGCGCTTTACAAAGAACAGTTGGCTCAGTTGCGTAAAAAAGGCCTGGAAGATAGCGCTCATGATGCCTTCGCCAAAATCGCCGCCTCCACCTGGCAGGAAAGGACCATTAATAAACGGGGATACACTAAAATTGCAAGTTATCCTTTTTTAAATAAGGAACAAAAAGATATCCTCAAAAAACTTTACGTCTGGCGCTTCCAGCGGGCAAAAGAGGAAAATCGCGCCATCTTCATGTTTTTGCCGGATAAAACATTAACGGATCTTGTGCAAAGCGGGAATAACTGGCGGGAATTTTTACCTGCGGAAAAAGTAAGATTGTACGGCGATGAGCTGGAAGAAATAATAAACGGAAATTGATCAGAATTATTCCGTAATTATATAAAAAGGGGAACCTTTTAGGGGTTCCCCTTTTTATTTTATGTCTAGGGAAAATTATTCAGCGGATCAGGCTTTTATTCTCTTTCTTCCGTAGGCAACCACTCCCCACAGGCCACTGCCAAGGAGAAGTATCGTTGCCGGAACGGGGACATTACAGTGGGGATTATACCCCGTGACGTGGGAAATCTTTAATGGTTGATTTCCACCATATCCCGCATTCCAAAGATCGAAGGTACTCCAGGACCCCGCGTTGTCTGCAGGGTCTACCAGATACATGGCGTAGGCATTGGCAGCCTTCACTATGTAAAAATCTATTACAGAAGTTAATGGATTTACTGTCCACGTTCCGGAGGCGGCGGCACCAGCGGAACCATAACCAGCCCAGGTAATGTTTGCTTCTGTAAGTATCACGCTTTCATATCCGGCAATACTGTTAAGCTTATTTTGTACATTTATGAGGTGCGCCCCCTGATTATTTCCTGGTGCTAAAAACAACAATTCTCCGCTGTTTGCATAGTAAGCATAAGGCAATCCGCCTACATCTTCGTATCCGTCACCCGCCACATTGATCAACGGAGCGGCCACCGATACGGAAACAAAGCAAACAATGAGTAACGAAGCCAATAAAAAACTCCTTATACATTTCATTTTTCAGCCCTCCTTTGTTTCCCTTTAAATGTTTGTTATCTTCCCTTGTTAACTTCCAACACCAAACGCCAATTAAATAAAACAACATCACTTTTAAGTTATTTTTTTGTTTTATATTGATCTGCGAAAATCAATCATAAAACTTTAATCGTTGGGCATTTTATAGATTAATAGATAAAAAACTGGAATATATCAGGGAATATATTTATCTATAACGTTGGATATAAATTTATAACTATAATTTCTTTTTTAACAAATGGTGCCGAAGGCCGGACTTGAACCGGCACGGGAGGTCCCACTACCCCCTCAAGATAGCGTGTCTACCAGATTCCACCACTTCGGCTAACCATAAAGGACTATTTTTATCCGACCACTTTATGAGGCCTGATTACAGAATTGTCAATATCAAAAGAGCTTTTGCTATTTTTTTTATTTTTTTGCCGGTGCTGTTGGAATTGCCGCCGGTTGTTGTACTGCGCCCGGAACAGCTGCCGGAGTTGCTGCATTCGGAGTTGGCGCCGCAGGTATATTAGGTATAGCCTGCCTGGTCACCGGCACCGGGGTGTGCTCAAAAAGTGACGACCCCTTGCGCGATGCATTGTAGGTCAGGACAAGGGACGTAATCATAAAAATTATTGCTACTGCCGCCGTCAGCTTACCTAAAAAAGTACCGGCTCCCGAAGAACCAAAAACAGTCTGGCTGGACCCGCCGAAAGCGGCCCCCATATTTGCTCCTTTACCTGCCTGCAAAAGGACAACCATAACCAGAACTATACTTGCAAAAATATGCAGAATTGTTACAAAAGTATACATCTAAAATCCTTGTTAATCAAAATTAATTATTGCTAAAAATGAATCCGGGTCAAGGCTTGCCGAGCCGACCAGCACGCCGTTTATTTCCCGCTCTGCCATCAAGGAACCGATATTAGCGGCGGTAACGCTGCCACCGTATATTATCGATATGTCCCCGGCTCCTTTTTTCCCGTACATTTCACTCAATAAATTGCGGATAAATAAGTGAATTTCCTGAGCTTCCCCGGATGTCGCCGTTTTACCGGTGCCGATTGCCCAAACGGGTTCGTATGCTATCGCTAATTTTCCTATATCATCGGCGGAAACTTTATTCAATCCTTCTTTTAACTGTTTGGTAAGAACTGTAAGTGTTGTTCCCGCTTTCCTTTCTGCAAGCGTTTCGCCTATACAAAAAATCGGCATTAATCCATAATTGAGCGCAGCAATGATTTTAGCATTGATCAACTCGTTGTCTTCACCAAAAAGCCAGCGGCGTTCCGAGTGGCCTATTATACAATACCGGCAACCCGCATCCAAAATCATTTCACCGGAAATCTCGCCTGTAAAAGCTCCGGCGGCAGCCGGATACATATTTTGCGCCGCAAGACATATACTGGTATCCTTGAGTTCCGCAGCCATTGCGGAAATACTCGTAAAGGGCGGTGCAATTACCACGGCCGCCTCAACCGGTTTTTGTAAAAGAGCATCCTTCAGCGCCCGGGCAAACTCCACAGCCTGTCCGATGGTTTTATTCATTTTCCAGTTAGCGGCAATAATGGTTCCGGCCATTGTGGTTTTTATCCTTTATATCCTTTGCCGGCAATATAAACAGCTAAATCACGTAATCGGCAGGCATAACCACCCTCATTGTCGTACCAGGCAAATACCTTAACCATTTTTTCGCCTACAACCTTGGTCAGGGGTGCATCCACGATGGAAGAATAGGAACTACTCGTAAAATCTATGGATACAAGTTCCTCTTCACTATAGGCCAGAATGCCTTTCAGTTTGTTTTCGGCAGCTTCTTTAAAGGCGCCATTGACTTCTTCCACTGTAACCGGCCCGGCAACTTCAACTGACAAATCAACAAGAGAAACATTAGGCGTCGGCACGCGCAAGGCGATACCTTCCAGTTTTCCTTTGAGGTCGGGAATTACTTCACCGATGGCGCTCGCCGCCCCGGTGGAAGTAGGAACTATACTCATAGCGGCCGCCCGGCCGCGTCTTAAATCTTTGTGGGAACCGTCCAATAAACGTTGATCCATTGTATAGGAATGAACTGTTGTCATCAGACCTTTTACTATGCCAAACTTTTCGTTGAGAACTTTGGCCACCGGCCCCAGGCAGTTGGTCGTACATGAAGCGTTGGAGATAACATGATGCTTCGCCAGATCGTACATTTCTTCATTGACGCCCATGACGAATGTGCCGTCAACACCTTTACCGGGAACGGCTAAAATAACTTTTTTGGCACCAGCTGCAATATGGGCGGCCAGTTCCGCGCCTTTGCGGAATTTTCCGGTTGATTCAATTACAATATCAACTCCCAATTCCTTCCAGGGCAAATCAGCCAGATTGGTGAACTGGGTTATGGCAATTTTTTTGCCATTTACAATTATGTTATCTTTATCAGCACCGACATCGGCCTGAATTTTGCCATGCACGGAATCATATTTAAGCAGATGAGCCAGTGTTTCGGCTTTCGCCCGCGAATTGACGGCAACAATGTCAATATCCGGATAAGCGAGGCAGGCACGGATCATGTAACGGCCCACGCGACCAAAACCATTAATTGCTATTTTTATTGCCATTTTCACCTCCAGATTGGTTATGGACAAACAACCTTAATTATTCCAAAACCGCGGAATCATAACCAAACAAATCGTCCTCGTCAATGTTTTTCTTTAGCTTTTTTCTTCAACGGCTGGTCTTAACGCCAACCCTGTCACAATATTTAAAGACGGGGCACCGGCTGCAGAGCGGAGAAACCGGTTTGCATGTTTTGCGGCCAAAGGCGACCATAATTGTATTATAAATTATCCAGTGGCGGCGGGGCAGCTTTTCCCGCAAGGCATGCTCCGTCTTCTCCGGAGTTTTCGTTTTTACATAACCCAGCCGGTTGGATATTCGATGAACGTGTGTGTCCACACAAATGGCGTCTTTCCCATAAGCAAGAGCAACAACCAGATTGGCAGTTTTGCGCCCTATGCCTCTGATGCTAAGCAAATCATCAAGGTTATCCGGAACTTTGGAGAAAAATCTTTCCGTCAGTTCCTGGCAAACATGGTGAATCGTTCTTGCTTTAACATTATAAAAACCTACCGGATAAATTGCTTCGGCGATTTTGGTCAGCGGTATCTGCAGCATTTCCTGCGGTGTTGCAGCCAGTTGAAAAAGTCTCTCCGTAGCTGCCGCCGTCACTTCATCTTTTGTCCGCAGACTTAAAAGTGTAGAAATTAAAATAACAAAAGGTTCACGCCGGTCTTCGGCCAGATGAGAAACAACAGGCATTGTTCCCACGGCCAGTTCTTTTTGCAAAATTTTTACGACATCGTTAATATGCGAGTCCTGCATAAACTAAGTTTGATGACGTCATCAGTTGTAGCCTTCCTCGTATGCCAGCATATCCAAATGCAGTGTAGCAATATCTTCAACGTCGAGGTTTATATCTTCGGCTGACTTGGAAAGCTCAACTGTTTTAATATAGCGGCGGCACTTGTTGCATACATCAACATGATGCCGTTCTTCTCCTTCCACAGCAAAATAAGCAAGAGAATGCTGTTCTTCATTACCGCAGAAGGGACATTTAATCCGCCGAAAATTCCATTTGTAACCACATTGATGACAAAACAGATAACGCTTGCCGTTTTCTTTTTCCCGAATTTCACCGATTTTCGGTTCCTTGCCGCAGATGGGACAGTACCCCTCCGCCCAACTGAATCGGGAAATCACATTACCGTATTTCTCGGCAATATACTCCAACTCCGGCCTTAAACTTTCCTCAACAAACAAATCGATCAGATCCAGATAATCCTCGGCATCCTCAAGGTTTTTCTTGTTTTCGACTTCCACGTCACCTTCCACACGGTCGAAAGACGCTTTAATCATTTTTTCCCAGTCAAATTCCCCACCATTGATGATCTCAACAATTTTTTTTGCATCCTTCGGCATTTTTCTTTCCGCAATTGCAATAAGTGAATTAAAATATTCCCGCGGTCGTGTTAAGTCAAAATTTCCACCTTTAAAATCGATCAATGGAAGCCCCCCTTCCATTTTCTGGGCAATGATGTGTTCGTCAACCGAAAAAATAGAGCCTTTCATATTTTTACGGTATTCTTCCCGCGCAATCAATATTTCCCCTAAAATGTCAAGAATTTCATTGCATTGCGGATTTGTTATTTTATAATTCTCGATTGCCTGTAAGGACTTACGTAATGTTGGAACCATTTTTATACTCCTTCTCCCCAATTATCCTGGAGTGTGTGCTCGTTTACTGCCGGTTTCAATTGAATCATCAATAAGTTAACAATACAGTTCACGGGATCGGGTTTACGAGCATTTTACTCTCAGTCGCTGCTATATAGATTATTGTCATGCATGTAAAGAAAATAAAACCTCGCCTTTGGGACGAGGTTTTAATGGCAAGATTTTTATCGTCTTTTCCAATTAATTACTTAATTTATTTTGTCTCAATTCCCTTAAAATGGAACATCATCCGGCCCATTTCCCGCTCCGGCATTTCCAGCATCAGAAAAAGGTCCGTCTTGTCTCGCCTGGCCTTTAGAATCCAGCATTTGCATATTGTTGGCGATTATTTCCGTAGTAAAACGCTTCACTCCATCTTTATCTTCCCAGGAGCGGGTTTGAATCCGGCCTTCTACAAAAACAAGCTTGCCTTTAACCAGGTAATTGCCGCATATTTCCGCAAGCTTACCGAAAGCTACGATTCTGTGCCATTCGGTTTTTTGAACTTTTTCTCCGTTTTTATCCTTATAGCTTTCATCGGTGGCCAGAGTAAAGTTTGTAACCATTGCTCCATCCGGGGTATAGCGTACTTCCGGATCCCTACCCAGCCTGCCTATCAAGATTACCTTGTTTACCATGTTCCCCCCTGTCGATTAAGTCTGCGCCATAATACATAACATGATCCTTTGAGGCAAATTAATTTTGCAGCACAGCTCCTTTTCAACTCCAGTGCGCTCCGGCGTTCACGACAATCATGCTTGACTAATCGGCAAAAAAAATATATCCAGATTAACTTTTTAAAAAGCGGAGAAATTATGGAAGATAATGATCTTTTAAAGGTTCGCCTGGAAAAAATAGCAGCATTAAAAGCCGCCGGGGTTGATTTATACCCTAACGATATCAAGCCTCAAAATACAACAGGTGACATTTTATCTCAATTTGGCAACGCCGATAGTGAAACCCTGACACAGTTAACCCAAAAGTTTTCCATTGCGGGCAGGCTCATGGCCATGCGCAATTTCGGCAAAGCCGCTTTCATTAAAATACAGGACCGCAAAGGCCAGCTGCAGAGTTACGTCGCTAAAAACATATTAAGCGAAGAAACCTATAATGTTTTTAAAAGACTGGATGTAGGCGACATTATTTACATTGCGGGAAAGCTCTTTCGCACCAAGACCAACGAATTGACCATTGAAGCCGAGGAGTTGCGTCTTTTATCCAAGGCTATTCGTCCTCTTCCGGAAAAATGGCATGGACTGACGGATGTTGAAATCCGCTACCGTCAGCGGCATCTGGATTTGATTTCCAACCCGGCAGTGAAAGAAACTTTTTACCGCCGCAGTCGCATTATCCACCTTATCCGCCAGTTCATGGATCGCCACGATTTTCTGGAAGTAGAAACTCCCATGATGCAGCCTCGTGCCGGCGGCGCCGCAGCCCGTCCTTTTAAAACTCATCACAACGCGCTCAACATGAGTTTATACATGCGGATTGCTCCGGAACTTTATTTAAAACGTTTAGTTACCGGCGGCATGGAAAGGGTTTATGAAATCAACAGGAACTTCCGCAACGAAGGCATTGACACCTTTCATAATCCTGAATTTACAATGATGGAATTCTATTGGGCATATGCTACCTATGAAGATTTAATGTCTTTCACGGAAGAATTGTTTGTCCATATAGCCCAACAAATTTTTGGCGGACTAAAGTTTACTTACCAGGGAGCGGAAATTGACATGACGCCGCCCTGGAGGCGTCTGTCCGTGATGGATGCCCTCGTACAGATCGCGGGAATGGATCAGGCCGCGCTCAATGACAAAAAACAGGCTCTGGAATTTGCCGGAAGATTAGACTGCGAAGTTAAAGAAAGCGACCCGTTAGGTAAAACCTTAATGGCGATTTTTGATGAGGTTGTGGAGAAAAAACTTATTCAACCGACTTTCGTCACTCATTACCCGGTGGACGTATCTCCCCTCTCCCGCCGATCAAACAGCCAGCCCGACCTTGTCGACCGGTTTGAGCTTTACATCTCCGGTCGGGAGTTTGCCAATGCTTTCTCCGAGTTGAATGATCCTGCCGACCAGAGAGACCGCTTCCTCCAGCAGTTGCAGGAAAGAGAAGCAGGCAATGATGAAGCCCACGAAATGGACGAAGATTACATCCACACCTTGGAATATGCAATGCCACCGACCGCCGGCGAGGGTATCGGCATCGATCGCCTGGTAATGCTCTTTACCGACTCCGCTTCCATCCGAGATGTCATTTTGTTCCCCCTGCTGAAGGACAAGACAGGAACAAAAGACGATATTGAGCAATAATTCCCAGCGTATAGCTTCATCCGTATAGGATATTTATTTCCATGTCGTATGAATTTTTTATCAGTAAACGTTATTTAAGGGCAAAACGGAAGCAAGTATTTGTTTCCATTATTACGTTTATATCCATTTTCGGTATTTTTCTGGGAGTTGCAGCCTTAATTATCGTCTTGGCCGTCATGAACGGTTTCGAAGCAGATCTGCGCACAAAAATCCTGGGGATTAAATCACATATTGAATTAACAACGGATTTTTCCGGACCGATGAAAGACTATGCAAAAGTCAGCGAGCGGATCGCCGACACTCAGGGTGTTGTTGCTACTACTCCTTTTATCTATAGTCAGGCGATGATTCGCAATAACAACGGGGTTACGGGAGTAATCCTAAGAGGGCTGGATACCGCAAGCGCCTTTAAAGTTATTAATCTGGGAAAAATCCGGGAAGGCAACATCGAGTATCTAAATAAATTACCGGCTGATTTATCAAACCGTTATCAAAAAGATGATACCGGAACGGAGGGGATAGTCATTGGCAAGGAAATGGCCAAAAACCTGGGAATTTATCTTTATGATCCGATTACAATCATTTCACCGGTGGGCGTTTCTACACCAATGGGTACAATGCCCCGGATGAAGAATTTTATTGTTGTAGGTATTTTTGAATCAGGTTTCTATGAATATGATTCCACATTGGCCTATTTGTCATTAAAAAGCAGTCAGGATTTTCTGCAGATGGGTGATGCCGTTACAGGCATCGACATCAAAGTCGACGATATTTACAAGGCAGACAAGATTGCCAAGGCTATTCAAAACAAACTGGGATTTCCCTACTGGGCTCATAACTGGATGCAGATGAATAAAAATCTTTTTTCCGCCTTAAAACTGGAAAAACGGGTCATGTTCATAATATTAAGCTTGATTGTTCTTGTTGCAGCTTTTAATATCATCAGCGCACTAATAATGGTTGTCATGGAAAAAAATAAGGACATCGCCATTCTAAAATCGATGGGAGCTACGTCTCAGAGCATTATGAAGATTTTTGTCTATCAGGGACTTATTGTAGGACTCATCGGCACGGTGCTGGGTTGCGCCGCCGGTCTGGCGGTGGCTCTAAATCTGCAAAAAGTATCTCAATTTGTGGAAAAAATTTTTCATTTCAAATTCCTGCCCGGCGATGTTTATTATTTAAGTGAAGTGCCCTCCAAGGTTAATTATAGCGACGTGGGTATAATTATCGTTGGTACGCTGTTTATTTGTTTAATATCAACAATTTATCCTTCCTGGAAAGCTTCCCGGCTTGATCCCGCCGAAGCTTTGAGATACGAATAAACAGTTTGGAAAATGCTGAGGAAATGATTAAACTGGAAAACCTGTCCAAGACATTTATTAAAGACGGCAATAAAATAGAAGTCTTACGCGGTCTTAATCTGGAAATCAAAAAAGGTGATTCGCTGGCTGTTCTCGGTGTTTCCGGCGCCGGCAAAAGCACATTAATTCATATTTTGGGAACACTGGATCATCCGACGGGGGGCAGCCTTTTTATTAATGGTGTCAATGTGTTTGAGTGGGGAGAAAAGAAAATAGCCCTGTTTCGCAATTCAACAATCGGTTTCGTCTTTCAGTTTAATAATTTGCTGCCGGAATTCGATGCTCTGGAAAACACCATGCTGCCCGCTTTGATTGGCGGCAAAAGCAGGAAAGAAGCACGTCAAAAAGCGCTCCAACTGCTGACCGAAGTCGGATTGGAGCATAGGATACGTCATAAACCGGGAGAACTGTCGGGTGGCGAACAGCAGCGGGTAGCCATTGCGCGGGCACTGGTGATGGACCCGGAAATATTGCTCGCCGATGAACCCACAGGAAACCTTGACACGGAAACAGGAAAAAAGATAGAAGACATTCTGGTCAATTTAAATAAAACAAAAAAAATTACACTGGTAGTAGTAACTCATAATCAACTATTGTCGGAAAGGATGTCGGGGCGAATAGGCCTGCGTGATGGGAAAATATATGATTATAAATAAAAATATATACGGAATATGTCTGACACTTCTTCTGGTACTTGTCTCGGCAAGCCAGGTCTCCGCCCAGGAAATAAAAAAGATAGCTGTTATGCCGTTCGAAATATACAGCAAGGCAGACAGCACGGCGATGAAAAAAAATCTTCTTCAAAAATTAGCAGCCGAATTAAAAAAAGAAAAATTAGTTCAAGTGCTGGCTACAGATGATCTACTTTCCGGCACCGCAAAAATAACCGAAAAATCTGCAATTGCCACGGGGAAGTCCCTGGGCGCGGACTTTGTCGTAATGGGAAGCATGACTCAATTCGGCGAGTCTGTCAGCATCGACGCCAAAATAATTAATGCCCATACGGCAACTGTTTTGCCAACTTTCTCTATCCAGGACAGAGGATTTTCTGATATTACTCCACTGGTGTCCCGCTTAAGAACAGAAATTCTTGTCCGCACCGGTTTGGTTCAAAAAATAGCTAAAGTTGAAATTAAGGGGAATCGTAAAATTGAATCCACGGTAATCACCCAGCAGATAAAGAGTCAAGCAGGAAAACCTTTTGTGGAAGCCGATATCACCTCCGATATTAAAACGATTTTTAAAATGGGATTTTTCCTGGATGTATCGGCGGCGGTAACGGAGAGTCCGGAAGGTAAGGTAATTACATTTACCGTACAGGAAAAAGGGCTGATAACCGACATTCAGATTAAAGGCAATAAGGGTTTAAGTAAAGATGACATCACCGATGTCCTGACGATCAAGACCAGACAAACATTAAACCAGGAAAAAATCAAAGCGGACATAGAAAAACTCAAATCCCTGTATGACAGTAAGGGGTACTACAATGCTGAAATATCGGACAGAGTGGAAAAAGATGGGGAAAAAGATTTTCGGATCATACTGGATATCAAGGAAAATGACCGTCTCTATGTTCGGTCGATAACCTTTGAAGGCAATGAAGCCTATACGGCCAAAGAACTCAAAAACATGATGGTCACTAATGAATATGGCCTTTTGCATTTTTTTACCGATTCCGGCCTGCTCAAGCGGGATCAACTGAAACAGGATATAAACAAACTGACTGCCTACTATTACAATAACGGGTTTATCAATGCCCAAATAGGTGAACCGGAAATAACCCACGATAAAAAAGGGATTTACATCAAAATCGGGATTAAAGAAGGAAAACGCTTTAAAATAGGAAAAGTAGATATATCCGGCGATTTCCTCGAAAAACCAAAATCGGAAATGCTGAAATCCATAATTACCAAAGAAGGCAACAATTACGATCGCGAGGCAATAGTCAAAGACCTGGATACATTAGCCCAATTCTACACCGAGCAAGGATATGCCGATGCCGATGTTAATCCTAAAATCAACATCAGGGAGGCAGACCAATTGGTTGACGTTGATTTCAATATCAACAAAGGAGGATTGGTCTATTTCAACCGCATCACCATTACGGGAAATACAAACACCCGGGATAAAGTTATCCGCCGTCAACTGGAAGTAGCAGAAAAGGACATATATTCCAGCAGCAAACTGAAAACAAGCTACGCCAATCTGAACCGCTTGCGCTATTTTGAAGAAATTGATTTCAAAACGGAAAAGGGACCCGATAAAAGCCTGATGGATGTCAACATCCGGATAAAAGAAAAAAATACCGGCATGTTTATGATAGGCGCCGGTTACAGTGCGACTGACAAGGCTATTTTAATGGCGCAAATTTCCCAACAGAATTTCCTGGGCAGAGGCCAGATTTTAAGTTTGAAAGCATCATTGGGTTCAACAACCAACATGTATGAATTATCATTTACAGAACCATGGCTCTTTGACACGCCTCTGTGGTTTAAATATGATGTCTGGAAATATAAAAAGGAATACGATTCTTACGACTGGAACTCAATTGGGACAGGCTTCACTTTCGATTACCCGCTTTGGGAAAAAATAAGAGGATCCATTGGTTACAGAATTACCCAGGATGAGCTTCGGGACGTCCAGGCAGGCGCTCCCTGGTATATTAAAGGACAGGTCGGCCCGGATGATTCAACAGTTGTAAATCCTCCTGATAAAACGATTACCAGTTCTGTAACCCTGGGTTTAGGACGGGATACCACGGATGACACGATGTTCCCGACCAAGGGAACAAAGGCAAATATATTTATCCAACAGGCGGGCGGTTTTTTCGGCGGGGATAACGACTTTACCAAATCAGGAGCCAATGCGGCGGCATTTTATTCATTACCACTAAGTATGGTTATTGCCGTTAAAGGCCGTATCGGTTACATAGAAGGCCATAATGACAAACCGTTTCCCTATGACGTACCTATTTTTGAAAGGTATGTTTTGGGGGGATTAACCACCATCCGTGGTTTGCAGTATGTGGGTATCAGAAACTCGGGAGACAGCGATGTTCTTGGCGGTACCAGCATGCTTGTGGCCAATCTTGAACTTGTTTTCCCGCTCATAAAAAGCGCCGGCATGAAAGGCGTCGTTTTTTATGACACAGGCAATACATGGGACGGCGGATATCACATTGATGATTTAAGGCAAACTGTGGGAGTAGGCATCCGCTGGTATTCACCTATCGGCCCGTTGAGACTGGAATATGGACATGTACTCGACCGGAAAGAGGGTGAATCGTCCGGCCGCTTCGAATTTTCCATCGGTATGATGATGTAAAAAAATCAGATTTAATTAAATGCAAAGTTAAATCTTAATTTATTTACCAATAAATAAAAAAAAGGAGAATTTCACATGAAAAAGAATATTTATCTGATAGCCGGATTTGTTTTAATGTCTTTTATCTTCACGAACTTCAATGTTTTTGCCGCCGACAAAATTGGTGTTTTTAATCTGCGGGAAGTAATGCAGAATTCCAATAACGGTAAAAAGGCAGGGGAAGAATTTAAGAAACTCTACGACAGAAAAAGTGTAGCTATTAAAGCAGCGGAAAGTGATCTCAAAAAAATGAAAGAAGCCATGGATAAACAGTCCGCCGTGTTGACCAAAACCGCCAAAAAGGACAAAGAAACCGCTTATCAAAAGAAATTGCGTGATTATCAAATATTGGTTGAAGACACAAACAAAGAACTGAAGGCAAAAGATGAAGAAATCGCCACCAAACTGATTCCCGATATAGTGAAGGTGGTTCGAGCGATAGCGGAACGGGAAAATTACGCTCTGGTTATTGATATTGCCAGCATGCCTGTCGCATATTATGCCAAGGAAAATGACTTCAGTAAAAAAGTGATCGAAGAATATAACAAAGCTTCGCTTAACAAGCAATAGGGGTCCTTGGTGCAGATAACTCTCAGGGAAATCGCGCTGCTTCTGGGCGGTTCGGTTGTCGGTGATGATAGCGTCATCATTGAAAACATCCGCCCGATCGAAGAAGCAGGACAGGGCGATATCACCTTTCTAGCCAATGCGAAATATTTAAAGCAACTGAGAACAACTGAAGCGTCGGCAGTGCTGGCATCGCCCCAAACACAGGCAGAGGGGAAAAATTTAGTGCTTGTCGACGATCCTTACGTTGCCTTCGGCAGGCTGCTGAATATTTTTTACCCGGTAAAACACAGTTACACCGGAATCAGCAGGGATGCTTTCATTGAAGAAGGTTCAGACATATCGCCGGAAGCCACCGTATTTCCCGGCGTCTATATTAGCAGAGGGGCAAAAATAGAAAAAGGGGTTGTACTTTATCCTAATGTTTTTGTCGGCAGCAATGCTTCTGTTGGCGAAAACTCTATTCTTTACGCCAATGTTACCGTTTATTCCGGATCAATAATCGGGAAAAGGGTAATTTTGCATTCGGGAGTGGTTGTAGGCGGTGACGGTTTTGGCTTTGCCGCGCCGGGTAAAGCCAATTATAAAATCCCTCAGGTTGGTTTCGTTCAGATTGATGACGATGTGGAAATCGGCGCCAATTCGACCATAGACCGGGGGACACTGGGAAAAACCTGGATCGGGCGTAATGTGAAAATCGATAACCTTGTTCAGATCGCACACAACGTCGCCATCGGCGAAAACTCGGTTATAACGGCGCAAGTCGGCATTTCCGGAAGCACCAGACTTGGAAAAAGCGTAATTGTCGGCGGCCAGACAGGAATAGTCGGTCATATTAAAATTGGCGACAACGTCATGATCGCGGCCAAGTCCGGCATCCATAAAGAAATTGGATCAGGACAAATTGTGGCCGGTTCTTCACAAATGCCGTACCGGCAATGGCTGAAATATGAAGCCTGCCGGACAAAACTTCCGGAAATGAAAAAAACTTTGGAAGAATTAAAAAGAAAAATAGAAATACTGCAAGAACAAATACGTAGTTAATAAAGGTAAAAAAATGAATATTCATCCCACAGCAATTGTTGCTCCCGACGCCGAGTTGGGTGAAGGTGTTGAAATTGGCGCTTATTCAATAATCGGCGCGGATGTCAAAATCGGCAACAATACAATCATTGGCCCGCATGCGGTAATCGATGATTTCACCCAGATTGGCGAAAACTGTCATATATTTCAATTTGCCTCCATTGGCGCTCCACCCCAGGATTTAAAATTTGCCGGTGAAAAAACGAGCGTAGTAATCGGCAACTTCAACACGATCAGAGAATTTGTAACCATTCACCGTTCGACAACGTCTGATATCGGTGTAACGTTGCTTGGTGATTATAACCTCATCATGGCTTACTGTCACGTGGCTCACAACTGCAAGTTGGGCAATAACATTGTTATGTCCAACGGCGCTACGCTGGGCGGTCACACGCATATAGAAGACTACGCCATTATCGGCGGACTTACAGGTGTTCATCAGTTTTCGCGTATTGGCGCCCACTGCATTGTCGGCGGCGCGTCAGGAGTCAACAAAGATGTTCCTCCTTACACAACAGCTGCCGGCAACCACGCTAAACTCTTCGGTTTGAATTTAATCGGTCTGAAAAGAAGGGGATTTTCTGAAGAAACCATTAATGCGTTAAAAAAAGCATATCGTATTATTTTTCGCTCTCACCTTCTTTTGAGTACAGCAATCGAAAAAGTGGAAGTGGAAGCGGAAGCAGGAGATTTTCCGGAAGTGCGTCACTTTGTTAAATTTATTAAAGAATCGGAAAGAGGCGTCTGCCGCTGATACATACTTATGAATATGGATAGAAAAAAAATTAAAATTGGCGTCGTAGGTATCGGTCATCTCGGCAATTTTCATCTCCAGAAATATGCGAAGCTGGAAAGTTGTGAAATTGTCGCCGTTGCCGACACAATTATCGAACAGGCCCGAAAAGCGGCGGACGTTTATCATTGCGCAGCTTTCGCTGATCACCGGGAAATGTTGGGCAAGGTTGATGCAGTAAGCATTGCCGTACCCACCGGAGAACATCATCGCGTGGCCAAAGATTTTCTGGCCGCTGGCGTCGATGTCCTTGTTGAAAAGCCCATTTGCTCGACTCTGGAAGAAGCCGATGAATTATTAGAACTGGCCGCAGATAAAAAATTGATTCTGCAGGTTGGTTTTGTCGAAAGATTTAACCCGGCGATTATGGCCTTGGAGAAGGTCATCGAAAAACCAATGTTTATCGAAGCCCATCGACTGCATCCATTTTTCGAACGCGGCACCGATGTGGATGTTGTTCTTGATCTGATGATTCATGATCTTGATATTATTCTGAAGTTTGTCAATTCTCCGCTCACCTCGGTAGAGGCGGTCGGCATTCCCGTGCTGTCCAGCAGAATTGACATCTCCAACGTGCGGCTCTCTTTTGCCACCGGCTGCGTGGCCAACATTACGGCCAGCCGTATCAGCGTTAAAACTATGCAGAAGATCCGCCTTTTCGGTACCGAGGGATATCACTCCGTCGATTGCCGGAAGCGGGAAATTTTATCTCTGGGCAAGAGAAAAAATGAGGCGGGTAAGATAGAAATTTATCAAAACAATCTTGAAATAGGCAGCCACGATCCGCTGGAAGAAGAAATTCGCTCTTTTCTGGACGCAGTCATCAATCGCACCCGCCCCCTTGTTTCCGGTGAGGATGCCCGCAATTCGCTCGACTTGGCCATTGATATAATCCGAAAAATGAAAACTGCAGAGGTAATCTAAGATGATTCCAATGGTAGATTTAAAAAGGCAATATCACGCCTTAAAAATGGAAATTGACGCAGCCGTAAATGATGTACTGGAAAAAACACAATTTATTCTCGGACCGAATGTCGGCAAACTGGAAGAAGAAGTTGCCGCTTATCACTGCCTGCCGTATGCCGTAGGCGTTGCCAACGGTACCGATGCATTGCTGTTGGCGCTTCGAGCCTGCGGCATCAAATCCGGCGATGAGGTAATCACAACCCCCTTCACTTTTATAGCCACGGCGGAAGTGGTTGCCGAGTTAGGCGCCATTCCCGTTTTTGTTGATATCTGTCCTGATACTTTTAATATCAATCCGGACCTGATTGAAGAAAAAATAACGGCGAAAACAAAAGCAATTATTCCGGTCCATCTATTCGGACATCCGGCCGACATGGAACCGATTATGCAGATAGCCGTAAAACATAACCTCAAGGTAATCGAAGATTGTGCCCAGGCTTTCGGCGCCAAATATAAAAATCAGCGCACAGGCTCAATTGGTGATGTGGGCTGTTTCAGTTTTTTCCCCAGCAAAAATTTAGGCTGTTACGGCGACGGCGGCATGATTATAACCAAAGATGAAACGATCGCCCGCCAGGTAAAAATGCTGCGCAATCACGGCAGCCAAGTGCGCTATCATCATTCGGAAGTCGGTTACAACAGCCGGCTCGATGAAATTCAGGCCGCCATTCTTCGTGTTAAATTAAAATATATTGATCAGTTCAATGAGGCCCGCCGCCGCAATGCAGCCGCCTATTGCGCCGCGCTCGGCGATAAAAATATTATCCTGCCATTTGTGGCAAAAGACAGTGAACATGTTTTTCACCAGTTTACAATCCGTACCCAAAACCGTGATGCGATTGCCCGCGCCCTGACGGAAAAGGGGATAGCTTCAGCAGTTTATTATCCCGTTCCCCTGCATCAGCAGGAGGTCTTCATTAAATTATATAATTATTCCATCAAACTGCCGGTAAGCGAAAAATGCGCCAGTGAAGTTCTTTCTCTGCCGATGTTTCCGGAATTGTCAGGTAAGGAAATCCGGCTGATTGCCGAAGTAATCAGCAGTGCCTTTTGAAGAATAAATTCCCATGACCAAAGCCAAAACAGTAATGATTATTGCCGGCGAAGCGTCCGGTGATATGCATGGCGCCGGCGTTGTGCAGGAGATGTTAAAGCTTGACCCGACGCTTAAGTTCTATGGCATCGGCGGCAAAAAGCTGGCTAAAGCCGGGGTAAAATTACTGGCTAATACTTCGGAAATGGCTGTTCTGGGCTTTACCGAAATAATTGCCAAATTGCACAAGTTTTTAAAAGTGTTGGATTTGGCAAAAAAATCCCTTGACGATTTTAAACCCGACTTGATCATTATGATTGATTTTGCCGCTTTTAACCTCCGCATCGCCCCCGAAGCCCGTAAACGTGGAATCAAAGTATTTTATTACATCGGCCCGCAGGTCTGGGCCTCCCGCAAGGGCAGGATCAATAAGATTAAAAAAGTTGTCGATAAAATGGCTGTTATCCTGCCTTTTGAAGTTGACACATACAAACAGAAAGGTTTTACCGTCGAATATGTCGGCCATCCCCTGCTGGACCTGGTGGTGCCGCATTATTCGCAATCGGAATCACGAAAAAAATTCAACATACCTGAAAATAAAACAACCATTGGTCTTCTCCCCGGCAGCCGGATTGCAGAAGTGGAAAGATTGCTGCCTGAAATGCTGCTGGCCGCGGATATCCTGACGCAAAAAATCCCCGATATTCATTTTGTTCTGCCTTTAGCCGATTCACTGGACGAAAAATTGGTAACCGACATCATTTCCCGCTCGAGTATAAAAGTAGACGTGATCAGCGGTCATACCTACGACGTAATTTCGTGCGCTGATCTGGCCATAGTTACTTCCGGAACAGCAACCCTGGAGACGGCTCTTTTAGGAATCCCCATGATCATCGTCTATAAGACTTCGCCGATCACATATTTTATCGGGAAAATGGTTGTCACTGTAAAAAATATCGGTATTGTGAACATAATTGCCGGAAAGACCATTGTTCCGGAGCTGATTCAAGACGAGGCGGCAGGAGTTAATATTGCCAAGGAAGCATTGGCAATCTTGACGAATAATGAAAGAAAACAGGAAATGGTTATTCAACTGGCCGAAATTAGAAAGAAAATGGGAGAGCCCGGAGCGGCGGGAAGAGCCGCTCAACTGGCTTACGATATGATATAGGAAAGTCATGGAAACATTTAAACGCCTCTTAAAAATGTCCAAAAAATACTATCTTCTCCTGTCTTTGGCCATGCTTTGCATGCTGGTAGCGGGAGCATTGCAATCAGCGCAGGCGTTACTGGTAAAGCCCGTTCTCGATGACATTTTTTTAGGGAAAAACCCCAAGGCCCTGAAATGGATTCCGTTGGCCGTTGTCGGAATCTTTCTGATTAAAGGCGCCTGCAATTACGGGCAGACAATCATGATGAATTTTATCGGCTTACGGATTATCACAAATTTGCGCAATAAACTTTATGAACAAATCCAGCGGCAGTCACTGGCTTTCTTTACCCAGCATCCCACAGGCATCCTCATGTCGCGAATCACCAATGATGTTGCCTCTATACAATCGGCGTCTTCGGAGGCTGTCACCAGTCTGATTAGAGACACAGTCACGCTGGTTTCATTGATCGGCGTTGTTTTTTATACTGACTGGAAACTGGCTATTGTTGCAACTATAGTTTTTCCGCTGGCAATTTACCCCATTTCCGTTCTGGGGAAAAAAATGCGCAAAGTGGCGACATCGACGCAGGTTACCATGGGAACTTTAACCTCGCTTTTACAGGAAACTATTTCCGGCACGCGCATCGTAAAAGCCTTCGGCATGGAAAAGTATGAAAATCAACGCTTTGCGGCAGAAAATGAACGCTTGTTCAAATTAAACATGAAAACTGTTTCCGTAAATGCTATTTCCCATCCCCTGATGGAATTTTTAGGTTCACTGGGCATTGCGGCCGTAATCTTTTACGGCGGATATAATGTCGTTCACGGCAACTCCACTCCCGGCACGTTTTTTTCTTTTCTCGCCGCCTTAATAATGCTTTACGAGCCGGTAAAAAGACTGGTCAACGTTAACAACACCATTCAGCAGGGTATTGCCGGCGCGGATAGAGTATTCAGTATTATTGACTGCGTGCCCGATATCGACGACAAACCCGGAGCGCGGGCTCTTCCGCCGATCACCCATAGCATCGACATTGAAAATGTTTCTTTCCGCTATGAAAAGACGCCTGTTTTAAAAAACATTTCCCTTTCCATTAAAGCCGGTGAAGTTGTTGCTTTTGTCGGCATGAGCGGCGGCGGAAAGACAACTTTGGTTAATTTAATTCCGCGATTTTACGATGTGACCTCCGGACGCATTCTTATCGACGGTCAGGACATCCGTGATGTTACCATGCAGTCGCTGCGCAGTCAGATTGCCATCGTCACCCAGCAGACGATACTTTTTAACGATACCGTAAAAAACAATATTGCCTACGGTGATATTGAAAGAACCCAGGACGATATCATTAACGCCGCCAAGGCCGCCAACGCCCATGATTTCATAATGAAACTGCCGCAACAATATGATACCAACATCGGCGAACTCGGAACAAAACTGTCCGGTGGAGAAAAGCAGAGAATTTCCATAGCCCGGGCGCTGCTGAAGGATGCGCCTATTCTGATTCTGGATGAAGCGACATCGTCGCTCGATACCGAAGCGGAAATCGAAGTCCAGGAAGCATTGGATAATCTGATGAAAGGGCGAACAACCCTTGTTATCGCCCACCGGCTCTCCACAATCCGCAATGCCGACAGAATAATTGCTTTAGTCAACGGTGAAATTGTCGAAGAAGGAACTCATGAGTCTCTGCTGGCAAAACAGGGAGAATATTTCCGGCTTTATAATTTGCAGTTCAAAGACGAAGGAAATAATGCAAAAGACGGACAATTGGCAAAGGATCTGGAATGATGACGGAAAAAATGTCCGTTACGCTCCGGCCAGAACAATATTATATATAATTTCCCTGCCCTACCGCCTGATTATCAATTTGCGCAACCGGCTCTATGATCATAAGATTTTCCGGGAAAGAAAACTTTCCTGCCCGGTAATCAGTATAGGCAATATTACCGTGGGCGGTACGGGGAAAACACCCTGCGTGATTTGGCTTGCCCGGATGCTCCAGGAGCATGGCTTCAGACCGGCAATTTTAAGCCGCGGATACAGCGGTAAAAGTTCTCAACCGGTAAATATCGTTTCCGACGGTAAAAACATCCTTCTTTCCAATGTCGCGGCCGGAGACGAACCCTGTTTGATTGCCCGGACCTTGCCGGATATTCCGGTAATCACCGGTCCGAAAAGAGTTTTAACCGGCAAAACCGCCATTGATAAATTCGGCACCGACGTCCTCATCTGCGACGACGCCTTTCAGCACCGGCAGCTATTCCGTGATATCAACCTGGTGCTGCTGGACAGCGAGAAACCTTTAGGAAACGGTTACATGCTGCCGCGGGGTGCATTGCGTGAACCTCCAGCGGCGCTACGCCGGGCGGATGCTTTTATTCTGACGAGGTCGAAAAAAGGGACAACGGAAATAATCAACAAATTAGGCCAGGTTAAGTATGTTCCTGTTTTCCGAAGCTCTCACCAACCCGTCGGGCTCGTCAGCGCAGATTACACCCGGCAATTGACGCTTACTCAATTGAAAGGTAAAAAGGTTCACGCCTTTTCCGGCATAGCCAAACCTGATTCATTTAAAAAAGCGATTACCGACACGGGAGCAAAAATCACAGCATTTGATATTTTCCCCGACCATCATTGTTACACAAACCGGGAGCTGGAAAATATTCGCGATAATTTCTTAAAAAACAAAGCTGATCTTCTTCTGACAACGGAAAAAGACGGCATGCGTCTGCAGGAATTTAATAATTTTTTGAGTGATATTTATTTATTGTGTATTAAAATGGAAATAATTCCTGATGAAAATGAACTAAAAAAGTTCATTCTGGAAAGACTGGGGAAAAAACAGGCCGAAGGCTGAAGGTTGCAGGCTGAAGGGTTATGAAAAAACAAAGAGGATGACAAGCGTGAAGCTGAAAATTAATAAGAAACTGCCGCCGGAAGGCATCAATAAAATTCTGATCAGAGGAACTAACTGGATCGGCGATGCGATTTTAACAATACCCGCCGTCGACTCCATCCGGGCGACGTATCCAAAGGCGCATATTGCGGTGCTCGCCAAACCCTGGGTGGCCGATATTTATAAACTGTTCACCGGTGTGGACGAAGTTATCATTTACGAAAATCAGTATGACAACGCCCGGGGCGTCTTTCGTCTGGCCAATTTACTGAAAAAAAGGAAATTTGATTTGGCAATCCTTCTGCAAAACGCCATCGAAGCGGCAATAATAGCGTTCGCCGCCGGTATTCCCCTGCGTGCCGGTTACAACTCGGACTGTCGGGGAATATTGCTCACTCATAGCGTACAACGCAGCAAGGAAGTTAGAAAACTCCATCAGACGGATTATTATCTGGAAATGGTCAAGGCTCTGGGTTGTGCTGCCGTGAATAAGGAAATGCACCTGGAAACTAAGATCAACCGGCAGGAAACCGAAAGCGTCCTGAAAAAGTATCTGCCCGACCCCAAAAAGGAAATTATCGGCATCGCTCCGGGAGCTACATACGGCCCGGCCAAAAGATGGTTTCCCGCCAGATTTGCAACTGTAGCCGATAAAATTGCCAGCGCCAATGCCTACCAGATAATTCTGCTGGGAGGCAAATCCGATGACGATGCAGCCGAAGAGGTGAAGAGCCTCACCCAGGCCGATGTGCTTAACCTCGCCGGTAAAACTAATTTAAAAGAAGCGGTCTTGTTAATTTCGCAATGCGGCCTGTTTATCAGCAATGACTCCGGACTTATGCATGTTGCCGGAGCATTAAATATTCCGACAATTGCCATTTTCGGTTCGACTAATCCGCAAACCACGTCACCTGTCGGCAATCAGTCTGTTGTCATCCATCGGGAAGTGGGTTGCAGTCCTTGTTTGAAAAAAACATGTCCTACTGATTTCCAGTGCATGGAGTTAATTACCGTTGAAGATATCTGGCAGGCCGCAAAAAAAATATTATTTGTGTCCTCCGCCGGCGGAGGTGGCAAATCATGAAAAAGAATGTCGCCGTTTTTCTTGACCGGGATGGAACGATTAACGAGGAAGTGGGTTATCTGGATAGTCCGGGCAAGCTGAAGATTATTCCGGCCTCTTATCAGGCAATAAAACTGATCAATGAAAACGGCATGAAAGCTGTCGTTATCAGCAACCAGGCGGGAGTGGCCAGAGGATTTTTCACCGAAGAATTTGTTCATGAAATTAACGATATCATCAAAGCCGATCTGCTCAAACATGGCGCCGTCATCGACAAATTCTACTACTGCCCCCATCATCCGGAACACGGCAAAGGTGAATATCTGCAAAACTGCAACTGCCGCAAGCCGGCTCCGGGAATGCTCCAGCAGGCCGCCCTCGAATTAAATATTGATCTGTCTCTCTCCTATTTTGTCGGCGACCGATTGATTGATATGGAAACGGCAAAAAACGTCGGGGCAAAAGGCGTCCTGGTTAAAACCGGATATGGTGAAGATTTGTTGCGGGCTGAAGGCCCGGACATGGCCACCCCGGAAAATGAGCCGGATTTTATTGCCGCCGATATTCTGGAAGCCGTTTTGTTGATTTTAACAGATCGGAAGAGTATTAAATGAATATTCTGATCGTCAAACTCAGCGCCATCGGCGATGTAATTCATACACTGCCATCTCTGGCCGCACTGAGAAAACTTTATCCGGAAGCCCACATAACCTGGGTGGTGGAAGAAGCGGCGGCCGGTCTTTTGAAAAACCATCCTCTGCTCGATGCGGTTTTGATTTCTCGGCGCAAAAGCTGGATTAAATCTTTGCGCAAAGGCGAATTTTCCCTCCCTTTACGGGAAGTGCGAGCATTTCTCCAGGAATTGCGGCAGCATTCCTATGATCTGGTCATCGATTTTCACGGCCTGCTGAAAAGCGCTGTGATTGTTCTCTTATCCGGCAGCCAAAGAAAACTGGGCTACGACTCCTTGCAGGAATTAAGCGGTCTGTTCTACAATGAAAAAATTCCCGAAGACATGAACAAACACGCCGTTGACCGCTATCTCGATTTTCCGCGGTACCTGGGAGCAAAAATCGCCAAGGCTCAATTCATTCTACCCTCCGATAATGCCGCCCAGGCAAAGGTTCAATCGTTATTAGCGAAACATCATTTGGAAAATAAAAAGTTTATCGCCGTCAATCCCGTTGCTTACTGGGAAACAAAACTCTGGGGAGATGAAAAATTTGCTCGACTGGCGGATTCAATCAAAACAAAGTTAAACATTGAAGTTGTCTTTACCGGAAGTGAAAAAGAATCCATAGAGAAGATAACCGCCCGGATGCAAAATAAAGCTGTGAACCTGGCCGGTGAAACCACCCTTCCTGAGCTGGCGTATCTGTATCAAAAGGCGCTGCTGCTTATAACAACCGACTCCGGCCCCATGCATCTGGCGGCAGCTGTGGGAACTCCGGTTGTTGCGCTCTTCGGACCAACCGATCCGCAAAGAACCGGCCCTTATGGTGAAGGACACACCGTCATGAGAACCGACCTGCCCTGCAGCCCCTGCCTTCTGAAAAAATGCCCGACCACAAAATGCATGCAGGACATTTTGCCCGAACAGGTAATGGCATCAATTGAGGAAAAATTGACGACCTCTTAAAAAGACCGGATGCTGCGTTGCGCTTCATCCTTCGTCATTGCGGCGTACGTTAAGTACGCCTCGTTCCTCACGATTCACGCGCCTTGCCTGCGGTCTTTTTAAGAGGCCGTCTGAAAATTTTTAGTTTCGTGACTTTTTACGAGTCCATAAAAAAAATTAAAAGGATTATAAAATGGCTTTAAATGAAAAACTTCTGGAAATTCTGGCGTGTCCGCAATGCCACGGGGCAGTGCGGCGGGATGAAAAATCAGGCGGGTTGATTTGTGATCATTGCAAATTATTTTATGAAGTAAAAAATGATATTCCGGTAATGCTTATTGAAGAAGCGAAAAAGCTTTAATACCAATTGACACACAAGAAGCAACAATTCTTAAGCAAGAAATTTTTCCACTGCCGCCATTACTTGATCAGCATCTATTGTTTCCAGACAACGACTCAAACCACTGCCGTCGCAGCCTTTTTGATGGCAGGGAGCACAATTCATGTACGGAAGCACTACCTTGTTTTTTTCTCCCGGCGGCGCCCAATCGCGCCAATCGGAGGGACCGTAGATGGTGACGGTGGGCGTATCAACGGCGGCGGCAATATGCGGCGCAGCGCTATCTACTCCGATATGCAGATGGCTTGTCTTTAAAAGAGCGCCAATTTCCCGCAGCGATGTTTTGCCGGCGAGATTATAAACCGGTGACGGAGTATTTTGAAGCAATTCTGCGGCACGTTCTCTTTCTTCCCGCGAACCTACTATTATAGATGGCAGGCCATACTTGCACCAGATGGAAGACATCAATTGCCGCCATTTCTCTATCCCCCATTCTTTATAAGACCAGCGTGAAAACGGATTAATGGTGATCCAGCCTCTATCTGCTGAAATCTTTTCGGCTGCAATAATTTGGCGAACTTTCTGTTCTGATGCCGCAGCGACAACAAGCCGTGGAACGGATGTTGATTCTTTGATGCCCAAACCGCGGATAATTTTCAATGACTGCTCGGCCGCACCTAAAACTCTTTCCTGGACCGGTTCGGGATCAATAAGATGAGTAAAGAAGCGATTACGCCAGGATAAACCGGGATAAAACAGCGCCGCCCGCATTTTTGCCCCGCTGAAAAATGATGTATATGCCCCCCGGTCGTCGGCCCGCAAATCAATAACCAGATCCAGCCGCAACTTGCGCAACTGCTCCAACAAAGAAAGAGATGCCCGGAAATTCTTCTTTACCTGGAAAACACGGGTAATATGAGGATCATCCAACAGCAAATCACCAAAAGGATCCCTGGTGAGAAGGAATAACTCCGCTTTCGGGTAGGCCAGCTTGACAGAGCAATATGCCGGAATCCCCCAAACGACATCTCCGATATCACCTAACTGGATGATTAAAATCCTGTTAAGTGGAATGTCAATTTTATACCGAGCAGCTGTATGTTTCTTCATAAACAATTCGGGGGCTTTAATAATAAGCCCCCATAGTTTTATCTACTTTCCAATATTATCAATTTTATTCCGTTTCCCAATCAATGATACTGCCGCGGCGGCTAGGAGGATGCGACGAGGCGTATTATACATACATTGAGGAAACCGACGACGACGCCAACAAAGGGGGCGCTTGATTTGGAAATGGAATTACAGGACAGATTCATTTTCCTGCGGTTTATATTCGGGAACAATGTCATTTAGCTTCTTCTTGATTTCCTTTGCATCATGTCTGTCGGCATCTTTAACCAACTCGTCAATTGCCTTATTCAGTTTTTCTCTTGCCGCATGCAGATGTCGGGAATCACTGCAGTGATTGTTGGAGCGCAGCACCATCACCTTTTCGTGGCCGGTAGGCAGGATATCCTCCCCTACAGTAATAAGTTCCTCAAAAAGTTTTTCACCTTCCCGTAAACCGGTAAAAATGATTTTAATATCAACATCCGGCTCTTTTCCGGAAAGTCGAATTAAATCGCGGGCCATATCGGCAATTTTTACCGGCGTTCCCATCCTCAAAACAAAGATTTCTCCGCCATCCCCCATGGCGCCGGCCTGCAGGATCATCTGCGAGGCTTCAGGAATGGTCATAAAATACCTGTTTACTTCGGGATGAGTAACGGTTACAGGCCCGCCCTGTTCAATCTGCCGCCGGAAAAG
This sequence comes from Smithellaceae bacterium, assembly GCA_963663295.2. Lineage (GTDB taxonomy): Bacteria > Desulfobacterota > Syntrophia > Syntrophales > Smithellaceae > MVRV01. Next base: position 231,415 of record CAXXLA010000002.1, on the reverse strand, counting down.
AGGAATTACCGAACCGGAAGAACCGACAACATTACCGAACCGGACAGCCATAAATTTTGTACTGCCGCCTTGCAGACACTGCATGATCAGCTCGGTTACCCTTTTGCTGGTTCCCATTACATTAGTCGGCCGAACAGCCTTGTCGGTGGACACCAGCACAAATCTTTCCACACTATGCTTAAGCGACATTTCCATAATCATTCGGCTGCCGATAATATTATTGTACACGGCTTCCCAGGGATTCTTTTCCAGCATCGGAACATGCTTATAGGCTGCCGCATGAAATGTCACCTGGGGCTTATATTTTTTGAATATGTCCTCCATCAGCTGTCTGTCCTGCACATTTCCAAGAACTGTTTCACAATGCCGAAAATACTTTTCATTTTGCAGTTCCATTTGAATCTTGAACAAATTCTCTTCGCTGGCATCCAGCAAAATCACCAGGCGAGGCTGGAATTTGATGACCTGACGGCAAAGTTCCGAACCGATTGATCCGCCGCACCCGGTAATCAACACGGTTTTCGCATCCAGGTAATTGCGAATGCCTGTAACATCCAGGTGTACCGGTGGTCTTCCCAGCAGGTCTTCGTAACTGATGTCCCGTAAAGCTTTAACACTGACCCGGCCGTCAATGAGTTCCCCGATACCCGGAATAATTTTATAGGAAACAGCACAACGCTGACATGCTTCAACTATCCGGCGAATCTGATCACCGCTGGCCGATGGAACGGCAACAAGAATTTCCTGAACCTCCTCATTTTCCAGGATATCCTCCAAATCATCAACATCGCCCAGTACGTGAATTCCATGAATTGATCTCCCTCTTTTCACAGGGTCATCATCAATGAAACCAATTACTTTATAGTGCAACTGATAGTTTTCAATGATTTCCCGTAATATTTTTTCACCGGCATCCCCCGCTCCGATAATCAGCACATTCTTAAAATGAATCTTGATTAGAGAATCGGGATCATTTTTGGAACCGGAATAAGTGGCAAAATAAGATCGTATCGCCATTCGTACACCGCCGACCAGCATGAAAGTCAGGATACCGTCAATGATAAAAACAGCCCGCGAGTACCCCTGGAAACGATTCAGGTAGATCAAAATAAATGTAACGAGCAAAGAGGAGACAACAGTTGCCTGCATGATCAGCCAGAAATCTCTGACGCTGGTATAGCGCCACATGCCCCGGTACAAACCGAAAGCGAAAAAAACAACAAGCTTCAGAGGGACAAGCCAGATGAGCACATCCCGAATCTGCTGCAATCGATCAGGAGTAAGAGAAAATTCAAAACGGAACAAATAAGCGGTAACATGGGCCACTATAAAGAGCAATGCATCGATAAAAAGTACCAGATAAAAGTTCGAATTTTTCAGTTGATGATACATATTATCAGCTAATGGGTCACCCCTTCTTTTTTTATTACTTTAAATATAGTCTTCCATAAGATTTGCAAGTCAAATAAAAAAGACTGGTGCTGCATATAGTATTCGTCATGCAGAACCTTTACCGGAATAGGCAGATCGTCACGACCGTTAATTTGTGCCCAACCAGTTACACCCGGGGTCAAACGCGAAACACCTTTTTCAGTCCTTAATTTAATCAGATCGTCTTGATTAAACAAAGCCGGACGCGGTCCCACAAAACTCATATCACCTTTTAATATACTCCATAGTTGCGGTAATTCGTCAAGACTGATTTTTCGGAGAAATGATCCAACAGGGGTCAGATAGAGCCCGGGATTATTCATGAGGTGGGTTGCGAGCTGGGGGGTGTCCTTACTCATCGTCCGAAACTTGGGCATTTTAAATATGACATTGTCGATACCCACCCGGTCGGACCAATATAACGCGGGACCTTGCGAAGTAATTTTTATAATTAACGTTACAATAATTAACGGTATTAATAAAACAAACAAAAGAAAAAAACTCAGAAGAACATCAAATATTCGTTTCATGGCGACATTAATTTTCTGTATTAAATGCCCTTACATTGCAAAGATTTATAATGACTCATAATAATTCAGCATGGAAGAAACCAGTGTTTCTGTAGAAAAGTCCCGCAACACTCTTTCCCTTGCATGTTGGCCCATTTCTTTCCGCAAGGCAGGGTTCTTGATAAATTGATATATTTTATCTGCAAGATCGTCTATGCGGCCCACTTCGTACAACAGGCCTGTTACCCCTTCCTCAATAGCATCCGTTATTCCATATATCCTGCTTCCAATTGAGGGAATACCGGCGGCCGCTGCCTCGATAATCACCTGACCAAATCCTTCCCGATAACTGGGAAGGCATAAGACATCAGCAGAAGCGATATACTGTTCCGGAACCATCGTATAATCGACAAAATGCAACTTCTCCCGGCATGCCCTGCAAATACTCATTATTTTTTCTCGCATGTTTTCCTCGTCAGGCCCGACAATCAACAGATGAGAAGATTGAGCAGTAGCCATAACTTTGGTAAAAGCGTTCGCAAGGTCAAGAATACCTTTGTCGGTCTTCAGTCTTCCCAGGAAGAGGAAAACTACCCCTGATTCATCAATGCCCAGTTCTTTCCTGATAACAGATCTGGCAATTTTATCAGGCACAAAACGCGCACAGTTGACCCCGCATACCGACCCTTTCGCCAGGACTGACGACTTCTTTACCGAAACCACCTTCTCCCCGATCAGGAAGTCCCTTTGAGAAGGGCTGTCCACTAAAATATGCGTGGCAAATGTCGCTATAATCTTGTCCATCCCTCGAAGAAACCGTTTCATAATTCCGGATTGAGTGGCCCATACCTGACCGGTAAAGATATGTATCCTTTTTTTTGTTCCAGAAAAAAATGCCGCTGTCATTGCCAATAGCCCCGACTTAGGAGCGATGGAATGAACAACATCAAACCGCTTCGTACAAAACAGTCTAGTCAAGTCTATAAGAGCCTTGAGATCCCGCAGAATAGAAATGGAACGCTCGATTCTTACCGGAAGAACAGGCACGTCGACTCCCACTGATTTTAAAGAAACCAAATCAGGAGCATTCACTACGACGGTAATGTCGTACTTCGAGTCCATGGCCTTTATGTGCTCGAGCAGGAACCATATAATCTGCCAGTCTACCGTGGCAACAAAACAAATCTTCTTTTTTAGGCGTTCTGCTTCCATTTTCTTACCATTTGACGCAAACCGTCTTCCATCGAGACCGGATGAACATACCCTAAATCCTGCTTAATTCGTTCAATTGAATAATGTGACCTGTTCGTCAACCATCTGACTCTTGATTCAGTAAGAGGAAAACCCGGCAACCTTCCCAAAGTAGCTGAAAACAATTTTATTAAAGCCTTGGGCAGACGCAATTTGGGAAAAGGCTTATTCAATTCTTCCACTATTATCTTCACGAATTCTTCTATCGTCCGACAATCCGACAGGTTGTAAATGCGATTGTTTGAAGAAGGCATCCGGCCGCATTTAATCAATCCTTCTACTACATTGTCAACATGGATATAATTCATTAGAGTACCGGGTTTGCCTATAAAAAAGAAAAATCCCTTATCAATTATTTCTATCATTTGAAAAAGGGACTGGTTTTTCATTGAAGGACTGAATACACCAGATGGCCGCAGGATTGTATAAGTAAATGAACCTTCCCGGGCCGCTTTCATAATAATCTCATCAGACATTGCTTTTGTTTTTTCATAGAGACCGAGAGGATTCAAAGGAGTATCCTCTGTCACTATCCCATTGAAGTGTGTCCCATATACGCCCACACTGCCGAGTTGCACCCAGTGACCGATTTTACCGGCAGCAATATTACAAAGATACTCTGTCCCTTCCACATTGGTCGAAACTATCTTTTCCGGATGACTGATCTCTCCGGCACAATGGTAAAGGATATCCACATCGTCAACAAAAGCTGACAATGACTTACTTTTTAAGGCAATATCACCATTAAAAAGCTCTACCGAGTTCCGGAATGGGATATCTTGTTTCGCCTGCCGTGAGATTACTCTGACCGTATTCCCGGCCTGCAAATGACGATAGACAAGTTTCGCACCAATGAACCCGGTTCCTCCTGTTATCGCTACACGCAAAATATAATCACCAAAGGAATCATCATGTGCACAACAGGTTCGATTGAAATACTCATCATTGATTCATCAGGAAGCAGTAGTATTTCTTTCATCCAATACAGTTGCAATATCCCGTTTGCGCAAGACAGCAGATAAGCCGGTGATAATACCCGCCGCTTGTCCCAGTGCATACTGTATATGATTGAACTGAAACGAGATAAGCCCCCAGACGGACCTCAATGTAATTTGCCCCAGAATCATCCATAAAAACAGCAACCTAGACATCTCAGGATGCAATTCTACAAAGTAAAGACGCCACAATGTAACGGTACGACCATAATATAGATATTTCATTTCAGATTTGTGATCAAAAACATGCTCGTGTCTGACTTTTGCATCGGCACACACATATAAAGGATGATTTTTACCTATGGGGTAGCTGAAAATAAGATCTTCACAAATAGCCCAGCGGGAATGAATCTCCTTTTGCCGGAATTTCAGCAGAATTTCCTGTTTCCAGACAGTGGCACCACCGGGAAGCCACTGAGTTTGCAAATCGCCGACCACAGGAGAGGTCCGGGTGTTATACCCTGAACGAAGAACCCGGCCCTGCTGCCGCGAACTCATCCCCAGGAGAGACAAAGGCAAGGAATACCGGTAGGGTGGATTATTAACGATATTAAATGCTATCCCGGCCGTTTCCGGTTCTCGGCTATTCCAGTATGTTATTATTGATTGAATAGCTTCTTTTTCCAATACGATATCGTCGTCCAGTAGACATACCAGAGAAGTACGATCGTCCAGAACCGCAAGTCCCGCATTTTTCTGGCGAATTTGACTGGGAGGGTAGCATTGATAGTATTCCACGGGGAGCCGATCCGAAAAGCTCATGACAATATCTCTCACGCTCTGCCCACCGTCTACAATTATGATTCTACCACAGGAAATTGACTGAGCAGCAATGCTGTTTAAGAGATTTTGTATCTTCTGCGGTCGGTCCTTCGTTGGAATCAGGATCGCCAAATCTCTGCTTTTATATGTGTATTTCGAAGATTTCATATTATTATACTTTTTTTTACTTACCAACAGGAAGTGATTCAGGAATACAATCCTTATCAGGTAAAGTCAGTTTAAAACGTGATAATATTTTTATTAAAAAATACAGGAGCAAGACACTTACAAGCATATGAGCACTGTCACCAATGGTAGTTTCAATGCCATATGAGCTTAAAGCTCCCGCAAAGAAGGTAATCATTATTATTTTTAAAAATATATCGTTCAACTTACTGTAGATAAATATAAAACCAAAAGTAAATAAGTACAAAAAAACAGGGGCGGTAAAACCAAAGATTATTATAAACACTCCAAATATTGTATATGGTTGAGCATTCAATGACATTATCAATTCTTTGCGCCCGATATCCCCACCCCCAAGATTATATTGAATAACTTGTGGAAATAGCTGTGAAGAGGGTGCATATGCATCAGAAAAAGGAGTGCCCGGCAGAAGTAAATTTAACGTGTTTTTTGCCAAATAATTAATAAAATCAATAGTAATTCCCGGATCAGGTGTATTGATGATAAAAGATTGAAAAACTAATAAAAATCTATCAATTCCACCGTGAGAAAAACGATAAAATATCCGGCTGAAAAGATCATAAATCACATCCGCATTAAATTCAGACATGGCAGCAAAAGCCACGTCTGGATCACGCCGGATTAAGGCAATCAAAAACAATGGCAGTGAAATAAATGCCATAATGATAAGGAACTTGGGAGATGGAAATGAAATCTGTGCGTGAGGGTCTTCTCTAAAAAAAGCAAGAGGGTACAGCACTAGCAAGATGAATCTGGTCATAATTGCAGCTTTACTGCCAGCCATAAACTGTACAGCTACAAATCCAATAAATATTAAAAATATCAGTAAATTAATTTTTTGTGAATTGACAGGCTCCTTTTGTTCATTCAGTTTAAAAGCTAATAACAAACCCGCCAGAACCAGATAGGCATTATCAAAAAAAATCAGCGACGGTAATGTATTGCTATATTCGGTCCCGCTCATTTGGGCGATTGCAAAGCTTTGATTGTCAATCCAAGTCATAACTAAGACAACAGCACCTGTTAAGAGAACAGGTACTAGTTTGATTGACGAAAAACTTTCCTCATTGATTTTCCGTCTCTTACTGTTTACAGAAACAATTCCAAACCAAACGGCAACCCAACAGAGTGACAGATATAAAAAGCCCCACGGAAGAGCCTGCCGGTAATCGCTTTGAAAAAAGGGGGTGGAGGACAGTCCGGCACCATGGATATAATTGCCACCCTCCATCAAAATAAATGCCGCGGGAATATTTAAAAATAAAAACGTAAAAAAACAAAAGGGAATGGCAAAAGGACTGCCGCGAAATGTTTTATTAAGGCTTAAAAGCGCAACAATAACAATATAAAGTAAGCCGTATAAGGTAGCAAATATTCCCGCTCCGGAAACAAAACCATATAGTGCTGTAAAACCTAAAAATAAACTTGCAAAGAAATAACCGTTAAAAAATGCTTGCGCAACTTTATCGGAATTATAGGTCTTAAATATCATTTATCTTGATTTTCCCGTGAATACGTTGGAATCCATTAAGACTTTTTTACTTATTTCCATACAATTTCCAGAAAGCCGTTTGCCGCGATCACGTTTCCAGGAGAGCTCTTTTGAGTAAAGCCTTCCACGTTCACGGATCCACCCGCCGATTGCACAAGAGCAAGACCTGCGGCCACATCCCAAAACATAATGCGTTCTTCTCTATAAGCGTCGATCCTGCCACAAGCCACATAACAGAGTGACAATGCTGCGCTTCCCAGGAGACGCACCTTACGGTATTGCTGCAACTCTTTGATAAATCGGGAAAGGGTGATGCTGGAAAAATCAGAATTCACTGGGAAACCGGTTCCCATAACAGCTTTGGAGATTTTATCAATATGTGAAGGTCTGATCGGTTGATGGTTAAGCCAGGCGCCGCCACCCATAACTCCACTGAAAAGCTCTCCATGGTTGAAATCAAAAACCACACCAAGAACGGGCTCTGCATCATCATAAAGGGCGATCGAAACACATGACAGTGGTATTCCCTGATGATAGTTGAGACTGCCGTCCAAAGGATCAATTATCCAAAAAAGACCGCTATTGATATTTTCCTCATGCTTTTTCCCTTCGGCAACTACAGCTCCTGCTTCCTCGCTGAAAACAGATATATTGCTTTTGGAAAGACACTGTAAAATGATATTTTCAGATTCCCGATCGGCGCGGATCTTCAGGTCATGACCTGATGAGCTCTGAATGCCGAACCATTCTTTCCTCAGGTCTATCAAGTATTTCCCGGCTAAAAGCGCTGCCGATTCAGCAAGATGTAAAAGTTCTTCTTTTCCTTTTAATTCCACTAGAACCCCGCCTCCCTGAATCCCCGAATAAGATTTTCCACGGCATCCAACTCCATTTGCAGACGTCCTTCCGCTGTATAAGAACCGACATGAGGTGTCAGAATAACCTGCCGGTAATTTTTAAGCACTCCGTTGTATGGTTCTTGCGTAAATGTATCCAGCCAGGCGCCCGCTACCTGCCCCGAATCGAGAGCAGCTGCAAGGGATGGTTCATCAATCAATTCACCGCGAGCGGCGTTAAGGACAAATGCTCCCCGCTTTAAAAGAGATAATTCACGAGGACCTATTATTTGCTCAGCCCCGCTGGCATGAAGTGAGATTATATCAACCTGTGGAAGCGCATCTTCCAAATTCATCATGACGTAAGGAACGTCGTTTTTACTACTGAACATGGGGTCACAGACCATAACATCAACTTCAAACGCTTTAAGCAACTGTGCAACAGTCTGGCCGATCCGGCCGAAACCAATGATCAGCGCTTTCATTCCTTTGAGTTGACGTCCAATCAGCTTATTCCATTTTCCATCGTGGAGAGAACGATCCATCAGCGGCACTTGCCTGATTAGTGACAACAGACAGCCCATTGTCAATTCCGCCACAGCCCGCGTCGGTCCAAAAGGGGTATTGTAAACCCGGATACCTAATTCCTTGGCCGCATTCATGTCCACATTGGCAATACCTGCTCCGCACCGGGAAATAACTTTGAGACTGCTATTTTCGAGTACTTCTCTATCCAGCGTCTCTAGCCCCGCAATGAGCCCGCTGACATCTTCTGTCAATAACTCCATCAATTCTTCTTTGGTTATTTTTCTCCTGAACGGATTTATTAATACGGAGTAACCGTTATTCTCCAGCTTAATGAGGGGAGCTCCATCCTGGTCTGCAAAAGATGATGGGCCGACAAGAATTTTCACATTATTATTTTCCATTATTCCTGCCCCGTCTGTACTTGCGAATATATTTTATATTGCAGCCAATTAGCCAGCAAATGATTTAATATCATATGGATGTCTTCAACAGGTCCATATTCTCCGTGATTAGACTTTACATGAACACAAATGTCGGAGAGCTCTTTTAGCTTCCCTCCATCAAAACCGACAAAGGACATCACGACCCCTCCTCTTTTCTTAACCCAATCGGCGGCAATAACAGCATTGGCGGAGTTGCCGCTTGCTGATATCGCTAACAGCTTGTCTCCGGTCTTATAATGAAGCCGGAGTTGATTGACGAAAATGCGTTCAAAACCGTCGTCGTTGGCAACAGCAAGCATAATAGCAGTATTGTCTGTCAGGGCATGAAAACTGAAAGGAATTTTGGTACCGCTTTTCTTTAATATATCCGTACCAAAATCATTTGCCATATGCGTTGCTGTAACGGCAGATCCGCCGTTGCCAACAACAAAAATGGTATTTCTATTTGCCCGCGCTTTTTCCAATTCTTCGCCGATAGCGTTAATTGACTGTAAATCAAGATTATTCAGCAGCTGACCGAGATATTCAAAATATGATTTACAAAAGCCTGTCATTTCCTTTGATGCCTTATACATTTGTTCTACGTTGTTCATTGTTAGCCTCTGAGATTTAAATTTATTATTATGATTTCAAAGTCGGCTTTTGAATAGAAAATCTTTTTCGCCATTCCGGATCGGCCCAATAAATTCCATAAACCAACTTAATTGTAGCCAGCGCATCTTCTATATCGCCATGCAAAACAGGTTTGTTTTGGATTACGCAATCAGCAAATTCGTGTATCTCATCACGCCACGAATTGTCATTCAGGTATGTAATTATCTCCTCTCTTTCAGTACCGGTGGATGATTCATTCCTTTTGCCTATGACCAGTCGTTCTTCTCCATAACTCTTAGTGCTTGTCAAAAGTCCCTGCAATTCCAAGTATCCTTCGGCAAAGGCAATCTCCAATAAAAACCGATGCTGCCACTGGGTAGCGCTGGAATGCAGCATGGCAATACGCCCTTTCTCGTCTTTCATCAGAGCGTAAGCATTGTCCTCCACGTCACATTTCCAATAGTCATTCGAAACATAGCTTTTTATCTCTGTGAACTCTCCGCAAAACAGACGCATCAGATCAACCATGTGAATTCCCTGATCCAGAAGAATTCCACCGCCCGCGTATTTACGTTCTGAACGCCAACTGCCTTCAAAAGGGGTAACTTTGCTTTTACCATAGACACCTCTGGCATTGATAATCTCACCGAACTTTTCAGATTTGATTATCCTCAGGGCCTCACGAACAGAATCATGGTAGCGGTGATTGAAACCGTATTTCAGTTTCAGATGCGGATATTTATTTTTTGTTTTTAAAACATTCTCAACGGCTTCTACATTCTGCCCCGGCGGCTTCTCACAAAAGACATGAAGCCCTTTTTCGAGTCCCGCAATAGTTACCTCGGGAGCAATGTAAACCGGAAGACTGACAAAAAGCATGTCTAGGGGTTCCTGTAATAGTTCTTGATAGTGTGAATAAAAGCGGACACCATCGGCCATAACACCGGCTTTTTTAAATTTCTCATCGCAAACAGCAATTGTCTGTAAGTGGGGATGTTGATCTATAAATACGCGGCGACGTGTTCCCACCATGCCATAGCCGGCAATACCGACTTTCAATGTGTTCTTATTCAAAACCAGCCCTCATATAAATTCTGTTAATTAGTTGCTCTGAAAAACCACAAAACAATTTCATACTTACCCAGTTTATAACTGAAGCAAATTTAAACCCACTTTATCATCAAATGACCTTTCAATCTCCCCGTCGATGGGTGCGATAATCAGTTCGCACGTCCCTCCCACATATGCAGCGTTCAAATGCCCGCCCCATGTTCTTTGATCACCATCTGCCAGATTGATATGAAGATGCAAATAAATCTCGCCATTCATGGTTGATATATTGCCCGTTATATTTGTAATTTCGTAATCACCGACCAACTCTTTCATGTGGTATTGTTTTTCTCTTAACCTGTAAATACCAATGCTTGCCCTTGAGACGGCGCCTATCCCATTTACAGAGGCCAGCTTTATTCCCGCCGCGGCACAGAAAAGCTTTACCTTTTCCAGGATTTCCTCGCCTTCATCAAGGCGAATGACGTATACCCTGCCAAATTTTTTATAAACCATTTTATTTTGACCTTTCTGGTATGGAGCAGGTTTTGCCGAGCAACTGATATTTTTTGGCCATTAAAGGATTGAAAGGAATCTTTTCAATTTGAATATTGCCCGGTTGTTGTTGAACAAACTTTTCAATTTCTGCAATATTATCCTGTGAATCAGTATAACCCGGAATTAAAGGGATTCTGACAATTATCCGTTTTCCCGTTATGCAGATTTGCCGGAAATTTTCCAGGATGAGGGAATTGGATACGTTAGTGTATCTCTCGTGAAGATGCCCGTTCATAATTTTGATATCGAAGAGAATAGTATCAACATAAGGCATAATTTTTTTAAAGAAGCTGCCGGGCGCATACCCCGATGTATCAAGGGCGGTATTTATCCCCTGCCTTTTTACTTTTCTTAGCAGCTCAAGGCAAAAATCAACCTGCTGTAAAGGTTCCCCTCCGGAAAGCGTTACACCGCCACCGGAAAGATTATAGTAGGTTCGATCTTTGACGATCTCACGCAGAAGTTCATCAGATGACATGTTCCTCGCCGACCACCGGAGAGCACTCACGGGACAGCGTTCGATGCAAATTCCACATTGATTACAGTTTTCACTGTCAAATGCCGTTATCCCCTGCCACGTAAAACATCCCTTGGGGCAAATCCCGACACATGTTCCACACCCGACACATTGTTCGCCGTGAAATTGAATCTCTCTATGGCTCGACATGGCCTCCGGGTTCTGGCACCACGGACACGACAGGGGACACCCTTTAAGAAAAACAGTTGTCCTGATCCCGGGGCCGTCGTGAACCGAAAATTTTTGAATGTGAGTAATCAGGCCGACCATTCAGACTGAGACCTGGCTATGACGTGATCTTGCATCTCTTTGCTTAACCCGACAAAATAGTAGGAAAACCCCCAGACACGGACCACGAGATCACGATACTTTTCGGGATGACGCTGTGCCTCCAGAAGCTGTGCCGAGTCTAAAATATTAATGTTTAAAACGCAGCCACCTTCCAGGCAGAAGGCCCGTGTTATACATTTCAAGATGGCCGCTGAATCCGGTGTTCCTTTCAAAGTAGAAAGTGGAATATTCAGATGAAGGGTAGAACCGAAAATATGGTCGGCCGTCTTGATCTTACAGACTGAATGAATAATTGAAGTCGGGCCGTCTAAAGTTGTTCCAGGTGTGGGGGAAAGGTGTTCGCCCACCGGGTCTCCCGTTTTTCTGCCATCAGGTGTGGCGCCGACATAATAAGCCGTATGATGGAAAAGATGGTTATACAGGCCGGGCAAAATCGGCTTACCCGTACGGTCTCGATACTTTTTCACCCATGAGGCAAAATGCCCGGCAATATCAGAGGCAATGGCGTCAACATAGTCGTCATTATTTCCGAACTTCGGCGTCTGAAGACATAGCTTGCGAACAATTGCAGCACCTTCGAAATTATTGCGCAAAGCTTCAAGGAGCTCCTCTTTCTTGATTAATTTCTTATCATAAACCAGAAACTTGACGGCGGCGATGCTGTTGGCTGCCGTACCAAGTGAGCCGATGAAAAGACCGTAAGTATGCCAGCAGGACTTGCTCGAATAAGGTTCCTGCACCCTTTCCAGAACATTAGGCATTGTAGCCGCCACAAAGGGCCTCAACGCCTTGTCATCGGCGTTGTATGCTGTTGACAGCATTACTTCGACCTGGTATTTGAGCTGGGACAGATAGGCATTATAGAACTCTCTGAACGTGCGCATATCAAGAAAGTTCCCCGTTTTCTTTCCCCGGGGCACCGGTGGCTTAATGTCCACGCCTTGTTGCATGCTATCATAATACTGGAGTCTTTTCGCTTCAGCAATGTTTTCCTCACCGTTAAAAACGGTATGCTCTACTGCTTTGATGCAGTCAACATAGCGAAATGACGTTTCTCCGTAACCATCGAGAATAATTTCGGTACAACCATCGGCACAGTAATCAGCGGCGATTTTTGCAGGTCGTCCATAATTTTTCAAACCATTAATAATCACATCATCATTGTAAATTGTACAGATTCCCGTGCCGCCAAGCTGCAAACGGGCGACAAGTTCAAGCAGGTAATCGGGTGATTTTTCGTGCAGACGTACATTGATCTTGGGATCGATATATTTATTTTTGAGCATGAGCTCGAGAATCATATATGTCAAATCGTTGGTTTGATCTTTTCCTGCTGAATTACGTCCGCCCAGCGTAATATTTTGAAGAGTATCACCTCGCTGCGCTCCGCGCTTTTCGTAACGGTACAAAAGTTCAGACAGAAAGGCACGGGCTTGCTCTTTCGTAAGCGTACCTTTTCTCCAGTCATCTTTGTAAAAAGAAAATAAATGCTGATCCAGGCGGCCAATCGTCGAGGTGCCTGCACGAAAGATTGTGGCGAACCAGTAAAGCTGGCATGCCTGCCGAAACGTGCATGGCGCCTTTCTGGTAATTTCCAAACAGGTTTTATGAATATCTTTGCAGCCGACGTCCCTGGCTTCATCGGCAAACCGGCTGATCTTACGGCACAATGCCTGGTATACCACATAGATTAGACGGAGGTATTTTTTTTCATTGCCTTCGGAATCCGCAATTTTTTGCAAGGCGGCTCTTTTAATTCCCGGGAATCCCATGCACAATAATTTCTTCATCCCCAGGGGAAAGTGAAAGTTATCGTGTGTTCTCGGCCAGACAGGATATTCAGGCAAATTGAATGAACCTGCGAAAAGTAAATTCTTATCGATGGTGATATCGACTTTATCCAACCACGAAAGATATATTTTCGTGTCTTCGGTCAGACTATCGATCAGGATTTGGGGGATTTTTGTTTTCTTTTTATTCAAACTTCTCATAGTTGATTCTTACGAAGTTAACCATCCGCCATCCACGGGAATCACTGCTCCATTGACATAATCCGACATTGACGAAGCAAGAAAAATTAACGCCCCCTTCAAGTCATTGCCGTTGCCCCACCGGCCAAGGGGAATTCTTTTTATAATAGAGTCATTCCTCTCCGGATTCTGTTGCAGAGGCAATGTAAGATCAGTTGCCATAAACCCCGGAGCAATGGCATTGACATTGATTCCATAAGCACCCAGGGCGACGGCAAAGCTTCTGGTCAAGCCCACAATGCCATGTTTTGAGGACGCATATGATGGTACCCTAATCCCTCCTTGAAAAGAAAGCATGGAAGCAATGTTAATAATTTTTCCCGTCCGCCGTGGAATGAAGGATCTGGCAACAGCCTGGGAAAGATGAAATGGTGCAGTGAGGTTAACCTTAAGGACGTCAAGCCAATCATTTTCGCTGAACTCGGGAATATCGCCTCTTCGTGAAATACCGGCATTATTTACCAGAATGTCTATATGGGAAAATTCTTTAATTGTATAGTCAACCACCTTTTCAATGTCATTTTTTGACGCCTTTTCCAGATCGATTTGAATACGCCGGAACGGTGTTCCCAATTCAGCACAAAAATCAGCAATATGCGGATTATCGGAACGATCCAGGGCAACAACAGCGGCACCAGCTTCTGCCAGCGATTCCGCCAGCGATTCACCGATCCCTTTCGTTGTTCCCGTTATGATGGCAACGCGATCATCCAGTCTGAACCCGTCAAGTAAATTGTTCATCATATTGGTTCCCTGCTTTTGACTTCATTTATTTTTATAGAGCTGAAAGAGCGGGTCATTTTCCATAACTCTGCTGACAGCCTCATGATCAGCCGGAGTATCAACTCCAATGGTTTTGTAAGGGGTCAAAGATACTTTCAGCGGAATACCGTTTTCTATAAAACGGAGCATATCATCCGATTCCGCAATTTCCAGCGGTGTCATGGCCATTCCGGGATAACGAAGGATCGTCTCTCTGGTAAAACTGTAAAGGCCTAGCTGCTTGTAATGCTTATTATTCAAGCCGTACGGAATCGGCAACCGCGAGAAATATAATGCAAACCCCTGTTGATCGAAAATTGCCTTGACATTATTGTAACTATTAATTTCCTCTTCGCCTTCCAGATTTTCTATAAGATTTACTGCTGCAACCTTCTCTTCAGTAAAATATGGATCCATCAAAAGATCAAGCGTATCGGGATTAAGAAGTGGTTCATCCCCCTGGACATTAAGGGCTATATCAAACACTTGGCTCCTGTTCATCAGAATCTCACACGCCTCGGCAATCCGGTCTGTCCCCCGTTGATGGCTGGTTGATGTCATGATTACTTCCGCTCCGAATTCTTCCGCTGTCCTGCGTATTTCTTCATCACAAGTGGCAATATAAATATTATTAATCCGGGTGTTCATTTTTACCCGCTGCCAGACATGCTCAATCATGGTTTTTCCGCATATTTTTACCAGAGGCTTACCAGGGAAACGGGAAGAGGCCATCCGCGCTGGTATCAAGGAGATAATTTTTTTCATAGCAGCTCCCACAAATTTTATTGAAGTCTTTTTTTAATTTCCCCGAGCTGTTGCCGGCAATACTCGCCCAGGAAAAGGAAATCATCACTGAACCCAACAAAGCGGACACCACGATCAATAGCATCCAGAACCCCTTGAGGGTCAGGTTTAACAATGTGCTGGCCAATAAGATAATTGTTCATTTTAGATTTACTATATATTTCATCGATTGCTTCACGCACTGCAGGATGATCAAACTGCCCCGGATAACCGAGAGAACCGGAAAGGTCATACAATCCAATCATCATGCCGTCAACACCTTCAACCCCCATAATGGCTTCAAGGTTTTCCACTGCTTTAATATGCTCGATTTGAACTATAACCACACTTTTTTCCTGATTCCATTTCAGATAGCTGTCCAGATCCATGCTATAACGCTGAGCACGCGCCAGGCCAACTCCACGGGTGCCTTTGGGCGGGTACTTGACGGCATTAACGGCCTGCTCCGCATCGCTTTTGGAATTAACGAGTGGAACAAGAACCCCGCAGGCCCCCATATCCATATATCTTTTTATAAGCTCCGGATTATTTTCCATTACACGCACAAGAAGCGGAATACCGCAAAGATCAATCGTCCGAATGATCTGCTGGGCCTGGTCCGCGGAAAGACTGCCATGCTCCATGTCCAGAGTAAGCCAGTCGAAGCCGGAACGCGCCATTATCTCCGCTACTGCTGGATCACCAAACGTAATCCAGGAACCTATTGTCAATTCATGACTGGCTAATTTATCTTTTAAATCACCCATCGATCTCTCCTGTTCTTTTGTTAAAAGAATATCGCTGTTATTAGAAACCCTTCAACTTTTCATAGACAGGATGCTTTTGCATGCTGCCGATCCACATGCTGTTGGGAACTTCCTGGAGAGGATACAAATTACCGCTGTCAATAAATCTGCCGTAAGGAAAAACATCCAGTCCTGTTTGATAGTGCTTTTTCTGTGCATCATGCAGAATAACTATGCCGGTCGGTTTTAAAACTTCTCTGGCCACCTGTATGCAGTGTCGCCGGAAACGGGCATCCACTATAACAACATCGAAGGATCCACTTAACTGAAGCGGTAAATTAATGTATTTTTTTTCATTATCCAAGCATGGTGCAAAAACGCCGCAAGGCGGAGGAAGGGGGCCCCATCCCGGTTTTTCCCAAAATGGCGGAAATTCCTGAAGATAAAGATGAACTCTATCGGAAAGATTATTTTTTGCTAATAGCGACTTAATCGTCTCGTACCACCCCCGGTGATTATCTATGGCATGCCATTCAAAATCGATGTTTCCACCGGTAAGATACTTTGCATAATAAAGGGTGCTGAAGCCACTGCCCCATTCGAATATTTTCAACCTGCCTTTACCGGAAGCCTGACTGAATATTGCTTTGAAGACATTTCGTTCTTTTTTTGTCTGCACAGGCAGATTTCGCAGGCCGTGTACCTTTATTTTTATACGAAAATAAATATCCTGAAGTTTTCTCATTATTCTTATCATGATTGACATGTTAACATACCTTTATCTTAAAATTTATAAAATCCGGCCATAGCTTTTCACATCATACATTATCGGAATCACTGATGGTGAAATGCCATTTTCCCTCACCCTTAAGGATCCGTGCAAATTCATTCTGAAACCACACGAGTAAAATTTTCTTGCGTTTAACAAAACCGGATTTCTTTAAAATTTCTGAGTACCTGCTTCCGATGACACACCAGGATGAAATTAAGTTGGCTCCGACGTGGAGCGCATCTTCAAAAGCTTTCAGCAAGAGCACCTTAAAATGATCCTCGTAACCTGGAAGAAATAGATAATCAGCTATAATAAATCTTTTAATATCTTCATCGTTGATGATCCGACAGACCATATAACCGACAATTTTATTCTTGTCTTT
Source organism: Smithellaceae bacterium (assembly GCA_963663295.2). GTDB lineage: Bacteria > Desulfobacterota > Syntrophia > Syntrophales > Smithellaceae > MVRV01. The sequence continues at coordinate 214,476 of CAXXLA010000002.1, read as the reverse complement.
CAAAACATAAAATTTAAATTTGTTGGGATTTTTAAAAAACCTCCAGTTAAGAGCTTCCCTGCTTCTTTCAAAAATGAAATCATAGGAGCGACTGGCATCATTCCAAAAATCATCCCAGTCATTGGGTAAACTCTGCAATGCTTCAACGGTCAATCCCTGGTGTAACCCCCTTAATCCCTTCTTTATAAGATAATATAAATAAACGACCGTTAAGAAGAATGAACCGGCATATTGACTGATCAACCAGTGCACTCGCGTTTGAACTAAAGGAGCAATATTCAATGGGAAAATAAGGGATTCAATATCAAGCCCCTCTTGTGGAAGGTAATTAGCTTTATTTATAAAGGCCGGCAGAGACGGCGTTTTGGTGTCCGGCGTCGAGTAAACTCCCTGGATACCAAGTTCCAGTGCATCGTGGGTGGACTGATTTATCAGCAGTGCTAACATCCCCTGCCTTTGATATTGAGGATCTGTGTTTGCGTCGCCTATTTCAGCTACAAGGCACCCCTCTCCTTTCACGTAAAGTCTCTTGGGTGTGTTGCTCAATGTCGATACGATTTTGTCTCCGTCTTTAATCAGATTGATTATTCCCCTCATAATGTAATTGTCCACCGCCCTCCATTGAAACAGCGCCATGGAACCATATTGGCTGGCACTACGAAAATGCTTCTTAAAAAAAAGTCCCAATGACGGAAGGTCTTTGTTTTCGAACGAAATTACTTTCCAATTTTTCCTGTTTCTGTTGCTCAATATTTTGTCTCCGTTTCATGAAAATGCTTTTAGATTATCTGATGTGACAGGTTCAAAGTAATATTTTATAATGCTTCTCCCAAATTCGGCCAACCCTTTCCTTTCCTCAGAATTCATCTGAAGGGCTTTTTCCAAATAATTATAAATTTCCGCGGAGGAAGGAGTGAAGGGTGCGAAAGGATATTCATCCCACAAGCAATCAAAATCAAAATTATTCTCCAACGACACCCTGATCAGCGGTACGCCTGTTGCCATTGTTTCCAGATTGGAAACGGAACCTCCCGTCATAATCACCGCATGAACCTGGACAACCCAGTCCTGTACGGTGCCCGCAGCCCATTCATAAGCCGGGAAATTAATATTTTCCAGGAAACCATCCATCCGTTTGACGGCAGTCGTCGGGTGAGCTTTAATGTAAATTTTAATTTTATCCAGTTGCCTCAATGCAGTGCTTGTTTTCTCCAGAAGCTCGAGGTTATGATTCGTTTCATAATTGAGAATAATCAGGATCTTCCTGCCAAGGCTTGTCTCCTCAGGTTGATTCATTTTGAGATTCTGATTGACGGCCGTATAACGCAGGTTGGGACCGGGTACAACAAGGCTTGGAGGAAATCCTGTTTTTTTCAGTATATCAGGATAGCGCTTTCCGCTGCAGATGATCTTATCCGGCAAAGGATGATAATTCAATTCTTCGGGCAGGAGAAAAACCCCCAATTGTTCCTTAAACCAGACCGTGTGCTGAAACCCTATGATCCTGGATTGAGGATAATATCTTCTAACTCCCAGGATAAAAGGTTTTTCCGGAGGATTATTTTCAATCGGATAAAAAAATTGATCTATATTGATTTTTCTTTTTGCCAATTTCTCCATGAGGTATTTAATGCTGTTAAAAGAGAGCAGGAACGGCTGCAGGGAAACAGACCAGTGCATTTCCCGGATAAGGCTGCGGACGTTGTCTCCTTCAAATTCGCACCCTTCAAGATCAAGAAAAAGACTTTGCACACTATCGCGCAACGTTCTTAAAATATCCCAAAGAGAAAGATATTGCTCGGGAAACAAAAACTGATATCCGCTTCGAGACATGAGTTGCATCTGTGCAAAGATATTTCTGTCCAGATTGAAATAAAGAGGCAGTATCCAGACGTCGTTCCCTTGCCGCAACAGGTGATCCGGCAGTACTCCAAAATTGCGATCCCGGTAATTACCTTTTGTATCCAGTGACCCGGCAGTAATCCAGCTTCGGAAAACATATTTTTTTCTACCCTCTGCTCCAGCCTCTGCTATCCTTTTATTTGTCAGAAGCCGGGAATAACTCCATAGCGAGGTCATAAAAAAAAGAGAATATAGAACTTTGGCAACAAGACGAAACTGATTCCACAGAGGCTTTATGTTTTCTAAAAATTTCAAATGGAGTCGACAATCTATCCCTCTCTTTGCGGCCTCTTTTTGTATTAACTTTGCAAGAGCGAATGAATCGCTGATAAAAACTATCCGGGAAGATTCGGTATGTTCAAGAATTTTCCTGACACAGCAGAAATAAACCAGATATTTGAGCAAAGGTATTGTTCCGGAACTTCTGGATGCCAGGTGCGTTCCCCAGAAAGCGTACGATTGATTTTTCTGATTGATACGGTGGCTGAAGGAGAGGAACTTCGTGGAAATCTCGTCAATGACCTCATGAAATTTCCGGCCAAGCAAATGAATATTCAGTTCACCAGCAAACCTTTGTCTGATTTTCAAGTAAACCGCATAATCGTCACTGAGATAATAGCATTCATCACCCCGAAAGCTATCATCAGGCAGCCCTTGTAAAATCCTGTCTTTAGATATAATTACAATTTGTTTCAATGAAGACATATTGAGGAACTTCCTTTTCATCAGAAGCGATAGAATAGACTGTTGGCATATCGGATATTCACGGCTTTTCTGAGAAGCCTTGACTTTATACTAAACGACCTGCGGATTTGATCTCTGAGAGGACCGCCAACATAGGGATTAATCAGGGAAATACGATGAATAACACGTTCACCTGGTGAGAAACCACCTCCATCTATTGTATAAATCCTTTTAACCCGTTTGAGCATTTTTCTTTTAATATTTCTCGTATAAAGACCACACGGCAGAGAAAAATCTTCAATTGATACGTTTTTAAACTTCGCAAGGAAGGAGACGTTGTTTTCTATTTCTGCATCCATGCATTTGAGATATTTACCGACAGTGGGCTGGTGTGTATGGCCATGCAAAGCTAGGCAAACCATGGGATGGGCTGCGAAAGCTTTCAGTTCCTCCAAAGTAAATGGACGATGGCTGTCGGTCTTCAAAAGATTTCTTTCATCTGAGCTCAGGCTCTCATAGAGTTTGAGATAATTGGAAGATGAAATACGCCAGCTTGTTGTCCTGGTAGCTTCCCAAATATCCCATATAAAAGGAATCTGATGAATAATATTATAGGATGTCAGAAAGAGAACAAAGGGAACACTGTGCTTTTCAGCCAATTCCAGAAAATAGCTGTTGTTGAAGTAGCCGTCATCAAAGGTCAGTGAGCACACCGGTGCATCCGACTTCTCCGCATCGCAGGGGAGAGCAAAGTTATAACCCTCCATTTTGAGTGATGAGATAAGCTCTTCTATATCATCACGTTGAATAAACAGCTCCCTGTGCGTCCTCGGCTCTTGCTGTTTTCCATCCTGAATGCAATGTATCACCAGGCATAAGTTTTCAAGATCAGAAATCAATAACTGCCTCCCCTGTTTACGGAAAATATATTTTTCGCAAGAAGGTAATTCTCTCTGGTTAGAATATTTAACTTTATTCCTAAATAAGCATAGCCTGCCAAAGAAATTGACTTGACTGCAAGTCTGACCAAATAAGAGATATCGAAATATCTAAGAAGAATCATCGCTATTGCAGAACCGAAAAATATTAAAAAAATAGAACCTATCTCCCTGTACTCCCACCGGATTTTGTAAAAGCGCTGGGCAATTATAAATGATACTGAGCAGGAAATAATTCCGGAGATCATAGTTCCCCAGGCCGCTCCTATTGCACCCCATTTCATTATAAAAGGAATATTTACAACTACATTCAATGCCAACGTAGAGAATGACAACAGCGACGTAATATAGGTTTTTTTCATAAAGATAAGTTGTATCCCGGTGATCTTGCCAAAAAAAAGAAAACCGTAGAACATCGAAAGAATAGTCACAATATTGATCGCATCATGAAAAGCCGGGGGTGTAAGTACAAAAATAATCTCTTCTGAGAAGAGACAGACTATCAAAGCTATTACTATGGAAGCAAAAAGAAAAGGTGTAAGATAACACCCAATAGCTTCATCAATCCCGTCCTTTCCCTCGAACATCTTTTGGTATGTCTGAGGAGTAAAGACGTGTTCCAATTGAGTCATGTACGAAAATACAAGCGATGCGATTTGCTGCCCGATGCGATATATGCCAACTCCTCCCAAAGTGGACATCAAACCAATCATATATTTGTCAAACTGTTGATTGACGGCACCAAGGAAAATCCTCGGTGTTAAAGGATAACTTATTTTGAAAGAATCAAAAAAGATCGGCCAACTAAAGGATAATGATAATTGGGAAATGAACGAAAACGTTAATATTACAAAGACCACAAGATTAGCAACCAACTGAGCGTAAACCAGCCCGATAACTCCAATTTTAAGGAAGGCTACTAAAAAAAGAGAAAAAACTACATTCAACAGGCTTATAGCCGCTGTATAGCCAACATAGTGGAAAACTTTTTCGGCATTTCTCAGAGATAATTGGTAGAACACCACCAAAATCATCACACAGTTATTAATGAACGCCCAAAAAAGTACCCCACCCCACTTAGGTGATCCGATAATCCAGCCGGCCAGTCTTTCCCGGAAGCAATAAGTAAAAATTCCAAGTATAAAAATATTTATTATTACAAAAGCCAGAGAAGAAAAGATCAAAGCCGCCGAGTCGCGTTTGTTGCCCTGATATTGGAAATAATTGCGCTCATACGAAATAGTCATCCCCAAATTGGCAATGCCGCTGACAAAAACAGCATAAACCTGAGCGAGAGATAAAACACCGTAATCTTGTGTTGTTAAAATCCTTGTAAATATCGGGAGCGTCAGGAAGGGAATAATATTATTAAAAATCAACGGCAACATATACAGAAACGAATCGCGAATTTGCCTCTGACCCTTCGCACCATTATTCGTTTCGCCAAGCCGGTGATGGTTCCCTGAATCTGTGACTTCAGCAGTAATCTGCAGCCGCTCTGCCTCCCGGTAAATTATCCACAATAGCCTCGGGAATCACTTGTTTAATCATGATCTTATCCAGGACATCCCTCATGCGTTGTCCGGCATTTCCATCGCGAAAAGAGTCGAAGCGGTCAATTATATGATTCCAATCACCCAAAGCAAGTCGTTCTGTTTTCCCGGCTCTGAAGTCGGCAATAGCATCAAATATTTCTTCGAGCGAGTGATAAACTATATCCGCCTGTCGATAAATGAAATCATTCCTGCTGTCCATTTCATAGGGATTAAGAAGAATGGTTCGAACTCCGGCCAAAGCTGCTTCCAGGGGAGCAGTAGCTCCTACTGCATGCCCGATAACAATATCTGCAACAAGTGCAGCTTCAGCAGGAAAAACTATATTTCGCTTTGTTCCAACCGAAAGTTCAACATAGCGTCCGGTTAATAAAGCTTTTTTTCTCAATTCGGCAATTTCCGGAAACTGTTGCACGGCATTCCATTGAAACTGATTTTTTATAACAAGCCCCAATGATGAATCTTCAATAAGCCGCGTCAACAGACATTGAATTTCCTGTACTAAGTCTTTTTTGGTAACCAGTTCATATTTACCGTCAAAAGCATTTTCATCAAAAAAACAAATAATAAACCGGCAGCCTTTTTCCATCATCTTTTTTCGGAGAATTTTTGCTCTTTCCTGTATATATTTAAACGAGCCGTCAAAAACATATCCGACATCAATAAATTTCCCCGGCCTGATATCATGATAACTCCACCTTTCATGATACATAGAAGAAAAAGTAAACATAAGCTCCGCCGTTGTCAGCATATGGGGACCAACGTGACTCATGTTTGAATATTGATAAGATATGGTTCGAATATTAAGTGGATCCGCAATAAGCTGCATCGCATCCGCAGAGGGCATATAATTCTCACAGGTCATAAACGCTCTGACATTTTTCTCACGGCAAAAAACGGCAAGATTTCTTGCCATATAAAAAAGACGGATGAGCGTAAACATTGCCATCCGTTCACTTTTTCTTAATGTCCGGATGCAGCGTCGTAAATCCTTTGTCAGTTTTTTTTCGATCGGATGCTGATTTTTATTGTTTGACGGTAAAAAATGCCATGAAGACGGATGAATGGAAAATATTTTTTCGTCTGACTTTTCAGGACTTCCTTTGATTTCTTGATTATCATCAAATGTTTTAAGGATTAATGTACGATATTGTAATGGTTTTGCCGGATCAAACCAATGTGGCTGTGTCCTGTATGATCGATCAGAAGATATTTCATCCTCCTGTAACAAGAGAAGAGAGGGTTCATTATCATTCGGCAGGATCATTCTGAGTTTGTCCTTGCCGCCCTTCTGAACCATCCACTTCAATTTTCTTAAATTTTCCCTCAGCAACCATAGCATACCATAAAATTGCTGAACGCCTCTTTCTTTATAAAACTCAATTTTTAATATTGCAGAACAATTTTCAAATACCGTCGGGTCAATATATTCGGGTAAAGCAATAAGTAACAAAGCATCGTCCCGCCCGGATTCACGCATTAATGCCTCGGCCACAAATATTCGAACAATGATTTCGTTAACGGCAGTCCAAAAAAATTCAGCCAAGTTAAGGAGTATTGTATTCCGTTTCCAAAATTGGTTAAAATTATTAATTTTGGATGACTTGTCTATAAATAATTGTGCGGCTTTAAATGCGGCATCATGAGCCAGTCTTCTTGCTGCAATATAAACGGGTTGATCATCAACCGACCGGAGTCTGCCCGCTATAAATTGTTCTTCCTGAATTCTGAAGTGCCTGCCCAGACAATGGAGCATCAGCGTATTCTTTATTTTAGAGGGCAGAGGATCAAGAACTCGCAGATCGATGAGTTTGTTGTTCAAGCAAAGACTTCGCCGGAGATTTTCTGCCTTACGGCAGGCGGCCCATGTCAATTTGTCGCAATAAAAGATCACTTATTAAATCCACATGATCAGTTTTTATACCAGCCAGCCAGAGAAAGCCAGCAAAGAGATAATAGTTCCCTGAGCTCTGATCCTCGAACTTCCGTACCTTTTAAGTAACGACCTACTATTGCTTCAATATGGGGCATATTAAAAACATCCGGCGATAATACTTCCCTGTAACCCCCAGTTTTGAGCGCTTCTTTGAAGCGTGGAACAAATCCGGAACCATAAATCATTTCCGCACCAAGATTAAAATTAGGATCGACATCATATAAATATGAGTGCGGCCCTGTGGCGAGGTGTAATGGATAATTGATGCGGTTCTTCAACATCCACTTAAGCGGATATTTCGTAGGGTTCAAATCCAGGCCTCGTCCCCAGTTTTCCGGCATGGCGGACAGATATTCCTGCAATCTGGTATCCCAGAATGGTATGGCCATCTTGAGGCCGCTCAATTCAGCAGTTAAGCTCAGTGGTATGATGGTTGAGCATTGCCAATGGAAAGAATTATAAAAGTGGAGGTACCAGGAATACAAGGTATCACTCGTTATTCCCTGGACAGCCTTCTTGAAATAAGTATTCTCCATATCTCTGGTGTATAGTTTTGCTCCTGTCTCTGTCAGAAAAGTAATATTTTTCATTGACCAAAGGGGCAGCCGGACAGGACGGAGAAAAAAAGCGGAAAGGAATTGAATAGTACGTTTATGAACGCTATTTTTATCACGGGCATCAAATATTGACTTTCCGGAACGGGAAAGAAAAAGATTATAAATAAGGTCTTCCTGATATTTATTCTTCTGAAATAAATTAAAAAACGTGGGCCCAAGTAAATAACTGCCCATTTTGTCGCTATACTCACGAAATTCCGGGACGGGATGAAAAATCGTCATAAACTGACTGAACCCGAAGTTATGAGCGCCATCACTTATCTCACCGGCAAAGACCGCTTCTTCACCATTCGTGGTCCGGGCGACATAATCTGCCAGCACGGCGTGATTGAATCCGGCTCCTCCGGAAGTATGGTGCGGCAGTTGAATTGCCGTATGCAAACGATCGTGCCATTCCAGGGCTTTTTTCCCTTGATAGTCAAAGTCTACAACATCAAGAGGAACATTGAAATATTCAGCAACTGCCTTCGCCCGGGACATCTCAAATGGATTGCCTATACCACTTCGCTCTGCATATTTCATACGTCCTATAACAGCACGTACTTTTCGCCGGCCAAAGATATGAACTAAACTTGCCAGGATTGAAGATGAATCCCAGCCGGATGAAAGATAAACAACGTTGCCATACTTTGATCCTCTGATTTTTATAGCTTCCAGAAAAATATCTGCATATTCTTCCAGCTCTCTCTCGCTAAAATTTTCTATACGAACGGGATGGAAGTCTTCAGTCTTAATTTGAACGGTTCCATTTTTTATATACACTGTATCGAGAACACCCAGCCTTCGAATTCCCTTATATGGCGTATGGCGCTTAGGCGGCCGGTAGCCATACATGCAGAGTGCATGCACCAATGCCGCTTGGTCATAGCCATTTGCAGCCGGCGAATCAGGCATCAAAGAAAGATCGGATACAAAACATCTGACGTCACCGGATGTATTATAATATATATCACGCTGTCCATAGTGGTCCGCACTCACGATGCACTGATCATCAGGTCCGGCGATTACCAAAACATACCTGCCTTCCAGAATATTACGACTTTCTTCAATGGAATAATGAACAAGAATATTTTTTAGATCGTAGAAATTCTGCGATAATGGAACAATATCTCCCTGATTGGTCCTATATCCCAGAACATCTCCCGCTATAAAAGCCTTTCGTCCATCACCAAGATCAAATGATTGAACATCTTCGTCTCCTTGTACAGTCAGACCAGGTGACTGATACAATACTTTTAAACCTTGTGCAGCTGTGTCCGTTTTTGTTTTAGATACAAGAATACACAGTTTCATTTTTAATACCCCTAGTGTTTTTTATGCATTTGACGAGGCAATGAATCGAAAAACTACGACAGTAAATCCCAGTGCATTGGAGTGCCTTTTTTAACATCGCTTTTAATCGTCTTTCCCAGCAGATTCTCATAATACCTGGGGGCAAGACCATGGCCCGGCCTGATACAGCGGAGATTATCTTTGGTCAACACATCGCCGGCTTTCATATCCTTAACAATATATATCGAACGGCGTCGAGTAACGGCAAACTCTTCATCTTTGGTTGGTCCATAGAATACCTTACCCAGAGATTGCCATGCCCGTTCAGTTTCTGTAACGAGCTGAGCCAATTCTAATGGTTCCAAAGAAAATGAAGAATCAACTCCGCCATCAGAACGGTTTAACGTAAAATGCTTTTCGATGACTACAGCTCCCACAGCGACAGCTGCAACAGCCGTGCCAATACCCATTGTATGATCTGACAATCCTACTTCACAATTGAACAACTCTTTCATATGTGGAATTGTCAATAGATTCGAATTTTCCGGTGTCGCCGGATATGTACTTGTGCATTTCAACAAAACAAGATTATTGCATCCGGATGCTCTTGCTGCACGTACTGTTTCATCCAACTCATCTATTGTAGCCATTCCAGTGGAAATAATCATGGGTTTACCTGTAGCCGCAACTTTTTTAATCAATGGGATATCCGTATTTTCAAACGAAGCAATCTTGTAGCAGGGCACATGCAGCGACTCCAGAAAATCAACCGCAGTCTCATCAAAGGGTGAACTAAACGCAATCAGCCCTAATTTACGGGCATAGTTGAATATTGGCGCATGCCATTCCCAAGGGGTATAGGCCTTTTGATAAAGCTTATACAGAGATTGTCCTTTCCAAAGGCTTCTTGCATCATTGATAAAAAATTCCCCTTCAGCAATATCCAGCGTCATGGTATCCGCCGTGTAAGTCTGCAACTTTATCGCATGTGCACCAGATTTGGCTGCAGCTTCTACTATAGCAAGAGCACGTTCCAGCGATTGATTATGGTTGCCGGACATCTCGGCAATAATGAAAGGTTTTGATTTAAACAAAGACATTTAGACCAGCTTTATGTATAAGCACAAATTGATTTTCTCTCACAAAATAATAAAACAATTTAACAGTGAAACAATTATGTACCATATAGTGTAATTATTCTTGTGTTTATTTACGATAACGTACCAATTTTGCCGGATTTCCCACATACACTCCATATGGCAGGCAATCTTTTGTAACAACCGCACCAGCTCCTACAACCGCTCCTTCCCCCACTTTGGTGCCAGCCAAAACTAACGCCCTTGAACTGATAATGGAATCTTTCTTGAAGATAATCCACTCTTCTTTCATTTCTTCACTCCCTACGGGCTTGGGATATTTAATTCTCGTTGTAGTTACGCCGGATCCAATCCACACATTATCTTCCGCTTCCACAGCTTGACCAATCATGGTGCATCTTTTTATTCTAACATTGTTACCGATTTTGCAGTAGCCGGATGTATTAACGTAATCATCTATTTTACAATTGTTCCCTATTATTGTCCCGGGCATAAGTTTTACATAGTCCATGATAATCACATTGTCACCAATTCTTGAGCCCTTCATAATCTTTGTATAGTCGCCAATTGTAACATTATTGCCAATGACAACATCAGCGTCAATATAGCAGAAGCAACCGATACTGTAATCTTCTCCATGTTTAAAGTCATCCGCTATACGGTTTCCATTTCTGTCAATATCAAGATTCGCCATCACTTCTACCTTTCAGCTTTTTTTGTTGAAATAATTTTTATTGAAATATGCAAATCATCCAACTATCTTAGTGATGATTACCGACCGTTAAAACGGCTGAGGCTTTCCGTTTAGAACATTCAATAAATTAGTGCTGAAAAATAACTCCTGGGCATCTTCTTTCAATACTTTTTCCCATCGTGAAACTGCAACACCGAAATCTACTAGAGGATAATCGGTGCCAAAGATACATTTATTTTTTAAATATGTGTTGGCGGCATAAAGAAACTCAGGAGCCATATATGCAGGATTAAGCGCACTGAATTCCAGATAGACGTTAGGATGACGCTGGGCGACAGCAAGAATTGATGGTCCAAAACCATTGCCGCCATGAGAAACAATGAGTTTAAGTTCCGGGAAATCAACTGCTATCTCGTCGATGTTTTGCGGCTGACCATGCCACATATAGGCGCCTCGCCAAAAGTGAATGGAACCATGAACAATAACTGTTTTCCCTAAAAGTTCACAAAGCCCGTATAGAGGATAAAGCAGTTTGTCATTGACACTGTAATTAAAAGTAAAAGGTGATAAACAAATCGCGGCACAGCCCTCGGCAAAATATTTTTTTGTGTCACGTAAAGCATAACGGATGCCTCTTTCAATACTAATGCCTGCAACCGGAATTATTTCCTTAAACTGTTGTGACAAACCAATAATCTGCGCATTATCTTCGGCGGTAATACCATAAGCCATCATTTGCTCGATGCCGCTGGCAGCAGCACAATCTATCAATTCCTTTACCGGCATTGGGCTCAGACGTGATTTCATCTTATATAACTGGATATAATCACTGTAACAACTTTTTTGTTCGGATGTCCATATTTTCAAAAGTTGTTCGGTGCGCAGTCGAACTCTGGAATCAATTATTTTCATCACACATTCCTTTCACTACTAATTCACAAATATCCATTATTTCGATTTGCCTGTATTTCTCATCCGCTTGCCTGGCGTCCTCCAGCATCGACAGACAGTATGGGCAACTGGTAACAATAATGTCGGCGCCTATACCTAATGCTTCATCCAGGCGAATTTCGGATAAACGCTCGCCTTTTTTCGCATCGCGCCATATGCCTCCGCCACCACCGCCGCAGCATAAACTTTTTTTGCCACTGTGTTCCATTTCCATTCTTTCAATACCCTGCATCCTGTCGAGGATTTCCCTGGGCTGGGCAATGATGTTGAGATGCTTGCTGAAAAAACAGGGATCATGAAAGGTAACTCTTTTATCCTGATATTTATTCAGTTTGATAATTCCTTTACCGATCAAATCATAAACAAGTTCAAGCAACGGGGCTATCCTGATCTGATGATAGTTTTCTTTTACATACAGGTCCTGAAATGCATTGAGGCAATGGGGAGAAAGAACATAAAGTTTTCTTACACTGTTTTTAAGAAAATTTTTCTTGTTAATATTTTTTACCTTCTCCGAGGTTGCAAAATCTCCGATTCTGCGGACGGTATCTCCGCAACATACTTCCTCATCAGACAATATTTTAAATGGTATTTTCGCGATCTGCAGGATGTACATCGCTGCTTCCGCTGTTTTGCGAGCTCGTCGATCATATCCCGGAAAACAACCCAAAAAGATGTGAACCGTTTCTTCTGCAGTCGCGACAGCCTGTGCCGTTTCCATCCCTTGAATCCACTTTATTCGGCTGGACGTTTCTTCTTTCCAGGGATTGCCATAGAAAGATATGGATGCAATTGAACTCTTGATAGAAACCGGTACATGCCCCGCACCCTGTTCGACAACAAGATGCCGCAGACCGGCCATTACTTCCAGAAGCGGAATTTCGAAAGGACATACCATCTGGCAGTGGCCGCAGTTAGTGCACATCCATAATTCATCTCCGTTCAGATCCAGCAGCCCCAAACGGGTTTTCTGAATAAAGTCACGCGGCGAAAAGGACTCCGTTGTCTTAATCAAGTTATTCGGACAGAAGCTGGAACAAATTCCACATTGCAGACACCGGTCCAGGGCATAGTATTCCATGCTCATCTGTCGCAGCGCTTTTTCCATTTGGTGTGTTGATTCATCGGCTGCAAGCGACCGGTCTTTATAAAAAAGGATGGGCCTGCCGTTGAGCCTCCAACCATAATCAATGTTTTTCACTTCTCTATGATTCATATTACTTGCATTCATTGAGATAAGCGGCAACCCTGCCGCTTACTGAATTCCCTTCCAACAGACAATCCTTAATCGGTTTCAGCCCGGTCAAACTGCCGGCAAGGAAAATACCCTCTTGAACAGTATCATGTTGAGAAAAATATTTATCTTTCTTTGTAAAGAAACCGTCATCGCTGCGTTCAATACCGAGAAGCCCGGCAAGATCTTCGGCATCGGCGCACGGCATCATACCTACAGACAATGAAATCAAATCAAAAATACCCTGTACAGGCCTGCCCAGCAGAGTATTTTCGGCGCGCACTTGAATGTCACCATCGGGCAGAGCACTGCACTCAGATACTCTCCCCCGAATATACTTTACACCCAGTTCCTGAGCATACTGATACATTTCCTCAAAACCGCGGTCGTAGGTTCTGATATCCATATAGAAGCAAGTCACGCTGGCATCGGGATTCTTCTCCATTATTTCGATGGCCTGCTTTGTGCTATACGAACAGCAAATCCTCGAGCAATAAGGATTACCCAGACGCTTGCTGCGCGAACCGACACAAAAAATAATTGCCATCCTGTTCACTGGTTTTCCATCGGATGGCCGCAGCAACATGCCGCCCTTCTTTTCCTGGGTCTCCAGCAATGCTTCCAAGTCCAGTGAATTGACAACATTCGGATAAACACCATAACCATATTCATCCTGCAGCCGCGCATCAAAGACTTCAAAACCGCAGGTAAGAATTATAGCCTTGACATTATATCTATTGTTATCCGAAACCAAAACAGAATAAGTTCCGTCAATTCTTTCTGTCGAGGTAACGGAAGCGGAAACAATCGTTCTGATGCGTGAAGATTGTTCAACTTTATCAATAAGCTCCCGGACAAGAGTTTTCCCGCTGCGAAAATCGGGAAATATTTTGGAATAGTCTTTTACCTTTCCGCCCAGTGCGGAATTTTTTTCAATAATTATGGAATCAATTCCCAGCGCGTCCAGAGAAATAGCTGCTGCGAGCCCGGTTACACCGCCACCAATTATCATTACTTTACTGTTGATTGTTTTTTTAATCATACTTTCTATCCGATATTTTCGTTATGCATGGATTTTTCTTTTTCGTAGGCGATGCCTATTTTGTCCAGCAAAGGCTCGACGGGAACTGTATGAGAATCAATGCCAACCACATCATACGGATCCCATCCCAGAAGGAGCCCCGCTAATTCCTGATAAGTCAAAACAGGAATAAAATATTTCTCACCGGTTAATTCATAGATCGCCCATTGTTCCTTGTCCAAAAACACTTCGCAGCCCGGGCAATTTGTCACGATCAGATCAGGATTAAAGGGTGCCATGCTTTTTATTTTTTTGTAAACATTGGAAAGTGTCGCCCCGCGATTGGGCGGAATCATGCATTGACGAAACCCCATGCCGCAGCAGTGGCGGCGTTCCGGATAATCAATGTTTTCCCCGCCCCATGAGCTCACCATGCCTGCCAGCACTTCACAATATTCAGAACCGCCGACAACATGTTTTTCCGGAAACAATTTGCTGTAATGACAACCAATATGATCGACTACCTGCAGAGGACGACCGGTTTTTGCTTCGGTCAGACTATATTTAAAATGTTTTTTAATACGTTCGCGATGATGGTAATAAATGTCGCTTACATGGACCAAATATTCCGGTAGTTCAAACTCCCTGCCACAGGTGTCCTTTAATAATCGTTTTATTTTTCTTCTCAGTTCCGGTTCATGTTCCAGAATATCCTTGCACTCACAATAAGTGCCGAAGGATGTTACACAGGTTGGTGTAATGACTTTAGCTCCGGCTTCCTGCGCAATAGACCAGAGTCTGGCCACCGTCAATAGAGTAGATTCAATCGGCATAATGTCGCCATGGTAGCCGATTGCCGTACAACAGGACCAACCGGATTTGGACTCATATGAAGTCTTCCAATTTATATTAAGCAGATCGTAAATTCTGGGAACCATAGTTTCGGAAGCAGGATAAAAGCTTCCCAAAATACAACTGAAGGTCAGAAAATAATTATCCGAGGGGATATCCTTGGAATATTTCTGCCATGCAAGTTGACGTCCCTTTTTATTGTAATTAACCATTAACTATTAACCTTCTGTTTTAACTTTTTCATGATATTCTTCGACGGAAAGCCCCATTTCCGCGGCCTGTTTCTCGGCAGCCTGATCGATCAGCGACCAGAAAAACAATGCGCCGCCAGCCATCCATAATTTTCTTAACTCATCCAATGTTTCAGGATGAACTTTACGTCCGGAATAAGGACCTTCCATATCAGGGTGCGCGCCTACTTTTTTCATGTATTCTTCCTGTCTTTTGAAATACGTGGCAAAGCGAGGACCGAAATCCAGATGTTTGTCAGGATGAGCATTCCTGAAATAAAGTGTGCAGGCTCTGTTCCAGAGGTTACCACCCCACAAGTGACGCGCAAAGTATTGTTGTCTGCCGCGAATGCTCTCCACATGATAACCTTTAAGCTGACTTAACTGCCGCAAAGAAGAAATCATACCAAAGGGGCTATTTTGACGGGGACATTTTGTTTTGCAGGAACCACATTGGTGGCAATACCACAAAAAATCCGATTTCAGCAGTTCAACTAAAGCATCTTCCTGCTTTTCCTGTACCATTGTCATAATTTCCCGTGGGCTGAATTCGTAAAACTCGGCAGCCGGGCAAAGCGCCGTACATGCTCCGCAACTCATACAACTTGTTATGGCATGCTTAGCTATGACATGATTTTCCAGCCACCAGACACAAGACTGATCTTTAGCCTGATGATACCATTCAGTCACGTCCGTCCAGGGATTATTATCCTGCTGCCATTGATGCTGTTCTCTCCTGTCCTTTTCTCTTTCAAAAGGAGTGGCGCAGAGCAATTGAATATTAGGGTAGAAAGATCCTTCCGGTATAATCCGGGCCTCATCACGTAGCCTATAGTATAGATTAAGAAATTCTTGATTTGATAAACAATCCGTTGAAGGATGAATATCCTGTTTGTTCATTTTTTGGCAATTATGCGCTAAAGGTTCCATTATGTTCTGAGTTCAACTTTTCCTGAGCCTGAGCATAAGACTCATGTTTATTCCGGCGTATTTCATACCCATTTTTTCCAAGCCACGAATCATCTGATAATTATTGATGTTTGCTCCAAAATATCCGTACTTCAGCCCCATTGTACGATACCAGTTGTGTCTATAGGCAACCAGACTAAGAGAGACACCTTTTCTGGCAGCTCTTGGGTGTACAATGATTCCCATGGAGAGCGGATTCACTATTATTCCTGTTTCCTTCTGAATATCTTTATCAATAAGGCTGATTAGAGCGCTGGCAAACTTACCGTCTAATTCTCCTATCAAGAGCCGTCCTTCCTTTTGTTTATAAACTTCACGATAACGTTTAACATAAAGTTCGACCATCTTTGCTTTATCAAATTCAGGTTCGTATAACCAATGACTGGGAAACGGAACTTGCTCGTAACTATAAGCGATTTCCTCGAAATCCGAATCAATAGGATCTCGAACCACAATATCCTTCAACAGCACATCATCGTAATTATCAGCCGCCGATGATACAACATGCAGAAATCCGTCTGCGTAACGGAACCCGTTTTCTTCAAGTGCTCGCAACCATTGAAAAGCAGGAGAAGCTATTGAGGCCGACAGAAAAATAAATCCTCGCTTTACGGCCAGCTCTCGCAATGTTCGGATGAGTTCGTATTTAGCCTTGCAGGCCTTGTCAGAGCCATCGATGATAAATGCTTCATTTTCAATACTTGCAACCTCAACCTGGAATTTGTCGGAAAGATGGTTAACCCGTGCCAGTAAAGCTGCAGCATAAATTTTACCATCTATACAGACGACGATCATGCTTTCCCGATTTTCAGCAGCGGTACGGCAGACTTTTTTAAAACGATACTCTTGAAGGTTTTCATTAACGATGGGAGAGCCCCAGTATGGTGGATAAGGATATTTTAAATAAAGATCTCTGAGTTCTTCGACATTGGCATCATCCCAAGAGATAATCTTAGCTGTCACCTATTAATACTCCTCCTTTTTGATTAAAACTTCTGAAAAGATAATGAACGTTATTGCACCAGCAATTCCATCATATGCTGGACGACTTTCTGTGTGCCTTTGCCGTCAACGACATTCATAGCGGCTTTAGACATTGCTTCTCTTTGTTGTCTGTCCCCGGCAATTTTTCTAACAGAATCCGTTATCTGTTTTTCCAAAACTTCATCATAATGCCCAATATATAAACAGGCACCCCGTTGATCCAAAAGCGGCGTGTGTACTTTTTCTCTTTCCGAAGTCGAAATAATTATATCGGGAATTCCCAGACAGGCTAACTCCCAGATACTCATCCCCCCCGAGGTTATTGCCAGATCGGCTTTGGCCATCAGTAAGGGCATATCGGAAGTGTTAACATGAAGTTCTACAGGGAGTTCAGGATGATTATGAAGAAACTTTCTCAGTTCTCTCTCCTGCCCGTATAAAGCGCCGACAACGGTAACAATTTTCCCGGGTCTTTCTTCCAGCATAGTCAGAGCACTTAGTACTTTTAGAGTCAGACCGCTGCTGTCCACTCCACCAAAGAAAACAAACAAAGTTTCGACCCTGTTGCGGACATCCCTGTTGTTATGTCGGAGCGTTAAATATCTTTCATCAAGAATGATATATTCCGGTCCTAAAAGAAGACGTGCATGAGGTTCTGCGGAATATTCCTCGGTCAAGGCAAAAAGGTTCTGATTATGAACAACATCTGCTTTGAAGTGGCTCTCGTTACGAAACGTAATCATCATGACCCTGCCTGCCCGGCTGCATATCGCATCTTGAAAAGATTGCCGATAAAAATCGGGATATGGACAGTCGACAACAAGCAGCGACTCCTTTATATTACTTATCAGAGAATATTCGTAAAGGAAATGTGCTGTAAATTTTTGATCATTCGGAACATCTACCAATCCCAGACCTTCTGTTTTCAAGATATCAAAAATAGTTTTATCTGCATCGGCCATAAAAAAAACCGATATTGCCCCCTTTGCTTTCAGCAAACGGGCTATATACAGGCAGCGGTAAAAATGTCCTGTACCGATTTGCTTATTAGCGTCAACTCGAAAAAGAAATTGGGATTCCGCCATTACTTTCAGTCGGCAAGAGGAGGCACGTTGATTGTTGAATGCTCTTTGATTTTTTTTATCAGGGCCTGATCAACTTCATATGTCATGATCATGTTTTTGTTCATGGCTACAACATTTGGATTATGATCAAGAAAATCAAATATGTTGTATATGGTAGGTTCCAGATTGTCGGCCTTCAGGTGAGCTTCTATCAAGTTAAACACATCAAGATCTTCCTGATAATCAACCGTCAGCCGGTAATCGCGAATAAATTCCGGCGGCAAATCCACCATATTAAGTTTGAAATGATTCGGGTTATTAAGAAAATAGTATGTCAGGTATTCAGAGTATTCGGCATCAGGAAAATAGTACTTCGCCCGCCGGAAGGCTTCTCCATTGGTAATGGATATACTCGTTCCCACTGCCATCTTTTTCGCTTTTGTATAATCAGCTCCACTGCGAAAATGAGAATCAAGCAGAAAATCGAAAATTTCTGCGGACAAGTAAGGCATATCGGCTGTAGCTCTTACCACTACGTCAATCTTATATTTATCTACAACCTGAACATATCGATCCAGTACGTCGTCGGGATGGCCTTTCTCTAAAATAACCTGCTCTGAGTAGGTGTATTTTTCCAGTTCGGCATCTTCTTCAAGCCATGAAGTCGCCAAAATTACATGATTGACATTCTTGAAACGAAGAGCGGTTTTCAGGCAGAGTTCGACAGAACTTAACTCCCCGATTTTCAAAACTGCTTTTCGGGGAAGCCTTGTTGATTTCATCCGGCAGCCGATAACGACGGCAATATTTGCTTTTTTAAAATCTTCCTTGCGCAGGGTTTCACCAATTTTTTTACTCTGCCCAAGGATATAATAATTATTAACAAGCTCCGTAATTTCGTCAGCAGAAAGCCCCGCTTGATTAGTCCTGCGGAAATCAAGATCGTTTTCCATGTCTATAAGCCTGCCCGCACGGATGTTCCGCTTTAAGACAGGGACTTGAATAGATTTTTTAAGATAAGTTTTTTCCTTGTCATTAATGAATGGTGACTCTAAGCAATTCCGGCAGGTTTCCATAACCTCCAGATAAGACAAGTACTGCTGCTTGTCCATCGCCGACTGAAAATCGTACTCCGGTTTTGGTCCCGACAGCCTTACATGTTTTTCCAGATAAGTGACACCAAGAACTGTCGCCATAATCGGGAGCAAACGTGATTCTTCTTTGTCAGGTGATGTGTGATCGGCAAAACTAAGCGCATGGGTCCCGAAATGTTCTTTAAGTGTTTTAATTTTCTGCAATCCGCCGTCTTCCGGTTCGGTTGGATAAGCCTGAAAACCGACCTGCAGAATAATAGATTGCGGGTTCAACCTTGACTTGAACACCTCGATCAAAGGAGCAATTCTGGAGAGCTCAATTCCGGAAATGTTCAAAATAATTTTTTTAGATCTTAAGTCAAGACCGGAAAGGTTACGAATGACGCCACTGTTATACAAGATGGATGCCTGAAATTTAAGGCCGGTAATTGAATCCAAATTTGCCTTGATTATTTCACAGCTGTACTCGTCAAATACATCAATCCAGACATCCTTCGTCTTGTGTGCTTTTTTTATTAAATCCGCCCACTGGTCAGGAGGAAAGTAAAGTTTTTTATAAAGATTATATGCCCGAAAGTCCGGTAATGCAGTCCGGTCATAATGAAATGGCTGAAACTTGATACCAAAGACGCCTTTTAAGTCACTAAATTCATCCACAAGATTTTCTACATAGGAGGCGTCTCCTCCATGTGTATTGGCAACTTCTATTATGTTGTAAATATTCTTCATCAATCCCTCTCTATCTTTAAGAAACCGAAAACAGAATTTATTTTATGTTTTTATTTTTTTCTATCCGTCCAATATGAAGTACTTGCCCTATCAAAATCCCGTGACATATAGTCAACGCCCAGCTTACGTAAAATCCATCCCACCGGTGTTAAAAAAACAAAAAAAAGCAAAGTAAGGCAGAATTGGAGTATAAAAGCAGTAATTTTATTCAGCATGACAAATATTCCTTAATCAAGTTGAAATTCTTTTCGCCAATCTTTGGTTTCAACATAGGGCGGTTGGTCCTTCTTCTTAAGAAGAAAAGAGCCCATTACCAGATAATCCATTTCCGTCCGCATGAAGCAACGATAGGCATCTTCCGGACTCTCCACTATAGGTTCTCCCCGAACATTAAAAGATGTGTTAATTACAACCGGACAACCTGTCTTTTTATAAAAAGATTCTATCATTTTATAAAAAGTTTCGTTTGTTTCCCGATGAACAGTCTGAATTCTGGCTGAACAATCAACATGCGTTACGGCAGGTATTTCCGAACGCACCACTTTAAGCCGGTCTATACCTTTTAGCTGTTCCGGAACTTTTCCTTCCTCTATACATTTATCATTCCTGACATGTCCCACCATCAACATATACGGTGATTTGAACTGTTGCCCCATGGGACGGTTACCATCCATATCGAACCAGTGGGCCACTTCTTCACAAAGAACTGATGGAGCAAACGGCCTGAAACTCTCCCGAAATTTAATTTTGAGATTCATCACCGTCTGCATTTTCGGTGAACGTGCATCTCCCAGGATACTTCGTGAACCCAGTGCGCGGGGGCCAAATTCCATCCGCCCTTGAAACCATCCGACAACCGCCTCGTCGGCAATGATATCGGCGATTTTCCCCGGCAATTCTTCTTTTATAAGCCGGTTAGCGGGAATTCCTCGACTATCGATAAAACTGAGTATATCTTCATCAGAGTAAGCCGGTCCCAGATACGTTCCCTGCTGCGCATCCATTTCCCGGTTTATTTTTCTGGGATTAGCAAGAATCTGGTACCATGTATAAAGGGCAGCACCCACTGCACCACCTGCATCTCCAGCAGCAGGCTGAATCCATATATTTTCAAACGGACCTTCCCGGAAGAGGCGACCATTGGATACGCAATTCAAGGTTACTCCTCCGGCCAGACACAAATTCTTTTTACCCGTTACTTTGTGAACATAACGACCGATCTTGAGAACAATGTCTTCCGTCACCAGCTGTATTGATCTGGCCAGGTCCATATCCAGTTGGGTTATATCACTTTCCGGTTTCCTTGGCCCTCTTCCGAAGAGGGCGTCAAATTTGTCGTTTGTCATCGTAAAACCGGTACAGTAATTAAAATAATCCATATTTAAGCGGAATGATCCGTCTTCTTTGACATCAATGAGCTTATTATAAATAACATCGACATAAACAGGATCCCCATATGGTGCAAGCCCCATGAGTTTGTATTCCCCCGAATTAACCTTAAAGCCGGTGTAATAAGTAAAGGCGGAATAAAGCAGTCCCAACGAATGAGGAAAATGAATTTCTTTGAGGATTTGTATATTATTGCCATCGCCATTTCCAAAGCTTGTAGTCGTCCATTCACCGACTCCGTCCATTGTCAGAAACGCAGCATGCTCAAACGGTGAAGGGAAAAAAGCACTGGCGGCATGTGATTCATGATGTTCGGGAAAATATATCTTCCCCGCATAACCCAGTAATTTTTTCAACTCCGATTTTATCCAGAGTTTTTGACTGACCCAGAGCGGCATGGAGGCAAGAAACGACTTCAGGCCGTCAGGCGCATACATGAGATATGTTTTAATCAACCGGTCGAACTTAATGGACGATTTTTCGTAAAAGGCAACGGCTGCCAAGTCTTTGGAAGAAATACCTGCATACTCAAGACAAAACCGGATGGCCTTTTCAGGAAAACGATAATCATGTTTTATTCTTGAAAAGCGTTCTTCCTGGGCCGCAGCAATAATTTCTCCGTCTTTAATAAGACACGCCGCGCTATCGTGGTAAAAAGCTGATATCCCCAAAATGTACATATATTATTCCCGCTTTAATAATGTTCCAATTTGTTTGCTATTTTCTGCAACCGCCCGTTATATTCTTCCAGCAGAGATTCCGATTCATTACTTAATTTGAACTTACGACAATACTGCTCGTGTATAAGGACCGTTTCTTCCAGCCGCTGAATAAGTTCCTTTATCTCCTGTCCGCGATCAGACTGCAGCCTCCAATTCAAAAGTGCAGCTACAGCTAAAGCTTCCGCGATATATTCCAGGAGAGTTCTATCATATCTCATAGAAATGCGTGAATGAGAACCATAACGAAGAGTTTCTCTGAAATACCAGAAGATAGTGGTTTTAATACGTGGATATACCTGGTTACCGTCAAGAAGATGGCTCAACAATTTCTTTTTGCAGGCAGACAGAATTGCCGGAAGCCTTTGTGATTCCAGGGACGATTCGATGAGAGGATCTTCACCTGATACAAGAGGCACAATGTCCTCCGGTAAAACAGCAGAAAGTTCCTTCGATGTTCGAAGGATACCTTCTTTTATCGGAAACATTTTGTTAAGTTCCTGCTCCCGTTCATAAAACCTGATATAGGGGATAAGATGCCGGACTAAAAAATATTCCGGAAATCTTCCGACATCACTTGGATACTTGGGACCATAATGAACAAGAAATTTAAGCTCGGGAAAACAGGGATGCTGTAAATGATAATTTATCGCCGTCTTCAGTTCTTTCGGCAATGACTGAAGCAGATTTGTTCCATACTCAGATGTATTATTCGCAGATCGTATACAATCCAGGTGTACCTTAATCTCTTTTTCTGAAAAAGGAGAATACGTTCTGAAATAATTAAAAAATTCCGTATTATTTCCGAGAGATAATTCCGGATTGTATAATATGTTTTTTATCTCCGCCTTATGCGCTCCGGATAGTCCTTTGCTCCTAAAATATTCAATAATTCTGTTCGCTATCTGCTGCTGACCTTCTTTTAAAGGATGGGTATGATCCACGTAAAGATCATCATCTATAAATTGCGAAATATCGATAACATCGACATTTTTCCCGTGCATCGTTGATATGTTGTCAAGAGCTTTAAGATAAGGTGCCCGAATACGGTACATTGAGCAATCGGCCTCATAAGATTCAGCAAGGTATTTCTGATATTTCTCATTATCCCCGCGCATCCGGTAAATTTCAGCCAGGTTAAAAATAACTATTTCCCGTCTGACATTTCTTTCCTTTAAAAGAAGAAGAAGCAAAGATTCCGCTTCATCTAATTCTCCTTTTTGAGCAACACAGACCGCATAGTTATTGACTATGAGCAGAGGGTATTCATAATGCAGTGACAACGGTCCCGAGTTCAGCAGTATTTCACGATATTTTTCAGCTGCTTTCCCGAAATCGCCTGCTTCTTGAAGGCTCATTGCCTCCACAAATCGTTTATCGGAAATTGCAAGCTTATGTGACAGTTTTTCATGCAATCCCAGATAACTGTAAAATACAAAATTTCCTTTCCCCAAACCCGGGTAAAACAGACGATTTGCTTTGGGACGAATCACGGCAACAGGAATAGATGATTTCAGACAGGCCTTGACAATCCTGGAAACATTGAACTCATAATCTTCCGGCGTTTCCGGTAATTCGATCAAAGGATTAAAAGTATTATTCCATTCCAAAGGGAGAAGACGATTTTTCAACCGGGTGCGTTCTTTCTTCAACCCGCAAAGCTCCCTGAACCGAATCACATTTTCCCGGAAGAATGTATATTTACCTTTACGCAGCTCCCAGGAAGCTGCGTCACATGTACCCAAATATATCACCACTGCTTTGAGGCCGGGGTAATTCTTCCAGTGGCGGAAGAAGAACGCACAGGCGTCGGCGGATGTAAAACCGGGTTGGGAACAATTGATAATTTCTATTCCTTCCGGCCAACAGCTGCTGTCAGCCATAATAAATGGATACATATGCCGCTCGCAGCCGATGGACATGCTGGTGGAATCACCAAGAATAAATATCGTTTGATCAGCCATTAGAATATAGGATAAATATCGTCGCCCGCTTGACTTGATGAGGATACCGCTTCTTCCTCGTTTGATCTCTTAGATTTTTTTTCAATAAAAAAAACAAAAAGCAATCCTTTCAATAAATAAATTAGTTTCTGCGACGCCTTTTTCTGATTCATAGAGATTTGTATAATGTTGTTTATAACGATGCTTTTCATACTGGAATCCATTTTTTTGTTTTTAAAACTTTTACAATTTCTCCGGCAAAAATATTATGCCCTTTTTTATTCATATGACCATCATGAAAGATTACGGGATCATCAGCTGAATGCTCGGCCAGCATTGCCTCCGTCATATCTATGTAGTTTATGTTATTTTTCTGGAAAATATTAATTAACCTGTTTCGTGGAAGAGTATAATCAACAAGGGAGGAAGAACTTTTTTGCCCGAATTGCTGCATTATAGCTCCCAACCCGAAGAGAAGATGAATTCCCTTCTGGCTGCAATAATTCTGCATTACAGCAACGATCTGGTCAACCAGTCGATACATATACTCATAGTAGGGCATCTTCCACGAGAGGAAGATGGGGTCAGCCCAGGGATTGTAGTCTTTAAGATTAATACCTGCCTTGAACTCCAAATATTCCTTACGATAAGAATAGAAGGAACCGATAAGCTGACGAAAAAATTTGAACCGTGATAACGATGACATTTTCTGCAGTTTCAGATTACCATTTGCATCAAGATAAAAATATGGTCTGGTATAACCTATAACATAAGTATTCAGGATGCGGTGAATTGACCATGGATACTGCTCAACTATTATTATTCCGGGCTTATAAGCATCTATCTTGTTAAGAATCACAAGACAAATCTGGTCCAGGCCGAAGCTGCAATGACCAAGATTAAATACCGGTTTTCCAGTTAATCTCCTTAGATGTTCGGAATATCGGCTATCCTGATCGACGCCTGCACCCCAGGTATGAGAGCCGCCCAGACATAGAATGGATCCATGCTTTTCTTCTTCCAGAACATCTTTGTCTCTGTTGCCTTCACTGTTATGTCTAACCTTTATTGAAGTCTTGTCCAGGTTTGTAAAACAAACATCTCTTTCCATGTTGGGGATTCCCCAAAAACCTATATTCGGGTCATATTGATAAAAAACCGCATCACCCGCACGGAGATTTATCTTTTTTTTATCATCGGACATTTTTTTCAGAAACCACCTGCAAATGCATTATTCTATAATGAAATTTAAAAAGCCCTGCTACTCGTTTATACGAGTTTTTAACAAGTTTATTTTTTAAAAAAGTGAGAGGCAATCTTACCGGCACGTAATTGATGCAGGGGAGCTTCAATAAATTTATAACTTAAATAGGCCAATGGTATGGATAAAAACAGATAAAATAAATAAATGGGACCTGGATTGATATGAAAGAAAATTTGATTGGCCTTACCTAATATCGAATGGCATACGTATATGGCATACGAATAAAACCCGCACCACCCAAATAATTTCAGCAATAAGCTTCCTTTTTTAAAATCAACGTCATTATCGCTGCAGGCTTCCCTTAACATAACAACAAATGTGATTAATAGTGCACACAAAGCACCACAGCCTAAAGCTAAACGTCCGCTCAGGTAACTGCTTAAACCCCAAAAATATGCCGGCTTCCAGTTGTTTAAATACCAGGCAATTACGATCAAAATAAAAATGGCACTGAATTTATTAACAGATGAAACAGCAGGCAATCGCTCCCAATTGATGACAGACAATAAAATTCCCCACATAAAAAAATGTAAATTACCAAAAAGAGTTCTCGGTTGTATATAAATATCTCTGCAAGCTTTTATATACAACCAGGATATTATACCGGATAAAACCAACAAGAATAAAAGAAGAGCAATCCTTTTTTGCTGGCTCACCTTTGCAATAATCCAGATGAAGAAAATAGAAATTATATAAAATTTTGCACTGACAGCAAGCGCCCATAAAGGGCCGGAAAGAGTTATGGAATTCAAAGGACTGATGAATAAAAACTGCCGTATCACAGCGGATACAATAATTTTATCAGGCATCATTATAAGTTCAAATATTAAACCTGCACATAACGCTGTATAATAAAGAGGCAGTATTCTTACTGCTCTATTCCGAAGAAAGGAAAAACAACCTTCAGTAGATAAACCGTAACGTCCGCAAAAAAATGCTTCTCCAATAAAAAAGCCGCTTAAAGAGAAAAAAATCCATACCCCGAAAGCCCCGTTTAATTCAACCGGCATGTTCAGGGAATACATTGAGTGTCCCCAAAGGACACTCAAAACGGCAAATCCTCGCAATGCATCAATTTCTTTGGAAATTTGATCAGTTAACAACAGTTTTATCTCTCACATACTAACTATATGGACACAGCCCGTAATTTATTTATCGACGATGGATTTTATTTTTTCGATAACATAAGTAACTTCCGAATCGCTCATAGCTGGATACAGTGGAATGGAAAGACATTTCTGATAATATGCTTCTGCTTGAGGATAATCACCCCACTTAGTCTTCAACATTTTTTGATAGTAAGGTTGCAGATGCACTGGAATATAATGTACCTGCGTCTGTATTTTCTGTTTGCGTAACTCCGTTATGAATTGAGCTCTTTCCATGCCGATTTTATTAAAATTTAGTAAAAGGACGTAAAGATGGAAATTTGTAGAGCAGTTTTTGTCTTCGTAGGGAATGACCAGGGAATCAATTTTTCCGAAAGCAACATTGTAGCAATTTACAATCTGCTTTCTTCGCTGAATATACTTTTCCAATTTCGCCAATTGTGAGATTCCCAGAGCACACTGTATATCGGTTATGCGATAGTTATAGCCAAGCATTACCTGTTCGTAATACCAGGGGTTTAATTGCCGTTGATTATTAAGAAATTTCCCGGAAAAAGCTAAATCAGTGTTCACGAAATCGCCTGCCTCACCGGTAATTCCATGGGAGCGCAATATTTTCAGGGTTTTATATAATTTCTCGTCGTTAGTTAAAATTGCTCCGCCTTCACCCGTAGTAATATGCTTTACCGGATGAAAGCTGGTTACAGTCATATCGGAAAAGGAGCATGAGCCGACTTTCGTATTTTTATACAGTGAACCCATTGCATGGCATGCATCTTCGATAACATAAATTTTATGACCATGCTTTTTCTCCGCATTTGCTGCAATCTGTTTAATAGTCTCTATATCGCAACTCTGTCCGGCAAAGTGCACTGGAAGAACCGCCCTTGTTTGGGTAGTAATTCTTTTTTCAATTTCCGCCGGATTGATATTATAAGTTCGGGGATCAATATCGGCAAAGACAGGTTTAGCATTACAGTAAAACGCACAATTGGCGGAAGCAACGAAGGTAATGGGTGAAGTTATTATTTCATCTTCCGGCCCGACACCTGCCGCCAAACAAGCTAGATGCAACGCCGCCGTTCCGGAATTCACGGCAACGGCATACCTCACGCCGCAGTATTTTGCCAGTTCCTTCTCGAATGCATCCACTTGCGGACCTTGAGTAATACGCTCTTCCGTTAAAACTTTAGTTACGGCTTCAATGTCGTCTGCATCTATCCATTGTCGCCCGTAAGGAATAAGAGACCATTTTTTTTGTTCTTCCGGCAATTGCGTTTTAATCAATTGTGGCAAACCACTTTTGTAATCACGATAAAATTCGTCGATTGACTGATCAATGGTTGGCAGTCTGTAGTTTAAAGCTTTTTCCACTTTGGATACGTTGAGGGAAAGATTTTTGCCTCTTTGTGCTTTAAATCTATATTCACCCAATAATGAAGGAATAATTAATTTTTTATCAAAACCAAATTTGTCGGCAATTTTTAGAGCAAATTCATACTTGGAGCAATGGTCGCTGCCGCCACAATTAAAAACACCGTATATCCCGGCTGTCAGTGCAATATCAATTACCTTTGCCAGCTGAAAAGTGTAAATGGTAGAAAACACGGCATCTTGAAACCCCTTAATCTGCCGAGCCGAGATTAACTCATCAATTATCCATTCACCAAGACTCAGTTTCTCCTGAATGTTCCATCCAAACAAATTTGTCCTTAAAATCAACGTATTTTCTTTTTGCCGGACTGCAGTTTCGCCCTCATATTTTGATCGTCCGTAGTAATTCTGCGGCTCAATGGAATCATCTTCAGTAAAATTCCCTTTTTCACCGTTATAAACGGCGTCAGTAGATATGTAAACGAATCTTGTTTTTGAAGCCGCTGCTTCAACAAGATAACGTGTGGATAAAACATTAACGGTATTAGCAAGTTCACTATCTTCTTCGCATTGGTCAACATTAGTAAGCGAAGCACAATGAATAATTACATCCGGATCATGCATCATAACTAATTCGACAACTTCTGATTTATCAGTCAAATCGATCTGCCGGCTATCAACACCATTGATATATGCGGGATGACTATTGTAGCAACCGGTGACTTCATATTTATCACGGAAATAATAGGCTAAATTACTTCCCAGAAGACCACTGAAGCCAGTGATTAACATTTTTTTCTTATTTTTTTTCATTTTCGGAGAACCTGCAGTTGCGTTCATCTTTCACAAACTTTGATCAAGGGATATCATCCATTGACCAGCGCGTTGTTTCTATCGCAT
Organism: Smithellaceae bacterium; assembly: GCA_963663295.2. Lineage (GTDB taxonomy): Bacteria > Desulfobacterota > Syntrophia > Syntrophales > Smithellaceae > MVRV01. The sequence continues at coordinate 185,957 of CAXXLA010000002.1, read as the reverse complement.
AGTCATCAGCTATTTTATCTATTAACTCTCGCAAAGCTTCAATACTTATTAATTCGTGATTATTCTTGGAATCATAGGTAAAACCTTCCGGGCAGGGAATGCCACCGTTTCCCGCAAGCATATCATCTTCTTTTACCGAATAATTCTGCCTGATTACATAGCATTCATTATATTCAATTGTATAACGGCCTTCGTCTTCACCAATCAAAGTTTCATGAATTTTTTCGCCCGGCCTGATACCGATGACGTCCTGCTTACAGTCCGGTCCTATGGCTGTGGCCAGATCGGTAATTTTCATGGAAGGAATTTTAGGAACGAAAATTTCTCCGCCTTTGGCCAGCTCAAAAACCTTTAGAACAAAGTGTACCGCCTGATCAAGAGTAATCCAAAACCGTGTCATTCGCACGTCAGTTATCGGAAGCACACCAGTTTTAACTCTTTCCTTAAAGAAAGGCACGACGGAACCACGGCTGCCCACGACGTTACCGTAGCGTACAACAGAAAAGAGCTTATCCAGGGGCAAGCTGCGATAAACATTGGCCGCAACAAATAATTTATCGGAACAAAGCTTTGTTGCTCCATATAAATTGATCGGATTGCAGGCTTTGTCCGTAGACAACGCTATCACTTTCTTCACATTGGTCGTGAGAGCGGCATCAATTATATTCATCGCTCCCATGATGTTTGTTTTGATGAATTCGGCGGGATTATATTCAGCGGCGGGAACCTGTTTTAAGGCTGCGGCATGAACAACGTAATCAACATCATGAAAGGCGCGAATCAATCTGTCTTTATCGCGGACATCACCTAAAAAATAACGGATGCAGGGATATTTTTTAATATTATATACCTGCGACATTTCAAACTGTTTCAGTTCATCGCGGCTAAAAATAATGAGTTTTTCGGGCTTATATTTTTCCAGAACTATTTGTACAAACTTTTTGCCAAAAGAACCGGTTCCGCCTGTCACTAATATTGTTTTCCCGTTAAACATGCTAACTCCTTAAAATATTTAATAATACCACCACAAAACTATTATAGTTATCTTACCATGATCAAGGTTTTCCAAAACTTATTTATCTTCTATTTTCTGGCACTTATATATTCAAAAAAGAAAACGGTAACTAAACCGACAAAAAAAGTCAGAAAGCCGGTAAGAAGAATTACTTTTTTTATCTCTGCATTGGAAGGTTGCCTGGTAAGCGAAGGTGAACCCAATGTGCCAATCATTGTATTTAACTTCTGTTTCTTCACCATATCTGTTTTAGCCAGTTGAAGATTCATGATTTCTAAAGATAATTCAGCGTCTTTCTTAATTAAGTCAGCGGGATTGATAATATTGACAAACGATAATTGTTTTTTCTTCATCATATCCGTCACCTGGCTTAAAAAAATAAGGTTTGCTTTTTTAGCTTCCTTAAGTTTCTGGATTTTCAAATCAGTCTCTGCATTTATTTTGTTAATCTCACTTATAATTTCGGGAAGGCTGTTTATATAATCGAACATGTTTTTGAATGCCCGGGGTACTACATCCGCTGTTGTGGCATTAATAACTATAGTCAATTTATCGGCTGATTTTTGAGGCGCTGATATCATTGCACTTTTAATCAAACCAGAATTATTGGCAAATATTTTAACTTTCTTACTATCATCAATATTCCCAACAAGTGTAAGTATAGAGGAAGCAGTTATTGCAGAATGTTTATCAAAAACCGGCAAGGTATAAAGGCTTATTTCGCATTCCCCTCTATAATAGCGAGGAATGACTAAGCTCACAATAATTGTTATGATTAATGGAACAAGAAATATGCCAAAGAAAATCTTTTTCCTTTTTACCAGGATTCTCCAATAGTCGTAAAGATTGATTTCATTATCTGATGTTATCTCTTTCTTTGTATCCATAGCCTCTCCTATATCTTTGTGAAAACAATCGTTAGCAGCATGGACTTCATAAAAGTTCGATGATTTTATCTTGTTCTTTGAGACCTGGCACAACTCGCCTGACTACCAGCTTGCATTGTCCGCTTCTTTGATCAAACTATTGTATATTTCTCGTTGTTCAAAGCTCTCGCCATGTAATGATATCAAGGTAAGCCTAAATTAATTCCCTGCGTGTTTGATACAGCTCCGCTCCTTGGTTTACATTATAATGCACCCACAAATAATAAGTAATATAATTACAAACAGTTGCGATTTTCTATACCGTTCTATAAACTTTTATCCCGACCATCGGGCGGAGGAGGGTCGGGATAACCTACTTCTTTTTTCAATTGCTTAATTTCTATTTCCAACTTTTCGTATTCCTCTATTTTCCTTTTCAGGAAACGATAAGTTGTCTTAGCTCTTGCTTCGATGCCCATCGGTGTGAGCAAATACAAATAGGCTCTTTTATTGCTGGAATTTTTGAAGTTTTCTGCTTTAACAAGCCCCCGTGCAATCAGCGCCTTCAACAGAAAATTGATTTTGCCTAAACTCAAACCCAAGCGCGAGGATAATTCCCGTTGGCTTAACTGAGGATTCGTGCCAATTTCCCGAAGAATCATAAGAGACTCTTCAGTTTCATAATTCTTTTTTTTCCGCATTGACATAGCAATCCCATATGTTCACGATGTGAACATTGCAGAATATATAATAAAACGCTAATATAATGTCAACAGAAAATATATATAATTAGTTTAGATGATATAAATATTTAGTTTACAAGAAGGGAAAAAGTGATCAAAAACTTTTTATAGACTGTTTATTTTGTACCACAATGATCCGATAAATTCTCTTAACATTATTGCCGTTGTATATAATCTTGCTGTTTGGGGTATATATTTCACTATACCCTTCTGCGACGATGACGAGTACGAATAAGACGCCGGGAGAGGCACCACATTGTTGAAATATTTTTTAAATTCCTTCTCGCTTCTTTTCATGTGGTAACCGGATGTTACAATGCCGATACCAATATTTTTGTCAGCAAACATTTTGTTGAGTTCTACTGCATGCTCCCGTGTATTGTTCGATTTGGCATCAATTCTGACTTTTTCTTTTGGCACTCCCATTTTTAATGCCTGTCGGGCCATTACTTCACCTTCCGCCATCTTAGCACTTCCTTTACCTGCGCATATCAAATATCTTGCCCCATATTTATTGAGCATTTCTATTCCACACAGTAACCGCGCCGCAGATGTCTCAGAAACAAAAGAATTATTTAATACATTAATGTCATGAACACCTCCGCCTAAGACGATAATAACCTCGATGGGTTTTTTTACCACCGGTGGATGGAAGTAATTTTTTTCCAGTGAGTAAGCCAGATAATTCGCAACAGGTGCAATACTGAATCCGTACAGTACAAGAATTGCCAAGCCTAAAATTAGAATACCATTCTTTTTTTTGTTGCTTTTAAAGCAGGAAATAAAAGCAGCTATAAGCAAAATAAAGATTATGAAAACAGGATCGGTAAATCCCTTACAAAGGGCATAAAAACTGTCCATAAAATTATATATCTCCTTGGAGGCCAATATTTATTTCTATTACTTATTTCTTCAAACCGTCAAGATTTTCTCGTATTTAAATTAATTTTGTTGACCATAATAATTCAGATGCCAGAGAATCAATTTCGAATAAACTATGAATTTCTGGCGAAGTCTTCCGGCCAGCCCCAATGTAAAAACGTTAATCACAAAACCGGATAGCCAGTTAATCAGCAACCTTCCAAAAATCAACGATCTCGCTAAAAGATAATAACTGCGGCTGTACCATTTGCTGAAGAATTTATAACGCGAACGGTAAAATTCAATTCTTGATCGCACATTGCCGCCGATGCTTTGCCCCTGCAAATGATAAATGTATGCATCGGGAATATGATAAGTTTTCCAACCGGATTTATGCATTGCATAAGCTAAATCGGTTTCTTCAAAAAAGAAAAAATAGCGCTCGTCAAAAACACCGACTTCATCCAATGCTTTTTTTCTAATCATCATGCAGGCGCCGATAGCTGAATCAACTTCAACAGGCCCCGCATGCTCATATCTTTTACTGGGAAATTTTTGGGGAAATAAATACTCCAACAGCGAAGTATTGGCGGCTAATGTCAGCAGAGACGGAAAAGAGGCAATCGAGTTCTGTTTGCTGCCGTCGGCATTTAAAAGCTGCCCGCAGACAATCGCTGCTTCGTTATTCGCCTCACCAAAAGCCCACAGACGCTTGACAGCATCCGGCGTCAATAAGGCATCGGTGTTTAAAAGCAGAGCATATTTACCTTTCATAACGGCGAAGGCCTGATTATTGGCCGCTCCAAACCCTCTATTTTCCTGATTGCCTATTAGTATTACTTCCGGAAAATTCTGCTGGAGCATTTCCAGGGAGCCGTCAGAGGAAGCATTATCAACAACAATAATCTCAAATGTCAGATCATGAATAGTTTGATAAACAGAGTTGAGGCAGTTCTTTAAAAGGTCTTTCGTATTCCAGTTGACAATAATCACGGAAACATCAATTTCTCCGGCTTGTCGATCTCTTAACGATTCTTTCATGAATTATTTACCGCCGCGGTTTATTCTGGCAAGTTCCCTTAATTTTGCATACTTAAAAAATTTATTAACGGAATCCGTAACCGCCAGGGTAAGCCCGGGCATACCGTCGAGGATGCCTCCGCGCAGAAAGTAATCCAGGAAAAAAGTAAAAAATGCTCTCAGAAAAGCTCCACCTGTTGAAGATCTTTTTCCTTCTTTAAATGCTTCCTCGGCCCCCAGTGTGGAGTATTTGTCAATCTTTTGCAGAATCCTGCTCAAACGGCTTTCCGTAAAATGTTCTATCGGAGTATCTAAAGGGCTGACCAGACCTTTTACTTCCACCGCTTCATGAACCGAGGCCTCAGTCATGCGGCCTGCTTCCTTGCGAAATAACCGAATGATCCGGTCAGGCCACCAACCGGCATGTTTGATCCAGCGGCCCTGGAAATAGTTCTTACGGGGAAAGCTGAATCCGGCTTCCCGGACGGCAGAATTTGTTATAATTGTTTTTATTGCTTCCGCTGTTTCCCGGGGAATGCGCTCATCGGCATCCAGCACCAGAATCCACGGTTCACTGCATTTATCAATCGCCAATTGTTTTTGCGGACCGAATCCCAGCCAGCCTTCTTTATAAATTTCGCAGCCAAATTCAGCGGCAATCTCCAATGTTGCGTCAGTGCTGCCGGAATCAACGACAACGATCTGACGGGCAAACATGACGCTCTGCAAACATGGCCGCAAATTTTCTTCTTCATTTTTGGTAATGATGGCGACGGAAAGCGGAATTTTCTCCATCAAATATTTCCCACTCCTGAACGGGTAACCGTATTTTATTGCCACACCCGACAAATCTGGAATTTTACATCCACCACCACTTGCGGTTTATTTTTTTTCAACGGATCAAATTTCGGCAGTTTGTGCTTCGTTATTCAAGCGCATCAAGATGGTGATCAGCGCCAGCAGGATATAAAAAATCAGCGCCGACGCAGTAAAAAGAAACAAAGGCTCTGCTAAACCCATTATAAAATAAACAAAAAAAGCAATCGCTATATGTAACCCCAAAAGCTTTATATCTTTGTCCCTTGCGTATCGAACAGTTTTCCAACACATTTTCACAAAAACAAAGAGAATCGCAAGGAATAATACCAAACCAATTATCCCGAGCCGTACGGTAATGTCCAACAACCAATTGTGGGTAGTATTAACCTCAAATGGTTTATATTTTTCTGGCAAACTGGCAACATAGCCCCCCTTATGGGCAATATTGTTAAAGGTCATCATACCGAAACCAATGCCCTTCAGGGGATAATCTTTCCAGACCTTACAGGTCACATAATTGATTTTTAACCGTTCTGACAGACTAGATGTATCCAGCCGATCCTTGAAAGGTGTAAAAAAAATGATAATAGCAATAGCTACCAAAAAGACTGGCAAAAGTTTCCTTTTCTTTATCAGCAATACAGTAACGCACGCAATGACCAAAGCCACAAGACTCCCTCTGCTCTGAGTTAAAATTGTAGCAATAAAAAGTGGCAGCGTACATAAAATAATCGCTATACGTCGATACCAGAATGATTCCCGGGAGAAAAAGTACATACAAAACAAAATAGCTGTAATGTTTAAAATACCGATGAAATTGACGGGAAGCTCCGTAGAGACGTTGTCCAAATTACTCATCAAAAACCCAAACCGGACTGATTGAACCGTGTTACCCATGATAACATAATAATAGACCATCCCGAGTACTGAAAAAATTACTGAAGAAAGCACAACAACCCACAGCAGAATCTCCAACCGTTTTCTAGTATGGAAAAAATTGATCAGCAAAAAATAAAAGATAATATAATTCAGCAAATGTTTACGCAAATCATTGATCGTGTTTTCAACATTCAGTGCCCAGAAAATACTCCCCACCGCCCAGAGAGAAAATATAATTAAAGGATAGGCAAGTGGTGTTTTGAATTTAAAAGCGCCGGGGTTAAAGATCATTAAAAATAGAGCAATCAAAATCGCCAGATAAAAACTGATATTAGTGATGGCCGTTGTATGCGGAAAAGGCGTAAAAAGGATGAATATGCCCAGCAGTATGCAAACGCTGTAATTCAGGATTGTAAAAACACATTTATGTTTATTTTGGAATTCCAAAAAATTGAGTTGGTTCATAACAATATAAAAATTCTTTTTAGAAACTCATTAAAAACAAGGCATATTTATTAAAATCAGACTTATTTTTAATAATACATCTTATTCTCTTCGAACGGCAAACGAATATTATGGGCAAATTGTTTTAATAATTTAGGATAATCGGCTATTGTTTTATTTTTTAAGGGGTCATAAATTTTAACATAGGAATCGAGATCAGGCCATTTTTCGTCCCAGAGACGCCTGATCTCCTGAGGCCAGCAATTATCAATATAGCCGGCATATGTCTTTTCGCGTGCCCTGCTTTTTTCCGTTACCTTATGATAATGCCATACAAAAGAATCCAGACTGACTGCAGTACAACCACCGGCCATAAAGCAGCGGAGCGAAAAATCATTGTTTTCATAACAGGCCTTCCACCGTTCATCAAAGTAACCGACTCTATCAAAAACCTCCCGGCGCCAGAACATCACATTGAGCTCGGAGCCAATAACTCTAATATAGGTTTTTTTTTGCCTGCCTAAAAGCCTTTCCATTAGCGAAGCTTTTTGGCTCTGGAGATCAGTTAAGTTGACGTGATCTGCGCCGAAGCTCTCCTCGGGCGACCAGCACTGATAATCAAGATCGCTTTTATCGGTAAAGGGGGTGGCCTGATAAATCTCTTCAATCTGAACTTTATTAAACAAATCCTCGTCCATTCCGGTAGTTATTAAAACATCTGATGTAATCAATCCAAGAACAGGTGACTTGCATGTCCTGGCCATCATGTTTATCGCACCACTAATGCCAATATTGTGATTGAGTAAAATGGTTGAAAATTGATATTTTGCCTGTTTTTCCAAAAGCCATTCCCGGTGACTCTGCACAGATCCCTGATCCAACAGAAAAACTTCACATTTCAGATGCTTGCTTTTTCTTTCATAGAATGTTTCGATAGTAGCATCCAGAATATCTGCGGCATTCCTTTCACCTTCGGGATTAAAATTTAATATCAGATATGAAACATCAGGCATCATAGTAATCAACGATTTTCGTACTTACATCCTCGACATTTTTTTAGCAGTAAGTTATGTTACCCTTTATTTTAGTGGACTTGATAACATACCATCTCCATTTTTAAAACATGATTTTTCCCATTTTCTATGTTAAAGCTGTTTTTCTAAAAATCTCTTATGCAAAATTTATTTTATGCAAAAAATTGCCGTGGTTATACCAAAATACGGACTGCTGGGCGGAGCGGAGCAATTTGCGGCCGAGCTGACCGGCAGGCTTATTGCCGCAACCGGCTTTGATTTTCACGTGTATGCAAACCGCTGGGAACAGTCGGCAAATCCGATCACCTTCGAAAAGGTTCCGATTATTTCCTTTCCAAAATTTCTGACAACACCGAGTTTTGCTTACTTTACGGGCTGCCGGATTAAGCGCAATAATTTTTCTCTCGTTCACAGCCATGAACGAATTTTTGGCGCCGATATTTTCACCTTGCATGGAATTCCGCATAGATACTGGGTTCGCCACATCCGCCGCAAGAAAATGAGCCTCTACGATCTGGCTACGGCCTGGGTAGAAAAAAAGCTGGTCTATGAAGGCAACTGTAAAAAGTTTATTGCCGTCTCCAGTCAGACCAAAGATATTTTCCTTGAAGAGTATAAAATCGATCCCGGCCTCGTTGATATTATCCATCCCGGTGTGAACTTAAATGATTATGTAAGGCAGGACAAAGCTTCCGTTCGCCTCAGCATACGCCGTGAATTAGGAATAAACAGTGTTGATCCGGTAATTTTATTTGCTTCAATGAATTTTGAGATTAAAGGGCTCGATAACATCATGTTTTCCCTGACTAAATTGAAGGCGCAAAACCGTAAATTCAAACTCATTGTCGCGGGCAAAGGGAATATAAAAAAATACACGCGATTGGCCCAAGAAGCCAAAATCATCGAAGATGTCATTTTTACCGGTCCCGTCAATAAAGAAAAGCTTGTCAAAATGTATCTGGCCGGTGATTGCTATATTATGCTTTCTAAATTTGACACCTTCGGCATGGTTGTCTTGGAAGCGATGGCAGCGGGACTGCCGGTAATTATCAGCAATAATGTTGGAGCCAAAGATCTGGTTCACGAAGGTGAGAATGGCTTTATCATCAATGACACGACCGACAGCGACTACATCGCCGCGAAAATTGCTCTGCTTTGCGATGAAAACATGCGCAGGCCGCTGGCTGAAAGGGCCTACCAAACGGCAACTCAAAATACCTGGGATCAAGTGGCGGCGAAATATCAGGAAATATATATGAGTATTTTAGCGGGTCACAAAAAAAATCCCGCTTCCTAGGAAATTTATGGATATTTCGATAATAATTGTTTCCTATAACACGGTTGATTTAACGCTGAAATGCCTGGCTTCGTTGCAAACGGCGGATGAATTGGAAAAAGAAATCTTTGTGGTCGATAACGCTTCGACCGATCAAAGTGCAGGAGCAATCCGCACACAATTTCCGGAAATCAACCTGATCGCTAATAAGAATAATCGGGGTTTTGGCACAGCCAACAATCAGGCATTAAAAGCATGCCGGGGACGCTATGTTATTTTTCTCAACCCGGACACAACACTCAAGCCGGATACTTTGCAAAACTCTTTGGTTTTCATGGACGCCAATCAGTCCGTGGGATTGGCCGGCGCTAAAATTCTCAATCCGGATGGAACGCTGCAGGAATCAGTATCCTACCGTTATCCGGGTGAAAAATTCACATCAGGAGAAACAGCCCATTTAACGGGAAATATAGCCTGTGTTCTTGGCGCTTTTATGATCGCCCGAAAATCACTGATCGATGAACTGCACGGCTTTGATGAAGATTTCTTCCTCTACGGAGAAGACCAGGATCTGGCGTGGCGGATACGGGAAAAAGACTTTTCCATTGGATATATTGAAAATGCTGAAGTATTTCACTGGGGCGGGCAAAGTGAGACCGGTACGCCTCCCGTCGCACTTTTTGGGAAAAAACTGCAGGCTGAATTTTTATTTTATAAAAAACATTATTCACCCTCTACTATTAAACGCATTAAAAAGGCCCAGGCAAGAAAAGCATCTTACAGGCTGTGCACCTTAAAGATGCAGTTGTCCTTCACACGAAATAAAGAAGCACTGAAAAACAAAATAGAATGCTATAAAATGGTTCGAGAAATAAGTCGAACGTAACATAAGCGCATAGTGGGCACATACTCAAAAAATATGGTGCCCGGTAACAATTCTAGTCAAAATGAGGTTTTTTTGCGTGCAAAAAACACGATATCTGGAATATTTAATTCAACAACGGTTATTTAGATTTCATCGTTTAGTGATAGAAGGCATTGATAATGAAGCGGTCACAAAGATTTTTTCCAGTGCAATCCTCTCTGAAGAATATTGTCTCTTCTCTAATACAATCAGCAACGGCGATGAATATTTCCGGTTGCTGCATGATCTGATTATTCGTGCTCTGGCCAACAAGCAATCACTGCCTGTAGTGCGTTTTGCCGACGGAGAGTATGCATTTTATCGCTTCACATTAGGTTGTAATGGTCTTTATAAGCAGGCTGAATCCGTTGAAGAGATAAAACGTGTAATGCCGCTGCATCTGGCGGCAATGGAGTATCTTGCCGACCATGGACTGTTTGCACCGCTCATTTTTCCCGACAATTCGCATGTTGCGTCCCAAAACTTTTTTTCTTTTAAAAAGCAAAAACGGGATTCCACCGGCGCTGAATTCCTGGATTTTTTACATACATACAATATAAATCTAAACGGAGGAAATTATATTCCTTTTTACGTGATCTATGCTTATTTGAGTTCGGAAGAATTCGCCGCAGCTGTGAACGGAAAAAATATCTGCATTCTTAATTCAGACTATAATAAAAAAAGCTGTATTAATTGGTTTGCCCAATCGGGCAGCCATCCCCTTTTAACATTTGTCGATATTCCTGCTGAGTATGTCGCCACCCGCTGGGAAGAAAGCAAAAAAGAAGTATTGGCTAAAATTCCGCCGGATACGGACTTATGTCTGGCCGGTGCCGGCGTAGGAGCGCTGCTTGTTTGCGTCGATATCGCTAAGATTCGTTCCCTGCCCATCATTGATGCCGGTCACGTTTTGAATATGATGAACAGCCGTGTGGACAAATCCAATGGAGCGCGCCTCTACACACTGAGAAAACAATGAATGATCCCCTGAAAAAATATCGCCGACAATTCCGCATCTGGAGAAATAACCGGAGGCTGCAGCGGGAGAAGGAATATTACACTCATAAATTTACTCAACGAGGTTTAAGTATTCCTGACGAGCAAACGCTCAAGGAGGAATTAAAAAAAAGATTCGCTCACCCGGCAACCAAAACTAAAGGCGAGTTGAGCATTATTGCCCTTTATCACCATTATAATTGGGAAAATGAAGCTCTGAAACCGTCTTTGGAAAAATTCGGCTGCCTCCGTCATTATGACTGGTTTGATAAATTTAATCATCAACGTAAAGACTGGCACAAATCATTAAAGGCTGCAATGAACAAAGATTTGATTCGTCAGATAAACGTGTGGATGGCCAAAGAAAAAGCCGACGTAATTTTTACTTACTTGTCGGGCGAGCTCGTGGAACCGGCAACGCTGGGGGCTCTCCGCAGCCATGGTGTTCCGTTGGTAAATCTGGCTCTTAACGATAAGGAACATTTTGTCGGCAAGATACGCTCGGGACGCGCGTTCGGCGCCAGAGACATTTGCCGCTACTTTGATCTCTGTTGGACCAGCACTGAAGATGCCCTGATTAAATACTGCGTCGAAGGAGCTTTGCCCGTTTATCTTCCCGAAGGCGCCAATCCACAAGTGCACAAACCTTATGACCTGAAAAAAACGATCGACGTTTCCTTTGTCGGACAATGCTACGGCAACCGGCAGGCGGTAATCACCGAACTGCAGAAGCGGGGAATCACCGTGGAAACGTACGGAAGCGGCTGGCCGTCCGGACCGCTGGCGACGGAAAAGATGGTAAAAATGTATTCCAAAAGTAAAATAAATCTGGGATTCGGCGGGGTATCCGGTCACAAGGACACCTTTTGCCTCAAAGGACGCGATTTCGAAATCCCCATGAGCGGCGGCCTTTATCTAACGGAAGCTCACCCGGAGTTGGATAACGTTTTTTTGCAGGGGGAAGAAATCTTAACGTATTCCGACATCTATGATCTTTACTCTAAAATTACATATTACCTGGCTCATCCCGCTGAAGCCGAATCAATAAGAGAAAAAGGTCACGAACGCTCCTTGCGCGAACACACCTGGGAAATGCGTTTTGAGAAGATTTTCCGCCTGATCGGAATATTGAAATAATCGAATTCAGGCAAAAACATTAATTTTTATATTAATTGTTTATCCTGTTGAAAAAATCTGCTTTATTATGTAAGAGAGTTAGGTTTAATTTCTTTGGAGGTAGGTAAGATAATGAATTTAGCCCGGTTGATCGAAGATGCCGCGCAAAATTACGCGGATAAACCGGCTTTTATCAGTGATAATCAGCGTATCAACTATAACCAGCTTAATTGCTCTGTCAACGCTGTTGCCCACTTATTAAAACAGACAGGCATAGAAAAAGGCGACAAAGTCGCCCTGATGCTTCCTAATATACCGGAATTTGTGTACTGCTATTTTGCCGCAGTAAAATTGGGTGCTGTTGCCGTAACTTTGAATAACTCTGCTACAGCTTATGAACTTTCCTACCTTCTGGAAAACAGCGATGCCAAAGTTCTCATAACTATTGAATCAGCACGCAAGAGATACGAAGGTATCAAAGACAAGCTTTCTTACTGCAAAAACTTGATTATTGTTGACTCCGATGATTCTCCCCTGAAAAAAGCTTTGTCCAGTGGCCTATTTTCCAATCCGGCAACTGAGATAGATGCTGAAGATCCGGCTGTTATGATATACACCGCTGGTCTGACTGGTAAACCTTTAGGCGCTGTTCTTACGCACGGGAATTTATATTCACAGTCTGAGCTTTTAATTTCCATTGTTAAAAGGACTTCCGAAGATAAAGGTCTCTCGCTTATTCCTCTATATCATGCTTTTGGTGCTGCTGCCAATATGCTGGCCATCATACGTTGCGGCTGCAGTGTAGTGATGATGGAAGGACTAACAATGAGCAACCTTTTTGGTATGCTTGAAAAGGAAAAAATCACATTCATATGTGCCGTACCGCGCCTGTTTCTGGGCATGTTGTATTTTGACGATGCGGCAAAATATGACGTAAGTTCACTAAAGGTTTGTGTTACCGGGGGTTCGGCAATGCCGCCCCACTTACTTCCGGAATTTAAAAAACAATTAGGGGCGGAAATTCTGGAAGGTTATGGCTTGACGGAAGCAGGGCCTGTTTGCTCTTTCACCAGGGTCGGAATGACGCCCAAACCAGGCTCTATCGGCATAGCCAATCCCGACACATTTATTAAAATTGTCGATGAAACAGGCCACGAGTTGCCACGGGGTGAAATCGGTGAACTGATTGTCCGGGGCAAAAGTGTTATGCAAGGATACTACAAAGATGAAGCGGCAACGGCAGCCGTTATTAAAGACGGCTGGCTCTATACCAGCGATTTAGGCAGGATGGACGAAGATGATTACATATTCCTGACCGGCCGGAAAAAAAGGATGCTTATCACCAGTGGTTTTAATGTCTACCCGAAAGAAGTGGAAAATGTTTTGAATCAGCATCCAGCAGTACTTGCTTCCAGGGTATTTGGTAAAGAGAATCTACTAAGGGGTGAAATCGTTGCGGCTCAAATTGTTAAAAAAGATGGTATGGAAGTTAGCGACAGAGAAATCATGAAGCATTGCCGGATTTATCTTTCCGCCTACAAAGTGCCGCGGAAAGTGGAATTCGTCACAAAACTAGAGGATCGGGACTAGACTGGGAAACGAACCCAGACGCTATAATCTTAAATATGCTTATTTTCCGCAAGTATCATTGATTTATATACTTGTCATTAGATACGGCGAATGATATGGAAAATAGCGCCTGTTCTATATACCAGTAATTGGCGAATAACCGGTAGTGGAATAAATAAATCACTTCACTTTAAGGAGAAAAAAACATGAGAGAAGCAGTAATAGTAAGCGGAGCAAGAACAGCGGTAGGTAAGTTTGGCGGAGGACTCAAAGGCATTAAGGTTGTTGATCTCGGAGCACTGGTGATTAAAGAAGCCTTAAAGCGCGCGGGCTTAAGACCGGCAATTACCGATTTAGAGAAGAGCTGCCGTCCGGATGCCTTCGGTGATTTTGACATGACAGCCATTAACAAGAAATATCACGACTATGATTCATCTCTGAAACCGGTTTTTGTTGATGAAGTAATCATGGGCAATGTTTTACAGGCTGCACAGGGCCAGAACGTCGCCAGACAGTCATGCATCATGGCCGGCCTTCCGGAAGAAACCCCGGCTTATACGGTAAACAAGGTTTGTGCTTCGGGTATGAAGGCAATCGCCATCGCCGCCCAGACAATTCTCGCCGGAGATTCCGAAATTGTTGTCGCCGGTGGTATGGAAAATATGAGCAACGCACCTTTCGCAGTACCTGGCGCACGCTGGGGTTACCGCATGGCTATGCCCTATGCCCAGATTACCGACGTAATGGTTCATGACGGTCTTTTTGAAATTTTCAACGGCTATCATATGGGTATGACTGCTGAAAATCTGGCCGCCCTCTATAAGATTTCCCGTGAAGAACAGGATGCATTTTCTTTGCAGAGTCAGAACAGAGCTCTGGCCGCTATTAAAAACGGAAGTTTCAAAGAAGAAATAGTCCCCGTAATGATCCCCGGAAAGAAGGGCCCAACTGCTTTTGATACTGATGAAGGCCCGATGGAAACCAGCATGGAAAAAATGGCCAAACTGGCAACTATTTTCAAGAAAGACGGAACGGTAACGGCGGCAAACGCATCCGGTATTAACGATGCGGCCTGTGCCGTAATTGTTATGAGCTCGGATAAAGCCAAAGAACTCGGTTTGGAACCAATTGCGAAGATTAAGGGATATGCCAGCAGTGGTGTTGATCCTGCGTACATGGGCTTGGGACCGATTCCGGCTACCAGAAAACTCTTCAAGAAACTGAACCTGACCATCAAAGACATCGATCTGGTTGAATTGAACGAGGCATTCTCCGTTCAGGCATTGGCGTCCATGAGAGAACTCGGGGTCAGCAGTGACAAATGCAATCTCTTTGGCGGAGGAGTTTCTCTGGGTCATCCTATCGGCTGCACGGGCGCCCGTATCACTTATTCACTGGCTTTGCAGATGAAGAGAAATAATCTGAAGTTAGGTTTGACCTCTCTCTGCATCGGCGGCGGTATGGGTATGTCGCTTGTTCTGGAAAGACCATAAGAACTACAGTTGCAAATGACGAGCACCACATAGCAACATTTATTTTGCATATTAAACTAAAAGAGCGGGATCATTCCCGCTCTTTTTTTATTCTTTTTATTATTCTGAGAGCTGAACTTATACCTTTTCGCTTTCAAAGGATAACGCGACGGCTAGGAGGAGGCGACGAGGCGTATTATACATACGTTGAGGAAGCCAACAAAGTTAGCTAAAGAAAGCGGAATGGTGTTATTTTGAAACAGTATGTTTTTTGAGGTATTCGCTTACTACATCAGCCGTCATCAATGATCCCTTGTCGGTGAAGTGAACATCATCATAAAATATCGTACTGTTTCGGGGAAGCTCTTTTGCCAAATCAATGCATTCTGTGCTCCGAATTCTGCAGACCTGGAGCAAGGCATTGTTGTACGCTTGCATACCTTTCATCAGAGCCGCCACTGAATAGTATCTCCTGGATTTCTGACTTTCTATCCATCCGTACCAGAGCAGATTCTTTTCTTCGGCAGTCATATCCTTCTTCCACAATGAAGGTTGCGTTATAAAGATAATCCGAACAGATCGAGCCTGAGCAATATCGATTATTGCATTAATATTTCTTTTATATTCTTCCAGACCGGAATTTAAATCCGGCAAATCTTCAACAATTTGCACTGCTTCTTTGCGGAGATTGCGCAGATTAATAAACATGTTACCGGCTTCATCCTGAATCATTTTCCGTCTGGAATACATATCCATAGATTGTTTAATGACGCTGCCGATGGCCAACTCATCATAGTAACCACTCCGGAATCTATACTTTCCTTTATAATACGGGGTCTCGGAAAATGCCCCTCTGATGAGCCGATGCTTCCAGTATTCATAATGATCCAAAAAATTAGGATCGTATTTTTTATCTTCGATCAACCTCCTCGTCAGATCATTACACCCAACCAAAATTATGACCGCATCAATTTCAGAATACTGAGGCAGAAGATATTTCATATGCATGAAATGTTCTCTTGTACTCAGGCCGGCTTTTCCCACATTTCCGACCCAGAACTTCGACATAGGAAGATTATTTAATTTTTTCTGCAAGGCGTAGGGCCATGATTTTTCCTGGTCAAGAAAAAGACACTCCGTGGTGCTTCCACCAATGGTCAATATCCTGAATTGTTTACCCGAAGACATTTCGTCTCCCCTCATACCGTCGGAATTAACATTAAAATGTGCAATGCTGTCAACACCGGACATTGTTCCCGGCGTCGGCTTAAAAACTTTGCGTAAATTAGGAGGCCAAACATAATACTTGTCGTTCTTACTTTTAATGGAAAAATAGGCGCGCAGGCCAAATTCACATAACACCAAGGCCACAATAATACCGACAACTATTAAAACAGCACCGTATACGTATTCCCTCTTGAAAATTTTCAGCATTAATGTCAAACCACCTAATAGTTTTATTTTATTACTGGTAAAGAGATTCTTAACTGTTCGAGCCCAAAATCGTATTTCAGGAAGAAAACTTTTTACACTTGGCAAGTGATAGCAGCACAAAGTTTTTTGTCAAGGAAAAAACCGGGAGACTTTAATTCAATTTAACACTTTTGAATATTTTCATGATATTGAAAAAAATGGCAAATAAAATTTATGATCAAATAAAAGGGTTGATGCCCTCGGTAATTTCACCGGAACAGGCCAAAGATACGGGCATGGCGATTGTCCTGATAAGTTTGTTAATCGCAATCGGCAGTGGTAAACAGCAGTTTGTTATCATCGCCATTTTGCTTCTGCTGGTGAACATGATAAAGCCGGTGCTATACAAACCGGTAGCCAAAATATGGTTTGGATTTTCCCACTTGCTGGGAACCGTCATGTCCAAGATAATTTTAACGGTGATATTTTTTATTTTAGTCCTGCCCGTCGGCCTTTTGCGCAGAGTAATGGGTAAAGACACCCTGCAATTAAAGGCATGGAAAAAGGGAAAACGATCCGTATTCAGAATTCGAGAATACAAATTCACGTCAAAGGATATTCAAAATCCATATTAATCCAGGAGAAAACAGTGGAATTTTTACGCGATTTATGGGGCTTTTTAAAAGTTCGAAAAAAGTTCTGGCTGCTGCCGATAATATTAACCTTACTTTTTTTTGGAGCGTTGATAGTACTGACGAGCGGTACCGCTATTGCGCCGTTTATCTACACATTATTTTAGAAAGATAAAGCATGAAAGATGCAATACTGGGAATATCCGCCTACTATCACGACAGCGCTGCTGCGCTTCTGATCGACGGTGAGATTATTGCGGCAGCACAGGAGGAGAGGTTTACCCGCGAAAAGCATACCAGTGCGTTTCCATTCCAGGCAGTAAAATACTGTTTGCAACAGGCCGGCATCAACTTAAATGAAATTGCTATAATCGCCTTCTACGACAAACCTTATTTAAAATTTGAAAGATTGCTGGAAACCTACCACGGCTTCGCTCCGCAGGGACTGAAAAGTTTTCTTTCGGCTATGCCGGTCTGGATCAAGGAAAAACTTTTCATGCGAAAAATGCTTAATGAAGAACTCACCGCAATCGGGCCAACCAAAGCAAAAATAGTTTTTCCCGAACATCACCTCTCCCACGCTGCCAGTGCTTTTTACCCGTCTCCGTTCGCAGAAGCGGCGATTATTACTATTGACGGAGTAGGAGAATGGGCGACAACCACCATCAGTCTGGGCAAGGGAAAGGCAATTACCTGCCTGCGCGAACTTGATTTTCCGCATTCCCTGGGTTTGCTTTATTCTGCTTTCACCTACTACTGCGGGTTTAAAGTAAACAGCGGCGAATATAAACTGATGGGGCTGGCCCCCTACGGAATTCCGGACGCTGAGCAAACCAGAAACTATAAGAAGAAAATTATGGAAAATCTGGTGGATATACGCGAAGATGGTTCGATACTGCTGAACATGGAATATTTTGATTTTGCCACGGGCTTGACAATGTGCCGGGACAACAAATGGGAACAACTGTTCGGCATCCCCAGAAGAGAACCGGAAAGTGAACTTAATCAAGCTTATATGAACCTGGCTTTTGCCATTCAGCAGGTTACTGAAGATATCGTTTTACTGATGGCGGCAACAGCCAAAAAACTCACCGGCAGTTCCAATCTGGCAATGGCCGGAGGCGTAGCGCTCAATTGCGTCGCCAACGGCAAGCTTTTGCGCAAGCAAATTTTTGACAACATCTGGATACAGCCGGCAGCCGGAGATGCAGGCGGAGCATTGGGAGCAGCCTATGCCGCCTGGCATATAGGGCAAAATAAAGACAGAAAAACCTCTCACGGCCAGGATGTTATGCAGGGATCATATTTTGGCCCCGAATTCGGGCAGGATGACATAAAAAACACAGCCAGACAGTACAAAGCTATTTTTAAACAATACGACGATTACACCGAGCTCTGCCGCAAGGTGGCGGGACTCCTTGAGCAGGGCATGGTGGTCGGCTGGTTTCAGGGACGCATGGAATACGGTCCCCGGGCACTGGGCAATAGAAGCATCCTGGGCAATCCCTGTCTGGCGGACACCCAGAAAAAACTTAATTTGAAAATCAAATATCGGGAAGGATTCAGGCCTTTTGCCCCGTCGGTATTGGAGGAAGACATTCAGGAATATTTTGACCTTGATCGTCCATCGCCCTATATGCTCCTGGTCGCCCCGGTGCAAAACAAGCGCCGCAAACAAATGCCCGCCGATTATGATCAGATGAAAATGTATGAACGGCTCTACCAGCTCAGATCGGATGTGCCGGCAATAACCCATATAGATTTTTCCGCCAGAATTCAGAGCGTTAATAAAAAAAGCAATGAACGCTTCTGGACGCTGATCAGTACCTATAAGGAAAAAACAGGTTTCGGACTTCTTGTAAATACCAGCTTCAATGTTCGCGGTGAACCAATTGTCTGTACCCCCGAAGATGCTTACCGATGCTTTATGAGAATGGAAATGGATTTCCTGGTCATGGAGAATTTTCTTTTCGATAAAAAAGACCAACCTGAATTTACACAGGATGACGATTGGAAAGAAAAGTTTAAACTGGATTAAGACAATAACTCCGGATTGCGCAATAAAAAACTTTTTCCTGATGCGCAATCCGGGTAAATTCGTATTAGCTTTAATTAATCATGCACCGAATTTTTGCAGTTTTCCCGCGTGAGCCAGGGCAACACTCATTATATATTTCATGGGCATTCTGCCCAATCCACCGGTAATGCAGGAGCACTCGCCAAAGGTAGTCGCCAAATCCTGGCGGCAGTTGGCCGCCGACAGCAAAACGGGAACCGGGTGCCAGCTATGACCAGCCATAACCGCTGGCGTGGAATGATCACCCGTAACCACAAGAACATCCGGTTGCAGGGCGCAAATATCCGGGAGCAAAGCATCTACCTGTTCAATCACTTTCACTTTTTCGGCGAACTGACCGTCTTCACCGCGTGAATCGGTATATTTGATGTGGACAAAGAAGAAATTGTAATTGTGATAATTTGCTTTCAGCGACTGGATCTCTTCTTCAATAGTATTTGTCGTATCTGCAAGCTGCATTCCCAAAAGCCGGGCAATTCCTTTGTACATGGGATAGCTGGCGATAGCCAGTGGCGTGAGCCCAAAACGTTCAGTCATGGAGGGGAAGCGTCGATAACGGGCATAGCCTCGCAGGAGAATTGCGTTGGCTGTCTCTTCGTTTTTCAGAGCCTCTTTTATTTTTTCCGTCAGTTCCCGCATGACGGCTGCAGTATTTTTTGCCTGGGGAGTTAAGGCATTTGGTTCCAGCGGTGATAATCCTGTTTTTTGCGGATCAGTTTCTGCGACTTCCTCAGAAAAGTCACCTCCGCGTAAGGCCACCAGTGCACGATGTTCTTTTTCTGTTCTGAAAAATGCCTGCACACCGGAACTTAAAATAATCTTTTCCTGAAGTTTGCGGCAGATTGCTTCGTTTTTTTTTGTGGCGAGCCTGCCCGCTCTTCTATCAGTAATCAAACCTTTGGCGTCAACGGTGGCGAAGTTCGCCCGCATATAAAGATCGCCTTCAGTCATCGGGAAATCGAGCCCCGCCGCAGAAAGCAAGCCCCGGCCGACATTGTACTTTACAGGATCGTAGCCAAAAAGAGCAAAGTGAGCAGGTCCGCTTCCCGGCGTAATGCCGTAGCCTACGGGGTCCAGCAGGCCGCACGTTCCTGATGCCGCCAGTTGATCCAGATTGGGTGTCTTAGCAGCTTCGAGCTCCGTCTGTCCGCCGGAAGTCTGTGGCAAACCACCCAAACCATCCATAATAAGAAATATTATTTTTTTATCGTTTTTAATAATCAGTCGGTCAACAAATTCCGAATCCATAAATCTCCCATTAAGATTAAAATAAAAAGGCGAGACAACCCAGGGCCGCCTCGCCTTTCTTTACCCCACAATAATTATCTCATACCGATCAGTTTACGGGCAATAACTACTCTCTGAATTTCGTTTGTTCCTTCATAAATCTGGCAAATCTTAGCATCGCGCATATGACGTTCTGCCGGATATTCATTAACATAACCGTAACCGCCGAATATTTGGACACCTTCAATTGCGGCTCTCATGGCCACGTCGGAAGCGTAATATTTGCCCATGGCTGCTTCCATTTCAAAATTCAAATGGTTGTCTTCCAACCAGGCAGCTCTCAGAAG
Source organism: Smithellaceae bacterium (assembly GCA_963663295.2). Taxonomy (GTDB): domain Bacteria; phylum Desulfobacterota; class Syntrophia; order Syntrophales; family Smithellaceae; genus MVRV01. The sequence continues at coordinate 165,247 of CAXXLA010000002.1, read as the reverse complement.
CAACAATTCTGCTGCATCGAGTTCCGTTGCCATTTCGGCCAATTTAAACTGAATTGCCTGGAAAGAGGTGATCGGCTGACCGAACTGCACTCTCTCTTTAGCATAAGCCAGCGCATCTTCCAAAGCGGAGCGGCCGATACCGCAAGCCTGCGAACCAACGCCGATACGTCCGGCATTCAATCCAGCCATCATCTGCTGGAATCCCTGTCCCTCTTTGCCCAGCAGACATTCTGCGGGAATTTCTGCATCCTCGAATACCAGTTCGCAAGTACCGGAAGCGCGAATACCCATTTTTTCTTCAATCTTGCCAACTTTAAAACCGGGGGTATTATGTAAATCGACGACCAGATTGATGACGCCCTTGTAACCTTTGGACGGATCGGTCGTTGCGGCCAGAACACAATAACGGGCAGTAGGACCGTTAGTGATGAACATTTTAGCGCCGTTAACAATGTATTTATCGCCCTTCAATACTGCCCGGCATTTTAAGGAGGCCGCATCACAACCGGCACCGGCTTCTGTCAAACCATAGCAGCCTTCGTATGACCCGCCCGCCACGGGAGTCAGATATTTCAACTTCTGCTCATGTGTTCCAAAGGTCTTTACCGGATGGCCATAGAGTGAATTGTTGACGGATACGATAATACCGGTACCGCCGCAGGCTTTAGCGACTTCGATAACCGCCCAGACATAACCCACATTATCCATTCCTGCTCCACCGTACTCCGGGTCAACAGAAACACCCATAACGCCCATTGCGCCGAGCTTGCGGCAAACTTCTTCCGGTTGCGTATGCGTTTCGTCCAAGTGCGCTGCAATAGGTTTAAGTTCAGCTTCACAGAACTTCTTTACCATATCTCTAAGCATTTTTTGTTCATCTGTCGGTGCAAAATTCACAGTTTATTTCCTCCTCTATTTTTATTGTTATACACTTATTTATTGCGTAATATTATGCATTTTTCTTATTTACCAATATATACTGGTTTTCTCTTTTCCATAAAGGCCGTCATACCTTCTCTGCGGTCATGAGTGCTGAAACACTGGGCACAGCATTCCGCTTCGATCCTCTGGGCGTGATCCAGAGATATGTCATAACCATAATTGATGCAATGTTTAGCCATCTTTAAAGCAAAGCCGGGTAAATTAGCAAGTTTTTTGGCAAATTTTTTGCTCTCCGCCATTAACTCTTCACTTGTTTCATAAACTCTGTTCACCAGACCAAGTTCATAGGCGCGTTGGGCTTTCGTTTGACCACCACCCATGATAATTTCTTTGGCTATACCAAAGCCCACCAAACGTGCCAAGCGCTGCGAGCCTCCCCATCCGGGAATAAGTCCGATCGTTATTTCCGGCTGACCGAAAACAGTTTTTGCCGAGCAAAAACGAACATCACAGGCCATTGCGCATTCGACACCACCACCCAGCGCAAAACCGTCAATGGCGGCTATCGAGGGCTTCGGTAGAACTTCTAACGCACGATAAGTTTCCTGGCCCAGTTCGAAAAATTCAAGAGCCTCAGGAGCGGTCTTGTTTAACATCTCGGCAATATCACCGCCGGCAATGAACGACTTACCGCCTGCTCCAGTTAAAAGAAGTGATTTAATGCTGTCATCTTTTTTGCAAATGAGAATTGCGTCCATGAGCTCGTTCATTGTTTCGGTGTTCATGGCATTCATTGCTTTAGGCCGGTTAAAAGTTATTGTGGCTACCCCTTCCTCGACATCGAACAAAAGATTTTTAAATTCCACGTTGCTTTCCCTCCTTATTCAAAATGAAATAAGCCTGCGGTATAGCCGCGACGCCTTAAAATACAATCAACTTTACCTCTTTTGAGGCACTATTTGTTCCCCCCGCTTTGTTTTTTGTTTTACCCTCCTTTCCCTTAATTATTGCAATAGCTTAAAAAAATATTTTAATAATAATTTCCGGGCTTGGTTAAGCAAAATCCCAGATGTCCATTAATTTTTTTTATCCATTGTTAGATAACATTAATTTTTTAATATTACAAGTAAACGGGCTTTATAACAATGAACTTTATTCTAAAATTATTCTTTTTGTTCCAACAGAGATTGCTCTAACTGTCTAGAGATCGCTTTCTTTTTTCCAGTTCCTCCGCCCGCAATTCTTTGCGTAAAATTTTTCCAACACTGGTTTTGGGCAGCTCTGTGCGGAATTCCACTTCCATAGGCAGTTTGTAGACGGCGAGACGTTTTTTAGCAAAATCAATCATTTCCTCCGTGGTTGACGTCTCTCCTTCTTTTAAGACTATAAAGACCTTTATGCATTCACCGCGTTTAGAATCGGGAATACCGATAGCACAAGCTTCCTGAACCTTAGGATGCATGTAAAAGACTTCGTCAATATCGCGGGGATAAACATTATAGCCGCTGGTGATAATCATATCTTTTTTACGATCGACAATATAAAAATAGCCGTCTTCGTCCATTGTCGCGATGTCGCCGGTAAACAACCAGCCATCCTTAATTGCATTGGCTGTTTCCTCCGGTTTATCCTTGTATCCTTTCATCACTTGCGGGCCTTTGACGATTAATTCACCAGCTTTGCCAACCGGCACATCCTCAGTGCCGCTTTTCAGATCAACGATCCGGCATAAAGTATCGGAAATAGGTAGCCCCACTGAACCGGCTTTTCGGGCTCCGCCGGCAAAAGGGTTAATATGGGTTACCGGTGTTGTTTCCGTCATGCCGAAACCTTCGACGATTACAGCTCCCGTAATTTTTTCAAACTCATGGGTGACTTCCACCGGTAATGGGGCACTTCCGGAAAATGCGCCTCGAATACAGCTCATATCCGTTTTTTTGAAATCCGGATGTTTGAGTAAACCAATATACATTGTTGGAACCAGCGGCACAAATGACGGCTTAAAGCGGCGGATAGCTTCCAATAATGGCTCCGACTGAGGCTTAGGAACAAGTATTTGCGCCCAGGCCATATAAACTGAAAAATTCATGGAACAGGTCAGGCCAAAGACATGAAAATAAGGAAGCGCACCCAGCATCCTTTCTTCCGCGCTTTTAAAATCGGGAAACCATTTAGACAACTGTTGTGTCTGCTTGCTCAAATTCGAATGAGTTAATTCCACAGCCTTGACGGTTCCCGTCGTCCCGCCGGTATATTGATACATTGCAACATCATTAAGTGATATTTCCACTTGCGGCGGTTTGGGCAAATATTTTGTAATGCAATCTATCCACCGGTAAACATCCGGCGCTTCCTTCACGTCGGCAGCAAGTTTCTTCCTTTTAGCTGCGAGAGAGAAGAATATATTCTTTGGAAAGGGCAAATAGTCGCCGATGGAAGTAACTACAATTTGTTTAATTTTTGTCCTGGGGCGCAAATCAATCATCCTGTTTCCAAGCATATCCAGTGTTATTAATACCTTAGAATCAGAATCATTGAACTGATGCTCCAGTTCCGGGTTTGAATAAACCGGGTTATTCATAACCGCAACTGCGCCAATTTTTAAAATAGCATAATAAGCAACAACACAAGGAATTACATTGGGCAGTAATATTGCAACGGCGTCACCTTTCGTCACCTCGAAATCATCAAGGCAGGTGGCAAATCTGTCAACCATTTCTTTTAACTGGGCAAAATTAATTTCTTTGCCCATAAATATTAATGCTGTTTTATCCGGATACCTGAATGCTGTACGAATAAGAACATCCGGCAGGCAAATTTCTTCATAGTTAATGTGTTCCGCGACACCTCCTTGATATGATTTCAGCCACGGTTTATCCAAGTAACTAATTGAATTTGCCAAACTATTCCCTTCCCTATAAACATAAGGTTAAAGGATTCAAAATATAAAGAACCTGCATCAGCAAGATAAATAATTTTTTTGTTGGATCTTTAAAGATATTACGCAAGGACTGTCGTCCTTGCGTAATATCTTGACAACGGATAATTACTCTTTGTTTTTTATAAAAAAGCCCTTTCTTCATGAAGATTGGGCTTTTTTACTTAAACAAAATTCTCTGCAGATAATGAAAATATTATGTTGTGCTAGCTTCTTCTGCAGGTTTATTTTCTTCCAATCCCATTGCCTTGACAATTATTTCGGAAATATCCAACGCGACTACTTTTTCTGTAAGTTCTCTGTCTTTTACACCGTCGGAGAGCATTGTCAAACAGAAGGGACATGCAACGGCTATGGTCTCAGCACCTGTTGCCACTGCTTGATCAGTTCGCATGTTATTGATACGATCTCCGATATCTTCTTCCATCCACATCCTGGCTCCACCGGCACCGCAACAGAAGCTCTTGCTTAAATTTCTATCCATTTCGGCAAGTTTCATTCCGGGAATAGCATTCAAAATGCTACGCGGCTCGGTGTATATGTCGTTGTATCGACCGAGGAAGCAGGAATCATGATACGTGAACATTCCATCCACCGCTTTGGACAGTTTAATTTTACCTTGAGCAATCAGATCAGCGATAATTTCGGTGTGGTGGTAAACTTCATAATTTCCACCGAAGTTTGGATAATCTTTTTTCAGGCAATTATATCCGTGAGGACATGTGGCAATGATTTTTTTCACGCCATAACCGTTCATTATTTCAATATTAGCTTGTGCCTGAGCCTGGAAAAGATATTCATTGCCACCGCGCATAGCTGAATCGCCGCAACAACCTTCTTCAGTTCCCAAAATTCCAAAGCTAATACCGGCAGCCTGCAAAATTTTAGCAAAGGCAACAGAGATTTTTTTGCCTCTGTCATCGAATGAACCGGCACAACCTACGTAAAACAGATATTCCACGTTCGGATCTTCCGCCAGGGTTTTAACGCCGAGTTCACTTGCCCAATCAGCGCGTAAGTGAGCTCCAATACCCCACGGATTGGAATTATTTTCCATGTTACGATAAGTCAGCTGCAATTCCGGACTGAAATCTGCTTCCATAAGCACTTTGTATTGACGCATGTTGATAATCTTTGGTACGTGTTCGATGGATGCTGAACAATGCTCCATACAGTACATGCAGTTTGTACATGCCCATAGTTCATGCAGATCTATAACTTCGCCGACTAAGGCTTTACCCTGAACTTCGCCTTCACACTCCACTGCACCTTCCGCACCTTCAGCCGGTGCCGGGAGAGCTTTAGCCTTGACTGCCGCGGGTGCTTTTTCCAACCAATGTGTCTTAATATCCTGGATCACCTTTTTGGGTGACAAGGGCTTGCCGGAAAGATAAGCCGGGCACCCATCCTGACAACGACCGCAACGCGTACAGGCATCAGAATCAAAAATCTGTTTCCAGGTGAACTCTTCCAATGTACCTACGCCGAAAGATTCCGCATTTTCAAAATCACGAATCGGTTCCTGGTAGCCTTTCGGTTTCAGAGTTGCAAAAAAATAATTGGATGGAGTTGTGATTATGTGCAGGAGCCTCGAATACGGAATATAAGCAATAAAACCGAGGGCGATAAAAGTATGTGTCCACCAAAATACCTTGTGCCATGCTTCGGCGGTCCCAACGTCCATTCCTGTAAATACTGAGGAAAGAGCCCATCCGACAAATGACCATGTTTCCCAGGGAGAAATATCCTTCGTAGCATAAATACGCAGAGCTTCAATGATGAATCCGGTGACGATGATACCGGCAATCAGCGCAAGGACTATAGCGTCATCGGGAGTATTATCCGGTTTACCCTTATAGCCAAGGCGATCCGGAACAATCACATATCTGCGTATAATTGCCATGATCGCTCCGATGAGCACCAGCAAACCGAATACCTCCATTATGAAGGAAAAGCCAAGATAAAAACCACCACGTAAAAATGACCAGTTAAATAGTGGTTCCGTTATGTGAAATTCACCGGCATCGAAAGCAGCTCCGAAAATTAGTACAAAGAAACCAAAAAATATAAAGCCATGCATAATTCCCGGATACAGATCTCTCCACGTCTTGACTTGCAAAAGTCCGTTCATAAGAAGAGCTTTTACTCTCACCGGAACTTCGTCCCAGCGAACTTCTGGTTTACCTATAGCCTTCCACATTTGCCAGCGCCGGTAAACGCCATAAGCAAATATGGCCAATGCCACGGCAGTCAGCAGAAATAAAATCGGCTCAAAGTGCTGAGCATTCCAGAATACTTCGCGACCTTCGTTTCCTATTCCTATTGGGCTTGCGTTTTCCATTGATCCTCCGAAATCTTGAGGGGTAAATACGTTTTATAACAATGATCGATTCAAAGACGAGATGTCTTTGCTCTAAAAAGAGCAAAGACATCTCAGTTGATTTATATTATCCAATAATTTTTTTACAAACAGCCGTTAACTCGGGAACAACCTTGAACAGATCATCAACCACACCGTAATCCGCCTTTGTAAAAATTGGGGCTTCCGGATCCTTATTAATCGCAACAATACACTTAGATGAGCTCATACCGGCCAGATGCTGAATTGCACCGGAAATACCGCAGGCAATGTAAAGGTTCGGAGAAACGACTTTACCAGTCTGCCCGACCTGATCTTTCTGCAGACGCCAACCGGCGTCCACTGCTGCACGGGATGCACCGACACAGCCTTTGAGCACTTCGGCCAAATCTTCGAGAATTTTAAAACCATCGGCATCTTTCATGCCGCGGCCACCGGAGACAATTACATTGGCTTCGGTCAAATCGACTTTGCCGCTGGTGTCTTTCTGTACTTCTGCAACTTTGCTCTTGATCGATGCTGCATCAACAGCCGCATCCACTTTTACAACCGCACCGGCTTTTGCATTTTCATCCGCCGGAAACACATTGGGACGCAATGAAGCCATCGCCGGAGTGCTGGTATAAACTATTTCGCCCATGCATTTTCCTGCGTACAATGGTCTGATTGCAACGAATTTACCGTCGGCAATTTTAACTTCCGTACAATCCGTGGCAAGACCGGTGGCCAATTTTGCAGCCACGCGGGCAGACAGATCTTTACCCTGAGCCGATGCACCTAAAAGCAGGATTGCCGGATCATTTTCTTTAACAATTTTGGCGACCACTTCGGCATGTGCTTCAGTAATGTAAGGCTCCATCGCAGCATTATCGCCTACAAAAATTTTATCCACACCGTACTTACCTAACTCGGCAGCCAGACCTTCTATACCTGAACCAAGCAGAATGGCACTAACTTCATCACCGGACTGGTCGGCCAGCTTGCGGGCTGTCGATGCCAGTTCCAGACTGATTTTTCTCAGCGCGCCATCTCGCTGTTCTGCTACTATCATGACTCCTTTTGCCATTTTAAATTCCTCCGCTTCTTAATTAAATAGCTTTCGCTTCTTCCCTGAGTAACCGGCCTACTTCTGCCGCCTTCTGCGCGGGATCATCTCCGCCGACAATCTTTCCGGGAGGTCTGGCTGGAGGTGGAACGGTTTTGGCTACTTTGGCTTTTGCTTCAGTGGCAATACCAAGGTCAGCAGCTTTTTTCACATCGACCGGTTTCTTCTTTGCTTTCATGATGCCGGGTAACGATGCATAACGTGGTTCATTGAGACCTTTCTGAGCTGTGACGACACAAGGCAGAGCTGTCTCGATTACCATCTGTGCACCTTCAACCGGACGAACAACCTTGACTGAGGAACCGGCAAAATCCAATTTGGTGATTACGGTCAACTGCGGCAATCCCAGAGCTTCCGCCAGCATGGCGCCGACCTGACCAGAGTCGTCATCGATAGCGCGCTGTCCGCAGAAAATAATGTCGTGGGGCAAGGCTTTAATAGCCGCTGCCAGAGCATTGGCAATAACAAACGCATCGGCGTTGTCAAGGGCCGGATCACAAATGTGTATGCCTTTATCCGCACCCATGGCCAGAGCCGTACGAATGGTCTCCATGGCTCTTGCTGGGCCGACACAGACAACCGTTACGTCGCCACCATTTTTTTCTTTCATTTTTAATGCTTCTTCCACGCCAAACTCATCATAAGGATTCATAACCCATTTGATCTGGCCTTCTTCAATACCTGACCCATCGGCTTTTACCTTAATCTGGGCTTCGGTATCCGGGACCTGCTTTACGCATGCAATAATGTTCACAGTCTCAAACCCTCCTTGATTAATCTTTGCATTCAGACTATCTCTCTTGATGCCTTCCGCCTTTTCATCCAAAGCAGGTATCTGAATGTAATGTTTCTAACTACAAACCAATAAAAAAAGTCTGACCCGCTTTTTTTCAGGCGGATCAGACTTATAATCTACAATCTATTCTTTACGAGATCTTCTACTACCGACGGATCGGCCAGGGTGCTGGTATCGCCCAGATCGTTGATCTCGTTCGCCGCAACTTTCTTCAGAATACGACGCATGATCTTACCGCTTCTTGTCTTGGGAAGACCGGGTGCCCACTGAATCTTTTCCGGAGTAGCAATAGGACCGATCTCTTTTCTGACAAATGCGATTAGTTCTTTCTTCAGATCTTCCGATGGTTCAATTCCGCTATTCAACGTTACATAAGCATAAATAGACTGACCTTTGATGTCATGCGGATAACCGACAACGGCGGATTCCGCGACTTTTTCGTGAGAGTTCAGTGTTGCTTCGACTTCGGCGGTACCCATGCGGTGACCGGAAACATTGATAACGTCGTCGATACGGCCTGTAATCCGGTAGTAACTGTCTTTATCACGGAGAGCACCGTCACCGGAGAAGTAGGTACCAGGATAGGATTCAAAATATGTTTCCTGATAACGGCTGTGATCGCCAAAAATAGTGCGGGTAATGCCGGGCCAGGGTCTCTTGATGACGAGAGCGCCGCGCGCTTCCGTAGCCGTCAGTTCTTCGCCGGTCTGGTCGTCGAGCAGAGCGGGGACAACGCCCATAATAGGCGCGGCGGCCATAGCCGGTTTAACGGCAATAGCTCCGGGCAGAGGCAGAATCATATGTCCACCCGTTTCGGTCTGCCACCAGGTATCGACGATGGGACATCTTTCGCCGCCTATCTTGCTGAAGTACCAATGCCACGCTTCCGGATTTAAAGGTTCACCCACGGAACCCAGAATTCTCAGTTTAGACAAATCAATTCCCTCCAGCCACTTGTCGCCTTCTTTGGCGATTGAACGAATAGCTGTCGGGGCTGTGTAGAATACGGTAACTCCAAATTTTTCACAAACCTGCCAGAAGCGGCTGTAGGTCGGATAATTGGGAACGCCTTCGAACATAACGGAGGTTGAGCCGATGGCGAGAGGACCGTAAACGACGTAGGTATGACCGGTAACCCAGCCGATGTCGGCGGTGCACCAGAAAACATCATCATCATGGAGATCGAAGTCAAACTTGCTCGTGTAAGCTGCAAAAAGCAGGTAACCGGCGGTAGTATGAAGAGCGCCCTTGGGCTTTCCTGTAGAACCGGAAGTATAAAGAACAAAAAGGGTGTCTTCCGCATCCATCCATTCGGGTTCGCAATTGGCATCAACCGAAGCCATTTCTTCATGATACCAAACATCTCTGCCCGGTACCCAGTCACATTTAATCTTATCGCCAACGCGTTTGATAACGATAACTTTTTTAACAGTCGGGCAATCTTGCAATGCAACGTCGGCATCTTTCTTCTGAGGAACAGCCTTGGAGCCGCGGAATGTACCATCACAAACTACTAGGAGTTTAGCTTCGGAATCCTGAATACGAACGGCCAGAGCGTCGGAGCTGAAACCACCAAATACCAGGGCATGGACGGCGCCAATACGGGAACAAGCCAACATAGCGACTGCGGCTTCCGCGACCATTGGGGCATAAATGCAAACCCGATCACCCTTGCCGATACCGTTCTTTTTCAGGACATTGGCAAACTTGCATACTTCGGTATAAAGTTCCTGATATGTCCAGGCTTTTTCTTCGCCGGGTTCATTGCCAACCCACTGAAGAGCTACTTTGTTGGCATTTTTTGCCAGCTGACGGTCGAGACAGTTATAAGACACATTGATCTTTGCACCTTCGAAATACTTCACATAAATGGGACCTTTGCGAATATCGAAGTTAAAGTCTTCAACTTTGTCCCATTTCTTATAGAAGGTCAAAAGCTCATCGGCTTGCTTCGCCCACCAGGCTGCCGGATCAGCTAAGGATTCAGCATACAACTTGTCGTACTCTGCTCTGCCTTTAACATAGGCATTCTTTTCCAGTTTTTCAGGTATTGGATAAATCTCTTTCAAAATTGTCTCTTCTGCCATTTTTTTGTTTTTCCTCCCTAAATATTTTTAATTTCGTATTTTAAATAAATGATCTTGCAAAAGTGCTTCTGCCAGATAACACCTTAGTCAAAGAACAAATATCTTATTTTGCTTTTTTTAAACCTTAAAAATTTGAGAGAAACGGTTTTTTACATACAACAAGAAGGCAACTTTAGCTTATAAAATTAAGGCCACCCTCTACTCCCCGTCCGTACGTAACTTAATATCTTTTTGCTGTCAAGAACTATTTAAATAATCAATAATCCTTTTAATATAATGGACATTTTCAAAACAATCTCATCAGAGCTTTATTAAAGCGAAAGCAATCTTTGTTCTAAACTAATTTCCACACCGTCTACGGTACAGGTTAAATATTTCCATAAACTAAGGATGGTCTTTGATCAGCTAATGGAAGAATTTACCACAAAATGCATGATCACGCATAAGCAGTGTGTTGACATCAACACGCCGGAAGAATAAAAACCAGGCAATTTTGTGGTGCACAGTAACACACAAAAAAGGAACCTGCCAGAATGAAAACAGTTAAGTTTTACCCTGCCATGACTGATACAGACCCGACCACTTACGGAGCAAGCGTAAAAAACATCGTTGAATATACGCTATATATTTATTTTTACTTGCCGATCACACGAATAGCCTTAGAGATAAATCCGGATGCATTCCACCGGAAGCGCTGGAGGCATCACTAATAAATGTGTAGCAATAATAAAAAATGGCACATGTATTGCTGATTATTTCAACATGACAAGCCGGAATATCGTTCAAAATAATCTTGACATACTTTCCGGCAGATGTTAACTGTTCGGCGGTTCGTTTTGCTTTCAGAATGTATACATTAATGATGTATATATTAATTTTTGAAGGCGGATGTGTTGTAGAGGTGGCCGTGAAAAAATGCCCGTTTTTTAATGGCTGAAACTTTAATGCAACCAAATTTTTAGGAGGATAAAATGAAGAGATTTTGGTTAGTTTTGCTGTCACTGGGGCTAGTCATGGCCTTCAGTGCATCGGCCTTCGCGGTCGATGTAAAGGTAAGCGGCTCTTATTTTGCAGCCGGTGTTTATCTGGATAAAATAAAGTTGGACGAACAAACAGCGGCCAACGAAGGTCAGTCTACAGCTTTTTATTTTACCAGACTGCGCGTTGGTACGGAATTGGTTGTTGCTCCGGGACTTAGTTTGATCACCCGTTTTGACGCTCTGGAAAGAGTGTTTGGTCAAACCAGAACTGCACCCAGCACCACACTGCAAACCAATTCAGCTGGAACCCAGGCAGAAAATGAAAATATCGCATTTGACTATGCATATTTAAAATATGATAGTCCAATCGGTACCTTCCAGGTTGGTGCCCAGCCGGGTGGAGTATATGGACCGGTTTTCGGCAACTCCGAAGAGCCACGCTACAGAGTAAAGTACATTTCTAACGATTACAGCGGCTTCAAATGGACCGCAACAATCGAGAAAAACAAAGACAATAGCTACAGTGCCGTCAACACCGGATCAACAACTACGGATGCGGATATGGATACATACTATCTGACTTTCGATTATAAGAAACAGAACTGGGCTGTCGGTTTGCTGTATGGTTACACAGTAGATAATTCACTTAGACAGATTAGTCAGTTGAAAGTCAAAAAACACAGATTCGATCCTTACTTCACAGGCGTATTTGGTCCGGTCAAACTGCAGGCTGAACTTCTTTATGATGTAGGCACATATGATTACGATGATGCAACTCCTGATAAAGACATCAGCAGCTTTGCCGGCTGGATTGATGCAGTGGCAACTTTTGGTCCGGTTTATGTTGGCGGTACCTTTGCGTATGCACAGGGTGACGTAGATGCCAATGATGACAAAGTACACAACACCGTAAATGGCGGTATGGACTGGAGCCCGACCCTGATTATGTGGAATGAAGACCGCGCCAGATATGTAGGCACAATCACTTCAACAGCAGTTGGCGCGAACAATGCCTTTGACGCCACTTTTGGAAATGCTTTCCTGTATCAGCTGAGAGTTGGTGTGAAACCTGTTGAGAAACTGGATGTTTGCTTTGCTGTTTCTTATGCAAGGAGAGACAAAGCACCTGATACCTACGATAAAGATTTAGGTTGGGAATTTGACTTAACCGGTAGCTACAAGATAACCAACAACCTGTCTTATATGCTGGGTGCTGGCTACCTGATCACCGGTGATTACTTCAAAGGTGCAAACCAGGCAACAGGAGTTGAAAACAACTACATGATCATCAACAAACTGGCTTTGACCTTCTAAGAGAACAGCCGTTTAGATGTTAACTTGAATCCCCGGGAGGACGGGCAAAACACTCCCGGGGATTTTTTTCTGCCTCCAGCGAAATCTGCATATTTCATCGTTTATTTAAGCAAACCAAACGCCGCCAATAAAAATACCTGCCTTGCGAAAACACACAATGGGCAAACATAGCATATATCCTAAGTTGTACAAAAAACCAAAACGACCTTGACACACTGTTCTTTGAATGCTAGCTTTCCTGCGTTTTTTGCGTTCAGATATATAATAAATATATGTTCGAAGATAAATATGAGGTTAAAATGAAGAGACTATGGTTAGTTTGGCTGTCGATGGGGCTGATTATGGCCTTCAGTGCACCGGCCTTGGCGGTCGATTTGAAAGTAAGCGGCTCTTTCTATTCTGCCGGCGTATATTTAGATAAAGTATATTTGAAGACAACCAATGAACAGTCAACCGCCTTTTATTATCAAAGATTGCGCCTTAAAACAGAATTCATTGTGGCTCCCGGTCTTTCTGTAGTTACCACAGCTAACATCATGGAAAGAGCATGGGGTGCAACCAGGTCTGCACCTAGTAATACCGCAGACACGGTAGGTATATACACAACATCGGCTGCAACGAGAGCGGAAAATGAAAATATCGGTTTTGACCATGCATATGTGAGTTACGCCAGTCCGATAGGTATATTCAGGGTAGGCTACATGCCCGACTACATCGGCGGAACAATTTTCCATGACAACGAGACGCCCGCCGCAAAAATAACTTACACATTACCTCTTGACAATATAGTTCTTGGTATTCAATTGGTAAAAGTAGCCGACAAAAGCTATACCGCTACAAACAACACGGCAACGCAAACCGACCACGACACCGATAAAGTGCAGGCTTTTTGTAAATATAGTGACAAGAAGTTTGAAGGCGGCGTGATCTGGCTTTATGCCAATGACGCAGCTCACAGAACAAACCCTGATTCGATGAGTATAAAAAGCAAATTTCATTCCGTCCAGCCTTATGTCAAAGCCACGATTGGCCCCGTAAAAATTCAGGCGGAACTGGACTATTACTTCGGCAAGCTCGCCCAATTGGAGAACAATGCTGTTTATATTGACCAGAAATTAAGCAGCCTCGCCGGCTGGTTCGATGCAGTGGCGACATTCGGGCCGGTTTATGTGGGTTACACTTTCGCTTACTCTCAGGGGCAAGGTTCGAAGGGCGACACTATAAATGCTTACACAGGCGGTGGTAAGGACTGGAGTCCAACATTGATCATGTGGAATTCCGATCGGAGTTATTGGATTGGAAATATCAATGGATACAGTAACGGCACTTCCAGCGGTACGGCAAGGTTTGGTACGGAGATGACCAACGCATTCTTCCATCAGCTTAAAGCCGGCCTGAAGCCTACCGAGAAATTGGATATTTGTTTATCCGGAGCTTATGCCCGAGCGGATAAACTCAACGGTCTTAATAAGACTCAGACAGACTTCGGCCCATTAGTCGGCCTTCAAAACCTTTCCGGTTATGTTTCCAAGGATTACGGAACGGAAATTGATTTAACGGGAACTTACAAGATAAACGACAACCTGTCTTATATGGTGGGTTTTGGTTATCTGTTTACCGGCGACTATTTCAAAGCCAATAACGCCAATGCCGAAGTTGAAAACGATTACATGTTTATTAACAAACTGACTTTTACTTTCTAAGAAAGCTCGCTGTTCTCTAACAAATTTATTGAAAATAAGAAAAACTTCGGCTAAAAAAAGAACATAAAAATTTAAATAAAGTTGGAGAAAATTATATGCCTATATACGAGTTTGAATGCAACAAATGTCATCATGAATTTGACGCCTTTTTGAAACTTGATGAAAGCTATGAAAATCTTAAATGTCCAAAATGCGGCAAGAAATCACCTAAAAAGCTGATCTCTGCCATCCGCACCAATCACTGGGCAAATTTTTTAGACAAAATGGATAAAATAGTCAGCCCGGATAAGTTTAAATAATTGAGGATCCTGACATCTATAGACTTTCTGGAAATACAACAGGGCTTAGCGCCAGTCAAATCAAACAGCTGGAACGCCTGTATCGTAAAAACATTTCTCCGGAAGAGGTCATTACTCCGGAATTGTCCCGGCAACTTTGTTTTCTTTCCCGTGATATCAACAGACAAATCGGCCTGATGATCAGTCGACGGGGTGAAATCTTCTCCGTTATCGTAGGCGATCATAAAAGTATTCTTATTCCTTCCCTGGAAGGATTCCGTTCCTCCTCAACCCGATTTAAGGGTCTGCGGCTGATTCATACCCATCTGGACTCCGAAGAATTGTCCGATGAAGACTTAACCGACCTGTCTCATCTACGGCTTGATCTGATCGGTGCACTGGAAGTCAAGGATGATGGTTCCCCCGGACTTTTGCACCTGGCGCATCTTCTCCCTGAAAACCCGACCGGTAAATACTGGTTGATAATGGAACCCAAACAGCCGGGTCAACTCCACCTGAACTTTCTTTCCTTTATTCAAGAACTGGAAAATGAATTTGCCAAAAAGCAGAAAACACGCAATATCGACGCGGCTGAAAAAGCCATTCTTTTGCGGGTGGAAAAAAACGCGCTGGAAGCCGACGAAGAGCCATTGGCTGAACTGGCCGAACTGGCACGCACTTGCGGAGTTGAGGTATTTGACAAAATTGTTCAATACAGACCCCAGCCTGACCCCAAATTCATGGTGGGGAGAGGCAAATTATCGGATATCGGATTGCGCGCCACACAAATCGGCGCCAATTTGCTTATTTTCGATCACGAACTGACTCCGGCTCAGGTGCGTTCCATTAACAATTTTACCGGATTGAAGGTTATTGACCGCACACAAGTTATTCTGGATATTTTCGCCCGGCGCGCCCACAGCCGGGAAGGTAAAATTCAAGTCGAACTGGCGCAGTTAAAGTATTTGCTGCCCCGTCTGACACATCAGGATACTTCCCTTTCCCGTCTGGCCGGTGGTATAGGCGGCGTTGGCCCCGGAGAAACAAAACTGGAAATAGACCGCCGGCGCATTAGAGAACGTATTCATCGCCTGGAAAAAGATCTCAAGGACATCGCCAAATCGCGCCAGCAGCGCCGCAGCAAGAGACAAAGAAGCGACTTGCCGGTAATTTCCATTGTCGGCTACACCAACGCCGGAAAATCCACCCTTATCAATACCCTCACCCAGAGTTCCGTGCTGGTCGAAGACAAACTTTTCGCCACATTAGATACAAAAAGCTCCCGGCTGCGCTTTCCCCAGGATACTGAAGCAATTATCACTGATACGGTCGGTTTCATCCGCAACCTGCCGGAAGATTTATTTACCGCCTTCCGGGCAACGCTCGATGAACTTCATCAGGCAGACATTCTTTTACATGTAGTTGACATCAGCAGCAGTCAGTTTGAAAACCAGATCAAAGCGGTGGATAAAATTCTGGAAAAACTCGAGATCAACGACAAGCCACGGATTATGGTTTTTAATAAAGCGGATCGTTTCGAGGATAAGGCTCTTTTGCAAAACCTTTGCCGCAGGTTTGACGCAGTAGCCATTTCGGCTTTAGATAAATCATCACTTACAGACCTGCTGCAGAAGATAGAATCTTTTCTAGCTGATCGCTCTATCGAGCACGTTGCACACAACGAAAGGTTAAAGGACAAAGGCTAAAGGGAAAAGGTTCATGGATAAAGATTCAAATAACGGCGTGGGATACGCCCTCCAGGCAGCCTTTGACCTTTTTCCTTTAACCTTTAACCTAAGTACCTATTTATCAATTCGGCATAGCGTGCGGCGGCTCCCATATTGGCGGCAACAACTTCTTGTCCTCTTACGCCTCTTTGTTTAAGTTCTTCCGGATTTTCCAGCGCACCGATAATTTCCTGCAATAATTCCGAGGCATCTCTGATTGTTACTCCGGCCTTTACATTTTCCAGAAGGTTTTTTTCTTCAGTGAAATCTTCCATCGATGGGCCGTAGAAAATAACTTTGCCCCAGGCGGCTGCTTCCAGGATATTCTGGCCGCCTTTCGGCACCAGAGAGCCGCCGCAATAAACAACTGTGGCCAGGGAATAAACCTTAAAGAGGACACCAATGACATCAACTACGATAATTCGTTCGTTTTTACGGCTTTTGCCATTTTTCATTTCTGTAACAGTGATAAAATCATCGAGATTGTATTTATGCAAAAGGTCTATAACATCTTTGGTTCTTTCAATATGCCGCGGCACGATAATCAATTTGAAATCGGGATACTTTTGAATAAGTTCCTTATATACCTTGATCACAACATCTTCTTCTCCCTGATGGGTGCTGCCGGCGACGAAAAATCTTTCATCTTTCCGCACATTAAACATGTCCATAATTTCCTCATGCAACTGCGGGGAAGCCATCGCCGCCAGGGCATCATACTTAGCATTACCCAGAATTTGAATTTTTCTGGAATCCATTCCGATGTTTTTTATACGATCCGCATCAATCCGGGAAATCATTCCGGCGGCGCTTAAAGCGGCCAGGCTTCTTTGCCAAAAGAATTTCGTCAATTGATACTTGCCGTAAGAGCGCGGAGAAATCCTGCCGTTGACCATCAATGCTTTGATGTTATATGCATGGCAGGTCGTTAGAAAATTGGGCCAGAGTTCGGTTTCGACCATTACAAAAACATCCGGTTTGGCCAAGCGAATCATTTTGCGGACTACATAAGGGATATCCAAGGGAAAATAAATAAAGGCAGGAACGTCTTTTACCAACCTGCATGCCATTTCCTGACCCGTCTCCGTGCTGGTGGAAAAAATTATCTCCGCCTCCGGACGGATCTGTTTTAAAGAAGCGACAATTGGCGCGGCGGCGGTGACTTCGCCAACGGACACGGCATGCACCCAGACCCGCGGCGTATTTTTCAAACCGGCCAATATATGCGCCTGCCTGCCGCCCAGTTTGGGAATCAGGCTTTTACGATATTTACCGGTAAACACCATTTTTAATAAATAATACGGGATGCCGGCAATTGCAGCCACGAACAAAAGAGTGTTATATAGGATATACATGGGACGCTTATTTAATTTTTCCGCGGCGGTGTCAAGAAACTTTTCCGGAAGTACAAGCAAATAATACCAAGTTGTATTCAAAGCATAACGCGACGGCAAGGAGGAGGCTCCGCAGGCGTATTATTTATACGTTGAGGAAGCCGAAACAAAGTTAGGCAAAGAATGCAACTTGGTATGAAAATCGTGTTGGTTGACAGCAACATCACATTAGTATATTGAAGTTCATCAACCAATCGAGGTAGGTAATTATGAATCTTATTGCTCCTTCCATTCTTTCCGCCGACGGCGCCAGGCTGGGCGAAGAAATTGCCGCGGTGGAAAAAGCCGGCGCTGACTGGATCCATATTGATGTCATGGATGGACATTTTGTTCCCAATATTACTATTGGTCCGGCAATTATATCATCTTTAAGAAAAACAACAGGGCTTCCATTTGACGTCCACTTGATGATTGAAAATCCCGACAAATACGTCGAGTCTTTTGCCAAAGCCGGCGCCGATGTCATTACCGTTCACGTGGAAGCGGCCAATCATCTCCACCGGACAATTGATCTGATAAAAAAATATGGCAAAAAAGCCGGGGTGTCTTTGAATCCGGCAACATCTCTTGCCTTGGTTGAAGAAATTCTACCGGATATCGATCTTTTACTGATTATGACGGTTAATCCCGGATTTGGCGGCCAGCAGTTTATCCTAAACACTTTGCCGAAAATCGCGAAGGCCGGAAACTTATTGAGTGCTTTGCCCAATAAACCATTACTGGAAGTTGACGGCGGAGTTAACTTACAAAACATTAAAACCATCGCCCAGGCGGGAGCCCAAGTACTGGTTGCCGGAAATGCAGTTTTCAGTACTGCTGATTACGGCAAAACCATTACGCAATTAAAAGCTGCCATCAACATTTAAAATATGGTTACTCCGCACATCTCCGGTTAATCCCGCTCCTAAGATAACTGATCCTGAAGCTTTTGCTGCTGCATTTTAGCTTCGGCGACAATTCTTTCCATCAGTTCGGCAACGGAGGGCTCATCGTGAACAAGTCCCATTACCTGGCCTACGGGAAGAACGCCCATTGCCGTGTCCCCTTCTTCTGTCGCCTTTTGAAAGGCTTTAAAAGCGAGCGCCATGTGGGCCAGCTGCTTCATTTGTTTGTAACCCTGTCCCAAGAGACTGAAAAATACCTTCAGGTAAGGAAGATTCATGCTTCTGGCAACCTCATAGGAATTGAGCAGCGCCATCAAGGAATTGAAGCCCTTTTTCTCGGCTTCTCGGGCGGCTTTTGTATCGAGAACGCGGCAATAAATGCCGTCAATCCGGGGAGAATAGAGGGTGTCATAAACCTGTTTTTCTATCGCCAGTTTTTTATAGTTATTATGGAGAGGACTTTCCTTTGTTGTCATGAAGCGCGTTCCCATCGCCACTCCTTCGGCGCCAAGCGCGAGCGCCGCCGCCAGTCCGCGTCCATCGGCAATCCCACCCGCGGCAATAACCGGCACTTTCAGAACATCAGCCAAATGCGGAATGAGAACCAGGGAAGAAACGGCCTCTCCGTGCGCGGCCGCTTCATAGCCTGTCGCAATCACGGCATCGCATCCATAATCCTGCGCTTTTTTTCCGTGAGTGGCATTAACAACGGTTGCGACAACCTTGCCGCCATATTCGTGTGCTTGCTTGACGATCCAGTCTCCTTTGCCCAGGGCGAAATTAATTACCGGCACCTGCTCCTCCAGAAGAACCCTGGCATTATCATTGGCACCGGGAAAATACAGGGTCGCGTTCGCTCCAAAGGGTTTGTCTGTAAGTGTGCGGATTTCTTTTATCGCCTGACGTGTCTGTGCGGCATTGAAAGGACCGGTGGCGAGAATCCCCAGCCCTCCGGCATTGGAAACTGCTGCCACCATTTTCGGCACGCTGATCCAACTCATGCCCGATAAAATAATGGGATATTTGATACCAAAAAGTTCGGTAATGCGCGTCTTCATAGCCACTCCTTTTTCAATAAAAGACAGACAGGGCGTTTTTTCAAACGACCGCCCTGCCTGAATTATTTTGGATCACTTTGCCTGCAGAGCTTGGCCAACGGTCATTATTTCTGCTTCTTTGGTTTTTTCAGAGATCTCCAGAGCATTACTGTTTTAAAATAACTTCTTCCTGGAGAGGCTTAACCAGCCTGTTTATTTTTTGCTGTAATCGTAAACACCCTTGCCGGTCTTGCGTCCAAAGTTTCCGGCGCGGACGAGTTTTCTCAGGTACTGAGCAGGACGATATTTGTCACCGAGTTCCCTGTTCAAGCCTTCCATAATGCGCAGCAATGTATCTTCACCAACGAGGTCAGCCAGTGCCAGAGGTCCAATGGGGTGATTGCAGCCCAGAACCATACCTTTATCGATGTCTTCGGGGGAAGCCAAACCTTCATCCATGGCGAAGAAGGCTTCGTTGAGCATGGTGCAGAGAATTCTGTTGACGACAAAGGCCGGGGCTTCTTTGACGATGATTACTTCTTTACCGAGTTTCTTGCCCCACTCTATGGCAGCTGCCAGTGTCTCATCGGAAGTCTGGTGAGCGCGAATTATTTCCAAAAGACGCATAACCGGAACGGGATTGAAGAAATGGGTACCGATCATCTTATCCGGTCTCTTGGTAATAGCTGCCATTTCCGTAATGCTCAGTCCGGATGTATTCGTGAAGAACAGACAATGCGGGGGAACGATCTCTTCCAGTTCGGCATAGACTTTTTTCTTCAGATCCATAATTTCAATAACTACTTCCACAACCACATCTGCTCCCGAAGCCGCCTCTTTCACATCCAGGGTGGGTTTAATACGCCCAAGGATTGCGTCCGCCTGTTCCTGGGTCATTTTTCCTTTTTTAACATCGCGGCCCAGATTGTTTTTGATGTTGTTCATGCCGCCATCAATGAATCTCTGCTCAATATCTCTCATCGTTACTTCGAAACCTGCCGCGGCACATACCTGGGCAATACCATTTCCCATCAAGCCAGCACCCAATACACAAACTTTCTTAATTTCCATTTCCGTCTTCCTTTCCATCTATTTATTTTTGTTGGATAAACATAAGCAGCGCTTTTATCCAGAACCAAGCGTTATTGCGGAAACTAACAGACTAGGCATATCGAAGTCAAGAGAAACATCAAGGGAATTGAAGGCAAAATTTATTTGCATAGCGCAACACATTATGTCACTGTTATCTCATGCACATAATCATTGACGGCTATAATTTAATTCGACAATCAGATTCTCTGCGCTGTTGTGAAAGACAAAGTTTGGAAGCCGGCCGCCAAGCCCTGATTTCTCGTTTGGCTGAGTACAAAAGAAAAAAAGGACATAAGATTACTGTTGTTTTTGACGGCTGGGATAAGGGACCGGCCACAGAAGAACGGGACCGGCAGAGAAACATCGGTATTATTTACTCTTGCCGCGGCGAAAAAGCCGATGACGTGATCAAAAGATTAGCAGATAGCAGCCCAGAAGAAGCGGTCGTTATTTCATCCGATCGGGAAATTGCTTCTTATGTAACAAAGCGAGGTAAAACGTCGCTTTCTTCACCGGAATTTGAAATGCTGATGTTCAAAGCCATTACTGCATCAGCAGGCAGTGACTTTGCTGATGATAAAGAAGATGACGAAACAAACCATCATGCTTCCAAAAAGGGACCGGCAAAAAGGCTGCCGCGCGCCCGAAGACATGCCCAAACAAAGATCAGGAAGCTTTAGCACAGGCTTTGATGAGGAAATTTTCCAGTAACATCTGCGGATCTCCGGCTGATGATTTAAACCCCCGGTCCATTTCCAGCAGGTCATCCAGATAGCCGACAAGCAGCGGATATGTAAAACGTCCACAATTGCGTAATGCATTAAAAACAACGAAAGGATGTTTGCTTGTCAAAAAATCCTTCGGTAAATCATTCGTGACAGCCAGTTCATTCAACACCGGAAGAAGGTGCTTCTGGAACCAGCTATATTCCATACCACTATTGAATTTCGGCAACTTTCCTGAGTTGACCAAAATTTTTGCCTGCAATAGAGAACGGATTTCTCTGACGATCATAGTCAGAATCATCAAGTGATGCAACCCCTGATCCAATAAAGCCTTCAATGCCTGAAGGGCGGCCAGCTGATTTTTACCGCTGAGTGCGGCAGTCAAATCAAAGATAGAATCTTCTTTTGTTTTGCCGACAATTTCTTCCACATCTCCGTCCTCAATGGTCGGCCGCGAACCGACAAAAAAAATAAGTTTTTCCAACTCCATAATGGATCTGCGCAATTCAAATCCTGTTTTTTTCCCTAAACTAACCCAGGCGGCAGGCGTCATTTTTTTATGATAACGATCAAGCAATTTCTTAATTTCTTTTTGGAGAACTTCTTTTTGGGCTGTTTCCCCTTTAGCCGTGTTAAAATGCAGAATAATTCCATGCTGAGTAATGATCTTGTATATTTTTTTCCTTTTATCCACATTCTCAGCTGTAAAGATCAGACAGTTTTCCTCCGGCAAACCATTTTGAAAAATTTTCTCCAATTGTCCTGTTTTATCTGTTCCGGACATTTCAGTTATCCCCAGATTTGAACAAATTTCCAAAATACGGGGAAGCCATTTTTCGCGGTCAACGCCTGCATCCCCGACAACAACTTTTCTCCATTGTTCATCGGAAATACGCCGCCAACCGTTTTGATGTAAATCTTCCAGAGAAAATCCGGCCAGTTTGAGAAAAGTTAAAAAGTATTTTGCAGCCTTAGAGGGATTGTCGTCAATATTGGATCTAACTTTTTGTGTCAGGTCGGAAAGGGTTTCGCTGGAATGGAAAATTGTTGTATTGCGGACTACCACTACCTTCCGGCTTCCTAACAGAGAAGGCGTTAAAATGTGTTCGATCAGGCTGTCAAAATCGATGTTTTGACCGTCAAGGTAAAAAAGGCCAAAGTCACGATCCTCTTCCGGAATAATTGAGTCCAGAATCTGTTGCAAGGCTTCATTAATTAAATATTCTTCTTCCCCGTATAAAAGATAACAAGGCGCAACAATTCCTTTTTTCAGATCAGCCAGCCATTTTTCCGGTGCCATAAGCTGTGATACTCTTTAAATTATAACATACTTTTTAATATGATTTACGGCTTCTTCAGGATCGTCAATAATTTGAATAAGATTGAGGTCGGCGGGAATAATCTTGCCCTCCGCCAGCATAATTTTTTTCAACCAGTTAACAAGGCCTTGCCAGTACTCACTGCCCATCAGAATTACAGGAAAGCTTTTAATTCTTCTGGTTTGAATTAGAGTCAATGCTTCAAATAGTTCATCCATAGTACCGAATCCACCGGGCAGGATAATATAGGCTACCGCATATTTAACAAACATTACCTTGCGGATAAAAAAATATTTGTAATCAACATGAATATTAGCATAAGGATTCGGTTTTTGCTCAAAGGGGAGGCGTATATTCATGCCGACAGATTTACCGCCACCGGCAGTGGCACCTTTGTTGGCCGCTTCCATGATTCCCGGACCGCCGCCAGTAATGACGTTAAATCCATTTTCGGCTAAAAGAAAGCCTAATTTTTCAGCCTTTTGGTAGTATTCATCTTCCGGTTCAACCCGGGCCGAACCAAAAATAGAAACGGCATTATGAATCTGTGACATCGTTTCAATGGCATCTACAAACTCTGCCATGATACGAAACACCCGCCATGATTCTTCAATGGAAAGAGCATCGACTACATACTGCTGCCTTTCGTCCATGTGGTAAAATTCCCCCTTGGAATCAAGGCATTCTGAATAATTGAGAATGCCACAGACTATCTTTTGCTTTCAGTTAACGAAATATTAAAACGGAAATATACCAAGAAAATCAGGAAGCAGATTCTGTATTGCTGCAATTCAATACATTCTGCGTCTTGAGTGTCCTTGTGCAACATTTAAAGCTTATTAAGTATAACCGCTGATCAACAACCCTTTTAAGCCTTATGCTCAGTTACTGCGGCGTCTTTGTACCTTAGCCAATCTGCGGCGTGCTTCGATTGTTTTTCGCTTTTTCTTAACCGATGGTTTTTCATAGGCACGGCGCACTTTCAATTCTTTAAACAGACCACTTTTCGAAAGCTTGTTTTTCAAAATTTTCAGGGCCTTTTCCACATCATTATCAATTACTTTTACTTCCAATGTAATCCTCCTGTTTGTTATTATTTATGATTATATCTTTTGGAAACAAAAAAAGGGCAGCACGGCAACGTGAAAATCACTTGCCGTCAACTACCCTGGATATTTTCAATTAGTTTTTAATCACGCTCCTAACTTAAGAAACAACACTTTATAAAATGCCTTTTTAACGATCTGTCTTTATACGCGATCTGAATCGAAAGCGCAACTAAAAAAATAAAATTTACGCAAGAAGGAAAAGATTGAATTGAATCAATATGTATCAATTCTCTATTTTAAAAGGTTCTCTTTTTCGCTCCATATTCCATTTTGAATTGGTATATTTTTTTGTTAATTTATTCATCAGTTCTTCTTCCGCAGAGGTTAATGTCTCCTCAATAAGTTTTACGTTCAACACTTCCGCGAAGCCTTTTTTTAAATTGGAACAAATTTCCTTTTCATCAATCGGCAGGGCAATTTCTTCATTGATAGCCGCCACCGAATCTTTTAGTTTTCGTAATTGTGCTGGCGTGCGCATTGGCAACAAGTAGGATGCCGTTCTGGCCGGATCAAAATTTATAAGCAGTGAACCATGCTGTATGAAACCACTGTTGGTTCTAAACTGCGCACTGCCGCAAATTTTGCGTTCGGAAACCAGAAGCTCGTTTTTCGAAGGCACAGAGAAGCAACACGCTTTAAAATCGGAATCATGTAAGCTGCGACCGGATTCAGCCAAAGTCGCTTTAATCCCCAAATAAGCCAAACCGCGGGCAATACAATTGCTTATTATTTTATATGTTCCTAAGATATCGGGTGGGAACAACTCTTCTTTATCGCAGGCTATAACCGAATATGTAACTTCATCGCAATGGGCGACAGCTTTTCCTCCGCTAATTCTACGGACAATATCAACGCCGTCTGCATAGCATTTTTCGATGTTAACTTCTTTTTCTGCATCTTGGAAATAACCGATGGAAACAGCCGCCGGCTGCCATCCGTAAAATCTTATTGTGGGATGTTTTTTATAGTTTATTGTCTCACGGAAAATGGCTTCGTCAATAGCCATGTTTTCAAACGCATTATGCCGTTGAAAATTTAAAACCCTCCAAACCATAAGAGGCCCCACCTAGTCCCGCTCCTCTTCCTGCATAATAAAATCATGATATCCTGTCGCATCAAGCAAGTCGTCTAATTGTTCCATGTCATCCATTTCAATTACCACAAGCCAGCCGATGTCATGAGGATCGCTGTTAATTATACCAATATCATCATTAATATCCTCGTTGACACTGACTATGGTTCCACTGACCGGCGACACTAAATCCACTACAGCTTTAGTAGATTCGATAGAACAAAATGTTTCGTCACGTTCAACATAAGTATCGATTTCCGGAAACTCAACTGAAAGGATCTCTCCCAAACTTTCCTGAGCATAATCCGTAATTCCCAATGTCGCCATGTCTCCGTCAATTCGCAGCCAGATATGTTCGCGGCTATAAAGGAAATCTTCTGGAAATATTTTCATAACAGCATAACCCCTGATTTTATTCGATTATAATTATTCTTTTATCCATTTTTGTCAGCTTTTCGCAACTATTTTTTTTGACTAA
The DNA here is from genome assembly GCA_963663295.2 of Smithellaceae bacterium. Taxonomy (GTDB): domain Bacteria; phylum Desulfobacterota; class Syntrophia; order Syntrophales; family Smithellaceae; genus MVRV01. Next base: position 139,968 of record CAXXLA010000002.1, on the reverse strand, counting down.
TACCGTATCCTCGATCCTGATGCCCCAGCGTCCGGGAAAATAAAGACCCGGTTCCACCGTAACCACCATCTGCGCTTTTAAAATATCCTTGGAAACGGGATTAAGGCGTGGCGCTTCATGAACTTCTATACCAACGCCATGACCGGTGCCATGCGAAAAATACTTTTCGTACTTTTTTCCCAACACGTTTCGTACGCAACTATCTACTTCAGCTGCGGCGACACCGTCCTTAATCATCTCAATTGCCCGATCGTGAGCTTCTTTGACGAGTTGATAAGCATTATTTTGTTCGTCTGTCAATTCTTGAAAAACAAAAGTGCAGGTTTCATCGGAACAATAACCTTGATATTTAACACCAAAATCAATAACAATAAAATCTCCTGGTTTAATTTTTCTGTCGGTTGGTTTTGCATGCGGCAGAGCTGAATTTTCTCCGGAAGCCAAAATTGTTTCGAAGGCTAGCTGTTCCGCCCCGGACTTACGGGCAATTATTTCCAGTTGAAGCGCCAGATCCTTTTCAGAACAACCCAATTTAATTTCTGATGTTAAAGTCAGTATTGCTGCAGAAGCAATTTCAGCAGCCTTTCTCATTAACAAAATTTCCGATTCATCCTTATAGGCGCGGAGCAGTTTCAACTCGTCGATCAAAGGTATAAAAATTTTATCAGGCAATTCGCGAATCAATAGATTGTACATTTGCACCACTACTGATTCCGCCTCAAAACCAATATATTTAAGATTCAGTTCCTGAACAGTATTAACAACTCCTTTAATTTTATCCTTATATTCAATTATTTCTGCATCCGACGCCTCTAATTTTGCCTGTGTGGTATAACGTCCGTCAACCAATAATACGGTTCTGTTTTTACTTATTATCAGAATACCGTCACTGCCGGTAAACCCGGACAAATAACGTATATTGCTCATATTGAAAAATATCAGGCAGTCAATTGCAAAAGTGGAAAACAACTGATAAATAAGATTTTTTCTTGCGGGAAATATAAAATCGTCATGTTGCATGCGTTTTTAACCTGCCAATATTATCCAGCCAGCATGACAAAATATTGATCACTTTTTTTGTTGAATCAAAAGCATCAGGGAAAGATGGTTTTTGAGCAAGGACAACTTTAATCGTATCGAATTTTTCTCTGGCTTGAACATTGGATGGTTCCCTTTTAATTATTTCCTCGAGAATGTCCGCAGCCATCTTTAAATGTCCCTGTTTGATATAGAGATCAGCCAAAGTCATAGTATAAAATTCCGGTTTGGCGGTATCATCTATATCCTCCTCAATACCTTCACGGGCAGAATTTTCCTCTTGTTGCAACAAAGTGATTTTTTCGGTGACTTCCGGAGAATGTTCAGAATGGGGATTAAGGGCGATAAACTTTTGATAACATAAAACTGCATCTTGAATTATCCCTTTATTGTAATAAGTATCGGCAGCCCTTAAATAACTAAATGATAGTTTTATAATATCTTTTTCCAGTTCGTTCAATACATTCCGGGATTCTTCAATCCTTCCCATTTCGATAAGGATTGAATTGATAAATACTCTGGCATCTAAATCAGATGGGAATTTTGATAGCCGTTCTTCGGCCATACTTAATGCTTCCGGAAACATTTTGCGACTTATTAATGCCTCCATCTGATTAACAAAAATCAGGCTGTCTTCTTCGAATTGTTTATTTTCCATTATTTTATTCTAAGGACTGTAAATAGCTTTTAGCTTTTTGGCTGAAAAAAGAAGCCGGGGGAGATAATTCAATTACTGACTGGAATTCTTTTCTGGCCTTTTTTGAATCTTTAATTCTTAAGTAGCACTCACCCAGCAGAAGATGGGCATCATAAAGCGATGGATTTAATGTTACCGATTTCTCAAAATGTGAGATAGCCTCATGAATGTTATTCTGATCGAAATATATGATGCCAATATTTTTTTCAATTTGCGGACGAAGATAAGTCATGGGCTCTTTCTGGAGAGCGGCCTGATATTTAATCAGGGCATTTTTATAATCCTTTTTGAAATAATAAGTTAGACCGGCATTAAAATACGGCATCGCCGGCGTGTCATAAAATATATTCTCCAGGGCACGATCAAATTCCTTTAAGGCCTGATCCCACTGCCTGTTTTCCATGTAAAGGGTTCCCAAATAATTATGGGCTTCGGAATAATCATCTTTAAGAGAAATTGCCTTCTGTAACTCTGCAATGGCATGGTTCCGTAAGTCTTTTCCGTGATAGGCTATCCCCAGATAATAATGTATTTTGGGATCATCCGGAGAATATTTTTCGGCTTCGAGCAATTCTTTGGCTGCACTGTTGAATTCCCTCATTTCGATGAGGGATATGCCTTTATTTAAAAATATTTCACCTTGTTTTTGATGCCAAGGAGTGTTCGTGCAGGCAAAAACCTGTACAAGCAGGAATAAAACAAAGATAATTAATATCTTAGATAATGATGATTTCATTAATTATCGTACTAAATATTTAAAACACATGGGTTATTGAACAATTTATTTAATTTATTAATTGATAATTTTTTCCACGCTCCCTGCAAAGTCTGCACCCTGCAAGATCTTCGGAGTTATAAAAATTAACAGCTGTGTTTTATCCTTGCTGGTATTTTCCGTTTTAAATAGCCAACCTAAAACCGGAATTTTTTGAAGCCAAGGAATGCCACTGACAGTTTTAGAATTAGCAGATTTTAGTATGCCTCCGATGACAACGGTATCCCCATTCTGGACGACAACTTTCGAGTCTATTTCACTTTTTTTGATGGGAGGATTGGAAGTACCTACAATCATATTTACATAATCAGGCTCATCATTATTAGCCTTTATTTCCATGGAAATTTTACCTTCATCTGTAATTTTAGGGGTTACTTCCAATTTCAGCAACGCTTCTTTGAAACTGATGGTTGCCGGTGACGTACCTGATGCCGGCGTGGTATAAGGAATTTCAGAGCCTTGCTTAATTGTCGCCTTGACACCTTCCATGGTCACTATTTTTGGTGCGGAGATAATTTTACCGGTCGAATTTTCTTCCAAAGCCGCCAGCTGAACTTCCAGAAAAGCATTCGCTCCGCCAAAGACAACTCCCAGCGCCGGGGAGAAGGCCGTAGTAGCCAATGATGGGAAATTAACCGCAGCCATTTGTAAAGGTTCACCTGCAGAATTCGTCCAGGGAATCTGAGAAGGGTAAGTTTGTGAACGCTGGTTAGATAATGAAGTACTGGTACCGGCGGAGATGCCGAGTCCATAACGGCCTCCTGCCGCTTGATTAGTTCCCAATCCCCACTGCACACCAAGATTTCTGGTAAAATTCTCTGTTGCTTCGACGATTTTCGCTTCAATTAGAATCTGTTTTAACAAGCCTTTTTCGACCATCAGCTTTTGCTCTCTATCTTTGCGCAGGTCTTCCGCTTTACGTTGGTCTTCTTCAGCTTTGGATTTGTCAGATTCATCTTTTTTCTTTTTATCCAGAGTCATGACACTGATCACGTTACCCATTTTTTTCTTTGCTAAGCCATTGACATCCAATATCGTATCCAAAGCCTGTTCCCAGGGAACATTCTTCATATGTAAAGTCACATTGCCTTTTACATCATCTCCGGAAACTATGCTCATTTCCCCGTATTCGGCCATAAGCCGCAATACACTTTTAATTTCAGCATCTTGAAAGTCAAGAGAAACAAGTTTTTCCATGTGTTTTGCTGCATCTTCATTGCGTTTTATCTCATTTTCCTTCTTCACCGGCTTTACTCTACCCGACGACGAGGCTGCAGAAGCGTACCTCTTCTTTTCCGGCAAATCAGATACATTAAAATCAATGTAAATAACTTTACCTTCCTGTCTTACAGCATAAGGCACAGCTTCTTTAATCTCAACAGTTAAATAAGTCCACTTTTTGCCTTCCAGTGTTTTTTGCACCGGAATGACACGAGAAACATTGTTCAGTGAATTATCTGCAAAAGTATGGCGTAAATTCTCCGGTACAAGCATATTTTCCAACTTAATGAGTAAGTTACCATCTGTTTGATTTCCAACACTGACGGAGGGTTGTTCGGACACGACAAGCGAAATTCTTTCTTTACCGGGCAATTTTTCCAATAAAACATTTTCCAGATATCCTGTTTCGGTAACAGCGGTCTTTGCATTATCCTGATCAACGGACGCTGCCATTACTGCCGGCACACAAGACAACATCCAGAAATTTATAATAACAGCCAAGAATATATTAAATAAACATTTTTTCATCGTTTTACCTCATCTTAATTTTTATGAAGTTTTAAAATAATTCGTTTTGTTTTTTTTGCTTTATATTCTTCGACAATAACGCGATCAGACAAAATTTCGACAACTTTTCCATTATTCAGACCAATACGCGTTCCGACGGATAAAGGATAAAATTTCTTTGTCACATCTTCTACCATAGCCACACGCCGTTCTTGATCACCGGCAATTCCAACAAGCTTGAATTGTTCAACTTCTATTCTCTGCAGAGGGAAAATTGAACTTACTTTCTTTTTCTCTGCTTTCTTTTTAGCAGCAACTTCTTCTTCTACAAAAGGCTGGAAAGGATCCGGCTTACCCGCAGGATTATAACTGTATGTGCTTTCCGCAGGCGGTATAACAGCTACTGCAGGTGCCAATGGTTGCGGTGCCTGTGCCTGCTGTTTAACCGGACCGACTTTCGGAGGAGGAAGAGGCAACACTTTTGTAGCTTCAGCGGCAATAAGACTATCTGTGCTCAACATGCCGGCAAAAATTATTGTTAATATAAAAAAAGTTATTTTTTTCATTTTGCCTTTTCACTCATAGGTTCTTTTTTGTCTACAAACATGTATGTTTTGATTGTGCAAGATGTATTAATTACATATCCTTTTCCTTTTACTTCTTTTCTGTCACCAATGGTAATATCGGATATATTAATAATACGCGGTAACTTGGCCACTTTTTCGAAGAAATAGACAATACTCTGGAAACTGCCGATTACCGTAACATTAACTGGAATTTCTTCGTAAAATGGTTCCGCTTTCGCTGGGGGAGGGGGGGCTTTCTTACCACCGTCTCCAGGCTTCGTGTCGGCTTCCTTTTTTTGATCAGTTTGTCTTTGATCAGACGGCTTTAATAATGAGGCTGCTTTGGATTCTTGTTTATCCATCGTTTTCGGTATTGCCGCTCTAGGCTCAAACAACAAAAAATCAACACCGGCATCTTTACCTGCCTGAGAAACGGAATGGAAGAGTCCAGGGATTTCCCGCTGTGCAGGTAGTTTTTGCAAGGCAACATTATAATTCTCTTTAAGCGTGGCAACATCAGCCTTATATTTGTTAAATTGCAGCGTAATTCTTTCTTTTTCTTTTATCTGTCCTTGCAATTCTTCCAGTTTCTGACTCAGGGAAGTTTTCTTCTCCATTGAATCTTTTAAAAAATAAACCCAATCAAAATAGCCGATAAGACAAATGACCACAACTATAATAGCTGCTTTTGCTTTCGGAGAAAGCTTCTTTATTTCATCCAGTGTAATGGCCATACATTAAAATCCTTTTTTCATAACACATGAAAAATTGAATTGTTGCAAAGTAATACCGCTAATTTCTGTCTTTTTTGAAGAACCCAGATCAACTGATTTAATCGGTTCAAATTTCTCAACAGTCTTCATAAAATCAGCTACAACTATATTATCCTTTCCCACACCTTCGATTGTTAACTGGTCGTCTTTTTGGGTAATTTTAACAAGCCAGATGTTTTTGGAAGGGACCATAGAAGCTATATCGTCCAACATCTTAACCGGTGCCAAACGATTTTCCTCTAATGTTTTAATAACGCCAAGTTTTTGTTCCAGCTCATTTTTATATTGCTTGAACTTATCCAGATCACCTATTTTTTTATTTAGATCGACTAGTTTTGCTTCCGATTCTTTAACCTGACCCTCCAAATTAATAACCGAAGAGTATAATTTAAATTGAATAAACATAAGCAGTAGGATTAAGATGATAAAAGAGCCACCAATAATTGATACTTGGCGGGCAATGTTTTCCTTTTTTTCTTTTTCGCGGTAGGGTAAAAGATTAATTTTTATCATTTGTCATCCATTTTTCTCAGACCTAACCCTATAGCAACAGCAGCAATCGGACTGATGTTCTCCAAATCATTGGCGTCGATATTTTTCTTATTGTAACCAATCTCTAAAAAAGGATTAATTATTTCTGTCTCAATATTTAATCTTTGCGATAAAGTCGTTGCTAAACCATGGATTCTTGCCGAACCTCCGGAAAGAAAAACGTGTTTAATATTTTCGCCGCCAAAAGTAGAACGGAAATAATCGATTGATCTTTCAATTTCCGAACAAATCGGCTCAGCAAAATCCAAAATGCTGTTTTGCAACTCTATATTATCAGGCAGGCATTCTACCTTATTTTTCTCAGCTTCTTCAAAAGTTATATTATATTGCCCCTGCAATCCTTCTGTAATCGAATTACCTCCCAAAGTAAAATCACGGGTGAAAATCGACATACCACCTTTAATAACATTAATATTGGTAATGCTTGCCCCAATGTTAACAATTACAACTATTTCATCATTTTCATACTTGTAGTTAGCTTCATACATAGTTTCCAAAGCGAAGGAATCTACATCCATAATCATTACATTGAGGCCAGCGTCTACAAGTGCGTCAAGATAACTGTTGACAATATCTTTTTTGGCTGCAACGATAATAACATCCATCTGACTGGGATTGAATTCATTGTCACCTAAAATTTGGAAGTCGTAATTAACGTCATCCATGTTGTCGAACGGCAAATATTTGCCACCTTCATCCCGAATTAAATCACGTAATTCGGCTTCCTCCATTTGAGAGAATGTAACCTTTTTAACAATTACTGAATTTCCGGAAAGAGAAGTAGCTATTCCTCTACCCCGCAAACCTGAATTTTTAAAAAGTTCTTTGAGTTTTGAAGATAATTCGTGGGGGTCGACTAAAACACCTTCCGCTATGATTCCTTTGGGAAGAGGAACCTGTAAAAATTGATTAAGCACGTAACCCTTATTAGTGCTGATCACTTCAGCTAATTTTAAGGAACTCGAACCAATATCTAAGCCAACAATCTTTTTTGAACCGGAAAATAATTTTAAATCCAACATTAGAACACCACTAGACACGTTTACCCGGAAAGCCACTCTCCATGCTATTTGGAAAACCGATAAACTATATCTCCCTTTTTAACCATACCTAATTCATTACGGGCCACTGATTCAATGTAACCTAAATCACTACGCAATAAAACAATTTTCTTCTTCAATGCGCTGTTTTCTGCCGCCACACCATTATTTACCAGTTTTAATTGCACCAGCTTATTATTCATTAAATAATTATCTATTAATCCCCGGTTGCCGAATGTTATCAAAAGCATCATCAAGAACAAAAAACCAATCAAATATCGGCCTACTTTCATCTGTAAGCGATCCCCTCATAATTTATGTATCGGTTATATCTTCAAAAACTTCATTGTATTTTTTATTTAATGCTTTAGCAACTTTCAATTGCGAGTTTTTTCTAGTTGGCAAGCCTTTTTCCATTTTGGCTATTGTTTGCGGTGTCAATTCTGCTTTTCTTGCCAATTCTGCTATACTTAAAGGAACTTCTTCTCTTAGCTTTTTTACTCTATTTTTACGTGTATTCTGTGTCATATCTTAAGTATTTTCCTCATTATTTCTAATAAAAACAACAGATATCAACAAAAGTCAAGTAAAAATAAATTACTATAGTATAATTTTAATTAACATTAATTATTATACTTTTTTTTGCATAGAATTGAATCTGGCAACAAAGAGCCATGTATTTGTATATATTATCTAATATTACTCTGCTGGTTGTCTTATTGTAAATTAATTTGGTTTGGATTTATAGATGATATGGAAATTCAAAATTGTTACACCACAACTGGAACAACATTAAGCAATTCCAATTCTAAAGCAAGCGCTACCTTTGTTGGCGTCAGCCGTTTCCATTAATTAAATTTCTATGGAAGGTAAAATTTGTTGCGGCTCACCCAAAATAAATTTGCCGCTTTCTATCCATTCTTTTAAGGTATTGGCAATCTGCCGTGCCTTATAATAACTGGAAAGAGGTGCGGTAATTATTTTTTTCCCATCAATTATAATTGTTCCGCTACGCAGATCTTTATAACTGACTTCAGCCAGAGATTTCGACACACCCTTAGGGTAATCCATACTGTAATCATAAACCTGGGTATAAATATCTTCATCTTTGACTGCTGTAAAACGCGCCATTTCCTCATTTAAAATGGGAATCGGAATACCAATACCCACGTATAACGAAACTCCATAACCTAGTATGCTGGCGGCAGCCAGCCACTCCGGTGTCATTTCTTTTAAGTTGCCTATTACGGCGAGGGTGCCGGCGCCTTCCCTGGGCACACCATTGGGTCCTCGCAGGGCATTGGGATTATGCTGGGTCCCCGGCCAGGCAACAAATCCCTGCGCTCCGCCTAAAAATATTCGCGTACCAACACCAATAGTTCGATAATACGGATCATTAAATAATGGGCTCAACTGCCCCGAAGTCGCATAATTAGCATTGGCCATACGCGGACGCAACATTCCCATATACGTATAAATCGTTGTGTCCGACAGGTTTACAGCACAGTTGTAGTTTTGATAAGCATTACGGGGATTAAACAAAATGGCATCACGCAAATCGTTTATCGTAATATTTTTTTCGAATTTTCTCGCCGGATAACAATCGGTGCCGTAGCCTTCGGCGCGCAATTTAATGACATTGCCCGATACAAGGTCTTCAATAACATGACCGCCACCGTAATTAAATTCCCCGGGATAAACACTGTTGAGAGGATCGCCCTCGACAACCTCAGTGGCGCCTATATAGCAATCGACGGCAGCAATACCGCCATAAGCGGGAACATCATTCAACCAGACCTTGGAAGCCCTGATTTTGGGTGAAGTGTGGCCGAAATTCAGAAATGCCCCGGATGAACACATGGCACCGAAAGTACCTGTAGTGACAACGTCTATCTTGCGGGCGGCTTCAACTGCTCCATTCCTTTCCACAATGTCGATCATCTCTTCAGCAGTAACGACTACAGCCTCGCCATTTTTGATCTTTTCGTTAATTTCTTGGAATGTCTTTTTAACTTTATATTTTTTCATAATTCTGAAAAATCAGGAAACCTATTTTGTACGCTATCCATACCACCGTTTAAATTCAATTGCAAAACATAAGGCAAAATTATGTATGGCCGAAGCCACCCGCCCCCCTGGCCGTGGCATGCAGTTCTTCAGCCTCTACCCACTCCACCTGATAGACTTTTTGAATCACCATTTGAGCCAGACGCATACCCCGACAAATCAAGAAAGGTTTTTCTCCGTGATTAATCACAATCAAGGCAATTTCTCCGCGATAATCCGCATCGATAGTGCCCGGTGAATTCAGCAGAGTAATTCCCTCCTTAATTGCCAGTCCGCTACGCGGTCTTATCTGTGCTTCAAAGCCTTCAGGCAGAGAAATAGCGATTCCCGTTGGTATTTTTTTCCTCTCACCAGGCAAAATAATTTCATCTTTTGCCACAGCCGCAAAAACATCCATGCCTGCCGCCTGACTGGTCATATATTTGGGCAGCGGGATATCCTCATTACCTGCTATTCTTTGAATACAAACATTTATTTTCCCCATTTACTTTCCAAACAAAAATATTATGGGTTTACTTTATTGCGGCTCGGCACCCAATGCCTCTTTCCGGCTGAGGCGGATTTTACCCGACTTATCCACTTCCAGCACCTTGACCATGACTTCATCGCCTTCTTTGAGGACATCGGTGACTTTGTTTACCCTTTCCTTGGCTATTTGAGAAATGTGCAATAATCCTTCCGTACCCGGTAAAATCTCAACAAAGGCTCCAAAGTCGACTATTTTCTTCACAGTGCCGCGGTAAATTTTCCCGACTTCCGCTTCTTCAGTAAGCCATTTCACCATCGCTACCGCGCGGGCTGCCGCTTCAGCATCACTGGAGGCAATCGTTACGGTGCCATCATCTTCGACATCAATGGTAACACCGGTCTCACTGATAATCTGACGGATATTTTTCCCGCCAGCGCCGATGACGGTCCTCACCTGATCTTCTTTAACCTTTACAGTGGTAATTCGGGGCGCATAAATAGAAATGTCGGAACGGGGAGCAGTCAACGTCTCACGGAGTTTACCGATAATATGGATCCTGCCGTCTCTGGCCTGGGCCAGGGCCTTGCGCAAAATATCCTCAGAAAGCCTATCTATCTTAATGTCCATTTGCATGGCGGTAACGCCTTTTTCCGTACCGCATACTTTGAAATCCATATCGCCGGCATGATCTTCATCTCCCAGAATATCTGATAAAATAACGACATCATCGCCTTCCTTTAAAAGACCCATCGCGATGCCCGCTACCACATCTTTTACCGGCACTCCGGCGTCCATCAGGGATAAAGTTCCGCCGCAAACCGTCGCCATAGAAGATGAACCGTTGGAAGAAAGTATTTCGGATACTATTCTGATTGTGTAGGGAAAATCCTCTGCCGATGGCAAAACAGGAACTAATGCTTTTCGTGCCAACGCCCCATGACCTATTTCTCTTCTGCCCGGACTGCGCAGAGGCTTAGCCTCACCTACGCTATAGGGCGGGAAATTGTAATGAAGCATAAACGACCGTCTTTCTTCGCCGGTAACATAATCCAGCCGCTGTTCATCGGATGATGTTCCCAGAGTTAGAGCAACTAGTGCCTGTGTCTCACCACGGTTAAACAAAGCCGAGCCGTGGGCACGTGGCAAAACCCCTACTTCCGAACTGATCGGGCGGATGTCAGTCGATGATCTACCGTCAATTCTCTTTTTATCCCTTATAATCATATCGCGCAGGATACGCCGTTCTATTTCTTCAATAATTCCTGTTACTTTTTTGCTAACAGCCGGATCTTCGCCGCACATCTCCTTAATAACTTTTTCCCGTACTTCATCAAGCTTGCCGTAGCGCTCCAGTTTGCGGGGCATACTGTAGCCTTCCTCAAGACCGGCTAAAGCTGCGGCTCTCACCTTTGCCGTAAGCTCTTCATCAGTGACAATCTCCTCTACTGTTCTTTTTTCCTTGCCCACGGCCTGGCGCATTTTATCCTGCAGATCAATTACCGGACGAATTGCTTCCAAGCCAAACTTAATAGCATCAACAATGACGTCTTCATCTACTTCCTGGGCATCACCTTCCAGCATGACCAGTTCGACATCGTAATCGCGTCCTTCTTTACCGGGGGTGATTTTTCTGCCGACCATAAAAATATTCAATTCACTGGTCAGCATATTCTCGGGTGAGGCGTTGCAGACAAGCTCACCGTTGAGCCTTCCAATCCGCACGCCGGCAACTGGCCCCTTAAACGGGATGTTGGATATTTCCAGAGCTGCCGATGCTCCCAGCATTGCTGCAACTTCGGGGTCGTTTTCATTGTCTACAGAAAGAACTGTAGCCACTAGTTGCGTTTCACTATAGTAACCCTTGGGAAATAAGGGGCGAATTGATCTGTCTATTATACGTGACAATAATATTTCCCGTTCATTAAGACGCCCTTCCCTTTTGAAAAAGCCTCCCGGAATTTTTCCGGCGGCAAAAGTCTTTTCCTGATAGTCTACAGTCAAGGGCAGGAAATCCATTCCTGCTCTGACCCCTTTTAAAGAAACCGCGGTCACCAGAACAACTGTGTCGCCGTAGCAAACCAGTACTGAACCATCAGACTGGCCGGCAACATAATTCGTTTTCAGCGAAATATTGCGTCCGGCAAAATCCGCGCTAAATATATTACTCATTTAATTTTCCTCCGTTTTCCTCATATGTCGGAGACAATCAGAAACTTAAGGGCGAAATGCAATAGCCGATTGTTCCCAGTATAACAACTACCGTGGTCAATCGGATCAACTATTGCCTTCCGCCCTTAAATAATTTTTACTTCCTGAGTCCCAGACGTTTAACTACATTTCTGTAGCGTTCGATGTCATTATCTTTAATATAATTGAGAAGCCGTCTTCTCTGGCCAACGAGTTTCAAAAGACCACGGCGGGAATGATGATCCTTTTTATGCGACTTAAAATGTTCAGTCAGATATTCGATTCTGGCGCTGAGCAGTGCAATCTGTACTTCCGGAGATCCCGTATCTTTTTCATGAAGCCGATATTCTCCAATTATTGCTGTTCTTTTTTCCGTAGTTAACACGCTTTTTTCCTCCTAATTAATTTAGTTCCTTGCTATCTAAATTTTATCCATCAGTTCTGAATATTGTTGAAAACACGAACAATCCTGGCCGCCTGACATTTTTCATCAATCTTAAAAAAATTTCTCACCGGTGTCACCATTTCTGCTATGGCAACAAGACAGCCCCGGCGATTAATGAACTTTACCATATCTCCCGCCTCAAGAAAAGGCAGAGCATGAGTCTTCATAGTTTGCACTGAAGGCTGCAATCCGTCACGCAGCTTATTGGCAAATGCATCTTCTACTTCTATGGCTGTCACCAAAGGCAACAGTTTCGTCAGCGGCAGCATTTTTGCCAGAAGCTCTTCTTTCTTTTCCCCGGGAGAACCATTAGTCAGCGCAACAGCCATATCTTCCGAAAAAAAACCGCTGCGAATGCGACGCAAGCCGCTTAAGCATGCGCCACAACCTAGCAACTCACCGACATCGGCGCATAACGTTCTGATATACGTACCCTTGGAACAAGCCACCTGAAAGATCACCCGCGGGTAAGAAATATCCTTTATAGAAATATGCCGGATTTCCACTTCCCTTGGCGCCGCTTCTATCATAACACCTTTGCGCGCCCATTTATACAGGGGATCGCCGCAATATTTAACCGCCGAATACGCCGGGGGTATTTGTTTAATTTTCCCCACCATCCGGCCTAACGTTGTTTCAATCTCGTGATCAGATACCACATGATCGGACTGGCCGACAATTTTTCCTTCCGTATCCAGCGTGTCTGTTTTTACACCGAGCAGCATTGTTGCCAGATACTCCTTATTATCATCCGATAAAAATCCGGCCAGTTTTGTCGCCTCATTTACACATATGGGAAGCACCCCGGTTGCCATAGGATCAAGCGTCCCCGTATGGCCGGCTTTTTTGGCGCCTAATATTTTTTTTACCTGACTTACAACATCGTGCGACGTTTTACCAGCCGGTTTGTCGATGATCACGACACCGTTCATATACAACTATAGTTCCTTAATTGCTTCCATAATTTTGGACTTAACTGAATCGATATCACCTTCAATCCGGCAGGCAGCCGCATTAATGTGTCCACCACCGCCAAACTTTTTGGCAATCTTTTCCACGTTGACCTTACCTTTCGACCGCAGGCTGATCTTAAAACCATTGCCGTTCATTTGAGTATAAAGCGCTGCGATTTCAATTCCATGCACGGCACGGGGAATGTCAACAAAACCCTCCGTGTAGTCCATTGATGCTCCTGTTTCCTGCAGCATTTTTTTAGTTACGGTAAGCGACCCCACTTTGCTTTTCATATCCAGAGAAAGCGTCTCCAGCGCTCGAGCCCGCAGTTTCAACTTGGACGGAGGATCACTTTCATAAATATTTTCCGAAATCCACTGGGGATCAGCACCGTATTCCACCAACGTTCCTGCCGTCCAGAGGGCGTCCCGGCGGGTGTTGGAATAACGGAATCCGCCGGTATCCGTCAGTATCGCCGCGTATAAATTAGTACAGATATCTTTCGTTAACTTGAACCCCATTTCCTGCATCAGACGGAATATCAACTCGCCTGTTGAACTTGCCCGGGCATCAATTAATTTCAAATCACAAAAGCCGTCATTGGAAATGTGATGATCGATATTAATCAGGTTTTTTATTTTCCCGATTGCTTCCGCCTGTTCACCAACACGCTCCAATTCACTGCAATCCAGTATCATAGCCGTGTCGTATTGCTCCATAGCGCCTGGGTCCTGAACAATGTCTTCCGCCGCCGGCAAGAACCGGTAATGCTCCGGCGTACTATCCTGATTATACACAACAACCTTTTTCCCCATATCTTTGAGCATCAGATAAACGGCTAATTCCGAACCCAGCGCATCTCCATCCAACCGGACGTGGGCGGTCACGAGAAAACTCTGCCCCCTGGTAATTGCTTCAATAATTTCTTTAATCATTGCTTTTTTCCTGCTCGGCAATTTCCGCCAGGAGTCTTTCTATCCGGCTGCCGTAACCAAACGACTTATCATGCACGAACATAATCTCGGGAACATAACGCAACTGCAATCTTTTGCCTAACTCTCTGCGGACAAAATTGGTGGCTTTGGCCAAACCAGCCTTGATTTCCGGCGAACATTCATCTTTTCCCATTTCCACAAAGTAAATTTTGGCATTACGCAGATCATCACTCACTTTCACCGATGTAATGGTTACGGCATGCACCCGCGGATCCTTGACCTGTTTGAATATTATATCAGACATCTCGGCCATAATCAGTTCGGCCACCCTGTCCGCCCTTTTAAAGTTCATCGTACTTCCCTGCTTCCCAGTTTGTCTCCTTAAAAAAATCGGAGACGACCATAATTTCAATATTACTGTTTAAGATTTCAGCAGCGCGCAGATTATCAACAAATACCAGCAGATGATCCACTTTGCCGTTAATAAAGCGGGAATCATTGCCGACAAACGCAAAGCCGATTTTTGCCAAATTATGGTTGTCCAGATCGCCAATTTCCGCAATGGAAACGTTGAACTCGTTTTGGGTGCGCTTTATTATCTTATTCAAAATACTTCTTTTTTCTTTCAAAGAGCCGGACTCCGGAATTCGCAGCTGAATTATTCCGTAACCAATAACCATAATGTTTTACCCGATACAGCGCTACAGTTTTCGCTCCAGTTTTTCAGTCACATAAGCTTCAATAATATCACCAACATGAATATCATTAAAGCCTTCGATGCCGATGCCGCATTCGAACCCTGTTTGTACTTCTTTAGCATCGTCTTTAAAACGCTTCAGCGACATTATTTTACCATCGAAAATCACCACACTGTCACGGACCAGCTTCAGGCTGGCGCTACGGGTGATTTTACCATCGGTAACATAGCAACCGGCAATAGTACCCACTTTGGGTACTTTAAATGTTTCACGAACTTCGGCACGCCCCAGAACAACTTCCTTGTATTCCGGTTCCAAAAGCCCTTCCATCGCCGCCCGTACATCAGCAATCACATTGTAAATAATGTCATAAAGTTTTATTTCCACGCCTTCCTGCTGGGCAATTTCGACCACGCGCGCATCCGGACGAACATTAAATCCGATAATAATCGCATTGGAAGCGGAAGCCAGCATGACGTCTGTTTCACTGATGGCGCCGGCAGAACTATGAATGAGATTCATGCGGACATCTTCCGTGGAAAGCTTGTGTAAGGCATCGGAAATGGCTTCGATTGAGCCTTGCACGTCGCCCTTAATGATGACATTGAAATCTTTCACACCTTCTTTTATCTTTTCATACAACTGTTCCAATGTAATCTTGGAAGTAGCGGAAAGCTCTTTTTCCCTGGCTTTTCTCAACCAGTAGTCGGCGATGTTGCGCGCTTTCTTTTCGTCCTCGACTACAAAAAATTCCGCCCCCGTCTGGGGAACACTGGAAAAACCGATAACTTCAACCGGTGTGGAAGGTATGGCTTCTTTTACGCGCTTTCCCTGATCATTAATCATTGCCCGGACACGTCCCGATTCCGTTTTGGATACAAAGGCATCTCCTTCACGCAATGTACCTTGTTGAATCAGAACAGTCGCCACAGGACCGCGGCCACGATCCAGTTTAGCTTCAATAATGACCCCAAGGGCGGCACGATCAGGATCGGCTTTCAGCTCCAAAACATCAGCCTGCAACAAAATCATCTCCAGTAAATTCTCAATTCCAATTTTCTTTTTAGCGGATACTTCGCAGAAAATGGTATCACCACCCCACTGTTCGGACACCAGACCATGTTCCGTTAATTTCTGCTTAATTTTTTCCGGATCTGCGCCCGGCTTATCAATTTTATTGACAGCGACAATAATGGGAACCCCGGCAACTTTGGAATGATTAATGGCTTCCACGGTTTGGTCCATAACGCCGTCGTCAGCGGCAACCACAAGAACAACTATATCCGTTACCTGCGCTCCACGGGCACGCATGGCGGTGAATGCTTCATGCCCCGGCGTATCCAGAAAAACTATATCACGGTTATTGATATTGACATGATAAGCGCCGATGGCCTGGGTAATGCCGCCAGCTTCACCGGCGATGACATTTGTCTGACGGATAGCATCCAGCAGAGACGTTTTCCCATGATCAACGTGTCCCATAATTGTAACAACGGGAGCGCGGGGCTTGAGATTTTCCGGCAGTATCTGGGTGCTCGAAACAACTTCGTCAAATTCGGCTTCGACCTGTTCGACCTGGAAATGAAATTCACCGGCAATCAGTGTCGCAATATCATAATCAATGGACTGATTGATTGTCGCCATGACTCCCATCGACATCAATTTGTTGATCACCTCACTGGCCTTAACGCCCATTCTTTTAGCCAAATCACCAACCGAAATTGTTTCTCCAATCTTAATGCGCCGCTTGATAGCCTTGGGAACTGTTATTTCCGTTTTCTTCATCTTAACGGGAGCGGCTTCTTTATCAGTCCGCCATTTGGTAAAAACGACTTCCCTGTCGTCATCCTGTCTGCGCAATTTCTTTTCAATTTTTTTCTCTGAAACTTTGCGGCGTGGTGCTTCTTTATCCTCTTCAATAAGCACCTCAACCGGCGCCTTACCCTTTTTCTTGGGTTTCTCAAATTCTTTCTTTATTTGTTTTTCGGGAGGAGGAACAGCTGCTTTCTCTCCAGGCTTTAAAGGGGCTTTTGGTGAAGTTTCTTTTTTAGGCTCCGCCTTCGTAATTTTGTGACGAACAATTACCGGTGGACGAACAGGAATAATCTGGGGTTTTGGTTTTTCTGTCACCGGCGCTTCCACCACGGTTTCAGCTTTGGTTTCAGTTTCAGCTTCAGCCTTAACTTCTTTTGCTTCTATCTTTGTTTCTACTTTTGCTTCTGCAGCGGGCTTTTCCTGCTCGGGCGGGACTATACCTGCCTCCGCCGCAGCAACTTCTTTAGTTTCAGTTACTGCCGGCGGTAATTCTTTTTTCGTCTCCTGTTCCTGTTCCGCTGCTGCCTTTGCCTCGACTTTTGCCTCGGCTCCCGTTTCAGCTTCCGCCTCAGCCTTTGGCTCTGCTTTTATTCCTGTTTCTTCTGCGGCTTGACTTTCATCCAAAGGAGTACGAACGACACGGCGGCGAATAACTGTGGATTTTATTCTTTCCTCTACAACCTGCCTTGGCTCTTTAGCGAGTAGTTCGCTTTTTATTCTTTCCACCTCATCATCTTCCAGAGAACTGGAATGAGATTTGACGGTAATGCCGATTTTTTCCAGATCCGTGATCAGATCTTTATTTTCCAGCCCCAGTTCTTTGGCCAATTCATAAACTCGCTTTTTAGGCATGCACGAAACTCCCTAAATTAATATTTTTCACGATAATCAAAACATTACACACTACCGCTATTTACCTCTTGGTCTAAAATTTTACCGGCGTCTTCAATCCACTGTTTGGCCATGGTTTCGCTGACACCGGGAATCGACGTTAATATTTCCGGCTCAGCGGCGGCCAGCATGGAGATGCTTTTAATTCCTTTGTTGAAAATACTTTCAGCCGTGGCCGGTTCAATTCCTGTTATTACTTCCAGAACCTTATGGCCTTCATCCTCTTTAGCAGCAGCCATTGTTTCACTTTTCATATCAATTTTCCATCCGGTCAGCTTGACCGCCAAACGAACGTTTTGCCCGTTCTTACCTATCGCTAAAGAAAGCTGATCATCAGGCACAATCACCGTCATTGTCCGGTTCTCATCATCAATAAATACACGACTAACCTTGGCGGGAGATAAAGCACTGCTCACATATTTGGCGGCGTCTTCCGTGTAGGGGATTATGTCAATTTTTTCACCGCGCAATTCCTGAACAACGCTCTGGACACGGGAACCTCTCATGCCGACACAGGCGCCCACTGGATCAATATCTTTATCTTTGGCCTTAACGGCAATTTTCCCACGCTTCCCAGGTTCTCTGACCACACTGATAATATCAATCAACCCTTCGGAAATTTCCGGAACTTCAACTTCAAAAAGAGCCCTCAGGAAAGATGGATGGGTGCGCGATAAAAGTATCTGCGATCCTTTGGAATTCTTTTTTACATCAACGATGTAAGAACGAATTCTTTCACCGCGTTTATATGTTTCGCGATGAATCTGCTCTGTGGGCGGCAGGACGCCTTCCGCACGTCCCAGGTTTACAATAATGCTGCCGCCTTCAAATCTCTGGACAAAGCCATTGACCAGTTCACCTTTTCTGTCTTTATATTCGTCATAAATATTATCGCGTTCGGCATCTTTGACCCGTTGAATAATGATTTGCTTGGCCATTTGCACGGCAATCCGGCCAAAGGAACTCGTTTCGATTTTCATTCCCAAACTGTCGCCGGGCTGTGCTTCTTCATCAAGCGTACCCTGTGCTTCTTCTTTGGAGATTTGCATTTCAGGATCAAGCACTTTATCGACAACTGTCTTGAATTGAAAAACTTCAATTTCTCCGATCTCATCATTATAATGGACCTCGATATCCACATGTTGCCCCAACTTCTTGTGGGCAGCGGTAAGCATTGCCGCTTCAAGAGCTTCAGTAATGATTTGCTTATCTATACCCCTGTCCTTACCCATCTGTTCGATCAGACGTTTAAGTTCTGGAAACATTTACAAAATCCTCCCTCTTTTCACCTATATACTACAAAATTAAGCCTGCCGATATTAATTGTCCAAATCCGGCGCACCTTATTTTCCGGTATCGGCCAGGTTAGCTTTGATAATTTCAGCTTTGGGAATCCGGTAATTTTTTCCGGAAACTTCCACAACAATTACTTTACGACAGTTTTCTTCTATTAAATCAACCAGAAGACCTTTAAAATTTTTAATCCCGTCAATTTTTGAACTTGTTTTGATATTTACTTGAGAACCCCTGTATTTAATAAAATCCTGATCACGCGATATCGGCCTGTCAAAACCGGGAGAAGAAACCTCCAGGGTATACGGCCCATTAATCACATCATTGATATCAAAAATATCACCGAGTTGATTACTTACAACAGCACAATCATCAAGAGTAACTCCGTTTTCTTTATCCAGGAAGAGCCTGACAATCCAGCGAGTGTGCATTTTGAGGCATTCGACATGAATCAACTCCATACCTTCCGCCGCAACAACCGGTTCGGCAAGCTGTCTTACTTTTTCCTTTAAATCATCAAACATAATGACTCAGAAAAAAAAAGTGGGCAAAAGCCCACTCGATTTTACATAAAAAGCAATGGTTTGCTAATTAACTAGCACACTTAAACTTACAATGCAAGAAAAAAAATACTGCAACCAAGACTTGGCCGGGCTTTTAAAACTGGAGCGGGCGACCGGACTCGAACCGGCGACGTCCAGCTTGGGAAGCTGACATTCTACCACTGAATTACGCCCGCTCATACAAAAACTGCGTTCATAAACTTATGACTTTATGAATGTTACAGTTTGTGAAATCTTATTCAAGTTGGTCTGTTTGTCAAGAAATTTCTCGGAATTTCTCGGAATAGATTATCAATTTATCTTGACAGCAAACCGTGCTTTCCCTATTTTGCTTTCGTCGTCCGGCTAATCGTTTGGAAACAGCGAACCATGACTGGGAAATGGAATAAGGAGGAAAACCATGAAAGTAGTGGCATTAAACAGCAGCGCGAGGAAAGACGGGAACACGGCAATCCTGCTTAATCTCGTTTTAGACGAATTGAAAAAAGAAGGCATCCAGACCGAATTGATTCAACTGGCGGGAAAATCGATAGGGGGCTGCAAGGCCTGTTACAAATGTTTTCAAAACATGGATCGCCGCTGTTCTGTTAAAAAAGATATCTTAAACGACCTTATAGAAAAAATGGAAAGCGCCGACGGCATCCTTTTGGGTTCACCAACCTACTTTTCGGATGTCTCCACAGCCATGCGGGCATTTATCGAGCGATGCGGCTTAGTTGCCCGCGCCAACGATTATATGTTCAAAAGAAAAGTAGGGGCGTCGGTTGCGGCTGTCCGAAGGGCTGGAGCGATTTCCGCCTTTAACTCCATGAACCTGTTTCTTCATTACATGCAGATGGTGATGCCCGGCTCCAGCTACTGGAGTATCGGCGTAGGCCGTGATCCCGGTGATGTGCTGAAAGATGAGGAGGGTATCCAGACGATGAAATCTCTCGGCGAGAACATGGCCTGGCTGCTCAAAACTCTGTCATCGGAGAGGACGGGAAAATAATTAAGTTGACTTACGGCCTGTTCCCATTGGGGCAACAGGCCGTAACTACATAATTTTTATGCTCTTGCCAGCAGCGATTCAAATCTCTGCATTCCGGTGAACGATGATGAATCCTGAACAGCCGTCCACTGCCTGAGCTTTTCCACAGCGCGATTATCTTCAATTATCTCCCGGCTTAATTCCACGCCTTTTTTCAGGCTGTCGCATTTTCCTGCCGTGTAAAGGATGGCCCCTGCATTCAAGCAGGTAAAATCAATACATGCCGGATGTCCTTTGCCAGAAAGCACCTGCATAAACCGCAGAGCCTCTTTTGAAGGATCGCCCATGGAGGCAATTTCCTCAAAAGGCTTTCGTATTAGACCAAGATCTTCGGGACAAATTGTGTATTCCTGACGGGAATTACCGGTAAACTCAAAAACCTTCGTTTCACCGGATATAGACAACTCATCCATGCCATGCCCCGAGATCGAATCTTTACCGTGCACAACCATTCCCCTTTCATAGCCGATGTTCTGCATAACCTCGGATGCTATGGGCAATAGTTTTTCCGTGTAAACCCCTCGCAGACCTAATGTCGGTCTGCACGGATTGGCGAGGGAGGCGGCAATATTTAATGTTGAACCGAAACGTATCTGGCTGAGAATTCTGCCCAGGGCTCCCGGATGAACCTTTGGACTCATGCCGTTAAAAAGGCCTATTTGAGCCTCTTTGATACTCTTTTCAACAACACTGACATCACAATCAACATCTATGCCCACCGTTTCCATGATATCCACGGTCCCGCAGCGTGAGGTAATCGCCCGCGCCCCGTGGCGGGCCATCGTAACACCACCGGCGGCGGCAACAATGGCCGCTGCACTGCTGACATTAAAAGTCTTCAACGCATCCATTCCCGTTCCGGAATTTTCAAATATCCCTCCTTGTATACCAGGGTTAACATGGACGGTGTCGATCTCATCAATTGCAGCCCAGGCCCCCGCTATCTCCTCAACGGTTTCACCCTTGGCAACCAATGCAGCCAGAAAGGCGCCCTGTTGCAGGTCAGGCTGTTCATTTAAGAGGACTTCCTTAAACATTTCATAAGTTTCATTTCTCGATAAATTTTTACCATCAATCAGACTCTGAATCTTTGCTCCGAAATTCATTATTTTTACAGCATCCATGGTTTACTCCTGAATTAATGATTTTAAGTTTAAAGTTACTGTCAACGCTTTATTTAATTTTTTTAGGGATAAAGATGTATTTTCATGCATTTACGCTTTTCCACGAGATCCAGGGCGTAATCAAGTTCCTCCAAAGGCAGCTTGTGCGAAATCAGATCTTTTACCTTGACTTTACCGCTGGCGATATATTCCAGAGCGAGCGCGCCATGGCGGTAAGCGCATCCGTAAGAACCGCTAATGCTCTGTTCGTAGTAATGGAGTTGGTTGAAATCGACCACCATACCGGCCCTGTCGGGTGAAAGTCCCGAGAAAACAACCAGTCTGCCCCGGGGATTGAGATGTGAAAGAGCCTCGCTGTAAGCGTCATTGGAGCCGACGGCAACAATGCAGACATCAAATTTCATGTCCGGCGGCTGGGAATAGCCGTTCAGAGACGGACGGCGATTTTCATCGGGATCGATAATAAAGGGTGTGGCTTTTAACGCTGAGGAAGCTCGTGCCAGCAGCGTTCCCGCCGGTCCCGCTCCCCAGATTCCAATAGTTTCATTTTCTTTGAGGTTGGCCTGTTCGAGGCCATTGAGACAGCAGGAGAGCGGCTCCGCAAAAACGGCCTCATCATCGCCAATGTTATCCGGCAGGGCAATCAGGCTTTTTGCCGGCGCCAGAACATATTCAGCAAAACCGCCGTCACGATGAAATCCCATAATTCTCATGTCCCGGCATAAATTCCCGGCTCCGGCCCGGCATTGCGCGCAGTCACCGCAGCTCGTACCCGGATAGACGTAAACACGCTGATCTAAAGAATATTCATTTACATCCTCGCCTAACTGACATATTCTGCCCACAACTTCTTCGCCTGGAATACGGGGAAGAAGAAGATCCCGATGCCCGACGCGGATTAATTTCAAATCCGTCCGACAAACGCCGGTAACTGTTACACGCAGTAAAACCTCACCCTTGCCGGGAACGGGAATGTCCCTTTCTTTAATCTCAAAAGATCCTATTTCCTTAACTACTACAGCCTTCATGAGTACTCTCCTAAATAAATTCCATAAAAAAAAGGGTTCCCATGGATGGTAGCCATCCACAGGAACCCTTTACCATCGGATTCCATAAAGTCTTAACATCAGCACGTCTTCTGGCTTTCGGATCTACCGGCAGGTCGCCGCCTTCCCATCAGAATATATATCCTGACAGTGGCTGAAAACACATTACAACCCCCGTCCCCGATTACAGCGGCGGGTCCGCCACGGTCTTGCACCGTGTTCCGTTATGCTGAAGAGACTACAATAAAAAGTTATATATGTTTGTTGCGGCTAGCAAAAAAACAGCTGCCCTCTTCACGGTCATCGTATACAAGAAAACACCGGACATGTCAATCACGCAATCAATGACAAATGGAACGAGCAGATTTTTACTTCTTAAGTTTTAGACAGAGACCTGGAATCAAACGATGAAATAGCACTGTAGTGGAACCTGGAAGGACGGCAAAAGCAAGGAATCAAGCAATTAACAACCTGTTGCCCAAATGATTAGCTCTTTGGAGCGGCCATTGAAACGTTTTTGCAATGATTCTTCGCGAAATGAAAGATCAGTGACTTCAACTGCCTGAGTCGAAGACGAGTTTCGAGGTCACCTTTCGTAAGCCTTAGAATTTATCAAAAACGTTTCCGGCAAGAGACAAAAAAGTTTGGCAAACACTCCAGTTAATACGTAAACCATTAATATTACTGGAGCCGATGACCAGAATCGAACTGGTGACCTACTGATTACGAATTAGCTGCTCTGCATTCAATGCCATAATCTTATTATTAATTAATCTATAATTATTGGCCACAGGCCAACGAACATGAGGCGGCGGGAGTCGAACCCAAGCCTCAGCTACTAAGCAATTGATTTGATTATTGTAAAATTGCATTGCACCGAAATTGCACAAAACCACCGAAAAGTTTCTGCGGTCAGAATCTATCCTATTTTAAAAAGTGACGGCAGGATTTGAACATAAACCATGTATAAAATTATCTGTTTTATTGATATGTTATAATCTAAAAAGACGCAATCTCAAGTTAAGTGCAACTAATTGAGCTAAAAATAAAAAGGAAGTGACTTGCCTGTGTTAGGCTTCCTTATGATTGTTTTGTCGCAATATCTTGAGGAGTATGAAAGATTGAAAAATCCCATTTTATGTGGGTCAATTCGTTAATATGTGGAGGGTAAGTTGTTCTTTAAAAAATTAGGTAAATAGCATATGAACCTTATTCTTTTGAGAACAGAAAAAACCTATCCAAAAAACAATTAAGTCTTGCTTTTTGCATAAAATATGCAATACTATGCTCCTGAATAAGCAAAAAAAGGAGATTAACTATGCTTATCGAATTCAGTGTAAAAAATTTTTTGTCGATTTTAGAGACACAAACATTAAGTATGGTCGCCAGCAATGCTTCAGAATTGCAGAAAAACAACACTTTTCAAGTATCTACAAAAGGAATCCCTCGTTTACTTCGCTCAGCGGCCATTTATGGGCCGAACGCCTCCGGAAAAAGTAACTTGATAAAGGCGATAGCTTTTGTGGAAAAGTTTGTATTAAATTCAGCCAAAGAAAGTCAAGAAAATGAACCCATTGCTATAAAACCTTTCTTATTCAATAAAATTAGCCGCACAGAACCAAGTGAATTTGAAGTGATCTTTATTGAAGGAGGAATTCGCTATCAATATGGATTTTCTGTTAACAACACACGAGTAACACGTGAGTGGCTATTAGCATACCCAGAAGGAAGGGTGCAAAGATGGTTTGAAAGACAATTTGATTCGACTTCAGAAACTTATAAATGGTATTTTGGTGATAAATTTAAAGGTCGTAAGAATATTTTAAAAGAATCTACACGAAGCAATGCCTTATTTCTATCAACAGCAGTACAATTGAACAATGAAACATTAAAACCCATTTATAATTGGTTTTATCGTAAACTTCGGACTGTCGGCATTGCTGGGATTAGTACATCATTTACTATCAAGATGTGTAAATCGGATGCTGGCAAAAAAAGAATTCTCGAATTCTTAAATTCGGCTGATATAACTATCAAAGATATTCATATTGAAACTAAACAATTTGGGAGCCATCAATCGAAATTACTTTCTCAAATTTCCGATATTGTAGGAGAAGACCTTCATAAAAAGCTAGACGATTTAGAATATGATGGTGTTTCGTTTCTACATCCCATAGAGGGGACTTCAGAAACAGTTGCCCTCGACTTGAATGAGGAGTCTGTTGGAACGATAAAATTATTTGCGTTTGCGGGCCCATGGTTAGACGTGATTGAAAATGGATATATAATTGTTGCAGATGAATTCAATAATAGCATGCATCCCTTGTTGATACGTTTTTTAATCAGTTTATTAAATAACTCGGAGACAAACAAAGGAAATGCGCAGTTGATCTTTTCTACACATGATTCATCAATCCTCGATAATGAGATATTTAGGCGAGATCAAATATGGTTTACTGAAAAGGACGAACATAATTCGACGAGGTTGTATCCTCTATCTGATTTCACCCCTAGAAAGGGTGAAGCTCTGCAAAAAGGTTACCTGAAAGGACGTTATGGTGCTTTACCATTTATCGGTGAGTTGGGATTTTAATCATGGGTAGTGACAATCTTTTTCATAAACGAAAGGAACGGTTAGCTAAAACCTTACAGAGAAAAAAAGCAATGATAGCACCTTATGATCGTGTATTAATTGTATGTGAGGGAGCTAAAACAGAACCTGAATACTTCAAAGAGATGCGTACAGCTTTTCGACTTAGTAATGCAAATATTATTATATGTGGTGAAGAATGTGGTTCTGACCCGCTAAGCGTGGTTAAGTATGCCATTGATAAATTTAAGGAAGATCCAGATTATAATCGCGTATATTGTGTGATTGATAGAGATAAACACGCAACTTTTGATGCAGCTATTAATAAAGTGCGCCATACTCGTTTAGGAAGCAAAACAAGTATTCACAATATAGTCTCGATTCCTTGTTTTGAACTGTGGTTACTACTTCATTATGTTTACACGACACGGCCATTCTGTTGTACTTCTTCAGACTGTGATTTGGTAATAACTGAACTGAGGAAGATATATCTATTTCAAGATTACAATAAAGGGAACAAAAATATATTTACAAAAACAAAAGATAAACTCAATACTGCAATCAAGCATGCAGAACAGTTAGAGAAGAATAATAAAGCAACAAACTCGAACAACCCTTCAACAAATATCCATGAACTCGTCAAGTATCTATTAACACTGAAATATGTTCGATTATAATAATTATAACTCTTTATTTAGTTATGATTGTCCAAGATAGATTCCAAATATGATACTTGAAAATTGGTTCTCTTAAGCATTTTGTATGATGTTTGAATCGTAAAGGCGGTAAACGGCGCGACGGATGAGCGCCGGATTACCGCCTTTATGATGAAATAAGCATAGAAAAGATTGAAAAAATAGGTGCGCTTTGCGCCACGTCAGATCAGCCGCTTTTCCCTTCCTCCGGCGTCTTTAAATCAAAACTCCTTATTAGCAAATTAAACTCCCCCCTGTGCCTACCTTAAACAGCCCGTTTTTTATGTGCTTTTGGGCTTGGGATAAATTTATTTTAATTTTTTGCAAAATAATTATTGACGATCAAAACCTAAGATGTTTTAATCGTCCATAAATTACAGACAAGGAGAAATAAAGCTATGGTCAGATTGAAGGTTAAAGAACCAAAGCACCAATTTTCAGTCATGCTAAAACCAAGCGTTGTCGCCGAAATCGACAAATATGCAGAGAAGTATGACCTGACAAGAAGTCAGCTTATGGCTAATCTGATGGAAGTCGGATTAGACGAGATAAGGGCTTTAGACAGGCTCGGACTTGTCCAAACCGTATTTATGGGAACCAACATCATGAAGAAATTTAAAGAAGCACTATTTAGCGGTAAAGTTTCCGTCAATGAAGAAGGAAATATAGAAATCAAGCAAGACAAGAAAAAATAAAAACGAAAATCCGACCATGCGCCAACATGACCGGACTTTCTAATCACGTTCCAGATGGGCAATGAGCTTCCCGGCTACATGCATCAGAAGTGATTTATATTTACTATAACATCACTGGTTATTCTGTCAAGCAGCCTCTCCTGGAACGTCCAGGGGAGGTTTTTTTATGTCGATTCATTCTGAAGTTAAAGAGTTCAGATTATGGAAGGCTATCAGCCAGCAATTTCCCAATGCCGAAATAGTCAGACCTGACGGTTCCAGAAAGAAACTGAGTGAAATATTTAAAAGTGCCCCTGAAAAGAAATCGACAACAGAGATTTCTTTTCAGGGCACGCAAAAGAGTTTTCAACAGTTGTCTTTCGACTTTGGTAAGGGTTCAAAGAATGGGGGTGCCACATGACTAACAGGCACCCCCCAAACGTGAAAAAGATATTAGCTTCAGGAATAGATTCTCTTGTAATATCAATGAGTATTGATTGGGAAGATGAGACTCTTTTTACTACACTGGATGAACTTAAAGAAACGGCCATATCATATGGTAACGATTTTCCCGGAAACATCAAACATATCAATCATGAAGAGGTCTATCCCTTCTTAATAAAGCCTCATGGAACAAAAGGCTTTACATGGATTTTAACTGGCAAAGACTTCACCTATAAAATAGCCAATTCCACAGCACCTACTCCAAGACCAAATGCCATGATTGAATTTCGTTCAGAAGCATTGTGGCGGTTAGGTGCGGCAGAGGTTTTAAAGATTGCTCTGGATATCCTAAAAGCTAATGGCGGGCATATAATAGAAATCAAGCTGAGCCGTGTTGATCTCTGTGTTGATTTCCTTATGCCGGAAAAACGCTGGTCTCAAGGTCTAATGGATTATGCCGTCACAAGGGCGAACGATTTTGAACCTCACTACCCTAACAGAAAGTTTAGCGGAATAAGTATCGGCAAGGGTGCTATCTCAGCAAGGCTTTATGACAAAGCTCTCGAAATTCAGCAACAATCAAAGAAATTTTGGATGTTTAAAATCTGGAATATTGAGGAAGTTCCCGCAGGAAAGAAAATAATCCGCATTGAGTTTCAGTTAAGAAGAGAAATTCTGAAAGAGCTTGGCCTTAATACACCCGATGACTTATTTCAAAAGATTAAAGAAGCATGGGCTTATTGCACAAAGAATTGGTTAAAGTTTCAAGATCGTCCAGACTTGCATCATACACAGCAAAAAACATTGAAATGGTATGAAGAACTTCAAGACGGTTTTCAGGGTGCTCAAGGTGCACAACCACTTGTAAGAAAAAAAGCCGTTAGCACGGATAAAAGGCAATTGATGCAGCAGGCAAACGGTTTAATCATGTCTTTACACGCCATCAATCAGGAAGAAAAAGGAGAAAAGAGAGACAAACCCGTTAATATAGAAGACTGTCTTAATACATATGCCAAAGAATTAGAGAAAAATCCTCCAGGGCAAGAAAAAGTAACGGCAAAAATCAACAAAAAGCGTTCCAAATGTCATCGGGAATAACCGTTAGCAATATGACTGATAACGATCTGCTAAGAATAGAAAGAAAGCTTGATCTTATCCTTGATGCTTTAGGGCTAACGGATAATAGACGACTTACACCTTGTGAAATAAAGGATGTGGCCAACAAAATAGTATTGCAATTTAGGCAAAAACGTGAAAATGGTCAGTTGCATGAGCGTAAAGAAAGTAAAAGAAGGCGTGTTTGATATTTATATCCGTCTTGGCCGTGCAGATCGTATCAGGAAGCGGATAAAATGTGCTTCTCAGTTAGATGCCTTGGCTATCGAAACGGAAATGAGGCGGGAGCTCGGCAAAGAAGCAAAGTCATTGTTTACCGTTTCCTCTGTGGCTGAAAAATATATTCCATGGATGGAACTTCATCAACGGCCAAAAACTGTTATTGATAAACGCCGAATGTTGATGTCTCAGATTCTTCCCTTTTTTGGCGCGTTGTTTCCAGATCGTATCACTGCCCAAACTGTAGAAACATACAAAGCGAAAAGGCTTCAGCCCGGGCGTAAAATCAACCGTCAAGTAAATTTAGAACTTCTTTGCCTGTCGTCCATGTTAAAGTGGGGATATAAGCAAGGGCTATGTAATGAGCCAATGAAAAAGATGAGCCCCTTGCCTTATTCAAGAAAAATCCCGGAAATCCCCTCACG
The DNA here is from genome assembly GCA_963663295.2 of Smithellaceae bacterium. GTDB lineage: Bacteria > Desulfobacterota > Syntrophia > Syntrophales > Smithellaceae > MVRV01. The sequence continues at coordinate 111,119 of CAXXLA010000002.1, read as the reverse complement.
TGATGAAATAGAAAAAATTATTCAAAACACAAACGGGCTGTTTCATAAAAGCCTTTTTCTTGCTCTTTATCATGCTGGCCTACGTTCTCAAGAGGCACGAAGCTTAAAATGGGATGATATTGATTTTGGCCACGGTTATCTGAGGGTGGCCGATGGGAAGGGAGGAAAGCAAAGGCTTGTTCCTCTATCTTCTCGTCTCTTAGAATTGCTCCAAGAGCATCGAAAAGGGTCAAATGGGGTGTTTGTATGGGACAACATCGGATCGTTTAAAACCGCTTGGAATGCATCTAAAAGACGAGCAGGAATCACCAGCAGGATAACACCACATACCCTCCGGCATGCTTTCGCAAGCCACAATCTTGAACATGGAACCGACTTAAAATCAGTGCAAGACATGCTTGGCCATGAGGACATTCAAACAACTCAGATTTATCTTCATACGACTTTCAAGAAACATTCAGAACAGGTCAAAAAGGTCTTTGGATAATGTGGCCAAAAGTGGCCAATAAAATGACAAAATAAAAGAGGTCAGCAATTAGCTAACCTCTTAATTTTATGGAGCCGATGACCAGAATCGAACTGGTGACCTACTGATTACGAATCAGTTGCTCTACCGGCTGAGCTACATCGGCATCCCCAATATTCATGTTTTCCGGAAAGAGAGGCAGTATTTATCTTAAGGTGCCTGCCTTGTCAAGTTTTTGTACATCTATAAATAAATCAGCGGCTTTATTTCCGGCAGGGTATCGCCCGGGTATAATACTTTTTCCAGAAACAGGCCGGAAGGCGGGGCTGTAAAATGGGCCGCAATTTCCGAATGGGAATCAAGAAGCCCCTGAATATCGGGAATGGAGAATTTGCCCCGGCCGACCTCACAAGTTATGCCGACAATCCTTCGAACCATTTTCCACAGGAAATGCGAGCCTGTAATACGTATGGCAATAATATCGGCAAATTCTTTCAGTTGGACATTTTCAATATTGACTTGGGTGGATGTTCCTTTATCCATTCTCTTGTCGGCAAAGGAAGAAAAATCATGGAATCCGGAGAAAACATTAATCGCCCGCCGCATTTTTTTTGTATCCAGATCGTCTTTAATCCACCAGACATAACGCTTACCGAAAGCAGTGCGCCTTCTGGCGATGAAATAAAGATAACTGCGGGCAACTGCGTGATGGCGGGCATGAAAGCGGGGGGGAACGTTTTCCACACGCAGGATGTTGATACTGGAGGGCAAATTGTCGTTAAGTCCGATACGCAAAGTCTCGGGGTTAATTTTTCGGGAAGATTCCAGATGGGCAACCTGAGCCAGCGCATGAACCCCGGCATCGGTGCGCCCTGCGCCCTGAATGTCCACCGGCATATTAAGGAAATTTTGCGCCGCGGTAATTAAAGTACCCTGAATGCTTTTGGCGTTAGTTTGCTTCTGCCATCCACTAAAGTTGGTGCCGTCATATTCTAAAGTTATTTTATACTTGTGCGCCATAAATACTTTTTCTTGTAAATAGTAGTGGTTGGATCATTTTTGCGGAGCCAGAATGCTCATGCCTGCAATGTGGGTCAGCAAATCGCCGGCTTCGGCATCAAAGTTTCTTAATTCACGGCCCGGATGCAGGGTGGTGATTACGGCCTGTCCAATGATTTTTCTTCCTTCGTATCCTCTTAAATCTTTGGTTCTCACTCCCCAGACATTATGGAAGATCAGGGGCTGACCGTTTTTTACACCGATATAAAGCATGACATGACCTTTACGCCAAAGCAGGGTTAAGTAGGGAATGGCTTTTTCTATAATTACTTTTTCCTTTTGTTCCGAAGTCATGCCGTTAAAACTGATATAACTGCCTGCTTCCTTGACCTGATCTTCGGAATGGCGCGGCAGCCAAATTCCAAAAACGGAGAAAAAATCCCTGGTCATGGACGAGCAGTCACGGTTGCCGTAAAGTCCGCCCCAGCCATACGGCTCGCCAATCAGTTCATTGGCTATTTTGACCACGTTCAAAGAAGTTAACCGCAGAGGCGCAATTGCCGCCGCATCCCGGGCAATATAGCTCTTTTTGATCACGGCACAGTCGCTGGAAGCACTTATTGCCCCAACAAGAATTTCCAGTTTTTCCGGTGTTTCCCCGACCAGGGGAAAGCGATATCCCAGCGATGACTTTAAAGCGAATTTCCCGTTTTTATAAAATATTCCGGTCTGGTCTCTGGTAATTACAGCATAACGGCCCGATTCCCATTCCTTGATAAAGTTATTATCTACGCGGCCAAAATCTTCCACCGGCATCCAGCCGAAAGTGAAAGAGGTTTCCACTAGTGCCCAGGTTTTATCGGCACTTAAATGACAGACAAAAATCGGTGTGTTGGCCGCCACCGACGAGCGCTGCAGATTATCAAAAGGCCAGCCGTCGCTGTCGCCGCCCGGTTTGTTAAAATGAGGGTGCCCGGTCGGCAAGGCTCGCAGGCTGGAATTGCGAACAGTAATGGCGGGATAAAGGGCGTTGGGGTAATTACCCAGAGCTGCATTTTGCAGGAGCTTAATGTACCAGTCTCTGGTATGTTTTTTTTTATTTTCACCGTAGCCGATGTTGGCGGCAAATCTTTTGGAATCAACATCAACAGCGGCGGGCAAAGCGTAGAAAGGTTCCCGCTGATGCCAGACCGAAAAATAAATGATGTTGTAGGCTTCTGCCAGGTGATTCTGGTTTTCCAAAGAGATCAGATCCCTGCTTCTGGTCTGATCCTGCAGGTAGGCAAGATGATTCTGTTCTAAGTCGCTTACATCTTTAATTGTTTCCGGTGCTTTCAGGCAGGCAGTCAACGAAAGCACAGCCAGAATAAAAATAAAAAATTTAGATTTTTTAACAATAATCAAATTTGGGCTGCCTTTTTGGTAATAATTTTAATTAAGAAAGTTTTATAGTCTTTTTTGGGTATTTGGGCAAGATCAAATGACCAATTTTAACTTGGTGCACAAAATAATTTATGGCATAAGAGATTGAAGGCTGGTATAAGGCACAAGTTGTTTAAATCTAAGATGAAGGAGATCTTTCGTGGTTCCCGTCGAGATATTAAAAGAATGTTCTTTTCTCAAAGGATTTGATGATGATGAGTTGAACAAATTATCTGTCCTGGCAAGTGAAGAAAAGTACCTGGCCGGCACGCACATGTGTCAAAATGGGGACCCCGCCAAAGCTCTTTACTTGATAAAAAAAGGCAAAATTGTTTTGTACATAGATAATTATATGGGACCAAATAAACCACCGATGCAGGTTACCGTGGACATGATCATAGGTGGAGAGGCAATGGGGTGGTCCGCAGTAGTGGAACCTTATTTATATACCCTCAGCGCTCTTTGTATTGACGACACGGGAGCCATAGTTATTGATGCGGTTGGCTTGCGTAAGCTTATGAATGAAGACTTCGCCATAGGATTTAAAATTATGCAGGCTGTGTCAAAAACAATAGCCAACAGATTGACCCACACCCGGATAATTTTAGTTGGCGAGAAAAGCGAGTCTGTTACAACCTGATAGATAAATATACAAAATGGCCTAAAAAGGAGATGGAAAGTGTCTAATTTGTTTGTACCCAAAAAGATTTTTTTTACTAAAGGAGTTGGAACACATAAGGATGAATTGCATTCTTTCGAGAGAGCGCTGCGTGATGCCGGCATCGAGAAATGTAATCTGGTCCAGGTTTCCAGCATCTTTCCGCCGCACTGTAAAATGATTTCCAAGCCGCAGGGACTGAAGACACTGGTTCCCGGCGCTATCACATATTGTGTCATGAGCCGTTGCTGCAGCAACGAACCCAAGCGTCTTCTGGCGGCGTCTGTCGGTTGCGCAATTCCCGCGGATAAGTCGTCATATGGTTATATCAGTGAACATCATGCCTACGGGCAGACAGAAAAGCAGGCCGGGGACTATGCGGAAGATCTCGCTGCGGCTATGCTGGCATCTACTTTAGGCATTGATTTCGACGTTGATGAAAGCTGGGATGAGAAAAAGGAAATATTTAAAATCAGCGGTAAGATAGTCCGCACACTGAATGTAACTCAGTCAACAATATGCAAAAATGATAAATTCACCACTGTAATTGCCGCTGCTGTGTTTGTTTTCTAAAAAAAGGAGAAAAAATGAAGCCGGATATAATTGCCATATGTAATCAAAAAGGTGGCGTAGGCAAAACTACCTGTGCTTTAAATATTGCTGCCGGCCTGACGCTGCTGGGTAAGAGAGTGCTGCTTGTTGATTTCGATCCTCAGGCGCATTTGACCTATTCTCTGGGCATTGCTGCGCATGATCTCAAGAAGACCGTTTATTCGGTAATCAAAGGTGAGGCGCCTCTGGAAGAGGCGTTGTTGGAACATGCCGGAATGAACGTGCTTCCGGCCAATCTTGACCTGGCGGAAATGGAAAACGAAAAATCAACTTTTCCTGAGGGTGAATTTACCTTGAAAAATAAACTGACGGGCATTCGAAACAAGGACTACATCATTATTGACTGTCCGCCCTCCGCCGGATTTCTCACCGTTAACGCCCTGGCTTGCAGCCGGGAGATTTACATTCCTCTGCAGATGGAGTTTCTGGCGTTGAAAGGAATGGGCCGGTTGCTGAACAGCATTGAAGAAGTACATAAAATTTTTAACAAGAATTTAAAAGTATCAGGGATTATTGCCACCCGCTTTGATTCCCGTAAAAAACTCAATAATGCCATTATGGACAGCATCAACGAACGCTTCGGGGACAAAGTGTTTTCTACGGTAATTCGTGAAAATATTGTCGTGGCGGAAGCTCCGAGCTTTGGCCAGACGATTTTTGAGTACGCACCAAAAAGTCACGGCGCGGAAGATTTTCTGGGGCTTTGTGAAGAAATATTAAAAAGAAAACAATGACGGCCTCGTAAAAAGGCCGGATGCTGCGTTGCGCTTCATCCTTCCCCGTGTCAAGCACGGGGCAGGCTTACTGCGGCATACGTTAAGCATGCCTCATTCCTCATGATTCACACGCCTTGCCTGCGGCCTTTTCACGAGGCCGTCCGTAATAAAATTATTTGATCAATCGGCGCTGCATCTTAAACAATGCATACGGTATGGTGATCAGGCTAAATACGATCAGATAACAAATACCAATCACAACATCCTGATTGAATATGCCGTAATTCAAGGCGCGCACAACATTAACCAGATGCGTCAGCGGCAGGGCCAGCGCAACCTGCTGCGCCCAGACAGGCAAGCCGCTCAGGGGGAAAAAAGTTCCACCGAAAAGAAACATTGGCGTTACAAACAAAAATACCGGCAAATTGAAAAGATCGATGGTTTTCACTACGGCGGTAAAGCACATCCCGACAGCGCCGAAGGCAATGCCGCCCAGAAAGGCAACAGGAATAATTAATAACGCCAACGGGTAACTTACCAGACCGAAGAAGCTGATGACAACCATCATAATAGCCGTGCCGATTACCGATTTTGTTGCCCCCCAGACAATTTCGCCCGTAATGATTTCTTCGGCGTTAAGCGGTGTGGCCATCATGGCTTCAAATGTCTTCTGATAGTACATCCGGACAAAAGAACCGTAGGTGCTTTCAAAAAAAGCATTATTCATGATATTGATGGCGACCAGCGCCGGGGCGATAAAACTTACGTAGGATACCTGGGTTGTTTCATATCGAATATTGCCGATCAAACCGCTGAAACCGACACCAAATGCAATCAGATAAAATAAGGGTTCCAGAAACGGAGGCAGAAAGTTGATCTTCCAGCTTGTACGGTAGACCGCCAGATTCCGCTGCCAGACACGAATAAACCGCCAGGAAATATCCATTTTCATTCTCTTAACTCCCGGCCCGTCAATATTAAAAAAACATCCTCCAGAGAAGCGGAACGCAGCATACATTCCTTGTTGTTAAATCGCTTACAAATATCCCGGTAAAGATCATGCTCCCCGGCGGTATAAATAATCAGGCGATGTCCAAAATTTTCCTGCCAGACTTCTTTTCCCCGGATATACTCTAAGAGATCTTTTCCCGGCTCGGTTACCTCAATAATGTGGTGGCCGGTATATTCGCTGATCAGCGACTGGGGCGATCCCTGAGCCAGAATATTTCCATTATCCATGATCACCAGCTCGTCGCAAAGACGCGATGCCTCATCCATATAGTGGGTTGTGAGTAAAATAGTCAGGCCCTGCGCTTTCAGGGCTTCCAGTTTATCCCAGACCTGATGCCGGGACTGGGGATCAAGTCCGATGGTCGGTTCATCCAGAATTAACAGCTCCGGCTGGTTAATTAGCGCGCGGGCGATAATCAACCGGCGCACCATCCCCCCCGAAAGCTCGGCCGCCCGGGAATTTCGCCGCTGCTCCAGGGCAAAAAAATGCAACAGTTCCAATGCCCTGGCTTGAGCTGTTTTTTTATCGATATTGAAATAGCTCGCAAATATTTCAAAATTCTGCAGCACATTAAGATCGGGATCAAGAGTATTCTCCTGCTGGCAGACTCCTATCCGCGACTTGATGGCCCGCGCCTGTGTTTTAATATCAAGGCCAAAGACGGAAAGATCACCGGCAGTGACCGGCGATGCGCCGTAAATCATTTTGATGGTTGATGTTTTGCCGGCGCCGTTGGGACCGAGAAGGCCAAAGCATACGCCTTTTTCCACGGTAAAGGAAATCTCTCGAACGGCGATAAAATCGCCAAAGGATTTCTTTAAATTCGTGGCTGCAATCAACGGCTGGCTGTTATCCATAGCTGCTTGCTTTATTCTTTGTTCCCCAATTGATTGGTAAACAAGCTTACGTGAACAAAAATTGCCCGCTCAATAAAAGACAAGAGCTTATGTGGGCAACTCCTTTACTAACTGTTCAAGGTCGGGCATCCGGCGGAAAATCATGCGGGATAATGGGACAGTAAATATGATCCCGCTCATCGTTCATACCGATGGGCTTATCTATCTGAAGAAGCTTACACCATACCCTAATATTATCTACAACAATAATAACCACGAGAAAAATGATGGTGACGCTGAGCCAGACATTTACCATCTGCCCCTTGGCAATGTAGGTCTTAACATTCAGGATGCCGGCGGCGAAGGTTGTTACCGTTATCAGTATACAGGGAATAAATGTAATGAAGGCATAGGCCTTTTTTCGGCCTATTCGTAAGATGATTGTTGTACCGATGGCCAGGGCCAAAGCAGACAGAGTCTGATTGGTGGCGCCAAACATCGGCCAGATGGAGGAAATGTCTCCGGTATAAAGCAGATACCCCCAAGCCAGGGAAACAAAGGCGCTCGTTGCAATAACACCGGGTATCCAATCCTTTCTGCCAAGGGGCTTATATACATACCCCAGAATATCCTGCAGGATGTACCGGGCGACCCGGGTACCGGCATCGATGGTTGTCAGGATGAAAAGAGCCTCAAACATGATAATGAACTGGAACCAGTATTTCATGGTATGCCGCAGGCCTTCGCCGATACTGGAGAAAACATGGGCCATGCCGACCGCCAAAGAAATGGCGCCGCCGGGGCGATGAGCTACGTTCAATCCGACAAGTTGGCTTAAAGCGGGAAGATCGACAACATTCATGTTTAATTTTTTAAATACCTCCGAAGAAGTATTGATGGCAAAGTAGTCCCCCGGAATCAATGTTACGGCGGCAAAAAGAGCCATCAGGGCAACAAAGGCTTCCGTCAGCATGGCTCCGTACCCAATCACGGTGATTTCAGATTCATGTTCTATCAGCTTCGGAGTTGTTCCTGAGCCAATCAGCGCATGAAAACCGGAAATAGCGCCGCAGGCGATGGTAATGAACACATAGGGCCACCAGGGACCGGGAATAATGGGTCCTCCGCCTGCTGTAAAAGAGGTTACAAAGGGCATTTTGATAGTCGGATTGACGAAGAAAAGACCGACGGCAAGGGCAGCCACAACGCCTATTTTCATAAACGTGCTGAGATAATCCCGTGGCGCAAGAAGGAGCCACACTGGAATGGCGGCGGCGCAAAATCCATAGAGTGGCAAGACAATCGACATCTGTTTTTTATCAAATGTGAACCAGCCGGCAATTTGTGAATCGGCAATGTAAGGCCCCAGAAGAACAGCGGCGCAGACCAGGATTATTCCGGCAATGGAGCCGGTCATGATAGCGCCCGGTCTGATCTTAAACATATAGAGGCCGATGATCATGGCAATAGGAATCGTCATGGCGATGGAGAAAACGCCCCAGGGATTATTGAACAAAGCATTAACAACGGCAACGGCCAGACCGGCAAGGGCGACAATTATGATAAACAGAATAACGACTGCGGTAACTGTGCCGGTAAATTTGCTTACATCCTTTTCGGCGATGACAGACAGCGACTGGCCCTCATGACGGTAAGAAGCAAAAAGAATAATCATATCATGAACGCAGCCGGCAAAAACGGAACCGATGAGGATCCAGAAAAATCCGGGGCCCCACCCGTACTGGGCAGCCAGTACCGGTCCTATCAGCGGGCCGGCACCGGCAATCGCCGCAAAATGGTGTCCGAAAACTACCCACTTGTTGGTGGGAACGTAATTCTGGCCATCATTACAAAGGACGGATGGTGCAATATTCCGGTCATCCAGCATGAGAACCTTGGTGGCGATAAACGCGGCATAATAACGATATGCCAAAGCAAGAACGCATAGACTACCGATCAACAAGTATAATACGCTCATGAATATTCTCCTTCGTTAAAAAGTGGTAACATGTTCCTGCCTTTCGTGCAATCAAACATGCTTATGATTATAATGGCTTATGTCTCAACATTACATCGATTTTAGATAAACGAAGAAAATACAATGTTCATCGGCTAGTAACTTGCATATTTTTCAAAAAGCGTCAAACAAAACACTCCGAAAAACATTCACGGGGAAAGAGAGGTCACCCATTAAGCAAAAGGGTTATTGATAAACCTCAAAGGCTGATTTGAGTCTTTGATCTCCAGGATTCTTCAAGAGCGATAATGTTCGCATCCCGCCCGAGTCTATAAAAGCGACCATTTACAACATTTCTATTGATAATACACAGTTTTGTTGTTAATAGAACAAGTCATTCTTCTTTTGAGGTATTAATATGACCAATGGCAAAATAAAAATTGAAGTAATCAGTGAACTGACAGGCGATCCAAAATCAAAAGTGGCCTTCGTAGTTAATTTAATGCGAGACTTGATGAAAGTCGACAATGATTACTCTCTCGATGAAGAATTATCGCCACGTCAGGCAGCCGCATTACGCCGTAAGCTAAAAAAAGATAAAGAGCTGCTTGATTGGTACAAAATGGGCTTGCGCTATTGTCAAATGATGGGGCTGTAAGGTCTGGTCCAGGCGGCAGCCAAAAGCGTAGCGCGCACCATCGGCTCTTCCGTCGGACGCGAAATCATCCGGGGTGTCCTGGGATCTCTGCTCGGTGGACGCCGCAGATAGAATCGATTAGAAACATCCGCATACCTGAATGCTCGAGTATTTTGCATTTAATAGACCCGTCCCTTTTAATTACAATCAAGACATGACTTTCTCGTTTCATGTTAAGAAAACAGACCTGACCCTTCGTTTTGCACGTTTGCCGGTTCTTGGCTCCTTTTCCCAAATTTGCGGCAATTATAGCATAGCAATATTCGTTAGTAAAGTAATAATATCAATGTGTTGTGACTTTTTCAGGGACGACTAACTATAGTCTTTAAATTCCCTGTATCATAATAATAGGATAGGTAGCGGGATATTGCTAATCGTAGCATGACAAAGGAAAAGGCAGAATCATTGCTGATTCTGCCTTTGTTGCTCAGAATTTATAGATGTAACTTATTTACGAAGTTTCCGTCTGATTCCCACCAATCCGATTAAACCACTCCCCAGGAGCCATACTGCCGCGGGCAGGGGAACTTGACCACCCGTTTGTGTGGCGTTTAGGATATTGATATCCCAGGCAGTTGCCATGGGACCATACCAGTAGGAGTAGCCGCTCCAGGAACCATTACCATTCTGGGTATTTACCAGGTACTGGCAGTAATCTTCCCACCAGTTCCAGGTGGCACTGGGATCAATCAGATTAGAACCTTGGGGATTCAAGTTACTAATGGGACCTACTCCGTTCGTCCCATAGAGCGTTTCCAGACCCTTGTAAACAGCCCACATGGCATAGGGATTGCCTTCGTTACCCCACCACGTGCTGCTGGGAAGGTCCTTCCAGTGGGTGTTCAGCCATGCTATGGCGTCAGCCTTACCGTCACCGCCATTTCCGCCACCGCCAGCGAAGTAATTGGACACAAGGAAGCCGCCGATATGCGTGTGATTGATAATGCCGTAACCCGGCTGATAATCGACACCGCCTTTATCGGATCCACTGCTATACTGATCAGCGGTTAACCAGGCTTTCAAGGCAGTCTTCACTGTGCCATCGGGGATCGTCACGCCTGACACTTGCTTGGCAAACAGATAAGAAATGGGTGCCCACTGGGTGGTGGACATATCGGAATCATTTTCACCCGCATAATAACGCCATCCACCGTATCTGTTGCCAGTTGCCGGTCCTGACTGGTAATAGGTGAATGCATCCACCATCTTCTGGATCACCTGAGCGTAGGTTTTCCCATCAACCACTGCATTGCCGGTGCCGTTGATGACGGTGGTGGGATTCATTAGTGCGGCACCTCCATAGGGATTGGAAACGAGACGGGAGAGGGCCGGAACTGTAAGCCCTGTGGTGTAAGTGTTTTCGCTATTAGCCGCCGCCATTTGGATACCATAGGACCCAGCACCAAAGCCCCACCAGTTACCGCCAGCAGCAAACGGCAACGTCTGAGCGTTTTGCAGGAGGTACACAGTGGCTTTGTTAACCACGGCCGAGTAGTCTTGACCATTCCAGCCGAGGGGTTTGTACTTCTGATCAACAAAGGAAAGCAGCACTGCCGCAGTGGCGGCTGGCTCATAACCTCCATAAGACCAGGAGCCGTTGGCATTTTGGGTAGACGCCAGATAGGCCAGACCGTTATCAATGGCGGTCTGCTTATCCGCGCTTGTTGCCGCCCAGACTGGTGTAATCATAAACATCAGAAGACCTGCAACAAGAAAGAGCATTGATAATTTTCTTGAATACTTTTTCATCTTATCCTCCTTACGTTTAATTTTCTTTAATTGATTGTTAACCTTTGGACATCCCTATGGCCAATAAAAAAACTAATGTTAACGCCATCTATTACGGCGTTAGGTTAAAGGGTAGCAATGTGTTTTACAGTATCTTTCGGATGTGGCTTTAGATTGTCGCGTGTGCAAATTTCCGCGAATATATATTAAGTTGTGATATTCTTTTTATCATCTTTCTCCAGAACATTTCTCTGGGATTTGAAAATGTATCCATTTACAAAGAACGACAAATATTCTACGAAAACCTCTATTTGTTTTACTGTATGAAAGGATCGAAAAACCAAAAAAAACATTTTTCTATTAATGAATCGAAACAAAATAGCAAAATTGCGATAATGTATTTTTTTGTAAAGAATTGCATGTTTGTATAAAACAATAATCTATTCAATCTAAAAATGGAATATACCCCAAAATATATTTATCTATATCTTAGAAATATATTAAAGCGCTCTGGGGTCAGGTCTATTCGGGCTGTTGCCCAAATAGGAATTGCAGAGATGATAAAGAGCGATTATAAAAATATCAACACAAACTTGGAGATCAACCGCCATGATGGGCTACCAACCTGATGCACAGCCGAAACTCTTTTATCATTCATTTAATCTTGATGAGCGTATTCCAGCTAATTCCGTTTTAAGGAAGATTCGGAGTCATATTGACTTTGAATTTATCTATCGTGAAGTTGAAGGCAGTTATGGTGTAAAGGGCAATGTCTCCGTTCCACCTCCTGTGATCCTTAAGATGATGCTCCTTTTGATTTTATACAATGTGCGTTCCGAGCGGGAGTTTATGAACACCCTGCCGATGCGCTTGGACTGGCTGTGGTTTTTGGACTACGACCTGGACAGCGAGATCCCGAATCACAGTGTTTTAAGCAAGGCACGCAACCGCTGGGGCGTAGAAGCCTTCCAACACTTTTTTGAAAGGATCGTTTGGCAGTGTGTGGAAGCGGGACTCGTGGACGGTTCGAAGCTTTTCATGGATTCCAGCCTTGTTCAGGCCGACGCCTCCAACAACTCGTCTGTGAAAGTCAATCAGGAAGCAATGAAAATCCACCTTATAAGAAGTTATCAGGAACTCGAATCCCGATTAGAAGAAGAGAAAGACGACGATCACGAGCCGAAATCCGGTATAACTAATCGCAACCATATTTCTACTACCGATCCCGACGCTTCCGTAACCAGGCAGGGAGGCGGTAAACCGAAACTTCAATATAAAACGCATAGAAGTGTCGATGCCAGGGCGGAAATCATTACCGCTACGGAAGTAACACCGGGTGAAGTCAACGAAGCCCATCTTCTTTCTACTCTTTTAGGCCGGCATCAGGACAATACGCAAATGACAGCGGATACCATTGTTGCGGATACGAAATATGGAACGGTAGAGAATTATTTTACTTGCTGCGACCTGAGCGTAAACGCGCATATCCCCGATCTGAAAAGAAGCCAGCAGAAAAGCGAAAGCCGGAGAGGTATCTTTACGGAAGAATCTTTCGAATACAAACTCGAAAGCGATACTTACCTGTGCCCTGCGGGCCATTATTTAAGGAAAAGGAATTACAATCCGAAGCGGGATGCATTCGAGTATAAATGTTCGAGCAAGATTTGCTGTTCTTGTTCCCTGATGGCAAAATGCACGACATCGAAGTATGGCAGGTCTCTCAAGAGGCATCGCCGGCAGGATGATTTGGACAAAATGCGCAATGCCGCTCAAACACAAACATCCAAACAAGACATACGTATCCGGCAGCATCTTATGGAACGTTCGTTTGCCCGTGCCACCCGATACGGTTTCAAACGGGCACGGTGGCGAAGACTTTGGCGGGTGCGTATTCAGGAATATCTCATATCAGCTATACAAAACATCATCGTGCTTTTGTCTTATGGAAAAGGGCGGGGTATGGCAAAGGGCTTCGCATTACCCTTCGTTCAAAAGCTTTTCTTGACCTTACATTCCTTATTTTTGACTATCCAGAAAGCTACTTACAGCTTTAACAAAGGATCATTGTTGGCTATGTATGGATACATGCGTCTCACGCCGTAATGGTTGCAAATTAGTATTTGGGCAACAACCCGTATTTTCTTAACATGATCTCGCTTTTCAATACGCCAAGCAGATTCGCCAATACGCTGCCTGCATCCGGCCCCGGAGCACTCCGTCGGCCAACGGTTTCGCCTGCCACTGTTCCATTTTCCACACCGCAGTCCCGTCTGAACGACCTTCATAAAATATTTAACAAAATTAAATATTAACGTATGCGATTTCGTGTTATAATTAAAAATATTTATGCAACCGGTGCTTACAGGTTTGATGGTAATTAATTCCAATTTTAAGTCAGGAGGCGTTTCGTGAATTTGGCGGAATTATTTTCGTTAAAAGGGAAAGTTGCCTTGGTTACGGGCGGCGGCCGTGGTATTGGTAAATTTATAGCGACGGGGTTGGCGGAGGCAGGCGCCAATTTAATTTTAACATCCCGAAAAATAAAAAACCTGGAAGACACAGCCCGGGAGTTGGAAGAAAATTATAAAATACGGGCTTTTGCCGTTACCTGCGACCTGAGCAAGGAAGATACCATTGAACCCATGCTGGAGGAAGCACGAAAGCAATGCGGGCATATCGATATTCTGGTCAATAATGCCGGGATAACCTGGGGCGCACCCACGCTGGAATTCCCGCAGGAAAAATGGGATCAACTCTTTGATGTCAATGTTCGCGGACTCTGGATAATTACCCAAAAAGTTGCCCGCATCATGAAAAATCAGGGCGGCGGCAATATTATCAACATTTCTTCCATCATGGGTTTTCGCGGCTTTCCTGATGAATTGCAACCGACGATTCCTTATAATCCCACCAAAGCAGCCGTTAACTCGCTCACCATGAATCTGGCCGTAAAACTGGCTCCTTATAATATCCGGGTCAATGCCATTGCCCCCGGTTTCTTCCGCACGAATATGATGGCCTACATTGAAAAACCGGCGTATAAGGAACAATACGAAGCGACTCTGTCCACTATTCCCATGCACCGCTTTGGAACAATCGATGATATCAAAGGGGTTGCCGTGTTTCTTGCTTCCGCCGCATCGTCTTATATGACCGGTCATGTCCTGATTAATGATGGCGGCCTGCTTGCCGGATAGAAATTGCGTATTAAATACGTTGGTAAAGCCGACCCCGGCTTACACCCGGGCAGGCTTTACCAACAAGGGCAACGTGATATGATGTAACCGGTATTACGGAATCGTAATCCCACCTTCAACAAACATTACAGTCCCTGTTATATATGAAGCCATATCTGAACAAAGGAAAGCGACAAGCGGAGCAACATCCTCCGGCTCTCCTAATCTGCGCATCGGGATGCCTTTGAGGTATTTATTCAGCATCGCCTCGTTCTCGAGCAGATGTTTGATCAGTTCAGTGCGAATCCAACCCGGAGCCACGGCATTGACATTGATGTTGTACCTGACCATCTCCATGGCTGTAGCCTTGGTCAAATGAGCTACAGCCGCTTTGCTGGCATGATAGACCGCCTGGCCCGGTGCGGCGATATAGGCGCCGACCGAAGCGACGTTAACGATTTTGCCGTATTTCTGGGCAATAAGATGAGTGCAAGCCGCCTTGGTGAACAGAAACATGCTCTTTACATTAGTATCCATTACAGTGTTGTACTCGGCTTCACTGGTTTCCATCAATGTCTTGGGCATCTCCATGCCGGCATTGTTAACAAGGATTTGCAAGCCTCCCAGTTCGGCAACTGTCTTTTCCACAACAGAGGCAACGGCGGCGGCATTTGTTGCATCTGCCGGAACAGCCAGTGCCTTGCGCCCCATTTGACGAATTTCCTCGGCAGTTTGGTTTATCTGCGACTCAGTGCGGGCAGTTACGCACACATCGGCTCCTGCCTTAGCCAGCGCCAGGGCGATGGCTTTTCCAATACCGCGTCCCGCTCCCGTAACAAGAGCAACCTTTCCGGAAAGAGCAATTTCAATGGCCATTTTATTCTCCTTTCACTGAAAAAAAATTGATGAAAATATTGCACTCAACATCAGATGAGGAATAACCTGGTATTAGAACTTGACTTTGGGCGCCGCTTTCGCCTCTTTCGGAGCTTCAAAAAATGCCGCTTCCTTAAATCCGTACATGCTGGCCAGAATGTTGGCCGGGAAAGATCTTATCGCTTCGTTATAAAGTTTAACCTGTTCATTATACCTCATTCTTTCCACGGCGATTCTGTTTTCTGTACCAGCCAGCTCATCCTGCAATTTCATAAAGTTCTGATTGGACTTCAAATCCGGGTATCGTTCCACAACAACCATCAACCTGCTTAAAGCGCTGCTCAATTCGTTATTGGCGGCAATTTTATCCGGAACAGTTCCCGCGCCGCCTACTTTCGAACGTGCATTGGTGACTTCCACCAGCACATCACGCTCCTGCCTGGCGTAGCCTTTGACGGTTTCCACCAGGTTGGGAATCAGGTCATAGCGGCGTTGCAACTGGTTTTCCACCTGCGACCAGGCCGCTTTTATGGCCACATCCATCTTGACGAATTTGTTGTAGTTGCCGACAAAGAAAGAATAGAGGAACATACCCAAAACAACAATTACCACCAGCACAATCAGCAAAGATTTCTTTTTGGAATCCATTTTTACCTCCCCAATTAGATTAAGCTTTCCATCTTATAATTGATCAACGATCTTACAGATATTATCGACTTCTCTTAAATATTTTCTAAAAATATCCGTGACTTCCTTACCCGAAAACTTGTCCTTGCCTTCTTTGATATCGGCGCAAAACAAAAATATCGACGCGTCGATTGTAAAAGTTTTTCCCATTTCTTTGATTATCTCGCGCCTGCCCTGCTGCATTTTCCCCTGTCTGAAATACAAAAGGGCGTTAAAAATCGCCATAAAAGCCGTCAACGACCGGCTTATGAGCGATCGCAACTGCCTGGGTTTCGCTTCTACGTCCAGATAGCTCTGCCGCAGGAGAAGCAACTTGCTCCGGAGTTCCCGCTCTATTTGTAAACGCAGATCGGCAGGATTAACATTCAATCCCGCCAGAACATTTTCCCCGTAAATCAAAATATGGCTGTTTCTCATCCCCAAAAATTCAATCGGATAGGAATCCAGAGAAGATTCAATGAAATTTTTGGTCATTATCAACGGGGTGGCAACACTGCGTTTCCTCCAGGATTTAACTGTATCCAGGACATCCGTAAATTTATCCAGTCCGGCGGGCGTGAGAACGACCAGGAGGTTTATATCCGACTTGCCGCGGATGTAATGACCTCCGGCGGCGCTGCCGTAAATAATCAGCGATACGAGTTCTTTGCCGAATACCTTTAAATAATCCTGTGTCAATGGTACGAAAATGTCCTGTGGCTGATCTGGTATTTTTGTCATAAGTTTATCCCGTTATTTATTAATAATCGCCTCCGGCTCCACCGCCGCCGCTGCTGCCGCCGCCAAAACCGCCAAAACCGCCGCCGAATCCTCCACCACCATAACCACCGCCCCCGCGGCCGCCACCGCTCATCAATAGAAGCAACAACCAGGGAAGCATTGATCTACCGGTTCTGGTGCCCAAAAGAAGAAAAGCCGCGATCAGAATAATAACGAGCGAATAAATGTTAAGGCCTTTTTGCTCTGTCCGCGCTCTCGGCCTCGCCGGAACAGGAGAACCGCTCAATTGAACGTTGGCATCTTTGGCAATATAAGAACTCAGCACATACATAGTGTCGTAGAAAGCCTGTCCGTAGTTTCCCGCCTGAAGCTGAGGCTTGAAATACTTGTCTCTAATTTCACCGACCAGGCCATCCGGCAGAATGCCTTCTACACCGTAACCGGTCTCGATGCGGATTTTTCTTTCCTTGACGGTTAAAAATATCAAGACGCCTTTATCTTCGCCTTTTTTCCCGATACCCCAGGCTTGATAAAGCTTGTTGACGTAAAGGCTGGTTTCTTCTCCCTCGCCGATAGTAGGCACCGTTACTACAACAATAGCCGTACCGGTTTTCTGCAGCACTTCCCGGGCGAGGGCTTCCATCTTTTCCTCACTGGCCGGATCAATGATATTGGCAAAATCATTGACGGCTCCTCGCGGTTGAGGAAATTTTTCGGCGGCAAATAAAAGTTCGCAGGCAAGCACTGTAAACAACGCCGCCAGGAGAGCCATGATCAATTTGCCGTTTTTTTTTGTCTGCATCATTTATTATTTACCATTATTTTACCGCAACAAGCCATAAAAGTGGCCATTTATAGACGGCCTCGTAAAAAGGCCGCAGGCAAGGCGCGCGAATCATGAGGAAAGAGGCGTACTTAGCGTACGCCGCAGTGACGAAGGATGAAGCGCAACGCAGCATCCGGCCTTTTTACGAGGCCGTCACGTATTGTGCAGACAATGCCTGTCCGTGTCAAGCTGGAATATTGAACACAAAATCACCTTGCATTAACAATCATTGCATAATAGACAAATGCCTGAAGAAGGAAAATACCCTGAAACAACTTGACTTCCGGCAGTCCGAAAAGCTTTGCTTATGCACCCCAAAATTATTCTGATTCATCCACCGGTCAGCAAACCGGCTGAACCGCCGGCCGGCGTCGCCAAGCTGGCCGGTTGCCTGCGGGCAACCGGCATTGATCATGAAATAATAGATGCGAATCTGGAAGGGCTGCTTTATCTGTTAAACACCCCCGTCCCGGAAAACAGAGGAAACGACCGCTGGACCGCCCGCGCCTGGAAGCATCGGGAGACAAATCTATCCGCTTTGCGCGACGGCAAAATTTATCGGAACAGGAGCCGCTACCAACGGGCCGTTGCCGATATCAATCGTCTTGTCGGTCAGGCGGGAAAGGCTTACGGAGTTGATCTTTCCCTGGCTGATTATCGCGATTTACATCTAACTCCGGTAAAAAGCGGCGACTTGCTTATGGCTGCCGAAAAGCCTCAGTTGAACCCCTTTTATCCATATTTTGCCTCACGCCTGGAAAACGCTCTGCAAGAATCTCCTGAATTCATAGGGTTTTCCTTAAATTATTTAAGCCAGGCGCTTTGTACCTTTGCCATGATTGGATTGATTCGCCGGCAAAATCCCCGGCAGAAAATCGTGCTGGGCGGATCTCTTATAACCTCGTGGGTTAAGATTGCCGGCAATAAAAATATTTTCCGTGGCCTCGTTGATGAAATTGTCGCGGGGGCCGGAGAAAAGAAGCTACTGGATTTGCTGGGCCGCCAAGACGGACAAATCGATGCGCCGCCTGATTACCGGGGTTTTCCTGTCCACGACTACATTTCACCCGTTCCTGTTTTGCCTTTCTGCACGGCGCGGGGCTGCTACTGGCGGCAATGTTCTTTCTGCCCCGAAAAGGCCGAAGATAATCCGTATTTGCCGCAATCATCGGCCGGCGCATTGTCACAATTGCAAGCACTCTGCAAAGAGTACAATCCCGGCTTGATTCATCTGGTGGACAATGCCTTAAGCCCCGCAATCCTCAATGCTCTGGCCCAAGAGAGCCCCGGTGTGCCCTGGTACGGATTTACCAGAATTACCCCCTGTCTGACCGACGAGGATTTTTGCCGACAGCTCCGGCTCAGCGGCTGCGCCATGCTCAAACTCGGCATCGAATCGGGCGATCAGGCAGTGCTGGATGCGCTTCACAAGGGAATCGATTTGCCGACAGTTTCGCGGGCATTAAAAGCAATCAAGAAGACCGGCATCGCCACCTATGTTTATCTGCTCTTTGGCACACCGCCGGAAAACGAAGAAAGTGCAATGAAAACTTTGTCCTTCACCGTCGAGCATCATGACTGCATTGATTTTCTAAACCTGGCGATTTTTAATTTACCGGTATTAAGCGCAGAGGCGCAAGATCTGAAGACCGCAACTTTTTATGACGGGGATTTGTCTCTTTACAAGGACTTCGTGCATCCCCTGGGCTGGCAGCGCGCAGACGTACGCAAGTTTCTGGAACGGACATTCAAAAAACATCCGGCTGTCGCCGAAATAATCCAACGCACCCCCGATTATTTTACCTCCAACCACGCGCCGCTCTTTTTTCTGAACAAAGTTTGATGGATTCAAAATGGACATTTATAGACGGCCTCGTAAAAAGGCCGCAGGCAAGGCATGCGAATCATGAGGAACGAGAAGTACTTAGCGTACGCCGCAGTGACGACGGATGAAGCACAACACAGCATCCGGTCTTTTTTACAAGGTCGTCAGACTGTAATAGAAGATGAAACTGCTCATGTTCATGTCCTGTCCAGTTCATTTTTAATCGCGAGGCCTATTTTCTCCAGAACATAGGGTTTCCTGATAAAAGCCCCCGCACCCATCTCCTGAGTTTTACGGACCCGCTCCGTTTCCGAAAAGCCGCTGACAATAATCGCCTTTTGCCCCGGGTTGATCTCCAGTATTCTCCGGTAGGTTTCCATCCCGTCAATTCCGGGATCCATAATCATGTCCAGAACAACCAGGTCAGCGCGTTTGCTTCGGATATACTCTGTAGCTTCCTCCCCACTGGCAACAGTCTTAACCTGGTAACCAAGCATCTCCAACATACTCTTGGCCAACTCACGCTGTTCCTGCACGTCATCCACCACCAGAATGGATTGTCCCTTACCCATATAAGCAACAGGCGACACAACTTTTTCAACTTTCCTCATTTCTTCCCTGGTTACGGGAAGGTAGATGGTAAATGTGGTTCCTTTCCCCTCCTCACTTTGCACATCAATGTAACCGTTATGATCCTTCACAGTTCCCCAGACGACAGCCAACCCCAACCCCGTTCCGCTTCTTCCCATCACTTTCTTTGTATAAAAAGGTTCGAAGATCTTGCCCAGGTCTTTCGCAGAAATACCGCTGCCCGTGTCGGAAACCGTCAAGACCACATAATCTCCTTCCTTCCTCTCATCGTAGCCCTTAATGGTGTGATCCAGGTAGCAATTCTCCGTTCGCACCGTAACCTCTCCACGCCCTGCTATTGCTTCTGCAGCATTGGAAACAAGATTCATGATTGTCTTGCCTAAATGAACGGGGGAACCTTTAATATTCAAGAGTTTTTCTTCGAGCTCAGTCGATATTATCACTTCCGGATGATAAGATTTCAATTTCTCAAACTCAGGTGCTCTAAAATAATCGAGAAGAATCTTATTCAGATCAACTATTTCCGAAACGACCACTCCACGCCTCGCTAAAGTCAAAAGATCGTTGATAATTGCGGCGCCCTTTACGCTGGATTGCAGTATATTATTGGCGTACTTTCGCGGTGTGCCATCCTCAGGCAGCATTTCTACAAGCAGTTCGGAGTATCCGGCCAATACGCCAAGGACATTATTGAGATCATGGGCAACGCCCCCGGCCAGGGTACCCAGAGCTTCCATTTTTTCCGCACGGTTTAACCGCTCCGCCAGTTTATTGCGCTCCGTATCATCACGGAGACACTCGATGGCGGCAATCACATTGCCCCTGGAATCACGGAGGACTGACGCCGCTGCATACAAATAAACGTCACCGCGTGGCATGTTAGTGATAACGTCTTCCGCAGAAATAACATCCCCTATATCTTGAAAATGTGGGTACGGCACTGTCATCTTCTTATCCGGATGCAGGACATAATCAATCAGGACGGGCCTTCTCTCCCCGTAAAAGGGTAGAGCATATTCATAATCGCCCTTTCCCAGCATATTTTCTTTCTTCACACCGGTCATAGCTTCCATGGCCCGGTTCCACGCGACAATCTTTCCATCTTTATCAATAACGAATGTGGCGTCCGGAAGGAACTCAATGATGTCTGCCAATCTCCTGCGGGATTCGAACAGTTCTTCTTCCACCCGCCGGCGGGGGGTGATATTGCGGATGTAGCCGCCCACACCGGTTTTGTTTTCCCCCAGGTCCACTGGAAACTTGAGCGTTTCATACACTTCGTCTCCTACAATCTCTTCTGAAAAGACAACAGACCTGTTTGTCAGAGCTTCCATATCAGTCTGCCGGCATTTTTCTGCGACAATTTGCGGCATCAGCTCAAAGTCGCTTTTGCCGATTATCTCTGCTTCCGGCTTGCCAAAAAATGCCGCCACTGGCCGGTTCACCACAATATTGCGAAATTGTTCATCCTTCAGAAACACCATGTCCGAGGTGGCGTTGATGAATGTTCGATAAAGCGCTTCGCTCCTCCGCAGTTCCTGCTCCGCCTGCTTGCGGGCGGTGATGTCCCGGATGATTCCCAAGGCATGCCAGCCATCTTCCAGATGAAGTGCGGAAAGCGACAACTCGACAGGAAATTCCTCTCCGTTTTCCCGGCAAGCCTGTAGTTCGATGGTTTTGTCCGTCGCTTTGCCCCCGCAGGTTGTTTTAAACCTGTCAAATGCCTTACGGTATGCTTCCTGGAAACGCCCGGGGGCGAGGAGTTGATGCAGGTTTCTGCCGATAGCCTCCTCGTTTGTGTAGCCGAAGATATTTTCCGCCGCCGGATTCCAGAAGGAAATGCAACCTGCGGGGTCCATCATCAATATGGCATCCTGCGCTGAATCTGTAATGGCGCGAACCAATGATTTGCTCTTGTCCAGCGCCTCAAGGGCCGTCTCCCGCTGGATTTCGGCCTGCTTGCGGGCCGTGATTTCCGTGACGATGATACCTTCGCGCCCGATTATACCGTCATCGTTACGCAGAGGAAACTTGATAGTGATAAAGAACCGCTTTCCCTGCTCGTTTTCCAGAATTTCCTCCTCTTCCATTATCAATCCCGATTCCATGACCTCTTTATCATTCTGCTCGAACTGCCTGCTTACCGGCCCGGGAAATAATTCTTTGCACATCCTGCCGATAACATCATCGCGTTTCAATCCCGTCACTTCTTCCCACCTGTGGTTGACCAGTTCGTAACGCCCTTCGCGATCTCTGATGCAAATCAGATTGCCGCTATTTTCAACCAGGTCGGACAGATAACGGCAGCGTTTACGCAAATCTTCTTCCACCTGCGCTTGATTGGCCGCCGCTTCTTTCATTTCCCGGATTTGCTGTTTTAAAGCGGATATTTCTTGCAGTAATTTTTCATCTGTTTCGGATGGTTTTTTCATTAAGCCTTCCTTATCATTATATTCATTTGTGATATAGTTATCGCCACATAATAACAAAATATCAAATCAACATTTAATAATTGCCTTGGGAGTGAGTGAGCGGTGAATGCCGAGACTTGTAACAGTATACAAGCGGCTTACTATCAGATTTTATCTTTTTCGGTCATAAAGTACTTTTTCCACTCTCCGGCACCCAGCAATGTCCACACTTTTTCCCAAACTACCTTCATCAGCAGATCATTCTGAATAATTAGCATCCCCTCGCGCACCATTTCAGTCAATATTTTCCTGATGGCTGCCGGTTCCTTGTTCGTGATCGCCGCCAGCCGAGGCAAGTGCTCTTCAATTTTTACTCCGGGATTATCAATAAAATAGATAACTATCAACATACATATCCACAGGTTAGTCAATTCCTCCAAAGCCGCATTGGAGGTTCTTAAACGGCGGGAAAATTCCCTGAGCATATGCATGGCCACATCCCGGCTCTCTCTCATCATGTCATGAAAAGTGTTGCCGTCAATGACCGCGATCTGACTGTCTTCAATGACACGCGCCGTTGCCGACCGCGGTATGTCAATAAGAACAGCCATCTCGCCGAAATATTGGCCGGGATTTATTTCGGTTAATACTTTTTTCACCTGAGAATCGACATTTTTTTCCAGGTTAATGCGACCGGACAGCACATAAAACATTTCATTTCCGCTGTCACCTTCCCGAAAAATGATGCTGCCTTTCTTATAGACGCGGCCAAATCTTTGGAAGAGTCGCTCATCAACTTTCATTCTGGCTTTTTGAGATTTGAGTATCGCTCCTTCCAGTAGAAGAATATCCCTGCGCTGGTACGAAGACATTATTTCCGCGCAGAACAGAAGGATTAAAGCCATGTAAAAGACGCCGACGACCAGAATAACGACTGCTTCCAAAGAGCCGAAAATCACTTCATAGCGGGTATAGTTAGCAGCATACCAGGTAAATAACTGCTTGGTTATTTCCAGAAGCAATGCGCAGATTGCACTGCCGGCTATAACAACATTCAGACGAACCCTGACCGTAGGAATTACCCTGTAAACAACAATCAAAAACAGGGTTGTGATAAAATATGGAACGATATAGCCGAGCAAAACGGTGGATGCCATAGAAAGAGAAACTCCGAGATTCTCCATGAGCAGCATGGGCCGTGCCAGCAGAAGCGCAGACACGTAACTGATTGCTATCGAGGCGCTACCCACCATCCAGGCCAGCGGGATCATGGCTATGGCCATAAGTTTTGCGGTCAAATAATTACGCTTTTTCTGAAAACGGAAAATGATGTTCAGGGCTGTGGCCATGGAATCAAAAATCGCGGCGGAAAGCCAGATAAGCCCCAGCACACCGGCCCACCCCAGGACATTTTTTTTCTGATCAATCCGGCCGAGTTGCGCCAGCAGTTTTTCCGAAAAAAAGCCGTTGATAATGGCCTCGGTAATGTACGCCTGGAAGGCCGGATAAGAATCGAACATGTACCCGGCAACAACAATGGACAGGATAAACAAAGGAATGGCGGAAAGAACGGCATAAAGGGCGATGGCCGCAGCTTGATTAGTATCGCCGTTGAGCCCGTAATTTTTAACTGCATCGACGAAAACTGTCCAACTGCCGGCGGCTTTCAGCCGGACATCATCTTGTTTTTGTTGCCAACGGGTGGTTTTCATTTTTTCCGCTCCGCCAGAATTTACATCCTGAAATACGCGGCATAATTATCATTGTGATTGATTTTATGATGTAATTTTCTCTTTGCATTCTGCCTTAAATAGAGTACGATTGCAACGAAATAAAAAGGTGTAACCCATCCATGCAAAAATCATATTTCATTATCTTATTTTTTCTTGCAGCGCTGCTTGCCGCAGCCTGCAACAATGCACCGACAACAAACAACACGAATAACCGGGCGGCAAAAGAGAAGGCTTACGGGGATATTATCGTCCACGGCGGTATAGGCGACGCCAGCAACTTGATTCCTCTTCTGGCCTCCGACAAACCTTCCCACGACATCGCGGGCCTGGTCTACAACGGTCTAGTCAAATACGATAAAAACATGAACATTATCGGCGATCTGGCCGAGTCCTGGGATATTTCTCCCAACGGCCTGGTCATCACCTTTCATTTGCGCAAAGGCGTCCGATGGCATGACGGCCGGCCTTTTACCGCCGCCGACGTGCTCTACACTTATCAGGTAACGACAGACCCTAAAACTCCCACCGCTTATGCCGGAGATTTTCTAAAAGTGAAAAAAGCGGAAGTCCTGGATGACTACACCTTCCGGGTAACGTACGATAAACCTTTTGCCCCGGCGTTGATCAGCTGGGGGGCTGACCAGTCCTTCCCCGACATCTTCTGGCAGGCGCAGATATTACCCGCAGCCCACTTACCCGCCGTCCCATCGGCACGGGTCCATACAAGTTCAAGGAATGGGTGGCCGGTCAGAAAATCGTCCTGGTTTCCAACTCGCGATTACTTTGAAGGCAGGCCGTATATAGACGGTCATATCACCCGCATTATTCCGGATATGGCGACATTGTTTCTGGAGCTGCGCAGCCAGGGAATCGACATTTCCGGATTGTCTCCCCTGCAATTCACCAGGCAGACGGAAAACA
The DNA here is from genome assembly GCA_963663295.2 of Smithellaceae bacterium. Lineage (GTDB taxonomy): Bacteria > Desulfobacterota > Syntrophia > Syntrophales > Smithellaceae > MVRV01. The sequence continues at coordinate 86,250 of CAXXLA010000002.1, read as the reverse complement.
AATTATTCAAGAACAACTTCAACAAATACCGCTATCTGGCCTTCGCCTACACTTACCTGGGATATAATTTGAAAAATCCGCTTTTTACCGACAGGAAAGTAAGGCAGGCCATATCATACGCCATTAATAAGGAAGAAATCATCAGCGGCGTGCTTTTAGGACTGGGAAAACCGGCCACCGGACCTTTCAAACCGGGCACCTGGGCCTACAACGGGAATGTAAAAATCTACAATTTCAATCCGCAAAAAGCCAGGGAGCTTCTCCGCGAGGCGGGCTGGCGGGATATCAACGGCGATGGGATTCTGGACAAAGACGGCAGACCGTTTATTTTTGAACTCGTTTTGAGCCAGGGCAATGAAACGCGCCAGAAATGCGCGGAGATAATCCAGCGACAGCTGGCGGAAGTAGGCATATCGGTGAAGATCCGGGTACTGGAATGGGCTGCTTTCATTAATGATTTCATCAACAAACGGCGTTTTGACGCCGTTATCCTGGGCTGGACGATTCCGCCTGATCCTGATGCCTATGATGTCTGGCATTCCAGTAAGACGGCGCCGGAAGAATTGAATTTCATTTCTTACAAAAACGCTGAAGCAGATGAGATGCTGGAGCGGGGACGGAGCACTTTTGATCAGAAAGAAAGAAAAAAATACTATCACCGTTTCCAAGAAATCCTGGCGGAGGATCAGCCCTATACATTTCTCTATGTACCGGACGAGTTGATTATTATCAACAGGCGTTTCCGCGGCATCGAACCGGCACCCATCGGCCTGGATTACAATTTCATCAAATGGTACGTCCCGCGCGATGAACAAAAGTTCGTTATGACGCCTTAACCGGTGCTTCAGGCAAAACTATCTTCGAGGGCACCGGCATCAACACTGCCCATGTCTTTAACGCGCGATTTGAAGTTCTGAATGCCGACTGATATATTTTTTTTATTGTCGGCGGAAGTAACGATGCAGGAAGTCATATTGGTGAGCTTCTCTACATCTTTGGACAAATAATCAAAAAAAAGCGGTTATCATGGTTTCCACGATACCGGCAGTTGTCAAAGCACCGCGGTTCTCACCGGGCAAATCAAAGGCAAAAGCGGTAAGCCTCATACCATCCACCGCTTCAATAACACTGTAAGCAGAAGTATAAATCCGATCGTAATTACAGTCGGCAAGCGGCCCTAAACCGAAAAGCAGCAGGATTTCCGTATTGATTCTTCCGGGAAAGGGAATAATGACTTTTTCTCTGAATTCACCGCTGATGCGCCCCTGTTTTATTTCCCGGGAAATAAAACCATTGAGTCGCCAGTCAAGAAATCCGCAAATACCCCGCGGCGGTTTTTCATCGGAAAAAATACCCAGTGCCAGACATTTATGTTCGGGCACATCCGGCGGTTCAGTCGAAAGAATTACCTGCATTCTTCTTTTCCAATTTTAAATTAATGGCATCTAAGATGCCGTTAATAAAAGAACCGGAATTTTCGGAACCGAAAGTTTTCCCCAGGTCAATTGCTTCATTCAACGTAACTTTGGGAGGAATATCCGGACAATAAAGAAACTCAAACACCGCCATACGCAGAATGCTGATATCTACCTTGGGCATCCGGCCAAGCGACCAGTTATCCGAACTTGCGGCGATCAACTTATCCAGTTCCTCTCTGTGGCTCCAGGTGCCTTCCACCAGAGACTCGGCAAATTCCTTTGCTTCTTTGGGGGCGACAAAATTGCCCCAGAAAAGTTCCAGAGCTTTCTGAACATCAAGTTTTACAAAATTAAGACTGTAAAGAACCTGCAAGGCGACTTCACGCGCCTTTCTCCGTGCGTGCATTAAAACCTCAAACAGCAAACTGCTGCTAATAAACAAGAACAAGGGGTTGCAGCCCCTTGTTCATTCTTGTTTAGAGTAGTTACCTGGAACAGCCAGGTATTATTGTATCTTCTTAAACAGATCCACCATCTCTATTGCCGACATGGCGGCATCTGCACCTTTGTTGCCTGACTTCGTCCCGGCGCGTTCAATTGCCTGTTCAATGTTATCCGTTGTCAGGACACCAAAAACCACCGGAATTTCCGTTTCGAGTCCCACACTGGCAATGCCCTTGGATACTTCGGCGCTGATGTACTCAAAATGAGGAGTAGCTCCCCGAATTACGGCTCCCAGACAGATAATGGCATCGAAACGGTTGCTTTTAGCCATCTTCTTCGCCGCCAGGGGCAGTTCAAAAGCGCCGGGTACTTTACAGATTACAATGTCTTTTTCATCCGCCCCGGCTCTGGTTAAAGCATCAATGGCCCCCTCAATCAGCCGGCCGCAGATAAAATCGTTAAAACGGCTGGCGACAATGCCAAATTTCATTCCTTTGGCAACAATCTTTCCTTCTATTAATTTCGGCATGAATACTTACCATCCTTATCTATAATTTCAAGAGATGCCCCATCTTATCCTGCTTAGTCTTCATATATCTGATATTGTTTTCATTGGGGTCGATTTCAATTGGAACCCGTTTGACTATCTCAATTCCGTAGCCTTCCAGTCCGACAATTTTCTTGGGATTATTGGTCATCAACTTCATCTTGCGCACTCCCAAATCAACTAGAATCTGGGCCCCGATGCCGTAGTCTCTTAAGTCGGGTTTAAATCCCAGGGCAAGGTTGGCTTCAACCGTATCCTGTCCCTGCTCCTGCAGAGCATAGGCTTTAATTTTGTTGACCAGGCCGATTCCGCGGCCTTCCTGTCGCATATAAACTATTATACCTTTGCCTTCTCTTTCCACCATAGCCATCGCCCGGTGCAGCTGATCGCCGCAATCGCACCGTTCCGAACCAAACAAATCACCGGTCAGGCATTCGGAATGAACGCGAACCAGCACTTCGTCATCAGCCGTGATATCACCCTTAACCAACGCTATGTGCTGCCAGTCGTCCGCATCATTTTCATAAACGATAATTTTAAAATCACCGCCGAAGCAGGTGGGGATTTTCGCTTCGGCCATCCTGCGAATGAGAGATTCGTTCTGCATCCGGTAATCGATGAGATCGGCGATGGTAACAATCTTCATATTATGCGTTTCGGCAAATATTTCCAGATCGGCCATCCGCGCCATCGTTCCATCATCTTTCATAACTTCACAGATGACCCCGGCCGGAGTCAAACCAGCCAGCCGGCATAAATCCACGGAGCCTTCCGTCTGCCCGGTGCGCACCAGAACGCCGCCTTTGCGGGCGATGATCGGGAAAACATGACCGGGGCTTACCAGATCTTCCGCCTTCGCTGCGGGATTCACCGCCGCCTGAATGGTTGTGGCCCGATCCGCCGCCGATATTCCGGTGCTTACGCCGTTGCGGGCTTCAATTGAAACGGTGAAAGCCGTTTGGAAACGTGCCTTATTGTCCTGAACCATTGGCCGGAGATGGAGTCTGGCCGCCAGTTCTTCATTTATTGTCAGGCAAATCAGACCACGGCCGTAACGCGCCATGAAATTGATTGCTTCCGGCGTCACAAACTGCGCCGCCATGCAGAGATCGCCTTCATTTTCCCGATCTTCATCATCTACGAGAATTATCATCTTCCCGTTACGAATATCTTCAATTGCTTCCTGAATACTGCTTATTGCCATTTTATTTTATCCTTAATAATCTACAAATTGGTAAACGATGAACTTTTTATGAAGTTGTCATAGAAAACCATGTTCCTCTAAAAATCCCTTATCTATTCCCCGCGGAGTTTGCAACAGTTTTTCCACATATTTACCCAGAATATCCGTTTCGATGTTGACCCACTCGCCTTCTTTTTTCGCCTCAAGTGTAGTGACGGCCGCCGTATGGGGAATCATATTAACATAAAACCGGCCTTTTTCAAGTTTGTTCACCGTCAAGCTTACTCCGTCTACCGCCACCGATCCTTTTTCCACTATATAGCGTGCCAGCTTTTCATCCATCTCGACAGCCAGAATCAGCGAACCGGACTTTTGCGTCCGGGAAAGGATTCGGGCCGTACCGTCCACATGCCCCAGCATAAAATGGCCGCCGACAAACCCTCCGACCCGCAGGGATTTTTCCAGATTGACTTTTTCTCCGGCCTTCAAATGCCTGAGGGTTGTCTTGCTCAGCGATTCCGCCGACACATCGGCAATGAAAGTCTTTTCCGTTCTGGTTGTAACGGTGAGACAGGCGCCGTTCACGGCAATGCTGTCACCGATGGCAACATCGGACAAGCTGACGCCGCTTTCAATTTCCAGAACAGCATCCGCGCCTTTCATTGTCAGGCGCTTGATTTTACCCAGTCCTTCCACGATTCCGGTAAACATAAAAATTATTTCTTATCCTTGCTCAATAGATCATTCAGCTCCGCCATAAATTCACCAACATCACGGAACTGACGGTAGACCGACGCAAACCGGACATAGGCAACGCCGTCGAGCGCTTTGAGTTCATTCATTACTTTTTCGCCGATCACGGTAGAAGGAATTTCATCTCCCTGATATTCCTGACAGTCCTGTTCGACGTTTTCCACCAGCTTTTCTATCGCCTCCATGCTTATCGGACGCTTTTCACAGGCTTTTATCACCCCGTTGCGGATTTTCATGCGATCAAATACTTCGCGGCGGCCGTCTTTTTTCACCACCATGGGCAGAATATCTTCGACAAATTCATATGTGGTAAAACGTTTGCCACAGCCCATGCATTCCCGGCGACGGCGAATGGCCTTGCCGTCTTTACTGATCCGCGAATCGATAACCTTGTTTTCAGCATGTGCACAAAACGGGCACTTCATGGTTTTTACCTGGGTATTAGATTCAAATCTGCTTGACTGTAATACCTGCTTCCTTGAGCATCTCCGCCGCCAGTTTGTCGGAATAGCCGTCGCGGATTACGATGCGGGCAATGCCCGCGTTGATAATCATTTTAGCACAGATAACACAAGGGTGATTGGTGCAGTAGAGGGTGGAACCTTTTGTGCTGACTCCGTGCAAAGCCGCCTGAATAATAACATTTTGCTCGGCATGCAGACCGCGGCATAATTCATGGCGCTCACCGGACGGAACCTGAAGCTGCTCCCGCAGGCAGCCGACGTCCAGGCAATGCGCCAGTTTAGAGGGAGCTCCGTTGTAGCCGGTCGCCAGAATACGCCGGTCGCAAACCAGACCGGCGCCTACCGCCCGACGGCGACAGGTGCTGCGTCTGGAAACCAGGTCAACGATATCCAAAAAATATGTATCCCAATCGGGGGCGTTGATTACCCCTCGGCGCTGCATCTTTAGGAGCTGTTCTTGGTTCCGTCATATCTACCCGCATTTTCCCTGCCGGTTTTTTCAGCTCAAAGCTGTTTTATTCGCATTTTGAATGCAAACTGGAATTACCCTTTTTTAATCCTCTGCTCGTACAGCGGAAACCGGCTGCAAAGCTTCTTGACTTCCTCAGCTACGGCCTGAATCTTATTCTCGTCGTTGATATTCGCCACGACGTCGGCAATGTAAGAGGCAATAAGCCGCATTTCGTTTTCTTTCATGCCGCGGGTGGTCACTGCCGGCGTACCGATGCGAATTCCGCTGGTAATCATCGGCCCCTTGGTATCGAAGGGGATGCCGTTCTTATTTACCGTAATAGCGGCGCGATCAAGCGCTTCCTGAACATCTTTACCGGTCACACCCTTGGGAGTCAAGTCAACCAGCATCAGATGATTATCCGTTCCGCCCGAAACGAGACGGAAACCCTGGTTCTTCAGCTCATCGGCCATTGCCTGCGCATTTTTCAGAATCTGCTGTTGATACTCCTTAAATTCCGGTAGCAACGCCTCTTTAAAGGCCACGGCTTTAGCCGCAATTATATGCATAAGAGGGCCGCCCTGCGAACCGGGAAAGACGCGGCTGTTTAAAATCTTGGCATAAGGCTCTTTGCACATGATCAATCCGCCGCGCGGGCCGCGCAAAGTTTTATGCGTTGTAGAAGTGACGTATTCGCACATAGGCACAGGGGACGGATGCAGTCCTACGGCTACCAGCCCCGCGATATGGGCGATGTCGGACATAATGACGGCGCCGACTTCATCGGCTATCGTGCGAAAGCGCGCAAAATCGAGGGTTCGGGGGTAAGCGCTGGCTCCGACAACGATCATCTTCGGCTTATGTTCTTTGGCCAGTTTCTCCAGTTCCGCAAAATCGATCGTTTCCGTATCCTTATCCACGCCATAAGCAATAACCTTATAATATTTGCCGGAAAAGTTGGCCGGACTGCCGTGGGATAAATGGCCGCCATGTGATAAATTCATGCCGAGGATAGTATCGCCCGGCTGCAGGGCGGCAAAATAAACAGCCATATTCGCCTGGGTTCCGGAATGAGGCTGAACATTAACATTATCCGCGCCGAAAAGCTGTTTACACCGCTCAATGGCCAGATTTTCCACTATATCGACAAATTCACACCCTCCATAGTAGCGTTTCCCGGGATAACCTTCGGCATATTTATTGGTCATAATGCAGCCCTGCGCTTCCAGGACGGCTTCGCTGACAAAATTCTCGGATGCTATAAGCTCAATTTTTCCTGCCTGCCTGAGTGTTTCCAGTTCGATGGCGTGATTTACTTCCGGATCAACCTTTTCTAAAAAAGACATGAAAAAAAATTCCTCCTACAATCATTTATGACGACCTCGTAAAAGGCCGGATGCTGTGTTGCGCTTCATCCCTTGTCACGGCGGCGTACGCTAAGCACGCATCATTCCTTGGTATTCGTGCGCCTTGCCTGCGACCTTTTTACGAGGTCGTCTGAAAATTGTTAATTTCACGACTTTTTACGAGTCCATCATTTATCGTGAAATTTTTTAAATATTAGTACTGAATTGACACCGCCGAAACCAAAGGTATTGGACATGGCCGTGTTAATTTCTTTTTTACGGGCTGTATTGGCAACATAATCAAGATCGCATTCGGGATCGGGATTATCCAGATTGATGGTGGGCGGAATAAGGCCTTCAACCAACGACTTAACGGCAAAAATGGCTTCCACACCACCGGTTGCCCCCAGCATATGTCCGGTCATGGATTTGGTGGAACTGACCAGCAGTTTGTAAGCATGCTCTTTGAATAGAGTTTTCACAGCCTGTGTTTCATAAAGATCATTAAGCGGTGTTGATGTCCCATGTGCGTTGATATAATCAATCTCCGTTTCGCTTAAATCAGCATCCTTCAGAGCGGCAATCATGCTGCGGGGCGGCTCCTTCATGACCGGGCGGAGGCGCCGCCAGATGAAATGCATCCGAGGTGCAGCCATAACCGACCAGCTCCGCATAAATACGGGCTCCTCTTTCGAGGGCGACCGATAGTTCTTCCAAAATAATAATGCCGCTTCCTTCGCCGATAACAAATCCGTCACGATCCTTGTCAAACGGTCTGCTGGCTTTCTGCGGTTCGCTGTTGCGCTGGGATAAAGCCCGCATGGAATTGAAAGCGCCGACACCCAGAGAAGTTATCGCTGCTTCCGTGCCCCCCGTGATCATGATATCGGCGTCACCATGGGCAATTGTTTTATAGGCATCACCGATAGCCGACGTGCCGGCGGCACAAGCGGTAACGGCGCAATTAATGGGCCCTTTTGCACCAAATCGGATTGAGACTAGACCCGACGCTAAATTGGGCAGAATGGCGGGAATGGCAAAAGGAGAAATTTTTCGGGGACCGGATTTCAGAACAACTTCTTTTTCATGCTCCATTGTCGCCAGGCCGCCGATGGCCGAAACCGATAATGACGCCGGTTCGGGTTGATATTTCAGGGCTGATAGTCAGGCCGGCATCGGCCATGGCCATTTCGGCCGCCGCCAACGCATAAAGGATAAAATCATCATAGCGGCGGACTTCTTTTTTGTCCACAAACTGCAACGGATCAAAATTTTTTACTTCAGCAGCAATCTTAGTATTAAAGGAAGTGCTGTCGAATTTTGTAATCGGGCCCGCGCCGGATTTGCCCGCAACTGCACTTTCCCAGGATTCCTGAGCTGAATTACCTAAAGGGGTCAATGCCCCGAGACCGGTTACTACGACACGCCTTTTCATTCGCTAAAACCTTTATAAACTCGTAAAGAACTAAAATAGCAATAATTATCGGCTATCCTGCCGATCTAATCGAACAAGTTATTTCACACCTTTTGAATCTGAGAAAATCAACGACATCTTTAATAGTACGAATCTTTTCCAGTTCATCGTCCTCTATTTCCAGGTTGAACACTTCCTCCATCTCCATGATCAGTTCAACCAGATCCAGCGAATCCGCCCCCAAATCATCAATGAAAGAAGCTTCCAGAACGCATTCGTCACGAGTGACATCCAGTTGCTCCATAACGAGTTTAATGACTTTCTCCTCTAACGTCATACCAAAACCTCCTCAAATCGGTTATTGCTCTCCGGCAATTGAATTACGTGGTGTTCTTTTACCTTTTTTGTAAAAATAATTCCTTACTTTTTTCCATGTGGTTGAAGTTTTCACAGCATCAGGATCAATGGCGCAGACGGCATGATAAGCCTCAATAATCATTAAGGCCATGCGCGGCCACAACTGGCGGGATGATTGCGGTTTTTCTTTCAAAACACTATAAATTGCCATTTTTACCATTAAAACAGCAACCCGTGTACTAACAGTTAAGTCGACGTCTTCCCGCTGACCTTCACTGCATAGTCGGCTCTTTTCTACCCGGTACGGAATCGGCTTTATGAAACACATTCATCATAAAATATTGCTGTCTAAGCTGCACTTATCAGATACCGGCACGGCAAGGAAGAAGTTGCATGACCTGCGGGAACGGTCATTCATCACACCGCCCCGTCAGGTTGACAACATCGATCAATTGAATCAACAAAAGTCGCGATATTAAAAGGGGAACTTTTTATCAGGATATTTCTTCAATCGGTGTAATTTCCCGGCCTTTATAGGTGCCGCATACGGGACAAACACGATGGGGCATTTTTACCGCCTTGCATTGCGGGCATAAAGACGTTGCCGGTTGCTGTAAAAAATCATGTGATCTTCTCTTGTTCCGCCTCGTTCTGGAATGTCGTTTTACTGGATTTGGCATAACTTATCCTCATTTAATTAATGTTTAATTTTAAAATTTTTCAGTACGGCCAGCCTGTCATCGATAACATCCAGGTTACAATTACAGGACGCCACATTCAGATTCGTGCCGCAATGCGGGCACAACCCTTTACAATCTTCGGAACAAAGCGGTTTAATTGGAATTTGTAAAATAATCTGTTCATAAATAATCGGCGCAAGATCAATAAAATCGCCCTGATAAGAACTTACTTCCAAATCCTCGGCCTGAAGTTCCAAATCTTCTCTTGTCTCCGGTGTCAGCGGCACCAGCGTGTAAGCAAAATCACCGCCAACAGAAAGGTTGACATCTTCCAGGCAGCGGCTGCAGGCGATACCAAGAGTTGCGGAAAGAGTGCCCTTAATAAAAACCGTGCTGGAAGTCTTGGTTATTTGGCAGGTTACATCTACTTTTCGTAAGCTGAAATCAACATCACCGCTATCCGGAAAGTTTTCCTGAAACCACTTACCATCACCGGAAAAGACGAAGTCCCGGCCTTCTTCAGGAATTGTAACCACATTAATTTTCAAAGAATTAGACATGCAAAATCAACTGCCCCAATAAATTACGCCTGCTGCGTTAAGCGCATAAGCTAATTATAAATCTTCTTCCTTGTCAAGCACATTTTGGCAGCGGGAAGCATTTAAATTATAATTTAAATATCGGGGAAATGCGGCTTGACAAAAGACCGCCGTCAATCCTATAAAGCTGGAAAAAAACAGGGTAAATAAGATGACCGAAAAAATACGAACACGTTTTGCACCTTCACCCACCGGCTTTCTTCATATCGGCGGCGCTCGAACCGCCCTTTTTAACTGGCTTTTCGCCCGCCATAACAGCGGCGAATTCGTGCTGCGCATCGAAGACACAGATCAGCTCCGCTCCACCGACGAATCGACAAAAGCAATCCTCGATGCCATGAGCTGGCTCGGCCTGACCTGGGATGAAGGGCCGCACTTCCAGGCGCAACGTGTCGATCTGCATCGGGAAATGGTGCAAAAACTGCTGCAGGAAGGCAAAGCCTATTACTGCACCTGCACACCCGAAGAACTGGAAGCCAAAAGAAAAGAGGCTCTGGCCACCGGGAAAAAACCTAAATACGACGGCACCTGCCGCGACAGGAATTTGAAAAAAACGCCGGGCAGCGTTGTGCGTTTTCGCGGTGCGCAAACCGGCATAACTATTGTGGAAGATCTCATCAAAGGAAATATCACATTTAATAATGATGAGTTGGACGATTTGATCATCGAGCGAGGCGACGGCTATCCCACCTACAATTTTGCCGTGGTCATCGACGATGCCCTGATGAATATCACGCATGTAATCCGCGGCGACGATCATGTCAACAATACCCCGCGTCAGATTTTGCTGTATGAGGCTCTTGGCTTTCATGTCCCCAAATTCGCCCATGTTCCCATGATTCTTGGCTCTGACAAGACGCGCTTAAGCAAGCGCCACGGCGCCACCTCCGTTATGGCCTATAAAGAGATGGGCTATCTGCCCGAAGCGCTCGTCAATTACCTGGTGCGTTTGAGCTGGGCGCACGGCGATCAAGAGATTTTTTCGCAGCAGGAGCTCATTGATTTATTTACCCTCGCAGCTGTCGGTAAGTCACCGGCGGTTTTTAACCCGGATAAATTGCTCTGGCTTAATGCACACTATATAAAGGAAGCAGCCCCTGAACGGTTAAGTGATGAAATGAAAACCATTTGGCCCGCACATATCCAGACAGGCGACGCCGCATTTACACAAAAAGTAATTGCCGATTTGCAGCCGCGCGCCAAAACACTGGTGGAAATGGCCAACATGGCGGATTTCTACTTTGCCGACCAGGTTAAGTATGACGAGCAGGCAGCACAGAAGTTCTTGGTACCTGACATCACTGCCTACTTTCAGGCAATGGCTGCGGCGATTCCTTCAGTGCAGAACTTCAGCAAAAAGGGCATCGAAGAGTTCCTCATGGCTTTTACTCAGGAACACAATATCAAGTTTAAAGTGATTGCCCAGCCGCTGCGGGTTGCCCTCACCGGAAAAACCGTAAGCCCCGGCATTGATGAAGTAATGGCTACGCTGGGCAAAGATCGCGTGGAAAAAAGAATTAAAGACGCTGTAAGCTATATCGAAACCCGATTTAAATCATAATTTCAGGATGCTTCAGCTCGCTTGAGCTCAACATATAATTAACCTTGACTTTTCCATGCGGATTGAATAGATACTCTGCTCTCGTTTTAAAGCTTTCCGGGGGTTGTTTAAGCGGCTGGATTCAGCGCTCTGAGCGCTGTTGGCAGACTTAAGATCAGCTCCCCCGTTCATAATTGCACGGTCCCATCGTCTAGTGGTTAGGACGCTGGCCTCTCACGCCGGAAACCGGGGTTCAAGTCCCCGTGGGACTACCAGTAATATTAGGTGGTTACAAATAATAACTCCAACAAGATATGACGGGACACAAATTCGGACACAAAACGCCCTCAGATACCATAGCTCTGAGGGCGTTTTTTACTTACAATTTGCTTTCTTAAAATCGACAACCTGAGCAGGCCCCTTCAGGCCTTCTTCAAGGGCTTCCCTTGTTTCCTCCAAACCAAGGCTGTGGATATACTTTGCCGTCGTGTTCGGGTTAGTATGCCGGAGTATCGCCTGGATGACTGCCAAAGGGTAACCTTTCTTATAGAGTATCGAGGCTGCCAGATGCCTGATACCATGAAATCCAAAAGGCTTTACTTTTGCCCTGTTACATAGACGTTCCATCAGATGTTGACGATGGATGAACGGCTGTCCAAAATACTGCTCACAGAATGGAGTTTCATCAAGGCAAACAAATACATGTTCCTTATCCTCGGTTTGTTGCTGAAATCTCTCTTGCCGCCACTGCAACAAGGCCTGACGAAGTTCCGACGTCATCGGCAACCAGTCGAATTCCTTGTGGCTGCCTTCCCGTTTCTTAGTCCATAGACAGACCCTGTTACTGGTAAAGTCTATGTCCGACCATTTGAGGTGGAAAACCTCGGAGCGGCGCGCGGCCAGATGAAGAAACGTTAGGAGCATTACATTGTCTTGGCCTTCTACCTGATCATATACCTTCCAAAAGTCTTCTTCGGAAGGCACATATCGCGGCTGGCGAACTTCGGGAAACTTCTTTACAGCAAGAAATGGGTTAGCACTTCTCGGCCATCCGTCCAGATTCTCAGACCCCCATTTCCAAGCAGTTCCAAGATTCTTTCTATCCTTGTTCGCCGCATAGCCCGATCTTTCATAGGCCTGTTTTCGTAGGAAATTTCGGCAAATGGCGGGTTTTAAATCCTGAACTGAAAAATCACTCTTTATTTCAGCGTCCTTGAAGAATCGGGCGAACGCGGCCTTCTTCTCCTGGAATGTATCAGCAACGAACCGACTTGCTGCTTCAGTCAGATACTCGTTAGCCCACTGCCCTACCGCTAAAGATGCCGAATTTATCTGGGATAGCTTCTTCTCCAGTTCTTTTTTTGCTTCTTTTTCCCAAACCAGGGCCTCTCGATGTGACTTTTTGCTCACGTCCGGAAACAGCTTTTGTGCAGTATGTCCCTGAACCGTCACATTTGCCCTGTATCGCAATATGCCTCTTTTCAAAACCTTGCTCGGCATTCAGTACCTCCTTTATTCTCTTTTCAAAGAACCGCCATGTACCGGGTGCGACTTCCACACCACCCCAGTGTTCGGCATATTTAATGACCGTGCGTCGGTCGAGCTTTAGAATCTTGCCTAGTTCTTGAGGTGTAAAAGCACTTCCGTATGCATTTTCAAGTTCTGAGATCATGATTATTCCTTTGTTAAGGACCACTTCGCGTCCTTGAAGCTTTGAGATTGACCGCTGACCCGCCGCTGGATGCCCAATAGCCGACCCTCCAAACGACAAAAGCCCGCCGAACGCACGAAGCGCTGGCGGGGCCATCCATTGTCTTGGTCTTAGCTCCTAATAGTCTGTTGTTTGAAAAGTAGCAGACGATGTGAAAGAGTGCTTGTCCTGCATAGCTTTTTTTCTCTCACGGAACAGTTGGGGGTAGTGGGGTCATGGGGTAACTCTCCTATCAGAAAGGCTTTTCGGCTATCCCGCCACTCCCGGAGCAAGAATGACGGGGGTGAGGAGTCCTAGACGGCCCCGCTGAGTCCAGACGCACCGCCCTGGGGCGTAGGGGGGGAAGATATCACCGTTCGGAAACTGGAAATCGGCACAGTAGAGCTACTGCAGATGCCGGGGGGAATAGGCTCAGCCCCTCCAACAGACAGTCTTTCTCCACATCTATCAAATATAACGTAGCCTGTCCTGTAGCAATAGACTATCATGGCCTATTACTGCGGAAGACGGGCGTTTATCTTTGTCCGTCTCTGCTCCACATACCATCTTCTCCTTGATCCAGGTCCTGAGTAGATTACGTATAGTGCAATTCTGCCGCAGTGACTCCAGCCTGATCAGACCGTGGTGTCGATGCGACACTAATACCGTCAATCCCTTCATCCGAATGCCGGGTTCTGTTTTCTGCCTGCCAGGTGTTTGCTTCAGCAGGGTGGCCAGGCTGATCGAGACATCCTGGGTGGAAACATACTTGTCAGCCCATTCTTCGAATATGGTACCAATAGGTTTCTTGCTTTGGATGGAACCCAGCTTCAGCTTGTCATAGAGGTCGGTCGGCAACTTCAGGGTCAGACTGACCATTTCCTCTTTTCCCTTTTCTTTCTTTACTTTAGTATTATCTGTAACTGCTGCTTTCATTATCTTTATCCTTTCAAGATGTAATTATTTGAATATATATAGATCATTACGGTTGCCCCCATTCTCCGATCAGCGGGACTTGGTATTTCCGTTATGTGGGGTTCTGCATCCCGGTGGGAGCATTCCCGAAGTAGTGCTTGCCGCCCACTGCTTTATAGCAACCCCCGCTCGGCGAACGATATGAACCGGCTCTCACCGACGATGACGTGGTCGAGCACCTTGATGCCGAACAGCTCACCTGCCTCGCTCAAACGTTTGGTGGTTCCTATATCCTCCTGGCTCGGTTCGGGATCGCCGGATGGGTGGTTATGAACCAGGATCAGGGCGGCGGCTGATGACAACAATGCTCCTTTGAAAACCTCACGCGGGTGGACGATGCATTGGTTCAGGCTACCGGTTGACACCCGGTCGATGCAGACGATGCCGTTCTTGTTGTCCAGGTGCAGAACGATGAAATGCTCTTTCCCCTCCAGTTGTAGATCATGCATCAGCTCATAGACATCTTCCGCTTTACTTATCCGGCGGTCATTTAGATATGCGGGTGCCTTCTCCCGGATCACCTGGCGCTCATAAATCAGGCGCAGGCATTTCAGACGGATCGTTTTCCAGTCACTGTTCATGGCTTACTTCCCGGCCCGTAGAAACGATCTTAGTGTAGCTGTTATCGTTGCTATCAAGGCATTACTGTCATTAAGCGGCAGGAATCTCTTTTTGCTCGCATCCATGAATTCGATCTTTGCTGTCATGTCTGGTCTTTCTCTTCCCTTTTCTGGTTCATCGCTCATTTTATCCTCATGATTCGCCTCGTGAATCTCCTCCAAAATCTTCTTGCCAGCGGCAACAGCTACATCCACCAGCACTACTTTAAGAATCTCTATCATTGAGTCTCCTTCTCCTCTTTGGCCAGTGCTAAGTGCCTAATATAAGCTGAATATTTAGCACCTCCCCATGTTCTTTCGTTTTTGTATCGTTATCATGGACTTCCGGTGACTCGGTGCTATGGGGTTATCTCAAGACGGTGACGGTGACCAGACGATAGACGCGCATCTCGTAATGGCGTACGAAGTTTTGTTCCCACAGCTTATACAAATTCCGGCCTTCCTGGATGGGATACCCCTCAGAAAAGTGATGGAACTGTTTGAGGCCGAAGTCAAAATCGATGGATTCGCCGCGTACCACAGAGGGAGGCTTCCCATACAGGGCGAAGTCGGAGATGCATTTAATGCTGCCGTCAGCCTCTAAGGTAATCTCCACGGGATGGGAGTCGCGGTATCATGGCCATATTCCAGATCGCGGTAGTTAAGTATCACTCCCCGATTCCCCTTTATATCGGAGCTGTCGATCTCGCGTTGCAGCAGGTTTCGCAGCCTCTCGTCAATCGGCCACGGCAAGTTGTCAGTGTCGGATAATCATTTTTCATTTCCTCCTTGAGACTAAAGAAGCCCATACCCCGAACGGGTATGGGCTCTTCGTTTTTGTCACTTATTCTTGAGTTTGTTACAGGTTCTCCTCCCGACGGATACGCTGCCGGATGCCTGGATCGAGCCATTCGGCGTCCGAGATAATCAGGGACATTGTACACTGATTATTGTGAAGATAGACGACGTGCCATGTCTGGGTGTCTCTGTTGTAACTGACTCCCTCAAACATAGAGTCCTGATAACGACTTCCCAACCTCTCAGCCAGCAAAACATCTTTGTCGGCAGGGGTAATAACGATGATGTGACCATCATCATCGGGGTTATAGGTTTTGCCATGAGTCTCTTGGATGGTGACCAGTACTTCGGACACGGCACGATACAGATTCTCGGGAAGCCGACTGTGTTTCAGGTCGGCAGGTGATCGGATTGCAATCATAATTAGCTCCTTTTGATTTGATTAATTAATCAAAAGGATAATATTACCTTGATGTTCGGGTTGATACGGCTTACTCGGGGCAGTGTTACCCGGTAAAAAAAAACTTGATAACTGAAGCAGTTCTATTATTTGTAGGGGAACAAACAATCACTTTGTAAAAAAAAATATTTCAAGAAATTAGCCTGAGCAAAACTTCAAGTCCCGTCTATATTTCCCCAGGTAATAGGGAATTATTCTATACATTATATCTATATTAATTCACTACGTATTTTACTAAATAATCGTTAAGGAATGCCGATTATAAAACATTGTACAAAGCATACATCAATGAGCGCAAAGGTGTTATTGCGGATAAATCAAGTTATTGAAACTTAAGTGACTCAATTGCGATAGGGCTTGCCGGATTATTGCTATAAAAGAATATACGATCCGAGGAAGTGGCACGGAGGCACGGGTCTTATCACAAGGATGCAACTTGGTATTATCAAATAAAATAAAAAGGTAGAGGAAGAATCATGAGTATAATTGATGAGGTGGATGAAGTAAGTGCAGAGCCCATTGTTCCGGCAACAGTTATGTCTATACCTACGAAAGGACATCCAGCTGGAAGCCTGAAAAAGAGTTCGCGCCAGTCTTACTTGCGCGTGGTCGGATTTGTGGCTCGAGCAGATCGTGAGTTTACCGATCTAGAATACGCCATGCTGGCTGATATAGCCGAGGAGATCGGACTACCACGCGAAGAAGCAAATGTTACGATGGAGTTTGCCAAAAACCCAAATGAAAATATGCTAAAAAAGGATCTCTCAGTGGTGAAGGGTAGCAGCGTGGCACCATTAGCAGTGCTGGACATGTTCCGTCTCGCTCATTCAGACCGTTCGCTTCATCGCAATAATGATGCATCAATAAGAGAAGAAAAAGCTATAGAGCTTTTGGCCTCAAAGCACTTAGAAATCCAGACCAGTGCCGGTATTAATGCCTTGAACCAAATTGCCCGGGCGGCAATTGACAAAGACGTAAATGCCACCACCCAATCCATTGCTAGCCTTGCCTCGCATGGCTTCATTCCCGGTCAATTTCAGTTTCTCAAGGATAACTTATGGAAGGGTAGAGAAGAACTCAAGGAAGAAAAAGAGACCAAAAACTGGTTTATTGCGCAGTCCAATCAGGCAGAAGATTCCACCGAGAAAGGCATTTTCGCTGAAATCCCCTGCTCGGTATCGGACACGTCAACTGACGGAAGTAATACAGAGTCGGAGCGTCCCACTGAACCGTCGGCGGCGACGATTCTTCGGAACAAAATCGTTGCGGAAGTTCAGCAAGAATTGCTTTCCCAAATTGCAGCGTTTGGTAATGCCGTCGGCAAGCTTCAGAAGGGTTGTGGTAAAGAGCAGAAAAAAAATCTCGAACGCCTAAAGAGCATTGTTGACGAGGAGAGCCAAAAGGTTAGTGAATTGCGCATGGTTCTGGCGTTTGTGGGAGTGATGAAAGCTGGTAAATCCACAACAATCAACGCTATTGTGGGGGCAGATGTCCTTCCAGAACGTACGGATCCCATGACCACCTTGCCAACACTGGTCACACATACGGCCGGACAAGACGAGCCAGTACTAAAATTTAAGAAATCTGCCCCGTTTAACCAAGCAATTAAGAATATCCATGAGGATCTAAAAAAAGCTGGCAACCGCGATCGTATGGCCAATCTTGGCCTCGACGATGTTGTCCAGCGTATTTGTGATGGTCAATTAGGTGCAATCGAAGCGACATACTCAGGGGCCGATGAAATCTGCAAGTTAATGACCGACATTAATGACGTTGTGCGTATCTGTCGGGAACTTGAAATAGAGAATCCCCTTGATGCCTATAGCAGCATCGTGGACTTCCCCGAGATCGAGGTCGAATTTACTTACCTGAAAGACCGTGCTAAAGATGGGGTTGGACGTCTGTCACTACTCGACACGCCTGGACCAAATGAAGCCCGTCAGGCAATGCGACTCAAAGGAGTTGTCAAGGATCAGTTGGCCAAGGCATCGACTGTCGTCTGCGTTATTGATCCATCGCAAGCCGATGGCGAAGCGCAGAATGAGTTGAGGACTTGGATTCGGCAGGCGCAAGAAGACAGTGGCGTGCCGTTGTTCGTTCTCGTAAACAAGTTTGATCAGATTAAAGCTAAGGATCGAAACCAAACATACTATGAGAATGTAGCGCGTCGAGTTTTTCCGAATGTTAAGGACAAATCAGGTCAGCAACATACTGTGGAAGGACAAACATTCGCAATTTCGGCAAGTGATGCTAGACTAAGCAATCTTGTATCACGCGCACTGGCAACGCGTGGCCAGTTACCTGCAGGCGAATCTTGGGTTATCGATTTCTGCAAGGAAGCTTACGGATGCGATGATAGTACATACACTGGTGTGAGTGATAAAGCTGTAAAACAACACTTGGCAAAAAGTACATCATTGTGGACTCGCTCGCGTATGGCCACGCCAATGGAAAGCATTGTTACCGCCTCTTTGAAACAAGCTGCCCAGTTCTGCCTCAATAGAGCCGTCGATACTATTTCTCGCCAGATCAATGAATTAAAAACCACGACGAAAACATCGCTAAGCGCTATGGAAAAGAAAATCAATGAACTAAAAGAAATAATCAGAGAACTTTCCGATGGCCTACAAGCTTTGGAGGACGCGAAGTCACGTGTCGAGGATCATAAGAAAGAAGCGATTAACAAAGTTACTCGGCAGCTTATAGACGCCCTTCATTCATTTAAAGCAGAAACAGAGAACATCCTCAATAAGTGCGCACGGGCCGAGCAGCAAAAGCAAGTAGAACTCAAGAAAAAAATAGAGGCTGAAAACAAGGCAAGAAGAAATATTTTTAGCATTATTTTTGATCGTAAAAATAATGACAACATTACCAAGGTATTTGGCAGTGATGAACCAATTGAGTTCTGCGATGACAATAGCGCACAAGATTTTTTAAAGAAGACCAGAGTAACGATTGAACAGGCACTCAGTAAAGACATCGCAGGTGTATTGAGCGAACTAAAAACAGTAGTTGAGGACATTCAGGCAAAGCTGAAGGAGGCTGTCAATAGGGATATTACGTCCGTTGTGGAAAACATGCAGAATCGCCTAAAAAAGCAGTTGGATGTCAAAGTCGACCCTCCACAACTCGCTTTCCCGAAAGTTCACATGGACCTTGATTTGGCCGCATGTGGTACCGCTAAAGCACATACAGAAACCCGCACGTATCATGAAAGACACTGGTATTCTCTCTGGCTAATAAAGCATGAGCACTCGTATCAGACAACTAGGTACAAAGTTGATCCGGTCAAAGTTCGGGCCGACATTATAAGGAAAATTGAGTTGAGTGTTAACGACGCAGAAAAATCAATCCGTGGGTATCTTGATGGTGATTTTAGTAAGAGCATCGACTCTTTTTTCGTTGAACTCCACGGTGTTTTTAGGCGTATCAATGACACCGTGGAGGATGCAATTTGCATGAAGGGGGAGAGTCGCGAAACACAGGAAGCCGCAAAAGCTGAACTGAATGCCATTTATGAGGATACTGATCGACTGGCAAAACGCTTAGAAAAACTGCGCAAGCGCATAGGCGATGCTTGTCCAGCAGCATAGGCCTGTAAGTATGTAGATCCTTGAAATCTAAGTGCTATTAAGCAACATGAAATGGTTGTATTGGAAATAGGAGCATTTATCATGGATGGAAACGTTGTTAAAGCGCCATTCTGTAGCAAAGTTGATGCAATTCTTCAAGAAATGTACAATGTTCCGCACTTGAAAGAGAAGGCGTTGGCCGACTTGGTTAATGGGTTGGAGGTGGGCAAAAATCTTATAACCTACAAGAGTGAGCAAGGATTTTTTTCGCGTTGTATCGGTGCCTTGGATGGGTCGAACCGGCGTTGCGAAATCATTATCCAAAAACAGACACAGACCGCTCTCGAAACGCTAACCGACTGGATGATAGACCTGACTCGCGAGGCTAGTTTTACCCAGGAGGGGGTGGTCAAGATAGCAAACAAACTTCAGGATACACGTAATGATCTAATGGAAGTCGGCAAAGTAGCACTGGAAAACAGGCACGCGATTTTGTTCTTGGAGCGGAAGCTTACCGATCTCGGCCAAAACATGAATTGTGAACTGGGAGAGATGCGATCACGACTTGAGAAACTTGAATTGAAGGATACCATTGATGAGGTTATGGAGGCATGGAAGAGTGGTCGGCTGTTTAAAGGTTACCCCGTACTTATTCAAGGCGCATTTGCCATAGACAATCTCTTGCGTGGTAGTCAGGGGGAACGAATTCGTACCGACACCAGGCTGAAGGCATATCTCAGCGATAAAGTTGTCAACATATTGAGCGAAGCCCAGGATGATCGCCATCTTTATGGTTCACTGGCTAGAGTCTGGTTGCCGCAGCTTAAGTGCAACCATCAAGTCAAAAGTGAGGTGACGGCGTTTGGCTTATATACAAACGATAAGGCTCCGCTTCATTGCGCATTGGCAGCTATCGTGTCTACGGGCACTATACCCGATTGGGTGGAACAAGAACAAAGAAACGGCATGCAAGTGCAATTCGACTGTGAGGATTTAACAGAAGAATTGATACACGAAACAGCATTAATGGACTAAATGAGGGGAAGGATGATGATCAAGGATGTCGCGAAAGGCACAAAGCTTGGATTGGTTCTTTCGGGTGGCGGTGCCAAGGGTGCTTATGAAGTGGGCGTGCTGAAGACGCTTGCGAAGTTCGGTTGCTACCCCCAAGTGGTGTCTGGTGCCAGCATCGGTGCAGTGAACGGTGCCGTCGTGGCATCTTCGCCGGATCTTGCGACTGCGGCGCACTCGTTGGTAAGCATCTGGGGGGGGGTAACGTCTGACTCACTTTTGAAGTTAAAACCTGAAAGTTCCCCCAGGCGTTACATCGCCCTGACCGGGCTTCATCTTTTAATCCGCACCTGGTTTGCTGGTCCAGGGTTGACCGTTAGTGCGCTGATTAGTATGATTCCGCAGGTCAGCGCATTGTTGACTGATGATGACAAACGTTACATCAGTATGCTCGATAGCAGTCCCATCGAAGAAATGATTAAGTCCTCTATCGATTTCAACCAAATGCTCTGCCCCGATGCACCAGATTTCTATGTTTCGGTCTATCCGGCATCGAAAGACGGGGGGATTACCGGCCTTTTAACAGATTTGAGACGATATGTCATAAGCCATGACAAGTCTGAATTCATACGCCTTAAAGATGTCTCAAGAGACGATGCCGCCAAGCTGATTTTATCCAGTGCTGCTATTCCCTTTGCCTTCAAACCAGTTGAATACCAAGGCCAACGCTTCTATGACGGCGGCATGGGCGACCGTGTCAAAGCACAAGGAAATACACCTGTTGAACCTCTCATAAAAGCGGGTTGCACACATGCTATTGTCGTCATCATCGGCGATGGCGTGTTATGGGATCGATACGAATGGCCGGATCTGACGGTTTTGGAAATCCGTCCCAGTAAGGGAATCGGTAGCTTTACCACAGCGCTGGATTTCGATCCGACTCGCATCCGCTCCTTGATTGCACAAGGCGAACAGGATGCCATGCGTTCATTGGGGCGCTTCATCGTCGCCTCGTCGGAAGTTCAGGGATTAGTAGAGTCTCGCAGTGCACTGGAAAGAACCATTGCCAATTTGGATCGCCCCGACGCCGACTATGATGAAATAATGAAAAAAATACGCCAGTAACTCGGTTTGATACGGGTTACGCGGGGCACTACTGCCTGACCTGGATGGCTTCCAGCTTTTGGGTCGCATTAATTCGGTACAGGTAGAAAGCGATAGGATGAACATCATTTTTTCGAGAGGCACCCTCGTCGACAAGATTCCGCCCCGTTGTCAGTAAAACTACAAAGGCACATTATTTGTAATAACATGGCCATGATATGTCATCTGTTGTATGAAGTCGGGTGGACAGGACGGGAAGTATTATGTCACCCTCAAGTTGAAGTCATGGGGGGGATATTGTGGCAATGGCGTGATTTTTTAATTTCATCTAAAAACCCCCATTCTGAAGCAAGTTTATCTGTTGCTGCCTCGTATTCGGCAGATACTTCCGAGTTAAAGCCAAAATGCTCTAAGTAAACATGAGCGAATTCATGCACTATAGTGCCGACAATAGCTTTATAGTCAATATCATACAGATAATCAGCCAGAACAACATACCACATTTCTCTCATTGTGAACTTAGGCAATTCTTTATTATCTGAACGGTTGTAAGCTATGGGCACATCATTTCTATATATTGTATTTGCGTAACGTTCAGGAAAAATTACGCAAAGATTTCTATCATAAATAAGGGTATCCAGTACATTTTCGGGTAATCTTGTTAATACCTCGCGCATTGCTTTCGAAATTAAGGATGCCCCTGTAACTCTCCAACATTGATTTGCAAGAAAGTCTTCAATTTCGTATTTTCTGTTCATCATATTACCTCCCACTATTTTTCTCGGTCAAATTATTTATAAGCATAAAGTAGCGAATTAACTGCATATAAAACAGAAGGCGATTTTGACTAAAAGCATTCAATATTCAAGGTCAATTGGTTGTCTGACTTTGACGATACTTCGGTAATATTCTTTTATTACTTAAACATACAATTCAAGCAAGCCCCATTGAGCCATTTAGTTATCTGAGATAATCGCCTGTGGCCAATACAAAAGCAGAAGGAAATATGAAAATATCGGTTAATTTAAACAGAATCCCTAATCGAAAGCATTGTCACACAAGGTGCTGCTGACGAACATGAAAAAGATACGAGAAATATACTGAAGGAAGAGTAGATGTGATACATTAGGAGAAGAGTAAATCTTTGCAGACTGCTTGCCTATCCCAAATCATTCAAAATTAACGTATTTAATGGTTGCATTGTAATTTATAAGTTGTATGATTCCCGACAATTAAAAGAAATATTTGATGATCAACTAAAAATGCGAACCATATATGTAAATATGTAATTATGAACAAGTGGAAGATTCCAAGTTCAGTCACAGTGCTACTTTGCAGCGAACGACACCAAGGGAGATAAGAATGCTGGGATTAAAACTTAGAGATGAATTTCTCGGCACACACATGCCAGGAACTGCCATTGCTCTTCGCACGAGTGATAATCAGGGTGCGGCCCAGAAGTCACCGGATTACATTTTGTCCATTACATATCCGACGGCGGATGTTCAGACAGCGTTAAAGGCAATCAGTGCCAAAAACAGTGGCCGCCCAATAGTTTTGATGGGAGATCGTGGGCGTGGCAAATCGCACATAATGGCGGTGATGCATCACGGCATTCATTCTCCTGAAGTAGTTGAGTCATGGCTCCAGGATTGGGGAAACAAGGGCAACAACGACGAGCTCAAAACCATCAAAATGTTGAAAGGTTATGTGCCGATCTCTGAGCCGGTTCATAACCATGAGTATCCACTACTGTGGGACTTGCTCTTCGACCGTCATCCCCGAGGCCAGTATTACAGAGGCCGATTTGAAAGCATGACCCAACCGTTCCCGCCCCGAACATTGCTGGAAAAAATGTTCGAGGACCGGCCGACCTGTCTCATTCTGGACGAATTTCAGAACTGGTATACGGGACTGCCGGACAAAGATCCCAAGACGGGTCTTCTCCTCAAGCAATATGCCTTCAACTTTGTCCAGATTCTTTCCGAGATCGCAAAGGATCGTCCTGAGATACTCATTTTTGTCATCTCGGTCCTTAACAATCAAAATGAGGCTTTTCAGCAGGTTCATCGGCAAGGTCCTGTCATCATTGATTTCCGTGGCCCTTCAGCCAAGCAAGACCGACAGAAACTCCTCCTACACCGTCTGTTCGAAAACCGGCGGAATATTCCGGATTCGGACATAATTTCAGCAGCCGGTGCTTACGCCGGTGAAAGATTTCGTTTGTTACACACAAACAAATCGGAAACCGAGAAGGAACGGGTTCAACAGGAAGTCTTTGCTTGTTGGCCCTTCAGTCCGGAGCTCCTAGACCTTCTTGAGGACCACATCCTCTTGTCTTCCGCAGCTCAGGAGACACGCGATCTTATCCGTATTCTCGCCCAAGTCTTCAGAAGCCGTGGTGACTCAGTTCCTGTCATAACTCCAGCAGACTTTTTTGTTGATGGGAATTCTGATGAAGTGCAAACCCTCGTTGATTCTATAGCGGTTCAGGCGGGACAGGAAAAACTTCGTCAGATTGCGCAGCGTAACCTTGAGGCAGTTCGAGACTCTACTGGCGACAACGTGCCCAACGCTCGGGAATTGGTAAGCGCCATCTGGATGCGTTCCATGTCTCCTGGGAAAAATGTGGGTGGGCCCCCTGCATTACTGCATCTTGATATCACCAGGGGAATAGCTGTTGACGATAATGCCTTTCAGGCCGAATTGGCACTGCTCATTGAAAACAGCGTCAATATCCATGGAGACGAAGTCCCGGGGGGACCACTCTGGTTCGGTGTGAATGAAAACCCCCGTTCCAAAGTCCGCAGCTGTGCAAAAACAACAAGCTCTGGCATATCGGAGCAGTTCCAACAGCAGGCCAGAACGTCTATCCCGGCAAAGACATCCAACACATACGAAATACCCTGCGGCACATTTTGGTCCCGGAGACTACCTCGCCGCCTTCACGCATCATCATTCTTGGCCCCAACTGGAAAAACGACCCCTGGAGTGACGTGGATGAGACCGATAGGCCTCCAAAATGGGACAGACCCGTGCTGCTGGTTGTCCCCGACCAGCTCGAAGGTGGTTCGACAGGGGTTAACGCCACCCTAGGAGCCTGGCTGGCCAAGCATGTTCAGAAAAGAAGAAATACTATCCGTTTCCTTCTTCCGGCTGCAGACACACAAAGCCTTTTCTACGATGAGGAACTTGTTTATTCGGCGCGATGCAGTTTCCTCTGCTCGCGGGAGGGATGGGGCACAGACACGATATATTACGCCTTGCATCAGGATTTCGACCGTCCCTTGAGAGCTTCTTTGAAAACCCGGTTCAACCGTTTTACCGTGTTGCGCAAATGGGATTTCCAGCAACCGCAGAACTGCGTCTTCGAGGTTGAAAAAATAGCCGCACAAGGCGAAAAAATTCCGGTGGCAGTGGAAGCCAAGATTCGTTCCGATCTTTTCGATCTGACTGAGTTTAAACAGTTTGTCCTGAAGCGGGCTAAGGATTCCGATTTTGTCGGTTCCCTGATGGATGATTTGACAGAACCGCCACCACCCAACGCCGGAGAAGCGATTCCCTTTCTCGGCGAAACAATGATCTATGAATCTGTATTGGATATTGCCGCCTCCGGCGATCTTGTCCTCAACGTAAGCGGCACCTGGATAGGTCGGCGTTCTGAAGACGCCACCGATGAAGATGCCCTACGTTATATCCGGGGCAAGGCATTCAGAACCGGTCTGGAAATGCGGCAGATTCAGCTTGGTCTCCCCGGCGCTGTCGGAGGAGGCACTGTCACTGTTCCTAATCCTCCCTCCGGTGACAGCATTCAGTCGGAAACAGGCGGCGGCGTCCCACAGGTGGCGGGTGATACCGGCACACCATATCCCCTATCTAATTCTGGTGGAAGAAGAATCATAGGTGAAGCAGGCGAATCGGGCGCGACTACCGGCATTGGAGGGGGAATTCCCCTCGCACCCATCCCGGCGGTCAAGAGAAAGAGATCGGAAGAACCAGCAACCGGAATCAATCTCTCTGGTTGCTTCGAAACCTGGGAAGTGCCCACCAGCCAGACCATCGAAACGGCCAGGATTGAGTTTTCGGGGCTGACGGCCCAGCAGATCAAACAGATTCTGCTACGAATTCCATCCACCTTCAAAGCTACCCTTGAGATCGCTTTCAAAGATGGAGGAGAGTAATGAGCACCGATTGGAACAGCATCATTCTCGACTCCCAGTCTCCCCAAGACGCATGGGGGGAGATATTCTCAGCACTGCATGCACTATCGATGTCCAGCTCGTCTCCGGTCGCGCTTCATGATGCGACCGTTATTCCGGATCGATTGCTGACCGAAGCCGCATGGGGACTGTGGGAAGCATTTCCGAGGCATGCCGAGAAAACATCAGACTGTCTGAAGAGCTGGACAGCCGCAGGCTCCGGTAAAGTGGTACTTATCCTTGATGCTCTGTCGCTCCGCGAGCTGCCCATTTTGATGGTTGTCGCAGAGGCACGAGGGATTCAGCCGATCCAAGTTAAGGTCACTGGATCTGAATGCCCATCCACCACCGATCACTTTGCCAAAAGCCTCGGTTTGCCATCCCGAAGCGCTTTGGCTAATGACGGCAAACCCGGCACGTTCGCTCTGTTCGGCGGTAACTGTTACACCGATGTAGTAAGCCTGCCCTTTGAAGACTGCGCGGTTCCGCCGTCACCAAACCTAGTAATCTGGCATTCATGGCTGGATGATTTGATTCACCTGCAGCAAAAACTGCCTGATCAGATTACCAGCATCGCCACAAACACATTCCAGAGTGACGGCTTCTGGAACTTTATTAATCGCCTGCGTCAAGGCCGCGACCTGGTTATCACGTCAGACCACGGCTATGCGGTCAGCAAGCTGTTTTCTTCGGCGGTAGAAGACCCGGATGCCATCGAAATATTGAGAAAGACCTTCGGTGCATCCCGCAACAGAGCCGTTTCCGAGTCTTGGCAGAAACGATTTCTGCCGCCCATTGTCATGACGAACAATAACCAGCATATCATCATGGGTCAACGAAAGTGGAAGGTACAGGGTGGATTTCCCCACGTATGTCATGGCGGAATGAGCCTTCTGGAAGTTGCCGTGCCCTATATGGAGTTTGCAGCGCGATGAGCGATCAAATTAAAGGGCAAATGAATATCATGGGTGGGGTTGATATAGCCTCCCTTAAGATGAAAAAAAAATCCGGCACAAGATTAAAAGTTGAGAAAACTAAGGCGCTCTTGCCTGATAACCTCGGCAAACCAATAAAGTTAAAAGTACCGGATTTCTCAGATCCGAGTCGAAAACCAAGCTGTCTGGAGGCGGATTTCCCTATTGCCCAAATTAATGCACTCTCCAACCTGGAAGGCAATGCCGGGAAACCCATTTACCAGATGTCCAAATGGTGGGCGCGGCGGCGTTCCAGCGTATTTCGCTCCATGCTCATCGCGGCAGCAACCGAGGCCCCCCCCCGACCCCAACGAGGCGGCCAAACTTGTCTGGGATCACTACTACTGCAATCATCAGAAGGCCGGTTCTTTCAAAAAACTGAAAGTGCTGGATTGCTTCATGGGAGGCGGTACCACCCTTGTGGAAGGCACACGCCTGGGGATGCAGATGACCGGGGTCGATCTCAATCCGGTGGCCTGGTTCGTCGTCAAAAATGAACTGGCTTGCAGCGACCCGGAACAGGTCAAAGCGCTTTTTGACGAGATCGAACGAATGGTCAAACCGCAAATCCAGCCGTTCTATACCACCACCTGCCCACGAGGCCACCAGGGGCGTTGGATTGACGTGGAAACCGGCGAGGCCGTCAGCCTCGACCCCATCGAGCTACCGCCTGAACAGCGTTCCCGGTACCGCTGGGAAGGGCCGGAGGTCATCTATACTTTCTGGGCAAAACATGGACCCTGCCAGGCTAAGGGCTGCGGGCATCGTACGCCGATATTTCGTACACCAGTCATTGCCGAGAAAAAACTCTCAACGGTTTACGCCGAAATGACATGTCCCAACTGCGGCACGATTTTTCATGCCGAGCTCGGTGAAACCAGGATGGCTCCCGGTGCGGAGCGGATCATCGTGGAAGGTGACGCCCCGTTCACCGAACTCACCCAGGATTTCGCCCGTCTGCTGAACGATTACGACAAAGGTAATGCCAACGATACCTGGGAACGGGCACTGGCCTTAAAAGCTGCGGCAGCGCAGGAACCAGGGCTCCATTGCCCTAAATGCAAAACCTTTGCAGGAAAGCGGGTGGCTGATGTTTTTGACCGCCATGCCCACCCCAGCCTCCGCTCCACGCAGCGCAAGAAGAAAGATTTCGCCCTGAAGAGCAAACCGGTGCAAATGTACTTACTGATTCATCCCAAATGGATGAAGGGATCATCGGGGTTTGTGGGCGATGAGGAACTGGGAGGCTGGGCCGGTGCGTCTGCCGATGCGACTGCATCCTGGTTTGCAAAGAGAATGGAAAATCTGTGTGTGATTGAGGTGCGCGGCAAATCCCTGCCCGACGTCGTGACGTTGGCGGACGGTACCGAGATCGAGACTAGCCGGGGGACTGTGCCGAAACAGGCTCAATTTACATGCGCGAATTGCGGGAAAACCCAAGACAGGCTTGGAGCAACTAAAAAAGTTAAACATACGGCTCCGGTGGCTACCTATGCTCTGCAATGCCATTGTCCTCAATGTGAAAATGAAGGTTACACTTACGGAGGCAGATTCTTTAAAATACCGGATACTAGCGATATCCAAAAGCTGTCTGCTTCGGAAAGGGAATGGGGGGGGCGTAAGGATGCCGATTTGATGGAATATTGGCCTCGCATGGAAATACCTTTTTCTATGCGTACCCATGTGAAAGACCCTCTTCCGGATCATGGCTACACACACTGGTGGATGATGTTCAACAACCGCCAGCTTTTGGTTCATGCCTCCCTTCTACGAGTGATCACGGAGTTACCAGAAGAGGCTTGGCCGCTTGACGTAAGGGAACAGGCGTTGGGAGCATTCCAGCAATATTTGCGGAATCAGAATATGTTTTCCTTTTATCACATTACGCGGGACTGTTTGGCACCTGCACTCAGTAATCCTAATTATAACCCCAAGAATAATTTAATTGAGGTCAGTGCATATAGTGATGGCTATGGTCCGTGGAAAACCACTGCACTTGGATTATTAAAGGGGCTTGAGTGGGCACTCTCACCTTGGGAACCAGTGATTAAAGAGGATGATGGACAAACAAAAAGCATACGATCAGAGTTGAACGATCCTGTCATTCCAGGTAACGAGCCCTATTGCGGATCCTCTACAGATCTTTCGATGCTTGGTCACGGCCAATTCGATTTAGTCATTACTGATCCTCCATTCGGTAATAATCTGTATTATGCAGATTGCGCCGACTTCTTCTATGTCTGGCTTCGCCTGCCCCTGCGTAAATGGTATGCGGGCCTCCCTGAGGCGGCCTACTTCGAACCGGAGCGCACCCCTCACAGCATGGAAGCGGTGGACAATTCCGTAGAGCATCCAGACGACCGGCAAGACTATGAGAAGGAGCCCTTCATTGAGTCGAAGCATCTGGCGCGCATTCAGGAACTGACCGGCAATGACGTTTTGGCGGAGAAGGACCCGAATCCGTACTACAGACCTCAACCTTCCAGTGATTTTTACTGTCAGACCCTGTCCGCATGCTGGGCTGAGGCAGGCCGCCGTCTCAAGGATGGTGGCATCATGTCCTTTACCTTTCACCATAATGAAGATCAGGCCTGGATCGATGTCCTTAAGGCACTGTTTGATGCGGGCTATGTACTGGTGGTTACCTATCCCATCCGCAGCGATGAGACCAAGGGAGAATCTGGAGCCTTCGGCAGCCGTAAGATCGAATACGACATCATCCATGTCTGTCGTAAACGTCTCGAAGCTCCAGAACCGGTCAGCTGGGCGAGGATGCGTCGCTGGGTGAAGGATGAGACGGTGCGGCTTAAGGAACTGCTTGAACACACACATGGCAAAACTCTGCCGGAATCAGACCTGAGGGTGATCCTGCGCGGGAAATCGCTGGAGTTCTACTCTCGCCATTATGGCCAAGTGTTTACCGGCGACGGGCAGGGACTGGTCGTGCGTGACGCCTTGCTCGGTATCAATCAGCTTCTCGACGACCTGCTGGAAGATACCACACTGACCGGGGGTACACGTCCGCCTGACAGCGCCGAACCGGCTAGTCGTCTCTACCTGCGGCTGTTTAAGAATTGCACGGAGATGGAACGGGACGAACTGCACAAAACCTTACGCGGAACCGGCATCGCCCAAGGCGACCTGGAGGCAAGGGGATGGATTCGTGTTGTAGGCCGGGCCGTTCATGTCGTTCCTATCCACGAGCGTTTTGCCTATTTCACCGAGCGTGGCCGAAACCGTAAAGTGATCAAAACCGACCTCGACCAGGCCCATTTCCTTATCGGCGCAGCCTATTCTAATTCAGGACTGAAGATCGATGCGGAACTTAACAATCCGAACTTTCGCATCAAGAAATCGGTAGATGAAATCCTGAAATGGTATGCGGAGGTGGATACAAACGCCGCCAATCGTATGGCGGCAAGAACAGCGGTCCAACTAGTCGAACACTGGCGAACTCATAAAGATCGGTCGGAGATTATTCAACCGACCCTGTTTGATCTATTGGAGGAAAATTTCTGATGGATACCATTACGAACACAGTCTGGCAGCGCAAAGGCTCAAGTGTCATTTTCGATCAAAAAAGCCTCGGCCCGTTCATTTCCAATGGTGCAGTGATATCCTTGCGGCAGGCGCTATCCTGGGCCAAAGGGCTTCCTTCTGTGCCTCCCGCACCGGGACGAACCATCCTTATATCCGGTCTGGAGACGGTCATTGAAACCATGGAACCACAAGCAGCGGAAGACTTTCTGTGCCACCGGATACGTCCGCTGTTGATCTATCTTCAAAATAGCTGGACAGATTACGGCATAGTGTTTGGATTCACCTCTCATCCCAAAACGTTTGAGGAAACCTCTTTAGAAGAGGAGGTGTTGTTTCGCCGTCGCGACAGCAAACAGGTGCGGTTGTCCGAGGGTCTCTGGGATGGCAGTGCCACAGTCAATATGAAGCGTGTTCTTCGCGAAGGTGACCGCCCAGGAGATGAGGTGATCGTTGGCTACTATGTCGCGCGCATTTCATGAGATACAACCCGGCCTGAAGATCAACCACCCCGAGCTGGGGGATGGTGTTGTTGTCGGCCATGAACCGACTGGTTATATTACGGTTTTCTTTCGAGCTCACGGAGAAAGGCGGGTCCCGGCCGATTCTTTGCGGCCAGCCGTAGATCAGTTTGATCAGATTGTTCATAGCATGGTTTCGTCAACAGCAGAAAGACTGGAGCAGCTCTGGCTGGCGGTCGAAGCTGAAGAGCTGCCGCTAATGGAAAGTGCCGCTACACTCACCTCAGCAAAGGTCGATTTGCTGCCACATCAAGTGGTGTTGGTTCATCGCATTGCCAACGTTCGCCCCAAGCGTTTCCTGGTAGCCGATGAGGTTGGTTTGGGTAAAACCATCGAAGCCGCTCTTATTCTTCGAGAACTGGCGTCCCGGGGTGAGTTGACCCGCGCCATAATGATCGTTCCTGCCGGGCTGGTGGAAAACTGGCGCAGGGAATTGAACGAAGTTTTTAACCTCGATTTTGAGGTATTCGGCAGTGAAGGCGATGTTACTGACCGTAAAACCAATGCCTTTGCCAAACATAACCGACTAATCGTATCGGTCGATACGCTCAAGCGTCCGACACGGGTTAAGAAACTTCTTGCCGCCCCTCCCTGGGACTTGGTGATCTTTGATGAAGCGCATCATCTGAGCGTTTATCGCTACGGCAATAAGGTCAAAAAGACTGAAAACTTTAAACTTGCCGAAGCCATCCGCGACCATTGCCGTGACCTGATTCTCCTTTCCGCTACGCCACACCAAGGCGATCATTTTCGCTTTTGGATGTTGATTCGCTTGCTCAACCCCGATTTGTTCGAAAGCGATCAGGATATGGTCCGCAATCGACATCGCCTCAATGCTGTGGTGATCCGTCGCACCAAAGCAGATGCCTGTGCTCAAGATGGAAGTCCGCTGTTTCTCCGCCGCATGGTTCACACGGAAGGTTTTGAACTCTCAGAACGGGAAAAAGAGTTTTACAATGCCCTCCTGGATTATCTCCGGGACGGCTACAAACTGGCGGCACAACAAGGCAACAAAGGTCGGGCGCTGGGCTTTGTGATGACGGTTTTTCAGAAAATCGCGGCTAGTAGTTTTGCTGCCATCCGTTCCACCCTTCAGAGGCGGTTGTTGATGTTAACTATTCAGGAAGGTATTGAGCGTGACGAACTTCTTGATGTGGATGGGCGGAACAGGGTCTTTGAAGAGGCCCGGCAGATTATCCACGAAATTCAATCCATCCCCCATGACTCGGTGGGTAATGCCCAAACTGAGCAAATCCTCGCGGAGGCCAGATTTCAGTTGCTGAAAAAACGCAGTGAAGCAATCTCGTTTGCCACGACAGCGGAAAGTTATTCTGATTCCGAATATGAAGCGGATATCGGAGAAGAATCGGCTACCATGCTGGTAGTGGTTGCATTGCCGGAAGAGCGTCAGCGCATTCTTGATCTTCTTAAACAGTTTCCAGGCGGTATCGAATCCAAAACCGCGATGCTTGTTCATGCCTTACACCAAATATGGCAGCAGAATCCCCAGGAAAAGGTTGTCATCTTTGCAACTTACCTAGGGACGGTGGAAGCCATCAAAAGGCAATTGAATTATGTTTTCCCCAATGTGGGTGTCGATGTTCTCAAAGGTGTAGATCATGGAGCAAAAACGGCCGCGCAAAAGAGATTCCGCCACCAGGACGGGCCGCAGGTGCTCGTCTGTACTGCTGCTGGTCGGGAAGGAATTAATCTTCAATTCGCACACATCCTTTTCAACTATGACCTGCCCTGGAATCCCATGGATCTGGAACAGCGCATCGGCCGTATCCACCGCTATGGACAAGAGTCAACCGCACAGGTATATAATCTAGTGGCTGACGATACTATTGAGGGCCAGATATTTCTGCTCTTAGAGGAAAAGCTGAACAACATTGCCGGAACCCTAGGCAAGGTTGATGAGAAAGGTCAAATAGCTGAGGATTTGAGAACACAAGTTTTGGGCCAACTTAGTAGTACTTTGAGCTATGATCGACTTTACCAGGATGCCATCAGCGATCCTACCTTGAAAAGAACTCGCCAAGAGATTGAGGTTGCGATGACTAATGCCAATTTGGCAAGGCAGGTGGTTTTCGAGCTCTTCCAAGAACTCGACCGTTTCAACCTCGGCGACTATCAAAAATTTGATGATCAGGGGCGTGGTATGCAGAGGCTTGTCAGTTTTATTGCCAGGTCGGCCCGGCTAATGGGATGGACCTTTCGACAAGAAGGAGATAGCAGTTGGGTATTGGTGAGAAACAACGAACCAAACATGGTGTTCACAACGGAACGTGATGCGGCTCTCCGGGAAGAAAACCTCCATCTGATTGGTATGGAGCACCCTATCGTTGATCAGCTTATGCTCAAATATTCCGCATCAGAAGCAAGTACGCGCGCTCTGGCTGGAAAAGTGGAAGGAATCGGTGAGGGTGTGCTTACCTTCTGGAAGATCAGTACCCATAGCAAGGATGGCCAGGCCAGCCATCACATTGTCAGAATCGGGATGAACCCTGAGGGAGATCGAGCTCCCTGGCTTGAACGGTTAGACGACAAGCTTCTGGGATTACAAGCACCACAGACAGCTGTTGAGAAATGGAAGATGCTTGCAACCAATAAAAAGTCGCGCCTCCAGGAACTGCTGCATCGTGAGCTGAGTTACTCAGGCATAATCAATGATGAAATGTCTTACTCCGCAACACCGCTTGCGGTAATAGGAATTGAAAAATAGGGAAATTAAATAGAAAGTCTTGAAGGAATCTCTTTAAATGTCCTGAACAGTACTTGAGTTGACAGTGGCCAGTTTCCCGGATTGTCCGCAGATTTTTAAGCCGCTACCAAATCATTTAAATTTTTCTGGGCAAAAAGCTTTTTGCCGTCAATAAAAGTCTGCATCGGTGTTTTACCCTGGCAACGTTTCCCCTGATGTGTCCGTTCATTGTTGTAATGATTTATATACTTGTCTAAATCATTTTGCAATGTATCAAGCTCGCTATAAATTTTCTTGCGGAAAGCAACCCGATAAAACTCGTTCAGTATCGTCTGGTGAAACCGTTCGCAAATCCCGTTAGTTTGCGGACTCCTGACTTTTGTCTTTGTATGTTCAATTTCATTGAGCTGCAAATACAATTGATAAGGGTGCTTGTCCGGCGATCCGCAAAACTCTGTCCCACGATCCGTTAGAACCCGTAAAACAGGAATGCTTTGTTGCTCAAAGAACGGAATAACCCGGTCATTCAATGTATCCGCTGCCGTTACAGGTATCTTGGCTGTATAAACTTTGGCAAAAGCAACTGATGAATATGTATCAACAACTGTCTGCTGGTATATTCTTCCGACACCTTTCAAATAACCTACATAAAAAGTGTCCTGGCTGATCAAGTAACCCGGATGCGCTGTCTCAATCTCATCGGGATGACTTTCACGTTCTCTTTTAGCGGCTTCTAAAGCAACCAACTGGGCCTCTGTATATACAACCCCTTCCCTGGCTGCTTTCTCTTCTAAATTGCTTAATCTTTTCTTAAATGTCTCTAAACCGTGACGTAACCAAATACTACGGACTCCGCCGGATGAAATTAAAATCCCATTCTTCCGTAATTCATTCGATGTCCTGGTCTGCCCATATGCCGGGTATTCATAGGCCATCCGAATTACCGCTTCCTCAACCTCTGGCGCCACACGATTCTTAATACAGGGTTTTCTTCTGTTTTTCTCCCGAAGACCCTCCAGGCCTTCTTCCTCATACGCTTTCTTAATGTCGTAAAAATGCTGCCTTGATACACCATTAATTTTGCAGGCTTCCGATACGTTCTGCAAATATTCCGCTAACTCTAGTAAACTCAACTTGTTTCTGATAAGCTTCTCCTGGGTGGTCATGTTTTAAAATCCTCCTTTATTTGATTGCTGCGAAACAATCCAGGAGGTAACTGACCACCCTTCCTATCCAACTGTCAAGTAAAGTCCATCCTCTTACACTTTAAAGCGATGAGGCAAGTGATGCCCCCGTGGTATGAGATCCAGGGGGCATCACTTGCATATTATGTTACTCAGGTATTTTGCTACACCTTTATTTCAGGGATGTGTTGGGCAATGAGCTCCTCCAGTACGCTGGCAATGCTCTTGTTAACTTTATAAGAGTGTATCTTTAACCGGCTATGTAGGGCCCTGTCGATTTTGGTAGTAAGACAGCCCCTGTTGTCGCTGACCTTCTTTTTGGACGCAGCAGCCGCGGGCTGACGTGTCATAGCGGTGGAAGACGCTGCAGGGGCGTGCTTAGCCCTTGTGAAGGTTGTGGAACGTACAACTTCCGTCGGGATAGTTTCCGTTTCTTCAGCCTCATGTGACTGTTCTTCTTCCTCTGTTTCAGTCGCCTCGATCACTTCCTCGGACTCATATTGGTCGTAGTTCTCTGTGTTGCCTTCGATCTCACTTTTCTGATATGTACTTTCTTTACTTTTAAAAATTGCCATTGTTTTCCTCCTTAGCTTTATTTTTTATGATTTTTTTAGCATCAAAAGTTGAGTTTAGTGGCGATCTTGAAATTCCCATCCCTCTAATAAGTTTTTTCACCCATTCAGTAGGAGGTTTTGACGGCTGATGATTTCAGACTTGATGCCGGGTAGATACAGGCAGGTATCGCAAAAACTCCTGTCCGTAGTCCTTGTAATGTGTTGGGGAGAGTAAGGTCGCCGTCTACATCAACTTGGCGGTTTCCTCACCCCCCCCCCGAACACGGTGGTTAGACAGATTGGTTAGTCTCTAATTGCTTTTGTTCCATCATTTTTCAGACCCTCTAAACATAGATCTAAAAACATGATTCCATCAAAATATCTTCAGCCCGTCGCCATACATCATCACCAGGCATCTGGATGAATAAATCTGTCCAGGCATTACGCGCAGTACCATTGGCAATTTTCCTTACCAGTACCGAAGGTGAATATGATTCACCTTTATAGACAATTGTTTCAAATTTTACGGCTGCGTGATGCGCCGTATTGTTATATACAATATAAAGCTGTGTACCATTTGGCAGATACACATTTTCCCATTGGTATCCTTTACCGGCGTCGCCGTATTTATTTTCCCTTTCCTCCCTATCGGACCGAAAGCATTGGAGAAT
The DNA here is from genome assembly GCA_963663295.2 of Smithellaceae bacterium. Lineage (GTDB taxonomy): Bacteria > Desulfobacterota > Syntrophia > Syntrophales > Smithellaceae > MVRV01. The sequence goes on along the minus strand of CAXXLA010000002.1, from coordinate 50,501 downwards.
ATCATCGACGCTTTCTTCTACGTCTTCGTCCGCCTGGTGTACAGCGCGACACATTATTTCCTCAAGAACCTCTCTTGAGACAGAGACGTTGATTTTTTCAGCTGTGAAAGTGGAATTCGCTATGTCTTCCATAATCGTGCTCCTTTCAAGTTAAGTAGTTTTAATTTGTGCTGAGGATAGTTATTCTCCGTTCAGGGCCTGGTCGATAAGATCGTACCACCGCACCTGCCAGAAATTCCGCCGTCTGTTGGCTTGTCTATCCCCTTTGACTTTAATAATTAGTAATATTCCGGGACAAGCACCGTTTCGATCCGCATTTCCCCGCACTGGCCATTAAGAACTATACTTTTTCCACTTGTCCGTTGTTCGCATAGGCAAACCAATGTTGGAATGTTTTTTATATGTTTTCCACTTTTCATTCCCCCTTCCTCTCTATGATTGTTACGATTGGCGATCGCCCGTTGTGACGGACGACTGAGACCAACCCATCACCCTCAAGTTGTTTGAGGCCTCTGTACATCGAGTTTCGTTCAACACCCATCCTCCTTAGGAGGGAGGCGGGTAACCTTACCGTTCCGTTCTTCGCCATCCCGGCACTGAACCAGATAGCCAGAGCCACGTGAATGCTTTTTCCGGGGAGGTTGCCAGCCGCTTCGAGCCAGCTCCAAGGAATGGGCCCCTTGAGAAATTTCTCCCCCGGTGTGTGCCTCGGGGGAGGGCGTATATCTGGCAGCTGCCGTCTCTTGGAGGAAGGCAGTGCCAGCAGATCCAGGTTGATGGCATCCATATATTTAATGTCCTTATAAATAAGATATAAGATAGGACGGGTGTTCACCGGTGCACAGGTACCCGTTCATCTGTGAACAGGTCCACCGCCCTACTGTTTGGATAAAAGTGACTGAACGGTTTCCCACATCACAGCACCCCGTTCGTCCATGTACCGGTCCGGGTAGCGCACTATTTTGACATCCGAACGCAGGCGAAACCCGCCCAGTACTTTTGAACTCGCTTCAGCCATGGCAGCCTGAGTTGCCGCTACCGCATCATCGAGTTCATCTAACGGTGCTTCGATGAGCAACGCGTCGTGCACGGGTGCGCAGACCTTTATGCCGCCCTCAACCGCATAGCAGCAGGCGAGCCTGAGCATCTCCGCACCATTTGCCTGCATGGGAAAGTTTCGCAATGATCTCGGGTTGCTCTGTGGCCCGACGTGTCTCGTCCAACCGAATACCGTCCATAGTCTCCCATGCAACATGGCGTAATCGACCGCCCCGTCCGACCACTGCCAGAATTTCTTGTACGTATCCCTATGGAGTCTCAGCAGGTCCTTTGCCACGACTATGGGCTGGCCGATTCTTTTTGCCAGTGAAGCGGCCCCCATCCCGTATTGGACGGCCAGGGCGCATTCCTTGAACTGCGCTCGCAGGGGTCCATGACTCTCCTTTGTGGCATCCGGGGGAACGGCGTGGGCCTGTTTGGCGAAGGTCAGGTATGGATCTCCAGACTCGTATGCCGCCATCATATCCGGATCACCCGAGAGTGCGGCCGCAATCCCAAACTCCTGCTGGCACCAGTCGATATAGGCTATCCCGTATCCCGCTCCGGGCTTGATGAGCCCCCGCTGCCAAACAGAGGGACCAAAAATAAACTTGCTGTTGCTGGGCTGGTTCCGTCCCGTGCGGGCTCGGAATGCGGACAGCATGCACCGATTTCGACCGTCATGACCTACCGACAATTTTGAGCCCCGCATCTGCGATAGAGATACTCTGATCTCACGTAAGGGAGCGATAGCTGGATAAATGCAGGCCATCACCCGAAACGTGTCATCCTGGAGGTCGAGAGCCCCTGACTCCAGTCGGGCCCATGGAATATTATTCTGGATGAGCCAACGGGTGAATTTATCCTGCTTGAAGGTACGCCCCCCAAAAACACCGTACCTGGTATCAATTTCCGAGATCAACTCATCCTGAATGCTTTCCCAATGTGTGGACAGCCGGGAGAGCATCACCGCATCGATAGGTGTGCCGTAGTGCTCGATGCAAGATGCCGCTTTCATGTACCGGCCCCGTAAAAGGGCCCGCGGCATGTCCAATCCGGGCTCCATCTTATTGAATAGTTTAGCTAAACAGGTTACATCGGACTGACAATAGTCGAGGATTGAGCACCGTTCTTCAGCCGTCCATGGCGCTCCCCGAATAATCAAATCTCGCATAAAATCCTTCTCGTGAGCCTCGATACTCGGCATACCAAACCAGGCCATTGCTCCCAGGAGACCGTTTCCACACGGTGTTGTTAGGCCGTTCGATAGATTCCGGAACTCGACGTAGAGGTCCAGCACATTCTCTGGCAACGACCACCCGAGGGAAAGATGACACCCCATTTCCGCGGAAGCATAGTAGGCAACAACCAGGATATCCTTTCCAATCTGATAGGGTGGTCTCCTCATCTGCTTTAGATCGTCCTGCCATATGCGTAATTCACTTCCGGTCCTCAGTTCCAAGGCTACCAGGCAGACGGGGTCTGGCAATTCACCTGGCTGTGCCGAGAATTCAAAGTCAACAAACCAGACCTCGTTAAAGGAAGGTCTATCGCTTTCCATTATATTTCCCCCCTCAGTTGGCGAATTACGGGATGCTCAATGGATTTAATGAACTGATCACGAAAAGCGATTCCCAGGATTTCCTCGAAAGAAACATTGGGCCAGACTGGGTCTGGCAGGTCAGAGGATGCAACGAAAATGTCGTAGGCGCCGAGAGACATATTAGCTGCCAAACGGATCCAGTTGGTTTTTGCCATTTGAGCCGCTTCCAGAGCGGAACGGCTCCAGGGATCTTGGCGGCCATCCTGACCGGGCAACCTGGCTGACCAGAGAAAAAGAACCCCCTGCCGATTGAGACAGGTAAGAAGGACTTTGGGCGTTAATTCTCCCGCCATAGACGGCCAAAGTGTCTGGTCTACTAAATAACTAGTCTGCTCCCCTTTCATCTCAAGGATCATGGTTTCAAGGCAATATCCATCTTCCGCCTTGACCCTGAAAAATTCATGACGGCCGGGTTTCCGGTGGGGGACAGTTGTAAGAGGTTTTTTTACCCCCGCTAACTCATCGAAATTCTGAGAAAGCCTCAGATTTTCTATGTTTAAGCCTTTGTCAATTGCCGATGTAGTGTCGGTCTCCTGTGTTTCATTTTCAGTAAACTGGTCTAAATTGATATTATTCACTATTTTCCCTCCCTATTCGTATTTGTTGAATTTTGTGTTAAAGATATTTGCTTGCACTTCAAAATTACACTGTCATGGTTTTCTTCCCCCTCTCTGATGATAATAAAAAAGCCGATATCCTTTACGGATACCGGCTCGTGTTGCCCTTATATTGATTCAAAACATCGTTAGCAATCTACATAACAAAAAGCCCCCCCCCGAAACAGGAGCTCTTTAAGAAGTGGACGCAAGTCCAGCTATGATAGCTCTAAAATCATTCAATAAAATATTTTTCGTCTTGTAACTAAATGTAACCATAATTATTATCAGTTACCAGCGGTTGTCGGCATAGTTTATTAACAAATTGCTTATTTTTTCTGAACTCAAGATAATACCTTTATTTTAAATATTCTGCCTGTGCTTTGCCTTGGAGCCACTTCAAATGAATACTTTAAGCCAACCGTTTTTCCCAGTAGCGAGCTATATCTACCAGATTGTTATATTTGCATTATGGGCTTAAGCCATGGTCTGACAAGCGCCAGCAATGCAGCATAAAATTCGGGGCCTTCTCCGACGCCTTCGGTTAGATTTTTTTGACTCGTCTTTCGATCCACACGAACTTCTCTTGATCAGTTCCTCCTTACTTGCCTTTTTTTGTCTAGACATTTTATCGAGCATATCAGCCATGATATTTTCTGGACGTCGCCTATAACCCACAAGCTGTTGGACAGTGGCATATGTGCCGCGCTTCTTTTTTTCCAAACCATCTTCCGGCCTTAAAAAACTTTGTAACTGTTCCGCAACACAATCTGCCCGCAAAGTTAAATTTATTGAATCTGGTTGCAAAATGTGACCTGATTCTGCTGCGTTAAATTTCGTTTTTCGGATATTCCTGACCATAAGATATACTTCCACCCCCTTTTACTTTTTGTGCTCAACCCTGTCGGGGAGCGCTCACAGATGCTTTGATCTCTTTATAAATTATTTGCTCGGCTCGGGATTATGATGTAACCGTAAATACTCTAAAATGCCTCGCTTGAAGGACACTTCCGATCCTGAACTTGGTTGCAGTATAAATCGCGGCACGAGAAAAGTCAAAAAGACTAATATTAACAAAGATGTACAATCATGGACAAAAGTCAATTGGGTACTGGGGACAAATATGGACAGAGATCAGAAAAAGAAGAAATTGCTCGCGGCCAAAAGACTGTTTATTGCAAGAGAAATAACCAATGATTCATGGGATGAATTAGCTAATGGGATATCAAAATTAATTCCTAAAAAACAACGTAAAGCATCTGACCTCAATGCCGAGAATATGAAAAAATGGGTAAGGCAAGATCGCGGAATGCCTTTAAAGTGGCTGACACCCATATTACGTTACTATAATGTAGCGGGAAAAGAATGGGTATTTACTGACGAACGACTATCTACCAAAAATTTTAAGGAAATCATTTATAATCCTGATTTAGCGGACCAATTAATGCCTGAGCGTGAGACGGATACTTTTACCCAGCAGACACCAAAAGAGAATGAGCGTCCGTCTTTTCAAGATGGGACTAATCCGGTCATGGCTGATAAGAAAACACAATACCAAGAACCTATCGAGGATATCACCGGTATTGAGGAGGAAATCATTCATAATCCTGACTTAGCGGACCAATTAATGCCTGAGCGTGAGACGGATACTTTTACCCAGCAGTCACCAAAAGAGAATGAGCGTCCGTCTTTTCAAGATGGGACTAATCCGGTCATGGCTGATAAGAAAACACAATACCAAGAACCTATCGAGGATATCACCGGTATTGAGGAGGAGAAAAGCGTCAATAATTATCCCTCAGTAGGGAGGTCAGACGAAAGCCAAACATTTCTTTCAGAAGAACAGGACACTGCCATTTGTTTGAGTAATCGAGTATTCAATAATTTGAAAGAGCTTGTATACAAGGAAGGCATAGAGAAAGGGGAGCCATTTCATGATACCTTCTCAAAAGAACTAAATAAATTACCGTTGGGTCAGCCACAGAGGAAAATGCTGAACGAGGTAGAAGAATATTTTAAGGCTCGTAGCCTATTATCTCCCCATGTTGCCGGGGAATTGAGACTAGTCAGAACGGATTTAATTATCAAAAAGCCGGGGTCTTTAATTAAAGGTGTTTTTAAGACATAAGCACCATTAGTCTAATGGATCTGTAACCGTGCCGGGGTTTAAAGAAAAAGCATCTCTACACTCTACTCCATCGGCGAATCCCCAACCTGCTCGCAGATGAACAGTTACCTGTTCACCGGTGAACACCCGTTCTATCTTATATCTTATATAAAAATATCTTATACATATAGCCTTTTTTCGAGAACTGAAAATCGTGTTATACAGCCTCTTTAACTGGGGCGGGATAGGCATATATCACCTCGTCCCCCCCAGCAGTCTTTCTTCACTTCGGCCATACAATGTCGCTTACCCCGATACGATAAAAGATACGTACATACACACAAGAAAAAACAACGCGATATTTTCCCGGACTTCCCGGACATACTCGGTGTTTGAATGTCGCAGTAACCGGACGGATAATCAATCTTCCCTTACCCTGCCTACCAAGGTGAAAAATACCGGGGAAGCCACATAGGCTTCCCCGGTTCCTCCTGATCAAATCATATATGCAAATGGATCCATAAGATCCAAGAACTTCCCAGTGAGCATTTTTTTTTCGAACACCGTTCATTCTTTCAAGGTATACGGGCAATAAATATATTGGTCGTCTTTTTTGTTTATCACCGCATTCGCGAAATTCTGTGGCCATCCTTCTAAAAGGAAAAGGGGGGAGAGCTAAAAAGCTCTCCCCCCTTCCCTCCTCCTCCAGAACATATTGCACATCACGCAGCCGGCATAGTTTCCGCCACCCAACGAGACATCAGTGCCACGATGGTCTCCCCCCTGCGTACCGCCTCTAGCTTGAGACGCGTGTGCAAACTACGACTCAGCGAAATACTCACCTTGACATAATCCCGGCGTTTGCCCGTTCCTTCCGTGGGCATTGCGATTCCCTGCTGGGAAGCCCTTTCGCCCTCCGCAGACTCTTCCTCCCGAGATTCCGGCACTCTTTGTCGACGATCCTCAGAAAGGTCACTACGATCTTCTATGCTTCCATCACCATTCTTTTTGGCTAACCTGAATCCTCCCATTTTCTTCAGTTCTCCTTATCGATTTTGATACAAAAAAAGTTCTCCTACCTTCCTAATAGTTTGTTCTCCGGCTCTGCTCAGTATTTTCTGCAGTCTCTGATACATATTACTTATGTAACAGTAACACGAGGCATTAGGTGGCGGAGAGGAAGTACGGCAGTGAGTTTGATCTAGCTGGTGCATTTAGTCCCAGGAGCCGTTTTGCCTTCGGAAGACAAATGGTGAAACTTGTATTCGGCCTGAGGCAGAATATTCATCCAGTGGATTTTCACCGACGGGGAGAAACCGGGATCAGATTTTCACCTGTTTTTGTCCATCGGGACCGGAGGGGGACCGGAGAACCAGTCCGGCTGTGAACAAACCATTGTGGGGCGAGAGTCTTCGGTTCCAGTGCGCCTGCATGACAAGGACATGTGCTGTAAAACTGTCCTATTTCTGCATGGCCAAAACCTCACACTGTTCACCGACCAAGGAAGAAAAATGATAAAAGAAGGAGACCAGAAAGATGCAAGAGTACCGACCACAACAACAGAGGAAGTTCCCATTCACGAAGCGGGCCATTGAGGCACTGCCTGCCCACGACCCCGCAAGCCCGTCACGGGAGGTGGAATACGCCGATGCCGAGTGCGTCGGCCTGCACCTGCGTGTGTCCAAAAACGGCAGGCGATTCTTTCAGCACAGGTACAAGTTCCTTGGGCGCAAGATGTGTCTGAGCCTCGGGGAGTTCCCGGCCGTCAACGTCCAGGACGCCCGGAAGCGGGTGTCGGAGCACAAAGCCATGCTGGCCCGCGACAAGAACCCCGCCACGGAGCGGAACAAGGCGAAGGCCGACCTGACGTTTGCCGAGTTCGCCGACAATCACTACCTGCCCTTCGCGAAGCAACACAAGCAAACGTGGGTCACTGACCGGAACCAGATCGAGAATCAGATGAAGCCCGTGCTGGGTAGGCTGCGGCTGTCGGCCATCTCCCCCAAGGACGTCGCCGTGCTCCAGGCGAAGGAGAAGGAGCGGACCAGTGCCTGCACCGCCAACCACCTGCTCGCGACCCTCCGGCGGATGATGAACTTGGCCGTCAAGTGGCAGCTCATCGAGAGGAACCCGACCGACGGCCTGGACAAGTTCCGGGAGGGGCCTCTACGGGAGAGATACCTCTCCCGCGAGGAGCTGCCGCGCTTCTTAAAGGCTCTGGACGAAGAAAATGACACCCTGTCGAAGGCTGCCATCTTGCTATTGCTCTATACCGGATGCCGGCGGAACGAGCTGCTGTCCATGACCTGGGATCAGCTGCACCTCGACGAGGGCAGGCTGTACCTCCCGGTCACGAAGAACGGCCGGAGCCGGACGGTGCACCTGAACGATAAGGCTTCGGAAGTCCTCAAGGAGCTGGCTGCCAGGCGCGACGAGGAGGCACGCACCCGCAACAGCCAGTTCGTCTTCCCGAGCAGGCAGAACACTCGGAAGGGCTACCTATACGACCTGCGTAAGCCGCTCCAGAAGGCCTGCACTATCGCCGGGATCGAGAACTTCCGCACCCATGACCTGCGGCACAGCTTCGCGAGTCTGGCTGTCAGTTCCGGCGCTGATCTATATGCCGTTCAGCGGCTGCTCGGTCACAGGGACATATCTATGACGCAGCGCTATAGCCACCTGGCGGCCGAGGACCTGCGCACCGCAACACAGGGTGTCGCCGATTTTCTCGACCAAGTCGTCACGTGACGCGCCAAAACTTGCCCCGCCGTCATTTCCGGCGGCGGGGTTCTTCTTTTTGAGGATCAGTGCTTCCGATTTTTCTGACAGGAACTCCCGATCCTCCCTGCTTCCGGCGAAACATAGAAAAATCAACTTCGAACGGAAATCATTGTGGAAGTTCAGGTAATACAAATTATTTTCAACCTGCTTGACCGGTGGTTATTTGATCGGGCTGCCCCTCGCGCGAGGGGCAGCCCTTTTCGAGCAGAGAGTGCGAACCGCAACATTGCCGGCGGTAAGGGCATTCCGCAAAATTTCTTTTGCACCGGGGCTGGCTTGCTCCATCAGATCCTCACGTCACACTCGTAACGCTCCCAATCTCGGTCCCATGCATGGCGTTGTCGCTGCAGGACAGAATAATAATGCGCTTCTTAGAGTATTTTTGACGGCTGACGGTAATACCAATAGATTCCAGATCGAGTACCAGACGGTCAATTCGGAATGACAGCCAGTTGGACCTCTTCGGCCAAGCATCCATCTGCGTCACCTCGGACGGCACATGCAGTGGCAGGAGTTTGAAAAGTTCTTCAGCAGTCCCCTCCCAACGCTCATAATGTCTCATAAGGCTGATAATTGCCTTGCCCACCGGGGAATCTTCGAAACTAGTCTCCATTTCTCTCCTGCCTCTCTTTCTACAAGATGACGGAACCCCCTGCTGCCGCCCGTCTATCAACGCTGCCGCTTTCAGGTTCCACACTACTGTGTCGAGTGCATTCTGGGATAATGTCTTCCCTATGGCAACGTAATATCGCCTGGTCAATAAAAGTTCAAAACGCTCACTACCGATCTCATATATTTCATCACGATCGTTGCTTCGAACGTTGGCAAACGACCTGCCATTACGAGAGTGAAAAAGGTCCATGGTATTCCCGATGATCGCCAGGAGCTGGTCCGCAACGGGCATTTCCGTCTCAACATCTCCTTGGTCTGTTATAACCTCCATTTCTTCGGTCAGCACAGAAAGAAGTGATTCCGGGAGGTCGGCAATAAGGGTATCATCTTCGATCCATTCATAGACATTACCATCGACGACAGAGGGAGGCGCCACGATATATCCGTCATCACCCCGGACATCAATACCGGGCAAAACATTCGTTCTACTCGGCACTCGACAGGTAGGCGCATTAAAATATAGTTGGATTCCCCCCCATGGCGTCGTGGCCCGCTGTGTTACCAGCGCGCCGTGTTCTGCCTCTATAATTGCCAAAGATTCCATACCTATTGCCCCGCCTTTGACATCTATTACAATGATACCTGATGCATTCCCAGTACGAATGCCAATGTTGGCACTGGGATTTTCCCACCACCAGTCATTAATGTCCTTTAATTTGTTGGTTGCGTCATACAAGCCGCGGGCCGTCAACGGGGTCTTCGCTCCCGGAACCAAGGGTAAGATCATCATCCCCTCTGAAGCTATAGATAATGCTGCCTCATGGAGATTTGGCACCATTGTTGCGTTTTCCGTTCCTCCATCTTTGCATAGCTGATGGGTCGTTGCCGACGGCTCCATTGTTGTTGTGTTGCCTATTCCTTGCTGTGCCTCAGCATCTTGCTCAAATGTTTTCTGTACTACTTTTTCGGTCATATCTTACCCCTTCTCATTTTTTTATTGGTGTGAGGAATTTTCCTCCCCTCGATTAAATTATTATGCCATAACAGGACGAGATTATAAAGATATTTTTCCAATGAAATCAATTATTTAGGCGGCCGTAAGTCCTTTGGTTGGCTGAACTTTCAGCAACGCGGCTCAAACCCCAGCCAACCAAGGGACTTTGCAGGCTCATCCACAATATGCTGATAATACTACATATATAGCGATTTGAAGTAATTTGGGTAAAAAAGTTAAAAACAGCCGGATAGGTACAAAAAAAAAACATTTGTGGACCGGAACACGACCAAGAACCGGAATGGTCAGAAAAAAGAAGAAATGATAGAAACAAAAGTCATCTTTCCCGCATCGCCACCGAATTTGTCGGGGGGTGATTTTTTTATAATGTTACTCGCATCCTTCATCTACAAAGCGTGAGGTTAAGATTTCTTTAGAATCATTGCTTTCAGATTGAAAGAGCGTAAAGAAAATGACCGGACCGCGACTACTCATCCACCTACCATCGAAGAACCATGACAGCTGTCAATCGCTGTATATGTCTATTCGATTACGCGATGAAGGCTGTGTCCGCCGCATGGTTCGCCTCCGTATCGCATTGTACAAGGACGAAAAAAAACAGGGCCATTGCTGGCCCTGCAATCATATCCATCTTACAGCTGCAGTACCTCGGTATTTGCAACTCGTTCTGCAAGTAAACTGAAAAGATCGTCAGGTAACGTAAAACACTTTATAGGTCCGAGACGAGATCTCCTGGCCAAGAAAGAAGTTCACTTTCATAGAGTGGTTAAAGCTTTGGGAGTATTAGCCCCCGGTATAAATGAAAGATACAAAAGGGATACTCCATCTTCTGCAGCTACCTTCTATATATTGAAGGCCAACATCCCCGGGATTCGGCAGTGCTGATTTCAATGTCCTGCAGTAACCCGTTTTTATGCTATCGCATCTATCCGCGCTTTATTGAGTCTGGAAGAGACCGCCTGCAGTCCAATTGAAATAGTCTCCTGCTGAATGATAGGCGCCGCCGCTGACACTGGACTCCCCACCGCTGGCAGTATTAGAATAACCGCCGCTGACACTGGAGGAAGGACCGCTGGCAGTATTCACATGACCACCACTGACACTGGACTCATCACCGCTGGCAGTATTAAAATACCCGCCGCAGATACTGGATCTATAACCACTGGCAGTATTATGGAAACCGCCTGTGACTGAAGCATACGAGCGAGAAACTTCATTTTCATAACCCGCTACCAGTCCTCCGTAAGATGTAAAGCGGTGGTGATCACCCACTACGATGTTATGTGACCCGACTCGCTGACTCGCACCGTCCCCGGGGCGCAACTGGTTGTAGCCGACGATCAGGTTTCCTAAGCCTGTGAGTGATCCACCATCATATGTAGTTGACGAACCGCTCTGGATGTGGACATTGGCGCCTGTAAAGATTACGTGGGGGCCTGCAAGTCCATTGATTTCACCGGTTTGGATGGTTACGTATTCGAATAACTCCTTATAATTGGTTAATTGACCCTGCAGTGTTGTGACCTGACCCTGCAAGGTAGCCACTGTGGTTTGCAGAGCCGCTACTTGCGCCGCTAAGGCTTTCAGGTCTGGGCCAGCCGCCCATGTTCCCGTGGTTGAGAAAATCAATGCAATAATAATCGCCGTAACAAAACAAAAAACCTTTTTCATCTTTATTCCCTTTCATATTAATGTTGATTACTTTCTCCGAACTATCACAAGCGGAGTAACATAAACCCTAAATAACACAGACTGTCAAGAATACTTCGCCCTAAGACAAAGCCCTGAGACGAAGTCTATTTGATGATAATTCTATATGAGCAGAAATGAATTTAAAATGCAGAACCATTTCTGATATCGCCTTTATTAAACTTTCAATTAGTATCAAACATTTTTGTCCTTTATTCTCCTTTTTTGATAAGATAGCGAATATTTAGCGACGAAACTTTATTCTACTTTGTTTATAAAAATACTATATATAGAAAGACATGTTTATCTATATCTTTTGGTATGTAAACAAACGATTATCCGTTTCTTAGATAAGCGAAGACAGAAAGCTGGCAAATGACACAGAAGATTCTTTGGCTTGTTCACGAACAGTGCTGTCCTGAGGTGTAATCTTTTTGATAGTTGATTCAAGTAAATTCATATTAAGTATATCCTCCTTCAAAAAAGAACCTCCCGCAGCAATTAAGCATAGGGAGGTTCGTAGTTGATAATTTTTCTCTAATTGAAGTAAGTTTAGGGGAATTAAACTCCAAGAGATTAACAGCAGGTATCAATCGGCATAATAGAACGAACCTAAGCTCCTTGAATGGTAAAAGTGTCCTTCATGTCATTGTCCCAACCATCCCACAGGTATGCATCAACTTTCCCGTCAGCTATGACGCGGAAAGCATATCGAACCTGTTCTTCATAGAACTCACAAAACGCTCCGGTCTTATGCATACCGCCGTTCATTTCATGGGCTTCCGCTGGACAGGGCGATCCACAGAAGTGACGGATTGCACAGCGGCGGCACGGTTCGATATCCTCAACTTTACGGCCGGTAACCAGTTTAAATGGCTCAGTTTCCAGGACATCAGGAATAGCATCTTCAAAAAGGTTTCCTCCCCGGAAGCGATCAACTCCGATGAACTCACTGCAGGGGAACATATCGCCGTTAGGCGCCAATGCGAAGAAGCAGCGGCCTCCTCCGCAGGGAGATATATCACACATTAACCGGCGAGCTGCCGGCGCAATGATGGCTAGCAGTATATTGGAGAAATTACCTATAGGCAATCTCCGGCCGGTCTCTTGGTAAAGCTCATATGTCCTATCCAAAGCAGCAAGGAAATACTTGGCTGCCTGCTCATCTCCTGGCTTTATACTGCGCGATGGCGGCAGTGTACAGCGGAGAATGTTCATCAGACAGGTAGGCACCTCCTGTTCGTGAAAGAAATCCACAAGATTAGTAAGCTGCTGCAGGTTGGCACTGGAAACCGTACAGATGACACTCCAACCATCATATCTCCGGAGACGTTGCATGGCATCGATAACCTGTTTGAATGTTCCCTTGCCCTCCCAGTTTTTGCGGGTCCTGTCAGCAATACGGGCAGTTGGTGCGTCAAGTGAAATACCAATACTTACCTCTCGACTTGTTAGGAAATCGACGGCCGAGTCGTCGAGCAGTGTGGCATTAGTCTGAACTCCAAAGAGAAAATCTTTCCCATAAGCCTCTATGCCTGCAAAAACAGCATCACGATTAAGCAGGGGTTCAGCTCCATGGAAGATGATCTGAGGCTTGACTTTTTTGGGCAACGTTGCATTAAAGTGCTCCTTGAGAGTGCCAAGGGCTTTGAGCAGCTCTTTCTCCGGCATATGCATACCTTTGCGCCGCATTTTCTCGGGAATATAACAGTAGGTGCAGTTCATATTACAACGTTCGGTCGGATTGAAGTAAACTGCCGAAGGCTTGAGTTCGAATCGCAGTCTATGCATTTCTTTAGCAAATTGCTGAGACTTTTTAGCGTAGGCAACGGGCAGATCGCCTCCGGAAAGTACATCGGCAAGTTTTTCATTTCTCACCAGAGACCAGAAGGCCGTATCCGGGTCGATCACGGCCTTATATTCCGGATGTCCAATATCAATCACTTGGAAGGTTGGACCGTTTCCCGTGTTTACAAAACGGCCCCGCGAGGGGGCCGCATTGTCCTTACCACTGTTTTTCTTTGTGGCTGTTGCAGTCATTACTTCTTTGCCTTCCTGTCCATCAGGATGTAGTGGGAAAGCCCGGTTCCCTTGGCATCACAGCCCTTACGATAAGCAATTACATCTCCTTTTACTTTCTTTTCCTTCATGTTCTTTCTCCTTTCTTTTATTTTTTTACAAAAAAAAGGGTTTCAACAAACGCATAGGCGTCTGTTGAAACCCTTTACCATCAGATTTCGTTTTATACTGGCTCTCGCAGGTCTTCTGGCTTACGGGTCATAAACTCTTCACAGTCTTCCCACTGGAGTTTGCTCCAACAGTGACCGGCCATTAGCCAGCGTAAAGAGTCTCACCGATTACAGCGGTGGGTCCACCACGGATTTACACCGTGTTCCGATATACTTGAACCAAGTGGTAACTTTTTATCTTTCGAAACAAATAATGTCAAGTTTTTTTCTTTTTTAATGGAAAATTTAACCAGCTATCAACATTCTTGTTTATAACCCTTCTCTTTTCTGTGGAAATGGCAGTATAAACATTTAGACAAGGGGCATAAATAGCAAATTGCCCGCATTTTAAGCAATGAAGTTTATTGACGAGTTCCTTTAAAAAAGAGACCGTTTTAAATGTCCTATAAAGAGACTTTTTTAAAAAAGCATAGAAAGGGTCGGGTAAATTTCCGAAATAATTTTTTAAAAAAAACAAATCTATTTGTCTTGGTCACAAATCATAAAATACAAATTTAGTGCTTTTATTTTTAATCTCGAAATAGTTGTGGAAAGATGCGGATAGCATCTACGAAGGTGCAGATTGAAATGCTCTTGATACTTAGCAATTACTAATTGAAACAGCTGAATAACCGCTACGTTTAACATATCGGTACGATTGACAATTATTTTAAATATTGCCCTCTACCGCCCGAGCTATATATTAATAAGTTCTAAATGGGTTCGATTGTTTTTATCATTCGTTGTGACCCTGCCGAGCAGGAGTGTTAGCTTTCAACCTACCTACCCTCATAGATTTATATGACCATCAATGGATAAGAATATTTATTTTTCGAAGAAACGCAGATGGGACTGGAGATTGGAGGTTCTGTCCAGGCCTAATTTCTTTCTAATATTTTTTCTGTGGGTAGCGATGGAACCTTCTACAATCCCCAATGCCTGGGCGATTTCCTTAGTCGTCTTACCATCCTTTATCAAGTAAACTATCTGAATCTCCCGGGGGGTAAGATTAAACTGCCGGATGTTTTTCAACAGGGGAGACGTGATTTCATCCAAATTCTTTTCAATAGTATCCAGGCAAAACTGCTGCTGAGCATCCAGGTTGTTTTTCTTAATTTTTTCCACGTAAGGAAGAACCAAGCTCCCGATATTAGCGACAAAACGCTCTTCCATAACATTCTTGTCTTCCCCTCTTTTCTGCAGCAGCACATTCAGTGTAACATTTATTTCCTCAAGATTTTTTGTCTTGTTTTCGAGCTCTCTTGTCCGTTCCAAAACTAAGGTCTCAAGGCCTTCACGATATTTCCTTAATTCTTCCTCAATACGCCTGCGCTCGGTAATATCCGATGCTACGCTGAGCAGAACTGTCTGCTCTTTCCATTTTGTTGCTTTGACAAAAACTTCAAGGGGGAAGCAGGTTCCGTCTTTCCGATAATGCTCCACATTAAATCGCACTTCACCAGTCTCCAGAATTTCTTTTATGCGTCCCTCAATCAGGGCCGCACTTGAGGGCGCATCAATCTCGTGAAGGTTGCGAGTAAGGAATTCTTTTTTGGAATAGCCGTGCATGTCAAATGTCTTCTGGTTGCCGTATAGGCAATTGCCCTGCAAATCGTACACGGTGATTGCGAGGGGCGAAATATCGCTAAGGTTGGCAAGAATAAGGATTTTCTCCTCAGCGTGTTTGCGTTCAGAGATTTCCGCTTCCAGCGCTTTGTTGGCCTGCATCAGCTCGACGGTTCTTTCCCGAACCCTGATTTCTAATTCATCGTGCGCCTTTTGTAAGGCTTCCCGCGCCTGCCTGAGCTCGGTGATGTCGCGGACGGACTCAATGGCGCCTGTGACATTACCATGGCTGTCATATAACGGCACTGCTTTTCCCCAAAGTATCCGGGGCTCATTCTTTAAAGTTACATTAATCTCAGCTAAAAGAGTATCTCCTTTTCTCTCGACAAAATCATATTTCTTTTCGATCTCTTCATCGAATCCCAATGCCAGGTCAATCAGTACTGGTCTCCGCATCCCGTAAAACGGTATGGCGCATTCATAATTACCCTTTCCCAGTATATCCTCTGCCTTTACACCGGTCATCTCCTTGATAGCGCGGTTCCAGGCAATAACCTTCCCGGAAAGATCAATAGCGAATGTCGCATCGGGCAGAAAATCAATAATATCTGCAAGTCGACTCTCCGATTCTATCAAAGCCGCTTCCGTCCGCTTGCGTTCGGTGATGTCTTCAACAACTTCATTGAACCCCTTTACCGTACCATCCGGATAAAAAAGCGGAAAAGCGTGAATCCGTGTCAAAAACCTGCTGCCGTCATCTCGAGTGCCTTCAGTGTCAACTTGATGAGCCTGTCCGGTAGCCATTGCAAGAACTCCCGGACAGTGTTCACATACCGTCTGTCGTTTCTCGAATTCTTTAAAACAGTATTTACCTAAAAGTTCACTTGCCGGTTTATTAAACTGTCTGCCTGACACAATATTTGTCGCTATTATTTTAAAATCCTTGTTAATCAGGTTGATTCCAAAATCGATATTATCCACAAGAGATCTGTATCGTTCTTCGCTCTCCAGCAGGGCTTTCTCTGACTGCTTGCGCTTTGACTCTAATTGCTCCAGTTGTTTGATTCTTTCCTTTAGGGTGGATATTTCTTCAAGCAGTTTTTGATTTGTCTCGGATGGATATTTCATTTAACACTCTCTTAAGCGACTAATTTTAGTGATTGGGGAAAAAGATAATCAGTGCTTATTATTAAAAATAATGGCTCTTTTGACTTTTTAGTACAATAAAACAGGTATAAGTACCTGTAAAATTATTATAATTGCTCTTTGAAAATTGACACGTTTTCAAACCTCGGATAGAGAAGCCGGATGAAGACGAAAAAAACATTTCGCGACTTGTATAAATTTCCGGGATTTCGTGCCCGTGCCACACTGAAGCCACATCCAGAAGACGAGGAAGGATACATTGTGACCCTTGATCGCCGTCAAAAAAAACCGTTTGTTCCGGCTGCGGCACGATTACATCAGGGTATCGTGACCGGCGGACTCATCTTGTGCGTGACCTGGATGCCGGGGCAACCCGCATCTATCTTGAGTTTGAATATCGCCGGGTTGCCTGCCCCCATTGTAACGCCGTGAAGCGCGAGACCCTTTCCATGCTGGCCAAGTCGGCCCGGTTCACCCAACGATTCGAAGACCGCATAGGACAGCTCTGCCGCGAGATGAGCATTAAGCGGGTAGCCGAGCTTAACAACCTGAGTTGGGATCAGGTATGCCGCATGGAGAAGAGTTACATGCGTCGTCTGCTGGACCAGAATCCACCTTCCTTGCAGCTTCGGACCATTGGCGTTGATGAAATATCGATCCATAAGGGCCATTCTTACGCCATCGTTGTTGCCGATCTTGACCAGAAACGACCGATCTGGCTGGGTGGACAGGGCCGCACCGAGCAGGATATGCAACTGTTTTTCGACACCATGGGAACTGAACGCTGCAAGACCATCGAATTGGCGGTAATGGATATGTGGAAGCCATTTCGTAAGGCAACCCTTAAAAACGCGCCCAATGCCCAAATTGTTTATGACAAGTTTCACATCCTTAAGCATTTAGCAGATGCCCTTGATCAGGTAAGACGTAGCGAATACAAACGTGTCAATGAGAAAGAACGACGCTTTATCAAGGGACAGCGTTATACGTTGCTGTCCCATAAAGCCAATTTAGATACCGAAGGCCGGCGTGCCTTACAAATGCTTTTGAAAGCAAATAAACGCCTTCATAAAGCATATCTGTTAAAAGAATCTTTCGGGCAGCTTTGGGATTATAAGAACCCAACCTGGGCGCGAAAGTTCTTTGAAAGTTGGAAAGAGCAATTGCGCTGGCAACGTCTTGAACCATTTGAAAAGTTTGCCGCTCTCATTGAGAAACACTGGGATGGGATTATCAGTTACTGCCATCCTGATCACAAGGTTTCCCTTGGATTCATGGAAGGCTTGAATAACAAGATCCGTGTCATCCAACGCAGAGCATATGGTATCAAAGATCAGGAATATCTCATACTCAAAGTGGTTACTTCATTTATCAAAGAATAGAAAATATAACTAATTTATGCACAACAAACCCAGAAGAACCAAAATAATTAACTCATGCCTTCTAAGATGTCAAATGTAAAGAAAGTAGGCTTTTGTTGCTGTTTTCCATTTAAAAACAGAATATTTTATGGGACTGTCGTATGGAACGAGTACAGGAAGAAGTTCACGGAAAAAGCCGACATCGATGTTTGTACCTTCCGGAGTAGGCGAATACTGCACTATTCATCTACAAAGTCTCAGCAGTGGGCAGTTTTCGGAACTGCGATTACCATTTAAACATGCAATGTAAAAATCAGCAGTGAGTGTAGCGATTCTGCTTTATGGACATATTAGCTCTTGAGTAAATCTTCTGATGCCACGGCTACCTGGGTAAACATTCCTTTGGCGACCAGTTTTTCGATTCCATTGGAAACAGAAAAGACTTCAGCTTCAACAACTTTGATTTTTTTACCGTTGTTTATTACTTTTGATCGGCAGATGATGAGGGGACCAGTAGCAGGTTTTAAATAGTTGATTTTAAATTCTACCGTCAGGATGCGGAATTTCTCTGATACGGTCGTAAAAGATGCGTATCCAGATGTGTGGTCTGCCATTGTTGCTATCACCCCCGCATGAACGAATCCGTCCTGCTGCTGGTGTTCATTCCTGATATTCAGGTGGGTTTCAAATATGCCATAATCTGCGTGGGTGACTTCAAAACCGCAGAACGCAGGAAAGCCCTGAACAAAATCTTTTTTGATAAATTCAAACCAATCAGACGTCATATATATTCTATATCTTCAAAAAGGGATAAAAAGTACGTTGTTGGTTTAAACGACGAAATGCTAACGTCATTGCGTCCCACATCAAGAATGTAACTCGAATTATACGAACATTAAAAAATAATCAATCAACTTGTTCCTTATTTTCTCACTTAGGATGTCATCCGAATCGGCATAATATCCCACCCCTCCTTTACTAAAGATTTTCAACTCACCGATATTAATGATTACTATCGGAAATAGAGCATACCATTGTCATTGATTGCATGACTCCATCCAATACATCATCAATGTAACATCCAAAAACATCAATTGCTCTTTCAATAAAACTGTCAATTTGTCGGAGACCTATCCTGTATCAGCTCGACTACTTCCAATGCTCGATAAAAAAAGACTTTTGCCGAATCCAAACCTGCTTGATCATCTTGTGTCATGATTTGAATCATTGCTCTAATCGATGCAAGAAAGACTGCATCTGGTCCCATTCCTGCCGGGTGAATCGACTGAGGAATTGCTGATTCGTTTCCTCAAAAAGTTTCATGATTGGCTCTTTGTACTTTTTGGCATGAGGCGTAAGGAAAATTCGCAGGGAACGGCGATCCTTTTTGTCCATCTTCCTCTTAATCCATCCATCGTTTTCCAATCTGTCAAGGAGGCCTGTTGTAGTTGCCCGATCCTGGGCTGTTTTTTCCGCCAGTTCGCTTGGCAGGAGCCCCTCTTCCTCCATGATGGCAACCAGCATGAAGAATTGACCGTGGGTGAGACCGTAGTGGATGAGACTCTCCCTGTATGTCTTTGTCACCTTCTTTACAGCCTTGCCCATACGGAAGCATATGCAGTCTTCAAACACCATAAATTTACCCCCTTGAGATTCTGATCAGCTTAATTTCGGTTTTCCTGCCCATATATTTTCATTTCTTCTTCATTTCTTAAAACCCTCAAGCCACCTTCAGCAAGAGCTGCCATTTCATCCTCTCCGGGATAGACAAACACCGGAGCCAATAATTTGACTCGCATTACAATCCAGTCCACAAGCATCTTT
The DNA here is from genome assembly GCA_963663295.2 of Smithellaceae bacterium. Taxonomy (GTDB): domain Bacteria; phylum Desulfobacterota; class Syntrophia; order Syntrophales; family Smithellaceae; genus MVRV01. The sequence continues at coordinate 30,935 of CAXXLA010000002.1, read as the reverse complement.
GAATGTGCAAGCCCACCGGTTAGGATGATCCCGTCAATAGGGCTATTCAGGACAACCGCCATGGCACCTATTTCCTTGGCAATTTGATATGCCATTGCCTCATAAATCAGCTTTGCTTTTTCGTCGCCCTTCTCAACCAAATTTTCTACTTCTCGGGCATCCGTTGTTCCCAAATAGGATGCCATACCTCCTTGGCTTACGAGTCTTTCCTGTACTTGTTTTATATCCAGTTTTGCTGAAATGACCAGGTTTATGAGGTCCATGGTGGGTAGTGCCCCGGCTCGCTCCGGCGTGAAAGGCCCTTCCGAGAGTCCATGTGTGCAGTCAATGACACGTCCTTGCTTGTGGGCGCCGATGGTAATGCCACCTCCCAGGTGGGCCACAATGATGTTTGTGTCTTCGTATTTCTTTCCAAGCGTTGCAGCATATTTTCTTGCTACCCTTTTCTGATTCAAAGCATGAAAAATGCTTTTGCGCACGATATCGGGAATCCCCGAAATTCTGGCGATAGATTCGAATTCATCGGTGCTCGGGGGGTCAATGACAATGGCCGGTATGCCGTATTTTTGCGAGAGCTTAAGAGCTATAGAAGGTCCCATGGCTGAAGTATGTTTCCCATACTTTCCTTCCAGGAGATCCTGGCACATGATTGTATCTATTTTATAGGCGCCTGCGGGTGCTGGCCTGCCCAGACCACCCCGGCTGACAATCAGGTCTAGTTCATCCATGTTGACATGGTTCTGCATTAGGTATCTAATTACATCCTCCTCGCACTTTCTGAATTGCTCCACAAGAGAGGAGAACCGCATCAGATCATTGGCCTGGTAACTGATAGTTTCGAGCAATGCGGGATTTTCCCCTCGAAAACATGCGACTTTCGTGGATGTTGATCCCACATTGATTATAAGCAGGTATTCTTCTTTATCCATCTTTTCCTCCTTTTCCCTGGAGTATACATGCCAGAGCGATTTCCGCAATACGGTCTTTCCGGGAGACGAAGGGAAGATTAAGGATTACGGGCTTGACCGTTCCCATGACCACACCTGCCATCCGCATCCTGCCAAAAAAGACCAAAGCTTCGGCTAGAAGATAGCCAGTATCTATTTCTGGAACTAAGTAAATATCAGCATTCCCCGACACTATGCTCTTAACGCCTTTGCGTTCTGCTGCTACCTGACTAAGAGCACAATCTATATCAAGCGGCCCTTCCACAATGACATTACCGAATTGATGGCGTTCTGCCATTTTGGAGAGGATTGCGGCATCCAGCGTTGAAGGAATCTTGGGATTGATTTGCTCGATGGCTGCCAGGACGGCTGTTTTGGGCGCATCTATACCCAGTGCGTAGGCAAGTTGCAGGACATTGGTGAGGATCTGTTGTTTTTCAACAAGGGTTGGATGGTCGTTGATAAATGTATCTGTCAGCAGGATTAACTTTTGTTGCTTGATAAAAGAAAATACCGAAACAAAGCTAATAAGCCTGCCCTTGGAAATCATGCCTTGATGCTTGTCATGAAGGGCATTCAAAATTTCTTGGGAGGGAATGCTGCCCTGCATAATCATGTCTCCGGCACCGCTACGGAGGGCATTTAGCGCCGTGTATATGACTTGGCGGGGATCATTTTCCTCGATGAAATTGTATTTTCCGGCTGCTAGTGGCGTATTATTCAGCAGGGATTTGATAGTTTTGCCGTCCCCGACAAAGCAAGGGAGGATAATCCCGGTTGCTGACGCTTCAACAAGAAGGGGGATATCCGACACCATTGGGCTAGGAACAATAAGCTTCTTTTCTCCACTTTGCAGTGCTGCATCCATAATGTCGTCAAACGAATTCAGCATGTCAATGTATCTCCTTCCCTATCTCATCAGCAAGAACAACACACATGGCCAATTGTTGCACAATATTATCGCTGCAATCAGAGCGGGCAGGGATGCAGACCGGCCCTTTTGATGTGGCAACCAACGAGCTGCGTGTCACATCAAGGAAGAAATCAAGTTTGCAGAGAATATTGCCCGTATCGAGACAAGGAACGACCAGAATGTGAGGAATCTCCTCCTTCTTAACATCCAAGTAATCTCCCCTGCCGTGCTCTTTTCCCAGAAAAATTTCTGTAAATGAAGCAAACGGAACAAATTCGCATGCTCCGAATTCTCCGATATAAGCCATTTTTTTCAACATTTCATAATCCTTATATGAATCCAGAATGCCGCCAACCTCTCTCTGACCGGAAAGAACGGCTATCTTTGGCTTGGGATATCCCATGAGATGAAAAACAAAGACGGCGTTTTTTATAATTTCCACTTTGGCCTTGAGATCCGGTTTAATGTTTACGCCAGTGTCCGTAAAAGCCACCAGATGATCAACGCCCGGAATATCCCAGAAAGAAATCACACTCACTGTCATGCCGGAACCTGCGCTTGCTTCCTCGCGTATGATTGATCGGTAGATGTATGATGTTGGAATTTGACCCTTACTGGCAATAGGTGCCTCGCCGGAAAAAAGCATGCGGATTCCGAGATCAGAAATGGCCTGCTGGCCAGTCCGGGGAATTTTTTTAAATCTGTCGATATTGAAAGATACCTTTTCCGCAACAATCTCCATCTTTTTCAGATCACCAATGAGAACAGGCACTATGTATCCAATTTCCCAGGCAGTTTTGACTGCCTTCATGAATTCTTCATCTTCAGGTGCCAGGACGGCTAACTCCTTCGGTCCCTTATTCTGTGCCAGTAGGGAAAAATCCTTCAGTGATCCGATCATTGTTGCTCCCCTTCTGAGTAACTTCATCCAAGTTACTCTTTGATAAAGCGCCGCCTTGGTGCGAGGGGCGTTAATCACGATACAATTGCTCCCCGATTCTTGGAATCAGGGGATGGAAATAGGTTCCTTCTTAGCGGGCAGGCCTCTCATACAAAATCAGTCTTGAAACGCAATTCATCCTCCGATTAACTATAATTAGCATACTGATAGTTTGAATGCAAATTATAATTACACATCCAGATTTATACCTTAATATTCCAGGAACTTTGTAACAGCTATTATTATCAGTTGGATTACAAAGCCTAAGCAAAAAGAGGATCACAAAAAAGTTGGAAATTTTGTTTTCTATTTATTTCAGATTGAAATGGTGGATGTCATGTAAAAATGGCTTATGCTTTCTTTCAGGAAATACATCTCAGGAAAAGCCTTAACCGACGTCATGATTTTCAGCCACTGGCAAATCTTGCTCTTTCATTTACAATTCCTCAGAAATACAAATTAGAAAAATCGATAAATATCGTTTGAAATGGTGATATTGCAGTTACCTATTTCCGGTCCAGTTCCTTTCTAATTCCGAGGCCGATCTTCTCCATAGTATAGGGTTTTCGGACAAATTCTCCGGCTCCCATTTCCTGAACTTTCCTGACCCGGTCAGTTTCTGAAAAACCGCTGACAATTATTGCCTTTTGCCGCGGATTGATCTCCCGTATTCTATGGTAGGTTTCGTACCCGTCAATCCCGGGGTCCATGATCATATCCAGAATGATCAAGTCGGCTTTTTTGCTTTTAATGTACTTTATCGCCTCTTCCCCACCGGCAACTGCCGCAACCCGATAACCAAGCCTCTCCAAGATGTTCATGGCCAGCTCTCGTTGTTCCTTGACGTCATCCACGACCAGAATGGATTCCCCCTTGCTCATATAATAATCAGATGACATGGTTTTTTTAACATTCGCTACTTCCTCTCTGGTCACGGGAAAGTAAAGGGTAAAGTTCGTTCCTTTGCCCTCCTCACTCTGTACGTCGATGTAACCGTTGTGGTCTTTAACGGTTCCCCAAACAACAGCCAACCCCAACCCTGTTCCGCTTCTTCCCATGGCTTTCTTTGTATAGAAAGGCTCGAATATCTTTTCCACATCATTAGGGGAAATCCCGGTACCTGTGTCGGAGACCATCAAGACTACATAATCTCCTTCCTTCATCTCATCATAGCCCTTAATAGGCAGGTCCAGATAACGATTTTCCGTGCGCACGGTCACTTTTCCTAGCTCCGATATTGCTTCTGCGGCATTGGAAACAAGGTTCATTATCGTCTTGCCTAAATGTACCGGCGATCCTTTAATATTCAAGAGCCCATCTTCGAGCTCGGTAGAAATTATCACATGCGGGTGATAAAATTTCAGTTTCTCGAACTCCGGTGTCTTGAGATAATCGGAAACAATCTTATTCAGATCGACCACTTCTGAAACAGTCACACCTCTTCTGGCTAAGGCAAGCAGATCCTGAATAATTGCCGCTGCTCTGATACCGGATTTAAAGATGTTATCAGCGTACCTTCTCGGTGCACTATCTTCGGGTAGCATTTCTACAAGCAGTTCGGAATATCCGGCCAATACGCCGAGGACATTGTTGAGATCATGAGCGACGCCGCCAGCCAATGTCCCCAGTGCTTCCATTTTTTGTGCCCGGTTCAGTTGCTCCTCCAGTTTCTTACGTTCCGTATTGTCACGAATACACTCTATGGCGGCAATAACTTCACCCGAGCCGTCGCGAAGAACTGATGCCGTCCCGGAGAGATGGAGATTACCGGCAGGCAAATTTGGCGTGAATGTTTCAACAAAAAGAACATCGCATGTTCTACGAATGGACGTATAGTGTTTTTCAATTTGTCGGTTAGGATGAAGGGCAAAATCAATAAGAACAGGTCTTCTGACTCCATAAAAGGGAAGGCTGTATTCATAGTTACCCTTACCAAGCATATCTTCCTTCTTCACACCGGACATAGTCTCCATAGACCGATTCCATGCTATGACCTTGCCTTCTTTGTCAATGACAAGTGTGGCGTCAGGGAGGAACTCAATGATGTCCGCCAGTTGTCTTTTGCTCTTTCGTAATTTTTCCTCCGCCCGTTTACGCTCCGTTATATCCTCAACTGTAACAACTACCATTCCAGCGGAGGTATTTCTTACCTGAAGAGGCACAGCCGTCAAAGCAACATCACGAATAGATCCATCTTTCCGCCGGTGCCTTGTTCGGACAGAAGTCAAGCCGCGTTCCAAGAGATCTGAAAATAACTCCCGGCCAACCCGTTCATACTCCTCTTCATTTTCATACAGCAGTCTGGGTGTATGCCCTATTATATCGGACTCAGAATAGCCTAAATTATCAGAATACGATTTGTTAACACTTTGAAAAACTCGATCTTTCATTATGCAAAGGCCCACCGGGGTTGCCTTGAACACTCCACGAAGCATTGCTTCACTTTCGCGAAGAGCGTCTTCCGCTCGTTTGCGTTCAGTGATGTCACGATCAATGCCTCGATATCCTGTCAGTTGTCCATTTTCATCCACAACGGGGATGCCGTTTGTTTCGAGAGCAACTAAACTCCCATCTTTATGATGGTTTAGATTTTCGAAAATTACAAAAGGCTTCTGTTCCTCAAAATACTGAAACAATGCTTCCTTTACACGTTCAGCCTCAAAGGGCGGCATTAAGTCCATTGGGGTCTTGCCCAAAATTTCCGAAGATTCATATCCCAGTATGTCTTTGACCTTAGGACTTGCGTAGGTATATGCACCCTGTGCATCCGTTTCCCATATCCAGTCGCTAGTCGTTTCAACCAATGACCGGAAACGTTCTTCACTGGCACGTAACAACATCACTATCCTCTTATGTTCCGTGATGTCGCGGATAGTTCCTTGATAGCCAATAATCCTTCCCGTGCCATCTTTTTTGATAACAGTCGTAATGATGGTGTCAATGAATGTTCCATCTTTTTGCCGCAGGGTGATTGGCATTTCGTGTGCATAACCGTATTCGGCGATAATTTGGCGAAGCCGTTTCCTATCATCGGGATTCGCGTACAGGTCTTGGATTTTTACTTTTAGCAGGTCTTCCCTGCTGCCGTAACCAAAAAGTTGAACCGCGGCATCATTCAGGTCAATCCAGTGACCATCAAACGAGGTAATAAAAACACAATCTCTTGATGTACTAAAGAAGTTCCGGTACTGCTCTTCTTTCTCTAGTAGCGCTTTTTCTACTAGCTTGCGTTCGGTGATTTCTGTCTGCAGCATCTTGTTTGACGCGGTCAGTTCGGAGGTTCTTTCTTTAACTTGTTTCTCGAGGAGGCTCCTGTGCATGTGCAATTCAATATTGACCTCCTCCAGCCGCTTTTTGGACTGGCCCATCTCTCCGATTAAATGAGATAGTTTGTAGAAAAATCTCATCATTGTTCTTAAGTAATTCTCATCGATGATGGGGACTTTGCTTAGGGCATCAAGATAGGCGACTTTGTCAAATCCGCATTCGTTAGCTTGATGTATGAAGAAATCTACATCCGGAGCTTCAAGGAAAAACTGACCCGTAAATAAATTTCCAATATGTTCGCCACCAATAGTTATACGAGCCGACACATCTATCAAGCCATTCTTGCACTTATAGATGGTGTAAGTATCTTTTTCTTCTATCAGACCGGCAAGGATCGTGTCGCTCTCCCGGCAGCGCTGCGCCGTCAATGGATGGTCTCTATGAAAACGAGTGCAGATATCCTGCCATCCTGTGGCAATTATAATATTTCCTTCCAAATCAAGAATGGCGGTAACCAACCCGGTGAGAGCGGTGAAGCTCTCACATAATTCACGGAAGCCATCTATGTCTACAAGTTCTGATATTTTCAAATAAATTCCTTTCTGTATGCCAGGAAAAAGAGTTGTTTCTTCTTAGGATTTTTTTTACCATGCCTCTTCCCTTTCCTCAATGCCACATCTTTTGCATTCATGCATCCACACTACGTTGTTATGGCCTACATTGCGTAGGCTTAGTTTTCCCACATACTATACAATTGTAGCTGCTATCTAGTTTACGAAAAGTTTTAAAGCAATTAATGCAACTACAGGCTTTTATTGAGTGTTCAAAATCTCTTATCTCACCACAAAGGCTACATTTGCATATGTCTCTTATCACTATTGCTATCATTTTTATTCCGTTTTTATCATTACTTAGTTCAGCATGGACAAAAAAAGGCAACTGTTTTCAATGAATGCTGTTTGAAACAAAGAATACCTAAGAAAATTACTGGACGCTTGACTTCAGGAAGCACATCTCAGGAAAAGACTTAGCTTATGTAATGATTTTTAGCCACTGGCAAATCTTGAACCTTCTATCTACAATGTCTCAGATGTTGACCGTTATCAGAATTGAGCATTATGGATTGAAAGAGTGTAACGAAAAACTGTCGGGCGGCATGGTCCTGGCCGTCCTTACCAGTGACTGGTTCGGTTTTACTTTCTTTTTAGTTTAATTAGTTTACTCCTTGTATTGATCAAATTAATGGTATCTGGATATTCAGCTATAGTCAAATCAAGATATTTCATTGCTGACTTGATCTATTATGAGCATCTTTATTTCCAAAAAATTCGATCATTCCAATAAGCATGAACGCCCTTGTAAGCAAAGAAAAAAAAACAACATATGTTATGAGCAGAGGAATTTCAGCAAGCAGTTTCCGGGGGTCACCACTTCCCCAGCCCCATGGCTCCCAAGCATATTCACGATATACTTGATGTATAACAAGGTATATGAGGAGTGACAGAATGCTTATTCCGAAAGATATCCAAGCATTATGGAGCATAACACGCTTTTTTCTTGAGTCTCGGAATTGACTACGGCCAGTAAAAGTGACTAGAACTACGAAGATAGTAACTACCGTTGCGATGGTTGTTATTAAATATGGAGAAAGTTGGTCAAAGACACCATCATCGGTCCCATACGCCTGCATAGGGATGGCTTTAATAAGGATGTTGGAAAAAGGGAAGAAAACCGAAATGCCTGCAAGGATGCCCCAGAGGTTCTTTAAGAAGGCCAAGAATTCTTTGAGTTCCTGAAGATAGCCCTTGTTAAAATCATGGTAGTTCATACCGCTGTCATCCTCGATTTCGGACCTTGATGCTCACAGCCTAACACCGAGGATTAGCAGCACGCTGTGCCTCTCCGTCTCCATCGGTTGATATGCCGAATTCGCATTATATCCAGAGTTTACAAATGGAACGTATCAGACCAATTCGGTTATTAACATTCGTAATCTTGCATATATACATAATTTAATCAATTAAGAAGTACAGGAAGTACATCTCGGGAAAGGCCTTTTTGTAATTCTATGATTTATAGCCATTGTAAAATCTTTCACCTTCTATCTACAAATCCGTGGAAATGCAAATCTGGAAAACCAATGAATGTCGTTTGAAATGGTGATATTATCCTTGACCAAAGAGAGATGTACCAGCGATTCCCCTGCAGGCATGATAAGCGTCAGTCCATTTTCCATAACCGCCTTTAAATGCTCGCCCCTAGCCCATAAACACAACTTCATGGTCTGGTGTAGACCCGTACTTGGATGCCAACTTTCCAGCAAATGGCTCACCGATGCTGCCAATGCCCATTACCACTATCCTCATGGTTTTCCCACCTCCGTTTATTATGCAACTTGTTTAACAGTGAGGAGAATAAGCTAAAGTAAACCACATATTAGCTGCCAATACGTGGTTTACTTGTGAAGAAGATATAACCTCTATACTCAAAACTGCCTCAAGGCTAGCCCGTCCATTTTTCTGTAGCCTGTTTCTGCTGGACGCTGAGTTCAGGGTTGACAGGCAGCACACATGATTCACCTTCAATCGGGACAATGACCATATCGCCCCAAATGTCCTGCACACGCTCCTTGACCCTAAGGAGTTCGTACCAGCGCCTGAAAGTGCCGATAATGACGATCACCATCATGACCATAACAATAGTGGCTAGGATAGCCAGGATATAGAGCTTTTTCGGCAAATAGGTATTCACGATATTCAAATAGCCTGCATACATCGTTACGAACCCGAGGAAGATGCCCGGGACCGCTGTTACCCACATATACCTGGCCCTTCCCATGCGAATCAACATGGTTGTCACTATGATCAAGGCGGTTGAAGCGAGAAGCTGATTACTCATGCCGAACAGGGGCCATATTGTCGAAATATCTCCGGTGTACACAAGATATCCCCACAGGAAACTGAATATGCCGCCGGTTATGATTATTCCCGGTATCCATTTCGTTTCGTTGAATTTGGGAATAACCTTACCGAAAATTTCCTGCAGGAGAAACCTGCCAACCCTGGTACCTGCGTCCACGGCGGTGAGAATAAAGACCGCTTCAAAACATAATCGCAAAGTGATACCAGTACTTCATCAAACCCTTCATATAGGGAATCGAATCGAAGATATAGGCCATGCCGACGGCGAGGGATACAGCGCCACCCGGCCTGCCCTGGACTTTTTCCTGAACCTCCGCAGCGAGCCGGTTCAGTTCTACGGGAGTCATACCCAGTTTTGCAAACGCTGCCGGAACCGAGTTGATTGCGAAATAGTCCGCCGGAATAAGGACGCAGGCTGCGATTAGAGCCATAATGGCGACAAAACCTTCTACGAGCATGGCGCCGTAGCCGACAAAGGGAATATCCATTTCATTGCCGAGCATTTTTGGCGTTGTTCCTGTTGCAATGATGGCGTGAAAAACCGGATATAGCACCCGCAGGCGATGGTGATAAAGACGAAGGGGATGACATTACCGGGGATGACGGGTCCGCCACCACCTGTAAACTGCGAGAGCGCCGGCATCTTGAGCTCGGGATGCACAAAAATGATGCCGACTGCCAGTGTGAGGATAGTTGTTATCTTCAGATAGGTTGATAGGTAATCTCTCGGCGCCAGTAAAAACCATACCGGCAGGACAGAGGCTATAAATGCATAAAGAGGGATTGCGATTGCGATCTGATGCTTGCTCAGTTTCAGACACTGGGCCAGCGCTGATGTCGGTTCGATAGTCCCCCCGATATAGATGGCGGCGGCTAGAAGGGCTACACCAAAAATACTGGCCGTCGTAACATCGCCGGGTCTAATCTTAGACATCCAGACACCCATGAAAATGGCGATGGGGATGGTGGCGGCAACCACAAAGACGCCCCAGAAGCTTTCAAAAAGGGCGTTTAGAACGGCAATCGACAGACCCGCCAGTGTGAGGATGAGAATAAAGAGAAAAGCAAATGACGCGACAATCCCGACGGTCTTGTTGACTTCGCTTTCGGCGATTTTAGCAAGGCTTTGCCCCTTGTGGCGGGTAGAGGCAAACAGGACCACCATATCATGGACTCCCCCTCCAAGAACGCAGCCGATGATGATCCAGAGGGCACCGGGTAGAAAGCCGAACTGTGCTGCCAGGACAGGACCGAGAAGAGGCCCCGCGGCAGCAATAGCGGCAAAATGATGTCCAAAAAGAACGAACTTGTTTGTTTTTACATAATCAATGCTATCAGCACAGGTGTCGGCCGGTGTAGGGCGATCAGGCCTCAGTCCCAGAACCTTGTTCGCAATAAAAAGCCCATAAAACCTGTAGGCGATGGCAAATATACACAATGAAACAAATACAAGTGTCAATGCATTCATAAGTGCTCTCCTCTGGAATATAATTTGTAAGTTATGGGTAATATTTTAATATATTCTTGATCAGTATATATTTTGCCTCCTTTCATTAAGCCACAAAGTGATTTTAGAAAACACAAAACCCCGCCTCTTTTCAGAAACGGGGTTTCAATAGATTATCCATGGCATTACCCTTAGAAAATGATTGAAATATTGGTTAATTAAATTGACGATATACCCTTAAATTAACTTTATAAATGACCAAATTACTTCAAAAAGTCAAGGACAAGATCTAATATAAAAAGCCTCGTATACTTAACAATTACTTAACACTTGACGCCAGGAAGGCATCAACTGAGAAGGCCCGTTTGAAATAGAGTGTTATTTTAAAAACTATCGAACGCTGACTTACAGGAAGCACATCTCAGGAAAAGACTTAACCGAAGTTGTGATTTTCAGCCACTGGCAAATCTTGTTCTTTCATCTACAAACACAAGGATGAGCCGCCGATTTTAGGAGGTCGGCTTCATCCATTCGTTGGGCTGGCCCCGCTGCCTCCCTCGAACACAACTGTTCAACAGCATATGTGTCACTGCCACAGGACTCCTATTGCACGCTTTCCCAAAATGTAGTCGTCGAATACCAACTTACCTGGCCTTCCGGCCATGCCGACACACACATGCAAAGGCAGCAGATGCTCCTCGCGAGGGTGACAATATCGTGCCGATGGCGCCGTTTCCCACTCGACCAACAGTCGTTCACGTTCTGCCTGTGAACCTTGGCCAGTGCAGGCCTCGGTCAGCCACTTCTGAAAAGCGTCATTTCGAGCGTCCGGCTTATTGGTGCCGCCCCAGGAGAACGCTCCCATGTTGTGGAACGAGAAACCAGATCCCAGGATCAGGACGTTTTCCTTCCTCAGTTTCATTAGCGCCCTGCCTAAAGCAACATGCACCTCGGGGTCCAGACCGCGCAGGAGCGAAAGTTGAATTGTTGGGATGTCCGCTTCTGGATACATCAACTTCAGCGGTATGAACATTCCATGGTCAAAACCACGCTCGACATCAAGCCGGGACTCGATTTTGCTTTCCTGAAGCAGCGTTACGATGTTCTTTGCGAGGTTAGGGTCCCCAGGTGCAGGATAGGTGATGTCGTATGCTTCCGCAGGAAAGCCGTAGTAGTCATATAATAGGGGTGGTTGAGACCCGCCAACCAGCGTAGCGACGTCCTCTTCCCAGTGAGCTCTAACTACAAGAATAACTTCCGGTCTAACGAGTTTTGACGGAAGTTGATGGAGGAACTTGACCATCGCTTTGTGGCCGGGGTCTCCGAGAATCGGCAACGGCCCCCCACCGTGGGAAAAGTAGAGTATTTGTACACGATCACCGGACGTATTGCTAGCCATCATGCGGTTTCCCTCCCTTTGGCGGTCCTTCACTCAGATTTTCCGCCTTCTATGATCAACCTAAGGGACACAGCGGGTCTTATGCCGCGTCCCTCTTAAGGGCCTTGTTTGGCTCGTCTTCGAGTCTCGCTTCGATTTCCTTTTTTTTCCCCTCGAGCACCAGCGCTCTTATTGCGCGAGCCCGATCTGCTTCATGAACTCGCCGTTGTCCCAGAAAAGGTATTCCTCGAACATGATCCCATCTTTATTCCAGTGGCCTATCGTCGCCATCGGGATGCGGTAGGCCTTGCCGGTCGGCTGAATAACCTTGCCGTCCTGGAGAGCCATCGGCTTTGTGAAAGTGCCCTCAAGCCAGCCGGTCACGGCAGTCCACTTACCGTCCGCAGTGCCGAACCGGACCGGGTGCTCCTTAATTCGGTTGTCGGGCGCGAACGTGAACATGTACTTCAGGTCTTCAATGTGTTTTTCAATTCCTTTGGTCTGGTGGCCGTCGGGCCAGTGTACTATGACATCCTTCGTGTGGCTCTTATGAAGGTCCTGCCACTGTTGGCCGGTGTAGACACGAAAGTCCAGGTCATCAAAATTCGCAAGATTATTCGCAAGCTCGGACGGAACTCCCTTAATCCTTGGAGAGGGCTCGCCAACCTTGGTCCCAGGCCAAAGGTCTTTATCGGCGGCAGTGGCCAGACTGGTGCCGACCAGCAAGGCGGCAAGAAGACCTGCGGCAAGAGCAAAATTGCCGATACGGGTCCGTTTAGTTTTCATCTCTTTTTCTCCTTTCTGTTTTGGGTTGTTCGTTCAAGGGTCTCTCTTACTGATTGATCTATAATAAGCAATGTTGCGTTAAGTGCAACCTTCTATACATTTTTGTTTCGTCCATAATATGATGTGATTTTATCTATTTTCTGCCCAATGCGGCGTTGACCCGTGGTGCGAAGCTTGCGGAGCCGACCGGGACATGGACCCGACAGGGGCGTCGCCAACAATGTTTATACAGTCTGTATAAATCTGTAAACACAGACTGTTTCTTTCTGCATAAATAGTTTATATATATAATAATTACAACTATTGATAAATTAAATCAAGATATTAAACCTTTATTCATTTGATTTCAATTTCGATTTATACAGTCTGTATAAATCACTTAATTCTGGATTATTGATTAAAATATACAATTTAAAAGCGGCTAGGATAACGCAACATTTCAGCACATCTCAGGAAAAGACTTAACCGGCGTCATGATTTTCAGCCACTGGCAAATCTTGAACATTCTATCTACAAGTCTACAGTTTTTCTTTGCCGCCAAAATTGAAAATTACCATCTAAAATGTTCAGCCAGGTAAGCTACAAACTTCAACGTTCCCGTGCAAAAAAAGACAGGAGGTATGATAATTCATTTTTAGATATTAAACATCAATCATTTCGTTGAATTAAACAAACGTTGATCAAGTACTCTTTGCAAATGATTAAATCCTGAAGCCGCTGTGGGCCATCCGGCATAAAACGCAATATGCGTAATTGCTGCCACAAGTTCTTCCTTTGTTAAACCATTCTCAAAAGCCTTATTTAGATGAAATTCGACCTGTTCTATACGATTTAATGCAACCAGGCATGTAACGGTAATCAAGCTCTTATCCCGCTTCGAAAGTCCGGGACGTTCCCAAATATCACCGAAAAGAAAATCCTGTGTAAGTTTTGCAAATTCAGGGGCCAGCGTCTTCCAATCATTTATTGCTTTTTGTTCTTTACTTTTTTGCATATTATCTCCTTTCTTGAAAATATCTTAAATAGTGAAAAATATTACATCGCCTTTTCCAAAATCTTTCTGCTTATCTCGGGCGTAATGTCCTGAGTCTCGGAAAGAGCCGTCCATCCATGAGCTTTCAATTGTTCCAGAATTACAGGCATTTTTTCAGTCCCGACTCCGTATTGCGAGAGCCGTGTTTTTACACCAAGGCATTCAAAAAAATCTCTGGTTTTCTGTATTGCCAGATTTATCCTTTCATCTTTACTGCCATTTTCAATATGCCAAACACGTTCTGCATACTGGACAAGTTTTGCATGTTTTTGCTCGCGGCGTACTTCCAGCAATGACGGCAAAATGATTGCCAGGGTCTGTCCATGATCAATGCCGAATAATGCCGTGAGTTCGTGCCCGATCATATGAGTCGCCCAGTCCTGAGGAACCCCTGCGCCGACAATTCCGTTTAATGCCAGAGTCGCACACCAGACTAGATTTGCCCGTGCGTCATAATTATCCGGTTCAGTAACTGTTGTTGGACCTATTTCAATCAACGTCTGCAAAATGCCTTCGGCAATTCGGTCCTGTATTCTGGCATCCACGGGATAGGTAATGTATTGCTCGGTAGCATGTACGAATGTATCGATCACTCCATTGGCAACCTGAATCCCGGGAAGAGTAAAAGAAATGGTCGGATCTAATATAGAAAATTGAGGAAAGGCCAATCCGCACATAACTGGAAATTTCCCGTGCTCATAACTGATTACGGCTCCACAATTCATTTCCGACCCCGTTGCAGGCAATGTCAGCACCGTACCGAAAGGGACAACTTTTCCGACTACATCTGGGGGAATAGGCCTAAATCCGTATTTCAACAGGTCACGCGAATCGCCTTCGTAATAAGAAGCCAGCGTTATAAATTTGGTTCCGTCGATGACAGAGCCTCCGCCGACAGCAAGGATGAAATCAATCTTCTCGCTTCGTATAATTTCTACAGCTTTCATCAGTGTTTCATAACGGGGATTGGGTTCTATGCCGCCGAATTCGTAAATCTTTCTTTTTCCGAGGATGGCTTTTATCTTATCGATCAGGCCACTTTTTCTGGCACTTCCGCCTCCATATGTAATTAAGACAGCAGCATAGGCTGGAATATGCTTATCAATGCTTCCCAGTCTATCCCTGCCGAACAGGATATGCGTTGGATTATAAAAATCGAAATTCAGCATGTGAAAAAACTCCTTTCTTTTTTCTGTTGATATCGCTTTCTGTTGATTTGAAAGTAACGCTATGATGAAAATGTGCAATGTAACTGATTTGGGGCATTATGATCACTTCGGTGCCAGCTCACCGAACCAGTAAGTGGCCGTAACTCCGCCATCCATGAGGAAGTCGCTGCCGGTGATGAATGCACCGTCCGGCCCCATCAGGAGAGCGCCAATGGTCCCTACCTCATCAGGGGTGCCAATACGCCCAGCGACAGACAGTTCGATCATGCGCCGGTATCCCTCGCCGCGCGGCCCGGTCAGCTCGTCCTTGGCGAGAGGTGTGGAGATGATGCCGGGGCTGATCGTGTTGAGCCGTGCGCCACGCTTTCCCCAACGTACCGCCTCGGCCATTACCCGCAGCGAGTTTCCGCGCTTGGCGACCTGGTAAGCGTGGAGCGAGTCCGTCATGTGGTCCGGCTGGAGCATCGGAAGGGCGAGCAACTCGTCCGCAGGTGTAGTTGCCAGCGCCTTGTTTTGCTCGGATGTCAGCGCCGGAAGGCGATGCCCGGACTGCGAGGCGATAACGACGCCCGCTCCGCCGCTTGCGATAACATTGCCGAATTTCTCAAGCACCAGCGCGGTGCCATAAAGATCGACCTTTAAAATAGTTGCCGGCGATGCCTGCGTTGGGGAGACACCCGCAGCATGAATGACACCGGTTATGGTGCCGATATCCGTGGCTGTCTCGACAAGCTCGTGGACTGATTTGCGCAAGGAAACATCGACTGTCGCGGTACCCACCTCAAAACCGGCGTCGCTGAGGACCTTCGCGGCCGCATCGGCGTTTTCCTGGCGCAGATCGGCCAGCAGAACGTGCTTGCCCGCACTGACTCGCCGAGCAATCGCCTGGCCAATCAACCCGGATCCTATAACTACAATAACATTCTTCATCGTGATCTCCTTTCCTGGGACTATACAGGCGCCTAACTCTTTAGCTTCAGTTTATCATACCAAGCTTTTTTAACCAATTTTCGACATCTTTGTCTGCTTTGTCAACGCTGCCCCCTCTTATGGCTAAACCGGGCAGCACTTTTGCATGTGGACAAACTTTTTTGATATCCTTCTCACTGTTTCCCATTCCACTGCCTTCATGTGTGCAATATGGAATAATCGTCTTTCCTGAAAAATCATAGGCCTCCAAAAATGTAAGCACGGCCATCGGCATCGTTCCGTACCAGTTCGGATATCCAAGATAGATCACATCATAATAATCCATATCTTCCACTTTTTCTGTCAGCTCAGGTCTGGCATTTTTCTTCTTTTCTTCCTGTGCAACATTTGTTGTTTCCGTATAATCTTCCGGATAAGATTTTACTGTTTTTATCTGGAACAAGTCGCTTCCTGTTAATTTCTGCAATTTCTTCGATATTACTTCTGTGTTTCCAATGGGCAGATTTACAATGCTCCCATTCACATAGTTATTTCCCTTGCGTGAAAAGTAAGCGATAAGGCTTTTTGAATTTGCCATTTCTATTCCTTTCTATTCATTTTCATTTTCTCTGGGCGCGCATGTGAGAATAAAATTATTTTAATTTGTTATATTCTTCATCCGTTACCGGCTCCAACCAGACAGGTGCTCCTGCTTGAACGTTTGTCTCGATTGAAAGATGCACAAACCAACTGTCTGGTGCCGCTCCATGCCAGTGCTTTATATTCGGAGCGATTTTTACAACATCGCCGGGATGAAGCTCCCGAGCGGGCTTTTCTTCCTCCTGATAATAACCTCGTCCGCCCGTCACCAGCAAAATCTGTCCGCCGGGATGTTTATGCCAGTTATTTCTCGCTTTTGGCTCAAATGTTACATTGCCGATCGGACAATTGAATTCGTTGTCGCGAGCAACAAGCATGCTAAGATAGGCTGTTCCGATAAAATACCTGCTGTATTGCTCCGGAATCCGCTCTCCTTTCGGGAATATTACGCTTTTACTCAATATGTTCATTTTGTATTCTCCTTTTTCCCTGGCTAAACCTTACTTGCGCCTCATCGCCATCTACTGTGTTCGCTTTAGGGGCAGGGGAGACATGCCGTGCCCGCCATCCGAGCTCGTTCCCAGATTGGCGCCAAAATCGTGAACCTTGAGTAGCTCCTCGGGTGCCCTAGCGCCCTGCAGGTGGATGCTTGTGAACTCATCGTCGATTTCTTTGACGTCCTCCTCGTTCAATTGTACGTTGAGTGCGCCAAGGTTTTCCTCCAGATGCTCCAGTTTGGTCGTACCGGGAATGGGAACTATCCATGGCTTCCTGGCGAGCAGCCACGCGAGCGCCACTTGTGCAGGTGTTGCTTCCTTGCGCCGGCCCATTCGCTGAAGCAGTTCAATGACAGTCTTGTTCGCGCGTATCGCGTCCGGCGTAAAGCGGGGAAACGTTAACATCGCTCTCAGGTCTGTAGCGGCATCGAAGGTCGTTGAAGAGGTTATGGTACCGGTCAGATATCCCATGCCCAGCGGACTCCACGGGACGAACCCGATTCCGAGATCTTCGCATGCAGGCAGAACCTCGTGTTCAGGATCTCGTGTCCAGATGGAGTACTCGTTCTGCACTGCGGCTACCGGCAGTACCGCATGAGCCCGACGAATGGTTGCGCCCCCTGCTTCAGAAAGGCCGAAGTGGCTGACCTTGCCTTCCGCGATCAAATCCTTCACCGCTCCGGCGACATCCTCGATTGGCACGGTGGGATCTACGCGATGTTGGTAGAAGAGATCGATGACATCGGTCCTTAGGCGCTTGAGGGAGGCTTCGGCGACCTTCTTGATGTAATCAGGACGGCTGTTCAAACCGCGACGCTGTTTCGTTACAGGATCGACCTCAAACCCGAACTTCGTTGCGATGACTACGCGGTCACGAATCGGCGCAAGCGCTTCGCCCACTATTTCCTCGCTCAGAAACGGCCCGTAGACCTCGGCGGTGTCGAAAAAGGTAATCCCGCGTTCGTATGCCGCCCGGATCACCTTGATTGCTTGCTGTCGGTCTGATGGCGGGCCATAGGCCCAGGCGAAATTCATGCAGCCAAGCCCCATAGCTGAAACCTCCAAGCCACTTTTTCCTAATTTACGTTTTTGCATTGTCCGTCCTCCAATATTTCCTCTTAGACTGTAATCAACTCATATTGATCATTGCCCATTTTCAGCTCTTTCATATACGAGAGCTGGCGCAGTCCCTTGCGGGATTCGATGCGCTCCTTCAGATCATGAAGTTCCGCTTCAGGCAGCTTATACACCATGTCGATGGAAGCTTGTTCCACAGCCAGAATATCGGTGGAAGCCAGGATACCTATATCGTGCGCCTTAACCGGTGCTGCCTTGACCCCGGCGCAGTCGCAGTCCACGGACATATTACGCAGCACGTTTATAAAGACAATTCTCTTGCTGAAATAATCTATCGTGGCCTTTGCCGACTCCACCATGTTTTCCTGAAAGAGTTCGCCTCTCAGCCAGGTCTTATAGTCATCATTATCAGGAGCCGCATGAACCATTTTCTTGCCTATTTTCCCATCCGCACAGCCGATGGCGATATTCTTCATCGAACCGCCGAAGCCGCCCATGGAGTGCCCTTTGAAATGGGTCAGCACTACCATCGAGTCGTAACTAAGCATGTGTTTGCCGACCGACATATCCTGGAAACGCTTCCCGCCTTTAACGGGGATCATCACCGCGCCATCCTCGTCCATGATGTCCACCGTACAGAAATCCCAGCCGTTTATCTTGAGGGTTTCGCGATGACTCGCTGTCGTATATCTCTTGCCCTTATACAGGGTATTGGTTTCCACCAGGTTGCTGTTGGGAATATGCTGCTGCAGGGCTTTCACCATTTCCCGTGGCAGTATGTTGGGGCCGTGCGGCTCGCCGGTGTGCAGCTTAATACCTGTTTTGCCTGTTATATCCTTATTGATCTTGGAGTATATTTTCAGCAATCCTTCGACGCTTATATCCCTGGTTAAGAATACAGGAGATTTGTCCTGTCCTGCTGCAAAAACGCTGTCTGGAAAACCCGGCAGGGCAACAGCACCCAGCACAACGGCACTTGTCTTCAGAAAATCGCGACGCGTAATTAGCTTTCCCATGATTTTTCTCCTTGCGATAAACGGCCTTGTCAAATTCAATTACAAATCAGCAGGCAACCTGCCCGTTATCTGCTCATAGATTTATACGAGAAAACCTAAAACTCCTGGCGTGTGGGTCGGAACATTATTTCGTTCACATCCACATCATCCGGTTGGCTTATGGCAAAGACCACTGCCCGTGCGAATGATTCGGCAGGAATTGCAAACTCATAAACTTTGCGGATGCTCTCGGCGATATCCGGCTCGGTTATGCTGTTGGGCAATTCCGTGGCTACCGCGCCTGGTGAAATTACCGTTGTACGAATGTTGTAAGGTTTCACTTCCTGGCGCAACCCTTCCGACAGGGCCAGCACGGCATGCTTGGTTGCGGCATAGACAGCCCCACCATAGCGGATCTTGTGGCCGGCCACAGAGGAAACATTTATAATATGTCCGGATTTCTGCTGTTTCATGTAAGGAAGTGCCGCGGCAATACCATACAGCACCCCCTTGATGTTCACATCGATCATCCGGTTCCAGTCATCGATCTTAAGTCGTTCCAGTGGTGAGGACGGCATCAGCCCGGCATTGTTGATCATGACATCGACACGTCCATATGTCTGCACAGCTGCGTCGACCAATCTCTTAACTTCATCGTAGTGCGTGACATCTGTAGTTACGGCAAGTGCCTTACCGCCGCCGGCAATCAACTCGTCCGCTAATGACCGGATACGATTGCTACGCCGTGCACCCAGTACAACGTTCGCGCCCTGCGCGGACAGAAGCCGGGCAGTCGCCTCACCCAATCCGCTGCTTGCTCCCGTGATGACGACAACTTTCCCTTCGATATTATTGCTCATAATATTGACTCCTCCTTGCTATAAAGGGCTTCTCAGAGATCTGTTCTTTTCTCCAGATGTTCAGGGTACCTGGCCCCCTGTACCTCGATCTTCGAGGCGACACTTTCAATATCGGTGAGATCGTCTGTTGTTAATTCGATTGCAACTGCTCCAATGTTTTCATCCAGACGCTGCAGCTTCGTTGTGCCGGGAATGGGAACAATCCATGGTTTCCGGGAAAGAAGCCAGGCAAGTGCGATTTGAGCGGGTGTCGCCTTCTTCCGTTCTGCGATCTTGGCAAGAAGATCGACCAAGGCCCAATTGGCTTTTCGTGCCTCCGGCGTGAAACGAGGCACGATGTTACGAAAGTCTGAGCTATCGAACGTCGTTTTCTCGTCAATCTTCCCTGTGAGGAAGCCTTTGCCGAGAGGGCTGAATGGCACGAAGCCGATCCCGAGTTCCTCAAGCGTCGGTAGCACATCCTCTTCAGGGCGTCTCCACCAAAGTGAGTATTCGCTCTGGATGGCAGTTACCGGTTGGACGGCATGGGCGCGGCGGATTGTTTTTACTCCTGGTTCGGAAAGGCCGAAGTGTTTCACCTTACCTTCCCGGATAAGGTCTTTTACTGCCCCTGCCACATCTTCGATTGGCACGTCCGGATCAACACGGTGCTGATAGTACAGGTCGATTACATCAACCTTTAGCCTCTTGAGCGACCCTTCGACACTCTGTTTAATTCGCTCCGGCCTGCTATCCACGACTTGTTGCCCGCTGGGATCTATCTTGATCCCGAACTTGGTGGCAATTACCACTTGCCCGCGAAACGGTGCGAGGGCCTCCCCCACAAGCTCTTCGTTTGTAAATGGACCATACACTTCAGCGGTGTCGAAGAATGTGATACCGCGTTCGATAGCTTTATGTATAAGAGAAATCATCTCCTTCTTGTCAGCAGGCGGACCGTAGCCATGGCTCATTCCCATGCAGCCGAGCCCAAGAGCTGAAACCTCCAAGCCACTTTTTCCCAATTTACGTTTTTGCATATTTGGCCTCCTTATTTAGGACCGAATTACTCTCGCTTTACTCACATTCATTTGTCATTTTTCTGATGATATTATAACCTAGAAAAAACAAAGGCGTTAGAACAATCCTGTTAATATTTTGCCTAATCGTCCGTAACCTTCGATAAATATTGTACCGTAACGTAAACTTTGGTAATATTTATACAAGGAGATGTATATGCAAAAGCAGGAATTAAAGAAGTATTTTGAGAATAACGGCATGGAAGTCGCACGCGAAACGTTGGCACAGGGAATTGCCCGATGGACTGATAAGGAAGAGAAGCTCGAGACCGCAATTCCGGGCCTGACACTTCATCGGCGGGACGAAACGACCCCGCCGACGAGCATCATGTACGAACCGCGGATTTGCATGGTTGCCCAAGGGGCTAAACGCGTGCTGCTCGGAGACGACACGTATGTGTATGACGAATACCATTTCTTGATCACGTCAGTGGATCTTCCCACAGTCGTGCAGATTACCAAAGCGAGCCGTGAAAAGCCTTACCTGGGGCTTGTATTAAAACTTGATCAGCGTGAGATTTCACAACTAATGGTGGACAGCAATCTACCCGCACCTCGTTCTCAGCAGTCGAGCCGTGGAATGGCAACCAGCGAGGTTACATTGCCGCTCATCGCCGCCTTTCAGCGGTTGATTGATTTGCTTGATGAACCGAAGGATATCCCGATTCTTGCACCGATCATCCAGCGGGAAATTTTTTATCGTTTACTTGTAGGCGATCAAGGTGTGCGTTTGCGCCAAATGGCGTTTACTGGAAGCCAGAGCCAACAGATAGCGAGGGCAATCGACTGGCTGAAGGATAACTTCACGCGGCCGATGCGTATTGATGATCTTGCAATGCAAGTCAATATGAGTACATCGACTTTCCATCATCATTTCCGGGCGCTTACGGCCATGAGTCCCCTGCAGTACCAGAAGTGGTTGCGGTTGACCGAAGCGCGACGATTAATGCTGACTGAAAATCAGGATGCGACAACGGCGGCATTTCAAGTCGGTTATGAGAGTCCTTCCCAATTTAGCCGTGAATACAGTCGCTTGTTCGGCGCGCCGCCATCCCGGGATATCACAAGTTTACGACAGATGGCCGATAGCGCTTGAGTATAGGACAGGTTACAGACTGAGAAGCTTCACTCAAATACTTCGATCCATTAATCCCTAAAATGAGGGGTCTTCGCCAGAGATATTGTATAGAAAGCATACGTTTTCCAATTCTATCTAATGATTCATTTTTCATCAGGGTGCTTTCTGAGAGCTATACTCACAAGTTTTACTTTTTCCTATGGCCACGGGGGTACGGGGGCTTCTGCGGGGCAGAAACGAAATTCACCTTTTGGAACAAGGAGAGTTTTTCATGGACCGGAGGGAGACCGGAGGACCGGAGCAGTGTGTCTTTGGATAAGAATAATCTAATTAATTCGAGTGATTAGAACATGGCAGGCATCTTGCTAGGAGCCGTCCCAAAGCAAGCGCGCTACCAAGCTGCGCTACGCCCCGTTGAACCGCCTTCCTAACGTTTTCGAGGGCTTTTGTCAATATGAAAGACGCACCCCTCCCCCCTGGAAACGCGCTTCCGGTGCCGAAGGGACGAAACCGACTAGTCGGCTCAAGGCATAACCCCTTGAAAAATAAGGGGCCAAGGAACTCTTGCACTTTGCCTGCCACTGCAGGCATCGACGAAGCAAGCCTTACACGAACAAACGGGACCAGATGTAGTGGAAGCGAAAAAAGAAAAAAGGCAAAAGGTAAAGACGCCGGGCAGATAAGCATGTTTGAGAATAAAGTGGAGTAAGAACTGGATCCCCGACAGAAGATTTCGGGGATGACAGGTTGGTGGGTGCCCGACGGAGACATTCGGGCATGTATTATTAAAATCATCAACTGCCCAGCACCTTAAGAGTCATCCGATAACCCTGTTGTCTTTGTTTTTCGATGGATTTCCGTGAAAAATCATAATCCCTGGCCGGCAAGTCACTTTCCTCTCCCTCGCGAACAATTCTGGTGATGGACATCGGGGCGAGATCGCCCATCACCTGAATATAATGAGGTCTCTGTTTGATCTGTCCGGCCGTCATCGGCTCCATGACGTTCAGAATCTCATCGATCAACCTGCGGATATCATGCATGGTTTCGCGGGTACGCATGTCCTTCCGGATCCGCTCGGAATAGACGATCTCGTCGCGCCGGACCAGTACTTGCGTGAGGTTCTCGGGCAAAGGTTTGATGCTTGGATAAAGGTCGACTACGAAGATGCGCTTGCCCGTCCCGCCACAGTGCTCTATAATCTGGTCCAGAGGCGAGTTGCTTACAATTCCTCCGTCCCAGTAATATCTGCCGTTGATCGCGGTCCAGGGAAATCCCGGCGGAAGACTGCCGCTGGCCAGGATATGATCGGCTGTAAGGTCGTCGACATAACTATCAAAGGTTTCCAGTTGCGCTGTTTGCACGTTGACGGCATTGATAAGCACACGCACGGGCGAAGTCTTCAATCGCTGGAAATCGATGTACTTGTTGAGCAGATCCTTGACCGGGGAAGGATCATAGAAATTTGTCCAGTTTACGGGAATATCCCTGAAGTCCGAAACAGGCATGAGCCATCGGGGTCTGAAAAAATTCGGTGCCCCGAACACCAGACATTGCCAGGACGACCACAACCGCCGCAGGAATTCATCCGGCACATCGGAGGTATCCAGGGCCAGTTCCGACCAGAAGGCTTCCAATGCCTCTCCGGCATGCCCGGGGTTGCCGGCTATTACAGCGGCATTAAAAGCGCCGATGGATACACCGGCAACGATATCGGGTCGAATATCGGCCTCCTCCAGCGCCTGGACAACGCCACACTCGAAGGCACCCATAGCGCCGCCTCCTTGCAGGATCAACACGGTTTGGGCGGGAATATCTTCCAGTCGAAATTCCAGGTCGCCCAAAAGATTTTTAAAGGGCATCAGATTGACCTGATGACGTATCAGAGATTCGGCAGCCTTCGTTTCCTGAGGCGGCCGGCCGATACAGAAGAATGCACGCAGTTTATCTTCTTTCAGGTAGAGCAAAGCGAATGATTTATCGATTAACGCACCGCGTTCGATCCACTCATCGATGCCTTCGAGATCGCCGAAAAACTCAAAGGTCAAATCAAAGAGATCGGAAAAGAAATAGGAACACTCGTTATAAGCCTGCCGGAACCCAAGCATGTTCTTAGCAGCCAATCGGCCCTGTTTGAGGGCATTGTCCCAATGTTCGAAACGCCGATATGCGCCGAATACCGGGTCGTAGAAATTGGCGATATCACCCGCCGCAAAAATGTTCGGCTGATTGGTTTGCAGATACTCATCAACCCTGATACCGTCATTGATAAGAATGCCGCTGCCATTCAGGAATTCTATCTCCGGTGTAACACCGACGCCTATGACTGCCATATCGCAAGGCACGTCCCGTCCGCCTTGCGTTGTTACGCCTTCAACGCGGTCATTTCCATAAAACCGGCTAACGGTATCATTGAAAATGATCTCCACACCGCGTTTTCGGAAATAGCGAAGGAAGAATTCCGATAATAACGGCGTATTGAGCTTATCCATCAGCATGTCGGCCCTGGTAATCAAGGTTACCGCGATACCCTTTTGGGTAAGTGTTGACGCCAACTCCATCCCGATAAAACTGCCTCCGAGGACAATGGCGCGTCTGGCCGTTTGAGCCGCATCCTTCAGGGCCACAGCATCGGGCAGGGAGCGCAGGTAATAAATGCCCGGCAAATCTCCGCCCTCAATCGATTTCAGCGGCCTGGGCCGGGAGCCGGTGGCGATCAGCAGCTTATTATAATGAAAAGAACCGGCTTTGTCAGTTCGTACAATCTGATCTCCGGGTTCAACCGCCAACGCCCGAACGCCGGACAGAATTTCTATCTGATTTTGCCGGTAATCGCTCTCGTTGAAGATGTCCAGTTGGTCGCGCGTCTGGGTGCCAAGCAGAAATTGTTTGGACAACGGAGGCCGGCAATATGGCAACTGCGGTTCGGCGGCAACGATCACGATGGTGCCCGCGGCGCCTTCGGCCCGCAGCGTATCGGCTGCCGTGGCGCTCGCAGGACCGCCTCCGACGAGCAGAAAGTCCACATGCCGGGCCGAAGTAGTATTCCCTGCCTTTTTGTTCATAAACCTCCCCTGTCGTTTATTGCATGAACCAGCCATGGCTGGCAACGATGGATTGTCCCGTCAAGGCGTTGGTGGGGAAAGACGCGAAAAACAAGGCCACAGCGGCGATATCCGCCACGTCTGTGAATTCTTTGTCCACCGTTCTGCTTAACATGACTTTGTTGATGACGTCCTCCTCGCTGATTCCGAGGATCTTTGCCTGCTGGGGTATCTGCTTATCGACCAGCGGCGTACGCACGAAACCGGGACAAATGACGTTGGCGCTAATGCCTCTAGCTGCCCCCTCCCTGGCCACTACCTTGGCAAGTCCTATCAGTCCATGCTTGGCAGTCACATAGGGAGCTTTCAAGGGTGAACCCTCCTTGGAATGCACCGAACCCATGTATATAATACGTCCACCCCGGCCCGACTGGCACATGTAGCGCATGCAAGCTCGCGTGGTCAAAAAAGCGCCATCCAAATGGATGGCCAGAAGCTTCCGCCAGTTCTCCAGCGACAGGTTCAAAATCGGGTCGATATGCTGTATGCCCGCATTGCTCACGAGGATATCGACACCGCCATACGCATCCACAACGGCCTTTATGCCGTCTTCCACCGAAGATTCGCTGGTTACATCCATAACTACAGCCATGGCCCGCCCTGCCGATTCGGCAATAGACTTAGCTGCTGCTTCACCATCTTGCAGATTTATGTCGGCGATTGCCACGGAAGCGCCTTCCCGGGCATAGGTTCGGGCGATTTCCAGACCGATACCGCTGGCGGCACCGGTGACAACAGCCACTTTATCACGTAGCTTCATATAATTTTTCCTTCCCTTCGCGACCGGCCTTTGCCAGATTGTTTTCTGATGCCGCTTTAAAACATATGCCTGGAAAAGCCGGCATGGAAGTATCCCGAATAACGGCCGGGTAAAGGCGCTCTTAAACCGTCCACTTTTTAATCATAACCTGTAAAAGAGTCCCTCCTGATTTGCTCTGTGGCAAGGTTAAGCCCGCGCAGTTGTTCATCCAGAGCAATCACCATTTTCGGCGGCCCTGAGATATAAAATAGTCTTTCTCTATAGTCAGGAACCAATTCAGCTATCAGTTCTGGGCTGATGTGTCCTGTTTTGCCGGCCCAACTGGCCGGAAGATTGTCCCCCGAGAGAACATGTTCAACACGCAGATGAGGATTATTTGATGCAAACTCCTCCAGTTCTTCCCGAAAGACGATCTCTTCCATACTGGTATTTCCATAGAGAAGAACAATGTCATAGGGAAGATCCTTCTGCATAATATAACGAATCATGCTCCTCAACGGCGTGATACCAATACCGCCGCTCAAGAAGGCCAGCTTGAAGTATTTCCGGGATAGCGTAAACACTCCTCCAGGTCCTTGAAGGTTAGCCCAGTCGCCCGGCTTCAGAATGTTCAGAGCCTGAGAAAAATCGCTGTCGGTGATTCTCTTCGTAAACTCGATGTATCCCTTATCGGTCGGTGATGAAGAAAACGAAAAATGATGCACTGCATCTTCACCATGCACTTTGATGGTAAGAAAGAAGAACTGTCCTGGTCGGTAACAGACGTTTTTAGCCCTTATTTTAAATCGAAAGGACTTAACCGAAGGGGTCCTCCGGATTACCTCAGCCACCTCGGAATCGAATTGCCACATGATACGCTCCTATTTATACGAGTTTACACAATAGTTTGCTATAAAATTGGGCGCTTATACCAAGCTTCATTCAAAGTATCAGCTTCGGCATGGAGGAGACAGCTTAGACGTATTCTCCACGCATGACCTTCCAGGTTATGCGCTTAGGAAGCCGCCAACTTGAGCCAACAAAGTCAGGTTGTGAATACAACCTGGTATTACTTTGCAAAGCCGTCACGGCAGAAATAACCGGCAGGCAATCCCGCATCCAGTTTGTGCTGACTAAAAACGGCACAGCCGCCACAGAGACAGGACTGTTTGGGATCAAGATCGCTGCAAGTTGCCGTGCCTGTCGAGCAATATACGCCGGGAATATCTTCACGGATCAAAGGTGACTTCGCCAGGGCAGCCTTTATGGTCGTGAGTTTACCGCTCACGCATTCGCTCTTTGCCTGTACCGGACACGTGGGACACATGCATTTGCCAATATTTGACGTCGTAAATGAAACTTTGGGGCTGATAGCTTGATCCATGTTATCCTCCTTAATAATTAATTTTTTGTACAGTCTATGATAGGCCTTTCGTCAGGATAGAACATTCAATTCAAGAAATGTTCCAGATGGAAATAGCCCGGCAGATACATTACAAATAGCGAATATCTAACTATTATTTTTGAATGGGGAAGTGAGATTTTGGTAAGATGGCTAAGAAATGCCCTCAACATATTGCGTATGTACAAGATATTGAGGGTTCTTGGTGAGGGTATTCGTTTATTTAGGGCTATGTGCTCCCCATCTTCTTGATCTGGAACCGGAGAATGCTTGGTTAGAAATTGATGATCAAAGGAGCACCTTTAAAGAAAAGATACCTTCTTTAAAATATTTCACGCTTCCCCAAGTATCCACTTTATCGGAATGCGGAAAATGTCATTTTGGAGCCGGCCACGTGAGTGATGATAGACCGGCGCTCAGCTGAAAGTGTCTTCGAGATGCCGGTTCAGGAAGTAGCGGACTTCCCCTTCTTTTGTGAGTGGAATGATGTGATTGCGATAAAAGGCGATGATTTCCTCGGAAGGAATGCGGCGCCGGACCTCCGGATTGATCTCGGCCTGTATATGCTCCACTTTATCCGCGACCCGTTTAAGAATTCTCTCCTCCACCTCTGTCCGGGTCAGAGCAGCGAGCAAGCCGGCCCGGTCTTCGGCTTCGATCATGGTTCGATATTTAATTTTATCTGCCTGATATTTGCTTTCCGCTACATAGAGGGAACCGAAATGAATACGCCGCGCGATTGCCTGGAGCGCCATGACATCGTGCTCCACCGAAGAGCCGTACTGTCCGTCATCTCCTTCCAGGCAGATGCGGGGAATCAGATTCATATACGCGTCGAGTATCTCGTCGGCCATGTTGATAGAATCAAAGTCGCATAAAAAAAGACCTGTTTCCGGCAGGGTGACGCGGCGTCTCGTCTGCGGTAAGTTTTTGGTAAAGGGACGTTCTTCCGGAACGCAAAATCTGCCGAATACCGCGTCCATTTCTTCATGATACCGGAGACGAAGCGCAAACAGGCTCATATTGCCTCCACCTTCAAAACCGCTGTGATCGGGGTCATAGGCCGCTTTATTGGCGGCAAACTGAGCGCGGTTTATCAGCATGAAAATGATGGTTTCTTCCAACCCTTCCAATACAGCTGCTATTTGGGCTAAATCAAATTTTCCTCGATATAAAATCGGCTTTATCGTTGTCGGCATCAGTAGATTCTCTTTGTTAAGGAATTGCTTTTTTGAAGAGGGAGTATAAGAAGATAAAATTTGCGTGTCAAGATAGTTTGGAAAAACAAAAACGATTATTTAATTGACTGTTCACGGCAGATTCCTTATATTTCATTAACGATGTAATGTGCTGGCAGCGTTGATTATATTAGGAGGATGAATATGAGATCTGCATCTTTTGCTGATGACAAGGTAAAGCCCGCAGCACTGGCCGGCACATGGTATCCCGGCGAGGCGCGTGAGCTTGGCGACATGCTTGACGGATATCTCAAGAAAGCTTCCTTGCCGGAGTTGGGCGGAGAAATAGGAGTTATCATATCTCCACACGCCGGTTATATATATTCGGCATTCACGGCGTCTTTCGGGTTCAAGGCCGCATCCTCCCAAAAGGTGAGCACAGTAATTATTCTGGCGCCGTCCCATCTATATTCCTTCGAAGGCGCTGCCGTCTGGCCGGAAGGAGCATTTGAGACGCCTCTTGGTCCACTGGAGGTGGATAAAGAACTGGCGGCCAGGGTTATAGCGTTTGATAAGCGATTTATTTCCCGGCGAGATGTTTTCGAGGGAAGCGCAGGCAGACCGGAGAATTCGGTGGAAACCCAACTGCCGCTGATCAAAAAGATTTTTCCATCGGCAAAAATTCTTCCCATTATCGTCGGTTATCCTCCGGATGTGGACATGGTCAAGACCATCGCCTCCGCCCTCGATGCTGTTATAGGCGACCGGACCGATGTCCTGATTGATATAAGCGTGGACCAGTCGCACTTCCATTCTCTGAAAGAAGCCAAGGCAATCGATGCCCGCGGCCTCAAGGCAATCGAGGATATGGATATCAACGGATTCTGGAACGGGCATGCCGCCCGCGAGATGGAGGTGGACGGCTTCCATGTAGTTACGGCGGGGATGCTATATGCCTATGCGCGCGGCTTCAACAAGGTGAAAATTTTACATTACGGGACTTCCGCAGATGCGACCGGTGACAGTTCCAGCGTTGTCGGATATGCCTCTATTGCGTTTTATCGCGAAGCCCATGCCGCAACAGAGGATGCGGCGACAAAAAGTAAATTGACCCCGGAGCAGAAGGCGCGGCTTCTGGCTATCGCCCGTGAGACGCTCGATACGTTCGTCCGTACGGGAAAGGCGCCGAAATATCATGAAAAGGACCAGCGGCTTTCGCTGGAGGAAGGCGCGTTTGTTACCTTGAATAAGCATGGAGCCCTGCGCGGGTGCATCGGCAATATCATTGGCAGCGGCCCGCTTCATCAGACGGTAAGCCAAATGGCCGTAGCTGCGGCATCTGAAGATCCCCGGTTTCGTCCAATTAGAGCCGATGAATTAAAAGATATTGATATCGAAATATCAGTCCTTTCCAAACCCCGCGTTGTCCACGGTGCGGATGAGATTGAGCTGGGAAAACATGGCGTCATCGTGAGCAAGGGATATTTGAATCGCGGCGTGTTCCTGCCGCAGGTGGCAACCGAGACCGGGTGGAGCAAAGAGCACTTCCTGGCAGAGCTTTGTTCTCAGAAAGCCGGTTTGGCGCAGGATAGCTGGAAAGATCCGGCCGTCAAGCTTGAGGTTTTTACAGCGGATGTGTTCGGAGAGAAATCGTAGCCGGTCAACGTAAGGATTTTTTCTCTTACATATTCGCATAAAAATGGAATTACACCGGTGGTCAAACCCGGCGGGAAAAGTGCATAAAAATCTGCCTTTCAATATATCGAATTAATTTTGTTTTACAGCCCGCCGGATCTCCATCTAAACTCCTTCTATTTTAATCCGCTGCTCTCCACATAAACCGTATCGCTTTTACAATTTTCCTGTTTGGCCTTGGTCTTAGCGGCGCCTTTGGTCATAATGGAAAGATCCGAATCGTATATGAAATTAAGGGGAAGATTCACCCTCACCTCCTGCAGATACTTGCCTTCGGCGCACAAAAGCGTGATTCTATCCGCCACTTCCTGTCCATAGGCATCCTTAACGTTTGCAAAGAACTCCTTGATCGACATGTCCCTTCCCGAGTGGGATTTGATATACGAACCAACCGCCGAAACATCCACTGATTCAACCAACTTCAGCGCTGCTAAAAAATAATCGTCGTCAGGACGATTTTGACACGTCCCGTGTTTGTCCCATTCATATGTTCCAAACGATTGTTCGTAAAAGAAATTGGGCATCCAGGGGGCCAGTTTGGAAACGGTGGATTCTTCCAGATCCAGCTTTGGGCCGGCACAGTTTCCGTATTTAGTTCCGCAGGCTTTCCTGTTAGGCCAAAGGCCGTGAAGAGTCATATGATCAACTACCAGATCACCCTGCCTGATAGCATCACATTCCGGCTTTTTCCCCTTGTAGTTGTAGTGCTTACAAAATCCAGGCTGCCAGGTCATGGCCAGAACATAACTGTCGTGCTGATTTTTTGTACTGCACTTGGCTGTTTTGTCACCGTCACCTTGATCCGGTTTGCCTCCATCAAAGTATTTGGTTCCGCATTCACCGGAAACCCAGCGCAGAGGATCTTTAATTCCGGGGATATTGATGCGCACCCACTCCATGTCTTTGTTGTTGACTTCAACGGCGTCGTATTCCATTCCGGGA
>CAXXLA010000001.1:185000-616103 GCA_963663295.2 Smithellaceae bacterium | reverse complement strand
TTACTTCTTCTTGCCGGAGAATCTATTCCCAAGACGTTCGGGGTGGTTTACCCCATGCCGCTATCTTCCGCTGCATCCCCCGTTCTTACTGCTTTTTCCCGCCTGGCTTATCCCTTTGTCGTGGGGTTGGAAAAAATATCGGACTTTATTGTCAATCGATACACTCGCGGTAAATCCCGGAATGCCGAGCCGATAATGGAGGATGAGTTTAAAACGCTCATCGATGCCGGAAGCCGCGAAGGTGTTGTGGAGGAATCGCAAAAGGAGCTGATCAATAGAATTTTTGAATTGGGTGATGAGCCGGTAACCGATATCATGGTGCCGCGGGTGGATATGTTTTGTCTTCCCGTGACCATGACGATAAAAGAAGTCGCCGCCAGGGTAGTCAAGGCGCGGCATGAAAGAGTACCGGTTTATGCCGGAGATCGCGACGACATAATCGGGGTTCTTTATGCCCGTGACCTGATTTCCGCTTTGCAGGAAAAGAAGATGGACAGCATAGAAAAGCTGCTCAGAAGGCCGTATTTTGTTCCTGAAGAGAAAACAGTTAACGGGCTTTTACATGACTTTCGGGAAAGCCACATGCAAATTGCCGTTATTGTTGATGAATATGGTGGTGTGTCCGGTTTTGGTTACACTCGAAGACATTTTGGAACATTTGTTTGAAGAGGAACTCACAGAGTGCAGCGATTCCCAGAGCGGTTGCGAAAGGGTAGACGAAAATACCGTTATTGTACCCGGCAAATTGCCGTTGGACCAGTTCAATACTTTAATGCAGGCGCAGTTGCCGGAGGATGAATTCGACACGATTGGCGGGTTTGTCTTGCATTTATTCGGTAATCTGCCCGCGAAGGGTGAAGAATATGAATACAACGGTTTTACGTTTCATATAGAAAATGTGGGCAAGTCCAGGATATCGAAAATAAAGGTAAACGAGCGGCAGAGTAAATTTAAAAATATATGAGCATATATTTAACAGCAGGGATTATTTTTGTCTGTCTCATTTTGGAAGCGCTTTATTCCGGCGGTGAAATAGCTTTAATTTCTTCTGATATCAACAAGATCAGATTCTTTGCCGGGCGCGGTTCCTTTTCCGCAAGGCAGGCTCTGAGGCTGATGGAGCAGCCGGAGTGGTTTATTTCGACAACGATCATTGGCACCAATTTGGCAATTATTATCAGCTCTACTTTAGCCACAGGCCTTTTCATTTCATTCTTCGGCCGGTGTATGGTGAGCAAATTTCGCTGGTCATCCTGTTGCCGACATTGTTTTTCATGATTATTTACCGCAGTATTTTCCAACACTATGCAGAAACAATGGCCATGAGGATTGCGTTTTTTATCCGGATACTTCTATTATTTTTTATCCGGCTGCCTTTGTTATTGCCCTGGTATCCAAAATGGACGGTAAGATTTTTAACCGGCCGTCAAGTCAGCAACCCTTCCTATATCACGAAAGAGGGGCTGAAATTTATTCTGGGAGCAAAGACGCAGGGCAGCGATATTCTGAAAACGGAAAGAGAGATGGTCAACAGAGTATTTGATTTTTCCGAGATTACGGCGGACGATATTATGATTCATTTATCCGCGATGACGGCTCTGCCGACTACGACAAAAATTGCCGATGCCGCCCGCATTGTAGCCGGTAAAAAATATTTACGGATACCGGTTTATCAGGATCAGGTATTCAACATAGTTGGCATATTGCATTACTTTGACCTGTTGAAAGCTTTGTACAAACAGAAAGATAAAAGTACAATACCTGCGGAAGAGGAAACCGTTGAATCATTTATACAGACGGAGGTGCTTTACGTACCGCAAACAAAGAAAGCCAAGGATCTATTAGTCGATATGCAAAAGCGACATGAACACATGGCTGTCGTAGTTGATGAATACGGCGGGGCGGTTGGTATTGTAACTATTGAAGATATCGGAGAGGAAATTATCGGCAACATTGATGATGAATACACTGCCGGTGAAAAATTATACAATAAAATGGCGCCGAACAGATATCTGGTCAAGGGACGCATGGAAATAGATGATCTGGATCGACTTTTGTCGACGAAATTACCCAAGGGCAATTATGAAACTCTTGGCGGCTTCCTAATGAACAGATTAGGAAGAGTTCCTCAAAGGAAAGAAAAGATTGATTACGGCGGGATGAAATTTATCATTGAAAACGCCGATCAGAAATCAATAAAGGAAGTGCTGGTAATCCTCCCCGATCAAATGGATTTGGAATCGAAGAAAAAACAGGAAAGGTAAGTTCGGAGAAATGAAAGATAATAAATTTTGTGCATTGATTTTAGCAGCGGGCAAAGGCACTCGCATGAAATCGGATTTAGCCAAAGTGCTGCATATTCTGGAAGGAAAACCCCTGCTTGATTATTCCCTCACCGCCGCCAAGCTCGCCGGGGCGGAAAAAATTGTTGTGATTGTAGGCCACCAGGCCGAAGTCGTTAAAAAAGAATTTGCCGCTTCAGGAGCTGTTTTCGTGGAGCAAAACCCGCAACTGGGCACTGGCCACGCGGTCTTGCAGGCCAAAGATGTGCTGGCGGATTACACCGGTTTGACGGTTATACTTTGCGGCGATGTACCCCTGCTCAGGCCGGCCACTATTTCGGGACTGATTGAAAATCATCAGGCATCCGGGGCGCCGGTTACGGTCCTGACAACATATCCGGCCGATCCCCGGGGTTATGGGCGGGTTGTAAAAGATGCCGAGGGAAATGTTTCCAAAATCGTTGAGGAACGGGACGCCCACAGCTGCCGAAAAAATCATCGGCGAGATAAATACAGGGATTTATTGTGTAGACACACCTTTTTTGTTTTCTGCGTTAGGGAAAATAACGAATAACAACAATCAGCAGGAATACTATCTGACAGACATTGTCGAAATTGCCTGCCGTGAAGGATTTACAGTTCGAGCCCACATTGCCCCCGACTATGTCGAAGTAATGGGAATCAACACCCCGGAAGAACTGGCCCGGGCGGGTCGGCATCTGCGAAATCATTGAAAGAATCCGGTATGATCTGTGTTTGAAGGAATTGATTCATTACAGGGCAGGGCATTCCTGGCGCCGCTCGCGGGTATTTCCAATTTGCCCTTCCGGTTGATTGCGCGATCTTTCGGTTGTGCCCTGGCTTACACGGAAATGGTCAGCGCCAACGGCCTTATCCGGAATACGGAAAAAACCTTCGAATACCTGCAATCCTGCCCCGAAGATAAGCCTCTGGGCATACAGATTTTCGGCGCCGATCCGCAATTGCTGGCCCGGGCGGCCTGCATTGCCTGCGAACATGGCGCCGATTTAATTGACATCAACATGGGATGCCCGGTGAAAAAAGTTGTTAAGACCGGAGCGGGAGCCATGCTGATGAAAGATCCCGGCGCCGTCGCCCGTATTGTTGCCGCCGTCAAAAAAGCCGTTCCAATTCCTGTAACCGTGAAAATTCGCTCCGGCTGGAATCGCGGTTCAATAAATGCCGTCGAGATTGCCCGCATTGCCGAAGATTCGGGAGCTGACGCCGTCGCTGTTCATGGAAGGACTGCCGATCAGGGATATAGCGGGACAGCCGACTGGAAAGTGATCGCCGCAGTCAAAGAAGTCTTGCACATTCCGGTAATCGGCAACGGCGATATCTGGCAGCCGCAGGATGCGGTGAGGATGATGACGCAGACATCCTGTGATGCCGTAATGGTGGGCAGAGGTGTATTGGGTAATCCCTGGATATTTATGGGGATAAATCAATTGCTGGACGGAAGGCCTGAATGCTGGATGCCCGGTTTGATGCAAAGATATGAAATAATTAAGAAACACTGGTCAATGGAGGCTGAATTATGCGGCTCCCGGGCTGCGGCCAGAAATTTTCGTAAGCATTTGTTGTGGTACACAAAGGGATTGGAAGGATCCAGCCGGTTTCGTAATCTTGTTTCCGCCCTGCCGGAGCGGGAAAGTATGCTTGCTGAACTTGACAAATATTTCCAGTCACTGGCAAATGTTAATCTTTAAATAATAACTTGACTTTGAACGGATAAATTGGCATAAATAAAAAGGATTTTATATTTTCTTGATGGTTTTTTTCTAGTTTTATTATGTACTTATTATATACTAAAAGGAAGGACGAAAAATAAAGTGGAAATAGGTAAATTTAACGAACTGGAAGATAAAATAAAAGGAATAATCAGCGAAAAAATATTTTTGAAAAAACAGATCCAGACACTGGAAGAAATACTAAAAAATAAAGAATCGGAGATAGAAGATTTAAATAATAAACTAAAGGCATTAGACGGGGAAAGGGAAAACGTACGTGCCAGAGTGGATTCATTACTGGAATTACTTGCGGATATAGAGTTGGCAAAATAAGCTTCCAAGGCATGAGTTTTGAAAAAAAGTTATAAAATTAATATCTTGGGTCAAGAGCTTTCGGTTTTAAGTGATGCAGATGATGAGCATGTGTTAAGTGTTATCCGGTTATTAAATGAAAAAACAGAAGAAATATTAAAATCTGCAAATAATCTCAAAACCTTAGATGTTGCTATTCTGACAGCTTTAAATATTGCAGAAGAATTGGTAAAATTAAAAGGAGTAAATAAGGAACTCTGCGATCAATTGGAAAGCAGGTCTGAAAAATTGATTGAACTGATTGAAAACGCAAGTTAATTATAGGTTGTGAGCCCCTGCGATGTGCGTGATTAACATTTGTTTCTGAGCCAACATTTTGAACTTGGGGTCTATTCTTGTTTGTGGTGTGCAAGTCAGCCATTTCCCGCCAGTCGGGAGGCAGAAAGCCTGAAGCAATACAACACCGGACGCCCACTTTGTAATAAGGTTCAAAAAAACTATTAACACGGCATAGGCGGGGGTTTTTATGCCCTGAGCCTTAATTATAAGCCTTGATCCTGCCTTTAGAAAAAAACCAGGTTGCATTCATTTTGATGCCTTTGTTGGTATCCTTGCAGGTTTTCCTAACATATTAATATTATTAATATACTAATCCTGCAAAGATTCTTTGTCATCGCACTGGTGTCCCTGTGAATTGAGCTCGGAGATTAAAAAAGCAGCAATGAATCCTTTGGTAAAAAGAGTTTTTTGCTTTAACCAAAAGGTTTAAATATAGCGCTGTTGGAGAAAATTACTTAATGAAGTTTGAAGTTTACAAGTAAAGAAAACAGAGAATGTTCAAGCGGTGGTTTTCTTCAGCGGGGCACGGGGAGGTAAGTTAAATGTTAAATGGAAGTTTATTAGTCCTGGTTATAATTGGTGCGATTTTAGCAGGCGCCTTCGGTGGTTATATTTTGAAGCAGATGTCTGCTGCCAAAAAAATCAAATCATCGGAGAGTTTATCGGCAAGAATTATTGAAGAAGCAAAGAAAGAATCGGAAACAATCAAAAAGGAGGCGATCCTGCAGGCGAAGGAAAACCTTCTGAAAATGAAGGGCGATTTCGACCGTGAAACCAAGGAAAGAAGAAATGAGCTGGATGGGTTAGAAAAAAAGATTCGATCCAAAGAAGAAAACCTGGATAAACGTATTGATCTGCTGGAACAAAAGGAAGTAAACATTGAAAGCCGCGAAAAAACAATAATATCCAGGGAAGTGGCAATCGAGGAAAAACACCGCAAGCTGGATGCGTCAATGGTGGAACAAAAAGAAAAGCTGGAAAATATTGCCGGAATGTCTTCCGACGAAGCCAAAACAATATTAATCCAGTCTATCGAGTCCGATGCTAAACGCGATGCGGCGGTCACCGTCCGTAAAATTGAAGAAGAAGCCAAGCTTACGGGAGATCGGAAAGCACGTGAGATTATTGCTTATTCTATTCAGCGCTACGCCGGTGATTATGTGGCCGAACATACCGTATCCGTTGTTAATCTGCCCAGCGAAGAAATGAAAGGCCGCATCATCGGGCGGGAAGGCCGAAATATCCGTGCTATTGAGGCGGCTACCGGCATCGATTTGATTGTCGATGATACTCCGGAAGCGGTTGTTCTTTCCAGTTTTGATCCGGTAAGAAGAGAAATAGCCAGGATATCACTGGAAAGATTAATTCAGGACGGCCGGATCCATCCGGGACGCATCGAAGAAATCGTGAAAAAAGTTCGTTCGGAGGTGGAGCAAATTATCAGGGAAACCGGTGAAAAAGCATCCTTTGATGTCGGTGTCCATGATATTCATCCGGAAATAATCAATTTGCTGGGCAGTTTGAAGTATCGCACAAGCTACTCTCAGAATGTGCTGCAGCATTCCATTGATGTTGCTTATCTTACAGGCTTGATGGCGTCCGAATTGAAGATGAACGTTAAGGAAGCCAAACGGGCCGGCTTGCTGCACGATATAGGTAAAGCGATTGACCATAAAATAGAGGGACCGCATGCCGTGATCGGCGCGGACTTCGCCAAACGCTTCGGGGAACATCCGCGAATTATCCAGGCCATAGCAACCCATCATGATGACGGTCGGAACAATACATTGCTGGGAGTTCTGGTTCAGGCGGCGGATACACTGTCCGCAGCAAGGCCGGGTGCCCGCCGTGAAATGCTGGAAACATATGTCAAACGCCTGGAAGAACTGGAAAAAATCGCCCATTCATTCAACGGAGTGGATAAATGTTATGCTATCCAGGCCGGGCGCGAGATTCGCATACTGGTGGAAAACGAAAAAATATCGGATAATGATACTGTAATGTTATGCAATGATATTATTAAAAAAATTGAAAGTGAACTGAGCTATCCGGGGCAGATAAAGGTTACTGTAATTCGGGAAACACGCGTTTCCAATTTTGCCAAGTAAGTACGGATAGAAATAAGTAAAAAATGAAAATTCTTTTTATCGGCGATATCGTGGGTAAACCCGGCAGGCGGGCAGTAAGAGAGCTTCTGCCTAAATTGGTTGGTGATCGCCAGATTGACCTGGTTATTGCCAATTGCGAAAATGCCGCTGCCGGATTTGGTGTAACCAGAGATATTGTAGAAGAG
Organism: Smithellaceae bacterium; assembly: GCA_963663295.2. Classification (GTDB taxonomy): domain Bacteria; phylum Desulfobacterota; class Syntrophia; order Syntrophales; family Smithellaceae; genus MVRV01. Next base: position 609,126 of record CAXXLA010000001.1, on the reverse strand, counting down.
CTTTATGACAGCCAGATTGACATCCTTACTTCCGGAAACCATATCTGGGATAAGAAAGAAGTGATGGAGTTTATTAGAGATTACGAGACTCTATTGCGTCCGGCCAATTATCCGCCAACAATTCCGGGAGCAGGTGCCGTGATCATGCCTACGGCGTCGGGCGAATATGTCGGCGTTCTCAATCTGGCAGGCCGTGTTTTTATGCAGCCGCTTGATTGTCCCTTTGCGACGGCGAAAAACGAATTAGCTGTGCTGCAGAAAAAAACAAAAGTCATTATCGTGGATATTCATGCCGAAGCGACTTCCGAAAAAAAGGCGCTGGGCTGGTATCTCGATGGCGAAGTGAGCGCCGTATTGGGAACCCATACTCACGTGCAGACAGCTGATGAAGAAATTTTACCCAAGGGAACCGCCTATTTAAGTGACGTCGGGATGACGGGACCTTTTGATTCCGTTATTGGTGTGAAGAAGGATATTGTAATTAAAAAGTTTTTGACAGGTGTGCCTAACAGGTTTGAAACGGCTAAAGGTGATGTTCGCCTGCAGGCGGTTTTATTAGATATCGATTCGACAACCGGGAAGGCAAATTCTATCGAGCGGATCAGCGTCAAACTAAAAGAAAAAGTGGAGGCAGGTGAGGGATGAAAAGCGCTTATGATGTATTAAAGGAAAGAGGCTTTGTCGAGCAGGTGACCGATGAAGCTTTAATTCGAGAGCTTTTCGATGCCGGACCCGTTACCTGTTACATCGGCTTTGATCCCACAGCCACCAGCCTGCACATCGGCAGCCTGGTTCCCATCATGTCGCTGGCGCATATGCAGAGAAATGGCAACAAAACGATCTCGCTGGTGGGCGGCGGCACGGGTTTGATCGGCGATCCCAGCGGCAAAACGGAAATGCGCCAGATTCTTACCCGGGATCAGATAGACTACAACGCTTCCTGCCTGGGGAAGCAGCTTTCCCAATACCTCGATTTTTCTGATGATAAGGCGTTACTTCTCAATAATGCTGATTGGTTGACCAAAATCAATTATATCGAATTCCTGCGCGATATTGGCCGGCATTTCAGCGTTAACCGGATGCTGGCGGCGGAAAGTTACAGGATAAGGATGGAAAAAGGCCTCAACTTTATCGAATTTAATTATATGCTTCTGCAGGCCTATGACTTTCTCTATCTGTTCCAGAATCACGGCTGTGCGCTGCAAATGGGCGGCAATGACCAATGGGGCAATATGCTGGCGGGAACCGAACTGATCAGAAAAGTAACAGGTAAAGATTCTCATGCCGTAACATTTCCCTTAATAACCACTTCACTCGGCCATAAGATGGGAAAAACGGAAAAGGGGACAATCTGGCTCGACAAGACGCTTACTTCGCCTTATGAATATTATCAGTACTGGGTAAACAGCGACGATGCCGATCTGGAAAGATTTTTGAAATTATTTACCTTTTTACCACTCGAAGAAATCAGCATTGTGAAAAATCTGACGGACGCCCGGCTGAACATGGCCAAGGCGGTACTGGCTTTTGAAGCAACAAAGGTTACGCACGGAGACGCCGAGGCGGAAGCGGCCTGGCGGGCTTCCATGGAAGCCTTCCATTCGCGTCCCGTGGAAGCGGATATGTTTCCATCCAGCACTATTCCGCGCACAATTCCCACAACAGATACCTCGGCCATTCCCCGCCATGCAGTTTCCCGCCGGGATCTGGAGGCGGGTATTTCCATTCTCTCCAGTTGTGCTAAATCAGGATTGACGCAGTCTTCATCCGAAGCCCGGCGTCTCATCGAGCAGGGCGGAATCTACATCAATGACCGTCAGGTTAAATCAATTGATGAAAAACTGACAGTGGCCGATTTTGCCGGTAGTAATGAACTGCGTCTCAGAAAAGGTAAGAAGAAATACCTGATCGTCGAAATAGAAAATTAATCCATAAGTAACGATTATAAGTTGCAAAAGATATAGGAAATTGTTAGAGGAAACGCAGAGGTGATTGTTTGCGTATTCTTGGTTTGGATTACGGTGAAAAAAGAATCGGCGTTGCCGTTTGTGATGAGTTGGGGATTACTGCTCAGGGTCTGCCGACGATCATCAGAAAAACGAAAAAACACGATTTGGAAATTTTCACCAATCTGATAAAAGACTATAATATTGAGAAAATTATAATCGGCTACCCCGTTCGCATTGACGGCTCCGAGGGTATTCAATGTGAAAAAGTCAACCGGTTTGCCGCCCTACTGGATAAAATATTTTCCCTGCCCTTAATTAAATGGCCGGAGACGCTTTCTACAAAAGAAGCCGAAGAAATATTGATCAACTCCGGTGTTTCCTGGAGAAAGAGAAAGAAAGAAGTAGATAAATTAGCCGCCTGCATTATTCTTCAGAGCTACCTGGATTCATCCGGTAAGAAAACCATTAATTAATCCGATAAAATTTTTAATTATATGAAGAAGAAACCATCTAAAAATGCATACCGCGCTGTTTTTTTGTTAGGCCTTGGTATTATTACATATTTAGCATTGTTGATTAATTATTCCCTAACGCCCATTGATAAAAAAAATACTGTGGTGACTGTTGATATTCCTACAGGTTCCAGCTTTCTGAAAATCACTAAAATTCTGGAAGATGCAGGGATGATCAAGAGCCGGATATTATTTTATGGTCTGGTGAGCACCCGGCAGGCGTTGAAATCCATTCGCGCCGGAGAGTATGAATTTAACACTTCCATGACACCTTGGGCTGTCGTTAATAAACTGCTTCGGGGTGAAATCAGATCATATCGTGTGACTATTCCCGAAGACTTGTCTGTTAGAGAAATAGCTGCGCGGCTTAAGGAATTTAAATTAATTGATGAGAAACATTTTTTTGAATTGGCGGAAGATAAAGAATTTCTGCGGTCTGTAGGTATTAACGCCTCTTCTGTTGAAGGTTACCTTTTCCCGGAAACATATTACTTTGACCGTTCGATGAGTACGCGCCAGATTATGCGTATTATGGTCAATCAGTTTTGGAAAAAAGTTACTCCGGCGATGCTGGATAGAGCCGGCAAACTGGGGTTTAGTGTTCAGGAATATGTTACTTTGGCCTCGATCATCGGCAAGGAATCGGGTAACTATGCTGAAAAACCGCTGATTTCAGCCGTGTTCCACAACAGACTGAAAAGAAAAATGCGTCTGCAAAGTGATCCGACTGCCGTATATGATCTGGAAAACTTTGAAGGCGGCGTGAAGCGCAGTCATCTGAGGCGCAATTCTCCTTATAATACTTATATTATCAGTGGTTTGCCGCCTGGTCCGATTAGCAATCCCGGGCTTGATTCCCTGAAAGCCGCTCTTTATCCAGCTGGAATTAACTATCTTTATTTTGTTTCCCAGGGCGACGGGTCGCACTTCTTTTCTTCTTCTCTGAAAATGCACAATCAGGCCAGTGCCCGTTACTGGGAGAACAAAAGTAAAAAATAGCGTCTATTTTTCTTTCTATATTATTGTAATTACAATAAATTCTTTCCTGATTAATCGATTTGCTCTTCTTTGATCGCTAAATTAAAGATATTTTGCAGGCCATTTTATACCGAAGATTTTACGCCATCTGTATTTTCCCGAATTTATTAGCAATTTTAAGTCAATAAACCCGGAAAAAGTTAAAATTTTTCCTTGACAAAGCCATTGACCACCTTTATAGTCAGCCATGTGGAGTAAAGTGGCTTATCATGGAGGGAAGTGGTGTCAGATTTTCGCGGCCAGTACCATCACAGCATCGATGAAAAGGGAAGAATCATCTTTCCAGCCAAATTCCGGGAGGTTTTTGCCGAGAAGTACGACAACCGGATGGTTATTACCAACTGGGATGGATATCTGATTGTGTTCCCTTTTGCTGAATGGCGGCTCATAGAAGAAAAAGTAGCACAAAAGCCAATTTTAAACAAAGGCTTTCGCGATTTCCAACGTTTCTTCATGTCTGGGGCTGTCGATTGCAATCTGGACGGGCAGGGGCGTGTGCTCATTCCGCCGACTTTGCGTGAATATGCAAAATTGGAGAAAGATATAGTTCTGGCCGGGATGCTGAAAAATATTGAAATTTGGCCCAAAGACCGTTTCGAAGAAAAAATGAAACTCTCCAGTACTGAAATCGATAAAGATAATGACATAGCCACTGAACTGGGAATTTAATGAATGTGCGCCGACTTCTATCATAAGCCGGTGATGCTGGAAGAAATTCTGAAGTGGTTGTGCGTTAATAAAAATGGAACTTACGTGGACGGCACTGTAGGAGGCGCCGGCCATGCCTATGAAATACTCAAAGCGACCAATGGTTTTTTAGTTGGTATTGACTGTGACAACGATGCCCTGCTGGCGGCGGAGAAGCGGCTGGCCGAATTCGGTACTCGTAAGATTCTGGTAAAGGCTAATTTTGCCGAGCTTGGCTCGGTTCTGGAAAAATTACAGATAAAAAAAGTTGATGGTGTTCTCCTGGACCTGGGCGTGTCATCTCATCAACTGGATCAGGCTCAAAGAGGATTTAGTTTTAATCAACAGGCGCCGCTCGACATGCGGATGGATCGCAGTTTGAAGCTCAGTGCCTACGATATTGTCAACAGCTTTGCCCAGGAAGATTTAGAGAAAATTATTCGTGATTTTGGGGAAGAAAAGATGGCCGGTAGGATTGCAAGGGCAATATCGCAGAAAAGACGATTGTCTCCGCTTTCGACGACTTTGGAGTTGGCCAATGTCATCACTTCCGCCATTCCTGCAAAATTGCGCCGGCAGAAAATTCATCCCGCCACCAAAACGTTTCAGGCAATTCGAATTGCCGTAAATAGTGAACTCGACAGCATAAAACCGGCAATTGATTCCGCTGTAGGTGTATTAAACCATGGCGGTCGCCTTTGTATTATCTCCTTTCATTCACTGGAAGACAGAATTGTTAAAAATGAATTTCGTGCCCTCACAGGAAGCTGCATCTGTCCCAAAGATATACCGATTTGTGTTTGCCGTCGAGAAGCAAAACTTAAAGTTCTGACGAAGAAAGCTGTGATCCCTGCGGCAGCCGAAATAGAAGACAATCCACGCTCCCGCAGTGCTAAACTGCGCGTGGCCGAGAGGGTTTAAATGGAACAGGCAGCGAGTGTAGAAGCTATGCAGCATGTTCAGGAGAAGACGAAAGTGTCTTCCAGTATTAAGTATCCAACCTTTATCATAATGGCCATAGTGTTGATGTTTGTCGCCCTGATCTATGTGGGTTCACACATTCATTTGAGGGAACTGGAATATGAACATGCCGCGCAGTTGAATGCTCAACAACAAATGCTGGAAGAGCAAAAAAAACTGAAGCTGGAGTATGCGATGCTTAAGTCTCCGCAGCGAATAGAAAGCATAGCGAGAGACAGATTACAGATGTCCTATCCTGAACAAGGTCAAATAATTGTTTTGAAAAAATCGGGAGAATGATATGACCGGCGAAACGAAAAACTGGCTCAAATTCCGGATAGTAAGTGTCTTATTGATTCTCCTGGTGTTATTTATTGCCTTGCTCTCCCGTGCTTTTCAATTGCAGATATTGTCCGGGCAAAAACTTAAATCTCTGGCACAAAGACAACAGACAACCACGTTGCAGATACAGCCGGAAAGAGGAGTGATTTACGACCGCAACGGTGAAAAATTGGCGGCATCGGTCATGGCGGATTCCGTGTGTGCCGATCCGTCGAAAATTGCCGATCCCGTACGGACGGCTCGACAAATATCGAATATTCTCCATTTGGATAAGAATGCAGTCTTAGCAAAAATATCGGAGCCGAAAAACTTTTGCTGGCTGGCCAGAAGAATCTCCCCCGAGCAGGCGGCTTTTGTGGAAAATGCTAATATTGAAGGGATTTTTCTAGTAAAAGAACCAAAGCGTTTTTATCCTAACGGCGAATTGGCGGCGCATATGCTTGGTTTTGTCGGTCTCGATTCCACCGGCCTGGAGGGACTGGAAAAGAAGTATAACGATGTTCTCAAGGGCAAGCCGGAAAAGCTGGCCTGGGCGCGTGACGCCAAAGGGAAAAAATTGTTTTTGCGCGCTGAAAAGAGTGAAATAAGAAAGGATGAAAATCTTAATCTTGTTCTGACAATTGACAGCCGTATTCAATACTTGGCGGAAACTCATTTGAAAGAAGCTGTGTTGAGCAAAGGAGCTAAAGGCGGGTTGGCTATTGTCATGGATCCTAAAACCGGCGAGATTCTGGCGTTGGCTAATGAGGGAAGATTCAATCCGAATAATATTGATGGATTGGTTCCCGAAAAATGGCGCAACCGTGCCATTACCGATTGTTTTGATCCGGGATCCACCTTTAAGCCATTTCTGGTGGCCGCCGCACTGGAGGCAAAAGCAATTAAAGCAACGGACAGATTTTTTTGTGAAAACGGATCTTATGCCATAGCTAATAGGACAATTCACGAAGCTAATCATGGACATCATGGGGTGCTGGCAGTTCCGGAAATATTAAAATACTCAAGTAATATTGGTTCGGTAAAGATTTCCCAGAGGTTGGGCAAGGAAAAGTTCCATGACTACATTGCGCGATTCGGTTTTGGAGCCAAAACAGGAATAGATCTGCCGGGCGAATCGACGGGATTGCTGAGGCCTGTGCAAAAATGGACGAATGTTGATGCGGCGACAATTGCTTTTGGTCAGGGGATCTCGGTCACTGCCATTCAGTTGATCTCCGCCATGTCGGCCATTGCCAATAACGGAGTTTTGATGAAACCTTACATTGTGCGGGGAATTACCGACAAAAATGATCGTCTGATCAAGGCATATACACCGACGGCCGTGCGGACGGTTGTTTCTCCGGGCGTTGCCAAAAGAGTAACCGGCATGCTTACGGATGTTGTCGGCGCCGCCGACGGTACAGGTAAAAATGCACGCATTGTCAATGTCGCCGTAGCCGGTAAAACGGGAACTGCACAGAAATTTGATTTTTCTCGGAATGTTTATTCTTCGGAAAGGGTACGGACATCTTTTATAGGTTTTTTCCCGTCTGATAATCCGCAAGTAACCATTTTAGTCATTCTGGATGAACCGCAGCGGGACAAGTGGGGTGGTGTGGCTTCGGCCCCGGTCTTCAAGAACATCGGAGAGCAGATACTGAATTGCTTTAAAACGAATATCCGGGAAACACCCGTCTTTGACCAGGAAAAAACAAATAAAGTACAACTGGTTTCCACTCAGCGGACTTTGGCTCCGACTAACGTTGCTCCCGATGACGAATCATTGATGCCCGATTTTTCCAATATGACAATCAGGGAAGTAATGAAAAAAGCCAGGGAGCGATCAATAGAAGTGAAAATATCGGGCAACGGCTGGGCGAAAAACCAATACCCGCCGGCCGGGACGCAACTGGGCGAAGAGCGTATCTGCAGCGTCAAATTCGAATTGAACAACTGAGGTAGTCATGAAACTGGAGCAACTGCTCGCAGGGATAGATATTGTCAATTTTTCCGGAGATACAGCGGGGGAAGTATCCACTGTCTGTTATTCGGCGGCTGAATGCAGGGAAGCTTCTGTCTTTGTGGCCATTCCCGGCTTGAAGCATGACGGCCATGATTTTATCGAAAATGCAATTGCGCGCGGTGCAAAATACATCGTACATGAAAAAGATTTGCAGTTTCCTCCGTCTATAACGTCGGTTCGGGTGGCAAATAGTAGGCGGGCTTTGGGAATTTTAGCTAAAAATTATTTCGGCAATCCTTCGGCTGCTCTCCTTATGATTGCCGTTATCGGGACAAACGGCAAGACAACAATCACATATCTTCTGGAATCGATTTTAAAAGCGGCCGGTTTTAAGTGCGGTGTTTTAGGAACAGTCAATTATCGCTTCAATGATAAAGTATATCCTGCGCCCAATACGACTCCTGAATCTTACGAGATGCAGAAAATTCTTCGTCAAATGGCCGATGACGGCGTAACGCATGTAGTTGCTGAAGTGTCGTCTCATGCCATTGATTTAAAGAGGGTCGACGACTGCGACTTCGATCTGGGCATTTTTACCAACCTGACCCGCGACCATCTTGATTACCACCAGACAATGGAAAATTATTTTCAGGCGAAAAAAAGATTCTTTTCCGAAGTGCTGCCGCAAAGCAGGAAGACCCATCGTCAGAAAATGGTCATCAATAATGATGATCCATGGGGACAAAAAATTCTGGCGGAAGTGCCTGTTCCAGCATTAACATACGGAATAGAAGGCAATTGCAGCATTAAGGCGACTGATTATGAACTTTCTCTCTCCGGGCTTTCGGCCGGGATAAATATTTCGGGAAAATCATTTTCCATTAGTTCTCCGCTGATTGGCAAATTTAATCTTTACAATATCCTGGCGGCGGTTTCCGCTGCGTCCGTTCTGGATATTCCGCAGCCCGTAATAGAGTCGGGTATTAAAAACATGTCCTGTGTGCCCGGGAGACTGGAAAGCGTCGCGTCCAGGTCCGGCCTGCATGTTTTTGTTGATTACGCGCACACGGATGATGCTTTAAGGCGGGTGCTGCAAAATTTAACCGCGCTGAAGGAAAAACGGATCATTACAGTGTTCGGCTGCGGCGGTAATCGTGACCGGGGCAAACGGCCTCTGATGGGTGAAGCGGCGGCAAGTTACAGTGATCTGACGATTGTCACCTCGGATAATCCCCGTCTGGAAGATCCTTTGGAAATCATCAGAGAGATAGAAACGGGAATCGATCAGCAGAAAATTAAAAAAGTAGAGATTAATCATGCGGAGATAGCAAGTGATGTTCAATCTTATACTGTAATCCCCGAGCGGGAAAAAGCGATCGAAGCGGCAATCGGCATAGCTTCAGCAGGGGACATTGTTTTAATTGCGGGAAAAGGGCACGAGGATTATCAGATCATCGGTGAAAAGAAAATGCCTTTTGATGATCGTAAAATCGCCGCACATGCTTTGCAAACGAAAGGGTAAAATGATTATGGAAAGCAGCTTACCGACATTTACTACCGAACAGGTATTGCAAGCAACAGGCGGTGTTTTGCTTTCCGGAGATACGGAAAATACGTTTTACGGAGTTACGACCGACTCCCGTCAGGTAAAAGAGGGGAATTTGTTCGTTGCCTTGCAGGGCGAAAAATATGACGGCCATGATTTTATAGGATTAGCAATTGAACAGGGAGCTGCCGGTTGCATGGTGCACGATGAAGCGAAACTTAATCTGGCCTCCTGGAAGAAGAAAGCAGCTGTAATAAAGGTTGCCGATACATTACAGGCGCTGGGAGATTTGGCGCACTTTTACCGCAGGCGCTTTCCCATTCCCGTGATCGGCTTGACCGGTTCCTCGGGAAAAACAACAACAAAAGAAATGCTGGCGGCAATTGTTGCCGGGGAAAAAAGAACGTTAACAACGGAAGGTAATTTAAATAATCTGATCGGCTTGCCGCAGACGATCTTCCGCCTGACGAAGGATCACGAATTAGCTATCCTGGAAATGGGTACGAATACGCGCGGTGAGATTAAAAGGCTGACTCAAATTGCCGTCCCGGATATCGGTTTAATTACCAATATCGGTCCCGCACATCTCGCCGGTTTCGGGACAGTGGATATTGTCGGTGAGGAAAAAGGCGATCTGTTTCTTAATATGTCTCCGTCGGGAACGGCCATAATTAATCTTGATGATGAAGCCATACAGATTATTGCCGAGAGGTGGCCGGGAAAGCGCGTTACTTTCGGTATGAGTTCCGATGCCGATGTTACGGCGCAGGACATAGTAAAAAACGGCGCCCGCGGCATCAGTTTCAAACTGATAGTCGGCAATAGCGTCAGCAAGGTGGAAATGAAAATCGTCGGCATCCATCATGTCTATAACGCCTTGGCCGCCGCAGCAGCAGCCTGGGCGGCGGGGATTGACTGCAAGTCCATCGTGGAAGGACTGGCTTCATTTCAGCCGGTTTCCGGGCGGATGCAAATTATCAAACTGCAAAACCGTGCCTTTGTGATCGACGATACTTATAATGCCAATCCGGCCTCGGTGCGCGAAGCATTGATGACACTGAAAGACTTGAAGAGCAGCCATAACGGTTATGTGTTTTTGGGCGATATGCTGGAACTGGGTGCTGCGGCTCCCGAGATGCACCGGAAGATCGGCGTTTTAATGGCAACTATCGGCGTCAATGCCGTTTTTCTACGCGGTGATTTTTCTTCGATTACGGCAGCCGGGGCCATCGACGGTGGTATGAGGCCGCAGAATATTTTCTTTTTGTCCCCGGATGAAGACGGCATGCCATTTTTGAAAAAAAACTTGAAGGAAGGCGATTGGGTCCTGGTGAAGGGGTCACGCCGCATGAAAATGGAAAAAATTGTTGCTCAAATATGCGACCTTTTCGGCAGAGATGAATCCGGTGAAAAGACTGACAGGGGTACTCAAAAATCGGGAGTGAATGAACATTGATTTACCATTTATTATACCCCCTACATACAACCTTTTCATCGTTTAACGTATTTCGATACATTACATTCCGGACGATTTACGCCAGCATTACTGCGCTTATAATATGTTTCGTCGTAGGTCCCTGGCTTATTCGGAAGCTGCAGAGTATGCAAATCGGCCAGCAGGTCAGGGACGATGGTCCGCAGACCCATCTGGTGAAAAAAGGTACACCCACGATGGGCGGGGTATTGATAATCTTTGCCGTTGTTATTTCCACATTGCTTTGGGCGAATCTGGCCATTAATTACGTCTGGCTGGTACTGCTGGTGACCATCGGCTACGGTTTGATCGGTTTTATTGATGATTATAGTAAATTTTCCGGCAAAAGTTCCAAAGGCTTGTCCGGTAAAACAAGATTGACAGCAGAGATAATAATCGCCCTGTTTGCCAGCATCATTCTTTATCTGAAACCGGGCTTCAATTCCCAGGTTGCAATACCATTTTTTAAGACCGTTTTGCCCAATCTCGGCTGGGGGTATATTCTGCTTTCGACTTTTATCATTGTGGGAGCGGCCAATGCGGTGAATCTTACCGATGGATTGGATGGGCTGGCCATTGGTCCGGCAGCAATTTGTTTTGCCACTTACATGATGTTTGCCTATTTTGCCGGAAATGTGAAGGTGGCGACGTATTTACAAATTCCTTATGTTGCCGGTGCCGGAGAACTGGCGGTGTTTTGTGGAGCACTGGTCGGCGCTTCCCTGGGGTTTCTCTGGTTTAATTCATACCCCGCAGAAGTATTTATGGGTGATGTCGGCTCATTATCATTGGGGGGAGCTTTAGGGATGACGGCGGTCATAACCAAGCAGGAAATTTTGCTGGTTATTGTCGGCGGTATTTTTGTGATTGAAACTTTTTCCGTTATTTTTCAGGTCGGCTATTTCAAACTGACTCAGGGGAAGCGAATTTTTCGGATGGCGCCGTTGCATCATCATTTTGAATTAAAAGGCTGGGCGGAGCCGAAAGTAATCGTGCGTTTCTGGGTGATCTCCATACTGCTGGCCTTGATGGCGATAAGTACATTGAAATTGCGTTAGAGGGAAAATGGATTTAAAAGGTAAAAAAGTAATTGTTATCGGTATGGGCAAAACAGGAGTTGCCGCTGCCGCATTTTTAGGTTCCAGGGGCTGCAAAGTTGTGGCTACCGATGAAAAACCATGCCGGATGTGGGATACGCAATATGAGCGTATTGCCGGGGAAAAGTGGCTGGAGACGGGAAAGTACAATGCCGGCATTTTGAGCGGGGCGGATATGGTTGTCCCGTCGCCGGGGATTCCTCCTTATAACGATATTCTCATGGCGGCGGTCCGGGAAAAAATTCCGGTTGTCAGTGAAATTGAACTGGCCTACCGCTTTATGAAGAAACCGCTGGTTGCCGTTACCGGTACCAACGGTAAAACGACGACGACAACCCTTCTGGGGGAAATTTTTACGCGAGCCGGAAAAAAAGTGTTTGTCGGCGGCAACATCGGCAATCCATTGATAGAATACGCCGACACGTCACAACAGGAAGATTTTGTCGTCGCGGAAATCAGTAGTTTTCAATTGCAATGGGTGGAGAAGTTCCGGCCTTTTGTTTCCATATTGTTAAATGTAACCTGTGATCATATTAATTATCACGGCTCTTTTGATGAATACCGCCGTATTAAGGCCAGAATTTTTGCCAACCAAACTGCAGCTGATTTTGCTGTTCTCAATGCCGAAGATCCGGCGCAAAAGTCGATAGGTGCTGGTCTGGCGGCAAAGGTGGCGCGGTTCAGCTCAGCGCATGAAATATCATGCGGGATGTTTTTAAAGGACGATGCCCTTGTTTTTAAAATGTTTGACGGCAGTCAGGAACATTATCCACTGAGCATGATTAAAATTCCCGGTTTGCATAATGTGGAAAATGTGATGGCGGCAGTAATGGCGGCTCGTTTTTGCGGATGCAGCAGGGAGAGTATTATAGCCGCTGTCGGCGATTTCCGGGGATTGCCGCACCGGATTGAATTCGCCGGTGAGAAAAAGAGCGTCAGATTTTACGATGATTCCAAAGGAACGAACGTTGGTTCCGTGATCAGGGCGCTGGATACGTTTTCCGATCCGGTTATCCTGCTTTTAGGCGGACGGGATAAAGATGGTGATTTTGATACCCTCAAGCCTCTGCTTACGAAAAAGGCTAAAAAAGTAATTTTGTTCGGCGAAGCGCGCGACCGCATCGGATCCCTGATCGGCGATGGTGTGCCTGTGGAAAAAAACCCGACTTTGCGGGAAGCAATCCAGGGTGCTTATGAGAATGCCAAAGCGGGAGATGTAATATTGCTTTCTCCCGGTTGCGCCAGTTTTGATGAATTCAAAAATTATAAAGAACGGGGTAATTTTTTCAAAGAAGTGGTGAGGTCTCTATAAATGGATGATGCTTTGAAAAAAGAAGACAAGGCACCCGACATCATTCTACTCGTGGTCACTTTACTTTTAGCGACTGTCGGCACGACGATGATTTATTCGTCCAGTTCTATTATTGCGTTGGAGCGTTTCAACGACGGTCAGTATTTTTTAAAGAAACAGTTAGTCTTTGTTTTTATAGGCCTTGTTTCCATGCTGGTAATGACCAGGATTCCTTATACTTCGTTAAAGAAACTGGCTTATCCGGGGATAGCTGTTTCGCTGATTTTACTTATTCTGCTTCTGATTCCGCACGTCGGTCTCAGACGCGGTGGAGCAACGCGCTGGTTGAATATGGGATTTTTTTCTTTCCAGGTAACGGAAATGGTTAAAATTGCGATGGTAATATTTTTTGCTCATTTATTGACGCGCAAATTTCATTTGCTGCAGAACTTTACACGGGGTGTCCTGGTGCCCTTATCTGTAACTGCGGTGGTTATTTTACTTATACTATTGGAGCCGGACTTCGGTACAGCGGTAATTATCTTGGCCATTATGCTTTTGATGATGTGCCTGGCCGGTACAAAAATCAAACATTTATTAATTTTGGGGGCGGCTTTTATTCCCGTCGGCGCTTTTCTGATCTGGCATAAGGGATATCGGATGGCGCGATTAACCGCATTTTTGGATCCCTGGAAAGATGCCGATAATACGGGCTTTCAAATTATCCAGTCCCTGCTGTCTTTTGGATCAGGCGGCACATTTGGCGTAGGTATCGGCGACGGCATGCAGAAGCTGTTTTACCTGCCGGAACCTCATACCGACTTTATTTTATCGATCATTGCGGAAGAGAGCGGTTTTATCGGCGTAACAATAGTGATTATCATGTTTATGCTGTTTGTTTTACGCGGCTTCATGATCTCACTGAAGGCTCCGGACCTTTTCGGTACGCTTCTGGCGGCGGGTTTAACAATGGTGATTGCGTTGGAAGCATTTATAAACATTGCGGGAGTGATGGGGATTATTCCGCTCAAAGGGCTTGCTCTTCCTTTTTTAAGCTACGGCGGAACATCATTCATTATGAGTATGACGGCGGTTGGCATTTTATTGAATATATCGACGCAAAAGACATGAAAGTGAACGACCTTGTAAAAAGTCCATATGCTGCGTTGCGCTGCATCCCTTGTCACTGCGGCTTACGTAAAAGTACGCCTCATTCCCCCGGCTTTGCGCGCCTTGCCTCTGGAGATTTTTACGAAATCATTAAGGATAAAGGAACAATTGTTGGGACCGAGTTAATCGTTTTCCGCCCCACGGGGAGATTCGCATGCGTGTTGTAATTGCCGGAGGAGGAACAGGCGGGCATTTGTTTCCCGGCATTGCGATAGCTGAGGAATTCATTAGAAGAGATAAGAAGGCGGAAGTTCTCTTTATCGGAACGCAAAGGGGTATTGAAAGTAAATTACTGGGCCCTGCTGGATATAAGCTCAGCACCATTGACGTCGAAGGCATTAAAGGACGGGGCATAAAGGCGCTGATGAAAGGTTTTTACCAGATTCCGCAAAGCATGTGGCAGTCGGGGCGAATCCTGAAACAGTTTCAACCCCGGGTAGTCATTGGTGTCGGCGGCTATGCTTCGGGACCGGCGGTGCTGGCTGCGTATTTTATGGGGCTGCCGACGGCAATTGCGGAGCAAAATGCCGTGCCCGGCATTACCAACAGAATCCTGGGAAAGTTTGTGGATAAAATATTTGTGAATTATGCTGAGACTGCGGATTCATTTTCCCGCTCCAAGGTATTGGTCAGCGGCAACCCGGTAAGGGCGGCGTTTGCCGGTGTACGGGGGCTGAAAAAAACGAAAAAAGACTTTTATCAGCTTTTGATTTTCGGCGGTTCTCAGGGCGCCCAGGCGATTAATAAAAGCATTGTTGAAATGCTGCCGCAGTTGCAGAAAATAAAAAATGGAATCCGCATCCTGCACCAGACCGGGGCGCGGGAATTGGAATCGGTTCGGGACGCTTACACCAGTTATGGAATCAGAGCCGATGTTACGGCCTTTATCGTCGGCATGGCCGAAGCTTACAGACAGGCGGATTTGATTGTCTGCCGGGCGGGTGCGACATCATTGGCGGAAATTACAGCGGCGGGAAAAGCATCAATATTAATTCCCTTTCCCTTTGCGACCAATGATCATCAGACAAAAAATGCTGAGGCGATGGCTGATAAGGGTGCGGCAATTATGATTAAAGAGAAAGACCTCAGCGGTAACAAATTGTTTGAAGTTATGAATGAATTACTTGGTGATCCGCAGAAATTACATTTGATGGAAGAAAACTCGGCAAAACTCGGCAATATCAATGCGGCAGCAACAATAGTCGATGCATGCCTTGAATTGGCCGTAAGAAAAAATTAAAAATCAATACAGGTTAACGTGAAAAGGAATATCGGATAAATGGGAACAGATAAAGAAACCGGCTTAATGCAGCGTAAAATAAAATGCATTCATTTTGTGGGAATCGGCGGCATCGGTATGAGCGGTATTGCCGAAGTACTTCTCAATCTCGGCTATAAGATCAGTGGTTCCGATGCTCAACAGTCGGATACAACGTTGCGTTTGCAGAAGCTGGGGGCGGTAGTTGCCGTCGGCCACAGTGCTCAAAATGTCGGCAATGCTGATGTAGTGGTAACTTCTACCGCAGTCAAGGCGGCTAATCCGGAAGTAGTGGAAGCCCACGCGCGAAATATTCCGGTAATTCCACGGGCGGAAATGCTGGCTGAACTTTTGAAAATGAAATTTTCAGTCGCAGTTTCGGGCAGCCACGGCAAAACGACGACAACGTCCATGGTGTCTACAATTCTGGCGGAAGGCGGACTGGATCCCACTATGGTCATTGGTGGAAAACTGGCCAGTATCGGCAGCAACGCCCGCCTGGGTGACGGAGAAATAATAGTTGCCGAAGCCGACGAAAGCGATGGTTCCTTTTTGAAGTTGTCGCCGACAATTGCCGTCATTACCAACATCGATCGGGAACATCTGGATTACTACCCCGGCATCACAGAAATCAAAGCGGCATTCCTTAAGTTTGCCAATATCGTTCCTTTTTACGGCTGCACTGTCATGTGCAATGATAACGAGCATGTTAGAGAAATCGCCCCGGAAATTAAACGCCGCTCCATCACATACGGCATCGAACATCCGGCGGATTACAGAGCTGAAAAAATTGAATTTAAGGGCAACAAAACAAACTATCGCCTCTCTTATAAGGGAGACGTGCTGGGTGAAATTGAACTTAACGTTCCCGGCATGTTTAATGTTTATAATTCACTCGCGGCTGTGGCCGTCGGCCGGGAACTGGAACTGGAATTTCCGATAATCAGTAAAGGGCTGGCAAGCTTTTATGGAGTGCAGCGCCGGCTGGAAGTTAAAGGCAAGGTCGGCAGTATTACTGTTGTCGATGATTACGGTCATCATCCGACGGAAGTCAGGGAGACCCTGGCAGCGGCAAGTCACGTATGGAAGTCAAGGCGCGTTGTCGTTTTTCAGCCGCATCGTTTTACCCGGACAAAGGCGCTTTTTGATGAATTCACCAGAGCCTTTACCGATGCCGATGTCCTGATTGTTAATGACATTTATCCTGCCAGCGAAGAGCCCATTGCCGGTGTAAATTCGGCGGCGCTGTGTGCGGCAATCAAGGCAACCGGTCATCCTCATGTAGAGTATATAGCGAATGCGGAAGATACGATCGAATATCTGCTGAAGATTGTCCGGCCCGATGATGCGGTATTCACCCTGGGTGCCGGCAGCGTCTATAAAATAGGCGAAGCTTTTTTGAAACAGCTGGCGGCGCGGGAAGAGAAATAAAATGGCCGATGCAAGGGACATTACAGAGGTGCTGGATGATATCGAAGGTAAAAAATTCTACAACGAACCGATGTCGTGCCATACGTCTCTTAAAATAGGCGGCAACGCCGATGCCCTGGTTGTCATTGAAAATGAAGATCAATTGATACAAATTGTCGGGAAGCTGAATGCGGCAAAAATAAATTATCTGCCGGTGGGAAATTTAACAAATATTATTGTGCGGGACGGCGGCTACCGTGGAGCAATTTTACTCATGAGCGAACTTAAAGAGATTAGTTATCAGCATACCCCGGCTGACGGTCATTTTATCAGCGCCCAGGCCGGTGCTGCGCTGGCTCGTGTAGTCGCAATGTCTGCTGCGCATGAATTGACCGGTCTTGAGTTTTGCGCGGGTATTCCCGGCAGCGTCGGCGGCGCCGTGTGGATGAATGCCGGCGCTTTTGGCTCGGAAATGAAGGATGTTATAACGGAAGTGTCTTTGCTGGATGTCAGCGGCCAAAAAAGGACAATGAAAAGAGAAGAAATAACGTTTGGCTACCGCCAAGCTGTTTTGCCGGAAAAAGCAATAATTATTGGTTCCCGCTTAAAATTGGAAAAAGGCAGACGGGAGCAAATTCAGCAGAAGATAAAAGATATCATCCAGTCTCGTCAGGAGAAGCATCCCTTGGAATATCCCAGCGCCGGGTCTGTTTTTAAGAATTTGCCGGGAATGCCTGCGGGGCGGATCATTGAAGAAACGGGGCTCAAAGGATATCGCTGTGGAGATGCGGAAGTTTCGCTGAAGCATGCCAACTTTATTGTAAACAAAGGCAACGCTACCGCAACCGATGTTCTTGCATTGATTGATTTCATCACCCGGAAAGCTAAAAAAGAAAAGGGCATTGATCTGGAGACGGAAGTAATCATCATTGGAGAAAATTAGTGCCGAGAAAATTTAAAACAAGCATAGCCGCGAAAAAGAACCGCCTGCGTCGGCGCATCACCAAAGGCGTTGGTGAATTTGTGTGTGCAATGGGTATATTGTTTTCTGTTGCCGTGCTTTGCCTCCTGTTTATTTATGCTTACGGTTGTTTGTTGAGCATGCCTTATTTTGAGATTAAGGAAATATCGATACGCGGTTTAAAGGAATTAACAGAGCAGGATATTTTAACGCAAGCCTCGCTTACACCCCGGCAAAATCTGCTGTCCGTTAACATAGAGGGTTTGGAAAAGAGAATTTCCTCTAATCCCTGGGTGAAAAATATTTATGTGGGCAGGGAACTGCCCGACAGGTTGATCATGGAAGTAAAGGAGCGTAATCCAGTTGCTATGGTCAAGCAATCCAGTGAACTGTATCTCATGGACAATGAAGGATTTATTTTCAAGAAGCTGGGAAAAAACGATGAAGTGGATGTGCCGATTCTTACTGGAATAGATGGCAGGGAACAGGATAAATCCAAACTTTTATTAAGCACGCTTAATTTGCTGAAAAATATGTCCGCTTCCAACCGGTATAATTATCTGGGGGGGATATCGGAAGTTAATGTGGATGATATTTTTGGTATTTCTCTTCTGACCGATAACGGTCTTTACCTGAAACTGGGTAAGGATAATTACGAAAAGAAATTAAATCAATTGAGCTTGGTTATGGCGGATATGGAGAAGCGGGGCTTGAGAAAGGGTTACATCTTTGTAGATATATGCGATATCACAAAGATTACCATTCAATATAAAAATGTTTCAGAGCGGCCCGAGCAGGGGAAAAAAGGCAAAGAATACCGGACGTAAAATGCAGCCGGTGTGTCGCGTATTAAAAAAGGTGGAGAATAAGCTGATGGGCAGAAGAAGCAATGTTCTGGTAGGGATCGATATTGGAACAACCAAGACAACAGCCATTGTTGGTGAAGTTACCGATACCGGCATTGATATAATCGGAATCGGCACGTCACCGGCCAAGGAATTAAGAAAAGGTGTTGTTGTCAATATTGAAAGCACTGTAGAGGCTATTAAAAAAGCTATCGATGAAGCTGAGCATATGTCGGGATGCCGCATTGATTCCGCTTATGTCGGGATAGCCGGCAGTCATATCAGAGGACAGAATTCACTGGGTATCGTCGCCGTGAAAGGTCGGGAAGTCGGTGAAGAGGATGTACAAAGGGCCATCGAAGCTTCCAAAGCCGTTGCCATTCCCGTGGACAGGGAAATTCTGCATACTCTGCCGCAAAATTACGTCGTCGATGGACAGGATGGAGTAAGGGATCCGGTGGGAATGTCCGGCGTCCGTTTGGAGGCAAAAGTCCACATCGTTACGGGAGCGGTGGCTTCCATTCAGAATATTGTAAAATCGGTTAATCGCGTCGGACTGGATATTGACGATCTGGTTTTAGAGCAATTGGCCGCCAGTGAAGCGGTGCTTAGTTCCGATGAAAAAGATTTGGGAGTGGTGCTGATTGATATTGGCGGTTCCCATACCGGTATCGCCATTTTTTCCGAAGGAAGTATCAAGCATACGGCGATATTGCCGGTTGGCGGCAATTATCTGACGTCGGATATTGCAACTGGGTTGCGCACTCCGTTTAATGAGGCGGAAAAGATAAAACTTAATTACGGCTGCGCCTTAACATCAATGATTCCCAAAGAAGAAACTATCGAGGTGCCCAGCGTGGGAGGACGGGAGGCGCGTGAAGTTTCCCGCCAGATATTAGGCAGAATTATTGAGCCTCGAATGGAAGAAATACTGAACATGGTTTCCAAGGAAATTGTCCGTTCCGGCTTTGAAGAATTGCTCGCGGCGGGGGTTGTTTTAACCGGCGGCACATCACTGTTGCCCGGCATCAATGAACTGGCTGAACATATATTTGAGATGCCGGTCCGCAGAGGAATCCCGTCCGGTGTGGGAGGACTTTCCGATGTTGTTAATTCTCCTGCCTACGCCACCGGAGTCGGATTAATCATTTACGGCAATAGACAGACGTCCAGTGAATCTGTTTACAAAAAAACCGGAAATATGTTCGAAAATATTATCAAAACAATAAAAAAATGGTTTTTAGAATTTTTTTGAAAGGAAGGGATGCCCATGTTTGAACTGACTGAAGTGTGTAATGAAAATTCGGCAAAAATCAAGGTGATTGGAGTAGGGGGAGGCGGCAGCAATGCCGTTAATACAATGATTTCATACTCGCTGCGCGGCGTGGATTTTATTGTTGCCAATACGGATGTGCAAGCGTTAGGAGCATCGACTTCATCGGTCAGAATTCAGATTGGTGCGGAGATGACAAAGGGCCTCGGTGCAGGTTCCAATCCGGAAGTCGGCAAAAAATCAGCTTTGGAATCCCGCGATCAGTTGAGAGAATACCTGGAAGGCGCGGATATGATTTTTGTGACTGCCGGACTGGGCGGCGGTACGGGAACAGGGGCGGCGCCGGTTATCGCGGAAATTGCCCGTGAATGTAATGCATTGACGGTCGCCGTGGTTACGAAACCATTCCAGTTTGAAGGCAAAAAGCGCAACATGCAGGCGGAGGAAGGAATAGCGCTTTTACGCGACACGGTAGATACATTAATCGTTGTTCCCAATCAGCGCCTGCTTTCCCTGGGCGGCCGCAACCTGTCTCTCCTGGAAGCATTCAAGAAAGCGGATGACATTCTTTATCAGGCGGTCAAAGGCATTTCCGATTTGATCATTATTCCGGGACTGATTAATCTGGATTTTGCAGATGTGAAAAATGTTATGAGCAACATGGGCATGGCACTGATGGGTACAGGCATTGCGGCCGGCGAAAATCGCGCCGTGGAAGCGGCGCAAAGGGCTATTTCTTCCCCGCTGCTGGAAGACAATACCATTCAAGGCGCGCATGGCATCCTGCTAAACATTACCGGTGGGCCGGATATGAGTCTTTATGAAATTAATGAAGCATCGTCATTGATTCAGGCGGAAGCTCATGAAGACGCCAATATCATTTTCGGTACGGTTATTGATGAAAATATGGGTGAAGAAATTCGCATTACTGTTATTGCCACCGGCTTTGATGATGCCATGAACGGCAGGCAGGGTGTGGACAATGTTTCACACCTGGGCGGTTTCCGGCGGGAAGATTTATCCAC
Organism: Smithellaceae bacterium; assembly: GCA_963663295.2. Taxonomy (GTDB): domain Bacteria; phylum Desulfobacterota; class Syntrophia; order Syntrophales; family Smithellaceae; genus MVRV01. The sequence continues at coordinate 588,346 of CAXXLA010000001.1, read as the reverse complement.
GCCGGCTTTCATGCGCAGGGAAAGAGCCCACGACAGCGCCAATGTTGTCACCCTGGGCGTTAACGATGAGGTCGAGGATATTGACCTCGAAATTCCCACATTTTTACGCAGACAGGCCGATTAACAGGTATGATATTTTTATATTCATGGCAATTTGCGGCCATTGTTTTAAAATAGCCGGAAAAATGCTATGATAATTTAATGAATTGGAAACTGAAAAGAAAATATATAACCCTTCTGGAACAGGAAAAGGGCTATGTAAGAAAAATTTGGGGTACGGATAATACGATTTGTCTGGCCTATCCTTATCATTACAGGACGGGCATGTCGAATCTGGGCTTCCAGACAGTTTATAAAATATTTAACGAACAACCTTCCTTCCTTTGTGAAAGAGTATTTCTTCCGGATGCCGGTGACGAAGCCGAATTCGCCACCGGTAGGGCGGATTTTTTCAGCATCGAGAATCAGAAATCAATTGCCGAATTTGACATATTGGCTTTTTCTTTATCTTTCGAAAACGATTATCCCAATATTTTGACAATGCTGGCGCTCGCGGGTATCCCGCTTACCGCCAAAGAGCGTTCCGAAGATCATCCGCTGGTTATCGGCGGGGGCATTGCCGCAACATTAAATCCGGAGCCAATCGCCGCTTTTTTTGATTTATTCATCCTGGGCGAGGCGGAAGTATCTTTGCCTTTATTCACCCGCATTTTCGAGGATGCACGAAGCAGCGGGCTGAGCCGCCGGGATATGCTGATCAATATGCAAAAAAATCTGCCGCAGGCTTATGTACCCGGTCTTTATGATGTCCAATATTCTCCGGACAGCAGGATCAAAGCGATCCAACCGATTATATCCGGCCTGCCGGAAAGAATAAAGATCTCTCCAATAAAAGATATAAACTCTTTTTGTACAAATGAAGTTATCAGCGCCCGGCGAACGGAAATGGAAGATATGTATCTCACCGAAGTCAACAGGGGGTGCGCCCGCAGTTGCCGGTTTTGCGCCGCCAGTTTCATTTACCGCCCGGTGCGTTTCCGCAGCTATGAGAAGATTATCGCCTCCATAGACCGGGGACTCACGGAAAAGAAGAAAATCGGCCTCGTGGGTACGGCCGTCTCTGATCATCCTGAACTTTCCCGGATCTGTGAATATATTTTGACAAAAAATGGCCGGGCGGGAATCGGATCGCTGAGAGTTGATCAGATTAACGAAACAATCGTCGGTCTTATTAAAGCACATGGCATTGAGACGGTGGCGCTGGCGCCGGAGGCCGGCAGCCAGAGACTCCGCGATTTGCTGCGCAAAGGGATTACCGAAGAAGACATTATGCGTGCTGCGGAGCTTTTGATAGAAAATGAAATAACTAATCTGCGGTTATACTTTATGATCGGTCTTCCTTTGGAGACGGAAAAAGATATTGATGCGATCATTGATCTGGTAAAAAAAATCCAGCATCACGCTTTACAGCGGACCTGTGGTAAAAGAATCTTCCGGAGTATCACTCTCAGTATCAATCAGTTTATTCCCAAACCGTCAACGCCTCTGCAATGGTGTGCGCTGGCTGATGTAAATTCCACAGGCAAAAAAATCAAGAAGATAGTCAGCGCTTTTGGGAGGGATAAGCAGATCAGGGTCATTCACGACGTGCCGAAATGGAATTATGTTCAGGCCCTGCTTTCGTTGGGTGATCGCAAGGCAGGCGATATTTTACTTGCCGTTCATCGCCTGCGTGGCAATTGGGCGCAGGCGCTCAAGGAAGTGAATGTAAATGCAGACTTCTATGTATATCGCCAAAAGCAGTTTGATGAAATTTTACCCTGGGATATCATTGATGCCAATACGTCTAAAAAAGCGCTGATCAGCGAGTGCAAAAAGGCGCTGGAAAATGAATAGAATTTTTATTTCGATTCTTTGCGCAGATTGTATTTAATCATCTTCAGCTGCAAGCCCTTGCGGCTTAAGCCCATTTGCTTGGCGGCCTTTGTAACATTGCCGCCGGTCTCTTCCAGACACTTGATGATCATTTGCCGCTCCACGTTTTCCACATGGTCGCGCATGAAATCTTTGAAGGGCTTTTTTTCATCGTCTGTCTGTGCAAGCGGCAATTCTTCCAGACCGGCTTTGAATTCATCGGGCAGCTCATCAACGGTAATCAGATTGTCTTTGGCCAGAAGCATCATTCTTTCAATCAGATTTTCCAATTCCCGAATATTGCCGGGCCACTCGTAGCGTAAAAGAGTATCTTTTACTTCACTGTCAATTCCCACGGAAAGTTCCAGCTTTTTATTAAATTTATCGATGAAATAATCGACCAGCGGTAAAATATCTTCTTTTCGCTCTCTCAGCGGCGGTACTACAATGGGAAAGACGTTGAGCCGGTAATATAAGTCTTCGCGAAAATTTCCAGACTGGACATCCTGCTGTAGATTTTTGTTGGTAGCTGCAATGATGCGCACGTCGACTTTGATTGTCCGCAGACCGCCGACGCGTTCAAACTCCTGCTCCTGGATAACCCGCAGCAGTTTGACCTGCATATCGCGGGGAATTTCTCCAACTTCGTCCAGAAATAGTGTCCCCTTGTGGGCCAGCTCGATTTTACCCGGTTTAGTAATGGTTGCTCCGGTAAAAGCGCCTTTTTCATGGCCGAAAAGTTCACTTTCCATCAATGTTTCGGAAATGGCGGCGCAATTGATTTTGATGAGCGGATTGTTTTTCCGGGGAGAGTTTTGATGGATTGCATCCGCCACCAGTTCTTTGCCGGTGCCTGTTTCTCCGGTAATAAGAACGGTGGTTGTTGTCGGAGCTACTCTTTTGATGGCGTCGAATATCTCCAGCGAGCGTTTGCTCGTGCCGATAATGCCCGTTCTTTCTATTTCTTCCGGCGGTACGAACAATTCGCTTTCGTTTAAAGTACGGGTCTTGATTGCTTTCGAAATGACGTTTTTCAGATCATCAAGTTCAAAAGGTTTGGTTATGTAGTCCAGGGCTCCTTTTTTGAGGGCCTCCACGGCGGTGGCGACAGTCCCGTGCGCGGTGATCATGATTACAGGTATTTCCGGATATTGTTCGGTTATACAATGAAGTAATTCCATCCCGTCGAGATGGGGCATTTTTAAATCGGTAACAACTACATCCATCCTGTTCGACTTTAAAATCTGCAGAGCTTCCCTGCCGTCGGCTGCCGATGTGATGGCATATCCTTCTTTTTTCAGCATGGCGGCCAGAACCAGCCGCATGTTTAATTCGTCGTCAACTATCAGAACTTTATTCATGCGTGGCTAATTATTACGGGTTGGATTTTAAATCAAGCCGGAATATTTGCTAATACCAAGTTGCATTCTTTGCCTGACTTTGTTGGCACAGCCTGCCCCGGAGCAGGCCGGGGTAGCCGGCTTCTTCAACGTATAGACAATACGCCTGCTGAGCCTCCTCCTTGCCGCCTCGTTATGCTTTGAATGCAGCTTGGCATAAATTCAGCCTGCGGCGTTAAGCCGGAGAAAAAATACGGTTTCTTTTCCCGGTATTGATTTTACACTGATCAGGCCTCCATGTTCTTTGATTATTTTCCGGCATATTGCCAGGCCGAGGCCGGCGCCCCTTTCTTTAGTTGTGTAAAAAGGTTTGAAAATATTTTTCAGAGATTCTTTGCTGATGCCGCAGCCGGTGTCACGGATTGTCAGTCCGACGGCGTTGCCGGCGCTGGTTTTTATTTTAAAGGTGCGAAAAGTCAAGGCGCCTCCCTGGGGCATTGCTTCGATGGCATTGAGGGCAATATTTAAAATCACCTGCATCAATTGCTGTTCATCCACTTCCACATCCGGTAAAGTATCATCCAATTCCGTGACAATGGATATTTTTCCGGCCAGTTCATTGGCGGCAATTATAGAGTTTGCTTTGGAAATAAGCGTGTTGATATTCTGCTTTTTCAGCTTGAGAGTGTAGGGACGGGCATAGTCGAGAAACTGGCTGATAACGCCATTCAGTCTGTTTACTTCCTCAATGATGACATCGAACAGTTTGTGCTGCTCTTCCGTGACTGCTTCCGTTTTCAGATATTGAGCGGCGCCCTTGATCGAACCCAGCGGGTTACGGATTTCATGGGCAAATACCGGAGCCATTTCCGCCAGCATCATGGATTTTTCCCGTTCCAGTTTATTGTCGAATTCATAGATTGATGTAAAGACGTTTTTGCTTTCCGGATAGAAGTAGCTGAATATTATTTTCAATATTATCCGGATCGGAGAAAGAGATATTACGATTAAAAACGAAGCCATAAGAATGCTGGTAAAAGACGGCAACTGGCTGTCGCTAAAGAAGCCGGCTGTAAAGTAAAAGATGACCATGCTGCATATGGTGCTGACAAAAATAACCAGCGCACGTGCAAAGAAATCATGCAGTTCATGCAGTTGTGGATAGGCGATAATCAGCAAAGTGAAGTAAAGCAGGGCTGATATGATAATTCCGGATAATGGCGGAAAATTGAAGCCGAAATAAATAAGCAAATCAATGCTGCTCAGAATTAATGCAATAGGACCGGCAAAAACCAAATAGCGAAGGCGTTTTTTTTCTATGCTGGGAAATAATTTATTAACGTAGCGCACGAGGGCGATATAACATAGTCCCAAAGTGGCAAAAGTATAGGAAAGTAACAAAGGATGAAAATACGGCCATCGGGAAACGGGGGTAAAAAGGAAAAGGGCTCCCAGCGTACTTGATAAAATGGAAAAGACAATAAATCCTTTAGTCAAAATTGATTTGTTGTGAGTCAACTGGCGGAAAAACCAGAAAGCACAGGGGGCGGTTGCCAGTATACCCAGATATTGAATTTTCCTCCAGAAAGAGGACAGAAAAACATCACGGGAAAAAGCGCCGACCTGGGAAACAAAAACAGCAAAGCAAAGACAGATAAAAGATGCTTGCAACTTGTCTTTCCTGCCGGTTATAATCAAAGAAACGGCGATGATAAAACATGTGGCGGCAAGAGTAAATGTATCCATAATCGCGTTAATATAGTCCAAAACGTTAAAAAAGCTAATTAAAATTAATATTGGGATTGATTATATTTATGATGCAATACCTGTTAAAAGTAAAAAAAAGAATGGCAAATATTATTAACATTATATTATTAATTATCATTTGCCTGGTTGTTCCTTCTATGGCTTTTGCAGAGGAGAGAGTTGTCCAATTAAATTTGTCCGGTTGTGCTGATTGTAATGCAACTGCCCGAATCGAAAAAATTTTGAAGAAAACCAAGGGTGTTAAGAAACATATAAATAAAGGACATGGCTTGTTGATCATTACCTTCGATGACGAAATTACTACTCTTAATATCATTGTTAACGAACTCAAGAGAGGAAAGTTGTTTGTTGAAGGCGAAGTAATTTTTCTGAAATGAACACTATATAAAAATAAATATTAAAAATTACCTTCTTGAGTTTGTTGCGAGTGATTTCATAAAGCTTAATATTTATTTTTCTGGTGTGAAGCATACTACGCTCCTGCAAATCTGGTTACGCAGCTATTTTTTTTCAGAGAGTTTTTCTTTTGGCCCCGCTTTAGTATATATTCAATAACTTCAATAACTTAATGACTAACAGGATGGAATGTTTCTCTGGCATAAAATATGCTTATTATGAGACAGTTATTTGTTATTATTCATAAAAATTTTTTTATTCGAAATTTAGTAGATATTGCAGGGAGGTTTTCAATGGACGAAAGTAAATGTGTAGCAGTTGTCTTTCCGGGACAGGGTTCGCAGCGGCCGGGGATGGGGAAAGATTTTTATGATCAAATATCCGTAAGCCGCGAAATTTACCAGGAGGCTTCTGACACATTAGGTTGGGATGTTGCCGCCATGTGTTTTGGCGAAGATGAAAGACTTAATCTCACTCAATATACTCAACCATGTATTTTAACAACGGAAATAGCTATGTATCGTGGTTTGGCGGATCGTTATGGTTTTGCGGCTCAGTGCTTCGGAGGTCATTCGCTGGGTGAGTTCACGGCGTTTGAGGCCGCCGGAGTTATGCCGCTCGCCCAATTGCTCAAGATAGTTCAAACCCGCGGTAAGTTGATGCAGGAGGCGGTTCCTGTAGGAGTCGGGGGTATGGCGGCCGTTATATCGGAAGGTCTTGATGCTGATCAACTGAAGGAACTATTGAAAGACCTGCCCCTTGACCTTGCCAACATAAATTCGGCCAACCAGATCGTCATCAGCGGTCAAGCCTCGGCACTACCGGAGGCGGAAAAAATATTGTCGCAAGCTCTGGCAGGAGAAAAACCATTTAGGTTCGTTGAGTTGAAAGTCAGTGCACCCTTCCATAGCCGTTTTATGAAACCGATCGCAGAGCCTTTTTCAAAGACTTTCAAGGAAGTTGGTGCGGGATTGACTCCAGGAAATGCTCCAAAAGTAACATCCAATTTCACCGGTGCATTCCATTCGGATTCAGCTTCTGAAATAATTAACAACATGGTTAACCAGCTCAGCAATGCCGTTAAATGGCGTGAAAATATGCAGGTATTGGCCTCTAGGGCCGCTGAAGTGTATGAAATCGGGCCCGGTCGACCCTTACGGGAGTTCTTTAAAACGATCAATGTTACATGTCAGTCGATTACGGGATTGGCGGCGGCGGAAAAAGTTTTTGGCGGCGCGAAATAACCTTGCAATTAAAAAAAGTGTAGTGGATTTTTAAGAGATTATATAATCAGTCATGATAGGAAAGGTTTTAAAATGGATTTTAACTTAAATGAAAATCAGTTGATGTATGTGGACACTGTACGGAAACTGGTGAAAAATGAGATCACGCCCCACATTCTGGAGATGGAAAAAGCCCACAAGTTTCCCTGGCCGGTAATTAGCAAAGCCTGGGAGATGGGTATAATCAATTTATGCATCCCGGAATCTGTTAAAGGTTTTGATATCGATGTTATCTCCTCGGCGATGATTATCGCAGAACTTTCCTATGGTGATACGGGAATTTCCACTTCGGCGATGTGCAATGATCTGGCCAATGTGGTTATTTCCCAGCATGGTACGAAAGAACAGCAGGAAAGATTTCTGCGTCCTTTTGTCGAAAAGCCTCTTTTGGCGGCCTTTTGTTTGACGGAGCCGGGAGCAGGTTCGGATAATTCCATGATGACGTCATTCATTGCGAAGAGGGATGACGGCTCTTATGTGTTAAACGGCTCCAAGTGTTTTATCACCAACGCCTCCTATGCTTCGCAATACACCGTCCTTTGTAAGGTTGGCAAACCGACCGGCAACTTTATGGCTTGTGTTGTTATTCCGGTGGATGAAGTAACGGCGGAAGTAATACCGGACATCGCCAACAATACGCGGGAGATAGATTTACCAACGGGGGGCAAGATTATTATCGGCAAACCTGAAGACAAACTGGGGCAGTGTCTGTCTAATACCGCCAGTGTGACCTTCGAAGATGTTATTATCGGGGCGGATCAAATTATCGGGGACAGAAGGTTCGGCTTCAAATACATAGTTGATGTTCTGGATTATGCCCGGCCGATGGTGGCGGCGATTGGCTTGGGATTGGCCAAAAGAGCGCTGGCGGTCACTCTGGATTATACCCGGGAGCGCAAGCAATTCGGTCAGCGGATTTGCGATTTGCCCGTAGCCAGAGAAACGATTACGGCTATGTGGAAAAAAGTGGAACTGGCGGAACTGGCTCTTTTCAAAGCAGCCTGTAAGATCCAGGAAAAGGCCGCTGATGCCGGAATTTATGCATCATTGGCGAAGAATACTGCAGCAGAGGCGGCTATTTTCTGCTCGGCGGAAGGCTTGCATCTGCATGGCGGCTACGGTTTTACGACAGAATACGAAATATCCAAACTGGCCAGAGATGCCCATATTGTTGATATTTACGAGGGCGTCAGAGAAGTGCAGAATATGATTATTGGTCGGGAGATAGTATAAGGATGCTTTATATTCACTCTATGGGACATTTTCATCCGGAAAATATTATTTCCAATAAATTTCTGGAAGACCTGGATATAGGAACAACCAGTGAATGGATTATGGAGAGGGTAGGGATCGAGAATCGCCGGACGGTCCTGCCTTTGGATTATATCAGACAAACAAAGAATGCCAACAAGCTGGAATCTTTTGCCGTCAGACAATATACCAATGCGCAGATGGGGGCCAGTGCCGCCCGCATGGCGATACAGCGCGCCGGCTTAAAACTTGAGGACATTGGTCTCCTTGTTTCCGGTACTTCCACACCTGATAATCTTGCTCCGGCGGAAGCATCGGCGATTGCCGCAGAATTGGGCATTGAAGTGCCCTGCTTCGACTTAAATTCCGCCTGCTCTACTTTTGGGATGCAGATGAATTTTCTTTTTCGGATGCAACCGGAAACACTGCCGCCCTATGTTTTAGTTGTTAATCCGGAAACGATGACAAAGTCGATCGATTACACTGATCGTAATAATGCTGTGCTTTTCGGTGATGGAGCCTCCGCTACGATAATTTCTTCAATTGTTCCGGGGCGCATCGTTATTTCGAATTGCGGCTTCGATTCCCGGCCATCCGATTGGAGAAAAGTCGGCATTGACTGGGATTGGAATTTTCACCAGGACGGCAGTGCCGTTCAGGGCTTCGCCATCAGGACGACGACGGAATATCTTAAAAAACTTAAAAATGTTGCCGGAACAGAAGCTGGACGTTTTATTTTTATCGGTCATCAGGCTAATTTAATGATGTTGAAAACAGTATGTGATCGCGGGAAGATTGCTGCGGAAAACCATTGGTATAACGTCGATCAATTTGGCAATAAGGCCAGTTGTGGCGCCCCCACGGTTTTAAGTATGCGGTGGAATGATATGAAACCGGGAGATAATATTGCCGTCGTTATCGTTGGGGCGGGGCTTACCTGGGCACACATGCTGTTACAAGTTAAGGAGGATAGATGATGGACAAACCGGTTGCACTTGTCACAGGAGGTGCCACGGGTATCGGTGCTGCCTGTTGCCGTGCCTTATCTGCCGAAGGTTTTTATGTTGGCATCCATTATCGCAAGAGTGGTGAGCAGGCGCAAAAAATTCTTGCCGAAATAAAGGAAGGTTTTTTAATTCAGGCTGATCTCGCCAATATCGAAGATGTGGAGGCTATGGTTGTCAAATTAAAAGAAAATACGAAGCGTGTTGATGTTCTGGTTAATAACGCCGGTCAATCGATTAACGCTGATATTTTTTCCATGAAGATCGAACAATTTGACGAGCAGCGGGCGTTGACGCGTGGCATCTGGTATATGACTAAAAGAATCCTGCGGCAATTCATGCTGCGTAGTCCGGCCGGACGCATAATAAATATTTCCAGTGTTGTCGGTCATTTGGGTAATGCCGGCCAAATTCCGTACACAATGGAAAAGGCGGCCCTGGATGCCTTTACTAAATCTCTGGCCCAGGAACTGCGCGGGCGCAACATCCTGGTGAATTCTGTTGCTCCCGGTTTTATTGAAACGGAAATGACGCAGGAATTGCCGGAAGATGTAAAAAGCAAAATTATGACGGGGATTATCTTGAACCGAATCGGTCTTCCGGAAGAAGTTGCGGAAGTCGTCGCTTTCCTGGCGAAAAAGGGAAGCTACATAACCGGCAGTGTGATTCATGTTAACGGGGGGCTTTATGGTGGCTGATGCCGACATTGTCCGGGAGGTTTTAGAGCTTGTGCCGCAGCAGGAGCCTTTTCGCTTTATTGACGAAATAATCGCTCTTGATGAAGACGAGATAGTCGGGACTTACCGTTTCCGTGAAAATGAATTTTTCTACTGTGGTCATTTCCCCGGCCGGCCTATTACGCCGGGAGTAATTCTGGTGGAAACGATGGCGCAGATAGGTGTGGTTGCTTTCGGCATGTATCTTCTGGCTTGTCAAAAAAATGTCAGACCGAGCCAGATGAAAAGTCCCTTAAGTCTCTTTTCTTTTATAGACAATGTGGAATTTAAGGGAATTGTAACACCCGGAGAAAGGGTAATTGTAAAGGGTAAAAAAATTTATTTTCGTAAAGGGGCTATGAAGGTGGACATAGTTATGGAGAGAGAAAACGGTGAAGTTGTCTGTTTGGGGAAATTAGCCGGAATGGGAGTAGAAAAATGAGAACGAGAGTGGTGGTAACAGGAATGGGTGTCATTGCCCCCAATGCGCATGGTTTGGATAACTTTGAACAGGCACTGCGGGAAGGCCGCTCCGGCATCCGTTTTATTCCCCTGTTGGAGCAATTGAAATTCAGCTGCCAGATTGGTGGAGTGCCGGAAAATTTTGGTGAGATTCGTGAAAAATATTTTGATCATGACAGACTGCAATCCATGAATGAAAATATCGGTTACGCTTCAGTTTCAGCGGTTGATGCCTGGGTGGATGCCGGTTTTAAAGTTCCAGAAAGCGACAATGATACGGTGGATTGGGATACAGGCGTCATATCCGGGTCAGGAATCGGGGGAATGGACACAATCGCCAACACGCTTGTGCCGATGGTCAATGAAGGCAAAGTACGGCGTATGGGCAGCAGGATCGTTGAACAGGTCATGAACAGCGCAACCAGCGGGAGTATCGGCGGTTTGATCGGTGCCGGCAACCAGGTTACATCGAACTCTTCAGCCTGCAGCACCGGCAATGAAGCGATCATCGAAGGACTTTGGCGAATAAGAATGGGATTGGCCAAGCGCATGGTGGTCGGCGGTTCGGAAGCCGCTTCTCCTTATATCTGGGGGGGATTTGACGCGATGAAGGTCATCTGCCGTAAGTTCAATGATACCCCGGCGGCGGGTTCCCGGCCGATGAGTGCTTCCGCCTGCGGTTTTGTTCCGGGTTCAGGCGGAGCAATGCTTGTTTTAGAGGATCTGGAAACGGCGCGCTCACGAGGCGCCAGAATTTATGCGGAAGTAATCGGCGGTTGCGTGAACAGCGGTGGGCAGCGAATGGGTGGTTCCATGACTGCTCCCAATCCCGAAGGAGTGAGAAGGTGTATCCGGGCGGCGGTTGCCGATGCCGGCATTGAGGCTGCACAAATAGATGCGATCAACGGCCATCTGACGGCGACATTTGCCGATCCCTATGAGGTTAAAAACTGGGCTGCAGCATTAGAGCGCACGCCGGATAATTTCCCGTTTATCAATGCCACGAAGTCGATGGTCGGGCATTGTCTGGGGGCAGCCGGGTCAATCGAATGTGTGGCCACAATACTGCAGCTTTATAAAGGATTTTTGCATCCGTCGATTAACAGTGAAGATGTCCATCCTGAAATTGCGCAATTTGCCGAAAAGATCCCGCAAAAATGTATGGAGTATCCGCAGCTGCGAATTTTTGCCAAAGCCGGTTTTGGTTTTGGCGATGTCAACAGTTGTCTTATATTTAAAAAATGGGAAGAAAAATAATTATATCAAAAGGAGAACAGTAATATGGATGAGAAAAAAATATTTGAGGAAATGGTTAATATTTTAAAGGCTTATACTAAAGATGTAACGCTTTTGGAAAAAGCGGAGATGAAAACGCACATTTTAAATGATTTGAAAGTTAATTCCGCCCGTCTGGTTGACGTTATCATCAAGTGTGAGGATGTTTATGGAATCAGCATCGATGATGATGAAGCGGATAAGATTAGGACAATCGGCGACGCCGTTGCGGTAATCAAACAAAAACTTGGGTAGGATAATGGATAGAAAATCCGAATTGTTTCTTCAGGTGCAATACTATGTGGGGCGAATTGCCGTTTTCTTGATTGCGCCCTTGTATTTTTTAATTGCCCGGCTGCTGTTTTACCGGGTTCATAATTTAAAAGAAATACGCCGTCAATGTGCCGTGGAGTTGTCCCGGCACAAAGGCCCCTGGATCGTTTGCGCCAATCATCTGACGATGATCGATTCCTTTCTTTTGACTTATGCGATCTTCAGCTTCGGCGCATATCTGAAGGATTACAAGAAAATACCGTGGAATCTGCCGGAAAGAAGCAATTTTCAGAAAAATATTATTCTGGCCGTGTTATGTTATCTTTCCAAGTGCATCCCGGTCGACCGCGGCGGTCCCCGCGAAAAGACAAAGCAAATGCTGGAAAAATGTATGTATCTGATGCGCAGCGGTCAAAATATTATGATTTTTCCGGAAGGCGGGCGTTCCCGCACCGGACGGGTTGATAAAGAAGGTTTTTCCTACGGTGTCGGGCGTTTTGTCCAGGACGTGGAAGATTGTAAGATTATGTGTGTTTATATGCGGGGCGACAAACAGGCTACTTATGGTTTCATACCGGCTTGGGGAGAAAAATTTTATGCCCGGATGGAGGTGTTTACACCCGCACGCGCCGCTGTCGGCGGACTGCGCGCCCAGCGCGAATATGCGGCACAGATAATCGACAAGTTGGTGCAAATGGAGGAAAAGTATTTTGTCTTGCATCGGCAACGATGTTGTGGATTGGGAACATCCGGCAAACTTAAACAGAAGCAGGGATTTCCGGTATCTGAAGAAAATCCTCACCAATGTTGAGATTGAATTTGTTAATGATTCGGAAAATCCGGATAAGGTGCTCTGGTCACTTTGGGCTTGCAAGGAAACAGCATACAAGGCGATCAGAAAATCTTATGCCGGATTATCTTTTTTGCCGCGACAGTGGTCGGTACAGTTGAATGGATACGATAAAGTGTTTACAGAGGGTGAAGTCATTATCCCCGGCGCAGACACTGTTTTTGTCCGACTCTTCTATTTGCCGGAAGGTTGCGTGCACTGTGTCGGTTCGGATAATCGGGCTGATTTGAATAATATAATCTGGGGCATGGAGCCTTTGCCGGCATTCGCCGCGGGTGAGAGTATTGAACCTTCGTCATTTGTGCGCGAATGTTTGGTCCGGAAACTGGCGGATATTTATCAATTAAATCCCCGGAAACTGGAAATAAGGAGGGAAAAAAAGGGCAGCGAACTTCAACCACCTCAATTATATTATAAAAACAGGGAAACTTCTTGCGACATCAGTTTAAGCCACGATGGAAAATTCGTTGCCTTTGCATTTTTGAAGCAATTAGATTAAATTACTGCAATATGAAAAATTTGAGTTGATTCCTGTTCATTTATCAATTAAGAGCCATGGTGAAATTTATTTAACATGTGGCCGGGTCCCGTGCAACGGAGGCTTGTGAACCCCGTCAGGTCCGGAAGGAAGCAGCGGTAACAATGTCCGATGTGTGTTGCGGTAAACCCGGCCACCAGTTTATTTACGTGCCATTTTTGCTTTCAAAGTGTGACTTCCGGATTATCAGATTATTTATAAGTTTCTAAATTCAGGACGCCAGGGTGAATCCAGCAAATTTAGCCTTAAAGTCTGAATTGGCACGAGGAGTCTAATTGGAATATCTAGTCTTAGCCCGCAAGTTCCGGCCCCAGTCTTTTGAAGATGTCGCCGGTCAGGAACATGTTGTCAAAACCCTGCGCAACGCCATAAGCCAGGGGCATGTTGCCCATGCATTTCTTTTCAGTGGACCGCGCGGTGTAGGCAAAACAACAATCGCCAGAATTCTGGCCAAATCTCTCAATTGTGAAAAAGGTCCGACGCCGACTCCCTGCAACGAATGCCCCAACTGCAAAGAAATTACCGACGGCACGTCACTGGATGTGCGCGAAATAGACGGCGCCTCCAATCGCGGCATTGATGAAATTCGGGAGCTGCGGGAAAATATCAAGTTTGCCCCCGCAGCTGCCCGCTATAAGATTTACATAATTGATGAAGTGCACATGCTCACGCGCGAGGCCTTCAATGCTCTTTTAAAAACACTCGAGGAGCCGCCCTCTCATGTAAAGTTTATTTTTGCCACAACGGAAAACCATAAAGTACCTGCTACAATTCTTTCCCGTTGCCAGTGCTATGATTTCCGCCGGATTTCACTCAGGGAGATCGCCGGGAATTTGCAAAAAGTGGCCGAGGCCGAAAAAATCCAGATAAGCGAGGCCGCTCTATCCTGGATCGCCGAAGCGGGCGACGGCAGCATGCGGGATGCGCAGAGTATTTTTGATCAGGTGATATCTTACGCCGGACTGGATATCAGTGATGCTGATGTCGAAGATATTCTGGGGCTTGTCGACCGCAGATATCTGTTGCGTCTCTCGGAAGCTGTTTTGCAAAGAGACGCCGGCGCCTGTCTGATTATCCTGGAAGAAGCCTATTTAGCCGGGCTGGATATGAGGCAATTCTACCAGATGATGCTCAAGCATTTCCGCAATATGCTTTTAGTCAAGATCGCCGGCGACGGCAGTTCTTCGTTTGATATTAATGCCGAACAAATTGAAGCATTGAAAAAGCAGGTCAAGAATTCTACGCGGGAGACACTGCAACGGTATCTGGAGATTCTGATGGGGGAAGAAGACAGCTTCCGCCGGAGTCAGGAAACACGGTTGAAACTGGAAACAATAATAGTTCGGATGGCTTACCTGGAGCCGGTAATTCCCCTTGGTGAAATCATATCAACCATTGAAACCATTGAGCAAAAGCTGCAACAGGGATTGGCTGTCGGAGAAAATAGCCGTGAACAGGAATCAATTGAACCGCCGGCGATAAAAATGCCGGCAGCATCGATCAGACCAGCTTCGGGAGATCATATTACGGCGTCGGCTGTCGCGCCGGGTAAGACGATCACAGAGGAGAAACAGGCAATAAATCTTGCCGACATTTGTGATAATTTTAAAAATTTCATTAAGAAAGAAAATCCGATCTTAGGGGCGAAGATTGCTTCGGCGGAAACCATTGATTTTTCCGACGGCAGTTTGACCCTGGTTTTTCCTAAAGGTTATATCTTCCTGGAGGATATCAGCGGTAAAGAGCAAAAAGAACAACTGGCGCAAATTGCAAAAGAATTTTTGCACCAGGATGTAACGGTTGACATAACAACAATTAATGTTGATAAAACCATTGTTAATGTCGACAACGGGCGCAGCAAAGCGAGCAACATAAACGATATTAAGCGGGAAGCGATGAATCATCCGCTTCTGCAAAAGGTTCTGGATGAGTTTGCCGGTGCAGAGATAGTGGATATCAAAACAAGAATCGAGAAAAAACAGGAGGTATGAAAAAGTGCATAATCTGGGCAGTATCATGAAACAGGCAAAAAAGATGCAGGAGAAAATGGGGAAGCTCCAGCAGGAATTAGAGGCCCGAACTGTTGAAGCACAGGCCGGCGGCGGTATGGTGAAGGTCGTAGTCAACGGAAAATTTGAAATCGTCTCCCTGCAAATTGAAAAGGATGTAGTCAACCCTGATGATATAGAGATGCTGCAGGATTTGATTGTTGCGGCGGTTAATGAAGGAATCCGCAAGACGCAGGAGATGACCTCGCAGGAAATGTCAAAAATTACCGGCGGGTTGAATATTCCCGGATTGGGACTGTAAAGATTGTTTTATGAAAGCATACGCCCAACCAATTAAACG
Organism: Smithellaceae bacterium; assembly: GCA_963663295.2. GTDB lineage: Bacteria > Desulfobacterota > Syntrophia > Syntrophales > Smithellaceae > MVRV01. Next base: position 572,928 of record CAXXLA010000001.1, on the reverse strand, counting down.
CCTGATCTCCGAACTGGCGAAGCTTCCCGGCATTGGCGAAAAAACAGCCGCGCGACTGGCCAATTATATTTTGCGGGCTACGGAAGATGACGTCCGCAAACTTGCGGATAGTATTGTGGAGGTTAAGCGCAAAATAAAGCTGTGCCGGATTTGCTTGAATCCGACGGAAGACGATATTTGTCATATTTGCCATGATGAAACCCGTGATCAGAATGTGGTTTGCGTTGTGGAAGAGCCGGACGCCCTGGCCGCAATCGAAGAAAGCGGCGTATTTCACGGAACTTATCATGTTTTACATGGAGCTCTGGCACCGCTCGACGGCATTGGTCCCGAGCATTTACGGCTCAGTGAGCTGCTTGTGCGGATCGCCGGCGGGCGCATTGAAGAAATAATCCTGGCTACCAATCCCAATGTTCACGGCGAAGCGACTGCTTTATTGATTACCAGCATGCTCAAAGAGAAAAATATCAAAATAACCCGCATTGCCATGGGCGTGCCCATGGGTGGCGATTTGAAATACATTGATAAAATGACCATTTCCAAGTCGCTGGAATTCCGGCGCGGCATGTAGCATGACGTTTTAAAACAGCCATATGCTGCGTTGCACTTCGTTTTTCGGCGCTGCGGCGTATAAAAAATACGCATCACTTCTCCGGACTTGTGCGCCTTGCCTCTGACTGTTTTAAAACGTCATGCGGGAATAAATTTATGAATATGGAAAAGAATACAAAGAGAAACATTCGCCGGATTAACACTAAACGCATTACTGCCGCCGTAAAGAAGCTTTTCATCGAAGCAAATACGGACTTGGGTGCCGATGTTATTGCCTCGTTGCAGACGGCTTTAAAAAAAGAAGAATCAGTAGTCGGCAGGCACGTGATCGAGAAGATAATCGAAAATGCCGGGATTGCCTGCCGGGAGAAAATGCCTGTTTGTCAGGATACCGGACTGGCTGTGGCGTTTGTGGAAGTAGGGCAGGATGTCCACATTGTCGGCGGCGACTTACGGTCGGCTGTTGAAGAAGGTGTAAGACAGGCTTATGCAGACGGTTATTTGCGTAAGTCTGTTTGTGATCCGCTGTCGCGAAAAAACACCCAGGATAATACTCCCGCGATAATTCATTTTGATATTGTCGCCGGCAACAGTTTGAAAATTATTGCGATGCCTAAAGGAGGCGGTAGCGAAAACATGAGCGCCGCTCAAATGCTGACGCCAGCGGCCGGCGCCGAGGGCATCAAAAAAGTAGTTGTGGAAAAAGTCAGAGAAGCCGGCGCCAATCCCTGTCCGCCGGTAATTGTCGGGGTCGGCATTGGCGGTTCATTGGAACAGGCCTGCATCCTCGCAAAAAAGGCTCTTCTGCGGCCGGTCGGAGAGGAAAACAAAACTGACGAACGTTTGGTGCAGATGGAAAAAGATTTATATGCTTCCATCAATAAACTGGGTATCGGGCCCGGTGGCTTGGGAGGCCGCGTGACGGCACTGGCGGTGCATATTGAAATGATGCCCTGTCATATCGCTTCGTTGCCGGTGGCGGTAAATATCCAGTGTCATGTAGCTCGGCATAAAGAAACTACTTTGTGAAAAGTCCATATGCTGCGTTGCGCTTCAGTCTTCGGCGTTGCGGCGTATGTGAAAAATACGCCTCACTTCTCAGACTTCGCGCGCCTTGCTTTGTGACTTTTCACAAAGCCGTTGTAGAAAATGTGAGGAACATATTGTTTTGACTACGCAAGAAATACCGCGACAGATACAGACACCACTGACAAATGAAATAATTGCTTCGCTCAATGTCGGAGAAATGGTCTTACTCAGCGGCGATGTTTACACGGCTCGGGATGTCGCCCATCGAAGACTTTATGAAGCTCTGGAAAGAGGAGAAAAGCTGCCGATTGACCTGGCCGCGGCCACTATTTTCTATGCCGCTCCTTCGCCGACTCCTCCCGGCAAGGTTATTGGTTCAATCGGACCTACAACAAGTTACCGGATGGATTTTTTTACTCCGAAATTAATCGAAAATGGTTTGAAGGGAATGATCGGCAAGGGAAACCGGTCACCTGAAGTCGTGGCTGCGATAAAAAAATATGGAGCTGTTTATTTTGGCGCTATTGGCGGTATTGCCGCGCTGACCGCAAAGTGCGCTAAAAAAGTTGAACTCGTAGCCTTTGAAGATCTCGGCCCGGAGGCTATTCGGAAAATTACTATGGAAAACATGCCATTGATTGTCGTGAATGATGCCCGGGGAAATGACCTGTACCAGACTGCGCAAAAAAAATGGCATGTAATATGCTAATAATAAATGGATTTGTTTTTGCATGGAAGAAAAATATTGACAGAAAAAGTCAAATATATTAGGAAAAACCGTTTTGTTTTGTAACAACTAATCCAGTAGGGGAGATAATAATCCATGATTGAAGTGAGATGGCACGGCAGGGGTGGCCAGGGAGCAGTAACATCCGTGGAACTGCTTGCTCAGGCTGCCATTGGAGTAGGAAAGTATGCTCAGGGCTTCCCCAGTTTTGGCCCGGAAAGAAGGGGGGCGCCGGTTGCTGCATTTAGCCGCATTGACGATAAAAAGATAAAAGTCCGTTCGGGGATTTATAAGCCGGATGTGGTTATAGTGCTTGATTCCAGCTTAATAGGTTTGATTGATGTGCTCGATGGTTTGAAGCCGGGCGGAAAGCTGATTGTCAATACACCGAAAACACCGGACGAAATTCGCAAAGAACTTAAATTCAATGGTCCGGTGGCAACCGTTGACGGCACTCATATCGCTCGTGAGGAAATGGGGGTGCCCATTGCCAATACGACAATGATCGGTGCGTTATTGAAGATAGTTGGCGTTATGGAACTTGACTCAGTAAAAGAAGCGGTGGAGCACCGTTTCGGTAAAATAGCGCAGAAAAATCTCAAGGCGATGAAGCGGGCTTACGAAGAAATTAAAATCAGTAACTAAAATTGAGGTGGTAAGATCATGACGAAAAAAAGCGGGCCGACTGGCTGGCGGGAAGTAACAACAGGGTGTGTTGTTTCTCGACCGGGCAGCGCCAGTGAATATCATACGGGTAGTTGGCGATCGGAAAGACCTGTCTGGGATAATCAGAAATGCATCAAGTGTGGTATTTGCTATGTGTTTTGTCCGGAAGGTTGTATCCAGCAGACAGAAGATGGCTTTTTCAAAGCAGATTTGGATTATTGCAAAGGATGCGGTATTTGTGCTCACGAATGCTGGCCTCGGGCGATAAAGATTGTGGAGGAGGGATAACATGGCCAAACGCGTTGGAATGGAAGTAGCTATTGCCGTGGCCGAAGTGGTCGGACAATGCAATATTGATATGGCGGCCGTTTACCCTATTACCCCGCAGTCGCACATCGGAGAACATCTCTCCGATCTGGTAGCTGACGGTAAAATTGATGCGGAATTTATTACCGTTGAATCCGAGCATTCGGCAATCAGCGCTGTTATTGGTGCCTCAGGAACAGGCGCTCGCGTTTATACTGCGACAAGTTCACAAGGGCTGATGTTGATGCATGAAATTTTGCCGATAGTTTCGGCAATGAGATTACCGGTGGTTATGGGAATTGCCAACCGGGCGGTTTCCGGCCCCTTGAATATATTAAATGATCATTCGGATATTATGCCGCAGCGTGATTGCGGTTGGATTTCCATGTTTGTAGAGAACGGACAGGAAGCACTGGATCTATCGGTGCAGGCCTTCAAAATTGCCGAACATAAAGATGTTAATTTGCCGGTCTGCGTGAATATCGATGGTTTTCAGCTTACCCACATGGTTGAGCCTTTAGAATTCCCGGAGCAGGAATTGGTTGACAAATTCCTCCCACCGAGAGTTCCTTATGCCACACTTCATCCGGATCAGCCATTAACAATGGGCGCTTTTGCCATGGCCGATTATTTCACGGAAATTCTGAAGGCAAAAGACGAAGCCCTGAAAAATTCGAAAAAAGTAATTCTTGCCGTCTGGGATGAATGGGCTAAGATGTTTGGCCGCAAATATAAACCCGTGGAAACATACAAGACGGAAGATGCGGAGATTATTTTACTGACGATGGGATCAATGGGAGAAACGGCGGAAATAGCCGTTGATGAGTTACGGGCAAAAGGTGTGTCTGTGGGCTTGGCCAAGCTGAGATTGTGGCGTCCATTCCCCTTTGAAGAGGTAAAAGCAGTACTTACAAAGGCTAAAAAAGTTGTAGTTACCGACCGGGCAGTTTCGTTTGGTGGTCCCGGTGGGCCGGTTTGTTCAGAGATCAAGGCAGCTCTCTATCATGAACCAGTAAAACCGGCGATATACAATTACATTATTGGTCTGGGCGGCAGAGATGTCCGTGTGATTAATTTCGTTGATATGATTCAAAAAGTAGCCGGGGATGAAATTAAAGCAGGCAGCTACGAATTTTTGGGGGTGAGAGAATGATGAATACCGTAGAGAATTTTGACTTATTTGCCCCGCGGCTGATTAATAAAAAAGAATTATTGTCCAGTGGACATCGTGCCTGTTCGGGATGCGGTGAAGTGCTGGGTGTACGCTTGATGTGTAAGGCTCTGGGAGAAGATACGGTTATTTCTTCCGCTACAGGTTGCATGGAAATCGTGACCAGTATGTATCCGACAACGGCCTGGCAGGTTCCCTGGATTCACGTTGCATTTGAAAATGCCGCTGCCGTGGCATCCGGTGTTGAAGCCGGGCTTAAAGCTTTGCGAAGAAAAGGTAAAATCGCCGACCGCGATGTTAAAGTTGTCGGTATGGCGGGTGACGGCGGAACAATGGACATCGGCATGCAGGCTCTTTCGGGGGCAATGGAGCGCGGTCATGATATGCTTTTTGTCTGTTTCGATAATGAAGCTTACATGAACACAGGCATTCAGCGTTCCAGCGGTACGCCGATGGGTGCATCCACGACGACTGCTCCGGCCGGCAAAGTCAGCATGGGACAAAAAACATGGAAAAAGAATATGGCGGAAATTATGGTTGCCCATAATGTTCCTTATGTGGCCACGGCTTGTCCCAGTTTTCCGTTGGATTTCATTAATAAAATTGAAAAGGCTAAAAAAGTAAAGGGACCTTCTTATATTCACTGTTTTACCGTGTGTCCCACCGGATGGCGCTGTGCCTCCGATCAAACGATTGCCATGGGGCGTCTGGCTGTAGAAACCGGAATTTTCCCGCTCTATGAAGTTGAAAACGGTAAATACAAGCTTTCTGCGGAAATGCCCAAGAAATTACAACCGATTAAGAATTATTTCAAAGCACAGGGACGCTACCGTCATCTGACTGAAGATCAGATTCAGATGATTCAGGATAGAGTAAATAAAGAGTATGAGAAGTTGTTGGAGAAAGTTCAATGCCTGAAAGCATGGGATTGATTTGAAGGGGGTACCCTGAAGAATCCTTATGTTATTTGAGCTTGAAAAAAGCCACGACAATAAAGGCGAAAATAAAAAAGTTAAACATTGTTGGGATTATCAACATAAAAATACAGGATAAGGTGGCTATAAGCATGAATACTGTCACGTTTAGCAGTTGGAACGGTAAAATATTGGATAATCGCAAAGGCGCCGGAGCCAATGCCGTTGAACCGGGACTTCCCACCCAGGTGGGCGGAAAAGACTTCACCGCCTTGATGGGATGGAATGGCATAGTGGTAACGGATCCCAAAGCGGATGTCCTTTCGTTGACCATGGCCTATCTGCGGGAAGCTAGAAAGCTTTCCTGCGGCGAATGCTCTGTCTGCATGATCGGCTTGGATAAGGTACTGGCTATCATGGAAGGTATGGCAGCCGGTAAAGGAACTAAACAAGATATTTCGGAAATTGAAACCATTGCCAAGGGAGTGGCGTTGAATTCCAAATGCAATTTTGGTCGTTCTACAGCGCTCGCCCCGGTGCTGGATGCTGTAAAATATTATGAAGCGGACTTCACCGCAATGCTGGATGGTAAGAAAAAGCCGGCGCAAATAGCATACAAAGTAGCTGTGACGGCTCCCTGCATGGAAGCCTGTCCGGCGAATCTGGATATTCCCGGTTATATTGAACTGATTAAGAATAATCATTTTGAGGAATCGCTCAGCCTGATTCGGGAAAAGTGCATACTTCCCGGTGTTATCGGGCGTGCATGTACCCATCCCTGTGAAAGCGCCTGTGTGCGCAATGGGATAGACGAACCGTTGGCGATCCGTTTGCTCAAACGGGCTGCTGCGGATGCAGACTTGGCCGAAGGTGCTTCAGCTCTTTTAGCCCCGGTTGAAACTAAGCAGAAAAAAGTTGCCGTAGTTGGGGCTGGTCCGGCCGGATTGTCGGCTGCTTATCATCTCCGCCGATGGGGCTATGATGTTACGATATTCGAAAAACTTCCGCGTCCGGGCGGTATGGCGGCGGTTGGTATCCCTGATTACCGTCTTCCCAAAGACATTTTAAATCATGAAGTCGATCTGATCAAGCGCATGGGAGTTGTCTTTAAATTCAAAAGCGGAATAGAAAAACTCAACTGGGCTGATCTTAAAAAGCAGGGTTACAAAGCTCTCTTTATAGCGGTAGGAGCCCATGTAGGAGTAAAAATAGGATGCGAAGGCGAAGAAGATGGGTACGACGGCTTTATCCAGGGAGCGGAATTTCTGCGCAACCTTAGTTTAGGCGGCAAGGTAATGCCCAGGAAAAAAGTTGTCATTATCGGTGGCGGCAGTGCGGCGATTGACTGCGCCCGTAGTTGCGCCCGTCTTGGTTTCGGAGATATCGAGGTTATTTATCGCCGGTCACGGGCAGAAATGCCGGCCAGCACTGAAGAAATCAGCGGAGCGGAAGAAGAGGGCGTTAAATTCAGCTTCCTCAAAGCACCGATAAAGATAATAGCCAAAGACGGTGTAGTTACCGGACTGGAATGTGTTAAAATGGAACTCGGTGAACCGGATCAAAGCGGTCGGCCCCATCCAACTCCCGTTGCAGGGTCGGAAAAAACTATGAAGGTTGATATGGTCATAGCAGCGACTGGTCAAATGTCCGATCTGTCCTTCCTGACCGGCAAAAACGGGATCGAAGTTACGGACAGGGGAGCTATTAAGGTGGACCCGGTTACCTTTAAAACGACAATGGAAGGAATTTATGCGGGTGGAGACTGCGTTAGCGGTTCAGAAACCCTGATCGAGGCCCTCAATGCCGGCAACAGAGTTGCCTGTAGCATTGATTGCTATCTTCAGGGCAAACCTTTGGCGGATGGTCATCCCTTTATTGGTATTGATACCAGTGTTCAGCGTGAAGAAGGTTTTGTTGCTAAAAAAGCGGCGTCAAAAGTAAAATTTGTAGAAGTAAATCAACGCTTGGAAAGCGAGGCCGAGGTCGAAGGTGGTTTCAGCACGATGGAAGCAATGACCGAAGCTGCTCGCTGCTTGCGATGTTACCGCTTGATGATCTGGGAATAGTATTATAGTCGCCCAAGTTTTAACGTGCTTACTGCGGGCGGAACATGGGTATAACATAAAATCCTGTTTGTGCAGGAGTGATAAAAAAATTAGAAATTAATAAAGGGGCTTTAAATGGTAAACATTACGATAGACGGGAAAAGCGTTCAAGCCCGGGAGGGTTCAAATGTCCTGCAGGAGATCCGAAATTTAAGGATTGACATGCCGACCCTCTGCTATCATGAGGAACTGGTTCCTTTTGGGGCATGCCGCCTCTGTACAGTGGAAGTTAAGGCGAATGGAAAATGGAAACTTGCTGCCTCCTGTGATATTCCTGTTGATAAAGGTTTGGAGATAAGAACGGCTTCGGAAAAAGCGATACAAGCCAGAAAGCTGGCAGCTAAACTGCTTTATTATCGGTATCCAACGACAGCAGCGGTTCGTGATATTGCCGAGAAACTGGGAGTTGCGCTTGAACCGGCTGCAACGGAAGGCCATGATTGTGTTCTCTGTGGGCTCTGTGTCCGAACATGCCGGGATATCGTAGGTGCAGGTGCGCTTTCGTTTCAGGATTGTGGATTAGGACGCGATGTAGAAGCAACCAAAATAGAATTCAGAGCGGATAAATGCATCGGTTGCGGTTCCTGCGCTTTTGTCTGTCCAACCAGTTTTGTAAAACTGGAAGATGATGAAGATAAGCGTGTGATTTGGAACAAAGTATTCAAGATGGCAGCATGCGATAAATGTGGTCGTTATTTTGCTCCCGAAGATCAGTTAAAATTTATATGTAAAAAAACAGGGACTTCATTAAAAGAGCTTGCTATTTGTACAAATTGTCGTTAATATAAAAAATTAATTATTGGAATCAGCAGCTGTTGGAAGTAATAAATAGCAGTAAGTTAGTTGTTTGAAAATCTATGTTCCTCAGTAGCTCAGTCGGTAGAGCGGGTGGCTGTTAACCACCATGTCCGTGGTTCGAGTCCGCGCTGGGGAGCCAATATATGTCAAAAGTGGGCACTTCCTTGAATCCACAGTTTGACCCCCCGGAAAGTGCACTTGCAGGGGCAGCGCTGCTGTCTTGCAGGTGCACTTCTTTTTTTATCTTTAAGTATTTCATCCCCGGCGCATGCCGGGGAGTCTCCTCCTTGCTGTCTCGTCATGCTTTGAAGGCCGCTTGGCATCATATTCTGCAGGGAATGGCATACTGTTTGCAAATTCAAACTATATAATTCCCTTTCCAAATCAAGCGCTCCCTTTGTTGGCGTCGTCGTCGGCTTCCTCAGCGTATGTATAATACGCCTCGCTGCCTCCTCCTAGCCGCCGCGGAATCATCATTGATTTAGAGATGGAATAACAATAAATACTAGATGTAATGCAACTATAATAAAAGGATAAATATGATTTTAACCTGATTCAATATTGTTGTATGCTGCATTGCAAATAGGAAATTGCATTGCTTGTTTTTATAATCCGTCTTGCAATAGTGCATAGTATGCTGTAGATAAATCCATAATATTTTGTGATATACTTTTTATACGTAATTTGTATAAAGTTTTCTTAAATAAATTTTGAAAGGATTTCCATGTTCAAAATCATAACTGATAAAGCCCGAAACAAGAAAGGTTTTACATTAATTGAAATACTTGTGGTGATGGTGATGATTGCCATGCTTGCCGCACTTGTTGCCCCCAGATTATTTCCCAAACTCGGGAAGGGTAAGCAATCCACAGCCAAAGCTCAAATTGAGCTCCTGGAGCAAGGGCTGGATCAGTTTCGCTTGGATGTGGGGAGATATCCGACAACCCAGGAATCTCTCAACGTCTTGGTCGCCAATACCAACATTGAGAACTGGGATGGACCCTATTTGAAAAAAGGATTGCCCAATGATCCATGGGGACATCCTTATCATTATCAATCTCCAGGTACCCATGGCGAGTATGATCTTTTTACGTATGGACGCGATGGCGCGCAGGGTGGCGACGGAGAGGATAAAGATATTGGAAGCTGGGAATAAAATGAGTCTTATGCGAAACATTACGATAGTTTCTTTGTTGTTGCTGTTTATTTGGATGTCATTTCCCGTGGCCGGTTCCCCCGATACGGGAACGCCTGTTAAGCTTCCTGTTGCTGACAATGCGGCTGTTGCAGGCACTGATAGTGGCGCAAAGTCTTCGTCGGCTGCAGCCGGTAGCAGTGGAGTTAAAAGTACCGGTGTAGCCAACAATATTCCTAACAGCGGTCAACAAGAAACACAGTTGAATCGCTCCCAAACGACTTTGCCGACGGCGCAGAACGCCCCATCCAAGCAAAATACTTTCCCCAATAAACCGGGATTACCGGCGCCGGTTCCTGTATCACCTCCAAAAGGCCCATTGCCATCCGGTACAGTTATGCCACCCGATCCACAACCTGTAAAGCCGGCTATGCCACACAGGGCCGGCTTCGCTTCATATGGTAGAGTCAGCCTGAACTTTGATGATGCTGATATTTATTCCGTTATTCAAACAGTTTTTGGTGAGATATTAAAAGTAAATTATATTATTGATTCCCGTGTCAAAGGTAGAGTGACTTTTCGATCCGTCTCTCCCATCGCCATAGAAAAAGTATTGCCCTTGATGGAAGTAATTCTAAAGTTGAACGGGGCTGCGATTATCGAAGACGGTGAACTTTACAGGATTGTTCCCACGGAATTGAAAGATAAAAGAGGTATTAGAGTTTTTCTCTACCACGTACAGAATGCCAAGGCAAAAGACATTGCGAACATGCTGCAGCAATTGTATTTAGGGGCGAAGTTACAAGCAACCGACAGAAGCAGTGTGTCGTCCCCGGAACCGGCATCTTCTTCGGCACAATCCGCTAAATCCGTAGTGGCCGGCAACCGTCAGAGCGGTGTTGAAGGAATTTTGTCCGATGACGTTAAAATATTTGCCGATGAAAAATTAAATGCGGTGGTCATTTTAGGTACGCGCGAAGATTTCCATATAATTAAGCAAACCATCAGTGAACTGGATATAGTTCCCCGACAGGTCTTAATTGAAGGCACCATCGCTTCCATTCAATTAACGGATAAAATGAGTTTGGGTTTGGCCTGGTCTCTCAAGACTAATTTTTCCGCTCTCGGTCTTGATATGCTTCACATATCATTTAATCCCTCTGCATTAAATGTTAATCCCTCAGCTCCCACGGCTGATGGTTTGAATGTAATTGGCGTGGACTCCAGCGCCTCGGTGCGGGCAGTAATCAACGCTTTGGCCTCGCAATCAAAGGCTAAGCTTATGGCTGCGCCGCACATTATGGTATCGGATAATAGTGAAGCAAGAATTCAAGTTGGACAACAGGTGCCTATTGTGACATCGGAAACATATAATTCAACAACTACTACGGCGCCGGTTCGGACCATCCAGTATAAAGATATCGGGATCATATTGAAAGTAAAGCCCCAGATCAATGACAGCGGTTTGATCAGTCTGCAGATAGCGCAGGAAGTATCAACTTATTCGACGATTAAATTATATTCAAACGAAGATCAGATTATTCTCAATAAGACGGAAGCCACGACCAATCTGGTTGTGAAGAATGGCCAAACCATTGTCATCGGCGGGCTGATCAGGGAAGATGATTCGAAAGCCAGAGAAGGCATTCCCTGGCTTTCGAAAATACCCATACTGGGGTATTTGTTCGGTAATACAACGAAGGAGAATAACAGAACGGAACTAGTCATTTTATTGACGCCTTATGTTGTCAAAGATCAGCAGGATGTTGCCTCCGTAACCAATAGGTATGCTGACAAAATCACAGATAAATATGTCGGTAAAGAATTAAAACAAAGCATCCATCAGGAAAAAGATGAGCAAAAAGAAAAAGAGGTAAAAAAATAACTTGATCTCTTTCCCGTTGGTTTTCGACTTGTCCACGATAATACATGAAGCATCAAATAGAGGTTTGTAATTTTGCAACAAAATGTTCCTTATCTTAATCCGGAAAATTTCCCCAATGTTCCATTTATAATGGAAACGCTCTCCGTGCGCTTTATACGGGAAAATAAAATTGTCCCGCTGGAATTGAAACAAGATACCTTAAGAATTGTCATGGCCGACCCGCACAATCAGGCGGTGATCGATGCGATTAAAGTCGCCGTTTCCCATAACCTGGAAATTTATACCAGTGAAGGCCCGGCCATCGACGATCATCTGGAAAAATTCTACAGTCAGGAAATGCAGGACATCAACAAGATTATTGAAAACATTGATGATGATTCCTCTGTCCACTATGTCCACGAAGAGGAGGACGATGTTGGCCACCTGCAGGATCTGGCGTCCGAGGCTCCGATTATAAAACTGGTTAATGTTATCATTACGCGCGCGATTGAAAGCCGGGCCAGCGATATTCACATCGAGCCGTTTGATGATGAAGTCAAAGTGCGTTACCGTATCGACGGTGTCCTGCATGATATTGAGATTATTCCCAAAAAATTGCAGGCCGCCATTTTTTCCCGTATTAAGATAATGGCGAAGCTGAATATTGCGGAAAGACGTTTGCCGCAGGATGGGCGCATCAAGCTTAAGGTAGGCGGAATGGAAATCGACGTGCGCGTATCCAGTATTCCGATTCTCCACGGCGAAAGTATAGTGATGCGCCTGCTGGGCCAAAAGGGCATCCATATTAGTATGGAACAGTTGGGTTTTCCCGCCGATTCACTGGTCACTTTCAATAAAATCATCACAAATCCCAACGGCATTATTCTGGTTACCGGTCCGACGGGCAGCGGTAAAACGACCACGTTGTATGGTGCTTTGGATAAAATCAATTCACCCGACAAAAAAATCATCACGGTGGAAGACCCGATTGAGTACCACCTCAAAGGAATCAATCAAATACAGGTCATGCCGCAGATCGGTTTGGATTTTCCCAATATTCTGCGACATATTGTGCGGCAGGACCCGGATATTATAATGATCGGCGAAATACGCGATCTGGAAACTGCGGAAATTGCTATTCAATCATCGCTCACCGGACACCTTGTTTTTTCCACCCTGCACACAAATGACGCTCCCACAGCCATTACCCGCCTGCTCGACATTGGTGTGCAAAATTTCCTTTTGGCAGCAACCATACGCGGCATACTGGCTCAGCGCCTTGTCCGGGTGATTTGCCCGGATTGTCGTGAGATCGATGAAGAGGCTATTAAAAATCAACGGACGAAAGAGCTTTTTGCTGGTGAAAAGGTCACTCTGTACCGGGGTAGGGGATGTGAAAAGTGCGCCTATACCGGTTTTCTCGGTCGTTCCGGTATCTATGAACTCCTTACTATCGATCCATCTCTTCATCATTTGATTATCAAAAATGCCGATGTTCAGCAGATTCGCGAAGCGGCAAGAACAAACGGCATGCGTACGCTGATGGAAGACGGCCTGCTCAAGGTTAAAGCCGGAATCACAACAATCAACGAAATATTCCGTGCGACGCAGGAGCTATAATGCCCAGTTTTACCTACCGGTCGATTAACAGGGATGGCACAGTATCAGAGGGGGTGATCGATGCCCGCAGCGAGCGCGAAGTCGAACTGTTGCTGAAGAACAAAAACATTGTTCCCCTGCGCATCCAGGAAGTAAAACAGGGCTTTGGAAAAGAACAATTTTCTTTCCGGTCGGCAAAAAGCGAGCTGCAGTTATTTACCGCTGAATTGCATACCCTGATGAGCTCCGGATTACCGCTGGATCGCAGCTTGAATATCCTGCACAGCATTACCCAAAATAAAAAAATGAAGGATATTATCTTTGATATCCTCAAATCCATTCGGGAGGGCGGGACGTTTTCCGATGCCCTGCAAAAGCATCCCAAACTATTTTCCACGCTTTATGTAAATATGATTAAAGCGGGAGAAATGAGCGGCGCCATGGATATGGTGCTCGAAAAGCTGATTGAATTTCTGGAAGCCTCAGAAGAATTAAAAAATCATATCTTTTCCGCGATGATTTATCCGGTGATTCTTGTTATCACCGGCATTTTGTCCATTATTGTCATGGTGACGGTTGTTTTGCCAAAATTTACTCAAATCTTCAACGATTTGGGAACGCAGCTGCCCGCCTCCACGCAGGTGCTGGTCTGGTTCAGCAATTTTCTGCTGACATTCTGGTGGATTATTCTGCTGGCCATCGTCAGCCTGTGGTTTGTGATTAAAGCCTACCTTAAAACAGATAAGGGCCGCTACAACGGGGATAAACTGAAAATCAAATTGATGGGCGACATTATCCTGAAGCTGGAGACGGCCCGGTTTTGCCGGACGTTGGGTTCGCTGTTGCGCAGCGGAGTGCCGCTTTTGCAGGCTGTAAAAAACGCCAAGGATATTATCGCCAACTTTGTTGTTTCTTCAGCCCTCGATCAGGTAACGAAGCAAATAAAAGAAGGCAAGGGTGTCTCCAAACCTTTTTCCGACGCCAATATTTTCCCTGAACTGGCCATGTCGATGATTAAGGTTGGTGAGGAAACGGGACAATTGGATGTTATGCTCATTAAAATTGCCGACACCTATGAGAAAAATTTAAAAATTTCCATCAAACGTTTCATCAGTATTCTGGAGCCGGCGCTGATTCTGGGCATGGCTTTAGTTACCGGTTTTGTAGTCATATCATTATTGATGGCGATCTTCAGCATCACGGATATTCCCTTTTAAAATGCAAATGATATGACTGTGCAACTAATGAAAAGATATCGAGCTTTTGGAAACCGGGGTTTCACCCTGATGGAAATACTGGTGGTGCTGGTATTGATGGCGCTGATTCTGGGTATCAGCGCCGCCTTATTCGGCAATGCCCTGTCGGGTGCCAAACAGAAAGCAGCAGCCCGGGAAATTGTTACAGCACTTAAGTACGCGAAACATTTGGCTGTTGCCACAAACAAAAGGCAGGTATTGCTGTTTGATCTCGACACCGGAAGCTACGGCATTAAAGGACGCCGGATGAAGACGATACCGGAAAAGACAAAGCTGGCGATTTATGAATCCGATATCAACTCGAGGATGATTACGGAAGGGCAATACAGCATATCCTATGATGCAACCGGCTTCAGCCAGTGGGGCTGGATCAGACTCACCAGGGATAACAAAATTATCCAGATCAAACCCGATCCTGTTCGGACGGCTTTGATTGCAGGCGATGAATGAGGATCACCGCAAGGAATAATTCTATGTCCAACGCACAGCGAGGCTTCACCCTGCTGGAGATCATGGTGGCAATGGTTTTGATCTGTCTGGTGGTGGTGTCGGTTGTTCAACTTTCTTCAGCTAATTTGCGCAATCTGTCCGCCTCCGACAACCGGATCGAAACGCTGAGCCGCGCCAGCGAGAAGATGCGCGCACTGCTCGACAGTAATTTGTCCGAAGACAAGACCTGGCATGAAGTTGACGAAGAGGGTTATTCTTACGAAATCACCGTCGCCGAAACATTAAATGAACGTACAGACGCTTTAGCGGTAAAATTCCTGGAAATAACGGTAGCCGCTCAATATGCAAAAGATAAGAGATCAAAGCAAATGACACTGAAAACGGCGAAGCTGGTTTCCAAAACGGAAGATTTGAAAAGTCAGTGAAAGTACGTTGTTCAGCGGGGAGTTTAAATTGAATCAACGAGGCTTCACTCTGCTGGAACTGATGATTGCGATTGCCTTGCTGGCCGTGATTGTCGGCCTTATGACCGGTGCGCTGTCCATGGTATATAAGACGGTAGCCAAGGGTGAAAGAAAGATAGAAATCCTGGAGCGGAAAAAAACAGTTTTTTCGCTGCTGGAGTCACAGATTCAATCGGCTTTTGCGAGCTCCTATGATGAGCAGGGCGAAAAGAAGAGCCGGTTTGTCGGTGAAAAAAACAGCCTGGCGTTTGCCAGTAATTATTCCATCTGGCGGGGCGCTGCCGGCAATTGCCTGGTCAGGTATTTGATTAAAACCAATGATCAGGGCCGAAGTGTTTTATATGTTGAAGAACAGGTATTGGGTACGAATGCCGGATACGAAGCCAGATTAACGAAAGACTTCGATTCCATTACATTTGAGTACTATTTAGAAAATTCACTGGAAGAAGCCAAATGGGTCGACCAGTGGCCGGAAGATGAAAAGAAACTGCCGCGAAAGATCAGGATTAATTTTGCCGACGGCGTGAGCAAAAAAATATTGACGGTTAATGTACCTGTCATGGCTAATTCTGCAACGGCCGTGCCGGACAAGCAATCTGCCGTGAAAAATAACCCGTGAATTTGACGGGAACGGTAACTAAATAAGATTTGATGGTTAATGTGAAAAAGTTGACGGTAAACATAATCAGACGGGATACAGGCATTGCCCTGATGATCGTGCTCTGGGTCATGACGCTCCTGATTGTCATAACATTTGCTTTTTCCGTAACAGTCCGGACGGAAGTATTTTCGACTTTAACGTTTAAGGAACAACTGGAAAACAAGTACCTGGCCGAAGCAGGCATGAACAGGGCTCTTCTGGAAATATTTTATCGCAACACTTATAAAAATAATCAGAATAACCTGGATAATGCGGAAATATATTCGACTGACGGCGCATTTCATCATGGACAGACAGGGGAGGGTCATTATCAGTTTGCCATTATGGATGAAACGGGAAAAATCAATATTAACCTGCTGACCGATGAGACGGCTGCTATTCTGAAGAATCTTCTGGTTAACCTGGGTGTGGAAGATACTAAGGCTGATGTAATCGTTGATTCCATTTTGGACTGGAAAGACGTGGATGATCTGCATCGGCTCCATGGTGCGGAAGACGATTATTACATGAGTCTGCCTCAGCCCTATAAAGCAAAAAACGCCAATTTTGATAACCTGGAGGAGCTTCTTTTAGTACAGGGTGTAACGCGGGATATTCTTTATGGGACGAACGGAAAGCCGGGGCTGATAAAATACCTGACATTGTATTCCTCTTCCGTACAGATAAATATCAATACGGCTCCCGTCGATGTACTCAAAGCAATTCCATCAATGACGGATGAAATGATCGAGAGTATTATCAGTTATCGGGAAGCGGACAATACAAAGAAAGACGGCTCCGGCTTGCAATCCATATTTACTGCGGCTGATTATGCGAAGGTTGCGCCTTTCGTAACAACGGCGGATTCGAATGTTTATTCCATTGAAGCGATTGGTTACAAATCCCCGGCGAGCAGTCAGTATGCAATCAGGGCGGTTGTCGGCATTGAAGGAGCAGATCGCTATAAAATACTTTATTATCAAAATCCTGCATACATAGAGATGTCTAAGAATGAGCAACTATCAAAATAAACTAAATAATTTTTATCAGGCAACTGAAAAAATCGGCAGGGCGATATGGAAGTTTTTATCGCTGAACCTGGCTGATAAGCGATTGTCATTTGCTAAAGTGGTGTGCATCTCCATCGAAGCCGATGGCGTTTATCTTGTTTGCACAGAGAAAAAGCCCTGGCGGACGACTGTCCGGCATTACAGATATTATCCGCTGGAAGAGAACAAATCCGTCAGCCCGGAATATCTTGCCACCGTTGTTTCGGGCTTTGTTAGTGAATTAAAATTATTTCGAGCATCTTTTGTTTTATGTTTGCCCCGTGCCTGGACTATTGTTCAGACAGTTAAATTGCCTTTGGCCGCCAAGGAAAACCTTTCCAGGGTAATATCCTTTGAACTGGATCGGTTTACGCCTCTTTCGAAGGATAATGCGTGCTATAATTATTCCGTTCTCGGAGAAGATCTTGAAAACGTGAAAATTTTACTTGCGGCAGCCCGGGCCGACCGGATTCAGAAATACCTGGCAGCGCTGCAATATAAAAATATCAAAATCAAAACAGTAATCATCAGTTCTTTTGCGATCAAAGGTTTGATTCAAAAAACATATCCGAAGACGGATGCAATTTATATATCGCTGCGGGACGGCGCTTATGAGTACGGTTCAATCGGTAATTCATTGCTTCTTCAAACAGCTTCCGGGAGTATGGACCCCGGCGATGATACAGTGATTGACGGCATTATTCAACAAACGCATATTCTGAACGAAGAACTGACGCGGCATGGCCGACGGCCGCAGATTGTTGTTGACGCCGGCGACAGGCAATTCAATTTATTGCGGGATAAACTCGGGGCCATGAAGGTCGCCAATCTCGACAGGGATGTTAAGTTCAATTTGCCCAAACAAAAAAAGGAATTATCCCCCATCGCGTTGGGTGGTGCGCTCGATGTACTTTACGGCAATCCGCATAGCATCAACCTGTTGAATCAGCGCAACGACGTTCAGGATCGTACGCCGTTGGCTTTGACGGTTGTGCTTCTGATAGCTGTTGCAGCTATGGTCGCGTTTTATTTTCTTATGCCGCTCAGCTATGAGCAGCAGAAACTGGACGAAATGGATCGGCGCATTCAAGCGCTGAAGCCAGCATTGAAAAAGGTGGAAAAATTAAAAGATGAAATTACTGCAATTAAGAGCGACATTCAAGCCATAGATGATTTTAAAAAACAAAACGATTTATCCATGAATATCATTAAGGATATGACGACAATACTGCCGTCCAAAACCTGGCTGACGCGACTGCGGATTACGGATAAAACCGTGGAAATAGAGGGGTACTCGACATCCGCCACAGAGATTATTCTCAAACTGGAAAATTCCAAATACTTTAAGAAAGTCGAATTTGCATCGCCGACTTTTCGCGATCCCCGACAAAACAGCGATCGTTTTATTATCAGGATGGAATTGAAAAATGAAAATATTAAAAAAGAAACAAAAGCAGGGATGAAAAATGATAAGGAAAAGTAAACTGCTCATTATCTCAATCCCCGTAATCATCATTCTGGCCGGTTTCCTGATTTACGAATACGGTATTGTCGATGTCTATCGGCAACTTGACGAAATGAAGAATCAGCATGCTATCAAAATGAAAATACTGGAGAAATGTGTTACGCTCCTGGGGCAGAAACCTCTGCTGGAAAAGCAGATAGTTGATCTCAAACAGGCCAGAAAAAATGAAGAAGCCAAGATGATCGCGGGACAGACCATTGCCATCGTTTCCGCCAATTTGCAGAATACCGTTAAGGGTATTGTAACGGCAAGAGAAGGGGTTGTGAACAGCGAAAGAGTGGAAAAGACGGAAGAAATACATAAATTTAAGATAATCAATGTTGCAGTTGACGCAGTATTCCCGGACATTAAAGCGCTTTCCGATACCCTGATGGCTATTGAAACTCAAACCCCTCATCTGGTTGTCAAGGAAGTGGATGTGCGTGTACGTAATTATAACAATCCCCGGGAGTTGATCGTAAAACTTAAAGTGGCGGCGCTGGCAGGTAGATAACTTATGAAAATAGTATCTTACGCATTAAAAAATATCAATATTTTAAATATGATACTTGCAGCGGTGTCAGCCGGCTTGTTTTTCACCCTGGTTTACCCGTTGCTCAATGCTGATGTGAAAGTAAAAATTCCCCAGGTCAAACCGGAGCCGGTAAAGCAGGTCGCTGCTATTATCCCCGCTGAAAATCCGCCTACGACCCTGGATTATGTGATCGTGACTGAAAAGAATTTATTTCATCCGGAAAGAAGAATGCCTCTGTCGAAAGCAGAAGAAGAGAAGGTTGCCAGACCGGAAATTATTTTTTATGGTGCGATTATCAGCGCCGAGAAAAAGATTGCCTACATAGAAGACAAGAAAAAACCTTATTCTACGCCGGGACGGGGAAAAAGACAGATGCCCGTTGCTCAAGGTGCGATGATCGGGGGGTACACCTTAAAGGAAGTAAATCCGGAAACAATCGTTTTGGTGCGGGGCAAAGACAGGATGGTGGTAAACCTGCGTGATCAAAAAGACAGACAAGCGGCGGAACCGTCAACCGGTCAGCAGCCGGCAAATGCACCGAGGGTGCGCCCACCTAAAATACCTGGAATGCCTTGAGCTTCCTTCATGATGATCTTCGAACCGGAGCCGGCAATCCAAAAAGGGTGGAGTGCCGTGCTTCGAAAGTGGCAGCCCGGTTAGATTAATAATAAAGAATAGAAAAAACTTGACATAATTTTTTTCCGAGAGTAATAGGCACAACATATTGGTTCAAGTATACCGGAACACGGTGCAAATCCGTGGCGGACCCGCCGCTGTAATCGGTGAGGCTCTTTACGCTGGCTAAATGGCCGGTCACTGTTGGGGTAAACCCCAGCGGGAAGGCAGTGAAGAGCCGATGACCCGTAAGCCAGAAGACCTGCGAGAACCCATACAATATGAAATCTGATGGTAAAGGGTTTCAACTGACATTAATTGTCAGTTGAAACCCTTTTTTTTTGAAAAAAATACGAGAAAGGAGAAAGGACATGAAGGAAAAGAAAGTAAAAGAAGATGTGATCGCTTATCGTAAGAGCTGTGAGGCAAAAGGGACCGGGCTTTCCCACTACATCCTGATGGACAGGAAGGCAAAGAAGTAATGGCAACACCGAAGATAAACACCAGTAAGGACAATGCGGCCCCCTCGCGGGGCCGTCTTGTAAACACGGGCAACGGTCCAACTTTTCAAGTCATTGACATTGGACATCCGGAATATATGGCCGTGATTGACCCGGATACGGCCTTCTGGTCCTTGGTGAGGAATGAGAAACTCGCCGATGTACTGTCCGGAGGCGATCTGACTCGTGCCTACGCCAAAAAGTCTAAACAATTTGCCAAGGAGATGAATACACTGCGGTTCGGACTCAAGCCTTCGGCGGTTTACTTTAACCCAACCGAGCGCTGCAATATGAACTGTACCTACTGCTATATTCCCGAGAAAATGCGGCGCGGGGGCAAGCATATGCCGGAGAAGGAACTGCTTGGCGCCCTCGAAATTCTCAAACAACACTTCAATGCCACTTTGCCGAAAAGTTCCAAGCCTCAGATCATTTTCCATGGCGCTGAACCCCTGCTCAATCGTGATGCGGTTTTTGCAGGCATTGAGGCCTATGGAAAAGACTTTCTCTTCGGCGTTCAGACCAATGCCACCCTGCTGGATGACTCAGCCGTCGATTTCCTGACGAGCCGCGATGTAAGCATTGGTATTTCCCTGGATGCACCGACTGCCCGCATCGCCGACAAAACCCGCAAAAACTGGGAGGGCAAGGGAACATTCAAGTACGTGATTGACGCTATGCAGCGTTTGAAGGGTTACGACGGTTGGAGCGTCATCTGTACGGTTTCCAGTGCCAACCTAAAGTATCTTACCAGTCTCGTGGATTTCTTCCATGAGCAGGAAGTGCCGACCTGTCTGATGAACATTCTCCGCTGCACACTACCGCCGTCGCGCAGCGTTAAGCCTGGGGATGAGCAAGCAGCTAAGTACTTCCTGGCTGCTCTGGACAGGACCTACGAGCTTTACCAGGAAACCGGCCGGGGACTGCCGATAGGCAATTTTGCCAATATTTTAATGGCCATTATTGCGCCGGGAGCCCGCAGGCTAATGTGCGATATATCTCCCTGCGGAGGAGGCCGCTGCTTCTTTGCCCTCGCCCCTAACGGCGACATGTTTCCCTGCAGCGAATTCATCGGCATTGATCGCTTCAAGGGAGGGAACCTTTTTGAAAACGATATTTCTGATGTTCTTGTAACCGAGCCGTTTAACATGGTCACCGGCCGAAAAGTTGAGGACATCGAACCATGCCGCCGCTGCGCTATTCGGCACTTCTGCGGATCGCCCTGTCCGGCTGAAGCCCATGAAATGAACGGCGGTATGCATAAGACCGGGGCATTCTGTGAGTTTTATGAAGAGCAGGTGCGCTATGCTTTGCGTGTTATAGCTGACGGAAAGGTTGATGCATATATGTGGGACGGTTGGGAAAAAGGCATGAAAGACACCTTTGCTATGCAAGGAGTTTAGGTGTCTATCATTCCGGACACCGTTACTTCTATGCTGATCAATATTTACCATTTAATTTATAAGGAGGACGCTTTACATGAGTCTACTGGAATCAACCATTCAAAAGATTAACGGCCAGGACGATGCTGCCCGTCAACGGGCCAGGGCCAGACTGGAGCAGCTGATAATGCCTCACTGGGCGCTGGGCCGCTTGATGGATCTGGCCGAAGATCTGGCCGGAATTACCGGCAGCATGAATCCACCGGTAAAAAGAAAAACTATCGTAACCATGGCTGGCGATCACGGTGTAGTTGCCGAGGGAGTCAGTGCCTATCCCCAGGAGGTAACTCCCCAGATGGTGCATGGCATTGTTGCCGGTGGAGCCGGTGTTAACGCGCTTTCCCGTCAGGCCGGTGCATCGGTCGTCGTGGTCGATATGGGTGTTGCCGGCGATTTGAGCGAACTTGCCGCCTCGGGCAAAATAATTTCCAGGCGAATTGCTGCAGGCACCAGGAATATGGCGGTAGGAGCGGCCATGAGCCGTGACGAGGCTATTCGCGCTCTTGAAGCAGGGATTGATATAGCCTGCGAACTCGGACCAAGCGTGGATGTTTTTGGAACCGGTGATCTGGGAATCGGTAATACCACTCCCAGCAGCGCCATAGTATCAGCCTTGAGCGGCATCCCTGCGGTGGAAGTGACCGGGCGCGGTACCGGTCTCAATGATAATCAATTGGAGCAAAAGATTCGCATTATTGAAAAATGCATTGCAGTAAACCAGCCCGATAAGAATGACGGGCTGGACGTTCTGGCCAAAGTAGGCGGATTTGAAATCGGGGGTATCGCCGGTCTAATCCTTGGCGCCGCCTTCCTGAAGAAACCGGTCGTGGTGGATGGGTTTATATCTACTGCCGGGGCGCTGATTGCACATTCTATTGCACCCGCATCTGCTCAATATATGATTGCCGCTCACCGGAGTGTGGAAAAAGGCCACCGGATTGCCCTGGATATTTTAGGCAAACAACCGTTGGTCGATCTCGATTTGCGATTGGGCGAAGGGACAGGCGCCGCATTGGCCATGAATTTTGTGGAAGCGGCCGTGCGGATTCTCACCGAAGTTGCCACTTTCGAGGAAGCCGCCGTTTCCAAGGCGGATAAATAAAATCATTAGATTTGGAACCGGAATAAGTGGTCATTAAAAAATGCCCGTTTATTAATGGCTGAAAATCGGAATTAAACAAAATTTATTAGGAGAAAAGGATGAAGAGATTTTGGTTGGTTTTGCTTTCGTTGGGGCTGATTATGGCCTTCAATGCATCGGCTTTTGCGGTCGATGTGAAGTTCAGCGGTACTTACTTTGCCGCCGGTGCATATGTGGATAAGCTCAATGTCGTAACAAATCAGTCGCATTCAGATCAGTCCTCGGCGTTATATTTCCAGAAGCTGCAACTGACGACAGACTTTATTATTGCGCCCGGCCTGTCGCTGGTTACCCGGGCGAACATTATGGAACGAGCATGGGGCGCTACAAGATCTGGTGCCAGCGCCACACTGGATACCGGATCTTCCGCAACCAGGGCGGAAAATGAGAATATCGGCTTCGACTATGCATACATAAATTACAATAGTCCGATCGGTATATGGATGATCGGTTATCAGAATGATCATATTTTTGGAACCACTTTTGGTGACAGTTCTACCCCGGAAGGGAAAATAACTTACATTTTACCTCTCGGCAACTTTCAAATACTGGCTGCAATTGTAAAAGTCAGTGAAAATAGTTACAGTGCAATTAATACCGCTTCGAAGCAGACGAATTCAGATTTTGATGAGTACGGCGTGGCCGGCGTTTACACTGGCAAGAACTGGGAAGCCGGTCTGTTGTACATTTACTATAACAATAATTCGACCAGAACCACAGACAACTACAAGAATAAATTTCAAACGTTACAGCCTTATGCGAAAGCCAAATTCGGTCCGATAGCCGTTCAGGCCGAAATTAATTATTATTTCGGCAAGAATGAATACGATACCGCCGGTTCCATCGATGATGACATTAGCAGCTTTGCCGGCTTCTTTGATGTACTGGGAACTTTCGGACCGTTGTACATTGGAGCAACCTTTGCCTATGTTCAGGGTGACGATAATGGAAGAAGCGACCACAAGGTGCATGACACGGCTACCGGTGGCCGGGACTGGAAACCGTGTTTAATCCTGTGGAATGAAGACTACAGTTATTGGATTGATGCCAGTACTACTGCAACCAGTAAAGGTAACGAAATGACCAACGGATATTTATATCAGCTTAGAGGCGGTGTGAGACCTACCGATAAATTGGATATTGGCTTGTCAGTAACTTTTGCCCGGCAGGATAGAACATCCTATCAGATTTCCAAGGATATTGGTTGGGAAATCGATGTGACCGGAACATATAAAATTACCAATAATCTGTCTTATATGCTGGGCGTTGGTTACTTGATCCCTGGTGACAGTTATAAAGGAGCAACTCCTTCTAATGACCTTGACAACACCTATATGGTTCTTAACAAGCTGACCCTTACCTTCTAAACGCACAGCGTTTGGATATTAATTTAACTCCCCGGAAGGATGGATAATGTTCCTTCCGGGGAGTTTTTGAGATGTCCTCCGGAGCGTAGCGCCTTGTCCATCCTTTCCAGGGCGGTAAGCAGAATGCTGCGGGAACATCCGAAATTAAGGCGTACAAATCCTGCGGCGCCGAAGTCCCCGCCGTTCGAGAGGCCCACTCCTGCTTCCTCGAAAAAGGCTGCCGGATCATCTGTCGACAGATTCCGGCAGTCGATCCAGGCCAGATAGGTGGCCTCGACATGGTGCATGCTTAAACCGGATGTGCGCGCAACGAAATCTTCCACCAGGTCACGATTGCCCCGGAGATAATCGAGCAGGGCGAGATGCCAGTCTTCTGCATTACCGTACGCGGCCAGCGCGGCGGTAAATCCCAAAACATTCACGTGGGGCACTATGCCCTCCATGGTTTTCCTGAAAGAGGAGCGAATCCCCTTGTCCGGGATGACGGCCAGTGAACATCCCAGGCCGGGGAGATTATAGGTTTTGCTTGGTGCCAGCAGGGTGATGGTCCGGGCGGCAATTTCCTCATCCAGGGTGGCTAGTGTTATATGCCTGATGTTCCTGTCGAGAACAAGGCTGCAGTGAATTTCATCGGAGCAAATGATAATCCCGCGATTCAGGCAGATATCGGCGAGCCGCCGGAGTTCGTCGGGAGTAAAGGACCGTCCCGTCGGGTTTTGTGGATTGCAAAGGATGAACATCCTTGTCCGGGGAGCGACGGCTTTTTCTATTGCGGCAAAGTCGAATGTGTAGCGGGCGCCATCATCCGCATGCGGCACGCTGATGAGCTCGCGGCCGGCGAGCAGGGGGGCGGTGAGAAAGGGCGGGTAGACGGGGGTGCTGGTCATCACTGCATCGCCCGGGTTTCCCACTGCACGGCAGGCAACGTTGATTCCGGTTACTAGACCGGGCAGCCACAATATCCATTCGGGCTTTACCTTCCATCCGTGTGAACATTCCAGCATATTCAGAACGGTTTCAGTAAGATCATCCGGCGGCAGGCTATAGCCGAAGACTCCGTGTTCCACGCGACGATGGAGAGCCTCGATAACGGCCGGCGGCGCTTTGAAATCCATGTCCGCCACCCACAGAGGAATGATATCTCTCCCCTTATATTTATCCCACTTGAGGCTTGCAGTATTCCGGCGCTCCACCGGGGTATCGAAATCGAAAGAAGAGGAGGAAGATTTCATCATTAATTTTTCCACAAAGAACTTTTTACAGGAAATATAGAAACAGCCGTCCTGCCTGTCAAGAAAATCTTAACCGCGTGCTTTGTGTAAGTCTTTGCGCAATAAGAAATTGATACAGTCCAGGATTAAAAGATCGGTAATGCTTATAATAGAAAGGGTCTTATTTGTTACCGGCAAAGAAATGATTCTAAAAAAATCACTACTGATAATTACCACTGAAATGGAGTAACGCAAAAAAATAACCCGCTGGTGACTGCCTATCGAAAATAAAAACAGGTCTATCACCAGTCGAGTTTGATTTTATTCTCGGTGAAAAGTCATTTTATTTGAACTAGTCTCCAATTCCAGTAGTTCCCTCGGTTGCCCCACGAGTAATTTTATGTTTCTTAACTATATTATTTTCATCAAAAACTATTACTAGACTATTACTATAAGCTGAACCACCACCCAAGCCAACAACGCTTGTCTTACTCCCCCTGGTCCAGTTGTAGAAAAATACTTTTTCATTATCCATTGTTTTGCTTGGATTTCCGAATTCAATAAATATTTCTTCTTTTGTTGTCTTGCCATCTATAATCTTTGAGACTTGTTCATCGGAAATCTCAGAACCATGAGAAATACTTTTGTACGAACATCCTGTTCCAAAAACACCAAGCAATCCAACGACCGCAAGTGCTACAAAAAACATTCTTAGCATTGGCAACCTCCTGTTATTTTATATATAATCTGGGAAAAATAGAACATACTCAATTACTTATGTCAAGAAAAACGTCGTGACTTAAAAATATTTTGCCACAGAACATTGCAATGACGAAAATTAGAATGCAATTGTCAAGATCAAATATGCACCCCCCATAAATACCCAAATAACTTATATTTCAGGACTTGACCTCATTTTCTCCCCAAGGGCAAATCTCGCATTGTGTATTTGCATCTTCATTCCTGATCCTGATCTATGATTATCTTCTCACCTTTTTGAGCAGCATTTGCTTGTTGTTTCCGGATATGTTCTGTCAGGAACCAAATTGCCACTACTGCCAAGAGGAATTCGAAAGCCGTCTCCTTTGTTTCCACAACTGCGTGCATAAATCCTCTTCCCATATAGAAATTAGCTACCCTGGAGAGAATGTATGACAACAAGAACATACTTCCCAGAGAAAGTGGCATTATTGGCAGGTTTATTCTTTGGCACCACATTTTGGACTTATGACTGACCCTTGTCAGCAACGGGAGCAAGCAGCAATAAGAAAACCAGAAAAAGGAGAATAGTAGTTCCATATTCAGCCTGAGAGAACCAAGTTTGAGAGACATGTTATGAATATTAGTTTCCCCCTGTGTGTTAATCGCATTGACTGGGGCTGGCGTTTCCCATCCGAAAATCCTTTGTCCCCAGCTAATCTCTTCTGCGAAGCCGAAGAAGAAGATTATGGCAAAAAGTAACATAAAAAGATTTCTTTCCGTGCGGAATAAGTACAGATCATTTCCGCCTGTGTCTCTAACGAACAAGAAAAGGCAAATAATTGACGCGATCAGTAATGAAGCGGCACCCACATTCTCAATAATGTTATCTTCTTCAGTGATTCGGATTACCACCTCCTCACTCAAGAACACAAAAATTGAGAATAAAAAAATTACAACCAAGAATGCCAACGATGAAAGCAGTTTTGTGCTCATATTACCATCCCTCTCCTAGAAGTCTGTTGGGCTTGACCGCTTGTTTTCTTTATTGATGGTGAGTCCGCAATTATTATGTTTGTTTTGGCTGGTTTTGTATTATTATATAGGTCATGGTCCGGATGCGTGTTGGCCGCCATGTACTGGAAAGCCATTGAATCATAAGTTACTTTATTTGACTCTTCTGACTTTTAAATACATTAAAACACTTATAAGTTCTTGTAATGTCTTTATAATTGTTATTTGAAAATTGACACGTTTTCAAATCTCTGATAGGGAGACGAAAAGAACATTCCACGACTTGTATAAATTTACAGGATTTCGTGCCCGTGCCATGCTAAAGCCAAACACCGAAGAACAAGAACCTCTAATGTTTTCAATGTCCCACATTATTATAAAAACACCATATACAGAAAAATTTATTTTTATATATCTTTGAAATATAGATAGCTGGGTTCCAGTCTTTTCCGATTGTGGAATCAGGCGGCAAGGAGTATTAACAGGTTGTTGCCCCAATCTCCAGGCGTTCTGTTTCTTATTATAAAATCACTCTGACAATTATCTTCTTCTTGTCATCCGTCTCCTCTTATATTAAAGCTGTGGGTAAATTCTTTGCAGGGAGTCGGTGCCGTAAATGAGAAATATGTGTTCCCGGTTTGGCAGAAGTTATCAATTTTTGATGTTGATGTTTTTCTGGACAATATTTTTTGTAATATTTCTGCCGTCGGGCGTAAAGGCTGAGGTTCCTGCAGCTCCTGTCCTGACCCTTTATGAATTTAACGGTCCGCTGGAAGTGCCTTACTACAATATTGATTCCTTCCGCAGGAGAGGAGCATCTTCACCGGCCGGATATCTGAAGATGGGATCATCTGTTATTCCCTGCGTGGTGGTGAAAGACAACCAGCCGTTGACGGATAAAAACGGCGCTCCCTTTGTCGGTTTTCAAATTATCGTCGACGCCGGAAACGCTCCCCCTGAGTCCGCGAACATGCTGCGCAAAACAGTCCGTGAACGTCAGTCAATGAAGGTTTCCAATCATCATTGCGACGGTGCTGTGGCAAATGTAATCGATTTGAGAAAATTGTATCCCCTGCAGCAGGTCCCTTTTTTCGATCCACCCATGCCCGCGGCAATTAACAAAAATGGGCAAGCCGGACAGAGTAATCTGGATCGGATCGTCAGGGCATTTCACAATTCACCATCCTGTGGAACGGTCGACCGGAACCTGATCAAACGCCGTATGTCCCTGGAAAAAGCATGGGAGCAGTTCATACAGGATAATAAAGGACGCTTTCCAACTGATGAATTGGAGAAAGCCAGGCATCTCGATTACACCATGCGTACTGCTATGTTTGAAGGACATCTTGATCGCGGGTGCAATGCATACGGAGGTTGTGAACGCAATATCATTGCTTTGACCATCAGGAACCGGGGAAAAGAGCATTGTTCAAAACGCCAGGGATGTTCGGAGCGGGGGGATTTCAAAGGCGTGGCGACAAGGGTTTCGCAGTATAATATCTGGGATGAGTACCTGACGCAGATCACCGGTATAGCATCCTGTTTTTTAAGAAATGATCTGGTAAATACGGCTGATAACGGCTACATGCGTCTCCAGCGTATGTATGAGCAGAATGTTTCCGATGTGGAAAGCATCCTGTTTGGCGGGGACGCCGATCTGCAAAGGATATTTCCCGGAGTAGCACTGAATGATTTAAAAATGCTGCGGCACTATTATCATCCGCCGGCCATGGGTAAATGCTTCCCCCAATATGACGGCGTAAAATACGTGACCGGCGCCATTGCCCGGAAAAAGGATGACTACATACTGATTGCCAACAGGCGGATTCGCATTGACCGGCAGGCAGGCAACGGATTTTTCTTCCGGGATTTCATCGTTCGTCCAACGGACGAAAAAGATGAAGTCCAAATAGTCGACAATTATCCGGGCTTTGTGGTGGATGGAAGAAGGGTCAACTCCCTGAGATCATCGCGTTGCGTACCTTATGGAATACCGGAGGCATGCGCGGGTGGCGAAGTCGGGTGTTATCGACGGATGCCGCCCTGGTACAGGTCCGGGAAAAGCGTTGAAGTAACTTGCCGGATTAATGATCGGGGTGAAAGTTGCCAAAACGGCGTCAATTTGAAGTCCGTCAAGGTTGGCAGTTCCTGCGATACGAAGATGAGAGTGATCACCGGCGTCAAATAACGACAGGCTGTTGAAAAATGTTATATCTTATCGCTCTGCTGCTTTCTCTTCAGCTTCCGTTGCCGGTTTGGGAACTTCTTCCACAACATCTTCCGTTTTGGCGGGATCGGCCAGAGGGTCCACCTCATCTGTTTCCAGTGGAACGTAAGACGAACACTTATATGCCCGGCTGATCGGTTGTCTGGGTTCTTTCGGAAATTTTGCGCGATAATGTACGAAGTTCTTGTCAGATAATACCTTTTCCATAAACATGGCAAATACGGGCAATGCAGCGCGGCTTCCCTGTCCCAGCCTGCTTGAACCAAATTGGTCGCTCCGCTTCTCAGCGCCGACCCAGGCCCCGCCGACCAGTTTCGGAGTGACTCCCACGTACCAGGCATCAGAGTAGTTTGATGTTGTTCCCGTTTTTCCGCCAAAATCAGTATCCCAGCGGAACAAATTCCAGCTCCACAAAGCACGGGAAGTTCCACCGGATTCTGTGACACCGCCTTTCAGGAGTTCAATCATCAGAAATGCATTTTCATAGGAAATTACCCGTTTGGGTTTAGTATTTGCTTCATAGATTGTATTACCGGCACTATCCTCAATCCGTTTTACAATGACAGGAGAATCATACATTCCTTCCGATACTACCGTCGTATAAGCATTAACCAGTTCCAGCAGTGAAACTTCGGATGAACCCAGGCAAAGAGAAGGAACTTCCACCAGTTTGGATTGGATACCCATAATATGTGCGCATTTCGCCACATGGGAAATACCGACTTGCTGCGCCACCTGGGCGGCAATCGAATTAACGGACTGGGCAAACGCGGCTTTTAAGGTCATGGGATATCCGCCGTATGTTTCGTTGGCGTTTTTAGGTTTCCACACCCCGCCGTCATATTTGTAAATTACGGGTTGATCGACAAATTTGTCGCAGGGCGATTTCCCGGCAAGCATCGCCGCCGTATAAACAAATAACTTAAATGTCGAACCCGGTTGACGTTTGCTTTGCGCTACTTTGTCATATTGCCAGTAATCGTAACTTACGTCTCCCACCCATGCCTTCACATGTTTTGTATCCGGTTCCATCGCCACAAAACCACAGTGCAGGAACTGTTGCATGTAGCGGTTGTATTCCGCTATACTGATTTGGAGTTTCTTATATCCTTCCTTATTGTAATCAAACACCCTGGCTGTGCGCGGCTGATCCAGACTCTCGTCGATGGAATTTTGCCGGGACTGCTTTTTCCCGCTCTTATTGCGCCAGGAATTATGCGCCAGCCAATAGGGAGAAAAGCGTTCCTGAAGCTGTTTCATCTGTTTTTGAACTGCTTCCTCGGCATACTTTTGCAGACGGGAATCTATAGTGACATATATTTTCAACCCGTCTGCATAAATATCGTAGCCGTTGTCTTCGCCCCATTTTTCGAGAAATTTTGCCAGATAATCACGGAAATACGGAGCAATACCTCCCTGGGATCTTTCAGTACGATAGTTGAGGACCAGGGGACTTTGCTTTAAGGAATCAGCCATTTGCTGGGCGATGAATTTATTGTCCGCCAACTGCTGCAATACCACGTTGCGTCGTTCTTTGGCGCGTTCCGTATACAAATAGGGATTATAGACGGTAACCGCTTTCAACATTCCAACGAGTACTGCTGATTGTTCGTAAGTCAGTTTATCCGGGGTGGTTCCATAATAGGTTTTTGCCGCAGTATGAATTCCGTAAGCGTTACTGCTGAAGTTAACGGTATTAAGATACATTGCAAGAATTTCTTTCTTTGAATACATCAATTCAATCTTAATTGCCGCCGTCCATTCCTTGGTTTTGCCGATCAGCAGCCGCAGTCCCGGCACATACCCCAGCAGCCCGGTTGAATACTGGCTCCGTGTTTTATACATATTTTTGACTAATTGCTGAGTGATGGTGCTGGCGCCGCGGGCATTGCCGTGTAGCGTATCTTTAAACGCGGCGAAGAGTCCTTGTATATCGATGCCGAAATGTTTGTAGAAGCGGATATCTTCGGTGCTGACCAGTGTGTTGATCAGGGCCGGAGAAATATTTTCATACTTCACCAGTTTCCGGTTCTCGTCAAAATATTTGCCGATAACCTGTCCATCGGAGCTGATGATTTCAGATGAAATCAACTGAGGCGGGTCACTGATGCTGCTCAGGGAAGGTGATTTACCAAAAAGCCACAGAAAATTAATATCAACCAGAATCAAATACAGCAGAAAGAAACCACAGAAAGTCAGTATCTTATTCCCGACTTTGCCCCAGCGGGATAATCCATGATAACGGGCAATCCGGTACTTACGCCAGGCAATGAATTTAATAATATATTCTTTGCCTTTTTGTCCGATTGTATCCAAAAATGATTTTATACGCTGCTTGTCCATTTAAAAGAAAAGTATTATTTTATCAGGGTTTCCTTCCTACGGGAATCAGATACAAAGGTTCATGGTTGAGGGGAAATTGAAGTGTCTGTCTTACTATCCTGTCCTGGAACGCTCCGACGGGTACAGCTCCCAATCCCAGTGATACCGCCTGGAGCAAAAGATTCTGGCAGGCATGACCGGCTTCCATCTTTGCATATCTGTCGGCCCGGGCGCCATAATTCTCCGCTGACCTTTCATACACGGCGGCAATGATAAAAACAGTCGGGGCCTTTTGGACACAATCCTGATCGAAGGCGGCTTTGGCGAGTGGTTCGCGCAGATCCTGTTCCGAATGGCGGGAAAGGCAATGTTCATTGGTGTTATAATGGAATACACCTTCCTTCATCACTACATAGACTTCCAGAGGAAACAGCGCGCCCGCCGACGGAACGGTTCTGGCGCCCCAATCACGCGTTGTGCCTTGGGCAGCCCAAAGCAATTGCGATATTTCTTCTTTCGTTAAAGGTTCGGAAGAAAAATCCCTGATTGATTCACGGCAATTTAATGTTTCTTCCAAAGACATTTTTCCCGTGAGTCTGGGGGCGGGAAGATTGATGACGGACTGGTCCTGCAATTGTTGCATCTTTAACACCCTCCGTAATGTTAAGCTTATTGTTGTATTGAATATCCGGTGAGGGGTAACATAGCTGCAATAACGAGGCATGTCAATTGATTATGACTGAAAATTTTGCTTATAATTCTTTATTTCATCTTTGCATAATTTATAAATGCGCATCATTCGTTACAACAAAAATAGCATTCAAGGCAAACAGGTTCGGCCGGAAGCGGATAATTTCCTTTTCTCCCAGATAATGAGCTTCCACAATCCGGATGTTTTTCTCCTCGCAGAAACTTTTAAAATCATTGATGCTTAAAAAGCGGACATTAGGAGTGTCGAACCAGAGGTAGGGCAATGATCCGGTAATGGGTGACCTTCCCCGGAAAAGCAGCATGAGCCGTGATTTGATATGGGCAAAGTTGGGAAATCCGATAATAACCTTATTGCCGATGCGCAGGGCCTCCTGAATGACATAATCAACCTTTTTCACTTCCTGCATACTCTGATTCAGGATCACATAATCGAAGGAGTGATCCGGAAATTCGCATAATCCATTTTCAATATCATCATGAAAAACGCTCAAGCCTTTTTTAACGCATTCCTTTATGGCCTTATCATTCAGTTCAATACCCTGAGCCCGGACGAGCTTGTCACGAACAAGCGGGTACAAAAGCTCTCCCTCGCCGCAACCCAGGTCCAGAACGCGTGAACCATTTTCAATAATCGAATAAATAATACGATGATCCAATGTAATGTCGTTAAATTTCATAATCGTCTGTTACCAGGTATCCGTTGAATGTCTTATCCAAAAAATGTTTGATCAGCGTCGTCTGCTCTTCCACCTCGATCAGAAAAGCGTCATGACCGTAAGTGGATGTCAATTCGCAATACGTGGCATCAACGCGCCTTCTCTTCAGCAGCCGCACAATTTCCTGCGATTGGTAGGGGGGATAGAGCCAATCCGACTTAAAAGAGATAACCATGATTCGCGTGTCGATAACTTTTCCGGGCGGGATGAGTTTTGCACCCGACAAATCAAAGTAATCTATTGCTTTTGTAATGTAGAGATAGGAGTTGGCATCGAAACGCTTTACGAAATTAGCTCCACGATAACGCAAATATCCTTCCACTTCAAAATCAGCATCAAATCCGAAGCTGAACTTGTCGTTTTTCAACCTGCGGGAAAATTTCTCTTCCATGGACTGATCGCTCATGAAGGTGATGTGGCCGATCATGCGCGCAACGGAGAGTCCCTTTTCCGGTTGTCCGTATTCGTAATAATTCCCGTCACGCCAGGCCGGATCAGCCATGATGGACTGCCGGATCACTTCATTGAAAGCAATCTGCTGGGGAGAATGCTTCAACGTCGTGGCAATGGGAATAGCCGACTTCACCCGCTGCGGATAAGAGGCGATCCACTGGAGGACCTGCATACCGCCCATTGAAGCGCCTGCAACGCACAACAGCCTGTCGATGCCGAAATAATCGATGAGGCGCCGCTGGGCATTAACCATGTCGGCCACTGTGATAAAAGGAAAATCCAGCGCGTAAGGTTTCCCTGTTTTGGGATTGATGGAAGAAGGCCCGGTGGAACCTTTGCAGCCGCCGATAACATTGGAGCAAATGATAAAGTACCGGTTTGTATCGAAGGCCTTGCCGGGGCCGATCATATCATCCCACCACCCGGTATCATTCTGTCCTTTGTGAGCCCCTGCCGCATGCGCATCACCGGAAAGGGCATGCAGTATCAGAATTGCATTTGATTTGTTTTTGTTCAAGGCGCCATATGTTTCATAAGCAAGAGTGATTGGCTGCAGTATATCCCCGCTTTCAAATTTATATTCTTTACCCGGTCCGGCAAAAGTATAATACCGCGTTTCGACAATGCCTATAGAATTATTCTTTGTTTTTGTGTGTCTGGTATTTTTCAACAACAACACCCGCTTAAATTTATTATTTCCGGGAAAGCCATGTTGACGGATAGTGCTACCCCTCTCTATTTTATGCCTTGATCAATGCCTGCTCGATGTCGGCGATGATGTCATCAATGTGTTCGATTCCTATGGACAACCGGATGAAATCCGGCGTCACACCTGTAGCCAGTTGCTCCTCTGCGGATAGCTGCTGGTGTGTTGTCGTTGCCGGATGGATCGCCAGAGTTTTTGCGTCTCCCACATTTGCCAAATGAGAGATGAGTTCCAGAGATTCAATGAACTTTCTTCCTGCTTCTGAGCCGCCCTTGATTCCGAAACCGATGATTGCCCCCGCACCTTTCGGCAGGTATTTTTTTGCCCGCTGGTATTCCGCACTGGATTTAAGTCCCGGATAGTTGACCCAGCTTACTTGCGGATGTTTTTCCAGGTATTCGGCAACGGCCAGAGCATTTTCAGAATGACGTATCATTCTCAAATGGATTGTTTCCAGTCCCTGCAGAAAAAGAAAAGAGTTAAACGGCGAAAGAGCCGGTCCCAGGTCACGCAGGAGGGATACGCGCGCCTTGATGATATAGGCAATATTACCCATGGGTTTCAGGGCTTCGACAAAATTAAGCCCGTGATAACTGGGATCAGGATCGGCAATCAGAGGAAACTTTCCGTTTGTCCAGTCGAATTTTCCCGAATCAACAATCAATCCGCCCAGCGATGTTCCGTGACCGCCGATAAACTTTGTGGCCGAATACACAACAATATCCACGCCGAAATCAATGGGGCGAAGCAGATAGGGGGAAACGGTATTGTCTAAAACAAAGGGAATACCGTTTTTATGCGCGATGGCGGCAATACCTTCGAGATCGGCAACATCCAGTTTGGGATTGCCTATGGACTCAGCGTAAATTGCTCTCGTCTTCGGTGTGATCGCTTTCTGTAAAGCTTGCAGGTCATTCGATTTAACGAATTTGACTGTAATTCCCAGACGGGAAAAAGTGTAATGAAACAGGTTATATGTTCCGCCGTAGAGATTGTCCGCAGAAACGATCTCGTCCCCGGCGCGAGCGATATTGAGAAGGGCCAGAGTAATGGCCGATTGACCGCTGGCCACCGCCAGTGCTCCCAGGCCGCCGTCCAGAAGCGCCATTCTCTTTTCCAGAACGTCCGTTGTCGGATTCATCAGCCGTGTATAAATATTGCCGAACTCTTTCAAACCAAAAAGATTGGCTGCGTGTTCAGTATCTTTGAACTGGTAGGAGCTTGTCTGATAGACAGGAACGGCGCGGGCTCCCGTCGTGGGATCTGCATCCTGTCCGCCATGCAGCGCCAGTGTTTCCAGTTTCAATTTTGCATCAATTTTACTCATTATAAAGCTCCTTTCCGATGCCTCTTAATTAATTCGATTGCTGCCGCTGATTTTTGTCATAGCATGGACTTACGGAAATTCTTGTCTCCATAAACCAGCACATGCTATTAATACTATCATTTTAGTAGTGATTAAATTATTTTAAATACATTTGTCAAGAGAAACATTGATTGTCGAAGGAAATATGAGAAAAATGACTGTGTCCAAGAAGTTCAGAAAACAGACGTCGCTCCGTTACGGCTTTAATTCAATGAAATCCAGATACGCTACAGCATTTGCTCCGGTGTTGTCCGTGTCGCTCATAACGGCAAGTCCTGCCGTGGCGGGGGGATCCTGGCCGAAGGCTTTGCGGTAATCGGCAAGGACATTAACTGATTCTTCCACCCATTGACCAACACGCTGCTTTCCTTTTTCCAGAACGACCATGTATGCTTTTCCGGTATAGGGGCTGGCAATCAATTGTTCAGGGATGTTTACACCCGTCCATACGTAATTCAGTGTGCTGTGCGGCGGATATTTGCCATAAATAACTTTGGAGGCATTGTACATTAAGCGTTCACCGAGAGAGGCGCGGGCGGGATCATATTGAAACATGATGTAAACACGGATGGGATAATCGTCTCCCGATTTCTCCTTCGGATTTCCACGGTCGGAAAGCTGCGTCACTTTCCAGCGCCAGCTGATACGGGGATGTTCATAAATGTTGAAAGTACGCCGATAGACAATAGCCGAAGCTGATGCATGGCTTTCGGCTTTCAGAACTGTTTTTTCTCCTTCCGCAACCAGCGTGTATTTGGAATGGTTTTTTATTTTCGGAAAAGTCAGTGGTTCCCAATCGGCCAGAGTATTGAAATTTACGCGGATGATGTTTTTTTGCTCTGCTTCAGTAACTGCCGCTGCGGCAAGTATGATACAGATAAAAATCAGAAAAAAAGTCTTTGTCTTCATACGGCACTCCCGCAACATTCCTGCTGGTCGGATTGGGTTAGTGTTCCCCGGCAGGATGATCCGGCCCCGGCCGTGCAGCCGTAACAATGGTTACCGGTCACTATCCGGCGCGAAGCAAGTCTGGAAAAATCAAATACAGCGATGTTTTCCGGTGCGCCGTGATTGACAGGCATTCCCAGAACCTGATTAAAATCACAATCGTAAAGTTTCCCGTCCCAGGCGACGGAAAGAGTTGTTTTGCACATGACATTTGCTAATGTTGCCGGATTAAAGGCATTGACCAAAGCGCTCATGTACTCTTCGTAGTTGTCGGTTCTTTGCAGATAGTCCAAATATCTGCCGATGGGCATATTCGTGATGCAAAAAAGATTGTTGAAAACAATACCAAATTTTTCCTGAAGAACCCGACGGTAATTTTCTTCCAGCGAATTCTGTAAACCGGGAAGATAGGCTCCACCGGGATTATGAACGAGATTCAAAATCAATCCGCTGCCGGTCTGCCCGTAACCCCTGTCATTTAACTTTCGAAGAGCATCAATCAATTTGTTGTAAACGCCGTTTCCCCGTTGCCGGTCAGTAATCTTCATGTCCAGGTGGGGAAACGAGACCACAACTTCCACGCCAAGCCGGGTATAAAGATCAATAAACGCGGAAAACTCCTTTTTGAGCAGAATTATGCCGTTTGTTCGTACCTGCAAACGGCGCTTCAATGCGGCGCATTGCTCCAGAAACCAGGGCAAATCGGGATGCATCTCGGGAGCGCCGCCTGTGATGTCGATAGCAGGGATAGGATTTTCCTGCAAAATCCCTAAGCTCAGTTCCATTACCTCTTTAGACATGAGTTCGTGCCGGGCCGGACCTGCTTCAACATGGCAATGCCTGCATTCCAGATTGCAGCGGTATCCAACATTAATCTGCAAAGTTTCGATGCCGCTTGCCATGAGAGGGCCTGCCACCCTTTGCTCAAAAGGTATAATACCATTTCGCTTTCTTTGGCTAACTTTGTTGGCGTTGTCGTTGGCTTCCTCAACGTATGTATAATACGCCTCGTCGCCTCCTCCCAGCCGTCGCGTTATCCTTTGAAAACGAAAAGGTATAAGAGAGTTGAACCCGTCCATGTCTCACATTTCCTTCTTCTTAATTATTTTCCGCATCTGCGTGGAATGCGCCAGAACAACCCCGGCCACCATTGCCGCTCCTACATGAACCGCTTCCATCATTTCTTCCGGGGAAACTCCCAGCGACAGACATTGATTGGTATAGGCGTCAATGCAATACGGGCATTTCTGCGTGGTTGCCACGGCCAGCGCAATCAGCGCCTTTTCCCTGGCCGACAGAGTGCCCGCATTTGTCGCCTCTCCATAGTAATCGAAATATTTCTGTCCCAGCGTCGGTGAATATTCCCCGATATTGGCAAAGTCCGCCAAATCTTTCTTCTCATAATAATCAGCCATAATAAACTTTATCCTTTCCTGATTTTTTGTCAATTAGAACCAAATTCGTAATATAAGAAATTATTTGTCATTATCGTTTTGAGATATATCATCAGCCGCCAAAGTTTTGTTGTCTCCGATTTTGCGGAAAAACGGGCGCAGGGTAAAAGGAATCAGGAAAGCAACGACCGCAATTGTAATACCGATAATTACTCCCTTGAAATTTCCCCGCATGATCAGTTCCCCCAGAGAGCTGCCAAAGGCAACAAAAGCAATACATGCCGGGAGCATAAAAACAAGTGTGCTCCAAAGGTATTGGAAAAAGGCGATAGGGGTCAATCCGAAAAGATAATTAAGCAGGTTAAAGGGGAAAACAGGGATCAGGCGTGTAAAGGCTACGGCCTGCCAGCCATGTTTATTTACTTTATCCTGAAGCCACTCCCAGCGCTCCGGTGAAATCTTGTTTTTAATAAAATTTTGAAGAAGATAGCGGGACAGGAAAAAGGGCAGACAGGCGCCAATTGTTGCCCCGGTAATGGAAAATACGACGCCCCAAACCGGTCCCCAGAAGAAACCGGCTGCCAGGGTAATAGGAATGCTGGGCAAAAAAAGTGCCGGGGCAACTGTGTAGATGCCGAGAAAGATAATCGGAGCTAAAACAGGATTTCGCTCCAGGAGATTCATCAGTGTTTCCGCTGAAAATATATGCTGAGAGTTCAAGTAAACGCCGCCGGCAACCAGAAGGATAATGGTCAACAGAATCAGAAATTTCGGCGTATTAAGCCTGACCCTGGTGGCCAGAATCAGACGGTTGATCCATTGCCTCCCCGTAGAGGGAATACTCGTGCGCGGCTGAATTCCGGCCAGGCATTCCAGAAAATGTACAGTTTCCACGCCCCGTTGCAGAAAACGATTCTGACAGCCGGTGCAATACGTGACAATTGTTCTGTCTTTCCCTTTTTGAATAATCCGCTCTAGAAAGCGATCCGCCAGTTCCGCGGAAGTAGTGGTTAAACCGCCCCCCGAGCCGCAACAAAGAGGTTCTGATCTTTCCACTTTGCCGTCGGATGCACCCGGTGGATAAACATGATTAATCACATTTCCGGCGGCGTCGGGGATGTTTGCCCACCGCGAGGAAGGGCAGGGATGATGAAGATAAATTGAATCGTGTTTGTGTTGCTGCTGTTTAAATATCTCCGGCGGGAGCACCTCCAGAATAAAGACAACCTGGATGCCTTCAAGATGCTCGGATAGAAGCTTATGGCAATTCAGACAGCCGGTGATCACCTTTTTCACGCCGCCGTCCAGCAGACGTTTGTTAATATCCTGTAAAGCTGTTAATGCCGTTTGAGGGTCGCCCAGCTCAAACACCGGGTCATGGCAGCAGTCCAGTACCAGACCGACTTTCTGCCGTAAGTGACGGCTCAGGATCTCCTGTATTTTACGGATAAGTTCCGGCCGGTTTGCGGGCAAACCGCACCCCGGCCAGAAGATTGTATCCGTGCTTCCATAAAAAGAAAATGGAAATCCATGCCCGGCTTTGGCAAAAGCTTTCGATCCATCCAGTGCCTTGCGGACGGAGAATGGCATTTGATTCTTTCGAACCAGGCGCTGCTTTGTTTCTAAAAAAGCTGCCGCCGGTGAGAGTTCCAGGGGACATACGGCCTCGCAGCAGCGGCAGGAAGTGCAATAAAAAGCCGCTTCCGGACGATCCGAAAGAATCTTATCCGGCGTCCCAAACTGAACAAGAAAGGGACAAACATCGGCGCAAGCGCCGCATCCCAGGCAACTTTCAGTGAAATCGGACAATTATTTCACCTTTTCAACGGGATAATCTGCTTCATCCCAGGCCTTTATTCCGCCCGGATGGCGATAGACATTTTTGTAGCCCAATTTTGCAGCCCACATGGCTCCGTTGTGGCTGCGGGTGCATTTTACGAAGCCACAATAAAAAACGATAAGACGGTTTTTATCCGGTCCCAGAATCTTTACCAGCGCATCTTTGGTTTTGTCATCCAGTTTCGTCATTTCGGGAATCGGGAACTCCATTTGAACAGCGCCCGGAATGTGCTGCTTCTTGTAGCTGGCCTCATAGGGCATGGTGTCTACGATAAGCATGGGTTTCTTTGCATCAATCCAGCTTTTCAATTCCTGCGTGGCGACAATCTTATATTCCCCGCGCTGCACTTCCTTGGCGAAGGTCACGGCAATCTTCTCTGTTTCCAATTCCTTTGTTCCCCATGCCATAGCGGCTGCGGCTAAACCGAAAACCAGCAGAGACGCAACCAAAACACTCAATAAACTTCTCTTTACGTTCATTTTTCTTCTCCTTTTATTAAATTAGATTTTCGTGGAAAACATACACTCATTTTAACCGGCTTTTGTTTCTTCTTTTAACTCCTCATTAAGACTAATTTTTTGGGCACGCCGGGAAAGATAAAGATAGGGGGCTACAAGCCCCAGCAGAATCAGGTCTCGATAAAACGCCTTACGCAGGCCGGCCTGCGTGTGCGACTCTTCCGCACTGAAACAGCCGCAATCGACATTCAATTCGCCCAGAACACCGTAGCCAAGGACAAAAATAAACATGGCAAGAAGTCCGGTCACCAAATGAAGCGCCCATGATTTGTTAAATATGAGCCCGAGTCCGGCGCCTGTTTCGATAAGCGGCAAGCCGATTGCGACCACGGGCAAAAGAATTTCCGGGACAAGATTGTAAGTAGAGATGATAGCGGCAAAAGCTTTAGGGGCGAAGAGTTTGACCACACCGCCATAAATAAACAAGCCTGCCAGGGCAATGCTGATAATCCGGTAGGGCCAGCGATGAGCCAGCGCCTGATGAAAAAAAATCCTGATGCGCGGTGAAAAAATCGAATCCATGAAATATTTGTTAATCAATTTTGTCTCCCAATAACATGCTGCTGTTTTTTTCAGCTCCTTGAACCCTGTAAAATTTTGCGAGCCGTTCCGGGGCAATGCCCAGGCAATACAAAAATACCAGCAACCAGTTACGGATCGTATGTTTAATAACACCTTCCTTTTCCCAGCGCCGCGGTGATGTCTGGACGTGAGAGCTCAGAAAAACAATCTTTTCTCCTCTTTTCTTGATGCGGCGCATTATTTCCACATCTTCCATGAAGGGGATTTCCGCGAAACCGCCGAGAGCCCGGAAATAATCGGCCCTAAAGAAAAAGGCCTGATCTCCATAAGGGATGCGGGTCAGCCGGGAACGAAGGGATGCCGTTTTTTCAATGAGGCGAAATATCGCCCGCTTGGAGTCAATGGCCAGATCGAAAGCCCCGGCCACAAAGAGAAAATTGGCGTACGCATCAGCAATTAAAGCCAGACCGTCATCCGGCAGCCGCGTATCTGCGTGCAGGAACAAAAGGATTTCACCTTTGGCCAGTGCCGCCCCCCGGTTCATCTGACTGGCCCGTCCCGGTTTGACTATCGCGGTAATTACCCTGTCATCCTTAACGGCTGCTATCGTTTTCCCCTCGTGATCTCCGTCAACAACAATTATTTCAACGGGTAGTCGATTTGTCGCGATCAAGCCTCTTAAGTGTTCAATGGTTTGGTTTATGCCTGCACTTTCATCCAGAACGGGGATAATGATGGAAATTAGTTTGTTCATCAGCTTGTTGCCGTAAAGCCATTCTCTTTCAAAAATTTTATCGTTCTTGATTTGCCAAAATCCGAGCATTCGCTCTCTTTAAGGAGAGAATAGATATCATCCGCCCTGTCTATATCCCTCCATCCAGGCAGAACATGCACCGGGATGCCGTCTTCCTGAAATCGCCGCATTGTTTCCTCAAAAACGTTGGACGTGCTCCACAGCATGTTTTCAAAAAAACGCCGGGATACGAAACCTCTGGAAAAACCGATCAAATAATATCCTCCATCCCATGTCGGTCCGATAACTGCGCCATGTTCATTTAAAGATCGAAACGCTTCTTCGATTATTCCATGAGGAATGTCCGGACTGTCGCTGCCAATGATCACGACGTATCGGAAGCCGTTGGAAAAGCATTCGGTAAAAGCCCTGTACATGCGGACGCCCAGATCTTCCCCTTCCTGGGGTAAATAGGAAAGACCGTCACCGAAAAGTTTAATGAAATCATTTTTTCTTTCCGGAGGATCATAAGCCATC
The DNA here is from genome assembly GCA_963663295.2 of Smithellaceae bacterium. GTDB lineage: Bacteria > Desulfobacterota > Syntrophia > Syntrophales > Smithellaceae > MVRV01. The sequence continues at coordinate 531,182 of CAXXLA010000001.1, read as the reverse complement.
AGAAATGTATAGTTGCCGGTGGATACTCTCTCGATGAGATCTTCGATAAAACAACGATAGAGATCTGCTACCAGGACTTTGTATCCTTCGAGGATCAGTCTCGACTTGACCTTTCCTTTTTCCGGATATTTGGCAAACATGATCAGACAACGTTCTTGAATCATTAATCCCTGCATTCCATCGTAGTATTTATTTTCGTTATAAAGATAAGGGGAAGTAACAAAAGCGGGGACGAATAGCAAATTCATAAGAGTTATAACTACTTTAAGAATATAACTGCAAGGAATAACAAATAGCAAGAATATTTTTGAACACCCTTCACGGAAGAATGGAAAAAAATCTGTGTGACAGACACGTAAACAATAATATGGCAAAAATGACATATATCTGATATGGTGCGCCGCACTTGCTCAATGGTTATTAACAGCTGGACCAACATTTCACCATGGTTGTTTAATCAGAAATAAAATTAAAGGAAAACAGACAATAATGGCAACTAACGACGAAATATTAGAAATCGAAAATATAATCGACCGCGCCTGCGAACAAAATCCTCACAGCAGTTCTATTTTGAAGGCTTTTGCACCGATTATCATCAGGCAAAGACAACTGGCGGCGCTTTCTTCTTCCCGGAATTTGGACTGCTCGCTTATCGATAAAGAAAAGCTCAAGGCCGGCGTACCGGTGGCCCGTCAGATCAACCTGTTTTTGCCGGAGGATTCATTGAAGGATGTTGCGTTATCCATAGCAGCCGGTATTAAAGAAGGTATGCCGCAGCTTGCGGAAAGCGTTGATTTATTGTCCGACCTCATTCAGAAAGAAAAAATCAATCCGGCGGATTATTTTCAAGCTCCTGCGGAAGGTGGAAATAATTCGACGGACAGTTGGACGAAAGATCTGAAGGTTTCTCCGTCCAATGCTTCATTTTTAATGAGTCTGGTCAGCCGCGTTATTCTGGAAAGGCGAAGCAAAGAAATAACAGCTGCCCTGGGTGAACTTGAATGGGAGAAAGGCTACTGCCCGATTTGCGGTACATTTCCATCAATTGCGCTGATTGAGGAACAGGGCGGCAAACGATTCCTGCATTGCAGTTCCTGCGGACACTACTGGCGCTACACACGCGTAATTTGCCCTTACTGTGAAAACGAAGCCCAGAAGGGAATGGACTATTTTTACGTCGAAAACAAGACGCAGGAGTCCGCCTTCATCTGCGATAAATGCAAAAAGTATTTAGTAACCCTCTATCGTGCGGGCAGCCTCTTTGAGCGCGACATGGATGTTTCCGCGATAAGCCTGATTCATCTGGATATGATCATGCAGGAAAAGGGCTATGAACCGATGACCAGCTGCGCCTGGAATGTACTTAAATAATTAAGCTGGTTAATTATTGAAAAGCCGATAAATTTTATTAACTCCAAAAGTTTTCAAAGCAAAGCACCGATTTATTTCCTGTTGATACTGACTGCCGGGATAACTTTTTATAATCCATGAAATCTTGATCATAAAAAAATTGCAAGATTTTGAGTGATAATCATCAGCTATATTTTTAAACTATAAAGATTATTTAAAAGGAGTAATTCGTATGAACAAATCAAAAAGAATGCTTCAATTGTTGTCTTGTGTTTTAATTTTATTTTTTATTTTCGGGTGTACGGATGAACGAAAAACCAAGCTGGAAAAAGGAATCGGCTTTATGCGCAGTTTGACAAACACTAACCCCATTCAGTCGCTGGCGGCTGCCAACTATCAGGCCGATACTCCTGAAGGCATGGTAATGCTCTATCATTCCAGTCTTCCGGCGGACGGCAGTTATCCGAATGTTTACAGCGATCGTAAAAATCTGCAACCGTGGTCATTACTCGTATTGCCGGGAAACAAGAAACGTTCGCTGATAGTGGAAGGATATGGAGACGATTTAACAAAACCCCTCATTGTAGAAGAAATAATTTTCAAATAGCAGGATAATCGATGAAGCGCGTAGTTTTCTATGTACTATGCATATTTTATGTTTCGATGATGTTCTGCGCATGTTCAAGTGATCCTAAAAAAACGGCTTTGAAAGAACTTGATCGCCGCAAGATACCGTTTACAGAACAGATGTTTCTGGCAAAAGCATATGAAGGCGATAGCGATGCGATAAAACAGTTTATCACAGCCGGTATAAACAAAGAAGCCCGAACTACGGAAGATGGTTATAACGCACTAATGATTGCTGCTCATGCCGGGCATACGGAAATCGTAAAATTGCTTTTGGACAGCGGTTTCAATGTTGATGCTGTTGATAATACCGGTGTTACAGCCTTGATGAGAGCAGCCGTAAACGGACAGACCAATTGCGCAAGAGTGCTGCTCGAAAAAGGCGCTGATGCAAATTTGAAAGCCGAGGGGCAGAAGGGCATGACAGCTTTAATGTTTGCCGCTGCTACGGGACAAACGGATGTTGTTCGGCTTCTTTTGGAAAAAGGCGCCAACCCCGATATTCGTTCCACTGACGGCAATCAAGCGCTGATGTTCGCTCAGTTAAGCGGTAATCCTGAGACAGTCGCCCTGCTCACATCCGCCGCCTCCAATATTAACACGCCGAATGATAAAAGTATCAACGCGCTGCATATCGCCATCAAGCGGCACGAAAAGGAGCAGGCTGCGATATTGATTGCCAAAGGCGCCAATGTTAATGCCGCCGACAATACCGGTTTTACCCCGCTTATGCTTGCCTGCCAGGAGGGCGATGCGGCGACGGCGAAACTTTTACTGGAGCGTGGTGCCGTGATCAATGCCACGTACACTGCCAATGGGAGATCAATTACGCCGTTGATGATTGCGGCCATGAAGGGGCATGAACCGGTGGTCAGGCTATTCATGAATAATAACGTTAATACAACGGTAAAAGATGGGCAAGGCAGCGATGCCGCCGCCTATGCCCGCCATAACGGTTTTGAGTACATAGCCCGTATTATTGAAGGAAGAGACTGATAATCCCTGTCTTTTTACAACGCCCGCATCCACTCCGGCTTCAGCCTTATTTCTCCCTGCAGAGCCGCATCTATCAAATCCAGGGCCTTCTGTTTACCGCTGGGGAATTTCGCCTTGATGGGCAGATAGTTGGATGCATGGTTGGAGAAAAAATATCCCCGGCTGAGGTTCGTGTGGGTAATCATCTCATGCAATTCTTTGAGCAAGCCGGCCTGATCGGGCAGCTGGAACTTGCCGCCCTGAAAATCCTCATAAAGCGGAGTGCCGGGAATAAGCATTACCGTCAAAGCCCCGACAAAATCCGGATCCATGGCGCTCAACAGTTCACCTGTAGCACGGGCGTGCTGAAGCGATTTTTCACGGCCGCCGATTCCCAGAAGAACCGTGACCCATACCTTGAAGCCCGCTTCCTTCAATTTCCGCCCCATCTCAATGCAGGTCGCTGCTGTGGAACCCTTTTGAATTGCCTCCCTGATCTCATCGTCGCCGGTTTCTACTCCGTAATACAGCATACTGAGGTCGAGACGCCGCAGCTGCTCCAGTTCTTCCTTCGACTTCTTTTTGATGCTCTTGACGTTGGCATACGCACCAACCTGCTTTACCTGCGGCAGGTGCTCCTTAATCTGCTCCAGCATCCAGACCAACCTCTTCTGGGGCACAATCAGAACATCGCCGTCCATCAAAAAGAGACGGTCATTGTAGGACATATGACGGGCTGCATACCGGATGTCGCTCAGGATGATTGCGTCATCTTTAATTTTGAAACGCTTGTCGCGGTATGTGCCGCAAAAGGTGCAGCGATTATGTGAACAACCGAGGGTTACCTGTAAAAGAATGCTGTCCGCCTCACTTGGCGGCCGGATGCAGTACCCTTCGTAATGCATACCTTCATCTTCGGAAAAAATATTCATTAATAACCTCCATAATTTGAGAAACAAAGCTCTAATCCTTCCTGGTGTGTAGACAATTATGAAGTATTATATTCATCATTTTGAATTTTTAAACAGATTATTTAATATAAATTAATGCAATTTTTGCACGGTAATTCTCCGATGACAAAAATACTGAATTACTGCTTGATTTCGGTCAAAATCTGCCTCATATTAACAAGCAGTTATCAAGAAAAACGATCTCATTTCCAAGGTGGTCAGACCGGGCATGACCCGTTTCAATTCAATCAGGTTTTATGCCGGTTCAACGGTGCAGCAACTCTTTCAACTTTATAATGTCAGCTGAAAAAAAGTAGGTTCAGATTAACAGAAAAGGAGGATGAGATGAAAAAGAATGTAGCAATCTTCGTTACAATGATTTTCGTTTTGGTCTTTGTTTTGGCTGCCAACTCTTTTGCACAGCGGGGAATGATGTGGAGGGGAAGCGGAGGCTGGGGAATGGGAAGCCAGTACGGTAAAATGTACGATCCCAAGACTGTGGAAACAATAGCCGGTGAAGTAGTCAGTGTGGAAAAAATTACTCCGACTAAGGGGATGTCCTACGGCGTTTACGCGATGGTAAAAACGAAGAAAGAGACTGTATCTGTCCATTTGGGACCGGGGTGGTATATTGAAAACCAGGACATCAAGATTGAACCGAAGGACAAGGTAGAGATCAAAGGCTCACGAATCACCTTCCAGGGCAAGCCGGCAATAATCGCTGCGGAAGTTAAGAAAGGAAAAGAAATACTGAAACTGCGGGATGAAAACGGCTTTCCGGTTTGGAGTGGCTGGAGACGGCGTTAATCCTTATAAGCTTACCCTGATCAGCTGGTATCGGCAGAAAGCGGATAGTGGTCCTTACGGGCCGCTCCCGCCGATGCCGGGCATTGAAGATCAATAAAATCAATTAATTAATATTAAATTGCTATGTGTAAATAGTCATCAACACTCTTTTTTGTCTGAAGTATTTATGGACCGGTATTTGTAACTACTCGAAAGTTTCAATGTTCGTCTTGTGAGTATCTTGGGGATATTGCTTTTGAACAGGCAGCCATCAGGAAAGGAGGCACAGGAGATGCAGAGAAACAGAAGAGGGATGGGTTATGTAGGATATTGCATCTGTCCGAAATGCGGAGATAAGGTATTATATCAGGCGGGCAAACCATGCAGAGAAGATAATTGCCGGCAGTGTGGCGGCAAGATGGTGAGAGAAGGCTCATATCACCATCAACTGATCGAAGAAAAGAAAAAAGCACTCAATTACAACTAAAAATTGCTGCTGCTTCTTATTGTGGCCGGGAACAAGAGGATATTATCTTTGAATTAATCTGGATGGGCATACCGCTTCAATCCGACGGGCTTCAGTATGCGAGCGGGTGAAGTTTGTATTAGAAGAAGACCAGGATGAGAAAGATATCAATAATATTTGTTTTGTTTTTAGTTGGATGTGTTGGCATTCCCCAAAATGTGAAGCCCGTTGATAACTTCCAGTTGGAGAGATATCTGGGGAAATGGTATGAGATTGCGCGGCTGGATCATTCCTTTGAACGCGGTTTGACCAGGGTATCAGCAATTTACAGCGTGCGGGACGACGGCGGTGTCAGAGTATTAAACGGCGGCTATGCGGAAAAAGAAAAAGCATGGAAAACAGCCGAGGGGAAAGCCTATTTCGTAGAAGGATCAAATCTGGGTTACCTGAAAGTTTCCTTCTTTGGACCCTTTTATGGTTCTTACGTCGTCTTCGAACTTGATCATGCAAATTATCAATACTCACTCGTGTGCGGGCCTGACAAATCATACTTATGGATTCTGGCCAGAACCCCGAAAATCAGCAATGAGTTAAAGGACCGCCTCATAGCCAAAGCGGCGGCATCCGGTTTTGATACAAGCAAGTTGATCTTTGTCGATCACTACTAAGCGACCGACAAAAAATCCGGTGTAATACGTAGGGTGGAACAAGCACAGCGGTTCCACCAATAAAAACTTATCTGTTCGGTATCTTATGAAACTGCGAGATCTCAGCAAAGAGGATTTGGATCTGACCGTTTGGCGATATATGCCATTATCAAAGTTCATCTCGATGTTGACGTATCAAGCACTGTGGTTTTCTAAGCTAAACATCCTCCAAGATAAGTACGAGGGAATGATGCCAGCCGCGACAAAGGAGATGATGACTGCACGCTATCAAGAGATGAAAAAGCATTTTTCTGTTGATTTACATTGGCAGTTTGACGAAATGGCTTCTCGCGATGAACACGACTCAAGGGAATTACTTGTAGTGAGTAGTTGGTTTCTAAGCGATTCTGAGTCATCGCGCATGTGGAGGGAATACGGCGGCGCCGGTGATGCTATAGCAATCAAGTCAACCGTAAGAAGATTGATTCAAAATGTCTGTGTTCCTCATGATCCGGATGCTACACATATAGGGCGGGTCAAATATGTCGAACACAACAATCATATAATGACTGCATATGAGGCTGATCAAGGAATTGAAAGGGCCTTTCTGAAAGACGCAGAGAAGTTCGGACATGAGAAGGAATTGCGTATTGCCACTCTCAGTGTAAAAACAAAATATTGCATTAGGCCAGATGGTGAATCCTATAAAGAATCTGAGGTACAAGGGGCGGGTATGAATAACTTCGATCAGCCGGGGGTATATGTCGCAATCCGCTTCAAGGAGTTGGTTGCAGAAGTCGTTGCCTCACCGAGTTCCGAGAAATGGCTTATGTTGCTTTTAAAGCGAATCATGAAGCTAAATAACCTCAATATACCAGTGTCAGGGTCGATGTATGAAAATGCCTAACAAGGCCGTAAACAAGAACGCATTTTTCGTTCGCGATGCTCAATACAAATGCACCTGTTACGGCTGGCGTTGGGCCACAATTCGGAGGCGTGGGAGGGGCTGATCCTGTAGCAACATTTGGTGCCAGAAACCTAAGTCAGTTTAAGGAGCGCCATTCCTGTTCCATTCTCGGTATCAGCATTAAGTTTTTTCGCGAAGATGGCAGCTTGGGCTGGAGCCGTTGCGCTTCTATTCTCCGTTGGTTGGTTCAAAATAGACAAACTATGAAAGAATGCCCAATCGATCAAAGGAGATTTTTTCTCTCTTTTGCTGGTTCAATCTTGTAGATTGAACCTCGAATTATCCGTCTCACGTCTTTTCTCTCAAAATGCGGTGGTCGCCGACGCGGACGGTGAGTTTGTTCATGTCAAAGTATTCCATTAAAGGAATTATATATTTGCGGGAAAGACCGGTTAGTTCCTTGAAGCTGGCCGGTGTTGCCTTGCCGTCTTTGATGAGCATCGCCTTGTAATCGTTTCTCAAGTTGTTCAAGATTTCGCCGGAAAAACAAAGCTCTTCATTTATTTTAGTCAATTCGCCTTCTTTGAGCATCAAATTGATGATGCTTTGCGCTTTGGCTTTTTGCGCAATGAATTGATTTATGACATCTTTAAGAAACGGAGGCGTAAGGCCGGCTTCTTTGTAAATCAGGGCTATGTCCCGGCGCAAAGAGTCCAGATCGCCGGCCAGTTCCACCTGATGTTTGGCCAGGCGCACGTTGTCCTTGTCACTCACAATGGTTCCCTTTTTATTGAGCGCACTCAAAACAATGTTGAAAAGCTTCGGCGAAACGGCGTTTTCCAGCGATACTTTCAGTTCTTCCTTGGAAATTCCCGCCTTCAAAGGATTATTTTTGTGATAATCAGTAATTATTCCAATAATGGTCTCTTCGATTTGCTGGAAGAAACGGGCGGAAATAACGGTTGTGTCGTCGCTGTCCAGCAGGAACGCTTTTTTGCCCGAAAATAAATTTTCCAGCGCTTCTCTGACTTTTTTCGCTTTCACACCCAGGCGGAAGGCCAGGTGCGGCAGATTGATTCCCGCAAAACCGGTTCTTTCCAGAATTACGCTAATCTTTTCCTGAAGGTCGCCTTTCTGCAATAAATTCAGATCTTCAATGATTTTATCGTTGAGTCTTTTGTGTTTTTTAGGAAGAGGATCAATTACTTGCCCGCCGCCGATAGTTGTCACCGGAGAATAGCTGCGCAAAACAAAATGATCGCCGGCGACAACGACATCTTCATCAGACAAGATAAGCTGGGCGAATCCCTTCTGGCCGGGCGCCAGTTCGTCTTGTTCCAGAAGAATTATCCGTGAGATAATTTCACTTGTGCCGGTATGCAGGCGGACCAGGGTTCTGTTTTTGAGACTTTTGGGATTGGAGGCGAGGTATTCAACAAAAACGTCGAGGCGCTGTGAAGGCCAGACGGTTTGCGGGCGGACAAGAACATTGCCGCGGTTGATGATGGACTTTTCAATTCCCTGTAAGTTGATGGCCGTGCGCTGGCCGGCCCACGCTTCCTCCACCGCCTGATTATGAACCTGAATGCCTCTGATGCGGGCGGCGATATTTTCGGGAAGTATCAGCACTTCTTCACCGGTTTTTATGTGGTCGGAAACGAGCGATCCGGTCACAACGGTGCCAAAACCCTTCATTGTAAAGACACGATCTATCGGCAGACGAAAAATTCCGTCATCCATTTTCTCGGCCAGTTTGCCGACGATGGCATCCAGCGCTTGGAGGAGATCGGGCAAGCCTTCTTCAGTAACGGCGGAAACGGGAATAACAGGCGCGCCTTCCAAAAAAGTTCCCTGTAAAAAATCGGTAATTTCCGATTGCACGAGGCCCAGCCAATCCTTTTCCACCATGTCCGTTTTCGTCAGGGCAACGATCCCTTTGGATATTCCCAGCAGAGAGCAAATATGCAGATGTTCTCTGGTCTGAGGCATCACTCCCTCGTCCGCGGCAATGACCATCATCACCAGATCAATTCCCGCAGCGCCGGCGACCATATTTTTAATGAATTTTTCATGTCCGGGAACATCAACAATGCCGAGTGTCTGGCCGGAGGGCAGTTCAATGGAGGCAAAACCGAGCTCAATAGTGATGCCCCGTTGTTTTTCCTCTTTTAAACGATCGGTATCAACCCCTGTAAGTGCTTTAATTAACGATGTTTTCCCATGATCAACATGACCGGCTGTGCCGAGAACGAAACTTTTCATATTTCCAACCTGATAAGAGTGGCTTGAAAATAACAAACTCTTTGTTGTTTAACAAGGTTATTATTATGGGTATTTTGCTTCTGTAGATTTTGCCCGTGCCCTACTCCAAATCGGTTAAACCAGGATTGGAAGGGAGCTTAGTGGCAGAGCAAAGGAATCGTAGTATGATGAATCTTGTTTCCTGAAAGCTTTTTCCAGGATTTATATTTATTTTCGTAATACTCCGGACGCTGCGTGGCCAGCAGGAGAAACGATTTATCCTTTCCGCTGCACCATAAGCTAAATACAAAGTCGCCGTAATCATTGACATCGACAGGCCCTCCAAACCTGGCAAGTGTCGAAATGCTCGACAATTTAGTTGTCAGATTAGTGCCGTCGACGTAATATACACCTTTAATATTGCTGTAGAGGATATCGCCAAAATTGTTAATAGTGAGGCCGGATGGAGCATCCACAGCAAACGTTGTTATCAGCCCTCTTTTTGTAGAAAAGATCTGATTGTTGACTTTGTATATTACTTCTCCCGAATCGTTAATGTCCAAGTGGTAACCCACGGGGCCTTGGTTGACAGGTCCCAGCCTGCCGTGAATAGTTGAATAAATAGTTGGTCTGTAGGCTTGCTCAGCTATATACACTATCTCGCCGGAATTATTGATACTGGGAGTAAAACCCCGTGCAATTTTACCTCTTTCGGTTGAATAGACCAGCCACGGCCCTTCGCCGGTTGGTTTTGACGCTCCACAGTAAACAACTTCTCCCGAGTCATTTACCTTGGGAAACCGTTTGCCATAGGATGCATCTTTTAAGCGCCCCCGGGTAGTCGAGTACATGCCGGTCTTATTGATATAGACGATTTCACCCGGGTTGTTGATGCTGCCCTGACTGCTGCCTTCCGCTACGATGAAATATTCATAGAGGGACTCTTTATAAGTGACTTTGGCGCCGAGAGGCGATACGTGAGCGCATGAGGTCAGAAAGACGAGGCTGACTAATGTAATCAGAAAATTTTTCAAGTTTTTACCACCTTAATTATATTGACAACGATTCCGGAAGAATCGGCACTTCAATTTTATACAGTATTTTAAAATTATATTTTTAAAAAAACTATATATAGGAGAATCTATTTTTTTATATCTTTAGCTATATATCACCCAATGTCATTGACTTAAGCGTTACGGCCCCCCTCTTTTCTAAAGAGGGGTTGGGGGAGATTTTACAAAGTGTAATAAAAAGCCCCCTGTAAACCCCTTTATTTGGAAGGTAAATTTCTTAAGTCAGCGACATTGATATATAACCGGAAGTATTTCAATGTTAATTAAATGGTGCATCACAAGCCATTTCCATTCCTTGTCGTCATGCTTTCTATAAACGCCGTGATTTTCCGGCAGGTCTGCTGCCAGGTGGGGTGGCTGTGGTACTGTTGAAAAGCATTGAGGCTCATCGCAGTCAGCAGATCACGATCCTGATTGAGCCTGTTCAGGTACATGGCCAGGGAATGGACGTCGTCCACAGGTAGAAGAAAACCGTCTTGTCCATGAGCGATTATTTCACCGGCGCCGCCTGCCGTAGAACCGATTGCCGGTAAGCCGAATGCCCTGCTCTCCAGATAAACGATGCCAAATCCCTCGTAGGAAGACGGTACCGCAAGTACGTGCGCGGACTTTAATTGCCCGGTCAGCTCGTTGTCGGATACCGCGCCCAGGATCGTAACTCTGTTTCCAATTCCGTTTTGGTTTATCTGATTCCGAATTTCCCGGACGTAACTCTTGTCCATCGACAGGCTGCCGATAATGGTCAGGGTGCATGCTCCAACCGGTATTTGTTTCATTGCCTCCAGGAGGACATGGAGTCCTTTACGCCGGATAAGATTTCCCACAAATAAAATCCGGATTGGCCCGGGCTGCCTCGACCGATCTATAATTTCAACTTCGGTGATGCTGGCGTCGAGGCGGTTGCCCCCGGGGTGGGCGACCACCATAGGTAATTGTCCGCCGCAGAGCCGGTGTACCGAAGCCTTCGTGCTCTCGCTGTTGAAGACAAAGCCGTCGACGCTCTGCAGGTAGCGGCGCTCTACTACCCGATACAGGTTGTTCTGCCAGCGTGGCCTCATTTCATCACTGCGGAGATGGTGCACAATGGACACAACCGGGCAGGCAATCTGCTTTTTCAGTCGTTGATTAAGCTGGAAAAGAGCCGCATGTTCCAATTCATCCTGAAGCAGAATATCCAAAGATTCTTCTTCGATGCGTTCAATCATGGACAAGGCGAAATTTCCCAGCAGGCGGGAGGGATAGGTTTGACCGGGCAGCGAAAAGACCCGCACATAGTGGCCGGTTTCGCGCAAATGTTCCACCAGCATGCGGTCGTAAAGGTTGCCGCCGGTGAGGTTGTCCAGGCTGCCGGAGATCAATAATCCAGTCCGCAATCTAATGTTCCTCCCGGTATGATGCCCAGGCTTCGGCATCTTCCCAGACCTTGACGCATGTAGTGGAAATTCGTGAATCGTGAATCCGGCCGAACAACATTCCATGGATTACGCGCGCGAGGTGTTCTATGCTGGGATTGATGCAGCCGAATTCAGCCAGTTCGTTGAGCGTACTGTCGCGAAAATAAGAAGTCACGCGATTCAATTCTCTTTTGACCACATCGATGTCCAGCAGATAGCCGTGCTCGTTTAAACTATTCCCCGTGAGCAGGACTTCGATCGCATAATGATGGGTGTGCTTCTGATTCTCTGCTCCCCAATCTCCGCCGACAAGAAAGTGCTGTGCGGAGAAATCTGTTTTAACTGCTACGGTATACATTTGTTTCCTCTGTTTTCTTTAATAGGTGAAAACGGCCTGGAGCGCTTCACCGGGGTTGTTATCGAGAAATTGGTATGCTGTCGGGGCGTGGGCAACATCAAAACGATGACTGATAAAGCGTGACGGTTTGATCCTGGCGAGCATTTGCCACGCGACTTCAAAACGGCGGGCTTTGTTCCAGCGGCCGGTTAAACCGGGGGACAGTGTGCTGACCTGACTGCTGATCAGGCGGATGCGGCTGCGGTGAAATTTGCCTCCGAGTTCCAGGTTGGCGGTCTTTTGACCATACCAGGAGCCGAGGACGACTCTGCCGTCGAATCCCGCTACGGCAATCGCCTGGTTAAAAGCCTCCGGGTTACCGGAAAGTTCGAAAATGAGGTCGGCGCCGCGTGAATTATCGGAATGGAGTAAGTGGAAGAGTTGTTCCGGATGATCGGCGGGTTCCAAGCAGAAGGCCGCTCCGATTTCCCGCGAAACGCGCTGGCGCAGGGGGTATTTATCTACCGTTATCAGCTTTCCGAGAGGAATTTGCGCGAGCAGCGCCGTCGCCAGCAACCCGACAATACCCTGTCCAAAGACAACAACCTGTTCCCCGATGATCGGCTGCCCGTCCATCAGGAAATTCACGGCGGTTTCCATATTGGCCAGGAAAACGGCATCTTCCGGTACAACTTTTTCCGGCAAAGGCAATAGTTCTTCCGGCGCGGCTGTAAAATGGCTTTCATGGGGATGGAAAGCAAAAACCAGTTTGTCCTGCCAGCTGCGAGCCACTCCCTGTCCCAATTCGATTACCCGCCCTACTGCGGAATAGCCATACTTCAAGGGGTAATCAAAGTTACCGGATAGAGCCGCGATCGTACTGTCCAGTGATAGATTTTGGGGAACCTGATGATGATAGACCAGCATCTCGGTGCCCGAACTGACGGCCGTAAGGATCGTCTTTACGAGCACTTTACCGGGTGTGAGTAGCGGAAACGCCTCTTCTCTGACCTCGACCGCTCCCGGTTTGGTAAAGTAGACCGCTTTCCTGTTCATAGTCCATCCCAGGAAACCGTCGCCCGGAAGATTATATCTTCCCCTGACGGTTCATACGCGAAGTTGGTCAGCTTTGGTGAATGATTGTCGCCGCTGATGTCATCCCGGACTGAAACGAGCGGATTTTCCACGGCGCGTAACCCCCCGACAAGTTTAGGCGTAATCGTGATCACCAGGCGGTCGACCACACGGCAGGCCAGAAAGCTGGTAATGACCCTGGCGCCGCCTTCCACCATCAAACTGTCGATACCTAAATCGGCCAGACTGGCCAGCAAATAATTTAAATCCACCCAGCCATGATTGTCACTCGGAACACAAAGCACGGTGACGCCGGCCCGCTCCAGAGACCTGCGTTTGAGTGCATCATGGTCCATGGTGGTAGCAATCAATGGCGATGAACCCTCGTTTCTCAACAGGTTTGCATCGATCGGCAGACGCAGGTGGCTGTCCAGGACTACAGGGCGCGGATTGTTGCCCTCAACGAGACGAACCGTGAGGCAGGGGTTATCCGCCAGAACAGTGCCGATTCCCACCAGGATGGCGTCGTTGGCAGCGCGCAGCTGGTGAGTCACTTTCATGGATTCGGGGCCGCTTAAATTAAGGGAATTTTCACGATTGATGGCGATACTGCCGTCCAGACTTTGAGCATAGCTCAGGGTCACCAGGGGACGTCCGGGCCTGCTGGAGGCCGCTGTGTCTGTTTGTAGAGCGGGGAAACCGGTCATGTTTACCCTTTCTCCTACCCGTTGACTGGCTTACGTTGCTTCAAATTAGGGAGTCGCCGTTGTCTCCGGAGAGACGCTGGTTATTTTTTGATTGCTTTTTTAAGCTTTTCCGGAACATCCCATGAAAGCGGCTGCAGGATGTCTGTTTTCTTCGCATGAAGAGCGGCGCTTTGCATCATTTCATCTTGATTTTCATCTTTTGTTTCAAACTCGAAAATGCTTGCAAAATTTGATAAGGATTAACTTTTTGTTGGTTACAAGTATAAGGGCGATAATCATGTATGTCAAGAATATCTTGACCATGTGCACTTGAAGTAATTGTATAATTGGGATAATGGAAAAACGAGCAGGTTTGCTGTAAAAAAGATTGGGATAGTATCCGTGAGAAAGATCATTACAAATAAAATTCATAACGACATTGAGCCATTCCGGTGCCTGCTGGAGCAGATTAATCAGGGTGTGAAAAACATTGATGTCCGCGGGCTCGCGGGCACTGCACGCTCCTTCCTTACGGCTCTGCTTTTTGACCGCCTGGAAAAATCACTTTTGATTGTCTGTCCGGAAGAAAAGGATGCCCGGGCCTTTTCCGCCGATTTGTCCCTGTTTTTGGGAGAAGAGAAAGTTCTCTATTATCCACCGCTCGATTTTCTGGCTATTGATATGTTTACCCTGCAAAAGGAAGAAGCTCAGGCCCGATTGCGGGTTATGACTCTTCTGCAGATGAGCGCAAAAACCGTGGTTGTCACGTCCACGGCGGCAGTGATGCAGAAAGTCATGCCTTTTGCCCAATTCAATCAATATCTGCAGATAGTATCCACCGGTGATGTCATGAGCAGGGATGAGTTTTGTGAGAGCCTGCTTGCGGGAGGTTACCGCAGAGTCAGTCTTGTGGAGGAAAAAGGGGAATTCAGCGCCCGGGGTAATATCATTGACGTGTTTCCTCCGGCGGAGATAAATCCGCTGCGGCTGGAAATGGTGGGCGACGAAATTGAGTCGATTCGCAGGTTTGATCCCAATACCCAACGCTCCATAGATACGGCCGATGCTTTTGTTGTGTCTCCGGCCAGTGAAATCGTGATGAATCCGCAAACACGGGACCTCGCTGTTCTCAATGTAAAGAGAAGAGCGACGGCGCTGTCTCTTTCCCGGGAAATCCGCAATCGTCTGGTTGATACTTTGCAAAACGGGTTGGCTGATTCAATTAATCCGATTTTTTTACCGCTTTTTTATGAAGCTTACGACGAGAAAGACGGTTTTCTGCTCAAAAGACTTTCCGGCTTTTTTGATTACTTGCCATCGGCCACGCTGGTTGTGCTGGATGATCCGTTTGCCATTTACCAGTCAGCGAGGAGCATGGAAAATAATATCGATAAATTATTATTTAAAGCTCAAAACAGCGACAAATTTTATTTGGATAAAGAAAGCATCTACATAGACCCGTCCGATACAATCGCAACGCTCACGAAATTTTCCCGGCTTAATCTGGAAGGCCTTAAGCTGGGGGCGTCTGAAGACAGAGGAACTCCGGTTATTTCTTTTGACACTTTCCGTGACAGCCGTCAGGAAAAGACGTCCGCCGGAGAAATTAAAGAAGACACCCTGCTGCGGCAAACTGTGGAAAAGATCAGGACATGGCTGTCCGATGCGCAGAGAATATTTTTTGTTTGCCCCTCGGCGGAAGATTTGCACCGGATGCAGCATATGCTTTTGAATTATGATTTGCCCGTCCGGCTTTTGTCTCCCACGGATTCCATTCTGGAGATCGCAGCCGGACTGGAGGAAAAAACAGGTCTGTTCTTAATCGGCGGGAAAATTTCCGCAAGTTTTGTTTTTCCGGCCATGAAGCTGGTGTTTTTGAGCGAAGAGGAAATTTTTGTCAAGAAGGTTCCCCGCCGCCGTCTGCGGCCGGTGCGCGAAGGTTATTTTCTGAAATCATTCGGTGATCTTCAAGAAGGGGATTTTGTCGTTCACACTGATTTTGGTATCGGCACTTACAGGGGGCTGAAAAAGATAACGGTAGGCAAAATTGAAAATGACTTTCTGGTAATCGAATATTCCGACGGTGATAAACTTTATATTCCCGTTAATTCTCTGGAAAAAATCCAGCGCTATATCGGACCTGACGGTTATGTGCCGAAAATTGACAAGATGGGTGGTTCTTCCTGGGAGACTGTAAAAGAACGCGTGCAAAAATCGGTGCGCGAGGTTGCCGAAGAGCTGGTGGCGATTTACGCCGCCCGCGAAGTTATGGAGAGAGATTCCTTCTTGCCGCCGGACCGGATTTACGAGGAATTTTGTTCCACTTTTGAATTTGAAGAAACTCCGGATCAGCTGAAAGCCATTGAGGATATTCATCTGGATATGGATGAAACCAAACCCATGGACAGATTGATTTGCGGTGATGCCGGTTTCGGGAAAACAGAAGTGGCACTGCGGGCGGCGCTGCGTGCAGTTATGGACGGCAAGCAGGTTGCCGTGCTGGTGCCGACGACTATTCTGGCCGAACAGCATTTTCAGACTTTCTCCCGCCGGCTCCAGGATTTTCCGGTTCGTGTGGAAGTTTTAAACCGTTTTCGCAGCGCCGCCGAACAAAAGAAAATAATAGAAGATATCAAGACGGGGAGAGTGGATATTGTCGTGGGTACGCATCGCCTGCTGCAGAAGGACGTAGATTTTAACAGGCTGGGGTTGGCCATCATCGATGAAGAACAGCGCTTTGGCGTGACGCATAAGGAAAAATTGAAAAAAATGCGCACGCTGGTCGACGTTTTAACACTTTCCGCAACGCCGATCCCCCGCACCCTGCATCTGTCGCTTGTCGGGATCCGGGATTTGTCCATAATCAATACTCCGCCGGAAGAGCGGCAGCCTATAAAAACATATGTGCTGGAATTTGATGCGGAAACAATCAAGGCGGCAATTGAAAAGGAATTGGCGCGTGGGGGACAGGTATTTTTCGTTCACGATCGTGTCCGCTCTATTTATTCAATTTCCCAATTTCTTACGCGGCTTGTGCCGCAGGCCAGAATTCAGGTCGTTCACGGTCAGATGAAATCTGTGGAAATTGAAAAAGCTATGGGTAAATTTATCCGGCAGGAATGCGACGTCCTTGTTTGTACAACGATTGTCGGTTCGGGACTGGATGTCCCCACGGCCAACACAATTATCATTAATCGCGCTGACCGGTTCGGTCTGGCCCAGCTCTATCAGATACGCGGACGCGTAGGCCGCTCCAATCAGGAGGCTTATGCCTATTTACTGCTGCCCAAAGGGGCTATGCTTTCCCGGGAAGCGATAAAAAGACTGCAAGTAATTAAAGAATTTTCCGAGCCCGGCTCGGGCTTTCGAATTGCCTATAATGACATGGAAATCCGCGGCGGCGGGAACCTGTTGGGCGTTTCGCAGTCCGGCCACGTATCGGCGGTCGGTTATGAATTGTATACGGAGCTGATGGAAAAGACTATCAGGGAAATAAAAGGTGAAAAACCGGTGGAAGAGGAAGCCCTGCCGGAAATTCAGTTGGGCATTTCCGCTTTTATTCCCGAGGAGTATGTGCAGGATGTCCATCAGCGGCTGGTTTTATATAAAAGAATATCTTTGACTGATAATGCCGAAGATCTGGAACGCATCGGCGATGAGCTCAAAGACTGCTATGGCCCCCTGCCGCAGAATGTGAAAAATTTATTGGGCGTCATCAATATCCGCAACCTCTTAAAACCGGTCAAGGGGAGAAAAATGGGCTATGACGGTAAAAATTTATATATATTTTTCCGCCAGGACAGTCCCATTGATCCGGCGAAGATAATTGCGCTTTATCGTAAAAAAACCAGGGAATTACGTTTTACGCCGGATTATCAGTTATTCGTTTTGGCACCCGGGCTTAACGAAACGGAAGTATTGGAACAGGCATTACTGCTGCTAAAGATGCTTGCTGAATGAATGAAGGCAGTGTATCTTATTCCATTTCTAAATCAAGTGCTATCTTTGTTGGAGTCGTCGTCGGCTTCCTCAACGCATGTATAATATGCCTCGTCGCCTCCTCCTAGCTGCCGCGATATCATCATTGATTTAGAAATGGAATTACAGATTTGTTGAAAAATTTTTAGTTTTTTACGAGATCAGTATGCCTGAAAAATTGATCAAGCAATTTTGGATTATTTTCTTTAGCTGTATAATTTTTATTGCTGCCTGCGATAAGATTAATATTTCCTCCCGTCCCTATGTGGCCGAAGTGAATGGCGCCAGGATTTATCTTGATGAGTATGAAAAGAGATTGGCTCAAAAAAAAGCAATATTGCCTAAAGATCTTTTCCCGGATCAGGGTGAGCATGCCGAACGCCTGAAAGAAGAAGTGCTTGATGACATGATTACGGAAAAAATAATGTATCTGCGGGCACGGGAGTTGGGCCTTGATGTCGGCTCGGAGGAACTGGAAAAAAAGATTAATGATATTAAGAAGGAATATGGAGAAGGATTCTCCAAAATGTTTGCCGAGGAAAAGCTGAACTTCGAACAATGGAAAGAAGAATTAAAGAAGGAAATGCTGTTCGAGAAACTTGTCGCGGTTGATGTTAATGCCCGTATAAATGTGCCGGACAATGAAGCGGAAGATTACTTCAACAAAAACAGTGACATGTTCAAAACGAAACCGAAAGTTCGGGTTGCCCAGATAGTTGTGCGAGATTTGGCGACTGCCCGGGAGGCGTTGCAACAGTTGAAGGCGGGCGCTGATTTTTCCGAGGTTGCCAGGGAAAAATCAATTGGTCCGGAAGCAGGCCGCGGCGGTGATTTGGGATTTATCACACGCGAGGTTATGCCGGAACCATTGGATAAGACCATTTTTTCTCTACGCTTAAACAAGATCAGCCCTGTTGTGAAGAGCCCGTACGGGTTTCACATATTTAAAGTTTTGGAAATCCAACCGGCCAAAATTAACAATTTTGCCGAATGTAAACAAGAAGTTATCGCGGACATTCGTGCAAAAAAGGAAGAAGCTGCTTTTGGAATCTGGCTTGCGGCATTAGAGAGGAAAGTCATAATTAAAAAAAAGCATGTTGCTTTGGGGAAACAGACTCAAAGTACAATACCTGGCAGCACGGATGAAAGAAAATAATAAATGGAGGAAATTACAGTGAAATTTTATAAGATGATTGCTTTAAGCATTTTGTTTTTAATGCTTATTGCGACGGCAGTACCGGCTGAAGTAGCCGATAAAATTATTGCCGTAGTAAATGACGAAGTAATAACGCAGAAAGAATTCAATGAGGTGTTTGCGCCTTATCTTAAAAGAATTGAAGATACCTATGAAGGTAAAGACAAGGCGATTGTCATCAAACAGACCAGAGACACTATTTTACAGAGGCTCATTGATAATCTGCTCATTGAATACGAAGCTAAGAAAAAGGGCGCCAATATCAAGGATGAAGAGGTCATGAATGTACTTAAAGATATGCTGGCCAGGCAGAATACCGGGATGGGAGATTATCTAAAAAAGCTGCAGAAGGAAGGAACTTCCCTGGAATCTGTCAAAAGCGAAATAAGAAGTCAATTGATGCGCATGAGGTTAATGCGTATGGAGATCAAGTCTAAAATATTGGTCAGCGATCAGGAAATAGGAGAATATTACAATCGGCATAGGGATGATTATGAAGGTAAGGAAGCGGTAAGAATTAAGCAAATTTTACTTTTGATACCGCCCAATGCCGGTATGGCGGCCATAGCAAAACTAAAGGAAGATGCCGGCAAGATTCAGAAAAGAGCTTCAGCTGGTGAGTCCTTTGATTTTCTGGCGGCTAAATACTCTCAGGGACCGATGGCGGCTCAGGGTGGAGACGTGGGTTTTATTGAAAGGGGAGGGATGATTCCGGAAATCGAAGCGGCGGCTTTCAGTCTGCCGCAGGGGCAGGTAAGCAGTGTAATCCAATCCAGCGAAGGATTTCATATAATTAAGGTAGTGGATAAAAGAGGAGCCGGGCATAAGTCGATTGCAGCCGTGCGGGAGGAAATAAAAACGAAACTGGAAGATGAAAAGCTGGAGAAGAAATATGATGAATGGATTACTTCGGTGCGCAAAAGGTCACACATTGATATCAGGATGTAGATGAGTGCTGAAAGATGAAGGGAAAAGAAGTAAAGTAAAAAAATGGATGCAATAAAAATCAAAGGCGCCGCCCAGCACAATCTGAAAAATATCAGTCTGGATATTCCTCGCGACAGGCTTGTTGTCATCACCGGAGTTTCCGGTTCCGGTAAATCTTCACTGGCTTTTGATACAATTTATGCGGAAGGACAGAGACGCTACGTGGAATCTCTGTCCACTTATGCCCGCCAGTTTATCGGCCAGATGGACAAGCCGGATGTGGAATCAATCGAGGGATTGTCCCCCGCCATTGCCATTGAACAGCGGGTGGCGAGCCATAATCCGCGTTCCACCGTCGGGACGGTGACGGAGATTTACGACTATCTGCGTCTCCTCTATGCCGGAATCGGCGTTTGCCACTGCTATCAGTGCGGCCGCGAAATTAAATCCCAGACGATAGACAGTATTGTCGAGAGCATTCTTGCTCTTCCGCCAAATACCCGCTTCAGCGTTTTGTCGCCATTAGTGCGCGGGAAAAAGGGCGAGTTTCAAAAGGAGCTTAAAAAGCTTCAGAAAGAAGGATTTGTCCGCATTCGCATCGACGGCGACACGAAGGAACTTGCCGATGAAATACTGCTCGAAAAAAATAAGCGTCACGATATTGATCTTGTTGTTGACCGGCTGATTTTAAAAGAGGGTGTGCGCAAAAGGCTGCGCGATTCTCTGGAAATTGCGTCTGCTCATGCCGATGGAATGGTGCGCATAGTGTTGGCCGACGGTCAGGAAACGCTCTACAGTGAAAAATATGCCTGTCCTGATTGCGGCATCAGCATGCCGTCGCTGGCCCCCCGTATGTTTTCCTTCAACAGTCCTTACGGCGCTTGCCCGGAATGCAACGGTCTGGGATCACTCACGCACTTTGCGGCCCATCTCGTTGTGCCGGATGCCGGGTTGTCACTCCGGGAAGGCGCGATCGCACCGTGGGCGGGCCGGAGTTCTCTTTACTACTTCGGTATGCTGGATGCCTTGGCCGCTCATTATAATTTCGATGTCAATAAACCGTTTGATGAGTTGCCGCAGAAAGTTCAAAATGTCCTCCTTTACGGGTCGGGAACGGAAGATATCAAATTTTACCATGACCGGGGCGATAGAAGATATTTTGCCAATCGCCCGTTTGAAGGAGTAATCAAACAACTGGAGCGCCGCTGGCGGGAAACAACCTCCACCTCGGTGCGTAATGATCTGGCCCGCTATATGGATTTAAGCGCCTGTCCTTCGTGCCGGGGGGCGCGTTTGAAAAAGGAAATCCTCGCCGTCACCGTGGGCGGTAAAAATATTTATGATCTCTGCCGGATGTCTATTCGCGAATGTTTTGACTTTTTTGGACAATTGGTTCTTACGCCACAGGAAAAGCTTATTTCGGAGAGAATTCTTAAAGAAATCAAAAGCAGGCTTAATTTCCTGTTGAATGTCGGCATGGATTATTTAAGCCTGGAAAGATCAACCCTGTCTTTATCGGGCGGGGAATCCCAGCGCATCAGGCTGGCCACGCAAATCGGCTCGGGACTGATGGGAGTATTGTATGTGCTGGACGAGCCCACGGTAGGGCTGCATCAGAGAGATAATTTACGCCTGATTGATACATTGAAAAAGCTGCGCGACATGGGGAATACTGTGCTTGTGGTGGAGCACGATGCCGATATGATGCTGGCTTCGGATTATATTGTGGATATGGGGCCGGGCGCCGGTTCACAGGGCGGCGAGATAGTCTTTAGGGGAACGCCGCAGGAAATGCTGCAGGATAAAGATTCCTTGACCGGGAAGTATCTCTCGGGAGAAGCCACTATTGCGCTCCCCGCAGAACGCCGTTCAATTACCGGACGGCATATAATTCTGGAGGGGGCCTGTGCAAACAACCTTAAAAATATTGATATTAAAATACCCACGGGAGCTCTGACGGCAGTGACCGGTGTCTCCGGTTCCGGCAAAAGCACGATGATTATCGAGACCCTTTATAAAGTGCTGGCGCGCCGTTTAAATCAGCAGAGCGGGGCCATGGGAAAAATAAAAAAGGTTGTGGATCTGGGCGGCATTGAGCGCATTGTCTTGATTAATCAGCAACCCATCGGCCGGACTCCGCGTTCTAATCCGGTG
The DNA here is from genome assembly GCA_963663295.2 of Smithellaceae bacterium. Lineage (GTDB taxonomy): Bacteria > Desulfobacterota > Syntrophia > Syntrophales > Smithellaceae > MVRV01. The sequence goes on along the minus strand of CAXXLA010000001.1, from coordinate 509,415 downwards.
ACATATACGGGAATCTTTTCTTTTATCCGCGATCTGTTTGCCAATCTTCCCGATGCCCGGGTACGCGGGTTTAAACCAGGACGCTTCAGCTTTAATGTGAAGGGTGGTCGTTGTGAAGCTTGTGAAGGCAATGGTTTGATTCGCATCGAGATGCATTTTCTGCCCGACGTTTATGTTACCTGCGATGTCTGCCACGGCAAGCGGTTTAATCGGGATACGCTGGACATAAAATATAAGGATCAAAGCATTGCCGATATTCTGGATATGACCGTCAATCAGGCCCTGGAGTTTTTTTCCAACATACCGTCTATCCGATCTCATTTACAATTGCTCTACGATGTTGGCCTGGGCTACGTCCGTCTGGGCCAGTCGGCGACAACGCTTTCCGGCGGTGAAGCGCAGAGAATAAAGCTGGCGCGGGAGCTGGGGAAACGGGTCAACAGCAATACCCTTTACATTCTGGATGAACCGACGATTGGTCTGCATTTTGCGGATATCCAGCGCCTGCTTGACGTACTCATGCGGCTTGTCGATATGGGCAATACCATGGTGGTGATTGAGCATAACCTGGATGTGATAAAATGTGCCGATTATGTAATTGACATGGGGCCGGAAGGCGGTCCCGGCGGCGGCCAAATTATTGCATCAGGGACGGTTGAGCAGGTGGCTGCGGCCGAACAATCAGCCACCGGCAGTTTCCTGAAAAAAATGCTTTCCACTTCTTATGAATAACGAGATTGAGCCTGTTGAAATTCCGATAGATGATGTGCTTGACCTTCATACCTTTCAACCGCGGGAAATAAAAAACCTCATCCCGGACTATTTAAGTCTCTGTCATGATAAGGGTATTGGGGAGATACGGATCATCCACGGTAAAGGAACCGGGCAGTTGCGGCGTACAGTTCACGCAATTCTCGGCAAGAACGATATGGTGAAATCTTTCCACTTAGCCACGGAGGATGCCGGCAACTGGGGTGCAACTATCGTTCAACTCAAAAAATAAGACTCCTCTGAGAGAGGAGTACTTTGATGAAGTCAAATATACCTTATAAAATTCATTGCGTCTACGAGTCCACATAAACACCATGCAATAAAGATTGAAGATTATGGGTTGAAAGAATATCTAGTCATCATCCGTCAATCTGTAAGAAGTTCAGTGGCGGCCGGAAGACCAGCTTGAATAATTAATTTCTCCGGGATTTCCTCAGAAATGGTATTTTCGATTGAAACGGTCCTACATTCGGAATTGGCGCAAACATCGCAGCATGGGCTTTGACCCACTATAGCCTCAAGCAATTTTCCAAAGGCTTTTCACCAACCCAGATTCGATTGGATTGAAGAGGGTCTTTGGTAAACATGGGGAAGTCAAGATTTTCTGTTTTTAAGATAACTTCAATGCCAAGTTCGGCCAAGGTCTTTTTGAGCTTATTTACTGCACTCTAAACCGTTTCACCTGTAGCTTCACAGCGCTTGCAAGTTTGACCATTTATCGTAATCCTCTTAATTAAACTAAAATCTTTTTCCTGAATTTATTTTACGAATACTTCAATTGCGCTTGGAATACACTCGACCTCAATTGGAGTGCTACCCATTAACTGTCCGTCTGGTGTTAAAAGTTTTGGTGCATCTGTTTCCATTTTAAGATGTCTAGCTTGAAATGTTTCAACTTCGCTCATATTAATATGTGTTCCGTTGAAAATTTTTGTAAGGCACTGCATTACCTTAACGCGGCTTATTTTGTTAAGCAATGTAACATCCAGTAACCCGTCGTCAAATTTTGCGAAAGGTGCCATTAAGAAATCTTTACCTGTATACCTTGTATTGGAAATCTCAACAAAAACATTATCGCGCTCAAATATTTTTCCGTCAGCCTCAATTTTTAGATTATAACTATTCAAAGCTACTGTTTGATAAAATACACCAAGTATATACGAAAGATCCCCAAACATTCTCAATTTATGAGCTGTGCCGACAACATCGGAAACAAAACCAAATCCTAGAATATTAATAAAATAGTACTCCTTCCCTTCGGTTGTAAATAATCCAACATCAACTTTCTTTGTTTTCCCGGATGCTATTGCATCAACTGCTTTTTCCCATTTTTCCGGCATAAAATCGAGATCGTGAGCAAATGCATTACCCCTGCCGATTGGAATTACACCCAAAGGAATTCTTCTTTCTGATGGATTGGCAAAATATCCGTTGAGAACTTCAAATATAGTTCCATCTCCCCCCGAAATAATTAATCCGTCGTACTTTTCAAAATCAACTGTCTTAACTATTTCTTTCCCATGCCCTGCGTATTTTGTTTGAGCAAGGTCGAATTCAATTTTTCTTTTTGCTAAGAACTGCTCAATTAAAGGGAAATATTTAAGCCCATTTTTATGCCCAGAAGCCGGATTATTTAAATAGAATATTTTCATGTTAAGAATCTTTAATTTTCTCACCTTTCATCTACGAAGGTGCACAACAGAGTATTCCTAGGACGTAATAATTACTATTTGAAATGTGCAACGTATTTCTCACCGGCTGGTGTGTAGCGTAGCGAAACACCAGTCAGGTAAAGAAAAATGTTATGAAGCTATGTCTTCTTCATAGGATTCAATAAACTTGCAGATTTCGTAACCAAGCTCAGAAAGTCTAAAATATTTTCCCATTTTTATTCCGCTATTATCAGAATATAATCTTGGCGTGATCAGCATTTTATTCATTAAATTTCTTTCGTGTATCTCGATGAGTTCTGGATATCGAAGGCAAGATCGTTCAGCAATTTTCTTAAGCCAATTCTGGGCATTCATATCATTGGCATCCCATTCCCCTGTTTTAGCAATTGAAAAAGCCACTTGTAATACCAACACCTCACCTGAAGACAGAGTTCTGCAAATCTTCATATATTGCTGTGGTAGTAAGCTGTTTCTATCAGTTACTGATTCAGTTGCCGCTGTTAAAAATATTTTTTTTAGGAAAGAAAACCTATTTTCATCTGGTGAATCCTTATCAAGAAAATCGAACATCTCCTGCAAACATTCTTGATGTTGTTCAGATCGCATATAATCATCCTGTATCTTGCCTTTTTCACGGAACCGGTCCCACTCATATTTAAATGTTTGGAGAAAATTGCCGCTGCGAATCCTTTGCAGTATATACCCCAGCGATAAATAGAGGTCTTTTCTTTCTGAGGCTGCTATTCCGGTAATGCCTTCAACAAGATTTTTGATGGTTCTTGATAGAAGGTCAGATGTATCTATGTGTGGCTCAATTGGAACAAGTATTGTCATATTTCAACTCTCAAAAATCATTATCTATACAAGTCGCTGGAGAATCGACAGAAAACCGCCAGCGTTTTCCCGTCGATTCTCCAGCGACTTGTTAGGGTATCGTTGATTCAACTAAACATGAATTCGTGATCTCCTTTGCAACACCCTCGGCATTATGCAAGCCGGCATAGTGCAGGGATAGATGGAGACGCAATGCATCCTTCGCTTTATCGTTCGAGACTGTATCTACAAGCCGCCTCGATTCCATATGTAGCCGATCACTTCGGAGTTTATCAAAAAACTCAGCCATGGACTTCTGTGCATTTCGGGACTGAACGAAAAACAAGCCAGCCACAGCATCCATTATTACACCTGCTATGAACTGCGCAATTGTGGCTGTACCGGAACCATCAGAGTAAAGAAATGCAGCCACGACGATAATAGCGAAACCCAAAGAAGCAAATATTAGACTAAACCAAAAGCTTATCTTTGATTGGGTAAGAATTTGGCTGTAATAGTTTGTAAGTTGCTCAATCTCGAATGGAATGTCTTTCCCAGCAGGTACGGAAGCACGAATTGCGTCTTGGAGTTTTCGTGCTTCTTCCGATGGTGCCTCTATTTCAAGGGAACCTATCCGAATACGCCTTAGGACTCCCGCCTTGAGGGCGCCAAGTACGGATGCGACCGTTGCTATCACAGTAATTGCTGTCGCAATAATGCCAAGAAGATCTTGTAATGAGATTTTATCCATATTTCTCTTACCCTAACACGGCATTCAGCAGTTGACAGGGCGATGCAAGCATTCAACTTGCCAAGTCCGCTCCGCCCTGGCAATCTGCTGAAATGAAAGTTAACCGCTTTCACTTTTTAAAAATTCCATCACCTCATTATTGATCTCTGAAATTACGTCTTCTTGAACTTTAGATCCTGCGTGATGGTTACCAATGACATTATAACCAAGAGATTCAATAAAATTTGCCAATTCAAATTCAATAGTAGCCAAATAATCTCTGTATCGTTTATGTTTTTCAAAACTGTCCTGTTCTGGAAATATTGGGCCTATGGCAAGCATACGAAAATTTGAATTTTTCGGCTGTATTCCAACTTCACGCAATCTTTTAGCCAAAGAATTACCTTTTGCATTTGGTTTGAAATTCAAATGTTGGCCAATGCGATTAAAAGGTGAAGCGGCATTAGGTGATGAACTATCACCAGTTCTACCAACGTAAATATATTTTTTATCTTGTTTCGTTATTTCACACACATATATCCAAAATCCTCTTTCAAGAATTTCACCGTGGAAAGACATATTGTAGGAATTGAATTTCATATCGTTCTTCTGCAGTTAACGAAAAAATCACCCGGAGCGTAGCGATCGGGTGGATTGATTTTGTTAGCTCAACAAAACTTTGCCTAATTCAATAAGTAGCTGTGATGCTACACCGGCCCCCGCAGACTCGAGTATCCGACGAATTGATCCAATACTTTCAGATATTATGGATTGCTTTGGCTTTGGGGATTCAGTTTGAGACCTTAGGGTATTGATGTCCGATATAAGTTCTTTCTCGACCTCTGGCTTTAAATTCATTTTGTCAATTTGATTTGAGAGAGATTGCAAAAAATCTTTTAGCAAATCGAGATCTAATTTATTTTCGGTCACAATTTGATTTGACTGTGACGTCTGCTGTTGTATTTGTGAACCCTGTACCGGTCCGAAAAAATTGTTGATGTTATAAGACGTTTTTTCGGCCATTTTCAGTTCCTCGGTCGTGAAGTTGAGCCCTTCGCCAATAATCCCATCTTCCTCCAGTTTTATTGACCAGTTGAGTATTGTCGTCCTTACCGCATCAGCCATTTTTATAAGCGCAGTGTATGGAACATGTAGCGTTATTTGTGTATGGAATTTAATTGCCTTTCGTAATGCTTGTTCCGTTTCTGGCGTAAAGGGCATATCAAAAAAACCAGTTTTTTGCATCGCCAGCAGACTTTCTATTTCCGCTATAGATTGATCGCAGGGCCTCCTAGTAAACCTTGCCTCAAGTTCACTGTTAGGAAAAAAAACGGGTTGCCATCCATGATATGGGTCCCATGCCTTGACTGCACCGGTAATCCATCTGTAGCTTGGGATATCCTGCATATCTGCGTATCCATTAAGTTCGGATTCAGCCCATTTTTCAAAGTCAGAAACACCCAGCTTTCTTGCAACAACATACGCCTTTCGCAACAGATCAGAAATGATAATCTGTCTATTCAATGCATCGCGCTGCAGTTCGATCACGATGGAATCCATGATCTCCTTCCCATCAAAGTAATGATTGAGCTAACATTTCTTATATGGATCGGTGTTAATATTGCAAACGCCGACAATGCTGTCGGCGTAAAACCTCTCATCAGAAAATGAGATTTGAACCTAATATGCTAATATTAAATAAAAATCAATGTATTTCCTATTTTCTCACTTGGATGTTATCTGGATCGGCATAATATCCCACCTGATTTAGTAGGGATTATCCATTCCGCCCATATTAATGATTACTATTTGGAATAGAGCATGTCTTTAAACTTTATAGAAAACTCTCTTTCAGGAAGCTATACGTACCATAATCTGATTTTCTTATTGATGTTCATAGGTTACATTATCTTAACTTTATTCCAAATCCTCTATATTTGTCAAGTTTGTTTTAAATACATACTGCCGGTTCAATCACCAAGGAGTTATCCATAGCCGCCACCGGAGCTTTTAGCGTAGCTTGGCGGGGGCGGCTGTGGGTAACTCCGCCCATACTACGTGCAGTTTTGCTTTATCCACTGCCTTGGTTGCAAACCCTTTGCTGCATAATCACCTCCATCGCTTTAAAGTAATCCCGCTGTACTTTAAGATTTGATATACGACAGTAACGTTGCGTGGTCTTAACACTGCTGTGTCCTAAAAGATCCTGAATGGTGGAGAGATCAGCATCGGCATTCAACATCTGTGTGGCCATTGTGTGCCGGAGATGATGACAGGATACTTTGATTCTGGCTTTGCGGGCATAACGTTCCATGCGCCTCTGAATGCCGCGGATGGAGATAGGCTGCCCTTTGGATTCTCCCTTTTCCGCCAGAAAGATCTTTCTTGCCCTGGATGCCGGCCTCACTTTCAGATAGGCTGCAAGGGCTTGAAGCGCGTCATTGCTCATGTAGACTATCCGATCTTTTGCACCCTTGCCATCTTCAATCAAAAGAGTTCTGCGTTTGACGTCTATGACACCTATGGTCAAATTGGCAACTTCTTCCACTCTCAAACCGCAACGCAGCATCAGCATGAACATCGCTTTATCACGATACCCTTTTACAACCTTAAAAAAGTCTTCCACCTGCTCTTCTCTTAAATGCCGGGGCAGGGGTCTGGACATCTTCTGGATGTGACTCCTGCGGATGGGATTGGTGATGGCCATTCCTTCATCTTCACGCAGATAGTGGTAGAACTGGCGTATGCCGTTTACATGGCAGTTTACAGTCTTGGGTTTCTTTCTCTTTTCCATAAGATGATCAATGTAGCGTGACACAGTTGCATGTGTGACGCTTTCCACCGGCACATCCAGCCAAACGACGAAGTGCTTAACGATGTTCAGGTAGTTCTTCACGGTATTGGGTGCGCAGTTTCTCCGTTTCAAAAACCGCCTCCAGTTCATGATCGCGTCGGTCATCACCATTACTGGTCCTCCTTTCTATTCTGGACATGGCCCGGAAATACTCTTCCTTACGGGTCTTATCAGTAAGCCGGGCATAGCGCCTCGTCTCTTCTATGGATCGGTGACCCAGCAACACCTGAAGACACTCCAGACGCATGCCGGCGTTGAGAAACTCCGTGGCAAAGGTGTGGCGCAGCGTATGCAGGGAATATCCCTTGTTCGACAATCCCGCCTTTACAATATAGCGCTGAAAAATGTGGCGGGCTGTACTATAAGACATTGTGTCTGTGCTCATCATAGTGTAAAAAAGGTATTCCTCTCGTGAATTCCTCTCTTTCCACCACTTCCGCAAGGCATTGACCGCATCATCGCTGAGATACACCACTCTGCCCAGGCGATTTTTTTCTCCTTCATAAATCTCTATTTTCCGTTCTTTTATATGAACGTCTGATACCTTAGTGTTCAGCAGCTCACCAATACGCATTCCCGTTCTCAACAAAACCATAATCATAGCACGGTCACGGGTGCCTTCAATCACGGAAAGCAGATTCAGCAAATCATCAGGATCCATTGCCCGCGGCAACCGCTCCGGTACATGCAATCGTATTCTTCTGCCAAAAATGTTCGGGGGAACAATCTCTTCTTCTACCAGATAATGGAGAAAAGCCTGAACGCCCACAAACGTTGTCCGTATCGTCGTAATCTTATTGCCCCGATCCTGCTCATGCTCGATAAACGCTTCCATATCTCTTTTTGTGATTTCTTCCAGGCGTGTTCTGCCGCTATCCCGGATCATGCCAAGAAAAAGAACTATGGCGCCAAAGCGACTGTATAATGTCCTTGGTCTGCGGTTACGGCGGGTCAAATGGCGAAGATAGTCCGCAACATGATCCTTCCCCGGAATGTCCATGAAATCAAGCCGTTTCAAAATCTTGTGGAGCGTTTCTACACTTCCATCATTATGTGAGGTGAATCGTAATCGAGGCTGGTAATAACCAAAAGTGCGAATGGTAGGTGTTGTGAAATTTTTGGAAGATCTATCTGTATTCTGTATATCGCTGTTTCTATCCATCATCTGCCTCCTTTTCTTAAATCAATAAGAAAAACAGATAGATGATGACGAATAACTCCTTATCTGTCAAACATCAGTTTGGTACGTATAGCAGGAAGTACCAATCGATTTATCTTTTTCAATCTTTCTAAGAGCGGCTCACCTAAGTCTCACACAATGACAGACTGCATCTACGGGCGCCAAGAGGACTCTAAATTAGTTAAATAATTTCACTCAAAACCCCTTTTTTGCAATGATCTTTTATTGAATATTGCTTATGTATAGATTTTTTGAAATATAACCTATAGTATAAGTTATTAGTACTTTTTGACCGATTTTAGCTTTGGCAAAATAATCATTTCCAATTCTGACTTCGCAAATACCGTCTTCATTCTTAACTTTTAAAGTTAATTCTAATAATTTATCGGTAACCGGGATTGTCTCGACAGGTACACAAGGCTGAAGAGAAGTTTTTTCTATGTCTTTGGCATACTTATCTATTATGATTGCATATCCTTCCTTTTTTTCCCCTAAGTAATAATCGACAGTTTTATAGATTAGAAAAATTAGTACTGCAACTCCAGTGGTTGCTGTGCAAATTATTAAAAATATAAGTGATTTTCCTGATAGACCTGCATCCCACAGATTAAATATTTCCGGTTGAATCATTTATCTTCTCCTCATTGCTGAAGGCTGTTGCTGAAAAAAACATTGTTTTACCGGCTATTGTTTTTCCTTTATTTCTTTTTCGAATGCATAAAGGGCGGAAGGGAAGGGGCGAGGCTGCATTTGAGTAATAGGGGTACTTCCCCTTTTCTTTTTCCTCGTTCATTTAGGTGTTCAATCTACATCAAACATGTTGATATGTCTATTATTTACTTCAGGAGGATAAAATGCTGTCTATTTCTTATAAATAGAATTCTTAATGATGTAATTGCGGACGCTGTCCGGGGTAAGGTAGCGGATGGATTGGTCTGTTCTGACCATTTCACGGATGCGGGAAGAGGATATATCCAGAAAAGTTACATGGCGGAAATAAATAAAATGCCCGGTTGGTCCTCTGTACCCGTCGATTTCCTTGTCAAAGGTAAAGCGGGACGAAAAATCGGTGGGAAGAATTTTCTCCAGGCCTTCCTGTTTATAACCCGGACGGGTCATGACGGCAAAATTGCAGAGTAAAAGAAGTTTCTCCCAGTCTTTCCAAGTGGTGATTGCCTGAAAAGCATCCTGTCCGAGGATGAAATAAAGTTCCAGATCTTCCATGTACTTGTTGAGTATATATTCGACTGTTTCCACGGAATAAGACTTGCCCGGCTTTAAATTTTCCACATCTGAAAAAGAAAAGGAAACATTGCCGTCAATGGCTGCCCGCACCATCTGCTCGCGATGATAGAAAGAGGTGATTTGAGCTTCCAGCTTGTGAGGAGGACGTGAAGAAGGAATAAAGAAAATCCGGTTTAAATCGAAAATTTTCAGCATTTCTTCCGCTGCCCGCAAATGCCCGAAATGAATCGGATCGAATGTTCCCCCCAGCAAACCCCATTTCATGTGCGCACCTGTCCGTTACCGTAAATGATAAATTTTGAAGTTGTTAATTCTTCCAGTCCCATCGGGCCGAAAGCATGCAGCTTGGTTGTGGAAATGCCGATCTCCGCGCCCAACCCCAACTCGAATCCATCGCTGAAACGGGTGGAGGCGTTGACCAGAACTGTCGATGAATTTACTTCGTTTAAGAAACGCTGTGAATTTGCATAATCGGTGGTTATGATGGATTCCGTATGCAAGGAACCGTATTTCTCAATATGCGCCATTGCCTCGTCGATGCTGTCGACTACGCGTATCGCCAGGATCAAATCGAGATATTCAGCATACCAGTCCGCTTCAGTGGCGGCTGCAATATCTTTTAAGATCTTTCTGGTTTTGGGACAGCCGATCAATTGGACATTCAATTTGTTTAATGCCTCGGCAACCAGCGGCAGAAATTTGCGGGCGATATCTTTATGCACGAGCAGGGTTTCCATGGCATTGCAGACACCGGGGCGCTGGGCTTTGGCGTTGCAGCAGATATTTACAGCCATTTCCATGTCTGCGCGGGCGTCAACGAAAATATGGCAAACGCCTTTATAATGTTTGATTACCGGTATTTTGGACTGCGCAACTACCGCCCGGATTAAATCCTCGCCGCCGCGGGGAATGATCAAATCGATATATTCTTCCAGCTGCAGCATTTCATGAACTGCTTCCCGGTCGGTCATTGGAATCAGCTGAATCGCATCTTCCGGCAGCGAATTGTCACGCAGGACTTTCCGTAGGATTGTGCAGATTGCCCGATTTGAATTTATTGCTTCCGATCCTCCCCTTAAAATTACCGCATTTCCTGATTTCAGGCAGAGCGCGGCGGCGTCGGCCGTCACATTGGGACGGGACTCGTAGATGATGCCGATTACACCTAAAGGGATGCGCATCCGGCCGACCAGAAGGCCGTTGGGGCGACGCCACATGGATGTTACCTTGCCCAGGGGATCGGGCAGTGCAGCGACTTCTCTCAAGCCCCGGGCCATACTTTCGATTGTCTCTTTTTTCAGGGTAAGGCGGTCGATCATGGCCGTGGAGAGGCCTCGTTCTTCTGCGCCCGCGACATCACGGTCATTTTCGGCGATGAGTTGATCGGCGTTTTTTATCAGTTCCGCGGCCATCTGCGTGAGGGCGCTGTTTTTCGCCGGGCAGGAAACGCGGGCCAGCCGCCGGGATGCCTCCTGTGCATTCCGGGCTATTGTTATTACGGAATCTTTTATATTCATTTGATTATCCTATGCCAAGCGATAAAACTATTTGCTTTTTTCGCAATAATTGGTAAAAGCCGCTCCTGCTGCCATAACCGTGGATAATTTACAAACGCAGCAATCTTCGGCATCAGTCAAAAAAACTTAGCATATTTACAAGACAAAAGTTTTCATGTCAAGGCCTTTGCCTGGTGGAACATAAATGAGTCAACTAAGAATTAAAGCCGGTAAGCGGGCCTATAAAATTATTAAAGACGGTGGATTTAATTTTGATTCCATCTCCGCCTATTTCGGACCGGCTGCCGGCCCCCGCTGGCTCGTCTCCAGCGGTTTTGACTTGACCCTGCTCAGCGAAAATATTTTAGGCCGTAAGCGGCTTGTCCATTTAATCGGTTCTTCCGCCGGCGCCTGGCGGTTTGCCGCCTGGCTTCAGCCTGCTGCTCCTCTGAGCTATCAAAAATTGATCGATGCCTATATTGATGTCAAATTTACAAAAGCCGATACTCCCGCAACAGTTCTGGAGAAGTTAACAGATATAATCAATTCGTATGTGGAAGATGATGCACTGCCCTTTGCCCTGGCTCACAAGAAATACCGTTTAAGTGTAATTACCGCCCGAACACGCAATCTGGTCGCTTCGGAAAAAATGTGGTTACAGAAAACAGGTTTGGCGGCCGGTTTTTTATTGAATTTTTTCAGCCGGAATAATATTTATCGATTTGCCGACCGCGTTGTCTTTTATCAGGGCTCGAAGCCGCCGGCCTTTTGTCTTCGTCCTCGCTTTCGCGGTTCATTTGTCCGTATAAATGAAATTAATTTCAAGTACGCCGTCATGGCCAGCGGCGCCGTCCCGCTTGTTGTGGCCGGTGTGCATGATATTTACGACGCGCCGTGCGGAGTTTACCGGGACGGCGGCCTGATTGACTATCATTTAACCCATCAGTTCGCTGCCGGAGAAAATGACATTGTGCTGTTTTTTCATCACGAGGAAAGGATCGTTCCGGGCTGGCTGGATAAGAAGCTTGTACGCCGTGCGCCGGATGCGGAAGCCTTGAGCAATGTCCTGATGATCTTTCCTTCACCCGGTTTTGTGGAAAAACTTCCGGGCAAAAAGATTCCCGACCGTACTGATTTTCTCACTTATATTGATGATCAGGAGACACGAGTCAAAAATTGGCGCAGGGCGGTGGAACTTTCCGCTCCCCTGGGTGAAGAATTTTTAGAGCTTGCAGCCAGTGGTAAAATCAGGGATATAGTCGGAAGACTATAATACCATTTCTTCTTTCATACCTTGCCAAGGAGTCGCAATGGAACTGACGGAAAAGGTAGCTTTTCTGAAAAAAATTTTAAAAGATTGCTGGCTTTGTCCGCAGCGATGCCACATTGACCGTACGCAGGGAGAGCTTGGTTTCTGTGGGCTGCCGGCAAAAATCATCATGGATTGTGCCTTGCCCCATCATGGGGAGGAGCCTCCTCTTTCGGGAACGCGGGGAGCCGGAACTATTTTTTTCTCCTCCTGTAATTTACGCTGCATTTACTGCCAGAATTACCAGATTTCTCATGAGACGGAAGGGCAGGAACTTGATTCTCCGGCGCTGGCGCAGGTAATGCTCGATTTGCAGAAGCGCGACTGCCACAATATCGATGCCGTGACGCCCACTCCCCAGACGCCGTTGATTATGGAAGCGCTTCTGCTGGCGCGGGAGCAGGGGCTGAAAATTCCCTTTATCTACAACTGCGGTGGATATGAAAGCCCCCATATTATAAAAATGCTCGATAAGATGGTGGATATTTATCTGCCTGATTTCAAATACGGCATTGCGGAAGACGGCGCTGAGTTTTCCGGCGTTTTTGACTATCCGCGCTACGCCCTCGATTCCTTGAAGGAAATGGTACGGCAGCTGGGCGACAGTCTGGAAATGGAAAATGGTGTAGCCCAAAAGGGGGTGATAGTACGCCATCTGGTCCTGCCCGGCAAACTGGAAAATTCCAGAGAAGTATTTCGCTTGATTAAAAAGGAGATATCAACGTCGGTGACAATCAGTCTCATGTCGCAATATACACCCATCGACAAGGTGCGCAATCATCCGCTGCTGGGGCGCCGGATTACCGCCGACGAATACCGGCAGGTACTGGATTACGCCCTGGATCTGGGTTTCGAGAATCTTTTTATTCAGGAAGTCAGTGACATTGAATTGACCCCCGATTTTAAAAGAGACAAACCGTTCGGCTGAGGAAATAGGATAACGACGAAATTATCTGCAGGTGGCAAGCACAGCGGAACGCCGATCAGGTGCACGAACAGGCTGAAGAATCTTAAAATGCAAAAAGCCGCTGTAAAACGGAAATGACCTTTGATTGAGTTTCTGAATCAAGAGAACCGAGTTTTTTTATAAGTCGCTTTTTGTCTATTGTTCGTATCTGATCCACCACAATGTGCCCTTTTTTCTCCTTAAATTCACATTTAATTCGTGTGGGATATTCTCTCCCTGCTGTTGTCATCGGGGCAACGATAACGGTGTGTATATGCCGATTCATTTCATCGGGAGAAATAATCACACAAGGTCTTGTTTTTTGAATTTCAGAACCAATAGTAGGATCGAGATTTATCAAATACACATCGAAGCGATTTACTACCATTGCCATTCCTCTTCATCCCAGTAATTTGAGATGTTTTCGTCTCCGTCTATCAATTTGTCATGACCGTTTTTCGCCATTGTCTTGAAAGCACTATCCCAACCTGCCCTTGGATTTGAGATTGGGCGTATGATGATTTGGTTTGTCTCTACCTCAAGTTCAACGTCATCCACAATTCCCGTTTGATCGAGTAGTGGTTTTGGAATGCGGATTCCCTGGGAATTACCTATCTTTACAATGTGTGCTCTCATTATTTTACCTCCCTGAATTAATGGTGCGTACATTGTAATTACATTTAGCATCAAAGTCAAGAATTCTATTGTTATGAATTAATATTATGGTTCAATCGAAGGACGATTAAACCAGTCTGAAATTGAAAGAAGGAAATTATAATGTGAACGGTGGTTCCGAGATAACGGTCTTGATGAGCGAGTCGGTATCTTTCATCTGCTGATCGGTTCCGTTGACTGCCAGCCAGATGCTTCCTTCTGCGCCGCATACTCCCCCACTGGCAATTATCTCTGCTGTGGCTCCTGTTAAAAGGGCAATGGCGTCGATTTCGGTGAAAACCTGACCCGGAACGGGGAAAAAGCGCGGTCCTTTCGCTGCGGGAGCATTTAGTTGCCGTGCGATGGCGTCTAAATCCCCATCGATGCGTTTCTCCAGTCCGACGGGCAGAAGAAGATGAACACGCCTCCCCACTACCGCTTGGAATGCCGCGCCGATTGTTCCCGCCTGGGGATGTCCAATCAGAATAGCTGCTCGTTTATGACGTAAATCCAGAGCGTTGGCACCTTTCAGAATAATATCCCCTTCCTTCAGGTCGTTTACAACATCGAAAATCGTTTTGCCTTTTTGCCAGATTCCGTTGGTGATGACCACGTCACCGGGGAACTCATTTTCATCAGGCCAACGCCCGCTTTCACTAGCCGGTCGATGCGGAGGAAGGGTGATTCCCCGGAAAAACCGCCGCCTGGAGAAACCCTGTTCCTGTCCGATCGATGCCAGTACCTCCTCGGCAACATAACCGTTCGTCGTTCCGGCTATGATAACGATAGTTCCTGTTTTCAGGACGGAGGACACCACCGGATGAGAAACAAGTGCTTTTCCTATCAAACGTTTCCCGGCGGCCGGTGTAAGAACATACTGTTGCACTCGATACCTCGCATATAAGTCAAAATGTTAATATAGCTGGTTGTTTTCTCCCCGATGGTCGTGCCGGCACTGTTAAGGCATATTAAAAATGGAGACTCCCTTGGGCGGTTTGAATTGGAATATTTTTTCGGCAAAACCAATATTGGTGGAAATATTAGAAAATTTCAGCAATGTGGTATTGCCCAGGGCGTCGGCAAAACTGACCTGTAAAATCAGATAAGTGTTCTTATCAACTGTTACCTGAAAAGGCTGTAATGTGGGCGTTTTCTCCCGCGGGATTAAAAAAAGTAAATAATTGCCCTGCTTGTCCAGAGCCTGTGGTTCGGAGTACTTGATAGTGAAATCATCTTTTAATTTGCCCAATCCGGATAAAAACTTAATTAAAGTTCTCGATTTAAAAATGTAATCGGCTTCCTGGACATAGGCGACTTTTTCCTGGGGAAGGTAAAGCCATGCCTTGCTGGAATTGATCACCAGTTTTTTAGCTTTGGGCCGGGAATAGTTCCAAAGCATGTTTTGAGGACTTTTGAAAAAAACCGTTCCTTCTTCAACGTCTGTTTTCTTTATGGATTTTATCGTTGTTTGTTGAACAAAGCCTGCTTTGAAGTCCCTGGTTTTCTCGTACTTCTGCTGAAGCTGGGCGACGACTTCACCTATCGGAGCAGGCGTCAATGTTATGGCGGTACCCGGCGCCAAAATAATGAATAACGTACAAATCAACCAGATGTCTGTCACAGTGATTATAAGCTGTTTATTTCTTTTAAAAAACATTTTCATTGCTTTTCCTTACGAAAAAATCGGGAAAACATCCCCCGAGAAATATTTCTTTTAATATAGTTTATATCCTTTGGCCGGTTTAGCTCTAAGTGGCTATGAATAAAGAATATATTAGTATGTAATTGATAATATTAAATAAATATCCTTGCTCAAATTTTATGCAATTTGGTGTAATCTACTAACAATTGCATACTTGCGAATATTATCCACAAGGTTATCCACAAGTCTTTCCACAATGTTGTGGAATACAAATCCAAGTGCTTGTATACAAGGCAAAAAAATCTACATTCACCCCTTTTTAGCTTTTTTCCCGTCCAAAATTTTGACGCGCCAGCCAAAGGGATCTTCTTTCCGGCCATACTGGATCTGCAAAATTTCGGTATACAATTTTTCGGCTAATGAACCGGATTTGCCGCCGTTAATTAAATATTCTTTGCCGCGGAAATAAAGTTGTCCGACCGGAGAAATGACCGCGGCGGTTCCGGAGGCAAAAGCTTCCCGGAGCGTTCCATTTTCGGATGCCGAAATGACTTCCTGAATAGTTACCGGTCTCTCGACAACTTTTGTTCCCAGGAAGTCCGCCAGTTTAATCACCGAATTACGGGTGACTCCCGGCAGGATGGTGCCGGCCAGGGGCGGAGTGACCAATTCATCGCCGATAACAAAGAATATATTGCTGGTGCCCACTTCTTCCACATATTTCTTTTCGATGGCGTCAAGCCATAAAACCTGCGTATAACCCATTTTAGTGGCCTGTTGGCTGGCATAGAGGCTGGCGGCATAATTTATGGCCGCTTTAATGTTGCCTGTTCCACCCTTGGTCGCCCGGACATATTCTTCGGACACATACATCTTTGTCGGGGAAAATCCCTGCGGATAATAGGCTCCCACCGGTCCTACAACAATGAAAAAGAGAAATTCATTAGCCGGATGGACGCCCAGGGCAGCCTCTGTGGCGATCATTGTGGGGCGGATGTAAAGCGATGTGCCTTCACCGTGGGGTATCCAGTCCTGTTCCAAAATAACCAGCTTCTTGATAGCATCGTAAAAGATTTCTTCATCCATGGGCGGCATGCACAATTTTTCCGCGGAAACGCTCATTCTTTTAATGTTTTCCATGGGACGGAAAAGATAAATTGATCCATCCTGGCCGCGGTATGCTTTCAGGCCTTCAAAAATTTCCTGGGCGTAATGCAGACACATGGCTGTCGGCTCTAATTGCAGGGGACGATAAGGTTCAATAATCGGATCATACCAGCCTGTTCCCGTCTTATACTTGATGTTGAAAAAATGGTCGGTAAATATCTTGCCAAAGCCGAGCTTTGATTCATCAGTTGGTTTAACTTTCCTTTTCTTGGGCGATGCTTTTTTTATTTTAATTTCCATAAGTTCCTCTTCCTCCAAGTGGTCTTCCCCGGAATTTGGTTTTTACTCCCGGAAGAATATGTTTAATCTGAGCTATTAAAATAACAACTGTCAGCCATATCACTAAATTAAACTGCGATCAAGGCTTCGATATTGAATTGCTTCGGCTACATGGGCCGATTCAATGGCTTTTTTGTTTTCCAGATCGGCAATCGTGCGGGAGACTTTTAAAATGCGGTTGATGGCGCGGGCGCTCAAACCCAGCTTTTCAATGGCCATTTCCAAAAGCCTGTGTGATTCTTCATCAATGGAGCAATAAGTTTTAATCTGCTTTTCGGTCATCCGGGCGTTGCAGAAGATTCCGCTGCCTTCATACCGTTTAATCTGCCGGCTGCGAGCATCATTTACGCGTTCTTTTATCATCGCGGAGGATTCACCTACTGCCTTGTCGGATAAGGCGCGGTATTTAATCGAGGGAACTTCGATGTGTAAATCGATCCGATCCAGCAGAGGTCCTGATATTTTTGCCTGATATTGCCGGATTTGCTGGGGAGAACAACGGCAGGTGCGGATTCTGTCGCCGAAATACCCGCAGGGGCAGGGATTCATGGCGGCGATCAGCATAAACCTGGCGGGAAATGAAGCCGTAACTGAAGATCGCGTAATTGTTACGGTACCTTCTTCCAGAGGTTGTCTTAGAGCTTCCAGAACGTTTCTTCTGAACTCCGGAAGTTCATCTAAAAAAAGTACCCCTAAATGGGAGAGGCTGATTTCGCCGGGATGTGGTGTCTGCCCGCCGCCGACCAGTCCGGCATCCGAAATTGTATGATGTGGCGCCCGGAAGGGACGCACGGCAATTAAAGTGTCCGTTTTACTCAATGATCCGGAAACCGAAAAGATTTTTGTTACTTCAATGGCTTCCTCAAAAGTGAGGTCGGGCAGAATTGTGGGCAGTCTTTTGGCCAGCATGCTTTTTCCGGAGCCGGGAGGGCCGATCATTATTACATTATGACCACCGGCGGCGGCGATTTCCAGAGCGCGAAGTGCCTGCCGTTGCCCTTTAATCTCATTGAAATCGATGTCATACAGACGATGCTCCCGGAATATGCTGCTGATATCCAAAACAAGCGGCTCTATGACTTTCCGGTTATTCAAAAATTCGACAACATCCGGCAGATTGTTTACCCCAAAGACGGAAATTCCTTCGACTATTGCCGCTTCCGCGGCATTTTCCCCGGGAACAAAAACTTTTTTAAAGCCCAGTTCTTTTGCTTTCAGGGCGGCAGGCAGTATGCCCCGCACGCTTTTAATGCTGCCGTCAAGAGAAAGTTCGCCAATGAAAAAACAATTTTCCAAAGAATCTTCTTTGATCAATTCTTCAGCGGCGAGAATTCCGACGGCAATCGGCAGGTCAAAACCGGTGCCTTCTTTTTTAATATCAGCGGGGGCCAGGTTTATTGTTACATGGCTGCGCGGAAAACTGTAACCGGAGTTTTTTATTGCGGCTTTGATTCTGTCTCTGCTTTCTTTAACGGAAGCGTCAGGCAGGCCGACGGTCGAAAACTGGGGTAATCCGGCGGATATATCGACTTCCACGGAAACAGGATAGGATTCCATGCCGATGATACTCATGCCGAAAACTTTAACGAACAACTCTCATACTCCGATGATTTTTTAGCTGAAAAATACTAACCAATCATGTTATAGATATCAAGAAATATAATTTATTGTTAACTTGCTTGACTTCCTTGACTCCAAATCTTCCCTATGCTAAAGTCGCCTGTAAAAGCTATCCAAATCTTGCCACCCCTTTTATTGGGAATCTAACGTTGGCAGAGTCTACGGCTTCCCCAAAGTGTTATTAATTAAGTATGAACGAGACTTTTTTTAAAATCAGGAAAGCATTTCTTATACCTTTGTTCTTGATAGTAATGCTTTTATTTTTACTTTTTTTCGTCAGTCTGATCAATGGCCAGCGCTGGGAGATCATAGCTACGGCCGTTCTCTTTCTGGCTTGTCTGGCTGTGGGCATGGACATGGCAAAGAGAGAAATAGTTGTACACGATCAGGGATTGAAAATTAAAAATATTTTCCGCTCCAAAGAATTCGGATGGATGGAAATTACGCATCTGGCTGTAGTTGTTTTAAAAAAGAAAGTTTATTTCCTGCTGACGACGACAAAAGGGTTTTATATTTTTTCCAATCTATTCGAGAATCATGCTTTACTTGTAAGCTCCATTATGGACAGGTTGGATGAGGAAAAGGTGGAAGTCGAAGTAAAAAAATATCTGGATCATCCCCTGGAGCGGCTTTCGCTGATTGTGATGAGTTGGGTTGCCGTCGGGATTATAATCGGCGTCATAATTTTAAAAATATCGGAAACTCAGATTTAACCTCGCAAAATACTTGTTTTAAAATTGGAATTCGGGAAGAGAGGAACTTCGAAAAATGCAGCCGAAGATGCAAAACGATCAAGATTTTACTGAAGAGGTAAAAGAACCTTCCAGGTTAGTTGTTGAAGGATTAATAGAAAAAAGACTGGAAGAGCTTGTTACGTTTTTGTCAGGTTCAGATGGCCGTAAAAGCAAACTTTATGAAGAAGTAATGACTATGATGGAAAAAGGCCTGTTCAAAATCGCCTTACGCCGTTCGAACAATGTGAAAAGTACGGCGTCGGCTTTTCTCGGCATGAATCGTAATACATTTACGGATAAAATGGCCAGGCTGGGTATAAACAATGAGAAAAATAAATAATGTTTAATATTCTGAAAGTTATTCTTCATTTTATTTTCAGTTGCCGTATTTATATCGGTCGTCATCCGGCTTACGTTCAAGCACCGGCGATAATCTTTTTCCCGCTGCTTCCCGGTCAGTTTAATTGCGGTTTCGCGGGGCTGATGACATGCCGCCTGGCCAAAAGGCCTGCGGATACGACGGCTGATCTGACAGTAAGCGAGCTGTGGAAAAAAGTGATGTCAAACGGCTTGCAGACCGTTGTCCAAACAGGTTCTGTAGCCGGTTACTTAAACGGCATGGCTGCTGTCGAAGCCATGAGTGCGGCTGTTTTGGAACTTAAACGCGAGGATGCGCAGGAATTTCTTTTTTTTCATTCGGAACGGGCGGCAGATCTGGTTAATGTTGCCGGTGCAATGAAGCGGTTTCTGGCAGACGAAGAAAAATGGCTCGAAAATCAGGATGTTGTAATAGAATCCGTCGATCTGGAGATAATCAACAGCCGTATTCTTTTGCTCAAAGACATTTGCTGGATGCTGGAAAAAGATGTTCTGGCCAATATGCAGAAAGTGCTGGCGCTGACCGGGGCGGGAAAGCCTGCCTTAGTACAACCTGATGCTTTCAGAAAATACAGAAAATTCAATCTCCTTCTAAACGCTTTGGATCGTCTGGAAGTCCGGGGAAGAGATTCGGCGGGTATCCAGCTGGTTTTCGAGCTGAAAAATGAAACAGAACTTCGAGATATTGTTCAACAAATCAGGGAGAACGGCTTAATTGAAGAGTACGAGCAACGGACGAAGAAAAGTGATTTGCTTAATCACTCCATTTTTATTTCGAACGGTCAAGCCGGCTGCTCCGGTGGGATCAGCGTTGCGTTTACCTATAAAACATTTTCCATTGTCGGTGAACTGGGGCGTAACGTTGCGGAACTGAGAAAATTCATTCAAAGCGACCGGATACTGCAATATTTCTGCGCATCGGAAGCAAACTGCGAAACTGCCCTGACGCATACACGCTGGGCGTCCGTCGGTTCCATCACCGAAGAAAATTGCCATCCGGTAAACAATTATACAACAGTCTCGTCCACGCCCGTTTATCCATTTTATCCCGGTGCCCAGGCCCAGATCAACGCGGTATTAAACGGTGACATCGACAACTATCCGGCTTTGCGGCAAGACCTGGAAACGGATGGCGACCTGATTGCCCAACAGGTAACAACGGACACAAAAATCATTCCACTGCAAATCGAGAAGTATCTGAAGACGGGGCAAAAGCTCACGGAAGCATTCCGTCTGGCCGTCAATGATTTCGAAGGATCACACGCTATTGCCATGACCAGCGCTCTCGAGCCCGGTAAAATGTTTCTGGCGCTCAAAGGCAGCGGCCAGTCCATCTACGTCGGGTTAAACGCTGACCAATACATGTTTTCTTCGGAACTTTATGGCCTGGTGGAGGTTATGCCGCGTTTCATCAAGATGAACGGCGAGGCGGGCAGCGGCGGGGTTGCCGGCCAGATATTCGTTCTGGATCAGAATTGCAGTGGCGGTCTTACGGGGCTGTCCGCCTGTTACTATGACGGCAAAACGATAGACTTGTCGGAAGACAATCTGCAAACGGCAGAGATTACTGCGCGGGATATCGACCGCGGCGGTTATCCTCATTTTTTCCTCAAGGAAATTTCCGAATCCGCTCTGTCGATCAAAAGAACGCTGCGCGGCAAATACCGTATCAACGCCTCCAATAACTCTGCCGCGCACGTCGATTTCAACATGGGAACGGATATAGTTCCCGATGCAGTGCGTAAAGCTCTGGTAAGCGGTACATTAAAGAACATCGTCGTCGTCGGCCACGGAACGGCGGCAGTGGCGGGGCAGGTAGTGGCCGATGCGTTGTCGTATTACCTCCAGAGCAGACATCTTAATATTCTGGCCCGGGTCGCCTCGGAACTGAGCGGATTCGGGCTGAATGCCGACGGCCCCGACACGCTGATCATTCCGATCACGCAGTCCGGCACCACTACCGACACCAACAGGGCTGTGGCCATGGCCAGGGAGCGCGGCGCGCATATTATCGCCATTGTCAATCGCCGGCAGTCCGATATTACCGCTATCTCGCATGGCGTGTTTTATACCAGCGACGGACGTGACATAGAAATGTCCGTTGCTTCGACCAAGGCCTTTTATGCTCAGATCGTCGCCGGGCAGGTGCTGGCCTTATTTTTTGCGCAACTTCTGGGGACGCGGTCCAATGATGACATTGCCCGGCAATTGCTCCGGCTGGAATCCGTACCCGGCCTGATGGATCAGCTGTTCGCGCGGCGCGGCGATATCGCCGCCTCGGTGAAAAAAGCCGCCGACAAAAGATACTGGGCCATTGTCGGCAGTGGTCCCAACAAAGCGGCGGCTGATGAAGTGCGCATAAAGCTCAGCGAACTTTGCTATAAAACCATTTCATCCGACATTGTTGAAAATAAAAAGCATATCGATTTGTCTTCCGAACCTTTAATTCTTGTCTGCGCCGCCGGCAATCCGGCAACCGTCGTGGAAGATGTCGTTAAGGATGTGGCGATTTTTAAAGCCCATAAAGCTTCCGTGATTGTCTTTGCCGATGAAGGCGAGACCCGTTTCGATCAAATTGCCGACGCCGTCATTCCCATACCTGTTGCACCCGCTCCCCTGCCGGTTATTCTGAATACCATGGCCGGTCATTTGTGGGGTTATTTTGCGGCGCGCGCCATTGATGAAGAGGCACAGATCTTTCGCGAATTCCGCGGTCGCCTGGCGGTGGAACTGGCGCAGCGGATACGAAAGAAATTATCTGTTTTTGATATGATTGCGGACGCTTCTTTCCACCGGATTATCAATGAGTTTTATTTACAGTTCAATAATCGTCGTCTGAGCGGGGCGTTTGGCTTAATGGGAGCTAAAACAATCGCCGATTTACCGCTCTTGCTGAAATATGTGGTGGGCAAACTGCCGCTGCAGGACATTCGCCAGGAATTTAAGAGTAAGGGAGACTTTATTTCTCCTTTTGATCTTCTGGATGTGACGTTGGGGACGGCCATTGACGAACTCACCCGTCCGATAGACGCCATTCGCCATCAAGCTAAAACGGTTACGGTGGGCACCAGCCGCAAGGAGAAAAAACTCGAGGGCATTATTTATAATTTATTGGAATCACTTAATTTCTCTGTAAAAAATTTGACTTATCGCAATATCATGACGATCAATCGCATCCAGCCGGCCATTGCGACTGTGCGGGGTTATACGGTCTACGATGTAAGCGGACTTGACGAACAGGGAAATCCAATGGATAATTCATTAATTGCCATTAAAGCCAAAGGCGGTGTGGCTATGAATATGCAGTCTCGCGCCGACCAGCCAGCTACTCTGATGGGCACAAAAAAAATGATCGTCAGTTCCGGCCACGCCTATGTGGGGCGGGGTAAATCAGACGGGGTGCCCCTTGTTATCATTCCCCTTTTGGGGGAGAACAATGCAGTAATTAACCTGCTTTTGATTCATATTCTCTATAATGAAGAGCTGCCGCTCAGGGAGAAGATAAAAGCGCTGGGTTATCGTTACCAGGACATCCGTAACCTCGTCAATGAATACAATCTTCCCTGGCATGATGAATGCCTGGAATCCATTTCTCTGGAAGTGCTTTTCAGCGAACAGATCGAAGTAATAGCTGAACGGATAAAAGCACGACTTAATCAATAACAGACCAGTAATTCCTTTTCTAAATCAATGATGATATCGCGGCGGCTAGGAGGAGGCGACGAAGCGTATTATGCATACGTTGAGGAAGCCGACGACGACGCCAACAAAGATAGCGCTTGATTTAGACATGGAATTACAACCATCCTCTCCGTATCTGATAATATGTAGTTAATATTTAAGATGTTTTCTTTTAAGGCGTATTCGACGCCGATTTGCGTCCCTGTCAATGATACAAAATTGAGCCTGAACAATTAAAAAAGTTACAAATTTGTGTTTGACAAAAAAGTAATTTGTAAGTATTGCAATACGGCAAATGATAGCCGATTGCCGTATTGGGAGGCGCATGAAAGAGCTTTTTAAGCCGGAGGACATTGAACGCAAAGTTCTCCTGATTTTGAAAATCCTGCACGAAAGCCCCGGACCGCTGGGAGCGCGCGTTATCGCCCGCAAGATGTCGGAGCGTGATGTGCAACTCAGCGAAAGGACAGTGCGCTATCACCTCAAGATTATGGATGAACGCGGACTCACCCGCCTGGTGGGCAGGCGCGACGGCCGTATAGTCACCCAGCAGGGACTTAACGAGATTACCGACGCCCGTGTGCAGGACAAGATGGGACTTTCCATTTCCCGCATAGATATTCTTTCTTTTAAAACAACTTTTGACGTGAAAAATAACCGTGGCCTCGTGCCGGTAAATGTTTCTTTTTTTCCGGAAGAACAATTTGCCGCTGCGCTGCAAGTGATGAAACCGGTTTTCTCCAGAAAACTGGCTGTAAGTTCCCGCGTGGCCGTGGCCCAGGCCGGAAAAACTCTGGGCGAGCTTGTGGTGCCACCGGGCAGAGTAGGATTGGCGACGGTCTGCAGTATTGTCATAAACGGCGTTCTTCTGAGGCATGGTATCCCCATTGATTCCAAATTTGGCGGTATTCTCCAGATGAGGAAAGGAGAAGGCCTGAGATTTGTGGAGTTGATTCATTACGCCGGTTCGTCTCTTGATCCGTCGGAAATCTTTATCCGCGGTAAAATGACCTCCGTCAGGCAGGTTGTGGAAGAAGGTGAGGGTAAAATTCTGGCTAACTTCCGTGAAATTCCCGCACTGAGCCGCCCATTAGTTGATGATATTATCGACGATTTCACCAAAGTAGGCATCAACGGTGTTTTATCAATAGGCGGCATCGGCCATCCCATATGCCAAACTCACGTGGATATCAACAAAATCGGTATGATCCTTATCGGCGGCCTTAATCCGGTCGCGGCAGCCTACGAAGATGGTTTTGAAGTGGACAATAAAGCCATGTCCACGATGATGGAATATGAAAAGCTTCAGGATATTGAGAAGTTTTAAATATTTTAAGAGATTTGGTGTGCAGATTGATGCATAAAATTAAATTACAAATTTTTAGAGGGGGAAGTAAATTATGTCAGTAATCAAAGATGTGATCGCCAAAGTAAAGCAAACTGATCCGGATCAGCCCGAATTTCATCAGGCCGTGGAAGAGGTTATGGAAACCCTGGAACCCACTGTGAAGAAAAATCCGGAATTTGTTAAAGCCAATATCTATGAGCGGCTTGTGGAACCGGAAAGAGCCGTAATTTTCCGCGTACCCTGGGTGGATGATAAAGGTAAAATTGTTGTCAACCGCGGTTTCCGCGTGCAGTTCAACAACGCCATCGGTCCTTTCAAAGGCGGTCTGCGTTTCCATCCGTCCGTTAACCTGGGCATCATTAAATTCCTGGGTTTTGAACAGATTTTGAAGAACGCTTTGACAACATTGCCCATGGGCGGCGCCAAGGGCGGCTCCGACTTTGATCCCAAAGGCAAATCCGACGGAGAAGTCATGAGATTCTGCCAGGCTTTCATGCGTGAACTGTTCCGTCATATCGGCGCGGATGTGGATGTTCCCGCCGGTGACATTGGTGTCGGTGGTCGTGAAATCGGCTACCTTTATGGTTATTACAAGAAAATCCGAAATGAGCACACCGGCGTTCTGACCGGCAAAGGTTTGGAATACGGCGGAAGTCTGATTCGTCCCGAAGCAACCGGTTACGGCACCACCTATTTTGCCGCAGAAATGCTGGCAACCCGTGGTCTGGATTTCAAAGGCAAGACAGTCGCCATCAGCGGCGCCGGCAACGTCGCGCAGTATGCCGTGGAAAAAGTCAATCAGCTGGGCGGAAAAGTCATTTCCCTTTGTGATTCATCAGCAACCATTATCGATGAACAAGGCATTGACCAAAAGAAGTGTGAATATGTTCTGGATCTGAAAAACGTCAAACGCGGCCGCATTTCCGAATACGCGGGTAAATATAAGACAATCTGCTACGAAGGCAAGAATGTTTGGGACGTTATTCGTGAACAGGGCATCAAAGTGGATATCGCTCTGCCCTGTGCGACACAAAATGAAGTCAACGGTGACAATGCAGCAGCTCTGGTGAAAAACGGCTGCATCTGTGTAGCCGAAGGCGCCAACATGCCTTCCACACCGGAAGCCATCAGGATTTATCAGGAAAATAACATTCTTTACGGTCCGGGCAAAGCAGCCAATGCGGGCGGCGTGGCTACATCCGGTCTGGAAATGAGCCAGAACAGCATGCGCTATTCCTGGACAAGCGAAGAAGTTGACAACCGCCTGCTCATCATCATGAAGAGCATTCATAAGAATTGCTTTGACACGGCGGAAGCTTATGGTAAGAAAGGCGACTATGTCACCGGCGCAAACATTGCCGGTTTCCTCAAAGTGGCCAAAGCCATGCTGGCTTTCGGTGTTGTGTAATTAATTTCTGACGCGGGGGCGATGATCCAAAGATTATTCGCCCCCGCAAGAGACTGTGTCACAATTACTTTTTTGTCATTCCGTGCAAGCGAAGCGCGACATGGAATCCAGTATTATCAGTAAGTTCTGGATACCGGCCTTCGCCGGTATGACCGTTATTGTGGTAATTTCCTGTATTACGACATAGTCTCTAAGCAGGGAGACTGGATGGATTTTAAACCAAAATCTTATGAAAAAATACGCCGCCTGCTCGATAAAGGTGTAAGCATAAGAAATCCTGAGAGTCTTGATATCGGAGACGAGGTCAATATTGATAACATCTCGTCTTCAAATGTTAAAATATATCCGGGCTGTAGAATTTACGGCAAAAATACCGTCATATCGGCAGGGAGTATTCTCGGTTATGAGGCTCCCGTTACCATTGATAACTGTCGTCTTGGCTCGAAAGTCGAATTGAAAGGCGGCTACTTCTGTCAATCCGTTTTTCTCGACGATGCCAGCATGGGAATGGGTGCGCATGTTCGCGACGGATGCATTCTGGAGGAGCAGACAGTTGGAGCGCACTGTGTCGGTCTGAAGCAAACGATTCTTTTCCCGTTTGTCACACTGGGCAGCCTGATTAATTTTTGCGACTGTCTGATGGCCGGCGGTACCAGCCGCAGCAATCACAGTGAAGTTGGAAGTTCTTATATTCACTTCAACTTTACACCCAACGCCGATAAAACTACCCCCTCTTTGATTGGTGATGTCCCCAGGGGGGTTATGTTGAACCAACCCCCCATTTTTCTGGGCGGACAGGGCGGGATGGTCGGTCCGCTGCGCATCGGCTACGGTAGTGTTGTCGCGGCAGGCTCCATCTTAAGAAAAGACTATCCTCAAGGCAATCAATTAATATTCGATATACCGCAGTCACGGGAAGCCCGGGAGTTCATGCCTGCGACCTATCCCGGTTTTCGACGCATTCTGGAAAACAATATCCTCTATCTGGCCGATCTTAAAGCCCTGGAAGCATGGTATACGCATGTAAGAAAACAGTTTTTTGAGGCCAGGGAATTCGGCTTATTGATTTATGAAGGGGCGATGGAAAATCTCTCCCTGGCGATGCAAGAACGTCTCAAACGACTTAAAATTATGGCGGAAAAAGCCGTTTCCATGCCGGCTCGGCAAGTGGATTCGGAGCCGCTCGATGAAAAACGGACCTTGTTTGAACATATGGATGATGTTGCAGGCCTGTTTTCTGAGAAAATACAGGATGACGTAGTCCAGCTGAATCAGGAAGTATTTCTCCAGTACTTCGTACAATCCGGAAGAAACGGCGCCATGCCGTATATCGAATCAATTCGTCAACTCCCGCCTGATATATCCACAAAAGGAGTTAAATGGCTTCAGAGTATTGTTGATTACTATTGCCAAAGAATATCAAGAGTGCTATCATCCACAGGTTTATTTAGAACGATCTAGTTCAATACTGATGGAAGTTAATACTCATGGGCAAATTATTCGGAACCGACGGGATCAGGGGAGAAGCCAACCGCTATCCGATGAACGCGGAAATCGCCTTTAAAGTCGGCCAAACTGTAGCATATTTATTTAAAAGAAACAGCCACCGGGCTCGTGTAATTATCGGAAAAGATACCCGTATTTCCGGCTATATGCTGGAGAGTTCCCTGGAAGCGGGTATTACTTCCATGGGGGGCGACTCCTATCTGGTCGGTGTGCTGCCCACTCCGGGAATCGCCTTCATCACGCAAAGTATGCGCGCCGATGCCGGCATTGTTATTTCCGCATCCCACAACCCTTTTCAGGACAACGGGCTCAAAATCTTCGATGCCAATGGTTTTAAACTGACCGATGAGCAGGAAAACAAAATCGAAGATATGATTTTAGGCGGTAATCTCGCTGATCTTCTGCCGCCGGCGAAAGCTATGGGCAAGGCCATCCGCATCAATGACATCCACGGCAGATACATCGTTTTTCTAAAAAATTCCTTTCCCCGCGAACTGTCCATGGAAGGAATGAAAATTGTGCTGGATACTTCCAACGGCGCCACCTACCGGGTCGCCCCCGACGCGTTTGACGAACTCGGCGCCGACGTCACTGTTATTCACAACACTCCCAACGGTACTAATATCAACGATGGGTGCGGCTCTCAGCATACCCAGGATCTGAAAAATAAGGTGATTCAAACCGGGGCGGCAGTCGGGCTGGCCTTTGACGGGGATGGAGATCGTTTGATTGCCGTAGATGAAAAAGGAAATGAAATCTCGGGAGATCAGTTGCTCACCATCTGCGCATATGTATTGAAAAAAGAAGGCCTCCTGAAGAATGATCTTGTTGTCAGCACAGTCATGAGCAACCTGGGATTTAAACTGGCCTGTAAAAAGTATGGATTCAAACATTATGCCTCCAATGTAGGGGATCGCTACGTCCTGGCGGACATGCTGCGCCTGGGCGCCATCATCGGCGGCGAAGATGCCGGGCACATGATTTTTCTCGAACATCACAAAACCGGAGACGGCATCATAGCGGCCATGCAGCTCATTGCCGCCATGCTCAAAGAAGGCAAACCGCTGTCCGAACTGGCGCGCCTCATGGATATTTTCCCTCAGAAGCTGATTAACATCGACGTGAAAAGCAAACCGGAGATTTCCGACGTCCCCAGGCTTGTGGAAGTCATCAGGCAGGTGGAGCAGGAATTAGGTGACGAAGGGCGGGTTCTGGTCAGATACTCCGGTACACAGAATATGTGCCGTGTCATGGTGGAAGGACCGTCTGACAGCGTTACGGACAGATACTGCCGGAT
This sequence comes from Smithellaceae bacterium, assembly GCA_963663295.2. Lineage (GTDB taxonomy): Bacteria > Desulfobacterota > Syntrophia > Syntrophales > Smithellaceae > MVRV01. Next base: position 480,684 of record CAXXLA010000001.1, on the reverse strand, counting down.
GATCGCCGATGTGGTGAAAACTGAAATCGGCTGATCGCCGGTATTATTATTCCTTTTCTAAATCAATGATGATATCGCGGCGGCTAGGAGGAGGCGACAAGGCGTATTATACATACGTTGAGGAAGCCGACGACGACGCCAACAAAGATAGCGCTTGATTTAGAAATGGAATTAGTTCTTTATAGCACTGCGTTGTTGCATGGAAAGGTTCAATTCGAAAAATATGAAAACAAAATTCATCTTTGTTACCGGAGGTGTTCTATCTTCACTGGGTAAAGGTCTGGCGGCGGCATCTATTTCAGCGTTGCTGGAAAGCCGTGGGCTGAAGGTTACCAATCAAAAACTGGATCCGTATATTAATGTTGATCCCGGCACCATGAGCCCCTTTCAGCATGGCGAAGTTTTTGTCACCGATGACGGTGCGGAGACGGATCTCGATCTGGGCCATTATGAGCGCTTTACATCCACCCGTATGGGAAAAAGTAATAACCTGACCACAGGGCAGGTTTATTTTTCTGTTATCACCAAGGAAAGACGCGGTGATTATCTGGGAAAAACTGTTCAGGTGATTCCCCACATAACCAATGAAATCAAAGATTTCATTCGCAATACAGCCGATGGTTTTGATGTGGCGATCGTGGAAATAGGCGGGACTGTCGGCGATATTGAAAGCCTGCCCTTTCTGGAAGCTATACGTCAATTCCGCAACGAAGTCGGAAGACAAAATGCCATCTTTATTCATTTAACCTGGGTGCCCTTCATTAAAACCGCGGGGGAGGTTAAATCCAAGCCCACGCAGCACAGCGTCAAAGCGCTGCGCGAGATCGGTATTCAGCCGGACATTCTGTTGTGCCGGACGGAAAACTTCCTTTCCGAAGAAATCAAAGCGAAAATTGCACTTTTCTGCAATGTAGAAGTTGCCGCCGTTTTCACCGCCAAGGATGTCAGCTGCATTTACGAGGTGCCGTTAATTTATCATCGTGAAGGTCTGGATGCCAAGATAGTCGATCTGCTCAATATCTGGACCGGTCAGCCCAAGCTTGACGTCTGGGAAGAAGTTGTCCGTAAATTCCACAATCCCACACATGAGGTATGTATAGGCATTGTCGGTAAATATGTTAATCTGACCGATTCCTATAAAAGCCTCAATGAAGCCCTTGTGCATGGCGGCATCAGCAATAACTGCCGGGTAAAATTAAAATTCATCGATTCGGAAAAGGTGGAAGAGGAAGGCCTGGACGGCATGCTTGATGACGTGGACGGAGTTCTGATACCGGGAGGCTTCGGCATTCGCGGCATTGAAGGCATGATCACCGCTGCGCAGTACGCGCGAGAAAAGAAAATTCCCTTTTTCGGAATTTGCCTGGGGATGCAAATGGCGGTGGTGGAATATGCCCGGGATATATGCGGTCTGGCCGGGGCTAACAGTTCCGAGTTCGATCCCCAGACTCCTTATCCGGTAATCGATCTGCTTCCCGAACAGCGTAATATTCAGGATATGGGGGCTTCGATGCGATTGGGCGCCTGGCCTTGTGTAATATCGCCGGATTCTTTCGCCTTTGACGCCTACGGGGAGGAAGAAATTTCTGAGCGGCACCGGCATCGCTACGAATTTAATAACGACTATAAAAAAGCATTGACGGATAAAGGATTGCGGATAACGGGGGCGTCGCCGGATGGCCGTCTGGCGGAAATTGTGGAACTAAAAGACCATCCCTGGTTTTTAGGCTGCCAGTTTCATCCGGAATTTAAGTCCCAGCCGACAAATCCCCATCCTCTTTTCAGTAAATTTATCGAAGCGGCTGTGAATTATGCTCAAAGCACTGGCAAGTGTAAATGAAAAATTGCCTGATTATTACGGATATCCAAAATGATTTTTGTCCCGGGGGTGCACTGGCCGTAGCGGAAGGCAATGAGATTATTCCGGTTGTGAACTCGCTTACGCAAAAGTTCGATAAAGTGGTCGCCACGCAGGATTGGCATCCACCCGGCCACGTCTCTTTTGCCGCTACGCACAAGAAAGAACTTTATGACATTATCACCATAGATGGGATTCAGCAAGTCATGTGGCCTGTTCATTGCGTCCAGGGTTCCTTTGGCGCCGATTTTCACAGGGATCTGGATTTGCGCCAGGTCGATCTGATTATCCGCAAGGGGAATGATTTGAGCATTGATTCCTATTCGACTTTTATGGAAAACGACAAGAAAACATTGACCGGTCTGCACTCCTACCTGCAAGGATTTGCTATCCAGGATTTATATTTTTGTGGTCTGGCCACTGATTATTGCGTCTATTACAGCGCAGTGGATGCAAAGAATATGGGATTTAATGTCAGTATTATTCTGGATGCCTGCCGGGGTGTTGACGTGCCGGCGGGAAATCTTGCTGACGCCGTTCAGGTAATGAAAGAACTGGGGATTCGCATCCTGAATCACGATGATTTGCCATTTTAAACCATTATTATTTTTGAGCAGGTTTTACTATTTACTATTTACAATTCGCTATTCACCATTATTATTTTCTAATCAGAGTTCCATTTACCGTTCCAATCCTCTCTTGAGGGACATTCCTTTTCCGCTGACTGATATATAAAGACGAGTATATAGAGGCCGGTTATAGCCTCACGTAATTATTTTATTGATGGAGCAAGAAGACCATGCGTAAATTTAATCCCTTGGAGCACCTGCGTATTCGCTACAAACTTTTATTCAGTTACTCCCTGGTATTCGTTCTGGCCATAGCCCTGGGTTACTCCAGTATCTACTATCTCGTTCGGAAAAACGTCGAAAACAATATCGAAAACGAATTGAACAATTCCACCGCAAGTATCCTGAATACAGTCAGGTCATCCGTAACCGTGTCGATTAAGAGCCACCTGCGGGCTATGGCTTTAAAAAACCGTGAAATTGCCGATCATTTCTATCGACAATACAAGATGGGAAAGTTAACGGAAGCACAGGCTAAGGCCCAGGCGACTGCTGTTCTCCTCAGCCAGACGATAGAGGGGATGACCTATCTCTATTGCCTGGACAGCAAAGGAGTTATTGTCGTTCACCCCCAGCAGGCCCTTCTGAAGAGAAATGTTTCCGATTATGAATTCGTCCGGAAGCAAAAATCGATGAGGGACGGCTATCTTGAATACGACTGGAAAAACCCTGACGAAGCCAAGCCCAAACCCAAAGCCCTTTATATGACTTATTTTGCACCCTGGGACTGGATAATCACCGCTACTTCCTATCGCGAGGAATTCAACCGGCTCATTAATGTGAATGATTTCCGGGACAGCATCTTATCGCCGCGCTTTGGCAAGACGGGATACTCTTTTATTGTCGACAGCAAAGGTGGTGTCATAATTCATCCGAAGATTGACGAAAAAAACATCTTCAATGAGAAAGACGCCAACGGACGTTATTTCATCCAGGAGATGTGCCAGCGCAAGAACGGGAAAATCATCTATTCCTGGAAAAATCCCGATGAATTGATACCACGCCAGAAATTCGTCATATTCAATTATATACCCGAGTTGGACTGGATTGTGGCTTCTTCCAGTTATCTGGATGAATTTTATGCTCCGCTCGTCACCGTGCGCAACATCATTTTCTTCACGGTTATCATATCTCTGTTGTTGTTTATACCGATTACTTTACGAATCAGTTCGTCCATCACCCGGCCTATACAAAATCTCATGGACCGCTTTGCGACCGGCGCTACGGGAGATTTTTCCGTCCGGATGAATAATGCGTCCAAGGATGAAATGGGTCAACTTGCATCATATTTCAATACCTTTATGGAATGGCTGGAGAAATACAGCCGGAATCTACAGGATGAAATCAAGGAACACAAGCAGACCCAGGAGGCATTACGCCATTCCGAGGAAGTTTTTTCGAAGGCCTTTCAATCAAGTCCGAATTCCATATGCATTGCCTCCCTTACAACTAAACGATTCATCAGCATCAATGAAACCTTCTTACGTTTAACCGGTTATACTGCCGGGGAAGTGCTTGGCAAGACCCCTGTCGAGCTGCAGTTGTTCACAAGCCGCGAAGATACTTTAATGCTGGGAACGCAACTGGAGAGTAAGGAACATCTGCGCAGCAAGGAAGTTGAGTTGCGAACCAAATCCGGTGAAATACGTACCTGTCTGCTTTCCGGTGAATGGATTGAGCTGCGCGGCGAGCAATGTATTCTTACCACCATCGAAGATATAACCGAGTGGAGACGCCTGGAGCAGGAAGTCATGAATATTGCGGACGGCGTACGGCAAAAGATCGGTCAGGATCTGCACGATGATCTCTGCGCCCATCTGATCGGCATCGAGGTTTTAAGCAAAGTTTTATCGGACAAAGAGAAGGATCTGGCCCGCGGCAATAACGTCTATGCGGAAAAAATCAGAAGCCTCATCAGTGAAGCGGTGGAGAAAACAAGAGGGTTGGCCCGGGGACTCTGCCCCGTTCATATGATGGCCAGCGGTCTGGAATCGGCTTTAATGGAATTGGCGGAAAATACTGAAAAAACGTTTGGAGTCACATGCCTTTTCGAATGTGATGAACCTGTTTTAATCAACGACAACGCCCTGGCTACCCATCTGTTTTACATCGCCCAGGAGGCAACCCAGAACGCCATTAAACATGGTAAAGCAAAACAGATCAACATTGACCTGTCCTCCAGCGGGGGGAAAATCACTTTGCGTATTGCGGACAACGGCAGTGGAATATCTAATGCGGGTTCGACAAAAGGAATGGGCTTGCGTATCATGAGCTATCGTGCCAAAATGATCCACGCCGAACTGAATATCGAAGGGAGCCCCGAAGGAGGAACCATCATTTCCTGTTCATTGAGGAACCCCGAAGAAAAGGACAGAAAAATATGAATGGCTCATCATCAAGCCAAAAGTACAGAATCATGATCGTGGAAGATCATCCCATTTTTCGGCTTGGCCTGCGCGAACTGATCAACCAGGAACCTGATCTTGTTGTTTGCGGGGAGGCCGAAGACAAGATCCACGGCTGGAACGAAATCCAGCGCCTGAAGCCGGATCTGGTAATTCTGGATTTGTCGCTGAAAGATGGAGACGGCATAAGTCTGATTAAAGATATTTCCAAAACCTATAAAAACATGCCGGTGCTCGTCGTTTCCATGCATGATGAATCCATTTTCGCCGAACGCTCGCTGATTGCCGGCGCAAAAGGTTATATCAATAAACGGGAAACTTCCGTCTCGATTATCGAAGCTATCCATTGTCTCCTGAAAGGCAAGGTCTTCGTCAGCGACACCATCAAGGAAGAAATCTTATATCATTTTGTGGGCGGCGTCGATGCGTACAACAAGTTTCCGATTGACCGATTAACGGACCGGGAATTAGAGGTGTTCCAGCTGATCGGTAAAGGTTTCAGTTCAAACGAAATAGCCGGCAAACTTAATTTAAGCATCAAAACAATCGGAACCTATCGTGAGCGGATAAAAGAAAAACTCCATATAAAACATGCTTCCGAATTAACCCGTCATGCTATGCTCTGGGCTGAAAACGAGCAGAAAGAAATACCTTCCGAGTAGACAGGCAAATAGTAGGTAAATCACCTACAACCATTACCTCAATAAAACCACAAAACTTTCCACTCAATGCCTACGTGAAAAAAGGTTCGCTACCGATTGTCTATTTTATCAATCCTTATAAAATTAAAGCCAACAAATCAGAGTAGTAACAAAATTTTTGGAATAATTTTGATAAGGAGGAAACTATCATGAAACATAAAGAGGAGTACAGAAAAAAGCTGGTATCGGCGGAAAAGGCCGTAGGCGTTGTCAAGTCCGGTGACTGGGTCGATTACGGGCACTTTTCCTGTGCGCCGACCTACCTGGATCAGTTCCTGGCCAAACGCGTAGATGAATTAACCGATGTAAAAATCCGGGCTATAACCTATCCCGGATTGGCTGCAGTTGCCCAGGCCGATCCGAGCGGGGAAAAAATGTGCTACAACAACTGGCACTTCAGCGGCGGTGACCGTGTTCTTCACGATCGGGGATTATGTAATTATATTCCTCTTCTTTATCACGATGCCCCGTCATATTACAAAAACTGCATTGAGTCGGACGTATTCATCGTCAAAACCACCCCGATGGATCAAAACGGCTATTTTAATTTCGGGCCGTCCAATTCCTTCTCCAAGTCGGTGGCCGAGCGGGCGAAAACAGTAATTGTCGAGGTCAATAACAGCGTTCCTTACTGCAATGGCGGTTATAACGAATCCATTCATATTTCCGAGGTTGATTACATTGTTGAATCGGACAATAAGCCCCTTATCAGTCTTCCTGCTCCTGAAATCAGCAAAGAAGACAGCAAAATTGCCTCTCTCATCGTGAACCAGATTGAGGATGGATCTGTTATTCAGCTGGGCATTGGCGCTATGCCCAATGCCGTGGGAATGATGATTGCCAATTCCGATCTGAAGGACCTGGGAGTTCATACGGAAATGCTGGTCGATTCTTTTGTGGATATGTTCCAGTCCGGGCGGGTCACCAACAATAAAAAGCAGATCAATCCCGGGAAAATGGTCTATACATTTGCTCTGGGCGGCCAGAAACTCTATGATTTTCTTGATCACAATCCGAGCTGCGCCACCTTCTCCGTAGATTATACCAACAATCCCGCAAATATCGCTCTTAACAACAAGATGGTGGCAATTAATAATGCTGTGGAGATTGATCTTTTCGGCCAGGTATCATCGGAGTCTTCCGGTGTCAGGCATATCTCGGGAACGGGGGGCCAGTTTGACTATATATTTGGTGCATCCCATTCCCAGGGAGGCAAAGCTTTTATCTGTCTTACTTCCACACAGAAAAGCAAAAAAACCGGCGAGGTGAAGTCCCGGATCAGATCGACTTTGAGCCCCGGTTCCGTTGTGACGATTCCTCGGACAATTGTTCAATATGTTGTCACGGAATACGGCATTGTGAATTTGAAAGGCCGAAGCACCTGGGAAAGAGCGCAGATGCTGATTTCGATAGCCCACCCCGACCACCGCGAGCAACTGATCAGGGAAGCCGAAGAAATGGGCATCTGGAGAAGAGATAACAAATTCGCGTCCATGCCGCAGTTAGTGGAAATTGCCCGCGCAGCTTAATCATAGACGGAGTGCAGCAAAGAGGGGCCGGGCTATTGCAGCACCATATGTTCATTCCTGTTAAGGACATATGGCGCTGCTAATTGTTCCGCAAAGGGGATACATTAGCAGCGTCCGGGTCGTCTTGAGCCATATACATGTAGATTACTGTTGCCTTATCGTCAGTGTAAGTCATGCACGGCAGCATTCCCTGCCGGATGTTTCCTATGGCGACAAGCGGTTCGAACGTCTCCAGATTTTCATCTTGTCCGCCTCTTTGATTAGATCTTCACGAAAAGCCGGGTGAGCAATGTGAATTAATGCTTCAGCACGCTGCCAAGTCGATTTCCCTTTCAATTGGGCAGTTCCATATTCGGTAATAACGTAATAAACTATTGTCCGTGGAAGGGTCACAATGGCTCCGGGTGTCAGCGTTGGCCGGATTCTGGAATGAATGCTCCCATCGGGAGCGGTATACGTGGAAGAAAGGCAAATCAGACCTTTACCGCCATGGGAGTTGAATGCTCCGGTCATGAAGTCCGCCTGACCGCCTGTTCCCGAAATTTGGCGGGTTCCCACGGATTCTGACGCCACTTGGGAATACAGGTCGATTTCAATGGCATTATTAATGGCTATAAACTTGCTGTTGGAGGCGATTGTGAACGGATTGTTGGTCCAGCTGACCGGATATGATGCGCACATGGTATTATTATGCAAAAAATCATAGAGTTTTTGCGTGCCCATGGCGAAGGTGTAAGTCATTTTGTGCGTATCAATTTCTTTCCGGGCACCGGTTACCCTTCCTTCTTCGTAAAGATCAACACAGGCGTCGGTCAGCATTTCCGAGTGAATTCCCAGATCTTTCAAGTTGCTGTCGGCAATGAGTGCGCCGACCGTATTCGGTAAGGCACCGATTCCCAGTTGCAGACAGCATCCGTCTTCGATTTCCGCCAGAACGCGGGCGGCAATGGCGCGGTCCACATCACTTGCCGGTTCGGCTGCAAGTTCAGGCAATGGCTTATGCTCGCCGTGAACGATATAGTCAACCCTGCTGATATGGATTATTTCCTGATTTCCACCAAGGCAGACCGGCACATTATCATTAACCTCGATGATTATTTTGCGTGCCTTGCTGATAACAGCTGAAGTAAGAGAATTTGATAATCCGAAGTTAAAGAAACCACGGCTGTCCATGGGGGCAGCAGTTAAAAATGCCACATCAATATCTATGAATTTACGGATAATGCGAGGCATTTGATGATACAACATCGGAATATAACTGACCATGTTATCCTTGAAGAGCTGACGGGAAACACCACCGAAATGATAATCACCCATAATAAAATGCTTCCGGTCGGGATCATTTTGCACGCCTTCAGGGATTTTCGTATAACAGGTGCTGCGCAGTTCGACATCATAAAGTTCATCCATTCGCTTGGCCAGGGCATGATCCAGTAGCTCAGGAAAAAGCATGAATTCTCCATAATGAATCAGGTCTCCCGATTTGATGATGCGCACTGCTTCTTCGGCTGATACGGTCTTTTGCTGCAAACGCCATTTGTCGATGCTTGGCATATTCGGCACTCCTTTCTCAAATTGTCCTTGCTTATTGAAAAAGAGAAGTTAGCACTTCAAACCGGCGGGTAACTTCAGCATTGGGTTGGCAAGTTTTACGCGGATGCTGAAATTCCCGCTTGCCGCATTCATGACTTTATCCACGACCACGACTTTGCCCGTATAGAATAATTGATAATTGATTGATGCGAATTTCCTTTGTGACGCCTCCAGTATAAAACAAGGAAATCTTGTAGTCAAAAGAAATTTGCGGCGAAAGAGGGGGACTGAGAGGTTGCAGTCATCCTATCGATAGTTCCGCTGTTTCCCGAAGACGCAGCAGTGGTGGCGCAATTTCGACCGGATAGGACGGTGCTACGGCCAACTCCCGCAGATGTTCCGGGAGGGATTCCAATTGACTCTTTGTATAGAAGGCAATGTCCTTTAGATCAGGGGGCGGAGATATGCACTTGCCCTGGTCCATAACCTTTTTGATAAGTGGAGCACCTTCCTGTTGATCACCTTCCTCCGTTAAGATATCTCCAACCATTGTTCCATTTTCATAACGGCGCAGGACCTGCTTCCTGCCGGGTAATGTCGCCTTTCCCGATGATTTTTTTAACCTGGGTTTGCCGTCATATTCCATCAGTTTATAGGCGCATTCCATATATGGGGCGTCTTCGGAGGTGTCGAGTTTTGTCCCCACGCCGAATGCATCAATGGGCGCTCCCTCGGCCTCCAGTTTCCGGATCATAAGTTCATCGACATTGCCGCTGACGAGAATCCGGATGTCTGGAACATCATTTTCATCCAGGATCGAGCGTACCTCTTTCGACAAGGCCAGAAAGTCGCCGCTGTCCAGGCGAACAGCCTGAGTTTTGATGCCCTCTTTATTTAAACGTTTGGCTGCGTTGACGGCGGCCTTTGCGCCGTTTAATGTATCATAAGTATCAATGAGGAACGTTACATTGTTCGGGTTGGCCCGGCCGAAGGCGACGAAGGCCTCTTCCTCGTTGCCGAAGGCCTCGATATAAGAGTGGGCCATGGTGCCGAAGATAGGTATTCCATAGAGTTTTTCGGCGATAACCGTGGCCGTGCCGGCAAACCCGCTGATATAAGTCGCACGGGCGGCCAGAGTACCGGCTTCCGCGCCGTGTGTGCGTCGCAACCCGAAATCGACCAGTCTTTTCCCTCCGGCGGCAAGAACGCATCGCGCCGCCTTGCTGGCAATCGTTGTTTCAAAATGAAGAAAGTTCATCAGGCGTGTTTCCACAAGCTGCGCCATGGGCAAAGGCGCGACAATGCGGATCAGCGGTTCGTTGGCGAAACAGACTGTGCCTTCGGGCAGGGCATAGACATCTCCGCAGAAACGGCATGAAGACAGGTAGTTCAGCAGCTTTGGGGAAAATCTTCCGGTTTGGGCCAGATAGTCGATTTCGATGGAAGAAAATTGCAGATTTTCCAGAAAAGTAAGGACGGAGTCCAGACCGGCGGCAATCAGAAAACCGCGGTTTTCCGGTAACTTGCGGACATAAAACTCGAAGACGGCGGTCTTGTCCATGCCGGTTTGCAGGTAGGTTTCCATCATGGTGAGCTGATATAAATCGGTCAAAAGAGGGCTGGTCAGTGGATTTATCATTAATAGCCTTTCATTGTTGATATGGATTTATTAAGAGGCCGCCAGCAGTAATCCTTTCAGGTACCTTCCTTCCGGATGTCCCAGGGCGACCGGATGATCCGGCCCTGTCTCCAATCGGGCCAGCACCCGGAGATTGACCCCGGCATCTTGAGCCGCACCGAGAACAATCTTCCAGAAAAGATCTTCTTCGATAAAATTGGAGCAGGAAAATGTCGCCAGCAGGCCTCCCGGAGCAAGCCTTTTGAGCGCCTGCAGGTTTATTTCCTTGTAGCCGCGGGAAGCTTTGGCAACATCTCTTTTGCTTTTGGCGAATGCCGGAGGATCAAGAATGATGAGATCAAAATTTTCCTGCGTATTGCGCAGATAAGTAAAGACATCCGTTTCGATTACCGGATTCACCTCACTGGAATAGCCGTTGCGCTGCAAATTATCACGGGCGGCGGCGCAGGCGGTCTTCGATATATCCAGCGATATGACGCGCCTGGCATTACCGGTGGCGCAATAAACGGAAAATGCGCCGGTATAGGCGAAACAATTGAGTACATGAGCATCACGGCTCAACGCTCCGATCTTTTCCCTGTTCAGACGCTGATCAAGGAAGAAACCGGTTTTTTGGCCGCCGATAAAGTCAACTAAAAATTCGAGCCCGTTTTCCTTTATGGCGACTGGATTTGCTTCGTCATTGCCCAGCAGAAAACCGATATTGTCCTCCAGGCCTTCCAGGGAGCGCGACCTGCCCTGGCTTTGTTCGTAAATTGCCTGCGGTTTTAAGAGGGAGACAAGGGCATCGACAATGTGCTTTTTCTGCTTTTCCATTCCGGCCGTAGTAATGGAAAGAACCAGCGCGGAATTATAAACATCAACAATCAGTCCGGGAAAACCGTCGCCTTCAGCATTAATCAGGCGATAAGCGTTTGTCCGGTCATTGATAACTTTCTGACGCAAAGCGTATGCCGTCATGAGGCGCTCGTGCCAGAAAGCAGGTGAGATAACTATATCTGTATTTGATGTCAAAAAACGAAAGGCTATATCCGTGTGAGGATTGAAGAATCCTAATGCCACCGGCCGGCCGGCAGAATTTTTGACCAGAACAACCTCGCCCGCACCCAGTTTCCCCTCGACTGCATCAATTGCTCCGGAAAATACCCATGGATGCCCATGTAACAGTGCTGCATCCCGCCCTTTTTTCAATCTTATTGCCGGATAGGTAAGTTTTGCCATGGAAGTTTACCTATCGTTTATTGCGGGAATTTGCAAGTCATTCCATATTCAACGGTTTAACGAAGATGTTCCGGCATCAGATTCTCGGGAACCTGCACGGCGACCATTTCACCTCGAGCGCAAACTTTGCCGCCCGCAATAAGACGTGATTCTATGACTACCTTGCGTCCTTTGACTTCTTTGACTCTGCCGCGGATTTCCAGTGGTACTCCCAACGGTGTAGGCAAAAGATAATCCACATGCAGCGATGCTGTGAGAAAACGTAACGTCGGCAGGCTGTCCATAGCGCGGTTTTCGGCACGGTATTTAGCCGCTGCGGCCGTCCCCGAGGAATGGCAGTCAATCAACGAAGCGATGAGCCCGCCGTAGGTGTAACCGGGCAGAGCCGTGTGGTAGGGTTTCGGTTCGTAAATGCAAACGGATTCTTCACCGTCCCAGTAGCTTTTAATTTTCAGGCCATGTTCATTGAGGCGGCCGCAGCCGTAACAGTGGCTTAAATCATCCGGGTAGTAATCCTGAAAAGCTTTTTTTGTCATGTTGGCTCCTTTCAATCGACGATTGAAACTTCGATATGAAAATAATCGATCAGATAAACGTCAGTTTTGTTCCCGACATGTTCAGAATGAACTGTTCAGGCATTTCCCTTTCCATGTTTATTACTGCTTTACGTCCCGTGCAGTGGCAGGGAATTACATATCGGGGGGCGAGCTTTTTCAGCTCTTCTGTCGTCCGTTGAATTATTGGTTCAAACAGGGCGCCGGAAAGGTGGAAACCGCCCATAACAGCATGTATTTTATCTATGCCGGTGATCTTCTTGGCATAAGCGATTGTATTTATTATTCCTGCATGGGCGCAGCCGGAAAGGATTACCAGACCTTCCCCCTTTAAATTCATGACAATGGACGTGTCGTCTTCGATCGCATCCCATTTCTCGACACTCCCCTCCTTAAAGTAGGCAATGGGAAATCCTTTCTCAAAATCCGTGGAACGCGGAATTTCTCCCAGAAACAAAAAGTTGTTGTCCAAAAGAGGGTAAGGTTTTGCAGACTCTATTAAGGATAATCCCGCCTGTTTGATCATTTCTCGCGTTAATTTGGGGAAGTTGATTTTAAACTTTTCGCTGGGCTTGAGGTAGCGGGGCGACTTAAAGACGGCAGGATGCACAACAAAGGGAATATCCTTCCTGCCGATCAGAGCCGTCATTCGGGCAAGACCACCGGTATGATCGCTGTGTCCGTGTGAAAGCGCTATTGCTTCAACATCGGTCAGGTCGATGCCGAGAGTCTTTACGTTTTCAGCCGCGCCGTTGGGAGAGAAGCCGAAATCGAATAACAATGTATGCGTTTTCGGGCCGACCGTTGTTCTAACCAGCGCGGAAAAACCATGCTCCGCCAGAACAGATGCCCGGAATTCTCCGTCTTTCAGCGGGACGGCCCGTGTAATTATTGCATTGTTGTCCATTGCCGTCATTTCAATGTAATTGTCCTGCAACGTTAATATTTCAATCTTGTCTACAGCGGTTAATGCTATTGAATTCATTGAGACGGTCTCCTTATTATTCTGTGGTTTTTATGCCTTTGAATTTAAACCTTTTTTTTATCAAAAGCAGTAATCTGACTGATAATATCCTGCATGAGTTTTGCCGTCGGACTTGCCGCAAAGTGATGAATAAATACCTGGCCTTTGTCTCCTGCATGGGCAATTACCGGGTCCATTGGAATGGCCCCCAAAAAAGGCACGTTCATGTCCGACGCTGTTTTGCTTCCTCCGCCTGCCGGAAATATTTGCGTGATTTCACCGCATTTCGGGCAAGCAAAACCGCTCATATTTTCTACAACGCCCAGTACCGGCACGGAAACCTGCTGGCAGAAGCTGATGGACTTGCGCACATCCACTGCCGCTACTTTCTGGGGAGTCGTGACGATTACAGCGCCATCCAGCGGCTCGATGAGCTGGCAGAGCGAAAGCGGTTCATCGCCGGTTCCCGGAGGCGCGTCCACAATAAGGTAATCCAGATCGCCCCACTCCACGTCCATCAGAAACTGTTTGATTATACCTGTTTTTACCGGACCGCGCCAGATAACCGCGTCATCGGGATTTTGTAAAAGGAAACCCAGCGACATGATCTTCATGTCTCCCAGGAGCACCGGAAAGAGCCCGTCGGCGCTGCCTTTAAGGGGTGCATTTTCCAGACCCAGCATGGTGGGAATGCTGGGACCGTGAATATCCACGTCCAGCAATCCGACGCGCTGACCGGAAAGCATAAGCGCCGCGGCCAGATTGACCGCAACCGTACTTTTGCCGACGCCGCCTTTACCGGAGAGTACGACGATTTTATGCTTGATGCGGCAGAGTTTTGCCTGCAACCGCTGTCGATCAAGGAACTCTTTTTGACCTTCGCCCTGACGCTGTTGAGATGCCCGGCAGCTCGTGTCTCCACAGGAATCACAGGTCTTATTGCCTTGAGCGCCTGTGTTCTGCCGGGTTTGTTGTTGAGAAAGATAATTTTCACAAGCAGCTCCCAGTGTGTTGGCCGCTAAAAGCGCGCAGTGGTGATGGTCGTCGGGCAGTCCGCCCAATGCATCTAAAATAGCTTTCTGATTAATGGCCCGTCCCTCCTCAAGCGTTTTCCCCTCGGCCAGGCATGTAGCCATGCTGCCGCTGGCAAGCAACTGATCACAGCTGTTGCTGACAAACGATATTTTCTTGATTTTTCCCTGATCGGCCAGAAGCCAGAATTCCATGGTATCGTCGTGGGAGTCTGTGATCTTCGCATATCCGTTAAAGACGTCGAGCTGTCCCATGTTGCGGGGATCCTTGGCATGCCGGCGCGCCGTCAGATAAAAACTATCAATATTAAATAGATTCATAACTATTGCAGTCCTCCGGTACGGTTAAATTTTCTAATGAGAGTGTAATGTTTTAATGAAAATCTGCTTTTTTATGTGCTGCAATCGAATTGCAGCATCAGCCTTCGGAACAGCCGTGTTCATGTTGGGCGCAGGAAATGCCGGAATCATTGAGATTACCCGAAAGCCAGCTTTGGGCGACATCTTTTACATTGCCTGAGCAGCCGCGTAAAACCTGGATGCCGTTCATGGCCAGCACATTTACGGCTCCCTGACCCATATTTCCGGCCAGCATGTACGTAACTCCCATCTGCGCCAGAGTCTGAGCGATATTGGATTTACAGCCGCAGCCGGGAGGCGGGGTGATGATTTCTTCTTCCATAATATTTTTTTTATCGTCGATGGTGAATACGGTAAAATATTCACAGTGTCCGAAATGTTCATCCACCTTGTTCTGATATGATGGTAATGCAATTTTCATAATGATCTCCTTTTTGGAAACTAAAGATTTTTTCCAACCGGCTTTTGGCAATGCGGGCATGTTTTCGTGTCTTGTTCCTTCTGATCGGTTTCAAATTTTCGACGGCAATTGGGGCAGGTAAAAAATTTCATTTCTTTAACGGCAACATCACCGCCTTCTATTTTTAAAGCCTTGCCGTTGATGAGCACATCAGCTATTTTCCGATGCGCCTCCGCAATGATGCGTCCAAATGTCTGGCGGGAAATATCCATATGAAGGGCAGCCTGTTCCTGGTACAATCCTTCAAAATCAGCCAGACGCACGGCTTCATACTCATCCAGCGAAAGAATAACTTCCTCAAGTTGAGAAGAAGGTATACCTCTGGGCTTAAAATAATTTTTATCCGGCATACAACCCACCCGCCGGCAGCACTTGGGTCTGGGCATTGTTATCTCCAATCTCGACTTTAGCTGTGTAGGCATATGCTCATAACTCTGTCAAGCGTATTTTGAAGATGGTTTATGGACACTTTAATTTTTTTGTGTAATAAAAATCCCGATAAAAAGGAGGCTTACTATGATCGATGAATGGCTCAAGGAAATAAAAAAAACAAGTGATCCGGAATCTCTGGGAATGATTCTCGTCCATAACGGCGTTGTGCGCGGCACGGCCAAAGACGGGAAACCGGTGAAGGCGATGCAGTTGTCCTACAATCAGGAGGCACTGGATAGCTGTGTAAGCAGGCTCGAAAAACGCGAGGGCATTACCGCGATTCGGGCATGGATAAATAATGGCGAGTTGAATATCGGCGACGATATAATGTATGTTCTTGTCGCCGGAAGATTTCGCACCGATGTCCTGCCTGTTTTTCAGGAGCTGCTTTCGACGATTAAAGGCGAGATCGTCCGCGAAAAGGAAGTTGATGGTTAAATCGAAGCTATTTTAAATAAAGAGGTTCGCCGGTGATCATAAACTTGCCTTTTTTGAGTTCTTCGATAATTTGACCAAGCGTGGTTTCTTCATCATCAAAGGTAATGACCAGGAGATCATGCGCACGATTTTCGAATTTTTTTATGCCGTCATTTTTTTTCAGGATAGAACCTATCCTGGAGTTGGAGCCTCAGGATGAACAGCCTGGTATTCTCAGTTGCACCACTTTTTCGGCAGCAAGCGCGACAGAGCTGAGTGATACGACGAAAATCACAGCAAAAAAGAAGCTTAATATTTTTTTCATTCTCTCCTCATTTATTGTATCTTTTTCAACGCAATAATTACTCCATGTTTTTAAAAGATGCAATTTTAATTGTGGCGAAAAGTACTGCCCTTGCAGTGCGATTACCTCGGTACGGCGGCGGAATCAATCATCTGATCCGTGCGGTGCATGCTGTTAACGGAATTATAACCTGCATTTTCTATTCGCGGCAGGATTCCGGCCTGACAAGCAGCACCGGTATCTGAGAACTATGCAGCACCTCCAGCGCCACGCTGCCGAACATCATCTTTTTCAGTCCGGTATAACCGTGCGTGGAGATAATGATCAGATCTATACCGTTGTCACGGGCGTATTCGGAAATTGTCTCCGCAGGCCGGTTGCTTGTCAGTATCTCCGTCTTTACTGCAACGCCTTCAGAAGCCAGTTTTGACTGCAAATCGGCAAGATACTTAATGGAGCTTTGCCTGATTCTTTCCTTTGTCGCCTTGAAATCACCGTATGTGAACAAATCCTTTTCTTCGGGCAGCGGAAAATACGGGTAGAAGACGTTGACAAGAATCACCTCTCCTGTGAAATTCTCTTTTACCAGATCTTTAACGTGCGGCAACACGCATTCCGCTAATTCTGAACCGTCAAGGGGAACCAGTACCTTGCGATACATGACAGATACCTCCTTTTTTTTATATACTCCCAATACATCTATTGATCTTTACTTACTGTTTCCATAATTCATTTTAAATATTTTTGTGACTATTTTATCGAGTCTATCAGACTCCGTCCAATGCCGCCTCTTTTTTATAACATCGTCCCTGGTTTTTTCCATTAATTATTTGATGCCAGACGGAGACCGAATAATACTATGCTTCCGATGGTGAACATCGATGCTATGACTATACCGATTACATGGACCATGGTGCGGCCAAGGTGAGGGCGCATGAAAACCATACAATGTTCTGCGTCGGATGGTTTTTCACCTCCCAGGCCATGAACCTGAAACACATAGCGGCCGGGTTGCGTTATTTTATAGACTCTCAACTCCATTCTTGCCTTTGTGAAACCCGTTGTGGTTGCCTTGAGCAGGGCAGGACGGCTCTTTGCCTCCATTCCGTCAGGCCCTCTCATTTCATACTGAAGTTTGGCAAAACGGCGGCTGAATAAGGGTCCTTCCATGGCGAGAATCACTGTACCGGTCACATTGAATTCAACATCCTGCTGTTCTATGAGAGGAACGCTGAAAAGCCGCGCTTCCCTCGCCGTGCGAAGTACTCCTGTGATGCACTTGATGAGCAGCACCACGGAAAAGACAAAGGCCGGAATTGATATCCAGATGCCGTATTCGAAGATAAAAGACAGCAATTCCATATTCTTCACCTAATCCTGCGGTCTGTAGCTGCATGAATTGAAATATTCATATAAAATGACTATTGCTTGCCGAGTCGGAGCCAGACCAGGGCATCAACAGGAACCTTTCCCGGCAAGATCTTCATTAAAGTAATATCATCAAATAATTATAGCGGGATTGTTATGCTCAATAATCAGGTAACTCTTTTGGTGGAATATGTAAAGAGAAGAAAAGCCACTTTTTATGCAGGCTTCCTGCGTCATGCGTTAAGCCATACCGCTCTATTTTGATTGATGGGCATACACGAGTAACGATTTTCTTCCCGAAGGCGAGTATCTTTTATTTTCAGCATTATAAAGTATTACGAGTGATATTCTTTATTCTTCCGAAAAAAAAGAAGTTGTGATAATTTAGTACTCAAATAATCAGAAAAAAAGAAGTTCGTATATTGGTTGCTAGCTAGACGGCCAGCGGAATACTGTTATTCATAGTAGCACTTTCAACTGTTGAAATAACGAAAGGAGTATACATCATGAATGAAAACAGCAAGTCCCCGGTAACCGGCATGGCTCACAAACACACTGCCGGCAGCGGCACGACGAACCGAGACTGGTGGCCGAACCAGTTGAGGCTCGATATCCTGCACCAGCATTCCTCCAAATCCAATCCCATGGGCGCGGATTTCAACTACGCTAAAGAATTCAAGAGTCTCGACCTGGAGGCCGTGAAGAAGGATCTCCGTGAACTGATGACGAAGTCGCGGGACTGGTGGCCGGCGGACTTCGGCCACTACGGACCTTTGTTCATCCGCATGGCATGGCACAGCGCCGGCACCTACCGCGTGGGTGATGGCCGTGGCGGCGGGGGCAGAGGCAGCCAGCGCTTAGCTCCCCTCAGCAGTTGGCCCGACAATGTGAACCTCGACAAGGCGCGCCGGCTGCTCTGGCCGGTCAAGCAGAAGTATGGCCGGAAGATATCCTGGGCCGACTTGATGATTCTTGCCGGTAATGTCGCTTTGGAATCGATGGGATTCAAGACCTTCGGTTTCGCCGGCGGGCGAGAGGACATCTGGGAGCCGGAAAAGGATATCTACTGGGGCTCTGAGGAGGAGTGGCTGGGTGACAAACGCTACTCTGGCGACCGGGAGCTCGAAAATCCACTCGCTGCCGTGCAGATGGGTCTGATTTACGTCAATCCGGAAGGGCCGAACGGCAACCCGGACCCCATCGCCGCGGCACGGGATATCCGCGAGGTCTTCGCACGCATGGCGATGAACGACGAAGAGACGGTGGCGCTTATCGCGGGTGGCCACACCTTCGGCAAGACCCACGGCGCCGGCGATGCGAAACATGTCGGGCCAGAGCCGGAAGCGGCCGGCATCGAGGAGCAGGGCCTGGGCTGGAAGAGCAGCTTTGGCACGGGCAAAGGCGGCGACACAATCAGCAGCGGCCTGGAAGTAACCTGGACCAACACGCCAACGAAGTGGAGCAACAACTTTTTCCGGATTCTGTTCGGCTATGAATGGGAACTGACGAAGAGCCCGGCCGGTGCGCATCAGTGGAAGCCGAAGGATGACGCCGGCGCCGGTACCGTGCCGGATGCGCACGATCCGTCAAAGCGTCATGCGCCGGCCATGCTGACCACGGACCTCTCTCTGCGGTTCGACCCCGTCTACGAAAAGATTTCACGACGCTTCTATGAAAATCCTGATGAGTTCGCGGACGCGTTCGCCCGGGCATGGTTCAAGCTGACGCATCGCGACATGGGGCCGCGCGCACGCTATCTCGGCCCGGAGGTGCCGGTTGAAGAGCTCATCTGGCAAGACCCCATTCCCGCCGTCAATCACAAACTGATTGATGCACAGGATATCACCTCCCTCAAGGGCAAGATCATTGCTTCCGGCCTGTCTGTATCGGAACTGGTTTCGACCGCCTGGGCGTCGGCATCCACCTTCCGTGGCTCCGACAAGCGCGGCGGTGCCAACGGTGCCCGCGTTCGTCTGGCGCCGCAGAAGGATTGGGAAGTAAACCAGCCTGCCCAGATGGCAAAAGTGCTTAAGACCCTGGAGGGCATCCAGAGCGAGTTCAACGGGGCGCAGTCAGACGGCAAAAAGGTGTCACTGGCTGACCTGATTGTGCTGGCCGGTTGTGCGGGTGTTGAGCAGGCTGCGAAGAATGCCGGTTACGAGGTGACGGTTCCCTTTACGCCGGGACGCATGGATGCCTTGCAGGAGCAAACCGACGTGGCCTCCTTCGCCGTGCTCGAACCGCTTGCAGACGGATTCCGCAACTACCAGAAGACCCGCTATGCCGTATCGGCCGAGGAGTTGCTGGTTGACAAGGCGCAATTGCTGACGCTGACCGCACCCGA
The DNA here is from genome assembly GCA_963663295.2 of Smithellaceae bacterium. Classification (GTDB taxonomy): domain Bacteria; phylum Desulfobacterota; class Syntrophia; order Syntrophales; family Smithellaceae; genus MVRV01. The sequence continues at coordinate 460,935 of CAXXLA010000001.1, read as the reverse complement.
AATGACGGTGCTCGTGGGCGGCATGCGCGTCCTGAAGACAAACTTCGGAGGGTCCCGGCACGGCGTTTTCACGAAACGGCCGGAAGCGCTCACCAATGACTTCTTCGTGAACCTGCTCGACATGGGTACAATTTGGAAGGCAACCGCGGAAGATGGTGACGTGTTCGAAGGGTGTGATCGCGCAACGGGCGAAATCAAGTGGACCGGTACCCGTGTCGATCTAATTTTTGGTTCGAACTCCCAACTCCGGGCCCTAGCGGAAGTTTACGGATGTGAGGACGGCCAGGAAAAATTCCTGAACGACTTTGTAGCGGTGTGGAACAAAGTCATGAACCTTGACCGTTTCGACCTTGCCTGATTGCAGTATAAACTCTTGAACAAGGCAGAGTCAATCGGCTCTGCCTTGTTTACCGGTTAAAAATGTGATCCTTATTTCAAACCCAAACCAAAAATCTGCACTTTTTAGGCAAACAAATTGGGAGGTATGGGTTCATGGAAACAATGCAAATCAGCAAAGCGTTTACACTGATGGAACCAGGTCCGGTTGTCTTTGTTACGACAAATGATGGGAAGAAGAACAACATAATGACGATCTCCTGGACTATGGTGGTGGACTTTACGCCGGAGTTTGCCATAACCACCGGACCCTGGAACTATTCTTTTGCCGCACTTCGGAAATATAAGGAATGTGTAATTGCAATTCCCACTGTTGACCTCCTTGATAAGGTCGTTGGAGTGGGAACATGTTCCGGCGCCGACACAGACAAATTTGAAAAGTTCTGGCTGACTCCTGTGCAGGGGAAACATGTCCGGTCACCCTTGATTAAAGAATGCCTGGCGAATATCGAATGCAAAGTTATCGATATAGTCGAAAAGCACAATATCGTTGTACTTGAAGGCGTTGCTGCGTACATCGACAATTCACGAAAAGAGAAGCGGACCGTTCACGCAATCGGCGATGGAACGTTCGTAGTGGACGGGCGCAAATTGAATCGAAGGGAAATGATGTTGTCAAAACTTCCGGATGGTGTCTAAATCCAATTCTAAATCAAGCACTAACTTTGTTGGCACAGCCTGCCCCGGAGCAGGCCGGGGTCGTCGGCTTTCCCAACGTAGTACAATACGCCTCGTTGCCTCCTCCGGGAGATAAGGGGACGGTTCTGATTAAATGTTGACGGATAATGGAACCGTCCCCTTAATCAGGTGTGATCTCTTATCCAACGGGATAAATTCACGAGCTGCTATGTGGTCACCATCAACAGAATTTTTATCACCACAATAAACGCAGATTTTATTTTTAAATTTCTTACTCTTTTTCTCAGACTATCCACATCGACACATTTAGCGTATATGTAAAATGATAATATAATCAATAATTAACTATCCAAACAGAAGTTTGATTAACTCCCAAATTAACCTATCTGTAAAGCATTCGTAAACCATTGTGTAAGTGAGCTTTTGCAATTTTCAATACTTAGTTATCATACACCCCCTTACAATGGCTGTTTGTTGTTGACATACAACGGCACTTTTCCTATATTCCTTCCGTCGGAAAACGATTTCTTGTCAAAGCCCCTGACTTTCGGATCAAAAACAAATGGGAGTGTTAGACACCCGAGCGCAGGTACTATCAAGTTAGAAACCGTCATGTATGAAGACCATTAGCCTTCAACAGAAACCGGGTACCGTAGAGGCCAGGATTTCGTTTTGTGCCGGCTTATTTTGATAATGGAACCAGGAGGTATTTTCGTGTTGAATAACAATATTACAACTCTCAATGAATTTGACGGGTCTGCCCTGCTGAAAGAATGGGGAATTCCCGTCATCGATAGTGCACTGGTGAAAGATGCATCAGAGGCTGTCAAAGCAGCCAAACAGATCGGCTTTCCTGTTGTGCTCAAGGTATGCTCCGAGGCTGTTCCTCATAAGACCGAGCGGGGCGGGGTGTCACTGGATATCAGGAATGCCGCATCTCTGGGCAGAGCTGTGCGGGAGATGAAGGAGAAATTTGCCGACATTCCTCATGATCTTTTGGTGCAGAAAATGGCCCGGCCGGGAACGGAGCTTATTCTGGGCGCCAGGCGCGACCCTGTATTCGGGCCGGTGGTTCTTGTCGGCCTGGGCGGCATTTTTACCGAGGTTTTCCGTGATACAGCCATTGATCTTGCCCCTGTGGACATTAAGGGTGCACAGGCAATGCTTAAACGCCTCAAGGGTGCCGCTCTTCTTGAAGGCTTCCGTTCTCAGGAACCATTGGATGTTCCGATGATAGCCAGGGCTGTCTCAGCCCTCTCGCGCCTTATATTCAAACGTCCGGATATTCTCGAAATTGATGTCAATCCATTTATTGCTTATCCTGACGGGGCAATAGCTGTAGATGCCCTGGTCCGATTGGATGGCAAATACAAACGTACTTCCAGCAGGAAATCCGATAAAAAAATAATAGACTTATTTTTCAATCCTTCCTCCGTCGCCGTTATCGGAGCTTCTCGCAGCCCGGGCAAGGGAGGAAACACAGTCCTGCTCAACCTGCTTAAGGCTGGTTTTAAGGGTGCTGTCTATCCCATAAATCCCTCGGGCAAGGAAATTATGGGAATACAGTCTTATGCCAGAGTCCAGGATGTACCTGCACAGGTTGATCTGGCTGTAGTTGTAATACCCAAGGCTGCCGTACCGGACGCTTTAAATGACTGTGCTGCCAGTGGAATCAAAACTGTCATCCTTAGTACGGGCGGCTATGCAGACATGGGAGAAGCGGGGGCCGAAGAACAGAAAATAATCGCCGGGCAGGCAAGCCGACTGGGTATTCGGGTTATGGGACCCAACAGCATCGGTACGATAAATCCATCCATTGGTCTGGCTACATCCATAGGTACCATGGAGCCGATAGAAAACGGGCGGATATCATTTATCGCGCAGTCCGGCATCTTCTCTTCGGGCTGGGCACGCTGGATTGCGGGCAGCAAGCCCTTTGGAATAGCTAAAAATGCCTGCATCGGTAACAAGGGAGATATCAACGAAAGCGACCTCCTGGAATATCTGATCGATGATAAAGAGACTTCTTCCATAGGAATGTACCTGGAAGGGATTGCAGACGGACCGCGCTTTGTCAAAGCCGCCGCGAAAGCCTGTGTGAAAAAGCCTGTAGTGGTCATGAAAGCGGGCCGCAGTGAGGCTGGAGCAGCAGCTATCGCCTCACATACGGGGTCGCTTGCCGGATCGGATGTGGTTTTCAATGCAGCTTGCCGCAAAACAGGTCTCTTACGCGCTCATAATTCCGAAGCTTTTTTCGATGCTCTGACCGCTTTTGAAATGCTTCCCCTGCCGCGCGGAAATCGCATGGGTGTAGTTTCTGTAACTGGTATGGGTTGCGTAGCCGCTACCGATGCAGCCGAGGAATACGGTATTGTTTTGCCCCGGTTAAAGCCCGCTACTCTCAAAAAACTACGCGAGGTTATGCCTGACTGGGCTCCTGTGCGCAATCCCATTGATACCTGGTCTGCCGTCGAGAAAAATGGCGGGGAAAAGGCAATGAGCCATATAGTTCAGTATATAATGGAACAAAATGACATCGACGCTATGCTGATTGTTCTCGTAGGGATGCCGGAAAATATGTTTGATTTCCATAAGGCATTTTCCGAAGTCATGAAACGTTACCCGCATAAACCGGTTTTTGCCAGTCATTACGGCGGCATACCTTCGGAAGTTGCCCACGTTCACGAAGGCTTCCGCAAGCTGGGCGTGCCCAGCTATTCCATGCCGGAACGCGCTATACATGCATTCAGCTTCATGGTTGAATATGCCCGTTTCAGGGGGATTATCCGTAAATGATATCAAACTGAGAAATAACAAAGAAATAAAAAAAGAGCGCTGTTTTTTACAGCGCTCTTCAGTTTAAATTTACCGCTTTTATTCCATTTCCAAATCATAGATGATGCCGCGGCGGCTAGGAGGAGGCAACGAGACGTATTATACATACGTTGAGGAAGCCGACGACGACGCCAACAAAGGTAGCGCTTGATTTGGAATTGGAATTACTTCTGAATACCCTCGCGCCGCAGCCATTTACCATACTGCACCATTGCGGCCAGTGTATCGATAGCGCGTTCAGCGGTCGGCAAAGAGATACCCTTGTATTTGCATCCCTCAATATCTATTACCGCCTGTTGCTCCTGACTGTCCAGTAATGTAACGCCGACAATCGGTTTGCAATACTTCTCCATCATCCTGACTGTATGCTCTATGTATATTTTTTCCTGCTTCTCCACATATTCGATTCTCTCAGCGAACATCTGTTTCAAACCGGGGTCCATTTTTATGCAATTTTCAGCCATTCCCTCGGTTAAGGAGAGCATGCCGATCATTCCCAGTGGAATAACGGCATCACAGCCGTCCCAGGCAACAAGCATCTCCACGACTTCGGTTACTATATCAAAATTAAATTCGCCTACGAGATCAACAGGGTTTCCTCTGTTCCAATAAGGAGGCACTATTTTGTCAATTCGGCGTATAATATCATCAGATAAGGGTGGAATTGCAAGGCCGGACTCGGAGCATATGTCTGCCGACACAACACCCCACCCTCCGCCGAGCGTAACGAGAGCAACACGATTTCCCCGGGGAAGCGGCAGCGATGAAAAAGCAGCGGAAAAATCAAGCAAATCCAAGGGCTTTTTTGCCAAAATAATTCCCGCCTGACGACATGCGGCATCAAACACACGTGTATTGGAAGCCATGGCTCCCGTATGACTTGCCGCGGCGGTATGTCCGGCTTTTGTTCGTCCTCCCTTAAGCAAAACAATCGGTTTCCTTCTGGAAACACGTTCTGCCTGCTGTAAAAAACGTCTCCCGTCTTTGACGCCTTCAATATAAAGTGTGACCGTGTTGGTCTTTTCATCCACTTCGAAAGCGTTCAGATAATCGTCTATAGTGATCATAGCTCCGTTGCCGGAACCACAGAAGACTCTTAAGCCGATATTCTCTTTTGCCGCGAAAGTTGTAAGTTGTGTCCCAAAGTTTCCTGATTGTGTGATCAATCCCACTGAACCGGGTTTTGTCCCGCCGATTGTTCCCATGCAGGATACTTTTTCATGAGGATTAATAAACCCCATTGTATTCGGTCCGACAATGAGAATGCCCGCATCTTTTGCCGCTGCCACCAGTTCTTTTTCCAGCCGGGTACCTTCGCTTCCCGCTTCAGAAAAGCCCGAACTGATAAGGAGCATATATCTGACTTCTTTTTCTTTCATAGCCGGTATCATGGTTATTACCTGAGAAGCCGGTATTGTCATGGCGACAATATCCACCGGGCCGGGTATGTCAGCCAGGGACTTATAAACTTTTCTGCCGGCAATGTCGTCATTATTCTTGGCGTTGACCAGATAAATTTCTCCCTCGTATCCACCGGCTACGGTATTGGCGAGGAGCCGGTAGCCCCACTTGGAAACATTGCCCGACGCACCGACAAAGGCAATGGACTTCGGCGCGATAATATTAAAAATATCCTGCGGAGTCACGGAGGGACTGTCCCATTTTTTTTCAAATCTCTCACCGAGAATAATCAGGGCATCCACTGCCGTAATACCACCCGCCGCATCAGCCACCAGCGGGTTAATATCTATTTCGACAATATCGGAACATTCCATTGCCAGTTGCGACAGCCCCAGGATAACATCTATTATCTGTTTTTGATCAACTGGCGCTTCTCCCCGGAATGGCCCCAAAAGTTTTGCTGAACGCAGCTCTTCAAGCATCGCTTCCGCCTGCGTCTTACTTACCGGTGCCACTCGGAAAACGACGTCGTCCAGCACTTCCGTGAATATGCCGCCCAGTCCGAACATTATAACAGGGCCGAATTGCGCATCATAGAACATACCCGCAACGAATTCTCTTCTTCCCCGCATCAGGGGTTGAACAAGATATCCTTCCAGATCAGCCCCCGCTGAACGGCTTATTTTATTTGCGGCGTTAAGAAGTTCTTCGCCAGTAGTGATATTCAGACAGACCAATCCCCGTTCCGTTTTATGCGTCAGTTTTGATCCCAAGCCTTTCACAACGACAGGATAGCCATACTTCTCAGCAACTTTCACGGCTTCATCAGGCGTCAATGCAACGGTTTCCGGAACCACCGGAACTCCATATTCCGCCAGAATCTGTTTTGATTCGGCTTCAGTCAGTGCATTCCGCTTCCCGGTTTTAGCCGCTGCAATTATTTTCTCTTTGATTTCTATATCTTTCATATACTTCACCTCAATTAGTGAGAAAGCTTGATAATGATCCGATTTTCAGATTGTTGTTATGGAATCTACAACAATTGGGAAAGAGATAGATAAGGATGATTTTCGTCAGTTCAGATTTTACTTATGATATTTTTTTATTATAAATCGGCTGCTTTTTACATCAGTCACAAACAAAACGCAATATTCACGAGTAATTTCCGGTCAGCAGAGAATTCATCGAAATGTTCGATTTTAATATTCTTACTCTTTTTTTCGGAATATCTCCGAAAGCATCTTCTTCCCAGTAGTGTGCTGAACTCCCGGTTTTACAAGCTGGTCAAAAAGGCTCAGTTGCAATGCATTGCAAAAAACAAATCGCATAGCGTATGTGAAAATACAGCGAAGGAAAGTTTGCAGTGTAACGAAGCAGATGAACCTTTTTCAACAGACTGCTAATTATACCTGCTTTTCGGAGTGGTTAATATCATTCACCAAGGATGAAAGTCAATAAAAAATTAAGGTGAACCGGATGCCAACGAACGGCAGTTACTGATTTTTAATTAATGATTATGAAGTAGTAGGAGGCAGGAGGCTCTTGGGCCATCGATAAAACACCTGGAATTCCATTTCCAAATCAAGCGCTACTTTTGTTGGCGTCGTTGTCGGCTTCCTCAACGTATGCATAATACGCCTCGTCGCCTCCTCCTAGCCGCCTCGGTATCATCATTGATTTGGGAATGTAATAAAGCCTCCTTACTGCCAAGAGTGATGCTTTGAACAGCTTGCTATTGTTACAGACCTTTTTTCTCGAACCAACTAAACAGAAGAATAAAGAGAGCGCCCGCGATGACGATAATGATCCAGTGATTAATTCCGGCAGCAGTGGCAAGTGTAATCTTTCCGAAGTCTCCCCAGGTCAATACTGTTTCCTTAATGAGAGGATACATCTCGGCATAAAACCCCGCTCCCAGAGTCATTCCCAGCAGAGCGAAGATGCTGTCGTAGCGGCCTTCTCCCAACGCTCCCATGGCGGTGGCGGGGCAGTACCCTGCAATACCCCAGCCCAGGCCAAAGATTAAACCACCCAGAATGTTGCCGCCCAGGATCAGCGGTTTGATCGAAAGCTTGATAAGACCAAGGTCAAACAACAAATAAATACCCACCATGGCCACCAGAATTGTCGTGAGCATAAATTTGACGATGGTCATATCCCGAAGACGCAGAGCGCCCAGTTGCCGGTCATAACGTATTACTTGTGCCTTTTGCAAAAGGACTCCGAAAATGATGCCGGTGACGGCGCCTGTCAGCAGTTCATTCATGGCCATTACCTCCTCCATAAATAATCCTGGCCATTATCATTCCAGCCACAAAAAAGCAGATTAAAGACACGAACCCACTCACAGCCAGCTGAGCCAGACCGCTCAGTCCGTGACCGCTCGGTCACCCATCGGCGAGACGCGCCCCGAACATCAGCACCGCTCCTCCCAGAAAAGCCATTGTCCACCTTTTGGCGCGGGATGCTCCGAAGCGCTCCTCCCACATCGGTGGCACGGCGACAGCCTTGGCGTCTCCGGAAGTCCACGCTGAGAGCAGAGAACCGAAGAAAACCCCGACAACAAACAAAAACTGCCAATCAACCTTTACTTTCTCTTTGACGAAATACGCCATTTCCGCCACTTTATCGGGCGCAACGATTTGTTCGATAAAACCCGAAGCACGGACAAAAGTGGTTGAGGCGCCGAAGTATTTTCCGGTAAGAAAGACGGACAACACCAGGAGAAGACCGGCCAAGGCGCCGGCTACATAAGGAGACCATTGCTTCTGCAGCAGAACATTCATGTTTTTCACCTCCCTGTTAAACGAGTTAAAAAACGTCTGACCGGAATCTGAAAATAATTCCGACCACCTGAATTTTCCCAAAAGAACAATATGGTTCGACCTTATTTATTTTATAAAGAAAAGGGGGGTGGAATGTCAATAATAATGATTCAATGATTATTGATGGTCTCGTAAAAAGTCGGCGACTTGGTCATTGCGAGGAACGAAGTGACGAAGCAATCTGATAATATTATTGCATTACAAAACATGAGATTGCTTCGCTTCGCTCCTAAGAAACATCACCTTTTTGTCACTGCGAGGAGGCCGAAGGCCGACGCGGCAGTCTCAGAGATCGCCACGACGCTTGAGAGGCGTCTCGCGATGACAGCATGATTCTTCTATGAATAACACCGGTACCTGCACCGGTGTAAGTTGCTCGCAATGACGGTAACCAGGACTTTTTACGAGGCCATCATTATTTACGAAGTTGCCGTTATTGCCTGGCGCCGAATATTGCCCTGCCGATGCGGACAATTGTGGAGCCTTCTTCAATGGCGACTTCAAAATCGTCCGTCATGCCCATGGAAAGTTCCTCCATTTGAACCCGGGGGATTCCTTCGCGGGCAATTTCATCGCGCAGATTCCGCAGCGCCTGAAAATAAGGCCGGGACGTTTCCGGATCATCGGAATAAGGCGCCATGGTCATAAGTCCGCGCACTGAAAGGTTTTCCATGCCGGCAATGCGGTAAATTAATTCCCTGGCCTGCGCTGTGGGAACTCCATTTTTGGTTTGTTCTCCGCTGACATTAACTTCGATCAGAATATCCATTGTACGGTTGACGGCTTTTGCCCGGCGATCGAGCTCCTGTGCCAGTTCCAGGCGGTCAACGGAATGGACACAATCAAAAAGCCTGACGGCATATTTTGCTTTGTTGGTTTGCAGATGGCCGATCAGGTGCATCCGGGCACGGCCGCCCAGCAATTCGTGTTTTTCCCTGGCTTCCTGAACATAATTTTCTCCCAACAGGGTAATGCCTGCATCTACCGCCTGCAGAATGCGCTCGGTCGGTACGGTTTTGGTTACGGCCATCAGCGCTATGGAATGCGGGTCACGCCCGGCGCGCGCGCAGGCGGCAGCTATTCTCTGCTTTATTTTTTCTATATTGGCTGCAATGTCTGTTTCCATTTTGAATCACCCGAAATTTATGGCGTTTAGTTTCTTTAATTCCTCCAACACTTCGCAAAGCGGCAGTCCAATTACGTTGGTATAAGATCCGCGGATGGCCTTGATAAAGTAAGCGCCCTTGCCCTGCGCCGCATATCCGCCGGCTTTGTCATACGGTTCATCACAAGATATATACCATTCCATCTCTTCGGTGTTGATCGGTTTAAATTTCACCGCCGACTGAACAACTGTTGTTTTGGTAATTTTGTCAGCCATGCGGGCCAGAGTAAATCCGGTGAAGACTTTATGCTCTCTGCCGCTGAGCCTCTCCAGCATTTGTCTTGCCTGCGTTTTGTTCTTCGGTTTGCCTAAAATCAGGTTGTCGATAACAACTATGGTATCGGCGCCCAGAACCCACGCTTCCTGATATTTGCCCGCCACAGCACGGGCTTTGTCCTGCGACAGCCTTCCCACATGCTGCCGTGGCGTTTCGCCATCTATGTAGTCTTCATTGACGGAAGCCGGTAGAATTTTAAATTTCAATCCTACTGAACGCAGCAGTTCCTCACGACGGGGCGAGGCGGAAGCCAGTATAAAAGGGGAAGATAATGAGATGGTCATGAATTCTTCTTACCACTTAAATAAATATTTTAGTTTTTTATTCCAGATAAACTTTAACCTGTCAATTGCAATCTAATTGTCTGATCAACGGCGGTCAATAAAACCCTGGTAACACTATTATGTTGACATGTATCAATGCATTCCTTAATATGTAAGGTGCATATCAATAAGCTAATGTCTTGCAGAAGTTGATCCAGGAACATAACCGTCCGATGAACCCATATCAAAACTGGGTTTTAGCATTTTATGGCTCCACTCTCTTAATAAAAAAGGTTATTTTAACCATGAATGAAGGCGACAAGACAAAAGAGCAACTCTTAAAAGAATTGGAAGAAGTACGCCGGCAGCTTGCTGAGAGTAAAGTGCAAGAGGCATATCAGAGGCAGTCGAAAGGGGCGATTGAAGAGTCCCGGTGGCAGCTTGCGAACATCATCGATTTTCTCCCGGATGCAACCTTTGCTATCAACAAAGAAGGCACAGTAATCGCCTGGAACCGGGCCATGGGAGAAATGACCGGGGTCCACGCAGAGGATATGCTGAGAAAAGGCAACTATGAGTATGCCATCCCCTTTTATGGAACCAGAAGACCGATCCTCATCGACCTTGTCCTCATGTCTGATAAGGAAATTGAAGCAAAATATGCCATGATTAAGAAGGAAAAGGATGTTCTCATCGCTGAGTTGGATTTTCCCCATCCCAAAGGTGAAAGGCGTGTTCTCTGGACAAAGGCCTCCCTGATATATGACATTCGTGGAGACATTGCAGGCGCGATCCAGTCGATGCGTGACATCACCGAGCGTAAAAAGGTCGAAGAGGCGCGGCAGGAGGCCTCTGATAAGCTTGAACAGCACCTGAAAGACCGCACGGCTGACCTGAAAGACCGCACGGCTGACCTGAAAGACCGCACGGCTGACCTGAAAGACCGCACGGCTGACCTGAAAGACCGCACGGCTGACCTGAAAGACCGCACGGCTGACCTGAAAGACCGCACGGCTGACCTGAAAGCCGAGAAAACCGCCAATGAAGACCTCAAGATATTTACCTTTATTGTCTCCCACGATCTGCGCGCTCCATTGATCAACCTGAAGGGATTTTCGCGAGAACTTCGCACGTCCCTGGAAACGATCCAATCGTCTGTCGAAGAATTGTTGCCCTTCCTGGATGCAAAGAAAGGTGAAGAAGTCCGCGTGGCTATTTGTGAAGATGTGCCGGAGGCGCTGGAATTCATAGAAACTTCCGTAACCCGCATGGATAACATGATCAATTCCCTCCTGAAACTGTCACGCCTGGGACGCCGCAATCTGACATTTGAGTCGATCAACACAAATGACCTTGTCGATAATATCTTAAAATCCATTGCCCATCAGATTGCGGAGCATCATGCGAAGGTGTCCGTGGAATCACTGCCGGAGGTGGCGGCTGATCGGATCTCCATGCAACAAATCATGGAAAATCTTCTGGATAATGCCATAAAATATCTCGCGCCGGATCGCGCCGGAGAAATCAGCATCCGGGGCGCTCAAGGGGATGAGTTTACGACTTTTTATATTCAGGATAACGGCAGAGGAATCGCCGAAAATGACACAAAAAAAATATTTGAAATATTCCGGCGGGCTGGTACCCAGGATGTCCCCGGCGAAGGGATGGGCCTTACGTATGTGCAAGCCATGGTTAAGCGCCATGGCGGCAATATCTGGTGCGAGTCGGAACCCGGCACGGGAACGACCTTTACCTTCACCATCTCAAAAAAACTTATTAATTAGGGAATTAGTATGAACTATAAACGTGAAGTGACCATTTTACTGATTGAAGACGATCCCGGGCACGCCCGCCTGATTGAAAAAAATCTGAAGCGTCAGATCACCAATAAAATCATTAGATTATCAGACGGCCAGCAGGCCGTTGATTTTCTCTTCAGTGAAGGTGCATACGCCCAATCCGTGCGTCCATCTCCACTTATGGTGTTGCTCGACCTGAATATGCCCGTCATTGACGGCTATGAGGTTCTCCGGCGCATGAAAAATGAGGAAGACACCAAAAAGATACCAGTGATCATCCTGACGAGCACCGATGATCACCGCGAGGTTTCCCGATGCTATGATCTGGGATGCAATGTCTATATAGTAAAACCGGTGGATTACGATAAGTTTTCCGAAGCCATGCAGAAGCTGGGATTGCTCATATCGATTGTTGTGGTGCCGGATGGAGAACGAATGACATGACGGAACAAAAACAAATACACATCCTCTGCATGGAAGATGACCCAGGGTTGGCCATGATTTTGAAGAAAAGGCTGGGGCGTGCGGGTTACAAGGTGGATATCGCGCAAGACGGCAAAGAAGGCTTGACCATGGCTGAATCACAATCCTATGACATAGTTGCGGTTGATTATATTATGCCCTATTATTCGGGACAGGATGTGATCAGGATCCTTTCCGCAAGGGAGAATCACCCGCCGATGATTATGATCACGGGAATGGGCAGCGAAGAGATAGCCGTCGAGGCGATGAAGATGGGGGCGGCCGACTATGTCGTTAAAGATAGTGACGGCCATTATCTCGATCTTCTTCTTTCTGTGGTCGAGAAAGTTCTCCATAAGTGGCAGCTCATGAAGGAAAGGGATATTGCCCTGGAGGCACTAAGAGAAAGTGAAGAGAAATATAATCAGTTTTTTAAAACATCGCGGGATTGCGTCTTCATAACAAAAGATGGAAGCCTTATCGATGTTAATGATGCCGCAGTGGAGTTATTAGGCTACTCCAGCCGTGAAGAACTGCTCCAGGTGAAGGTTCCGGATCTCTATGCCGAACCGGAAGCAGCGGCAAAACACCTTTATATAATTGCAGAATACGGCTATGGCAAAGAATATCCCGTTGATTTGCGTAGAAAAGACGGCAGCATAAGGCACACGCTGGTTACATCGGCTGCCCGCTTCGACGCGAATGGCGATCTGATTGGTTTCCAGGGAACAATCCGGGATGTTACCGAGCAGAGGCGTAATGAGGAGGAATTAAGGAAATACCGTGAAGAGCTGGAGATCATGGTTGCCGAACGAACAAGAGAGCTTGAGGACAAGACAAAAAATCTTGAGGACGTAAATACGACACTGAATGTGCTGCTCAAGAAAAGAGATCAGGACAAGAAGAATCTTGAAGAGAATTTTGTTGCTAATATCGGAAGTATGGTGCTTCCTTATTTAGAAAATATGAGAAAAAATAACCTCGATGCACAGCAGCAAGTCTGCCTGAATACCGTTGAAAAGAATTTGAATGAAATGACGTCCCCCCTGTTGAAAAACATCCGGCAGTTTAATCTGACCCCCCGGGAGGTTCAAATAGCGTATTTGATAAGGGATGGCAAGACTACCAAGAATATCGCCGAAACATTGGGTATTGTAGAAGGTTCTATTGCTACTCATAGAAGAAATATTAGGAAGAAACTAGGCTTGCACAGAGATTCTAACCTCCAGTCCCATCTGTGTTTCTTCGGAAAGTAAATATTCTACCCATTGATGCGTACACTGTTCTATAAACACTGAAATTATACAGTAACCCAACTTCCGCAGCAAGGTATTCAAAACCCCGGTCAATAAAACCCTTGACGGTTTTTTGTTTTTTCGTCAAGCTTGTAAGTTAAGGACACAGGTGCAAGGAGCAAGGTGCAAGGAGCAAGGTGCAAGGAGCAAGGTGCAAGGAGCAAGGTGCAAGGAGCAAGGAGCAAGGTGCAAGGAGCAAGGATAAAGGGAAAAGGATCAAGGATAAAGGGAAAAGAAAAGGTTGCCGGTATAATTGAGTTGATTGCGGCGGCAAAAGCAAAAAAATGAAGACATTAGATTTATTCAGTCCGAAAGAGCCAAGTGATGCGGATGCGTCGGCTCCGCTGGCAGAAAGAATGAGGCCGAAGACTATTGCGGAGTATATCGGCCAGTCCCATCTTTTAGCCCCGGGCAGTCTGCTGCGGCGTTCCATTGAAGAAGATAAATTATTTTCCATGATTTTCTGGGGACCGCCCGGTTCCGGAAAAACAACTCTGGCCCGCATTTTGGCCAATGAAACAAAATCGCATTTTGTCAGTTTTTCCGCCGTTCTTTCCGGTGTAAAAGAAATCAGGCAGGTCATCGATGATGCCCGGCAGCTATGGGAGAGCAAAAAGAAAAAGACCATTCTTTTTGTTGATGAAATTCACCGTTTCAATAAAGCGCAGCAGGACGCCTTTTTGCCGCACGTCGAAAGCGGCTTGATTACATTGATCGGCGCCACCACCGAAAATCCATCCTTTGAAGTGATCGCCCCTCTTTTATCACGGACAAGAGTCATGCTGCTCAAACCGTTTTCGGAAGAAGATTTAACAGCCATCGTTAAAAATGCCCTGAATAATGAAATGAAGGGTTTGGGAAAACTTGCGATTAAGATCGATGCCGATGCTGTTCGCTATATTGTAAGCCTGGCCGACGGCGACGCACGCAGCGTTCTGAATAATCTGGAGGCAATTACAGCGGTAGTGCAAAATCTGCCGGAAGAAAAAAGAATAATCACCAACAAACTAGCCGAAGAAACTCTGCTTAAAAAAGCACTTCTCTATGACAAGGATGGCGAAGAGCATTACAATTTAATTTCCGCTTTTCATAAGAGTTTACGCGGCAGCGACCCCGATGCGGCCTTGTACTGGTTAGGCCGGATGCTTAACGCCGGCGAAGATCCTCTTTATATCGCCCGCCGGATGATCCGCTTTGCTTCCGAAGACATTGGCAACGCCGATCCGCAGGCTCTGGCGATTACCATTGCCGCCCAGCAGGCTTTTCATTTTATCGGTTTACCCGAAGGTGAACTGGCGCTGGCGCAGGCTGCCGTATATCTGGCGACGGCGCAGAAGAGCAATTCCCTTTATACCGGTTATGGCCGGGTTAAAGAAATAATTAATAAAACAGGTTACCTGCCTGTGCCGCTGCACATTCGCAATGCTCCGACAAAATTAATGAAGGAACTCGATTACGGCAAAGATTATAAATATGCCCATGATTACAATGATGCTTACGTCCCGCAGGAATATCTGCCGGACAAACTTCAGGGACGAAAATTCTACTACCCCAAAGAAAGCGGCCATGAAAAAACCATTAAAGAAAGAATGGAACTCTGGCAAAAAAAGAAGAATTCAACTAAGGATGGCAAGTAAATGGTTTTCCAAAAGGAAAGGGGTGCCTGGTTAGTGCACCCCTTTGTCTGAAGAGTGAAGGCGTCTTGCCTTCCTGGTTTGTTTCGCTGTCGGCCAATCATGCCCGTTATGTTTAGTCGACAATCATTAACTTTTCTTTTATATTAAGCAGGTACTATGCCATGTTTTTGCACCAGATTCTAAGTTATTGCAATTTATAATAAATAATTGGTAATCGGCATTATCAGGTTCGTTGAAACACTTGTTTTACGGCAATAAATGTCGGAATTAATTTTTACCTTAACAAAAAAATATAGTAATTGCAGCAACATACATGAGAGGCTTTTTGTCGGACATTCGACAAAAATGTCGAGATTGTTCGCGATAGCCGTTGACTTTTGTCGGAAATCGCCTAATATAATCAGCAAATCAGTTTCTTGAGGACATCAATGTTTTTTTTCAGGAGAAAAGAATTAGTAGTTAATCAGACAAACCGTAAATATAACGGTACCTTTTTACAACCCTGGGCCGTTGCCATTGTTTCCGCGATATTTGTTGTGTTAATCCTGGTTATGGGATTTTTCGGCCTGAGAAGAAATGACTCTAATCTGGTCGGTTTCATGGAAGACCAGGCTTTGAGCACGATCAGCGTTTTACAGCAATTAACGGAAGAGAATTTAAAAAATATAGTCGCCGCCTCCAACAAAGGCTCCAACGTAAAAACAGCCAGTCAGGAAGAGGCAATCTACTCCAAAATGTGGGTTGTTGAAGCTTTGACGCAATTTGGCCGCGAAATAGATACCCAATGGAAAAAGGGAAAGATAGACAATAGTTATCTCCGGAAAGCGGCAGTCGACAACAATTTCTGGTATCTGGCCTGCTTAAATAAACAGGGGCAGGCTATTTATCAAAGCGGGCATTTACAGACGGGTATGCTCGATAAAAGTGACCTGGAAAAAAATGGCCGCAAGCTGACGACGATTGAACTGATAGAAAAAATACGCGCCAAGAAAGGAATCGGTTTTGTCGCCCTGCGGCGCAAGGATGGCAGCGGCACAGTCGTTATTAATCTGGATAAGCAGGGTTTGATTTACTGGAGTTTAAAGGTGGCCGTGGAAAGAGGCATACAAAAACTCGGTGAAGGCCATGGTTTGATTTATCTTCAGATAGCCGATGATCAGAATAAAATGCTGGGTGGCATTGGCCAGTTGGCGAAGGGATTGAGCGTCAATGACTTCAATCGCCGGGAAATTTTATTGGGGAAAATAAAAATTATCAGTAAAAAAGTAAATTCCGGGGACAGCAAAATTCTGGACGTAGCAGCCCCTTTGTATATTAATAAAAGAATTGCCGGCATTGTGAGAATCGGTCTTGACCGCGGTTCAATGGATAAGATTATTGAGGAAAACCGTCGGAATATCTTTGCTTTTATGATCTTTGTGGTTCTTGTCGCCATACTTTCCATGTGGCTTTTGTATTACGATCAGAACAGGCATCTGTCCGGTATTATTGAAATGGAAAGAAGACTGGAAAAAGCTGAACGGCTTTCATCTCTCGGCCAACTGGCTGCCGGTGTGGCGCATGAAATTCGCAACCCTCTCAATGCCATCAGCATGGCCACACAAAGATTGAAAATGGATTTTGTGCCCGCTGAACCTGATAAAATGGAAGAGTTCAAAAATCTTTCGGGAGTCATTCGGGATGAAATCAAGCGTCTTAATGGCATCATTGAAGAATTTCTTTCCTTCTCTAAAAGTCGCCGGTTGCAGCTCGCCGATTTTTCGGTAACCGATGTTCTGCAGAAGATTGTCAGCCTGATTCGCGAAGAGGCGTCAGCCCGCGGAATAAATATTGAAACACGGTGGATGCAGACTCCGGTTATAATTCCTATGGATGTCAATAAACTTCAGCAATCTTTTCTCAATTTGATCAAAAATGCGATGGAATCCATTCTTGAGGAAGGTAAAATAACCATTACCGTAGATAAAGAAGGGAAAAATTATATAGTTGTGAGCATCTCCGATACCGGTTGCGGTATGACCGAGGAAGAAATCGAGAAGATTTTCAGTCCCGAATATACAACCAAAGAAAAAGGGGTAGGGCTGGGCATACCTCTGGCCTATGAGATTATTCGTGGACATGGCGGAGACATCCGGGTAATCAGCCGCAAGGGGGAAGGAACAACTTTTGAAGTTATCTTACCCCGAGTAAGGCTCAATGAAAAGTCTGCATAATAAAGGTAAATTTTAATGCGCAAATTAAGCATTCTTATTGCTGATGATGAAAAGTCCCAAAGAGAACTGCTCCGGGATTTTCTACGTTCCAAAGGTCATTCATTATCGGAGGCCGAAAATGGTGAAAACGCCGTCAAACTAGTCCAAAGCGGTCATTTCGACTTGATCCTGCTGGATTACAAGATGCCGGGTATGGATGGAATGCAGGTGCTGAAAGAAGTTAAGCGCATCAATCCGGAAATCGATGTCGTTATCATTACTGCTTTTGGAACAATTGAAACGGCGGTGGAAGCCATTAAAATGGGGGCCATTGATTACATAACTAAACCGGTTGATCTGGAAGAAGTTTTGTTAATTCTCGACCGGGTGATAGACAGAAGAAAACTGATTCGCGAAAACGAACTGCTGAAAGAAGAGCTGGGCAAAAAAGGAATTACTACCGAGAAAATTATTTATAAGAGTCCGCAGATGGCGGAATTGATCAGTATGGCCAGCCGGGTGGCTGCCAGTCAGGCGTCGGTTTTAATTCAGGGGGAAAGCGGAACAGGCAAAGAGCTGCTGGCCAGACTGATCCATCAATTGAGTCCCCGTACCGCCAAACCGGTTATTGTGGTGAATTGCGGCGCATTGCATGAAAATCTGTTGGAAAGCGAATTATTCGGTCATGAAAAAGGATCTTTTACGGGGGCGACTTCCCGACGGATCGGCCGGTTTGAAGAGGCGGACGGCGGTACCCTTTTCCTTGATGAAATAGGAGAGTTAAGTCCTACCGTTCAGGTTAAACTGCTGCGTTTTCTTCAGGAAAGAGAGATTCAGCGATTAGGCAGCAATGTGAATATTCACGTTGATGTCCGGGTCATCAGTGCAACCAACCGTGACCTGGAAATGCAGGTGAAAGAAGGTAATTTTCGTGAAGATCTTTTTTATCGGCTCAAAGTTGTGACTATGGTGCTGCCGCCTTTGAGGGAAAGAAAAGAAGACCTGCCTCTTCTAATCGATCATTTTGTAGAAAAATTCTCCAGAGAAAATGGAAAGAGCATTAAGGGCTTGACTGCGGAAGCACGCGATCTGCTTTTGAAGTACGATTATCCCGGTAATGTGAGGGAACTGATCAATATCCTGGAACGGGCTGTTGTGATCACACGAGATGAATACATTTCCTCCGACGATTTGCCCTTTAAATCACCGTCACTTGCCGAATCGACGGATACAAAAACATCCGGTACGCTGCGCGAGTCACTGGAAACTCTGGAAAAGCAGTTAATCGAAGAAGCAATGGGCAAAGCTGCCGATAATCAGACCAAAGCTGCTGAAATTCTGGGCATGTCAGAGCGGATGCTGCGTTATAAATTGAAAAAATATAATTTCAAGCATTGAAAACAGATTGATTCGGTCCTTAACAGATTCTTTTCATAATAAAAAATACCACCCTGTCCTCATGATAAAGAACAGGGTGGTAACGATGAATGGATATTAACCGGCGGTAAAGAACGATTCTACTTTTTTGAAATTTTCGTCGGCTGCCGCTTTGAGGTCATTGCGACCTTTCTTGTAACTCTGAATCCAGTCAGAAACGGCTTTTTTGCCTTCTTCCGGCATTATGCTGCTCTGCTCAATCATCGCATTAACCATTTTTTCTGTTTGATCCTGCAATACTGCCATCGCTTCAAAAGAATTATCAAATGCTGTCTTGCTGAAATCAATCATCTGTTTTACGATCTGTTTTGGTTCCATTTTCTTCCTCCTGATTTTTGTTTTTTATTTTTTTTAATTGTTTAACCGATTTGCGTACGGCCTTAGTGTCTGAGTCACCTTCAACCGTCATTTCTTTTTCAATCTTCTCCTGTTTCTGAACTGTAACAATCACCTCTGTCTGAATGGAGTTGTCGGCCTTTTCTGTTGCCGATTGATCCACGTTTTCCACCAGCGTTCCAACAAAAAAACCCGTGGCGTTAGTCAAATTAACAATGAAGTGCTCCAATTCGTCAAAGCTATGGTCAATAGACTCTTTGAAATCTTTTCTGCTTTTCTTGGATATTTCTATCCATTCTGTAATAATTTTTTCCCCTTCCGGGGAAAAAAAACGGGCCTTTTCCCAAAAATACTTTGCTGCTTTTTCTGAATAATGCAGAAAAATAGTAATGGTATCGAAGGAGTTGTCAAAAGCAGTTTTGTTAAGATCCATCATCTGTTTTACAATCATTTTTGGTTCCATCTCATAACCCTTTTATATTGTTGCTTTTGACATTTTTATTTTATCTGTTTTAGCGGCGGATTCACCGGCAGCTGTATCTTCACCGGCTGCAAAATACTCTTCCCATTGTTTAAAGCTGTTATCTACCGCCTCCTTAAATTCACAACGCCCCTTATTGCAGATATCTGCCCATTCGGTAATAGCCGTTTTGCCTTCCGCCGGGAACCATGCGGACTGCTGAATAAAATTCTGAACCATCTTCTCCATTTGCTGCTGCAAAATAGTTAAAGAGTTAAAAGTACTATCAAACGTTGATTTATGAAAATCAAAGATCCGCTTGGCGATTATCTTGTTTCCCATTACTTATTCCCCCTTTTTATTTTTTGCATTGATTGTGTATATTATAATTACTTTTTAGCGATGTCAAGAAAATTGTTGCAATGCAATATAATATATTATTGCTATTGATTAAATACTCGTAATAATAGAAAGATTATTATAATTAATTATTTATATCAGAAGTACATCTAAGCATTGCGCATTGATGCGATTAAAATATTTTTGTATTGCAATATTAAAAAAAAAGACATAAGTAAATTTTTCGAGGAGTAGAAAAAATGGATAACAAACTGTTATTGAAAAAATATACTAACCGTCGCCTTTATGACACGGAGAAGAGTATATATGTTACGCTTGATTACGTAACGAACATCATTCGGCAGGGAAGACAAATAGCCGTAGTGGATGCGAAGACCGGCGAAGACGTAACGGCGGCAATTTTAACTCAAATTGTTCTGGAAGAAGCCCGTAAAAAAAATTATCTTCTGCCAAACCCGATGCTCTATTTGATTATTCAATACGGGGAAACGGTTTTAAGCGAATTCTTTGAAAAATATCTGGAGCAGATTATTAAAAATTATCTTTTGTTCCGTAACATGGCCGATGATCAATACCAGAAATGGCTTGATTTAAGTACAAACTATTCTCAGGTTAATCCGCAAACCTTAAATAATCTTTTGCCTTTCAAATCTCTGTTCGAAGCTTTTTCCGGAAATCTGGATGCCACGAAAACGAAAAAAGACGAAAACGAATGACTGTCGAGATGAAAGTAAATCCTAAACAAGCAATATAAATTGCCTTGACAATATCCGGCCTATCCCTTAACATGCCGCCAACTTATTAAGGTTTAACAAATATTATCTATGTATTCGAAAAAAATAGTTATTCGTTACACACCGGATATTGTTCAGCAACCGATAATTTGTCAGCTTGTTAAACAGTATGATCTGGTTTTTAATATTCTTAAAGCAAGGATATTTCCGCGCCGGGAAGGTGTCATTGTCCTGGAACTCAGCGGGCTTAAAGAAAACTTTGACCAGGGTGTCCAGTTCTTAAAAGAAAAAGGGCTGAAAGTAGAGCCCTTATCCAAGAGTGTCAGTCAGAACGTCGACAAATGCGTCCATTGCGGCGCTTGTACTGCATTTTGTCCGACCGGTGCTTTGTCCTTCGAAAAGCAAACTATGAAAGTTTTATTTGATCCCGAAAAATGTACCGGCTGTGAGCTTTGCGTATCCGCCTGCCCCGTGCGGGCGATGGAAATCAATTTACTCTAATCATTACACTTCTTCTGCAATGCGGCTATGTCGTCCGGGGAAAGTTCGATGGCGTCGGATTGAATTAACCGATGCATTACAGCCCGGTGATCGTTACTGTGATTCAGCCCTAAAGCATGGCCGAATTCGTGGGCCAGGACACGCACCAGCCGATAGTCGTTGTCAAATTGATAAATACTTATTGTTTGTCTGCCTTTTTTGTTTTCAAAATATCCTTCACAAAATTCCTGTCCCAGGGTATTTCCAGTGTTCCGGTAATTAACAGTATCCAGGTTGATTTTAGCGGCGATTTCATTAATAACAACAACCATGCTGTTGATTGTATCCACCAGTCGCCGCTGGTCATCCTGTTCCACCTTCAGTTTCTCCTGCAGATGTTCCAATTCATTTTTTTCCTGCATCACCTTTTTATGTAAATGGTCAGTGATTCCGCCATGCCTGTTCCAATAGTCCACGCTTTCATTCAAGGTATTCATGCGTGAGTTATAATGATTTATGTCACTGGCCAGCGTTGTGTTCCTTCGATCATATTCGGCCTTCAAAGTCTCCAGGCGGCCTTTCAAATCCTCATAAGAAGTTTTTGTATTGTCTATTCTATAATTAAGTTCCTTAAGCTTATCTGATGCTTCCTGCCGGTAATCGTAAATGAGGTTAATCTCTATTTTCCCGTTAGTATCTTCCCGGAAAAGCTCTCTGTCCAATGGTTTTTTCCACATATCCACCGCCATTTTCACTGCTAATGCAAATTCCTGGCGGGTAAGACCAAACCTTTCATCAACCGTGCCTATACGATAAGTCACAGTCTTTTGACAGGGCTTCGGCATCCGTAAGAATACAACAACTATGACTATCAAAAGGGCAATCAGAAAAATGAATTTCCAACTGAAAGTTTTAGATGGATTAGGCATAACAAGGATTCAGCGACTATAATTAATAACAGAGTAGCATGTGAAAATCTTACTTTCCCGCTTTATCTTTAGCATCGTCTAATAATTTGTTGATATCTCCCGTCGTATTTTTGCCTTTAGAGATTAAATCCTTGGAATCTTTATAGAAGGTTTTTAGCTTTTCCCCGCCGGATTTTACTTTTTGAACATCTTCGGACATTTTTTCGGGCTTGTTATAGTAATGATAGCCGGCTCCGGCAGCTGCTATCAGGAAAATAACCAGCGATAGTTTGAGGAATTGTTTGAAAATTAAATAGGCAACGACAAGCAGAACAATAACAACCGTTACCTTAAAAACAGTTGGATTTTCTGTAAAAAACCCGGAAATCGCCTCCATAAAAATACCTCCCGTTTCTTTATTACTGTTTCAGTAAAATACATTAATTTATTTCCAAAAGCCATATTTTGTTTAACTTGACAAACTCTGATCCGCCGTCTAGATTTTGGCGAAACGATCATCGGGAATAAAATTGAACAAAATATCTGATAAATTGGAGACTCTACCAATAAAACCTGACTTGCCGGTGGCGCCCTCCGGCAGGGTGGGAATTGCGACCCTTGGCTGCAAGGTAAACCGATACGAATCAGCAGCTCTGGAAGAAGATTTGCACAAGCAGAATTTTGCCGTGGTTCCCTTCAATTCCATTGCCGATGTTTATATCATTAATACCTGTACAGTTACTGCATTTGCCGATTTTCAATCCCGCCAGCTTATTCGCCGGGCGCACCGGATGAATCCACAGGCAAAAATTCTGGTTACCGGATGCTATGCACAAATTGCCCCCCGTGACGTCGCGGAGCTGGATGGTGTAAGTATGGTTGTGGGCAACAGCCTGAAGCATCAGATAATCGAACTGATGCAAAACAAGACAACTGCTTCACCGTGCGCTCTCATTGGTGATGTATTCCGGCAAAAAGAATTTTGTAGCATGCCGCTGGCAACATTTGGCGACCGTACGCGGGCGTTTTTAAAAATTCAGGATGGCTGCAATTCGTTTTGCAGTTATTGTATTGTTCCTTTTGCCCGCGGCAACAGCCGGAGCATGGCTCTGGAAGATGTTATTTCCTCTGTGTACAGATTAGAACAGGAAGGTTACAGGGAAATTGTTCTTACGGGAATCCACCTGGGACTTTACGGGCATGATCTCCAACCGGCTGCGAATATTTCCCGCATTTTACAAAGCTTGGTCGAACGAAACCTGGATACGAGAATCCGGCTGAGTTCCATTGAGCCACGGGAAGTAACAACTGATTTGCTGAATATTATTAAAAACAGCGATTTGCTTTGTCCGCATCTGCACATTCCGCTGCAAAGCGGCGACGATAAAATTCTTCAATTGATGAAGAGAGATTATAATACTCGTTTTTTCCGGGATCTCATTGAAAAGGTACATTCTACGATCAGCGATATTGCAATAGGTGTGGACGTCATGGTAGGATTTCCCTCCGAAAGCGATGAGCAGTTTGAAAACACTTTTAATTTGCTGGAATGTTTACCGATAGCTTATCTGCACGTTTTTCCGTATTCCGCCAGGCCGGGAACAGCGGCGCAAAAATTTCAGCCCCGGGTGCCGGAAAAAATAAAAAAAGAACGGGCTGCTGTTTTGAGGAAATTAAGTGCGCAGAAACAGGAAAAATTTGCCTTGCGCTTTTTGGGAAAACCTCTCCAGGTGCTTGTGGAAAGTACGAAAGACAAAAAAACAGGACTGCTGAAAGGATTTTCACAAAACTATCTGCCGTTTTTGCTTGATGAAAAGTTTTCTTCTTCCATCAATAAAATCGCAACAGTACGGGCGGAAAAATATACTTCGGGAAAGTTATATGGAGAAATTGTTACCTGATAATAATAGAATAGAAGTTCTAAACGAGTTGGAAAAGAGGCTTTCCTACAGTTTTCGCGATATAATGCGGTTGGAAACCGCTCTCACTCATCGTTCCTATGTTAATGAAAATCCGCAGCTTGCCGTTGCCGACAATGAAAGATACGAATTTCTGGGAGATTCCGTTTTAGGCCTGTGCATCAGCGACCTGCTTATCAAAAAATATTCCGATTTTACTGAAGGTGACCTTTCTAAAATTCGCGCCGCTGTCGTTAATGAAAAGCCTTTGGCCGAATTGGCGCGCAGTCTGGATATCGGCAGCTGTCTGCTTTTGGGAAGAGGCGAAGAAATTTCCGGCGGCCGCTTGAAAGATTCTCTTTTAGCCAATGCCCTCGAAGCGGTCATTGCCGCAATATACCTTGATGCCGGTTTTTCCAGAACAAGATCGATTTTAAAAAACTTGATGGGCTCACTTTTGAATGACGAAAGTTTATATCTTCAACATCATTTTGACTACAAGACTGCACTGCAGGAGTTTTGCCAGAAAACATATAAGACCGCACCGGTTTACAGGATCGTTGATGCCAGCGGCCCCGACCATGCGAAAATATTCAACGTGGAAGTAACTATTGCTGACCAGGTAATCCAGTCCGGCAGCGGTAAAAGCAAAAAGGAAGCCGAAAAGCAGGCGGCGCAAAAGGCCTGGCAGGAACTGCACGATGACCAGGAATGATTGTGCCCCCCAAACTGTGGGCTCGCCTTTTATTATTCCGATATTCGTTATGAATAACGGCTGCCGGCATTCCTGCATCTTCTGCAATCAGAAGATTACCGCCGGTAATTATCCGCCGAGAATGAACAAAGAATATTTTGAAAACGAAGTTAATTCCTGCCTTGCGTGGAACAGAGATAAATCTCGTCCCGTCGAAATTGCCTTTTACGGTGGTAGCTTTACGGGAATGGAAAAAGAGTATCAGGAGGATCTTCTTTCCTGGGCTCAATTTTACATTAGGGCAGGTCTTGTTCATTCCGTCAGAGTTTCGACAAGACCGGATTACATAGACAGCGATATTCTGGAACTTCTTACGAAATATAACGTCGCAACCGTGGAAATAGGCACGCAGTCCTTTGTAGATGATGTACTGCAATTTGCCCAAAGGGGCCATAACGCGGCCGACACGATAAGGGCCGTAAAACTTTTAAAGGGAAACAATTTTCAAACAAGCCTGCATTTAATGGCCGGCCTGCCCAAAGACACTAAAGAAGGATTTGTCTATTCGCTGGAAAAAACGATTGAACTGAAACCGGACATGGTCCGTATTCACCCTGTTGTTGTTTTCCGTGGCACAGTTTTGGCGGATGAATTCACCAGGGGAAATTACCAGCCGCTGCCGTTGACTGAAGCCGTAAGTCTTTGCGCCCTGGCCTGGAAAAAATTATCCACCGCCGGAATCCGTGTAATTCGAATCGGTCTCCAATGGACACAAGAAATGGGAGATGATGGTGCTACGCTGGCAGGGCCGTTGCATCCGGCCTTTGGCAGCCTGGTGCTGGCGGCGGTTTATTACGAACAGACCACAAAACTTTTGGAGCAGCTTCCCGCTGAGACCGGAGAAATCCGCTTTGAATTGCACAATCAGGATGTTTCCAGTTTCCGTGGCTGGCAAAACAGCAACATTACCGCAATAAAAAAGCTTTACCCGCAGGCGGATATTAAGGTAATAACAGCAGCTACACAAAAACGCGGATTAATTTCAGTTGTCGCTGATCAGGGAAGCATCTTCACCACATCAATTTCTGGAATTATTTAGAGAAAAACAATTATTATCACAGGAGACAGACAAAAGTGTTCAGATCCGGATTTATTGGCATAATCGGCCGTCCGAATGTAGGGAAGTCAACATTGTTTAATGCTATCATCGGCGAAAAAATTTCCATCATCGCCAATAAACCGCAAACGACCAGAAACAAGATTACAGGCATTAAGAACCTGCCCGATGCTCAGCTCATTTTTCTGGATACGCCGGGAATTCACAAGGCCAGAACACCGATGAATCGCGTCATGGTCAAGACGGCAAGAGATACATTCGGCGATGCCGATATCCTGCTCATGCTGGTCGAGGCCAACAGTGATGTTCACCCCCAGGATATGTTTCTGATTGAAGCGCTGGCCGGAATAAGGATCCCGGTTTTTCTGGTAATCAATAAAATTGACCTTGTTGAAAAACAGCTGCTTCTGCCGCTGATCGATAAGTTCCGTACCCTTTACAACTTCAAGGAAATTATTCCCGTTTCCGCCGTAAAAGGCGAGGGCATTGATGATTTGCTGGAGACTGTTAAAAACAATCTGCCGGAAGGGCCGCAGTATTTTGCCGAAGAAGAATTTACCGATTCTTCGGAAAGATTTATTGCCGCCGAATTTATCCGGGAAAAAATAATGTGGCTTACCGAGCAGGAGATCCCCTACGCCTCTGCCGTGGAAATTGACTCCTTCAAAGAAGAGGAAGAAAAAAATCTGATTCGTATCAGTGCTACGATAACTGTCGAAAAGGAATCACAAAAAGCAATCATGATCGGAAAAAAAGGAGCAATGCTGAAGAAAATCGGCACCGAGGCGAGACTGGAAATGGAAAGATTCTTCGATGCAAAAGTATTTCTGAAACTTTTTGTCCGCGTGAAAAAAGATTGGACAAGCTCGGAAAAAATGCTGCAGGAGTTTGGTTTAATAAAGAATTAACGACGACCTCGTAAAAAGTCCATATGCTGCGTTGCGCTGCATCCCTCGTCGTTGCGACGTACGTTCAATGTAAGACTCACTCCTCGGTCTTTGCGCGCCTTGCCTCTGGAGCTTTTTACGAGGTCGTCGAAAAATGTTAATTACGAGACAATCATTAATTGGAAAGTTACAAACAAAATGCAAATAAAACCCGTTATAGCCATCGTCGGCAGGCCGAATGTCGGCAAGTCGACTCTGTTTAACAGAATTGCCGGGAAGCAGAAAGCCATCGTAATTGATGAGCCGGGTGCCACCCGCGACCGCAATTACATGGATTGCGTCTGGCAGGACAAGGCTTTCACTCTTATTGACACCGGCGGATTTGAACCGGCCTCCGAAGAAAGAATTCTCGTCCAAATGCGCGAGCAGAGCAATCTGGCGATTGAAGAAGCCGATGTCATCATATTTTTAATGGACGGGAAAGACGGGCTCACGCCATCCGACATGGAAATAGCCAGGCTCCTGCGCGG
Organism: Smithellaceae bacterium; assembly: GCA_963663295.2. Classification (GTDB taxonomy): domain Bacteria; phylum Desulfobacterota; class Syntrophia; order Syntrophales; family Smithellaceae; genus MVRV01. The sequence continues at coordinate 433,908 of CAXXLA010000001.1, read as the reverse complement.
CAAAGCCAAGAATGTTTTTTATGTTGCCAACAAAGTAGACGGAGAACGGCATACAGCCTTGCTCAATGAATTTTACGGTCTGGGCATCGATGAATTTTATCCCATTTCCGCCCAGCATGGTTTGGGAGTCGACGAACTCATGGTCGCAGTGACGCGGGACTTCGCCGAGATAAAAGAAGCCGCAAGCGACGAGGATGAACAAATCAAAGTCGCCATAGTCGGCAAACCGAATGTCGGCAAATCATCCCTGGTCAACCGCATTCTGGGTGCGGAAAGAAGCATTGCCAATCCGACTCCCGGTACAACGCGGGATGCCATCGATATGCCCGTTAAGGTTCACGGCAAAAACTACCTGTTGATCGACACCGCCGGAATCCGCAAAAAAAATAAAATCAGCCTGACACTGGAAAAATACAGTGTTGTCCAGGCGCTCAAAACCATCAGCCGCTGTGATATAGCATTGGTCTTAATTGACGCCGAAGAGGGCATAACCGAGCAGGACACAAAGATTGCGGGGCTAGCCTATGAACGGGGCAAGGCCTGCATCATTGTTGTAAATAAATGGGACAAGATTGAAAAAGACAACGATACAGTGGGCAAGTTTGTCGAAGATATTAAAGATAAACTGAAGTTTATGGACTTCTCCCCGATAATTTTTATTTCCGCAGTAACCGGTCAGAGAGCGCCGAAAATATTTAACCTCATTGATGAGATTTATGTGCAATATACCAAAAGAGTGGGAACATCACCGTTGAATACTCTGGTGGAAAAATCATTACAGCGCAATCCGCTGGCCCGTTTTCAAGGCCGTGAACAGCATATCTATTATGCAACTCAAACGAACGTCAAGCCGCCTACTTTTGTTTTCTTTGTCAGCAATGTCAAAGGTATCCATTTTTCCTACGAGCGTTATCTCATTAATCAGATTCGCGAAAATTTCGGCTTTGAGAAAGTACCCATAAGAATTTTCTTCCGGAAAAAGAGATGAATTTTCATTCCTCCTTTCTACTCTGCTGAAAAGCGCAACTCGTAATTTCTGGATTTCCGCAAATAGCGAAGGAAAAAACATTCACCGAATATTTATAGTATTAACGGTATGTTCAGTATATTGAACATGTTCTGCCGTATGATAACCCATACATATTGCTTGTCTTGTTATCAGTAACATTTCAAATCAAAAAATTATATAACTTTATTAATATTAATAACTTATAATTGTATAACAATTTGTGGCACATCGATTGCTAACTTTTTCAACTTTTAAGCCGGATGATTTTGGAGTGTTTATTAATGATTATAAATAGATAACGAAATTATTTTGAAATAAGCCCGACAAGGAGGTCACAACGATGAAAAAAGTGAAGCTCAGAAAGCCGGCAAGTCCGGGAAAATGGTTGCTGTGGTTTGTTTCTTGTACAATCCTGTTCTTGGCTAGCGCCGGTACCGCTGTGGCGACAACCAAAACTATTCTGGCAACCGGTCTTGCTGCTCCAGTGGGGGCCGCCGTTGACGAAACCAAAAACCAGCTTTATTTTGTGGAATATAATCCCGCGGCAAATGGAAAATTGAAGCGCATCAACCTTCCTCCGGCCTGCGCCGCCCCGGCCTGCGCGGCGACTATTAATACAATAGCCGACGGATTTTCCCATCCGGAAGATATCCAACTGGATCTGGCTCATGGAAACGCTTATGTCACAACGCGCGATGATGCCGGAACCACGGGCGCCTTATGGAAAGTGAACCTTACCACCGGCGCGAAAACCATGGTGACTTTTAACCTGGGTGCACCCCAGCAGCTTTATCTGGATGTTGCCAACAATCAGGCCTTCACTGTCGGCTATGATGATGGAAGATTAAGACGCATTAATCTGACCACGGGAGCAAAAACCCCGATTACTACGGGACTTCATCATCCCGTCGGATTGGTGGTCACCAAGGACAGGAAATATGCCTATGTCACTGAGCAGGATGCCCCGGCGCGCGTTTCCAAAATCGATTTAACCACCGGCGCCAATCTGGGAGCCGTCATTACTCATGGAGTAGGCGGCGTCAGCCTGGTTTCCCCGTTCTTTCTGGCCTGGACGGATGCAAGCCAGAATTCATTGTACGTTACGGAGCGGGGAACGGCTAATAAAGTTTCGCGGGTGGAGATTTTAACCAACACAAAAAAGGATGTACTGACTGAAGCGGCGCCCGCCCCAGCTTGGTGGGGATGGCCGACTGGAATCGTCGTCAGTTCTACGGGGTCAACCACCTTTGTTACCACCGGCAGCGCGATCATTCAGGAGGACCTGGTGGATTTAACGGACCTGACCAAAGAACCCATCTTCACTATGGTGGGCAATGTTCCTGCAGGAAAAATTTCCAATGCCGGCTACGCCACCACCGATCCCGGATATTTTTACTACGTCACGCATTCTCCGTTCGGCGGAACACTGAATATTTTTGGAAACTTTAACCGGTTTAAAGCGGCTCCTCTTAATGCTGCCTATTATCAGGTTCAGGTCTCCAAGGATGGCGGACCATTTCTTCCTTTGAATCTTAGCTGGAATGTTTACAAATTCAACACAACAACCGGAAATGATGATCTTGTCCCGGTTGCGCCGGATCCTGCAGCCCCCAATCCCGCTGCCGGACCCAAATATTTGATTCCCGCCGAATATCCATTAAACGCCGCCCGCTGGAAGCCCCCGTTCCTGATGATGCGCTGGCCCAGCGGTGAAAATGGCTTATATACCTTCAGGGTGAGGATTTTTAATGCCGCCGGAGCGCCTATCGCTTTCCCGGCTGCCTGGAAAAACAGCCTTGCCGTTACTATTGATAATACTCCGCAGGATGTCGAGATTGTCAGCGTCTGGCAGAAGGGGTGTCCCGGATATGCCATGAAAGAGGTGTTGGCCTGTGATATCGTTTCCTCGGCTCCCAACCAGTTCTATTTCAGTATCACGGCGAATGACCCCAATCAGCATCTCTTGAATTACGGCCTGACCGCCATGTGGGGAGATAACCAGTCGGAGTCAGTGTATAGCGACTCCTATTCCAATCATCCGGCCGCAGCGGCGCCTCATGCCTGGGCCGGGGTGCAGAACTTCGACGTCCCCCGTTCTCTGCCGGGGTCAGGAGGAGTGGCAACCACCTGGAGCGCCCATATCAAATGCGCCCATACCTTCTACCTGTGGTCCTGGAAGAGGACCATCGATGGCTACAATTATCTGCTCTACAGGGATTACCATAAGTCAATTACTATTAATAATGCAGGCACCCTTTGTGTAACCCCCATGCCGACCCCTGTCGTTAGATAACGTTAGATAAGGAGAAAGAACGTGACCAAACCGAATCTGAAGATAAGATTTATACTTTGCCTGCTGGCAGGGTTTTTTTCGCTCCTGTTGTTTTCAATCTCATCCGTTCGGGCTCACAGCGTCATGCTCACGGTGCCTGATTATCCGGAGGAGGCGACGAACTGGTGCGGAGCCGCAGCGGCGCAAATGATTATGCAAGGATACCCTGCGGGAAGCTGCACCCTCCTGCAGGAGGATATCTGGCTCAGCATCCAAAGCTACAAAACCGAAACCATGTGGGATACCGATCCGGAGGGAGTGCGGAAAGCCATGAAAAATCTTTGCCCTCCGTCGGGGACATGGAGCATCCATTCCGACGCTGATCCGCAGGCTCTGATGTTCGCAACGGCCCGGTTAATGACGCGTTATCGATACCCGACTGCTGTGCTGCTGGACACGGAATCGCATAATGATTATGCGCCGCACCAGGAGCATTGGATTGCCGTCCGGGGAATCATCACCGATGTGGATCCGACTGCGCCCGGCGTTACTTCGGTGAACCTGAATTTCGTCTGGTTCAATGATCCTGCCGTGCCGATGGGAAGCCCTGCAGTGGAGCGATTCGTTTCCGGCACTACCTGGTACAGCGAATTCCAATCCGTCAACAAGGCCGGAAGCGTTTATGCGGGAAAATATGTGGTCGTGACGGAACCACCGGAAATCAAAGGACTGGCAAAAGCTCCCCGTGAGGTGCTGAGAGGCACAGTCATTACTCCTAAGGACGCCCTGAGCTTTGCAGCCAAATGGATTGAGAAGTATAAGCTGGATGAGATAAAGACTTACAGCATCCTGAAACAGGCAAAACCTTTGGAGCCCATGCTGGTCAACGCCGGGCAGGGCGGCTATTATATTATTCCTTATTCCACCGATCAGGAAGGTCGTCTGGCCAGTCTCTCGATCCTGGTGAATGCCTACAACGGCAACTTCCAGGAAATAGGTGTTTTCCAGCCGACGGCTTATCTGAAAAAAGAAGAGGCTGTGCGGTTGGCAGTGGCGTCGTTAAAAGAAGAGAGACCTCAGAAAGTGGAAGCCGTATTGGTATCATCCAGGACACAGATGGGTGGAAGCCGTTATTTCCCGTTTTGGGAAGTTACCGCCGATAAAACCGTGCTGAACGTAGGGCAGCAGGGAGTGTTTTTCAAGAAAGCGGTACAGCGTTAACCTTCTGAATAATCAAATAAATTGAAAAAACGGGTCTGTTCGTTCCCCGGGCAGGCCCGTTTTCGTTATCAATTTATTTTATTTCGTGGAAAGCAGTTCACTTCCGTATTAGTTCCCAATTGGCATCCTTAAGTATGTATCTGTGGCTTGCCTTTCGCAAATCAGTTCCTTCCGGAACGGGGATGCCCTGAACAATGGGTTCATCTCTTTTGGGAATAAAAACCGGTACGCCATTGTCTTCTGTAAGAATACCGAAAACCCTTAGTTTCTTACCCTTCTCCCCACCCGTATAATAACCTTCCGGCCAACTGCTGAGGCCGTCAATCCACAAGTCAAAATCAGTCCCGATCAGTTGAGCACCTGTCTTGCAATTCACTGCCCAACCTTCGATCGTTATTTTTTTGCCGAGGTTGACTGCCGACACGCTGGTTGTACTTGTTTGATTATTGACTATGGAACAACCTGCCAGGATTAGCAGCCCAAAGAAGAACGCTCGAATTCTCATAATGAAATGATCCGCCTATGTAAAAAACAGGATTGTGAATCACTGTTGATGACAGTCGATTCACGCTCTCCTTTTTTGAACCTTTCGTCTGATAGACTATAGTAATTTAGTCTCTTTTAAATTTATTAAGGCAACTTATTTAGCGGCGGTTTACCCATTTTTTTTCTTATTGCGTTTAACTGTTTTAATTTTTCTTCTTTATCTTTATCAATGGCAGCTTTATCTTCGGCAGATAATTTAGGTACGGAAAAAGTTGCACTGCCGGAAGCTATTTGTACTCCACTATCCCATTCCAATATTGTTTCGGTGATGAATTTTTCTTTAAATTTGTCCCATCTTGTTTCTTTGTGTTCTCCAATCTTCTTAAAGGTTTTTACTTTTGCATTTAAGGTAACGGTTTCATATCCCTTAGCGCTGGGATATTCCTTAATATCTTCAATCATAAAAGGAGTCCCATAGCCATTGATGAGTTTGCTTTTGGGAACCAGTATTACATTTGACAAGGTGCTGTTACCCATTTCATTGGCCATCCATCCTCTTCTCCATTCCATTTTAGGATTGTAAGAAGGTGACACGATCACTTGAATATAATCAAATTTCAAATTTCTTAAAGATTTTATCAGATTTACCTTTACCCCTAAAGTTTTGATATCGGCTGAGTTAAAACTGGAGCTCTGCCCGTTTTGATCAAAAAATAAAACCTTTCCGGAATCGGCAAATGCATAGTTGGAAAACAGTAAAATCAATGATAATAAAAATGTTGCAAAATAATTTCTTTTCAATGTATTCCTCCCTTATTAAAATTGTTCATAAATTATTTAAATTTATATCGGCAAGAACAGTTACAAAAAATAGGGGATAAAATCCAAAAATGTGGGAGCTTATTTACGAAGATACCTTTGGATTTGGGGAAGACAGGGACCCTCCCGGAATCGAAAAAACGGGACATAACGGACAAGATGGATTCTTTCAGTTGTGGATGAGCGTTTTAGATGAAGGATTAGGCATTTCTCATGGAAAGCCAGTCGCAGGATTTGCCAGTTTTACATTGCATATGGATTTTCCAAATGGAAACTCAAAAGCCATTTCCATAGACGTCCGCAAATATATCGAATTGTTGGCAAAGTTAAAACAGGAAGCAAATCAAGATAAAATCAGGAAAATTTCCGCAGAACATTATGAAGCTTGTCTAAAAAATGAGGAAGAATCATTTTGGAATAATTTTAATCAACAGAAAAAATCTTTCAAGGTCTTTGCTGTAAGCTTAAGTAAAAATGTTTATACTAAAAAAGTAATTCTTTCTTCATTGCTTATTGCCCTGGCAAATGCAATGTTTTTATTATGTTTATTAAGCATGTATTATTTGCTTACAAATCAAAAAAATACACAGGCAATTATCGCCGGCTTGTTTTCACTAGTCTTTTTGTCGATAAATATCTCTTTTTTAAATATCAGATCACTGGCTATGCGATATAAGCATCCGGAAAAGTTCTATATCGAAATTGATGGAACAAACTTTATTCATTCCGACGGAAATTTCGTTAAGAAAATCAATTTGAACTCAATAAAAGAAATTAGCGAGACGGAAACATTATCGAGGGGCGGCAGACGAGTGATGATCGTTGTCGGCTATCTGGACAATGACAAAAGAACGACTTACTCATTTTTTAAAGTCTTTTCAAAGAATGACATTATCTATGATGTCACCGCTGAAACATTGAATGCTCATTGTAGATAGATGATTCAAATTATCTTGATAAAATCGTCAATCACTCTTTTGTTAAACAGTGCTTTTCTGCTCATACAATCAATAATAAAGGAATCACAGTAAGGTATTAATAGAATCATTTTCTTTTGTTCCTTCATAATTGTTTCATTGCCAGCAAAAGAAAAAAATATAAAACCAGTGGCCCCATCCCAGACTATTCCGTAATCCAAAAGAATTGTGCAAAGTAAAGGTTGATTTATCACCGGTACACGGTCAACATTGCCGCCAATAATGAGCGGATAATATTTTTGTTTTCCGATGGATTTGTCGGATGTTCCCTTAAGCATCGAGTCTTTTTCCTTTATCCCATCAAAGGTCAAAACATTGTGAGTTGCATCAGCCCATTCATTTCCATAAAGTATTTCTTCCATGAATCGAGCTTTTCGGCCGGTCTTTACGAGTTTGTATTCTCCATCAGGCAGATAATTAAAAATAGAAAAATCCGAACAGCAGGAATCTCTCAGCCAGTGGTCGGTAGACTCATTGAAAATAATATTTTCACACGGGATTTTCCCCCCGGTTGGTAAAACATCAAAAAACCATCTTTCGTTAACTAAGGAATGATTTATCTCAAATAAAGGATTGTTTTCAAACCCAACGACATATTCATTTTTTGATTTTGGGTATACGCCAAAATTATTTAAAGAATTTTCAACCTTAAGATGCGCTGATTTGTTATTTTCTATACTGATTTCTATTTTTCCCATATTTATCATGGTTTAATTTTTATCCTAAAAACGGCAGTTGAACAGCTAAATTGGTGCGGGTAGCGACGGTGGGCAGCCGGATTTGGCAAGAATATTTTGAAAAGCCTTCTTGACAATGAACCCCATCCGTTGGGCGACATGCAACTGATTTTCTATTATTCTTATATTATTTCGTCTGTTCTTTACTAATGAAAAATTCCCGCCGCCATCATAATGATGCACAAAAAAAATTCTGACAGTTTAATCGTGAAAAAGCAAGTCTTATCGATAGCTAACAATAGGTATATTTAGATACCTATATCAATAGATATAATAAAATATAGTTCATGATATATGGTATTTTTATAATTGTAAAGATATCTAAAGACACGACTTTGGGTGGAAAGGTTATATGGAAAAAACTTTCACGAGGTCAGAGGAAAAGGGCAAGGGTTGAGAAGGAAACTATCTTTGCAGTTAGATCTCAAACGGCATTTTTTCCCGAAAAAAAGGAGGTGATGGCGGAGGTTATTATTCGTGGCGTGAAGTAATCTTATACCGGGAAAGTTATTGTGGCGTCATGGAACAGGGTATTTTGATCCCGGTATGCACAGATCTTTACTGTAAGGAGCAAGTAACAAAATTCTACAAGAAGGAGTATAGTATGAAAAAAAGAATCGCAATATTATTGGTTTTCAGCCTGCTTTTTGCCTTTGCTGCAATTGCTCAGGCGACTGTTTATACAGATGTAATACAGTCACCAACTGGTTATTTTGTGCCGACGGATGCACAGAAGTACAATAGCCCCTATTACCGTTGGTGGAATCAGGACTGGGGATGGACACATAACGCCCTCAGCGGCATCGTAACAAGCATTACCAGCGCTACATTAAACATCAGTTCCTTTGATGTTGACTCTCCTTATGAAGTAGATAAAGTTTATATTTTCAACAATGACACGAGTAATTGGGATTATCTGGGTACGCTGGTAGGACAGACTGATCAGTGGTCCTATGATACTTTTAATTTAGCTTCCCAGTACTTTGATGAAATTTTAGCCGGATTGCAGGTGAAGGTAGATATTGATACCACCCATACATCCAATTACTGGGCTTTGACGCTGGCAAAATCGGCTATTTCTATTGATGGTTCTTCGATTCCCGGTCCTCAACCCGGCCAGGTTCCCATTCCCGGCGCCGTGTTGCTTTTTGCTCCGGGCCTCGCCGGTCTGGCTGTAATTCGTAAAAAGATGAACCTGTAATTTGACATGACTTAATTTCTTCAGGTGCATTTTTTCCCAGTTCCCACCGACATGATTGGAAGACCGGTCATGTCGGTGGAACAAAATTTTCAAATCAATATAACTGCGATTGCCCGGCTAGAGTCTTTGCCGTTCTCAGCACCTCACTATTATTATTTGACAGTTCCCTTTATTTTTCCTATATACCCGCTGGATTTATGAAGGAAGAATAAATGATTTATTTAAGGAACGTCAGCTTATCTTTTCTGGATAGAAAGCTGTTTGACAACATTAATTGGACGATACATCCGAAGAGCCGCATCGGCCTGGTGGGCGATAATGGAACGGGAAAAACTACGCTCTTCAGGGCTATCCTGGAAGAAGTTCATTTGGATTCCGGCCTGATTGATATTCCTAACCGCAAGAATAAAACAATAGGCTATCTGCCCCAGGATCTGGTGGAACTGGAGCCGGTTAATTTAATCGATTTTTTGAAGAATAAAAGCGGGATGGCCGCTCTCGAAGCATCGATAAAAAACCTGGAGCAGCAAATGTCCCAGGTCAAAGCGCATACGCCGGAATACAATCAGCTTGCCAAAGCTTATTCCGGTCAAGTAGCTCAATTCAATGCCAGGGACGGTTATTCATTTGAGGCCAAAGCCAAACAGATACTCAAAGGCTTTGGCTTTCGGGAAAGTGACTTTACCCGTAATTGCTCTCTTTTTTCCGGCGGATGGAAGATGAGGATTCTGCTTGCTTCGATCCTCCTTGTTGAACCGGATATTATGCTGCTCGATGAGCCGACCAATCATTTGGACACGGAAAGCATGGAATGGCTGGAGAGTTATCTGAAGGAATATCCGGGAACGATTATCGTTATCTCCCATGATCGTTTTTTTCTTGATAAAATCGCTACCCAGATTGCCGAACTTGCCGCCCGCCATATTCATATTTATAAAGGCAATTATTCATTTTATCTTGGCGAAAAGGAACGGCGCCATGCCGCCCTGAGGAAAGAACAGGAACTGCAAAAAGCGCAGATTAAAAAGATTGAAGACTTCGTGGAACGTTTTCGCTACAAGGCAACAAAAGCCAGCCAGGTGCAAAGCCGTGTTAAAATGCTGGAAAAGTTCGAAGTGATTACGCTGGACGCCAGGGCCAAAGCCGTCACGATGAAGTTCCCCGAAAGCAAAAAAAGCGCCAAAGAGGTGGTCAAAGTAACCGATCTCAGCCACAGCTACGGTAACCTGAATGTTCTGTCCAATTTTAATTTCACCCTTTTTCGCGGCGACAAGGTAGCGTTTGTCGGTGTGAACGGCTCCGGCAAGTCCACGTTATCCCGGCTGCTGAGTTTAACCGAGCAGCCGTCGGCCGGTCTGGTTCAATACGGCAATGACGTCAATATGGCCTTCTTCTCCCAGGAAAGTTCACTTAACCTGAACTATGAAAACACTATCTGGGAAGAAGTTGCCAGCGTTTCCACGCGTGCCAACGATCAGGAAAAACGCAATTTGCTGGGTGCTTTTCTTTTTTCCGGCGATGATATTCACAAACCGGTATCTGTGCTCTCCGGCGGCGAAAAATCAAGGCTTGCCCTGTTAAAAATTTTGTTGCTGGATACTAATTTCCTCATCCTTGATGAACCGACAAATCATCTTGACCTGAAGACGAAGGACATTTTTCAGGAAGCTCTGATCAATTATTCCGGCACGGTGGCCATTGTTTCCCATGACCGTTACTTTCTGGATCGTCTGGTCAATAAAGTCTTTGAACTGAAAGATGGAGCGCTCAATTACTATCATGGCAATTACTCTTATTTCATTGAAAAGCGCTCTGAACCCGGCAGTATAAAAGTTGAAGACAAACCCGGCCGGCCGGACAGGCAACAGGTATATAAAAGTAAAGAACAAAAAAAGATGGAGGCCGAAGAGCGCAACAGGCTGGCTAAAACTAAAAACACGTGGAAAAAAGAGCTGGCGGCGGTGGAGAAAAAAATTGAATCGTTGGAAGCAAGAAAAACCGAACACGAAACAGCCCTGTGTGATCCGCAAATACACAAAGATGCAAACCGGATCAAGAATCTCCATAAAGAATTAAAAGACATTAATTCCCAGCTCGAACACTTCTACAATAGCTGGACGGAGCTGCATTCAAAACTGGAACAATTTGACGCGGCTAATGCGGAAATTGCTTCCGGACAATGACATAAACAACAGATGTAGTTGTAACGAATGGGTAATTATTATATAAGTTAACCATTTTTAAATGCCAAATAATACTGACATGAAAAATCCGCAGCAAAGTTTACTTGAAGAACGGATAAAGAAGTATGAATCCTTTATCCACAATTCCCTTGATGTTATTCTGTTTGTCCGCTATCGGGACGGGAAAATATTGGAAGCCAATGCTGCCGCCGTCAATGCTTATCAATACCCTCACGAAGAATTGCTTGCCAAAACAATATTCGACCTGACGGCGCCGGAGATGCGTGGTCAGGATATACCTCCAATGGATAGCGCCGCCGCTTCCTATCTTGTGACAGAGACAATCCATGTGAAAGAAAGCGGTGAAAGATTTCCGGTTGAGGTTAATTTTCAAGGAGCCCTGATCGGCGACGAGCCTGTTCTTTTCTGCATCGTTCGTGATATCAGTAAACGAAAAATAGCTGAGCAATTATTACAGGAAAGTGAAAATAACTTACGTGCTCTTCTTAACGCTGTAACTGAGTCTTTTTTTCTCATGAATAAGGACGGCATTATTTTGGCGGCAAATGAAACCATGGCCGAAAGATTCGGCCTGGCCATGGACATGCTCGTGGGAAGCTGCCTTTACGATTTGATCGAACCGGATATAGCAGGGTTACGCAGAGATCAGGCCAGTCTGGTTATCAATACGGGTAAACCCGTCCGTTTTGAAGATATACGCTCTAATCGCAATATTGATCAGGTATACTATCCCGTTTTCGACGGTAACGGCCGGGTTGTGCGTATTGCTGTTTTCGGCACTGATATCACCCGGCACCGGCAAATGGAGAAGCATCTGGAAACTATGGCCTTGACCGATCAGCTTACCGGTCTCTATAACAGGAGAGGTTTTATCAACCTTGCCGAGCGCCAGCTTAAATTTTCCAAACGTTCGAAACAAAAAATGCTGCTTTTCTTTGCCGATGTGGACAGAATGAAATGGATTAACGATAACCTCGGCCATGAAGACGGTGATAAAGCATTAATTAATACGGCAAAAATACTGGTTAAGACTTTCCGCAGCTCTGATATTATTTCACGTGTCGGAGGTGACGAATTTGCCATCCTGGCCCTGGACGCCGACGAAAAGACGGCGGAAGGACTATTGAAACGGCTTCATAAACTGGTCCAAAAAAGTAATACGCGCAAAGGCAGGAAGTACGATCTTGCTATCAGCATCGGCTACGCCGTATTTGATCCCCATCATCATGATGCCCTTTATGAACTGATGTCCCGCGCCGACAGGCAAATGTATCAGGACAAGAAAAACAAAGAGATCGGCAGGAATTAAACTGCAAAAGAGATAAAATACCGGTCAGGTGCACAATTGGCTAACGTCATCATTCGCAATGCGTCTTATCAATACGATCAGCTACAACCGATAGTTTTTGAGATGCTGGAAAAGCTGACGGGCGGAAGAATCAGGCCCGGCAGCCGCGTTTTGATCAAACCCAATATGCTTTGCGCCGCGCGTCCGGAAGATGCTGTCCTTACTCACCCCCATCTGATTCGGGCGGTCGTGGAGTATGTGCTGCAACAAGGTGTCCGACCACAGATTTCGGATTCTCCGGCCATAGGTTCTTTTGATAAAATCTTAAAAAGTAATGGTACGGCGGAGGCGTTGCAAGATCTCGACGTAACCTGTGTGCCTTTCAAAGATGTCGTGGAAGTCGATATCGGCAAACCGTACGGCCGGATTGAAATCGCCCGTGATGCTGTCGAGGCGGACATCATTATCAACCTGCCCAAGCTCAAAACCCACAAACAGATGCTGTTGACGCTGGCCGTGAAGAATATGTTCGGTTGCATCATTGGGTTCAAAAAATCCCAGTGGCATATGCGGGCGGGCGTCGATACCACAGCATTTGCACGTCTGCTGGTGGCGATTCATCAGGCGGTTTTGCCCACGGTATCCATTCTGGATGGAATTCTGGCGCTGGAGGGTGAGGGACCGGGCAAGGCGGGGCATCCCCGAAAAATCGGCGTCCTGATGGGAAGCGATAACTCTTTTGCGCTGGACATGGCTGTCTGTAAAATGATCGGCGTCCCGTACGAGAAAATGCCGGTGTTGAAAGTCGCCCGGGACGATCAATTGCTTCCATCCTGGGAAATCGACGGAATACTGCCGCCGGTTCACCATTTTCAATTGCCGGGCGCGGGAAATCTTATTTTCGGTCCCGTTATCCTGCAAAACTTTCTGCGCCGTCACACGCTGGCCAGGCCTGTTTGCGATCAAACATTGTGCCGGCTGTGCAGCAAATGCTGGACGATTTGCCCCGCGCAGGCGATTAACGAAAAGACTGATCAAATCGAATTTGATTATAAAAAATGCATTCGCTGTTACTGCTGCATTGAGGTTTGTCCCTGCGGCGCGCTGCATTCGCAGGAAACATGGGGCGGCAGGCTGACGCGTAAACTTGTCGATAAGTTATCCTGATTGCTGGGGAACCGGGTATCAATCGGGAATAAGAAACTTGAATCCCGTGGCGGCATCAGGAAGACGGCGGGCGTGTGTGTCCGTAAGCTCAAAGAGGATCACTTCCATAACATGCCACACTTTGACACCCTGGCGAACACATCCCGTTATTGTCGAGGAATTTCTGCCGCAAGCCATGTGCAGATGAAGAATCGGGTTTCCCTCGTCGTCGGGGAAAATAGTTCCCGTGCCGGCAACTTCCCGGACATCATCAATAACTCTTTCCAGAGGGATTACCGGAGGGGCGCAGCGGCCGTTTTCCGGTCCGACGACGAGCCTGCTGCCCTCGTCAGCGCCGCCGAGAATGATGAGCGATGCGGCATTGATGGAATGCTCCACGGCGAATGCTTCGATCACTTCATGCACTATTTCGCCATCCTCCAGGCGGATAACAAAAACACGTCCCAGTTTCGCTTCTGAATATTTCATGTGCATGCTCCCTTTTTTTTATACCAAGATGCATTCGAAGCATAACGCGGTGGCAACTACCCCCAGCATCCAGCCTTTTTACGAGGTGGTCATTATTTGCTGCCCAGCTGTGCTTTTAACTTCACCCTGTTTTTGACGGCTTCGGCAACACGGTTCAGGCCAAGGCTGATATCATCGTCCGGCTTGCCCAGTTTTTTGTCGGCCTGTTTGTAAAGCGAAAGGGCGTTGTCGAGATCACCGCTGCTTTCCGCGCAGACACCCAGATTATAGAGGAGAGCAGGGGAATTGCCTGCCAGATTATGTGCTTCACTCCAGAGTGCGCAGGCGCTGTCCATTCTTCCCTGATCAGCATATTCAAGGCCGTTCTTGAGTTTGTCTTTGACTGCGGATGATTCGATGCCGTCAGTCGAATCCATCAATTTAATTTCCCGGGTTACATAATATGGGGCGATGTCATGGCGAAATTCCTGCTTTACTATTGATTTGGCCTTTTCGACGAGTACGTTTTCGCTCTCTACGGGATTAGTATCCCTGCATCCAGCTGATTCAGTGACTGCCGAAAGATTGCGGGAATATAGAATTTTTCCGGTGGAGACTTCGATTAATTTGGGGGAAACGGCAAAGGTGGCGACTCTTTTGGTGCAACCTACATTATAATCACGCCAGGCAATGCATGAACCCTGATAAGGATTACCGTTTTTATCGCGTTTTGTTTCGTACTGTGCGCAGGTGGAACGTTTTTCGCTGTATCTGCTGTCATTGCAACTATTCTGCAAAACAACCCCTGTATAAATTCCCCGAGCGCCGATTAGTTTACCCAGCTTTGCCGCCGTTTTTTGATCGGCGAGGCCGCTTTGGGAAAGTTGCATCTCGCTGATCGTTTTATCCAGCGTCGCGCGGTCAACCAGGGTAAAATAACGTTGGCCATCGATGCCTATATCTGCCAGGACACCTTCAATTTCTGCTGCAAATGCTTTACCTTTCGGCCCCTTGAATGGCAAAACGGCCACGGTTTTGATCAGGGATGCTTCATGGTACTGGGCGGGCTGCAGCATGTTAACCTTGATTTTTGTTGCACAACCGGAAAATAAAGAAATAATGAGAAAAGCAAGAAAGAAATAAAGCGGGACTGGCGTAAGCTTTCTCGGCATATTCATTTTTTGATGTCCTTGTGTCCGGATTGATTTATATGGAAATGATAAAAATTAATCATACAGTTGGATTAGAGCTTTGCTTTTTTCTTTTCTTTTGGCTGTCAAATCCTCATATTTTTTTACACATTGTTTATTTTTTTTTGCCAGGGAACACTCCAGGTATCTGGCCGTTTCGATGATGCAGTTGCGAATTGCTTTACCTACCGGGGTTTTCTCCCGTTTACTGAGGCTGCCTTGAAACCGGGAAACATTGCGTGCCGGAATAATTTGCAGGGAAGTTGCGGAAAGGGAACGGGAATCGGTGATCGTTCCCGCTTCCCTGTCGATTACTTTGAGATCAATAGCCACATACGCCTTATTTTGTTCTTCCCCGGAAGAAAAATCGGGAAAACCGGCCACGGTGCCGCTGCCACTGGTACTTTCCTCAAAAGCCGAGACAGTTGCCACGATAAAATATCTTATTCCCCTGATTTTTCCCGGTTTCAGCTTTGTTGTCCTTGCGTCCGTCAACAAGGCCTCAGTAAATTTCTGCTCAAGAAGCAAATATAACTCCTGCCGCTCCAGCACATGAAAAGCTTTGCCGGCGGCCAGTTCATTAATTAACATGTCCTGAAGTTCTGAAGATGTCGTAGCCGACCACCAATAGGCTTGCGTATTATTAGCGAATCGCAAAACAGCTATACGCGGTTTTTCAGCGGCAAAAGCATTGGCGGCGCTGCCCGCGATAAGACAACCCAGAATAACTAAAACTATATTTTTTATAATATTTTCTCCTTGTTGGCAAAGCTGTCCTCTGCCCGTTAAAAATTTTATTTGCTTTCTTTCTGATAATCTAAAGTAAGGGAATATGGTGAAAAATTAACAATCTTGAAATTTCCCTTCTGTTTGATGCTGTTGGCCAGATAAAGCGTATTTTCCGGATAACTGACGATAAAATCGCCCATCCGCTTTTCTTGAACTTCAGAAACCCAGACGATGCTTTGCAGGAGTTCTTTGATTTCCAGAACGGTGTCCAAGTCGTTTACTCCGTTGATCCGGATGGCGATTTTTTTGGTATTGCCTTTAATATATGTGGCTATTTTATCCAGAATGACCGGCGCCAGATTAGCGGCCAGTTCTTCCATGCCGTTGGCGGCGGCATCTTCCACACTGCCTGCCAGTCCCCTGGCCGATTCAGTTCCCGCGGTTAATATTTCCATGTTGCCGGTTTTATTGTTCTTAGCTATGATCCGGTAGGTTAAGCGCACGGTTACACTATTAAAAGGCATGGAAAGACCGTAACCGATGTCTTCTCCTTTTTTCGTGGAAAGCGTATAATCCACTTTGCCGATTATGATCAGGTTGGACAAAAACTTGTACATCATGCTGCGGACGGCGAGTGTGCTGCCGCTCTTCATGGCTTTTTCTATTTCTTTTGCTTCTATTGTGCCGGTTGGAGCAACGTCTACGACTGTATAGTTTTGATCGGTTATTTTCCCGATGAGGGTTTCCGAAAGAACATTTGTTTCTTCAAATACATTGCCGCTCTGTTGAGGTTTGCGCGCCGGGATAAAGACGGCGATGGAATTATTCAATGACAGATCGGAAACGACTTCTTTGGCTCCCGACGGCTCTACACATGCATTTATTTTGACTTTTACGCTGTCGGGGCGATTTTCCTGACTGATAAGTTTGAAGCTTTTAACAACTCCCCCGGCTTTTGTTTTGATTACATCTTCCACTAGGGTGAAATTTTGCACAAAACTCTGGGCCTTGATTTCCGTGCCGACAACCTGTTCAATTGCCGACCATTTGGCGCGGGCGATTGCTTCGTGCCGGGCTGAGGGAATATCATCGTTGATGAGAGCGGCTTCCGCCTCGGCATCAATGCATTTTTCCGCGCAGAACGCTTCGCTTATTCCCAAACTGAACAAAATGGCCAGGCAAAACAAAAAATAAATTTTCTTCATAGCCACCTCATTTCGGTCGATATGACAATTTATTTTGGTCAGGCGACACTAGCATATATTAAAGATAGATTCAAATTACTTGCCGATACAAAAGCTGGAAAAAATTTTGTCCAGAATTTCGTCGTTAATTTTCTTTCCGGTGATTTCATCGAGATTATCCAGGGCTTCACGCAAATCGAATGCGGTTAATTCCGGTGACATGCCGCAAACTGTATTTTCTTTTGCCCTTTTAATGTTGTCGAGGGCTTTTTCCAGTGCAACCTTATGACGCATGTTGGTGATCATAACCGCCCCGGTATCTTCTTCTTTGTCGGCGCCGGTGCCGTCAACAAGAGCATCTTTCAATTCATTGACTCCCGTCCCGAATTTCGCTGATATTTTCAGAGTCCTACAGTTCGGTGGAAGTTCACTTATTTCCCAAACTGAGGGCAGATCCGTTTTATTGATGACAACCAGATGATTTTTGTTTGAGACAGCGGTAAATATTTTTGTGTCATCTTCGGTCAAAGGCTTACTGCCGTCCAAAAGAATTATTATCAAATCGGCGCTGGCCAGATTTTTCCAGACGAGATCAATCCCTTCCTTTTCAATGATGTCCTGTGGTTGGCGTATTCCAGCGGTGTCCACAAGGTTGACCGGTATGCCGCGGATGTTGATTTGATCTGTAATGAAATCACGGGTTGTGCCGGGAATATCCGTCACAATGGCTCTTTTCCGGCCTGTCAGGGTGTTGAGCAGGCTGGACTTGCCGACATTTGGTTTTCCGGTAATAACGACGTTCAGGCCTTCCGTGTAAAATTTTGCCTTCCGGTAAGAATCTAACAGTAATTTTAAACGCGTTGACAGGATGTCAAGCTGCGGCAATGTTTCAGAGGAGCTTTGATCGGCGACATCTTCCATAAAATCAATGGAAGCCTCCGTGAGAGCCAGCACTTCAATCAGCGTGAGGCGCAGGCTTTCTATTTCAGCACCCAACGCTCCTTTCAAATGGGTGAGGCTAATGGCGCGGGCCTTTTCCGATCGGGCGGCAATTAGAGTCGCCAGAGCTTCCGCCTGGGATAAATCGATGCGGCCGTTGAGAAAAGCACGTTGGGAAAATTCACCGGGCCTGGCCAATCGGCAGCCCAATTGCACAAGTTCGGATAAAATATCCTGCACGATAATAGGGCTGCCATGACAATTGATTTCCAGAACGTCCTCGCCGGTGAAGGAATGCGGGCCGCGCATCAGGGCTATCAGAACTTCATCGAGAATGGTTTTTTCATCGGCGGAAATGATGTCGCCGTAATATAAATGGTGGCTTTTCCAGGAGCAATTTGTCTGTTTCGGCAGAAAAATTTGGCGGGCGATTTTTCCGGCGGCGGGGCCGCTGATGCGAATTATGCCTACTCCTCCTGTGCCGGGCGGAGTGGCAATTGCTGCTATAGTGTCGTGGCGAAGCACAGTATGGCAATTCCTTGAATAGGCTGAAGGCACTTAGAATGAAGGGGTTAGTCTAAGAATTGAAGCAAATGGATTAATGAATTACTGTCCATTTTTCAGTTTTTTGCCTTCAGCCTTTGATCTTCAGTCTTTTTATAATCTATTCCTGACTTTTTGCTTTTGTCAGCCCATGGCTTCTTCTGGAGGGGAGAATCACAATCTTTCGATATTCTCCTTCGCCGCGGCTTTTTGTCATAAGGGCTTCATCTTTTTGCAGCGCCAGATGAATAATGCGCCGGTCATGAGCGTTCATATTGGAAAGTGATACCGGTTTTTTGGTTTTCTTTACCTTTTCCCGTATTCTTTCGGCCAGGACTAAAAGTGATTCTTCCCGTCTTTTCCGGTAAGTCTCCGAATCTACAATGATCATTTTACGTTCACTATCGGATCTGTTGATTGCTTTATTCAGAATGTATTGGATTGCATCAAGATTCTGTCCGCGTTTACCGATGAGTAAACCGCTGCCGTCGCCTTCAATATTGAAAACTATTTTCTCCGGCGTTTCCTGAAACTTAATCTGGCATTCGAAAGACATTTTCTCCAATATGCCTTCCAGGATTTCTTTTGCCTTTAAAGCTAAAGGAGAAATAGCACCCGGCTGCGGTGCCGCTGCTTTTTTTTCTTCTTGTGTTTCCGGGATGGGTCTGGGTGTGATTTTAGGTTGTGGTTCGATTTTTGGAGTGACTGTTGCTGCAGGGACATTCTCATTAACTTTCAGGTCAAAGGAAACATCCAGCGTCAAAAGGGAAGCTCGAATTTTTGCCTTCTTGGCCAGCATTCCCAAAAAACCGCGATTACCTTCGGAAATGATTTCAATGTTTAATTTGTCCCGGGTTACGCCAAATTCCTGGCAAGCGGTTTCAATGGCCACATCGATTGATTTTTCTTCTATTTCTAATGTCTTAGTTTCATTACTCATGTTCTAACCTCACAGATCAACTTTCCAGCTTTTTGTTCATGTAATATTGCTGACCGATACTGAAAATATTGTTGAATAACCAGTAAATGACCAGCCCGGAAGGGAAGTTCAAGAAAAAGAATGTGAAAATGACAGGCATGAACAGCATTAATTTTGCCTGCATCGGATCACCACCCATTGTTGGTGTCATTTTTTGCTGAATAAATTGAGTCGCCCCCATAATAATCGGGGTTATGTAATATGGATCCTTGGCCGAAAGATCCTGAATCCACCAGAAAAATGGCGAGTGACGCAGCTCAATCGAATAAAGAAGGGCTTTGTAAAGGCCGAAAAATATTGGAATTTGAATTATCATCGGCAGACATCCGCCGAAAGGATTCACATGATGGGCTTTGTAGAGCGCCATAGTCTCTGCGCCAATTTTTTGCTGATCGTTTTTATATCTTTCTTTCAACTCGGCAATTTTCGGCTGGAGATTCTTCATCTCCTGCATGGATTTATAGCTTAGATTCCCCAGCGGCCAGAAAATTATTTTGATCAGTAAAGTTAAAACAATAATCGCCAAGCCGTAGTTGGCAATGTAATTATGAATAAAATTCAAAACCCATAAAAGCGGCAGGGCCAGCCATTTGAGCCAACTGCCGAAATCAATGGAATCCTCCAAGCCGACATTTTGTGCTTTGAGCAGGTTGTGTTCTTTGGGACCCAGATAAAGTGTATAGCTGAAACTGCCGCTTTGATTGCCGGGAATGAGTTCCTTCTGCCCCTTGATGCTTACGGAAACCATGTCGGCGGCATCACGATTCATGATTGTGCTGGTTAGAGAAGGGTTTTCCGGGATGAAAGAGGCGATAAAGTATTTACTTTCATATCCACTCCATAATACGTTGGGCCCCTGTATTTTTTCCTTGTCCAGCTTTTTGGGGTCCTCCCGTTCAATGTTCCCGGCAATGGAAGCCACCGGTCCTTCATGTCCGTAACTGTCTACTTCCTTTTTGGGGTCGGCGTACTGTTGCCAGCTTAATTTCGGTGTCTGATTCAGCGGTGCGGCGGTCAGGTTGTATACTTTAACATCCAGATTAATGGTGTAATTATCAGGATTGAAAGTGAAAATCTTTTCCACTTTGATTTTATCGTCAAAAGTATGGGAAAAGACTAAGCTCTTCTTTTCCTTTACATTGATCAGATCCAATTTGGCGGCATCGGCTTCATAAAGAGAATCCGGCGCCATATCAATACTGGATTCCGGAAAGGTAACGGACAGAGGATAAGGCATGCCTTCTTTCACATCAACAAGTTCAACGTACCCTTTGCTTCTGGGCGGCAACTGTTGCTTATTGCCGGTAAAAAGATTTTTGATGCGCGGGTAAATATCGTCAGTACATTTGATGCAGTCTTTTTGATATCCCTTGAGCTGGAATGATTTCAGAGCGCCGCCTTTGGTGGAAAAAATTGCAGAATATTGAGCAGTTTCAACCTTGATGTCTTTGGGCGGAACCGTGCTTTTTATGCTGTTTTCTTTGGCAATTGCTGCTGCTTTGGGGACAACAGCCGTCTGACCTGGTGCTTCTTTAGCTTTAGCATTCTGTGTTGTCTGCTGGCCGGTTACTGCCGTCTGCCTGGATGGAACCGGTGGTTTGGCAAAAAAAGCCTGGTATGCGAACAGCACGCCCAGAGATAGGACGATGGCCAGCATTGTCTTTTTGTCCATGGAAAACCTCTCAATTTTTACTTGACTGGATCGTGACCGCCGGGGTGAAACGGGTTGCAGCGCAGAATTCGTTTTATGCCCATTAATGAACCTTTTGCCGGGCCATAAAGTTGGATAGCCTCAATGGCATACTGAGAACATGACGGGTAAAAACGGCAACATGGAGCAAAAAAGAATGGTGACACACAGATTTGGTAGAAACGGATAATGGAAATAAAAATTTTTACCGAAATATTCCGAAACATAACTATTATATTATGTTGGCTTTCCGGGAGAAAAGTTCCGTTAATTCTCTGCATGCTTCCTGATACGTAAGGGGCGGTATAATCCTTTTAGCCATCACGATAGTATCATGTCCGGCGGGAAACAATGTTTTGTTGAGACGATAAAATTCTCTAATCAGGCGCTTTATTCGATTTCTTTTTACTGCGTTGCCTGTTTTCTTGGTTACGGTAATACCCAGCCGTCTAATCCCCTTTTTATTGCTGCATGTTATAGTTGTAAAGTGTTGCGAACTTCTCCAAACCCCTTGGTTATATATAGCCCTATAATCACTTCTGTTATTAACCCTTTCCGATTTCCGGTAAGATTGTTCTTTCATGCATACCGACTGTATGACAATCCCGAGTCATTAATATGGTAAATTTTATACGGTAAGACGTTTTCTGCCTTTGGCGCGGCGGCGGCTTAATACCTGCCGGCCATTTTTGGTAGCCATCCGGACGAGAAAACCGTGGGTTCTCTTTCTTTTAGTATTCGTTTTATTGGTCAAAGTCTTTTTCATCAGTTAAAAACCCCTTTAAGTAATAAGGCGGTAGATAAATCATAGTAGCCATGATTTGTCAAGGTAAAGATGGAAAGAGGATGCTTGCGCTAATAAGGAAACAAACTGCATTATGTTAATAATACAACAGTTATTTTCCCGTTTCCTTAGAAATTTCCGTTTATTCTTCCAGAAAAGGCAGCGGTTTATTCATGCGGTAAACGAGAGCCTGACAGGCGGCGATAAGATTGTCCTGGTCGTCTGTTACCCGGATGTCATAACTGGCCGTTTTCTTTGTTTTGTTGAATTCTTTTGCCTCGGCGGTCAGGTAGGAGCCTTTAATCGGAGAGGAAATATAATTGATATTCATGTTTAAGGCGACGGCCATTGTGCCGTGGGAGTTGGATGCTACTTCAAAGGATTCGTCGATCAGGGCGAATAATGCTCCACCGTGAGCCATGCCGAAGATGTTTTCCATATCTTCCGTAAACACCATGCCTACCTTGGCGTAACCTTCCTGCACATCTATTAATTTCAAAGCGAATTTCCTGGTGAAAGGCTCCTTTTCCACCTGCCTGATGATGGCTTGTCTAATCTTTTCATCCATCATTAAGCCTCTGATTCGATTATCTTTTCAAATCTTCTCGATGAGTATAGATTATCCCCGTATTCTTCGAGAGTTATTACTTCTTTCACTCCATCAACTTCACCGCTCTCGTCCGAGAATACTGCGGAAACCGTACATACTTCACCGTAGTCAGGATTGCGCTCCTGCTCTGTCTCATCAACCTTTACGCCCTGCTTGAACCCGCCCCAGGGATCTTTCTTGATACATCTGACTTTTTCTCCAACTGTGAACATATTCCTTCTCCTTTTGTGTAAAAGCCTAAAGAAATTTGGGCAACAACTCGATATCTTCTGACCTGGTTACCCCTCAGAAATAAGTTGAAACGTTGACAGCGTCCATCCTTTTGCTCCAATTGTTCCCATCTATTCCATCATCACCGCTCTTACCGATTGCTTTTCCAGCATCTTAGCGATTACCACCGTATCCCATTTTTACAAGAAGATCGACAACCGAACGTTGATTTATCTGCAATCTGATGCGGTACCTAATACTTCAATTCTAAAGCGTTATCAAACTGTTTCCTGCTTTTCAGTCTGTTAAATGTATCAGGAGTGGAACAAGCGAAGCGGTCTTGCCGATTGCACGGGTAGTTCCACCGGTATTTAGGGATACGCTCCGCGATGTGTTTTCATGTTATCCTGCAGGTGATGCTTTGTTAAACATTTGCCTGATTGTTTCCAATCGCTTGCGATTTACCCCGAAATCATAATGTCCCAGGCGTGCGGCGGACCTCAAATGGATAACTTTTTGACTGTCATCGATGAAAAACTCCACATCATCGACAAAACGAAAGACGGCAGAGGTAAACTCGACGTGAAGATAGCGCTCCTGAGCCGTGACAACCTTCGCTCGCTTCATACCTTGAATGATGTCAAGAAGGCGAGTCCTGGCCTCTTTCGGCGATCCTTTGTAAATAAGAGGTTCTATGCTGTGAGATTGATCCGGATCCTGGGAGCAAACACAATTCGGCGTTTCAGGACAGGGGATAAACTTTCCATTCGTGACGCCAAGACGGACAGGACGAGAGCCGGTACAGCCAATGAATAAAACGGCAAGACTTATAACCATCCATGTATTTCGCATGACAAATCCTCCTTGTTTTCAATCCTGTAGCAAAACTATTAGTAACTCAACTTTCGCACACCGATAACCGAAGCATGCATCAGGCGGTTTCAATCTTGCGACCGTCATTTTTCTTCCTGTCTTGAGAGAGTTTCTTTTTGGCCAGGTAAGCCAGGAAAGCCAAAACAATACTGGCAAACACAATAACAATCACCAGCAGCCAGGGCACCTTGCCTGACGTTATTACGCTGATTACGGCATCAGTGCCGACAACATATAAAATAGTTCCCGGCAGCATGCAGAGCCATGACCAGAAGACATATATCCTGAAACTGACAGCGGTCAGGCCGAATCCGTAATTGAGGATGTTAAAAGGAAAAAGAGGCACAAGCCTGGTGATGGCCACAATCACCGCTCCGTGTTCCAGTGTTAAACGATCAAGTTTACGAAATGTTTCGTTGGCGGAGAGCTTGTGCAATATAAAATCCCGGAAAAGATAGCGGGCAATCAAAAAGGCAAGGCCGGCTCCTGCAGTGGAAGCTATGCTGACTAATATAACTCCCCAAACTGAGCCGAAAAGGGTGGCCCCGGCGATGGTTATTGCCGTCCCCGGCACAGCCGCGATGACTGCAACAATATACAATAATACAAAAACAAATGGCCCCCACATGCCGAGACCGCTGATCCATTCACGCAGGAAAGTCAGTTTGTCACCCCATCCCATCAGACGGAAAAGAATAATTCCTGCCGCTAACAGGATAATGAATAAGATCAGCTTCCAACGATTATCTGATTTATCGTCTGGTGAATAATCATTCATAAAAAACTTCCCAACATAAATCTGAAAGACCATTGGATCTGTTTACCCAACCAGTGAGCCGCTTTAAACTTTTTTAATTTAATTCCTTGGCGAGATTTTGACAATGGGATGATTATAGTTAAAATAGTTCAATAGACGCTTACAGGAGGGTGCTTATGAAAAAAATGGCAATATGTCTGATTGTTTTGAGTTTTATCTTTATCGGTTGTGGAAAGGGTAATAGTGACCAAACGGAGTTGAAAAATAAAATGATTAAAACAAATGAAAAAACTGCCATAGCCACACTGGCCGGCGGATGTTTTTGGTGTGTGGAGGCTGATTTTGAAAAGGTGCCCGGTGTTATAAAGGTAGTGTCCGGCTATGCCGGAGGGAAGGGAGAAAGTCCGACATATGAAACGTATGCTGAAATGGGCTACATAGAAGCCGTTCAGATTTATTATGATTCCAAGATAGTGACGTATGATCAACTTCTGAATTATTTCTGGAGACACATTGATCCTACGGACGGAGGTGGGCAATTTGTTGACCGCGGCCCTCAATATAGAAGCGCCATATTTTATCAAGACGACGAACAGAGGCGGATTGCTGAAAAATCAAAACAGGCTCTGGAAAAATCAGGCAAACTCGGGAAACCCGTTGTCACAGATTTAATTAAATTAACTAAATTTTATCCGGCGGAAGAGTATCATCAAAATTATCACACCAAAAATCCTGTACGCTATAATTATTACCGTAATGCTTCCGGACGTGACAAAACCGTAAAAAAATTATGGGGAGATGATACCGGCCTGCCGCTTTCCGGCGGGGAAAAGTTTTCCAAACCGGATGATGCGACCCTCAGGAAAAAACTCACCAAAATTCAATATGAAGTTACCCAGAAAAACGGTACGGAGCCGCCTTTTAATAATGAATACGACAAGAATAAAAAAGAGGGAATATATGTGGATATTGTCTCCGGCGAACCTTTATTCAGTTCATTGGATAAATATGATTCCGGTACCGGATGGCCCAGTTTTACCAAACCGCTGGAGCCCGGGAATATTGTCGAAAAAGAGGATCGCGGTTTCTTTTCCACGCGCACGGAAGTGAGGAGTAAACATGCCGATTCTCATCTGGGGCATGTTTTTCCGGATGGCCCGCCACCCACTGGATTGCGGTATTGCATGAACTCGGCCGCTTTGAAATTCATTCCCAGGGAAGATCTGGAAAAAGAAGGATATGGCCGTTATTTAAAGTTATTTAATAAAAAATAACTATAGCACGCTGCCTCGTTCATTACTGCGATGAATATTGAAACTGCCGTTATTGTTCATGAGCCCTTTATTCGCCTTGTTTTTTTTGCGGCTATTTTTACTATTGTCGCTGTTGCCGAAGCACTGAGGCCGCGCCGCAAATTAGTGGCATCCAAACAAAAACGCTGGATTAACAATATTCTGCTAAGCTTTACAGATACAATCGTATTGCGTCTTGCCTTCCCTGTATTACCCGTTGGCATCGCGCTATTTTGCGCCGGGAAGGGATGGGGAATATTTAACTATTTTCATTTTCCGCTGTGGATTGCCGTAATTTGCGGGGTCGCTCTGCTGGATCTGGTAATTTACGTACAGCATAAGATGTTTCATTTAATCCCCGTTTTCTGGCGTTTGCACAAAGTTCATCATATCGATCAGGATATCGATGTCACTACAGGATTACGTTTTCATCCGCTGGAAATGATCTTATCCATGATCATTAAGATGACAGCCGTTGCCGTACTGGGAGTGCCGCCCATATCCGTGGTTATTTTCGAAATTCTGCTCAATGGCGCAACCATGTTCAATCACAGTAATTGGAATATTCCGCTTGTCGCAGATCGCATCATCAGACTACTTATTGTGACGCCGGACATGCACCGGGTGCATCATTCCGTCATCGTAGACGAAACCAACAGTAACTACGGATTTAGTTTTCCCTGGTGGGACAGAATATTCGGAACGTACCGGCGGGAACCGGAAAACGGTCATCTCCAAATGAAAATCGGATTGAACGGCTATTTTGATCCCAAATACCTGCAACTGTCACAAATGTTGATCACTCCCTTTATATCCCACGGTAAGTATTAAACCATCAAATGAATATTATTCGGACGGAGTACATGCCCTTCCTTTAAGGCTGAAGAGAAATTTCAGGATGCTTTTAGTTCCGCTGCTGAATAGTTTTTCGGCAAAAAGATTTCCGGCCACCCGCTTCGAAATTTCGGAGATAGTCGGGTAGATGTGAACGGCGCCGGCCATGGTGGAGAGATTGATATTGCCGTTCATTGCGATGATCCATTCGTGAATTAAATCTCCCGCCCCGGCACCAACGATCTGGCAGCCCAGGAATTTACCGGATGGGCTTATCAGGAGTTTGATTTTGCCTGTTTCCAACCCTTCGATCAGCGCCCGGTCATTGTCCACAAATTGTTCCTCCAGGACACGATACTGTATGCCTTCTTTTCCGGCCCTTTTTTCATTAAGGCCGATGCTGGCAACTTCCGGACTGGTATAGGTGCACCAGCCGATTTTTTCATAGGTTGCCCGTCTGGGCAAGTGCAACACGGAGTTAGTCAAAGCAATACCAGCTTCATAACCGGCAACGTGGGTAAAGGGCATCTGCCCGTTGACATCCCCGCAGGCATAAATGTGGCTGATATTTGTTTTCATCCTTAAATCTGTGGGGATACCGCGAGGTGTATAAGTGACGCCCGCTGCATCAAGACCCAGACCATTAATATTGGGTTTGCGGCCGGCGGCAACCAATAAAGCATCGGCCTCGATTACCATCGATTTCTCTTTGCCATCGCCAACGGAGACAGTCAATCTGATCACGGAGTTAATATACTCCACGCTCAAAGCTTTGGTGCCGGTGAATATCAGGCAGCCTTCAGCTTCCAACTGCTTCCTGACGATATCGGCAACATCTTCATCTTCCGGCCCCATAATTTGTTCCATAAACTCGACAATTGTAACTTTCGACCCGAGCCTCGCAAATGCCTGAGCCAGCTCCAGTCCTACCGGTCCGCCGCCCAAAACTATCAGGCGGGAAGGAAGGTTTCTCTGGCTGAAAACTGTTTCATTAGTCCAGTAGGGCACTTCCGTCAGACCCGGCAAAGGTGGAAGAGATGGAGACGAACCGGTAGCAATTATCCAGCTCTTTGCGGAAATGTTTTGCCCGTCCACAGCAACTTTATGATCATCGATAAAAACAGGATTGCCGAAAAGAACCCTGGCGCCGAGACTGCAAAATCTGTCCTCGGAATCGTGCCGCTGAATTTTCTCGATAACGTTTTTTACCCGGTCCATCACAGCGCCCAGATCAACCGGTGGTAATTGGACTTTCGGAAGTCCGAATTCTTTGGATCTTTTAATCAGCGAATTTAAACCAGCCGTGCGAATCAAAGTTTTAGACGGTACACAACCGCAATGCAGGCAATCTCCGCCCAGCAGGGCGGATTTTTCGATGAGAATTGTTTTTGCACCAAATTGTGCCCCGCCTGCCGCGGCGGTAAGTCCCGCCGCTCCGCCTCCGATAATCCCCAGATCGAAATCATATTTGGCCATAATTTCCCTTCCTCGGATGCTGCTGGCGAACATGCGTCAAAAAAACCAATGCTTATTACCGACAGTATAAGCGGGGTGGAACAAGCGCGGTGATCTCGCCATAACCTGATAACTTAACCACCTGAAGGTGACTAGAGTTCACGCGAGGTCACAAGACCGCACGGGTGGTTCCAAGTACCTGGTGGATGTGCTCCCGATGAACTTTCAAATCATTCTTGCCCGCTCATAATGTCAGCGGCGATGGTGCGGACGTTTTTCATGGCGCGCTCAACGTCAATCGTAAGCAACTGCCTGTCTTTCATCACGATCCTGCCGCCGATGATGCTGGTTTTAACATCAGTGCCACTGGCGGCATAGACGAGCTGGGAACAACAATTGTAAAGCGGGGTGAGATGAGGTTTCTTCATATCCACCAATATGATATCGGCCTCCTTGCCGACTTCGATCGACCCGATCCTGTCTTCCAGTCCCAGCACGCGGGCCCCGCCGATGGTTGCCATCTTCATGACCGTTTGTGCGCTCATGACGGTAGGATCGAAGGTGGTGACTTTATGAATCTTGGCCGCCGTGTCCATTTCCCGGAACATGTCGAGGTCATTGTTGCTGGCCGAACCGTCTGTTCCCAGGCCAACGTCAATGCCTCTTTTCAGCATCGCGGGGACAGGGGCGACACCGGTTGCAAGTTTCATGTTGCTTTCCGGATTATGCGAAACCTTGACGCCGAGCTCGGCGAAAATGTCCATATCTTCGTCATCCACCCAGTTGCAGTGCACGGCAATGGTCTGTTCATCAAGAACACCGAGCTGCTGCAGGTGCTGGACCGGTTTTCTGCCGTAGCGCTGCCTTATAGTATCAATTTCATCTTTGTTTTCCAGCAGGTGGATCAACCAGAAAATTCCTGCCTTGCGGGCGGCCTCCTTAACGGTGATGAGTGTTTCCGGGGAACAGGTGTAAGGAGCGTGGCAGAAAAAAGCGGTTGTAATCAGGGGCGACGAATCTTTCCAGTTGGCAACAAAACGTTCGGCGATAGCCGCATTGTTGGTCGAATCATTATTATCCGATATGGGGAAATCAATAAATCCCTGGGCGATAACCGCACGCATGCCCGATTGCAATGCCGCCTGGCCGATTTTGCCCTCAAAAAAGTAAGCATCGCAAAATGTCGTCGTTCCCGAGAGAATCATTTCCGCCATTGCCAGAATGGCTCCGTCATAAACCATTTGTTTATTGACGAAGCGCGCTTCCGCCGGAAAAATGTGGTGATGAAGCCAGTCCATCAAAGTAAGGTCGTCCGCCATGCCGCGGAAGCAGACCATCGGCAGATGAGTATGGGTATTGACTAATCCGGGCATGATGACACAGCCTTCGGCATCAATATTTTCTTTGGCGTAGCCTTCGATGTTTTGTTTATCTGCTTCGGGCAGGATTGCGGCAATGATTCCATCTTTAATGCCGATGACCTGATTTTTAATGACTTCCATCGACTCCGTCATGGTCAGAATAGTTCCGCCGGTAATGGCGATGTCCCACTCACTTATCTGCATAATATAATCCCTGCTTTTGTTGCTTACAGTTTTTCCAATTGTTTGATTAATTCATTAATATCCGGCAGTTCGACAATTGGATATATTTTTTTGAAGGCGATGCAACCGTTTTTATCTACTATTACATTTGCCCGTTCCGAGAAACCTTCTACTCTGAAGATGCCCAGAGCCTTGGCAATTTTTCCGTGCGGCCAGAAATCGGCAAGCAGTCTTGTCTCCGCAATATTTAGTGATTTAGCCCAGGCTGTTTTGCTGGGAACGCTGTCCACACTAATGCCGACGGCAACGGTGTTCAGCTTTTTAAAGATTTCCTTGTGTTTTTCCAGGGACTGCATTTGCATTGCACAGACAGGCGTCCAGGCGAGAGGATGAAACGATAAGAGAACATTTTGCCCTTTACAATCGGCCAGTTGAAAAATGTTTTCATTATGATCTTTCAGACTGAAATTCCGAACTTTTGCACCTACATCGGGGACTTTTTTTGCTGCCATAATCTTACTCCTTTCCTGGTCTATTAATGTTTAATGTTTTCTCCTGTTAACTCTATATATGATACTTTCCCGGTTAACATCTTTTTTACATGCCGGGCGATGGCGGGTGAGGACGTAAGCCCCGGCGATTCTATTCCCACCAGATTAATGAAACCGGGTAGATCCTCCTTAATTACAAAATCACGAAAGCTGTCGCCGGGACCCTGTAGCTTGGGACGAATACCGGATATGTCCGGGCTGACGTTTTCTTCTTTCAGGAAGGGTAGAAAACTACTGGCGCTTTGATAGAAGAGAAAAGCTTTAGCGGCTGCGACCTCATAGTTCTCGCTGCGGGAAATATACGTGGTGTCCGGCCCCAACTTCAGCCGGCCGCTTAAATCAATGGTTAGATGAACACCCAGTCCTACATGATTTTTTACCGGGACAGGATAAATCAGTCTTTGCACTGTTCCCCGTTTTACATGGGATATGCTGCAATAATCGCCTTTGCAGTAATGCAGTTGATAGCTGCCGCCCGCCATGTTGGCGATGATGTCGGATTCCAGTCCTGCGGCGTTGATCACGCAGCCTGTGGTAAAGTCAAATGTGTCGCCTTTGGAATTTTCGGTAAAAATCCTGTAGTTGCGGGCTTCCTTTTCGATCCGGATAACTTTTGTATGGACAATGAGCTCGGCTTTTTTATTGCGGGCCTGAATCAGGAAGTAGTTCATTAAATCGTGGACACTGATAATGCCGGTTTCGGGTGAATAAAGGGCGGCGCAGGCCCTGATATTCGGTTCCAGTTGAGCAATCTTCCTGCTGCTGATAAGCTCCGCAGAATCAACGCCGTTCTTTCGGGCATTTTCATGCAAGTGTTCGATTTCATCAATTTCTTCCGGTTTTACCGCTACAATCAACTTCCCGGTTCTTTTGTGCGGAATATTGTTTTTGGCGGCAATTTCGTAAAGCAGGGCGCGTCCGGCGACACACAGTGTGGCTTTGAGGGAATCTGCGGGATAATACATGCCGCCGTGGATTACTTCACTATTGCGGGAGCTGATTCCACTGCCGTGGGTGGAATTTTTTTCCAGAATGAAAACAGTTAAACCCGGCCGGGCGATTTCGGCCGCAATGGCCAGACCGATTACTCCCGCGCCTATGATGGTAATGTCTGCATTTTCCATTGCTTATTTATACACGATTTTGTAAATGAGCGCAAAAAATCTTGAGCGGGAATTAAGTACGTGGTATTTGAAAGATTATTATTATAAAGGGCAAAGAATAACTTGAAGATAGTCACTTACAATGTAAATTCCATCCGTTCAAGGATGCATATTGTTTTGCCGTGGCTGCAAAAAAACAAGCCGGATTACGTTTGTCTGCAGGAGACAAAAGTCGCTGATGATAAATTTCCGGCGGCTGAGTTTGCCGATGCGGGTTATCAGGTTGTTTTTAAAGGCAATAAGCAATATGCCGGTGTGGCGATAGCTTCCAGGCTGAAGCCGGAAAAAGTTGTTTTCGGCCTGGACGATGAGCCGAAAGATGCCGAACGCATAATTGCCGCAACTTACGGTGATCTTACCATAATTAATACTTATGTGCCGCAAGGGCAGGATAAGGAAAGCCCGCAGTATACATATAAACTGGCCTGGTTTGGACGCTTGAGAAAATATCTGGAAAAACATTTTAAGCCGCAAAACCGGATTGTCTGGTGCGGCGATTTGAATGTGGCGCCGGAAAATATTGATGTGCATGATCCCAAAAGGATCTTGGGGCACGTCTGCTTTAATCCGGAAGTCTGGAAAGCTTATGAGGATGTCAAAGCATGGGGTTTTGTTGACGTGTTCCGTCGGCATCATCCCAATGAAGCGGGGCAGTACACTTTTTTTGATTATCGCGTACGCGGTGCGACTGAGAGAAATCTGGGGTGGCGTGTTGACCACGTTCTGGCCACGGAATCTTTAGCCTCAAGTTCGCATGTCTGTAATATTGACCTGCCGACAAGGCTTAAGGAAAAACCATCCGACCATGTTGTTTTGTATGCTGATTTTAAATTATAGCAATTAACTTATTTGAGTCCTTGCGAGGTGATGGAGTATGTACGAAATGGATGAAATTAAGCGTATCAATCAGGAAATATCAGTAAAATTCGGTAAAATCGAAGTACACATTGCCCATGCCAAAAGCATCGTCGGGCTTTTTGAAACGCTGTTTGCCGATATAGAGAAGGAATTTTCCGTGCCCTTTGTCTGGCTGACACTGGTGGACAAAGAAATTACCGCCCCTGTTATCGAGGCAGTACAATCTTCCGCCCTGCTGAAAAACAGACTGGGCGTAATTACCGAAGATCTGTTTAAACGTGTTTTTCCCAATGACCTGCAGCCGGTTTTGGCCAATAAGGATTTGCAGCCATTTTATAAATTACTGCCTTCCACCAACAAGTTTTTTGTCAAGTCTCTGGCTGTTATACCTCTTTTTATTAATGATGAAGTAATTGGCAGCTGGAATAACGGTGATGTCTTAAGTGACCGCTACCTGCCGGACATGGATACCCGATTGTTGCAAAAACTGGGGCAAAAGATTTCAGCCCGTCTGACTGAACTTGCTTCAGGTGCAGAATAACTTTTCATCGCTTGACAAAGGCTAAAAGCTGGGATAAGCATATTTTCACTGGGCCACCCGCGAGGGTTGTAGCCAGCTCTAAATCAAATTGTTGTAATTATTCCTGATTTGGAATTGGAGCAAGGGAAGACGGTGTAAATCCGTCGTGGATCCGCCGCTGTAACCGGGGACAAAAGTCGCAGGAAGCCACTGTTTATTAAAAATGGGAAGGCGCGACAATTTGGTTGATCCGGAAGCCAGAAAACCTGCCTGGAAAAATGATGCTGTTTGAAACTATTAAGGACATAGTAGGCATCGTTAGTTGTGGATGGAAAACGGCATCCCCGACCTTTTCAGGTTCGGGGATTTTTTATTTTAAGGAACACGTAGATGGCGAAGAAGTTGGTCATGATCAGGCATGGTGTGTTGGACAGTAAATATCATGGCCGTTTTATGGGTAAGACGAATGTCGGCCTGTCCGCCGAAGGTCAAAAACAGGCTGCGGCTCTGGCCGGGCCGATCGCCAACTTGCAGGAATCTCATTTTGTTGTCAGCCCCCTGCGCCGCACGCAGGAGACCGCCCGGCTGGCGCTGGCGGCATCAGACCGGTCTTTTGATATTGACTCTGACCTGCGCGAAATAGATTTCGGTTTGTGGGAGGAAAAGACCTTTGCCGAGATCAGCCTGACGGATCCGGCAGGCGTCGAGCGGTGGAGTAATTTTGATAATGATTTTGTCTTTCCCGGCGGCGAAGCCCTTCAATCCTTTATCGGGCGTGTGCGCACAGCAGCGCAACGTATTGCCCGGGATCCGTCCCCGACGGTGGTTGTCATTACCCACGGCGGCATTATCCGTTTTTTAATCTGCCATTATCTCGGTCTGGATATGCGCAATTACCTGCTCTTCGATGTTCAACCGGCATCCCTTTCCGTGATAACTTTGTATGATGGACAAGGGATACTTAACAGTTTTAATTACTTATGTCATCTGGAGGGTAGTTCCTGTGGCTAAAATTATTTTCGTTACCGGCGGCAGCCGCAGCGGGAAAAGCGATTATGCGCAAAAGCTGGCCGAATCTCTGGAAGGCCCGCGGGCTTATCTGGCGACATGTCCCATCATTGATGAGGAGATGGCCCTGCGTTGCCGCAAGCATCAGGAAGCCAGAGCCCGGGCAGCCTGGGATACCATCGAAGAAGAAAGAGACATTGCCGGTGTTTTGAATAACGACCGGGTGCATAAGGTGATTTTAGTGGATTGTCTGACGCTGTGGGTCAACAATCTTATTTATGAAGCTGAATTGAACGGGCATGTAATGACGGAGGAGGGCATCGCAGAGAAATGCCGGGTTTTGCTTGCCGCCTGTGAGGAGTTTAGCGGTACGATCATCTTTGTAACTAATGAAGTGGGCATGGGAGTCGTGCCCGATAGCCCTCTCGGGAGGAGTTTTCGCGATATGGCCGGAAGATGCAATCAACTGATTGCCGCTTTGGCGGACGAGGCTGTGTTCATAGTCAGCGGCATTCCCTTGTGTTTGAAAAAAGAGGGAAAATGATAAAACGTTTTCTGGCTGCGATTCAATTTTTAACTGTATGTCCTTTGCCTGCTTCGATAAACATCGATGAGCAGGCGCTGGGTGGTTCCGTGCCGTTTTTTCCGGTGGTGGGAATAATTATCGGCGCAGCCGCAGCCGGTTTGGATTACGGCTTGGGGCATGTTTTGCCGCTGTCCGTCACCAGCATGCTGCTGGTAATTTTTCTGCTTTCCGTTTCCTGCGCCCTGCATATGGACGGCCTGGCCGATACCGCCGACGGCTTTTTCAGCTCGCGGCCCCGCGAAAGAATTCTCGAAATCATGCGGGACAGCCGCGTAGGTCCGATGGGGGTCATAGTTATTGTTTGTGTTTTACTTTTTAAATTAACGTTGCTTACGGCGGTTCCGCCGGCCGCGCGCTGGTGGGTGCTGCTCATGACCCCGTTTGCCGGACGGTGCGCCCTGCTGATCAATATGGCCGTTATTCCCTATGCCCGTCCGGAAGGCGGTTTGGGTACGATATTTTATTCCAGCCGTTCCCGATGGCAGCTGGCCTGGGCTTTTGTACTGCTGACGATAATCGGCTGGCTCGCGGCAGGTCCGGCAGGATTGGCAGCTGGCTTTACGGCTTTTGCCTTCAGTATTATTTTTGCTTTCTATGTAAAATACAAGATCGGCGGATCAACAGGGGATACGCTGGGAGCCGCCTGTGAGCTTACGGAGTTAATTCCGGCAATGGTTTATTTAGTATCGGTGTCTGGAGGGTTGACGAAAATATGACAGATAAACACGGTGGAAATATAATGAAGCTGGCATTGGCGGCGGGAAAGCCGATGCAGGAAATTCTTGATTTTTCAGCAAATATCAACCCCCTGGGTGCGCCGGACTGGCTCCGTCCGTTGATCAGCAGCTGCGTCAGTTCCCTTGTTCACTATCCTGATCCCCATTGCACCGAACTTAAAAACGCCATAGCCGAGAGATTTGATATCTCACCTGATGAAGTTATCGCCGGCAACGGTTCAACGGAAATCCTTTATCTTCTTCCCCGCGTCCTTTCCGCTTCCCGCGCAATAATTCCGGTTCCTTCTTATCTTGATTACGCCTCGGCGGTGGAATTGAGCGGCATGCAGGTAGAGAAGATGCCGTTGAAGGAGGAAGAAGAATTTGTTCTCAACATTCCGCAACTGGCGGCAAAATTGCGGGGTGCTGAGATGGTCATTGTCGGGCAGCCTAACAACCCCACCGGTTTTTTCTGCAACGATAATGAATTGAGAAAACTGGCCCTGGAACATCCGGACACAACCTTTATTGTGGACGAATCTTTTATCAATTTTATTGAGGGAGCACAAAGCCTGATAAAAGACAGGCCATCCAATGTAGTCGTTTTGTTTTCTCTGACCAAATTTTACGCCATTCCGGGATTGCGGCTGGGATTTGCCGTTGCTGACGGCCGGATCATCGAACAGCTCTATAAGATTATGCCCCCCTGGACGGTAAATACGATAGCCCAGGCGGTAGGTGCTGCGGCAGTGAAAGATATGGACTATGCGACTAAGAGCAAGAAACTCGTTTTGGAAGAACGGCAATGGCTGCAAAACGAACTGGGTAACATGCCCGGCTTGAAAGTTTATCCGGGCAGCGCGAATTTCCTGCTGGTCAAAATAAACCGCAAAGACAAGAGCGCTCCGCAGTTGGCTGAAAAACTGTTGAAAGATGGCATCGCCATTCGGGTGTGCGACAATTTTGCCGGTCTCGATGAACAGTTTTTCCGTGTGGCCGTCAGGACGCGTGAAGAAAATATCCGCCTTTGCGCTGCCCTTGCCAACGCACTGGACGAGGTACCAAAAGGAGTTGCCCGCAAGAAAGCAAAACGTTTAATGGTTCAGGGAACAGGCTCCAACGCCGGCAAAAGCATTATAGTTGCCGCCCTGTGCCGCATAATGCTGCAGGACGGTTTGCGGATTGCGCCGTTCAAAGCCCAGAATATGTCGCTTAATTCTTACGTGACGCGCAACGGCGGTGAGATGGGCCGGGCCCAGGTGGTTCAGGCCCAGGCAGCCAAACTTGATCCGGATGTACGTATGAATCCGGTGCTGCTTAAGCCTAACAGTGACATGGGTTCGCAAATCATCATTCGTGGAAAACCCGTCGGCAATATGGATTTTCAGGAATACATCGATTTCAAAACCATGCCTTTTACCGCAGCAAAAGAAGATTTTGAATCTCTTTGTGACGAGTACGACGCTGTAATCATGGAGGGTGCCGGAAGCCCCGCGGAAATCAATCTCAAAAGCAATGACATCGTCAACATGAACATGGCCCTTTACGCCCGGGCTCCTGTTTTGCTGGTGGGCGATATCGACAGGGGGGGGATTTATGCATCTTTTATCGGTACCCTGGAGGTTTTAACGGAAGCAGAACGGAAGCTGCTGGCTGGTTTTATTGTTAACCGTTTTCGCGGCCAGAAAACGTTTTTAGAATCCGCCCACAGGTACATTCTGCAATACACCGGCCGGCCGGTTTTGGGTGTTGTCCCTTATCTGAACAATCTGGGGCTGCCGGAAGAAGATTCCGTAAGCTTTAAAGAAGGCTTGATTAAAGACATAGTGCCGGATAGAGATCATGTCGTTGTCGCCGTCATTGACCTGCCGCATATCTCCAACTTTACCGATTTTGACGCCCTGAATATTGAACCGGATGTCCGCTTGAGAGTGGTCAAGAATCCGGCTGATTTAGGTGAACCTGATGCCGTCATTCTGCCGGGCAGTAAAAACGTCATGGGCGATCTGGCTTTCTTGAAAAAGACGGGTATGGGGCAGCGTATTTTAGAACTGGCGGCGAAAAAGAAAACGGAGATAGTGGGCGTCTGCGGTGGTTTCCAGATTCTGGGCAGCCAGATAGACGATCCTCACGGTATCGAATCCCCGGAAAAAGAATCTCTACGTGCGCTGGGGTTGCTGTCCGTTAGTACATACCTGTCGCCGGACAAAACACTGAAGCGTATAGAGGCAAAACATCTGCTTTCCGGATTACCGCTTACGGGCTATGAAATTCACCATGGCCTTACCGCCGGGGATAATTTAATACCCCTGGTCGAAGGAGAAGACGGAAAAATAATCGGTCTGGGTACGGCCGACGGGAGTGTCTGGGGTACTTATCTGCACGGCGTCTTCGATGCCGATGAATTCCGCCGCTGGTTTATTGACCGGCTGCGGGTAAAGCGCGGGCTTGCCGCCTGCGATAAAGTTTGTGCAGTTTACGATCTGGAACCGGCGTTTGAGCGCTTGGCTGCCGTTGTTCGCGAGAGCCTTGATATGGCGGCAATATACAAAATCATGGGGCTGTAATGACTCTGGAGATACAGATAATTCTGGCCGTCATCCTCGATCTCCTCTTCGGCGATCCCCGGTGGCTGCCTCATCCGGTCAGGTTGATCGGCAAACTTATCACTGTTCTGGAAGATTCTCTGCGGAGAGTAATCGCCAATCAGCGCACAGCCGGAACATTGATGACTATCATTGTGATTGCAGTCACGGGAGGCGTTACTTTTTATACCCTCAAAATTGCTGCCTGGATCAATCCCTGGGTGGCGAATGTGCTTTCCGTATTGATCATTTACACAGCCTTGTCCATCAGAGACCTGGGCAAGCACAGCATGGATGTTTACAGGGCTTTGCAGGCGGGAAATCTGCCGCAGGCGCGGGCGCATGTCTCCTTTATTGTCGGCCGCGATACGGATAAGCTGGATGAAAAGGGAATTATTCGTGCAACGGTGGAAAGTGTGGCGGAAAACACAGTTGATGGAATTATCGCGCCTCTTTTCTTTGCCGTGCTTTTTGGTCCGGTTGGCGCGATGATGTACAAGGCCGCCAGTACCTTAGATTCCATGGTGGGCTACAAGAATGAAAAATATTTTTATTTCGGCTGGGCTGGAGCCAGAATAGATGATGCGGCAAACTTTCTGCCGGCGAGACTTACTGCACCCCTGATGTTTATTGGTGCGGTTCTGACCGGTTACCGGCCCATTCAGGCTTGGAACGTCTGCTGGCGCGACAGAGGCCATCATGCCAGTCCGAACTCGGGAATTTCGGAAGCGGCTATGGCCGGTGCGCTGGGAATTCAACTGGGGGGGCCGCTTTTCCGCCACGGTAAACTGGTGGAGCTTCCTTTCATCGGCGATCATATTGAGTCCATGGAACAGCGCCACATACTGAAAGCGAATTACTTAATGCTGACTACCTCATTGGCGGCTGTTGTTATTTTTGTGGGGATCAGATTCTTGTTTAAAGTGATAATCGGTGCCTGACATGGGAAGGGTCTTGTTATTTACTGGCGACGGTAAAGGAAAAACGACGGCGGCTCTGGGTATGACCCTGAGAGCTAGCGGCCATGGTATGCATGTCAAGATCGTGCAGTTTATTAAAGCTGCAACGATGACCGGGGAAATTGCCGCCGTGAAAAATCTTGCCGGCGTCGAGTTTGTCCA
The DNA here is from genome assembly GCA_963663295.2 of Smithellaceae bacterium. GTDB lineage: Bacteria > Desulfobacterota > Syntrophia > Syntrophales > Smithellaceae > MVRV01. The sequence goes on along the minus strand of CAXXLA010000001.1, from coordinate 395,359 downwards.
GACAGGTTTGGGCTTTGTTCCGGCAACTGATCACCCGGATTTCTATTCGCATCAGGATGCCGCTGCACGTGCCTTAAAAATTGCAGCGGAGGCTGTTCAGTCTAAAGCGTATGACATGATTATCCTGGATGAGATATGCAATGCCGTCGACAAGAAACTTATCAGGGAAGATGACGTGCTGGCAATGATTCGCAGCGCCGGCAGTTCGCTTTGCCTGGTGCTTACCGGCCGGAAAGCATCCGACGGATTAATTGCCGCTGCTGATACTGTTACAATTATGCAGTGCCGGAAACATGGATTTCAGGAAAATATTCCGGCGCAAAAAGGGGTAGAATATTAATGGGGAAATGTCCGAGAATAGTCATTGGCGCCGCTCATAGTGGATCGGGGAAAACAAGCCTCGCGATTTCGCTGACGGGTGCGCTCTGCCGCCGCGGATATAAAGTGCAGACATTCAAGGTCGGCCCTGATTTTTTAGACCCGACTTATCTTGCCGTCGTCTCCGGAAGGCCCTGCTATAATCTGGACAGCTGGATGATGGATAAGCAGCATATTCAGAATCTCTTCGACCGCGTTACCAGAGATGCGGATATCGCTGTTGTAGAAGGGGTAATGGGACTTTTCGATGGCTCGGATACGTCGACAACCCAGGGGAGTACGGCGCAAATCGCCGAGTGGCTCGATGCCCCGGTGCTGCTGATTGTCAATTCCCGGGGAATGAGCCGCAGCTTTGCCGCGCTGGTCAAGGGATTCACGTCCTTCGAGCCCCAATTGAATTTTATCGGCGTCATTGCCAATCATTGCGGATCACAAAATCATGAAAACTGGCTTTCCGCTTCCCTGGCGGCGGCAGGTGAACCTCCGCTGGTGGGAGCGATACCCAGCGGTGCGTTTGTGAAGCTTCCCGGCAGACACCTGGGATTGGTGACAGCCAGTGAACAAAATCTGACCAAACCAATAATTGATGATTTAAGTGCCGCAGTCGAAAGTCATGTTTCCATCGAGACTTTGCTGAAGAGCATGAACGTGAAAAAATCGTCAGATTCTGATGAAAACGAATCATTGCGGACCAATCCCGCTGTTTCTTCCCCGAGAATTCGTATCGGGGTTGCCTATGACGACGCTTTTCATTTTTACTATCAGGATTTCTTCGATGCACTGGTCGCTCGCGGCTGTGCGATTGTCCGTTTTTCACCGCTGACAGACAAGCTGCTTCCGGACAACCTTAACGGGATATACATCGGCGGCGGTTATCCGGAAGTCCACGCCCAGGCTTTATCGACCAATGGAGAAATGATGTCATCCATTCGCGCTTTCGCCGCTTCCGGCAGGCCGGTTTACGCCGAGTGCGGGGGGTTGATGTATTTGTCCAAAGGAATAGAAAATAATGAGGGACAGCACTTTGCCATGCTGGGCATCCTGCCGGCCCGGACAAAAATGAGTAAGCGAATGATTGCTCTGGGCTATGTGGAGGCCAGGCTGACCGACAATTCACTTTGGGGAAAAAAAGGCGACGTCGGAAGAGGGCATGAATTTCACTATTCTGAATTAATCGATGACCCCTGTTCCGACAGCGAGTGGAAACCGGTGTATGAGCTCAAAAAACCACGCTCCAGCGACATTCGAGCGGAAGGCTTCCAAAAGGGAAACATACTGGCCAGCTATGTCCACCTCTACCATTCGGCGCGGCCTGCCGCGGTAGATTACTTTATCGAAAAATGCGCCAACAATATTAGCTTGTAAATTAAGGAGTAAGTGGTTTTGAAAATTGTTAAATTCTGTCTTTCTACAGTGCTTATCTGGATTATCCTGACAAGCGTCGCTTTTGCCGCACCGCCGATGAGAATCGTTTCTTTGTCACCGGCGACTACCGAGATTCTCTATGATCTTGGTCTCGAAGATCGCATCGCCGCCGTTACCAGTTTCTGCGACTATCCTCAGCGGGCTAAAAACAAACCCAAAGTCGGCGGTTTTGCCAATCCATCACTGGAGGCCATTATTGCCGCCAAACCTGATCTGGTGATCATGATGGAAGGCGATAATCCATTGGAGGCATTCAATAAAATAAAAAGAATGGGAATTAGAACCCATGTCTTTCACGCTAAACGTCTCAAGGAATTGCCGCAGGGGATCAGAGAGTTGGGCGGAGTGCTGGGGATACAGGAAAGGGCCAACCGGCGGGCAGCTGAAATTGAAAGCCTATTTAATCAATACGCAAAAAAAGCTCGACAGGCCGCAGCCCGTCGCGGGTACAAAAAAGTTGTCTTTGTCATTCAACCGGTGCCATTGATTGTAGCGGGACCGGGTACTGTTATCGATGATGCTCTGCAGATTCTGGGATTGCAGAATATCGCCGCCGACTCCCGTGTCCAGTACCCGAAATATTCCATCGAAGAAGTAGTGAGACGCGCCCCGGATGTGGTTTTTTTCGGACAGGGGGCCATGTCCAAGAAAGTTCCGAAAACACTGCTGCGGCGATTGGACAGCATGGATGCGGTTAAAAAAGGCCATGTATATTACACAAGCGAGATGTTGTACCGGTTGACCCCCAAAACTATTTTGGGGATGGAAGAGATAGTCGGTTACTTGAACAAGATTTAAATTTTTTCTTCATAATCCTCGAAGGAGGAAAGATGTTTAAATATTTCTTATTATTTTTTGTTCTGCTTTTACCGGTTTTTATCTTGTCCGGTAAAAAGGGTAAAATTAATCAGGTTGTAACTGCGGGGCGTGTTGCCGGGGTAGGTTCCCTTTTGCTGGCGGTTGTCTTTATTGTTGCGCTTGCTTCACTTTTTTTCGGATCAAGTGATATTGACGCATCTTCAATTTTCCAATGGTTGATCTCCGGAGGCAATGAGACCGGCACAGGTCTTTCCGATACGGACGAGACAATTTTGTTTTCCATTCGTCTGCCCCGGATTATTTTTGCCGGTATTGTCGGCGGTGCTCTGGCGGCGGCCGGTGTTGTCTTTCAGGGGCTCCTGCGCAATCCTCTGGCTGATCCTTATATTCTGGGAATTTCCGGCGGCGCTGCCGTCGGCGCACTTACCGCATTGATGCTGGGGATTCTTCCGCTGGGTGTTTCGGGATCGGCCTTCCTGGGCGCGATCGTTACAATCGTTTTAGTTTACGGCATTGCCAAAACAAAGAACGAGCTGCAATCGACCACTCTGCTTTTGGCCGGTGTTATTGTGAATGCTTTCTTTTCCGCTGTCATTATGTTTCTTATCAGCACGGCCAGTGATAAGAGTCTTCACAACGCCATGTTCTGGCTGATGGGGGATTTAAGTCTGGCGGAGTGGCGCGAAATTGCTCTAACTAGCCTTTTTTTGCTTTTGGGATTCATGGTTATTTTTACTTACGCCAGACACCTGAATCTAATGGCGATCAGTGAAGAAACAGCCAAACAGCTTGGTGTAAATGTTGAGCAGACAAAAATAATCCTTCTGCTTGCTGCTTCACTAATTACGGGAGTTGCCGTGTCGGTCAGCGGCATTATCGGTTTCGTCGGTCTGATTGTTCCCCATATGATGAGGATATTGTTGGGCTCCGACCACAGGATGCTTTTACCCGCTTCCGTTCTTTTCGGGAGTTCATTTCTTATTGTTGCCGATACTTTTGCCCGAAATTTGATAGCCCCCGCTGAATTGCCGGTGGGCGTAATTACCGCCCTGTGCGGGGCTCCTTATTTTATTTATCTTTTGCGCAGGAAGGCCTGATTTATGTCCGTCGTAACCATTGAACAGATTGGATTTCGCTACAATTCCCACTGGGTTTTAAAAGATATTTCTTTCGATATCCGGAAAGGGGAATTTTTAGGAATAATCGGGCCAAACGGCTCCGGAAAAACAACCCTGCTGAAAGTGATCGACGGCATTCTGAAGCCCGAAGAAGGCGAAATCCGGATAAACGGCATTTCCAGTAAAAAGATGAAAAGGGCTGCCATGGCGAAATTAATTGCCGTAGTTGCCCAGGATTTCCACATGACCTTTCCTTTCTCTGTTCATGAAGTTGTTTTAATGGGCAGGGCACCGCATCTCAACAAATGGAGATTCGAAGGGGAAACGGACTTCCGTATTGCCCATGAGGCATTGGAAATGACCGATACTCTTCATTTGATAAACCGAAGTGTATCCGCTTTAAGTGGCGGCGAATATCAGAGAGTCATGATCGCACGGGCTTTGGCCCAGCAGCCGCAAATAATGCTGCTCGATGAGCCGACGGCCTTTCTCGATATAAAACATCAGGTTGATTTTTTTGATCTTATTAAAAAGCTGAATATGAATCAGGAACTTACTGTTGTCACCATAACGCACGACATCAACCTGGCCGCTTTGTATTGTGACAGAATTATTATGCTGCGCAGCGGCCGGATGCAATGTGAAGGAAATCCTGACGATGTCGTAACAAAAGAGAACATCATGAAGGTTTACGAAACAGCTGTTGCGGTTGACAAGAGTATGGAAACCGGGAGGCCCCGGATTACTTTGTTGAGCTCACATCCATCGAAGGAAGGAAGCCGGTTCAATTCCGGCGCTGCCTCGCAACTGTAAGCGGAGCGAATTTGCAATGGCATGGGAAAAAGACTAAAAAATCTTGACTTCAACTGGACGCCTGTGTTACGTTCAGGACAGCAAGGGGCCATATAGGCCATAATAAGGAAGACGGTGAGAATCCGTCGCGGACCCGCCGCCGTAACCAGGGATGAAAACCGCATTAGTGTCACTGTTTCGCTCAAGCGGAATGGGAAGACGCGGTAAGTAAAATGATCTGGAAGCCGGAAGACCTTCTTGTGAATTTTGCACAGACTTGTCACCGTGGTAAGGAGGCAGTCGCAGTTGCACCGAAGATGAAAAACGGCATCCCCGGACCTCAGTTTAGGCTCGGGGATTTTTTTTAGTCTGATAGAGAGAAGTTTGACGTTTTTAAGCGTATAAGACCGTCAGTATAAGGAAGCCGGTGCAAGTCCGGCGCTGCCCCGCAACTGTGAGCGGAACGAAATCTACACAATGCCGCTGATTTTCTTGCACAGGAAGATCAGCAAAGTGTGGATGCAGGAAAAAAGCCGCGAGCCAGAATACTCACCTGATGGATTAAATAACTTTTATTCCCGAGGGGGAAAGGAGAGGAAACATGAGGCACGAAGTAAAAAGGAAGTTGTTGTCACTGCTGTTAGGAACATCGTTGCTCTTGCCCGGCTTTGGCCAAGCTGCGGACAAGAACGAAGCAACGGCAAAAACCGGCGGTGAGCCCATTCGTATGGAAGAGACTATTGTTACGGCCAGCCGGGTGGAAGAGTCTTTGCGCATGGTGGCGGATTCCGTAACCGTGGCTACGGAAAAGGAAATTCAGCGCAAGGGGCGGCAGACGGTGGTTGAGGTTCTGAATGATGTACCCGGGGTTAATATCAGTCAGAACGGTTCTCATGGAGGCTCAACTTCCATCTACCTGCGGGGAACGAGCAACGCTCATACCGTTGTCATGATCGACGGTGTGCGGGTGGCCGATCCTATCAGCCCCGACGGCAAAGTGAATCTTGCCGACCTGCCTACCGACAATATTGAGCGCATTGATGTTGTCCGGGGCAATCAGAGTGTCCTCTACGGTTCTGATGCCATCGGCGGCGTCATCAATATCATCACCAAGAAGGGAAAAGGGAAACCTACAGTTACGGCGGGTTTTGAAGGAGGTTCCTTTCAGACATTCAAAGAAAATCTTTCTTTCCGGGGCGGGACGGACAAAATCGACTTTAACGCTTCCGTTTCCCGTTTGGACAGCCAGGGTGTTTCCAAAGCCGATGTAGAGCCGAACCCGGAAATGGACTACTACAACAATACGAACGTTTCGGCGAAGGTTAACGGCCGCATTACCGACAAAACGCGGGTTGGCTTCTCTTTCTACCATGACAGATCCAACTCGGATTTGGACAACACCGGCGGCGTCGATGACTATAGAAAGCAATATTCCGATTTGACAACGATTTCGGTAAATGCCGAGCAGGACTTCACCAAATGGTGGACATCCATCTTAAAGCTGGGCAACACCGATTCAAAGCGGGAATACTTTGGTGACGGCCCGGGTATCTACACCGGCACCACGCAGGTTTTCGAGTCCCGCTTCAAAGGCAACATCAAAACCGCTTCCTGGCAGAACAACTTCTTTCTGGGCGATAAGGACATTTTGACCGTGGGGCTGGACTATATGCACGAGACGGGGTCGAATCAGAGTGGCCAGTCCTTCCTGAACGATGTGATGGCCCGGACAAAGAGCGCGTTTGTCCAGAACAAATGGACGCCTGTTGAGAATGCCAACATCACTGTTGGTGTGCGCACCGATCATCACCAGCAGTTCGGGCAGGAGACGACTTACAAAGTAGCGGGCGCCTATCTGTTCGAGCGGTTGGGAACCAAGGTACGGGCAAGTTACGGCACGGGCTTCCATGCTCCTTCGCTCTACCAGCTATATGAGCCAACTTATGGCAATACGAACCTTGCCCCCGAAAAAAGCAAAGGTTTTGATGCCGGCATCGACCAGTCCCTTTTCGGAGATAAAGTGAACTTGTCGGCTACCTATTTCCGGAACGATCTGGATAACCTCATTGTCTTCGATATGACGACGTGGAGATACGACAACGTTCAGCAGGCTCGCACGGAAGGTGTCGAAACAAATGCGACCTGGCGGCCTTTGACCTGGCTGTCGCTGAATGCCAATTATACCTATCTGGATGCAAAAAATGATACCATTCAAAAGCAACTGACCTATCGGCCTCATCACACTGCCGGCGGTTCCGTGAACATCCGCCCCATAGATAAGTTGAACTGGAATGTTTCCATGCAGTCCGTGGGGAAGCGGTATCGGGATGCCAGCAATAACTACACAATGCCTGCATATATGGTATTCAACACTGCCGTTTCTTATGACGTAGCAAAGTGGATGCAGTTGACGGGGCGAATCGATAATTTCACCAATAAACATTATCAATCCATTTATCAGTACGGGGAGCCTGGTATTGGCTTCTACGGCGGGATAAAACTAACATTTTAGGTGCAGCGATGAAAGAACAACTGTTTGAGAGAGTTGATGCAAGTGGCATGGAGGCGTTTTCTACGACGGCAGCCATGTCAGTAACTGGCCATGTCGTGGTTCTGTTTCTGGTCTTCATGGCATCTTCCTTTCCTCTTTCGGTTAGGAATAATCTGGATCGGTTGCCCATCATCCAGGCAACCCTGGTGACGGAAAAGGGAATGCCTTCCCCGCAGCAACCTGTCGTTGCCGTTCAACGTAAGGCAGAAGCGGAAAAGAAAGAAGCTGTAAAACCCCGTGTAATACCAAAAACTTCGGAGCAGAAGACTGCTCCTGTTCCTCTTCCGATGGCTTCTCCACAAGTAGCGGAAAAGGCAAGCGGTTCTTCATCGGCGATGAGTATCGATGCAAAATCAATCGGCGCGTCCGGAAATCCGGATAAAGCCCGCGCCTCCGGTTCGGGTGGTGCCGGCGGTACCTCTGCCGTGCCGCGATACCGGTCTAATCCCCGTCCACCGTATCCCTTTCAAGCCCGCACCAGAGGGCATGAAGGGCTGGTGGTCCTGACGGCGGAAGTCCGGGAGGACGGCCGGGTGAACAGTATTCGTCTTAAACGGTCTTCGGGATATTCCTCTCTGGATCAGTCGGCGCTCTCTACCGTTCGTTCCTGGCTTTTTGAACCGGCGCGACGCTTAGGCATGGCTGTGGCTTCGGTTGTGGAAATCCCGGTCCGGTTTTCGATCCAGGATGAACGTGATGATTAAATCAGGCCAAGCGGTAATACGCCGAGTGTTCTTGCACCCGGCGTTTTTTCTGCTTGTTCTGCTGATGTTGATGATGCCGGAATCCGGTCCGGCAGGCGATACCGGCGCACAAGTTCCGCATCTGCGGATCGTCTATGGTGAGGAACATGCCCTGTCGGACGGCACTGTTTTACTCCCGCTGGAAATCCATTTCGACAATGTTCAGGGAAACAATCGCCTGGAGAGCCTGTCTGATGTTGCGGTTGGAGTTGCCTCTCTGCCCGCGTTCGGACCATCGGTGAAGCAGACAAAACCACTCGTCTATCGTACCACTCCCGTGACAAAGACAGTTGGCAAGTGGATGATTCTGCTTTCCACCGGGTCTCCCCGTAGTTTTGCCGTCCGTGTCCAGGCACGAAATGCAGCCAACGGGAAAACGACGTATTTAACCGCCGAAACCAACTGCTTCGTTTTTGGCCGAAGACGAGGGGAAAAAGCTGAATCAAAGGCGGAAGTGCTTCCGCCGGTGTGGTTTTCCGGTCTGGGCATGAGTATCGAGCCTCCTTTCTACTACTGGCCGCAAACGGAAACTCCTTTGCAGGTGACCTTGCACCTGGACAGGCGTGTCCTGCCGAAAAAAATGCTAACTGTATTTGACGCATCTTTCCAACCGGCGCGGTATCTGACGGATCATGCTGGCCGACTCATCTATGTACCGCCCGATGATCCCGCGTTGAACCGGCGAAGTGAGAAAGCGGCCAAACAAGTTTTCCTTGTTGCTGCCCATAGCGAAGCGAATGACCTTTTTGTAGCGACGCGAACATTGCGACTCCACAGGAACCGCTTTTCCCACTTGCAGCCGGATATGGGAATTGCTCTCCTCGGTACGACGGCAGCTGTTACAGGTGGAACGGTAATCTGGGTGCGGCGCAGGGGGCGGCAGGCGTGAACATAGCGAATCTTCGCATAGCTCTGCAACTTCTTTTCTTTGCAGTTTTGACCTATGGTGGCCGTTTTGGATTGCGGCTTGGTCATGCTCTGCCGTGTTTTTCCTGTCCCTACGTTAGCGGATGCGCAGGACAATGTTATCTGATGGCTCTGCAAAACTCTTTCTGGGGGATGGAAATGCCGCTGGCAGCCGTATTTACATCAAGGGGATTGGAAGCCCTGCTGATGTTTGCCGGTTTCCTGCTGTTGATTCTGCTGCTGGGTAAAATATGGTGCGGCTGGATTTGTCCCTTTGGTACATTGCAGGACTGGATTGCCGCGCTGCGCGGTAAGCTTGGAATAAGGGAGTCACAATGGTCATGGCTGCAGACAGACAGGCTCAAACCGGTTAAATATGTCTTTTTAGCATTACTACTGATAATCCCCCTGTTTATTGCCCATATGGGATTGCACGACGATTTCAGTCTTCCCTTTTGCCAGATATGTCCGGCTAAACCCGTCATGCCCCTGTTTGCCGGACGAGCCGATTATTTTTCCATTGATACAACAAATGCGATTACTATTTTCATGACCGGTCTCTCCATGGTATTGGCGGCAATATTTCTGGTGGGAATGTTTTTCAAGGACCGTTTTTTTTGCATTTTCTGCCCGATGCTGGCGCTGATATCCAGTTTTGATAAATTTGGTTTGGTTCGCTTCAGCAAAAACGTCAAAACCTGCAACGGCTGCGCCAGTTGCCAGAGACTCTGCCCGATGGATATTCGGTCGGTTCACATGGAAACCTCGCAGCAAAATGTTATGTCTCCGGAATGCCTGGCGTGCATGAAGTGCGCCGAGTCCTGCCCGACAGATGGCACCCTTTCCTTCAAATGGCTTAAATGGACTTTATTTACATCCTCTTTTGCCGGGGCGATAAGGAAACTGGCCGGGGGACGATCATGATGAATAATTCTTCATCAAAAGTGCCGGAAGCAAAACAACAGGCTGTGAGGAAGAAAACCCGGCAGGAGTATGCCACGGAGATAGCGGTCTTGAAGCGGCGCGACGACTATCTGCCCCAATACGATTATTTTCTGGACATGCTTGCGCTGCATGCCGAACCGGAGAAATTTCGTCAGAAGGTAATGAGGCCGATTGCCGCGCTGAACTGCCTCCAGGCGCCGCCGGAAATATTCGACGCCCTAGGTTTTATACCATATAGATTTTGTTCGAATGCCTTGTCCAGACAGGATATTACAGCCTCCCGGCTGCCGGCGCTGGCCTGTCCGATCATCAAGTCGTGCCTCAGTTCTTTCTCTCTGGATGATTCCATTGAGTCTTTGGCGGAACTGACGGTAATTGCGGGAACATGCGACTGGATGGTTAGACTTCCCGAACTGCTGGATGAACGGGTAAAGAATGTTCATATTATGGAACTTCCGCATATAAAAGAAAGCGAGCGGGGGCGTAAACGCTGGATCGAAGAGATATATCTCCTTAAAGATTTTCTGGAAAAAGCGTCCGGCAAAAAGATGTCGCGGCAAAACCTGCGACTCTCCATCCAAAAGTATGCCGCTGCCCGACTGGCGTTGAGGAATTTGCTGGAGGCTCGCAGCAGAAAAGAGATTCCGGCGCCCTGGTGCATGGTCATGACCAACGCTTTTTTGATGGGTGACGTAGAGGGATGGACGCAGAGCGTCAATGAAATTATCCGGATACGGTCTGGAAAACCGTGTTGCCCGGAGGCAAGTGTCTTTCTGGCCGGTTCCCCCGTGATGTTTCCCAATCTGAAGATCCCGAAGCTGCTGGAGGATGCCGGCATTCATGTGGCGGCTGATGAACTTTGCACGTCGGAGCGCATCCTGGCTGGCGTCCCTTTATCTGAGGACCATTCGGAGTTCGCCATGCTGAGGGCTTTGGCAGAGCAGACCCATCTGGGCTGCAGTTGTCCGACTTATGCGGATAATAAAAGACGACTTGATAATATCATGGCGACAATGCGGGACAGAAATATTTCCGGTCTAGTCCTGCATATCCTCAAGGGATGCCATCCCTATGACATCTGCAGCTTCAGGATGGAGTATGCGCTCAGGGAGAATGGGTTTCATTTTCTGCGCATTGAAACCGACCAGTCGCGTGAGGACAGTAAAAGTCTGCTTCTGCGATTGGAAGCATTTAGCGCAGTGATTCAATAAAGAAGGTGAAATAATGATAACAGCAGGAATAGATATCGGCTCTGCCGCAATCAAGGCGGTCTTTGTCGAAAACGGCGCAATGGTCTGGTCGCGGACTCAACCTTCCACGGCTTTCAGCGCCGGGGTAGGTGAAAAATTATTTAGGGAAGGACTGGCTGCACTTTCCTTGCCGGAGCAGAATATTGACGGGATAGCAACCACGGGGTACGGGAAGTCTCTGTTTGGCATGTCTGGGAAAAAGGTTAACGAAATAACCGCCAATGCTTTGGGCGCACATATAGCCAGCGGGGGCAAAGCCAGAACGATTATTAATATCGGTGGTCAGGACATCAAGATAATCAAAATTGACGGCAGCGGTAAAGTTGTCGATTTTAAAATGAATGATAAGTGTGCCGCCGGTACCGGTCGCTTTTTTGAGATGTCCGAAAGAATTCTGGATATACCCTTAAATGAATTCAGTTCCAGAAGTATGCAGAGTGTCGTGCCAGCAGTGATAAACAGTACATGCGCCGTTTTTGCCGAAACCGAACTGGTTTCCCTCTTGAGTTCCGGAACGGATATCAATGATGTTATTGCCGGAATCCATTTATCCATAGCCAACCGGATTGGATCCATGTCGGCAGCTCTTGATATGGAGGATGAAATTTACTTCGATGGTGGCCCGGCTTTAAATGAAGGTTTGCATCAGTCATTGATGGATGAGTTGCAACGCGAGATAAAAGTCTTCCAGAAGCCCCAGTTCACAGTCGCCTATGGCGCGGCCATCCAGATTGCCTTGGAAAAAGGATTTCGAATAACTTGATTTTAATCTGAAGATCTAAAAATAGGAGGATTTAATGCGTAGTTTAATGGCTGCTGTTTTAACTTTATTGATGACGCCGGTGCTGCTGTTTGCCGCAGATATTCAAATTCCAGAAAACCTGCAGGCGAGGGCTCATGTATTGAAAGCCGAGCGTGACGGATTTTGGGAAAAATCTCTGGTTGTACAGTTTGCCAAAAAGCGGCGAACACTGGGAACAATCGACGGTTTTGTGGATGCTTATGCTGTCCTGAATCATTCCGCACATCCTTTGCTGTGGCAGAAGGTCAGTGAAAAATTCATGTCGCAGGACGGGCGCGGTGGTAAGCTTTATACCGAATTTATGCAGCAAAAGGTTGCCGATGATCTGAAATTGAAAAAAAACGACATCAACAAGATGGCAACAGCTGCCAACATGGATAACCTGGCGGTTGTTACCAAAGAATTCAAGCCGTTAACTATTACGGTGCTGGCAACAGCCGGAGCTAAGTCTAATGCCATCAGAACCGGTGTTGATGAAAGTTCTCATATAGAAGGTGAGGAGCCAAAAGGAACGATTAATATTGTGCTTTTAACCAATGCCGTGTTGACCGACGGGGCCATGGCGCGGGCCATAATTACGATGACGGAAGCCAAGACCGCAGCCCTGGAAGACCTGAAGGTGCCCAGCAGCTACACCAAAAGTGTGCAGGCAACCGGAACAGGTACGGACAGCGTTATAATCGTTTCAGGTGTTGCCGGGCCAATGGCCACCTATACCGGTGGACACAGTAAAATCGGCGAACTGATCGGCAAGGCAACCTATGAGGCTGTTGTGGAGGCGCTGGGGAAACAGAACGGATTTCTGCTGCCCGGTGCAAAACCTTATGCAGCAAAAGATGCAATAAAAGGCGGCAAAAAGAATTAAAGACTGCATTTGAAAAACTTTCGGGGGCTTCGTGAGATGAGAGATAACCAGAAGCAAACATCTTATTTGAACAGGACAATTATAAAAATCCATTTAATTCCATTTCTGGTTATGTTTTTGTTTTTGGGACTGAGCATGATCACTGCCGGTTGGTGCGCCGATCCAGCCGATAATATCAGGAACAAGACACCGGATAAAATTCGCATAGCCCTGGTACACTTTAATGCACGACCCGGCGAAGTCGCTCATAACCGCAGCCGGATCGAGACTGCGATCAGCGAAGCCGCTGCGCGAAAAGCCGACTGGATAATAACTCCGGAACTGGCTGAAACCGGTTATGGATTTGTGAAGAAGATCGGAATAGATTGGATTGAATACTTTCCCAATGAATGGATTCGCAAGCTTTCCGGTATGGCGCGTAATAGTCGGGTTGCCCTGTTCATCGGAATTGCCGAAAAGGATAGTACTACCGGAAAACTGCACAACAGTGTTGCGGTGATCGGACAAGACGGTGTGATCCATGGTACCTATCGCAAGCATCGGGTCGTTAACGGGCCTGCAGAAAGATGGGCGACGCCGGGCCAGGAAAACAACCTCTTTATTGTTGATGGAATTCCTGTCGGGTTGCTCATCTGCGCAGATTCCTACAAAGCAGATATCTCCTCGCGCCATAAATTACAGGGTGCCCGGATTCTGCTGTCACCGGCAAACTGGCCGCAAGGGGGACATATGGGCCCCAAAGGTTATTGGGAAGCACGCACACAGGAAACGGGGTTGCCGTTGATCGTCAACAACCGAACGGGCAAGGAACCGGATCTCGATTTCAGCAGTGGGGAAAGCGTTCTTGTGATGTCGGGACGCCGGGTAGCCGTATTCAAGTCCGGAGATACCAAAATTTTTTATCTGGACTGGAACGTTAAGGATAATAACTTCACGGTTGTTCCATAACTCAAAAATATTTTCACATACTTCTTGACAAATTTTTTTAGCTTGTATATTGGTGTGTACAATAAGACAACTTGTAACTAAGGAACCACAGTATCGGAAATCAAAGAGCGGTTCCGGAAAAAAACAGATGCAATAGCATTGTCAAGCGCCGGTTATTCGGGGGGCACTTCTTACTTGCGTATTTGGGATAATAAGGCATCTTTTTTCAAATTCGGATGTAGGTTCGTTTAGAAGACGCGACTTACTTTGCCGAACATAAGTAAAAGTTCAAAGCAGTCCTCGAGTAGCAACAATCACGAATATGAACATTGGAAACCATTTTGGGATCCAATGTGATAATTTGTTCCTTAACGTTTATTAGGGATTAAACCTAATAAATTTACATAAAAATCTTGACAATTATTTTTTAAGGAATATAAAGAATAATCTATTCGGAGAGCCCATGAAAAATGTAACGAAAATCTTAGAAGGTGATGTTTTATCTGCTGCAACGCTCATGCGGGGTGTCGAAGACGAGAAGCCGGATGCACTCAGGGAGTTGGGCTTGTTATTCCCCAGTACCGGTAGGGCACATGTAATCGGCCTTACAGGACCTCCAGGTGTCGGCAAGAGTACCTTGATTGACAGTTTAATTTACGCTTTCAGAAAAAAAGATTTAACCGTTGGTGTTGTGGCCGTCGATCCTACAAGCCCGTTTACAGGTGGCGCCGTACTGGGTGATCGGGTGAGGATGCAGGATCATATCACAGATAATGGTGTCTTTGTTCGCAGCATGGCTTCGCGAGGTTGGAGAGGCGGATTGTCGAAATCGACTATCAGCATGGTCCACATTATGGATGCCATGGGTAAGGATGTTGTTATTGTGGAAACGGTTGGTGTAGGACAATCGGAAGTAGAGGTTACCAAGATTGTTGATTCATCGGCTTTGGTTTTGTCGGCGGATTCGGGTGATCAGGTGCAGATAATCAAGGCCGGTATTTTGGAAGCCGCAGATATTTTCGTTGTAAATAAGGCGGATAAAGAAGGTGCGGGGAACGTAGTTGGCAGAGTGGAATTTATGCTGGGAATGAGGGATCGTTTACCAAACTCCTGGAAGCCGAGCATCGTTCTTACCCAGGCGGTTCAGAGGATAGGTGCGGATGAACTGGCTGACGAATTTATCAAGCATAGAGAATATCTGCTCGCCAGCGGTGAAATGGAAAAGCGCAAGAAAATAAGTGCAAGAGAAGAACTGCTTAAAAATGTGGAATGCTATGTCAGTGATTTTTGTAACCAGGAGTTTGCCTCAGAGGGCAAACTCGATGAAATGGTCAACAAGATTGCGTCAAGAAAGGTAGATCCGCATTCTTCAGCCCTGCAAATAATCGACTGGTTAGGCACGCATTTCAAACATCTTTCCGGAAAGCGATAAAGGTCTGAAAATAATGAGGTCACTTCAGGTGACTGGGGTCGATGATAACATAAATATACTGTACGAAAAACAAATATGCCGTCAATGGCGGTAATTTGGTGGCTAAAAAGGTGGTACATAAAAAAGAAGCGGTAAGCAGAGGTTATAAACAAAAGAGAAAAGGAGGTTTTATCGTAGTAAGCAAAAACGGTAAGGGGAATTTTGACATTAACGGAAGCATCTTAAAGGAGGACGGAAATGAGTGGAAAAACCACAAAAGAAATTCTGAATGATCTTATTAAGTCACAGGACAGAACGCCGCTGTACAGCAAAGAAGCCCTGGCAAAAATTCAGGCGAGCTTCGACACATGGAAAAACACAGTTGTATCAGAGAAAGATAGAAAAACTTATACAGTGATCCCCAAGACAATCATGGGATCGGACATTCCGAGAGATCTGACCTACACACCGCTTGATAATCCAAGCTTTGATTATGAAAACGATCTGGGATACGCTGGTCAGGCACCGTTTACACGTGGCTTGCATGCGAACATGTACCGTGGAAAAGCATGGACATTGAGACAGCTGTCAGCCGCCGGTTCTCCTCAGGAAGTTAACGCGAGAATAAAGTGGCTCCTGTCGCGCGGTTCAACAGGATCAAATCTGGCGTTGGATCTTGCCACCGTTCAGATGTTCGACTCGGATGAGCCGGAATCATTGGGACAGGTCGGAACAGTCGGTGTTCCCGTTGACTGTACCGAAGACATGATGGAAATCTATAAAGATATCCCCGTCGATAAAATCAGTGCGTCCATCGTTACACATTTTCCGCGCAACACCTCGATTATCCTGCCTTTCTACCTGGTTGCAGCAGAACGCCGCGGCATTAACTGGAATACCTTGATGGGCAGCTCACAGAACGACTTCATTATGGAGAGCGTTGTACGCAGTGCTATCGAATACATTCCGCCGCGCGATGACTTCCGCGTAATGAACGACAATATCGAATTCATCAGAAAGAATGTACCCAAGTGGAATTTCGTTACTCTGAACGGTTACAACCTCAGAGAATGGGGCGCCAGTGGTGTTACAGAAATGGCCGTAGCTATCGCCAATGGTATCGATATTATCAAAGAGCAGTTAAAACGTGGTAATGATGCCGACTTCATCGGTAAGAGACTTGCCTTCTTCTGGGCTCCCGCCAATGACTTCTTCGAAGAAGTAGCCAGACTGAGAGCAGTTCGCCGTCTGTGGCACAGAATTTTGAAATATCAATTCGGCTGCAAGGAAGACCGTTCCACCTGGCTGAAGTGCCATGTCCAGACTTCCGGTGTTTCTTTGATGCGTGAAGAACCGCTGACCAACGTTGTCCGTTCAGCTTATCATGCACTGGCAGCAGCATTGGGTGGAGCACAGTCCCTGCATGTTGATGGTTATGATGAAGCCTTCTCCGTTCCGTCCGAAGAAGCCAACCTTCTGGCACTGAGAACTCAGCAGGTATTGGAAGCTGAAACTCAGATCTGTCAGGTTGTCGACCCGATGGCCGGTTCCTTCTATGTAGAAGCTCTTTCCAACAAGTGTGAAGCAATGATTCTTGATGAAATCGATGAGATTGAAAAGTTGGGTGGCTTGGTAGAAGCAGTAGACAAAGGCTGGCTGCATGAAAAAGTTATGAAATACATCCAGGCCGAGCAGGCAATGATTGAAGACGGAACAATTAAAGTCGTCGCACGTAATTACTTCCGTGATCCGAACCTCAAGATGCCCGAAATCTGGGTTAAAGAGTACGATCAGAAACTTGCCGATGCAATGTCTGCTAAACTGGCACGCATCAGATCGACCAGAGACAACGAAAAAGCTCAGGCAGCTCTCAAAGCATTGGAAGATGCCAAGAGTTCAGGCGCCAATGTAATGGCGCTGTGCGTCGAATGCGCCAGAGCAGATGTAACAAAGGGTGAAATGCGCAGAGCATTTATAAAGGCTTTCGGCAGCTGGAAATCACCGATTTATTCATAACATATTCTTAAAGGAGGTTTATACATTATGGCAAAGACAAAAGTGCTGATGGCCCAGTTTCCGTTAGAGACACATAACCGCGGCCTTATTACCGTCGCAGGTATGCTGAGGGATGCGGGTATGGAAGTAATCATGATGGGCAATGCTCTTCCTGATAATATAGTAAAAGCCGCAATGCAGGAATCCTGTGATGTCGTCGGAATTAGCACCTACTGTGGTGGTGAACTGGCGCTGGGTAAAGACTTGATGGATGCAGCTAAGAAAGCCGGCATTGACAAGAAGACGGTATTCCTTATTGGTGGTATTTTTCCGCCCAAAGATATTCCTGAATTAGAGAAAATTGGGTTTAGTGGTGCCTTCCTGTCAGCAACAAAGGCTGAGATCGTAGATTGCATCAACAGTAAAGTAAAATAAGATAAACAAGTAGGCTGTAAATAAGGTAGCTGCGGTAATTCCATTACTGCAGCTACCTCAGTTGTTATCAAAAATTGAAATTATATAATTCTGGCTTCTCGAAAATCCAGAAAGATTTCTCACCTTTGAAGCCGCTTCATCGTTCTAAATGACGAAGGATTTTTAATGACTAAAATTCCTTCATGTTTGCGAATAAAAATGACTTGATCACTTGCACTGGCTGAAACGATATGGTCTGGTCTATCTGATTCTTAAAAGGTTTGTGAGCTTGAAGGGCCGCGAGAATGCACCGTTCATACAAAAATTCCTACATTACATGATCTAAGGAGGTTTATATAATATGGAAAGTAATGGAAAAACGAAAGTTCTGATGGCTCAGTTTCCATTAGAGACGCATTCGCGCGAGATAATAGAAATTTCAGGCATGCTGGAATCGGAGGGAATGGAAGTAATTATTATTGGAAACGCTCTTCCCCAGAACATCATCGACAGGGCGGTTCAGGAATGCGCCAATGTTATTGGCATCTGTACTTTCAGTGGTGGTGAAGTAGCGCTGGGAAATGTCATGATGAAGGCAGCGCAGGATAAAGGAGTAAAGAAAGAAACGGCTTTCATAATCGGAGGAATTATTGCACCGGACAATGTTCCGAAATTAAAGAAAATTGGGTTTGATGCCGTATTTCTGACGGCGATGAAAGATTCAGGATCGAAAGAAGATATAATAGCAAGTATTCAGAATGCCATTGAAGAAAAGAAGAATCCTAAACCCAAAAAAGTAGCAACAAAGAAAGTAGCTACGAAAAAAGCTGCCGCAAAAAAAAATGTGGCCAAAAAAGTCACCGCTAAAAAGGCGGCGGCAAAAAAGGCAGCTGTGAAAAAGGCTGCGGTAAAGAAGGCTGTAGCAAAAAAAGCAGCCGCAAAGAAAGTTGCGGCGAAAAAAGTTACAGCAAAAAAAGCAGTAGCGAAGAAAGTCGCAAAAAAAGGCAAAAAATAGAAATTTAGAAATTAACAAGTTGTTTATCGTACGATAAGAGCAAATATAATAAGACAACTTGATGATAATAAAAAAAGGTGGCCGCGGTAGGAGTATATACCGCAGTCACCTTTTAAGCATTTATTAAAGTGTATCTCCCGGTTTTAAGAAAATCATGACTGAAGCTTCGCCTTCAACAACTATATCACCTTTCTGATTAACGCAGCTGTTTTTCATGGTCACGATTCCCTTGTCTTTTTTGACAGAAATGACCTCAGCAATAGCTGTAATTTTGTCACCGATTCTTACCGGATTTTTAAAACGAAGTGTCTGGTTCATGAAAATAACCAGTCCAGGGAGTTTGGCCATTGTCGCCGAAAGAAGTGCCTGAGAATATGCACCGTGCGCAATGCGTCCCTTGAAGAGGGTCGTCTTGGCGAATTCTTCGTTTACGTGAACAGGATTGAAGTCCCCGGAAACTTTTGCAAAAAGGTCAATATCTTCTGCCGAGATGACTCTTTCATAGGTTAATTTAAAACCTACATCAACACCATATTTATCTAGAATTGTCTGGTCCGCCATTACAAGTACCTCCTCTTTTAATTTATTCCCCTGCAAAAAAAGAATTTCTGCGGGGGTTTAAGAATTACCGTTTTTTTCGCCAGTTGCAGCCATAATTGCAGCACCTAAAGCATTTACGCACTGCGGTTGTTCCGGCAAAAGTAGTTTGAATCCCAGTTTTTCCTCAATGGCTTTGATCAAACCGGCATTGAGCGCTCCTCCACCGGTGATGGCACAATCCATAATAAGGCCAAGCCGGTCGACAAGTGAAGAAATTTTATTAGCCAAGGCTAGATGAACACCGGCTAATATGTCATTTACAGATGTACCCTCAGAAACCCTGGAAATAGCCTCAGATTCACCAAAAACGGCGCATCCCGTCGTAAAGGATACCGGATTTCTGGCTTCCAGTGAAAGAGGCCCTGCATCCTTCAGGTCAATTCTGAGCACATGGGAGACGATGTCGAGAAAGCAGCCGCTCCCGGTGGCACATTTTTCGTTAATTAAAAAATTTTCAACCATTCCCTGCTCATTAAGGCGGATGACTTGGGTATACGTTCGCTGGATATCAATAACCGTTCTTGCCGAAGGGAAGAGACTGAATATTCCCCTTGCGCAGCAGATAATGTCAGATTCTCTGCGTCGGCAGAAATCGACGCTGGTTGCACCATGGCCGGTAGCGACCATGTCAGTAATATCCGCCGCACTGATGGAACTGCCAACCTTTGCCAGAATTTCATCCCTGAGTTGCTGCGATACCGCCCTATAATCTACGCCGGAAGGCAAGATGTGGTAAGCGATAGGGACACCGTCCTTAACGATAACACCTTTACTTGTTCCTGAACCAATGTCTAAACCCAAAAACATTGCCATACTTAACTCTTTTCCGACTGGAAGAATGTTGTGGCATCATCCAATCGAAGCTCCTTTTTGTGGATTGGTTCTCCCTTGGCAATAGCCTTGAGAGCAAATTCCTTGCCGATCAGGGCGGCGCCGAGCGCACCCGTCAGGAGAGGTTCTTCAGGAACATATATTTTAAATCCAATATGTTCCTCAAGAGCTTTTACTACACCAATATTTTTTGCAACTCCCCCGGTAAATACAACATCGGGCTCTATTTTCAGCTTTTTCGCCATCTTGAACACTCGGTCAGCGATCGAGTTATGGAGCCCGGCCACTATATCGGGAAGTGGTGTTCCCTGAGAAAGTCGGGCTCGAATTTCCATCTGAGCAAAAATTGTGCACAGGCTGCTAATTACAACTTTTTGAGTTGATTTCAGGGAAATAGGACCTAAATCCTCGATTCGGACACCCAGTGTATCAACTAAGACATCCAAAAATCTTCCAGTTCCTGCCGCGCACCGGTCATTCATGATGAAATCGGTGAGCTTGCCGTCTTTGATCTTAAGCCCCTTAGCGTCCTGTCCCCCGATATCAATAACGGTGCGGACATTCGGGAACATACTGGCTATACCCCTCGCGTGGCAGGTTAATTCCGTAATCTGACGATCAGCGAAAGGAACATTGATTCTTCCGTAACCCGTAGCGATCACGTAGGAGATGTCGCTGAAAGAAAGACCAGCCTTTTCCAGCGCATCTCTCATTACTCTGTTGGACAAATGACGATGCTCAGCGCCTGTGGGACCGATAATCGCGGAGCAGGTCTTTTCGTCTGAGTCCACAATAACAACTTTGGTCATTGTGGAGCCTATATCAATGCCTGAAAAATAAATGTTACTATCCTCCCGAAAAGAATGATTTTGAAAAAACCTCATGCGTTGAGGTTTAGTCGCAACGCATGAGGAATTGGTTGTTATCTTACATCATAATAAAATCCGTCCAAGATAAACGGAGATTCTTCCACATTAAATCAATTCAAGGAATCCCTGAACACGTGTCCGCAACGGCGCCAAAGCACCTTCGCTGTAATCATGCTCAATGTAAATGCTTGGCTTGCCGAGCATCTTCAGGTAGTCCTGAAGAGGAGGCGTGTCGTAGCCGTGGATGTCGCAGTATTTGACCGACTGCAGAATAACACCGTCCACATTCCACTCCTTGATATAGTCCCTGATGTAACCGAACTGATACTCCAGGTCTTTCGCGTAATCCTTCTTGAGTGCGCCGTAGTCTGCTTCACGGTAAGTGCGCGGACACTTAATGCCGACAAGATAACGTGTCGCAATTCCGTCCAGCGGATCCGCCGTTTTTTCGACCATCGGGAAATAAGCCCTGCTACCAACACAGATGTCATCCATCACGACATTTGCTCCAAGGTCTTCAATCATTTCGATAAAGGCCGTATTGTCGACAACCGGACCCCAGATGAATACACGGTGTTCCTTCTTCTTCGGTACATCTTTGCGCTCTTTGACTTCGCTGATGACCTGTTTTAATAATTCGCTTCCTTCAGCGATGGGGATGCTCTGCAGAGCTATCATAATCTCAATGTTTTCAGCTCCTGTAAGAAGCGGGGGATCTGATTTTCTGAGATCATAAAGATCACGAACGAGCTGACGCTGTTCATTGCATGTGTCCACTGCGTCTTTGAGCATCTGGTCGGTAAGTTTCTTGCCGGTTGATTTTTCCAGCGATTTAATAAAGTCTTCTAACTGTCCTTTGAACAGTTCAACCGCTGGCGCATGGTCCGTATGCGGCGTATCCAGGAAATGGTAGTAAGCTGGATTCATGTAGATGCGCCAAATATGAGCTGCCTTTTCACCTACTTCGCAGCCGTGACACATTACGACGCCATCGAAAAAGTCATATCTGCCTTTCAGGGCGACATCGAGCGAACTGCGAATAAACGGACAAACGATGGTCGGCAGGCAGGAATCAGCCTTCGTGATCGGTTCGTTCATATCTCCCGTTATCCGGAAAGGTACGATGTCAAAAGCGGTGAATATTTCCTGAACGGGGTACAGGCAGAAATATCCCATGACCTTTTTTCCTTCTGCCTTGAGTTCTTTCGCCCGTTTAGACCGGTCCTGGTATATTTCCTTGGCTCGGGCGAGACCTTTTTTTTCATTTGCTGTCATCGGTTAATTCTCCTTATCACTAATGTTGACTGCCAATTACCATTCAAGCCCTCTTTCCTTCCTGATTTTCTTGTTCTGGTCCATCATCTCCTCAAGGACGATGCATTTACGCATAGTATCGGCATAGTCAAACATCTTGAGATCGACGATATCACCTTCGGCAATCACGGAAGGCACATTCCACTTTTTCAAGAGCTGGTCCTGGGCAAGTATTAGGTGATTGGTAGCCGTGCGGCAGGTCATAAGCGGATGGAACAATCCGCCGTCACATTGATATGTCCTCGCCCACTGGCTGTAAGGATAGGCAAAGTACCCCATGTATTCCTTCGCTTCGAGAGCGTCGGCAAAATAACCCGTTAACCACTGGTAGGTTTGCGCAGCTACTCGCTCCAGTGGATCGCTGATTGCGGCGTAGTCAATCGGTGCGGGTGGATGATAGGCCCAGCTTTCCACGACGAAATTCCAGCCTCTCTCGGCTAATTCGTCAAAGATATTCAGTGCATGCCACGGGGGTAACTCACCAAAAACCATCCTGTATTTTTCGTTTTCTACAGCGCCGATTCCTTTTTCGACTCTGTCTTTTACTTCGTCATACATATCCTGGTACAGTTTGATCGATACCTTGGTATCTCCTGCCGGATATAATGACGCGTTCATGCAGCTCCAGAAGTCTTTGGAGTGCATGGGGCTCGGTCTTGCTTTACGGAATTCGTTGATTTCGTACCAGATCCTGTTGATTTCAATCAGGTCATTGGTAATTTCTTCCAGTTTGGCCCAGTCCATTTTTCGGCCCGCCAATTTTTCTACAAATTTGACGAGTTCCCTCAGTTCCTTGACCATAAATTTGATGCACTTGTCACGGACACCCGGCTGCTGGCTTTCTTCCACACCGGGATGGGGTATTTCCACAGGCCATACCGGAGCATCCAGATAACGGCCCATAGCTTGGAACCACTTAATCCGGGCGTCGCACAGGGCGCCGGAAGCGACAAGCAAAAGGGGCTTGGGCATGCCGCCCATGGGCGCATCGGGCGGAATTTTTCCCAACTCGGTCATTTCTGCCGTGTAGCCGATGCAATTACGGGCGTAACCGCACATGTGGGTGGGAAAACCTTCCGCATCGCAGCGGTCCAGATACTTCTGGGCTCTTCCCATAGCGGCGCTTACGGCGCCATAGTTTTCCGGATAGGTAATTTCTATATCCATGGCCTTCAGGATGGGGTCGGACTCCCACCAGTTAACCATACTCCAGGCCGTCGGCTTTCCTGCCTTGACCGCTTCCACACTTCTTGCGTAGTTTGCGTCTATGTTCGCCCGCAGTGCGTACATAGATTTGAGCCTGTTCATGGCCTTCTTTTTTTTCTTTTCTTCGCTCATACCATTTGTCTCCTCTGTATAGAAAGCAAGCAAATCGTCAGCTTTTTCTCTTTTCTTCCGATAGCATTTGCATTAACGGGCGGTGCTGCCTTATGCCACAGCAACGCACCGCCCGTTTTTCATCGAAAGACTGTTATTTATCAATCTACGAAACTAAATAGCGGCCGGACTGCATCGCCGTTAGAGTATATATCACCGGCGAATGTTTTAAAGCCGGCATCGACTTTCCGTCCTATAATATCGATGGTAACTTTACGCGGATCGATGTCAACGAGATTTCCCATGATCCAGGGACCTTCGTCCAGTTCAACCAGTACGATGGTATAGGGTGCTTCGTTCTCCCTACCCTGAGCCGCCACGTAAGCCGCCGTGAAGGTCTTAATTACTCCAGTTCCTTTCATTTCAACGATTTCCAGATTGGTGCCGGTGCATTCCTGGCACGTCATTTTTGGCGGGCAGGTAACTGTGCCGCAGTCACTGCATTTTAATCCCAACAGTTTGCCCTTTTTGAGCGAGGCGAAGTAAGCCCTGTGTGTGAGTTTATATTCCATAATAATATTTTACCTCCTTATGATCAATCAGCGAAGTTTTTAAGAACCAGACTAACAATGACACCGTCTCCACCCAGCGTATCCACGAGACCTATTTTAGCTCCCTCGACCTGTCTTCCCTGTTCGACAAGTTCTCCTCTCAACTGCTTGCAAATGTCATGCACCTGAGACGCACCGGTGGCGCCGATGGGATGGCCTTTGGATTTCAAACCGCCGGACATATTGATCGGTCGTTTTCCATCGTGTCTTGTTTCGCCTTTGTCCCACAACTCGCCCGCCTTGCCGAATTCCGCAAAGCCGAGACTTTCCGCCGCGATCAAGCTGGCGGTGCTGAAACAGTCGTGAAGTTCGCAAATATCGACATCTTTTGGTTCGATTTTGGCCATAGCATAAGCATTTTTGGACGAGAATTCACGTGCATACAGCCTCGGCAGATACTTGGACTGTGCGCTCAATTTTCCTGATGACCCCTGGCCAAAGCCGGCAATGTAAATCGGTTTCGGAGTCAGTTTTTTCGCCACTTCTTCCGAGCAGATAACAACCGCCGCCGCGCCGTCGGTGAACGGGCAGCAATCCAGCAACTGCAACGGTGTGGAAACGAAGGCACCGCCCAAGACCTGTTCCTTGGTTATTTCCTTCTGGAACTGGGCTAAGGGATTCCTCGCGCCATAGTAATGGGATTGTACCGATACGCCGGCCAGTGTTTCCTTTAATTTGGGCAGCGGAATATTGTAGGTTTTTGCATACAGATGTGTCAGCATGGCAAAAACCGAGGGGAAGGTGATGCCTGACGGGAATTCATAGCGGCCATCACTGCATGCTGCGAAGAAACGTGTTGCTATGGGTGTTCCCATGGCGGTGCATCTTTCCGTACCACCCGCCAGTACGATATCGAAATAACCACCGCCGACCCAAGCAGCGGCGTCTCTGATGGCGATTGTCGCCGAGGCGCAGGCGCCTTCAAAACGGCTGGCCGGAATATTAAGACACCCCATGTCGTTGGCAGCATAAGTCTGGATCGTGCTCTGACCTTCTTCAATGTCACCAAAAACATTGCCCATATAAAGCGCCTGAATATCTTTGGGCTTTAAATTTGAGAGGTTCATAGCTTCCGTGGCTGCTTCTGAAAACAATTCTACTCCCGACTTTGGCGTGTTAAAACAAAACTTTGTGTGGCCTCCGCCAACTACACAAACTCTCCTCATGTGTGCCTCCTTATTTCTTTCTTTGATATTTGATAAAAAAAATACGGCCGATCATAACCCGCACCTGTTAGTCATTTACCACGTCAGGTGCAGGCAGGTCTCAGGTTCCGTCGGAAATTATTTTGCAGCTAGACGAACGCTGGCGTCCAGTCTTATGCACTCTCCATTAAGATAAGGATTTTCATAGATTTCCTGAGCAAGGCTGGCAAATTCAGTCGGCTTTCCCAGACGCTTCGGGAACGGCATCATCTGGCCTAAAGAGGCTTTTGCCGCCTCGGGCAACGCTCCCACCATGGGGGTATCGAAAATGCCCGGAGCAATTGACATAACCCGGATGCCATAATCGGCGCACTCTCTGGCGATTGGTAAGCACATGCCCATGACACCCGCCTTGGATGCGGCATAGGCTCCCTGACCGATTTGACCATCATATGTAGCAACCGAGGCCACATCGATAATGACGCCTTTTTCGCCTTCTGCGTTCGCGGTATTGTTCATCATCTTTTCAACGGCCAGCCTGATGACGTTAAAGGTGCCGACTAAATTAATGTCGATGACTTTTTTGAAAGCATCAAGTGTTATAACGCCTTTTTTGGAGATTATTTTGCACGGATTGGCAACACCGGCGCAGTTGACCACGAAATTGAAGCTGCCGAACGCCGCGATGGTTTTGGCAATCGCATTCTCAACGTCTGCTTCCTTTGTTACGTCTCCCGCGACAAAGATTACGTTACTTCCTAATTCTTTTGCCAAGTTTTCTCCCCGCTCCACCTGGATATCGAGAATAGCCGCACGCCCCCCCAGTTTAACAACATTGCGTACCGTAGCTTCTCCTAATCCAGATGCCCCACCTGTAACAAATGCAATACAATCTTTTACGTTCATAGGCCTCCTTGTTTTTTTCGAAAATTTGATTTGATAAGAGACTACTTTTGGACGCATAAAATATAGGGAAGTTCCATTCAGATGTCAATCACTTATTTTTTATTTTTTAATAAGAGTAAATCCGGTGGACTCTTATACTCCAGAAAGGTTATGTTTATTCGTCTGTTTTTTGTTGTGAGTCAAATTCAATAGTCGAAATGGATATTTGGCTGTAACACAAATATACGGTTATGCTTGAAACTCACTCGGTTCTGTGATAGTGCACCGCGATGCAATTAAATCGTTTTCATACGGTTGTCTTCACCATATAACGCTTAGGCAATGTGTCGCTAATTTTTTAAAGATAGGAGCAGCAGATGGACTACAAGAAAAGTTTAAATCTTCCCCAGACTGATTTCCCGATGAAAGCTAATCTGGCCCAAAGAGAGCCCGAGATGCTCAAAAAGTGGGAAGATGAGAATATCTACTATAAAATCAGAGAATCAGCCAAGGGGAGAAAACCGTATATTCTGCATGACGGTCCTCCTTACGCCAACGGCAATATTCATTTAGGAACGGCGCTCAATAAGATACTCAAAGATCTGGTTATTAAAGCTAAAAACATGACGGGTTTTGATGGGGTTTACGTGCCGGGCTGGGATTGCCACGGTTTGCCCATTGAACATCAGGTTGATAAAGAACTGGGCGAAAAAAAGAGCAAAATGTCCCAGGTGGAAAAGCGCCGTACCTGCCGGGTTTATGCCGAAAAGTATGTTGGCATTCAGCGCGAACAATTTAAGAGACTTGGTGTCTTTGGTGAATGGGCCGATCCTTATCTGACGATGGCTTATCCTTACGAAGCGGCAACGGTGGCGGAATTCGGCAAACTTTATCTCAACGGCAGCGTTTACAAAGGGAAAAAGCCGGTTTACTGGTGTGCTACCTGTAAAACGGCGCTGGCGGAGGCGGAAGTGGAATATGCTGACCATCACACACCTTCCATATATGTTAAATTCGCTTTTACATCCAATGTTGCCGCTGTTTTGCCCAAACTGACCGGTCAGAAAGTCAACATGGTGATCTGGACAACGACTCCCTGGACGATTCCCGCCAACCTGGCTATCGCCCTGAAAGAAGATTTCGTTTACGTGGCCGTGAAGATTGATGAAGAAGTGCTCATTGTGGCCAAAGACCTGCTTGATTATTGTCTGGATGCTTTCGGTTACAGAAGTAAGGATTATGACATTCTGGATGAATTCGAAGGCCGCGTCCTCGAAGGACAGAAATGCGTTCATCCTTTAATTAATAGAGAAAGCGTTTTGATCCTGGCGCCGTTTGTCACTCTGGACGCCGGTACAGGCGCCGTGCACATAGCTCCCGGCCATGGTCAGGAAGACTATGAAATCGGCCTGGAATATGGTCTGGATAATTATGCGCCGGTTGACGATAACGGAAAATTTACCGAAGATGTTGAGTTTTTTGCCGGTCAATTTGTGTTTGATGCTAATGATAATGTGATAAAAAAACTGGAGGAAGTGGGTGCACTACTGGGGCATGTTCCCATGCAGCATTCTTATCCGCACTGCTGGCGCTGCAAAAAGCCCATTATTTTCCGTTCCACCGAACAATGGTTTATCTCAATGGAGAAAAACGATCTGCGAAAAAAAGCGCTGGCTGCCATCGATGAAGTTCAGTGGATTCCTTCCTGGGGGCATGACCGCATTTACGGCATGGTGGAAAACCGTCCGGACTGGTGCATTTCGCGCCAGCGGCTCTGGGGCGTTCCCATCACTGTTTTTTACTGCGCCAAATGCAAAAATGAGTTGCTGACCAGGGAAATTCTGGATCATCTGGTTGCGCTGGTGGAAAAAGGCGGTGCGGATGTCTGGTTTGAAAAAGAGCCGAAGGATCTGATGCCTGAAAATACAACCTGTCCGCACTGTCACGGAACGGAGTTCACCAAAGAAGTGAATATTCTGGATGTGTGGTTTGATTCCGGCGTCAGCCACGCTGCGGTTCTGGAAAAGAGAGCGGAGTTGAAATCGCCCGCCGACATGTATCTGGAAGGCAATGATCAGCACCGCGGCTGGTTTCATTCTTCCCTGCTGGAATCGGTCGGCACCAGGGGACGTGCACCTTATCTGAGCGTCCTTACGCATGGTTTTGTTGTTGACGGTGAAGGCAAGAAAATGTCCAAGTCCGTCGGCAACACAATTGAAGCGTCGGAAGTCATTGATAAATATGGCGCGGAAATCCTGCGGCTCTGGGTTGCCGCAGCGGATTATACCGATGATATCAGGATATCCGATGAAATCCTCAAACGCCTGGTGGAAGCGTATCGCCGGATTCGCAACACCAGCCGTTTTATCCTAGGCAATCTTTATGATTTCAACGTTGATGCAGACAGTATTGAATACGCGCAAATGACGGAGATGGACAAGTGGGCTCTGCACCGTCTGCAGGAAATCGTCAGGCGTGTTGTCGAGGCGTACGAAAAGCATCAATTCCATGTAGTTTATTATACCCTTTATAATTATTGCACGGTGGATTTAAGCGCGATGTATCTGGATATTTCCAAAGACAGGCTCTATACAAACAAACCCGCCTCCGTGGCGCGCCGTTCGGGACAAACAGCCATGTTCATAATTTTAAAGGCGATGACTCGGTTGCTGGCTCCGGTTCTTACTTTTACGGCCGAAGAAGTCTGGGCGGCAATGCCCCGGTGGGAGAACAAAGAGGACAGCGTTCATCGGACACAGTTCCCGCAGGTTAATGATCAATATTTTGATGCTGAACTGGGTGAGCGCTGGAAGGCGATGATTGATGCCAAAACGGAAATTGCCAAAGCAATCGAGCAGGCCAGAAAAGAAAAAGTGATCGGCCATTCCCTCGATGCCCGTGTAAGTCTTGTTCCACCGGAAAAGGAGAAGGCCTTTTTCGAAAGTCATCTGGAAGATTTGCGAGCGCTCCTTATTGTTTCACAATTGCAGTTGGTGGAAGAGAAGGTGATCAGCAAACCCTATGTCAGTGAAGAAATAAAAGGCTTGGTTGTCGGTGTGGAAAAAGCAGCGGGTGTAAAATGTGAGCGCTGCTGGATATATGCGGAATCAGTGGGCAGCGATAAGGATCATCCGACTATCTGCGACCGCTGTTTAACTAATCTGTAAATTTACTCCAGGAAATTTTTGTGAAACGAAACATCATTATTTTTATACTTGGCGCGGCTGCGGTTGTAGCACTTGATCAGATAACCAAGGCCGCCATATCTTCCCGATTTCTCCTGCATGAATTTTATGCAGTCATTAACGGTTTTTTTAACCTTGTTTATGTAATGAACCCCGGCGCCGCTTTTGGATTTCTGGCCGGCGCTTCGGCAGCTTTCCGTTACGTTTTTTTTACAGGAGTTACCGCTGTTGCTATTTTACTGATCATCTATTATCTGGTGAAAAATCAACATGGAAGCATCGTTACGGTTGTTTCTCTTACGCTGATTTTCGGCGGAGCAGTGGGAAACCTGATTGACCGGATTCGCTTCGGCGCGGTAGTAGACTTTCTCGATTTTTATATAGGTTCCTGCCATTGGCCTGCCTTTAACGTGGCCGATTCCGCCATTACCGTCGGAGCGATATTAATGATTTGGGAGATGATTGGCGCGAAAAAAAGAAAGCCGTCGGTGAACGAGTCTTGATGTTGTGTTGCCCAAGTCTCTTTAGGCCGTTGATTCCCGATATGAGAGTTCAATAATAATGAAGATTTGATCAGGTTAGTTCTTTTTGTCTATTAATCTTTCCAGTTCTTCTTTATAGCGTTCGGCTTCGGCTCTTACCAGTTCTATTTCCTCTTTCGCCTTTTCCAGCTTTTCGTCCTGTCTTTGTCTGTCTTCGCGGATTTTATCTTGTATTTCATCAAATCCCACATAAGTGGCTAAGGCGCCGCCTAAAAGCAGGCTGATCGGAAGCGCACCCCGTATGATAGTCATGAAATCTGTCCACCAGAATATCAGGCTGATTAGTCCCAGAACAGCAATGATGGCTCCTCCTATTAGCAAAGGCATTTTTAATCCCCTGTACAAATGGAAATTTGATTATACAATGATTTAACTTAACTAATTTTTTATCATGAAAGACGGGTTTAGGCAAGTTGGAAATACATGATTATCATGGTATCATAATGAAAATATTACTTGATTTAAAAGATGTCATCTATTAAAATTTACTCTTTAACTAAAAACGTATGGATAAAGGTAAAAATGATCAAACTGGATTTTACTAAAGGTGACGGGCTTATCCCTGTCATTGCTCAAGATGCGGAAACAAAAGAAGTTCTTATGCTGGCTTACATGAACGAACAGGCATGGGAAGCAACCCTGAAGACAGGCAAGGCGACTTACTGGAGCAGATCCCGCCAGTCACTGTGGCTGAAAGGAGAAACGTCGGGGCATGTCCAGCTGGTGAGAGATATTTTTATCGATTGTGACAACGATACGATTTTATTGCAAGTCAAGCAACTGGGGGAAGCCGCTTGCCATACCGGTTACAGGTCCTGTTTTTACCGTAAGGTTAAGGATGGAGATTGTGTTGTTGTCGGAGAAAAGATTTTTGATCCCAAGGAAGTGTATAAATGAGTATTCTGAAACTGGGTATTCCCAAGGGAAGTTTGGAAAACAGCACGGTGGATTTGTTTAAAAGAGCTGGCTGGCGCATTACCTATGACAGCCGCAGTTATTTCCCCGATATCGATGATCCGGAATTATCGTGTTCCCTGGTGAGGGCGCAGGAAATGTCCCGCTACGTCGAGGATGGTCATCTGGATTTAGGACTTACCGGAATTGACTGGATTCTGGAAAATTCATCGGAGGTCGTCGCGGTTCAGGATTTGGTTTATTCCAAAGTTTCGACGCGCCAGGCGCGTTGGGTGCTTGTCGTTCGCGACGATTCACCTTATAAATCGATTGAAGACATGCAGGGAAAGAGAATATCAACCGAATTGGTGACTTTTACGAAAAAATATTTTGCCGACAGAAAAATTGATGTTCATGTCGAATTTTCCTGGGGCGCAACAGAAGCCAAGGTAGTGGAAGGGCTGGTGGATGCGGTGGTCGAAGTTACGGAAACCGGCTCCACGATCAAGGCGAATAAATTGAGGATCATCCACGAACTTATGAAAACCAATACGCAACTGATTGCCAATCACGCTGCATGGAATGATCCCTGGAAGCGGAAAAAGATTGAACAAATCAAGACATTACTGATAGGTTCATTGCTGGCGATGAATAAGGTCGGCCTGAAGATGAATGTTCCCAAAGAAAATCTGTCCAAAGTAATGTTGCTGCTGCCGTCGCTCAAAGCGCCGACAGTGTCGGGCTTGTATTCGGAAGACTGGTTCGCCATAGAAACAGTTGCCGATGCAGGAAAAGTCCGTGATTTAATTCCGGAGCTTTTGGACGCGGGTGCGGAAGGCATAATCGAATATCCCCTGAACAAAGTTATTTAATTACGAGAGACATTTATGGCCAGAAAAGCAAAGATAGTCCGCAAAACGACGGAAACCGACATTGCGCTGGAAATTGATTTAGAAAGTACCGCGGCAAGTAAAATTGACACCTCAATTCCTTTTTTGGACCATATGCTTGCTCTTCTTGCCCGGCACGGTTTTTTAAAGCTTGTGGTCAAAAGCAAGGGAGATACGCAAATCGACGATCATCATCTGGTGGAAGATTTGGGCATTTGTCTGGGGATGGCTGTAGGTCAGGCTTTGGGGGATAAAGCAGGCATCAACCGTTATGGGTCGGCTTCCGTGCCGATGGATGAATGTTTATGTCGAGTGGATATGGATATTTCCGGCAGACCGTACTTGGTTTATAAAGTCAAGTTTGAGCGCAGGCAGACGAGCGGATTTGATCCGGCGCTTGTTAAAGAATTTTTTAAGGCCTTTTCTGATCGAAGTGGCATAACATTGCACATCAACCTGGCATATGGAAGCAATACCCATCACATTATTGAAGCGGTGTTCAAAGCATTTGCCCGGGCTTTGAGAGACGCCGTAAAAGTAGATAAAAAAATCACAGGGGTTCTCTCTACCAAGGGAAGTCTCTAGAAAACGAGGTGAAATTATGGCAAATCTTTCGAGGAAGAAAATTGATTTTATTGCCGTTTTGGTACTGGCTCTGATTTTTATCCCGGCTTTTATTTCTTATGCTGCAGAAGCGGAAAAGGAAGTGGATAAATCAAAACCTCCCGTACGTCTGGCCATAATTCCATTTCAGGCGGTTCTACCCCCGGCAGAAGCAATTAACACGGTGGAAAGTCCTTTTAGCGGTGCAGTGTTCTTTGGCGGAAAGATTGCACAGGGCGGAGAAAAGGTCACTGAAGAATTGTTTGTTGAAAAGCTGAAAGCATTTAAAGAAATAGAAATAATTCCCCAGGAAAAAGTGGAAGGAATTTATAAACGGATCAGAGCTGAATCGCTGAAGGCGCCTTTATCAAAAATTATTAAAAAGGTGGGTTTGGAATTAAACGCTGATCTGGTAGCTGTGGGTTATGTTTTCCGGTATACGGAAAGAGTAGGCCGTGATTATGGCGTCGAAAAAGCAGCTTCGGTTGCTTTTGAAATCAATTTGATTAATTCCAGAGACGGCAGCGTTGTCTGGAGGGGTGTTTTTGACAGGACCCAGAAATCATTAATGGAAGATCTTTTTCAAATCGCTTCTTTTTATAAAGGCCACGGCAAATGGCTTACCGTCCGTGAATTTACCAAGCAGGGCATGAATGAAGTCTTTAAAACATTCAAGGGAGTCGGGTACTAAAGACACTGCATTTCAGACTATATTTTCCCCCCTTCGGAACTGCCGGCAGGTCCGGAATTCCAGAATGATTTCTAAGATGGAGAGTAATTTTGATCATTATTCCAGCTATTGATATTAAAGACGGTAAATGTGTACGGCTCGCCCAGGGTGATTTTAACCGGGTGACCGTATATGCAGATAATCCTGTGGATATGGCGCTGGTCTGGGAGCAGAAAGGCGCGGAGCTTATTCACATAGTTGATCTCGATGGGTCTGTTGCCGGATTGCCCCGCAATGCCGAGAAGATTCTGGAAATTTGCAAAAAAGTGCAAACCCCGATTCAGGTAGGCGGCGGCATCAGAAACATGGAAACCATCGATTATTATCTGACGGGCGGCGTCTCCAGCGTTATTT
Organism: Smithellaceae bacterium; assembly: GCA_963663295.2. Classification (GTDB taxonomy): domain Bacteria; phylum Desulfobacterota; class Syntrophia; order Syntrophales; family Smithellaceae; genus MVRV01. The sequence goes on along the minus strand of CAXXLA010000001.1, from coordinate 362,233 downwards.
TGGGCACTGCCGCCCTGCAGAATGAACAATTTGTCAGAACCGCAGGAAATAAATATCCCGGGAAAATAATTCTGGGAATTGATGCTCTTAACGGCCTTGTAGCTATTCAAGGCTGGACGCAGAAAACTGGGGAAGCAGCCGTTGATCTGGCCAAACGTTATGAAAACTGTGGCTTAAAAGCAATTGTTTATACCGACATCAAACGCGATGGTATGGAAACCGGCGTGAATATTGAAGCGACAAGAGCTTTAGCCAAAGAAGTGAACATTCCAGTCATTGCCTCCGGCGGGGTGGCTGCAATAACTGATGTAGAAAAACTCCTGGCAATTAAAGATTGTTCTTTTTACGGCGTTATTATCGGTCGTGCTCTCTACACCGGGGCAATTTCTTTGGAAGAAGCGATTGAAAAAAGCAGGAAGGATTCTTAGTTTGCATCATTCTGAGGAGGTGAAGATTAAGATTATGTCGGATTGCCTGTTTTGTAAAATAGTCAAAGGGGAGATTCCCTGTACAAAAGTATACGAAGATGATCAGGTTTTAGCCTTCGACGACATCCAACCGATGGCGCCGGTGCATGTTATTGTAATTCCTAAAAAACATATATCGACGCTTTTGGATATCGATTCCGGTGACATGGCCATTGCCGGCGCTTTAATCTCGGCCGCCCAAAAGATTGCCCGGATCAAAGGAGTCGACCAGAAAGGTTTTCGCACAGCAATAAATTGCAATGCCGAAGGAGGACAGGTTGTGTTTCATTTGCACATGCATCTTCTCGGCGGCAGGAAGCTGCAGGACCAATTGGGCTAATTCATTTCAAAGGGTGAAGATTATGGATATAAATGCAAAAATAAATACAGAGATGATAGCCGCCGCCAAGGCCAAAGATAAAATAAAGCTTTCGACGATACGGATGTTAAAAACAGCTCTTCATAATAAAGAAATTGATTTAATGAGACCGTTGACGGAAGCCGAAATTCTGCAGGTACTCGCCGCGATAGTTAAGCAGAGGAGAGATTCCATTGAGCAATTTGCCCAGGGCGGCAGAACCGATCTGGTGGAAAAAGAAACAGCCGAATTAAAAGTTGTTCAGGAATTTATGCCCGCCCAGATGTCGGAGGAAGAAGTCGAGGCGCTGATCAAAAAAGCGATTGCGGAAACCGGGGCTGCATCAGTCAAAGATATGGGTAAGGTGATGAAAGTGCTGATGCCGGAATTGACCGGAAAGGCTGACGGCAAAGCGGTGGGTGAAAAAGTCAAAGCGCTGTTGTCCTGAACCATCAGTTTTGCACAGTGAAGAAAAGGGTAAAATACATAAGTGCGTTTTGATAACGGTAAGATTGAAGAAATCAAAAGCAGAATAGATATTGTCGAACTGGTTACCCAATACGTGACTTTGAAAAAAGCCGGCAGGAATTATCTGGGGCTTTGTCCTTTTCATCAGGAAAAAACGCCTTCTTTTACGGTCAATCGGGAAAAACAGATATTTTATTGTTTTGGCTGTGGTGAGGGCGGCAATGCCATCACATTTCTGATGAAAATCGCCAACAAAACATTTCCTGAAGCAATAAAAGAACTGGCGGAAAAAACCGGAGTGGTGCTGCCGTCACGACAGGACATTAAAGAGGGCCACCGGAATGATTCCTTACGGGGAAGTATAGTTGACTTAAATTTAAGAGCAGCGCAGCAATATGCACGCAATCTATATTCCCCGGCAGGCAAAACAGCGCAGGATTATTTAAATGCGCGGGGAATTACTCCGGAAACAGTTAAACACTTCCGGTTGGGCTATGCGGAGGATTCCTGGCGTGCTTTAACAGACTACATTGAAGGAAGCGGCCTGTCTTTAAAAATAGCTGAACAGGCTGGTCTGGTTGTTGTAGGTAAAGAAGGCAAATTCTATGACCGCTTTCGCGGACGGCTGATTTTTCCCATTGAAAATGTGTCTGGTGAGACTATTGCATTTGGCGGCAGAATTCTGGATAAAGGTGAGCCTAAATATCTGAATTCCCCGGAGTCGCTCCTTTATACCAAGGGCAGGAATTTGTATGGCCTGAACAAGACCAGGGAGGAAATTCGCCAAAAAGGTTTTGCCGTTATCGTCGAAGGTTATTTTGATTTAATTTCGTTATGGAATGCCGGCATCGGCAACGTGGTTGCGTCTTTGGGTACAGCGCTGACTCGCGAGCAGCTGGAGTTGCTGCGCCGGTATACGATAGAAGTTGTAGCGCTTTTTGATCCGGATGAAGCCGGCAGGAAAGCGCTGAACCGCAGTCTGGAACTATTTCTTTCGATGAATATCCGGGCGCGGGCGCTTGTTTTACCGGAAGGGCTTGACCCCGATGATTATATAAAAAAATTCGGCAGGGAAAAGCTGGAAGAACTGATCAAAAATGCTCAACCGTTAAGCGATTACTATATTGAAAATGTTTTAGGCAGCGGTAAAACCTTTGAAGACAAACGGGAAATGGTTAAAACCGCTATGGAATTAATAAACAAGATCACTGATAAAAAAGAAAAAGACCTATTCATTAAACGCATAGCGGAAAAGACAGGTGTTGATCAGGAATTATTTGGAAATGAAGTTTATAAAATTGAGTCTGCAATAAAATCAAAAACAGAGAAAGAAAAACTGACGGTTAATATTAATAATCTGGTAGAACTTCATCTGATCCGGCTTCTTATGGAATATCCTCAAAAAATACTGCAAGTCGAAAATGAAAAAGTTTTCGATTTTTTTCTCCAGCCGCAGTTGAAAGAACTGGGAAATAAGATTATTGAGAATTACATGCTGCTGGGATTTGTCGATTTGAACATAATTCTTTCTACTGACGAAGATGCTCCGTTGCGTGAAAAGATATTGAGATTAATGATGGAAGCACTGCCGACCGAAGATATAATGTTAGAAAAAATTTTTGTTGATAACGTCAGGCAGATCAAGAAAAAATGGTATAAAGATCAACACCGTCGGATTAAATTTAAATTGGCTCAAGCACAGGAAAATGGAGATCAGGAACTTTTAAACAGGCTGGTGCAGGAAAAGGAAAAGTTGCTTGTCGAAGAAAAAGAATTAAATTAATGCGAATTAGTTTATAACTTATTTGGGAGATGCCAAATGGCTAAAGAGATACAATCAGATGAATTTAAGAAGTTAATATCATTAGGTGAAGAGAAGGGCTTCCTGACATATGACGATGTTAACGATATGCTGCCGCCCGATGTAACTTCTTCCGACCAGATTGATGACATCATTATGCTTTTCGGAGAAAAAAACATAGATATCATTGATATTGAACAGGGCGAAAAGCTGGTTATGAAGAAAACTCCGGAAGATATTACTCCTGTAAAGTTTCCGGAAGCATTAGCTCTTGGTCCCGGAACAGGTAAAACCGGCGATCCGGTAAAAATGTATTTACGTGAAATGGGAATGGTTTCGCTTCTGAGCAGGGAAGGAGAAGTGGAAATTGCCAAAAAGATAGAAGAGGGCGCCCGCGAAACTATGTCGGCAATTTTCCGGCTTTCCGTTTCCATCAATGAAGTTCTCAATATCGGCGAAAAACTGATCTCCGGTGAAATTAAAATTAAAAATGTCGTAGACAACGTCGAGGATGAAGAAGGCTTTGTTGAAGAAGATGAACACAAAGAAAGAGTATTAAAACTGATCAACAGGATCAAACTTTTTGATGACCGCAATAAAGCATTGCGCGAAAAGCTCAAGTCGAAAACCATGCGACCCAAACAACGCGAATTGTTAGATGCGGAGCTGGAGAAAAATACAAAAAATATTATTACCCTTTGCCGGAAGATTCGTTTCAGCAAAAAACAAATTCATCGTTTTGTTGGCCGTTTACGCTCTTATGTTGATGAAATTGAAAGGGCGGAAAAGGTAATTCAGTACTACAAGAAGGAAACAGGTCTGAATTTGACGCAGTTGGAAAAAACATGGGTAAAAATGAAAAAGTCCAAGCAGGACGAAAAGCTTGCGGCGAAAGAAACGCATGTTTCGGTTGAATTACTGAAGAAAAGTCAGGAAGCTATCAATGAAGCGCATAAGACAATAAAACACATCGGCCGTGAAGTAGGTATCCCCACGGCAACTCTAAAGACAATAGTCGAATCCATTGAAGATGGCGAAGGCAAAGCGGAAATAGCGAAAAGAAAGCTCGTCGAGGCTAATTTACGTTTGGTTGTAAGCATTGCAAAAAAATATACCAACCGCGGTTTACAGTTTCTGGATTTGATTCAGGAAGGTAATATCGGCTTGATGAAAGCTGTAGATAAATTCGAATATCAGCGTGGCTATAAATTTTCGACTTATGCCACCTGGTGGATCAGGCAGGCAATTACCCGGGCCATTGCCGATCAGGCCCGAACAATTAGAATTCCTGTCCACATGATTGAGACGATCAATAAACTTATCCGGACGTCGCGTTACCTGGTGCAGGAACTGGGGCGTGAGCCGACTCCGGAAGAAATTGCCAATAAGATGGAGTATCCCTTGGAAAAAGTTCGCAAGGTATTAAAAATTGCCAAGGAACCCATTTCCCTGGAAACACCGATTGGTGAAGAGGAAGACAGTCATCTTGGAGATTTTATTGAAGATAAGAAGATTATGTCTCCTTCGGAAGCTACCATCAACATGGATTTGGCTGATCAAACCAGGAAGATATTGACTACACTGACTCCGCGGGAAGAAAAAGTATTACGTATGCGCTTCGGCATTAGTGACAGATCGGGCGCTCAAGATGAAGATGAAAGCAGTGTGCCAACCGGGGTAACTGAAGCGGCGTTGCCGGAGCAAGAGATTGTAGAAATACCGGATGTAAAAAAAGCAAAAAAACCAATCAGGAAGCGGTTGGCAAAATAGTGTGTTGACAAACAATTAGTTTGGGTATATCAAAACAGCCCCTGATGCATGTTGGCAATATCAAACGGCAGGGCCCATAGCTCAATTGGTAGAGCCACCGGCTCATAACCGGTAGGTCCCTGGTTCGATCCCAGGTGGGCCCACCAAGAAATAATGAAGAAAAAATGATAAAAAAAATGAAGTGTATTTCCATAAAAAACGAGTATCCATCAATCAGTGTGATGGCTGCTATGGAGTGTCGGCAAATGACTTTCCTCCATGGCACAGATAACACAGCGAAAAAACCAGATTGTTTAAGAATGCACCCATAAAAAGGTGCATTTTTTTTATCCTGAAAAATAAAGGAGAGAATTGTTGAGAGAACAGTTATTATTATTAGTGGAGCTTCAGGAATGCGATTCTCAGTTGATGAAAATTGCAGACAAGAAAAAGACCCTGCCGGGGAAAATAGATAAGTTGGATGAGGCCTTTCATACTTTTCAAAATGAAATGGAACAGAACAAAAAAAAGTATGACGAGGTTAAAGCCTGTCATATCGAACGTGAAAATAAGATAAAAAAAATAAATGAAGGAATGATCAGGACCAAAGAGCGGCTTCTGGAAGTCAAAAATAACAAAGAATATCAGGCCATGCTTAAGGAAATCGAAACCGCCGAAGTAATGCGCGGTGACGTGGAAACAGAAATTATTTCGATACTGGACGAGCTGGAAAACTTAGCCGTTCTGGTGAAAAAGGATCAGGAAACCTTAGATGGACACAGAAAAAAATATGAGGAAGAAAAGAAGCTGATTGAAGTTGATTTGAACTCCATAGATGCTGAATTTGTGAAGTGTGAGCAAAAACGTGCGGGTTTAAAGGACCAGGTTCCTGCAGATCTTTTGGCAAGATATGAAAAGATTAAAAAAAGGAATAAAGGAGTCGGCGTTATTTCGGTTTGGAAATCAGTCTGTAACGGTTGTCATATGAATATTCCTCCTCAATTATATATTGAACTGCAAAAGACATCGGATCTCATTGAGTGTCCTAATTGCCAGCGTATTATGTATTTTCAAAATATGGAAAAATCATCCTGAAATTTATGGAAAAGAAAATCTACCGGCTCTTTAGTGACGGCGCCTGTCGCGGTAATCCCGGTGACGGCGGCGCTGGCGCTGTTATCACGGATGAAGAAGGGAACGTGGTCTGGGAAGGCAAGGAATATCTCGGATACTGCACTAATAATATTGCCGAATATAAGGCACTGATTTTGGGGCTGAAAGGGGCGCTTGCCAGTGGTTGTAATAACCTGGATGTTTTCTTGGATTCGGAACTTCTTGCCCGTCAAATTAATGGTTCCTACCGAGTTAAAAATGAAAATTTGAAAGTTTTGATGCAGGAAGTCCGCAGTCTGCTTACCTCATTTGATTGCGTTCAAGTTAATCATGTTTTGCGTTGTAACAACACTCAGGCAGATAAACTGGCTAATCTGGCAATTGATTCTCATAAATAATTCCAATAAACCCGCTTCAAATGTATCAAGTTCGATATCACTTCTGCCGATATAGAGGCTGATGCCAAGTTGCATTTCAAATATCAACTTTGGCAAGGAGGGGGCTCTGCAGGCGTATTGTCCACGGTTATGCGTCGCGGAAGCCGTCGACTTGAATCAGCAAAGTCAAGTTTCAAGTGTGACTTGGCATTAAAAAATAATTCAATAAGGTGATGATAATACTGTGGGGCTATTGAGTATAATAAATCTTCAGGCCGGCATGGTTCTGGCAGACGATCTGACGGACAGAATGGGCAGACTCCTGATGACCAGGGGAACCGTCTTTACCGAAAAGTACCTGAAAATATGCAAGATGTGGGGTGTCGTCGAAGCACAGATTGAAGGGGTTTCAGGTGATGACATTAATGCCTTTGTACTGGATGATCTCGATCCCAAAGAACTTGCCAGAGCCACTGAATTAGTTCATAAACGGTTTTGCCACACTGATATGGATCATCCAGCCATACGGGAACTGATCCGTCTATGTATACTGAGAACTGCCAGGGGTAAAAATATCGATTCCGACTACTTCCGGCAGGACCATCAGCTTGAAAAAGAAGTCAAAAAGCCTTTAAAGAAGAATGTAGATCCTCTGAAATACATTGGCGAAGGTACTAAACTATCGACTCTGCCGGATATCTACAACCAACTCATAAATGCCATTGCCCGGCCCAGCAGTTCTACCTACGATATTGAAAATGTGATTAGTAAAGACACCAATCTTTCTGCACGGCTCCTGAAACTTGTCAACAGCGCCTTATATGGCTATCCGTCTAAAATTGATACCCTTTCGCGTGCAGTCAATGTTATTGGGACGCGGCAATTGAGTACCCTGGCTATGGGAGTTAACATCATTAGTATCTTTAATAAGATTCCTTGCGCTATTATCAATATGGAAATGTTCTGGAAACACAGTGTTCTTTGCGGTATCTGCGCCAGGATTATAGCCGGCTATAAGAATATCCAGAATACCGAACGGATGTTTACGGCGGGATTGCTCCATGACATCGGCCGCCTGATCTGTTACAATTATTTGTCCAAAGAATCACTTTATGCCGCTATGGAGGCGAGAAACAGTCATAGACTGCTTTACCTTACGGAGCAGGATGTTTTCGGCATTGATCATACAGAGATCGGGGGTAGCCTCCTCAATAGATGGCAAATGCCGTTGTCGTTAGAGGATATGGTGCGCCATCATCATGAACCGCAAAAATCAAAAAATCAGTTGGAGTCTTCCATTCTGCATCTGGCGGACGTTATGGCCAATACGATGGGCATGGGGACAAGCGGTGAAAGATTGATTCCTCCTTTGCATCAGGAGGCGTGGCTGCGTTTCGGTATGACGCCCAATATTTTATCGCCGATAATGGAACAGGCTGATCGCCAAATGAAAGATATTTTTAAAATAATGTACGCCAATGACGAATCCCAGAAAAAAAATTATGACCAAAGCTTATCTTGAAGAGCGCGTCAAGCATCTTGAAAATGTTGAACGCTTCATTGTCGACGGCCTGGAAATGGCGACATCCCTTGGTGATTTTCAAAACAGTATCAGTAAGCTCAGCGACGTTTCCATCCTTCTTAAAGAAACAAAAATAAGGGTTCAAAGCCTGATTCCTTTTGTGTCCATAGCTTTTTTCCTGGTTGAGGAAGGAAGCAACGAATTTATTATAAAGTACATCGATTCTGAAAAATATCGGTCTTACATTCAAAACGAGGTAGACAGCTTAATCGATTGCGGCACATTCGCTTGGGCTTTAAGGGAAAAGAGGCCGATTATTGTTCCCACGAGAGACGATAATGACCTTCTGTTGCACATCATGGCTACGACAAACCGCGTCCGGGGCATGTGCGTTGCTTTGTTGCCAAAAGATCATAAGTGTTTGCCCAATACGTCGTTATCTTTTTTATCCACTGTTCTGCTCAACAGCTCCAATGCCATAGAGAGTTTTGAGTTATACGAAACCATCAAAGAAATAAACTCCAGCCTGGAGAGAATAGATAATTACAAAATTCTCTTCGCGGCAGCACCCGATGGTGTTGAGGTTTTGGATACCGCAGGAAATATTATTGATAGTAATGATTTTCAGATAAACCTTTTAGACTATCCCAGAGAACATCTGTTGGGAAGCCATTCTTCAAATTATTTTTCTGAAAACAGTCGGAAAGATTATGCCGGCAATCATTTGTTGCTCCGGCAAAAGGGATATTGGGAGGGTGAGGTTGAACTTGTTACATCCAGAGGAGAGAAGTTTTCCGTCTGGAGAAAAGAAAAAGCCATCTACGGTGAAAAGCAAAAATTTCTCGGCTCCATTGTTTATAATCGTGACATAACCGAGCTCAAGAGGACGGCGGATGCATTGAAAAGATCGGAGCATTTATACCGGACAATTTTCGAAAATACGGGTAATGCAAATGTCCTTTTGCGTGAAGACACGAAAATTATTCTGGTGAATTCCGAGTTCGAAAAATTATCTGGCTATGCCAAGGAAGAAGTTGAAGGAAAGAAAAACTGGACGGAATTTTTTGACGAAGATGATTTAAGGCGAATGATGCAATATCATTGTTTGCGCAGGATGGGCAGCAGTGCCGCTCCGCGGAAATATGAATGCAGATTTAGAGATAAATATGGAAATATAAAGGATATTGCCATTAGTGTGGACATGATTCCCAGTACAAAAGAAAGCGTTGCTTCGCTTCATGATATAACCGAACGTAAACAAGCCGAAAAAACGCTCCAGGAATCTCAACGTAGACTGGCCGATATAATCGAGTTTCTTCCCGACGCAACACTTATTATTAATAATGACGGGGAAATTATTGCCTGGAATAGAGCCATGGAAGCAATAACCGGCATTAAGAAGGAAAATATGCTCGGGAAGGGCGACTACGAGTATGCTCTACCCTTTTATGACGAAAGAAGACCTATTCTGATTGATCTTGCTCTTCATCCGAACAGAGAAAGGGAAAAACAATACACATCCATTCAGAGAGTGGGTGATATACTTTTTGGTGAATCATTTACACCGAATCTGCCGCCGGGGGATATCCATCTTTCAGGAACGGCATCTGTCCTTCGCGATGAGAAAGGAGAAATCACCGCAGCCATAGAGTGCATCCGTGACAATACGGAGCGCAAAAAATTGGAAGAACATTTAAAACGAGCCGAGAAAATGGAGTCGCTGGGCACTTTAGCCGGCGGGGTTGCCCATGATCTCAATAATGTCCTGGGGGTGCTGGTTGGGTATTCGGAGCTTATCCGGGAAGAATTGCCGGTGAATAGCATTCTGAGAAATTATGCTGATAGCTCACTGCAATCCAGCATGAAAGCGGCTGCAATAATTCAGGATCTTTTGACTCTGGCAAGGCGTGGTGTAAGCGTTTCGGAAGTAGTCGATCTGAACGGGCTGATCTGCGATTATTTAATATCACCGGAATTTCAGAAATTGAAGTCTTATCATCCGAATGTGAAAGTTTCGACAGTTCTTGAAGACGGACTTCTAAATATCAAAGGGTCGCCCATCCATTTAGGCAAGACAATAATGAACCTTGTTTCCAATGCGTCCGAGTCTATATCAGGTCAGGGAGAAGTGACAATAAGAACGGCGAATTGTTACCTGGATAAACCTGTCCACGGGTATGAAACAATGCAGGAAGGGGACTATGTGTTACTCATTGTGTCTGATACCGGCATGGGGATTTCTGCTAATGACCTGGGTAAGATTTTCGAGCCCTTTTATACCAAGAAAGTTATGGGAAGAAGCGGTACCGGGCTGGGGTTGGCTGTTGTCTGGGGAACCGTGATGGATCATAATGGCTACATCGACGTAGAAAGTGAAGAAGGCAAGGGGACTACTTTTACCCTTTATTTTCCTATGACCAGAGAAGAACCGGCAAAGATCGAAAAAATTAAGCCCGCCGCCACTTATAGAGGTAACGGTGAATCCATTCTGATAGTGGATGATGTGAAGGAACAGCGGGAACTGGCTACGAATATGTTGGCACGGCTTGGATATAGGGCTGCGACAGTTGCCGGTGGCGAAGAGGCTGTTGAGTACATTAAAAACAATAAAGTTGACCTGATGCTCTTGGATATGATTATGGACCCGGGAATTGATGGCATGGAAACCTACCGGAGAATAACAGAGATCAATCCTGTACAGAAGGCAATAATTGTCAGCGGTTTCTCTGAAACCGACCGTGTCCGAAAAACTCAGGAAATGGGTGCCGGAATTTTTGTTCGCAAGCCGTATGTTATGGAAAAAATCGGCCTTGCAGTTAGAAACGAATTGGATCGGAAATAGGCAAAAAATGCAGCTTGGTATTGGGAACCGATGTTGAACATTGCTTGAAAATATTATCAAAAAATTATAAACTTAAATTGAAATAAGGCGGAAGAAGATCAGATGATCGCCGGTGGAATTTATCTACCGGAGGAAAGTCCGGGCTCCGCAGGGCAGGATGGTCGTTAACAGCGACCGGGGGTGACTCCAGGGAAAGTGCCACAGAAAATATACCGCCTGAGGCTGAGGCCACGGGTAAGGGTGAAATGGCGAGGTAAGAGCTCACCGCTTTTCTGGTGACAGAAAAGGCATGGTAAACCCCATCCGGAGCAAGACCAAATAGGAGAACGTTTAAGGGCGGCCCGCCTGATGTTCTCGGGTAGCGTCGCTTGAGGCGGCAGGCAACTGTCGTCCCAGATGAATGATCATCACCGTGTAGCGGGGAGACCCAGCGCACGGGACAGAACCCGGCTTATGAAATTCTTTTTAGCCTGTAAATAAAAAACCCTCTGCAAGTAATTTTGCAGAGGGTTTTTTGTTTTTTTACGATTAAATTACTTTTTTATGCCTAAATCCTGTTCCGTTTTTAATATATCCATTGTTGTTTTAATTACTGTATCCGAATTAAGGGAAATGCTATTTATACCGCATTCTACCAGAAATCTGGCAAATTCGGGATGATCACTTGGCGCCTGGCCGCAAATGCCTATTTTTTTGCCCATCTTATTTGCTTCTAGAATAGCTGTGCGGATTAATTCGGTGACTGCCGAGTTTCTTTCATCGAAGATATGTGAAATCAATGCAGAATCTCTGTCGAGGCCGAGAGTGAGCTGAGTGAGGTCATTAGAGCCAATGGAGAAGCCGTCAAACACTTTACCAAATTCTTTAATTAAAACGACGTTGCTGGGGATTTCCACCATCATGTAAATTTCGAGGCCATTTTTCCCCTGTACCAGTCCTTTGCTGGCCATCAGTTCAACAACATTTTTGCCTTCGGCAACTGTGCGGCAGAAAGGTATCATGAGTTTTACGTTTGTGAGTCCCATTTCGTCCCGGACTCTTAACATTGCCTCGCATTCCAGAGCGAAAGCTTCGCGGTAACGCACATCGTAATAACGGGAAGCTCCGCGGAAACCAATCATAGGATTTTCCTCCTCTTCTTCAAAGAAAGGACCTCCCAGTAGATTTTTGTATTCATTGCTCTTAAAATCGCTCATGCGGACGATGACATCGTTGGGATAAAATGCCGCAGCAATCTTTGCCACTCCTTGAGCCAGTTTATCGACAAAGAAATCTCCCTTATTGGCATAACCCTGGGTAAGTTTTTCAATTTCCTTGCGGACTTTTTCATCGGTAACTTTGTCGAAATGAATTAAAGCCATCGGATGAACAGTAATAAAATGAGTGATGATAAATTCCAAGCGGGCGAGACCGACGCCGTCATTGGGTATTGGTGCAAGTTTGAAGGCGTTGTCCGGATCGCCGACATTCATCATTATTTTTGTTTTGGGCCGTTCCATTTCCTGGACATCAATACGGTGAATGTCGTATTTCAGGATTCCCTTGTAGACTTTACCGACTTCACCTTCCGCACAGGATACGGTTACCTCGGGTACATCGTGCAGAACCTTTGTACCGTTGCCGGTTCCGACGATGCAGGGGACTCCCAGCTCACGGCTGACAATGGCGGCATGGCAGGTACGGCCGCCCTTGTTAGTAACAATGGCTGAAGCAATTTTCATAATCGGTTCCCAGTCCGGATCGGTCATGTCGGAAACGAGCACCTCGCCTTTACGAAAACTTTTAATTTCACTTACCGATTCAATGACATGTACAGGTCCGGCGCCAATTTTGGCTCCCACGCTTGTTCCTGTAACAATAGGATCTTTTGTTTCCAGCATTATATAATTTTCCAGGACATTGCCGTCTTTCTGGGATTGGACTGTTTCCGGCCGGGCCTGCAGGATAAAGAGTTCACCGGTTTTGCCGTCTTTACCCCATTCGATGTCCATGGGTTTGAAGTAGCCGGCTTTTTGCGAATAATGATTTTCAATAATCGTTGTCCATTTGGCCAGCGTAAGTATTTCATCATCATTTAGACAAAAACGATTGCGGTCTTCCAGTGGTGTGGGGTTGACTACGGTTGATTCACTGTCCGCCTCGGAGGCGTAAATCATTTTTATCTCTTTGGTTCCCAGTTTTTTCTGAATAATTGGGCGGTAATTTGCATTTAAAGCAGGTTTGAAAACATAAAATTCATCCGGATTTACTGTTCCCTGGACAACAGTTTCACCCAAGCCGTAAGCGCCGGTGATCAGAATAGCATCTTTAAATCCTGTTTCGGTGTCGATGGAAAAGATAACACCGGAAGAAGCCAGATCGGAGCGCACCATTTTCTGTACGCCGATGGAAAGGGCGACAGACATGTGGTCAAAATCCTTATCGACTCGATAAGAGATGGCGCGGTCGGTAAAGAGTGACGCAAAGCATTTCTTGCAGGCGTCTACTAAAGCTTCTTCGCCGCGGATATTGAGAAACGTTTCCTGCTGCCCGGCAAAGCTGGCATTGGGAAGGTCTTCCGCCGTAGCGGAACTGCGTACGGCAACATCAGTGTCCGGACCATATTCGTCACAAAGCTTTTTATAAGCTTGAATAATTTCTTCACGAAGGTCATCGGGCAACTTTGCATTGTAAATAAGTGAACGGATTTTTTTGCCGCGGTCTGACAGATTTTTAATGTCATGGGTATTCAGATCGGAAAGAAGCTGCGTGATTTCACCGGTAATACCGGAATGCGACAGCAAGTGGCGGTAGGCGTGGGCCGTAACGGCAAAACCATCCGGAATGCTGACGCCCTTAGAAATCAGTTCTTTTCTCATTTCACCGAGAGAAGCATTCTTGCCGCCAACTTGAGCGAGATCGCTAAGCTCGATAGTATCAAACCATAAGATCAACTTATTGTCTTTCATCAAAATCCTCCTGGGTACAATCCCAAAATATTGTTTTCAAGTCGTCGGCTTCAATATAAGGTTTAATGGTACGCCTGCAAAGCCACTTACTTGTTTAAGCTGATGCTTTGAATGCAACTTGGCATAAAGGTTGCGAGTATCTACCAGTTTTGATTTACTAAGTCAAATAAAAAAAATAAAAATATCTGACAATAATTATTAATTAATTCAATCATATACATGCTTTGAGTCATGTTTTTTTGAGCACTTGCAAGAAACTTGCAGCCCATATATAAAATAAAATATTAGATGGATATTTTCGTTTTGAAGACATTCAAATTCTCCTTTCCGATAAACACGTCTTAAATTAAATTTATTTAATATTTGTGTCGGCATGAGTATACGTCTTTGGGATATTTAATTGCCATTGCAGTGTATAATATCGGCAGCATATTAAGTTCATTAAGAGAAAAACCATAATAAAAATATGTTGGGTGTTGAAAGAGGTTTTACTATTTGGGGATTTATCGTCAGAGGATTAATCTTGGGGAAGCAGGAGTCATGACCTCCGCCGGAGGTAGAGGTCATGACTCCTTAATTTAAGTGTTAAGCATTAACCCAAGAAGAAAGCTTTGTAGGGGTTAGCATAGAGAAGAATCATAGCAACGACCAAAGCGTAAATGGCGATAGATTCGGCCATAGCCATACCGACCAGCATGGTCATCATGATTTTACCCTGTACGCCGGGGTTTCTTCCTACTGCGGAGCAAGCACCACTGGCTGCGGTACCAATACCAAGTCCAGCACCAACTGCGCCTATGCCCATGGAAATACCGGCGGCGACCATAGCGCCAACGGCAAAAATTGCTTTCGGGAAAGACTCAGCCCCCGGTGCTCCTGCTGCTTCTGCTGCGAAAACCAACGTGCTCGATACAAGCACAACAACCATTGCTGCAACTACTGTTAAAATTCTTTTAGCCATTGTTCAATTCCTTTCCTGATATTGTATTGATTATTCTACATATGATATAAAACTAATATTGTCCATATCAAATGAGGAAATAATTCTTAAACTGCGTTAAATGCAAGCACAAAACATGCCGTTGTTGCTGTAATTAAAATAAAATTCCTTGTGACTGGGATGATTCGGCGGGGCGTGGGTAGAATATGCCTGCAATTTATTGAAATTACCAGTAATTTTTTTTGCGAGAAAAATAATTATACGTTTTGCCGGGACTTGTCGGTCGGTTATTTATGAGGTTGAAATTATTTTCTGTTTTTATGCCAATTTAACGTTTTGTTAAATGGCATTCAATAAAACGTTCAAAAGTTATAAATAACAGCCCTTGTTCTGGTTATTTGCGAGTCCATCATAAATGGCAGCCTTTATTTAATTCCTTCTTTACATGGAAAAAATGTGGTACAGGTCTCGTGATTTCTCAAGCAATTTTGCCTAATGGTAATTTTTTATGTCCAGAATTTTAATTATTGATGACGACGCTGCCATTTGTAAGACACTGGAGCTCTGTCTTAAAGAAGAAGGCTACACAGTAGATACGGCTCAAAGCGGCACAGATGGCTTGAATAAATATGTAAGTAACCCCGCCGATGTGGTGATTCTGGATATTCGTCTGCCCGATGTTGACGGTTTTCTGGTTCTGGAAGACCTCAAGGAAGAAAACGAAAATGTAAAAGTCATTATGATCACGGCTTATTATGACATGGAAACAACAATCAATGCCATGAAGGCAGGGGCGTTCGATTATCTCCACAAGCCGCTCGATGTCGATGAATTGGACAGGGCGATCAAAAAAGCTGTGAAGTCTCTGGAAATGGAAAAGAAGATGGATGGTCTTCTGGCCGGGCCGTCACGCAATTTCCGCGCGGGTGATATAATTGGAACAGACAATGAAATGCGGGAAATTTTCAAGACAATAGGTATTGTGTCGCAAAGTCGCACAACTGTATTGATTCAAGGTGAAAGTGGCACCGGAAAAGAATTGATCGCCAAGGTCATTCATCAGAATACTTCGCCCGATGATCCGTTTATAGCCGTTAATTGTTCGGCCATTGTCGAGACCCTGTTGGAATCCGAATTGTTCGGCCATGAAAAAGGTTCATTTACGGGTGCAATCGCCCGCAAGCTTGGCAAGTTTGAACTGGCCCGCTATGGCACGGTATTTCTTGATGAAATCAGTGAAATGTCCCTGAATCTGCAGGCCAAGCTTCTGCGTGTTTTACAGGAGATGGAATTTGAGCGGGTTGGCGGTAAAGATAAAATAAAGGTTAATGCCCGGATTATGACGGCTACAAATAAAGATTTAAAGACGTTGGTCAGGGACGGAAAATTCCGTAATGATTTGTTTTACCGGTTAAACATTGTAGCGATTAATATTCCTCCTCTGCGATCACGAAAACAGGATATACCACCTTTAATTGATTATCTGCTGGCGAAAATCAATCTGGATTTACAGAAAAAGATTATTGGCGTCTCCGATCAAGTAATGGAGATATTTATGAACTATAACTGGCCGGGTAATGTCCGTGAACTGGAAAATTTATTGCTGCGTGCCTGTGTGGTTGCCAAAAGCCAGGTATTGGGAAAAAATGATTTCCCGGAACTGGATTCAGAGGAGAGTATTAGTACCCTGAAAGACACAAAAGACAATACCAACGGCCTAGAGGAAATATTCAAGTCTTCCGATTCGGGAAGGTTGCTGACGCTGGATGAAGTGGAAGATCGTTACATCAGAAAAATTATCCGTGAAACAGATAAAAATAAAGGTGAGATCTGCGAAATTCTCGGGATCTCCCGTCCTACCTTCGAGAGAAAACTGGAGAAGTACGGGATTGCCTTTGAACGGGAATAGTTGGAAGGATTATTTCTTCTTATGAAAATTACCAGTGCTGAATTTGTAAAAAGCGCAGTTTTGCCATCCCACTATCCTCCGGCGACCATGCCGGAAATTGCTTTTGTGGGACGTTCCAATGTGGGTAAATCGTCTCTGATCAATACGCTTGTCGGACGCAAAAATATGGCCAAAACCAGCAATACCCCCGGACGGACACAGATGATAAATTTTTTTGCAATTAATGAAGCTGTGTCCTTTGTCGATTTGCCGGGTTATGGATTTGCCAAAGTTTCCCGAACCTTGAAGAAAGACTGGGGAGAAATGATCGAAGCTTATTTGAAAAACAGGCAAAATCTCGCCATGGTAATTTTAATATTGGATATTCGCCGCGATCCCAATGGTGATGATTTGTCTTTGCGGGACTGGTTGGAAGATTACCGTATACCTTATCTGTATATTTTAACCAAAACCGATAAGTTATCCAATAATCAAGCGATCAACCGCAGGCGTATTATTGAAAAAATCCTGCATATATCGGCAGGTATAAAGCCTATTCTCTTTTCCGCGGTGACGCAAAAAGGAAAGAGCGAAATCTGGCAAGCTCTGGATGCTCATTTGCAAAAAATAATTTAAAAATGATGTCTTGAAAATAATCCATGCAATCCTTACATTCATTTAGAAAAAAAATTATCACATTATTTATGATGATTAAGGAATGTGAGTTATTTCGATGCAGTGCGAGTTGGTATGACGTTACTTGTTTTAACAATATCGGGAAAAAATATTTCTCAGGGATAAAAGGAATAAGGTATTTATTTGGAATATCCAAATGTTAAAAAATGATGAGATAAAAAAGGTATCTGTCCTTGACAGAATAATTAAATTATGTTAGCCGACGAAAGCTAATCTGGCTATTGTTCAGAAAGGTTTCACGAGGCTCCTATATAGAATAAAGAGGTGTAATCAGGTGCTAAAAGATAACGAAAAAGTTGGTGCAGTAATGGTTGTTGGCTCGGGGATCGCAGGTATTCAGGCATCCCTCGATTTGGCCAATTCCGGAATGAAAGTCTATCTGGTTGAAAACGGGATCAGTATCGGCGGTGTTATGGCACAGCTTGATAAGACATTCCCCACAAATGACTGTTCCGCATGTATACTATCCCCCAAACTCGTTGAAGTCGGCCGTCATCCCAATGTGGAGATTATGACCCGTCGTACGGTGGAATCGGTCGAAGGAGAACCCGGACGCTTTAAAGTAAAAATGACCAGGGCCCCGCGCTTTGTCAATCTGGATAAATGTACCGGTTGCGGCGATTGCGCCAATGTCTGTCCGGTTTCCGTTCCGGCCGGATTCAACGGTAATTTAAGTGAAAGAAAAGCGATATACCGCCACTTTCCACAGGCAATCCCCAGCGGATTTGCCATAGACAAACTGGGGACTTCACCCTGTAAGGCCGGTTGTCCCACTCATATCAGTGTACAAGGTTATGTTGCTCTGATTGCTGCCGGTAAATATAAAGAAGCGCTGAAACTTATTAAAAAAGACAATCCTTTTCCTGTAGTCTGTGGTCGCGTCTGTAACCATCCCTGTGAAACAGCCTGTATGCGCGGTAAGGTGGATGACCCCATTGATATTATGCATCTGAAACAGTTTGTTGCCGATCTGGATTTGAACTCGGATACACGTTATTTGCCGGAGAAGAAAGAAAGTAAAGGCAAGAAAGTGGCCGTTGTAGGAGCCGGTCCTGCCGGACTTACCTGCGCTTACTATCTGGCCATTGAGGGCTACGACGTGGAGGTTTTCGAAGCATTGCCGGTAGCGGGCGGTTGGATGGCTGTTGGAATTCCCGAATATCGGCTTCCCAAGAAAGTTCTCAATGCGGAAATCAAAGTCATCGAGGATTTAGGTGTAAAAATCCACCTCAATAAAAAAATAGGTAAAGATATCTCCTTCGATAAACTCAAGAGTGACTATGACGCCGTCTTTATCGGTTGCGGTACCATGAAGAGCAGTAAGCTCAATATTCCCGGCGAAGATATGCAGGGTGTCATCCACGGTGTGGATTACCTGATGCAGATTAATCTGGGCAAAAAAGTTTCTCTCGGAGATAAAGTCGCTGTCATCGGCGGCGGTAATGTGGCCATGGATGCTGTGCGGACTGCTGTTCGTACCGGTTCCCAGGAAGTCTTTATCCTCTATCGCCGAACCCGTGCGGAAATGCCCGCCGCGCCCGAAGAAATTGAGGAGGCCATCGAAGAAGGCGTTGAAATGAAGTTCCTCGTCGCTCCCAAGCGCGTGGTGGGCAAAGATGGAAAAGTGACCGGTATCGAATGTACGCGTATGGAACTGGGCGAACCTGACGCCAGCGGCCGCCGTCGTCCCATCGAAATCAAAGGATCGGAATTTATTGTTGAATGCGATGCCATCGTTCCGGCTATCGGTCAGGAAGCGGATTTATCATTTATTACCAAAGAAAGCGGAGTTTCCATCAATAGATGGAATAATGTCGATGCTGACGAAGTTACCTTTGCTACGAATATTGAAGGCGTTTTCTCCGGCGGTGACGTCGTTACCGGTCCCCAGACCGTTGTTAAGGCAGTATTTGCCGGTAAAGAAGCAGCAAAATCCATTGATCTCTACCTCCGCGGCGAGGATATGAAAGCCGGTCGTGAAAAAGACTGGACAGCTGATCTGGCCGACAAGGCCGATTTGTCTGACGTGACCAAAGTTCGCCGTGTGAAATACCCACTTATGAGACCGGAAGAACGTAAAACTAATTTCCAGGAAGTAGGAATTGGCTTTGATGAAGCTCAAGCAATTGCGGAAGCTAATCGTTGTCTCGCTTGTGGTATTTGTTCTGAATGTTATCAATGTGTGGATGCCTGTATCGCCAAGGCTATTGACCATGATATGACTTTTGAAGAAGAAACTATTGAAGTCGGTGCTGTTATTGCTTCGCCCGGTTTTGAAATTTTCGATGCACGGCTCCGCGGTGAATACGGCTACGGTGTTTATAAGAATGTTGTATCCAGTATTCAGTTTGAGCGTATTCTTTCCGCTTCCGGTCCTTTCTTCGGGCATGTGCAGCGAATCTCCGATGGTAAAGAGCCCAAGAAAATCGCTTATATTCAGTGTGTCGGTTCGAGAGACACCTCCTGTGACAACAGCTGGTGCTCATCGGTTTGCTGTATGTATGCGACCAAGCAAGCAATCATCGGCAAGGAGCACGCTAAAGGTCTGGAACCCACTATTTTCTATATGGACATTCGTGCTCATGGTAAGGATTTTGACCGCTTTGTCAACCGAGCGAAAAACGAGTACGGTATCCGCTATATCCGTTCGATGCCCTCAGTAATCAAAGAACTGCAGCAGAGTAATAATTTGCTGATTAAATATGTAAATCAGGACGGCACTCTAACGGAAGAAGAATTTGATATGGTAGTACTGTCCGTAGGTCTTATGCCTCCCAAAGAGGCCAAAAAACTGGCCGCAAGCATTGGAATCGAATTAGAAGAACACGGTTTCTGTAAGACCATGCTGGAAAACCCGGTGCAGACGTCACGTCCCGGTGTTTTTGTCTGCGGTGCTTTCGGCGGGCCGAAGGACATTCCGGAAACAGTTATGGAAGCCAGCGCCGCCGCCGCCTGTGCGGAGGGCTTACTTGCGGCTAGACGCGGCACAATGATTACGCCTGTAGAAAATCCAGAGGAAAAAGATTTGCGTGGACAGTCTGTACGCACCGGCGTTTTCGTATGTCATTGCGGTATCAATATCGGGGGAGTGGTCGATGTCCCAGCAGTCCGAGACTATGCCGCTACATTGCCTTCCGTTGTTTTTACTGCGGACAATCTCTTTACCTGCTCCCAGGATACTGCGGTCAAGATGGCCGAAGTTATCAAAGAGCAGAATCTTACACGGGTTGTGGTTGCTTCCTGTTCGCCGCGTACACATGAAGGTTTGTTCCAGGAAAACTGCGAAAAAGCAGGTTTGAACAGATATCTATTTGAGATGGCTAATATCCGCGATCAGGATTCCTGGGTGCACATGAATGAGCCCGAAGCAGCAACCGAGAAAGCTAAGGACCTGGTGAGAATGGCTGTGGCCAAAGCGCAATATTTGAAACCGTTGAAACCCGGTCAGCTTTCCGTCAATCACGCAGCCTTGATTATCGGCGGTGGCATAGCCGGTATGACCGCAGCACTGTCACTTGCTGATCAGAATTTTGCATCATGTATTGTGGAAAAGGATGATCAGCTAGGCGGCAATTATCGTCAATTATACAAAACACTGGAAGGACTTGATACCCGTAAACACCTGAAGTCTCTCTTGGATAAGATTTCCAAGAATCCCTTGATCACTGTTTATACAAGTGCCCAGATTAAAAAAATTGACGGCTTCATCGGCAATTACAAAACTACGGTGCAGGCCAAAAATGGCGAAAATGTGTTTGAGCATGGTATTGTAATTGTCGCCACCGGTGCTTATGAAAACAAGCCGAAAGAGTATCTCTACGGTCAGAATGCGAAAGTCAAAACACAACGAGAATTAGAAACATTGATTTATGAAAAGCCAGCCGATCTGGCGGCAGTGAAAAACATTGTAATGATTCAATGCGTCGGCTCACGCGATAAAGAGCATCCTTATTGCAGCCGTTACTGCTGCAGTGAAGCAATCAAGAATGCGCTGGAATTAAAAGCTGCTGATCCGTCTCGCGATATCACAATTCTTTACCGGGATATCCGCACTTTCTCCTTCAAGGAGGATTATTACAAGCAGGCGCGTGAGGCGAACATCAGGTTCATTTCTTTCGAAGAAGACAGAAAACCGGAAGTGATTGCTGACGGCGATAAAGTTGCCGTAAAAGTACTGGATCCAATTCTCAATGAAGAGGTTGCATTAACTGCTGATATGGTAGCTTTAAGCGTCGGTGTTGTGCCTAATCCGGAAAATGCGGCGATTGGCCAAATGTTGAAGGTGCCCACTAATCAGGACGGCTTCTTCCTTGAGGCTCACGTAAAGCTGCGCCCTGTGGATTTCCAGACTGATGGCGTATTTATGTGTGGCATGGCGCATTCGCCGAAGTTCAGCGATGAAAGCGTTACCCAGGCTAATGCCGCCGTTTCTCGTGCCTGTACGGTTCTAACTCTTGATTTTATTGAGGCGGAAGGTAAAACTGCCTATGTCAATAAAGAGAGATGCTCGGCGTGCGGTCTTTGTGAAATCAATTGTCCCTACAGTGCGATACAGGTGAATGTCGCTGAAGGTTACGCTGAAGTTAACGCTGTCCTTTGCAAGGGCTGCGGAGTCTGCACGGCCTCCTGCCGTATGAACGCTGTCGACTTGAACGGCTTTAACAATGAAGAAGTACTGGCACAAATAGACAATTTAAACTAAGTAAACGGCTGATAAAGCGGTGCATTGCCGCTAAAAGGAGAATATATGGCTGAAAATTTAGCAAACAAGGAATGGGCACCGAAAATCGTTGCCATTGTCTGCAACTGGTGTACTTACGCGGGAGCCGATCTGGCTGGTATCAGCAGAATTCAGTATCCGCCCAATGTCAGGATCATTCGTGTTCCCTGTACCGGCAGGATCAATCCTTTTTATGTCGTCAGGGCACTGCAGGGCGGAGCCGACGGCGTTCTGGTTTCCGGTTGACATCCGGGTGAATGCCACTATATATCAGGAAATTTAGTGGCGCGCCGCAAGTTTGCGACGTTAAAGAGATTCCTGAATTACATCGGTATGGAAGGCGACAGAACCATGTTTACCTGGATTTCGGCCTCCGAGGGCGAGAGATTCGCACAGGTCATCAAGGGTGTTACAGAAAAAGTGAAGGCACTGGGACCGGCCAATAAGATGATCAAGAAGATTGGTTAGTCTGATTAAAAGATAATAATAAATAAACGGGGAAATCATCACTGTGGAAAACATCGAAACAAAATTGCGAGAAGTTGCTAAAGGACTGCTTTCAGAAAAGAAGGTTGACGTCATTATCGGCTATGAAAAAGGAACACTGCCTTTAACGGCTACGCCTTGTTTTGTAGCGACTCCGGAAGAGGCAGACAAACTTGTTTTCAATGAGTTCTGCACGCAGAATTTAGCTAAATTTGTGCATGATCTGGTTACGCAGCATAGGGAATCGCAAAAGCGTGTTAAACCGGAAGACCGCAAGAAGAAAGTTATTGGTGTTGTTGCCCGCGGCTGTGCAACCCGTTCACTTATCATCCACTTACAAGAGCGGCAATATCAAAGGGAAGATATTTTTATTATCGGCGTGCCTTGTGAAGGATATGTGGACAGGAAAAAACTGGCGAAAGCGGTGGATGGAGCAGATATTTTGGAAGGATCGCTGGAAGGCGGGCAATTGAAAATGAAGACATCAGCGGGCGATAAAACGGTTGCTCTTAATGATGTTATGGCACCTAACTGTATTGTCTGCCGCTTTAATAATCCAATTATCTCGGATGTGATGGTCGGCTCACCGGCTGCGGCGAAGGATCCCTCCACAGAATATGACGAGATTACCGAATTTGAGAAAAAAGGCATTGCGGAGCGTTGGGAATATTTTGCCAAGGAAATGGAAAAATGTATTCGTTGCAACGCTTGCCGTCAGGCCTGCCCCTCCTGCTATTGCCCAACTTGCTTTGCTGAACAGAGCCAACCGCAGTGGGTAGGAATCGGTGAGGATAAAAGTGATACGCAGGTATTCCAATGCATGCGCCTGTATCATATGGTAGGCCGCTGTGTGGATTGCGGTTCCTGCATTTCGGTGTGTCCAATGGGTGTTGACCTGCGCAATTATTTGAAAAAAATAGATAAAGATTGCTTCGAATTATTTGGTTCTCGAGCCGGCTCTTCCATGGAAGATATGCCGCCTTTGGGTAAGTACAGCGAACAGGATAAAGAAGATTTTGTCTTCCACCCATAATCAGTTTAGTGAAGAAAAGGTGAGTATGGAAAATTTCTTAGAAGAGGTTAATAAGAAGATTGACGGTGTGCCGATTCAAAGATGTTATCATTGCCGCAAATGCACTGCCGGTTGCCCCATGTCTTCTCACATGGAGTATAACATTAACAAGGTTATAAAAATGATTCAAAACGGCAAGCGTGATGAGGTGCTGAATAGTTCTACCATCTGGCTTTGCCTTTCGTGTGAAACGTGCATCACCCGTTGCCCCAATCAGGTAGATATCGCTCGTATGATGGACGTACTTAGGCAGATGGCGATTGAAACCGGTGTTGGTGCCCGCGAGAAAAATATATTGACATTCCATGAAGCGTTCCTGTCGGGCATGAAGTCGGGAGGTCGGATAAACGAACCGATGATGATGGTGAAATATAAATTGAAGTCCGGTGATTATTTTGCTGATGCAATGCTTGGTTTGGATATGTTTAAGAAAGGCAAGTTGGCTTTACTATCCCCACGGACGAAAGACATGAAATCGGTTAGAAATATTTTTGAGAAAACAAAAAGTAGATAAGTGATGATATTGTTCCGTACCAAGCCAAATGGATTGATACGGTGAAGTAACAAGTATAGAAGGAGGCTACTCTCTTGAAAGTTTCATATTATCCGGGCTGCTCGCTGCACGCGACGGGAAAAGAGTATGATCAGTCCATGAAGGCCATCAGTCGCGCCTTAGACATTGAACTCAAAGAAGTCGACGATTGGTCATGTTGTGGAGCGTCATCGGCGCACAGCACAAATTTCGATTTGTCCATCGCTTTATCGGCGCGTAATCTGATTGCCGCAGAAAAAGAAGCTATGGATGTAATGGTTCCCTGCGCAGCCTGTTTTAATCGTTTCAAAACAGCCGAACATCATTTGAAATCTGATAAGGAACTGAAATCAAAAATTGAAGGTGTTGTGGGTGCCAAATATCAAGGCGGTATTGCGATTCGTAATCCCATTGATATCATCTATACCGATATTGGTATCGACACATTGGCTGCAAAGGTAGTCAAACCACTGGCCGGATTGAAGCCCGTTTCCTACTACGGGTGTTTACTGCTGCGTCCACCCGAGGTTTGCCAATTTGAAAATTATGAAAACCCCTTCATGCTGGATAAAATAATGGGTGCAATTGGGGCCGATGTGAAAAAATGGTCTTACAAAACCGATTGCTGCGGAGGATCATTGGCAATCAGCAAGACAGCTATTGTCATTGAAATGTGCGACAAACTAATGAGTGCGGCGAAGGAAGCAGGAGCCAATTGTGTTGTAACAGCCTGCCCGCTTTGCATGGCCAATCTGGATATGCGTCCCAGTACGGATTTGAAACTGCCTATATTTTATTTTTCGGAATTGATTTCGTTGGCCATGGGACTTCCCGGCTCCCAGGAAACATTTAAATCGCACATATTTGATCCTCAGCCACTGCTGAGACAATTAAGCTTGATTTAATAAAAATTTATATAATCAGAGAAAATACTTAAATTAGGAATAAATATGGAAAAACGGTTGATCAAAATAGAAGCGCTGGCGGGCATTGCCAAGAAAATGGCAGAGGAATTCCTGGTCTGGGCTCCGGTGAAAAAAGAAGATAATGTGCTTTTTGTTCCGCTGGAAAAAGATATTGAACCTTTCTTTGCTTATTTAAATTCCAAGAATGCACCGAAAAATGTTTTCTTCCCGCATACGGAAACACTGATGAAATTCACCCGTACCCCCAAAGGTACGGTGTTATCTGCTGAAGAAAATAAGGCTGATGCGGCAGTTCTCTTTGGCGTACGTCCTTGCGATGCGCGGAGTTTTGCCCTGCTGGATATGCTTTTTGATCAAGAAAAATATAAAGATGATTATTATATAAATAAGAGAAACAATACAATAGTAATTGCACTGTCCTGTGTGAAGCCTCCTTATGCCACGTGTTTTTGCACTTCAGTGGATGGCGAGCCGGTTTCCGATAAAGGCGCCGATATTCTGCTGACCGATATTGGCGGGAGCTATCTGGTGGAGTTTATCACTCCTAAAGGGGAAAAACTGGCTAAGTTTTTTGGCGACGGTAAAGCCGATGCAGCGGCAGACGCCAAGAAAAAAGAAATTGCCCAAAAAGCAAAGCAGGCTATTTCATCCAGGGTTCCGGCTCACGAAGTAAAACCCATTTTAGACAATAATTTTGAACATCCTATCTGGGCGACAATTCATGGCAAGTGCCTGGCTTGCGGTACCTGCACATACATGTGCCCGACTTGTCATTGTTTTGATATCAGCGATGAAGCGAAGGGCAGCGATGGTGTCCGTATCCGTTCCTGGGATTCCTGTATGTTTCCGCTCTTTACGAAAGAGACATCCGGGCATAATCCGCGTACGTCACAGAAGGAAAGGTGGCGTCAGCGTGTTATGCATAAATTCAAATATTACGTCGATAATTTCGGGGCGATTGCATGTGTTGGCTGTGGCCGTTGCGTCATGTCCTGCCCGGTGAATCTGGACATCAGAAAAGTAATTGAAGATATTTCAAAAATATAATTAGGGAGTTAGTAATGCAAAACCCGTATGTACCATATCCGGTTATCGTGGATAAAATTATTACTGAAGTCGATACAAAAGACATTAAGACTTTTCGATTTAAGTTCGTAAATCCGGAAGACGAGGTAAAATATAGTTACATTCCCGGGCAATTCGGCGAACTTTCCATCTTCGGTAAAGGCGAATCGCCCATCGGAATAGCATCATCGCCTACACAAAAGGGGTATGTAGAATTCACCGTGCAGAAAGCCGGAATTGTCACCACAGCTCTGCATGAAATGGAAGAGGGTGCTTTGATGGGTCTTCGTGGGCCCTTGGGCAATTCCTGGCCGCTGGAATATCTTGAAGGAAAAAACATTGTGATCGTCGGCGGTGGATTTGCTTTTACTACTCTGCGTTCTCTAATCAATTATATGATTTACCCTGACAACCGAAAGCGCTTTGGCAACATTACAGTTATCTATGGCGCCAGAAATCCTGGTCTGCTGCTTTATAAAGATGAGCTTGCCGAATGGGAAAAAAGAGATGATCTGAACATGAACGTCACTGTGGATAAAGGCGATGCCACTTGGAAGGGCAGGGAAGGTTTCGTGCCCACTGTCTGTAAGGAAGTCGCGCCCAGCAAGGAAAACTCCGTGGCGGTTATCTGCGGCCCACCAATCATGATTCGATTTACATTGCCTGTCTTTTTTGATTTGGGCTTTTCGAAAGAGAACATCATTACTTCCTTGGAAATGCGTATGAAGTGCGGTATCGGCAAATGCGGACGTTGCAATGTCGGCAGTAAGTATGTCTGCAAGGACGGCCCTGTATTTTCTCTGGCGGAACTGGATAAATTGACAAAAGAGTATTAAAAAGTTGCCGGATTCAAGTAATGATAAGTATATGAAGGGAGCCTGTGTGCTCCCTTTTTTATTTGCGAAATTATAAAACTTATATGAAGAAAAGATATAGTAATCAAATTAACATGAAACCAGTTTCTCAATATAAAAAGTTACAAGGAGTCTTAATATGACACAGCCTCAAATATCAGTTCCGAACGATTTTATCCGTGATATTATTGACGAAGACCTTCGGACAAACAAGCACGAAGGACGTGTTGCCACCCGTTTTCCCCCCGAACCGAACGGCTACATTCATATTGGGCATGCCAAATCGGTTTGTCTGAACTTCGGCATTGCCGCCCAGTATCAGGGAACCTGCAATTTGCGATTGGATGATACCGACCCGCTGGGTGAGTCCATGGAATATGTGGAATCGATTATCCGTGATGTTCGCTGGCTGGGATTTGACTGGGGTAACCGTCTGTTTTATGCCTCCGACTACTTTGAACGGATATATCAGTTTGCCGTTGCACTCATTAAAAAAGGAGACGCTTATGTTTGCAGCTTAAACGCTGATGAGGTACGGGAAGGCCGTGGAACATTTACGGAACCGGGCAAAGAAAGTCCTTATCGCAACCGCTCGGTCGAAGAAAATCTGGATTTATTTGCAAGAATGCGGGCCGGAGAGTTCGAGGATGGTGCTCATACACTTCGTGCCAAGATTGATATGGCGTCTCCCAATATAGTCATGCGGGATCCCGTCATTTACCGTATCAAGCGGGAGCCGCACTACAGGACGGCGGGAGGATGGGTTATTTATCCGATGTACGATTTTGCCCATTGTCTTTCTGATGCACTGGAAGGAATTACTTACTCTATCTGTACATTGGAGTTTGAAAACAATCGTCCCCTGTATGACTGGATTGTCGGGCGGTTGATTACCGGCGATCGGCCGCAGCAGATTGAATTCGCCCGCCTTAATTTGAGTTATACGGTTTTAAGCAAACGCAGGCTTATTGAACTGGTGCAGAAAAAATATGTGCAAGGCTGGGATGATCCGCGAATGCCGACCGTGACGGGAATGCGGCGCCGGGGTTACTCGCCCGAGGCCATCCGAAAATTCTGTGCTGAAATTGGTGTGGCTAAAAACGACAACCTGATAGATGTTTCCTTGCTGGAACATTGCGTCCGCGATGACCTCAATGAACGGGCGCCGAGGGCGATGTGTGTCTTACACCCCCTGCGGGTAGTGATCGACAATTATCCGGAAGGCCAGGTTGAACAGTTTGAGAGCCAAAACCATCCGCAGCGTCCTGAGATGGGTACCAGAAATATTCCTTTTTCCCGGGTAATCTATATTGAACGTGACGATTTTATGGAAAATCCGCCCAAAAAATATCATCGCCTTGGTCCGGGGCGGGAAGTACGCCTGAGAAATGCTTATGTAATAAAATATGAAAACGTGGTGCGGGATGAGCAGACCGGTGAAGTAGTGGAACTGCACTGCACCTATGATGTTCAGACACGTAACGCACCACCGGCTGACGGGCGCAAGGTGCAGGGTGTTATTCACTGGGTTTCGGCTGATAATTGTGTGCCTGTGGAAGTGCGTTTGTACGACCGTCTCTTTAATATTTATGATCCTGGAAGCGAAGAAGACTTTACGAAATATCTGAATCCGGATTCTCTTACAATCTTGACGGACTGTTATGCTGAATCGAGTCTGAAGAATGCAGAACCGGGGACTAGATATCAGTTTGAAAGACTTGGATATTTTTGTGTTGATACGGATGTCGTAGTGGGCAAGCCTGTTTTTAATCGTATTGTAGCGCTGCGTGATTCATGGACGAAGGTTAGCAAGGAGTAAATTTGGTCGGGGAACAAGGATTCGAATGATCTATATCCAATGGCTATAGATAAATAAATTTCTCTATATATGGTTATTTTATGATCATAATGGCATTTTTATTATTATTTATGTTGTTTTGTAAAGATCTCATACAGTTACAAAAAAGTTCTTATCGATTCATTTCCCCTCTGCACTACGCTCAGGGGGGATGCGGCAGTTAAGCAGTGGCCGCAATATCAATTCAATGGAGGGACAAAAGATGGCAACTATCACTGGTACGCTTGGTAATGATACTATAACTCCCATCATCGTCACGACAGGAGTGACTGGAGGTATCCCATCCAATGATTCCGATACCATCTATGGCCTTGGCGGGGATGACATCATCGACGGTGGAGGCGGGGATGACACTATCGACGGCGGCATCGGCAACGACAATTTGAACGGCGGGTATGGCAGCGACTCGCTTATCGGAGGGGCAGGCAATGACAGGCTCGACGGCGGGGCTGAGTCGGGTTATGATGATGATTTTATGGCGGGTGGTCCGGGAAACGACACTTATGTGGTAGCCAGGCAGGCAGTGTGGGTGACTGATTATGACGATTATGGTAACCCTGTGGCAACATACTACTATCCTGGTGACCATGTAATCGAAAAAGCGGGTGAAGGGACCGATACTATCGAGTTAAACTTACCGCGTTCAGAAGGTGGCTACAATATGACCGATAACGTTGAAAATCTCTTCACCAACATGAACAGCGGTATCCAGGCTTATGGCAACGGACTCAACAACATCATGGAAGGAAACAGCGGCAATGACTGGCTTCATGGTGGTTATGGTAACGATACACTAAAAGGTTACGGCAGTGACGATACACTTATTGGCGGGGCTGGAAGCGATAGACTCGAAGGAGGCGACGGTAATGATATACTGCAAGGATTCGAGCCAAATTCAATACAGACGGATGACGGGAACGATATCCTTGACGGCGGTTCAGGCAATGACATCATGGTGGGGAGCCTTGGTAACGATACCTATTACGTCGACAGCCTGGGTGATATCGTCACAGAAAAACTGAATGAGGGGACCGATATCGTATACAGTTCGGTCGACAATTATACCCTCCCCGACAATGTAGAAAACCTCATCCTGGCTTCAGGCTCCACTGCTTTCAACGGTACCGGCAATAGTCTTGACAACACCCTTACCGGCAACAGCGCGGACAATATCCTCACTGGTCTGACGGGCAACGACACTCTGAGCGGTGGCAGCGGCAACGACACCCTGAACGGCGACGACGGTAACGATACCCTGCGGGGGGATGCCGGCAATGACTCGCTCTTCGGAGGCACGGGCAATGACACCCTCGACGGAGGAGCGGGCAACGATATTATGAAGGGCGGCGCTGGTGATGACACTTATTACGTCGACGGCGTGAGCGATGCCGTTGAAGAGTATTATGGCGAAGGGACAGACAAAGTTAACAGCACGGTCACCTTTTCACTTAATGAATCGGGGAAGTTTGATGTTGAGAATTTGACGTTAACCGGCACTGCCATCGTCAATGGCACAGGCAACGGTCTTGACAACATCCTTACCGGCAACAGCGCGGACAATATCCTCACTGGTCTGACGGGCAACGACACTCTGAGCGGTGGCAGCGGCAACGACACCCTGAACGGCGACGACGGTAACGATACCCTGCGGGGGGATGCCGGCAATGACTCGCTCTTCGGAGGCACGGGCAATGACACCCTCGACGGAGGAGCGGGCAACGATATTATGAAGGGCGGCGCTGGTGATGACACTTATTACGTCGACGGCGTGAGCGATGCCGTTGAAGAGTATTATGGCGAAGGGACAGACAAAGTTAACAGCACGGTCACCTTTTCACTTAATGAATCGGGGAAGTTTGATGTTGAGAATTTGACGTTAACCGGCACTGCCATCGTCAATGGCACAGGCAACGGTCTTGACAACATCCTCACCGGCAACAGCGCGAACAATATCCTCTCTGGTCTGGCGGGCAACGATACTCTGATCGGTGGCAGCGGCAACGACACCCTGACCGGCGATGACGGGGATGATAGCCTGCGGGGGGATGCCGGCAATGACTCGCTCTTCGGTGGAGCGGGCAATGACACTCTTAATGGCGGGGCTGGTACCGACATCATGATTGGTAGCACGGGCAACGACACTTACCTGGTGGACAACGCAGGCGATGTGGTGACGGAACTGGTGAACGAAGGCACCGATCTGGTCCAGGTGGCGATTGCTGCAGCCGGTGGCACTTACGTTCTCATTGACGATATTGAGAACGCTACGCTGACCAATGTGGTCGCCTATAACCTGACCGGCAACACGCTGGACAACGTGCTGACCGGCAACGCTTATGCTAACACGCTGACGGGCGGGATCGGCAACGACACACTGAATGGTGGTACCGGGGCTGACGCGCTGGTTGGTGGCACGGGCAACGACACTTACCTGGTAGACAACGCAGGCGATGTGGTGACGGAACTGGCGAATGAAGGCACCGATCTGGTCAAGAGCACCATCAGCTACACCCTGGGGGCGAACATTGAAAATCTCACGCTTACTGGCACTGCTACCATCAACGGCACCGGCAATGCGTTCAACAATGTGATCACCGGTAATGCAGCGGCCAACATTCTCGACGGTGGCATGGGTGCCGACACGCTCATTGGGGGTGACGGCAACGACACCTACGTTGTGGACAATGCAGGTGACACGGTGACTGAAAGCAACGCGTTGGCGGTGGGCGGCATTGACCTGGTGAAATCCTCGGTCACTTATGCGCTGGGAGCCAACCTGGAAAACCTGACACTGACCGGAACAGATGCCATCAACGGCACCGGCAATGCGCTCAACAACCTGATCATTGGTAACTCTGCCGCCAACATGCTTGATGGTGGTGCCGGCACAGATAAGCTACAGGGTGGAGTGGGCGATGACACTTACATTATCGATCTTACGGCGGCGGGGGCATTGCAGGATACCATCACCGAAGTAGTTAATGCCGGCACGGACACGGTCCAGTTGCGGGGAACTTCCAGCAACGCGGCTGCTGCGACGCTCACGCTGGGTAGCAATCTGGAGAATCTGGATGCAAGTGCGACGGGCGCAAGCAAGCTCAACCTGACCGGCAACACGCTGGACAACATGCTGATCGGCAATACCGCGGACAATATTCTCAATGGCGGCACGGGTGCGGACACCCTGCTCGGTGGCACGGGCAACGATAGTTTAATCGGCGGTCTTGGCAATGACACACTGACAGGTGGGTCAGGAACCGATATCTTCCGTTTTGAGTCCGCACTAAATTCATCCACCAACCTCGATACGATTACCGATTTCCTTGCAGTAGACGATTCTATCCAGCTTGAAAATGCTGTTTTTACGAAGCTGACAACAACTGGTGTGCTGGCTGCGGGCAACTTCCTTGCCGGCAGCGGAGTCGTGGCACAGGATGCGAACGACTACATACTTTACGATACCAATAATGGCGGAGCATACTACGATGCCGATGGCAGCGGATCTTTGGCACCCGTTCAATTTGCAACGTTGGCCGGGGCACCGACAATTACTTCTGCCGATTTCTCCGTTACCTGATTTTGACATGGGCTTTCAATAGCAGAGATCGTTACACATGGCATACCATCGTTGCCACCACGCATTTAAAAATTTCGCTTTCTATTCAACAACAGTCTCAACCACCCCACTTGCACGGGGTGGTTGAGACTAAATTATTAGTTTCATTTTTCCTGCAACTTGACAGATTTTTCTTCTGTGACCGCCGCCCTTCCCATCTGGCCGGCACTTGCTAAGAGCCTTAATCGTGCCGAATGCCATTCCGCTATGCAGCGAATACGTTCCTGCTGCCCTTCGGAAAGAGTCCATTGCGTATTGAGTATTTCCGTGATATCCGCAGCCCCCTTGTCGTATCTTCGCTGTGAAACGGTTAGCGCTTCCTCGGCGGCTTTAAGCAGATTTACAGAAGCATCCAGATTCTGCAAGGCGGAAGTAGCATCGGCATAAGCCCTGACGAGTTCCAGAGCAACCCGATTTTCGGTGTCAGCCAGCGCTGCCTGTTTTTGCTCCACCTGTGCCTGTGCGCCGCGAATTTTATACGTATTGGAGAATCCGTCAAACAATGGGATCGTTATCCCGATCCCGACTGTGTTCTCCTCCGCTTCAGTCTGGGTAACGGCTTCGCCCGGCCTGGTGTTCTTATAATAATAGCTGGAAAAATTCAGGGTGGGCAAACCGGCCGAACGAACTACAGTTACCTGATTCTGAGCTGCTTTAACTTGTTCCCTGGCTGCAATAATTGCGGGGTGGTTTTTCTGGGCTTCTTCCAACCAATGGTTCAAGTCGTCGCTGATCTCTCCGGTATTTTCAGCGATCTCTGCCGGCATTGAGATCACGGTGTTGCCCGGCACCCCCATAATTTGTCCCAGCACGGCCAGCGCTTTCCGGTAATTGCCCTGAGCACGATTTTGTTCCAACACCGCTTTGGCCAGGGCCGTTGTCGCGCGCAGCCTGTCACTTTGGGAAGCGACTCCTTTCCCCTCACGTACTTTTGCGGAGTTCAGCGTGCTTTTGGCGATCTCCTTGACTTCTGTCGCGGCTTTAAGGGTTGCTTTGGCGGTCATTGCATCAAAATACGCCTGAATGACATCTGATAAGGCGCTCTGAAGGGCAGCGTTATGACTGGCGAGCGCCGCAGCCAAGAGATGATTGGCTGCCTGGCGATTGGCTGCCCGGCCCCCAAAATCAAGAAGGCGCCAGGTTATTCCCCCTTGAAAGGTGGTTCGATCAACATTGCTGTCAGGGTAGCGGCTGTCGGAATAATCTATCCGGTCCTTGGTTCGGTTTATCGATCCGCTCAAAGTAGGCAGATACGCGGCGCGTGCTTCGCCAACAGCACCTGCCTGGATTTTTATATTCGCCCAGGTGGATTTGATTTGCGGATTATTGCATAGTGCAAGATCCACTGCCTCGCCCAAAGCGAGGGGCAGGGAGAAATCTTTCGGTACTGCGCAGGAGATTGGTCCTTTATCCCCCGGCAGGATCACCCCTTTTTCAATCACCGCGGGATTGGCGCCCAATGGGTCGGTAAAAAAGGGATACGGGAGGTCAAAACAAAAGGCCGGCGCTCGATAAGACAGCACCGTAACAATCATAAACGCACCTATCCGGATCAATTTAGCGTTCATTTAGACTCTCCCGCTGGAGTTGGAGGAGCGGGCTTAAGACATATTCAATCACGCGTCGCTCACCCGTTTTGATGTCCACAGTAACTGACATTCCCGGAGTCAACTTTATGTTGCGGCCCTCGACCAGCATGGAAGATTTGTCAAGCGCCACAATGACTGAATAAAGCAGTCCTCTCTTCTCATCCTTGATTGCATCGCGCGATATATGAATAACTTTTGCAGGAATCAATCCGTATTTGGTGTATTGAAAAGCATCGACCTTGACCGCTGCAGTCTGGCCTTCTTTGACAAAGCCGATATCCTTGTTCATCACCATGGCTTCAACTTCGATCTGGTGTTCCCGGGGAACGATCAACATCAGCGGTTGCGCCGCTGGCACGATCCCTCCGATAGTATGCACCTGTAATTGCTGAACCGTGCCGTCTACCGGAGCAACAAGTTTGAGTAATTTGCGGTGAAAGGCTGCCCGTCGGACATCAGGCTGAGACGCTCCGACGATCTTGTTACCCTCCGTTTGGGCTTCGTAGGCTACACGCCTGGCTTCGGCAATCAAGGCCGCCCGCTGGTTTTTTGCATCTGTCAATTTACCTTCCAACTCGATCCGCGCCTGCTCTTTTTCCAGATAAGCATGTCTGGAAACGTCGTTGTTTTGTGCCAGGTCCTTGTAATCGGAGGCCTGTTGTATCGCCAGTGGAAGGGCCTGGGCATAGTTATTTATCAACCCATCGATGCGTTGGAGTTTAGTTCTGAAATCCTGGAATTGACCATCCAGATATCTTTGCGCCTCGTGCAGTTTTTCAGGTGAAACATCACCGACAGCCGTGAGCCGTGGTGGTTTAAGGCCGTCAATCGCCGCAATCATCGCCCTTGATCTCGCTATCTGGAGAATTGCCTCCTCTGCGCTGTTCATCGCCTTATCCTGATCCGCGGAGGCTGCACTGGCATCCAGTTCAATCAGCACATCCCCCTTTTTGACGGCCTGACCCTCCTCGACATACAGCGCTTTGACACTGGCCACTTCTATAGCAGCAATCGTTTTTGTGCGCTCGCTGGGAATGATTTCGCCGGTAGCATTCACGATGATGTCCATTCGGCCAACAATTGCCCAGATAAACAGAACTGCGACCAACGCCATCATCACTCCGGCTGCTATCCGGGAGGCACTGGAGACGGGTTTCTCCTGCAGAGACAATGCGGCAGGCAAAAATTCCGCCTCATCCTCTGTGAAGAGATTGCCGCTCAGTCGATCACGATTTTTCCAGAAGTGTCCAAACGTTTTTCTATAATGACGGAATAAGGACGCGTAGGCTTCTAATCTGTGTTTGATGCTCATCCTTCCCCCGCCTTTAGTCTGCTGCTGCGTAAACCAAATTGTAATTGATACAAGTGTGCGTATATTCCGTCCTTTATTGCAACTAATTCATCATGTGAACCTTCCTCAACGATTTGTCCTCGGTCCATGACGAGAATACGATCAGCATCACGTACGGCGGAAAGCCGATGTGCAATGATCAATACCGTACGTCCCGTACAAATTGTTCGCATATTTTGCTGAATAACCATTTCCGATTCATAGTCCAGGGAGCTGGTGGCTTCATCGAAAATCAGGATGCGTGGATTGGTGATCAATGCCCTGGCAATCGCAATCCGCTGGCACTGCCCTCCGGACAACGATGAACCATGTTCCCCGACTTTGGTGTCATAACCTTCCGCCAGTTCACAGATAAACTCATGCGCCCCGGCCATCTTCGCCGCTGCGATAATCGGTTCAATGGGTAAGGCGGGATTAGATAAAGCAATATTGTCTCGAATAGAGCCTGTAAAGAGAACGTTTTCCTGTAAAACCACCCCCAGCTGTTTGCGTAATGAGGTGGTATCAATAATGGCAAGATCCTGCCCATCAATCAGAACCCGGCCTCGATCCGGCACATACAAACGTTGCACAAGCCTGGCAAGGGTGCTTTTACCTGAACCGGAGCGACCGACAATGCCGATCACTTCCCCTGGAGCTATTTTGAGATTGACCGTGCGAAGGACATCAGGGGCGTGAGAGAGGTAGCGAAAGGACACCTTATCGAACTCGATGGTGCCCGACAAACGGGGAATACGGGTTTTTTGGCCGGCCACTTCGGCCGGAGCATTGAGAATGTCTCCCAGACGTTCCATGGAAATCCCTACCTGCTGGAAGGAAGTCCATAGCTGCGCAATGCGCACAATGGGCGCAGCCATCTGGCCCGAAAGCATGTTGAAAGCGATCAGCTCGCCAATCGTCAATTTGCCTTGCACAACCAGTGATGCTCCCACCCAGATGATGCCCACGGTTACGAGCTTACTTACCATGGTGATGCCGCCACTGGCGAGCATGGAGATGTTAGTGGCGCTCAAACCCACCGACACATAGGATGCCAGCTGTTTTTCCCAGTTGTCGAACCAGCGTGGTTCCACTGCCATCGACTTGAGCGTATTAATTCCGGTGATCGACTCCACAAGAAATGCCTGGTTTTTCGCACCGCGATTGAATTTCTCGTTCAGGCGAGCACGCAAGAGCGGAGTCAGCATCATCGATATGAAGAAATACACGGGAATTGAGATCACAACGATAAGCGTAAGGATGGGACTATACAAGAACATGACGCCCAGAAAGACAAACGAGAAGATTACATCCATCACCAGAGTGATGGCGTTTCCGGTGAGGAAAGACCGAATGTTTTCCAGTTCGCGAACTCTCGCTACGGAATCGCCGACCCGCCTGGCCTGGAAATAGCTGATCGGCAGGGACAGCAGATGCCGGAAAAGCCGTGCTCCGAGTTCAACATCAATCTTGCTGCTGGCATGGGTGAAAATCCAGGTACGGATTCCGGACAAAACTGCATCAAAGAGAGCGGCGCAAAGTAAAGCGATGCCGATGACATTGAGTGTCTGCATGGCGTGATTGACCAGAACCTTGTCCATCACTACTTGAAAACCGAGGGGAGTCACCAGGCCGATGAGCTGCAGCACAAAGGAAATCAGGATGACCTCACCAAGCAGCCTCCTGTATTTGATGATTGCCGGAATAAACCAACTGAAATCGAACTTGGAGAGATCGCGCATGTAAGTCATTTTGGAAGTAAAGAAAATGAACTGGCCGGACCAACGCTCCAGAAAATCCTCTTGAGTCATGATTTCGGCGGCGGGGGTACCGGGCTGCTGAATTATCATTCGGGATTTGGTTTTGTCTCTGCCCTCATAACCAAATTTTACGGCGATGAAGAAGTTTCCTTCCTTGTCAATCGCAATTGCCGGAAGAGGTGCACGGTCCAAACGATCCGGGTCTTGCGTGACAAGCTTGGCCGTCATCCCCAGGTGTTTAGCGCTTAAAAGAATGGTTTCTACCGTAAATAATTTCGATCCGAACTCGTGCCGTAATTGAGCTTCATCAGCGGCAATTCCATGATACTGAGCAATCATTAATAAACTCAATAGTCCTAAATCCATCTTTCCTCTCGTCACGCTCTAAATAAAACTGTCTCCATACATTAAATTGTAGCTTAAAGCCCCGATCCGGGCAGTGCTTAGCACTTCTCTTTTCGTAAGGGGGAATATAAGGCAAAAAGCTCTCCTATTGCTTCATAAAAAATATTACCGAGAGAAGGTGATATTTGGATAACGGTGCCTCATGAGTAATGTTACCGGAGCCGGGTAATCTTTTTTAGTTTCATTTGTATGATATCGTTTAACCCAAAGGGGTTTAAGATTTCAAGTTGTTTCGAGAGTAATATTTTGATCGATTTATCAACGTGTCTTATTCCATGATTCTCTGACAGGGTGCTTTAGGCGTGTCGTGCTTTTTGATAGTTTTAGAACCTGCACGTTCTTTTTCAATCAGTTCGGCAGAGGGAAGAAAGAAATTGTGAAAGAGTCGCCATTGAACTGGTATAGCGGTGACGGATAGAATTCAAAGTGCGGCTAACACAAATTTATCACAATCACAAAAAAATAGAGGTAAGTCAGCTTTAGGACTTGTAACTAGTTGATTTTACTTGGCTGGGGAACGTGGATTCGAACCACGATTAACGGAGTCAGAGTCCGGCGTCCTACCATTGAACGATTCCCCAGTAGGAAATGATTAAAGACTCGTCCGTCCGATTGTTCATCGTTTCGGACGGACGAGACTATAATGCGATTGATTTTTTATGTCAACAAATTTTTCTCCATTTTGATTTATTGTCTTATATCCCTCAGTTTTATTTGTTACCTCCTGAAAACCTTAACTTATTCCATTTCCAAATCAAAGATGATACCGCGGCGGCTAGGAGGAGGCGACGAGGCGTATTATACATACGTTGAGGAAGCTGACGACGCCGCCAACAAAGGGAGCGCTTGATTTGAAAATGGAATTATTAGCCGGATGCTATATGTACCAGTTGTATTGATTACTACTGAAAGAAGGATTATTTTCTTGACAAATAAAAAAGTAACCTTATAATCAGGTTACAAAGGAGGCTGTTTTTATGGCGCAGAGAAAATCATGTATCAAGTACAATCAATTCAGATTTGATGCAGGAAGCCTGGCCCTCAACTTTGTAGCTACCATTCGTCATCGCGGTTCCGAACCTAATGACCTTTTGTCCAGACCGGCTGCAGTGTCGCAATGGCTTCAACTCGTTGACCTCATCAAATCACCCGTCAATCTATCTGCGGAAGAAGAAGAATACGCCTGCCTTTTCCGTGAAGTCGTTTACAGGACAATCCGGTCTTATATTTTAAATCAGAAGCCGATTGGGGACGACATCGCTCTCATCAACATGACGGCAAGATACCCGATTGCCATACCACAACTTGATGCCGATTCCCTTTGTCTTGGATGGGAAATGTCAGATCCGCTTAAGACCTGCCTCTCCGTTATTGCGCGGGATGCGATAATGCTTATAGGCAATACGGATAAACAACGTTTGAAGATATGTGATTGCGACAGTTGTCGAATGCTCTTTGCCGATTTATCTCCGTCGAACCGGCGTCGGTGGTGTTCCATGTCCATTTGCGGCAATCGACAAAAGGTTGCCCTGCATCGTCAAAGAAAGAGCCCGGCAGGGTAGCAAAATGTATTCATATATCAATTCACTATTATAGAGCAAAAGGAGGAGTTATGGACAATAAAAAAGATTTGACGGCACCTTGCGGGTTGGACTGTTTCAATTGTGAGCTTTATAGTGAAAATCTGACAAACGAGTTGGCGGAAGTGATTCAGAAAAAAATGGGAGTGCCAAAGGAAGAGGTAGCCTGCAAAGGTTGTCGACCGCAGGATGGTAAACATTTTCATTTACCCAAGTCAGGATGCGCAACGCTGGATTGCGTCAAGGCCAAAGGTATTGCGCTGTGCTGTGATTGTGATGATTTTCCATGTGTTTTGCTGGCGCCAACGGCCGATCAGGCGGCCCGGTACCCGCATAATATGAAAGTATATAATCTATGCCGTATCAAGAGGATAGGAGTGGAAAACTGGATTAAAGATGAAGCCGGTCAAATAAGGAAGAAATATTTCACCGGTAAATTTGTTGTCGGTAAAGGACAGTCTGATTGATTCCATGCCGTTGCTTAATATTTTTTGCCTGTTGTCCAAATGGTAATCTTTTTATTGACTTTGCCCTAATGTATCCGGCTGTTGCCGAGGTTGTTCAAGTATGAATTTGCGATTTTAACGTTCATATGTTAATAGAAACCGTTTTGATTCCGACGGCCTGAATATATCAATAATTAGGAGATTAGTTTCATGTCACCTGTAGCAACACCATTTCTGGAAATGTCCCAGGCTATCATTGAAGCCGGCGGCGAAGCCCTGAAAAAATGTTACCAGTGCGGCACCTGCACGGGCACATGTCCCTGGACGCCCATCACCCATTTCAATATTCGTATGCTGGTGAGGCTGAGTCAGCTTGGCCTGGAAGGTATGGATGAGAATATGTGGAGTTGTTCCACCTGCAAATTTTGCGTGGACAGATGTCCCCGCGGGGTGGAAGTCATTGATCTGGTGCGGGCGATCAGAAACGTTTACAGCGGCGGCGGCAGGCTGCCGCAGAGCCTGCGCGCCTTTGTCGGAAGTATGTCCGCCCGGGGCAATCCCTGGTCGGGCGATGAAGCCAAAAGAAATGATTGGGCCAAGGGAAAATATCCACTCTTTACTGCGGAGACGGAATATCTCAACTGGACCTGCTGTACGGTCTGTTATGATCCCCGTAATATACGGGTCGCCAAGGCAACAGCAATGATTCTGAATGCCGCAGGTTTAAGCTGGGGATTGCCGCCGACATCAGTGCAATGCTGCAGTGAAAGCCTGAATAAAGTAGGAGACCTGGAACTTTTCGAAAGACTCAAAACAACTAATCTGCAATTCTTTGACACGAATAATGTCCAGAAAATAATAGTATGCTCACCCCATTGCTTTGATACATTCACCAAGCAATACGGTCGGGATTACATGGTTATCCATTTGAGCGAATTAATGTCTGATCTTATTAAAGCGGGAAAAATTACGCCCAGGAAGGATCTGGGCGGCGTAAAGGTTACCTATCATGACCCCTGCTATCTGGGCAGGCACAATCATATATACGATGCACCGCGCGAGGTGTTGCAAGCCATTCCCGGCCTTGATTTCATCGAGATGGACAGAAACCGTGAGCAGAGCATGTGCTGTGGCGGCGGTGGCGGCGGCCTCTGGATGGAAAAACTCAAGGGCGAACGCTTAAGCGATTTGCGCATAGAACAGGCGTTGGCGACCGGCGCAACCGTTTTAGCGACGGCCTGCCCGTATTGCATAGCCATGTTCGAAGACAGTATTCATACGCTGAATGCCGAAGACAAAATTGAAGTCAAAGACGTAGCGGAACTTTTACTGGAAAGCCTTGATTTGAAAATGGAATAAAAGCGATATTCAGGGAGAAATAATATAATGAGCAGAATCGGTGTTTTTGTTTGTCACTGCGGTTTAAATATAGCCAAGACGGTACGGGTGAGCGAACTCGTGGAATTCGCCCGGACTCTTCCCGATGTTGTTGTTGCTGAGGAATACAAATTCATGTGTTCCACGCCGGGGCAGGAGCTTATTCAAAATGACATAAAAAAACACAACCTGGACAGGGTGATAGTCGCTGCCTGTTCGCCGCTGATGCATGAGAAAACATTCCGCAAAGTTATCGAAAATGCCGGTTTGAATCAGTATCTTTTGACGATTGTCAATGTCCGCGAGCAGACTTCCTGGGTTACTCCGGATATCGAAGTCGGCACAGCCAAAGGCAAGGCGCTGATCAACGGTGCTGTTTACCGGGCGCGGCTGCTCAATCCTCTGGTATCAAGGGTGATTGACGTCAACCCCAATGTTGTTGTTGTCGGCGGCGGCATTGCGGGAATACAATCGGCTCTCCAACTGGCTGATATCGGCAAAAAGGTTTATCTGGTGGAAAAAAGCCCTACTATCGGCGGGCATATGGCGCAGTTCGATAAAACTTTTCCTACCCTGGATTGTTCCGCCTGTATCCTGACTCCGAAAATGGACGCGGTTTTGCAACACAAGAATATTGAAATGTTGACCTACTGCGAAGTTACCGAGGTAAAAGGTTATGTCGGCAACTTTGATATTACCGTTAAACAAAAAGCGCGATATGTAGATCATGATAAATGCAACGCCTGCCTGGCCTGTACGGAAAAATGCCCCGGCAAGGGCGTCTCCGAATGGGATGAAGGTCTGGCTAAGAAAAAAGCTATTTCTATTCCCTTTCCGCAGGCCGTACCCCAGAAACCGGTTATTGATAAAAATGCCTGTGTCTATTTCCTGAAGGGCAAATGCCGCCTGTGCGAAAAAGTCTGTGAGCAGAAAGCGATAAATTTTGAACAGGAAGATTCATATATCAATATTAAAGCCGGGGCGGTGATTGTAGCCACCGGATACGATTTGATGGATACCAGGCCTCTGGTTCAATACGGATATGGAAAATATCCCGGCGTTTATTCCTCGCTGGAAGTGGAGCGCCTTTTCAACTCCGCGGGGCCTACGGGCGGCAAGGTGACATTGCGCGACGGCAGCGAGCCGCAGGCTATCGCCATTCTGCATTGCATCGGCAGCCGCGATAAGAATTATCACGAACACTGCAGCAAAGTATGCTGTATGTATTCGCTCAAGTTCTCCCACCTCTTTAAGGAAAAGACAACTGCCGACGTTTATCAGTTTTACATTGACGTGAGAGCTGCCGGCAAAGGTTACGAGGAATTTTACAACCGGCTGGTGGAAGAAGATGTGAAGTTTATCCGCGGCAAGGGTGCGCGTGTTACCGAGAGCACCGAAGAGCCAGGCCGGCTGATTGTCGAAGCGGAAGATACGTTGACAGCCAGGTTTATCAATTTGCCGGTAGATATGGTTGTCCTTTCGCCGGCTATTGTGCCGCGGGCTGATTCCAAAGATATGGCCAGGCTTTTTAATCTCAGCTCCGATAAACAGGGCTTTTTCATGGAAAGACATCCCAAACTGGCGCCGCTTTCCACAATGACGGAGGGTGTATTTATTGCCGGTGTCTGCCAGGGTCCGAAAGATATTCCCGAGACCGTCGCGCAGGCGCAGGGTGCGGCGGCGGAAGCGCTGACGATTGTCGTCAAAGATAAAATGGAGCTGGAAGCGACAACAGCAATGATCAATCCGGCGTTTTGCTGTGGCTGTCAAAACTGCGTGCGTGTTTGTCCCTACGGTGCGCCATCTTTCAATGCGCAAAAAGGCGTTTCCGAGATTAACGAAGCCTTATGTAAAGGCTGCGGTCAATGCGCGGCGGCTTGTCCGACATCGGCCATTATCGCCCGCCATTTTACGAATGAACAGGTTATGGCGGAGATTGAGGGCCTCATGGAGTATTAGGTATGGCGCTTGAAAAAGCTCATATGCTGCGTTGCGCTTCATCATTCGTCACTGCGGCCTACGAAAAAGTAGGCCTCATTCCTCATGATTCGCGCGCCTTGCCTAAGAACTTTTTGAAGCGCCATATTGTAAAGTATACGCTCCTTGCGCGCCGCGCATCTGGGACACTTTTGAACGGCATGTGGTAATAAGGCGGTAATTAGAGCTTCGCAAGCCTTGTTGTCATTCCGGCGAAGGCTGGAATCCAGAAATTATTTAAAATACTGGATGCCGGATCATGTCCGGCATGACAAATAAGCATGGTAAAAGAGTTACGTTGTCAGAAAGGAAGAGTTATGGATTTTGAGCCTAAAATACTGGGGATTGCCTGCAACTGGTGCACTTACACGGGAGCTGATCTCGCCGGAACTACGCGATTGAAATACCCGCAAAACCTGCGTGTTGTGCGGGTGATGTGTTCCAGCCGGATCAACCCTTCATTCATATTCCGGGCGTTTCAGTTGGGTGCCGACGGCGTGCTGGTGGGCGGCTGCCATCCCGGTGACTGCCACTACAATACCGGTAATCTCTATGCGCGTCGCAGGCTGGCCGTCACCAAAAAGATCCTGGAGTTTTCCGGCCTCGAACCGTCCAGATTTCGCGTGGAGTGGATTTCCGCCTCAGAGGGCAACAAATTTGCCGAGGTGGTTCAAGAATTTACAGCCCACATTAAGAGCCTGGGCCCGCAGACAAAGTTCAAGATACAAGAGTGAGGAAGATGACAAACTTTAAGCAGATTGAGGAAAATTTAAAGAAAGAAGCTGCGAGACTTTTGGAATCAGGCAGCGTGGCCATAGTCCTGGCTTATACAAAAGGTATGGACGAAAAACATCCCCAGCCGTTTGCCGCTAAAAGTTCAGCCGATGCCGCAAATATAATTTTTAACGAATACTGCAACCATAATCTGGCACGATATATAATGAGATATGCTCCCGGAACAAAAATAGCGGTGGCTGTCAAGGCCGCCGACAGCCGGGCCGTGGTGGTGCTCATCCAGGAAGAAAAGATCAAGAGAGAAGATCTGGTGCTGCTGGGAATTCCGGCCGCCGGTATGAAAAATCAGAAGACGGATGAAATCATCGACGATAGAACAACCGGCGGGCTCGCCAATCCGGTTATTTACGATATTCTGCTGGGCGAAGAAATTCACACCGGAAAGAACGCCTCGCCTTACGATGTCCTGGTGCAATACGAGCAGATGGATAAGGAAGCGCGCTGGGAATTCTGGAAACAGCAATTTGCCAAGTGCATCCGCTGCTATGCCTGCCGCAAGGCCTGTCCCATGTGCTATTGCGATCCCTGCTTTATTGATCAATCCAAACCCCGTTGGGCGGTAAAATCGCCGCAAGAGCATGGCAACCTGATGTATCACCTGACCAGATTTCAGCATCTGGCCGGCCGCTGCATAGATTGTGGAGAATGCACCCGAGCCTGTCCGGTGGATATTCCCCTTTATCTGTTCCACAAGAAAGTGGCCAAAGATTGCGAAGAGATGTTCCAGCAGGCAGCCGGTATGAACATCGAGGACAAGCCGGTGATGGTTGATTTCAAAGTGGAAGATTCCGACAAAATTTTAGAGTAATAAGGAGCAGTGCGTGTTGAAGAAAACAACAATCGAAAAAATA
This sequence comes from Smithellaceae bacterium, assembly GCA_963663295.2. GTDB lineage: Bacteria > Desulfobacterota > Syntrophia > Syntrophales > Smithellaceae > MVRV01. The sequence goes on along the minus strand of CAXXLA010000001.1, from coordinate 317,825 downwards.
AATGAGGTTGCCGCCGCTCTCATACAGAAAGGGACGCTTATCGCTCCGGTCAAAGAAGATGCAGGGGCAAACTTCCGGGAAATAAATGACCCGCAACAGGTTTACTTGGATTATTACAATACGGTTTTAAGTCCGAAAAATATTTTTTTCCCCCAGATGGAAGACTTCATTAAATATCAACTGAGAAAATCGCCTGCCCAGGCTCAACAGGTGGAGCTGAATTTAAAGCCCGCTTTTCTTTTCGGCGTCCGTCCCTGCGATGTTAAAAGTTTCGAGATTATGGATATACATTTTAACGCCGCGGGTATTATCGATCCTTATTGGAAGGCAAGAAGAGAGAACACAACAATCATCGGTTACGCCTTTGATCTTGACTCACCGGTTGATTCAGCCGATTTCTACAATACGCTGGGTATCGGCGCCGCCGATCCCGAAGGCAGCGATATCTTCATGGTGAAGAAAGGCAACGAACTGCTGCTTAAAGGAATTACTAAAAAAGGCGAGTCGCTTCTTCAGGAACTGTCCATGTTGCAGGAATGTGATGCTGAAGATGAAAAATATTTCACCGACTACGTGCAGAGAGGCAAAGAAAAGAGAACGCGCTGCATGCCCCTGAACGACGAAGAAGTAGCGAGGAAGTATGAAGATATTTTTGAAAACAATGATTACTGGACAAAGGTGTCTGATGCCTGTTTGAGCTGCGGCGTCTGTACATTCGTTTGCCCCACATGTTATTGTTTTGATATATGCGATGAGAATCTGTTCAGCAACGGAACGCGGCGCAGAATCTGGGACGCCTGCATGTTTACTGATTTTACACTGGAGGCCAGCGGCCATAACCCGCGGCCTAAGGTCTCGCAGCGCTTAAGGCAGAAGGTTTGCCATAAATATTCATTTCACATAAGAAAATATAATGTAATATCCTGCGTGGGCTGCGGACGTTGCACCCGTTCCTGTCCGGTCAATATTGATATTTATTCCATGGTGGAAGCCGCCATGAAAGTTCAAAGCTGAGGAACAACAATGAAAGACAACCCTTACATTCCAGTGCCGGTAACCGTAACCAAGGTGATTAACGAGGTTGACACCAACGATATAAAAACTTTCCGGTTGACCTTTCTCAACAGGGAAGATGAAGAAAAGTTTAAATATCTGCCCGGGCAATTTGCTGAGCTTTCCATTTACGGCAAAGGAGAATCGCCCATTGGTATTGCTTCCTCGCCGACACAGCCGGGCTATTTGGAATTTACCGTGCAGCGCGCCGGAGCTATTGTGCCGGGTTTGGTTACTTCCGCCCTGCATGATCTGGATGAAGGAGCGCAAATCGGTATTCGCGGTCCGCTGGGAAAATCATGGCCAATCGAATTTCTCGAAAAGAAAGATATAGTTGTTGTGGGCGGTGGTTTTGCTTTTACAACATTACGTTCCCTGATCAATTATATGCTTCATGAGGAAAACCGCTCCCGTTTCGGCGAGGTAACCGTTATTTACGGCGCCAGAACACCCGGCCTGCTTTTATATAAGGAAGAGCTTGCCGCCTGGGAGAAAAGAGACGATATCAAAACTGTTATTACCGTGGATAAAGGCGATGAAAGCTGGCAGGGCAGGGAAGGGTTTGTACCTTCGGTATGCAAGGAAATTGCTCCCAGCCCGAAAAACTCCGTGGCCGTTATCTGTGGGCCGCCCATTATGATCAAATTCACGCTGCCGGTCTTTTTCGATCTGGGTTTTGCCAAGGAAAATATTCTGACTTCGCTGGAAATGCGCATGAAATGCGGCATCGGGAAATGCGGACGCTGCAACGTCGGCTATAAGTATGTATGCAACGACGGCCCGGTTTTTTCTTTGGCTGAGTTGGAAGAATTGCCCAGAGATTTTTAGTGAAGTCATCTCGTAGAAAGCAAAAGACAGCATTTGATTACGAATAGGGATCAAATTATCTGCATCGAGGCTGGGGTGTTCCATACCGGGTAAGGACGATCTGCCAGAGTTGAACATTGCGGGCGCGGAAAGCGCCGGCGCAGGACAATAAATAATAATCCCACATACGTTTGAATTTCTCATCATATTTGTTTTTTAATCTATTCCAGGCTATCTGAAAATTTTCATGCCAGGCCAGCAGTGTCTTTTCATAATGAGGCCCTAAGTTATGCAGATCCTCCATAACGAAAAGCCCTTCTATGGCTTTGCTTATCTGGGCAATACTGGGCAGCATCCCGTTGGGGAAAATATATTTGTTTATCCAGGGGTCACATTTGATGATCGAGTCGTTGCCGCCGATTGTGTGCAGCAGAAAAATGCCATTGTCCTTGAGGCAGCGATGGGCTGTCTCCATGAAGACTTTGTAGTTTTTCTGGCCGACATGTTCAAACATGCCGACGGAGACGATTTTATCAAACATGCCCTGGACATCCCGGTAATCACAGGAAACGATATTGACCGGCAGGTCTTTGCAAAAGTCGCGGGCATGGCGAATCTGTTCGCCCGATATGTTGACGGCAGTTACACTGCAACCATAGCTTTTTGCCATGTATGCGGCAAGCCCTCCCCAACCGCACCCGATATCCAGGACATTATCGTTTTGATGAAGGTCAAGTTTTTTACAGATCAGATCCATTTTTTTAATCTGAGCGTCGTTTAAGTTTTGCGTGTCTTCAAAATAGGCGCAGCTGTATTGATTGTATGGATCCAGAAAAGAGGTAAACAGGTCATTGTCGAGATTATAGTGTTGCTCGACAACCACGCGGGAGCGTTTTTTAGATTGCAGGTTAAAAATAACAGCGGATAATGAATTGATGAGGAATTTATATCCTTCCTTTATTTTTGCGTCGATTCCGGATTTCAATACCAGGTAAATGAATTCATCCAGACGCTCACAGTCCCACCAGCCTGCCATGTAAGCCTCACCCAAACCCATATTCTTGTCTTTAAGTATCTGCGAAAAGGTTCGTTCATCTTTGATTTGAATGTCCCAGGGATTATTGCCGTTGATAGTAATTCCAGCGGATGTAAGTATTTTTTCGATAATATTCCTGTGGCTCAGCATTTTATGATTACCCCCTTTTGTGACTTGAGCCGGGGAGAAAGGGGTTCTCTATTATATAAAAGGATTATGCTTTTTTTCTCCGTCATCGGCTCGGTACTCCTGTGAAAGTCAAGAAATTCCAAAACTGTATCCGGTGAAAATAAACCTTTATATAAAATTAAGTTAGCATAATCAGGATAAAAATAAAATTAAGAATTTTTCTTTGTCCATTTCGGCAACAGGCCTACTGGTTCCAATAATCAGCGGAAAGCATTGATAAAATCTGCCTCAATAAAGGCAGAAGTTCGCTGCTATAACTTTAGGTATATATAAATAAATCCTAAGGTATATGGCGTTTATCTTTTAAATATATATAATTTATACCTTTAGATATATCAAAACCTTGTTTATTTTCTTAAAGAAAACGAGAAAGGGGGTAAGGGTATGGCTGAAACAAAAATGAAAAGGAAAATGGGGTGGCGTCCGGATTATCCTGATTTCAGAGATCATACTGCTGAAAATGATAATGTAAGTCCAAAAATGAAAGCCTTGGGTCAGACAGATTCCATCAAAACTATGTTCAGTAAAATGGGGTTGGGCGAGTCGTCGAGTAAGAAACTCCCCTTATATGCCGATCTGAGAGAATGGTGTCCTCCTGTCGAGGATCAGGAGGATCTCGGTTCATGCACCGCCAATGCCGGGGTCGCCCTTGTCGAATATTTTGAAAGGCGGGCATCCGGGGTACATATTGATGCGTCGCGGCTATTTCTTTACAAAGTTACACGCAACCTGATGAAAGAAACGGGTGATACGGGCGCCTACCTGCGCTCAACGATGGGGGCGCTGGTCCTTTTCGGTGTCCCGCCGGAAGAATACTGGCCTTATAAAATTAAGGATTTCGATGTTGAACCGCCTGCCTTCTGTTACGGGTTTGCCCAGAACTATCAGGCGATCAAATACTATCGTCTTGATCCGCCCGGAATTTCTCCAGCTGTTTTACTCAATCGAATCAAATCAAATCTGGCGGCCGGTCTTCCGTCCATGTTTGGCTTCACGGTCTATACGTCGATCTCTCAGGCTGACGGTAACGGTGGAAAGATTCCTTACCCGACCGCCGGGGAAAGAATCGAGGGAGGCCATGCCATCGCTGCTGTTGGGTATGACGACAAACTAAAGATAAAAAATACCAATAAAAATGGTGTCGAAACCACCGGTGCATTCCTGATCAGGAATTCGTGGGGAACAGGATGGGGCGATGAAGGGTATGGCTGGCTGCCCTATGATTATGTCAAAAACGGCCTCGCTGAAGACTGGTGGTCGGTCATCAAGAATGAGTGGGTAAACACCGGCGTTTTCAAGGTGTGAAGGAATAATAAGTTGAGATAAGTTTTATAAATCTATACTAAAAGGGAGGATTTATGAAAATCGCACATGGAAAAGCAGTTATTTTATTCTCTTTGCTTCTTTGCTGCTTGTTAATTACAGCAACTGCAAATGCGCAACAGGCTGATCCCGGCATGCTGGTGATGAAACTGGCAAAACAGGATCTTTCGGTATCCGGACAATCGAGAACCGCAGTAAGCGGGGAGATAATCTACCGGATGGTGCGTGCGGAAAAGGGTATGATTTTCGAGCTGAGCTCATTTGCACTGGCAGGATCAAGCGTTAAAACCAGGCAGGGCGAAAGCGGTACACTTTCGTTGATGCTTAAGCCCGGGAGCGCCAAAAGCACCTACGATCCGAAAACACGGGTCATCACGAGCAAGTTCCTGCTGGAAGTCCATTATCCGCTTATAGACCGGATCAAGGGTTACATTCAGCCCAAAGAAGGCGAACGGGAAAAGGATGATTACCGCTCCTACACCGAAACATTTGAAGGCAGCCTGACCTGCAAACTGGGTGCGGAACCAAAAATCGGTAAGAGCTCTGCAAAGGTAAGGAATGGGGCAATTCTTAATCTCAAGATGGATCCCAGAGAGAAGGTATTGGGTGAGGTATATGCAGTTGCCGGCGAGTTCAAAATAGTCGACGTAGTCATCTGGCCCAAATTTTACATAAAAAGAACCATCAACATTCAACCGGTATTTGTCAGATACACTCCGGCTGAAGGATGTTTCGGCGGATCGACGACGGCGACGACCGGCGGCAGCTTCCCGACACTCCGGGACAAAGCGATTGAAATGTGGAACAGATGCTGCGTGGGGCTCAATTTTCTTCCCCCGGTCTATATCAACAACGATAACTACCGCATCCTTTCCTCCGCTGAAGAAGCCGGTATTATGGCAGCATACGATGATCCGAATGCCGTAGAGGTCTACTTTGTGGAAAACGGCGATCCGGTTGGTATTCATGGCGGAGGCGTCTGTTATTCCGGCGGTACGGCCAACACAAAGGTCATTACTTACGACGCCAATCTTCCGATCAACCTTTACAACCTTGCCCATGAACTGGGTCACGCTCTGGGCCTTTGGCATCCTCCCGGAAATTCCACACCCGGTTCGCTCATGGAACCGAGCGGATTTTGCGCCGACAATCCCGCACTCCAGAGCAAGCAGAACTGCGATAATGTCAGCAACCCGCTCCTTTACACACCCACGCCTATTCCACTGTGCATAAGGAGCACCAATATGCCTTAAATTAATGATTCCGAACAGGCAAGCCGGTTATAATTGTTAGTGGAAAATGCGGCTGGGCGGAAAACTGTTTTGTTTTCTGTCCGGCCGTGTTTGCATTATAATCAAATTTTGAGGAGAAATATCATGCAGATCGATTTTCACCATGCCGTAACCTATATTGCGGCGCGCCTGGCCGAATTCTCTCATCAGGAAGCGAATATAATAGCCTATGCCGCTCAGTACGTGGACGACGCCACAACCCAGGGTATAGTTTTCTTCGACAACAAGGCGCTTTATGAAAGAACCAGCTCAGCCCACAAGTCGGTGGATTTAAAGAATCTCTATGCTCCGGAAAACCAGAAGGTCTGGATGCCGTTCCATTTTCTGCCCGGCAACGGCAGTCCCGATATCGGCTATGTTTCCAAGAGCACATTCATTCACAAATTGATCTGCCTGCCGGACAGCCAGGTGGCAAAAGACATGGTTAAAGCTGCCATCCTCGATCAGGACAAGCCTTACGCGCTTCACCGGCTGGGGATAACAATGCATGTGTATGCTGATACCTGGGCGCATCAGGGCTTTGCAGGCGTCATGCATGAAGTCAATAAAGTGGATGATATCTCAGTAACAGGAGATTCCAATGTGTTCAAAGACGCTCTGGTAAACATCATAAGTAAATCTACACCCGAACTGGGGCATGGACAGGCAAATGTCTTTCCGGATATGCCCTTTCTGTCGTGGGAATACGTCAACGGCCAGGGTAAAAAGATCGTCCGCAATAACACCGGCATCTTCTGCGAAGCCGCTGACGGCCTCTGCAAAACAATGAAGAGATATCGCTTGAAGGATCCCGATGCCGCGGCAACCGGCATTGGAGAAAGTGATATGAAGCAGATTCGCAAACTGTTTACAGATTTAAAAGACAAAAACGGAGAAGATCGCCATAAGGAATGGACCAAAAAAATAAAACAGGGCGTCTTCAGCTTCGGTTCGGCAACAATCTCTTATGCCGAAGATGGAAAAGGCTCCTGGAAGGCGGATGCACTGGGCTCCAGCCGGGATCTGTTTGAGCATGAGTACAAAGAATCATTCTTGACCAGCAACTGGAAACTGTTTCATGACGCGCTGCAGCTGCACCGTATAACCGTATCACACGACATACTTCCCAAATATGGCATCTGCGCTGCGTAAGCCGGACTGCCTGCATTATAAGCGAGAGGGGAAAACAGGATATGGCCGAAGAGAGTAAAACATCCGGCATCAAAAGCTGGCCTGCAGACGACCAGCCCAGGGAGAAGCTGCTCAAGCGCGGTGCGGGTGCTTTGAGTAATTCCGAGCTTCTGGCGATTCTTCTGCGCACCGGTGTGGCCGGACTGAGCGCAATTGATCTGGCGCGCCGGATTATTGAAAAGTTCGGCACCTTCCGCAACATGAGCCATACGGATATGCGCGAGTGGAAGGAATTCAAGGGACTGGGGCCCGCTAAAATCGCGCAGATTCAGGCCGCCCTCGAAATCGGTCGGCGTTTCCGTGAGGACGAAATGCGCCCCGAGCAGCAAAAGATTACCTCCGCCCGGGACATCGTCGGCGTCATCATGCCGCAGATGCGTGACCTCAAAACGGAAGTATTTAAAGTCGTCTATCTCAACAGCAACAATCGCATCATTGACATATCAGATGCAGCCACAGGAACCGTCAATCAGGCCATGCCGATTGTAAGGGAAATCATGCATGCAGCCCTGCAAAAATTCGCCGCCGCAATCATCTGCGCCCACAACCACCCCAGCGCCAGCATAACGCCCAGCCTCGAAGATAAAAAGTTCACTCAGGAGCTGGTCGCCGCGGGCAAACTTCTGGGCATCAGCGTTCTCGACCACATCATCATCGGCGGCGACGACTATTTCAGCTTTGCCGATTCGGGAATGATGACGTAATCTTGTGTGATTGATATCTGACTATAATTAATAATTTATTGCTTTTAATCCTTCTTTATTACCTTGAAAAATCATATCGATAATATGATTTTTCAAGGATGATTTGTTAAGCGGTGCGGTCTTCGGTTTTACCTCTCAGTCTGATTTATCCTTGCAATGAATTTTCAAAGTTGTAAGATGACGGGCGCTTAAAATTGACGACTACTAATAAGCGTATTTAAAGTCAGTTTTATGGCTGACACTGGTTTTCGAATATTTAATTATCTATCGATGAGTAGTAAAAAATTAAATGGAGAAACGATCAGTAATGGTTCAATCGGACATCCTTCAAACTATAATTAAAGACAGTAATTACAATCTTTCACTGTTTTCAGCAGAAGAGATAGAAAAATTTCGAGCAAAGGTTTTTCCCAAAATAATCAGAGGCAAGGAAACCGCCTTTGTAAATTGTTTTATCCGAAATAAAGGTTTTACCATCCGCTTCCCTTTTCCCGAGGCTTATTTCCTCCATAAGCTTATCATTGCCCGGAAGCGGCAGTCCGGCGCAAAGCGTGGTAAGGATCTGGAGCAGTGCACCGTCATCATGCCGATCATAAATGACAAGCGTATTCAGCAGATAGCCCGGGCGCAGCGGTTTAGCACAGAGACCCGGCGTCATATAGCAGCATCTTGTGATGTTATTGGTTTTCCTCTACATCGCATCGGATTATCATAAGAAGTAGCGGAAATGATAAGTCGTCAAGACGAGTAATCATGCGGGTGAATTTTAGCCCCTTCCCTCTTACTATCAATCCTGTTTTTCCTTCATTTACTAATGACCCAAACAACTGTTTGTGGTATACTTCAAAACACATTCGAACAAGAAGCAAATCAAAGACGGGGTAAGGGAGCCAAGCTATGGAAGAACCTGTTTCCTGTCAGCAATGCGGCAAGTGTTGTTTCGTTGATTTTGCGGCTTACATTGAACAAAGTGATTTCGACCGTTGGCGAGCCGAAAACAGGCAAGATATTATAGATCACATCGAAAACCATCATCTCGTTTGGGCGGGAGATAGACTGGTTTCCACTCAGACCGGCAATCCCCCGAAAGAATGCTCTTTTCTCTACAACGAGGGAGATAAATGGCTCTGCTCCATATACGGGACAAGACCTCTGGTTTGCCGGAGCTATCAACCGGGATCGTCGGAACTGTGTTCGCAATTCAATAACAAAAAACGGCATGATAAATAAGCTGTTTAGAGATTTAAAGCGGTCAGTTGATCCAAACCTATATATTTCAGTTTCTGAAAAATAAATCGTGTTTTCACAATATAAACAATTTTACAAATAACCGGGGTGTTTATGCCTGTTGAAATAGAACGCAAGTTTCTCGTGTTGGGAGAAGACTGGAAAACGGATGACGGCGTCCGCTTTATACAAGGGTATCTCAATCACGACAGGGAACGGACTGTACGCGTTCGAATCGCCGGGACCAGGGCTTTCCTGACCATCAAAGGCATTAACGATGGTGCTGCGCGGGCGGAGTTCGAGTATGAGATCCCCGTTCACGATGCAGAGCAACTGCTGCGGCTCTGCGAGGGGCCGCTGATTGAAAAAACAAGACATACTGTTGCCTGTGCCGGGATGACGTGGGAGGTTGATGAGTTTCACGGAGCAAACGAAGGCCTGGTGGTGGCGGAAGTAGAGCTCGAAACTACAGAGCAAACTTTTTTCGGGCCGGCCTGGATTGGCCCGGAAGTTACCGCCGACGCGCGATATTTCAATTCCAATCTGGCTATGCGGCCGTATTCGAGCTGGCGTGAACAGGAGGGATGCTAATTTTCTTTGTTTGAGTAGATGCACATAATTACCAGACATGAAAATAGGAGGTGCAGGATGAAACGACCAGCGTCGTTAGTAGCAGGTATTTTGTTTCTCTTGATGGCTGTCGCACAGTTATGCCGTTTTATTTTGGGAATCGAAGTGGTTGCGGCGGGCGTTGTAATTCCCGTCTGGCCCAGCGCGGTTGCCGCAGTGGTTCTAGCCTTGCTGTCTTTATGGCTTTTGAAAGAAAGAAACAGGTAAATAAAAGGAGGCGAAGATGAAAGAATTAGATTACATGAACATTGCTGAGGAAGTTGTCAGGAGAACCAAAAGAGGAGCATTTTTGACTGTAAAAGCCGGAGATGAGCTCAATACAATGACAATCGGATGGGTGGCTTTCGGATTTATGTGGCAGAAGCCGATTATGATGGTGATGGTGCGGTCTTCACGGCATACCTTTGGCATCATAGAAAAAGCTTCTGATTTTACCGTTACCCTGCCGTTGGGCGATATGAAAAATGAACTTGACTATTGCGGCTCAAGTTCCGGTCGGGATGTGGACAAATTCAAAGAATGCAACCTCAAAACAGACAAAAGCCAAAAAGTCGTTTCGCCGATTATTAAAACTCACGCTTATCAGTACGAGTGTAAAATAGTTTACAAATCCGCGATGAATCCGGCCCTTTTAGCCAAAGAACTTGATGCCTCTCTCTATCCGCAAAAGGATTACCATACCCTTTATTTTGGCGAGATTGTGGCCTGCTACGGAACAGCATGATATATAAGAAATGGGCTTAAGCGGGGTCAAAAAAAATAAAGCGAGTTTTTATGGAAAAGCAAAATACCGGCAGGGAAAAACATCCACGGGGTATTGAACTGCTGCACAATCCCAGCCTGAATAAAGGAACATCCTTTACTGCGGCTGAACGTGATGCCCTGGGGTTGCACGGGTTGCTTCCGCCGCGTATCTTTTCTCAGGAACAGCTGGTTGCTCATGTGATCAATAATGTTCGCCGCAAGTCCAATAACCTGGAAAAATATCTTTATCTGACCGGCCTGCAAGACAGCGATGAGAGATTGTTCTATAAAGTTCTCATCGACAATCTGGAGGAGCTGAGTCCCATCATCTATACACCGACCGTCGGACTGGCCTGCCAGGAATACAGCAGGATTTTCAGCAGGACCCGCGGGTTGTTCATTTCCAAATATGATCGCGGCCATATAAAAGATGTTTTGCGCAACTGGCCGGAAAAAGATGTCCGCGTGATTGTGATCACGGATGGTGAACGCATCCTTGGCCTGGGTGATCTCGGTTCCAACGGCATGGGCATCCCCATCGGTAAATTGTCTCTTTATACGGCTTGCGCGGGCATTGATCCTAAAGCATGTCTGCCGATAATGATTGATGTTGGTACAAACAACAAAGATCTTTTGAATGATGCGGAGTATATCGGTTTGCCCGAGCCGCGCCTGCAGGGCGAAGAATATGATGTTCTGCTGGATGAGTTTATGGCGGCGGCAAGCGATCTGTTTCCCCATGCAATGATTCAACTGGAAGACTTTGCCAACAAGAATGCTTTCCGCCTGCTGGCAAGGTATGCTCCCCTATATTGCATGTTGGATGATGACATTCAGGGAACCGCCGCCGTTGCGCTGGCCGGCTTGTATTCCGCCCTGCGTCTGACCGGCGGCAAGCTTATCGGACAGCGGCTTGTGTTTTTGGGTGCGGGTGAAGCGGCTATTGGTATCGGCAACCTTGTGGTTTCGGCAATGGTCGAGAAAGGCCTTGCGGAAGAAGAGGCTCGCAGGCTCTGCTGGTTTGTTGATTCCAGGGGACTTGTCGTCGAGAGCCGCACTGATTTAAACGAGTACAAGCGGCGCTTCGCCCAGGATTCCCCTTTCCAGCAAAATCTCCTCTCGGTTGTCGAAGCGGTCAAACCGACAGCGATCATCGGTGCATCAGGAAAGCAGGGCACCTTTACAGCGGAGGTTTTGGCGGCGATGGCGCGGATAAACGAGCATCCGATTGTTTTTGCGCTTTCCAATCCCACCTCCCGATCGGAATGTACCGCTGAAGAAGCCTATCGCTTTACGAATGAGCGCGCCGTCTTTGCCAGCGGCAGCCCGTTTCCGGCTGTAGTAATGGATGGGAGGACTTTTGTGCCGGGACAGGCAAACAATGTCTATGTGTTTCCCGGCATAGGTTTGGGCGTGCTTGCTGCGGAGGCATCCCGCGTTACGAATGAGATGTTCGCCGCGGCCGCCAGATCGCTCGATGAACAGGTCTCGGATGACGATTTTGCGCAGGGACGGATTTATCCTTCTTTATCGCGAATTCGCGAAGTTTCGGTCAACATCGCTCTGGCCGTTGCCAAAGTAGCATTTGCCGCGAAACTCACCACGATGACCGAACCCGCCGATTTGCGCAGTTTTATCGAATCGAAGATGTACAACCCGAACTATTAACAACCGGTTTAAAGTGTTAAAGATATGAGACTTTTGAAAAAATACCTCTCGCGTCTTTGCGAGGAGCGAAGCGACGCGGCAATCTCTTTAATATTCAAAGATCATGAGATTGCTTCACGGAGCCTGTCCTGAGTAAAACGAAGGGTTCGCAATGACATATGCGCCGTTTTCAAAAGTATCGATATATGTAGGGAGCGGTTCTGACGTAAAAAATTAAACACGGTTGCTTTTATTTATTTTATAAAGGAAGTATTATGCCAGATACAAAAAATAAACGGCAGATGCCGGATGATTTAAAAAGATGTGTAGAATTTCACGGGCACATCTGCCCCGGTTTGATCTATGGCTACCGGGTGGCGAAAGAGGCGATGAGGCTGATGGATATCAGGCGGGCTGTCGATGAGGAAGTGGTCGCCATTTGCGAAAACGATTCCTGCGCCGTTGACGCCATTCAGGTGTTGCTGGGTACTGTGATCGGTAAGGGCAATCTGATCATCAGGGATTACGGGAAGAATGCCTATACTGTGCTGAGCCGTTCCCGGCGTCGGGCTTACAGATTTTCCCGGAAAACAGATTATGTATATAGTGGTGAAGCCAAAAGCGAGTTCGAACGTCTGGATAAAGCGATGGCCGCAGGAGTTGCATCCGACGACGACAAACGAAAGCTAAAGCAATTGAAGGTGGATGATCTGCTCACGCGTCCCTTTGAGGAAATATTTGTTACTGAGGAAGCGCCCTTTGATGAGCCGCAATATGCGCCGCTGGACCGATCTGAATCCTGTGCCCTCTGTGGCGAGATGACCATGGCGGCAAAGATGGTGAAACTGAACGATGGACGGCAAGTCTGCATTCCCTGTTCGCAAAAAACTTAAAAGGAGATAAACATTGTTTTTTAAAGTAAAGACACCCGAAGAGGTACTGGAGATATTAAAAGGCTTTGATCCGGCAGGCACGGAGACAATTCCAATCGAAGAAGCCCTTAACCGCGTTTTAAGCGATGAAATTATTTGCGAAGAGGATATGCCCGGTTTTTCCAGATCTTCGATGGATGGTTATGCCGTCCGGGCGAAGGATACCTTTGGCGCTTCCGACAGTCTTCCGGCATTTCTGGAACTGGCCGGAGAGGTGGTCATGGGTTGTTTTCCTACTGATATTGTAATGCCGGGAACAGCGGTAAAGATATCAACCGGCGGGATGATTCCCGAGGGCGCGGATGCCGTGGTTATGGTAGAATACTGTCATAGTGTGGATGAAAAGACCATCGAGGTGAGCCGCACCGTGGCGCCGCTGGAAAATATTATCGCCAGGGGTGATGATTTCAAAGAAGGAGCCGTGATATTTAAATCAGGCACCGTTCTTCGACCGCAGGACATAGGCGTCCTGGCGGGTTTGGGGGTTGAGAAGATATCCGTTTATAAAAAACCGAAAGTCGCCATTATATCGACGGGAGACGAGGTAATTCCCATTTATCAGAGACCGGCGCCCGGACAGGTACGGGATATCAACAGTTATACCTTAAGCGCTTTTTGCATTCAGGCCGGTGCGATTCCGGTCAACATGGGCTTGTGCAAAGATGACTTTGCCCAACTGAAGGAAGCCGTGAGCCTGGCCCTGGAGAGCTGCGACACCGTGTGGATATCGGGCGGAAGTTCAGTGGGGACAAGGGATATGACGGTGAATGTGCTGGAGTCTTTTGCCGATGCTCAGCTGCTTGTTCACGGAGTTGCGATAAGCCCCGGAAAGCCTACTATTCTCGCCATGATCGGCAGTAAGGGGGGGGGGGGGGGGGGGGGGGGGGGGGGGGGGGGGGGGGGGGGGGGGGGGGGGGGGGGGGGGGGGGGGGGGGGGGGGGGGGGGGGGGGGGGGGGGGGGGGGGGGGGGGGGGGGGGGGGGGGGGGGGGGGGGGGGGGGGGGGGGGGGGGGGGGGGGGGGGGGGGGGGGGGGGGGGGGGGGGGGGGGGGGGGGGGGGGGGGGGGGGGGGGGGGGGGGGGGGGGGGGGGGGGGGGGGGGGGGGGGGGGGGGGGGGGGGGGGGGGGGGGGGGGGGGGGGGGGGGGGGGGGGGGGGGGGGGGGGGGGGGGGGGGGGGGGGGGGGGGGGGGGGGGGGGGGGGGGGGGGGGGGGGGGGGGGGGGGGGGGGGGGGGGGGGGGGGGGGGGGGGGGGGGGGGGGGGGGGGGGGGGGGGGGGGGGGGGGGGGGGGGGGGGGGGGGGGGGGGGGGGGGGGGGGGGGGGGGGGGGGGGGGGGGGGGGGGGGGGGGGGGGGGGGGGGGGGGGGGGGGGGGGGGGGGGGGGGGGGGGGGGGGGGGGGGGGGGGGGGGGGGGGGGGGGGGGGGGGGGGGGGGGGGGGGGGGGGGGGGGGGGGGGGGGGGGGGGGGGGGGGGGGGGGGGGGGGGGGGGGGGGGGGGGGGGGGGGGGGGGGGGGGGGGGGGGGGGGGGGGGGGGGGGGGGGGGGGGGGGGGGGGGGGGGGGGGGGGGGGGGGGGGGGGGGGGGGGGGGGGGGGGGGGGGGGGGGGGGGGGGGGGGGGGGGGGGGGGGGGGGGGGGGGGGGGGGGGGGGGGGGGGGGGGGGGGGGGGGGGGGGGGGGGGGGGGGGGGGGGGGGGGGGGGGGGGGGGGGGGGGGGGGGGGGGGGGGGGGGGGGGGGGGGGGGGGGGGGGGGGGGGGGGGGGGGGGGGGGGGGGGGGGGGGGGGGGGGGGGGGGGGGGGGGGGGGGGGGGGGGGGGGGGGGGGGGGGGGGGGGGGGGGGGGGGGGGGGGGGGGGGGGGGGGGGGGGGGGGGGGGGGGGGGGGGGGGGGGGGGGGGGGGGGGGGGGGGGGGGGGGGGGGGGGGGGGGGGGGGGGGGGGGGGGGGGGGGGGGGGGGGGGGGGGGGGGGGGGGGGGGGGGGGGGGGGGGGGGGGGGGGGGGGGGGGGGGGGGGGGGGGGGGGGGGGGGGGGGGGGGGGGGGGGGGGGGGGGGGGGGGGGGGGGGGGGGGGGGGGGGGGGGGGGGGGGGGGGGGGGGGGGGGGGGGGGGGGGGGGGGGGGGGGGGGGGGGGGGGGGGGGGGGGGGGGGGGGGGGGGGGGGGGGGGGGGGGGGGGGGGGGGGGGGGGGGGGGGGGGGGGGGGGGGGGGGGGGGGGGGGGGGGGGGGGGGGGGGGGGGGGGGGGGGGGGGGGGGGGGGGGGGGGGGGGGGGGGGGGGGGGGGGGGGGGGGGGGGGGGGGGGGGGGGGGGGGGGGGGGGGGGGGGGGGGGGGGGGGGGGGGGGGGGGGGGGGGGGGGGGGGGGGGGGGGGGGGGGGTATTCGGGCTGCCGGGTCATGTCGCCTCGGCCATGATTGTTGCGGAGATTTTTTTAGACCCATTTTTGGCAAGGTTGTCGGGAGAGGCAGGATTGGCCGAAGATCATCATCATTACCTGCCGGCCGAGCTGGAACGCAACGTCGAATCGGCAAGCGGAAGAGACGATTATATCCGGGTAAAGCTGGAGAAGCGTGACGGCAGAATTTTTGTGGAACCGATTTACGGCAAGTCGGGGTTAATATCCACGCTGGTTGAAGCCCAGGGACTGGTAAAAATTGATAGAAACACGGAGGGGCTGTACAAAGGGCAGACAGTGAACGTGATGCTCTTTAAACCCTTTGGAGGAGAGGCATAGATGAAAAGAAATGTCTATCTGGCCATGAAAGGGCTGGAGGAGGCCCGGGAAATATTTTCCAGATTGTGGCGGGGTAAGAAAACTCTTCCGGAAGAGATCAATACGGAAGATGCTCTGGGGCGTGTAACTGCGGGACCGGTTTTCGCGGAGTTTTCCGCGCCGACCTATCACTCGGCCGCCATGGACGGGATTGCCGTGAAAGCGGAAACGACTTACGGCGCTTCTGAACAAGCCCCGAAAATTTTAAAAACAGGCAGTGACGCCGTGTGGATCAATACGGGCCATGCTCTGCCCGAGGGATATAATGCCGTTATCATGGTGGAAAAAATCCAGGAACTGGATGATGAGCGCATCGAGATCATGTCGCCTGCCTATCCCTGGCAGAATATCCGGAAGGTGGGTGAAGATATCGTCGCCACCCAGCTTTTGTTTCCGCAGAATCATGTAATTCGCCCCTACGACATGGGTGCTCTTGTCGCCGCCGGTGTTTTTAAGGTTACGGTCTGGAGTAAACCCAAAGTTGTGATTATCCCTACGGGAACGGAAATTATCAGCCATCGGGATGTTGTGGATTTAGACCAGTTGAAAAGCAACCGGATCATCGACTCGAATTCCATAACGCTGGCGGGGCTTGTTCGTGAAGCGCACGGGGAGCCGCATGTTTTTGATATTACTCCTGATGAAGAAGACGCTATCCGTGATGTTTTGTTAGGAGCAGCGAATTCCGTTGCGGACATGATCCTTATCAATGCCGGGTCATCCGCCGGTTCCAAAGATTATACGGCCGGGATTCTCAAGGAAATAGGGGAAGTTCTTGTCCACGGTGTTGCCATGATGCCGGGAAAGCCGACGATACTGGGCGTTGTCAATGGAAAGCCGGTTATTGGGATTCCGGGCTATCCCGTTTCTGCCATCCTCGCTTTTGAACAATTTGCCCGGCCTCTTCTTTTCAGCCAGCAGGGTTTGACTTCCCCGGAAAGGCCGTCCATTCCCGTGAAGGCATCCAGAGCGATTCCTTCAAAATTGGGAACGGAAGAATTTGTCCGCGTGAATATCGGCAAAGTCGGAGATCTTTGCATTGCAACGCCGCTTCCCCGATCGGCAGGTTCCATTACCACCCTTACCCGGGCGGAAGGCATTATCCGCATCCCGCCACTTTCGGAAGGTGTGAGTCAGGACGAAGAAATAAAAGCCGAACTCCTTATCGATGAGAAGGAATTGCTCAATACTGTCGTTGTTATCGGCAGCCATGACATTACGATAGATATTATTGCCGATGAGGTAAGGAATGCGACGGGAAAGAATATCAGGATTTCCTCGGGCAATGTCGGCAGTCTGGGCGGGCTGATTGCCGTCCGGAAAGGGATTTGTCATTTTGCCGGTTCTCATCTGCTGGACACTCAGACGGGCGAGTATAATGTGTCCTATATCAGGAGATACCTGAAAGGCGTCAGGGTAAGCCTTTTTCACCTTGTCCTCAGAGATCAGGGTTTGATCGTTCAAAAGAATAACCCTAAAGGGATCAAGGGAATCACGGATCTGATACGTGAAGATATTTCATTCGTGAACAGACAGCCGGGGTCGGGCACCCGCATTCTGCTTGATTACAGCCTGGCTGGTTCCGGCATAAAGCCGGAATCCATCAAAGGTTATGATCATGAAGAATTTACCCATATGTCCGTGGCCGTCGATGTGTTAAGCGGAGCCGCTGACTGCGGCATGGCCATTTATGCCGCCGCAAAAGCCCTTGATCTGGAATTCATTCCCCTGAACGTGGAACAATACGATTTGGTGATACCGACCGATTTCCTGCAAAATCCGAATATTCAGGCGGTGCTGGAGACGATCCGTTCGCAGAGATTCCGCGACAGGGTCCTGGCGCTCGGCGGGTATGACCCGTCCAGGAGCGGGGAATTGGCGATAGAGATAAGTACCTGAGTTATTCTATTTCCTAATCAAGCTGCTACCTGTTGGCACAGCCTGCCCCGGCGCAGGCCGGGGTCGTCGGCATCCTCAACGCATGTATAATACGCCTCGTTGTCTCCTCCTTGCCGCCGCGTTACGCTTTGAATGCAAACTGGTATCAATGTCTGCCACGGCCAAAATGCGGAAAGAACATGGGGACTTTTTTTCTGTATTCCACATAGGCGTCGCCAAAACGTTTTTCCAACTCAGGCTCTTCGATCATTTTGAACTCAAGAGATGCAATCAGGATAAACAGCGGCGTGTAAAATACAATCAGCGAAACCACCTGAAACAGGAATCCGATTCCGAACAAGATAAGAAAGACACCGGAAAGCATGGGGTTTCTTGAGTAGGCATAAGGACCGGTGTCGATAAGCTTTGGCGGCGGGCTGACAGGCACCGGCGTGCCCCTGGATTTGAAAAATGTCCATACAGACCACAGCCAGAAACAGCTTCCGGCTGTAATCAGGGGTGCGGCAAAGAAAAAGTTTACGGGCCTTGGCGGCCATGCATTTATATTTAGCAGTCGGTCGGTAAAAAAAGAAAAAAAGACAATAAATAGAACAGCCGAAAAGAAGAACAATCCCCACAGAAAAGTCAAGCGGCCGTGGTGCTTTTCCCGCCGGGTTGCTTTCCTGTAGATAAAGTCAATTATCCCGTCGAACAGTCGAGCCATGAGTCTATTTTTCTCTCCCTCGTTTATTTAAAATAAATGGATCAGGAAAAATCTGCTGCACATATCAGTGCTCTCCACGTTGGCCGAAGACTATAACATCAGGTTAAATCTCTGATGTATGGTTTACAAAATTTATGAATAAGAGAAAGCATGATTATACTTATACTGACCGCGATAAATACATCTAAAGAGATGCCCGTCATGGCGACTCCGAGAGCGGTACCGGCCGCAGGCGGATGTTCCATATCTACCACCACCATGACAAATATGGCAACTCCCACGGCAAGCGAATACACAATAATGGAATATATTAAAGCTGGCTGCGGTATCAGGGAAAACAAAAAGCCGCAGAAGGAGGCCAACCAGTTGACCGCCGATTACATTTCTGGCTTGAGCGGTTATGCTGTCCGGCATGGCAAACACTATAAAAGCTGTGGCGCCGATTGATGCTATGATTACTGCATGCTGCAAGCTCAGGAAATAAAGAACGATAAAAACAGACAAAGTAGCCAGCAGGCTCTGCATCACATAGTGCTTCCAATATTGTCTGAATTCACTGTCTATTTTTTTGATAGATTTTTTCAACAGTTTCCCCGATGATTAGCGACAGAATCTATTTACCCAAGTTATCGACTCCTATGGTTAAAAAGGCGTCAGATTCTCCGCGGCGGTACCATTATTCCATGTTCCGGTGAGACTTCCGTCAGCCTGTGCCTTGTAGATTACCGGATACGGCGCTCCCCAGTTGACAGTCAGAATATCGCCTTCCAGATAACCGGACCCACTGTATGTACTGTTTCCTATTTTCCAGACAAACATGTAAGCGCCATTCTTTTTTGTGATGGATACAATTCCACTGTACGTAGTTCCATTAGGATTTCGTCCCGTGGCGCTATACTGCCCTTCTATTCTTTTCGTTAACACCGGTTCCGGCGAAGGTTTTCGTTTTTCCAGGCCATCATCTTCATTTATTCCTGGTTTCAGCAAATTGGCAATTGCAGCAGTTTTGGCAATATATCCTTTGGCCACTCCCATAACCTTTGCCGTCGACATATCAATCGCTTTACACGATATTCGGACGCTGTCACCCAACGGTGTAAGCGAGCCGGTAACCAGGGCATCGGCGCCGGCAATCCTGCCTAATTTTTTTACAGAACCGGGATCGACAAGTCCGGACATCGACAATTTATTTTCAGCTAAAAGGCTCTTGAGATGATTGCGGTCAACGACATCAAATCCCTTATTCGTATTGATTAAGTCTCCGGCCAACTCCTCGGCGACAAACCTGCCTAATTCATTGGTGTTGCCTTCCAGATCGGTAAAATCGACAACAGCTATTACTTTTTTCTCATGATTTTTGATGGATGTGGCCAGCGTAGAGGCAAGAATACCGATTTCCCTCTCATAAGCATGAAGACTGTTTGTCTGAATAAAGATAGCAATTGTTATGGTGATAAAAACTATCACTGCATTTTGGGACAATAATTTCATTACGCTGATTTGATAACCTCCTATATTATAAAAGAATTGTTAATTTTTTGATTATCATTTTTCTATAAAACAAGCAAAATTATTTGTTTCAGTGGGTTTTTACTTCATCTCTATATCTTTAAGGTATATATAAATATATTTTCAGGCATATTCTGTTTTCGAATTTATTTAGTATCATTAACATGGATTTTTTTTCTGATTGGCGGACTATGAATTTTTTTGTGTCGTTTATTGAAGCGTTGCTGCTTCTCAGAGAGGGGGTGAAAATAAAGTAATGTAAGAAAGGAGCATGCGAGCTTTTGAATCAGGCTTCAAAAGAGGTGCGAGGTAAACTTCCATGTGACGCTTAGAGTCCGCTTAATCCCGAATCATCCGCCTCACGATGATTCAGATTTGACAATTCCATCGGGAAACATCCTCTTCTGTGAAAGCAGACAATTCAAAGCAGGTATGGAAATATTTTTCCTCAATTCTGAGCGGCATATTAAGATGCGGTTCTAATATTAAGCAGATTACTTTGTGTTGCGAAAAAGATTAAATCATAAGGAGGATACAGCTGATGAAAAATAAATTTGTATGCATAATATTTGTAATAGCAGTCTCTTTTATGTTTGGTATCAATGCTGTCAACGCTGAACTTTTCCTATCTGGAGATACCAACATTACTAACCCGCTTACCGGGAGCTTTGGAGTATCCATAGACTCTGGAAATCAGAAGTTTTTTGCCAACATACTCCAGGGTGGACATAGTGTAGCCGTATTGCAGAGCACATGGAGTGGCTCTGTTGGTTCTGCCTATACCGATGTGAACACATTCTACAATAGTCTCCCCGGTGTGACTTCGACAGTAATTTCCGGTACGATAAATAGCCTGGCCGGATATGACTTGCTTGTTGCCCCTCTTCCTGATCATGCTTTTGCTGTGAGCGAGATCAATGTTTTCAGCAATTTCCTCGCACAGGGTGGATCAATCTTCTTCACGGGTGAAAACAGTGACATTTCCTTTGCGATGTCTAACACCGCCATCAATACGGCATTGGCAGCTCTCGGCAGCAGCATGAGCATCTATCCCACTATATTCGATTCCGGCTTCCATACTGCTACAGGCGCACAGATTGCTGCAGATCTCTTTACTGCCGGTGTCAGCACTTTTACATATGCCGCCCCGTCAGAAGTATTGTCAGGCAGTGGTACTCCTTTATTCTCTGGGACAGGAGGCCAGGCATTCCTTAGTTATGAACAAACATCAAATGTCCCCCTTCCCGCCGCGTTTTGGATTTTTGGCTCCGGTCTGCTCGGGTTGCTGGGGATAAGGAGGAAAATCCAGAAATAAACGCAGATTTGCCTGTTTATTAAGATCATGATTCTTACTATGCAAGAGAAAGGCAGGGTCAGAGACGGCTCTGCCTTTTTCATTTTTAATTCGTGAGTCTCAAGTTTACTGTTAAATCAAGCTCGCTAATACCGAAAAGAAAGTTGAAATGACTGTCCTCTTCATTCATCAATCTTGCTGGACATACTTTATATCAAGGAGTAAACTAAAAAATGAATAAAAGTATTTGCTGGATTATTTTCGTATCGTCATTCATTTGTGCTTTTGGTTTACATCAACAGGTTTTCTCTGCAACGAAAGGAGGAAAAGCCATGAAAATCACAAGTGCCGTATTTACCGAAGGCAGTAACATTCCATCCAAATATACCTGTGACGGACAGGATATTTCTCCACCCCTGGAATGGAAAGATGCTCCTGAAGGTACAAAAAGCTTTGCTCTGATCAGTGATGATCCTGATGCACCGGTGGGAACATGGGTGCACTGGGTTGCCTTCAATATTCCGCCTGGCGTTGCGAAATTGGAAGAAAATATTAAGCACGACAAAGAGTTCAAAAATGGGATGAGGCAGGGAAACAACGACTGGCCTAAAATCGGATACGGAGGACCCTGCCCGCCGAGCGGTACTCACAGGTATTACTTTAAATTATATGCCCTTGATACGGTGCTGGATATTAAACCAGGGTCAACAAAGGAACAACTGCTGAAAACGATGAAAGGGCATGTACTGGCGGAAGCACAGCTGATGGGCAAATACAGACGACCAGGAAGATAATTTGGTTAAGGGCATACCACTACTGATAAAATTAAGCGGAAAAACATTTAACAACAATTGGCAGGTTGATTTAATCAATTTATGAATGAAGAAGTTCTTTTAAATCAACTTAAGGAACTGGCGGAGAAACTCGGAATATCAGTTCGTGATGAAAATATAGACATTGAGGAATCGTCCGGTTTCGGCGGATTATGCCGCGTTGAAGGGAAATACATCCTGATTTTAAACTCCCGGGCTGCGATGAAAGAAAAGAATCAGGTAATGATAAAAGCATTGCAGCAATTTGACCTCAGCGAGATTTACATTAAACCGGTTATTCGGGAACTGCTGGAAGGATAGAAGGAGTAAGCGTAAGGAGGATATTCATGGATGCTGAATTCAAAGAGAGTTTTTTGCAAAATTGGAGCAGATACTTTCCCGGAGCCGAACTGCCTGTAGGATTTTATTATGTCGATGCAGTAGACCAAAAGTTCATGGCCCGGCCGCCCAAAGGACATCGTTGCATTATCGGGGATTTGGTCAAGGTCCGCAATGGAGAAACCAGGTGCTTTAACAACAGTAATATTGGCTGCATTGGCGGCAAACGTTACTGCGGCTTTGAAAGCACCTTGATGCCCGATTTTGAATATTTTCTTTCCTGCGGCATCCCAGGCAAACTGGAAGGCGAGAGATACAAGAAATCACCGGAAATTGTTAATGAACTGATGAAACACCAGCAGCCCTCAAAAGCGTCGGGTGATTATCTTGTTTTTAAAAGATGGGATCATATGGAAGCTGAGGATAATCCTCTGGTTGTTATTTTCTTTGCCCCTCCTGATGTACTTTCCGGCCTTTTTACGCTGGCCAATTTTGCGGAAGCGCAACCCTATGGAGTTATTGCTCCTTTTTGCGCCGGGTGTGCTTCTATTGTTGATTATCCCTTAAGAGAACTTAAATCATCGGAAAATCGCGCCGTACTGGGTATGTTTGATGTTTCCGCGAGACCCTTCGTGCCTTCCTCAACATTAACCATTGCCGTTCCCTGGCCGAAATTTGTTTGCATGATTGATAATATGAAGGAGAGTTTCCTGATAACCAGGTCCTGGAATAAGGTGAGATCAAGAATAAAAAAGGAGCAACTATAAACCGGCTGTTGCAGTAAAGTTGTCAGAAAATCAGGTTATTTGCTTTGTCTTTTACTCGGTAAGCTCTCTGATTTCTTCCATATCAACCTTACCGGAAAGCAGGGCAATAATTTTGTCTTTTAAGTCAACATTAATCCGGAGACAGACACCGCAATCCGAGCTGATGTATTTGGGCACGGGAATGAGCTTGTGCGGCAACCCTTCCTGCTTGAGAATCTTTTCCGCTTTCAAAGCGTAGCTCACCGCCTTGAACAGTATTACGCAGTATGAATTCTGAGTGGTCATGGCGTGAACAATCGTCCTGCGCCGGACATGGTTTCTACAATATCATACATATTGGAGACAATTCCCACGGCGAGCTTTTCCTTGATTTCAAAATAATTAAGACAGGTGCCGCAAACGAGAATTTGCACGCCCTCGCTTTCCAGTTGCTTTAAATCGTCAAGGACATCCGAGTTTTGTATCGTCAGCTTAACGCCGGTATTGTAGAAGATCATTATATCCGGTTTCCGGGACTGACCGGCAATCGTATGAAAAAATGCTTTAATTAGAACCGTCCCCAATTCATCGTTGCCCCGCCCCATTTTGTCTTCATTGACGACGATTACGAAAGGCCCGGTTTTAGCTTCTTCGATTGTGCAGGATGGAGAAAAAGCTTCCTGATCTGTATTAAAATCGGCCTGGCGAATCAGTTGAATTTCGTAAATGCCGCCGCTTTTTGCTTCAACACTGACGTCACAGCCAAACTTGCCACCAAGGCGCTTGACATTTTCCAGTGCTGTTTCGTTGTCAACAATCACTTTGACCTGTTGATTGGATTCCAACGCCTGCTTAGCCAGATTGACCGGCTGCGGGCAGGAAAGATTTTTAGCGTCAACTATTTTTATTTCTGTCATATGCTTTTTCTCTCCTTGCTGATTCGTTCTAATGCTTCTATTGATTTGATTATCTGCTCTTGTGTATTGAAATAGCTGAAACTGAAGCGCACCGTGCCCGTTGGGTATGTGCCGATGGTCTTGTGTGCGGCCGGTGCACAATGCAAACCCGAACGTGACATAATTTTAAAGCGTTCATCCAGTTCCAGAGCAACGGCAGCCGGATCCATTCCGTCAATGTTGAAGGAGACGACCGGTATGCGCCGATTCGAAGAGGTCGGACCATAAAGAGTTATTCCGGGTAAATTACTGATACCCTCGATAAACAATTTTGTCAGATTTTCTTCTTTTCCTTTAATTTCATCGATGCCTTTGGACAAAACAAACTCGACCCCGGCCTGCAAGCCGGCAATACCCGCCGTGTTGGGAGTTCCCGCTTCGTAGCGGTCCGGCATGAAATCCGGCTGTGTCTCCATTTCCGAGCGGCTTCCCGTTCCGCCGACGCAAAGAGGTTCTATGCTCTTTTCCAAACCTTCACGTATATAGAGCCCGCCGGTTCCTGAAGGACCCAGAAGAGATTTATGCCCTGTAAAAGCGAGCAGGTCGATATTCATGTCTAAAACATCGATGGGATAACTTCCTGCAGTCTGGGCTGCGTCAACACATAAAACCAAACCATAATTCCGGGCAATACGGCCTATATCGGAGACAGGCAGGACAGTTCCCGTAACATTGGAGGCGTGGGTAATAAATATCGCTTTTGTATTTTTTCTGATTGCATCAACTGTTTTTGCCGGATCAATAAGACCTGCTTTATCGCAGGGAATAACAGTTATGTGGACTCCTCCTGCTTCCATCATCCGCAGTGGGCGCATAACTGAATTGTGCTCCATGCTGGAAGTGATTACATGATCACCGGGCTTTAACAGGCCGAAGATCGCAATATTCAAGGCCTCGGTTGCATTTTTGGTCAATACTATCCGCAGAGGATCAGGAACGTTGAATAAGTAAGCCAGTTTTTCCCTGGTTTCGAAAACTATCCTTGCCGCTTCGATGGACAAACGATGCCCGGAACGACCCGGAGAGCCGCCGATATTTTGCAGGTAATTTTGCATGGCGGCAATTATTTCCGGCGGCTTCGGCCAGGACGTCGCCGCATTATCAAAATAGATTATCCCCATAGATTTCAAATCAATTCAGCAAATTAAAAATCCCCGATGCTGCGGGGAAATGCAGGTTTTATTTAACACGTCAATAATTTTTCCGGAGCTGCCTTTATCACCCATTGTAAATTTTGTCACGGCAAGTGTTATTTTCTACTTTTTCGGCACTGTTTCTAGGAGGGCTTCCACGCGGGTGCGGATCTGTTCCACGTCACTTTGCGAATAATCCGTTTCGATTTTCAAAAACGGCATCTTATGTTTCTCCGTCACGTGCCCCTTGATCTTGTAAGATTCCACATTGTAGGAATGACAGGCATGCAATACCACATCAATCACGACATCAGGCTTAAATCTTTCAATCATTTTGTCCAGTTCCGTAAGGCGGCGATTGTTTGGCGTCATGCAGGAGCAGGGCAAATCCAGGTAATGCTGCGCAATGGCGGCGTAAGGATCGGGAGTGTTTTCTTCGATATTTCCCGCATATGCCTTCATCCCCGTGCAGGAGTCCAGCGCAACAATAACACCGCCCGCCTCTTCGATAATTTTAAAAACTTTTGTCGCATCACCGCCGACAGGGCAACCGGTCACCAGAACCCGCGGGGAGTCGGTCTTGCCGTGACAAATTCCTTCATCCACCCTTTTTTGCAGTTTATCAACACAACTTGTCAGCAGCGGGAACATGTCTTTTGTTGTTGATGACTGCGCCAGAAACGTCAGATCATAGATTTCCGTCCAACTGAGCGGCAATGGTTTGATGGCGGCAAAATCGAATATTTTATTCATCATTTTGTTTTTGAAGTTGGTTTCTTTGATTTCCTGCTCCACGTTTTTGTCGTCGATTTTGCAGTCAAAGGTTCTCTCCAGAAATTCTTTGAGCCTCTTGATCATGACTGTCCAATTATACAAGGCCTCCTGCTGATCGGGAAGCTGCGGTAAATCCATCACCCACATGGGTTTGATGCCGGAAATCAGTTCAAACATTTTTTTCTTTCCGTCACAGGTGGTTTCGGCAATAACCGCTTCGGATACCGCAAAAAACGGGCAGACATCCGTTTTGATAAATCCGTAGCTGGACTTGATCAGCGGGCAGAGATTAGACGGCAGCACCGTTTCCGCAGCTTCAATTGTCTTGTTGGCAAACGCGCACAAAACAGCCGGTATCGCATTCATCGCCCGGATGACTTCCAGAGGCGCGTAGCCGCAATAGATTCCAACCACATTTTTTCCCTTTTCCCGCTGGGACTGGATATAGCTTAAAGTACGCTTCGCCGGTTCTCCGGCAAATTCGTCATTTACTAACGGCTCAACATCGGAATTCATTTTTTATGCCACCCTTTTTTCTTAGTTTATTCAGCTTATGCGATATATTATTCGGCAGTATATATCCAATCAATAATAGTTATATTTCAAGGAGTTATATTCCTTTTATTCATTTGCGGAATAAGCGGGCTTAGTGATACTAAAACGCCGTTCAATTTGACTGGACACATGAAAGTCGAAGACACAATCAACATCAGAGTGGCAATAAGTCATGTCGAATATTATGAATTTCTAGAGTGGTTGAAGAAAAATGAAATATGCCGGTATTGATATAGGATCGCGGACTGTCAAGCTTGCCGTGCTCGAACACGGTGAGCTTGTCTTTTCCCGTAAGTCGATTACATCACACAATCCGCTGGAAACGGCACAAGAACTGATGAATGGCGCCGAATTCGATGTGATCGCCGCCACCGGGTACGGCCGTCACTTGCTCAAGGGACATCTTGGCTGCCCGGTGATCAGCGAGATAACGGCCTTCGCTCTTGGTTCCCGTTTTTTTTCGAACGATTGCGCGTCAATCCTGGATATTGGCGGACAGGACACGAAGGCCATTGCGCTGGGTAATGATGGCCTGATGAACAAATTTGAGATGAATGATAAGTGTGCCGCAGGAACAGGACGCTTCCTGGAGGTCATGGCGACCGCTCTTGGATTTACGCTGGAGGAATTCTCGTTGGCGGCTCTTTGTGCAAGGAAAGCCGTCAAGATCAACAGTATGTGTACTGTCTTTGCCGAATCTGAAGTGATATCTTTGACAGCGCAGGGAATGTTGCGCGACGAGGTGGCGCTGGGTATTCATAAGGCTATAGTGAGTCGTTCGGCGGGGCTTCTGAAACGCATTGCCCCATCAGGAAAAGTGTTTTTTGCAGGCGGCGTTGCGCTGAATGAGTGCGTGAAGGTGCTTCTCGAAAAGGAGATAGCATTGCCAGTTTTTGTTCCACCCGATCCCCAAATTGTGGGAGCAATCGGGGCTGCACTCTCGGCAGTAAATGAAGCGGAGGCAAATCAGCACTGATATGAAGGTTTATTTAAAGTTATAAAGGAGGAAAAATAATGCAATCAATTTTCACATGTCGTTTAAAAATTTTTATCGCCGTTATACTGACAATAATTTGCGCAGTGGCTGTGCCGCAAGCATTCGCCCGGTGTTGCTATCCCAGCATCAGCACCGATGAATTGAAGTCACTTTTTGACAAGAAGGGGAAATTTATTCTGATTGATGCGAGAACAGAACCGGAATATGCGGAAGCTCATATTGTCAAAGCAGTCAACATTCCCGACAAGAAGTTGGATAAAAATCTTGCGCTTCTTCCCCGGGATAAAAGCTTGCTGCTGATTATTTACTGCAACGGCGTCAAATGCGGCAAGAGCAAGCGTCTGGCGCAAAAGCTGGAACCGCTGGGTTTCAACAATATCCGTATATACCTCGAAGGCATTCCGGTATGGGAAGAGAAGAGCCTGCCTCTGGTTACCGGTCCCGACTATAACAAAAAGATCGAAGCCACCATCATCAAGCCTGCCGATCTGAAGAAGTTAATCAGTGAAAAGAAAGTTAATTATGTCCTGGTTGATGTGCGGGATGCTTCTGAATATAAAGAAGGACATATTCCCGGTGCGATCAATATACCGTCGGAAACCTTTGCCGCTGGCTCCGGTGTTCTGCCGAAGGAAAAGAAGATTATCGTGTATTGCAATACGGGCAGCCGGAGTTACCTGGCCTACAAAAAATTAATTCAGCTTGCCTATCCTGATATTAACCAGACGCTTCTCGCCGAATGGAAGGATGCAGGATTCGCCGTGGAGAGATAATAAGATTTATTTGGTAAAAATGGAATAATGCATCTGAATGTATTCCCTTTAGTTATTTGACTTATTCTTTGCGATCATATATAGGAACCATGGCAGGATGATCATTATCCAGTGGAAGGAGAATATATGGCTGAAAATTTAGCAAATAAAGAGTGGGAACCGAAAATCGTTGCCATCGTCTGCAATTGGTGTACTTACGCCGGAGCCGATCTGGCTGGTATCAGCAGAATTCAGTATCCGCCAAATGTCAGAATCATTCGCGTTCCCTGCACGGGGAGAATAAATCCTTTTTATATAGTGAAAGCTCTGCAGGGAGGCGCAGACGGTGTTCTGGTTTCCGGTTGTCACCCGGGTGAATGCCACTACATATCCGGAAATTTAGTAGCGCGCCGCAAGTTTGCGACGTTAAAGAATTTCCTGAGTTACATCGGTATGGAGAGCGACAGAATCATGTTCACCTGGGTTTCGGCCTCCGAAGGTGATCGTTTTGCCCAGGTCATCAAGGGGGTGACGGCCAAGGCCCAGGCGCTGGGGCCTGCAAGCAAGCTGATAAAGAAACTTTAAGAAGACAACGGTTTACGGTCTCACAAACAGCAGCATACGAAGGAATGCTTTTTTACCTTTTTTTGTGTTCCTGACGCCGATTCCTAATCAATCGACTGCTATTTGCTTCAGACCTTCAATGATGAAGGAAAATTCGTCTTCGGCCACAGTCCGCAAATCGATAAGTATCTCATCTTTATCCACTCGGACAATCACCGGAACTTCCATCTTTCGCAATTTTTCTTCCATTTTGCCGACGGGCATTTTCCTGTTTTCAATGCCGACTAAAATAGTGGGGATCTTTTGCGTGGGCAGAGAACCGCCGCCCGCGGCCGCAAAATCTTCACGCAGGGAAAATTTCAGTGAATCAAGATTTTCTTTCTTCAATTTGGCAACTAATTTAAGGGCGCGTTTTTTGACTGCGGCGGGGGATTCGGTCAATGCCTTCAGCGCCCTTAATTTCTGCGGCGCGGTATCGGGAACCAGATAGTGCATCAACGTGGCTTCGAGCGCGGCCAGGGTGAATTTATCAATGCGGAGCGCACGGTTTAAGGGATTCTTTTTGATTTTTTCCAAAATATCTTTTTTACCGACGATGATTCCTGCCTGCGGTCCGCCCAGCAGTTTATCGCCGCTGAAGGTAACCACGTCGGCGCCGGCGTTCAGTGTTTCGCGTACGGTGGGCTCGTGCTGAAGGCCGTATTGTTCGAGGTCAATCAGGCAGCCACTGCCCAGATCATCCATAACCGGAATGTTGCGGCTTTTTCCCAGAGCGGCCAGGGATTCAATATCCGCTTCTTCGGTAAAGCCGACTATGCGGAAGTTGCTGGTGTGCACTTTTAAAATCAGGCCGGTATCCGCATTGACGGCGTTTTCGTAATCGCCGAGACGCGTACGGTTGGTTGTTCCGACTTCGCGCAGAATGGATCCGCTTTTTTGCATAATTTCCGGTATGCGGAATTCGCCGCCGATTTCAATTAATTCGCCGCGGGAAACTATCGCTTCCTTTCCTTCCGCCAGCGTGTTGAGAACAAGCAAGACAGCCGAGGCATTGTTATTGACGATCAGGGCGTCTTCACCTCCGGTGAGAGCGCATATTAACGAATTTACATGATCGTAGCGCTGGCCGCGTTCGCCTTTGGTCAAATCAAATTCCAGGTTGGAATAGCCCCTGCCTACTTCTACTATTCTTTCGAGGGCTTCCGGGCAGAGCGGTGCGCGGCCGAGATTGGTATGCAGAATAACGCCGGTGGCATTGACAAGCCTTCGTAAGCTATGGCGGTATAATCCCTGTAGCGATTTTTTCACTTCACCGGCGACCATTGCCGCATCGGGACAGGATTCCACCGGCTGCATTTTTTTTGCATTTACTATTTTTTCTCTTAAATTTTGTACAACCTTCCGGCAGGTTTCCTTGACAAGATAGCGCGGCGCGAGATCGTAGATTTTATGCTTTTCCAGTATCAGAAGAACTTCGTCAATTTTCGGCAGTTTTTTTAACAACTCTTTTTTTGCATCATCCATAGTTATCCTTTTTGATACTGATTTGCTTGTTATCCCGTTTTCTTAGTAGATAATAACCTTGCCGGGGTGGTCAGCAACAACCTCGCCGACAACAGCGGCATCGCTAATTCCTGCGCTCAACATTTTCTCTACAACCTTTTGCGTCTTATCGCCGGGCAGACTGAAAAACAAACCTCCAGCAGTCTGCGGATCGAAAAGAAGATCAAAAATCCATTCCGGACAGGTCTGTTCCTTTTCGACTTGATTGATGCGGAAATTTTTATTGCGGTAGAGACCGCCGGGAACAAAACCAGTTTCCATTAATTCGCGCACTCCTGCAAAAACCGGGATGGCCGCAGAATTAATGCGCAGGCCGACATCGCCGCCTTCAATCATTTCGCAGGCGTGCCCTAAAAAACCAAAACCTGTTATATCGGTGCAGGCGTGAGTATTGCCTTCGGCAATCATTATCTCACAAGCTGTTTTGTTAAGGCCGGTCATGGAACGGATTACCTGATTTATCTGCTCGGTAGAGGCTTCTTCAGCCTTTATGGCGGTGCTGATGATGCCGGTACCCAGGGGCTTTGTTAAAATCAGTTTGTCGCCCGCCTTTGCTCCTCGATTGTACAAGACTTTATCCGGATGAATAACGCCCGTTACGGATAGGCCGTATTTGATTTCGTTGTCTTCGACGCTGTGGCCGCCGATAAGCAAAACTCCGGCTTCGCGCATTTTATTTAATCCGCCGAGTAATACTTCCCGCAAAATGCTTTTTTCCATTGTCTTTATCGGGAAACAGACAATATTCATGGCGGTTAAAGGTTTTGCGCCCATAGCGTATATGTCGTTAAGAGCGTTCGTGGCGGCGATCTGGCCGAATACAAAGGGATCGTCGACAGTAGGAGTAAAAAAATCAACTGTTTGGACAATAGCGAGATCGGCGGAAAGTTTATACACTCCTGCGTCCTCTGCATGTTCGAATCCGGTCAGCAGATTCGGATCCTGAATCAGCGGCAAATCACTCATAATATCGGACAAGTCCCCCGGACCTATCTTACATGCTCAACCCGCACTCTGTACTGTTTGTGTTAAGCGAATACCCTTTTTTTGTTCCATTTTTTTACCTTTAAAATAATCATAGAAATTTTGCGGAGTATAAGAAGAAGATAAGTGCATGTCAACGAAATCTTGGCAATTGAAGAAGATAAATAAAAGACTTTGCCGTTGCAATTAATTTTTATAGTTGCTGTCTCAGGTTGGATCAAGTGGATTATAATGCTTGATAAAATCAACGAATATTTTATGAAACGGCCGGAAATCGAATTGCCGTTTGTAAATTAAATAAAAACTTCTTTCCAGTGACAATCCCTGAATAGGAACTTCAAAAAGGAATCCCTGAGACAGCTCCCGTGAGACAGCATAAATGGAAATTACGGATACTCCCAGACCGGCGATCACCGCTTCCTTTACAGCTTCGGAACTTCCCAGTGCACCGCAAATATTAAATTGAGAAAGGCTTAATGATTTTGATTTTTTTAAAAGCAATTCAAATGATTCCCGCGTTGCCGAACCTCTTTCTCTGACAACAAACGGCTCGTCTAATAAATCAGTTAACGTAACCGACTTCTTTTTGCACCAGGGGTGAAGTTTGGGAACAACCAGAATAAGGCGGTCTTTCCACAATGGTTCTGCTACAAGTTTATTATTCAAAGGTTTCTTGCCGATACAACCGATTTCCACTTCGTTATCCAAAACCATGTTCATTGCTGCTTCACTGTCTGCACTTTTGATGTATATTCTGGTATCCGGGTTTGTTCTCCTGTAGGAACTCAAAGCGCGCGGCAGAATGTAGTCGGCCGGAATAGTGCTGGCGCTTAAGTAGATATTACCTCCGGTATTTTTACCCAGAGCAATGATTTTTTCCCTGGCTTCATTTCTGAGTTTAAGCATGCGCCGCGCGTAATCGTAAATAATTTTTCCTTCCGGAGTCAATGAGATGCCCGTGGTGCTTCTGTTGGCAAGCCTTACACCGAGACAATCTTCCGCGTTCT
This sequence comes from Smithellaceae bacterium, assembly GCA_963663295.2. Taxonomy (GTDB): domain Bacteria; phylum Desulfobacterota; class Syntrophia; order Syntrophales; family Smithellaceae; genus MVRV01. The sequence goes on along the minus strand of CAXXLA010000001.1, from coordinate 285,728 downwards.
TGATATTCTTGGTAAGCGCCGGTTGGGTGAGCAGCATTCTTTTGGCGGCACGACTGAAACTTCCCTCTTCAACCAGAGAGATAATGGCTTCCATTTGCTGGATAGTGATGCTTTTAAAATGATCGTCAAACATATTTCCCTCATAACATACTTGATATGCATCTTCAATAAATAAAAAGTATTACCAAAAGTAATATCTTTTCGGAATGGATTATTGCTATAAATACACTTTTCCCCCCTTCCCATAAAAATTCATCCTTCTAAAAAGAATATTTTTTACACATGCAACTACCATTTATATCTTACGTTTTTCGTTACTATACAGAGAAAAGATATCGGTCAAAATTGACAGAATTGACAAGGTGTTCGCCTGCTACTATAAGTTACGGCTGTTTTTTTTAACATATGCTTGTGGGGTTAAACTAAGAGCATTGACTACTGGTCTTTGCAGATGGAGAAGAAAATGGAAAATAAGATAAAAATTACACTAAACGGAAAAGAGGTTTTTGCCGGTCCGGGACAGACTATTTTGGAATGCGCCCGCGATAACGGCATATTCATTCCAACCCTTTGCCATTATCAAAAAACAACCAATGTCGGCGCCTGCCGTGTTTGTGTCGTGGAACAGGAAGGCGCCAGATCGCTTGTCGCCTCCTGCTGCATGCCGGTAAGCCCTAACATGGTTATTCATACGGATACACCGGCGGTAAGAGCAGCGCAGAAAATGATCGTTGAACTGCTGTGGTCATCCGGTGATCACAACTGTCTTGTCTGTGAACAGAACGGTCAATGTGAATTGCAGGATCTGGTTTACTGGTTAAAAATTGATAAACCGCGCTTTGCAATCGAAGCTCCGGGGTATGCGCTGGAAGAAAACAACACGATGATTTCCCGCGATCTCAACAAATGCATTCTCTGCGGGCGCTGTGTTCGCGCCTGCAATGAGATTCAAGTCAACGAGGTACTGGATTTCTCGATGCGCAGTTCAAAGGCTAAAGTCGGCCCCGCCTTTGACGAAGATTACATCAGTTCCTCCTGTGTCTTTTGCGGCGAGTGCGCCCAGGTATGCCCCACCGGCGCAATAACATTTAAACAGGCAAGATTTGCCGGGCGTCCCTGGGAACTGAATAAAGTGCGCACGACCTGCGCGTATTGCGGTGTTGGCTGCCAGATGGATCTTTTCATCAAGGATAATAAGATCGTCAAAGTAAAGGGCAACCGCGATTACGGTACACCCAATCAGGGCAGCCTCTGTGTCAAAGGCAGATTCGGCATGGACTTCGTTTCTCATCCCGATCGTTTAAAGAAACCTTTGATCCGCTATAATAAAAACGAAGAACTGAAAGAAGCCACCTGGGATGAGGCTTTTACATTCATCGCGGATAAACTTTCCACCATTAAGAAAACGTACGGCCCGGACAGCATTGCCGGACTTTCTTCCGCGCGCTGCACCAACGAAGAAAATTACCTGTTTCAAAAATTCATGAGGGCGGCTGTCGGCACCAACAATGTCGACCACTGCGCCCGTCTCTGACACTCCGTAACGGTGGCCGGTCTGGCCGCCACATTCGGCAGTGGAGCAATGACCAACTCTATTGATGAAATCGAATATACTGATCTGATTCTGGCAACAGGAACCAACACAACGGAAAATCACCCCATCATCGGCATGAAGATCAAACGGGCTGTGAGACAGCATGGTGCAAAGCTCATCGTTATCGATCCGCGAGAAATTGATTTAGTCAAGTACGCCGACATCTGGCTGCGGCAAAAGCCGGGAACCGATGTTGCAGTTTTCAACGGTCTGATGAACGTGATTATTACCGAAAATCTCTATGACAAGGAATATGTTGCTTCCCGCACCGAAGGATTTGAAGCCCTTAAGGCAATGGTGGAAAAGTACACACCGGAATATGTTGAAGAGATATCCGGCATTCCCGCCGGGGATTTGAAGAAAGCGGCACGGATGTATGCCCAGGCCAGGCGCGCCAGCATACTTTATGCGATGGGGATTACCCAGCATATCTCCGGTACTGACAATGTAAAAAGTACAGCCAATCTGTCCATGCTTTGCGGCAATGTCGGCATTGAAGGCGGCGGGGTCAATCCGTTGCGCGGCCAGAATAATGTTCAGGGCGCCTGCGACATGGGCGGACTGCCCAATGTTTACCCGGCTTATCAGCAGGTTGCCATTGAAGATGTACAAAAGAAATTTGAAGCGGCCTGGGGCGCGCACCTTTCTTCAAAGCCAGGACTTACACTTATGGAAATGATGGCGGCGGCGGGCAGTGGAGACATTAAAGCAATTTACATAATGGGTGAAAATCCGCTTCTTTCCGATCCTGATCTGCAGCATGTGAAAAAAGAGCTTCAGAAACTGGATTTAATGATTGTCCAGGACATTTTCCTGACGGAAACTGCTCAACTGGCAGATGTTGTTCTGCCGGTGGCCAGTTTTGCCGAGAAAGAAGGGACATTCAGCAACACGGAACGGCGTGTCCAGCGTGTACGAAAAGCGATTGAGCCGCCGGGAGAAGCTAAAACAGACTGGGAGGTCATCTGTGCTATATCTAATAAGATCGGTTATCCCATGAATTATTCTTCAGCGAAGGAAATTTTTGAAGAAGTTGTGAAAGTGACGCCCAGTTACGCGGGCATCAGTTATGAACTTCTCGAAAAACAGGGTATCCAGTGGCCGTGCCCCACACCGGACCATCCGGGCACCAAATTCCTGCACAAGGATCAATTCTCCCGCGGCCTGGGACTTTTTACGGCTATTGAATTTATTCCCCCCGGTGAGCTGTCGGATAAAGAATATCCGTTCCTGCTTTCCACGGGACGAGTTTTGTATCACTATCACACGGGAACAATGACCACCCGTGCGCAGGGACTTTCCGAGCGTTATCCCGAAAGTCTGGTTGAAATCAATCCGGCAGATGCGGATAAACTGGGCATTTCCGAAGGTCAAAAAGTTAAGGTGACGTCGAGACGCGGTACAGTGGAAGCCAAGGCACGCATCACGAAGAAGAGTGCCGAGGGCGCGATTTTTATGAACTTCCATTTTGCCGGGACAGCCGTTAATTTGCTGACCAATCCGGCTTTGGACCCGGTGGGCAAAATTCCTGAATATAAAGTTTGTGCGGTTAAAGTGGAAGCAGCTTAACTATTATCTGTTAAAACTAATCCAATCCCAATTGCAAAAAGGAGGCTCCGTCGTTTCGGTGCCTCCTTTTTGTTTTAATTGTGTTGGCTCGACCAGACTTTTTATGATTTATAAATGATTGTGCCAACAGGTTGCCCGTTCAGGGCCTTTGTGAGGTTGCCCTTTTCCATGCCGTTGATGATTTGAATCTTATCGATGACTTCGCTGTTGAGAAGAATGTCCAGACAGGGACGTTCAATGATGAGATCGTCCAATTCCCTCGCCACAAGATCTTTGACGCTGATTTCCGGAATGAACTCTGCCTTTTTGTTTTTCTTCGGGTCATCCGTATGGAGCCCTTTCTCATCCTTAAGTAAAATACAACTCCGGGCTCCGATCAAATCGGCAATGATAAGAGTTCCTACATCGGTCCGGTGGATGGGAATCCGCGATTTGGGAACCGGCAGGGCAAAATAATCGTAAGGTGGCATCCCGTGCATCACTGGTATGCAATCCTGCGCGAAGTAATTCGATAACTTCGTAATTTCATCATGACCTATCTTGATGCCGCCCCAGGGGGCCAGAAGCGTGGAAACGAGCAGGGCATTCTGTTCGGAAACGGAACTCCCGAACTTGGCAATGATGCCGGTGGGCATACCCAATTCCAGACCAATTGCATAAATATGACGGCTTCGGGTACCGCCTCCCGTCGTCAGCAGGATTTTATGCTTTTTCTTATTGGAGACAACCTCTTTTACAATAGCAGGCAGCGCCTTAACCCCGCGATCACAGATGGATTGCCCTCCAATCTTGACTATATTGACGTCGGGGAAAAGCCTTTGCTGGGGAGCAACCTGGAGGCTTTCCATGAATGTTCTGCCCACCAGGCTTTCCCCCATGAGCTTGCTTTTCACATGCAATCTCCGTCCGTCTTTTTCTCTATATAACGCCATAAATTCTATTCCTTAACCTCGATGTCTTCATCTTTAATTGTGCCATCCTGGGGAGGCTTAAGTAAAACTAGCTCCGCACCCAAAGATGCGGCAATTTCTTCCAGTTCTTTCTTCTTCAGATGCTTGGCATAAAAAGTCATGTTCACATCGGCAACCGCAATCAGCTTGAAACGAGGCTTCTTCTCCTTTGTTCCTACTTTAATACGTTCGCGATAAAATATTTTTCCTGCCATAATCACACCTCCCTAAATCTTTTGTTTGTCAGGGTTCCGTTTTTCTCCCAGACTTTCCCACAGCCCTACGCCTGCGGGTTTTACGGGAAGCACAGCCATGCTTCCCCAAAGTCTGGGCCTCAGCCAGCCTTTCGTGCTCACTATATCTGCCGGACGGGGACAACAGGCATCCCTGTCCACGGAAACTACCTGAATATTTTTTTGCAGCAGCGCTGAAACCGCCACGTTGTCGGGAAAATCCCTCAGTCCTGAATATTCAATAAAACGGCCGCTCCATCCTGAAGAAGTAAGGCCGACAGCAGCGGCGGCCCCGATTATGCCGTCGTTGGTGCCGCCATGCCCGGACAGATGAGCGCTGCCTGCCGCCTGGCGGGCGTCCTCCTGAAAAACGATTTTTGCCGTACACATTAGTCCGAAGGATTCCAGGGCAGGCAGGGTCTGGTCTCTTTCACCGACCAGACAAAGACCGGGATCGCTGCCGGGAAGAGACATGGATTCTATGTGGCTTATCGCCGCACTTTTCAGAACCTCTATGTAAGATTTATCCGGGCAGTCAACAACAACGCAGGCCGAACTGTTATGAGATGTATATGGTATGGCCGGATCCACCAGAAGCTGCTGACGAACAACTCCCCACACCCTGCATTCTTCAGGGATTAATCGTTCATAACGGCGGGCCAGTTTTCCCGTGCCGAAGTCGGAATTCAAAATATCAGTATCGTCAAAACCAATATAAATGCGCATATTCCCTTCTTTGTCATACCAAGTTGCATTCTTTGCCTAACTTTGTTGGCTGCGTCGTCGGCTTCCTCAACGTATAAATAATACGCCTGCGGAGCCTCCTCCTTGCCGCCGCGTTATGCTTTGAATGCGACTTGGTATTAATATTGATGTGTATAAAGTATAAAATTCTAACTGCGGTCTGTCAATTAAAAGCATTATTATTGACAGGGAGTTGGTTGGTGTTGTATGGACTTGGACAAATTATGTCAATATTGACTTATTATGATTTTAAAAACTTATATATGGTTTTAACGTTTGAAATAAATAAAAGGAGCAACAATATTGATGAACATTTGTACATATTCTTACGAAGAATATCTTAATATGGTCAAATCATTTCACGGGAATCTGGCGCCGGGGTTGATTATCGGCGGTTTTATGGTCGATCTGGCGATGAAGAATCTGCCTGAAGGTGAATTCTTTGATGCGATAAGCGAAACGCCGGTTTGTCTTCCCGATGCAGTGCAGCTTTTGACTCCCTGCACAGTAGGCAACGGTTGGTTGAGCATTGTTCCCTTCGGCCGCTTTGCCATCACACTTTATGAAAAATACACCGGAGCTGGCGTGCGTGTTTACCTGGATATGAAGAAATTAAATAACTGGCCGGAAGTGCGCGACTGGTATTTAAAAAAGAAGAAAAAAAACGAGCAGGATAAGGATCTTCTTTTTGCACAAATCAAAGAAGCGGGGCATGGTTTGCTCAGTGTCCAAAAAGTGCAGGTCGATCCGGAAAAAGTACGACGCAAAAAAATGGGGCCTGTAGGTTTTTGTCCTGTCTGCGGTGAGGCTTATCCGTTGCGTGACGGCGATTCCTGCCGCAACTGTCAGGGTGAAACGCCTTACAGCAGCGTAACTTCCGTTAGCTGAAAAAAACAATGCTATTTACATAGGAAATATTTTTATAATGAAACAAGGCTCAATCCTGAATCGTCTTTATGACCAGCTTGAATCCTCCGCCGAAGAAAGATGGATTGCTGATTTGCGGGTGGGCTTAAGTTATGTTGGTGTCAGACTGGATAATAATGCGGCGGGCCTGGCCGCTGTTTTGCCGGATATCACAAGCAGAGGCTGCACTGTTTTGGCTGATGCCGGTTCTTATGCCGGCTCTCCGGCGAAGAGTATATTAAAATATCTTATTGATGGAAAAAATTCTCTCCATCGGGTTATTGGCCTGGCCACTGCCAATGCGCTGATCGGGGCTTCTTTTGCTGACGTGGAAACGGAAGACCGGGAAGCAACCACATATTTCAACCTTCAGCCCGGAGAAAAAGTCGCCATGGTCGGCCTTTTTGGCCCGCTGATCGAACGAATCCGCGCTACCGGCGCCATTCTGACGGTGATCGAAAAGAACCCCAACCGTCTGGAAATACTTTCTCCCGCAGCAAAACAGCAGGCGCTTCAGGATTGCGATGTTGCGATCATCACCGCCACAACACTTCTCAATGGCACCTTTGAGGAAACCATCGGCTTTTTGGGAAAACCGCGCCTGGTTGCTCTGATGGGGCCGTCTACACCTCTTATACCGGCAATTTTTCAAGACACACACGTCACGCACCTCGGCGGCGTGGCCGTCCAGGATTCTCTGCGTATGCTGCAAATTATTTCCGAAGGCGGCGGTACACCGGCGCTGAGGCCTTATCTGCGGTTTGTTAATCTGATTTTGAACCACTGAAATTAAAAGACTCAAAATCACGACCGAATGGACGGAACTGCTTATGTTTTGTTTGACATATAGATGCCGTTGCTGTATCTTCGCCGCGCAAAAGATCTTTATGATAATGAGGGGCAAAAACGCACCCCAAAAATTATAAAATAAAAATATAATAATTGTCCGAATATGAGGATTGGGAATGTCACACTATATACCGGATTCCGAAATTGAAAGATTCATTGATGAAGACATACCCTACGGAGATTTAACCACCCACCTTCTCGGTATCGGCTCAAAGCGCGGGAAAATCATTTATTCGACACGCGAGGAAATACAACTGTGCTGCACGGAAGAAGCTTCAAGACTTTTGAATAAGTTCGGAGCAACTACAACGCGTATGCTGCCGAGCGGAGCAACGATCTCACCCGGAACCGAATTCCTGGAGGCTACGGGCACGGCTGAAACTCTGCATTCAGGCTGGAAAGCAGCACTTAATCTCTTGGAATACGCCTCGGGCGTTGCCAGCCGAACGGCACGCATCGTCAAGGCCGCAAAAGCAGTTAATCCGGATGTTACGGTGGTAACGACACGCAAATCTTTCCCCGGCACAAAAAAAATCGTCATTAAAGCAGTTATGGCCGGAGGCGCTCTTCCTCATCGGTTGGGGCTTTCAGAAACGATCCTGGTTTTCAAACAGCATACGGCCTTTATGGGCGGTCTTGGTGAATTTTTAAAAACAATCCCGGCTCTACGCGCCAAAGCCAAAGAGACCAAGATTATCGTCGAAGCGGAGAGTATCCCCGAAGCGATGCAGGTAGTCAAAGCGGGTGTTGATGTTGTCCAAGTGGATAAACTAAAACCCGATGAATTAACAATATTGGTCAATGAATTACGATCCATCAGCCCAACTGTGAAAATCTCCGCTGCGGGCGGTATTAATGAGGCCAATGTCGCAGCATATGCAGCAACCGGAGTTGATATCATTGTTTTATCATCCATTTATTTCGGTAAGCCTGCCGACATGAAAGTCGTCATTCTGCCTGAAAAATAATCCTGGAGGTCTTTATGAAGCGATTTATTCTTGTGATTGTTATGGTTATGGCATTGAGCTCTGCGGCGCTGGCCGGAGAGATAACCTTTGGGGCGGGCGTAGGACTGAAGGATGTCCTCAATGAACTTGCTGCTTCTTTTGTCAGGAACAATTCGTCAATAAAAATAACGAAGAATTTTGCCGCATCGGGAGTCCTGGCCAAACAGCTTGACAGCGGGGCTCAAACGGATATCGTGTTCGTAGCCAATGTAAAATGGATGGACTACATGAAGGAAAAAAAGCATGTTGATACCTACACTATCAGGCCCTTTGCTTTTAATACGCTGGTTTTTGCCGGTCAAGGCAAACCGCGTATTTCCAGGATCGAAGAATTGACAAAAATTGGAAAGATAGCAATCGGCAGCCCGAAGAGTGTGCCAGCCGGAGAATATGCCATGGAGGCAATCAGTAAGACCGGGATTGACAAGCAGTTGGATAAGAACCTTGTCATGGCGCGCGACGTGCGGGAATGCCTGATGTACGCGGAACGCGGCGAGGTTGACGGCGCTTTTGTCTACAGGACGGACGCACTGCTTTCTAAAACAGTAAATATCTGGTTTACGGTTCCGCAAAAGCTTTACTCCAGGGTTGTTTATATGTCGGCTTTGACCTCATCGGGAGTAAAAAATCAGGATGCTGTCAAATTCTTTACGTTTTTGCGTTCCGCCTCAGCCAGGTCAATTCTGCTGAAATACGGGTTTGAAGTCCGGTAATTCTTTTATAAATGAAATGTGTAATAAACAATCAAAACAAAGGAGGAAGTACGTATGAAGAATATGTTTAAGAGTTTGTTTTGCAGTTTTGTTGCCCTTATACTGTTTGCCTTGCCTGCTCAAGCTGCTGTCATCAATCTGTCTGCTGCCGCCAGCATGAAGGAGGCGGTGAGCGAACTGGCCAATAACTTTGCCAAGAAGAATCCCGGCGTTAAATTTCAGAACAATTTTGGAGCTTCTGGAGCCATTGCCAAACAGATTGAAAACGGCGCTCCTGCCGATCTGTTTTTCTCGGCCAATCTGCAATGGATGGACTACCTGAAGGATAAGAAATTTATGGACGAGAAGAATATTCGTACTTTCGCCTTCAATACCCTGGTGTTTGTCGGGAAGCCTGATTTGAAAGTAAAAACTATTCAAGATGTGGTCACGCTGGACAAAATTGCCATAGGAAGCCCCAAGAGCGTGCCGGCAGGTGAATATGCTGCTGCAGCTTTCAAGAAGGCCGGAATCGACAAAAACTTGGAGAACAAACTTGTTATGGCCAAAGATGTCCGGGCCTGTCTGATGTATGCCGACACTGGAGAAGTGGCTGGTGCCTTTGTTTACAGGACAGATGCTGCAATGGCCAAAAACGTAAAAATACTTTTTACGGTTGCGCAGGAACTTTATCCGCGAGTAACCTACCCCATGGGGCTTACGGCAGCGGGAAGCAAAAAAGCACAAGCGGTGGCATTCTATAAATATCTCCAGTCTCCTGATGCTGAAAAAGTTCTCTTAAAATACGGATTTGTTGTAAAGTAATTACCTATGCAGGGTTTCAGTCCTTCGGATTATCTCGCAATTTTGCTCTCGGTGAAGGTGGCGTCGGTGGCAACCCTGCTGTCTTTGCCGTTCGGTTTTGCGGTGGCTTACGTCATGACTTATAAAAGATTCAGGGGGATGGTTGCCCTGGACGTACTGGTCAACCTCCCCCTGACCTTACCGCCTGTTGTGATCGGCTATCTTCTATTACTGCTTTTGGGACAGAACGGGTTAGTAGGTAAGTGGGTGCTGCAGCCTCTGGGAATCAGGCTGATTTTTACCTGGAAGGCGGCGGTCATCGCTACAGCGGTGGTCGGCTTTCCCCTCATGGTCAGATCGATGCGCACCGGTATGGAAACAATCGACAAACAACTCATTCAGGCATCGCGAACTCTGGGCGCCGGGTGGTTGGATACCATTGTCACGGTGATTGTACCCCTCTCCGTGCGCGGAGTCCTGGCCGGTTCCATTCTCATGTTTGCCCGCGGCCTGGGTGAATTTGGCGCCACAATCATCGTAGCGGGCAACATTCCGGGAGTCACTCAGACCATCCCGCTGGCAATTTATGAATACGTCAGTTCTCCAAGGGGTGACGTGATCGCCATGTCTCTTTGTCTTGTTTCTATTACCATCTCGGTCATCGTGCTTGTTTTTCATGAATGGCTGGGCAGGCGGATGGTCAGGGTGGATTGACATGGAATTGAAATTTGCCGCCCAAAAAAAGCTGGATAAGTTTTCCCTGGATATGGATTTTGCCATTGAGGGTGACCGCATCGGGATTTTCGGTCCGTCGGGGTGTGGCAAATCCACTCTGGTGGGACTGATTGCCGGGTTGCACCATCCGGACGGGGGTCGTATTCTCATCAATGGGCAGGCCGTTTTTGACAGTACGGAAAAAGAGAATATCCCCGTGGAGCGCAGGCGGATTGGCATGGTCTTTCAGCGCCCCCATCTTTTTCCCCACCTGAGTGTCAAAGCGAATCTTTTATATGGTTACAAGCGTTGTGCGCCTGATCAGCGTAAAATCACCCTGGAGAATCTGGTGGACGTGTTGCAAATCGGCGATCTCCTGAACCGGGGCGTCAATAACCTTTCCGGCGGTGAGAAGCAGCGGGTGGCGATCGGTCGGGCAGTGCTCTCCAATCCGCAAATGTTGATCATGGATGAGCCTCTCTCCGCCCTTGACGACAGCCTCAAGTTCCAAATAATTCCTTTTCTCAAGAAATCCTGCGAAACATTCGCCATTCCTTATCTGTTTATTTCCCACTCCCTCACGGAAATGAGGATAATGACCGAGCGGGTGCTAAACGTAAATGACGGTCATCTGACAGGGCAGATGACGGCGGAAGAACTGGCCCGGAGTTTGATGGGAAAAGGTCCGGTTCCCTATACTAATCTTCTGCAACTAAAGGGGCCGCGCCGTTTGGACGGTATGTCTGCCTATGGCTGGGGGGACAGTGAATTATTGATTGCCGGGGAAGGCCGGGAGGAAGCTCTCTTTGAGTTGTCATCCACGGACATCATTCTTTTCAAGCGTCATCCCGAGGCGATAAGCGCTCGGAATCTTTTGCGATGTCGTGTCAGCGAAATGTTCGAGGCGGGCAACAGAATAGGCGTTGTCCTTGCCTGCGGCGGTGAAGAGCTGGTCGCGGTGATTGTGAAAGAATCCGTTAACGAACTGGAGATAAAAGAGGGCGTGGAGGTATTCGCCGCCGTCAAAGCGACGGCTTTCCGGCAGTTGGGCTGAAGTGAAAAGCTTTTTGGTATGAAAAAGGGGTTGATATCAGCAATTCTGACTGTCAGCCCCTTTACAATTGCCGCTAAAAAACGGCAAAATAAATGTGCAGTTAATCAATGTTCAACGGCGATCATAACGCTGGATGCCTTGATAACAGCATAGACCTCTTTCCCTTCTTTCAATCCGAGAGCATCGGCTGAAGTTTTTGTGATAATCGAAACGATTTCTGCACCGCCGGGAAGTTCAACAACAATTTCGGAATTGACTGCACCGGCTGTAACCTTTTTGATTTTCCCTTTCAATGTATTACGCGCACTTATTTTCATCTTTTCCACCTCCTATTTTTGGATTCAGGAAACACGACTTGCATCATCATTTGCTCAAGAGGATACCACCAAATCATTCTCTGCTTAAATTAAACTATGCTCATATTGTTTTTTGTCAACACTCTACAACGCGCTTAATTTGATCAGGAAATGATTTAAGGAATTAGTCTTTCGTTGCAACTGTAAATGAAACCGCCTGTTTCCCGCACATACCCCAGAATAGTCACATTATGCTGCGAGGCAAGCTTTACAGCGGCGCTTGTTGGTGTTGATTTCGATACCAGCACCGGTACGCCGATCCGGATAATCTTGGCCATGATCTCAGAAGATATCCTTCCGGAAACAAAGACAATTCCCCTGCTGAATAAATCCATCCGGTCAAGCTTAAGTAAATTTCCGGTCATCTTGTCAAAGCAGTTATGCCGACCGATATCTTCCGTCAGGAGTTCAAAGTCGGGCGTGTAAAAAAGGACGCTGTGCACTCCGCCGATAGTGGCGAATATTTCCGATTTTGTGACAAAGGAGGCCATGAGATCCAGAATGGTGTTGATGGAAAAATTAGTCTCGCATTGCACTTCCCTGTATTGACTCTTCTTGAGTGGGTTGATGTAGGTGTAGCATTTTCCGCAGCCGGACGTAATGCTTCTTAAGCTTTCCTGCCGGTCAATGACCATGCCTTCTTTCAATTTGACGATCACAGCCAGCATCTTGTCGTTAAAAGAAATACTTTCCACATCGGAAAGAGAATTGATGACCCCTTCATTGTAAAGGAAGCCCAGGGCCAGCTCTTCCTGCTGCTGATTCAGACACAAAATAGAGACCAGCTCCATTCCATTGACAATGATTTTCAGTGATATTTCCGCAATGACTTTTTTATTTATATCGGAAAGGCGGCAGCCGTTTTTATCTCTGGTGATTTCACGAACGGGCAGCTCTTCATAAATTGTATCTTCCAAAACAATCTCCTTTTCTCGGACTGATATTTACCTCAATCCTATATACAGAACTGTTTATGTGTCAACGGCATATTTGATGACAGAGAAAGAGACAGGTGTTTATAACTTTTTCTTTTTATTTAGAGCCAAAATTTGCGTGTCACAATCTGATAAGCTCCGAGTATTTGCATTGATACGATCTCATTACTTTTTTCGACTTATGTCATAAATGACATAAGTATATGATATTACTCATATTTTTCATTGACAACAGCCTGCATTAAATATATAGGCATTGACACAGTAAAATAGGTTTTTAGAAATACGTCGTGCTCTTTAACCTTAGTTTTTTCCCAAAACTACCGTTTGCTGAGAAATGATTGCCTTAGGGAAGCGGCTGTCTCTCGAAGTTTAAAGATCATGCAAAAATATTTAATAAATTCCGGGGAAAGGAGAAAGGAATTCATGAAAGTCAGCAGAAGAGGTTTCCTTAAGATTTCCGGCGCTGTGGCGGCGGCAAGCGGGTTGGGCGTCAGCCTTAAACCGATAGCCGCACATGCAAAGCCGTTGCGAATCAAATATGCCAGGGAAACCACTACCGTTTGCCCTTACTGTTCCGTGGGATGCAGCATCATCGTATCCACGCGTGAAGGAAAGGTCATCAATACGGAGGGGGATCCCGACAGTCCCATCAACAGAGGTGCTCTATGCAGCAAGGGTGGCTCGATTTATCAGATGGCAGTCAACGAAAATCGCTTGAGTAAACCGCTTTACCGTGCGCCTTTCGCATCTGACTGGAAAGAAGTGGAATGGGAATGGGCTCTGGATAAAATTGCTGAAAATGCCAAGAAGAGCAGGGACAAGAGCTTCAAGAAAACAAACGCCAAAGGACAGCTAGTTAACCGGACGGAGGGTATTGCATCCGTTGGTTCTGCGGCGATGGACTTGGAAGAATGCTTTACGTACCAAAAATTCTTAAGGGGGTTGGGCCTTGCTTATATCGAACATCAGGCCCGTATCTGACACAGCCCAACTGTACCGGCTCTGGCAGAGTCGTTCGGACGCGGCGCAATGACCAATCACTGGGTTGATTTAAAAAACAGTGATGTACTTTTAATAATGGGAAGCAACCCAGCTTCCAACCACCCGATTTCCTTTAAATGGATTCAGGAAGCTGTGGATAAGCGGGGCGCAAAGATCATTTGTGTTGACCCGCGGTACACTCAATCGGCGTCTAAATCTCATCTCTATGCCCCTTTGCGGTCGGGCACCGATATTGCTTTTCTGGGTGGAATGATTAAGTATATTTTGGATAAGAATCTGATTCATCATGACTATGTACTAAATTACACCAATGCATCTTTCCTGGTTAATCCGGATTTGAAACTGCCGGGAGACAACAATGGAGTGTTTTCCGGTCTGGCGGACGGCAAATACATAAAAGATACCTGGTCTTATCAGACGGATGCGGACGGAGTTATTAAAAAAGACAGAACTTTGCAGGATCCCAACTGCGTTTTTCAGCTAATGAAAAAGCACTACTCCCGTTATACGCCGGAGGTTGTTTCCAAAATAACCGGGACACCCAAAGATAAACTTCTGGAAGTCTACAAACTTTACGGTTCCACGGGAAAGCCGAACAAAGCCGGCGTGGAACTTTACGCAATGGGCTGGACGCAGCATACTGTTGGTGTTCAGAATATTCGTACAATGTGCATTATTCAGCTTCTTCTGGGCAACATGGGCATCGCGGGCGGCGGTATTGCGGCGATGAGGGGTGAGAGCAACGTCCAGGGTTCCACAGATCACGGGCTGCTGTTCCATATATGGCCCGGTTATCTAAGCACTCCGTCAGGATCATTGCCGACTCTGGCAGCGTATAATGAAAAAAACACACCCACAACCAAGGAAAAGGAAAGCCTTAACTGGTGGAAAAATAAACCGAAATATGTAGCCAGTTTCCTGCGTTCCATGTACGGGGAAAATCTGTCACTGGATGAAGCCTACAATATTTTGCCCAAGGTCGATGATGGAGCTAATTATTCCTGGTTGCAGATCTTTGACCAAATGTACAAGGGCAAGTTTACCGGTTTCTTTGCCTGGGGTATGAACCCCGCATGCAGCGGCGCTCACTCCAATAAAGTTCGCAAAGCTATGACCAAACTCGACTGGATGGTCAACGTGAATCTGTTCGACAACGAAACAGGTTCCTTCTGGTGCGGGCCCGGTATGGATCCCAAAAAGATCAAAACTGAAGTATTCATGCTGCCCTGTGCCGCTTCCATCGAAAAAGAAGGAAGCATCGCCAACAGCAGCCGTTTAATGCAGTGGCGCTATAAGGCAGTCGACGCTCCGGGAGATGCACTGCCGGATGGCGATATCATGAGTGAAATTTTCTTTAAAGTGAAGGAACTTTACGAGAAAGAAGGCGGGCCGAACAAGGAAGCCATCACTAAACTGACCTGGCCGTACGGTAAAAAAATCAACAATCATTTCCACTATGAACCTCGTATGGTAGCCAGAGAAGTCAACGGCTTTTTCCTGGAAGACAAGAAAGTGGAAAATCCGACCAAGAAAGACGAATTCAAGGAATTCAAGAAGGGCGATCTGGTGCCGACTTTTGCCTGGCTGCAGGATGACGGTTCTACGTCCTCGGGCTGCTGGGTTTATTGCGGTTCGGTTACCGAAAAGGCCAATCTGGCCATGCGCCGCAAAACCGATGATCCGACAGGTCTGGGTCTTACTCCGGAATGGGCTTGGTCATGGCCGGTAAACCGTCGCATCATTTACAATGGAGCTTCTGTTGATCCAAGCGGCAAGCCGTGGGATCCGTCTCGTGCGGTTATTAAATGGGACGAGGAGGAGAAAAAATGGAAGGGCGATGTTCCTGATGGAGCGGGAGATCCCGGCAAAGGCCGTCCGCCTTTCATCATGAAACCGGATGGTGTGGCCAGTCTCTATGGTCCGGGTCTGGTCGACGGTCCGTTCCCCGAGCATTATGAACCGCTGGAATGCCCGGTGGAGAAAAATCTGATGTCGCCGCAAAAGAACAACCCGGTTATAAAACGGTTTGATTTGCTTGCGGGAGGTTCAGATGTTGACGTTTATTCCGGCGTGACAACATGCGATCCACGATTCCCGTTTGTCTGTGCAACATATCGTGTCAGCGAACACTGGCAGACGGGCGTTCTGACCCGTTGGTGTCCGTGGCTGGTGGAAATGCAGCCTGGTATGTTTGTAGAAATGAGTCTCGAATTAGCCAAAGACAAGGGTATTTCCAGCGGAGATAAATGTGTCGTTAAATCAGCGCGTGGTGAAGTGGAGTGCACAGCCATTGTAACGCCTCGTTTTAAACCCTTCAATATCGACGGAAATATTATTCACGAAGTCGGTATCCCCTGGCATTTTGGATGGATTACGAGTAAACACAGGCTTTACAAACGTGGCGATAAGTATCCGGAAGTGTTCACCCACGGAGACGCGGCAAATCTTCTGACGTCAACAATCGGCGACGCCAACACTATGATACCCGAGAGTAAGGCCTTCATGGTGAATGTTGTGAAGAAGGGGGTGTAATAATATGACCGAGAAAATTAAACTATACGATACTTCGAAATGTACCGCCTGTCGCGGTTGCCAACTGGCCTGCAAGCAGTGGAATGGTCTTAAAGCCGGGCAAACGGAACACAAAGGCACTTATCAGAACCCGCCGACGCTGGGGCCAAACACATTCATGCTTATTCACTTTCAGGATTATGTTGATTCCACAGGTAATGTGAAATGGCTTTTCCGCAAAGAAGCATGTATGCATTGTACCAACGCGGCCTGTGTGACGGTTTGCCCCAGCGGTGCGCTTTATTACAATGAGGAATTTAAAATAGTGGGGGTAGACAGAGAAAAGTGCATCGGCTGCCAGGAATGCGTTGCGGCCTGTCCGTTTGAAATTCCACGCTATGATTCGAAAGCTGACAAGGTTTCCAAGTGCGATATGTGTGAGAGCCGCATTTCCAACGGTCTGGATCCGGCCTGTGTCAAGGCCTGTCCTACCGGAGCCCTGAAATTCGGCGACAAAGATAAATTAATGAAGATCGCTGAAGAGCGTACAAAATATCTTGGCGAGGGCGCATCCATTTATGGCGACAAATTTGTGGGTGGAACTCATTTTCTGTATGTCTTGAAAGAGAATCCGGCTGTTTACGAAGGGATAAAGAAAGATCCTAAAGTTCCGTTCTCGCTGACAGTCTGGAAGAGTTGGTTAAAACCGCTGAGTTTGCTGGCGGCGGGAGGAGTAGTTGGCGGTTCCATCCTCCATTATGTGCTACACGGGCCCAAGAGGCCGGATCCGGAAGGCGCGGCGCAGGATGAAAAGAATCAGGGAGGTGCATAGTATGAAAAGAGGTATGGTTTTAGTTACTTCAAGGTATGAACGATATGTTCACTGGTTTCTGGCCATTTCCTGCCTTCTCTTGTGTTACACCGGATTAGGTATGATGTTTAAAGAACTGAATGTCCTGGGCGTCATTATGGGTGGACTGAAAGGTATGAAGGTTGTTCACAATTATACCGCCATAGTTTTTATCGTATCATTGCTTCTGGCGATAATGATGTGGTGGAAAGAAGCCGGGGTCTTTGTCTTTCCGGAAGATCTCGAGTGGATTAAGGCCGCAGGCGGATATTTGTGGCATGTTGATAAAGTTCCTGAGACGGGAAAATACAATCCCGGTCAGAAGTTGTTCTTTTTGACGGTCGCCTTTTTCGGCGTGATAATGATCATTACCGGGTTTTTCATGGCGTTTCCGAGCCTTTTCTTCCTGGGAGATGCTCTGCTGGATTGGGTCTATGTACTGCATGTACTCGGGTTTGTAGTGATTTTTGCTTTCTTCTTTATTCACCTGTACCTGGGTACCGTCGGTAATCCGGGAACTGTTCAGGCGATGATTAACGGCTGGGTTACGAAACCCTGGCTCCGGAAGCAGCATCCCGGTTGGCTCAAAGAGATGGAACATGAGGGCACTCTCATCGTTTACGGTCAGGAAAAGAAATAAAAACGTAATTAGTTGAAAAAATTACATTAGCTGTTCAAGAGGCCCGGGGTTAAAACTCCGGGCCTCTTTTATTTATACCACGTGGTATTGGAACAAATAATTTGCAATAATAAACCTGTAAAAAAAAATCGCAAAATGGTATGGAAGCGCCGTTGGAGGTTGGTTTTTTTTGCATTAAACTGGCGCTGATAGTCAAACGAAATGTTCAGATTCCGCCTGTGCTCATACCTTTTCTGCCGGGACATTATCCGTTATAAATCAGTTTCCCGATCCCAATATTCCATACAAAATTATCGTATAGTCTTACGTTTGATGATAAGGAATTTCTTGCTGCCAACAAATTAATTTTTGAAGGGATACAAGGTATAACATTCGATGCTCGACAGGTTTAATAGAGAAATTAATTACTTGAGAATTTCCGTGACCGACAGATGCAATCTTCGCTGTATTTACTGTATGCCGGAAGAAGGAATTCACTTCAAACAGCACGAAGAAATTCTGCGTTACGAACAGATAGAGCAAATAGTTAAAGAAGCCGCTCAACTGGGCATAAACAAAGTAAGGTTGACCGGCGGCGAGCCCCTGATTAAAAGGGACATCGAATTCTTAATAGAGAGATTGGCAAGGATTGAGGGGATTAAGGAACTTTGCTTAACAACAAACGGTATTTTACTGGCGAAGAAGGCCAAAATATTAAAACAGGCCGGTTTAACCAGTATGAACATATCGCTGGACACACTTCAGCCGGAAAAATTCAGACAAATAACCAGAGTCGGAAATCTGGCTGATGTTTTAAGAGGTGTGGATGCAGCCATCAGAGAAGAGTTTAAAATTAAAATAAATATGGTGGTTTTAAAAGATATAAATGAAAACGAAATCGATCATATAAGAAGATTTTGCCAGGAAAAGAACATCAGGTCGCAACTGATAAATCATTTTAATCTGAAGCAGAACAAGAATGAGCAGTATTTATTTGACCGGCCGCCGAAATGTGGAAATTGCAACCGGATAAGACTGCTGTCCGATGGCGTTTTAAAACCATGTCTCCATTCGGAAATTGAATATAAAATAGATATGGCGAATATCGGGGAAAGTCTTGTTAAAGCCATCCTTTCCAAACCGGAAAGAGGATTATCCTGTAATTCCCGGAAAATGTTTGAAATAGGAGGTTAGTTGTGGAATTAACTCACGTAAATTCGGCTGGAAACGCATTCATGGTTGATGTATCCTCAAAGGAAGTAGTTAGAAGAACTGCATCTGCTTACGGGAAAATACTGCTGCAAAAAGAAACAATAGATCTTGTAAAAGCGAACCTGATGAAAAAAGGCGATGTTTTGGCGGTGGCTAAAATTGCCGGTATTATGGCGGCGAAAAAAACGGAAGAGCTTATTCCGTTATGCCATTGCCTGAATCTGGAGCACGTGGATATCAATTTTAACATTGCAGAGGACGGCATTGAAATAACAAGCCAGGTAATAACTTCGGGGAAAACAGGCGTAGAGATGGAAGCGCTTACCGCTGTATCGGTTTCGGCCCTGACTATTTACGATATGTGTAAAGCCGTCGATAAGAAGATGAATATAGAAAATGTCTATCTTGTGGAAAAAAAGAAGGAAGAAATAAAGTAAAAAAGGATTTTACAAGAAGTGAAAATCTTTAAAATATTGTCTATTAACATTTCAGATAAAAAGGGCGAAAAGAAAACTCCTGTACCGGAAGCTGTTTTAATTGAAAATCTGGGAATAAAGGAGGATGCTCACGCCGGCGACTGGCACAGGCAGGTATCCCTGCTGGCGCAAGAAGACATCAATGAAATGATTAAAAAAGGCGCAAAAGTGAAGTGCGGTGATTTTGCTGAAAATATTACAACACAAGGCATCGATCTGGCGAATCTGCCAATAGGCGCCATATTGAACGTCGGTGAGGCAGTGTTGGAAGTAACCCAGATAGGAAAGGAATGCCATGCCCATTGCGCCATTTTCAGGCAGGTAGGCGATTGTGTAATGCCGCGCAAGGGTATTTTTACAAGAGTAATCAAAGGTGGGAAAATAAATCATGAAAGTAACTGTTCTTACGATATCTGACCGGGCGTCAAAGGGAATTTATGAAGATCTTTCCGGGCCGGCCATCGAGAAAATTATAAAAGAAAGTATTGCCGATGCTGAAATTTCACGAGTAATTGTTCCCGATGAGAAGGAAGAAATCCTCAAAGCCCTGCAAGAGGCGGCTTCAGCTGATTTTATATTGACAACCGGGGGAACGGGGTTATCCCAGAGAGATATAACCCCCGAAATTTGCGAAGAATATTGCGACAGAAGTCTGCCTGGAATTGCCGAAACATTAAGAAGCGAATCCTACAAGGAAACTCCCAACGCCATGCTCTCCCGGGGATATGCCGGAATTAAAGGTAAAACCGTAATTGTTAATTTTCCTGGTTCGGTCAAAGCCGTAACGCTGTGTACCAAAACTCTTCTACCCGCGATGGGGCACGCCATAAAAATGATTAATAACGAGGGGCATTAAAAATACATAAGTATTGCATAATCTTCGAATATTTCACATGCCGTCTCAATAAATGGCAGGATATATAAACAGAGTATGCTTTTTAGAACAATCTTTTCATTTTCTTCATTGCTACTACCTTTAACCGTCAATCTTTTTAACTGGTTTTGCATCCCATGTTCCGGTTTTAAATAAACAAACTGACTACTGTCGGAAGTATTCTTAACAGCAACTTCATTGTCGTTTACAGCTTTATTCTCGAGAGAGCTTTTTTTCAAGGCAGCTATTTTATCTTCAGCTTTTTGTAAAATGGGAGCGATTTCCTTTTCCAGGTCGTCAAATATTGCTAATAATTTTCTGGCATCCTTGGTCAGGTGCATTTTCTTTTCCCCTGGGTTAACCTCGACCAGATGGATACCTAATCTTTCTTCCGCGACCTTAATCTTCCCCCATGCCAAACGATAGGAGACATTCAGCTTTTTGGCCGCCGAATTCAGGCTGTGGCATTCGTCTATTTGTCTGAAAAATGTATTGCGACCGGGACCAAATATTGTCAATCCATGTGCTTCAAACCATATCTTGTGTTTTATTTTCATTATACAACCTTTCCAGCCTGAATATAATAAACAGGGTAATTTTTTTGACCTTCGATTCTGAGAATGTTCTGAGTGGCCGTATCGCAACAGTTGATTGAATTGATAGGTGCTTTATTTGCGAGAAGACATGTATAGGAAAAAGACTTCTGTATGTCAATTAAAAAGACAACCAACATCATAATTTATCTAAGATAAAATAAAAAGCAGTTGTTAATCAACAATAGAGGGTAATGTTTCCAGAGGACGATCGAAAGTATTCAAGCACAAATTCCCGACGGTGCATGAGAGTGCATAATTATTTATAATTATTTACATTATTACTTAATGTTAATGCGTGCAATTCATTATTGATTATTATTATTAATATTTTTATTATATTAAATAAAATTTGCACTGTAAAATTTTTATAAATAACGAATGCCCGTCGGGAATAAAAATATCATTTCGTGATGATTAAAATGTTGCCATTATAGTTTTTTTATGCTACGGCAAGCATGAAAGTTTATGCTGTAGAAAGCATAAAAATTTTCCCCTGAAGACAGCATTAGCAATAAATAAAAAACTGAACTTCTCTTGATCCTTTATTTTATAGAAATGATAGCCAAATCTTTTGTACATCATCACCGCTTCAAAATATTAATTGATATTAATGATATTGGCATGTTGCACATAGGTGTACAGCCTCGAAATTATTGAAAGGAGAAAGTATGGCAAAAGGGAATAATTCCGCGTATAAAAAGATGCTAGACAAGCAGTACAAAGAATTGATGAAGCATTGTCAAGTTCACCTGGAACAAATCGAAAAAGATTTACCTGAGCCGAAAGAAGATTTGCATGAGATATTAAAGGATCGGGGGGTTTCCAGACGAGATTTCATTAAATGGACATCGGCAATGACAGCAGCCTTGATGCTTCCGCCGGTTTTCCGTCCCATGGTAGCAAAGGCAGCGGAAAATTTCAGCCGCCTTCCTGTCGTTTGGCTCCATTTTGCAGAATGCACTGGCTG
Organism: Smithellaceae bacterium; assembly: GCA_963663295.2. Lineage (GTDB taxonomy): Bacteria > Desulfobacterota > Syntrophia > Syntrophales > Smithellaceae > MVRV01. Next base: position 264,211 of record CAXXLA010000001.1, on the reverse strand, counting down.
CAGTGAAGCATTTTTGCGCTCTTCTTATCCTAATGTTGACGATATTCTTCTGGAAACAATTTCATTGGAATATCATGAAACGTTGATGGCCGCATCAGGATATCAGGCGGAAGAGAATCTGGAAAAGGCGGTTCATGATTTTGCCGGCAAATTTATCTGTGTCATTGAAGGTGCTCTGCCCCGTGATTTGCGTGGTATGTATTTGACACTCGGCCCGAAAGGGAAAACCGGTATCCAGGTTGCCAAAGAAGTTACCTCCAAAGCGGCTGCTGTAGTATGCATCGGCGCTTGTTCATGTTATGGAAATATTCAGGCGGCGAAGCCAAATCCGACCAATGCCGCAGGAATTAGTGAGGCCATCGGAATCAAAACCGTCAATATCGCCGGTTGTCCTCCTAACTCCGTTAATTTTACCGGAACAATCTTGCATTATTTATTATTCGGTTCAGTTCCTCCTCTGGATTCATTAGGCCGGCCCCTTTGGGCATATGGAAAACGTATCCATGATTTCTGCGAAAGAAGGCCGCATTACGACGCCGGTGAGTTCGTTGAAGAGTGGGGTGATGCCGCCGCGATAAAAGGCTGGTGTCTTTATAAAGTCGGCTGCAAAGGACCCTATACCTACGCCAATTGCAGTAAAGTCCGTTTCAACGACGGGATTTCCTGGCCCATTATGGCCGGCCACGGTTGCATCGGCTGCACCGAACCTGGCTTCTGGGATACCATGGCTCCGTTGGAAAAACCGATCAGCGACAAAACCTACGGTGGTGGTGAACGAACGGTTGACAATATCGGCATCGCTCTAACGGGTGTGGCTGTAGCCGGAGTTGCTGCTCATGCCGTCGGAAGTGCAATCAAGCATAAAGATGATGACCGGACGAAAGCTGAGGAGGAAAAACATGACTAAAAGAATTATTGTCGATCCGATCACCAGGATTGAAGGACATTTAAGAATTGAAGTCGAAGTTGATGATAATAATGTAATTAAAGATGCCTGGAGCAGCATTACCCTCTGGCGCGGCATTGAAACGATATTGAAAGGCCGCGACCCGCGTGACGCCGGTCTGATTGTCCAACGATTTTGCGGTGTATGTACTTATGTTCATTATGAAGCGAGTATTTTAGCCTGTGAAGATGCCTTTGGAATCAAACCACCACCCAATGCCAGAATAATTCGCAATCTTATTAATGCCGCCCTGTATATGTATGATCATCCCATGCACTTCTATCATCTGCATGGTCTGGATTGGGTGGATGTGGTGAGCGCCCTTTCGGCTGATCCAAAAAAGGCAGTGGATATGGCTAAAGCTTACTGTCCCAATCCTTACAATTGTTCGGCCACTCACTATAAGGCGGTTCAGGACAGGGTGACCAAATTTGTTAAATCCGGACGCCTTGGACCTTTTGCCAATGCTTACTGGGGCAATCCATCTTATAAGCTGCCTCCGGAGGCAAACCTGATTATCCTTTCGCATTACCTGGATGCGTTGGCCGTATCCAAAGTCGCCGCCCAGATGATGTCTATATTTGGTGGTAAGAATCCCCATCCGCAAAGCCTGGTTGTCGGCGGGGTAACTTCCGTTATGGATGCTCTTGATGCTGAACGTTTGGGGCAGTATTTGTTCCGCTTCAAGGAAGTGAAGAATTTTATTGAAACGGCCTATATCCCGGATGTTCTTCTTGCCGCGACCTATTATAAAGGTGAAGGCCTGAGCGGAATCGGCGGCGGTGTGAAAAACTATTTAGCCTATGGCGGATTCCCGCTCGATGATGACTGGAATAATCTGCTCTTCCCCAGGGGAATCGTTAAAGACAGAAATCTGGCTAAGCCCTTAAAAGTGGACGAAACCAAGATTACGGAAGAGGCAACTCATTCCTGGTACAGGGATAACGAGCCTCAACATCCCTACAAGGGAACAACCGAGCCCAAATACACAGGCTATGATAAAGATGGGCATCTAAAGGGAGACGGGAAATATTCCTGGTGCAAAGCGCCGCGTTACGATGGCCTTCCTTATGAAGTCGGCCCCCTGGCCCGTTTCATTGTTGGTTATGCTCAAGGATATAAACCCATGAAGGACTTGGTGGACTCGACACTGAAAGCAACCGGTCTGCCGGCAACAGTTCTCTTTTCAACTCTTGGCCGCACGGCCGCCCGCGCTTTGGAAACCAAGCTGGTCGCCGACAACGCGGAAGCTTGGGTAAATGAACTTGTCGCCAACGTCAAGAAAGGCGATACAAGGACCTGGACGCGATGTGACGTGCCCAGGAAACCGGCTCAGGGCCGCGGCATGACCGAACCGCCGCGTGGTGCCTTAGGCCACTGGATCAACATCGAAAAGGGAGTTATCGCTAATTATCAGGCGGTTGTTCCCTCCACATGGAACTGCTCGCCGCGTGATAATAAAGGCGTGCGTGGTCCTTATGAAGAATCTCTTATTGGAACAAAACTGGCGAAAGTTGATCAGCCGCTGGAAATCATCCGCACAATCCATTCGTTTGATCCGTGTATGGCTTGCGCAGTGCATATTATTGATCCGAAAACAAATGAGATCAAACAATTTAAAGTGGCATAAAGTGATAAGGAGGTTACAGTGGAAAAGATTGTTGCCCACAAAGAATGGTCCGTGGCTATACGGATTAACCACTGGGCCATGGCAATATCAATATTTGTTTTAATTGCCACCGGTTTTTATATCGCCGATCCGTTTACCGTTGGAGCAGGTGAAACAATACATAAGTTCTTAATGGGAGATGTGCGTTTTATCCACATTTTCTTTGGGATGATCCTTTTTTTCCTTTTTCTCTGGCGAATTTACCTGGCGTTTTTCTCCAAGTTTCATGCGGATTGGAAAGATTTCTTTGCCTTTACGGATATAAAGGCAACTATCAAACAGATAAGGTTTTATTTACTTGTTGAAAAAGAAGCTCCGGAACATAAATGGTTGTATGGTCCCTTACAGTCTCTGGCCTACGCGGGGTTATTGTTCATGGTTCTGGTTATTGTTGTTACCGGCCTCATTCTGATGGGCGCCGGTTACCATGCCGGGCTAACCGCGCTGCTTTACAAGATATTGAAACCGGTAGAAAATATGATGGGTGGCCTGGCCACGGTTCGCTTTATCCACCATATTTTTACCTGGTTTTTCATTTTGTTTATTGTCGTGCACATGTACATGGCCTTCTGGTATGATGCCATCCTGCAAAGGGGAACGATTTCCTCCATGATCAGCGGTAAAGTTTTTAAAAAGGAAAAAGAATAAAAAAAATTATGCACTAAACTAAAAGGAAGTATCCAAAAAGGGGGAGAGAGTCATGAATCTTCCCCTTTTTCTTACGTAAATTATGACGGATAAAAATTTTGTTACTATTTTGGGGATAGGAAACATCCTGCTTCAGGATGAAGGCTTCGGCGTTCATTTTGTTCGCTGGTTATCCGAGCGCTATCATGATACTGACGAAATTAGAATAGTCGACGGTGGAACTCTGGGGTATACTTTGCTGGATATTGTCAGCGGATGTAAGAACCTCATTGTCATTGATGTTCTCAAAGTAGATGATGCGCCCGGATCGCTTTACCGCTTCAGCAAAGAGGAAATGGAAATTCATCTGCCTCCGCCTACGACTGCTCATGAAGTTACCTTCTCCGACTTGCTGTTCAAGGTAGAACTCATGGATGAGTCTCCGGAAGTGTTTTTTCTCTGTATTGTACCGGAAAAATATGGTGATATGAATATGGAGATGACTCCTCTGATGCGGGAAAAGTTCCCCGCTATGGAAAGGCTGCTGCTGGATGAACTTTCCCGGTTGAATGTGCAGTTGGAGAAAATTAGGCATGCATGAATTGTATCTGGCTGAATCAGTTTTGAATATTGTGCAGGAATATGCGGCGCGTCAGCAATTTAAAAAAGTTAATTCCATCTTATTGTCTTTTGGCCGTCTTTCCTGTATCGAACCGAAATCATTGCAATTTGCTTTTGAAGTTCAGGCAAAGGATTCGCTGGCACAGGATGCTGCAGTACACTTTAAAATTCTTCCGTCAGTTATTCATTGTTTTTCCTGTGATAGAGATTTAGAATTAGAAGTGTATGAAGGAATTTGTCCTGTTTGCAAGGGAGAAGAAGTTCTGCTGGTTGGGGGAACGGAAGAACTGCAAATTTTAGAAATGGATGTGGATTAGGATTTGTTATGTGCATCGGATTTCCGGGAATAATTATTTCGATTGATAAAGACAACTACGCAGTTATCGATATAAGCGGCACTAAACGGGAAGTTTGTCTCGATATAGTGGATGAACCGGTTACGATTGGTGATTATGTGATTACACATGCCGGATTTGCCATTCACAAAATCGATGTCGAGCTGGCCCAGGAAAAACTGGCCATGTTAAAAGAGCTGCTCGAAAATGAAATATATTGATGAATATAGAGACCCTGCTCTGGTGCGGGGACTGCTCGCGAAGATCAGGAAAACAGCCGACCGTATTGATCGTCACGTGACGATAATGGAAATTTGCGGCAGTCATACCTACGCTATCGGCCGTTTCGGTATTCGAAAAATGCTGCCGGACAACATCAACCTGGTTTCCGGGCCGGGTTGTCCGGTTTGTGTAACTTCTGCCCGGGATGTCGATATTGCCCTGTATTTAGCCTCGCAGGAAAATGTTATTTTTGCCACTTTCGGTGATATGCTCCGGGTCCCCGGAGCAAACGGCAACAGTCTGCAAAAGCAAAGAGCCGAAGGCTGCGATGTCCGTGTTGTTTCCTCCTCCGATGACTGCATTAAGCTGGCGCAAAATTATCCCGAAAAAGAAATTATCATGATGGGTATCGGTTTCGAAACAACCACGCCCACCATTGCCGTTACTGTCGAACGGGTTCGAAAAAAAGGTATCAGAAATTTTTCAGTATTTTCCGCACATAAAATTGTTCCTCCCGCTGTTCGGGCTTTAATTGCCGATCCCGCTCTGAACATCGACGGTTTTCTTTGCCCTGGTCATGTGAGCACGATGATCGGGTCCAATGCTTATAAAATGATCCCCGAAGCCGGGTGCGCGGCGGTAATTACGGGATTTGAGCCGGTGGATATTCTGGAAGGCGTCTGGATGTTGCTGGAGCAAATAGTCGATAAAAAATTTGAAGTCGCTATTCAATACAGCCGAGGGGTGAAACCAGAGGGCAATCTCCCCGCTATGAAATTAATCGAATCCGTCTTCCAGACGGGAACTGTGGAGTGGCGCGGTATCGGTTCCATTCCGTCAAGCGGCCTTGTTTTGCGTGAGGATTATGCCGCTTGCGATGCCCTTTCCAAATTTGCCGTGCCGGATATCCAATCAGTGGAAATCAAAGGCTGCGGCTGCGGAGACATATTAAGGGGGATAAAATCACCTCAGCAGTGTCTTTTATTTAGAAAAATCTGTACGCCGACGAATCCGATCGGCCCGTGCATGGTTTCAACGGAGGGGAGTTGTGCGACATACTATAAGTATCACTGAAGGCTTCGTAAAAAACTCATATGCTGCGTTGCGCCGCATTTCTCCCCGTGTCAGGCACGGGGCCGGCTTATTGCGGCGTACACTATTTTAGGGAGGGAGAGAAAAGGTGAAGGTAACAGTCGTAAAAAATGTGCTTGATGCCAATGATAGAATAGCCGCCGAAAACAGGGCATTGTTTGATAAAAACAGAGTTTATGTTATTAATCTCATGAGTTCACCGGGAGCGGGAAAAACGACTCTGGTGGAAAAAACTATCGAGGCTCTCAAAGACAAGTATCGCATCGGTGTCATTGAAGGAGATATCCAGGATACATATGATGCCGACCGCATTGCCCAACTGGGAATTCCCGTAGTGCAGATTAATACCGGCGGCGCCTGTCATATCGACGGCAACATGATTCGGGAGTCGTTGCCTTCGTTTGATCTTGCAGGGATCGATTTGCTTATTTGCGAAAATGTCGGCAACCTTGTCTGTCCGGCCGAATTCAAGATCGGTGAAAATACCAAAATTATGATTCTGAGCGCTCCGGAAGGTGCCGACAAGCCGGCAAAGTATCCGTTGATGTTCCAGGAATCTTCGGTCATGGTCATCAATAAAATTGATTTGTTTCCCTATGTTGATTTTGATTTGGCCAAAGCGAAGCGCGATGCGCTTTCCATCAATAAGGAACTGCAAATATTCGAAGTATCCTGTAAAACCGGCGCCGGTCTTGAAGGCTGGATTAAATGGCTTACGGATCGCATAGATGCTTTTCAAAAATGACGACCTTGTAAAAAGACCGGATGCTGCGTTGCGCATCATCCTTCGTCACTGCGGCGTACTCAATGTACGCCCCATTCCTCATGATTTGTACGCCTTGCCTGCGGCCTTTTTACAAGGCCGTCAATAATTGCTGATTTTATGACTTCTTATGAGTCCATCAAAAATAAGGAAGATGACAAAAGGGTTCGCTTTCTTTTTTCCGGTGTTGTTCAGGGTGTCGGTTTTCGGCCATTTATTTATCGGCAGGCGATGCAAAACAAGTTAGGCGGTTTTGTGCAGAATCGTCCGGACGGAGTGCTGGTGGAAGTTGAAGGTGCCGCGTCCGCCATTGATTCATTTCTCGCCGGAGTTCAGAACAGTCTGCCGCCGCTGGCCCATCTTACTAACATTTCAGCCTTCGATATTGAAATTGAGCAGGATGATGTCTTTCAGATTATCCCCAGCGATATTCGTGGTGACGGAGACGTGCACATCGCTCCCGATGCGGCTGTCTGTCCGGAATGCCTGGCGGAATTTTCCAACCCGCAGGACCGCCGTTACCGCTATCCATTTATTAATTGCACCAACTGCGGCCCGCGGCTGACAATTATCAAAGCAATCCCTTATGACCGAATTAATACATCCATGGCCTGTTTCCCTTTGTGCCCGCAATGTCAGGCGGAATATGAAAATCCTGCCGACAGGCGTTTTCATGCCGAACCTGATGCCTGCTCCGTATGCGGCCCTCAACTCCAAATTCTCGATGGGGACGGAAATCCAGTCGATGCAGCTGATCCGCTTGCGGCTGCCGTAAGCATGCTCAAAGACGGTAAAGTTCTGGCAGTTAAAGGACTGGGGGGCTTTCATTTAAGTGTCGATGCGGGAAACTATGAAGCCGTGGCAAGATTACGCTCGCGCAAATTCCGGGAAGAAAAGCCCCTTGCTATCATGGTTTATGATCTTGCCGGTGCACACCGGCTGGCGCAGATAAATGCTGAGGAAGAAAAATTGTTGACCTCACCGCAGCGGCCGATCGTTTTGTTAAAAAAGAGAAGCAGCAACATAATTTCCGAGTCAGTGGCTCCGGGAGTTCCCCATCTCGGCGTAATGCTTTCCTATACGCCGCTGCATTATCTTCTTCTGGAAAAAGATTTTACTGCCCTTGTAATGACCAGCGCCAATCAGGTCGATGAGCCGATTTGTATCCGCAATCGCGAAGCCGTTCACCGTTTAAAAGGAATTGCCGATTATTTCCTTGTCCACAATCGCGATATTCTGGTGCGCTGCGACGACTCGATTGTTATGGTCGCCGGAAAAAAACAACAGATATTACGGCGGTCGCGCGGTTTTGTTCCCCGGCCTGTTGAACTTGCCGAATCTTTTCCTGATGTGCTGGCTTTAGGTCCGCAGCTGAAAGCGACGCAATGCATTTTGAAGGGAAAGTTTGCTTTCTTAAGCCCTCACCTGGGTGATCTGGAAACGCCGCAGGCCAGAGATTTTTTTTCCGAAAGCCTGACTTTAATGCAAAGAATTACCGAAACAAATCCCTCTGTGATTGCCTGCGATTATCATCCGGCGTACTATTCGACAAAAGTTGCTGCCGAACTTGACTGTGAGAGGGTTATCCGCGTCCAGCATCATCATGCTCACATAGTAAGCTGTATGGCGGAAAATCAGATTTCCGGAGAGGTGATCGGTCTGGCGATGGACGGCACGGGCTTCGGTCTGGACGGCAATGCCTGGGGAGGCGAGTTCCTTGTGGCCGACGAAAGGCAATTCCGGCGCTTCGGACATCTGCAATATTTTGTTTTGCCCGGCGGTGAGAAAGCAATCCATGAACCCTGGCGTATTGCCGCCAGTCTGCTGAAAAGCGCTTACGGACAATCATGGCTATCCATTGCCGAAAAACTGGGTGTCGTCAGTGCTAAAAGCAGCGGCGTACTGCTCGACAAAATTATGGAAAATAAAATCAACAGCCCGCTTACTTCAGGATTGGGCAGGCTGTTCGATGGAATAGCAGCAATTATGGGCTTGCGTCGGAGTGTGAGTTTTGAAGGGCAGGCGGCGATGGAGCTGGAAGGGCGGATAACTGAAGCTTCCGGTGCATCTTTTCCTTTTGAAATAAAGCAAGATGAAGAAGGATGTTTTATTCTGGATATGTCGCCGACGATCAGGTCTATCGTTGATGAAGTCCTTAGTGGAACCGATAAGGGTATAATTTCCTCTTCTTTCCATTGGACTTTGTCGCGCGCTTTTGCTGCAATGGCCGGCGAAATGAGAGCGGCAACCGGCATCAAGCGTGTTGTTTTAAGCGGTGGATGTTTTCAAAACCGAATTCTTCTGGAAAGAATTGTGTCCGAACTGGAAAATGCCGGATTTACGGTTTATTGCCACAATCAGGTTCCCGCCAACGACGGCGGCGTTGCGCTGGGGCAGGCCGTTGTTGCGGCCTCACTGATAAAAAATAGAAAGGGTTGAAAATGAAGTACGATAAAGTCTTACTGGAACACGGCAGCGGCGGACTCTTGAGCAATGAATTGATCGCCAACACCTTTCTTCCCAACTTTAAAAATTCCTATCTGGAAAGGCTGGAAGACAGCGCGGTGCTTTCTATCGGCAACCAGAAATTTTGTTTCACGACGGATTCTTATGTAGTCAGCCCTGTCTTTTTCCCCGGCGGAGATATCGGATCGCTGGCCGTGCACGGCACGGTAAATGACCTGGCTGTATGCGGCGGAAAGCCGCTGTTTATGAGCGCCGGATATATTCTGGAAGAGGGATTCCCTTTTGCATCGCTTGCAAAAATCGTTCAATCCATGGCGAGTGCCGCCGCCGGTGCGGGCATTCAGATAGTAACCGGCGATACGAAGGTCGTTTCCCGGGGCGCGGTGGATGGCATTTTTATTAATACATCCGGCATCGGTATTGTTGAATATGAAGCACCTCTTTCGGTGAAATGCATTCAGCCGGGCGATGTGGTAATCCTCAACGGCACGATCGGCGATCACGGCTCGGCCATCATGCAATCCAGAGAGAATCTGGGGTTTGAAGCAGACATTATTTCCGATTCGGCGCCTCTCAACGGACTCATTGCCGAAATCCTGAAGGCAAGCCCTGGTATTCACTGCATGCGCGACGCCACCCGCGGAGGATTGGGGGCTATCCTGGCGGAAATTGCCATGAGCGCCAATGTCCGCATCAACATTTCCGAGCAGGATATTCCAGTGGGCGAAAATGTCCGTGGCATTTGTGAAATACTCGGCCTTGATCCGCTCTTTCTGGCCAATGAGGGTAAAGTAGTTATCTTTTGTCCGGAAGCTGAAGCAGGGAAAGTTCTTGCGGTGATGAAAGAACACCAGTTCGGCAGGAACGCCGCCATAATCGGCAATGTCGGGGAAAGCGGCAAGGGGCGCGTTGTCCTGAAAACTTCCATCGGCGGGGAAAGAGTCGTCGATCTGCCCACAGGCGAACTGGTCCCCCGCATCTGCTGATTGAAATCCGTCTGCATGTTGAAATCGGAGCCTCGATTTATTGTCCATGTATACACCTTTAATATCGTAATAAGCGGAATTTGACAGGTGATTTGGTAATAAGTGGAAAATAGCAGGGAAGTTTTTCCATGTTTTACAGTTTAATATCATAATAAGTGGAAAAACATTCCATCTATATACTCTAATATGGTGGAGCATTTTCCATTTATTGCACTGTTGTATGAATAAGAAAAATAACCATGTGATAGTTACACCAATTATTAAACCAATAGATCCACCAGAAAGGACAATGAGCCAAAAATGAATCTTACTGCCTATGAATTGTCGCTTATAGCTGGCGGTTTTGGTATCGTTGGTACACTCATCGGAGCTTGTAGTAGTTATTATTTCTCCACTCGTCTGATGAACAGGCAAGAATTTAACAGGCTTGCCAGCAATTTCCACATTGCCTTGATAAACCAATCCCGTATTATCAAAAGAAGCAGTTTTATTAAAGTTAGTACCGATGACCTTGACATTGCCTTTACAAATACTGAAACAGCTCTTTTGGCATTCATCCCCCTCTTGTGTGAAAGCCAAAGGAAAAGCATTAACGCTATATGGGATAATTATAATAACGGCAATAAGACACATAAAGATATGGTTAAGTTTCATGCTTATGACATCCTTAATAGTGTTGATAAAAACAAATTAAAAGAAAATTTACTTGTAAACATTGAGACCCTTATTGAGTTTGTTAAAATTAAATAAACATACAACCAGTCAATACAGCCGATCGCTACGCTCCGGGTGATTTTTTCGTTGGCATGTAGAAAAGGAGATTAAATGGACATTGCTTCTATTTCCAGCGCGTATACAGCAATTAAAGCTATAAAAGAAATTGGTAGCACTTTACTGAATGCCAAAATTGATGCAGAAGCTAAACAACGCGTATCTGATTTTGTTGAAAAGGGAGTGGATCGGGGTCAAAGGGAGTGGATCGCAAAGTGAGAGGGGTCAAATCTTTATTATTGACATTTGGCGGACTGCTGGCTGACTTATTCATCTGGCAAAGACAGGAGATCGACCATGAAGATTAATACAAAATCGGCAAGCGGACTTATCTGTCAGCCAGTGAGGAAATATTCTGCATGTCTCATGGGCTGCCTGGTGTTAATGGTCTTGACCATGGGAGCGAGACAAGCTCACGCAGAATGGCCCCGCGTTGTCCCTTCCAAAGATGGTGTTCCGATTTCGTATGAGGTCTATGGTTTGGGTGAGCCGACCCTTGTGTTTGTGCATGGTTGGAGTTGCGATGCCCGTTACTGGCGAGCCCAGTTGGCGCAATTTTCCAGGAATCATCGTGTTGTCACACTTGACCTTGCAGGTCACGGCCACTCCGGTACTGGGCGCGCGCAATATACAATGTCGGCTTTCGGGGAAGATGTGCGCGCAGTTACGGAAGCAACAGGCAGTCGTACTGTTATTCTGATCGGTCATTCCATGGGCGGTTCGGTAATTGCAGAAGCTGCCCGGCTCATGCCGGATCACGTTGTCGGGCTGATAGGTATCGATACACTGGAGAATATTGAATATCCGATGACGCGCGAAGAACTCCAAAAGATGATAGCTCCTCTTAAGAAAGATTTTCGGACAGGAAGTCGACAATTCGTGGGGGAGATGATCTTATCCGGCACTGATCTTCAGCTTCGTGAGTGGATTCTGTCTGATATTTCGGCTGCGCCGCCTGCGGTTGCCTTAAGTGCGATGAACGAGATGATGTTGCAGTATATCACGGGAGAGGCGGCAAAAGTATTCGATAATATCCGTATCCCCGTTATAACCGTGAATGCAGACATGTGGCCCATCAATTATGAGGCAAACCGGCGGCATATGTTTTCTTATGATGCCATTGTCTTGAAAAAAGCGGATCATTTCTTAATGTTGGCTCGTCCAGACGAGTTCAATCGGGCATTAGAGAAAGCAATCAATAAGCTTTCAGAAAAACCTGTTAAGTAAGGAAGCCGAACAAACTAATCCAAAAGAAGGCTCCCGCTGCCGGTGATCCGCAGGTTGGACGACATGTAAGTGCAATTCAGTAAGCAATTGAATTTATTAAATCAACCTTAGCGCGGCAGGGTGTGATTGTCCATGATAAATTGATTTTATAAATTACCCTTGACCTCTGCAAGGTGTCTTCTGTATATTTCTTCCTTATTCTTAGCATCGTGGAGGAAATCTTATGTCTAAGCTGGTTCGGTTTGGTGTTTCTCTGGAAGAAGATCTTCTGCAAAGATTTGACGACTTTATCCATCGCCGGAAATATACCAACCGCTCGGAGGCTCTCCGGGACATGATTCGCCAGGAACTGCTGAAGCAGGAGTGGGAGGCGGGCGGGGAAGTCGCAGGTGCTATTACCTTCATCTATGATCATCACACGAGAGAGCTTCTAAACAAAATTATCGATATTCAGCACGACAACCAGGGAGTCATCATCTCCAGCCAGCACGTTCATCTTGATCACCATAATTGTCTGGAGATTGTTGCGATCAAAGGGCGTGTGAAAAGTGTCCTGAAACTCGCCGATTCACTGAAGGCCATCAAGGGTGTCCAGCACTGCACGCTCAGCATGACCGGTTCTGTTGACAAAGCGGTAAAGTAGCTGCATCTCTTATCCTGTAATTATTAGTAAATACATAATATTTTCTTTGGGGATATAATTCCATTTCTAAATCAAGCGCTATCTTTGTTGGCGTCGTCGTCGGCTTCCTCAACGTATGTATAATACGCCTCGTCGCCTCCTCCTAGCCGCCGCGGTAGCATCATTGATTTAGAAATGGAATAATAAGGCGTGCTATATCGATGATCAAATAGGCGAATTCTTGTTGAGTAATAATCTTTTTTTCTTCTATTTTGTAATAAGAAATAATGCAGGTTGGATAAAGCTTTTTTATTAAGCGGCGTCCGATTCTTCCGGGGAATGGAGATGGATGGTTGATTGGATTAAAGAACCATTTTTCGGATTGGACTCGATGGTAAAGTCGTCGGAAACCTTTTTGGTGTTTGCCAGTCCCATACCTGCACCGAATCCCATAGAACGAATCCAGTCGCTTGCCGTCGAATAACCCGGCTGGAGGGCGAGATTGATATCTTCGATGCCCGGACCCTTGTCCCGGGCGGTTATAACAATATCTTTTTCGTCTATTTCAAACGTGAGAATGCCGCCTTCGGAATGGATAGCTATATTGATCTCCAGTTCATAGGCGGCGACGGAAGCTTTCCGGATGGTTTGCCGCGGGGCGTTGATGTTCTTTAGAATTTTCTTCAATTCAAACGACGCACGGCCGGCGTTTTCAAAGTCGAATTTCTTAACGATAAATTCCCGTTTGATCCTGTTCAGCTGATCGGCGGGCTCGGCGTTGATCATTTTCTCCAGTTCAATGATTTCATTGTTTAATTCGCGCAGCAGTGCCAGTAAAATATCGCGGCTGGAGAGGATGCCGGAAAGGCGTTTGTCCTTATCGACCACCGGGAACCGGTGGTAGGAATACTTGTCAAAGAAGGGAATTGCGTAGGAAAGCGGCATATCATCTTCAAGGATGATGAGAGATTTTGCCATGTGTTTTTCCGCCGCATCGTTAATGTAGGACCTATCGAGGGCGGTAATAATATCTCTCAAACTGATCATACCGACAAGCAGGTCGTCCTCGAGGATGGGAACAGCGGATATACTTTTATCCCGCATCATTCTCTGAATGTGACGGAGAGAGTCAGTCTTCCTGGCCGTAAATACCTGCTTTTTTGAGGCATCCTTTACCTTGAGGCGAAGGATGACTTCCTGGATGGTAGTAGGTGTTTCATTTCCGGGGAACGGTAACATATCTGATTACTTCTTTTCTATATTAAAGAGTGATGCAAGATGAAAGCACGTTTCGAAAATGGGGTAGTCGGTACCGATAAGGGATATGTCCAGTTCGCGGGCCAGATCAAGCATGTCCTGCGGAACAGGTTTTCCGCCGGCGATCATGATGGCATTGGCGCCGATCATGTCCGCAGTGCGCACGACTTGCGCTGTATTAAGATTGCTGAGCAGGAGAATGTCCTCTTCCTCCGTCGTCAGAATATCGCTCATCAGACTGGATGCCACAACCCATTTTACAAATTTTTTGTTTCCCTGATGCAGAAATTTTCCCTCCACCTTGGAAGCAACTTCACTGATAAGAACTTCCGGACGCATCTTCTTTCACACTTTCTATGTTTGACCAAGAATGTCAGCTTCGATGTTAGGAAAAAAAATAAACTATCGCTTTAATACTCCTGCTTTCTAAAATAACGCTACGTTGCTTACCACATATTTTTATTAAGGTCAAATACCAGAAAGAGATTAAAAAGGGGGGCCCTGTGGGTGCAGAGAGGGATTTATGCCAATTCCAAATCAAAGCGCTATTTTTTGTCGTCGCCCTGTTGCCTGAATCTCTTTGTCACTTGCTGGAATGGTTTTGATGAATTCTAAGGTTCGCGAAAGGTGCCTTCAAAACTCATCTTCGACTCAAACAGTTGAAGTCACTGATATTTCGCTTTGCCAAGATTCATTGCAAAAAGTTTCTAAGGCCGCTCCAACGAGATTTAATTCGGACAACAGAATGCAAAGACGCAACCGCTTGTTTTTTATATATTATTTTCTAAAAGTTGTAAGTAAAATTCGAATTTAGAAAAACTATTGGCGGCTAAGATTGATAAAAAAAGGAAACTATTGCATAATCAAAAAAAAGCCTAAATAGTAACAAAAACAGTGTGCTGTTGTTATTTGTTTAGAGAGAGCTAGTTGCGATGAGGACAGAGTTCCATACTGTTTTATACTGTTCTTAGCCCACTGGGCTGTTCCGGCTTAGCTTTTCGTCGGGCTTTATCAGAAAAGAGGGGGATTTCAATGGAAGAAGGAAGTAAAAGCACAATTTTAATAGCGATAATAAGTGCTGTAAGTGCAATAGTTGTTGCGGTGGTAACTACATACGGAACTATCGCTGTATCCGCACCAGAGGCTAAAAAAGTAAAAGAGGAGTTAAAAGACATTTCAAATCTTGAAAAGATTGCCAATATGCCAATAGGGACAATCGTACCATCAATGTTACCCCCGAGTTTATTTGCAGAAGTCGTTGGAGATCCGGCCCCGTCTGTTTTTGATCCAGGAAAAAGTAAGTGGGTATTAGCTGATGGACGGGACATCAGGATTTCTCGATATGGTAGATTGTCAGGTAATGCGGAAACGCCGGATTTGCGGGGAATGTTTTTGCGAGGGTTGAATGAAGGCAGAAAAGACGACAAGCAAGACCCGGATGTGCGCAAACCCGGAGACTATCAGAAGGACGCCATACAGCGGCATGGCCATAAGGCAACCGTTACCGGGGAACCAACAGGATATAAAGAACAAGCAGAAACTCCAAGCGGCATCGGCTACACTCGAAATAAAGCGGGAAGGAATGCCCCATATGAAAAAATTTCAGTAAACGTGTCGGATGTAGTGGGGGCGAACGCAGAGGCCGAGACAAGACCCAGGAATGCAGCAGTTTACTTTTATATCAAGATAAATTAGCAAGCCCGACGTTTTATCGCCAGAAAAGCACCGCAGAAATAATCAATGCGCCCAGAATAAATCTATACCAGACAAAGGGCAGGAAAGTTTTGGTCTGTACATAGCGCAGCAGGAAGCCGATGCTGGCAATGCCGGTGATACAGGAAACTACCATGCCGATAATGAATTCCGTTGTAATCAGTGACGGATTGGAAATAATATGGGGCATCTTGACGGCGGCGGCCCCGAAAATAATCGGAGCCGAAAGTAAAAACGAAAAACGGGCGGCCCCTTCTCTGGTCATGCCCAAAAGCAGGGCTGTGGTCATTGTAATTCCGGAGCGCGAAACACCGGGGATTATCGCCAGCGCCTGAGACAGGCCGATGAGAAAACTGGTCGGCAATGTTAAATGAGTGACGTCTGTTTTTTTTGCGCCCCGCCTGTCCGCCCAATACAAAATCATCCCCAGGATAACCAGCATGAAGGCAATTAATAGCGGATTGCGGAAAATTGTCTCGGCGTGTTTTTCCAGCATGAAGCCGAATGCTGCTCCGGGAATGCTGGCCAGGACCAGATACCAGAACAACCGTCCATCTGCGCTTTTTGTATCGGTAAATCCTTTGGAAAGTAAACGTAACCAGTCTTGCCAGAAATAAAGCGCCACGGCGATCAATGTTCCAAGATGCAGGGCAATATCAAACGTAAGGCCCGGGTCTTCCCATTTAAAAAGCCAGGGAACCAATACCAGGTGTGCTGAACTGGATATGGGCAGAAACTCGCCCAGACCTTGAACTAAACCCATTATAGTTGCCTGTAATGCCGTCAATTTTCACCTCGCTAAATGATAGAATTCTCATGGATAAACTTTAGAGGGCTGACCAATATCTTAATATTATGGTATTGTCTATACTCTTTTATCCTGCCGGGGAAAGTTCAATAAATCCGAAAAAGATCTTGACTTGTCTGTGCTATATTTAAAATATTAGTAAGATTATAATACTAATATGATTTTCATGGCATGACAGAGTGCTTTAAATATCAAGTGTTATCGTACCTTACCAGCATGTATTCCTAAAGCGTCACCAAATAAGGCGAACACCACTCAGATATAGAGAAGGGGGTGATAAAAGAAATAGATTTCGGCAGGTTAAATAGTGAGGCAGGGTATTAACCCTGGCCAGGATTCCCCTGCCCCGAAAGGGTAACTACAGAAAACACATCACCCCTTTGGCGGAATTTATATCAGAAAGAGGGTGGATTGTTAACAAGAAGAGATTAGGTTATATTCTGGCTATCTTTGCTGCTGGTATCTTTGTTTGTGATTGCTTCAACAGCCCTTGCGGAAGAAAAAATATCACAAAATGACAAAGTTATGAATGTAACAAAATTTGAAGAAATCGTGGTTATGGCGACGAGAACGATAAAGGATGCAGCGTCGGCGCCAGGAAATGTGAAGGTAGTTACTAAAAAGGATTTAAAAAGAAAAAACGTTCAGACTGTGGACAGCGCCCTGAATTCTCTACGTCCACGAATCAGGGAGCAACCCGCTACCTGATCGGCGACAGCGGTTCCGGACCGAGCTGGTCGTTACACGGACATTAAACCGGAGTCGATCCGGGTTATGGAAGAGAAGGGTTTGAAGGTCGTTGCCCTTTATCCCGAAAGTATAGCGGAGCTCTATGAGGCGATGTGCTTGCAGGGAAAGTTGTTTGGAAAAGAGAAAAAAGTGGAGTACTGTATTGACCGGATGAATAAAATGTTCGCCTTCATCAGGGAGCGCTGCCGGAAGGTACCGTCGCACACGTCGCGCAAGCGTAAAAAAGTTATCTGGCTCGGGGGTAAGCAGACCACTGTTTCCGGAGTTAAAGGCATCAATAATGATTTGATCGGGCTTACGGGCGGCGTTAATCCGGGGGCTGTCCTGAAGGAACAGCAGCCTCGATGTTTCCATGGAGCGGGTCGTGGCCTGGAATCCGGGTGTAATCTTCATCTGGGGAGGAAGGAAGTATGACGCAGTTGATCTGCTCGGAAATTCCTAATGGCGGCATGTGGCGGCGATTCGGAAAAAACAGGTCTACAAGGCGCATTCAGGCGGCGGATTGCGCCATGGAGCAGATTGGCATCGGTCATCTGCGCCGGCGTCCCTATACTAAAATCAACGGTGGGGAACGCCAGCTTGTTCTCATTGCCCGGGCGCTTGCCCAGGAGACACCAATTCTGATTCTCGACGAACCGACATCTCACCTTGATTTCCGCAACCAGATTCTTATCTTAAGTAAAGTGCGGAATATCGTGCAGCAAAATGGTTTAACTGTACTCATGACTCTCCACGATCCGAATCTGGCCATGAAGTTTTCCGACCACGTTGTGATGATTGCGGAAGGGACGGTTTTGGCGCAGGGACTTCCCGCCGAAGTGTTGACACCGGAAAATCTCCGGTTGATGTACGGCCTTGACGTGTCCGTCATCCGTCACAATGGCATCAACATTATCTGCCCGGAGGCGGCGTTATGATTGAAATAATAAATCTTACCAAGAACTACGGCAGCGTCCGCGCTGTGGACAACCTTAATCTGACGATAGATAAAGGAGAAGTATTCGGCCTTCTGGGGCCCAACGGCGCAGGGAAAACAACAGCCATCAAGGTTTTGACAACTTTGACGAAGCCCGACGCCGGCCATTGTACCATCGAAGGTTTTGATGTTGTCCGGGAAAGCTACGAGATCAAAAAGCGCATCGGCGTAGTGCCGCAGGAAAATAACCTCGACCGGGACCTGACGGCCCGGGAAAATCTTGAGATTTACTCCATGCTCCACCACGTCGCCGACCGGAAAAGGAAAATCGAAGACTGCCTCAAGATGGTAAATCTGTGGGAAAGACGCGACACTGTCGTATCCGGTTTTTCCGGAGGAATGCAGCGGCGGCTTCTTCTGGCGCGGGCCTTATTGTCGCAGCCATCGGTGCTTTTTCTGGACGAGCCGTCAATTGGCCTGGATCCGCAGATCCGGCGGCAGATGTGGGACATGATCCGCAAAACGGGCATCTACGGCCAGACAGTTGTTCTGACCACCCATTATATTGAAGAGGCCGACGCTCTGTGCCGTCGTGTTGGTGTCCTGAGTCACGGAAAACTGATCGCTCTCGACACACCGGGGAATCTGAAAAACAGCATCGGCGAATACGTCGTTGAGTTCATTGACACAGAGGGGAAGTTGCAGCAGAAAATCTGCCCAACCCGCGATGAGGCCCACAAAATTGCCGCGGGTTACGCCGGTAATGTGACTGTGCGGAAGACTAATCTGGAAGATGTTTTTATTCAATTGACGGGAGAACGCATCGAATGATCAACGCCGCCTGGTATCCAGTATTTTTGAAAGAAATGATCCATTTCCGCCGCAAGCTGTTCAGACTCGGTTATCTTTTTTCGACAATGCTTGTGCCGATTATTTACCTTATCGCCTTCGGCTTCGGTCTGGGACGCAGTGTCAGAATAGGGGAAGGGGATTACCTGGCGTTTCTCATTCCGGGACTGGCTGCTATGAGTTCCATGAACAATTCCTACAACTGGGTTGCGGGTGCCCTGGCTATCGACCGGATCTATTTCAAGACCTTTCAGATTTTCGTTCAGGCGCCTGTTAAACCGTCCGCCATCATGACCGGCGAGGTTCTGGCCGCCATGTTCAGAGGGCTTTTTGCTTCCTTATTGATTGTTGCTGTCGGGTTTGTCGCCAGCCCCGATTTTTTACCCGGTCCGATATTTCTCTTAACATTGTTTTTAAACAGTTTTCTCTTTGCCAGTCTTGGTGTTATCGTCGGGATGCGGGCCAAGTCGCACGAAGATACGGCTACTTATTCCAATTTTCTGATTATGCCTATGGCCTTCTTCAGCGGGACATTTTTCCCCATCGACAAAATACCTGTTTTGTTCCAACCGGTAATCCAGATTCTACCCCTGACGCACGCCAATATTCTGATCAGGAAGACGGCCATGGATGCGGAGGCCTGGATTGCTCTCGGCGTTATTGCGGCCTATGCAATGGTCTTTTTTATATACGGTTCCAGGTTGATAAGGAATTACAGCGAATGATAACAAGCTGCATTCTTCGCCTAACTTTGTTGGCTGCCTCGTCGGCTTTCTCAACACCTCCCCCTTGCCGCCGCGCTATGCTTTGAATGCAACTTGGTATTATAATTATAAGCTGGCGTTTACGGATGGCTCCATTTCGCCTTCCGGTTGACTTATTTGCAACTTTTTTTCTTCTATTTGCGGTTGAGCTGAAACAGCAATTATGCCTTGCTCAAAGAGCTTTACAAGTAAGAAAACAGCCGCTTTTTTTGCAGGTACTCCATTCACATCTGTTTTTTGTAAAGAGAATTGATGGGCAATATCATCAACAGTACGTATACCATCGCACATATACAGAAGTATTTCCGAGAGATCAGTTTTATTTAAGCACTTCTTTCACTTCACTGATAAACTTGGGTATATCATTTATGGGCTTGATAATATATTTTAATACTCCCAGCGTCTTGGCGGTGATAATTTCATCTTTTCTTGATGTAGAGGTCAAGACAATAAATTTTGCCTCAGGTGTTGATTCTCTGATTTCCATAATAGAATCCAACCCCCCCATAACTGGCATGACCATATCCATAATGGTGATATCGGGTTGAAATGATTTATATGTTTGCACGGCATCAGCGCCATCCTTTGCTTCCTCAACCTCGTAGCCTTCGTTTTCAAATGTTTTTCTCAGAAGCTTTCTTATCAGTGCCGAGTCGTCAACGAGTAAAATACGGGGTACATGACCACATAATTTAGAAGTTTTGCTGAAGGAGACTCTTAAAACAATATGTCCTACTGTAAGGGACAAAATGATCATATAAGTTTCGGAAGGAGCAGAACTATATGAATCAACATCCGTATCGCTGAGTGAAATTGGCGGGCCAAAACGGACGGGCAGGCCTAACTGATCCCATTCAGAAATGGTACGGCCAACAAATGTATTGACGAATTCCCCGAGAATATCTTTAGCCTGGTCGTCAAGTTGCGTAACTGGTGGAAAGCCCATGTTCTCTGCAATGGCAGAGGCCACCAATATCGCCATTGTCTTATTATTAAAGCCCAGCATCACATACCCTTTGAGGACGTCGTCTAAATGTTCATATTCCACAACATGGGCAACGGCAATGTCAGCCAAGAGCCTTTGCTCTTTTTTAATGTTGGTTGAAACCACCTTTGTTTTTGCCATATCCTGAAAGACGTCGGCGCACCATTTAGCTAGAATTTGAAGATACTTAGTGTACATGTAAGAAGAAGAGCCTTTCCTTTTGCTAAAAAACCATTGTCTTATTCAACCCTTGATAACCATTTGAAAAGAGTGGTAACATTACTACGGTCAATCCGGTTGTCAAGACAATTTTAATGACGAAGTCCGTCTTTGGCGGATTATTATTCAGGATCGCTGTATTCCCATATAAACAGATTATTCAATGTGCGCTTTGGCTGTCTGCAGGGCGAGATCTTTATTCCTGGTAAAAAAAGTCCACTCCATTCCCGAAGCGTGGATACCGGCCTTCTTGTCCTGGCCTCGGCAATAGTACCAGTGTCCGTAGCGCTCAACGACGGAGAAAGGATGGTTTTCCGGACAGAGAAATCCGCAAGGTCTGAACTCCTCGAAAAAAATGGTTTCATCGGGGGGCTCATCATAGGACATCTCTTCAGGCAATGTAATATGAGATACATCAAAACCATCTGCTTCCTTTTCATCCAACCATTCTGATATATTCATAACCCTGACTCCTATCAAAAGCGTGATGATGAAATATACAGGCAATTCTGTCTGATTTGCAAGGTTAAATGAAATCCCGGATTCTTTATACTTTCAGAAAGAGCCGCCAGCCCGCCAGGATGGAACCGGGAATTAAGTCCAATGCGCCGGAGGCCTCGGCGACAGGAGTGAATCCACAGGAATCGCAGTTGATTGCGCCGCGGCTTTTTACATAACAGCCTTTGGTGATCGTACCGTCCGGATCGACATTGATCAGAATATCGTCATGGCAGCGCCAGCTATTTTCAATCATGGCCTTCAGCCGACCCGTGGAATTCAGAATGGGAAAGCCCCGCTTTTTCAGTTCGATTAATTTATTGATAACAGCACGTCGTTCTTCGGCGGACAAGGCCAGGTCGTCTTCTCCCTGATTATAAGGATAGAAAAACTGGAAGGTCATTCCCTTTACGGTCGACATATTTTTTACAAGATCAACCAGAGATTCCACATCCCGCCAGTTGAGGCGATTCAGAGTACAATGTATAAAAACCCGGGGATGTTTCGTGTTTTTGAGGTTCGAGCAAACACGATCAAACGAGTTGCTCCGCAGTTTGTCGTGGGCTTCTTTCATGCCGTCAAGGCTGATCCAGAGAATATCGGCGGGAA
This sequence comes from Smithellaceae bacterium, assembly GCA_963663295.2. Lineage (GTDB taxonomy): Bacteria > Desulfobacterota > Syntrophia > Syntrophales > Smithellaceae > MVRV01. Next base: position 242,496 of record CAXXLA010000001.1, on the reverse strand, counting down.
TATCCAGAGGCAGTGTTCCGTTCGTTGTCACCGCGACGCGCAGGAAATGCTTTCGGGCATGGCGGACGAGGTCATGCAGACGATACGGGCCGTCCCGCCACAGCAGCGGTTCGCCTCCTTCGAAGACGATGAAACGGGTTCCCATCCGGCTAAGAGATTCCATGGCCGCGACGGCTGTATTCCAGGATATCCGGCTGTTTTCATCAGCGGCGCGCAGGTGAAAGGGGCAGGCCCGGCAGGCAAGATTGCACCGGTAGGTAATCTTAAAGCTTGCCAGGAGAGGAAGCTTATGCCCAAGAATTTTACGTCGAAAATAAAAGCGTGACAGATCGAGCGGCCACGCGTGATGCATAATCTTCATTTAAAATATAAAGCCAGCCATATTGTGTCCTGATCGGGATCAGTCCATTCTACCCGGTGCCGCAAGTGCCGGGAAATCAGGACATAATCACCGGGGTGCAAAACAACCAATTCTTCTCTTCCTGCAAAACGCAAACCGGCGCTTCCCTGTAAAAGAATCACCCATTCGTTTTCATCCTGATCGTACCAAAAACCTTCGGGCGAATGATGCCCGCGGGATACAATTCTCTCCATTTTGAATTTGTTTCCCGATACTATTTCTGCAAACAATTCATCGGGTAATTTCCCGGGAATATTTTCAAAAATATTATTTTTAATGATCATTTTATCAGATCCCATACTTTATGGATGCGTCAAAAGCTATAAAAGTGTCCATTTGCGGAAGGTCTCGTAAAAAGGCTGCAGGCAAGGCGCGCGAATCGTGAGGAAGGAGGCGTACTTAGCTACCCTTTGATGATCTTTCTGATTGCCTGCCACATATCCCGTTCCAGTTCAGAATTGAAGCCATACTTTTCCATGTACCCGTCTAAATGCTCATGCCTTTTAAAGATTTCATCAATCGATTTTAACTTTTTATGCAATTTGGCGTTTTCCTCTGCAAGTGCTTCCACTTTCTTTAATGCTTCTTCTGCTATCGCTTTAAACAATTCCGGATCATCCCCGGCCGGCTTCTCTTGAAGTGTCGCAGTATCCACTGGTTTTTGTTCGTTGTTTTTTCCCTCGGTCATTTTTTACCCCTGCTTTATTGTTTAATCTTTTAAAATCATCTTATAATTCAGAGTTCGTTTTAATCTCTTTCATGCCGGCTTATTACATAAACATTAGTTGGCTTATTACTGGGGAGGTATTTATCGTGCAATCCGGCAAGCAAAATGAGCGCAGCAGTAGAACCTATAAGACACCAGAACATATCGGTTTGCGTATCCCAGATGTAACCCTGTGTTCCCAGAAAGGCTTCAGTGTCGGTCGGATTGGAAAGGGAAGCCAGCCATTCGATAATCTCATATAATGCCGAAAAAGCAAGTGGCACGGCGATGGACATAAAGTTAAGCCATTTGCCGGACTTCAGCGGCGAAGTCCGGGCGATGATTTCTCGTGCGTAAATGGCCGGGCCAAAGCCCTGCATAAAATGTCCTATTTTATCATAATTATTACGTGTCCAGCCAAACCAGTCCTCCATCCAGAAGCCTAAAGGCACTTTGGAGTACGAATAGTGGCCGCCCAGCATGAGTATCATAGCGTGGATAGCGATAAGAGTGTAGGTGAGATTGGTCAGGGGAAATCTCTTGTAGGTAAAAAGCATGATCGGCAAAGCAATCATGAACGGTGCTGTCTCCAAAACCCAGGTAAGCCGGGAATCATGCGGGTTGATTCCCGACCATAACCAGAATAATAACACAATCACCAGCAATATAAGGGGATACTTATTTAATGGCATACACTATTTATATTTTTCGTTTATCAATGACCCGGCTGGCCTTGCCCTCCGAACGCTGGAGTGATTTCGGTTCCACAAGTTTCACTTTTGCCGTAACCCCGAGGTAATCTTTCATGTTGTCTGCAATGCGTTTTTCCATTTTCTGCAATACCTTCACTTCATCAGCGTTGGTAAACAGACGTTCCGTGACTTCCACCTGCACTTCCAGAGTATCAAGGTTGCCGACACGGTCAACGATAAGTTGATAGTGCGGTTCCAGACCTTCGATAGACACCAGGATAGCCTCGATCTGGGAGGGAAAAACATTGACGCCGCGGATGATAAGCATATCGTCACTGCGTCCCATAACCCGGTCCATACGGTGCGATGTTCGTCCGCAGCGGCAGGGTACGGTGTTCAGGCGTGAGATATCGCGCGTCCGGTAGCGAATTAAGGGAATGGCCTCTTTCGTCAGGGTCGTAAAGACCAGCTCGCCTAACTCTCCGGGAGAGAGAACTTCCCCCGTTTCCGGATCAATTGTCTCCACCAGGAAATGATCTTCAAAAACATGCATGCCTTCCCGTGCATCGCTGCATTCCATGGCAACACCCGGCCCCATGACTTCGGAAAGACCATAGATATTCATGGCCTTAATATCAAAAGCTTTTTCAATCTGCTGGCGCATTTCTTCGCTCCAGGGTTCGGCGCCGAAAACACCGACACGCAGTTTCAAAGAGCGCATATCGACGCCCATGGCCTGTCCCTGCTCAGCAAGATTCAGGGCGTAAGACGGGGTGCAGCAGATGGCGGTCGGGCCAAAGTCCTGAAGAATCATGATCTGTCGTTTTGTATTGCCGCCGGACATGGGGATAACGCTGGCTCCAAGCTTTTCCGCACCGTAATGAATGCCCAGCGCGCCTGTAAACAGACCATAGCCGTAAGCATTATGGATGATATCATTCTTGGTCAGGTTGGCGGCGACGAGGCAGCGGGCGATCAGCTCCGCCCATGTATCAATGTCCCGCTTTGTATAGCCGACAACGGTGGAGCGGCCTGTTGTTCCGGAAGATGCGTGCAGACGGACAACATTGCTCATGGGAACGGCAAAAAATCCGAAAGGATAATTGTCCCGCAAATCCTGTTTGGTGACAAAGGGGAATCGTTTAAGGTCATCGAGGGTTTTGAGGTCGTCCGGGGTTACTCCCGCTTTGTCGAAAGATTTCTTATAAAAATCGACACTACCGTAAACCCGGTGAACAAGCTGCTGCAGCCTTTTTAATTGCAATGCTTCCAGGGCCTCCCGGGGCAGTGTTTCATAGTCTTCATTGTAGATCATCTATTTCGTTCTCCTGTAAATATTTTTTGTCCTATAACATAATCTGAAACAGCAGGGCAAGGAGCAAACAAAAATAATAAAAAGAAACAAAAACGTCGTGAAATCAAAACCATTGAATTATTACGGTTGGTTATCTCAAAAGCCTGTTTAACATCGTTGGAGAGACAAAGGCAATTCCAGATTATTTTCTTCGAGCAGTGTTTTATTGGAAAGGATTTCTTTTGCCGGTCCGTCAGCAGCCAAAGTTCCTCCTTTAATCACAATGCAGCGGGAGCAGACATCCAGGATCAGATCAAGATCGTGAGAGGCGATGATCCGCGAATGCGAAAAAGTTTTCAGCAGGTTGATCAGCAGCCGCCTCGATTTCGGATCGAGATTTGCAGCAGGTTCATCCATCGCCAGGATATCGGGTCCCAACGCCATAACCGCAGCGATGGCGACGGCACTCTTCTGACCGCAGGAGAGGTGGTGCGGTGGTTTGTCCCGCAGGGCGAAACAGTTAACCAGATTCAGGGCATCATGGACCCGCAGCTTAACATCTTCTTCCTCCAACCCGATGTTGAGCGGTCCGAAAGCGACATCATCATAAACGGTGGGCATGAACAATTGATCGTCGGGATTCTGAAAAACGATGCCGACTTTTTTGCGAATTTCCTGGCGGGTCTTGCCTGTTAGATGAAGGTCGCCGATTGTTACCGTCCCTGCTGTGGGCAGGAGATGGCCGTTTAAGTGCAAAAGAAGGGTGGATTTGCCTGCACCGTTTCCTCCAATGACACCGACCGCTTCGCCGTGGGTGATCCGGAAGGAAATATCCCGGAGTGCGTCCGTTCCGTCGGGATAGCTGAAAAATACGTTTTTGAAATCAATAATGTGATGACTCATAGGAACAACTCCTGAAAAAAGCGGCCAAGTATTTCTGAAACAGGATAAAACCGGAAGATAAACAGATAGACCGCAGCCGAGCCTGCGAAGACCATGTCTCGCGTTTTGATATGGTATTGTTTACAAGTCGGTATATCTCCCCGAAAACCACGGGCCAGCATGGCATAATAAATCCTTTCAGCCCGTTCGATAGTCCGGATAAAAAGAACCCCTGCGATGCGGATAAAAACTTTAATATCTTTGCCGTTGCGTCCAAATGACCTCATATCACGGGCTCGAACAATGCGCATGGCTTCTTCTGCCAGGACAAAAATATAGCGGTACAAAAAAAGAAGCTGCGATACGAAAATGGAGGGCATTCCAAGTTGGCGGAGAGCGTGACAAATCGTGGGGAAAGAGGTTGTGGCGACAAGAAGTAATGCCGTGCTGACGGTTAAAATAAATTTAAGCAGGATAGAGGTAAAAGAGAACCATCCTGCTGCAAGGGTTAATCCCGGTAATACTGCTACTTGTGTGGAATCCAGCAGAGGATTGAAAATGCCTATGAAGACAGCAAAGGGGGAAACAATTACCACCTTTCTGAGGATAAGTCCGAGGGGAATCTCGCCTGTGGTCAACAGGGCTACCGGAAAGAGGAAAAAAGGGAAAAGCGCCGCAACCTCATATTTAGGAAAGGATATTACTGTAAAGAGAAAAAGAAGAGTGACGACCAGTTTAATGCGGGGGTCGAGTCGATGTACGAAGGTTTCCTGATAAGAGAGTCTATCCAGATACCCGATGTTGTAGTATTGCCCGTCAAAGGTCATTAATTTGTTCCGCGAAATTATCGTGATAAATTTTGAAATAAAATAGCACAAACCCCGGCAGGAACTCCAGTTCTTTTTCCTTGCCGGGGCTTGTTTGCTTGATTAATTAAACCACATTATACGAAAACGGAATCAGTTTTTTCGTTTCTTAAATGCTCTAAGTATGAATCCAATTAATACAATCATAGTCATGACAATCGCTCCTCCCAAGATACCGGATAATGATGTGCCCGCTTCAATTCCAGGCCAGGTGGGAGTGGAATTTCCTTCGGGTTTCTCTTTGTTTACAGGCTTAAAGTTGTAGTCAGGCAAAAACGCTGTCTTTTGCTGAATTTCTTTTAGAGTGGCAAGGATACCTTGCGTTTGCTCCGCCAGTTCTCCTTTACCTGTAACCTTTTCGATGGACCATTCCAAACCATCCGGATGGGTTGAAGCAAACCAGGACAGAGCGCCGCCGGTTATAACGGTAAGAACCAAAAAGGGGATAAGAATGTTTTTTGCCGGGGCACCGGAAGCAGGATACTGGGATGAGATGCTGCTTTGGATGATCTCCGGTCTGGCTTTCTTTACATAACTGATGATACCGGCTGTGACAAATCCCTCCACAAGGCCGATGGCCAAGTGTATTGGTTGCATGAGAAGAACAAAGGTGCCGAAAGGCAATTCACTTTTTCCGGAGAACAGCGTCTCTAAAACAACGGAAAAAGCACCCAGTTGCAGTGCAATCAGCGCACCGGCAATTGCAGCTAAGGATAGTCGCTTGATACTTGTTCCATCTCCGGCAATGGGTTTGTAAATGAGAGGGTAAACAAGAAAGCAGGGATAAATACCCATATTCCAGATATTACAGCCCAGGGCGAGCAGTCCGCCGTCGGCGAAAAATAGAGCCTGTACAATTAGAACGGAGGCTATAGTCAAAAAGGCCGCATAAGGTCCAAGGATGGCAGCCAGGATCATGCCTCCGCCCAGATGTCCGCTGGAACCTGTTCCGGGAATAGTGAAGTTGATCATCTGGGCGGCAAAAATAAAGGCGCCCATAACCCCCATCAAAGGAATCGTTTTATTATCGATATTTTCTTTTAATTTCTTTGAGGAATATCCCATAGCCACCAGTGAACCGGCCCACATTGTTGTTCCCACCGCCGGGGAGAGCAAAGCATCCGCCATGTGCATAATAGTTTCTCCTTCTCTTTAAAATCTGATGGCTACTCCCGCCAACAGTGACCAATCTGTTTCGGATGAAGTTAAACCATATTTGACGCCGCAGTCGAGATCCACGTTCTCTGCTAGGGAATAAATAATACCGCCGATGGCGAAAGCGGGATCAATGCTTGAACTTTTATCAGAATTACGTTCGATCCCAATATTAACAACGAGCTTCAGATTCTTGACGGCTTCCCAGGTTGTGGCCAGGGATGCATGCCAGAGGTCTTTTTCTTCATCGGCCTTGTTTTCATTACGCATATATCCCAGATTGGCATGAAATGCCCAGGCGCCCAGTTCCTTTGAGCCTATCAGGAAAAGATGATAGCCGGTTCTTCCTGTGCCGAGGCCTTTATCGTCGTCACCGGTGGGGAAGATGATGCCCGGTTTCAACGCCAGAGAGTAACCACTTTTTTCAAAGAAACGCCACTTAGCCTCCAATACGACATCAGAGATTCCGTCTTCGTCAGAAGTAATTAATCCGCCTTCTTCGACCTTTACCCACTGATAGGGGAGGGTTAAGACCAGATCAACGTTTTCCACTATTCCGTAGGATAGCGTAGCCGCCGTTTCTCCCCCCGTCGTTTTTGTGGTGATGCTGTCAACGGTTTCTTTGTCCGAGTCATATTGACCGTTTAATTCCAACTGAAATTTCCCTTTGCCCTGGGTTCCTGCGTCATCCGTAATCAGCGGGTGGGCTGCCCAAGATTCAGCGGGGATGATCAGCATTACCGCGAATAAAAGCCCTGTAACCAACTTATGCAATCTCATATCTGGTTCTCCAGAAGTGTTACGATTTTTGTATTAGTAACATGTAATATTTTTTTGTCAAGACTTTTTTCAAAAAAGACGTATCGCCGGGACAAGGGGATTATATGAAAATTTTGCTTCTATTATTGACTATTGACAAAGTTTCTCAGATATATAAGACTACGAACGCTGAATAAGCCTGAATAATATAATAATGTTTACGACTAAATACTTAGAAAAAAAATTAAGGAGTATCTTTATGGTAACAGATCATCAACCGGCCAAATTCCGTGGCGCTTCGCGTTACGTACTGGATGACGAATTGGCTAAAATTGTAAATATTTCCATGGCATTAGAAATGCCTCTATTACTTAAGGGAGAACCGGGCACGGGTAAAACAATGCTGGCGCATGCCATTACGGAAAGTTTGCACATGCCGCTGATTGTCCTCAATGTTAAGTCCAGTATGAAACTGGTTGATGCGCTTTACCAATATGATACGCTAACCCGCCTCAATGACAGCCGTTTTGGTGATTCCAAACGCGATGTCAGCGACATCGAAGAGTATCTCAAGATGGGAAAAATCGGTCAGGCCTTTGTTGCGGATAAAAAAGTCGTCCTTTTGATTGATGAGATTGACAAGGCGGATACGGATTTTCAGGACGATATGCTGGACATTCTCGATCAAATGCAATTTGACATTATAGAAACGGATAAAACAATTTCCGCCAAGCACCGGCCGGTGATAATAATCACTTCCAATGCCAAAAAGGACTTATCCGATCCTTTCCTGGGCCGCTGCAATTTTCATCACATAGCTTTTCCCGACCATGATTTGATGCGCCAGATTATCGGGGTGCATTTTCCTGAATTACATTCTGATCTGGCCACAGCGTGCTTGGATACCTTTTACCGGCTGCGGGAAGTCCGCGGAGTTGAGAAAAAACCGGCCACCAGGGAGTTGATCAACTGGATTCGCGCCCTGCAGGCTGATCCGGATTTCCAGTTGAAGAATCTGAAGGCGGGCAAGGTCCCTTTCCTGGGGGTGCTCTTCAAAAAGAGCAATGATTTTTATCTGGCTTCGCGCCAAACCGGTTCCAAGTAATACAGGGTAATTATGTTTGTAAATTTTTTCTATAAACTGCGCGACAAAGGGATTCCCATATCTCCCAAGTCCTTCCTGATTCTGCAAAAAGCGCTGAGCATGGGGTTGATCCGGTCCGTAGAAGATTTTTATATTGGCGCCCGCACTGTACTGATCAAGAGCGAACGATATTTCGATATTTATGATACGGTTTTTGCCCAGGAATTTCGCGGTGTTGTGGAAGTTGATCCCACGGAGGAAGAAATCAATGAAGTGGCCAGAGCGCTGCTGGATGAATGGTTAAAAGATCCGGAAGAGGTGGCAAACGCGCTTGGTGTGCCGGAAGCAGCCTTAAAGAAAATGACGATCGAAGAATTGCTCGATTATTTCCGGGATCGCCTGAGAGAACAAACGGAAGCGCATCATGGCGGCAGCAAATGGATCGGAACCAAAGGGTTTTCACCTGTCGGCCATTCCGGTTTTCACCCCGGCGGCATGCGCATCGGGGGCACATCCCATAACAAATCGGCGGTAAAGGTCGCGCTCGAGCACCGCTACCGTGATTATTCGCAGGATGGGCCGATTACTTCATCGCAGATAGGCGAAGCGATGAAGCGGCTTAAACATTTACAACCATCCGGCCCGCTGGATGTTGTCAATATCGATGATACCATTCGTCAGACCTTGAAAAATGCCGGTGAAATTGAGATAGTCTTTGACCGTCGCCTGGCAGACCGCCTGAAAGTGAAACTGATGATTGACAACGGCGGCTGGTCGATGGAACCTTTTGTAGAGCTGATCCAGGTTCTGTTTTATTATGCTACCGCCCAGTTCAAAGAACTGGAAATTTATTACTTTCACAACACCATCTATAACGACGTCTGGCGGGATCCTCAACGCCGAACACATCCGCATGCAGTGGCGGATTTTATGCGCAGCGATCCGGAAACACGCCTGATTATTGTCGGCGACGCCTCTATGGCTCCTTCCGAACTTATGAATCGCAACGGGGCAATTTATTTTAACCAGAACAACGAGCATCCCAGCATCGAGTATTTGAAGCTTCTGGCTAAAACATTCCGGCACACCGTCTGGCTGAATCCTTTAACGCAAAATACCTGGCAATACGACTGGACGATCCAAAATATCAGGACAATATTCCCCATGTATGAACTTACTCTCGACGGATTGGAAAAGGCCGTCCAACATCTGATGTCCCGCAATTAATATCGGTTCCGGACCGCGCTTGCAACCGGTAAAATCAGCATGCCAGCGCAAGCCGGTATTACTTTCCACGATTGCCGTTGCCGTTTTGTGAATGATTCGGTGTCTCAAGCGTCTTTTTCCTGTCGGAGGGAACACAAGCCGTCTTCAGGCATTTTCCGGCCTCAAACTGGGCGGCTCCTTCCCCTTCTTTAACATCCAGCACTTTGGAATAATATTCTTTAGCTTTTTTCCTTTCGCCGCGGGCATCACTTATCATTCCCAGCCGCAGATATGCCCATGAGCTTACCCGGGCGTTATGAGGGGTCGTATCTTTGAGTGCTTTCTGCAAAAATTCCTCGGCTTGGGCATAGTCTCCCTGAGTAAAATATATTCGACCCATTAACTGATTGTAACGCGGTTGAAGCTGCGGGACAAAAGGAGGGATGCCCGCAGCAATATTTTTTTCAATTTCCCGGGCGATATTAACAGCGTCCTCAAACCGGTGGAGATCGGAAAGGGCGTTGGCCAGCGCAAAGGAAAAATTATAATTATTGGGAAAGGTTTCTTTTAATTTTCGAATAATGGGCAGAGCCCGCGCCGGCTGCTTTTCAAAATTCAGATAATTGGCAGAGAGTTCCGAGAGCGCCAGCTGTTGGAGAAGATCGCCTTTCTGCGCCGCCAGTTCCAATTCCTGCAATCCTTTCCGCTTGTCACCGGAAGTAACTGCTACCGATGAGAGGAAACGGGTCAAGCGGGGGAGGTGATCAATATGATAGCGAAATGAGCCTGTGAGAAAATAAATATCGTAATTTTGCGGGTCATTTTCTTTGGCTTTTCCCAGATATTCCCAGATGGTGGAGGCTTCACGGGCCATACGGAAATATTGCTTATGGCGGCCGGCAAACTTAAATCTGACTATTCTGGCTAAAGCCATAGCCAGATAAGCCTTGCCGTCTTTGGGATTTTTCCCGATTCTTTTTTCTCCCCGGGCGATAGTTTCATCAACGTAGCGCTGCAGTAAATCCTCTTTGCTTTTCCGGACATTTTCATCAAAACTCATCTCGTAAGCAAATAAGTTAACAGTTGCCAGAAAGGCGTATCCGGTCGGGTTTTCCCGGTCCGACTCTACAGCTTTCTGCAAACAGGCATTCGCTTCGGAAAATTCCATGTTAAAAGCTTTTTTAATTCCCTGCCGGAGATAAGACTGAAATTGGTTGTTGTTATATGGAGAGGATGCTGTTGCAGCATTGGTAAAGAAAAATACAAAAATTGCACAAAAGGTAAAAATATTGATTGTTAGAAATCGTTTTTTCATAAGTTAAGTCCCGGAACCAAACTGAATCTCTCCGAAATCGGCAGGCAGATGAAAATTTAATTCATGAACGGGAGACCATGAAGCCCAATGCGGACGGGAAGTTTCGTTGCCGCATTTATAGAAATTGGCCCGCCAGACATCTCCGCTGGCAGCGGCCGGTATGCCGGTATATTTTTCCATTATGGCAAAAGGAATGGAAAATCCCAGAAACCAGGTTATCGGATGGGTGATTTCCGGTTCCACTGTCCGGGGCAGGCTGGAATAACGTTTGATTCCCTGATTGTCTTCCGGCGTCAACAGGATAAATCCCCTGACCTTGCCGTCGATGCGGGTCGGGTCGGTAACATATGAGGCCAGCAGTGCTCCGCCACAATTGAATTCGAAATTGAAATAAGTGCCCGTTCCTTCAGGTTGTACGAAGAATTCGACGCAGCTGTCTTTATATACTTCCGACTGGAACTCGGTATGGACGCAGCGCATATACTGATCATTTGCCAGGAAGATTCCATAAATTTTCTCGTGGTCATAAAGCAGTTTACACTGCGTTGCCGGACGATGCGAACTGCTCTCATTCCGGAAGCAGGAAACTTCCAGCGCCGGTATATTTTCCCAGACATCACTGTTCCATGGACTGTCTATGTCCGGCGGCTGCTTTGTAAATGAAATAACGTATTTTTTAATATCCATTTAGAGACTTTTACAAGCTCCTTTTTTTGTCATTCCGGGCTTGGAGACTGTGTCATAATAGGAAAATTATCCCAATAATCGTCATACCGGCGAAGGCCGGTATCCAGAACTTACTGATAATACTGGATTCCCGCCTTCGCGGGAATGACAAATTTATTTGGCTCATTTGGTTGTGAAAATACCATAAAAGAATTGAATAAATTTTAATTCAAATACCCATAATAAGAAGCTCATGTCAAGCCGTTGCATCGTCTGGTCGTAAAAAGCAGTTGTATTAAAGAAATAAAATGAGTAAACGGAAATTAATCTTTCTTTTTTTTGTTAGTGTTCGAGGAGACAAGTTAATGAGAATTTCTGCTGAAATATTGCTTAACGGCGACAAACCGGTCATACCGTCCGATTATCGCCGAAATATTTTATCTCTCATAAACGAAGCAATAAAAACCGATAAAGGTGGCGCTGAAGCTTACAAAAAATATTACCTCAAAGAAGCAGGGAAGATCAAACCATTTACTTTCTCGGTCAGTTTTGAGGCGGAGGAAACACAAAACAGAAAGGGGATTATTCGCCTGGCTCAACCTTGGATTAAGCTGCACGTCGATGCGGGCGATCCTGTTTTTTTGAAACGTATCTACAATGGCATGCTTCAATTACAGAATGATTTCCCTCTGTTTCCGGAGTTAAAAGCTAAGATCGGACCTTTCTATTGTCCGGAGTGCGGCCTTCTCCGCTGCACCGGCTGCAAGGTAAAAGTTACAATCGGTCAGGTCAATCTCGAGCCTTAGACAAAATTAAAAATGGTAAATATAGGGGACGGTTCTCTTTGTTGATAAGCGGAACCGTCCCTCTTTTTGTTTTTCGACTACAACTTTTAATCTCGATCGTGTCCGCGCTTCCATCCCTTGCCTCTATCGGGACCTTGCCCCCTGTATCTGGTTTCTTTCGGGTAGCGATCCCTTGGTAGATCGATCCAGGGGCCGCCCTTTTTCTGAGAATAGTACCACCTGTTGTCGGTGTAATAATAATTATAACCACTATGGTAATAGTATGGATTATCCAATTCCACAACCACAGGAAGCGGCGGCGCAATGGCGACGCTGGCGCCGTGAGGCCCCGCCGTCATAATACAAGCTGCACAAAGAAAAGATGCCAATACCACCGTAAACCACAATTTTTTCATCACATCCTCCATGTTTTTAAAGTTTATTGTTACGACAATTTATTGCTCAATATAAGACAAGTCACTTTTTGTGTCAATGAAATAGGACAACGACGAAACAAAGTACAATTGGCCGCTTATTACGTAAGAGGTTTGTCGTGACAGACATGATTTTGATGAGTAAGATAACAGGGATTGATTTTAATCATAATAAAACAGAACCGTCCCCTATTATTCTGAACCGTCCCCTATTATTCTTTCTTTTATCTCTTAACAACTGCTCGTAGCTCCTTAACAAGTGGTTCTCTGAGTGCCATAGTTTGACCTTTGTTGTATTGAATTGTGTTCCAATTGCGAACATCGAACGGTAACACTGACAGATCAGTTGAGCATATGTGCACAGTTGGCTTTGCGAACGCATGTGCGTAACCAGCTTCGTAAAGCACATTGGCCTTTCCTTCTGAAAGATCTACTATTACTGCAATACTTTCACGAATGAGTCGTTTTATCTCTTCAACTACGTCTCCAGTAAACTCTGTTTGGTCGACACGTTTACAAGCTGCTCCAACTTGCTCAGCGGCGTATGACATCGCTACAAAATAAGTATCATCATACTCCCGTGTGAAAGGCATTGCTGCGAAGATGGTTCTATCAGTTCTAGCTGGGGACATATATCGGATACTAAAGAGATTGCTACTAGGTTGATGAAATAGCCGCTTCAAGTCTGTGACAATCGTCTTAGCACTCACAACCCCCTTCTCCCTAAAATTTCTCTTAAGATCCGGCAAAACTAAAAAAGCATGCTTCACTCCGGTTAAATCTCGGTAACGTTTTACCTGCTCCAGGGCACGCGCCGTGTTTCCGCCTTTGGGGTCCCAAACTTTTGCTTCAATGACTACATGCTGACCATTAGGTCCCTTAATAAGGAAGTCTGGCTGGAGCCCTCCTATAGTTGGCTCGCGTTCAAAATCAAATCCAGCTGCCTCGAACTGAATTGCCAATTCATCCACAAATTGTTTTTCAAACATGTGTCTCTTTCCGTAAGTGCTCAACGTAGTTTACGTAGATCGGTTCTAGTCGCTCAAACGCTAACAGAACTGCCAGCCTAACTTCCCTAGTATATGATGTAATGTGATCTAATACTTCAATTCAATTGCATTATCAACAATTTTCGCATTTTTCAGTCCGGTCGGTCTATCCAATTTTTTGTACAGTCAATAGAAATCAACCACCAAATTAAACAAATTGCTTTTTATAAGGGAGTAATATAATAAATTACGAGTACGGGGGTGCCGGGAAGGCTGAGATTATACCCTTTGAACCTGATCCGGATAATGCCGGCGTTAGGGATTGGCAGTTGAAAAAAAGAACTTAAGCCATATCCTTAAGTAACAGTTAGGGGGTGTGGCTTTTTTTTGGAAAGTCGAACTGTCCGGCGGCAACAGGATTTGAAGGAATTACAAAAGATATGTCAAAAAAAGTTATCATAATAAGCAACGGATTGCTGGGCGATCCCGCTTTTTTCCGGGAACGGGCGGCGGCGATGGGCAGCTTTCTTACAATCTGCTGCGACGGCGCTATTCGTCATTTGGAAGGGTTGAATATTAAACCTGATATGATTATGGGAGATATGGACTCGGCTGATACCGCCGTACTGAAGAGGTTCTCGGCCGGCGGAGTTAGAATATTAAAATACCGGCCGGATAAAGATGCTACCGATACTCAGCTCGCCCTGGAATGTGCATTGGGAGTTAAGCCGGAAGCAATTGAAATATGGGGTGCGTTGGGCGGCAGGATCGATCATGCCCTGGCCAATCTGTTCTTGCTCAACCTGGGTGAGAAAGCGGGAATCAAAACCAGTCTGGTGGATGAATACTGCGAAATTTTTACCGTCGAAAAAGAAGCATCTTTTGAAGAATCTTCGGGACAGACGGTTTCTCTGTTTGCTTTAGGTTCGAAAACGGAAGGTATAACGCTGCAGGGCTTTCAATATCCCCTGGCTGATGAAACTCTCGAAATGAGCAGTTCCCGCGGCATCAGCAATGTCATTATCGATTCTCCGGCTACAATTCGTGTCAATAACGGCAGCCTTCTGGTTGTCAGGTATTGGCGGAAAGATATTTTCCCGGAGGCTGTATAAAGGATGCAGCCGGCTAAAGTATTGTGCATCGGCGGATCGGATTCCAGCGGCGGAGCCGGCATTCAGGCTGATCTGAAGGCTGTGAGCGCCTGCGGCTGCTACGCGCTGAGTGTGATTACGGCGGTAACGGCGCAAAATACTTTTGGCGTCCAGGGTATATTTGAAATCAGCAGGGAATTTGTCGCCAGGCAAATGGAAGTCGTATTGAGCGATATCAGGGTGGATGCCGCAAAGACAGGTATGCTGCTCACGGCGGGGATTGTCGGAGCCGTGGCCGGTATGATCAGAAAATATAATATTGAAAAACTGGTTGTCGATCCGGTAATGCTGGCCAAAGGCGGGCGGAATCTAATGCTTACGGCAGCCAGGCAGACTTTGGTGAAAAAGCTGCTTCCGCTGGCCATGGTTGTAACTCCCAATGTTCCCGAGGCGGAAAAACTGGCCGGGATGGAAATCAAGTCTGTGGCCGCGATGAAAAAAGCGGCAAGAGTCATTCATAAGTTCGGGATGCAGAATGTTCTGATTAAAGGCGGCCATTTGCAACAGAATAAACAAAAAGAAGTTATCGATATTCTTTTTGACGGGAAAAATTATCAGGAATATTTTTCGCCGCGTATTGATTTGCCGGAATCCCACGGTACCGGTTGCACCTATGCTTCAGCGCTGGCGGCAGGCCTTGCTCTGGGAAAAGATGTGGCGGCTGCAGCCGGAGAAGCGAAGATGGTAGTCGCTTCGGCAATAAGAAATTCCGTAATCCTGGGAGCGGGACACGTGTCGGTCAATGCTCTGGCGGATAAGTTGCAAAAATAAACAAAGCATGCAATCAGTATATAAAAATAAACAAACGCCTTAATGAAGGCGTTGTATTTGGAGGAAAAATGACCCAACTGGAAACAGCCCGGGCAGGGCGAATGTCGGAAGAAATGCAGGCCTGCGCCGAGGCGGAAGGTGTGACGCCGGAGTTTATCCGGCAGGGAATAGAAAAGGGCACAATAGTCGTTTGCCGGAATATTAATCATCTTCGCATTGCACCACTGGCTATTGGTGAAGGTTTGCGTACGAAGATAAATGCCAATATCGGGACGTCAAAAGATCACACCGATTTGGATTTGGAATTAACCAAACTCAAAGTTGCAACTGAAGCGGGCGCCGATGCCGTTATGGATCTTTCCACCGGCGGCGACTTAGCGGCAATCAGAAAATCCATTATGGAAGCGGCTAAGGTCGCCATCGGTACGGTGCCGATTTATCAGGCTGCCTGTAAGATTATTGCCCAAAAGAAGGCTATTGCGGAGATGACGGCCGACGATATGTTTGACGTGATTGAAGAAAACGGGCGTGACGGCGTTGACTTTATTACCGTTCACTGTGGGGTGACCAGGCAGAGTGTCGCCGCGATTGAGGAACAGGAGCGCGTTCTGGGAATCGTCAGCCGGGGTGGATCGATGACAGCCAACTGGATGGCCTGCAATGATCAGGAGAATCCTTTATATGAGCAGTATGACCGTTTGCTGGAGATTGCGAAGCGATATGATATGGTTTTAAGTCTCGGAGACGGACTGCGTCCGGGGGCGATTAATGATGCCACCGATCGGGGGCAATTGCAGGAATTGATTATTTTGGGAAAACTGGCCAGGCGCGCGCGCGAGGCCGGAGTGCAGGTTATGATTGAAGGACCGGGTCATGTTCCCATCAGGGACATTGAAGCGAATATCAAGCTGCAGAAGAAAATTTGCGAGGGTGCTCCATTTTATGTTCTGGGGCCGCTGCCCACGGATATTGCGCCGGGCTACGATCACATTACATCAGCTATCGGCGGAGCAATTGCCGGAGCAGCCGGCGCTGACTTCCTTTGCTATGTCACTCCCGCGGAGCATTTACGCCTGCCGACGTTGGATGATGTCCGGGACGGCGTGATTGCCGCGCGCATCGCCGCGCACATTGCGGATATTGCCAAAGGCATACCCGGAGCGCAGGAACGGGATCGAAAAATGTCCGAATATCGCAAGAATTTTGATTGGCAGGGGCAGGTGGATTTGTCCATCGATCCCCAAAAGGCGGAAGCGCTTTTGGAAAAAAGTAAAAGCGCTGCGGACGAAGGTTGTACGATGTGCGGCGAGTTTTGCGCCATCAGGTTGGGCAAAAAATAACGTGCCAAGGGATGGGTGATTGCTGAAGCCGGAGATTAAAGATAACAACGAAGCCGTCCGTCGGCAGGCAGTGGAAATTGTCCGCAGGCTCCGGCGGGAGGGCTTTGACGCTTATTTTGTCGGCGGCTGCGTTCGCGATTTTATCCGCAAAGTTGTGCCCGACGACTATGATATAGTTACATCGGCTCATCCCGAACAGGTGATGGCGATTTTCCCCCGCACAGTCGCCGTGGGCGTGAAATTCGGCATTGTGACTGTTGTCGTCAATGGTCATCCTTACGAGGTGGCGACATTTCGCGGCGACGATGCCTATATCGACGGGCGCAGACCTTCCAGTGTTCATTTCTCCGATTCCCGTGAAGATGTGCTCCGGCGGGATTTTACCGTCAACGGTCTGCTGATGAATCCGGAAACGGAGGAAATCATCGACTATGTCGGCGGCCGTGAAGATATCGGGAAAAAAGTTATCCGGACAATCGGCGATCCCGGCAAACGATTTAACGAAGATTATCTGCGGATGCTGCGGGCAGTTCGTTTTGCCGCAAATCTGAATTATGAAATTGATCCCGCAACCGGAGAGGCCATCACGAGGAATGCCGCAAAAATAACTCAAATCAGCGCCGAACGTCTGCAGGAAGAAATCAATAAGATACTTACCCGTCCCGGATGCCGTCGCGGTCTGGAGCTTCTTGCTCAAACAAAGCTGTTGCAGGAGATCCTGCCGGAAGTGTATCGTTTGCAGGGAGTAAAGCAGCCGCCGCTTTTCCATCCGGAAGGAGATGTCTGGCAGCACACCCTGCTGATGCTTGATCTTATGCCGCAGAATATGGAACCGGCTGACAAGCGGAGGTTGGCCTGGGGCGCTCTCTTGCATGATGTCGGTAAGGCTGTGACACGTACGGAAGATGAAAAAGGGATTCACTTTTACGGCCATGTTCAGATGGGGGAAGAAATTGCCTCCGGCATTATGCAGCGGTTAAGATTTTCACGGATTGACCGGGATGTAGTGACGGAGCTGATTCGCTGCCATATGGTCTTTATGAATGTGCAAAAGATGCGCCAAGGCAGACTGAAAAGGTTTTTGCGCATGCCTCATTTTACCTTGCACCTGGAGTTGCACAGGCTGGATTGCCTGGCAAGCCATAGCATGCTGGACAGTTATGAATTCTGTAAAAATCAACTGCAGCTTTTGGCGGAGGAGGATCTGCATCCGCCGCGTCTGCTCACCGGCGATGATCTGATTGCACTTGGCTTTCCTCCGGGAAAACTTATGGGGGAGATGCTGCGGGCATTGGAAAATATGCAGTTGGAAGGCGTGATTGCTAATCGTGAGGAGGCGGAAAAATTCATACGCGACGAATGGGATAAGCGCGCAACCACCGAATAGGTGAGTCTCACATATTCAGGAATAGATGATGAAAAATATTTGTCAAAAGGCGGTGCTTTTATTGTTGGCAGCTCTGCTGATCGTTTCCTGTCAAAGTAAACCGCAACGCGTGAAGCCGGTTCCGCCGCGCGCTTCGGCAAAATCGCTGCAACTGATGGGTTATACAATTCAGGCCGGTGCTTTTGTCAAAGTCCAGAATGCCGTCCGTCTGACAGAAACACTCAAGGATCAAGGACTGGATGCCACCTACTTTTTAGCGAAAGACGGGCTTTTTAAGGTACGCTTCGGTAATTTCGCCACAAAGGAAGTGGCAAGACAGAGGGCACAGCGATTAAGGGATTTGGGTGTCATCGAAGAGTTTTATGTCGTTCAGCCCGAAGATTACGCCGTAGCCAAGCGAAAACGTTACGGGACGTATTATTTGAGGGAAGCATTGGTCAAGACCGCCCGTGAATTTATCGGAGTTCCCTATCTCTGGGGCGGCACCTCACGTGAGAACGGATTTGATTGCAGCGGATTGACTATGACAGTTTACCAGTTGAACGGTCTGAATTTGCCGCGTCATTCCGCGACCCAGTATGATGCAGGTAATCCTATTGATAAACAGGAACTGCAAAAAGGCGATTTAATTTTTTTTGCCACCAATGGCGACGGTAAAGTATCGCATGTCGGTGTATTCATCGGAAACGGACGGTTTATCCATGCTCCGTCTCGAGGAAAGACTATTCGTATTGAGTCTATGTCCTGCAGTTTTTTTGCCAAGCGGTATATCGGAGCAAGAACATATCTTTGATGCCAAGTTGCATTCTTTGCCTAACTTTGTTGGCACAGCCTGCCCCGGCGCAGGCCGGGGGCGTCGGCTTCCTCAACGTATAAATAATACGCCTGCGGAGCTCCTTCTTGCCGCCGTGTGTTATGCTTTGAATGCAACTTGGTATAAGTAAATTTAAAGGCTGATAATATAAAATTGCGGCGGGCGTAAAAAAAATGCTTTTATTTTGCAGTTTTTATTGACCGAAGATAAAAAATAGAGTAAAAACGCACTCTAATAATACATAAGAGCATTGCAGTTATAATTTTAAATGTAATTTTATCAAAGGAGGTTTTACCTGATGACAGCAACAGCAAAAAAAGTAGCGAAGAAGGCAGCAAAACCGGCAGTAAAGAAAGCAGCGGCAAAGAAAGTTGCAAAAAAAGCCGTAGCTAAAAAAGTTGCAAAAAAAGTAGCGAAAAAAGCCGCAGTTAAAAAAGTTGCAAAAAAAGTAGCGAAGAAAGCAGCTGTCAAAACGGCCAAAAAGGTGGCAGTTAAAAAATAAGCAAAGAGGAACAGACTTTTTGCTGTTGTAACTTTACATGTGCTTTACGACCCGTTAGGATTGTAAAGCAGATTCCTTTGTTGACCCGGATATAAGTAACAGATCTGAGGATGAAGGAATCAAGAGAGTTTATCTTTACGCCTGAAAATGCAGGAAGCATTGGAGGGCGTTTTTTTTATCCGTCGAAAATCAGGATGAGCGCAGTACCTGAAGATGAACAACATCTTTATTGACAACTGGAATTTTCCGTCATATAGGCAATAAAGCAGCAAGAATAATCTTAAGAGACCTCGACAGTAATATCAGAATCAGGCAGCAGTAAGATTTATTTTAGCTTTTAAAGAAAGTAGGTATATCACATGCTGGAACTCAAAAATTTATATTTTACCGTACCGGATAGCAGTATCGGCAATTCCGGCGAACGAAATATTATAGACGGCCTTAATTTCCAATTTGAGAAAGGTAAGTTTTATGCCATTACCGGCCCTAACGGCAGCGGAAAAACAACCCTGGCCAAACTGATTATGGGAATCAATCCCGTATCCCAGGGCTCGGTTCTTTTTGAGGACACGGATATTTCCAATCTTTCTATTACTGAACGGGCGAAGCGGGGTATAGCCTATAGTTTTCAACAACCGGCGCGTTTTAAGGGCATCACTTTCCGCGATCTGCTTTCCATTGCTACCGGTATCGAAGAAGAGAAGAAACTTTTGGAAATAATCTCCCACGTGGGTATTTGTCCCCTGTCTTTTCTGGATAAAGAAGTTGATGCCAAGCTTTCCGGCGGCGAGATAAAAAAAATTGAATTGGCTATTACTATTGCCGCCAGACCCAGACTGGCGATTTACGATGAACCGGATACGGGCATTGATTTATGGACTATTGGTCCGATGGTTGAGTTATTGAAAAAAGAGCTTGTTGATCATTCTACGACAACAATTGTTGTCAGCCATAATCGTGTATTTCTGGAAGCGGCCGATGTTATTTTAATTCTAGATAAGGGGCGTCTGGTTTATACCGGCAATTTAGCAGATGCACTGCCGCTGCTAACTGATCTGAGTGTATGCACTTACCATGACAGCTGTGAAGGAGAAGAAAATGCTGGATGCTTTAGATAAAACATTATTAAAAACGGTAGCCGAGTTGGAAGACCTGCCTAAAGGGGCCTACAATATAAGAAAAAACGGTAAACTCCTTCACCGTCAGCAGTCGGCAAATATCAATATAGAAACAAACGAGGATGGGACGGGAATTATTGTGACCATCAAGCCCGGGACGAAAAACGAGTCCGTGCACATTCCGGTTATTTTAAGTCAGGCCGGCCTTTATGATGTTGTATACAATTCATTTGTTATTGGTGAGGATGCGGAAGTAACGATAGTCGCGGGCTGCGGCATCCATTGCGGTACGTCGGCTCCCGAAGGCCATGCGGGTATTCATGAGTTTAAAGTGGGCCGAAGGGCCAAAGTGACTTATGTGGAAAAGCATTTTGCCATGGGAGAGGGGTTAGGCAAGCGGACTCTCAATCCCACAACGAAAATCTTTTTAGAACAGGGAGCATCGGCGGACATGGAGCTTACCCAGATCGGCGGTGTTGATGAGGCCAACAGGCTTAATGAGGCCGAACTGGGGCCGGACAGCCTGTTGCTGGTCACCGAAAGAGTTTTAACGGACGGCGAGCAGACGGCTGTATCCAACAACAACATCATTTTACAGGGCGCCGGCAGCCGTGCGAATATGATTTCCCGGTCGGTAATGAAAGGAAATTCCAACCAGACATTTTATGCGACAATAGAAGCGCTGAATAAATGTTTCGGTCATATTGAATGCGACGCCATCATTATGGATAACGGTACCAATGAGACGATGCCCTCGCTGAAAGCCAAGCATCCAGATGCCGAACTGACGCATGAAGCATCCATCGGTAAAATCGCCAGCGATCAATTGACCAAGCTGATGAGTCTCGGTTTAACATACGATCAGGCGGTGAACAGGATAATTCAGGGCTTCTTAAGATAGATATCTGCTTTGCATAAATTCATTTTAATCCTGATCATCGGATATTTTTTACAGAAATCCGAAAAAAGAAAAACGAATACATTACCGATTCCTTGATAAAGCCCCCCATGAATCAAGATGAAATAATAAACCTTTTCGATTCCATCGAAGAAAAAATGATCAATAAGGATACCCTGGGTTTTGCTCCCGAGGTTCTTGAGGTGCTGGATAATGTTGAAGCCGGCAATCAGGAAATCGAGATGATCAAATTACAGATCAGTAATGAAATACTCATGCTGGTTTTCAGCATCGCCAACTCTGCTTATTATAAAAACATCAGGAAAGGAAGAATTTCCAGTTTTTATGAAGTCGTAACCAGTCTGGGAATGAATCATGTAAAGGTAATGATCATTATTTTAGCTCTGAAAATCCTGGCTCGGGGCGACAAAGAAATCGAAATAATTTTTATCCGCAGTGTCGTTTCCGCTGTTTTTGGAAAAATATTAGCGCAGCAATTCGGTATGCGGGAAGATAATGCCAGAAGAGTCGAATTAGGCGGCCTTTTTTCTGAAATAGGGACAATGATCATTCTTTTATATAAAAAGCTGCATGCTGCACATGATGAGCGCATTGATGATTCTTTTATCAAGAAATACCACCCTTATTTGGCAGAAAGAATAGTCGAACAATTTTCTTTGCCTGATTACCTGAAACAGGTTGTTTTTTCTGAGAGTATTGTAGTAGAAGAAAATTATATAACAATATCCGGTATAACCAGGCTGGCAATTGATTTTGTTGCCGAAAGCTTTTACAAGTTTCATAATCAGCTGGTTGTGGAAGATCTTTCACCGAGTGTTTCCGGTTGCGATGGAGCAATGTCCCTGGCCAACATTATTGAACATCAATTTGATGCCGTAGGATTGGGGAAATATCTGCGCATAATAAAAAATAAAGAAAGGCTGTTACCCGAATATGAAGGAAGAAAGAAAGAACAGATCCGGGTTTAAAAATTTACTGGTAACCGGAGGCTGTGGATTTATCGGCAGTAATTTTATTCGTTATCTTATCGGGAATTCCGGTTTTGGCGGCAGAATCATCAACGCAGATAAGTTGACGTATGCGGGAAATCCGGAAAATCTTGCTGACATTGCCGTCGCTTTTCCGGAAAGGTATATTTTCCGGAAAATAGATATTTGTGATGCAGCTGAATTGGAAAAGGTCTTTATTCAATATGATGTTGATGCCGTTTGCCATTTTGCTGCTGAATCGCATGTGGACCGTTCCATAAAAGATCCGGGAAGTTTCATCCAGACAAACATTGTCGGCACATTTAATCTCCTGGAAATAGCCAAATCCCTGGGCGACAAATTTCAGCTTTTTCATCATGTCAGTACCGACGAGGTTTACGGCAGTCTTGGAGCTGAAGGGCTTTTTCGCGAGGATACACCATACCGTCCCAACAGCCCCTATTCCGCATCGAAAGCTGCTTCTGATCATCTGGTACGCGCTTATTTCAAGACGTTCGGAATGCCGGCGACCATTTCCAACTGTTCCAATAATTACGGCCCCTATCAGTTTCCGGAAAAACTTATCCCCCTGGTAATTTTGAATGCAACGGAAGGAAAGCCGTTGCCTGTTTACGGCGACGGTAAGAATGTGCGTGACTGGCTCTACGTGGAGGATCACTGCAAGGCCATCTGGACAATTATGCAATATGGCAATACCGGTGAAACTTACAATATCGGCGGCAATGCAGAGATAGAGAATATTCTGATTGTAAGGACGATTTGCGACATTCTCGATGAAATTGCACCGCAGGCTTCAGGAAAAGTCCACCGGGAACTGATTACGTTTGTTAAAGACCGCCCCGGTCACGACCGCCGCTATGCCATTGACTTTACCAAACTGAAAACCGAACTGGACTGGTCTCCGCAGGAGTCGTTTAAAACCGGTTTAAGAAAAACCGTCGACTGGTATCTGAATCAAAAAATATGGGTGGACAATATCAAAACCGGTGTCTATCAGACATGGATAAAAGAACAATACGGCTCCTAATTCCATTTCCAATTCAATGATGATACCGCGGCGGCAAGGAGGAGGTGACGAGGCGTATTATACATACGTTGAGGAAGCCGACGACGATGCCAACAAAGGTAGCGCTTGAATTGGAAATGGAATAACACAAAATCCGAGGGAGAGAAGGAATCATGCCGATAAACTCGAAATCTTATTCTGTCAATTCTCAGGACAATTTTATGGAAAGCAAGGATGAAGTGCTCCGTCTTGACGTTAAAACAGATCCGGCAGCACTGCGCCGGCAAGCGCTCTGGTGTGGTGTGAAACCGGGGATGCGTATTCTTGATGCAGGATGTGGATCAGGTAAAACGACGATGTTAATTCATGAATTAATTCAACCCGGCGGTTATGTCATTGGTGTTGATTATTCGCCAAGCCAAATCGCTTTTGCTGAAGAAAACTACGGCGGCAAAGCCGGGCTGGAGTTTCACATGCAGGATATAAAAGCCCCTATGGAATGGCTGGGGCAGTTTGATTTGGTTTTTGTGAGGTTCGTACTGGAATATTACCGGACGGGAGCACAGGAAATTGTCGAAAATCTGATGAAAATTGTTAAGCCCGGAGGTTCTCTTTGTCTGCTTGATCTGGATTACAACTCCCTCATCTATTATGAAATGCCTGAACTGATGCAGTCGACCCTGGCGAAAGTAATAGGAATATTGGAGGATAAATATAACTTTGATACCCTTATGGGACGAAAACTTTATTCTTTCCTTTATGATGCCGGATTCGAAAATATCGAGGCGGAATTAATGGCGCATAATTTTATTTACGGTGAAATAAAAGACAAAGATCGGTTTAACTTAACAACAAAAGTTGAAACAGTGCTTAATAAGCTCGGAGCTGCATTAAAATCCTACCCCGGTGGTTATGACCAATTTAGAAGCGACTTCGTGAAGTTTCTTCTTGATCCAAGACGTTTTACTTACACACCTTTACTGCTTTGTAAGGGGGATAAACCCGGGAGAGGCTGATTAATTCTTGTTGTCGATAATTTTACGGACAGTGAGCAGCAGGTCTTCGGGATGGTACGGTTTGCTGATAAATCCTGCGGCTCCTATTTTTTTTAATTCTTCTATTTGTTGGGAAGTCGAGTAACCGCTGGACATTAATACTCTGACTCGAGGGTTAATGGAGATTAACTCCGCCAGACATTTTTTGCCGCCTTTGCCGGGCATAATCATATCTAAAATAATCAGTTGAATCTTTTCCTGCTGAGCCTGATAAATTTCAATGGCTTTTTCACCATTCTCTGCCGTTATTATTTTATAGCCATATAAACTTAAAGTGTCTTCACCTATATCCAGAATACTTCTTTCATCATCTGCAAGAAGAATAGTCTCCGTACCCCTTGGTAATTCTTTTGGCGGCGGCGATTCTGATACATTTTTGCTTTCTACGGTTTTTAAGGCGGGGAAAAGAATATGAAAAGTTGTTCCTTTTTCCATTTCGCTTTCACAGTAGATAAAACCATGATGACTTTTAACTACCCCGTAAACTACGGCAAGGCCCAGCCCCGTGCCTTTGCCGGGTTCTTTTGTCGTAAAAAATGGTTCAAAAATATGCTCCAGAACTTCTTTTTCCATGCCGCAGCCCGTATCGGTTACAGATAGTCGAGCATAAATGCCGGCATGAATATTACTGCCACTAACGTAATTATCTTCAGTCATAACGACATTCTTTGTTGTTATGGTGATAGATCCGCCGTCGCCAATGGCATCACGGGCATTAATGATCAGATTCATGATTACTTGTCCGATTTGGGTAGGATCGGCGTTTATGGGAAAAATATCTTCGCAGAGATTTGTTTTTATTTCAATCATTCTGGGAATCGACTTCGCCAATAAATTTTGCATATTTTTGATTTCATTATTAATGTTGATCGTTTTAGAAAGAGGCTCAACTTTTCTGCTGAATAAAAGTAACTGTCGGACAAGTTGGATGGCACGCTGAATCAATTCTTTAGTATTATTTAAATAAAGCTTTCTTGTCCGTTCATTCTGTTGTTCTAACAGCATCAATTCATTATAACCCATGATTGCTTGCAGGATATTGTTAAAGTCGTGGGCGATTCCTCCGGTCAAAGTGCCAACTGCTTCCATTTTGGATGCTTGCAGAAGTTGAGCCTCCATATTGCGCAATTTGGTAATATCCTTTAGAGTTCCGGTAATGCCAATAATATTTCCTTCTGCGTCTGAATCCGGCGTTCCCGTAAAAGTTACATAATGGGGCAGCCCTTTATTATCTGAAATAGTAAAATTTGTATCTCTGATGGTTGATTTGTGGGTTATGATTTTTTTGAAGATTTGGATAAAATCCGCACGGTCGTCATCCTGGATGAATTCTGTGATGTTTTTGCCGCAGACCTCATTTTTATTATGTCCAAAAATTTCTTTCCAGGCGGGATTAATGTATGTAATCCTTCCCTTCTGATCCAGCTGATAAATGATATCAGGCGAGTTATTGCTCAGGTTGCGAAAGCGCTCTTCATTTTCTTTAAGCTTTTTATGGGCAATGGCATTATTTAGACTGATGCCGATTTGTCTGGCAATACCCATCAGCAAGCTCAGATCACTTTGGATGAGGGGCCTATTTAATCTTGTGCCGTCGACGGCGAAAATACCTTCTGATTTTCCTTCGTAAATAATCGGGATACAGGTAAAGGTTTTAACGCCTAATTTTTCCATGAATTTCAGGCTTTTTTCAGAAAGTTTACTTTTGATATCAGATACGTCATTGACCAGAAACGGTTTTTGGTCACGATAGGTCAAATAGAAAATACCTGTGGATTGAGGGTTGCACAAATTGAAATCCGTATTTTTTAAAAGTTCCTCCTCTTCGCGTGTATATCCATAGCCGGTGGTATAAATCAGCTTGGTCTTTTCCGGGTTGGTGAGCATGATCATGCTGCGAGTGAATTGCAGACGCTTTCTTAAAGAATCTGCAATAAAATTGAGTAGTTGTTGTGGGTCAAGGATGTTGGAAGCGGCTTCGCCGATTTCTTTAATTAATGCCAGTTCGTTATATCGAATATTGAATTGCTGCATTAGTTGATCGCCGACGTTTTGTTGACTTTCAACTGATTTATTTAAATCTCTTCTCGCCAGTTGTTCCGCTATTAAATGACAAATTGCTGAAATTAACGCCAAAGCTAAAGAGTAAGTAATCCATGTGTGAAAAGAAACAAAAAAAAGTAAAATTAATGAAGCAATGATGCTTAAGGCAGAAGAATAACCGGCTATTAGTTTCCAGATCATTGCCGGTGTTGTTTTCCAGGAAATTATATATTTACATGAAGGATCTCCTTGATGGACGCATTCGTTATGCTCGATTGTCGGATATTTATTGGTAAAAAACTTAACCAGGCCTTCAAATAAGCCAATCCTGTTTTCACACTGATAGGGTTTTTCTTTTACACCCGCTTGAGGAGTTACGATCATTTCCACTTTGTTTGCGGCGATGTGATTTATTTTAAAATTCAAATGCCTTGTTAATGTGGAACTGATTTTTCCCATCATCCAGTAGGCCATAGCAGGCGTTACAAATCCCGCCGTATATTGCCGTAAAAGAGACGACGATTTTGACTGCACGACAAAACGCCCGGCTTCACGTGCTATTTGAGGATTCTCCGTATGTTCCGTTAAGTAATCATGAAAACGATCAATCTGCTTCTGAGTCAGCCAGTGTCCCCGATCTTCCAGTTCATACGGAGAAATTTTTGCGTATTCCAATAAGTTATCTACATTAACATGAGGATATTTTTCCTGCAGTAAATCCATGTATGTTGCGAGGAGAGTACTGTTATATAGAGGGATGTTTTCCATCATTACTTTCCGGTATTCAATCTCATGAGGCTATCCATATATATCAGATAATCGTCGCTGGCGTATCTTAAATGCAATATCCATAAAGCATATTTTTTTTCTTCAGCAATATTTTGTGAAGAAAGATAATTGTCCGGATATATAAGCAATGGAATCTTCTCCTCGGTAAAAACACCGCATAAGTTATAAATTGCCGCCGCTAATTTTTCCCACGGTAGCCTGTCCGGTTCCATGACGATTATTTTTATGCTGTTGAGCAAATCGGATAAGTTCAATCCCATGTCTGATTGATTGACGACGAAAAAAGCTAATCGCCGCCCTTCAAAACTCAGGCAATATGTATGACAATCCCTTTTAAAACCGGCTTTCGTAAATGATTGATTCAAACATTCCGACGGGATTTCCAGTCCCAGAGCACTCAACAAAAGGCCGTTGGATGCATTCCTGTAAAACTCCTGTAACTTGGCCAAATCCGAGATCAGTGCTTCCCTTAATTCCCATTGGTCAGGCAGTTTTTCCATGGTGGATTGTTTTTTGAAAAGAAGATACGAAAATATATCCAGAGAGCTTTTCTGGGGATCATTCAAATGACGGGCAAATCTACCGAAGATGCGGTTAACAACTCTATTATCGGGTCGGTAGTAGGTCATTACAAGATCCATTCTTGCCGATGGGAAACGATTATAAGAACTGATGTATTGGGTTATCTGTTTTAATACTGAAGGGCCCGGTAGGCGGTTTCCCATTCTGCGCGCAGCAAAATGATGAATTATCCAGGAAGGTTCGTAAGCATGCACCAGGGCAATATGTCCGTAGATTTTTCCGTTTCTTTCATAAACGAAATGCCGGGCGATGTCCGGATTATCCTGATATAATTTTCGATACGTCTCCTTAAACGTTTCACGATAAGGCTGGAGGTGTTCATATTTTTCGCCATAAATAAAACCGGTATCGAAAAAAAATTCCCATAGCGCATCCATATCCACTTCGTTGGAGACACGGGCATTATTGTCCAGATATGAACCGAGAATATGGTTGAGCTTGCTGTAGGAATGGACATCCATATCCACAATCGCCATTCCGCACTGAACATCGTTATTTTCCTGGTCTTCCCGGCGGTAGACAACTTGAGCGGAACAATTTATCTTTAAAATACCGGCATAATTTAATGTTATTTCCGGGATAATCATTCCGGGCAGGAGAGTTTCTTCATCTATTTTATCTTTTATGGAAAAACCTGCCGGAGAAATATCAAAAACATCACGTTCCACCGTCCCTTTGAAGAAAGGGTGCTTGAAAGTCATGGAAAAGGAAGGAACGATATGCTGACGGGGATTACGTTGCTCTCTTTTCGGGAACAATGCCATCTGGTCGCTCAGAGGTATGAATACGATTCTGCCGTCCGGAAGATCCACGTCGTTGCGAATACATTTACACACTCCGGAAAAAAGTTTAATCCCGTCTTTGGATAGATTTATCAGAACGGATTTCTTTTCATCAAATCCTTTCATTTTTCTGGTCCCGGTCAATTTGATTCCCAAACCACGGGGAGTAAAATCTATCAACATGCCGGGGATATGAACGTCACCCTGGATTACTTTGCAGTTGATGTCAGCGCACTGGTAGCGTTTTGTCCGGCGCTTGGTTGTAAAATAACACTTTTCTGGAATGGTTATTTTGATTTCATTGTTATCTCTATCGATAATTTCGGTTGCCGCCAAAATTGTATCATATCCATCCTCGATCATTAAGTAAGCTGGATTACATTTTTCCAGATCGCTGGGATTGGTTTCACTGTCAAGTCGGCAAACCAGCTCATCTTTTACACATGGTTGGGGATAAGCTTTAACAATGATTTGTTCGTTTGTTATATCGCTGTTAAAAAGAATAAAAATATGACCGTCGGTAAAGTTGATATGATTAAGTTTGTTAATCAGTTTTTTCTGTGACCAGAATTTTTCTATACCCAGTTCATCAAATAGTTGACCGTGCTTGAAAATTCGCGGGGAAGCAAATTGTGATGATGTGCCTTGAACAGCATTATCCTTTATTTTAAAATTATTTTCGCTCATCGTATTATCTCTGTTTTTTTTTATTAAAGAGGCCGGAATACGAGTATAATTATACCTTATGGTATAACTCATTATATATTATAAGGTATAAGCGCGTTTGCCGATGATTGTCAATGATTAAATAGAGATTATCCAGGATTGGCAAAGGAACGATCGACTTTTTTAAAAATTGCTTGTAAATTGGGATCGATCTGCACTGTAAGACATGGTTAAAACAATGAATCCCCGGAATTGAATATTACTCTTGAGCTTTTGAAATAAATTTGCAATTAGTTCATGCTTATAGAAGGTAAACTGGATGACCATAAAACGATATTTTACAGGTTGCTGCACAGATGAAAGAAATTTTAATAGCCATAAGCGGTGTGGTTTTATTTTTAATAGGTATTGTAAGGCTTTCTTCAACAACACAAAAAATTATTGATATCCGTATAAAACACTATATCAAGTACGCAGTGGAGAGACCTTTTTACGGTTTGCTGACCGGGGCTGTCACCACAGTTTTTTTTCAAAGCTCATCAGCTTCCATAGCATTAACCATAGGTCTGGTAAGTGCAGGATTGATAAGTTTTTACAGCTCGCTCGCCATTATTCTGGGAGCAGATATCGGAACAACATTGACAGCGCAATTTGTAGTATGGAAATTTACTGAAATATCACCGGTATTCATTTCCGCAGGCGGGTCTTTGTGGTTGATTGGCCGAGGTAAATGGAAACTCGCCGGCGAGACGCTTTTTTATTTCGGCCTGATATTTTTCGGCCTGGAGCTGGTAAACATAGCTGCGGAACCGTTAAAAAAATCGCCGGCTTTTCTGAGTTTCTTCGCCGAAACCAAGAATCCGTTGTTCGGCATTGCGCTGGGTATAGTTGTTACCGGTATTGTTCACGCATCGGCCATACCCATCGGCATTTTAGTCATCCTGGCGCAGCAGGATATTGTTTTGCTGGAAAATGCTTTACCCGTGGTTATGGGAGCAAATGTCGGAACAACTGTCACGGCGCTTCTGGTGGGTGCTGTCGCTACTGTAAGTGGAAAAAGAAGCGCCGTTTCTCATCTGGTTTTCAAGTGTACAGGTGTTTTGCTTTTCCTTATATTTATGCCGTATTTTCTGGAGCTTTTGAAGACTATTTCCGCCAGTACAGCCCAACAGATTGTTTTAGCTCACTTTTTATTGAATCTACTTATTGTCCTGCTCTTTGTTTTTTTCTTAAAACCCTTTGCCCGTTTGGTGAATAAAATAATGCCCGGCAAAGATGAAACTCTGCCGCTCTGGCCGGAGTTTCTTGATCAAAATGATTTGTCCGATTGCCAGAAGGCCCTGGATGATGTTCAGAAAGAACTGCAGCGGGAAATGGTGATTGTGCGAAAAATGTTCATGAGCAGCATTGATCTGATTACTGACCTGAAAGAAGGCAGGGAAAAAGATATTTCGTATATCGAAATGGTGGTTAATAATTTACGAACCCAAATCATCAAATTTTTATGGCAAGTATCCGCGCGGCAGCTTTCCGTAAAACTTTCGCAGAAACTTTTTGCTTATACGGCAATTGCCGACGATATTGAAAGTATCGGCAATCATGTGATATTGATGACGGATTTGATTCATCAAAAGTCCGCAAAAAAAATCAGGTTCAGCGAAAGCGGCGAGCTGGAGGTAGCGGAGATTATCAGTTTGGTAAACCGGAATCTTGACGACGCCATGACAATTATTGCGGAACCTGATGATCAGAAAATTCGGGAAGTTATAGGCAGGGAAGAGGTTATAGATATCAAAGTAAAAAATTCCCGGGAAAAACATATCAGGCGGTTTCATAAACGGCAGTGCCGCGCCGAGGCCGGACCTTTTTTTGTGGAACTACTCATCCATCTGGAACGAATATCAGATCACTGCAACAATATTGCCGAATATGTTGCAGATATCAAAGAGAAGCCGCTGGAAGTAAAAGTGCCGATAGATAGAAGAAAGCACCACAGGCGTTTTACCGATAAATTGAAAAAACCGACTGTATAAGCCTGAAAGAAGGTTGCCATCAAAAGAAAATAGACACTTGAAAATTGAGGTTTGCAGTATGATGAAATCATTCTGGCTTTGTTTTGTTCCGCTCTTTGTCGCCGTTGATGCAATCGGCGTGTTGCCGCTTTTTATGAGCCTTACCGAAGATATTGAACCGCGGAAAATCCGGCGTATTGTTTTACAATCAATGATTACAGCTTTAATTGTGGCATTGATATTCATTGCTGTAGGTACGGCCATTCTCCGGCTGCTCGGCGTCTCTGTCGCCGATTTTATGATTGCCGGAGGAACCCTTCTCTTCATAATTTCCATTAGAGATATTCTGGCAACAGATAAGCGGTCTTATGCCGCCGATCCGGAAATCATAGGCGCAGTACCCATAGGTGTGCCTCTGATTACCGGTCCGGCGGTTTTGACTACTTCCCTGCTTTTGATTAATGAACACAGCCTGCTTGTCACTTCTGCCGCAATCAGCGTCAATATATTGATTGCGGGAGGCGTTTTCTTTTTTGCTCCTTATATCAACCGGGTCCTGGGAAAAACCGGCTCCAAAACGGTATCAAAAATTACAAGTCTTCTTTTGGCGGCTATTGGTGTAATGATTGTGCGTCGCGGTATTGCCGCTTTTATAGCTCAGGGAATTCATTTTTAATGCATGAGAGGGAAGGATTTGTTTTAAATATTATCCGGCAAATTACACCGGAGTGAAAAGCTATCCTGCCATAAGGTGCTTTTATGTTAAGTGTTGAACAATTACGATATGATATCGACAACTTTTCCTACCTGATATATGGGCAAAGACACGCCATGATTGTCGACGGCGGAGCCTGGCAGGAAATTCTTGCGTTTTTGAAAAGCAACTCTCTGTCACCGCTGATAGTGGCTAATACGCACGGACACTATGATCATACATGCGGTAATGATGAATTGTTCAAGTACACAAAGGCGCAATTTTGGGATTTTACCGCTGGTTCCGATGACGGCGAAATTATCATCGACCGTGAGAAAGTCTCTGTCTGGCGGACTCCCGGACATACCACTGATTCTGTCTGCTTTTACACAGGTTCTGCTCTTATTTCCGGCGACACTCTTTTCAACGGGACTATTGGTAATTGTTTTTCTGGTGATCTGAAAAGTTTTTATCTTTCCATCAAGCGTATAATAACTCTTCCGGATGAAACGGTAATTTATGCCGGCCATGATTATGTTAAGGATTCTCTTGCCTTTGCCAGGCGTCTGGAGCCGGACAACAAAGATATTGACAGGCTCTGGAGCTTCTACGATTCCGGTCATGTCTATTCGACGATGGCCGATGAACGTAGAATAAATCCTTACCTGCGGTTTAATGAAAAATCGATTATTAAGCTTCTGGAGAAGAGAGGCCTTCCCTGCGCGACGGAATGGGAGCGCTGGAAATCACTGATGTCTATTGAATGAAACAGCAGAAGGAAAAAGGAAAATGACAATTCTTTGCGTTTTTCCGGTGGGTGTTGTATTCCTGTGAAGAAATAAGAAATGTTTCGATAAGGAGAACTCAATGGCGGACAAACCTGATGTGCAGCAACCTCAACCGATCAAAATCAACACAGTAGATGAAATATCCAGAGGCAGATACAGTAATATGGTCATCGTGTCACACAGTCCGGATGAATTTATGCTCGACTGGCTTTTGAATTCACCTAATGGTCCTCATCTGGTAGCCAGACTGATATTAAGTCCGGCCAATGTCAAAAGAACAATTGATATCCTGAAGATTAGTCTGCAGCAGTATGAGAAACAATTTGGAGAAGTTAAACTGCCTGATCCGGATGATCAAAAGGTGCATTAGCTGATAGCCTGCAGCTCGAACAGTTGTTTCTTTTTGCCGGCTATAAATATTGTTTTTATTATGAATATTACAGAGATGAAAGATCGGTTTGATGTAAAAAGATTTATTGACAACATTATATTTTTACTCTAGGTTACGCACAAAGTTTTTGATATCATTTTTGGAGATAAAAAAGGTGAAAGATATTGGCTCTTTAGATTTAGGCGGGAATTTTCATGGAAGTCTCATCGGCATGGTTCTCGATGCGGGGTTCATGGTTAAATTAGTTTTGCTTTTACTCCTTGTTTTTTCCGTGGTTTCCTGGGCAATAATTTTTCTGAAATACAAATATTACCGGAATATTAAGAAAGAAAATGAGCAGTTCCATGCGGAGTACATGAAGAGCTCCAAACTTTCCGATGTTTTGCCGTCAGCCAAAAAATACAATTATTCCACAACGGCGGAAGTTTTTCGCATCGGCTATTCAGAATTAACAAAAAGTAATAAACCATTTAAAGAAGGAACCTCCAGCAATAGTGAAATAGGCCTTTCCTCGCTGGATAACATCGAAAGATCTTTGAACAAGGCCTGTAATTCCGAAATGACCAAGCTCGAAAGCGCTCTAGGTTTTTTGGCAACTACCGGTTCAGCCAGTCCTTTTATCGGTCTTTTCGGTACGGTATGGGGGATCATGGACACGTTTAAGGGTATCGGCGCCCGCGGATCGGCAACCCTTGCCGTTGTCGCGCCCGGTATATCAGAAGCTTTGATTGCAACCGCTGCAGGGCTGGCTGCCGCTATACCTGCTGTTATTTTCTACAACTATTTTCTTAACCGCTCCAAAATAATGGTGCAGGAAATGGACAATTTTTCCGCTGAATTTTTGAATATTGTCGAACGTTACCTGTTACGCAAATAAATAACTCTTCTGTATCCGGGGATCTGTAGATATGCGCTTTTCACGCAGGCGAAACAATCAGGACAAGGCACTTTCGGAAATTAATGTTACTCCGTTAGTTGACGTTATGCTGGTTCTTTTAATTATTTTCATGGTTACAGCGCCGATGCTTTCCATGGGCATTGATGTGAATCTCCCCCGTGTTAAATCAAAAAGCGTCGATGTTACCGAAGAAAAACTTATCCTGACCGTTAATGAAACCAAGGAAATTTATTTAAACAAAGTAAAGATACCGCTGGGTGAACTCGATTCCAAGCTGGAAGCTATATTCGCCAGCAGGATCGACAAGGAAGTTTTCCTCCGTGCCGATAAAAATGTGCCCTATGGATTTGTTGTGGAAGTTATGTCGGAAGTGCGGAAAGCCGGCGTTGATAAGCTTGGGATGATTACGGAGCCTCCTGAGGATAAAAAATGACGTTCCCGATGTTTGGCAATGGGTACAGTCATAAAGATTTAAACTTCTGCAACATGCTCCTTTTTTCCCTGGTTGTACATTTTATAGCAATCACGACTGTCCTTTTTTCTGTACCTTCTGCGCCCAGGCATCTGACCTTCGGACCTGTCTATTCAGTTTCCCTTGTCGGTTCAGAAATTGTCTCATCAAAAAATCAGGGATCATCATCACTGGTCAGAGAAATTGAGAAATCTGAAATAGCCGGTGAAGCAGCGAATTCATTTATTTATAAAAATCATATCAGCCGATCGGTTGCTACTCCGATAAAAAAAGAAGAAACAGATAAGGTGAGCATTGAAAAAGCCATCAGCGCCATCAGAAGGAAAGAACAGGCGGTGCAGGGGATATCCTCTTCCTCCTCACGGACCGGTGCCGGAGGACGCGCAGGCAGAATGGCATCGGGTGGAACGGCGTCCGGTGGAACAGGCTCAGGTGGGATCGGCGGGCAGGCAAGCGATTACGCCAGCTTTGTTTCGTCCCGGGTGCATAGTAACTGGTCGATACCACTGGAATTAAAACCCCGCAGCAATATAGTAACGATCATCGAAATAAAAATCAGACGTGACGGTTCTCTGGCCTACGCCGCATTTGAGAAACGTTCCGGCAACAACATTTATGATGATTCCGCCATGAAAGCCATTAAAAAATCAGCGCCTTTTCCTCCTCTGCCGGCAGGATATCCCGATAACATCATGGAAATAGGCATACGTTTTCACCCGTCGCAATTACACTGATTATCAGGAAAGGCAAATAATCCCTCATGAAAAAAAGTTTCCAATCCATCCTGTTTGCCGTCTTAATTTCGCTGTCTTCATTTACCGGAGATGCAATTGCTAAAGTATACATTGATGTTGATTCGCCCAACTTCCGGCTTTTTCCCATAGCCGTTTGTGATTTTAATCCTCTCGACGCCAATGCTGCCGCAAAATCCGGGGATTTAGGTATTGCCCTTGCAGACGAGGTAAAAACGTATTTAAAAATGACAGGATTTTTTAATCCGCTTAATAAAAAAAGTTTTTTGGACGATAAAAGCATTAATCCCATCGTTTTTACCAACTGGACAATGATCGGGGCCGATTATCTGGTAAAAGGAATGATTTCGCAAAGCGAAAAAGAAATAAGCAATGAATGCCGTTTATATGATGTCGTCAAAGGGGAGCTTCTCTTTAATAAAAAATATACCGTTGGCCGTAATGATTTTAAAACTTTAGCAAAGAATATTGCTTCCGATATACTGTTTGCCCTTACCGGCGATGAAGGAGATTTTAATACCCGAATCGCATTTGTTGCCAAAAGGGGCAATAAATCCGATATCTATACTGTTAATTATGACGGCTCTGACTTGAAAACAATGACGGGCCATCGCTCTATTATTATCGCCCCACGCTGGTCGCCGAATGGCCGGTTCTTGGCTTTTACTTCATTTAAAAGTGGCGTGCCTGAAGTTTATATCCGGGATTTGCAAAGCGGTTCGGAAAGAAAAGTAGCTTCATTTGATGGAATAAATTTGTGCGGCTACTGGTCACCCGACGGGCAGAAATTATTATTGACGTTAAGCAAGGATGGCAACGAAGAATTGTATCTCTTAGAAATACAAAATTTAAGTTTGAGACGTCTGACGAGAAACTATTCAATTGATGTTTCTCCCACCTGGTCGCCGGACGGCAAAAAAATAGCCTTTGTCTCCAATCGCGGCGGATCGCCGCAGATTTATACAATGGACGCAGACGGCGGTAATGTAAAAAGAATCACTTTTGCAGGGAACTATAACACCACCCCTTCCTGGTCGCCGCGCGGAGGGCGTATTGCCTATGAAGGACTTATCAATCATAAGTTTCAAATATTTACTATTGGAGAAGATGGCAATAACATGATGCAGCTCACTTTTGACACCGCGGATAACGAATCTCCCTCCTGGTCTCCATCCGGCAGGCAGATTGTCTACAGTTCGAAAACAGGTTCAAAAAGCAAAATTTGTATTATGAACGCCAACGGACAGAATATGAGAGTTCTTAAAGAAGGTGGCGGCAATGTTATGATGCCGATGTGGTCGCCACGATTTAAGTAGCGTCTTTTACTTCCAATTTTAAGGTTGTTATTTTTTATGGTTTACCGTATATAAAAATTGTCATGTTAAGACCCGAATTTAACATCAATATCGAAAAACAATGCATTTGCCGGAGTCGCCTTCCTGCCTTCCACAATTTTGTTGATGTTATTTGATTAACGCAAAGATTGCATAGCTATTGAAAAAAATAGTTGTTTTAATAAATTTTTTTTAGGATAGAAAGGAGATAAAGTAATGAAAAAGAACTTAACCTGGATAGGATTTATTATCGTTCTTGCCTTCAGCCTCAGCATGTTTGCCGGCTGTGCCGAAAAAAAGGCGGTAGTAAAAGAAGGTGCTTCTCAGGAAGTTACATCAAAAGGGGCTTTAACCGGTGAACAGGCTGTCAAAGAAGGAACAGAACAAGCAGCTAAAGCAGCGGTAGAAGACGTGATTAAAGATATTTATTTTGATTTCGATAAGTCTAACATTCGTCCGGATGCCCGTGAAGTTCTCAAAACTAATGCAGATTGGTTTTTGAAAAACAGCAATGTTTCCATTATTATTGAGGGTCACT
Source organism: Smithellaceae bacterium (assembly GCA_963663295.2). Taxonomy (GTDB): domain Bacteria; phylum Desulfobacterota; class Syntrophia; order Syntrophales; family Smithellaceae; genus MVRV01. The sequence goes on along the minus strand of CAXXLA010000001.1, from coordinate 205,470 downwards.
GCGATGAAAGAGGCACGGCCGAGTACAATATGGCTTTAGGTCAAAGACGAGCTGATGAAGCAAAAAAATATCTGGTTAATCTGGGTGTAAAGGGACCCACATTAAAGACAATCAGCTATGGTAAGGAACGTCCGATTGATCCCGGTCACGACGAAGAGGCCTGGGCAAAAAACCGCCGGGATCACTTTGTCGTGAAGATAAAATAATCTAGGATAGAGGTAAAAAGTGAGAAAAATTAATTATCTCATTTTATTGGTAATATTGCTCATCTTCACCGGATGTGCCACGAGGGGCGATTTAAAGGCACTGCGTTCTGAATTAAACCAAAAAATGGACGTTACTGTTGATTCTGTGAAAAAAGAGCTCGAAAAAAGCTCTGAGGTTCTGGAGCAAACAAGAAAAGGTAACGCCAATACCGCCGCGGATATTGCCGAGTTGCGGGATAGTATTCAACAATTGCGGGGCCAGATGGAAACATTGAAAAAGGATGCGGCCCGTGGAATAAAAGATGAGGAGAAGATAGAAAATATGCTCCTCAAGATCAATTTTATCGAAAACTTTCTGGAGATTGGTAAAAAAGACGGTTTAAGCGACACTGGTGATAAAAAAAAAGCGTCAGGTAACGGCTCCTTAAAAGATGCGACCAGGAAACAGGACAAGGAGGGCATGTACTCCGCGTCGTATCAACTCTTTAAAGAAGGCAATTACGATAAAGCGAGAATAGAATTCCGAAATTTTCTAACTTTATATCCCAAATCCGAGTATTCGGAAAATGCTCAGTTTTGGATTGGCGAATGTTACTTTTTTGAAAAGGATTATGAAAAAGCTATACTGGAGTACGAAAAGGTAACCAAAAATTTCCCGAGAGGCAAGAAAGTCCCCTATGCTTTACTGAAGCAGGGATTATCTTTTCTGAATCTGAAAGATAAAACCAGCGCCAAGCTGCTTTTGCAGCAGGTAATTAAGGATTATCCGAATACCAATCAGGCGCGTGTGGCGCGCTCGAAATTGCAGGAAATAAAATAAATTTGAGTGACAAGCACTAATGAAAAAGGGGCTGAATAAACCTCTTTTTTATTTGTATTGATAATTGACAGAGATCACAAGATGTGTTTAAGGTAAACAATAAAAAGAACATAAGGGGAGGTCGTGTTTCCGGCCTGAGAGTTCCGTAGATAGAACGGATAACCCTCATAACCTGATCTGGGTAATGCCAGCGTAGGGATGATAAGAAATCTAAACCCTTATGTTTTGAATTAAAGCATAGGGGTTTTTTATTTGCAGCAAAAATACAAATTATTAATGAAAGACGGCAGTCTCTATCTCGTTCTCAGTGAAGAATATGGAGGCACAGCACCCTTGACGGGCATCGCCAGGCAAGCGATAGCCGGGGGTATCGATATTCTCCAGATGCGGGAGAAGCATAAGTCACAAGAACAGTTGATAGGTTTGGGACGCCAGCTCGCCTCTTTATGCAAAAAGAACGGGGTGACCTTTATAGTCAATGATGATCCCCTGCTCGCCAAAAAACTGGAAGCGGACGGCGTCCACCTGGGGCAGGAGGATATACAACAATATCCGATAAATACGGTGCGGCAGATGATCGGACAGGACAAAATCATCGGTTTGTCCACCCATTCCTTGGAACAATTTCATTTGGCAAATCAAATGGATGTGGATTATCTGGCCTTCGGCCCTGTTTTTCCCACCAAAACGAAAAATTATCATATTGGAACCGGTGATGTTTCGATAGTGCTGCAAAAGGCATTGAAGCCCGTGGTTTTTATCGGTGGCATCAACAAGGATAATCTGGATGTTCTTCTGGCCGAAGGAGTTTCTAATATTGCTTTGATCAGGGACATCATGCAGGCAGAGGATATTGTTGCGCGGACTAAATGGTACAAAAGCAGATTGATGATCAATAAAAAAAGCGGGGAGGCTACATGAGGTTAAGAATCAATGGCGCAGAAGAAATGATCTTCGAAAAATCAATGACTTTACAGGAACTTGTTATCAATCGAGTGCTGTCTCCCAGGCAGGTTGTCATCGAGGTTAATCTCCGGATCATTCCCCGGGAGCAATGGCCGCAGATAACCTTGCAGGACAAGGATTCTATTGAAATAGTCAGTTTTGTCGGAGGAGGGTAATGAAGAAAGATTGTTTGGAAATTGACGGTGTTAAAATTAACTGCCGGCTTTTTGTCGGAACAGGTAAGTTCTCCAGTCATCAGTTAATGAAGGATGTCTTGTCGGCTGCAAAGGCTGATGTTACGACGGTAGCCTTGCGCAGAGTCGACAACGGGGCTAAGGCGAACAATATTTTGGATTACATTCCATCCGGCTGCAAAGTTATGATCAACACCTCTGGGGCAAGGACGGCCGACGAAGCTGTCCGCATAGCCAGGTTGGCCAGAGCCGCCGGAGCCGGAAACTGGATCAAGATAGAGGTTATTGCCGACAATCGTTATCTTCTGCCGGATAATCTGGAAACATTGAAAGCAACCGAAACGCTGGTGAAGGAAGGTTTTGTTGTCTTTCCCTATATGAGCCCGGATCTCTCTGTAGCGCGCCGGCTGGCCGAATGCGGCGCAGCCGCGGTAATGCCTTTGGGATCGCCAATTGGTTCCAACCGGGGATTGAAAACAAAGGAACTGGTTACGATTATGATCAGGGAAATCAGGGCGCCGATCATTGTTGATGCTGGATTGGGAAAGCCATCCGATGCCTGTGAGTGTATGGAAATGGGGTGTGCGGCGGTGCTCGTCAACACCGCTATTGCAGTTTCCCGCAATCCAATTGATTACGCCCGGGCATTCAGCCAGGCAGTCCAGGCGGGAAGACTGGCCTACTTGAGCGGCCTGGCCGAAAGTGTTGATGAAGCCAGAGCCTCTTCGCCCCTGACAGGGTTTTTGCGCGAGGGAGATTGAGGTACGGCGATGAGTTTTTACGATTACTCTTGCCGTTGCAAAAATGTGGAATGGAACGATGCCGCCGGCGCTGTTAAGGATGAAGCCCTTGAACGGGCCCTTGCCAAAGAAGACCTTTCCATACTTGATTTTCTAGCCTTTCTCTCCCCGGCTGCTGAGGGCTATCTGGAACGGATGGCAAAAAAGGCGCAGGAGATTACACTGCGGCATTTCGGCAGAACTATCCAGCTCTATGCGCCGATTTATGTGTCGGATTATTGTGACAATCAGTGCCTTTATTGCAGCTTCAGTGCCCGAAACAGAGGGGCAAGAAAGAAGCTCAGTCTGGTAGAGGTCGAACGCGAAGCATCATTTATGGCCGAAGCGGGATTGCGTCAGATACTCTTGTTAACCGGGGAATCGAAGAAGGAAAGTCCACTGGGTTATCTGCGGGATTGTGTGCATATCCTTCAGCGATACTTCAGTTCCATAGCTATTGAGATCTATCCACTTGACGAAGAAGACTATAAATCGCTGGTTGCAAAAGGTGTTGACGGACTGACTGTTTATCAGGAAACATACAACGAAGATATCTATCAAAGGGTGCATCCCGCCGGTCCAAAGCGTAATTTCCGATTCCGCCTGGAAACGCCGGAGCGGGGGGCAAAGGCAGGCATGAGACAGGTCAATATCGGTGCCCTGCTTGGTCTGGCAGATTGGAGGAAAGAGGTCTTGTTACTGGGGATGCATGCCCAGTATCTGCAGGATCAGTTCCCAGACGTCGAAATAGGAGTGTCTGTTCCGAGGTTGAGGCCTCATGCAGGTGTCTTCCAAAGTAGGTGCACGGTCAGCGATCAAAATATGGTGCAGATTATTTTGGCCTTGCGGCTTTTTATGCCGCGGCTGAGTATCGCTCTTTCGACAAGGGAAAATTCCCGCTTCCGGGATTGCCTTATTCCTCTTGGGATTACCCGGATGTCGGCAGGATCCGCAACCAGTGTGGGCGGTTACACTTCGCCGTTATCGAATGACAAAGCGCTTTCCCAGTTTGAGATTGCCGACCATCGGAGCATACCGGAAGTTATGGCCGTAATTCGGCAGAAAGGGTACGAGCCTGTTTTAAATGATTGGGTTTTCGGGATATGACCAAGGCCTTTTATGAACATCTGATACAAAAAATAGGTGAAAATAATATCAGTAAGCTGCGGAAAATTAAGATTGGAATTGCCGGAGCAGGCGGGTTGGGATCTAATTGTGCGGCAAACCTTGTTCGGGTCGGGTTTGAAAAACTGAAGATTATTGATTTTGACATAGTGGAAACGGCAAATCTGGACCGTCAGTTTTATTTTGCCGATCAGGTCGGAATGTACAAGGTTGAAGCCCTCCGGCAAAACCTGCTGCGGATTAATCCCGCCGTACAGATCGAAATCGAAATTAAAAAAATTGGCCAATCTATGGCCCCGGTTTTATTTGCCGATTGTCTTGCCGTGGCCGAGTGTCTGGACAGCGCTGAAAGCAAAAGCATGCTGGTTGCAGAACTTCTGCCGCTTGACAAATTTGTCGTCGCCGTTTCCGGATTGGGTGGATACGGCATGAGCGACAAAATAAAGGTCCATCCAATCAGGGAAAATCTGATTCTGATCGGTGATCTGCAATCAGACATCGCGCTGATGCCCGCCCTTTCGCCAAGGGTAAACATCGCGGCGGCAAAACAGGCCGATACGATTCTGGAATACGTCTGCCGTTGCACCTGATAACATTGATGATGACATAAACCGGGACGAAACGGCTTTTACAATTTACAATAAATATTTTGCTTGACAAATAAAGCAAAGTTGCATAGCTTGCGCCTTTAAATTTTCATCACTTGGTGGTTTTTATATGAAAACATATATGGCAAAAACGGAAAAGAAGAGTAGCGAATGGTACATGGTAGATGCTTCCGGTAAAGTATTGGGAAGATTAGCTGCTGAAGTAGCTCATCGTCTTAGGGGTAAACACAAGGCGACATACACTCCGCATGTTGATACAGGCGACTTTATTATTGTTGTCAATGCCGAAAAAATCATGTTAACAGGCAAAAAGCTGACGGACAAGATTTATTATCACTATTCAGGCTATCCCGGTGGATTAAGAGAAACAAGCGCAGGGAAAATGCTGGCCGAAAAGCCGGAAAATTTAATTCGTACCGCAGTTCAGGGAATGTTACCCAAGACCAATCTGGGCAGGAAAATGTTGAAGAAACTGAAAGTTTATTCCGGCAATGCTCATCCGCATGAAGCGCAATGCCCGCATATTCTGACGGTCTAAATTCCCTGATTAGTATAAGATTCATTTGATTATTTATTATTTTTGGAGAGGGTATGACACAGACAGAACAACGTTATTATGCAACCGGTAAGAGAAAAAACGCCATAGCCCGTGTCTATATGAAAGCGGGCAGCGGTAACATTATCGTCAATAAAAGAAACTATGAAGAGTACTTTACCCGTCCCAGTTTGAAAATGATTATCAGGCAGCCTTTTGAAATTACCGGTAAGAATGGCCAGTTTGATTTATTTGTCAATGTCAGCGGCGGAGGAGTAGCCGGTCAAGCAGGAGCAGTCAAACATGGGATTTCTAAAGCCCTCTTGGAATTTGATGTCCAACTGCGTCCTATACTGAAAAAAGCAGGTTTTCTGACCAGAGATGCCCGGGTTAAGGAAAGAAAGAAGTATGGACAACCGGGTGCAAGGAAAAGATTCCAATTCTCCAAGCGTTAAAATTAATTCAACAGGGGGGCTTTCAGCCTCCCTTTTTTTTGGAGTATTATGGTAAAAACAGCAATATTTGGCGCCAGTGGTTATACAGGCCAGGAACTTACACGAATTTTATCAGGTCATCCGGGAGTGGACCTGGTCGCCGTTACTTCACGGCGTTTTGACTCTCAGCAGGTTTCCGAAGTATTTCCTTCACTTTATGGCCTGACATCATTAAAGTATCAAAATGCGGCACCGGCGGATATAGCGGAAATGTGCGATGTTGTCTTTCTTGCCCTTCCTCATGGAGTTTCCATGAATATAGCCCCTGCCTTTGTTTCAGCCGGGAAAAAGGTAATCGATCTTTCCGCTGATTACCGGTTAAGAGACGTTGCCACTTACGAAAAATGGTATGCCGGGCATTGCAGCGCTGATTACTTAAAAGATGCTGTTTATGGCATTCCCGAATTATACAGACAAAAGATAAAGGGTTCGTCGCTTGTCGCCAACCCCGGCTGCTATCCGACGAGCATTATTTTGGGGTTGGTCCCGGCTTTGAAGAACCAGCTTTTAGATGTAAACACAATCATTGCCGATTCCGCCTCCGGTGTCAGCGGGGCCGGAAGAGATCCACAAATCGGGTCGCTGTTTTGTGAGGTTGACGGCGGATTTAAGGCTTATAAAGTCGGGAAGCACCGGCACACCCCGGAAATTGAGCAGGAACTGAATGAGCTTGCCGGTGAAAAATTCGCCATTTCCTTTACACCTCATTTGCTTCCCGTCAAACGGGGAATCTTGAGTACGATTTATGCGAGTTTGAAAAAAGATATTACGTTGCCGGAATTGCACTCTCTTTATTCGTCTTTTTATGCAGAAGAAAAATTTGTGCGGGTCTGTCCTTCCGGAGTGTTTCCCAATATTTCGTCTGTTTGCGGCTCCAATTTCTGTGACATCGGTCTGACTGTTGATTCGCGGACAAAAAGGGTGATTATTGTCTCGGCGATTGATAATCTGGTCAAGGGAGCTGCCGGACAGGCTGTGCAGAACATGAATATTCTGTGCGGCAATAAAGAAGACGCCGGTTTGCAGGCAGCCCCGCTTTATCCTTGAAAATTAACCAAAGAAAACGAAACGGTGTAATTATGCCTATAAAAGTATTTCATACACGAACGAGAAAAAAAGAAGTCTTTCAGCCTCTGCAGGAAGGAAAAGTGGGGATTTACGTTTGCGGAATTACGGCATACGATGTCTGCCACATCGGCCATGCCCGTGCCGCCGTAGTTTTTGATGTCGTGGTAAGGCACTTGAGATCACGCGGTTACCAGGTGACATATGTTAAAAATTTCACCGATATCGATGACAAGATTATTCTTCGCGCACAAAAAGAAGGAGTAAATTTTTCTGAAATATCCGAGCGCTTTATAAATCTGCATAATGAAGATATGACTGCGCTGGGCGTGGAAACTCCCTCCATAACTCCCAAAGCCACCGAGCATATGGACGATATGATTTCCCTCATCAAGATTTTGATGGAAAAAGGATATGCCTATGCCGTGGACGGCGACGTTTATTTTGCGGTTAATAATTTTCCTCAATACGGCCGTCTTTCCGGTCGTAATCTGGATGAAATGCAGGCCGGTGCGCGCGTGGATGTAAACGACAGGAAAAAAAATCCGATGGATTTTGCTCTGTGGAAAGCCAGCAAGGAAGGCGAACCTTTCTGGGATTCTCCCTGGGGGCCGGGCCGGCCGGGCTGGCATATTGAATGTTCGGCAATGAGCAGGCGTTATCTGGGAGAAACCTTTGATATTCACGGCGGCGGCGAGGATTTAATTTTCCCTCATCATGAAAATGAAATAGCCCAATCGCAGGCAGCCAGCGGCAAACCTCTGGCCAACTACTGGATGCACAACGGTTTTGTTAAAGTTGATTCGGAAAAAATGTCCAAATCGCTGGGTAATATCTTTCCGATCCGGGAAATTCTGAAAAATTACCACCCGGAGGTTTTACGTCTTTTCATGCTGCAGAGTCATTACCGCAGTCCTGTTGATTATTCGACAAGTTCGCTTAATGAAGCCAGAACAGGGCTGATCAGGTGTTATTCAACGTTGCAGCAGTTAAAGGAAATTTTGGAAGCTTCAACTGGCAATGAGATGCAGTCAGTTAAAAATAAGTCGCAAGTCAAACAGGAAGAGTATGTCAATAGATTAAACGAATTGATGGAAAAATTTGATACGGCGCTCGACGATGATTTTAACACCGCCCAGGCGCTGGGGTATGTCTTTGATGCTGTCAGGCTGTTCAATAACTTTGTTGCCGGGGGAAAAAATATAATTGCAGCGGGGCAGTCTGCCGTATTACCCGAAGCAAAGAAAGCTTTTGGGCACTTCGGCGCGGTTCTGGGTATTTTTCAGGATGATCCCGATCATTTTTTTCAGATCGACAAGGAGATGGAAACCCGCAAAAGGGGCCTGGATGTGGCGGAAATCGAGAACTTGATCAAAGACAGGCAGGCGGCGAGAAACGCCCGGGAATGGACCAGGGCGGATGAAATTAGAGGCAAACTGGCAAGTCTCAATGTTGTACTCAAGGATTCCAAGGATAAAACTATCTGGTCGATAGAATAATTCTCCGCTTTTTTACGGGCTCGTCATTTTTATCTTTTAAAAATATCCGAAATATATGGAAAATATCGGGAAAGGTGATATAAATACTTAATGATTATATCATATCTCCTGTATTGCGAGGATTGCTATGAAAAAAATATCGAATAAGTGGGTTCTTTTAGTTCTTGTTCTCCTGGGGGGATTTGTCCTTTTTGTGCCTTCCACCGACAGCAAGGTGTCCGCTGCCGGAAAAGGGATATATAAGGATATCAAGACATTCAACGAAGTTTTTGATTTGGTGAAGAAGAACTATGTTGATGAAGTTGATCCGCGCTTGTTAATTCAGGGCGCCATCAACGGTATGATAAAAACGCTTGATCCCCACAGCGCCTTTATGAACCCTGATATGTACAAAGATCTGGAAGTGGAAACAAAGGGGCATTTCGGCGGAATTGGCATTGAAATTACTTTGTTGAAAGATGTCTTGACGGTCGTTTCTCCCATTGAGGATACGCCTGCTTATAATGCCGGTATAAAAACCGGCGATCAGATTATAAAAATCGACGGCAAATCCACCAAAGACATTACAATTATGGAAGCGGTCCAAAAAATGCGCGGGCCTAAAGGAACTAAAGTAACAATTACAATCATGCGGGAAAAGATGGACAAACCCAAAGATTTCGTTTTGACGCGCGCCGTTATCCAAATAAGGAGCGTCAAATCTAAAACTTTTGAAAACAATATCGGTTACATTCGAATAGCCTCGTTCCACGAAAGGACGGCCGATGATTTGCGTAAAGCATTGAAGGAAGTTGCCGGCAAATTACAGCCCATGAAAGGACTGGTCTTAGATTTAAGAAATGATCCCGGCGGGTTGCTGGTTCAGGCAATTGAAGTATCGGATATGTTTATAAAATCTGGCATAATCGTTTCCACCCGTGGCCGTACAAAGAGTATGGAATCAAAAATAATGGCTAAGGATAATGGCAACGAAATAACCTGCCCGATCGTTGTTCTGGTTAATGAAGGTACGGCCAGCGCGGCGGAAATTGTTGCCGGAGCACTCCAGGATAGCGGCCGGGCGCTGATAGCCGGCACGCAAACATTTGGTAAGGCATCGGTGCAAACGATAATACCGCTGGAAAACGGTTCGGCGCTGAAATTAACTACCGCCCGTTATTACACCCCGAAAGGACGCTCCATTCAAGCGGAAGGCATAAAACCGGATATCTTTGTGAAATATGTCAGATATACCGAAGATGCGGATAACAACTGGGAAGACCGGATCAGGGAAAAGGATCTTAAAGGCCACATTAAACCGGCTAAAGAAGACGGCTCCAAACTCGATGAAGCGCTGCTCAAAGATGCAGCGGATCTTTCGGATTTAACCAGGGATAATCAACTGAAAACGGCAATCGATATCCTGAAGAGCTGGGATATCATGAAAAAAAATATAACGAAGTGATATTAATGAATAGTTCTAAATATTAACCATATGAAAATGCTGAAACGTCTCCTCAAGGGATTGTTGATATTATTAATAATTCTTTCCATCGTGGCAATAATGTACATTCTGCAATGGAAAGAAAAACCGACGGAAATAAAACCGCCGAAAAAAGAAGCAAAACAAGCTGAAAAAATCAAAACCGGTTTGCCGGACAAGCAAAAGGAAAAACGTCCGAAAGAAACGGCTGTTGTTCCCAAAATTCTGTCGGAAAAAGAAAAAGAAAAAGAGAAAGAGAAAGGGAAGGAAAAGGAAAAAGAACAAGAGAAGATAGTTGAATCCAAGACAAGAAAAATTCCTTCGCCGCGGCGTCAGGTGGCAATAATTATCGATGATATCGGCAATGATCCGAAGCCGGTGAGGGAACTTCTGAAAATAGACGCCGACATTACTTTTGCCGTTATGCCTCTTTGCAGCCATACGCGTGAAGCGGCGGAAGCATTGCATAACGCCCGCAGGGAAGTACTTTTACACCTGCCCATGGAACCTTTATCCTATCCTCGGGAGAAGCCCGGTAATGGAGCTCTCTTTACCGATATGAACGAAGAGGAGCTTTTGTTTCAATTAAATAAAAGTCTCGCTTCTGTACCCCATATTTCGGGGGTAAATAACCACATGGGTTCAAAATTCATGGGTGATGAAAGGAAACTGGAGTTGGTTTTTGGCAGGTTAAAGGAAAAAAAATTGTTTTTTATCGATTCAAGAACAACACCAAATTCAAAATCTTCAGCTGCTGCTGCAAAAACAGGCCTGACGATGGCGTCGCGCAAGATATTTCTTGATAACAACCGCAACTATAATGAAATTTATAAAATATTAGTCAAAGTTGCCCGGGATACGGATGCGGGGAATGTTTCACCGATTATAATTATTGGTCATCCGCATCCGGAAACTATTCGGGCAATAAAGGACGCAAATAAAATATTACGGGAAAAGGGTGTGGTTATTGTCCCGGTTTCTAAGCTGGTAAGAGGGTAAAGCGCGTCAAGGTTATTCTTAATACCAAGTAGCATTCTTTGCCTAACTTTGTTGGCTGCGTCGTCGGCTTCCTCAACGTATTAATAATACGCCTGCGAGCTTCCTCCTTGCCGCCGCGTTATGCTTTGAATGCAACTTGGCATATGTTCGTTTGAACTAAAAAATATCTTAGAGCCGGGAGAGAATAATCAGTTACTATGCAAAAAAAACATAACTATCTAATATTGCTGCTGGGGATAGCAATAGCGGTGATCACCGGCTGCAGCATTAATTCTTCAGCGACTTACGCAGACAAAAGTTCCGCCTCATCGATATATCATTATTCACTGAGTGTTCTTTTACGATTGGATGGACAGGTTGCCGAAGCAACCACTGAATTAGAAAAGGCAATCGATGCTGATCCCGATTCAATTTACCTGAAAACGGAACTGGTTTCTCTTTATGCGGAAAAAGGTGAATTGCCCAAGGCTGTGACTCTGGGTGAGGAAATGCTTGGCATTGATCCGGACAATAGCGATCTGCACCTTATTATGGGCGGTTTGTACCTGAACATCAGTGAATATCAAAAAGCGATCAAAGAATACAATACGGTGATTGAACTGGAACCGATGAGTGAGATTGCCCACCTTTACCTGGCCACAATTTATGCCGAAGAGAAGGAATATGATAAAGCCGAAAAAATCTTTATAAAATTGTTAAAAATAGATCCTGATAATGTAATGGGTATATACTATTATGGCAAAGTATTAGCGGAAATGGATCGATTTGATGAGGCAGCTGAAATGTTCAAGAAAGCCATTTCCATCAGGCCTTATTTTGAATCAGCGGTATTCGATTTAGCATCTATTTATGAGAAGCAAAAGAAAATGGATAAGGCGATTGAAGTTTATCGCAATTACATTGAAATCAATCCCGCCCGCATGAATTTACGAGTGAGAATCGGAGACCTCCTTATTAAAGAAAAAAGATATGAAGAAGCACAAAAAGAATTTGAGCAGCTGCTGAAAATTAATCCTGATAACAACGAAGTGAGGATAGCACAGGGGCTTTTATATTATGAAATGAAGCGTCTGGATTTAGCTGTTCTGGAATTTTTAAAGGTGCTGGAGAAAAATCCCGGTGATGATCGTACCCGTTATTTACTGGCCAGCGCTTATGAAGAAAATAATAATAAAAAATCCGCCAAGGAAGAATATCAAAAAATATCTGTAAAGTCAGAATTGTACACCAATGCCCGGATTCACGTCAGTATGATTTTAAAGAAGGAAGGAGATCTGCCGGAGGCGATTAAGGTAATAAAAGAATCCATAATTAAGAAAAAAGGCCAGGCTCAATTTTACCTTTTTTTATCTTCTCTTTATGAAGAAAATAAAGATTTTTCCCATGCAGAGAATATCTTAAAAGAGGGGCTCCAAATTATGCCCAAGAATGTCGACATGCATTACAGCCTGGGTGTCATTTATGAGAAGACAAATCGTTTCTCCGAAAGCATCAGGGAAATGGAGACAATTTTAAGTATTGATTCAGACAACGCAGAGGCGCTTAATTTTATCGGCTACAGTTATGCGGACCGTGGCATTAACCTGGATGAGGCCGAAGAATTGATTATTAAAGCATTGCAAATCAAGCCCGACAATGGTTATATGATTGACAGCTTGGGCTGGGTATATTTTAAGCAGGGCAAATTTGACAGAGCGCTTTCCAATATCAAGAAGGCAATGGAAATCATGCCTGCGGACGCCGCCATCGTTGAGCATTTAGGGGATATTTATTTAAAAATGGGCAGGTTAAAAGAAGCGCGCGAAGCATATGAAAAGGCGTTGAAAATTGATCCCCAAAATAAAATGCTGCCAAAGAAACTGGAAAATTTGATAAAGAAAAAGTGAATAAAATTTTTTTTCTGAAAGTTAGCACCGGCTGTTATTGCACAGACAATTATTCGAGCGATCAAAGAAGCTTTTTCCATGCATGACCAATCTTACCTCTTTAGAAAAATATTTTTTTTGATTATTGTTGTAATTTTAAATTCAGGGTGTGTCAAACGGGGAATTATTCCTCTTTATCCTTCAACACAAGAAATTCTTTTTTCTATTTCCAATGCAATTCCTGAAGATTATACCTTAAGTGGGAGCGCTCAGATTAATGTAGTTACCTCCCAGGGTTATTTTCCGCTGCGAGCCGCTGTCATTATAAAAAAACCGGCGTATCTGCGTTTAGAACTTCTACCGCCCATGGGGCCGCCCGATTTCTTTCTGGTTACGACTCCTCAGGAAATGAAAATATTGTTACCGGAAAAAGGCGAGTTGTATCAGGGTGAGCCTAACGGTCATAATATGTCAAGATTTCTGCCCTGGAATTTTAATATTGAAGATATTGTTGCGGTATTTTCGTGCACCTGTCCGCCTTTGGCCGGAGATGTCTCTTGTCTGCGTTACCCGGAGGAAAATAATCTGCGAATAGAGATGGAGGTTAAATCCCAAATCATGCAAAGAATCTGGATAGGATCTGCGGGCCGTTTGAGTAAGATTGAACGCTATGATGAAATGGGAAAATTGCTCTTTAGCGCCGAATTTACAAATTATACGGAAGGAAGTCCGATTGCCGGTAAAATTTATGTCGTTATGGCGGACGGTATTTCTTCTATTACCGTAAAATATACTGATCTTAAAATTGAAAAAGAAAAGGATCTGTCAATTTTTGATTTGCCAGTGCCCGACGGTTTTAAGAAAATTTATCTGGATTGAAGCCGTTTCTTCCCGCATGCCGGCTCTGTTGACATTGTCGCGGGCTTTTAATAATATTCCTTAAGGGGTATATACGGAAGATGAAAAAAAATAATAAGACGAAGGAACAACGCTCAAAAGAATCCAGCCAAACCTGCAAGCATATTTATCAGATGGAAAAAACGGAAACGGGGCGGAAACTGGCGGAAGCCGAAGAGCTTTATAAGACAATGGCGGAAAGTTCCTTCGCCGTTGTATTCATAGTTCAGGATGGAAAATTTCGTTTTATCAACACGAGCGCCATTTCTTACGCCGGTTACACCTCGGAAGAACTCACCGGTCAGGACTCCGACATCATGGTTTACCCGGAGGATAGAGAAAAAGTGAAGAGAATGTCCAAAGAGATGCTGGCGGGTGCGCGCAACGCCGCATTTGAATTCAGGATGATAACTAAACAAGATCATATCAGATGGATATCGCAGACAGTGACGCCCATCCATTATGACGGCAGACCGGCTATTCTCGGCAACGCCCTGGATGTTACCGATCTCAAGCAGGCCGAAGAACTTTATAAAACGCTGGCGGAAAGTTCCTTTGCCGTCGTATTCATAGTTCAGGATGGAAAATTTCGTTTTATCAACACGAGTGCCATTTCTTACGCCGGTTACACCTCGGAAGAACTCACCGGTCGGGACTCCGACATCATGGTTTACCCGGAGGATAGAGAAAAAGTGAAGAGAATGTCCAAAGAGATGCTGTCCGGAACACGCAACGCCGCATTTGATTTCAGGATGATAACTAAACAAGATCATATCAGATGGATATCGCAGACAGTGACGCCCATCCATTATGACGGCAGACCGGCTATTCTCGGTAACGCCCTGGATGTTACCGATATAAAACAGGCTGAAGAAGCGCTTAGGGAAAGCGAGCGATTGCACAGCATTATTCTGGGATCACCGTTTCCCACTTTTGTGATCGGAAATGATCATAAAGTCATGCACTGGAATAAAGCGATGGAGACGCTGACCGGAATTAAAGCCGAAGAAGTGATTGGAAAGGTACAGGACTTAAAAGCTTTCTACGGAAAAGAGCGTCCCTGCATGGCACATCTCTTGGTCGACGGCCTTATGGAAGAGCTTCCCCGGTATTATGCCGGTAAATATGTCAACTCCAGTTTAACGGACAGGGCGTATGAGGTTACGGATTTATTTCCCCAAATTGGTGAAGGAGGACGGTGGCTTCGTATTACTGCTGCGGCTGTCAGGAATTCAAAAGGGGATATGGTCGGTGCGCTGGAAACTATTGAAGATGTCACAGAAAAAAAGTGGATGGAAGAAGCGCTGAGAAAGAGTGAAGAAAGGTACCGTGAATTAAGCATTGTTGATGCGCTTACACGTTTATACAATTCCCGACATTTTTACAATCAATTAAAAATGGAGATAGACCGTGTAAACCGCTACGAAACGCAACCAATGAGTCTCATGCTTCTCGATCTCGACAACTTTAAAACAGTCAATGATATTTACGGTCATGTCGAGGGAGATAAGGTTTTATCGAGGCTGGGGCAGGTTATAAAAAGATGCATGCGTAAAACCGATTCCGCATATCGCTATGGTGGCGAGGAATTTACCCTCCTCCTGCCCATGACAACGAGCAGGAATGCCGCCGTTATAGCAGAAAGAATCAGAACGGAGTTCAAAAAAGAAAAGTTTTTACCCGCACCGGGTAAAGAATTTCATATGACAGTGAGTTTAGGACTTGCCGAATATAAGCTGCAGGAAGATATGAAGGCCTTCGTGCACCGCGTTGATCAGCTTATGTACCAGGCAAAGAAGAATGGAAAAGACAGGATTTGTTCTGATACGTCACTTCAAGAATAGTTTGTGATGCCGACCATAAGTTGACTGATTTTAAAAAGTGTGCAAGATTACCTCTGATTGTGGCAAGGGTAATATTGTCAGGTTGAAGCTGCATACAAAAGGTGCTTCATATATTCAAGAAATGGAGATAACATGGCGAAGAAATATTACATAGCGACCATGGTCGTTGTCTTGAGTATGGTGATGCTGCTGTCTCAGGTAACCACAGGTGTTTCCAAAACATCAAAAACCAAGGCAGTTCATCGGAAGTCTTTGTCCGCCAAGGTTGTTCGCAACGTTCCCCGAAAACTTGTTTTGCGCTCCGCTGTTGCCCTGGTGGAGGACCAGCAGACAGGTGAACTCCTGATTGAGAAACAGGCTACAGTGGTGACACCCATCGCTTCCATCACTAAACTTATGACCGCTATGGTAGTGCTTGATGCCAACATGGACCTTCACGAACCGCTAACCATCGAAGAAGGAGATAAAGACATCCTTCGACATAGCCGCTCTCGCCTGCGAGTAGGTACTAGACTCAAACGTCAGGACACTCTGCTGCTTGCCCTGATGTCTTCCGATAATCGCTGTGCCCACGCACTGGGAAGAACTTATCCCGGTGGGTTTAATGCCTGCATCACTGCTATGAATGCCAAAGCCCGGTCGCTGGGACTTCAGGAAACGCACTTTGAAGACACCACCGGACTTTCCAGAAACAATGTTTCCTCAGCCCGGGATCTGGTGCGACTGGTGGATGCCGCCTATCATTATCGTCTTATCCGGGAATTTTCCACCTGTAAGAATGTCCTTGTTAATTGGGAGGGGCGTACGGTTCCATTCAGTAACACCAATCGTTTGGTTAAAAACGACCGCTGGCAGATAGGTCTCTCCAAGACGGGCTATATAGATGAAGCAGGCCGGTGCCTGGTGATGCAGGCCCGTGTAGCCGAGCGGCCCGTACTCATCGTATTGCTCGATTCTCAAGGCAAACTGACCCGTGTCGGCGACGCTAATCGAATAAAACAATGGCTGGAAGATCCATCTTCGCTGAAGCGAACGCGGAGAGGATAATTTATACCAGGTTGCATTCTTTGCCTAACTTTGTTGGCTGCGTCGTCGGCCTCCTCAACTATAAATAATACGCCTGCGGAGCCTCCTCCTTGCCGCCGCGTTATGCTTTGAATGCAACCTGGTATTAGATCAAGGTTATTTTTTCTTGTACAAATACCTTTCAAAAAAACGATTATACGTTGTCCAATCGGAATCAGCATCGTTGGAATTAGCTGTAAATGATTGAAATGCATTGAGTTTAGCATCGAGATCATCCATGTAATGGACAACCAGCGCCTCCATGGTTTTCGGTCGTTTGGGCGATCCATATTCAAATTCTCCATGATGGCTTAAAATAAGATGGCGCAATTCCAGCGAAAGCTGTGCGGGAAAATCGGGGATCGCCGCAATCTTTTTACCGAGCATCTCGACACCCATGACGATGTGGCCGATTAATCTTCCCTCATCGCTGTATTCGATAAGCTGATCATAAGAAAATTCGTAAATTTTACCTATGTCGTGCAGTAAGCCACCCGCAATTAACAAGTCTCTGTTAAGATGCGGATAATGTTCAGCAATTTTTATCAGCAAGCGCACGACTGAAAGAGAATGCTCCAAAAGACCGCCCAAATAGATATGGTGGAAACCTTTGGCTGCAGGAGCTCGTTTAAAAAGTTCAGCTGTTTTTTCATCTTTAAAGAAGGCATAAAGTAAATCCCGCAGCGGGCTGTTTTGAACCCCGTCCACATGGTCGAGAATTTCGTCAAACATAGCGTTAATATCGCCTTCAGTGCCGGGCAGATAATCCGTTGGTTCAACTTCTTCCCAATTACACTTTTTAATTCCGATGATAGAAATCTGGAGGGAGTTCTTATAAGTATTGGCCCTTCCTTGAATGGCAATGATATCACCTTTTTTAAACTGCTGGTTAAATTCTAAAGCATTATCCCACACTTTACCATCAACCTCTCCGGTTTTATCCTTGAGCTTTAATGAGAGATAAGGAGCTCCCTTTAGCGAAAAAGCCATATTTTTTTCTGAAACTAAAAACGAAGAAGATATTTTTTCTCCCTGTTTGATGTCTTTAAGATAAACACTTTTTGAGTTCAATTACTTGTCCGCCTTTCGTAAGAACAAATTTACATAGCATACAGAAATCCTTATAGCAGCTTTAGCTAAAAGTTCAAATGCCTTTGTTGAGCGGCGAAATCAAAAAATAAGGTTAGCAAAAAAAGAAATAAACACCTTGTTAAGGCACCGTATTTATTGCTCTTATAATAAGCATATTAAATAAATTAAAATTTCTGATAATTTTTCCTTGACACAAAAGCGAAGAGGGGGTAGAAGCCATCTCCTGTTCGCAAAGAAGTTCTTTTAGGGTAAGTTGAAGTTTTCAATAAGTTCACCGATAGATGTAAATCGTAGTTATCGGATGCTCACGTGATTGCTTGCCGAATATAAAGTTTCTTTGAATTTTGAAAAAAAGTTCTTGACAATAAAGTTTAATTAATTTATATGTCACAGCTCGTTTCAAGATGGCTCTTTGGAAATTAAATAGTGGGAAATGATTGATTTGTGGGTCCCAAAAATTTTTATTTGAATCACGCGAAATTAAGAAAGAGAAATCTTTCTGACTAGGATTAAAACTTGAGAGTTTGATCCTGGCTCAGAACTAACGCTGGCGGCGTGCCTAACACATGCAAGTCGTACGAGAAAGTTGGCTTCGGCCGATGAGTAAAGTGGCGCACGGGTGAGTAACGCGTGGATAATCTACCCCTCAGTTGGGAATAACTCATCGAAAGGTGGGCTAATACCGAATAACACTGCATGACTTCTGTTGTGTAGTCAAAGATGGCCTCTGCTTGCAAGCTATCGCTGAAGGATGAGTCCGCGTACCATTAGCTAGTTGGTAGGGTAATGGCCTACCAAGGCAACGATGGTTAGCTGGTCTGAGAGGATGATCAGCCACACTGGAACTGAGACACGGTCCAGACTCCTACGGGAGGCAGCAGTGAGGAATATTGCGCAATGGGGGAAACCCTGACGCAGCAACGCCGCGTGAGTGAGGAAGGTTTTCGGACCGTAAAGCTCTGTCGAGCGGGAAGAAGTGCATGGTGGCTAATATCCATTATGCTTGACGGTACCGCTAAAGGAAGCACCGGCTAACTCCGTGCCAGCAGCCGCGGTAATACGGGGGGTGCTAGCGTTGTTCGGAATCATTGGGCGTAAAGAGCGTGTAGGCGGCTGGATAAGTCAGATGTGAAAGCCCTGGGCTTAACCTAGGAAGTGCATTTGAAACTGTTCAGCTGGAGTAAGGGAGAGGAAAGTGGAATTCCTGGTGTAGAGGTGAAATTCGTAGATATCAGGAGGAACACCGGTGGCGAAGGCGACTTTCTGGCCCTATACTGACGCTGAGACGCGAGAGCGTGGGTAGCAAACAGGATTAGATACCCTGGTAGTCCACGCTGTAAACGATGTTCACTAGGTGTTGGGGGTATTGACCCTCTCAGTGCCGCAGCTAACGCATTAAGTGAACCGCCTGGGGAGTACGGTCGCAAGATTAAAACTCAAAGGAATTGACGGGGGCCCGCACAAGCGGTGGAGCATGTGGTTTAATTCGATGCAACGCGAAGAACCTTACCTAGGCTTGACATCCCAGGAATTCTCTGGAAACAGAGAAGTGCCTTTCGGGGAACCTGGAGACAGGTGCTGCATGGCTGTCGTCAGCTCGTGTCGTGAGATGTTGGGTTAAGTCCCGCAACGAGCGCAACCCTTATCTTTAATTGCCATCATTAAGTTGGGCACTTTAAAGAGACTGCCGGTGTTAAGCCGGAGGAAGGTGGGGATGACGTCAAGTCCTCATGGCCTTTATGCTTAGGGCTACACACGTGCTACAATGGGCGGTACAAAGAGAAGCTAACTCGCGAGAGCGCGCAAATCTCAAAAAGCCGTCCTAAGTTCGGATTGGAGTCTGCAACTCGACTCCATGAAGCTGGAATCGCTAGTAATCGCGGATCAGCATGCCGCGGTGAATACGTTCCCGGGCCTTGTACACACCGCCCGTCACACCCGGAAAATTGATTGCACCAGAAGTCGTTGAGCTAACTTCTATTTATAGAGGGGGCAGACGCCGACGGTGTGGTTAGTAATCGGGGTGAAGTCGTAACAAGGTAGCCGTAGGGGAACCTGTGGCTGGATCACCTCCTTTCTAAGGAGTAAGTTATAAGTGAGATACTTCGGTATCAAACAACTTACATCTAGGTCAAACCTGCAAATCGTTATTCCCACTATTTTTTTTGATTATCGAGTTGTACTACCGATAATTACGTCTATTTGACAAAGGGCCTATAGCTCAGTTGGTTAGAGCGCACGCCTGATAAGCGTGAGGTCGGTAGTTCAAATCTACCTAGGCCCACCATTCATAGGGCGTAAAATTGGATAATGGTGAGGATTCGAAAACCGGGGGTGTAGCTCAGCTGGGAGAGCGCCTGCCTTGCACGCAGGAGGTCATCGGTTCGATCCCGTTCACCTCCACCAGATATTCAGGTTTTGATTGAATAGTCATGAATATCAACATGAATAATCAATCATCGGCTGAATAGTCGGTGTTTAAGTTCTTTGACAATTGCATATCGAAAATATGTTGTAAAGCTGAGCAAAATTTTTTGAATAGTTATTTATAGTCAAGCTACTAAGGGCATACGGTGGATGCCTTGGTGCCAGGAGGCGATGAAAGACGTGGTTAGCTGCGATAAGCTTCGGGGAGCCGCTAAACAGGCTTAGATCCGGGGATTTCTGAATGGGGGAACCCGGTCCGTGTCATGACGGATCATCTGCAATTGAATACATAGGTTGCAGAAGCGAACGAGGGGAACTGAAACATCTAAGTACCCTCAGGAAAAGAAAGCGACAGCGATTCCCTAAGTAGTGGCGAGCGAAAGGGGAACAGCCTAAACCGATTGTGTGTGATAGCCTGCAAGCGTTGCATAATCGGGGTTGTGGAGCTTCACTGGAGGAAATTGCAGTTTTCTCGGAAAGTTACAAAATCTGTTTATAGTTGAATTCGTTGGAAAGCGAAGTCATAGAGGGTGACAGCCCCGTAAACGA
>CAXXLA010000001.1:0-180000 GCA_963663295.2 Smithellaceae bacterium | reverse complement strand
GGAATGTTTCTCCGGGCACATCCGGACTGTCAAAAATCCATCTTTCCATCCGCATAAAGTTTTCCACGAAGTCTTTATTGTCCATGAATTCCGTAAAACCCACATATTTATCAATCATTAAGCGTGCCGGGTTAAGGAGAAGAAAACCGAAATTCATCAGGTCGCCGGGTATATTGCCGAAAGCATTGATCATTTTATCTACGTCCAGATTCTTCATCCAGACATGTAACAGCCCTTTATCAGTGTCAAAGCTGGAAGGGGTAACCGTGGTAATCAGATTTTTTATTTTATCCGGATGCAGGGCGGAGTACATTGTACACATACTTCCACCCACACAAATACCCATGAGATTTATTTTAGGAACCCCGCTTTTTTCACGAATAAAATCTACAGTATTGTTGATATAACCGTTAACATGATCGTCAATAGTAACATAACGATCCTTGCGGGTAGGGTAGCCCCAGTCCATCATGTATAAATCAATTCCTGATTTAAGGAATGTTTGTACAACGCTTCTGTCCGGCTGCAAATCCAGCATTGTTTCCCGGTTGATAAGCGCATATATGACTAACAGTGGCGTTTTAAGCTTGTTTTCTGCGGTTTCCGAACGGGAATAGTGCTTTAATTTGATTCTGTCTTCCGCATAAACGATGTCATAAGGTGTTACCGCCGCCTCAGTATTGAGTGGGCTTAGTAAAATGTCGGATGCCCGGGAAACACGTTTTTGCGTTTCTTCAGTGCTTTGCGCTAATTTTTCCAGTATAAGGTCAACGGGAATTTTTGTCTGTGCCATAAGTTTCCTCCTGCAATCGAAACCTCAATTAAACGGGTTTGACCTTTTTTTCGAGTTCTTTTACACGTTTTTTTAAAAGATAAAATTCTCTGTATAGCTCATCCATCTCTTTAGTCGTGGGTATCGGTAAAAATTGTAAAATATCTCGTAAGGCCTCGTTTTTAGCCGCAACAAAATCCTCCATTCTTTCCAGAGTGTTATGTAAGGCATCGGTATACTCTTCTGATTTGAAAAGACTCATGTAGTGTCCTTCCAGAATCTTTACCCATATAGCATAATTATCTTTTGCTTCTTTTGGTAATTCCCCTTTCTGAGCCATATCTTGCAGTTTTTCCTGAAAAACTTTAAAAGACTTTTCGATAGGCAGGTAGATTATCGAGAGAAATTCGGCCAATGTTGTTTCAAAGAGATTCTTTTTGTCCAGCATCTCTGCAAATCTTTCCTGATAAAATCTGGTAAGTCCCAGCTGTGGTATATAAAAATACTGCCGGAGTTCTTTTTCGTAAATGTCAGTTAATGCTTTAAATACTTCCTGATCCAGGTTATCAAAATTATAAGCTTCCGCCCGGCGGCCGATTTTTCCTGCTTTTTCCAGTATATGCGACTGTGTTTTAAAACCTGCCTCCCAGCCGGACTTGGCCATTTTTAAAATTATTTCCGGCAATGTATTAATGGCATTAATGGCCGCGGCGGTAGATTCAGGTTCGCTCATCGTTTTGGAGAAGGATTTCATTAAGTTTATGTTTTTCTGCCATTGTTCTACAAAACGATTGCCGGTGTCGGTTTGAAATTTTTGTCCGTCTTCTTCAAAAGAAGGCATTGTCTGGGCTGCCTTTGACCACATATCAAACGATGCTTTAAGCCATGATGGGAACAGAAAATCAGGTTCTTTCTTTTTGTTGTCTTCGGGCATAATTCACCTCGTTATTTTTTCATTTGAAAAACGCGATAAAATTGAGTAATTTTGAAGAGACGTGCACAACCGGACATACAACTACTACTAAAGAAGATTGAAGGGGTTCTTGTATAATCATGACATGAATTCTCCAAAATATTTGTCAGAAATACTATCCCTGCGCACTTTTATAATTTTTTAATATAGAAAAAAATATTTGTCAATATTTATCAGGTTTTGGAAATTTATAAAAAAATGGGTAAAAAATGAGTAGAAAAATGAATACTAGACAGAAGCAAAAAAATTTGCGATTTTATAATTCAATTAATGCCAAAAGTATCTCGAAAATTAAGGGAGTGTCATTATGAAAACAGATGAAATTGTCCGGGAAGAAAGAATAACTCCGGATAGACTTTTGTCCGTAATCGGCATATCACCAGCAGATAACCTGCAGGGATTTTCTACCGCAATCCCCTGGAAAAGCAAACTCGTCGGCCTTCAGGTAAGAGGGTTATTCGGCTATCAGAAGATACTTGATTCCGTGAGCAGGGATGTTTCCGTTTTTGGTCCGTGGGCTTTGGCTGCTGCCTGGCAGAGCAGCTTTATGGATTCTTTTTTAATCGGTCCTATTAAGGCGCATGCGCGCATGGCGGTTGGTTCGGGTAGAAATCCGGATCTTATCTCCGATATGAATGGTTGGATGTACAAAGGTTATACCCGTCTGCTTTACACATTGGCCGGATTTTTTATTAAGGACAGCAAATTTGACCGGAAAAAGGCACTGCTAACATCAACCACGAAATGCGGAAAAGAATTTCTTCTAAATTACATGGAAGAATTTGGTCAGATTGAGCATAATTACAATAACGTCGGTCTTACCCGCCTCAAAGCAATGAAGGAGATTTTAAAGTGCCTGTTGGTTTTGATTACGGAAACTCCCTTTGCCGACGGGGAATTACCTTTTGCCAAGCGTAAACCGGATGGAACTTTAGCAACATCATTTGAGGAATATCTGGCTGAAAACCGCACCAGACTGGAAAACCTCCATCGTGAAAATGCTTTTGATATAAAAGAGTTTTCGGAAAGAGCAACCGGCGGGAAAATCGGCTATTCCGAATATGAGTATGTTGAAGGATCGCTGATACACCGGGTCAGATTGCGCTATTATCCATTGCCTAAGGGGATCGAGGCCAATGGTAAAGTTATTTACATGTGTGCGCCGCTGATTAATAAACCGGAACTTTTTGATCTGGCTCGCGGTAAATCTGTTATTGAAGGGATGCATAGGGAAGGTTACCAGATATACCTTATTGATCATGGTGATCCCGGCTGGGAGGAAACAAACCTGGGCCTGGATTTTTATGGCAAAGCGTTGCACGACTTTTATGTGAATGTAATTAAGAAAAGACATCCCGGTGCGGAAATATATATTATGGCGTATTGCATGGGCGGTACTCTGGTTCTGCCGTATCTTGCAAGGCGGGCCGAGGAGCTGAAAGCCGCCGGTAAGCCGATGGATATTAAGAAAGTGGCGCTGATGGCATCACCCGTGAAGTTCGATGATGGAGACAGCGGCCATAAGCCCATGCGTTCCCTGATTCGGGCAAATTATGATCCTCTGCTGATGACGGAACTTTTTGGTGCGGTTAATATTCCACCACAGGTGATGGAAGCCGGTATGAATGAAATTCAACAGGGTGTGCAATATACTGTTATTTTCGGTTTTTATGGCCGTGCAGAGGTTGCCGAAGCCATCACCGATTCCGTGCCGTTTCTTTACTGGCTGACCCATGGAACTAAATTCCCGATAAAGGCTCATATGCAGTGGATTCAGAATGTTTATATGGATAATCAAATTTACGAAGGGAAATTTTGCTTGCCGTCCAATAATCCCGAATTTGACAATAAACCCGTAAATATGAGCATGCTCAGAGAAGCGGGTATCTCTATATTTGATTATAGAGGAACAAGAGATCCGATTGCTCCTCCAGGTTCCTGTGTGGCCTGTGAAACTTGGGGGCAGGTGGGCTGCGGTAACGTGAGAGTTCTCAGCCCCGGATTAGACCGTGTAATTGAGAAGAACATCGGTCACATCTTTGTAGTCAGCCGCAAACATTTGGCGGAATATCTCGACGCAGTTAATGCTTTTTATAGCTTGTAATTCCGGCTTTGTCAGGGAATGGTCTACGACAAATTGCATTAGAACAAGGGGTTGCAACCCCTTGTTCTGCGGGACATCATACGCTTTAATAATTTCCCCCAATCAAGGGACGGAAAAGTTTTGGTCAGGGAATGATCGTCCGCTTACCAGGTGATGCTCCAATTGGCTAAAAACTTTCCCGGCGATAGCCTTAACTACATAAGGATCGACGATATCATCTTCCGTTCCATGATAAATTGTGACAGGGAGATGCAGCTGTTGCCCGGCGCTTGGCGTGAATTCGGGAAGCATCAGCGCCGGCGCGAGAAGGATCATTTTTCGCACCCGGTTTTCATTTTGCAGCGTAAACTGGGCTGCCATAAGGCCGCCGTAACTTGATCCCACGAGAATCAGATTATCTTTCCCGGCAAGCAAGCTCGCCAGTTTTTCCATCCTTTCATCAAAGTCGCCGAAATAATCTTCGACAATCATATGTGGAAAATATTTGCGGAAAAATTGTCCTTTTGTGCCTTGTGACGTGCTTTCCAGTCCATGAATAAAAACTAATGTATCAGTCATCTTTTTGTCCTTTAAAAAATTTTTTCAATTTTACATTGATCCAATTATGACAGTATGTTAGGAGTCGCGCAAGAGGAGATTTTACTATGGCTTTAGTTTTACCTTTTAGAGCGATCCGGCCGCAGCGCCGGTTTGTATCACAAGTTGCCGCCCTGCCTTACGATGTTATGACCCGCGAAGAAGCAATAATTGCCGTTGAAGGAAAACCTTTGAGCTTTCTGCATGTGGAAAAATCGGAAATTGATGTTCCCGATCAGACCAGGGACCATGATCCTTTAATTTATGAAACGGCGCAGCGCAATTTTAACAAAATGCTGGCAGACGGTGTGTTGTTTCAGGATGATTCCCCCTGTTTTTATATTTATCGCCAGCAAATGGGTTCACAGATTCAAACCGGTATTGTCGGTGTTGTCAGCGCCGGAGAATACGATGAAGGTAAAATCAAGAAACACGAACTCACCCGGCAGGATAAAGAAGACGACCGCATCAACCATGTAAATAAAGTCGATGCGCAAACCGGCCCGGTATTTCTGACTTATCAATCCCGCCCGCAGTTGAATGCCCTGGTCGGCCAGGTGACCCAAAATGATCCTGAATATAATTTTACCGCTGAAGACGGTGTTATTCATACCGCCTGGCTGGTGACTGATGCCCGTCAGATTGAATATATAAAAAAAGAGTTTTCCGCAATCGACGCTTTGTATATTGCCGATGGCCATCACCGCGCAAAAGCGGCTTCCTCCGTCGCCCGCCTGAGGCGCGGCAGCGATAATTCACCAGGGAGCGGGGAGTACGAAAAAGTCCTGGCGGTGCTCTTTCCCCATGATCAGTTAAAAGTTATGGACTACAACCGGGCAGTGAAAGACTTAAATGGTTTGACACCGCAGGAGTTTAAAGAAAAAATAAGTTCCGCCTTTACGATTAACGATAATTTTGCTTCAAGATCACCGCAACAATTCCATGATTTCGGGATGTATTTGCAGGGGAAGTGGTACAAGCTGACCATCAAAGAAGGAATATATAATGATAATGATCCTGTAGCCCGTCTGGATGCAGCAATAATGCAGGAGCATTTGCTGGCGCCGGTACTGGGGATTAAAGATCCGCGCACCGACGACCGCATTAAATTTATCGGCGGTATCCGCGGTATGGCCGAACTGGAGAAACTCGTAGATAAGGACGGCTTTGCCGTTGCCTTTTCTCTTTACCCGACCACCATTGAACAGGTAATGAGCGTGGCCGATGCCGGAGCCATCATGCCGCCCAAATCCACCTGGTTTGAACCCAAGCTGAGAAGCGGGATGTTTGTTCATAAGCTGTCGTAACAAAGCCGAAAATAAAATTTATACTTGCCATGAACTACCCCGCAACCTGCTGCAAGGTATCAGATGTCATGCCGGACTTGATCCGGCATCTAGTTAATATTCCTGATTACCGTCACTTAAACTCTTCTCAGGCAGGAATCCAGTACATCTCGGTATGACAAAGGAATCTGTATGCGGATTCTGCTTGCCCATGCAATATTTGTATCGATAATTGTTTATCGCAGGAAATAAAAAAGGCAGAGCCAATCGGCCCAGCCTTTTTTTATAAACACCGGTTATTTAATCCCGCAACTTTTTTCTGAATCCTGCAAGACCAGCGAGTCCGAAAAGTAAAAGTGTAATTGCCGATGGCTCCGGCGTGGCTACCGGTTCAAAAAAGACCAGGGGGTTATATGCATTTGAGGAGTAAGTTACTTTGTCAATGGGTTTCTGTTTAAGGCCCGCCACGTCTACTATATACCAATTCCTTGAGTAATAATTTTTGAGCCGCCAGTAATTTCCATAAGATTCTACCGGAACATATGTCATTTGGTCCGGGGGGGTATCGGAAGATTTACCGTCATCTGAATCTGTCACCATTAAACCTAAATACCCATGCTCGTCGTACGCATATCCCCATACAGTTATGGCGTGGGCGGATCCCAGAAAATCATCAATACCGATATTGACTCCATATCCCTGTGTTAGAAGTGTTTCGATAAATTGCATCGTATTTTTGGGGGTTGAGCTATCTTGAAAGTCACTATATGTATAGAAATAGTCACTTAAAGAAACACCGTTATAAAAATTTCCACCCGAAACATCTACTTGAGACCAGCCGGATACCCCTTCTTTGTCATTTACACCATTAAACCACCATTTCCATGCAGATAATCCCCATCCACCTTGGTCTGTCCAGTGGTCTTGGTAATATTTAAAAATGGCATCGGTATCGGTTAAGCCGGTTGTTGTCCAGCCGGACCAAGCAAGAACATTAGAGGCGGCAGCCGCCCAGCACATTGAGTCGTCTTCATTATTAGTTGGACTCTTTTCAGCGTCGGACCACGTCCCGCCGTAAGCAGTATTAACGTAATATTCTGTAAGAGCATAAGCTTGACCATTCAGTGAAAGAATAAACAGCATGCAAATCAAAAAAATAACTTTCTTTACCATGGGTGATTACTCCTATTCCTCATATTTGATAAGAACATAAATAGCAATGTTTTACTTTGTAATACGCCTGTACACGCAATAATCATACCGATGCTATAAGTTATCAATATAAAAGGATAAATACAAAAATAGATGCAAGTTAAAAAGAATGTTTGTAAAGAATTCCGACGCCTAAAAGTTGATGAACAGGTGTTGTCGGCAATAAAGATCAATTATTACGGTAAAATAAGATGCGCCTTGAAATTGTAAACAAACTCGACAATTATTTACTTATTTGTCAATTAATAAAAATATTACACATTGCATATACCATCCGTAAAGCATTCGTGAACCATTGTGTAAGTCACTTATCGCAATTTTCGATACTTGGCTGTCACACCTCTCTACGTGCTGAGGATTTTCTTGACATGCCGGATGGCGTTTCTTATAGTTCATTCCGCTTGGTTAGTCCTTTAAGCCTTGCAGCAGGCTTTCGCATTAAAGAAAAATCAACTTATGTCAGGAATGCCGATACCCTATGCCGCTAAGCTGGAACGAGATTAAATCACGCCCTCGCTTTTTCCAAGGAATGGGAACAGGAACGTTCCGAAGATGCGGAAGCCAAAACCTTCTGGGATGGTTTTTTCAACGTTTTCGACATCACCCGCAGGTGTGTGGCATTTTTGTTTGAACTTTATCAGAAATACACCAGCTTATTTGATTATTGGGCAACAACCCATTCTATTATGACGCAGCTTCAAGAGAATTATGATTATGAACGAAGAAACGCTTGATGAAATTTTGAATGGGCTGGTGCGGGTTTTCCAGAAAAAAAGAGGTTATCGTTTTTCGATAGATGCGATTTTGCTGGCTCATTTTGTTTCTCTGCAAGCAAAAAACAAAGTGATTGATCTGGGAACGGGCAGCGGTATCGTTCCTTTGATTCTGGCCCAGCGCTTTCCCCATACTACCTGGACGGGGCTGGAAATCCAGACTAAAATGGCGGAGCTTGCCGGCAAAAACGTTCAACTCAATGGTTTGCAGGAACGTGTTAGTATCGTTCATGGTGATGCCCGCAAAGTCAGGAGTATTTTCCCCGCCCATTCTTTTGATGCGATAACCTGCAATCCGCCTTACCGGAAAATCAACTCCGGCAGAATTAATCCCAGTGAGGAAAAGGCAATTGCCCGCCATGAGATCGAGGGTTCTCTGAAGGATTTTTTACAGGCGGCGAAATATTTATTGAAACCGGGGGGAAAGTTTTTTGCCATTTATCCGGCGAAAAGACTGGTGGAACTGGTATCTCTCTTTCGTGCCAATTCGATGGAACCAAAACGGATGAAGCTTGTTTTTACCAATGAAGATTCAAATGCCGTGTTTGTCCTGGCCGAAGGTAGACACGGCTCTCGCGAGGAGTTGAAAATTGAACCCGCCTTGTTTATTTATGATCAGGATAAAAAATACACCGGGCAGATGAATGATATTTTCAGCGATCTTGCCGGCGCTGCATCCGGCGGCGACGGCTGATTTCTTTTTGCATGACTCTTTTCAGTATTGCCGCCAGTTCACTGTCGGCAAGCGCCGCCGTGCATTCGGCAATCATCTTTCTGTCCCTGTCTTTTAAATAGGTTCTTTTGGTGACCGTAATTTCTTCTTCCGGCGCGGGTTTATTTTTGCTGATTTCGTGGCCTATCGTAAAGCGGATTTCTTGAACGGCCGTCTTTCCGGCCAGTTCATTCAGCTTTTGGCGAATTTCTTCCTTCATAAAATGCAACTGCTGCACCCAGACCGAGGAAGTGGTTTTTACAAAAAGTGTTTTGTTTCGTAAACAGTCCGGCTGGGTTTGCAGGGCAATTTTTTCCCCTACGGCCTTCGGCCAGAATTTCAAGACGGAATTTTCTTCGAGTTTTACCGCCATGCCTCTTCTTTTGAAAGCGGCAAATAAAATTTCGCCTATCGGCTGCAGGCGGGCTTGATTATGTCTTCGGCGCATAACTTTTCGCAGATCTATTAAAGTTAAAGCAATTTCTTAAATTCGGAAGAAAAAACTTCGTAAGTACGCTGATCAAATAAAACGTGGCGAATCAGGCTGATTCCGGTGTTTTCTTTCGCAAATTCAATGCATGTCTGCAGCGCCAGCCGGGCTGCTTCGTTTACGGGATAGCCGTAAACGCCGGTGCTGATCGCCGGGAAGGAAATGCTTTGCAGTTTTTTTCTCAAGGCCAGTTTCAGACTTTCCCTGTAAGCGCTTTGCAGCAGTTTGGCTTCATTTCTTGTTCCACCACGGTAAATGGGACCGACGGTATGAATGACATATTTTGCCTTCAGGTTGCCGCCGGTCGTGATGACGGCCTGGCCCGTCGGACAGCCGCCGATTTTGCGGCATTCTTCCATAATGGCCGGTCCGCCGGCGCTGTGAATGGCGCCGTCGACACCCGCGCCGCCCGCCAGACGTTCATTAGCGGCGTTTACTATGGCGTCCGTTGTTTCCTCGGTAATATCACCACGAGCCAGGACAATTTTTGTTTGATTAATTATTGCTTCCATAAGCTTATCACCTCGAAACTTTTGTCCCTTCGCCGTAAATCAGCATCCGGTATGTTTTTTCAATTCTGTCCCAGTTTTCCTCCCGGTCCATGGACCAGTAGCGGCCGATTACCGAGACAACCTGTCCAGTTTTCAGCGATAAAGATTTTTCCTCAATTTTTTTTATATATTCCGGGCCGCTTTCCGGCAGTTCGCCGCGCCGCCCCAGCATGGAATGAATAAAAAGCTTTTCAATCCCGTGTGTTGCGGCCATTTCCATCAGGGCAAAAAGATGATTGATGGATCCGTGAGAACTGAAGAAGGAAACTATTCCCATCAGATGCAGCGCCTTGCCCGATTCTTGAGCTTTTTGCATTACGTTTAAAAAAGCGTTGTTCGTGTGAAAAGATTTGTTGGCGATGGCAAGATCGATTTTGAACCGGTCGGAATAAATTTTGCGTCCGGCGCCGATATGCAAATGTCCGGCCTCGGAATTTCCTACGGTGCCGGGCGGCAACCCCACGGCTTCTCCCGATGCGGCGAGTCTGGATATGTTATGGCTGCCCATGAGCCTGTCCATGACAGGTGTTTGGGCCAGGGCGATAAGATTGCCTCTGGTGCTGTCATTTAGCCCCCAACCATCCAGAACTACTAATAATAATCTTTGCGCAATGTCGCCTGCGGCAAGCTTTTGTTCGATCAGCGAGGAACCGGTCATGGCGGGAGCGGGCGGCAAGCCAAGAATATTTAAGACAGTTGGTGCTATATCGGTAAGCTCGCCTTCCCGGCGCAAAGTCAGGTTTTTGTTCCGATGAAGGAGAATAAAAGGCACCTGGCTGTCCGTATGTCCGGTGTCCACCGCTCCATCGGGATAAAGCCATTTTTCCACGGTTCCGTGGTCGGCGGTAATAATAACGGGAATGCCTTTTTTCTGCGCATTTTCTATGAGAATGCCCGCATGTTTGTCTACAGCTTCCACTGCTTGCAGAATGGCGGCTTCGTTTTCAATATGGCCGACAACGTCCACATTCGGGAAATTCACGACGATGAAATTGCAGTTGTCATCGTCAATTTTATCCATTGCCGCTTTTGTAATCTTATCGATGGACATTTCCGGCGCTTCATCAAACAAGGCAACGTCTTTCCTGGTGGGAACAACGATTCTTTCTTCTCCGGGAAGCAGCTCCTGCTTTTTGCCGTTGAGGAAAAAACCCACATGTACTGCTTTTTCCGCTTCGGTGATCTTGGCCTGCTGCAGATTATGACGGGAAATAATGTCGCTTAAAGTATCCTGCAGGGTCTCTTCCGGAGGGAAAGCAACTTCGACATTGAGCCCTTTTTGATATTCAATCATTGTGGCGAAATTCAAATTAAGATCAGCGGCAACGGGGAATTGGGTGAAATTATCTTCTGTCAGACTGCGGGTTAATTCTATTTCCCGCTCTCCGCGAATGTTGTAGAAAATAACGGAATCACCTTTAGAAATCCGCCCGACAGGATTGCCTTGCGGATCGGTTAAAACCAGGGGCAGGAGCGTTTCGTCTTCCTGTCCTTCTTTGTATGCTTGGCGAATAGCTTCCGACATGGGAAAATTAAAATCAAAACTCATCGTAACTCCTGTAAAAAAAATTAAATAGTTACTTATGATTCAAACTTTTAGCGAAATAAGGTAAAAGTGTAAAGATAAACTTTTATTGCGATTTGGCCGGAAATCCTTTTGAGTTGAAAATTAAATTGTTAAATGATAAAAACCTGCCTTGTTTTACAGGGAGTAACAATTATGCAGCCGTCACAATCAAAAAGAGAAGATAGCGTAGATATATTACGCGAAGAATTTTTACAGGAACGGGCGGCGGTGCTGGGTCGCGCCGGAATGGCCGTAGAAGACGTCATTGCCGAACTGGCCAAACTGGATCAGGAAATTCAAATAAAAAAAGAGCAGCTGCAATTGTTGCAGGCTCAATGAAGAGTATCAGTATGTTCCGAATGAGCAGCAAGTGCTCATTGAAGAAATTAATATAGACATAGAACAATTCAATGTTATTGTCGAAAAGGCCAGGCTTAAATATTATTATCTCATTGTCACCCGGGAAGCCATGGGGTTGAGGCGGCATAAAATGGTACAGGAAATGTACGTAATTCCTGAAAAAATGAAAAAGATACAGGTTTATTAATGGATAGATATCGAAAACAGCGAGCGCGAATGGTGGAAACGCAGATCAAGGCACGGGGTGTAACCGATGCCCGGGTTCTCGCGGCTATGGAAAAAGTGCCCCGCCATCTTTTTGTTGATGAAGGCTTGATTGACCAGGCTTACAGTGATAATCCACTGCCGATTGGCGACAGGCAGACTATTTCCCAGCCTTATATTGTTGCTCTCATGACGCAGGAGCTGGAATTGAAAAGAACGGACAGGGTGCTGGAAATCGGCACCGGTTCCGGTTATCAGGCGGCAGTTCTGGCAGAACTGGCCGATTACGTTTTTTCCATCGAACGCATCGCCACCCTCGCTTCCCGTGCCCGCAGAATTCTTGATCAACTCAATTATTATAATGTCGCCATCAGGGTAGGCGATGGCTCCTACGGCTGGAAAGAAGAGTCTCCGTTTGACGCAATCATAACGACAGCCGCCGCCCCGGCTGCGCCTAAACATTTAATTGCGCAGCTTGTTGTTGGAGGGAGACTCATCGTCCCCATTGGCGCGCGGGACGTACAGGTTTTATATAAATTGACGCGCCTTTCCGACGATGTAAATGACATTAAAAAGGAATACCTGTGTGACTGCCGTTTTGTCAGTCTAATCGGGGAGAGCGGATGGAAGGAATGAAAAAGAAATTAACATCGGTTCTGTCAATTCTTTTTGCCCTCGCTTTTATTCTTTCCTGTTCAGCGCCCTCGTCCTATGTTCCCAAAGAACCTGCAAAGGGTGTTTATCATCGGGTAAAAAAAGGGGAAACTTTTTGGAGTATTGCCCGTGCCTACCATGTTCGAATGCAGGATTTGGCCGAAGTCAATAATATCAATAATCCTGAGTCACTTGAAGTAGGTTCCATAGTATTTATTCCTGCCGCCAGCCAGGCTATTGATGATGTTTTAACTGTCGTCAAACAAATGGATGCGGAAAGCAAAACTGCGACCGGGTCTGCTGGAAAAAGTGTCAGTAAAGACACAGATACCGGCAAAAAAGCACTGCCGTCAGCTGGTGCGTCCAGAGATGTTAAAACTGCAAAGTCAACACCGCGGGAAAATGCATCGAAGGCGGATTCGACTCCAGCGAAAAAACCGGGGGAGGAAGAGCATAAAACCAGGTCTAAATCAGCGACAGAAGAAAAAGAGAATATTCAATTCGAAAAGAAGCAGTTTATCTGGCCTGTGGAACAACACACGGTGAAGACGCGCTTCGGCATTCAACCTAATAAAATTTATCATAATTGGATCAAAATTGTTTCTGCCGACGGAGCTCCGGTAAAAGCCGCAGACGATGGAATAGTCATTTTTTCCGCACCTTTAAAGGACTATGGAAAAACGATTATCGTGCGCCATAAAAACAGCTACGCGACGGTTTATACACATTTAAAGAAAATATCAGTTAAAACTGACAAAAAAATTAAAAGAGGAGAAGTTATCGCCTTCCTCGGTGAAATAGATGAAACAGGTGATGCTTATATGAACTTTGAAGTGCGTTTGCACGGTAAGGCGCGCAATCCTCTTTTCTTCCTGCCTTAAAAATTTCAGTGGATCAAATTCTGCGACGTATTTGGTAAGTGTCTGAAAATAATAACTTATTTGTTGATCTGTCGAATTGGGCGAGCTGATGAAAATATCGTGCCATTTTCTTTCTTAAATAGTATTAATTATTGACAAAATGTTAAAATGATGGTAGTCTGTCACGTTCTTAAGGAAAGGCAGGTATGTGTAAAATGTTTAAAGTAGGTGATTTGGCGGTATATCCCGCGCAAGGCGTGGGAGTCATTGAAGCCATTGAAAACAGAGAGGTTATGGGAAAAAAA
The DNA here is from genome assembly GCA_963663295.2 of Smithellaceae bacterium. Classification (GTDB taxonomy): domain Bacteria; phylum Desulfobacterota; class Syntrophia; order Syntrophales; family Smithellaceae; genus MVRV01. Next base: position 166,601 of record CAXXLA010000001.1, on the reverse strand, counting down.
CAGCCCTTTTACATCATGAAGATCATGGGTAACGGCATGAAGATAATGATCCCTACTACAAGCGCGAAGGCTGTAGGTTTGCGAGAAGTCATTATGGAGAAGGAAATACCAAGAGTATACGAAATTCTTCGCAATAAGGATGTTACAATAGATAAGCAGACTTGGAATAAACGCTACAGGGAATACCTCGAAAAAATTAAAACTGGTTCAGTTTTTGAAATAGCAAGTGTTTTGCGAGATCTCTTTATATTGAAAAGCGATAAGAATCTTTCCTTTGGTGAACGGAAAATGATGGATACAGCGAAAAATTTGCTGGTTAAAGAAATATCTGTGGCGACTAATAAACGTGAAGATAAGGTTGAGCAGGATTTACAAACTATTTTTACCGTCCAATAGGATTGATTCTTGGGCAATCATGCAAAAAATGATCTTTGAAAATTAACAACGAGTAAATCGTCTTTCCTGATAATTTAAAGGAAACCGTATACATGCCTCTGTTTTAAAACAACATGGTATTTCTCAACTGAAACCGGAATTAATAAAAGTAATACATTTCTGAGTAAAGGGGGTGAAACGGTTGGTCATTAGAATTCTCTTGGTTTTGGCTTGCTCGATAAGTGGTTCCGCTATTGCCTATTATACGGCAGATCCGAATTCATCATATTTGATTGTTCAATTAATTGCCGGCTTAATTATCGGATCGTTTGTTGCCTTCCTGGTGATAATGCTGGAAAAAGACCTGCGCAAAATTTCGCTGAAAATTATTCTGGGCGGGGTCATCGGCATGATCATTGGTCTGCTGATTGCGTTAATTCTGGGTTTTGGCCTGAATATGGTCAGTAAAATCAGAGAAAATCAGCAAATTGTTCCGTGGATTTACCTGCTTTTAACTGGAATATTAGGTTATCTGGGGCTTGTTCTGGGATCAAAAAAAATCGAGGAATTTAACTTTCGCGGGCCAGGCGTAAAAACGGATTCCGAACAAAGGATTCTGGACACAAGCGTTATTATTGATGGAAGAATTGCCGATATTTGCGACAGCGGTTTTATGGAAGGCGAAATAATTGTTCCTCGTTTTGTGCTAAATGAGCTGCAATTTGTCGCTGACTCTGCTGATTCCATAAAACGGTCGCGAGGTAGGCGGGGACTGGATATTTTGAACCGTATGCAAAAAAGTTCGAATATCAACATTAAAATTATCGATCAGGATTTTCCCAAAGTCAAAGGCGTAGATGGAAAATTGGTGGCGCTGGCACAGAAGATTAATGCCAAACTTCTAACCAACGATTTCAATCTGAACAAAGTGGCGGAGTTGCAGGGTGTCCGCGTTCTGAATATAAACGAACTGGCGAATTCGATGAAGTCGGTTGTATTGCCCGGCGAACAAATGAGCGTGAAGATCATTCGGGAAGGTAAGGAACCTGGACAAGGTGTAGGTTATTTGGATGACGGTACGATGATTATTGTAGACGGCGCCCAGAAACTGCTCAATGTAAATGTGGAAGTAATCGTTACCAGTGTATTGCAGACAACGGCCGGCCGCATGATTTTTTCAGAATTAAAAGAAACAGCGGAAAAGAAAAATATTCAAAGCTAAGAAAACTTATATTTAATTAAAATTAATATTGATAATACTAAATAATTTAAGGTCTACATACGATCAAAAAAGTCAGTAAACACGGCATTATAATTTGGAATTAGATAAGGACGGGAAGAAGTTCCTTTGGTTAATAAGCCCGGGAAAAACATTTTCCGGGCTTTTGCTTTTTAAAGGTCAGTTATGAAAACGGTGGCAATCATCCCCGCGGGTGGCGCCGGACGAAGATTTAACGCCGCGATAGCTAAACAATATTTGAATCTTCGTGAACTGCCGGTTTTGGTGCATTCACTAAAAGTATTTGAACAGGCGGAAAATATTGATGAAATCATTCTGGTTGTTCCGGACAGTGATATAAGATTCGTCAGGGAAAAATTAGTAGTCAAAAACAATCTCGGAAAAGTAGTAAAGATTGTTGCCGGCGGCGCCAAACGGCAGGACTCGGTGAGAAACGGCATTGCCGCTATTGAAGGCCAGTGCGATATCGTTGTTGTTCACGATGGGGTAAGGCCTTTTGTCACCCCGGAAATGATAAAACATTCCATTGAAGTCGCCCGGGAGTTCCAGGCTGCTGTGATTGGAGTTCCGGCGAAAGACACCATCAAGGAAACCGAAGATAATGATTTTGTAGTCAAGACCATACCGCGGCAGAATTTATGGATTACCCAGACCCCGCAGACTTTCCGGTTTGATGTCCTCCAAAAGGCTTATGAGGCAGCCTATAATGACAACTATTGCGGCACCGACGATGCATCGTTAGTTGAACGTATCGGCGTAAAAGTAAAAATGATCGCCGGGTCTTATGATAATATTAAAATTACAACACCGGAAGATTTGGTAATTGCGGAAGCTCTGCTGAGAAACGGGGCTGGAGGAAAAATGGAAGTTCGCACCGGTTTTGGTTATGACAGCCATCGTTTTGCTCAGGACAGAAAACTTATTTTAGGCGGCGTGGAAATTCCTTTCGCAAAAGGTTTGCAGGGTCATTCCGATGCCGATGCTTTACTGCATGCCGTTTGTGATGCGCTTTTGGGAGCGGCGGGCGCTGGCGACATCGGGCGGCACTTTCCCGATACAGACCAGGCTTATAAAGACATTTCCAGTATGGTTCTTCTGGAGCGTGTGGGAGAAATCATTGCGGCGAAAGGATTTTCTGTCGTCAATATTGATATTTCCATTATTATGGAAAAGCCGAAGATGGCCCCCTTTGCCGCTGAGATTACCGCCAATATAGCGAAAGTATTAAATATGTCTGTTGCCGATGTGAATCTTAAAGCCAAAACAAACGAAGGTATGGGGTTTGTGGGCAGGAACGAAGGGGTTGCGGTATTTGCCGTCGCATCATTAATGGAAAGGAAAAATAATGGCTGATAAGCCCAGAGTGAGATTTGCGCCGTCTCCCACGGGAGAATTGCACGTTGGCAACGCGCGCACAGCCCTGTTTAACTGGATGTTTGCCCGCCATCATGGCGGCGATTTTATTCTGCGCATCGAAGATACCGATGAATCGCGCAGCGCCCTTTCTTATCAAGTTAATCTCCTCGACGATTTGACCTGGTTGGGCATTGATTGGGACGAAGGCCCGCAAAAAGACGGTGCTTACGGTCCATACAAACAAAGTGAACGGCTCGAAATCTATGCCGGCCATTTGCAGAAACTTGTGGCTGCTGATTTGGTTTATCCCTGCTATTGCACGGAAGAAGAGCTTGATGAAGAGCGTCAGACATTGATCTTGAGCAAGCGCATGCCCCGCTATATGGGTAAATGCCGTAATCTTACGCCGGAGCAAAGAAAGCAAAAGGAAAAAGAAGGCAGAAAACCGTCCTTTCGATTTAAAGTCCCTGATGTGACGATTCAGTTTAACGATTTAATTCGCGGGGCAATGAAGTTTGAGGGCTCGGCTGTCGGCGATTTCATCATTGTCCGTTCCAACGGCATGCCCGCTTATAATTTTGCGGTTGTAATTGACGATCATTTAATGGGAATCAGCCATGTTATTCGCGGCGAAGATCATTTGTCCAACACCGCCCTGCAGATCATGCTTTACAAAGCTTTCGGTTTTACACCGCCGACTTTTGCCCACCACTGCCTGATTCTGGGCAAAGACCGCGCCAAGCTGAGCAAACGCCACGGCTCGGTTTCTGTCGGTGAATTCCGCAAACAGGGAATTTTACCCGAAGCACTGATTAATTATCTGGGGCTACTGGGAAGCTCTTTTACCGAAGGCCGTGAAGTATTGTCCCGTGAGGAAATGATTGCCGGTTTTGCGCTGGAACGCGCCTCCAAAAGCGGCGCAATATTTGATGAAGAAAAATTACACTGGCTCAACGCCATTTATATTCGCAATTGCCCCACAGAAAAATTAATGGAAAGTTTGAAGCCTTTTTTGGAAGAGGCCGGTTACAAAATTGATGCCCTTGATCCGGAGAGGTTCACTGCAGCCGTCGATTTAATTAAAAATGATTTGATAACGCTGGCCGATGTTGGAAAACATATCGATATTTTCTTCGACGGTAAATATAGCCTTTCTGTGGAAGCAAAGCAGGTGCTGGAGAAAGAAGGAGCCCGCCAGGTGGTGCGGACCTTCGTCGAGTATCTGCAGGCGAATACTGCACAAGCTGCGGAAATTTATCCCGCAGCCCTGAAATTCGTTAAAGAAAAAACCGGCGCTAAAGGCAAGGGATTATTTATGCCCCTTCGCGCCGCCCTCACCGGCCGTGTCCACGGCCCGGAACTCGACCGGGTATTTGCAGTACTGGGTAAGGAAACTGCTTTAAACAGGTTGATGCCTTTTGCAGCCCGTTGACGGACTGAACATCCCCCCTGTGTGCTATCTGCTTGTACGTTGATATTGTTATCTTTTTTTAATTTTATTTCTAAAAAAACGGTTTCACGTCCCAAAACAGAAATGGATTTCTCTGCTGGTTCAATCTTGCAGATTGAACCATTTATTAAGATCAATCAAATATACTTTTCAGTTCTAATAAATTTGCCTCTTTATTTGCAGATGAATAAACCCAATGCGCAGCTTTCATGACATATTTCTTCCGAACGGCAAAAGTTGAGAAATGAGCTTCCTGCTTCATTGAATTTTGCACTCTTACAGAAGGCATCGATTTACCCGTGAGATTAATGTCGCGGTTCAATCTGCAAGATTGAACCAGCTAAACAGGTTATAAATTATTGACCTTTGCCGAAGACTGGGTTCGGGCCAACCCGCCGGCCTCGAAACGGCATAAACGGCGCGATGTCTTTATTTTTTTGGTTTGATTTTAAAAGGACATAGTGTATTTTAAGCGGCAAATATTGTTCCATTTCCAAATCAAGCGCTACCTTTGTTGGCCCTTCGGCAGGCTCAGGACAGGCTTAAATATGATAATCAATCATGGTGAGCTTGTCGAACCACGCCTTGTCGCCATCTCCTGGCTGTCGTGGTATCATCATTCATTTGGAAACGGAATTAAAGGGGAATGTTTTAATGGAAGATAAAATAAACAAAGTAGCGCAAATGATCGCCGCCGCACAAAAGGTTGTGATTTTTACCGGTGCCGGTGTGAGCACGGAATCCGGCATCCCTGATTTTCGCAGCCCGGGTGGACTCTGGACAAGATTTGATCCCGACGATTTTACGATTGATAAATATTTGCGATCCGGAGAAACACGCAGGAAGATGTGGAAGATTCTTCTGGAAGGCGGCTTGATGGCCAATGCCCAGCCCAACGCAGCACATCTGGCCATTGCCGAGCTGGAAAAGATGGGAAAGCTGAGTTCGGTAATCACACAGAATATCGATAACCTGCATCAGAAAGCGGGCAATGATCCGGATTTCGTCTATGAACTGCACGGCAATATGGAATGGATGGTTTGCCTGGAGTGTGGAAAAAGGTATCCGGTGGATTCACTGATAGAGCAGATAAAATCTGAAGATCACGTCCCTGATTGTGAAAATTGCGGCGGCATATTAAAACCGGATGTTATTTTTTTCGGCGAGAGCCTGCCTCAAAGAACATTAATGTATGCGACTCGTGAGGCGCAGGAATGTGATTTATTCATAATAATTGGTTCTTCTTTGGTTGTTTATCCTGCAGCCTACATGCCTGTTTATGCGAAGCAAGCCCATGCCAAAGTCGTCATAATTAATCTTGGACCTACTGCGCAGGATAATATCGCCGACGTGATTATTGACCACTCCGCCGGAGAAACTATGACGAGAATTATGCAAAAACTTAAGGCGTGAAGCATACCTCATCTGTTTATCCGTCGCGAGAGATAAGAAGTAAAATAGAGGTTTGATATGTGCTTAATTCTTTTTGCCTATAAAATTCATCCGACGTACCCTTTAGTTCTGGCTGCCAATAGAGATGAATTCTACGATCGGCCGTCGGCGCCCGTCGAATTTTGGGAAGAGGCGCCGCAAATTCTTGCCGGTCGCGATTTGGAAGAAGGAGGCACCTGGCTGGGAATCACGCGGGAAGGGAGGTTTGCCGCCATAACCAATTACCGGGATCCTTCGGCTTACAAAAATGGGGCTCCGACCCGCGGCAATCTGATCAAAGATTATTTGCTTGGCTCTCAAAGCGCTGCAGATTACATGAAAAAGATTTCCAGACGGGCCGGCAAATACAATGGATTCAATTTGCTTTGCGGAGACGGGACAGACCTGTTTGTTTACTCTAACCGCGGGGATCTACAGAAGCTCAAGGCCGGGGTATACGGTTTAAGCAATCGTCTTCTGGATACCCCCTGGCAGAAAGTGACACGGGGTAAAAAGGCCTTATCGGCGGCAATGGACAAAAAAGGCATTGATTTGGAATCAGCCCTCTTTAAGCTTCTGGCCGATCGCAAACTTTCACCCGACAATAAGCTTCCATCTACCGGCATCGGTTTGGAATGGGAAAAGCTTTTATCGTCGATTTTTGTCAAAAGTCCCGGCTACGGCACCCGTTCCTCGGCAATATTATTGATTGGAAAAAACAGGTGGGTAAAATTCATAGAAAAAGTCTTCAATGAAGAGCGCGATCCCTGGATTGAAAGCCGGTTTTCCTTCAGATTGAGTAAAGGCAAAGGGTAGATGGAGCAGGAACTCAACAAAATTTATCCCCTGGTTCCGCGCATTGGTGTCGGGGGGATTATAATTCATGAAGGCCGGATATTACTCGTCAAACGAGGAGTGGCGCCCAATCGTGGCCAATGGGCTGTTCCCGGCGGAACATTGCAACTGGGCGAAACATTACAGGAATGTGTCGCCCGGGAAATTCTGGAAGAGACAGGCGTAACTATAAAAGTCGGCGGCTGCGTTTATGTTTTTGACTATCTGGAACGCGATGATGCGGGGAAAGTCAAATATCACTTTGTTGTTGTCGATTATATGGGGGAGTATGTATCAGGTGAGCCGAAAGGCGGCGATGATGCCGAAGAGGCCGGTTGGTTTAAACCTGAAGATTTGCATAAAATGACGGTGGCAAAAAATTCCCTTGCCGCCTTAAGGGAAATCGGGTTTTTGAAGGATGTAGGCTAAAGGTTCAAGGCTAAAGGATCAAGGTTCAAGGTCAAAGGTTAAAGGATCAAGGTTGCAGGCCGGATGGTACATTAAATTTTATCCTTCAGTCTTCAGCCGATGCACCTTCCACCTATTTGAAAGGAGGCTTGTATGAAGGTTGTTTATTCTGAAGAATACAAACAGGTTTATACGTCTGATCCCGCATCCGCTCCCGGAAGAATTGAAGCTATAGAAATCGCCCTGCGCGGCAAAGTAAAATTTATTGAACCGATTCCCGCTTCGGAAGAAGATATTCTCAAAGTGCACACTCCTCACCATATAAGAGATGTCGAGCGCGAAGGTGTTTATGATATTGCCGCCCTGGCCGCAGGTGGTGCAATTCTGGCTGCTGAAACGGCCCTTACCGAACCATGCTTTGCCGTCATTCGTCCTCCCGGACATCATGCCTCGGCAGGAAGCGCCTGGGGATTCTGTTATTTCAACAATATGTCCATTGCTTTGAAAAAACTGCATCGGGAAGGTAAAATTAACAAAGCGTTTATTCTTGATTTTGATCTGCATTACGGCGATGGTAATGTAAACATACTGGGTAATGAGGAATATATAACGATTCTGAATCCCGCGGGATCCAATCGTAATGAATATTTAAAGAACGTGGAAGCGAAGCTTTCGCAAACCGATGCGGATATGATCGCCGTTTCCGCCGGTTTCGATAATCACGAGCAGGACTGGGGAGGCCTTTTGAAAACGGAAGACTATAAATTCATGGGGCAACTGGTGCGGGAAGCGGCACGGCGCAACAATGGCGGTTGTTTCGGCATTCTGGAAGGCGGCTACAATCACAAAGTTTTAGGAAAAAACGTTTTGGCGTTTATCGAAGGGATGGAAAAGTAGTTACATTTCCAATTCAAAATGAAGAAACAGGAAGCTCTGAAAAAATACTTCGGTTATGAATCCTTTTATCCGCTGCAGGCGGAAATAATCGATCACGTGCTGGCAGGTAAAGATGCGCTGGTTCTGATGCCGACGGGTGGAGGAAAGTCCATTTGTTTTCAAATTCCCGCCCTGCTCAGAGAAGGCACGGCGATAGTTGTATCGCCGCTGATCGCTTTAATGAAAGATCAGGTGGATGCACTCAAGGGAAACGGCGTTGCCGCCGCATTTCTGAACAGCACCCAGACGGAGGAGGAAAGCGCCGGAATTATCGGGCTTTGTCTGCAAGGCGATATCAAACTGCTTTATATTTCACCGGAGCGGTTGGCGGTTGCTTCCACAATCGGATTCCTGAAGAAGTTGCGTATTTCTCTTTTTGCCGTGGACGAGGCGCACTGCATTTCCTCCTGGGGACACGATTTCCGGCCTGATTACATGAAACTGCATGTTCTGAGAAAAAAGTTTCCGGACATTCCGCTCATCGCGCTAACCGCGACGGCAGACCGGGCGATTCGCAAGGACATTTTGCAGCAGTTGATGATACCGGAAGAATATCAGTTTATCGCCTCCTTTGACCGGCCAAATATAAGTCTGGCTGTTTATTCGGGGCGTAAAAGATTGGAGCAGATTCTACGTTTTTTATCCCGCAGAAAAAGTCAGCCGGGAATAATTTACTGCCTCAGCCGCAGGATGACGGAAAACATCGCCGCCAAGCTTTGTGATCGGGGCTATCGAGCAGCTTATTACCATGCCGGAATGGACAATACGGATCGCAGTAAAATCCAGAATGCCTTTATCCGGGACAAAATACAGATTATCTGCGCGACCATTGCTTTTGGGCTGGGTATAGACAAATCAAACATCCGGTGGGTTATTCATTACAGTCTGCCGAAAAACATCGAAAGTTATTATCAGGAGATCGGCCGGGCCGGCCGTGACGGTGCTCCGGCCGATACTGTGCTGTTCTACAGTTACGCCGACGTTAAAACTCATCATGATATGATCGGCGCTGCGTCGCCGGATCGACAGGAATTGCTTCTGGCCAAACTTGCGCGTATCAAAAGTTACGCGGAAGCTGATATTTGCCGCCGCCGCATTCTTCTCAGCTATTTTAACGAGCAGCCGAAGGAAGATTGCGGCAATTGCGATGTGTGCAAAAATCCGCCACAAAGAATAAACGGGACCATCATCGCGCAAAAAGCCTTATCCGCTGTTTTTCGTACAGGCCAGAAAATCAACATGACCACATTAATCGGCATTCTTCGCGGTTCGCATAATAAACATATCCTGGAAAATGGTTATGACCAGATTAGAACATTTGGTGTCGGGTATGATATTTCTTATGCCGAGTGGGAGGATTATATCTACCAGCTTTTGAATTCCGGTTTTGTGGACATTGCTTACGACGACGGTTACACGCTGAAGTTAAACGATTTGAGTCGCAAGATTCTGCAGGCGCAGATGGATGTCCTGCTGAGTAAGCCTGTTCAATTCGAAAAGAAGCTCGAAACCATAGCTGAGCTTCCCCGGAAACAGGCGGTAGACGAGGGGCTTTTCGAACTGTTGCGAACGTTGAGAAAAGCATTGGCCGATGAAAATAATGTTCCGGCTTATGTTGTGTTTTCAGACAAGACACTATTGGAAATGGCGGCAGTCCGGCCCCGTGATGCTATTGAAATGCGTGGCATCAACGGAGTCGGGGAACATAAACTCAGTTTATACGGGGAGAAGTTTTTGGAGGAAATCAGACTTTATGAAAATAGAGATTGAAGATGTAAGAGTAACAGGCAATAACTTAATTCGGCCCGCCGGCATCATGGTTGCTGACGATGGGACCATTTATGCGACAGATGCCAAGGGATGTTGCTCCCGGACTGTCAAAGGTAATACAGCGTTTTTCGGAACACTGGGTGGCACACCGAACGGGCTTTGCCTTGATGATAAAGGAAACTGCATTATTGCAAATATCGGCAATGGGAAAGTTCAATTATTGACGACAAACGGCGATCAGCAGGATTTGCTGGACGGTGATCAGGGCTCCCGGATGTATATTCCCAATTTCCCCTTCCTTGATTTTCACAGGCGGCTCTGGATAACCTGTTCGGTGGATAACTTCGAGGCGGACCCTTCAGTGCAGCCCGGCTCTGACGGTTGTCTTATCCTTATTGAAAATGATAAAGATCCGCGAATCGTCGTTGAAGGTATTTTCTTTCCCAACGGTGTTGCTTTGGATAAAGAAGAAAAATTTGTTTATATAGCCGAGATGATGATGAGACGTATCGTGCGTTTTCCCATAAACGAGGATAACTCTCTGGGGCCCGGGGAAGTTTACGGTCCGCAAGTTCTTGGCCACCAGGCTTTCCCCATGGGTATCGCTTTTGATGAAGCGGGGAATCTGTGGATTACCTTTACAACCACTAATTCTATAGGTTTTATCAATCCCGCCGGAGACCTGGAAATGTATCTGGAAGACCCGCAAGGATTGGTTTTGCAAGCGCCGGCCGGCATCTGCTTTGGTGGGAAAGACAGGAAGACAGCCTTTATCGGCAGTATGAAAGTGGCTAAGATTCCCTGTTTTGCTGTTCCGTATCCCGGCCTCCGGTTGGTTCATCAGGCTATCGGATGTTTACACTAATGTGACCAACATAATAAAGTAACGGGAATCCGGATATGTCAGCATTTTCGCGGATTCCCGTTATCGAATGACAAAAACATGTTATTATTCAAACCGATAGTGTTTTTCCTGTTCAAACTGCCGACTAATTCCATTTCCAAATCAATGATGATACCGCGGCGGCTGGGAGGAGGCGACGAGGCGTATTGTACATACGTTGAGGAAGCCGACGACGACGCCAACAAAGGTAGCGCTTGATTTGGAAATGGACTAAAAAGGCAAAACATTTTCCGTATAGTTTGAATATTAAATCCTGAATACACCACCATCGTAAATGATCATTTTCTTGCCGTTGGTCAGGTAAGCCGTTACCGTTTTCTGTTCGGTATTGACGAGATCCCAGTGAAGAGCGGAGTCGTTAAAGCCCAGTTTTTTCTTGAGCGCCGGGGTTAGCTTTGCCGGGTCGCCGCTGTAGGTATCGCTGTAGGATGAACCAAGCGCGATATGGCAGTTTCCATTTTTCCCACCGAAATTCTCATCGAAAAGTGTTTCCGCCATAAAACGGTCGATGCGGGAAAAGCGCTTGTCCGTAAGCGAAAATTCTCCTACCTGCTTTGCACCAGTGTCCATCGCCAGTTGTTTCTTCACAAAATCCTCGCCGACTTTTGCCTCAATCTTCACGGCTTTTCCTTTGGCAAACGTGATGCGGACATCTTCGATGTAATTGCCGCTGCGGAAGGAGGGGAGATTGGCATAATAAACCCCTTCCGTCCCGCGCCAGTCGGGGGAGACAAAGATCTCGAAACTGGGTATGTTATGGCCGGAGACGCCGACCCATTTACGTTCGTCGCCGGGAGCTATGCGCAGATCCAGATTTGCCGATTCCATGTGGAAATATTTGACTTTGAGGGAACTGAGCCTGCTTTTAATGGCTGTGACTTCTTCGTGAATCTGCTGCCATTCGGCGACAGGATCATCACAGTCAAGGTAACAGCCCTTTATTACCTGCGCCGTGTATTGTTTTAAGGACATTTTGGCCTGGCGGGCCAGCTCCTGTGTGGGGACTATGCAAAGCGTCCAGGCATACTGGCGTAATTCTTCGCGCTTGTCGAGAATATCCTTTAATGGCTTGCGGGAAACGATAGTCTTGCCTATCCTGGCCGGATCGATGTCCTTGAGGTGGGTGAGCGACTCCGGTGCATGCAGGTAAATTCTGCCGTTGATGTTTTTGTAAAGCTCTTCGTCGCCGGGGGCGATAAAGGTAAGCTGTCTCGGGTTGGCCTTTTGATAAAAGCTCAACTCCATACTGCAGGTGGAAGCCATGCGCTGCACCGGCCGCATGCCGAGATCAAGGAGCCGCGCATAGAGGATTTCTGCCAGTCTCAAGGCAGCGAGATCGTACTGGATAAGCACGATCTCATTTTTTTTCATGGCGATTTTTCTCGCCGCCTTCAGCCCCCATAGAAGCACATCGGCATATTTTTCAAGATTATTTTCGGTGAGCATATTTTTATTTCCCTTCAGTTTATTAATAAATCTTTTCGTTGGTTCAACCTTGCCGGTTGAACCGTAAAGTTTTAAAATAAAACATGTTCAATTATTTTTCTGGTTCATCGGGCAATTGTGCGCCATGCCATACTGCCACAATCCATAAATCATTCTCCTTAATCTTATAAAAAAAACGATAAGGATTCACAAAAACTTCACGAAAAGGGAGTTCCGGAAACTCCGGCAGTGGTCTTCCCGATTCAGGGAACTTCTTGAGTCGGGACAGTGGCTTCTCTGTTTTCCGGCGAAAAGTTACCGCCGCAGAAGGCTTGTTGCGGTGAATATAGGCAAGAGCTTCAAGAAACTGACGGCGGCCAGTGGGTGTAAATAAGATTCTCAAGGTTTTGCAGCCTCAAGATAAAAGTCGGCTTCCTTTAGAACGTCGTCAAGTTCATAACCAGTCCCTGCCGTTATTTCTTTCTCACCTCTGGCCAGCAAGTGCAATATATCCATTTCATGCTGTGCATTTTCATAGACTTCCATGCTGACCATAACGGCAGTTGCTCTTCCTCTCTGAGTAATGAAAACCGGTTCTCTCGAAGACGAAAGACTCTTCACAACGTTGCTGGCGTTTTGCCTGAGATCGGAAATGGGTATAATTTTCGGTGTGCTTGGCATTGGTTGTACCTCCTACAATAATAATAATTGTACAACCTATGGATACTTTAGTCAAGAATATGGTCATTTTATTTTTATAGTCGTCATATAGCAATAGTTGCAAACCTATAATCTTTTGTTATATTTTTACAATATACAATCATTTTGCCGCTTTTTATTAAACCTTTTCGCAAGATTCAGCCTAATCATGAAATGAGCTTGCTTAAAAAGACTATGAAAGGTAATAGGAAATCAAAAATGCAGCTTGGTATGAGATTCACTGGGGTCGGCATGCGAAAGTTAACATCATATCTCCTATTGCTGGGCATTATTTTTCTGACGCCTGCAATTGCCTGGTCGTGGAGTGATTCATCAAAAAAATTTCTCGAAGACCTGCTGATTGCTGAAGGGATTGAAAAGGCGCAGGCGCAAAAAATTATGCGTGATCCCCGCCTGTCCATTCGTCCCGGTTTTGTCATAAAAAACCTTTTCTGTTCCAGTCCCCGGGGAACGGCGCAAAGGCCGGACATTATGCAGATCAGCCCCAGGCAAATTGTGCTGGGCAGGGCATTTATAAAGAAGCATGCGGCAAGTTTGTCAGCCGTGGAAAAAAGTTTTGGGACGTCATCCCGGATCATCACCGCCATTTTGATTATCGAATCCAGGCTGGCAACCTGCCCGATGCCCTTTAACGTGGCTAATGCCTACGTCAATATGGCCTTGCTGCAGAATCCGGACTATCTGAAGGAAGTACAGGCCCTGTACGCAAAAGCATATCCGCAGATAAACGACCAAAACACGGTCGCCAGAGCGAAAAGCAAGGCAAGATGGGCGGTGTATGAGCTTGCGAATCTTATTCACTTGGCCAATGGTTTGGGGCTGGATCCTTTAACGATTTCCGGTTCATTTTCCGGGGCGCTGGGACCAGCGCAGTTCCTGCCTTCTTCTTTCCGGCTTTACGGCGTCGACGGTGATGGCGACGGCATTGCCAGTCCATTCAATCTGACGGACGCGAAATTCAGCATAGGACATTATCTCCGGATCTTCGGCTGGGCGGAGGACGCTCCCCTCGACCAGAAAATGAAGGCCGTCTGGTTTTATAATCACAGTCAGGTTTATGTTAATACTGTCATGATGATCTATGATAAATTAGGCCATTAACAAAGAAGACAAATTTGTTTTCAACTGCTCGAATGCCACTTGACGTCGTTGCCTTTAGTCGCCTCAAACCGGAAATTTTTCTCCCTGAAAAGGGCAAGGCAGGCGTCGACGACATTGGGGTCATAAAGAATCCCGCGGTTCTTGCAGATTTCTTCCAATGCCCTTTCAATGCCGAGGGTCGGCCTGTAAGGGCGATGGGAACCCATTGATTCCACAACGTCCGCCAGCCCGACGATGCGCGCCTCCAGAAGTAAATCGCCATTCCTTAGCCCCCGCGGGTAGCCGGAGCCGTCCATTCTTTCATGGTGCTGCAATACGATTTCCGCAATCGGCCACGGAAACTCAATTGATTTCAGAATTTCATAACCGACCTGAGGATGTGTGCGAATGAATTCCCTCTCGATGTTGCTGATGTGTCCCGGTTTGCTGAGTATCTCGGCGGGGATATATATTTTCCCGAGATCATGCAGCAGGGCGGATACGCGGATCGCCTCCCTTGTTTCCGCGGGAAGGTCCATCTGTTTAGCGATAGCGGTGGCGAGCTGAGTCACCTGGTGCTGATGACCGGCGGTATAGGGATCACGCGTTTCGACGATCTCACCGATGGCCCAGATTATGCCGTTCATCACCTTTCTGAGCTTTGTTACGTTTTCTTTCAGCTTGTCTTCCGCATGCTTGAGGGGAGAAACGTCTGTCATGGTTTCCATGGCGCCGATAAGCTCTCCCTTACCATCCCGAATAGCTGCCGAGGTGAAGTGGGTCCACGAAGGTTCCTTGTCCGGGAAAGTAAGCGGGCCGGTGGACTCGTAAGCCTCATCCAGAAGCTTAGAGGGCTGATATTCTCTGCCGTACCATTGCCGAATCTTGGCCGTCAGATCCACTGTCCCATCTACGAGCAGATCAGCAACGGTCGGATGTGTATCGCGATAGAATGCTTTCGGATGGTCACTGGTATCGATGACATTAATGCTGCGTACCCCGGTAAGCTCTGCCAGGGCCTTGTTCCAGACGATAACCCGATGGTCGCGGTCGATAACGAACGTGGGTGTGGGCGAACCCTCCAGGATTGCCCGTAACCTCTCCTCGTTCTCCCGCAGTGCTTCTTCCATTCGTTTTTTTTCAGTGACGTCTTCAAGAGTCTCTATGGCGCCCACCATATACCCCTTTGAATCCCTCATTGCGGCGGCGGTAAAATGAAGCCACCGGCCTTCTTCACCCAGTTCTGAGAAAAAATCCGTTGCCTCATATGCGTCTTCAATCAGTTCGGACTTAACATACTTTCCCGGGTATAACCTTGGTATCTCATTTACAAGCCCGTCTACCAGAAGGTCAGCCAGGCAGGGACGATTATGTCTGTAAAACGCCCTCCAATGATGTGACGTTCCTATTACATCTTCAGCCTTGATCCCGCTGAGTTCCTCCAGTGCTTTATTCCAATGTATGACTGTATGGTCTTTCTTGATCACAAAGGCCGGAATCGGCGATCCTAAAATGATGTTGTGTAATCTCTCGCTTTCCCTGAGCGCTTCTTCGGCCTGCTTAAGTTCGGTAACGTCGATGGCGTTGCCCAGAATAGCCGGTTTTCCGCCATACTGGATGGGGGTGACTGTTTCTGAAATCCACCGGATGTGATTCTGTTTCGTCACCATCCGAAATTCAAAGGCGGCATTGCGGGAACCGGACAGCATCTCTTTGGACAACTTCTTCACCTTTTCTTTATCTTCCGGGTGGATGATGATGTTGGCGTCTTGTCCGATAAGTTCTTCCGCAGTGTAACCGGCATAGGCAATGGCACTGGTATTGATAAAGCGGAACTTTCCATCCTGCGCTATGAAAACGGCGGCAAAGGAGCTTTCCGCCAGAGTCTTGTAAAGTTCTTCGGCCTGCTTGAGCTCGGTAACGTCGATGGCGTTGCCCAGAATAGCCGGTTTCCCGTCATACTGGATAGGCGTGATCGTCTGTGAAATCCATCTGATATGGTTCTGTTTGGTCACCATCCTGAACTCAAAGGCGACATTGCGGGAACCGGACAGCATCTCTTTGAATAACTTCTTTACCTTTTCTTTATCTTCCGGGTGGATGATGATGTTGGCGTCTTGTCCGATAAGTTCTTCCGCAGTGTAACCGGCATAGGCAATGGCACTGGTATTGATAAAGCGGAACTTTCCATCCTGCGCTATGAAAACGGCGGCAAGGGAGCTTTCCGCCAGAGTCTTGTAAAGTTCTTCAGCCTGCTTGAGATCGGTAATGTCAATGGCGTTGCCCAGAATAGCCGGTTTTCCGCCATACTGGATAGGGGTTACAGTTTGTGAAATCCATCTGATGTGTTTATTTTTGGTCACGAGCCGGAAATCGAACGCTGATTTGCGCTTTCCGGCCAGTATTTCTCCTGAAAGCGTCTTGACTTTTTCTCTGTCTTCAGGATGGACAAGTATGTATGAATCCTGTCCGATGACCTCGTCCGCAGTGTAGCCGGCATAGGCGATGGCGCTGGTGTTGATAAACTGGATTTTTCCGTCCTGTACTATGAAAACGGCGCCCAGGGAACTTTCCGCCATGATTTTGTAAAGTTCTTCCGCCCTCATCAACTCGGTAATGTCGATGGCGTTGCCCAGAATAGCCGGTTTCCCGCCGTACTGGATGGGGGTTACAGTTTGCAAAATCCATCTGATGTGTTTATTTTTGGTCACGAGACGGAAATCAAACGCCGACTTGCGCTTTCCGGTCAGCATTTCCCTGGAGAGCGTCTTAACTTTTTCCCTGTCATCGGGATGGACAAGGATGTATGAATCCTGTCCGATGACCTCTTCCGCGGTGTAACCGGCATAGGCAATGGCGCTGGTGTTGATAAACTGGATTTTTCCGTCCTGTACTATGAAAACGGCGCCCAGGGAACTTTCCGCCATGATTTTGTAAAGTTCTTCAGCTTCCGCCAGTTTCCGCCCTGTTTCTGATTCTTCTATCTGAGTGGTTTGTCGGCTGGTTTTGGTAGTTTCTTCTGCGCTTTTCGTTTCTGCCTGGATGAGATCTGTCTGTGTCCGTTGATTATCTTCCTTCATTAATAAATTCCGCCTTTCATGAGTCAAATGTTAAACAAGACAATCTCTCACCCCAGCTCCATGTATCCATCTATCTTTGTCTGTTAAACGATTTAATTTTTATTTTACACTAATATTTTTATTTCTGGCAAGTTGTTATTCCATTTCCAGCAATGGCAGATAAATTGACAAAGGTACCAAAATACGGTACTAAAAATAACATATAGAAGACATTTCCCGAAGCTATGATGTTAGAAAATGCGGGGTAATAAAGCTGGTGGAGTATAAAGGGTATCTTAGAATTGTACCCTATTAAGGGCAAATAAATATGAGCGTAATTCCAACTGATGCCGCAACCGTTATACTTTTAAGACCATGTGCGAATGCCGGCGTAACCGACATTGAAGTGCTTATGGTGGAAAGACATGGCCGGAGCAGCTTCGTTCCCGGCTACCACGTATTTCCCGGCGGTATTCTTGATCCGGAGGATTATGAACCCGGCATTGAGCGTTTTATTCGGGGGATCGACAGGGAGATGGCCAAAAAGATTATTCCCGATATGTCTCATCCCGACAAAGCTATAGGAGCCTGGATTGCGGCAGCTCGCGAGGCGTTTGAGGAAGTGGGGGTTTTGATAGCCTGGACAAAGGATGGAGAGCCTGTCACCATGCGCACCGAGGAGGAACAGCAGTGTTTTGCCAACTACAGGCATGCTATCATCAAGGGAGAAATTAAATTTTCGCAGATGCTGGAAAAGGAAGGCATCATTCTTGCCGGAAGTTGCCTGCGCTACTTTTCGCACTGGCTTACTCCCGAACCTTTGCCCCTGCGCTATGATGTGCGTTTCTTTGTGATGGAGGTTCCCGCCCAGCAATCAATTGCTCACGACGGCGTTGAATTGACCGATCATGTCTGGCTGCGGCCTTCCGTGGCGCTTAGAGATTATGATGAAGGCAGGATCGGAATGGTTTTACCTCAGATCATGACCCTTGTCGAACTTTCCCGTTTCCAAACGGTGGCGCAGGTTCTCAAATCGGTGGGTAAACGCAATATTTCTGCAAATTTGACAAAGCTAAAACGCATTAATGATCAGGATGTGGAAGTTATGCCCGACGGGACAGTTTATGAAAACCGCCCGCCGGTTTATCCGTGAAAAGCCAATTTCTGAAACTGAGGACTTAATCACGCGGCATTCGAAGACATAACCAAGTTGTGTTTTACTTGCTTTCCAGCTTCAGGGCCTTTTTGATCTTTTCGATCATTACCTCTTCTTCCTTGGTATACTTGCCGTCAACAAGACAGAGACTTCGGGCAATTCCCAGCGCGTCAATCCTGTCATCTTTATTTTTCAAAAGAACGGATAGAGCTTCAATTGCCCGATCTTCGTCCGCGTGAATAATTGCGTCCTGTTCCCTCAAAATCTTTTTGAATTTAGGGGAAGGGATTTTCCCCAGTACCTTGTGGGTGAGGGCTACTTCCTCGGAAAAGTCAAAATAACGGCGCTTTATGCCGCGGCTGGTCCTGGATATCGCTGCAAAAACGCGAATGAGGCCTTCCGCCACACCACCTTTCTCCAGCGCCTCCAATATCCTGTTGTGTTCTTCAAGATCATGTTCGGCAGTATCCCCGGTTGCTTCTTCTTTTGCCGGCGGGAAGAATTGTCTGATCAGATCGTTGCCGTAAATAGCCCGGAATATCAGTTCCTGGTTGAGATCACGGTAATCCCGGTAAGTATTTAACAGGCCTACCATATATTCGGAAAAATCCTTTTCCAGAGCAACCAGAGGATTGTCGGGGGATGCAGGCTTTCTTTCCCTGCGGGCGATGGAGGCAATGCCCTTCAATGGCCGCATCAGCGGATTAATGTCGGCGAATATGTAGCGCTGAAGTCTTAAGGGATGAAGATTGCGCAGAAATTCCCCGGAAAGTTCCGTCGTCCATAATTGAACCCAGGGACGTACCAGAGTCTGGTATATATTGTCATTAAATTCCGAAACCTTGGCGACAACTTTGAAATCTTCTTCGTCCGGTACTCCATCATCATAAGCTGCGATATCCGCGAAGGTGCGTTCTTCAAACCTGGTTGTAAAATCACCGCTTTTCACATCTCCTTCAATGATCATCTCATAGAGTCCGGGCGGCATAAAATCAATCATGTCAAAGTTAGCAATGATTTCATGATGCTCTTTCTTGGCAATGCTGCCCGCGACAAATATGCCCAAATGACCGATTTGCTTATGGACGATATAAATTATTGTTTGTCCGTGTTTTTTAATGTCCTCGACAGAGCTGTAAACACGCGGTATCCAGTTGAGCGCCTGTTGAGCGGGAGTAATATTATCACCCAGAGAGGCAAAAACAAGGATCGGATGTTTAATGTTCTTTAGATTGATCGTTTTTCCTTCGCGCAGTTCCAACTTGCCGCGCTCCAGTTTATTGCCGATAAAAAGATTACTCACGATATAGTGAATTTCGGCGGTGTTCATCATAAAGAAACCGCCCCACCACTTCTCAAAGGACAAATAACGGTCCTCTTCCGTATCCACCCCAGAATAAACATTATACTGTTTTGTCCAGATTGTGTTGGCCGGATTCAGATTCTCAAAGTTGGCTACCAGATTGGCACCGTCAAAAATGCCGTTGCCCAGATCGCTTAAAAATGCATTGAACCAGACACCGCCCAGCAGACCTCCTATGTAGCGCATCGGGTTTTCCCCGGATACGCCGCTCCAGTAGGAAAGAGGGGCGCCATTTAATACCAGCGGTCCGGTAACATCCGGCCTGTCCGCGCACAGAAGAGCCGCCGCCCATCCGGCCTGACAATTACCCATGACGGCGGGTGCATCGTCGTTAGGATGCAATTCAATAACTTTTTCCATGAATCTGGCCATCGCTTCTTCTACATCGGCCAGAGTTTGACCGGGGAGGGGTTCGGTATAAAAAAGTATGAAATAAACAGGATGGCCATAATTCAACGCCATGCCGATTTCCGAGTTTCTTTTGGACCCGCCGATTCCGGGACCGTGACCGGCGCGGGGATCAATAATGACAATGGGACGTTTAGGCGCCGGCGGCAGCAATTTGTTTTGCCGGCGGTTGCCTTTGTCCGGTGGCAGTTCATCTTTTTTACGGCGGTCGGCGATTCGCACCAGCGCATAATTTACGGGACGCTTAAAATCTTTTCCGTTAAGAATCATTTCATAATTAAAGACAAGTACCGGCGGCTGGCCGCTACGTATGTGCTGGATGTAGTTGTTCCCTCTTTTGCGCAGGATATCCGTGAAGATGATCATCCTTTGTGTTGAATCAATTATATATTCGCTCAGATGATGCTGCCAATCCGACCATAATTTCGATTGCGGGTTATCAAATAATTTGTCCATTAGTTCTCCTTTTTTGTTTCAAAAACAGAATAACGATATAGAAAACTTGCCAGTTTTCAATTTTAAACTAAAGCATTATGTCCAGAGCAAATTGGGGAGGGTAATTAACAAGTTGTATGCTTTTGAAAGTTTGTTGAAATATTTTTAATTTTTTTATTTTACACTTATAATCGGGGAAAGTAAATAAATACTTTAATCAAGGTTATTTATTCTGTTGATGGTGCAGGACTTTTCCGGCTGCCTTTATATAGTTCGTATTCCAGCAGGCGGCATTCGATATCGCCATTATACAGAATTATTCTCTGCCTGGTTCTTAAACCGACTTTCTTAATCATTTCCAGATTACCGGTGAAGATATAACCGCTATAATTGCAGCCCGCCGTCTTAAAGAAATCGCCAATGCCCTGATAAAGAGTTTCCAATCGCGCCCGTGAACCGGAGACGCTGCCCTTGCCTTTCCGGTCTATGCCGGCAGCTCTGCGGATGATGACCTTTCGTCCGGAGGTAGTTTCTTCCGTCCTGCGGTATGGGCTTTTTTTGTTAACAACCGTGTCCATGCGTTCGCCATAAGGCGGATTTACTATAATCACACCGCCGCCTTCCGGTAGAAGTGTTTTTTCGTAAGAGCATGTATTAAATTCGATCAGATGATCCACTCCGGCGGTTTGAGCATTAAGCCTTGCGGCAACCACTGCCTCTCTATCAATATCCGTGGCGATGATTTTTACAGGCAACTTTTTTCGGGCTGCATCCCGTGCCTTTTTACGCAACTCCTGCCAAAGTAGTTCCGGGAAGCCTTGAATATACATAAAGCCGTAATTATTGCGCAAGAGCCCCGGCGCACGATTAAGCGCGATCATTGCGGCTTCGATGGCCAATGTCCCACTGCCGCACATTGGATTGACAAACGACCCTTCGCCCTTCCAGCCGGAGGCCAGAATCACCGCCGCAGCCAGAGTTTCCTGCATGGGCGCCGTAAGCGGAATCTTCCGATATCCGCGCAATGCCAGGCGCTCTCCCGATGTATCCAGATAAACAGTGGCTTCGTTGTTCTTCCAGTAAACATGAACAACAGCTCTATCTTTATCCGGGCCGGAATCAGGCCGCAAGCCGCTTTTGTCGCGAATCCGGTCAACAATGGCGTCTTTCACTTTGACGTTGACGAAACGGGAATCGGTTATAAGCGGATTTTCGACAATAGAAGTTACACAGAGGTAAGCAGCTTTTCCGGAGGCGGAAATTAATATTTCCCAGGGAAAGTCATAAATATGCTTGTAAAGAATACCCGGAGTGTCCGCTGATATCGTTTTCAGGAGGTATAGAACCCGCTGAGCGGTGCGTAGATGAAGAT
Source organism: Smithellaceae bacterium (assembly GCA_963663295.2). Taxonomy (GTDB): domain Bacteria; phylum Desulfobacterota; class Syntrophia; order Syntrophales; family Smithellaceae; genus MVRV01. The sequence continues at coordinate 144,879 of CAXXLA010000001.1, read as the reverse complement.
TCAAAAGCATTGTATCTTCCAGCGTTCCTTCTGTCTGGATGGCCGTATCCAACTCGGTCAAAACCGGAAAGCCTAACGCCTTTATTTCTTTGTGTAAATACGGTGCAACGCCCTTCGGGCAGGTCACCAGAATCTTACTTTTCGTTTTCCATATATTCATTTTTATTTTGTAGCACCATACAAAGATTTAAGTAAGAAATATCTAAGTTAGGATCGAACCGGACCTCGAATCTTTAGCCTGACGTGCGTTTTTCAATAATAGATAAACACTTTATCTATTAATACACAATTAAATATGTATTGCAAATTTAGACTCAACTAACTTATTAATTAAAAAGAAATGTGAACCGCCAAGTGATCCTGCCGCACGGCATCTGCAATGGCCTTAAGCGCGATACAGTGGAGACAGCTGGTGCGTCAATAAAAAGTTAAAATTCACAAGATATTGACTATTAACGATGGATAGAAAGGATAAATCTTATGACAATTAATAGAAAATTTTTTTATGATTATGTAAGATCCCACCTTTTTGACGGAGCTTTAAAACAAAAACAGGTCAATGGCATGAATACTTTGCTCGACTATTGGGAAAATGAGATGGCAGACGATGATGATCGATGGTTGGCCTATGTGCTGGGCACCGCCCATCACGAAGTTGATCAGAGTATGCAACCTATTAAGGAAAAAGGTTCTGAGAACTATTTCAGACGGATGTATGATATCGAAGGAGAGCGGCCAAAGGTTGCCAGAGATCTCGGGAATGTAAATCCTGGCGACGGTGTAAAGTTTTATGGACGTGGTTTTGTTCAGTTGACCGGTCGTAAAAATTATCAATATTGGTCAGATAGACTTGGGGTAGATCTGATTGGGAACCCTGATCTTGCACTGGACACAGAAATTGCCGCAAAGATCATTTTTGAGGGTATGCGCTTGGGAACATTTACAGGGAAAAAACTTGAGGATTATTTTAACGCCCAGAAAGATGACTGGATAAATGCACGCCGAATTATTAATGGCCTTGATAAAGCAAATTTGTTGGCCAGATATGGGAAACAATATTACGCCGCAATAAGTTACACAAAATAACCAGGTGGCATTTTAACAAGGGGTAACAGGGAAATAATATGAAAAAGGAGGAAAGTGTTAACTCATTGTTTGAATCTTGCCCGCAAATGACTTTAAATTATTATATTACATTCACTTTGCCCAAAGATGATCCAGCCAATCGAAAATAACGGCTTCAAATAATGCCATCCTTTCTCCTGGTGCGTTGGGCGGGGTCCTGACGGTAATATTGACTCAGAACTCTGTAGAGATCGGGTGCGTGCTTAATCATTTCCAGGGGCTGATCAAAAAATTGTTCGGTAACGACGGCGAAGAATTCAGCTTCATTTACAGCGCCGTAGGAATTGAGGAAAGTTTCCCTGCCTTGTTCGACTTCCCGGCGAAGGCGGAGAAATTCACTTGAACATATCCGCACCCAGTCACGGTATTCGGAACGGTTGCGCAGCGGTGGTGTACCGTCTGCCATGCCGTCGAGCATGTCCAGTTTGTGGGCAAATTCATGATAGACAACATTGTAACCTGATTCCGGATGGCGGCTGCCGCGCAAAACTTCATCCCAGACAAGAATAAGCGGCCCATGCCGGAGAGCTTGCCCGGTAATCGGGATTTCCGGTTCGATCGGCCTGAGAGCAGTCTCGAAAAAAGAGAGCTTTCGTTCCGGCAGAACAACCGTGGAAGGATAGACGATAATTGTCTCCACGTTTTCATAATAATTGTGAGGAAGGTTCAGGATCAGCAGGCACGCCTGGGCAGAGATGGTCACACGTATTTCATCGGTAAGTTCCAATCCTCCACAGCCTTCCCAATATTTTTCGGCAATGAATACCTGGATAAGCGCATGCAAACGAGTGCGTTCGTCATCCGCAAGCATGCCGTAATGTATAACATTTTGTTTCAATATCCTTTCCCAGTCGGCGGGAAAGGGCACGGCCATGAGCTTCTTCCGGCGACGGTCGGCAAGCCACTGCAACATACGAATTCCTTCTTACAACTCAATAACAATTATGACGGGTAAGTTAACATAAAACACAAAATAGAGAAATGCTGATTATGGCAAATGTTTTTAGTATTTACAATTGACCGCATCGCCGGTAATATAATCTGTTAATGGCGTTGAGCAGTACATCAATGATTTTCGATGTGGGCAAATGAGTCTGTTTGGTTTATTGCAGCGCAGATCGAAAGGAGTCCGGTTATGGAAAAGCAAAAGGCGGGTGGAATAAGCCGGCGGTTGTTCCTGCAGGTTTCGGCGGGCCTGGCAGCTGTTGCCGGATTCAGCGTGCCCAGGGTTGCTCATGCGGAAAGCAGCAGCTGGCAGGCGACGCTGATAGACTTGACTTTATGCAACGGATGTACGGACAGGGAAGTTCCCGCTTGTATCTCGGCCTGCAAGTCAATCAATAATGGGAAGATCCCTTCTATTGTTTCACCTATTCCGGAACCCTGGCCCCGTAAGATTATAGAGGATTGGTCCGCCAGACAGGATGTAGTCGATCGTCTTACGCCCTACAATTTTATTTATGTGCATAAAGCTGATATTGAAACCGGCGGGAAGAACAAAACAGTCTTTGTTCCGCGGCGCTGCATGCATTGCGATAATCCCGCCTGTGCTACAATCTGTCCTTTTTCCGCAAACCATAAGCATAAAAATGGTGCGGTAGTTATTGATCAGGAAACGTGTTTCGGCGGGGCAAAATGCAAGGCAGTTTGCCCGTGGGAGATACCCCAACGGCAATCCGGTGTGGGAATCTATCTTCATGTGTTGCCCAATTTCATGGGCAACGGCGTTATGTACAAATGTGATTTATGCGTGGAGAGGCTGCAAGCCTCACAAAAACCGGCCTGTGTGGATGCCTGTCCACAGAAGGCAATGATTCATGGTGCGAGAAAGGATATATACGCGCTGGCCGAAGAGAGGACCAAGAAAATTAATGGCTTTATTTACGGGAAAAGAGAAAACGGGGGAACAGCTACATTATATGTGTCGGACGTTCCCTTTGAACTGATTAATAAAACAATGAAGAAGAAACCGGGCCAGCCGGATATGCCGGTGGGCATCAAACGGCGTATGGCCAAAACGGATGGTCCGGGTAAGATGACACTCGCGGCTCCCGTCTTAGGAGTTATGGCGGCAGGCGTTGGTCTTTCCTTTAAATGGTTTTCCCGCAGTAAGGATTGGATAAAAGGAGAGGGGGAAAATAAATGAGTGAAGGAATATTAAAAGAAAAGGGACTTGTCGTCCGTCACGGTGCTCTGGAATTAATGGAGCACTGGTCCATCGCCCTCTCCGGTCTTGTTCTTCTTTTGACCGGCATGTTTCAAATGCCGATGGCCGGCCGCTACTACATTACGTCGGTGCCGGGTTTAATGTGGTCGGGAGATTATATTGTTTCTCTTTATATTCATTATGCAGCATCGGTCGTTTTGATTGCAGCATCGGCGTTTCATCTTTTTTATCATGGTTTGTTGAAGGAGAAGGGGCTTATACCGCAAGAGGGCGACATAAAGGCGTCGGTTATAGTTGTTAAAAGTTTTTTCGGTATTGGCGAAGAGCCGCCTTTCCATAAGTATTTGCCGGAGCAGAGGCTGGCGTATGTCGGTATGGCATCGGTTGTTGCGCTTTTGATTATTTCCGGGTTGATTAAAGTCTACAAAAATGTCTATGCGCCAGATATGAACTACACCGTTGTTCAGTGGGCCACATGGGCACACAATATCAGTTTTATTCTCTTTATCCTTGCCTTTTCAGGGCATATGGGCGCCATACTCTTGAAACCGAACCGGCCGATGGTGCGCGGCATTTTTACAGGGCGAGTTAGTCTGGATTACGCCATGCATCGCCATCCACTGTGGATGGAAGATTTGGAAAAGATGCAGAAAAAGGAAATCCCCGGATTGACAAGAGAGACGGCACAGTCTGTATCTGTGGAAGCGCCTGTTAAAGAAACAGTTGATAACAGCGGCAAGGCTGCTTCTGATAACAGAAAAGCAGAGGAAATAGAATCTATTTCAGAGAAAACCCAAATTACGGAAAAAGAAGAAACCGCTTTACCTGCTGCCGATGATGCTGCCGAAAAGAAAACAATACCGTAAATGTATCTTGACAAAGATTTGTGCCGGGGATAATTACTACCAAAAGGATAGTGTATAAAATAAAAACATAACATCTTGACGAAACTATCCATAAGATCAATATACAATTTGTCGATTATTGCTGATCCAATCGATAAAATGATCCAATAAGTAATATTTAACCAGAATGAATTTATGAACACACCCATTAATACAGGAAAGAAAGTATTAGCTGCCATGAGTGGCGGGGTCGATTCCTCGGCAGCGGCTCTGCTGTTGAAGGAGGCAGGCTATAACGTCACCGGGATAACTATGTGCCTGGGTATTCGGGAGGATGGTGACCGCACGCGCTGTTGCGGTCTTGACGCTATTGACGATGCCAAACGTGTCTGCGACGAATTGCAGATTCCTCACTTTGTTTTTGATTATGCCGGAGAAATGGAAGAGCGCGTCATTGGCAAATTTATTGCCGAGTATCTGCGTGGCCGGACACCGAATCCCTGTATAGACTGCAATCGGTATCTAAAATTCGGAACGCTCTTAAATAAGGCCCGCGGCATGGGATTTGATTATCTGGCTACCGGTCATTATGCCCGGATTGAAAAGCATGATGATTGGTGTCTGTTGCGTTCCAGGGACAGAATTAAAGATCAGACGTATTTTCTTTATCCTATTGCAGCAGCCGATCTGTCTTCCATTCTTTTTCCTTTAGGCGAACTGAATAAAGAGGAAGTTCGTGCTTTGACTAAAAAAGCAGGTTTGCATGTGGCGCACAAAGCCGAAAGCCAGGATATTTGTTTTGTGACCCAGGGCAGCTACGGACAATTTTTTCAGGAGCGAAATGTGCCTTCCGTCGCAGGCGATATTGTGGACAAGACAGGCCGGGTTTTAGGGAAGCATAAGGGTATTTTTTATTATACAATCGGCCAGCGCGGCGGGTTGGGCATCAGCGCCAAAACGCCGCTTTATGTAATTGAAATTGATTCCGTAAAAAACCAACTTGTTGTGGGTGAAAAAAAAGATTTGTATTCAAGCGGTCTCATTGCCGGTGACGTTAATCTTCTGACTGCCGATTTTCCTCCCGAGATTGAAGCAAAAATTCGCTACCGGAAAAAATCGGCCCGCTGTGAAGTTGTCAAAGAAGGCGATAAACTGAGAGTTGTTTTTCGGGAAACCCAGGAATCGATTACACCGGGACAGGCGGTTGTGCTCTATGCCGGCGACAGAGTATTAGGCGGCGGTGTAATAGAAGAAGTCATCAAGACAGTTAACACTTAATGCCGAGATAAAGGAGGGTATCATGAAGAAAATATTCACAGATAATTCACAGTCCATCGGCAATACGCCCCTGGTGAAACTCAATCATATAACCAGGGGGACAAAGGCTACTGTTTTGGCCAAAATTGAAGGGCGCAATCCTTCCTATTCAGTTAAGTGCCGCATTGGCGCCGCCATGATCTGGGATGCGGAAGAAAAGGATCTACTTAAGCCGGGTATGGAAATCATCGAACCGACAAGCGGTAATACGGGTATTGCGCTGGCGTATGTTGCGGCGGCGCGCGGCTACAGGCTAACATTGACCATGCCGGAGACCATGAGCATCGAACGCCGTCGGGTGCTGGCTCAGTTTGGTGCGAATCTGATTTTGACTTCCGGTTTACAGGGGATGAAGGGCGCCATTGACCGGGCCGATGAGATTGCGGCCTCCGATCCGCAGAAATACTTCCTGCCTCAGCAATTTAAAAATCCGGCTAATCCGGCAATTCATGAGAAAACAACCGGCCCGGAAATCTGGAATGACACCGACGGCGAGGTGGATGTAATTGTGTCGGGAGTCGGTACAGGCGGAACGATCAGCGGTATCTCTCGTTACATCAAGGAGACGATGAAAAAGAAAATAATTTCTGTAGCGGTGGAACCGAAGGAAAGTCCGGTTATAACGCAAAAACTCGCAGGTGAAGAGCTCAAACCCGCGCCGCACAAAATTCAGGGAATCGGTGCCGGATTTATCCCCGATACGCTGGATTTATCACTGGTTGATCGCGTGGAACTTGTGGACAGCAACGAAGCTGTTGATTTTGCCCGCAGGCTGGCCAGGGAAGAAGGAATTCTAGTGGGCATTTCCAGCGGCGCCGCCGCGGCGGCGGCCGTTCATTTGGCGAAACTTGATGAATTTACCAATAAGAACATTGTTGTCATTTTCCCCGATGCCGGAGAGCGTTATCTTTCGACCGTTTTATTTGAGGGAATAGGAGTTTAAAAAAACAGGACATTTTGCTGATTAAATTATGAATACGAATATCCAGGAAAATTTATCGATGATGAACAAAAATAATCCGTCAGACTATATTTTTGAGCAAGGCCCCATGGGGGCCATCGGGGAGTATGCATCGCTGCTGTTTAGGGTCAACCGCAACTGTCCCTGGAATCGCTGTCTGTTTTGTCCGGTCTACAAGAATGAGAAATTTAGCAACCGCTCCGTCGAGGAGTTGAAACATGACATTGACGCGATCAGGCGGACTCATGATTTAATAATGAATGTAGCAGTACGCTGTGGATTAACCTCTGAACTGCTTTATGAAATTATAGGCCGCAAACCCCAGGTCTATGGTTCCATTGACAATCAACCTTTGCATGAACAGCAGATGGCGCGAAGTTGCCTGAGCCGCACCGCCAATTGGATTTTTCATGGCGCGAGAAGGGTCTTTTTGCAGGACGCGGACGCTTTGGCCATGAAGGCATCGGATCTCGTTGAGACCCTCGATTATTTGAAGAGCTCTTTTCCCACTATTGATACGATTACCTGTTACGCGCGCTCGAAAAGTTGCGCCCGCCGTTCAGTCGAAGAACTTACTGCGCTGAAGAACGCCGGACTTAGCTGGTGTTTTATCGGGGTCGAGTCCGGGAGCGATGCGGTTCTCGATTATATGAAAAAAGGCGTCACCCAAAAGGTGCATATCGAAGCCGGCAATAAGCTTGGCCTGGCCGGTATTGATGTGGCTGCATTTGTGATGCCGGGACTGGCTGGCTGCAAGCAGTTGCCGGCGAAGGCACATATCGCCGACACTGTCTTTGTTTTAAACGAGATGCGACCCCAAGAGATCCGCGTGCGCAGTTTAACCGTATTGCAGCAGGCGCCTTTATACCAGCGATGGAAGTCAGGCGAGTTTATTGCTCCCACCGAGGACAGCCTCGTAGAGGAAATGCGGGATCTCCTGGAAGGAATCAAGGTCAAGTGCACGATTGAAACGCTGCAAATGACCAATCCGGTAATCAGTTTGCAGGGGCCGATTGGTGTGAAGAGAAAATCTGCGTTGAAACAGCTTGACGCTTATCGCGCGCTGACGCCAAACCAGCGGGCGCGTTTCAGTCTTCAGCACTATTGCGAGGGGGAATACGTCCGCTATGTAGAGGAGTGTGGATATCTCAACGAGGGGCTCGAACGACTTATCGATGAAGCTTACGCCGGCATCGAAGCAGACGCACCCGATGCACCTGATCTGGTCGAAAAAGCTCTTTTTGCCCTGAAATCGACCTGTATCCCTTGAGATCAGTAGATTAAATTCTGGAGATTGGATTGTTATGCAGATTACCGCAGCGGAAGTATACAAATCACTGGAAACGATCCGGCAAAAAGCGCCGGTTGTTCATAATATCACCAATTACGTGGTAATGAATAATACGGCCAATGCGCTGCTGGCGCTGGGGGCTTCGCCGGTTATGGCGCATGCCGCGGAAGAAGTGGAAGAAATGGTGAACATCGCTTCCGCTCTGGTTATCAATATCGGGACACTGAGTGAAAGCTGGGTTCATTCCATGTTTAAAGCTGCGGGGCGGGCTCAAAAAAAAGGCATCCCGATTATTATCGATCCCGTCGGCGCCGGGGCAACGACTTTCCGGACAAAAACTGCCAGGGATTTGATCGGCGGTAATACGCCAACCATTATTCGCGGCAATGCCTCGGAAATTATGGCGCTGTCCGACGATAAAACCAGAACAAAAGGCGTGGACAGCGCCGCAGCATCCGATTCGGCAATTGTTGCCGCTCAGAATTTGAGCGAGATTTACAAATGCGTTGTTTGTGTGAGCGGAGCTACGGATTACATTGTAGAAGGCGGGCAAGTTATCAAGGTTAGAAACGGCCATCCTCTCATGACGAAAGTCACCGGCCTTGGTTGTACAGCGTCGGCACTTTGCGGGGCTTTCGCGGCAGTGGAAAAATCTATCCTTGCGGCAACGGCCAAGGCTATGGCTGTTATGGGTATTGTTGGTGAAATGGCGGCCGAAAAAGCGGCAGGGCCGGGCAGTCTGCAGATGCATTTTCTGGATAATCTTTATAATCTGTCGGAAGATGACATTCAACGGCGGCTGAAAGTTGAGGAGTAGCTATGCGGGGACTTTATCTGGTGACCGACCGTGGTTTGTGCGGACAAAAATCTTTGGAAGACGTTGTTTGGCAGTCAGTAAAAGGGGGCGTGTCCTGCGTGCAACTGCGGGAGAAAGATATCTCCACGCGCTTGTTTGTGAGCGAGGCACAAAGGATTAAGAAGCTTTTGGAACCATATAAAATTCCATTGATTATCAATGATCGTATCGATGTTGCCCTGGCCTGCGGCGCCGAGGGAGTGCACATCGGTCAGGATGATATGCCCTATGCAATTGCCCGGAAACTTCTGGGGAAACAAGCGATCATCGGATTATCCGTGGAAACATGGGATGATGTCGAAGAAAGCCGGAAGCTGGATTTGGACTACATCGGCGTCAGTCCTGTTTTTGCAACGCCAACCAAGACCGATACCAAGGGTGCCTGGGGGCTTGAGGGACTCGCCAAAATAAAAAAAATCAGCCGTCATCCGGTGGTGGCCATTGGCGGTCTTAATGAGACCAATGTCCGGGAAACCATTCTTGCCGGCGCCGATTGTGTTGCCGTAGTTTCGGCAATCTGCGCCGCATCCGACCCCGAAGCAGCAACACGAAAATTAAGCAATATAATTGAAGAAGCTTTACGTCTAAGGAAATAACTTTTGCCTGACAAGCTCATCATTTTTGATTATTCCGGAACCCTCAGTCTGGAGGCCGTTGCCTTTGGCCGCTCCGACAACCTGCTCCGGCATTTGCAGAAAAGCGGCCTGTTTGCTCTGGGTGTGGATAATACAGCATTGTTCTGGAATATAGTTAACGAAACCTGGCAGGAAGGCAGTACTACCCGTGCGGGATACAAGAAAGTGATGCAGGAGTTCATCGTCGAATTGTCTGGGCAAAAGGCGATCGCAAAACAGGAGGAAATAGTCGGGAGCGTTTCCAAGTTTGTTGATGCCTATCTTGATCATTCCCGGATTGACGAGTGTTGGCGGTCGATTTTGAAAAAACTGTCTCTGGACGAATCAGTAAACGTAATTGTTGCCACCGACCATTATGCCGAAGCCACCGATGCCATCATCAATCATCTTGCCCAATGGAGTATACAGGCTATAACGCTTACAGCGGGTGTTAAGAGTAATTTTATCGTGGCCAATTCCGCTGATGTTGGCGTGCATAAGTCCCATCGAGAATTCTGGCGGATGGTGAAAAATATTTTGCAGCTTAATTGCAACCGTATTTTGTTGATAGATGATTTTGGTCAGAATGAACAGCCGGATGATGCCTATGTCGACCCCGAAAAAATCAGCGAACGCATATGCATGACGCAAAAGATATTGCGCGATATCTTTGCTGCCGATGTTCAAAGCATTTCCTTTGTCGCCAAAAATAAACAAGTGACGGAGATGATTGCTGAAGCGTCAGCAGCCATTGATGAATTTTTAATGTCAAAACCCTGTTAAGATTTACTTGACGATTTTTTGAATATCCTTGAATCCGGCGTTGCCTGCGGAGCGCAGGATTTCGAATAAAGCCATTTCGGTGCTGGTAATGCAGGCGCCGGCGCTTTTTATGGCGGCAAGACCCAAATCGCTGTTTTCTTTTGTGCGCGACGATACGGCATCTGCCACGATATGGACATTGTATCCGTTATCCAGTAAATCGACGGCAGTCTGATAAACGCAGATATGGCTCTCAATGCCAATGATAATTATATCCCGGCGATTGAGTAATTTCACCTGTTCCTGAAACCTGTCGTTTCCCCAGCAGCTGAAACTCTCTTTAGGAATGCGTTCAACACTGCCGAGTTCCCCGATAACGTCAGGTATTGTTTGTCCTAATTTTTCAGGAATCTGTTCCGTAACAATCAGCGGCAGGTCGAATACTTTTGCTCCCCTGATTACCTTTACGGCGTTAACAAGAAGATTTTCCTTATCATGCATGGCCTGAAAAAGTTTATCCTGATAATCGATAACAACTAGAGCGGCTGAACTGCGACTGATCATTTTATTCCCCTTTTATTGTCGGCAATGGATTTGGTGGTCCGTTTGCAGGGAGTATAAAAAGCAGGGGATAAAATGTCAAATTAAAAACCAGGTTGATTGACTGTTTAATAAGTCAATGTTACAATGAAAAAAATTAGATAATTCTAACTGGAAAGGAGCCTCATATGTTCCAGATTGCATCATATGAAAATTACACTGACGGGCAAGCTATTTTTAAACAGGGAACGCATGGAGATTGGTTGTATGTGGTAGAAGAAGGCGCCGTGGAAATTTCGCGGCAGGTGAACGGCAAAAAAATAGTTATTGCAATCTTTAATGAAGGAGAAATTTTCGGGGAGGTGGCCTATATTGCCAAAGTTGAACGATCGGCCACAGCCACAGCGATAGGTGATACTACCATCGGAGTTATTGACCGTGAATTTTTTGATCAGGAATTCAACAAACTGTCCGGAAATTTTCAGTTGATACTCAAAACATTAGCCTTGCGTCTGAAAAAAGCGACCGATGTACTTGTCGCAATGCAAACATGAACAGCGGCAATTAACCGTATCGAGTATATAAATTGAACAATAACCTGAGGGAACCGGCAGAAAAATGTCAATTAAAGCAGATAATTTACCTGCAAATTGCGCTTGACAGCCATCCTTAATTGGGCTAAGCAATGCTGCCTTATTAATAAAATTTAGGAGGAATCTTTTGGCAACACATAAATCAGCAGAAAAACGTGATCGTCAAAGCGTCAAACGCCGTGAGCGTAATATCAGCGGTAAATCAGCCGTCAAAACAAGAATTAAATCGGTACTTAGCGTTGTGGGGACGAAAGATAAAGAAGCATCCGCCAGCGCGCTCAAAGCCGCTATCCCGGTAATCGATAAAGCTGCAGCTAAAGGTGTAATTCACAAGAAAAATGCCTCGCGTAAAATTTCCCGACTGACCAAAAAAATAAACGCTATCCAAGGCTAATCAATTAATGAAGCTATCTGCCTTTAACGGCGGGTAGCTTCATCGTCCTTTCTTATATCCGGGAAATTAATTACTTATACCAGGAAAGCTGCGTGCGACGACCGTTTTTGTCGGCTGATATCGTCGTCTGGCGGGATGTATAAGTAATGCGCCTGCAAAACCTATCCCTTGCTGAAGCTGATCCTTTGAATTCAACTACCGGGCGGCGGTAAATAATGAGAATGATCAGGAGGTATTATCATGAGATTTAACAATTCCCGTCTATTTTTTATAATTGCCATGCTCCTTGTTTCGCTGCTCATTATGAGTTGTACAAGTGCGCCGCACAGAAGATCATCAACGCCCAAACCCAAAAAAGTAGAACAAGAATCTACAGATAAAAGCTTCTGGCGTGATCAGGTTAAGTACCCCTATGCCGTCAAATATGCCAAAGCCAGGGATAGTAAAGGAATTCAATGGGAAGTCGCCTATATGGATGAATATCGCGGCGGTAATCCTGATCCCAAGGTGCTGGTGCTTATCCACGGCAAAGGAGGCTTTGGAGCATATTTCGGTCATGTTATGAAAGTTGCTCTGGAAAATGGTTTACGGGTTATTGTACCCGATCTGCCTCATTGCGGTAAATCCATTCCGGGCAATCTGTATAAGCCTCTTTCCCGCAGTCTGCAGGATACACGCGAAGTTGTTCACGATATTATAGTGAACCAGTTGGGTGTGAAGAAAGCCGCTTATTTAGGCCACTCGATGGGCGGTCAATGGGTTCTTGGCTATGCTTTAACTTATCCTGACGCCGTGGAAAAAATAATTCTGGAAAGTTCAGCCGGACTGGAGGAATATCCGACCAAAATTAAGATCGGCGGTAAAGAAATGCGCCTGTTTGATGATTCGCAAAGAGATATGAAGTCCTGGGAACGTGTCTGGGGAGATCGTTTAGAGCAGACATTGCTGCAGGATGAAGAATACTGGAGAAATTTTGCTTACTTCAAACAAAAAAATCCCAAAACCGGCAAAGTTGAACCGTCGAAAGTAGGTTTCTTTATTAACAATACTGAATACGCCGCATATTTTACTGAAGTACGCGTTGCCCTGAACAACGGTAATAAAAGAGAGCATTACAATTATTGCGCGGAAGATGCACGGGATATTTACTCACTGGGAGTTGAGGTGCGCCGTGATGACCCAAACAGCCTTAATAAAAAAATAAAGAATATTAAGGCGCCCATTTTCCTGACCTATGGTGAAAAGGAGCCGTTTATACCCGCCTCGCTCAGTGGCAAAGTCAATTTGCAATGGGAAGTAATTAAGCCTTTCTATGATGATTTAAAGCAAGCGGGAAATCCTCCTCTGGTCAAAATCTATAAAGGGGCAGGCCATTTTATTCACACTGATTTGCCGGATATGTATTCTCAGGATGTTGTCGGTTTTGTGCTGCGTTCAAAGGTTGACGGTCCGCTGGAAGATGTGGATAGATACAAAGTTCCGCACATTAATCTTCCCGAAGACGTTCAGTCTTTCCTCGATCAATTCCGCAAAGACATGCTGGCTCATGATATGAAAAAAATAAGTCAGCATTACGCCGAGAATTTTAAACAGGATGGCTACAACAGAAAGGCCTTTCTCGATATATTAAGTAAAACCGTCAACTTTGTAACCAGATATGAAATTAAATTAACTAAACTTAAGCCGGGGAATAATTCCGGGATAGCCTTTATTGATGGCTCGGTTGTTTTGGGTGCAGTGACGGTGCCCTTGGCCGATGACTCCATGATTATTAAAGAAAGTGGTGTGTGGAAGTGGTACGGCAACCAAAGGTAACGGTCTCGTAAAAAGGCCGGATGCTGCGTTGCGCTTCATCTTTCCCCGTGTCAAGCACGGGGCAGGCTATGCGGCGTACGCTAAGTACGCCTCATTCCTAATGATTTGCACGCCTTGCCTGCGGCCTTTTTACGAGGCCGTCTGTAAATGGCCACTTTTATGACTTTTCACAAGTCCATCAAAGGTAAACATTGAAAATGAACTTTCAGTTTAACCTGACTCATTTCCAGCAGCAATTCAAAGGCTGCAAACTTCCTCCCGGTGATCTGGTTTGTGCCGTCGGCTCTTACTTTTTGGGTGCTCCTTATAAACCGGGAACTCTGGAGACCGGTCATAAAGAAAAATTAGTCATCAACTTTGCTCAATTTGATTGTTTTACTTTTGTTGAAACAGTGGTGACGCTGACCCGATGTGTTATTGCCGACAATATATCAAAGTCTGAATACCGGCGGGGGCTACAATTGATTCGCTATCGGCAGGGCATAATTGACGGCTATTCTTCACGCCTGCATTATTTTACCGACTGGTTGAAAAATAACGAACACAAGAAGATTTTGCGGGATGTCTCCCGGCAGCTTGGGGCAGTCGGGCAGCGGAAAATAATTAATTATATGACCACTCACCGCAATGCCTGCAATGCCTTGTCTGATGAAAATGAATTTAGAAAAATGCAGTTTACGGAGAAAAATATCTCCCGCAGGGTCGTCCATTTAATTCCCAAAGATGAAGTCCACCAGCAAAAAGAAAAAATGCAAACTGGTGATATCATTGCCTTTACTGTTGACGAAGGAGGATTGGATGTTGCCCATGTCGGATTTGCTCTCCGGCAGGGAAAAAAATTGCATCTTTTACATGCATCCAGTAAAGAAGGAGCAGTGGTTGTCAGTGCAAAAACACTTGTTGCTTATCTGAAACAAAAGAAAAAATTTACCGGGATCATTGTTTCCCGCATTTTATAATATTCTTAGCTGCTTATGATCCAAAGGGCCGTTCCGGAAAGATACCTGTTCAGGCTCCAGGGCAGTCAATATCCAATTATTTTTTGTTCCCTTTCTCCAGAAGGAATTTCTTGCCAAATAGAGTTGTCAATGTTAGCATCTCCCGCCGTTATGAGTTATAAACATTAAAGGAAATCAAGCTAAATGGCGATTAATGCAGCAAGTCAAAAAAGATTGGAAAATAACAAAATGCAACAATACGATATTTTGTTGTTGCGGCCCTTTACCCTCATTGGTCGTATCGTGATCAATGGAGTCAATCATCTGGGCGCAGCAGCAATCTTTCTGTGCTTGGCGATTGCAAAAATATTCGGGCGTAAACAGTTTTTCAAAGCCGTGCAGCAGGTCTATTATATAGGAGCAAGATCCATGACAATTATTATGCTGGTGAGTTTATTCACCGGCATGGTTCTGGGTTTGCAATCCTACCATGCTCTGGTTAAATTCGGGGCGCAGGGCGCCGTCGGCTCTCTGGTGTCTCTTTCTCTCATTATGGAACTGGGGCCGGTCCTTACCGCCATTATGATTACGGCCAGGGCCGGCTCGGCAATCGCGGCGGAAATCGGTATTCAACGAATCAGCGAGCAGATTGATGCATTGCACACCATGCAGATCAATCCCCTTCAGTATCTGGTGAGCCCCAAAATTACAGCCGCCGTTATCAGCTTCCCCTTACTGACGGCCGTATTTGATCTTGTCGGTATAGTCGGCGGGTACATTTCCGGCGTTATATTGCTGGGTTTGAATGCCGGTGTCTATACGCACAGTGTCAAGGCTTACGTAGAAATGAGCGATATAACCAACGGTTTTACTAAGGCGATAGTTTTTGCGTTGATCGTCTCCACCGTTTGTTGCTATCAGGGTTATTTCGCGCACATGCGTACAGACGGGCGTGGAGCCAAAGCGGTTGGACTGGCCACAACTTCAGCCGTTGTGATCTCCTGTGTTCTCATTCTGGTCTCGGATTACATTGTAACTTCACTACTGATATAGAGAAACAAATGAAGACCCCCTTGATAGAATTTCAGAATGTAACCAAACGCTTCGGAACCCGGACGGTTCTGGAACGCATCAACCTGCAGATTTATGAGGGAGAGGTTACGACAATAATCGGCCTCAGTGGAGC
This sequence comes from Smithellaceae bacterium, assembly GCA_963663295.2. Classification (GTDB taxonomy): domain Bacteria; phylum Desulfobacterota; class Syntrophia; order Syntrophales; family Smithellaceae; genus MVRV01. The sequence continues at coordinate 129,475 of CAXXLA010000001.1, read as the reverse complement.
GGGCAAGAGCCTACTTTTAAAGCAGATGATCGGGCTTTTGAAGCCGGATGAAGGAACAATTCTTATCCGGGGCAACCCGCTTTCCGGTATGAAAAAAGCGGAAATAGCCGCATCATTCGCCCAAATGAGTTACATGTTTCAGGATAACGCACTTTTTGACTCCATGACAGTCTATGAAAATGTCGCCCTGCCTCTTCGCGAAACGACAAACCTCAGCAAAGCGGAAATAGACCGGCGTGTTCTGGCGAGAATTGAACAAACGGAACTTGGTGACGCAGTTAACAAGTATCCCTCTGAACTTTCCGGGGGCATGCAAAAGCGTGTAGCTCTGGCGCGTGCTTTGATAACCGATCCCCGGATTGTCCTTTTTGACGAGCCGACTTCCGGCCAGGATCCCGTCCGTAAAAATGCGATTCTCACCATGATAGCCCAGTACCAGAGAAAATTTGGTTTCACCGCCATCATGGTCAGTCACGAAATACCCGATGTATATTTTATTTCCAACCGTATTCTGGCGCTTTATGACCGCCGGATAGTTTTTCAGGGTACTCCGGAAGAGTTGGAGAATTTCGATCATCCTTTCAAAGATGAAGTCATCTATAGTCTCGAAGCACTGCAGAAAGAATTATCCGGCCTTTACTCCAAACGGCAGTTTAAGATTCTTAATCGTGCCCAGATGAAGCGGCGAGAGTTAGGTGAAAGCTACTGCGTTGTAATTTTTTCTTTGGAAGAAATAAATGAAATTATTGCAAAGTTAGGACACGATGCGGCGCAGGAAGCAATTCATGCTATGGGATTATATGTTGATAAACACTTTGCTTCCATTGGCGGCTTTTCCACCCGTAATCATTTAAACGAATTTATTACAATGGTTCCTTATTCTGATCTTGCGGATGTTCAAATCATAATACAGGATTTTATTAAAGATTTTCAGGAAAAGGGAAATAATGAGATTTGGGCGTTATACCGTAAACTGGTACCCGTGGGAGAATGTGTTGACCTCAATATCCTGGCCGGGATTGCTCAGGGACAACCTTTCGATGAAATAGATTCAGTCATTGAGTCGGCCAGATCCCAACAAAAAGAAATAGGGCGGCTGCGTTGCATGGAAAGACGAGGGAAGAAAAGATGAAAAAGTATGCTATGGAAACAGTTGTGGGAATATTTGTCGTAATCGGTCTGCTCTGTGTCGGTTATATGACCGTAAAATTGGGGAAGGTTGATTTTCTGCAAAGTGATACCTACTCGCTTGTTGCCAAGTTCACAACCGTTGCTGGCTTGCGAATCGGCTCTCCGGTGAATATTTTGGGCATCGAAGTCGGAAAAGTGGAAAATATCACGATGGATCAGAAAGACCTCAAGGCGGTGGTGAAAATAAGACTTAAAAAAGACATCAAAATCTATGATGACGCCATCGCTTCTATCAAAACGGAAGGGCTGATCGGAGATAAATATCTCAGTATTGATCCGGGTGGCGGCGGCGACCTGCTTGCCAATAATGGAGTCATTACCGAAACCCAGGCGGCAGTGGATATTGAACAACTGATCAGCAAATATGCCTTTGGCGAAGTGAAAAAAGAAAAGAAATAGGTTGCAGGAGGCGTGAATAATGAAAAAACGATTTGCAATATTAAGTATATTGATTATATTTGTTCTATGTGTTCCATTATATGCCGGTGTACCGCTTACTACGGCTCAAAGCGCTGTCAATAGAGTACTCGACGTGTTGCGGGATCCCAAATTAAAAAGCCCGGCGGCGAAAGAAATAAAAAAAGAAAAGCTTCGGGTTATCTACAAAGACATGTTTGATGAAATTGAGTTTTCCAGGCGCACATTGGCGCGCAACTGGAATAAGTTCACCCCGGCCCAGCGTGAGGAATTTGTGAATCTCTTTGAGCAGGTTTTGGAAAAAGCCTATATTGACAAAATCCTGGCCTATTCCAACGAAAAGGTTAATTTCTATAAGGAAACCATGATTTCGGAAAACCAGGCGGAAATTCAGTCGAGAATTATCACTCCGTCAAAAGAAATTCCTATTAACTACCGGATGATCCGCAAAGGCAGCAAATGGAAGACTTATGATGTGGTCGTCGAAAATGTTAGTCTGGTGCAGAACTACCGAACTCAGTTTAATGATATTCTGGCCAGCAACACACCTGAACAATTACTGGAGATATTGCGTAAAAAAGTAAAGACTCATTGATTCCAATTTGCATTATAAAAAGGGATGAAGTTTTATGAAATCGTACTTCCTTTCAATTTTCTTGTGCATCTTTCTGGCAGTGGGGCCGGTGTACGGATCGGGTTCCGATGCCGCCACGGCGAATACGGAAGCATCTCAGTCGGTCGCGATTACCGAAAGCTCCGACAAACCAACCATAGAAACACCGGACACGACGGAAGATCCCTTTGAAGAGGAATACGAAAACGGCGATTACACCGATGGCGCGAATGCTGCTTCCAAGGAAGAGAGGGTGGAAATCGCCGATCCTTTGGAACCCTTCAACCGGGCCATGTTCCATTTCAACGATAAGTTTTACTTCTGGTTGCTTAAGCCCGTTGCCCAGGGCTACAAGGAAGTAGTTCCGGAACCTGCCCGTATAAGCGTCAAGAATTTCTTTTCCAATCTTGGATTTCCCATCCGTTTCCTAAGTTGCCTGCTTCAGGCTGATTTTAGCGGCGCCGCTACGGAAGCCGGACGATTCAGCATCAATACCATCTGGGGGATCGGCGGGCTGATGGATCCCGCCTCGAGCAGGGAGTTGGATCTGAAAAAACAGGATACCGATATCGGGTTGACGCTGGCATCCTACGGAGTGGGACATGGTTTTTACCTTGTCTGGCCATTTTTGGGGCCTTCCAGTCCACGGGATACGATTGACTTGGCAGGGAGATTTCTTCTTAATCCATTATCTTACATAACACCATGGTATTACCCTCTGGGAATCAAGGCTCTGGACGTGGTAAACGTTACTTCGCTGAGTATAGGTGATTATGAGTCTCTTAAAGAGGCAGCTATTGATCCCTATGTAGCTTTGCGTGATGCCTATATTCAATACCGGCAAAAGCAAATTAAAAGAAAAAACGATAAAGTAGGAACAACCAATCCGCAGCTTGAGGAAAATCCTACTAAGAGCGGCGCATATTAATATAAAGAAAGGATGATCGGGCTACGAAGAACTTTTTAATTATCGCATTGACGGCATTACTTACTCTCGCAATTGGTGGAACTTCCTCTGCTTCAGGGCTGTTTGGTCCACCGCAGACTATTTCCCGGGAGGCCGGAGGATTGAACACCGCTATCGGTTATTCTTACCAGGAGGATAAATTCGAGGATAACGCTCAATATGTCTTCCGACAGAATCAGGTCTACTCGCAGGTGTCCTACGGCGCAAAAAATCGCTGGGAAATATATGGAAGAATCGGGGTATCGGATTTAACAATCTCCGATGCTTTTACGTCCAATAATGCTTCCACTCTGGTAACTTCCGACAGCGATTTTACTGAGCACTGGAAATTTTTCGGCACCCTGGGGGCAAAGGGATTTTTGCCGATCAATAAAACATTCGGAGTCGGCGCTTTTCTTCAGGGCAGCTATTATTTTGAACATTTTAAGTGCGATGTTGCGGGAACCGAAGCCGGCGCGCCTTTTACGGCCGACCTCAAGGTGGGGGATCTGTGGGATGTGAACTTCGGCCTTGGTTTTCAGGCCACCGTTCCTTATGACATCAAACTTTACGCCGGGCCGTATATTTATTATTCGGAAGCCAAGGCAAACCTTTCCGCCAATATTCCTGGACTTGGATTTGGAACACAAAAGATTACACTGGAAAACAAGTCATTTGTCGGAGGATTTGCCGGTGTCGATGTGCCTCTGGCCAAGGGATTTCATCTGAATATCGAAGGGCGGTATTCGGAACGATTCTCGGTTGGTGCTGCAATTGGTTACAGATATTAGCAGGCAGTTTGTCCGGTACCTGTATGCCGTTTGGTTTGCAAAGGTAAAATACTTTTATTAAATGACCCTCGCTACCATCTGCGAGTCCGCACTCTGCCGGGTTGACTGAGGTCGAAGATCACCAATCGTAATTTAGCAGAACAGAGCATTGCTGTTATGCTAAATCGTGACCGACGATATTCCACCTGTCCAGCTTTTCAAAAGCGTCCTGGGCTGCCTTTTTGAGTAAATTCATTCGCACAGGTTTGACAAAAAAATCGTCAAAACCGGCAGCACGGCATTCCAAAAGACCAAAAATATTATTATAGCCGGTCATTGCATAAATAATGCAGATCTGATTTTCTACCCTGATTTTCTTACAGAGTTCAATACCGCTAATACCCGGAAGCTTTATATCCAGGAACATAACCATAATACTTTCATGCTGCAGTATTTTCAGCGCCTCTTCGCCGCTTTCGGCCGTAAGCACTGTATAACCTGCGGACTGGAAAACTTCTTTCAGCAATTCAAGAATTAAAACTTCATCGTCAACAACCAGGATTTTTTTCTCATTCATAATAATTAACAGCTCAATCTATTCGTTGTCCTTGCCGGAACTTTTATTGATGTTTATAATTCGGCCGAATCCCGCATAATCTTGAGTTTCGAAATTTTTAATATTCATTAACTTTTGCGTGATATCACTCATCCTTTGAATTTGCTCTTTGATCGTATTAAGTTTTGCATGGATTGAATGATTTTCGGAACTATTCAATAACATTTCGGAGTATCCAGAAATGATCTGCATGGGTTGATTCATTTCATGACAAATTGCTCCAGCCATTTCCAAGACTGCCTGAAGTTTTTCCAGACGTAGCCTTTCTTTCTCTGCTTGTTTGCGTTCGGTGATATCGCGGATCGTTCCCTGGAATCCAATTAAATTGCCTTCTGCATCGTGCCGGGCCGCCGATGTGATAAGCGTGTGGATCACTGTACCGTCTTTTCTGCGCATATCCACGGGGAGTTCTTTAGCATACCCGTGTTCTGCGATGATACTGTTGTGCTTTGCCCGTTCTTCCGGGGTGGTATAGAGATTCTGTACCTTCACTTGCATCAGTTCCTCCCGGCTGGAATAGCCGAATAATTCCACCGCAACATCGTTCACATCGTTAATCATTCCATCTTTTGATGTCATGAAGACGCAATCTCTCGAAGTTCTGAAAAAACTGTTGTATTTTTCCTCGCTTTCTTTCAGCAATGCCTCGGCCTGCTTACGTTCCGCGATTTCATTGACCAGCAGATTATTCGACTCCTCCAGCTCGGAGGTACGCTCCCGGACACGGTCTTCCAGCTCGTCGCGGGCTTCCCGCAGCGCTTTTTCCGCCTTTTTCCTTTGCCGGATATTAAAGAGGAGAACGATAACGACGAATATCAACCCGATGATGCCGGCAAGAACCCCCCATGCCAGGCTTTTGTGAACTGCATAAAAAGAAACCGATTCGTTGATAAGGACGCTCTCCGGCGGCAGGGCGGAGCGTTTAATGCCGAAACGCTTCATCTGCTGATAGTCGAACATATAACGATTAGGACTTTTTCTGACCACAGGGATATTCTCGATGTTTTCTCCCTTCAAAAAACGCAGGGCCATCTCTCCGGCGGATCTTCCCTGGTCATATCCACTGGTCAGCATTCCACCTACGATTCCATGCCCTAAACTAAAATCCCATGTGCCATAAACCGGGACTTTCGCCCATTGCGAGATAATCCGTATGCTCTCGTCGTATTCATAAAACCTCCCGGTTTTGTCGAAAAAGAAGAGTGTATAAAAGACCACGTTGTCGGAGGGAAGATTTTTGACCTTTTCCAGAAGCTTTTCCATTTCTATGTCTTCAAGAAATTCAAACCGGACCCTGTCCCGAAAAGCAGGAATCACCTTCATTAGTTCGGTGTTGAGTCTCTTGCCCGTTGTGGTCGTATCGTTGACGACGATAATCTTTTTTGTCGCTGGATGGAGCCGCAGGATTGTTTCCAGATTTGTTTTTATATCCACTGCTTCATTGATTCCTGTATAAAGGGGCTGCCCTTTGAGGTCGTCGTCTTTGAAATAATTTATTCCGCAAAACACGGTTGGAACCCTGCCGAATATTCCGTCGCGGTATTTGACCAGGAAATTGAGGGCGTCATTGTCCGACAGGACGATGACATCGAACCTGATATTTTGGTATTTGAATTTCAGCATGCGATTGAGCTGCTCGAAGTACTGATCGTCGCTCACCCACTTCGTTCCCATATATTCGATGTAAATTTTAATTTTATCATTAACAGGCGCCAGGGCTTCAACTACACCACGCGTTTCATCGTTGGTCCACTTGTAGTCCTGATGGTATGAATTGAGGATGAGGACATTTTTCTTTTCTTCAGCATACGCACTGGTGACAAAAAAAGGTGTCGCCGTTGCCAATGTAACGACTGAAATTAATAAAAGTGCAAAAATCAAATGCTTACGACAGTAACGCTTCATGGTCATATCTCCAGAAGATGTTTTTTAAATCATGCGCAATTAAGTTCACTGATGAGCTCGTCTATTGTTTTGTATTTATATTTTCTCATCTGAACCCTTCGTAATCGGTTTTAATATTTGCTAAGGTTAAACTCCTGTATAATTTTCTTCATCCGTTACGGCGCTTTTTTCCCTGAGTAGAGAGGTGATCGTCGATCAATGCGCTATTGGCTTCGGCAGTGAAAATCATGATTGATAATAACGCTTTGAATAAAGGTCTCGATCTAACAAAAAGGGAAGTCAATGTCAACCATATATGTTTGGCATGGTCGACAATTTGGGATGTTAATATTCTGATTAGTATTAGAACTCTGCTAAATAAATCAAAAATGAGTTAATAGATAAGGTTTGCAGCGTAATGCTGCAGATGAACTTTTTTCAACAGCCTGTCAGATCCAAAGCGCCAGCAGGACAGCATAGACCAGGGCCGGCAGGAGATTGCCGATCCGGATTTTGGCCATGTTCAGCAGATTAATGGCGATGGCGACGATGAGCAAGCCGCCGGTGCTGGTGATGGCGTTCAGAATGGCTGGTTCCTGGAGAAAGGCCAGTTTGGATGCCAGCAGGGTGATGAAGCCCTGTACCAGAAAAACGCTGACGGCGGAAAAGAGAACACCTATCCCCATAGTGGAGGCAAACGCTATGGAGGCGACGCCGTCAAGCATGGACTTGATATAGAGAGTTGTGGCATTTCCCGTTGTTCCATCCTGGATGGCGCCGACAATAACCATGGCCCCTGTACAGTAAAGCAGGGAAGCCGTGACAAAACCTTCCACGAAGGTTGAGGAGTCGGAGTTGGCCCGTTTTTTCAAACAGTGGCCGATGTACTCCAGACCATCTTCAATCCGCAGTATTTCTCCCGTCAAAGCTCCCAAAAGGAGACTGCCGACGATGGGGATAACTTCTCTGGCTGAAAGGGCCATCTGCAGGCCGATGAGCAAAGTTGAGAGTCCCAGTGTCTGCATTAAAATGGTTTTGATTCGTTCAGGAATACGGCTACCGGCGGCGAGGCCGATCAGGCCGCCTGCTACGATAGCACCGGTATTGACTATTGTTCCTGTCAAAAAAAAGCCTCCTTATTCCAATTCCAAATCAAATAGTATGGATCAAATATCCCAGATGAAGATGACGCCGCTCGTGGGGAAAATCCATTCCTGGTCGGAGACATTTATTTCGATGGATTTATCTCTGCTTCTGGTTACGCACGGCGAAGGGTGACGGCCGGCAAAAAAGCTCTCGGCACGTACATTTTTCAAAGCAGTTTTTTCATAATTGAAATTAATATTAACGCCCCGTGTCGGATAGACCAGATAAACCGGGAAAATGTTGTTGTTCTTTGCTTTTTTGGTAACGATTTCTATGGCGACTTTAACTTCGGAATTGATCTTTTTCTTTATCCTGTCGCTGCCGCACCAGACTTCATAGCCGCGATCGGTCATCCTGGCGTCGGTGATGGGAATATCCTCGTCATCAATGCGTACGCAATTGACATGAAAATCCCTTTCCATGACCAGTTCATCGCTGCCGCCCAACAGCCAGCGGTATTCGCATTGCGGATCTTCCATCAGGGCGGCAAGCTGCCGGTTGTTCAAGGCGCAGCCGATCATAAAAACATCATTTTTTATGGTTTTCTTGTATTCAATATGTGCGCACACCTGGAAGTAGGCGTCCGTCCGTGGTTTGTTTTCTGTTAATTCGGATAATTGGGCGATATTTATATCGTAGCGGAAGCAGGTGCGTAATTCCAACTGACGGTCTTTTTTCCCGAACAGGTTTTCGAACATTTCATAATAAATAGCGTCGCCCAGCTCTTCGTTGCGCGCACGGGCCTGAAAGCAATGCCGGATGATATTATCGATGCGCGCGAGCGATTTTTCCTCTTCGGGAATGAAAATTCGCCGCAGCCGGGGTTCAACGGCGTCGGTTTTGCCTTTTTGCAGAAAAATGCGCGGCGCTCTTTTCCCCAAAGCACAAAGCACTTCATAACTGATCGTTTTCGCTTTTGCCGCGATTTCGTTGGCGCTGATATATTCGCTGCCCTGTTGGCCCAGCAGGACAACTTCATCACCCACGGCGCAATTGGGGATATGAGTAACGTCAATTGTGCATAAATCCATGGAAATCCGACCGACAACAGGCGCACGCTTTCCGTTGATCAAAGCCTCTCCCAGATTGGACAGAACAATGCCGTAGCCGTCGCCGTAACCGACGGGAATGGTGGCGATGCGCGTTGTTCCCCTCGTTATGTAGGTGCTGTTGTAGCCGATGCCGCAGCCGGCAGGAAATTCTTTTATCAGGACGATCATGGTCTTAAAAGACATTACCGGGGCGAGTCTGGCTTTGGATTCCGTTGCGGGGGAAGGATGAATGCCGTAAGTCATGATTCCCGGCCGCACCATCTCCAAATGGAATTGCGCATAATTTAAGATGCCGCCGCTGTTATCCATATGCCGGATCGGTATTTTGATATTACGAGCTTCGAGCTCACTCAATAAACTGGAAAACAGTTGCCACTGCTGATCGTTGTAAGGGATGTCGATTTCGCTGGACGCCAGATGGGTGAATATTCCTTCCAGTTTAATATTCGGAAGCGCCAGAATGTCACAGACAAGTTGCAGAGCTTCGCTGCACATGGTGCCGCCCCGTCCCATGCCGGTATCAACTTCGATGTGAATAAAGATGGTGCGGCCTGCTTTTTGTAACGCTTTCTGCAGCTTTTGGGCAAAAGTTAAATCGGAGACCGACGGTGTCAGGTTGTATTTGATAATTTCTTCTATTTCCGATTCGATGGAAGGACCGAGAATAACGATAGGTGCTTCAATGCCGCCGACGCGGAGCTGTATGCCTTCATCCGCGTTGGCGACGCCCAGCATGCGGACGCCGTTTTTCAAGGCAACGTTGGATATTTCAATCGCGCCATGTCCGTAGGCATCAGCCTTGACGGGCTGCATGAAGTCAACATGCGGTCCGATCAATCTTTTAATTTCCTTTAAATTGCCGATGAAATTGTCGAGATCGACCTCGACCCAACTGCGATATTTATGTTCTTTTTTTAATCCCATTTTTATGTTCAGCCTATTTCCCGGTCATTGTAAAAACACCATCCCAGAGTGCCGGTGGTGGATTCTCTTTCAGGTTCCTGCAACGTTCAATGTATAATATGGAAGCCGCATCTTCCGGTTTGATGGCAAGAGTCTTTTGGAAAGCGGCGATGGCCTCATCCCACCGGGATGCGCGGTAAAGCGCCAGGCCTTCTTCAAAACTGCTGATGAAATCTTTGAATTTGCTTTCCTCTTTTTTTTCACCCAGTAATTCATAAATTTTAACCGGCAGCTTTTTGCCTTTAACGCGCACCCGGTCCAGCTCCCGGCAGCACATGGAGTCGCGAACCGCGTTATGTGTAAATTCGCTGATAATTATGTTGGTGCCGTATTCCTTGTTGGTGCCTTCCAGACGGGAACCAAGATTGACCATATCACCCATAACCGTATAGTCAAAGCGCATTTGTGAACCCATGTTGCCCACAACCATCTCGCCGCTGTTGATGCCTATGCCGATATTTAAAGGCGGTTTGCCTTCTTCCCGCCATTTTTTCTGCAGGCGGTAAAGTTCACTCATCATGTCCAGGGCGGTCCGGCAGGCACTGCGGGCATGCTCGGGCTGTTCCAGCGGCGCGCCAAAGATAGCCATGATGGCGTCACCCATGTACTTGTCCAGTGTTCCCTCGTATTTGAATACAATGTCGGTCATGGCGGTAAGATACTCATTGAGCAAATGAACAAGTTCCTCCGGACCGAGCTTTTCCGAGATTGTCGTAAAGCCGCGGATGTCGGAAAATAAAACCGACAGATCTTTTTTGTCGCCGCCGAGTTTCAGCTTGGACGGATCTTTGAGCATTTCGTTGATGACGGACGGTGTCAGGTAGTACTGGAAGGCGCCGCGGATCTTCTTCTTTTCCCGCTCTTCCGTGATGTAGCGATAAACGGTGATGCCCGGATAAACGGTGAGCATGGTCAGTATCGGATAAACAAGATTCAACCAGATATTGAAGCTGGAGAAAAGAAACACATTGACAGCCACAAAAACGCCGATGAGTATTACGGCGGCGAAGATGCCTTTTACCGCTTTCAGGCGGGGAATGATCAGTCCCATCAGCAGGCCGGCCAGGATAATGGTGCAAAGATCGATAAAGCGGGTAAAGCCGGAGTGGATCAAAAAGTTGCGATGCAGGATATTATCGATTACCGTCGCATGAATTTCGACTCCGGGGTAGGCAGCGCCAAAGGGAGTTACCCGCAAATCGTAAATCCCGATAGCGGTCGCTCCCACAAGAACGATCTTATCGCGGATTTTTTCGGGAGGAATTCTTCCTTCAAGAATGTCGGATACGGAAAAATGCGGGAAAGTTTTTACCGGGCCCAGATAGTTGATTAAAAGCCTTCCCGATTCGTCGGTGGGAATTACGGTGTCCCCGATAATTATGCTTTCCGCGCCGTAGCCAGTTAAATTTAATGAAAGCTGCGGCCAGTCCAGACACTGCTGCAAAACGGAAAGGGGAAGAGATGAATAATAGTTGCCGCCGAATTTAATTACCAGAGGAGCCCAGCGCAGAGAACCGTCGCTATCGGGCATAATATTAAAGAAGCCGCTGTTGACGGCCGCCGCGGAAAATAAATTTAAATTGGTTTGCGGCGCGTAAGCCTTGGGGATAGGGAAGTCATCCGCGTTCTTATCCGTGCAGTTGACAAGCGGGTAGCGTGAATTTTTTATATTGTCTTCCTGTTCAGCAATTTCTTTTTCCGACAAGTGAGCAACGTCTTTATTCCTTAAGTGAAAAAAATAGCCGAGGGTTATATTTTTAGCACGGGTAATTGATCCGGCGAGCGCGGCGTCTGCATCGGAGGCTACCTTGTTTGATTCCGAAAAGACAATATCAAAACCTATTGCTTTTGCGCCCGAGGCTTTCAGCCGATCCACCAAGGCTGTGATCGTTGCACGCGGCCAAGGCCAGCGACCCAATTCGCTCAGACTCTTTTCATCTATAGACGCAATTACTGTCTCCGGTCCTGCGGGCAGTGACCCTCTCGACGCTATGCGCAGGTCAAGAGCTTTTAATTCCATAAAACGCAGAAAGGAAAAGTCAAAAAAGAAAAGAACAAGCGCCAGTAAAATTATAAAGATCGTGATCTTTAAAGGTGTGACCTGAAGATGTTTTTTTATCGATTCTTTCATTAACTTTTCTCTTGAAGCTATCTGCATTCACGCAAGATTTGCTATTTTCCCAGATGCGGATCGGTTTTCTGCAGATAGTTGACCACGTAATCCCGTACGGAATCTTCCAGCGAGGAAAAAGACACCGGACAGCCTGCATCCTTGAGCTTATCCATTTTCGCCTCTGTGAAGTACTGGTATTGATTGCGCAATTCTTCCGGCATTGCTATATACTCGATGTTGGACTTTTGCCCTAAAGCCGCAAAAACAGCATTGATCAAATCATTCCAGGATCTGGCCTTGCCTGTGCCCAGATTGAAGATGCCGTTGACATCCGGATGCTGCAGGAGCCACCACACGGTATTGATGCAATCTTTGACGTAAACAAAATCGCGCAGCTGTCCGCCGTCGGAGAACTCCGGTTTATAGGATTTGAACAGGCGCACCTTGCCCGTTTCTTTAATTTGATGAAATGCTTTGAAGATAACACTGGTCATGTCTTCTTTATGATATTCATTGGGGCCGAACACGTTAAAAAATTTGATGCCGGCAATCTTATCTTCCAGTGAATTCTTTAATGCCCAGGTATCGAAAACCTGTTTGGAGTACCCGTACATATTGATCGGCTTCAGTGAAGGGATTTTGCCGTGCTCATCGGAAAATCCCTGTGATCCGTCGCCGTAAGTGGCGGCGGAACTTGCGTAAATAAAACGGCTGCCGTGTTTAATCGCCCACATCGCCAGGGTGCGGGTGTAGGAGTAATTGTTTTGCCAAAGGTAATCGGCATCGCGTTCCGTTGTCGAAGAACAGGCGCCCATGTGAATTACCGCCTTCACCTTGAAAGGAACGCGGTCTTCACAAATATGCGGCAGAAAATCGTCTTTGTGAATAAATTCGGCAAATTTTCTGTTGACCAGATTTTTCCATTTATTTTTTGTTCCCAACCGGTCAACAATAACAATATCGTCAATACCTTCCTGATTAAGTTTCCAGACGAAAGCACTTCCGATAAATCCGGCACCACCTGTGACAATGATCATGAGTCCAGCTCCTTTGCTTTTTAAGTACTAAATACTGAAATTTCAGTATTACCGAAAAGGATTGATGTCAATAAGGAAAATACCGGAAGCGCAGTCTTTACGATTTGACGAATTGACAATTGTTTCCCTTTTGCCTATATGGGGTCGCATAATAAAATTAATATAAAAGGGAGTACAGGGAGACAATAATATTATGAAACAGATAATAATTTGCATGTTTGCCGTTTGCTGCTTTTTCGGCTCCAGTATTACTTTGTCAGCCGATGAAAAGGTTAGTAAAGCGCCGGATAAAGGTGTGGCTGCTGCAATTGCCGATGACGCCAAAGAAATCAAAACGGAAGCAGTTAAAGCCTATCAGGAAGGCAAAGAGGCTATAGTCCGCGATGTGCAACAGATGAAAAAGGATATTCCCCAAGGAGTGCAGGAAGTAAAGGATTCGATGGTGCAACACTCGGAAAAAGTCAAGGAAGGCATCAAACAGGAAGTCAAGGAAATCAAGGAAGGCATGTCCAGGCCGCTGACGGAGACGAAAACGAAAGACAAGTAACTTTTAAAACCAGGCATGACTATATTAAACAGAGATTTTTATGAGCGCGATACGATAGAAGTTGCCCGTGCTCTTTTAGGAAAAAAATTGGTGCGTCGGATCAATTCTGCCGAGTTGAGTGGAATGATCGTAGAAACCGAGGCCTACTGCGGTCAGAAAGACAGCGCCTGCCACGCTCACCGCGGTAAAACTCCCCGCAATGCCGTTATGTTCGGCCACGCCGGTTATGCGTATGTTTATTTTACCTACGGTATGCATTACATGCTTAATCTGGTGACGGAAAAGGAAGGAAATCCCTGCGCTGTGCTGATCCGGGCGGTTTTGCCTCTTGCCGGCATCGCAGAAATGGAAACCCGCCGGGGGAAAAAAGGGAAAGTGCTGACCAACGGCCCGGCCAAACTATGCCAGGCTTTCGGCATTGATAAATCATTGAACAACTGGGATTTAACCTGCCATAAAGAATTGTGGGTGGAAGACTACAAAACCATACCGGGGGAAATGATCACAGCCACGCCCAGGGTGGGCATTGATTACGCAAAAGATGAACACCGCGAAGCACTGTGGCGATTCCTCGTTAAAATGTAGATGGAAACAGCTCTATAAAGCAAGGGGTTGCAATCCCTTGTTCCGTTTTGTGAAGTCTCTTCTGAACCCGACGAAGGCTTCTAATTTTTGCTTGCCTCTCGTTCATTCCCGCCAAAATACTTTATTGTTGAGTGTGGCTATTTTGCAGTACTCAGTTTCCTTGATCATCATAAAATTGATCTGCCGGCCGGTGATGCCACCGGAGCCGCGGTGGGAGAAAAAAATATCCTGATTGCACATGGTGCAGTAACCGGATGATTCGATGTTCATCGCCGGAATGGCGCAATCCAATAGCTGCCTGCGGTTGGCTTCCGGCAAATTGACCATCCATTTGTTGCTTTTCGCAGCCTTAGGAAACAAAAAAGATTCATTGTTTTTCTGCGCCAGGAAGGCTTCAGCGGTGACATTATCGACTTCATAGCAGCAGAGTCCTATGGACGGCCCTATGGCCGCCAGAATATCCTGCGGCCGCGAGCCGTATCGCTCACGCATTAACCGGATGACTTTAGCGCTGATGGCTAAAGCCGTGCCCTTCCAACCCGCATGAACTGCAGCAATAACTTTTTTTGCCTTGTCGACAATGAATACCGGCACGCAATCCGCCGTCTTAATGCAGATAGCCAGGCCGGGACGATCGGTGACAACGGCATCGTAACTGAGTTCGGATTGTGAGGAAACATGAGAGCGCTCGGCCCCGACAACAAGAATTCCATCGCCGTGAACCTGGTTGAGAACCAGAAACTGTTCGAGGGGAATGTCGAAAGACGTCGCCAGTTTCGACCAGTTTTGCAACACCCGGAACTCCTCGTCGCCTTCCCGGAAACTCATATTCAGGCTTTTGTAATCTTCTCTGGAAGCGCCGCCGCGCCGTGTGCAGAAGGCGTGATCAAGAAAATCACACCGGGTAAAAATTTCCGATTGCAGATAAGGGATGGAATCCTTTTTGGCTAGTTTGAACATAAAATTTTACGGTGTTATGAAAAGTTGGAATAAAGTTTTACCTGATTGCGCCCCGCATTTTTTGCTTCATATAGCGCGCTATCAGCTGCCGAAATCAATTTATTGTCTGTATCCCCATGTTGCGGGTAAGATGCAACCCCGAAAGAAGCCTCAACCTTAATAACTGACCCTTCGAATGTAATTGGTGTATCTGAAATCGCCATTCGTAATTGTTCTGCCCGCTCATAAGCCTTTTCGCTGGTCATGTCCGGGCATACCAGCAAAAATTCTTCACCGCCGTAGCGGCAATAAATATCGCTGCCGCGGGAATACTTCTTGATCAGCTCGCCGAATACCTTTAAAACTTTATCTCCCGCCGGATGACCGTATGTGTCATTTACATTCTTGAAGTGATCGATATCCCCCATTATTAAACTTAACGCGGCGTTTTGGCGTTGCGCACGAATCAGTTCACGGCCGAGAGATTCTTCCAGATACCGGCGATTAAACAGGCCCGTCAGGGGATCACGAACGGATTGGTCACGCAATTGAATATTAAGTTCCTGTACTGCTTTCTCCGCTTTAACTCTTTCGGAAATATCCATAAGCGTTAAAATCAAGGCATGTTTCCCGCTTACGCTCATGCGGGTGCCGGTGGCCTCAACATGAACCTCGACACCGTCCTTGCGCAATCCGCGGTAGATAAAAGTTCCTTTTCTTTTCCGATCATCAGCCAATATCTTGTGGATTCGTTCTGAGAGGATAGGATGATCGCTTCTGGCAATAATATTGAACAGACCCAATTGCAGAATTTCATCGATACTGTACCCGAAGATGTCCGCCAGTTTGGAATTTGCATAACTGAATTTACCGTCTTCGATGATTCCGATTCCGACCAATGATTGATTGACCAGGCCCCGGAATCTTTCTTCCGACTCCCGCAAAGCACGAGTGATATGTTCATTTTCCCGCAATGATGCTTCCAGTTCCTCGGTGCGGCGACGCACCTGTTCCTCCAGAACAATCGTTGTATGGAAGAGGCTGAAACCAGAATTCTGCGCAGTTGTGTTACGTTCAGCACGATTCATAAGAGCCTGAATGATCTTGTTCAGGCGCGCGATTTCAGCACGTAAATCTTGCTCGTCCTTTTTGTCTTCCGGTATCTGCTGGTCAGTCATTAGGCACCTCTTGAGCAGTGCCTATAATAATGCCGGTGAGAGTTTGATTGACATGTATGCCATGAAACTGCTCTCCATAAGTACTGAAACCGATCGTGTTATGGCGCCGGAAAATCTCTCCGATACGATCTCTGATGCCCATCTGATCAATTTCCAAAGCCCGTAAAATGCAATCGAATCCGATGACAAGTTGAGACAAGCCTATTTCTTTACTGATTTTATCAAAGGTTTGCTCAAGATCCTTTTCCAGATTTATGCCATAGGCAACTCTAAGTACCAATCCCTCCTCAATGGCGCAAAAAAAGCTCAGGCTGCCATCAGGGTTGACTTTTTGGATAGAGCGAACATAGTCCGTGCCGTCGATCATCACCACTACCGGCCAACTGGCATAAAGCTTTGGGGTGAGATCGCGCACGTCAACCCCCAGAATCCGGGCGTAGGCTTCGGCAGCGGGCATTCCGTCTATTTCCCTGACAATACGTTTTGCTGTGTCGGCTTCCGTAACGACAAGCCGTTTGTCTGTTCGCACAAAATGCTGTGTGCGAAATATTCTGAAGGGCAGGGAAGTGGTAATGATGGCTAGAACGGCACTGTCGGGATGGAAACGGCCATCATAATAGACTTTTGTTCCGGTGAATTTCATATCATCACCCGCCGAACCGCCAACAAGAGGAAGTTTGTCCAATGCAAGACGCAATGTATGCGCCACCAGTTCCTCGCGCATGGACAAGCCGTCAATAAGCATGAACGCGAAGCTGTTGTCGGAATCTGCCTCAGGCGCTTTGCCTTCCAGTCGCTGCAGCAGGGTTTGGGCAAAGGCATAGCCCCGGGTAACATCGAATTGCTGCAAACCTTCGAGAAGTCCGGCAACCACCTTGCAGATGCCGGAAGGAAAGCTTGCTCCGGATAAACTGTGCTGAAGATAACCGGCAGGGCCGATTTCTCCTGCTGTCGTGCAGCCTATTACTTGTATTTCTGCAAACAAATGCCCTAACTCATCAGCCAACACATCCAGGTCATATTCACTCGAACAAAAGAAAACCACAAGCTCCATGTCCGGTTGAACGACTCCTGCATAAAATTCCCGGGCCGCCTCGCGCGCATCAGCAGTACTTGTCTGGAAAGTCCGGAACTTATTCTGAGCATTCATATTATCCCTATCCCTTTATATCAAATATCAGCACTCATTGGCTTATGCCGACGCTATCTAACATAATGGTGAATTTGCTTCTTCTTAACCACTGGAAAAAAGGACGTGTTTCCCCCTTTTCATAGGAATAAGCCGGAGAAAAGTTCTTGATCCGCCTTTATCAGAATGTCGTAAATCTGTGTTGAATGCTTGTAATTTCGCACAACAAACTGAAATTATCAAGCTACTATTTACTGACGAATCGGCTTAAAACAAGTCAATTCGGCCGGGAAAATATTCGCTCATTTTTGGAACGTGCAAGGAAACATTGGGGAGTTTTAAGGCCTGTGCCTCAATTGTGTGCAAAGGCTGGCCATGTCGTCCGGCATTTCAGCTTCAAAGACGACTCTCTCACCGCTTTGCGGGTGAGTAAAAGAGAGCCTGGCGGCATGCAGCGCCTGCCGGTTCAGCGTCTTGAATTGTGCCTTTAAAGCCGCATCGGTGACCGTGCGAATCTTAGAAGTATTGCCGTAAACGGCGTCGCCGACAACCGGATAGCCACGATCGGAGAGATGCACCCGGATTTGATGAGTCCGGCCGGTTTTGATTTGCACATCGAGCAGTGTTGCAATGCCATAACGTTCTTTTACTTTCCAGTAAGTGATGGCATTTCTGCCGCGTTTGCTTTTTGTAGACATCTTTTTGCGATCTCCCGGATGCCTGCCCACAGGCATAATTATTTCACCCCGGTCGCCTTTTATGTCGCCCCAGACCAGCGCGCAGTAGGTTTTTTCCACTTCGTGGTTTTTAAATTGGGCCGCCAGGCTGCGGTGTGCGGCATCGGATTTGGCGGCTACTATCAATCCGGAAGTTCCCTTATCCAGGCGATGAACAATTCCCGGCCGCAGAACGCCGCCGATTCCGGACAAATCATGACAGTGAAAAAGCAGGGCGTTCACCAGGGTATGATCATAATTTCCCGGCGCCGGATGGACAACCATTCCTGCTTCTTTATTCACGACAATAATCGCTGCATCTTCGTAAATTATATTTAAGGGAATTTCCTGCGGGGCGGCGACTGCTTCTTTTGCCGGTTTCGGATTAAGCTGGATTACATCGCCTTCCTTCAGGCGCAGGCCGGGTTTGGGCGCAAGTCGGTTGACCAGCACATCACCATCTTCAATCGCGCGCTTTACCTGGGAGCGGGAAAGGGTCTGGTCGTTTTGTGTCAGAAATATATCGAGCCGCTGCCCGCTTTGACCGTGGTCGACCTTAAAGATTTGAGTTGATAACTTATCAGCAATCATCGTTCTTCAAAATTCTTCTGATAAGTGCCATTAACCAATGCCCGCCTGTTTGCGGCAATACTCCCGGAAATTATTTACGGCGATAAAAAATTCCCGCATCATGATCACCCAGAAATACCGCCCTCTTGGCGTCAGATGAAGATCCGGTGATAAATAGCGGAATGAACCGGCCAGGGTAAAGGCGATCATTTCCTTCCACAATGATTTTAAGAACTTTCCATTATATTTTTTTTCCAGTTCTATGACATTTATTTTTGTGCTGAAAAGTCTCATCAGAAAGTCATAGCTCATTTGATCGTGGAGATTAAAACTCCGGGAAGCCATAAGGGGCACTATGTTTTGCTCAAGAGAGGCGATATATTGATTGATATCAAATGTGTTGGCTAAGCAGGTTCCCTGGAGATAACCGATGGCCCCGCTGCCCAGCCCGGCATATTCATCATAATCAACAACGTATTCGTCAATCATTGCCTTTTTGCTGTTCTTGCGTGAAAAGCACCAGGCCGAGGAATAATCGTAATCATTATACAAGCGCCGGGCGATCTTTATATATAATTTTTTTTCACGATTAAAATCAACCGTTCCGATTGTCCTGTCCATCAGACCTTGTGTGATGGTCGAAACCATCAAGGGGTAAAAGGTGACCTGCTGCATTTTCAGCTTCTGTAAAATATCCAGATCTGCATCCAGCATTTCGGGCGTTTGCGTGGGAAAATTGAAAATCATATCGGCATTGAGGGTATCGAAACTGCCCTGAAATTTGCCGAGTTTTTCGGCAATTTCTTCTCCGGAACCGTATTTTTCCAGACGGCCGATTTTTTTCAGCAGTTCATCATTAAAGGTTTGAACGCCAACGGAAAGACGATTGACACCGGCCTGCTGCAGGACGGCGATATTCCCCGGTGTCAGATGGTTGGGGTTTGTTTCTACCGATATTTGCCGGATGGGGAAATTATCGCGGGCGCATTGCAGTACATCGGCTAATTCATCGATTAGAACGGTGGGCGTTCCGCCGCCTGCATAGATTCCGGTAAAGGTGTAGTTTTTCTCCCGGTAAAGTTTGATCTCTTTGGTCAACGCCCGGAAATACTTGCGGGTCAGCGTCTCTTCAAAACGCACCCGATGAAAGGAGCAATAGGGACAGAGTTCTTCACAAAAGGGAATGTGAATATAAAGAAGGCGCTGTTTTTCATCGGTACAGAGAGGCAGGTGAGGGGCGGGGCCTTCTTCAAACTTAAGCGCCTGGGCAAACTGATTCCTGGCAATTTTAGTGATAATTTGATTCAGCAAATTCTACCTCTTGATTATTAAATAATTGGAATAAGGTGTTTAGCAAATGAAGGGCTGTAATTGCAAGCTACAATTACTTGAAAATACGGCAAATAGATGTTATAGCCCCAAGCGAAAATTTCAACAGGTGGTAAAATAATGGCTAAAAACAGAGTTTTAACGTTATGGAATGAAGAAGGTATCAATAAAGAGGACACTGCTGTTTTGCGGAAAAAGTGTTCCGATGTTGCTACTCCTCTGGATAAGGCATCAAGTGATGATGTCCAGACTCTTATTGATTCCTTTTTAGCCAGGGACGATGCCTCCGGTCTTGCCGCCCCGCAAATCGGCATCAGTAAAAGAATTATTGTTTTTCGTATTAAGGGCTTCGAGGAAAAAGGTAAAATCAAGCCCGATGAGTATGATGTGCTGATTAATCCACGGATTACTCAAACACGAGGTGAAAAAGTAAAAATGGCCGAAGGTTGTTTATCCTGTCCGGATATTCAAGTTGATATCAGCCGTTTTCCGGAAATTAAAGTACGTGCCCTGAACACCAAAGGGGAAAAAATCAGTAAAAGATACGTTGATTATGTTGCCCGCATTGTCCAGCACGAGACCGACCATCTGGACGGCAAATTGATTGTCGACTATGAGGGTGACCTCTACTACCCTAAGAAAAAAGAAAGTTTTTTTAAAAAAATTTTTGATTGAGCTTGATTGATTGCGGATATGATCACCGAACTTTAAGTGATCTCAACACATACAATCAGGGCGTTGTTGATGAAAAATTTCTCACCATGTGGGGAAGGATTACCCTGTTATATTTAAAAAAAAGGCTGGAAAAAGAAGGTAAAATATATTAGCAAGCAATTTCAGTAATATGTAATGGATCAAAAACATTTGTTGAATTGGCATATAGATTGCTAATAGACAAACTGAAGATAAACAGAGACCATTAAAAAGCGGTGACGTATTTAACTTGTGCAGCTTTTTTATTATTATATGTGATCGCGTTTGCTGCCGACAAATCTGTGCACTGTAATTGATGGTTATTCAGGTAATTTATGTTCCCTCATTTTTTGAGGGTAATATAAAAGTAAAAACAAATTTAAAAGGAGGATTTAAGATGAAGCGTTTAGTATTGTTAGTTGTAGCATTGGTATTTGCAATGGGCACCACCGTTATGGCTGCTGAAAAGGCCGCTGCTCCCGTCAAAGAAGAAGCCGCAAAGGTCGAGAAAGCTGAAGAGAAGGCTCCTGCAAAGAAAGCTCCCAAGAAAGTAAAGAAAGCAAAGAAAGCCGAAAAGAAAGCTGAAAAGAAAGCTGAAGAAGCGGCTCCGGCAGCAAAATAAGTTATAATAAGCTTATTTAAGTCTCAAAAAGGACAGGTTTTGCCTGTCCTTTTTTTGTTTCCTCTCAAGCCGTTTTTTATTAAATCTTGAAAACTATTCCTAGTTGTAGTAGCTTCATAGCGTTCATTCCGCATTAAAGCAAAATGTTAACGGATCGTCGGTTGTTGCAGGGAAAAAGTTTTGCCTTGTCCTTCCTGTGGTCAGGGAATTTTTTCCCGATTTACCATTTGTTCGCATTGCGGCAACGTTGTCTTGGTTCTGAATTTTTCAAGAAAAAAATTATTTGTGGCGGTATGCATTTTTCTGGTTGTATTGTCTCTCATTCTTAAACATCTGGTGAAATAAAATGAAAAAAACACCCTTATATGAAAAACACGTTGCTCTGAATGCCAAAATAATTGACTTTGGCGGTTGGGCCATGCCCGTTCAATACACAAATGTTATTGATGAACACAGAACAACCCGCAAAGCGGCCGCCCTTTTTGATATTTGCCACATGGGGGAAATAGTGGTGAAAGGGCCGCAGGCATTTGACTTGTTGCAATATGCCCTGACCAGAAATTTACAAAACCAAAAAGACGGGCAGGTTAAACTTTCCGCCCTACTCACCGATCATGGTGGAATAATAGATGATTTAACCGTTTATAAAGTAGCGTCGGATTTCTATGTGCTGGTGACCAATGCTACAACCTGTGAGCGGGATTGGCAAAGAATATGTGATTTGCGAGAGGAAAAAGGATTTGAGAGCACGGTGGAAAATGTCACCGAGAAAGTGGGTAAACTCGATTTGCAGGGGCCGTCCGCCCAGGCAATTCTTTCCACTTTGACCGACTATGATCTGAATAGCGTGCGCTATTATCATTTCGTGGAAGTAAGAACGGCAAATCATTCGTCAATTATATCCCGCAGCGGTTATACAGGTGAAGATGGTTTTGAAATTTATTCTTCGGCGAAGGCAATCGGCGATCTTTGGGATGCGATTATGAAAGCAGGTCAAGACTTTGGCTTGAAGCCCGCGGGACTTGGCGCCCGTGATACCCTGCGGCTGGAGTCCGGTATGATGCTCAATGGCCAGGATATTACGGAAAGCGTGACCCCCTTTGAAGTACCTTATGGCTGGCTTGTTGATTTTGATAAGGAATTTGCCGGCGCCGCTGCGCTGAGAGCTTTAAATCCATCCGGCGTCAGGAAAAAACTGGTTGGCCTCGAAATGACCGGACGGGGTATTGCCCGGCATGGCTATAAGGTTTTTCAGGGAGACAAAGAAATCGGTATTGTCACGTCGGGAACCTTTGCGCCGACTTTAAATAAAGCCGTTGGTCTGGCTTTTGTTGATGTTGACTACAGTGAGCCGGATACAGAAATATTTATTGCTATCCGCGACTCGCGAAGCCCGGCGAAAGTTGTAAAAATCCCTTTTTATAAACGGGAAAAATAAATCAAGGAGAACGAAGATGTCCAAACAAAACCCGACCGACAGACGCTATACCCATGATCATGAATGGGCTAAAGATAATGGCGACGGCACAGTCCTAATCGGCATCACTGATTATGCGCAGGAGATGCTTACTGATATAGTTTTTGTCGAACTACCCTCGATAGGGAAAAAAGTTGCCAAAGGTGAACCCGTGGCCGTTGTGGAATCGGTCAAATCAGTATCCGATGTTTATGCTCCCATCAGCGGAGAGGTGATTGACGTTAACAACAGACTGGAAGATGAACCGGCGCTGCTTAATCAGGATGCCTTTGGCGACGGTTGGATCGCCATGATGCGTGTAGCGGACAAAGCTGAATACGATAGCCTGCTTGATGCCGCAGCTTATGAAAAACTTATTGCCGAGGAAAAACACTGATGAATTACACGCCTCATACCGGTGAAGACGTAGCCCAAATGAAAGCAGCTGTCGGCATTACCGATATCGAGGAGCTGTTTGCCGATATACCCGCCAAATACAGATTAAAGCAGTTGCTGAATCTTCCAGTATCTCTTTCCGAGCAGGAAACCATCGCCTGCATGAACAGCCTGAGCCGGAAAAACATGATTCCTGCGCTGACATTAACCGGTGCCGGTGCTTATCATCATTACATTCCGGCAGTGGTCGGACACATAATCGGCCGCGCTGAATTTTACACTGCTTATACTCCTTATCAGGCGGAAATCAGCCAGGGTATTTTACAGGCCATTTACGAATACCAGACAATGATTGCCCATCTCACCGGCACCGAAATCGCCAACGCCTCTATGTATGACGGTGCCTCAGCCATGGCCGAAGCAGCCGTTCTTTCGGCGAAAACGCTGAACCGCTCCAAAATTATTGTCGCCCGCTCCGTTCATCCTGAATATCGGGCTGTTGTGCACACTTACTGCTGGTCGAATGGTTATGAGATATGCGAAATACCGTATGCTCAATCCGGACAAATTAATCTCGATTTGCTCCACAAAGAATTAGATGAGAATGTGGCAGCCGTTCTGGTGCAGAGCCCCAATTTTTTCGGCTGCATTGAAGATATTGCTCCTGTTGTTGAGTTAGCTCACAACTGCGGCGCTCTTCTTGTTGCTGGTTTTACCGACGGCACGGTGCTGGGCATTCTCAAACCGGCGGGCGAACTGGGGGCTGATTTTGTCGTCGGCGAGGGGCAAAGCTTTGGTAATCCGCTCAATTACGGCGGTCCTTATCTCGGAGTTTTTGCCGCCCGCGAAAAATTTCTGCGCCGCATTCCCGGACGCCTGGTGGGAGCGACGGTGGATAAAAACGGCAAGCGCGGTTTCGTTTTAACTTTACAGACTCGTGAACAGCATATCCGCCGCGAAAAGGCCACATCCAATATCTGTTCCAACGAAGCGCTCTGCGCGCTGGCGGCGGGAGTCTACCTGGCCGCGCTGGGTAAAAATCTGCAAAAACTGGCTGTCTTAAATATTCAGAAAACACAGTATCTTAAAAAACAACTCCTGGGTCTTCCCGGCTGGCAGGAAGTTTTTACGGCGCCGGTTTATAACGAATTTGCCGTAAGTTGCCCCGATGCCGGGGAAGTAAATGATAGACTGAAAAAAGAGGGGATTGGCGGAGCTTATGAATTGCCGAAAAGCTACCCCGAATTGAAAAATGCTCTGCTCTTTTGCGTTACGGAGATGGTTTCCAAAGAAGATGTAGATAAGATTGTCGCCATCCTCAAGTAGCCCTACTTCTTTAGTTCCTCTCCCCGGCGGGAGAGGTTAGGTGAGGGGGATAAACAAAAAATCGCCGTAATTTATTATTACAAGAATACAAACGGAAATTTAGCGGGAATATATAAGGATGTGGTTTTTACCCCTCCCCTCAATCCCCTCCCGCAAGGGGCGGGGATGTTTCTTGGAAGAAGATTGGATAATAGCCAAAGCAATCTCATAATGTTGCCGGCAAAGATGACATTGACCGGGTTGTGGAGATAGTTAAATAATCCGCTTCGTCATGCCGGACCTGATCCGGCATCCAGTATTTTATGTTTCCTGGATTCCGGGTCGCACTTTGCTTGCCCGGAATGACACAAATGAACAAGGAGTTTTCTAATGGAGTTGATTTTTGAAAAAAGCCGTCCCGGACGCAGCGCCGGAAATATTCCGGAAAGCGATGTGCCGTCGGTAAACATAGAAGCCGTTATCGGCGAAAAATTTCTGCGTACGGAACTCGATTTGCCGGAAGTGGCCGAAGTGGATTTGATTCGCCACTATACCAATCTGTCGCGGCGTAATTTCGGCGTCGATCTGGGCTTTTACCCGCTGGGTTCCTGCACCATGAAATACAACCCCAAAGTCAACGAAAACGCCGCCGTCCTGCCCGGTTTTACAAATCCGCATCCTTATGCTGATGATGAATCAGCGCAAGGAAATTTGCAGTTAATGGATGAAATGCAGCAGTACTTGTGCAGTATTTTCGGCATGGCCGCCTTTACCCTGCAACCGGCAGCCGGTGCGCATGGCGAGCTTACCGGCATGATGATGATCAAAAAATATTTTGAAAAGAAGGGTGAAAAACGTCATCGCATCCTTATTCCCGATGCCGCCCACGGCACCAATCCTGCCTCCAGCGCCTTAAGCGGTTTTGAAATAGTGACTCTGCGCTCCAACTCTGAAGGCGGCGTGGATATTGATCATCTGCGATCATTGATGAACGAAGATGTTGCTGCTCTGATGTTGACTAATCCCAATACGCTGGGCTTATTTGAACGCAACATTGAAGAAGTCTCCCGCATCATCCATGAAAAAGGCGGCCTGCTTTACGGTGACGGCGCCAACGCCAATGCCTTCCTGGGCATTGCCCGTCCGGGTGATATCGGCTTCGACGTGATTCAGCTCAATCTGCATAAAACATTTTCCACACCGCACGGCGGAGGCGGCCCTGGCAGCGGACCAGTGGGAGTAGGAAAAGCGCTGATTGATTTTTTGCCCGTGCCGCGCATTGTTAAAACGGACGAAGGTTACCGCTGGTCGGATAATTTCCCCGATTCCATCGGCCGCGTGCGTGCTTTTTACGGCAACTTCAATGTCATCGTCAAAGCCTACGCCTACATTCGCTCGCTGGGTGCGGAAGGCCTGAAGAACGCCACCGAAATGGCTGTGCTCAATGCCAATTACATCAAGGAAAAGTTGAAGCCATATTTCGATTTGCCCTATGATCGCATTTGCATGCACGAATGCGTTTTCTCTGGTAAAAGACAGGTTGTCGAAGGCGGCGTCCATACATCGGACATTGCCAAAAGGCTGATCGACTTCGGTTATCATCCGCCGACAATTTACTTCCCGATGATTGTTCCCGAAGCTCTGATGATTGAACCGACGGAGACGGAAAGCAAGGAAACGCTGGATGCTTTTTGCGAAGCAATGATTACCATTGCCCAGGAGACCAAAGAAAACCCGCAACGGGTAAAAGATGCACCTTTGACCACAGAGGTAAGCAGGATGGACGAAGTCCTGGCCGCCCGCAAGCCGGATGTCTGCTGGAAAAGAAAATAGTGGTCATTTGGGGTCAAATCTTTGCTCTTGACAATTGACTAGTAGAAAGAGATCAACTCCATTGAAACCCTTAGCCAGTGAGTGGTGGGGTCTAAGTTCATCGTGCCAACTTCTGCACCAATAACAAAGGAGGAGTAAATGGCAGACGTAAATAATCTTATCGGGGTAGTTTTAGATATGAAAGGCATGGTTTCTTATCAGCCCGGATCAGTTGTCAGCCGCACTGTTATCGATAAGGATGCCGGAACCGTTACTTTGTTTGCTTTCGACAACGGACAGGGACTGAGTGAGCATACCGCGCCTTTCGATGCGCTTGTGCAGGTTATTGATGGAGCCGCAGATATAACGATAGCGGGGACAGTGCATACCGTCAAAGAAGGGGAAATGATCATAATGCCGGCCAATAAACCGCATGCATTAAAAGCAAACCCCCGGTTTAAGATGCTTCTTGTTATGATCAGAAAACAATGAGGACTGACTCCCAAGAAAAACCACAGCTCCTGCGCAAGCCTCCCTGGCTCAAAGTCCGCCTGCCGCATGCGCAAGAGTGCAGGAAGATCAGAACCACTCTGGCCGGGCTGAAACTCCATACCGTCTGTCAGGAGGCGGCATGCCCCAATATCGCTGAATGTTTTGCCAACGGCACGGCGACTTTCTTAATTCTCGGGAATATCTGCACCAGGCATTGCCGCTACTGCAATGTACGGCATGGGGCGCCACTTCCTGTCGATCAAAAGGAAGTGGACCAGCTTATTGCCGCAGTTCAGGAAATGAACTTAAAATACATCGTCATAACTTCGGTAACCCGGGATGATCTGCCGGATGGCGGCGCTGGAATTTTTGCCGACTGCATCAATAAATTACGCCGGGCTCTGCCGGAATGTAAAATTGAAGTATTGATTCCCGATTTTCAAGGCAGCTTATCGGCGCTGGAAAAAGTTATAGAAGCCCGTCCGGACGTAATCAATCACAATATGGAAACTGTAAAACCATTATTCCCCCGGCTGCGTCCCCAGGGAAATTACAGCCTTTCGCTGGAACTGCTTTCCCGCGTGTCGTCATCATTCACAATTTCCAAAAGCGGTTTTATGATCGGCTTTGGTGAAAGCCAGGATGATATTTTGCGCCTAATGGATGATCTGGCCGCCGTTTCCTGTGATCGCCTGACTATCGGGCAGTATCAGCAGCCCACGCTCCAACATTGGCCGGTCGTTAAATACTATCATCCCGATGAATTTTACCGGTTGCAAGAAATCGCCGGTGAACTTGGATTCAGATATGCAGAGGCGGGCCCATTGGTGCGCAGCTCTTATCATGCGGCGCGGGCGGATCTTTAAAAAAGATTCTTACAAAACTCATTATTATCCAAGTCATCTGCTGGCAAAAAAGTATGCTTCCCAGCTCAAATTGTCATTATGTTATTGACATAAAAGGCTTTTCTCTTTATATTCTCGGCAAACAGAAAACTCGCTTATTCCGGTAAAACAACTATATGAGGTGATACTGTAATGGATAGCTATAACGGGGAAAATAAGACGCGTTGGAAATTATGGCTGGCAGGCATCATACTGGTGCCTGTTATCGGCTTTATTTTTTATACCTGGTTTACACTCACCTGGAGTTTTTCCAAGGGCGAACGGGCGGGTTATATCCAGAAGCTGTCCAAAAGTGGCTGGATATGTAAAACATGGGAAGGCGAAATGGCTATGGTAACCATGCCCGGGGCTATTCCGGAAAAATTCCTGTTCAGTATCCGGGACGAGGAGGTGGCTAAACGCATCAACAAGCTGGCCGGCAAACGGGTTATCCTGGTTTATGAACAGCATAGAGGTGTTCCGACAAGCTGCTTCGGCGAGACGGAATATTTTATTGTCGACGCGAAATCCAATGAATAAAAATTCATTTTATCTTTTTTCCCAGGAGTGACGATGGCTGCAGAAAATAATTTCGTAACAGACAATATCAAAACAGGAGAGGGGGATCTGTCGATCACCTTTCTTGGTCATGCAACATTGATGATTTCCTTCAATGGAAAGATCATCCACATCGATCCCGTTTCACAGTACGCAGATTATTCCAAACTCCCGAAAGCCGATTTGATTCTCGTGACCCATGAACATTATGATCATTGCGATCTGGAGGCGATTAGTGCAATCAGAACAGACAAAACCATTATGGTAATTACACAGGATGCCGCCGGGCAGATCAAAGGCGGCATCATCATGAAAAACGGCGATAAAAAAACAGTGCAGGGATTGCTGATCGAAGCGGTGCCCGCCTACAATCTCGTCAATATGCGCAGCCCCGGCGTTCCCTATCACGGCAAAGGAATCGGCAACGGTTATATTATAACCTGCGGCGGCAAGCGCATCTATATCGCCGGCGACACGGAAAACATTCCGGAAATGAAGATTCTCCAAAATATTGATATCGCCTTTCTGCCGATGAATCTTCCTTACACGATGACGCCGGAAATGGTTGCCGAGGCCGCCCGCGCGTTTAAACCAGGGATTCTTTACCCGTACCATTACGGCGAAACGGATGTGCAAAGACTGATTGACCTGCTCAAAAACGAGAAAAACATCGAAGTGCGCATCCGCAAAATGATGTGATGCCCTGTAATTTATTATTAAGATAAGGGGAAAGAAAGATTTGCCTGAGATCAAAATTGGACAGCCGGTAGATATTGTTATCGAACATGGTGTGATCAAGCCGTCCTCCGTTCAGGATATTCTGGAAGACAGGATCGTTCTTTTGCAGATTGTGCCGCCTCTTCCTGAAAGCTGCATTAATAAGACTATTCTTGTAACATATTTGAGCTTGGAGAATCGATCTGACCGCCGGTGTTTCGAGGCCAGAATCATTGAGATCCGCGAAGGTTATGTTACTGTCGGCCGGGGGTTTCCTGCTATTATTGTAGAGCGCATTCCGCCTGATGTTACATGCGACCTGCGTGTACATAAACGGCAGCAGCCGCAACCAACGATGAAGATTATGCTCGGTGACGATTGCCTGGAAATCGTCAATATTTCCATCAGCGGCGCCCATCTTGTACGAACGGCCGGAAAAAGGGTAATCCTTAACGTCGGAGATACAATCCTTTTGACGGTTCAGGATGGCGCCGACATCAGCTACAGATATGCTCGAATTATCCGTCAATGGCACTCCAAAGGTACTGACGGTCCGGAACATCTCGCGGTAGTTTTCACTGCAGAAAAAATAATCGGGAAATAACCTCATCTTAAAGTTGGTAATAGGAAAGATTAATCCATGAAGATATTATATTACGATTGTTTTGCCGGGATCAGCGGCGACATGAATCTGGGGGTAATGCTTGATCTGGGTGTGGCTCCGGATTATCTCCTTGATGAATTGAAAAAACTGGATATCGGCAAATACGAGATCAAGATTACGAAAGACAAGAGAAAGGGCATTACGGGAACCAGAGTTGAAGTCGCGGCAAACAGCGATGTTTGCGCAGGCCACGGGCATCACTGCGGGGAAAGAACATTTAAAGATATAGTCGATATAATCAGCAAAAGCGATTTGTCCGCAAAAGTCAAAAGCATCAGTCTCAACATCTTTGAGAGGATTGCCGAGGCGGAAGGAAAGATTCACGGATGCAGGAAGGATGATGTGCATTTCCATGAAGTCGGAGCGGTAGATTCGATTGTTGACATTGTCGGAGCGGCGGTTTGTCTGGACTATCTGCGGCTGGAGCGCATAGTTTCTTCCCCTGTTGAGCTTGGGGGTGGTTTTGTCCGCTGTCATCACGGGATTCTGCCCGTGCCGGCGCCGGCGACCGTGGAAATTCTCCGGGGCATCCTCGTGAAATCCGGTGCCGTTCCCTTTGAAACAACAACACCCACGGGAGCGGCAATTCTGGCGGCTACCGTTGATGCTTTTACGGAAGAGCTTTGCTTTACGCCGCAAAAGATTGGCTACGGAATCGGACACCGGGATACGGATATTCCCAATGTCCTGCGCGCTTATCTGGGAGATATGCAAACATCACAAATATCTGTTGGCGATGCTGACGACACGGAAAAACAGCAGGCCATTCTGGTGGAATGCAACATCGATGACATGAATCCGGAGATGTATGAAGATGTATTGGAAGCGCTGTTCGCTAAAGGGGCTTACGACGTATTCCTTACTCCTGTAATCATGAAGAAGTCCCGGCCGGCAACCCGGATCAGCGTGCTTTGCAGTGAACAGGATAAACCGGCGATAGAGGAAATTCTCTGGCTGCGGACGTCCACTTTCGGACTTAGATTTCAGCGAATATCCAAAGTTATGCTAAAGAGGGATTATTCGACTTTGGCTACGAAATTCGGGAATGTTTCCATTAAGAACGGTTACTGGCAGGGCCGTAAAATCAAGTCCAAGCCGGAGTATGAAGATTGCAGGAGGCTGGCAAAGGAAAAAGGCGTCAGCGTAAAAGAAATATATGATCTTCTGCAGCACAGAGGCCTTGGCGAAGTGAAGCCGGTTGATCAGGAGAAATAAGATAGAGGAAAATGGAAGATATGAACGCCGATGAAGTTCGTTTGCTGCTGGAAAGTATCCGGGACAGAAAAATCGATATCGAAGAAGGTGTTTCCCGGTTCCGGAATATGTCTTATATAGACCTGGGCTGCGCAAAGCTCGACAGCCACAGGGAGCACCGCGTTGGTTATCCGGAAGTGATCTATTGTCCGGGAAAAACAGCCGCTCAGGTGAAAGAAATCGTTCAAGCGATGCTTGCTCTGGATTCGAACATATTGGCCACTAGGGCAACGGAAGCGCTTTATGAGGAGATAAGAGAGATATGTCCCGCCGCCGTCTATAATTCACTTTCCGGAACCATCACTGTGCAGAAAAAAGTAATGGAGACGCCGGACAGTTATATTGCCGTCGTATCCGCAGGAACATCGGATTTGCCTGTTGCCGAAGAAGCCGCCGTGACGGTGGAGATCTTTGGAAACCGTGTGGAACGAATCGTTGATGTCGGTGTGGCCGGTGTCCATCGCCTGTTCGATAAACTGGACATTATCCGGAGTGCAAAAGTGATTGTTGTTGCCGCCGGTATGGAAGGAGCGCTGCCCAGTCTGGTGGCCGGGCTCGTGGACAAGCCGGTGATTGCCGTCCCGACCAGTGTGGGCTATGGCGCCAGTTTTCAGGGAATTGCGGCGCTGCTGGCTATGCTGAACAGTTGCGCCGGCGGCGTTTGCGTAGTCAATATCGACAACGGTTTCGGGGCGGGGTATATGGCGAGCATGATAAACAAACTGAGATAGCAGGCTGTTGAAAAAGGCTCATCTGCTGCGTTACGCTTCGGCTCTCGCTGCTCACGTACCTCGAGACTTTTGAAAAACGGCACATATGTCATTGCGAACGAAGCGAAGCAATCTCATGACATTGTGAATATTAAGGAGATTGCCGCGTCGCTTCGCTCCTCGCAAAGACGCGAGGGGTAGTTTTTCAAAGGTCTAACCTCTAAAGTACGCTCCGCTGCTCGATCCTTGCGATGCCTTGCATCTAAACCTTTTTGAACAGCCTGCAAAGCAGGTGTCTTTCAGTAATCGGCCGGATATGCTGATAATGAAAAGTATTACTGCTATGCTGTGGTGAAGATATCTCATGGAAATTGAAAGCAAGTTAAATAATTTAAAAAAACACCTAAAACAATTGCAAAGCGTTGCTGTCGCTTTTTCGGGAGGGGTGGACAGTACTTTTCTTTTGAAGATTGCCCATGATGTGCTGGGTGATAACGTCATTGCGGTAACGGCGCGGTCGTCAACGTATCCTGAAAGAGAGTTTCGGGAGGCTGCGGAGTTCGTTCAAAAGATGGGAATCAGGCATGCAGTTATCACTTCCGAGGAACTGGATATCGCAGGCTTTGCCGACAACCCCACCAACAGGTGCTATTTTTGTAAGCGCGAACTTCTATCGAAAACTATTGAAGTGGCGCACAAAAATAATATCCGGCATGTCGTGGAAGGATCGAATGTTGACGATTTAGGCGATTACAGGCCGGGAATGCAGGCCGTCAAGGAATTGAATGTCAGCAGTCCTTTAAAGGAATCAGGTCTTGGAAAAGAGGAAATAAGAATACTGTCAAAAAAAATGGATTTACCTACCTGGAATAAACCCGCCTTTGCCTGCCTGGCCTCGAGGTTCCCGTATGGACAGAAGATAACCAGGGATAAGCTGCAGATTGTGGATCAGGCGGAGCAGTTTTTGCTCGACCTGGGGTTAAGGCAGGTGAGAGTCCGCCATCATGGTGAAATTGCCCGAATAGAAGTTTCACCAGAGGAACGCAGTTTCTTTTTTGATACAGACATGATGGACAAGATTTATGAAAAATTTAAACAACTGGGCTTTATGTACACCGCTCTTGATCTTAAGGGCTACCGCACAGGAAGTATGAATGAAACCATTACGACGACCTCGTAAAAAGGCCGGATTCTGCGTTGCGCTTCATCCCTCGTCACTGCGACGTACTCATAATACGTCTCATTCCTCGGTATTCGCGCGCCTTGCCTGCAACCTTTTTACGAGGTCGTCTGAAATTGTTAATGTTGCGGCTTTTTTCCGTCCTTTTCATAAAAATATACGGGAAAAAGTATAGCTCGAATAATTATCACAAAAGGAAATTAAAGAAATATTATGAACGTTTTTGAAATTACAATGATGATCTGCTTCGGCAGTTCCTGGCCTTTTTCCATTTATAAAAGCTATACATCCCGCTCTACGAAGGGGAAGAGTGTTGTTTTTTTATATATTGTATCTTTAGGTTATATGGCTGGAGTTCTGCATAAGATATATTACAGTTATGACTTTATCATTATCTTTTATGTGATCAATTTATTGCTGGTACTTACCGACACGATTCTTTTCTACAGAAATTTACGGATAGAAAAGCAGGCTGTGAAAATTTAAAGATTATTTTTTCGGATCTTCCGGGGAGGAGAATAGCAAAGTTGGTAAACGATGCTTTATATAGTAGCGATACTTTTTTATTCCATGTTAAGAAAATAGACCTGACTCCAGTGTTTTGACCCCAGTGTTTGACCCTTTCAGTCTTCTGGTTTTTTCTTTATAATAACAATGTTTGACATTTTATGCTATTATGCATAGAGTAAAAGTGGGGGTAGAATAATGAACATTTCACTTACACCACAGCTTGAAGAGCTGGTTAAAACGAAAGTAGCAAGCGGGCTTTATAGCTCCGCAAGCGAAGTTTTGCGCGAAGCCTTGCGCCTTCTTGAAGAACGAGACCGGATACACGCCCTTCGTTTTGAAGAACTAAAGTTGGCAATCAAGAAAGGCTTGGATAGCGGCGAACCAACACCTTTAGACATGGATGCCATAAAAGCACGGGGCCGAAAGCGGCTTGCTGCTCAACAAAACAAGGCAACTGGCTAATGTTGAGAATTATCAAACGCCCGGAAGCTGAAAACGATCTTGATGATATCTGGTTGTATATAGCACAAGACAACCCCGATAATGCGGACAAGCTCCTTGACGAAATTGAGGAAATACGCCGGAAACTTGCACGGTTCGCTGATATGGGCCAAAATCGGGACGATCTCCACCCTGGTTTGCAAAGTTTCCCGGTCGGCAAATATCTGATTTTCTACATTCCAATTAAGGGCGGCATTGAGATTGTCCGGGTACTGCACGGCATGATGGACATCGACGCTTTATTTTAATATCCTCAGTCCTTCCTCATCATCATTTTGTCCAATCAATTCACGAAGAGGAATTTGTCACGCCAGTGCAAACCGTTCCCTTGCCAACAGGAGAGACATGAGCCAATGGCGGCGGAGCTGTTGAGGCCTTGGGCATCCCGGGCTGTGACCGTTCCCGATAAGTCATAAGCGGCAAGTATTGCATTCCCGTCATAGACATCCAGGTAACAACGTTGTTGACCGACTTGGCTATTCTCCTCCCCAATGGATCATAAGCAGATGATGGTATCATAGCCTCTGACTACCTGGACAAGCCGGTTTTCGTCAGCTTCCCCCTGAAAGAGACAAAAAACAAAAAAAGGCGGTTAAAGAAAAAACATCAACCGCCAGAATGGTTCTAAAATGGTTTCGGTGCATTACACTACGCTAACGCACCCTACAAACTACCTGCTTGCTACCCTAAGGAGATGCACTTACGGCAATGTAAAGATTAATTAAATCAGAAAACATTTTCAGTTCTCCATCTGGCTCTAAGACGGTTAGCCTTATGTTGATGTCCTTTATATATTTTTTCTGCAATGGGATATCAAACTTATACAAAGAAATTTGTTTATAACGCGTCATATCACCTTTAGCATACACGGCGGAATCCCATGAAGTTATAACACCATCAAATAAAAATTTATCTTTCCAGAAAAATTCAACTTTAAGTTTGCCTTTAAATTTATATGTTGATTCTATTCCACTGTTATCAATAGAAAATCCTATCTCATAAATATCAAGATAGGTTGGATTCAAAGAATATGTCTTGGAAAAGTTTTTCTCAGAAAACAAGAACCTGTCCATTACAATCGGTTTATACAAATCCTTATGACCAATCATTGAATTGACAAAATGTCGTATTCCAACAGGCAAAGGGAAAAAACCTTTTATCGATCTTAAAATTAAGACCCCAGAAAAAAATGAGAGTAAAACAATAATAATTATCATGGGCTTTTTCATTGTTTGTCCTATTTACATTTACTCCTTTCTTTTTCTTTTTTTAGTCTCTGGTATTCTTTCGAACATTAATGCCTGATTCAATCTGCAAAATTGAACCGGCAAATGACTAATGCATTTTAACATTACGCCAGCATCTGTTTCAGCATCTTATAATCTGTTTTACCCGTTCCGAGGACCGGGATTGTCTCTACTTCTCGCAGAATCCGGATATTATGCAACGGGGATAGGCCGGCTTCCTTGATTTTTTGATTGGCTTCTTCCCGGGTAATGGACAGGGTGGTAAACAGTACAATTTCGGGACGCTCGTCTGCCGGAGTCGCCTCCACCGCTAAAGCAGGGCCATCGTTGTCCCCGGTAGAAATATTTGCCAGTAAAGCATTTTCAATGGCGGGCAGCGAGATCATCTCGCCTCCCAGTTTGATGAATCGTTTCTTGCGGCCACAGAAGGTCAATACTCCCCCGGCATCCTCCTTCACGAAATCACCGGTATTGTACCAGCGTTTTCCCTCTAAAGCATAAAAACCGTCGCCGTTTTTGTTTCCATAGTAGCCGTTGAAGATATTGGGGCCACGCACGAGCAGGATTCCCTGATGACCTATATCCATCCGGCGATCAGTTTCCGGGTCAATGATGGCATATTCCATCGACGGCATGACCTGGCCGATGGTTCCGGGTTGCGGATTTTCCACCCGGTTGATACTGACCAGCGGCGAGCATTCGGTGATTCCATAGCCTTCACAAAGTATTGCGGCGGGATTCATCTCCGCCAGGGTTTGATAAGTATGCTCGGGGCATTTTTCCGCGCCGGTGAAAACCAGCCGCAGGCTTTGCAGTTGCTCTTGCGTAGACGCTTTGAGAATTCCGGTCAGGAAAGTTGGAGTGCCGACGGCGGTCGATACCTTGTATTGCTCGATTATCCCGGCCAGAATTGTTGCTTCCGTTGGATTGGCATGATAAACCGTCTTCAGGCCGAGACAAAGGGGCAGAATAATCGTTCCCGTCAGACCGAGAGAATGAAACGGCGGCAGCATTCCGAGAAGTCTGTGATTGTCGGTAAATGAGATAACAGAGGCGAAATCCCGCATATTGGCGACTATGTTGTCGTGAGTCAGCGGAACAGCTTTGGGATGTGACTCCGACCCGCTGGTAAACAGGATGGTTGCAGTTTTCTTTATCGGGGCTTTGGCGAGGGAACCTGCTGCAAAGCGTGCCCGCAATGCAGCCAGGATTTTCTTGTACAGGGGAATAGCAGGCGCAATCTCGTCCAGAAAAAGCCAGTCTGTGTTGATCGCCGACAGATCAACGCCTTGACCGGTGAGCTTCCGGTACAGGGTGCGGGCGGTGACGATTGTGGTTACGCCGGTCAGGTCCAGGCCGTGCTGGACGTTGCCTACGCCCACTGTCCAGTTCATCATCACCGGGGTTTTGCCGCTGAACAATGCGGTGAGATAAAGGATGCCGGCGCTGACCGAGGCGGGCAGCATGATGCCGATGTGTTCGCCCGGTGCTTTTTCCAAAATTGGTTTCAGAACAAATACGGCAGTCAGAACATCGCGGTAAGTCTTTTCTCCGGCCAGCCGGTCAGCCAGGATAATTCTATCCGGATGGCGTTTTGCCTTGTCCAGAAAGAGATCGGTGATGGTCTCCTGCTGTCCCAGAGTCAAGCGAATCATGGAATCTCGAAACCATTTTTCCGGTACAGGTTTTTGTGTTTGCGGGGCGGCATGGAGGATTTGTCCCGCTGCGGCCAGAATGCAGTCCTTTACAGTTGCCAGAGCCGAGAGATCATCAACAGGCAGGCCGAACTCGCTTTCCATCCAGACGGCAAACTCCATGATGGTCAGGCTGTCTATTCCCAGATCATTGGCCAGCCGGTCTTCATCTTTTACCTGCCTGCCCGCCAGTTCGGTCAACTTGTCTCTGACCAGTTGTTTTGTTGCCTCGGGAACACTCGTTATATCACCGGTAATTGTTTTCTTTTCCGGTTCCGGCAGGACTTTGGGTGCTTGACCCTGCCACCAGTAATAAGGGATATGGGTGTTGACGGGAATCCGGACATTGTAAAAATTTTCCAGGGTGCTGTTGATCTCCTGACGCCCCTTTAGTCCGGGCAGAACCGTATCCTCGGTAAGTTCAATTGTTACATTCCGGCGCGGCCCGAAGAAGAGGGCGTTGGCCAGGATGAAACGGATGTACCGGCTAAAATTTTTTAAAAGAGACGGCTCTGAGCCGTGGGCCCAACTGAAGCTGCTTCCCCACAGTCCCGTGGTTCTGACCAGTACAGTTTTGATGCCGGGAACGTTTCCCAGAAGATATTCCACCCCGGAATTACCGGCCAGATCTTCCAGTGCACTGCGGCAGAGACGGCCGGAAGGGTAGAGCAGAACATTATTGCCGGATCGCAGGGCGTCCGCCACCTCCCGCAGGGCCGCCTGTATTCTGTCCTTTCCATCCCGTCCGTTTTTGTTCAGATCGGGAAGGGTAATGGGGTGGACAAGCTGCACGATCCAGCGATTGGCGCCGGCATTGGCTTGATCGGCATCGGCCAGTGGACGGGGCTGAAAACCGGGATAGAGGACGGACATCATAATAACCGGATCGATCAGAGCCGGATGATTCGGCAGGAACAGGATCCCTGTTCCCGTTGATTTCTTTATCGATGCCAGTCCGTCAACTTCGATCCGGTAACGCAGGCTGAGAAGAAAACGGATTGTATGCACCAGCAACCGGGGAAGCGGATTAAATTGCGGGTCCTTGACTTTATGGATACAAAAGGCGGCAAGCAGTGCAAAACAGCCCAGGCAAGTCATTTCCATGGCCGGTGAAAAAAATGCCGCCAGTCCCGTAAATACTGTGCCGGCCAGCATGATGCCTATAAAACCACTGAAATTCACTGTAGCCAGGACTTTTCCTTTATCGGAACTGGCCGGTCGTAC
This sequence comes from Smithellaceae bacterium, assembly GCA_963663295.2. Lineage (GTDB taxonomy): Bacteria > Desulfobacterota > Syntrophia > Syntrophales > Smithellaceae > MVRV01. The sequence continues at coordinate 91,815 of CAXXLA010000001.1, read as the reverse complement.
CTGGAGAAAGCTGGCCACCGGTATGAGAAACAGACCACCAAAAATTCCTGTGCCGGTTAAGGCAACGGCAATCCATGCCAACCTGATGAATTTCGGCAGGAGCACGGTTGCCCCGGCCATAAAAAGACCTGCGCTCATGCCAACTGCGGAGAGGACAAGAAACTTAGACCATTGTTGCATGGAGACCAGTCTGGCAGCCAGAAATGATCCGGCACAGACCCCGATCATGAGCGCGACGGAGAGAAGGCTCGTGACCGTACGGGAGAAACCAAGCTGCTGAATGCTGATGGTATTGATAGTCAGCACGACGATTGTGGCCAGGAAATAGAAAAAATTATCTGCGAAAAAGGCAATCAGCATCTGTCGATCGAAACAGATGGAAAGCATGTCTTTTAAGGAATTAAGGGGGCCAAGCCACGGAAAGGTCTTATCATTTGCCGCTGCCGGCCTGCTGTGGATGCCCAGGCTGGCAACAAGACCAAAAACTGCAACCAGGACAACAACCACCGCCACCAGCAGTAACCCGGGATTGAGATTTCCGAATTTCAGGGGACTCCGATCAAGAGAAAGCCCTGCCGTGGCTATTCCCAGAAGAATCGAGAGCGTTGTGACCAGTTTCAGGATTGCATTGGCTTTAGGGATGTAATCGGTCGGATAGAGTTCGGGAATTGAACCATTCAAGGCGGGGCTGAAGAATGTCGCCTGCAGTCCCATAATAAATATCATCGCCATGATGCAGAACCAGTTCATCGTGATTACCCCTGCCGCACCTGTCAGGGCCGCTGCAAGTTCCAGTATCTTGGCCCAGATCACCACCTTTTTTTTGGGAAAACGGTCTGCCAGCCAGCCGGCGGCGGAGGAAAAAAGAACGAAGGGCAGGGCAAAGAGAACTGTAGCCGTGCCCTGCAATTGGTAAAGACCGGCAGTTACGGCCATCAACATTGCCGCCTGCTTGAAGTAGTTGTCATTAAAAACACCCATGCAATAGCTTGCCGCCATGGCAATGAATTTAGACCGCCCTGATTCGATCTCCGGTTTAATATCTGTCATTGGAAAGTTAACTTTTTAAAAGATTATTTTCACCAAGTTGGCGTTTTTAATGCATCGGGTATGCCAGGTTAAAACTTAAAAAGATATTGACAGCAGAGGGAATTAACAGGAATCTGTTCTGAAAAAACCGGGGGAGAAGATTTTATTATGAATTTCCGAACAAGCTGCTTGATAATTTGTTTATTATTTGTACCCTCTTTCCTCAATGCCGGAGAATATGACGGTGGCGTGCAGGCAAAAATTCTTTTGAAAACAAAGACAACGGGAAATGGTGCACCAATTGTTTACCCGAAGACCGATCAGCCGGAAATAACGGCCATGACGGTTGATATTGCTCCCGGAGCTCAAACCGGCTGGCACAAGCATCCCGTGCCGGTTTACGCTTATGTCCTGTCGGGTTGTCTGACTGTCGATATAGAAGGAAATATATCCCGTCAGTTTAATGCCGGTGACATTATTATCGAAGTTGTGAATGCCCGGCACAACGGCATTAATAAAGGCAAGGATCCCGTGAAACTGGTTGTTTTCTATACCGGGGATACGAATGTTCCCAATGTGATTAAAACAGCCGCGCCATAACTGAACTGGTTATTCCATTTCCAAATCAATGATGCTACCGCGGCGGCTAGGAGGAGGTGACGAGGCGTATTATACATACGTTGAGGAGGCCGACGACGACGCCAACAAAGGTAGCACTTGATTTGGAATTGGAATTATTTATCCGGTTCAAACTGATTCTTAGCCGACCAGAAGGACGGCAGGTGGCGGAGTAGATACATCAGGCTTTTCCGATGCTGCCATAGACGCTTGCGAAATCTTTTACGCCAGCCCGGATCGGAATAAAAGCGTTTCACGTGTTCATTGTATAGCTGATCGAGCCTTTCTTTGGACTTAATACCCCGCGGCACGAAAACAAAGTTAAGGCAATTCATCAGCCGCCAGTTTTCGTCGAAGGCACCTTCTTCCCTGATTGACTTCCAGAGCGGCGCTCCGGGGAAGGGCGTAAATTTGGCCATGTTCATATCATCGAGCCCCAGTGAGATTATAAAATCCGAGGTGAGACGAATTGATTCTTCCGTTTCTCCGGGCAGCCCCATCATGAATAATCCTTTTGCCCGCAGGCCCACATTCTGGATGCGTCTGACTGTATCACGCACAGCATCAAGAGAAACACCCGATTTATGACGGGCAAGCATCTGCGGATCGGCGGATTCAATGCCCAGCGAAACCATGAGGCAGCCGGCATCCTTGAGCATCTGCAACAGGTCATCATCTATGAAGCCCACGCGCACGGCGCAGTTGAAATTGATTCCCAGCGGAAAACGGCTAAGTTTGTCGCACAGCTCCACAATCCGCGGACGGTTGGCGGTAAATAAGTCGTCATAAATATTGATGTGCCTCACGCCGAATCGATTCCGCAGATATTTCATGTGGTCATAGATGTAATTGGCCGAATTGTAGCGAAACCCTTTTTTGAAAACGGAACGGTCGCAATATGAACACTGATACATGCAGCCCCGTGAGGTAATCATAGTTGTGCCGGGGGTATTTATGTAACTGAACAGCGGCAAATGGTAATCGTGAGGAAAGCCCGCCAGCTTTTCGTAGGCCGGAAACGGCAAACTGTCCAGATCGGGGATCTTCGGACGCGGTTCATTGGTAATTATTTCCGTCCTGTCCTGAAAGATGAGCCCTTTAATTTCCGCAGCATCGATATCTGCGGCCAGTTCCGCTATTGTCAGTTCTCCTTCTCCAGTCACCAGATAGTCAAAGGAAGGATATTCTTTGAGCAGCCTGCCTTCGAGCGCCGATACATGGACACCGCCACAAACAGTCCTGATTGCTGGATCTTGTTCCTTGATTTTCTGGGCGAGATCGGCGGCATCAAGGAAAGAAGAAGTAGTTGCCGAAAAACCGACAATCTGCGGCCTGAAGGCCAGAATCGCCCTGACTTGTGCATTTAAATCAACCGGAGCATGAGGTCCGAGGCAGTCGTAGACAAATACTTCGTGACCTTCCTTTTCCAGATATGCAGCAATTGATAGTATTCCCTGAGGCACCATCCGGTTGGCGATGTCGGTAATGTCCGTCTTTCCGGGAAACCAGTTAAAGCCGCGCGGATGGACAAGGACAATGCGTTTTTTTTGATTCGCTAATATCATTTTACATCTGTCATTACTGCGAAAATAAATCAGTAGGGTGGAACAAGCACAACGGTTCCACCGATCAAAGAGGTGGATGCGCTTCGCTTCATCCACCCTACATCTAATTTTCATGCCCACGTGGTGTTACGCGGGACATGAATGTTTCCCGCGCAGGCGGGAATCCAGTCTCCTGGTTTTTATAAACCTGAACTATTTTGTTATATAAATCTGGCTCACCCGGTTCTTGCGTACTTTCTGCTTTTATAAGGTGAAAGCTTCGGGTTGATGCATTTGTTTTACCTACCTAACAAACGTTTTAAAATATTCGATTTATCAATGATTACCGAAAGAAATATAGTTTTTTACCAACTCACAATTTAGTATGATGCCCCCGAAATCTCCTCCAAGGGAAAAGTTGTTTCAAAGAACAGTAACAATTACGCAAGTAAGTCTTTTATTCTATTGCACGGAACAGCAAATGACATCCATTTATGGCCTTCGATCTCTCCTTCACTTGAAGGATAGCCGATTACGACTCCGACCAGACTGTGCAATTCGTTTATAATCGGTGCTCCACTACAACCTGGTCCGAGATTAATTGAAAGTTCGAGAAGTTCTTGTGTTTTTTTTAAATAATATCTCTTAAACGAAATTATTGAGACTGGATAAAAAGAACATGATGGTTCAGTTCCTGGAATATTCGGAAAACCCAGCACCATGCATTCCATGCCATAAAAGTCATTATCAACCTCCCGCCGTATTCGAATTCGAAATGGTGATTTTAATACCTTTTCCTTTGTTTTTATTAAAGCGATATCATGCGTGCGATCAAGCAAAATGATTTTGTCCAATTCTACCGTTTTGCATCCAAATATTATCTCATCAATTTCCTGTTGATCTGGATCTATAACATGAGCTGCCGTCATTATTTGATCAAATTTTTCAAACAGAAACCCTGTTGCAAATTTTCTATCTCCATTTTTCTTATTAATTACAGATATTCTGCATATAGATTCGGAATACCGAGAGAGCACATTTGCCATTTTACCTTTATAGATTCCTCTTTGGGGCGAATGTGCTGCTACTATTCGTGCAAGAACTAATTCTTCATCTGCTGACAATATCCTGCTTTGATATATATACGAACTTTTATCTGAAGGTAAGTCATCACCGAAAATGCATATTTCTAATTCTTTTCCTCTTAACATTACTGTCCCTTCGAGACAACAATCTGAACCATATCCTGCAACTTTAACTCCTAAAAAATCCTCGATCTCACATCCCAGTTGCCAACAATTGACTTCTTTTTGAAATTTATATCGTTGCATATTCTCTTATATCCTTTTGAAATTAAGGGACACTTCCCGTATTATTACGTGTCTTTCTGTCTTGCGTATTTCAGTGCGAAATCTACACAAGTCATATCGATATGTCTATTATTTCTTTCAGCTTACTATAAGGAAGAGAGGTAAGGACATGGTCTTTTCGATCTGTTAAAGTTGAATAGTCAAGACAACTATAGCAGAAAGGGTGTTTTGTGATTTTCGCCTCCTTGTCCCGGCCCGGATGCGCTAAAGGGTTGATATTCCATCTCGTTATTCAATATCCAGGGCTTCCCGCGGGGAAAATTCCTTATACTCGTAGGGCAGCGCCTCGCGGATCGGTTCAGGGATCCGGCCGTACCGTCCCTCAAATTCCTCCAGATATTCCTTGCGGCCCCGATAGAAATCCTGCAGGCGTTTTTTCAGCAGGATGTGGTCGTCAAAGAGCCGGTAGGCGGTCATGAGATCCAGATTGGCCCGGTCGCACTTGATGGGATAATGGTAGCCCAGATGATCCGCTTCCAGACTGAAACGGAGCTGATTGCGGACCAGATCGTTATAGGCAGCCAGGGACTGGCGCAGGGTGACCTTTTCCTCCCGGAGTCCGATGGTTCCCGTATTGGCCAGATAGCATGAAATCCGGTTCCGCTTGACGATGTCATAAAAAATCATGGCGTGTTCCAGACGGTCGCCCGCCATGAAGGGATCGAGAAAAAATTCCCGCTTGAAGCGTCCCGCCTCTTCGGGGTTGCCGCCGCTGCTTTCAATTGATTCGCCATAGATGAACTGCATTGTGGCCTGCTCCGGCGTCAGGCGGCTGAGCACATTGACCAAGGGATTCCGGGTCAGAATGATGATGTAGTTTAATCGATCCGCCCGGAGGCTTTTCGAGGCAATTTCCAGGTTATCGCGGGAGACCACGGCCCTGCCGTTTCCCGTCTTGGACACATCGGCGAAATTCGGCATATAGGGATACTGGGTCATCGCCACATTTTCCAGAAAGGCGTCTCTCGACTCCGCTGCCCGGAGAATTTCCGGCTGGCTGGCATCAAGCCCTTCCGTTTTTACATAAAGGCCACCCATTTCGAAGGCCGCGTAATTTCCGTCGAAACCAATAGCGCCGCCGTCATCGCCAATCATTTCCGAACGCTCCTGTGGTACTTTAGTGAATTTGCGACAGAGTGTCGTTGTCTTGCCCGTCACGGTCAGACCGGCCGCGGCGGTCACGATCTCAGTCATTTCCGGGCGACAGGTTCCCTGATTATAAACCCAGAGGAAATCGCGGCGGGCGCCGGCATGGAGAAAGAGACCGGTTTTGTCGATGGCTTTGATCCGCCAGTCTTCGAACTGAAAGATGCCCTTTTTCCCTTCCCCGAGATAAATCGTGTTGCGGCAGATTTTGACCTGATCGCCGCGCTTTTCGCCCAGCATGAGGCGGACGGAGATGTCTTTGTCTATCAGTTTTTTCGAGCGGTTGCGCTCGAAGGCGTCGTCGGTGAAATAGATAATGGTGTAGGTGGGTTTGTCCAGTACGACCGGCGGGTGGTTGAAAAGGAGTTTGAGTCCATAGGCTATCTGGGCATACTGTTCCGGAACAAGGAAACGTGCGGAAACGCCGTCCTGACCATCGCCAATGAAGATATCCACGGAAATGATAGTTTCTTTTTTCAGCAGCGCCAGCATTTCAGCAGCCAGTCGCGCTTCTTCTTCACCAAAGGAATGATCCACGCTGTTGCGGGTATGAGGCGCTGAACGGGACATGGGCTCGGAATCCGCAGCAACCGAGCCGATCTGGGTTTGAATGACTCCTTCCTGTCGCAGGGCGATTTCTTTCAATTCATCCAGCGAACGGCCCTCGATAAGACGGCCTTCCTGTCTGGCGGTTTCATAAAGCTGCTGTGCTGCTGCCTTGAAAACATTCATTTGACTCCTCCCTTGCTGAGATTCTGCTCCGCATTGCAAAGCACGGCGGAACCATTCTGAATTTGTGACTTTATTTGCCGAATATGTCCCTGATGAGATCTTGGGGACTGGAGCTTTTATTCTGCTCAGTTCCGGATGATTTCTTTTGCTCCTTCAACAGAATTTTGCGCAATTCTTCTCCAGCCTTTTTCTGCAGGCCTTCACCGACCTTCCTGCCGATGGCTTTCGTGTCGATGCCGTAAGATGGCTTGGAGATTGTGCCTTTGACTCTCAGCGGTACGCTGGTCCATCCTTTTTCAGCGGAGAGGAAGTTGGCAATTGACGATTGGCTGACAACCTTAGGTGCAAGCCTGTCGGAAACCTTTACCAGAATGCCAAGATCAAGTTTTTCATCCATTCCCACCGTTCCCGTTTCATTGATCATCATGTCTTTACTGCTGAGCAGGGTTGTGAGGTTCACAATTCCATTGGAGATCGTGAATTGGCTGTTTGCCTTATCGATCGGGATTTCTTTCAGATTCCGCAGTCCGAGAATCGTCAAAAGTCCGGCGACCAGCTCGGAATTTTTAAATACCCCGTTGTTGATTGTGAATTTGCCCTTTCCTTTCAGGTTGCGCTTTACGTTTACGGGAAGTGTGCCTGCGCCGGTGATCGCCGCCTTGCCGGACAAGACCCCGAGAAGCTTACCCCTGGCTTTGGGCGCAAAGGCGTTGATAATTTCCTCGATCTTAACGCCGCCGAGATCCGCAATCATGCTGTACCGGGTCCCTTTTTGAGCGAGATTCACGGCCCCTTTGAACGCAAAGGCGCCGCTCAGTGTATTGCCTTTCAGAAAGGAGATATTGAAAATGTTATCTTTCAGTTCATAACGGGACATGAAATTGGTTATCGAAATTCCCTTATATCTTGTTTTATCGATATCCAGGGACACGTTAGCTTTTAACTTCAAATTCATCGGCTCCGGCTCTTTTCTGACGTCGCCGCCTTTGTCTGATGTTTGCCCTTTTTTATCCTTGTTGCCTCCGGCAGTTTCCTGCGATTTCGCGGAAGCAGGGGTAGCTGCAAAAAAGTCATCAAGGGCAATAAATTTGCTTTTGATCTTGACGTTCAGATCGGGATAATCTTTGTAGTTTTTCACCGATCCCGATATATCGGCTCTGTTCGGGCCGGCAACGAGTTTTAAGTCGTCGAGTGTAATCATTTCCGGCTTCAGTTTCAGAGACCCGTCCAGAACAAGGTTCATGCCTTTATAAGTGCAAGAGGCCCGGGTCATCTTTACATGGCCGTCGAAATGCAGAGGACTTCCCTCGTCGCGTATCTTGTCGATATTGAAAAGCATGGAAACATTGCCGCCAAGGGCCATCCCTTTTGGAAGAAATGCTGCTGCGAGTTCTTGCCTGATTTGGGAAAGATTGAAGTCCGGCACATTCATGACCAGTGAATAAGCTGTTCCGGAAGAATAGTTGATCGTGCCCGCTATGTTGACGGGGATTTTCATGACATCCAGATCGATCGAATGGACGGTGACCTGCTTTGCCGCCATATCCGCGTCAATTTTGTAGCGGACAGCTGTCTTGATGTCTTTAAAGCTTTTATTCCCATCCTTCAATAACGCTTCTACCATGGTAATATCGAACGATCCTGACGATGACAGGGCATTTGGGGAAAGTCCGTTAATTTTCAATTCTGCATTCATGATCACAGCCGCTTTTTGCAGCTTCCCCAGTGCATCGACGTAACCGAGTTTCGCATTCTTGATCGTTATATCTTTAACATTCAGGGTTACAGGAAGACCAGCCGCCTTTTCCCTGTCGTCTTTCTCGTCCTGAGTCTTATCCGGTTTTGCCATGTCAGAGAAATTATAAGTGCCGTCAGGGTTGGTCTTCAGGTAAATTTCAGCATCCACTATGCTTAGTTTATCAATAACCAGCTTTTTAGTTAATAGAGGGAGAAACTGATAGGTAAGAACAAATTCCTTCGTTTTGATAAAAACAGACGCGGCGTTCTTTTCTCGAATTTCGAAGTCTTTGACAACAATTCCCCTGAAAAGGCTGACATCAATTGCGCCTATAACGGCCTTGCGGTTTAGAGATTTATTCGCTATCTCTGAAACCAGCGCGCGCATCCTCTCCTCCGTCAGATAGGACTTTACGAACAAAGAGACAGCGGCGATGACAAAGAGTACAACGGCAAGAACGATGATTGCAATTTTAAGGGGCTTTTTCATGGTTTATCCCTCCAGTGACATTCATCTAAGGAATTATTCCATTTCCAAATCAATGATGCTACCGCGGCGGCTAGGAGGAGGCGACGAGGCGTATTATACATACGTTGAGGAAGCCGACGACGACGCCAACAAAGGGAGCGCTTGATTTGGAAATGGAATTAGGATCAAAGATACTGATCCAACTCTTATAGAGAGGCCTCAGCCCTCATCTCTCATGGCCTCGTGGCGCACTTACCATTTGAGTTATTGTATCATTGCTAAAGAGCCTAGCGCATAGCAGGCGCGTTTTTCGCCTTCATAATAAGTAATGTCCTGCGGCACTTCATCAGCTTTCATTCTCAGCCCTGCCTGTGAGCATATTGTTATTGCATATTGTTATTGCTGATTGTTATTGCTGATTGTTCTTATACCATTTTATTACAGCGCAAAGAAAAATCTATTTTGTAAATTTCTTCCCAATTTCATTTATTTTCCTGCCCAGAAACGGTTCAAAATCTGAAAGGCCTTTAAGGCGGACTTATTGCTGATTGTTATTGCTGATTGTTCTTATACCATTTTATTACAGCGCAAAGAAAAATCTATTTTGTAAATTTCTTCCCAATTTCATTTATTTTCCTGCCCAGAAACGGTTCAAAATGGTGCCACTCAAAGGGATGTTGACGGGCAAAACAGATAAGATCGTCGGCGTAAATCTGCACCGAATCCAGCACCGCCTTCTTTCGCTCTGCGCGTGTGGCGGCGCAGACCTTTCGTCCCGGGGAAACTCTGACATGATATTTCCCGGCTGTATCCGAGTAAACAAAAAAAGTTAAAAGCGGCGCGCCCGTCATCAGGGCAAACAAATGCGGCGTATCCGGAAGGCGGGCTTCATAACCCAGAAAGTCCACAGTGACATACGTCTGTTCACCCCAGAGTCGGTCTCCCGTCATGGATACAATGCCTCCCTGGCGCAGAAAGTCGATCGCCGGGAGGAGGGCGAACGGTGACTTTTCGTCCTCGCCAGTCGTGACGATTTTGATGCCCCCGCGGGCAAGGGTTTCTTTTTGAATGCTTTCGATCTGCTCCTTGTGTTTGGCGCCCAGAAACAGCATGATCGGCAGACCTCGACTGTTCAGCTTTTGCGCGGCCAGTTCCCAGTTGCCGATATGCGACATCAAGACAATCGCCCCGGTTTTATTTCTTACAGCCTCATCCAGATGCTCCCATCCCTCCTGGATAAATTTCGCTTCCTTCTCCGCCCAGGGAAAGAAGCGGTGGATATAAACACGGGTGAAGTTATGATATTGTTTCCAGACGCAATATAAATGATGCATAAAACTGCGCTCAGAAAAAAGTGCTCCATAGAACTTCAGGCTTTGGGCAACACGCGCCGGAAAAAGGAAAAAATAACCGGAGGCGACGCACCAGGAAAAGGTGCGGAAAAACCACAAACCCAGATGATGTGATAAATAGATTGTTAATTTGTAAAAATGTTTTCTCATAAAAGATATTAAGATCGATTATGTTGCGGTTTCCTCATGCTGCACAAATAAAGTCTGCGTGGGATAGGCGAATTCGATTTTTTCCTCCTGGAAACGGCGGAACAGTTCCAGATTGATCGCCTGCTGGATATTCATATAAAGATTATAGTCCTGGTCCTTTACTATATAGACAACTTCATAATTGAGTGCCGAATCGCCCAACTCCTTAAAGTGAACGCGGTCAAAACGTATATGCTCCTGCTTTTCTATTATCTCCCGGACAATATCGTTGATAAGCAGTAATTTTGAGGAAGGAGTCTGGTAAGTAACTCCAAAATTGAAGACAACACGTCTTTCCGTCATTCGTTTAAAATTCTGGATGCGGCTTTTGAGCAGGTCATTGTTGGAGAAGATCAGTTGTTCGCCGCCCAGACTGCGCAGACGGGTTGTTTTCAAACCGACATGTTCAACTGTTCCCTTCAACTGATCAACAACAATAAAATCACCGACGACAAAAGGTTTGTCGATGACAATAGATAAAGATGCAAAAAGATCGCCCAAAACATTCTGCACCGCCAGAGCCACGGCAACACCGCCTATTCCCAGTCCGGCCACGAGACTGGTGATATTGAAACCAAGATTATCCAGTATCAGCAGCAGGGTAATCGACCATAAAAGAAACTTGCTGATAAAACCCAAGACGGAAATCGTGGTGGCGACGGCGGCATCGTCCGCCATTCTTTTTTTTACGTTGAGGCTGATTACGAAATTAAGTCCCCTGCCGACCCAGATAGAAACCTGGATCACCACTACAATGAAAAAGATTCTATTCCATATTTTAAGAATATCCGGCGGCAGGACGAGAAGGAGCAAACTTATATAAACGGAGACAATCAAAAGAAAGAAGTAATTGGTTTTGGAAAGAACAGCCAGCAGGATGTCGTCTATCTGGGTGGTGGAGCGCTTGGCGAGTGTAGTCAGATGCTTCAATATGATTTTACGGGCAATGATTAAAACCAGAAAAGCTGCAATCAGGACGCAAAAGGCGATAAGCCAGGTTTGAACAGAATTGCCCAAAAATATTTTTTCCAAAAACGTCATAATTTTTCTCCATGAAGAACAATATTAACGAAGTTAAACATTAGTTTCGCAGATTATATTTGTTTTTTCCCGACAAACCATTTCTCTTCCACGTCGGCGGTGGTTGATGCGAATACGTCAACCTGGAAATCGGCGGCTTGAATAAAACCGGCTATCTCTTTTTCGCTGCGAAAATGCTCCGGTATCCGAGTGTATTTTAAGCGCAGTGTTTCTATCCGGCGTTTCCAGGGGACTTTTCTGCCCGAAGGCACTGTTGCCCGAATAAGCAGAGTACCGTTCTTTTCGAGTTTTTCATAGAGCCGCCTCAGTAAAATCGGCAAGTCTTCATCGGCAACATAATGCAGCATATCCAGCATAGTGACGTAATCGACTTCGCCAACGACATCAGGCAGATCAGGAGCCCTGCCTGCCTCCACCTCGCCGCGCTCCCCGATAACCCGGGAAGCGATCCGCACCCGCTCCTCATCAGGCTCCAGCCCGTATACTTTTGCTGCGGGATAAAGCTCCAGAAGCCATACCGCCGGAATTCCGTAGCCGCAGCCGATGTCAATTATTCTGCGGGGATTCTGCAGGTACTTATCCAGTTCTTTAAACATGGGATCAATCTTCATTTTAAACCGGGCGAAAAGCCGGGGATAAGCTTCCAGGTGACGGTAGCGTAGAACCGCGCGCTGCAAATGCTCTTTTGATCCCGGTGTAAGCGGGCCTTCAGGAAAGGCAAACGGAGCATACAATTTTCCCATCAGGATTGGCAGGATGAAATAGCTCCCGAGTATGGAATAGCCGATGCCCAAAAGCGAGGTAAGGCCGATACTGTGCAAGAGAGAATGGCGGGCAAAGGCGAGGACGCCGAAACCGATCAGTGTGGTAAAGGAAGCCAGAAACATCGCCATCTTGATCGTATCCATGGCAGGATGATTTTCATCGCGATAACGCTGGTAGAAGCAGACATAATAAATGGAATAATCTATTCCCATGCCCATAATAACGACCCAGAGCATAATGCCGGGAATGTCCAGCGGATGACCGATGATTTTCATTGTTCCCAGCGTCGCTACCAGAGCAAAAGCAACCGGCGCCAGTACAATAAGCGATAGTGCCCAATCCAGGAAGAATAAAAATACGACTGCCACTATACCTATACTGGTAATCAGCGCAATTTCCAGAAAGATACTCCGGAGAGTATCCCCCAGTCTTTTGTTGAATAGACCAACGTCAAATACCCCCGCAATCCCCGTAGGGGCGAGGCGGGAGAAGAAATCCTCTCCATTGTAATTCCTGCCGGTGGCCAGCAGGCTGAGCTGGTTATATCCGGAATCGCTCTTTGTGATTCCCAAAAAATCCAGGTATTTTTCCGGTATCTCTTTTATTTGGGGATTCTTATTGTGCAGAGTTTTCCAAAAAGGAGCAAATGCGTCGGGAGCAAAACCGGTTGCTCGCGCAGCCTCATTTATATCTGCTTCAAGTTTGGCCAGACGCCCCGGATTCCAGAAATTCCGCCATGCCGCCAGGTTGTCTCCGGCTGTCTTTGCTGAGGGGAACAATGATGAGGGAAGAAAAAAGGAAGACAATTTACCTTCCTTCATGTCTTTGGTGAGCAGCAGCAGCAACAGATCGTTTTTCTCCTGCAGCTCGGCAATGTCCGCAGCCTGCAAAAAAACATAACACTTGCCGGAAAGATCACCCCATGTTTTTTGTATAATATTTTCGGCGGTGATTGCCTCTTTGCTGACGGAATTCATGGAGCTGATATCCACGTTGAACACGGGTCTGGCAAAAACAAGCATCAGCAAACCAAAAGTCAGCGCCGCAACGAATTTCCACTTGGCCGGAGCCGATGCTTTCTTTATAAGATCGAAAAGAAAGGGGTGGCGCGGGCGGGCAGCCGCGGGCATTATTGGAAATATTATGGGAAAAACAAAGTGAACAAAAAGCAGGGCAAATGTAACACCGAGCGCTGAAAAAACGCCGATTTCCGCCAGTATTTTAAAATCACTGACGAGCAGCAGAAGAAATGCGCCCACTGTAGTCAGAACAGCCAGAAGTTCCGCCGACCATACTTCACGCGCGACCTGCTTACCGGAAGTCTCCCGGGGCTGATCCAGAAAAAGCAGATACGTAATGCCCAAATCAACGGTGAAGGCCATAATTGCTCCGCCAAAACCGACAGCAATCATGGACATGGATTTGAAGAAAAAGGAGCAAACAAACAAAGCGGCGATAGCCCCTACCGTTGAAGGCAACAGCGCCAGAAGGCCGATGAGTGGCCGGGGAAAAGCAAATAAAAGTAAAAAGGCTATTCCTACCGTAGTCAGAACAATAGCGACGCGTGTATCGCGGCGGGCGGTGGTTTCATTATCCAGGGCCGCACGGTAGACGCCCGCAGCATTAAGGGTATATTTTTCTCCCTTTAATGCCGGATCTGCCGGTAATGCTTTTTCTATATCGTCCAGAATTCTGGATATCTTGGCGCCGGTTGCGGTATCCGATCCCGATCCCGCAATTTTGGCAATAATGAGAGCATGTTTGCCATCTTCGGAAATTAACTGGTCTTGATAAAATTGCGCTTTGTCGGTGGGCATCAGCGCGGAGAGCTGCCGCAGAATAATTCCGGAAAATCCCAAAGGATCCCCGGCGATCATTTCGCTGCGGCCGATTCCTTCGAGTTGTTCCAGAGCCTGCCGGTTTTGCATAAAAGTCGCTTTAATCCGGTCTGTCTCCAAAAGCGGCTTCAGTTCTTTTTCCAGTTTTTCAGCGCTGAAAAGGAGCGGGAGGCTATCGGTAACATGCGTTATTAATTCCGGAAAATATTTAGCCTCTTCATTAATTCCAACCTTGCTGAAAAGACCGCTTTTTCTGAGCTTCTCCGCTATCAGGGAGGCAGCCCCGGCGAGCTTGTCCCTGTTCGCCGTTTCTCTGCCGACGTCTAAAATCAGCCGGTCCTGAAAGGGCAAATGCTTGATGATCCGGCGCGCGTCGGAAAGCACCAGGTCGCTATGCGGCAGAGACTCCAGGATGTCAGTTTCGATTTTGAGATGGCCGGATTCCCAGAAGAATAACAGCGCCACAATAAACACTATTATTGCGACAACAGGCCATTTGATCCGATATTTATTTAGTGACATGCAAACCAATAAATTTATGAAGTTTTTTAGCCTGAAAAGCTGTCTTTCTAAACCATATTTCCCAACGAGCCGCAAGCTAAAAGAAAACCTGCGGCAATTGCTTTAAAGTGTTAAAAGCCTGCTAAAGAATATTTACCAAAGCGACGATGAAAAGGATGAATGATTATCCCGAAATGTTCGCGAAGCGATCCCAAAGGCTGAATTTAATAAATAAAAAATACTGCGTTAATCTTAAAAGGTGTTGTTGCCCGAATGTCTTTGTTTATGGCCTGAAACATTTTTAGTGAATTCCAAAATGCATGTCAGGCGGCTGTAAAATTCTGAATGACCGTAAAATTTTCTAATATAAGATACCATGACATTTAATAACAAACATAATCACAAAAAAGAAATAAACCTGAGACGTAAAAAAATACTCATTGTTGATGACTTTCTAAATTTCCGGTTGACTTTGAAAAATATGATCCAGTCCCTGGGGGTTCTCTACCTTGATGATGCCAGAAACGGTGAAGATGCCATCCGAAAAATGGCTGACCGCAAATACGATATTGTTCTCTGCGATTACAATCTGGGCGAAGGAAAATCGGGACAGCAGGTTTTGGAAGAAGGTAAATACCGCGGATATATTAATTATTCCAGTATTTTTATTATGGTGACGGCGGAAAATTCCCTTGAAATGATTATGAGTGCGGCGGAATACCAGCCGGACGACTATCTGATAAAACCTTTTGCCAAAGAAATACTGGAAAAAAAAATAAAGGATCTAATCGAGAGGAAAGAAGAATTGAAAGCCATTGATATGGCTCAATCGGCGGAAAATTATTCTGAGGCCGTTCAATTGTGTGATGAAATGATAAAAAAATCACCGCGCAACCTGGCGGAAGTATTGAAGCTGAAAGGAGAAATTCTGCTGAAAAAGGGCGCATACAAGGAAGCGGCCGAATTTTACAACAAAATGGTGCTTATGGGAAATGTTTCCTGGGTCATGATCGGGCGGGGCAGAACCGCTCTGATGATGGGACAATATTCAAAAGCTAAAGAAATTTTTGAAAGCATTATCGAAAAGAACGATAAAATAATGTCCGCTTATGACTATCTCACCGAAACGCTGCTAAAGATGAACGATCATCACGCTGCGCAGGAAGTGATGATGAATGCAGTAAGCATCTCACCCAGGGCCATCCTGCGCCAGAAGCATCTGGGTGATATTGCTTATCGCAATGAGGACTATTCCATCGCCGAAAATGCCTATAAAGCAACGGTGGCGCAGGGGAAATATTCCTGTTTCAAAAGTCCTTCCGACTACACCAATCTGGCCAAGACGATGGTCCAGCTGGATAGTTCGGAGGAGGGACTGGATGTACTTGCCGATGCCCGACAGGTTTTCCCGGAAGACAGTGAAGCGAAGCTGCATGTAAGTTTAACGGAAAGCTACGTTTACAAAAAAATGGATATGAATGACAATGCAGCGAGAGCAATGAAAGAAGCGCAACGGATTCTGGAAGATTCAGGCGGGGAAATACCTCCCAATCTGAAACTCGAACTGGCCCGCACTTATATCATCAATGGTGAAAATGAAAAAGGTGAGGAAATAATCAGGCATATTATCCGGGAGAACCATGACAACAACGCAACGCTGGATAACATCCGCATGGTTTTTCGGGAAGCCGGGATGGTGGAGCAGGGACGAAAAATCATCGAAGATGTAAGAGAGGAAATCTTCAGCCTGAATAACGCCGGCGTTAAACTGGCTCAGGACGGAAAACTTATGGAAGCGATTGCTTACTTTGAGAAAGCTGCCCTGCAGTTGCCGGAAAATAAAATCATCAATGCGAATACTGCGCAGGTCCTTATGCTCTTCATGAAAGAGAACGGAATTGACGAGCAACGATTAACAGATGTTAAGGTTTACCTGGACAGGGTAAGGAATGCCGATGAGAACTTTAAAGATTTACCGATGCTCCAGGCAATGTACAAAGAGCTTATTCCCGAGAGGTTATAATGACTGATGAAATGAATTTTTCCGATATTCTGGCTTCAACGCTGCATGATACCAAGAATTCGCTGGGGATTCTTTTTTATAATCTGGAAGATATAATTGCCGGTTGCCGCGGGCAGGAGTGTCCTTCCTGTATAGAGTTCTACAAATTGCAATATGAAATCAAACGATTGAATAACAGCTTGATCCGTCTGCTTTCCCTTTATAAAGCGGAAAAATCCCAGCTCGCCGTTAATATCGACTATCATTCGATCAGAGACATTCTGGAGGATGTATCCATCCAGCATGAAGCGCTGTTGAATGCAAAGGGCATAGCAATCGAGATAGATTGCGATTCCGCTCTTTTCTGGGCTCTCGACCGCAATCTCATTGCGGGAGTTCTGGATAACATCATCAACAATTGCTTCCGCTATACGATGGAAAAGGTTAAAATAACTTCATGTACAGAGAACGGCTATCTCGTAATTCGGATTGAAGATGACGGCCCGGGTTACCCGTCTTCCATGCTTTTTAATGAAAAGAATAACCCTCAATTTAAGAAGGGAATAGATTTTCAAACCGGTGGTACGGGACTGGGAATTTATTTTTCTGTAATGGCCTCCTCTATGCATGTTAACAACGGAAAAAGCGGTTTTATCTCTATTACCAACGGCGGCGCATTAAACGGCGGAGTTTTTTCCATTTACATACCGTAGAAAAGGAATAACGCATGGCAAAAAAAATTACCACTGTAACCGAACTTTTCCATCGTTTCCATACATGTGAATTGCAGGTCAAGCAGGGCAAGATCGCCTCCTGCCTGATCACGTTTAAAGATGTTATCGAACGGATGCCGGCTATTGCGATGACCGGCAAAGAAAAGAAAGAACTTCATGAAGGCATAGCAATCTTTCTTGACAACCTTTCCGTCCATAAAAAATTCAAGGAAATCTTCGGGGAATTTACCTTCGGTGATACGGATCTGGACACAAATCTGGAATTCATCAAAAGTATGATTATTGCCCAGGAACAGGAAATCATTCAAAAAGTAGAAAAAGACGAAGAGGCAGCCGAAGCACAAAGGCTGGAAATGGTTAAAGCCGAAGAAAAGAAAAAAGAAGAAATTAATCAGAAAATACAGGAAGCCATTAAGCTGATTGATGAAGCAAATATGCCGGGGGCGCAGGAAATAATCCAGGATAACGAAGAAATCATGAATAGAATTATTCAACACTATAATTTGCTGGGCATCCAAAACCGCGAAGCAAAAAACTATGATGAGGCTATAAAAAACTATTCCAAAGCGATCTCCATATCTCCAAAGGATGAAAATTTATTTTACAATACAGCCCGCGCCTATTTTGAACAGGGTAAGCTGAATAAAGCAGAGGCGTTTCTGGGAAATGCGTTGAAATTGAGTCCCGAGTTTGAGGAGGCTAAAGAATTACTTGAATATTTGCAGAAGGCGGAGAAGACCAAAGTTGATAACGGCAGCAAAACAGTTGAAGAAAAATCAGGACGGTCTTTTTCCAAACTCGCTTTAATAAAAAACATAGTTACCGATACCGTTGGCACAATTTTTAAAAAACGCGCCAAGAAAAAGAAAGGCAAATGACGGGCGAAGAATGCGATAGTCTGTCAGTAAGACCGGAATTTCCTGTTATGCGCTTTCATTTCCTCAACTAGCTTGTATAACTGAAAAGGCGTAAGCTTACCCTGTTCAACAAAATACTTTCCTATTTGCGGCTGAATGGCCCGTTGCCTTTCCAGTAATAACGATAATTGAAATTTGGAAATATAGCCCAAGCGCAATGCACATTCACCGAATTTTTCTCCGTAGCGGCGGGAACGCAAAATATCCAGAATATTCGGACCTTCAATCCATCCCCAGCTTGCGGCAATGGCGCCGATAGAAGGTCTTTGCAATCTTTGCCAGACAATCGCCTTAATCAGAGCAGCAAATGAAACATGCCCCGCATAATAAAGATACTGTCCGAATAAAAGTTTTCTGTCCGGTATTCTGCCCCGATAAAGGGGTTCCGTTTTGGGAGTGCTGTGTGGTTTCCGACGGGCTGTATGTCTTGCCGGTTGTTGTTTCCGCTTGTAATGCTTATGAATTACGCCGGCTTCGTCAAGGGAATATTTTTCGGGGCAACTTAAAAACGCCAGCAGAAGCTGGTAGGCGAGGTTGATTTCCTTGAAGCGCTTTTCCAGAGAATCCGGTTTCCCGGAAACGACAACCGCCCGGTCGGGATGCGTCTCGAGCGCTCTTTTGCGATAAGCCGCTTTCACACCATCCGGCTTCAAATAGCGCAGAAACTCGACCGATACATCAACATCCGTTCCGAATAAAGATTCACAGGCGTTAAATAAATCCTGTTTTGTTACTTCGGCAGGGTCCAATGTTTAGTTTCCTTTGCCCATTAGCTGGTTAGATTTTTCTGCCTCTTACAAACGAATTTAACACAGAAAATTACACAAAAACAAGCAGTAAAATGAAGAATGAATAAGCTGCCTTATATAAAATACGTACCGGTAAAGGCAGCGCTTGTTTGGGAATTGGAATTATTGCTTCCGACCTTCCGGCGCTTGGGGATTCGTTCTGTGCCGGCGGCGAAAATCCCGCATAAATTTGCGCCCGAAAGAAAGCAGCAGAGTTGGAGACAACCGGTACAGCCACCAGAGAACACGGGCCAGCATGGGAAAAACAACAATAGCTTTATTGCGCTCCACTCCATCGAGCATAAGTTCCGCCGCCCGTTCGGTGCCAATCAGTTTGACGTGTTCACGTTCTTCGCCGTGGATCGGACCGGGACAGACGACGCTGACTTTCACGCCCAGCTCTTCCGCTTCCGCCCGCAGGGCCACGGAAAGATTCACCACAGCCGCTTTGGAAGCCCCGTAGGGGATGCTGGTGGGAAAACTGACCAGACCGGCTATGGACCCCGTGTTGACGATGTGTCCAAAGCCCTGCCGGATCATGACCGAGTAGGCGGCGATTGTTCCATGCAAAATTCCGTACATATTCACGTCCATTGCCCGGTGCCAGGGTTCGAGCGAAACATCCCGCAGTTCCCCCCTGGTCGCGGCTGCTGCTGCATTATTGAACATATAGTCGAGTCGTCCGTATTCAGAGACCGTGTCGGAGATGAGCTTTTCCACCTGATCGAAGTTGGCAACGTCTACGTGGGCGGCGCGTGCCCGGCCACCCTTTGCACATATGGCGGCGGCGAGTTTTTGTGCCGGTGCATCATCAATATCCGCCACGATGACATAAGCGCCGCGTCGGCATAACACTTCGCACAAAGATAGTCCGAGCCCGGAGGCGCCGCCGGTGACTATCGCCACTTTATCCTGGAATATATCTGCCATCATCTCTCCTTTTGCCTGTTGACCAGTTTGATTTTCCTGTTTGTTGCGGGGTATCTAACACAGGAAATCCCGTAAATACAAGCAGTAAAGCAAATGTAAGCTAAATCCCCAGATAAGCCTTTTTAACCTCTTCGTTGTTCAGCAGGTCGGTGGCTTTGCCTTCGAGGGTGATGGTGCCGTTTTCCATCACGTAGGCGCGATGCGCCATTTTCAGTGCCATATTGGCGTTTTGCTCGACAAGAAAAATAGTCATTTGCACATCGGCGTTGATTATCTTGATCATCTCAAAAATTTGATTTGTCATCAGTGGTGACAGCCCCAGCGAGGGTTCATCCAGCAGCAGCAGCTTCGGTCTGGCCATCAGCGATCTTGATATGGCCAGCATTTGTTGTTCGCCGCCGCTTAAAGTGCCGCCCGCCTGGTGCCGGCGCTTGTTCAGAATGGGGAATAATTTAAAAATATATTTGATGTCTTTTTTGATTTGTCCGTGATCTTTGCGCAGGAAAGCGCCCAGTTCCAAGTTCTCCATTACGCTCAGACCGGGGAAAATTCTTCTGCCTTCGGGCGCCTGCGAGATACCGGCGGCAACGATTTTGTCAGGATCCTCTTTCTCGATGGACTGATCATTAAAAAGAATCCGGCCGGTGCTAACGGGAACAATGCCGGAAATGGACATCAGGGTCGTTGTTTTTCCCGCGCCGTTGGCGCCGATCAGCGCGACAATTTCGCCTTCTCCCACAGTCAGGGAGATGCCTTTGAGTGCGCGGATATTGCCGTAGCGTGTTTCTACATCAATTAGCTTGAGCATTGTTTTGCACCCCCAGATAGGCTTCAATAACTACCGGATTACTGGTGATTTCCGCAGGCGTTCCGCGGGCGATTTCCTCACCGTAATCAAGAACAAAAATATTCTGCGCCAGGTTCATGACCAGCTTCATGTCGTGTTCAATCAGCAGGATAGACAGATGCCGCTCTTCCCAAAGCCGGATAATCAACTGTTCTAGTTCACTGGTTTCCTGGTGATTCATTCCCGCCGCCGGTTCATCCAGAAGCAGGATCTGCGGATCGCAGGCCAGCGCCCGGGCAATCTCCAGCCGCCGCTGGGCGCCATAAGGCAGATTTCGGGCCAGTTCGTTGACATACGCGGTAAGCCCGATATATTCGAGGATGCGGTAACTGTCATTCACAATCGCCTTTTCCTCGTCGCGGGTGCCTTTCGGACGGAATATCGCCCCGGTAATTCCGGAATGCGTGCGGCCGTGGCGGCCGATCATGACATTTTCTAAAACAGTCATTCCGCCGAAAAGGCGGATATTCTGGAAGGTGCGCGCCAGGCCCAGTTTCGTAATCTGATTGATTTTCATTCCGTTGATGCGCCGGGATTTTCCCTGGGCCGTATGCACTATGATGTCGCCTTCTGAAGGCGTGTATATTCCCGTCAGGCAGTTAAACAACGTAGTTTTTCCTGCACCGTTGGGACCGATCAGAGCGACGATCTGATTTTTCTTAATTTCCAGATTGACATTATCCAATGCCTTGATGCCGCCGAAATTCATGGTCAGATTTTTTACTTCTAAAACATTATCCATAAAAATCCTGTTCAATTTTCCCCGCCGGATTCCAGTTTATGAAATTCATATTTTTTGCGTCTGTCGGCCAGAATGCCCTGTGGACGGAAGATCATCATTATAATCAGCGCCGCACCGAATAGGAGCATCCGGTAATCGCTGAATACGCGCAAATATTCGGGAATCAGAATCAGGGCCAGTGCGGCGATAACGATGCCGACAACAGACCCCATGCCGCCCAGAACGACAATGGATAAAATCATGGCCGATTCGAGGAAAGTAAAACTGGCCGGATTGATGAAGGTTGTTTTGGCGGCAAACAGGACACCCGCCATCCCCGCCCACGTTGCACCCAGCGCAAAGGCGGCCAGCTTGGCTTTTGTTTTATCAATGCCCATCGCCTGGCAGGCAAGTTCATCCTCGCGCAGGGCAACCCAGGCGCGTCCGATACGTGAATGCTGCAGGCGATGGATGACAAAAATAGTAAAAATGCACATTAAGATCAGTAAAAAATACATGTAAACGGCGGATTGCTCCGGTGTCAGTTTGATGCCGAAAAAGCCGGGGCGCGGGATATTGGAGATGCCGCTGGGGCCGAAGGAAAAGGCATTCCAGTTCTCCAGAACAAGGCGGATGATTTCAGCGAAAGCGAGCGTAACGATGGCCAGGTAATCGCCGCGCAAACGCAGCACGGGAAAGCCGACCAGGATACCGGCAAAAGCGGCCAGGATTGCGCCTGCCGGGAGGGCAGCCCAGAAACCCAGACCAAAATGATAATTGAGCAGGGCATAGCTGTAAGCTCCGACGGCATAAAAAGCCACATAACCCAGATCCAGCAGACCGGCCAGTCCTACTTCAATATTCAATCCCAGGCCCAGCATGACATAAATAAGGGCGGTGGTCATAATATTGACCTGGTAGTGGGAGAAAATAAACGGGAAAATCAAAGCAAAGAAGGCAATAGTGCCCAAGGCGGGGCGGTAAAGACGCGGTTCATCCAGTATGCGGTGGAGCCGCGAATGACCTGCCGGTGCTTGTGCAATGGCGTCGCTTTTCTTTTTCTGGAAAAGCAGCCAAAAGAAAGAAAGTATAAATCCACCCAGGCCGACAAAGATTAAATTACGCCAGCGCCAGACAACGACATTTTCAATGGTATTGACCTGTATCACAATAATAGGGAAGGTGAGCAGAATCAGCCCCACAGCTATGAAAAACGATTTTTTTAATTCTTCGACAAATTTCATCGTTTATACCTTCTGCTGGGAGGAGCGACCCAGAATTCCTTCCGGTTTGAAAATTAATATCAGGATCAAGAGAGCAAAGGCGAAAACGTTTTCATAATCACTGGAAACATAACCAGTCGCGAAACTTTCGGTCAGTCCCAGAACCAGACCGCCCAGCATGGCGCCGGGAATGCTGCCTATGCCGCCCAGAACGGCGGCTGTAAAGGCTTTAATACCCGCGGCAAACCCGATGTAAAAGTTTATTCTGCCGGTATGTGAACCGATCAGAACACCACCGATGGCGGCAAGGGCGGAACCGATAACGAAGGTACGGGAAATAATCCGGTTGACGTTAATGCCGAGCAACATCGCCATTTCGCGATCCTGCGCGACGGCGCGCATTGCTTTACCCATTTTAGTAAACTTTAAAATCAGTGTCAGGCAAATCATCAGCACGGCGGCTGTAAAGATGATCATAAATTCCGAAGGGGCGATCCATTCGGCGATAGTTTCCGGTAGCTCGAAATCCGCCAGTAAATCAGGGAAGGGCAGGAAATCGGATGTCTGGGCGAGCATGACATAATTCTGCAGGAAAATGGACATGCCGATAGCGCTGATCAGCGGTGACAGCCGGGGAGCCTGCCGCAATGGTTTGTAAGCTATTTTTTCCACGGAAAAACCGTAGGCCGAGGCGTAAAGGACGGCGACAACCGTTGCCAGCAACAGAACGGAGATGCCGGTCAAACCCTGCATGGTCAGGATGGAAGCCACAATCAGAGCGGTGAACGCGCCGATCATGTATATTTCGCCGTGGGCGAAATTAATCAACTCCAGAATACCGTAAACCATGGTATATCCCAAGGCGATCAGAGCGTAAATGCTGCCGCGGGTAATACCGCCCAGAAATAAATCCCAAAAAAAATTCACCTATTTTAGCTCCACATATACTCCTTTGCGTACCTGATACATGGAAAAACCTGCCCCAACGGCGTCTCCCTGTTTATTGAATTTGATTTTCCCGAGAGGGGTATCCGTCTGATAAGTGCGCAAAGCTTTGGAAACTGCATTATATTCTGTTGATTTGGCCTTGTTCATGGCGTTGAGAACCGCCTGAACGGCCGCATAAGCGTTCAGATAAAACGCTCCCGGTTCCGATCTGTATGCTTTTTTGTGCTCGGCGATGGCCGCAATAGCCAGGGGATTTTTAGTCGTATCTTTGGGACCGGAGGCATAGACGCCTTCGGCATAGGATCCGGCCACTTTAATAAAGGTCTGATCCTTGACGCCGTCATCGGAGATAAAGGCGGTTTTCAGTCCCTTCCTGCGCATTTGCTGCACAATGGACGCAGCTTCGGGGTGATAGCCGCCGTAGATTACGGCATCGGCTTTGGCGTATTTAATTTTCTGGACAATGGCCGAATAATCCACCGCGCCCGGTGTGATTCCTTCGAAGAGCACTACCTGTGCTTTGCCCGAACTTTTAATGAATTTGTAGGCATATTCGGCAAACCCTTTGCCGTAATCGCCTTTATCATGAATAACCGCGAATTTGGTGAACTTCAGTGATTGCTGCGCAAAGTTGGTAGCCAGTCGGGCCTGTGTGTCGTCGGGAGCGATTGTACGGAAGAAATTGGGATACTGACCGGACATGGTGAGTTCGGGGTTGGTTGCCGAGGGTGAAATGACGATAATCTTGGCGTCTTTGTATGTGCGTAAAGCCGCCTTGGTCGAACCGCTGCAGATATGGCCGATGACGGCGTTAACTCTTGCGGAGACCAGTTTCGTGGCGACGTTTGTGGCCAGCTCCGGTTTGCAGGCATCATCCTCAATCACCAGCTCTACTCTCTTGCCCATTACACCGCCTTTGGCGTTGATATTTTTAATCACCAACTGGGCCGCCCTGACCGTGGGTACTCCATAAGAAGCCAGGTCACCGGAATGGGAGCCGGCGATACCGATTTTAATCGTCTCCGCCGCCTGTGCCGTCGTGCCGATAATAAGGGTCAGAGATAACAGCAACCCGAAGAAATATTTGAGAATAGAATGGTTTTTCATACTGAACTCCTTGATAAAAATTGTGAGGGTTTATTACTTGAAAAGGTTCATGACGTCAAGACTTGAATCCAATATTCCTGATACGAAGAAATGACGCAACTTGTTTGCGCATGATGGAGAAAACGTTATCGCTTCCTAATACCAATTCTAAATCAAAACGCTATTTTTGTTGGCGTCGTCGTCGGCTTCCTCAACGTATGCATAATACGCCTCGTCGCCTCCTCCTTGCCGCCGCAATATCATCTTTGATTTAGAAATGGTATAATAGTCTTGCAGGTGGTGTTTTTAAAGGTTTGCATTCTTTCAACTAGTTTTTAATGAAATTTATCGAATTAATTATTGTTTGACATCCCGAATATTTAAGAGCATTAGGCAAATTGCCGAAATATGGGAATTGAGTGGGCCTTTATTATCCATGCACAGGAAATCACAGAGCAACTTGTAAATCTGTTTGATGCTTTGCTATCTTTTTTATCGCTATTTGTGGCAGACAGGAGATAAATAATTGTTTACCTGTATGCCCTCTTCGCAAAAGGCGCTTGAGATCTGAAGTTCGGAGATTGAAAGATGATTTGTCCAAAATGTTATGCTGAGCAGGTAGAGGGAAAGCTGGAGTGCATTCGCTGCGGCGTCATTTTCGCCAAACTGAAGCCCGAAGACTTCGATCCATTACGCGGTCGGTCAAGCACTCCAAAATCATCTAAAAGGATCAACCAGCCCATACCAATGATCGTCGCAATTGTTCTGCTGCTCGTTGGACTCGGTTATTTCATACACAATGAATTGGAGCAGAAACGGATCGCCAACATTGGAATTGTCGAAGAGCAACCCATACAGGAGAGTACTGATGCGCCGGTCAGGCAGCGCCTGGGTTTTGAAATTCAGCCTGTGGCACACTATGAGATTCGCGCCAAAGTGCTGTCAATCAAACGCTACACGAACGGGAGCTGGGCAAAACTTTCTCCGCTGGATTTTGCATTGGGCTGGGGACCCATGTCTGATAACGCCGTCATCAGACAACTTAATATCAGCCAGGATAATCGTTGGTATTATTACAGATGGAGGAATGCTCCGCCAATTGATCCTGCCCTCATCGTCCGCAACTCCGCCAATACGCATATTGTCCCGGCTGATAACAATATCAAATCAAGTCTGTTCAAGGTACGCAGAGGGGAAATTGTCAAATTAAAAGGCGATCTCATCAATGTAAAGCATCCCGAAGGTGGGTACTGGCGTTCCTCATTAACCAGGGAGGACAGCGGCGATCATTCTTGCGAATTGATGTGGGTGGCAGAAGTAGCGGTTGAGTAACTATTACAAACACCGGCGGCATCCGGGGAGATCATGGGAAATCTCAGTTTTACTTGTTGATATTTCTCATCACGGATGTTGCCTAAATACCGTGGAAGGAGAATTAAATGACGGAAGCGTTAATTATTATTGATATACAAAATGACTACTTTCCTGGTGGATGCATGGAGGTTGTCAATTCGGAAGCAGCAGGTCTAAAAGCCAAATCCTTATTAGAAGCATTCCGAAAGAAAAATAATCCGATAATAGTTCATATCCGGCACATATCAACAAGAGAGGGAGCGACTTTTTTCTTGCCGGGAACAACAGGCGCTGAAATCCATAACTGCGTGTTTCCTCTATCCGACGAAAAGGTCATTATCAAACATTTTCCCAACAGTTTCCGCGATACCGGACTGGAAGAGTTTTTACGGGAAAAACACGTTGATAAGATTACTTTTTGCGGGATGATGTCGCATATGTGTATAGATGCCACCGTCAGGGCCGCATTCGATAAAGGCTTTGCCTGCACTGTCGCGGATGATGCCTGTGCAACAAGAAATCTGTCCCACGGCGGAATTGATGTTCCGAGTTCAAATGTTCATGCTGCATTCATGGCTGCTCTTGGTACAGTCTATGCCCGCGTTATATCAGCCGGGGAAATTATAAAACAGATTGGCACATGACAAAAGGCTGAAGACAAATTGCAGTTCTGCTGTGCTCTATTAAGTATTTTAAAGCTGTCTGTCAGCCGATCGAAGCCAACAGCATATAAATTCGTCGATAAAAAGTGTTTGACATGCAAGGTTGCTTTGCTTATATTACTTTTTAACAAGTAAGTTCTTATTGAAAACCCGATTTCTTCTGACAATAACCTGCTTTATGATTAACCTTAATGGAGTAGATGATGGAAAGAAGATATTGCTTGAAATTAATCATGTAATGCCTCCAAGTGGAATGTGTCCTTTTGGAGGCTTTTACTTTCTTAAAAAAATCCAAGCTCTTAATTTATTGTACAACGCAAATTATGTGAGGGGTTAATAGTATTCCTCGCGTCTTCATAGCGGTGATTTGGAAGTGTTCCTTATGCTGAAAGCTGAAAGATAACAAAACAGCTCGCAGAAATTCAACAAGATAAAATTTTTCTGAAATTGTGATTGAGACTGATACTGTTTGCAGGGTTATGGCGTCGTTACTGATAGCATAGGCACTGACACAATAAGAATCTTTTCTCGATTGACAAAGAACTAACCGTTGTTAGCAGTATAATGCTCGTGCTGAACTCAATGTATACTGCTCGCAGAGGATGCATCTGTTTTGCCCAAAGCCGCTAATTCGGTTGACGCAAAAAAAGGAAAAATAACAACAAATCAGATAATATTTATTTGGGAGGCTAAAAAATGGATAATCTGCGAATCACCAAAGAAATGATCGCTTTCAATAAAACTGTTTTCAACGACTATTTTATTGCAAGGAACGCTTTATATGAGCAAACGGAGAGATTTATGAATAAATTCTGGAAAGAATCACTAATATTTCTTCCCAATAGCAGAAAAGTTATTATTGAGTGGATGGAGGCTTATAAAACGGGCGGTGAAACATTTAAAGATGTTATGAATGAAAATTTCAAAGAGTTGGAAGAATTTTCTGACGAATCAAAGTAATCTGGATATAAATTCGAAGGATCAATGCGTCAATAATATGCCGATGGGAAGACTTTAACAAAATTTGGGAGGTGTACCATGGTAAAAGAAAAAGAGAAAGAAGAACTGGTCAGTTGGGAAGGAACACATCCTCTCAATTCTTTCTGGGTGGATATATTTGAGGATGGAGATGATTTGATAGCGCGGGCTGAACTCCCCGGAATGAAGAAAGAGGACATAGAAGTATTAATAACGGATGAGACCATCAAAATCTGTGGAGAGAAAAAGAAGGAAGAGGAAATCGATGAAAAATATTATCACAAGTGGGAACGCTCCTTCGGATCTTTTTGCCGGATTTTCACTCTTCCGGCGAAGATAAATGTTGAAAAGGTAAAATCAACATTAAAAGAAGGAGTTCTGGAGATCAAGATGCGCAAAAGCAAGAAGGAAAAGAGCCAGGAAGTTAAGATTAAAGTTGAATAAGCATTTAAGGTACTTTATGCTTTAGAGACTATGCCGTAATTTATGTCATTTCCAGCATTCGCCGGATAATTTTCAGCGAAGCAAGAGAATGGCGAGGATGATCATGCTCCGTGCTGGTTACGCGGGAATCAAGTATTTTCAGAGAGTTCTGAATAATGACCTTCGCCGGTATGACGATTATGAGGGCAGCTATTCTATTATGACACATTCTCTTAAAGAATAAGTAGAAAAAATATCCTGGTGAAGATCGAGCGGGTGAACGACAGGGAGTTGTGGACGAAGTGCGAAATTCTTGTGCCGCCGGGATTTTAAACAAACTTGATCAGAACTCCCAAAGTAGAAGAAATATAAGGATACTTCCCTTATTTATGCGTGGTGATTCGTCGGATCAGGGTAAGAACAATTTTATGCAAAGAATCGTCGGGCATCACATAACACAGCAGAGCATGACCTTGATGATATCGTTTCGGCAGTGGCGAGATACATTAAGCAAAATCCATTGATGGATCATAAAATATCAGGATGAACAAATGAACACTTCTACAGGTTGCCCTCTTTAAATCTCTAATGGTGAGACAACATAGTTGAGATCCCTTCTCTAACTGCCAGCGTCTAAGGAATAGTAAAAATTATCAGCCAACACCCGTTAACAACAAAGGAGGGTAAATTATGAAGCTGCAAAACGATAGTATTTTGTCTACTTTTAAGTCTTTGGCGCCGATCCTGTTTGTTTTCCTATTGACCATGGCTACGGCGGCAGAAGCATCCATGTATCGCTATACATATATTGGAGCTCCATATGTGCTATATGATGATATTAACATGACTGTTACTACAGCACAGATGTCAATCTCATTCAGATATGATGGCGATCTCCCAACAGGGATTGTTCGACCAAATGCCGTCACAATTTCCGCTGGCGCGCACGCTTATAATTTAACATTGGCCAATGGCGATTATACGGGGGGCTATTACTATGAATATACACCAAGGTTTTTTTCCACATCAATTCCCGTAATACAAAGGTTATCTTCTTTCAGCCTTCTAGTTGACAAGACAGAATCAGGCCTGCCGACAATATGGAATTTAACAGCAAACAACTTTATAAAACAGTACGAAGAATGGATCA
The DNA here is from genome assembly GCA_963663295.2 of Smithellaceae bacterium. GTDB lineage: Bacteria > Desulfobacterota > Syntrophia > Syntrophales > Smithellaceae > MVRV01. The sequence goes on along the minus strand of CAXXLA010000001.1, from coordinate 62,722 downwards.
TACAAGATGAGGGGATCAATTACCTGTGTTACATAGAGCAGGGTGCATCGCAAAACATCAGCACCACATCGAACGGGTCTGTCGTGGTCGATGGTGTTGATGGAACTGTATATTTTGTATATCAAGATCCCCTCGGCGGCTGGGGGAACGGCGTCCGTGATGCCGATACGACACAGTTACCCGCAGCTGAGCACGCGGCCATGTATGGTTGGTCGCGGACATCAGCACCAATACCCGCCTCACTGCTATTATTCGGCTCTGGTTTGGTGGGGTTGTTTGTAAACAAGATAAGGAGTAAAAGATTGTAGACAGCAATTCACAAGCTTGGAGGAGACGCATTGGTGCTACACTTCCCCGCATTACCTTAACCTGACATGGCAAGCGGAGAACCTACTTCAAGGTGGCACCTCATTCCGATGTTAAACAGTAGTATTTTACATAATTCCGGGGATCCCATATTATTCGTCCGGTAATAAAAAATTTAAATAAGATCTATGCAACGTCAGCCCGGAAAAAATATCCGGGTGAAAATTAGACGGGTGAAGGTCAGTGAGTTGCGGACGAAGTCGACAAAGGGACGGAAGTGGGAAATTCTTGATCCATCCGGGTTATAGACAACCCTGACCGGCGTCTCCAATACAGGCAGCCCCTTTCTTTTTGCCTGCACGAGAATTTCCACCTCGAATTGAAAGCGCTGCGCTTTGACAGGTAGAACGGTTGCTTCCGGTAAAGGATAAATGCGCATGCCGCTTTGAGAGTCGGAAAGAAGAGGGCCGCCCGACACCCAGACCCAGAAATTGGAAAATTTCCGGCCGAAGCGGCTTGTCCAGGGGACATGCTCCCCCTGCATGCCTTCTCTGGCTCCTACTACAATTGCACGCGTTGACTTGGGAATTGCGTCAATCAGATTTAATGCGTCTTCCGGGTGATGCTGGCCGTCGGCGTCAATGGTAATCGCCCAGTCGGCTTCTGATGCAGCAGCGTTAAATCCGCTTATCAGGGCCGCACCCTTGCCCATATTTTTTTCGTGGCCAATAATTCGGATGCCGGAAATGTTCCTGATTTCATCGTAAGTGTTGTCAGTCGATCCGTCGTTGACGACAAACACCGGAAAGCCCAGCTTTTTGGTGCGTCCGATAACCTGAGCCACGCAACCGGCATGATTGTAAACGGGTATGACAAAGGCAAAACGGCCTTTCTGATTTATTAAAGAAGGGGTTATTTTTTTGCCTGCTTTACCCATAATCACTCCATCTCGGGAAGAAAGGCTACCGCCCAAGTTCCCGGCCCCATGTGCGCACCCGACGTCAGTGACAGCGGCTGAATCATTATCTCCGCCTGCGGAAAACTTTCAGCAATCAACGGCTTGATTGTATCGTTGACTAAATCATAATTGTCGGAATATTCAAGCATAATCAATGCTCTTGTTTCTTTGGGCAGAGCTGCCGCAAGCCGCTGGAGCGCCATCTTGATCTGGTCTTCCTGGTTGTGCAGTACACCGACCTTCTTTGCTCCTTCGGGCTGCGGTGATACAACCGGCTTCATTTTCAGCATATCGCCCACGAAGGCGCTTGTTTTGGACAATCTGCCGCCCGCAGCCAGATACTCCAGCTTGTCCAGAAAAACGTATTCTTCGGAGGCCGATAAAGCTTTTGCCGCAAACTCAACCGTCTTTTCCATGTCCTTTGTTTTGGCTAAGTAGCGGTTAACCGCCAGCACAATTGCCGCCAGTCTTCCCGATGCCGCCCCTGTATCAAGAACGATCAGCCGGTTTTGCGGATCATGTTGTTTTTTCCATTCCAAGGCAGTCGTGTAATTGCCTGTGTAGACGGAGCCGACGCATAGATATAATACTTTTTCAAAGCGGTCGAGAACGCTTTCAAAAAACTGCTGTCTTTCAAAAACCGATGCCTGCGAGGTCGATACCTTGATGCCCCTGCGCATTGCCGCGTAAAGCTCTGCGGGATGAAGGTGCGTTTCGGGCAGGCATTTTGCGCCCAGAGTTATATAGCTGTGTAAAAGGGTTATGCCGTTTTTTTGTGCATCGGCATGAGTCAGGGAACCGGCGGCGTCGGTCATTATGTGCATTTTTGGATCGGATCGGGCATGGCGAAATTCATTGATCTGCCGACTAAGATCGTCATCTTCCCAGTTTACAACGCTCCCGAACTTTGCCGCGGCGGCTTTTATTTTTTCTTTGTCGTCCGTATGCAGATGGATTTTATAGAGATCGCCGTCGGGAATGACAATAACGCTCTCTTCATTTCCCGTGATTTTTACCAATTTCTCCGAGGATAAATTATGTGCTTCAACAACGAAATCCACACAGTACCCGGCTTGGGCATCTTCCTGAAACTCCTGAGAAATATGCAGACGATTTTTAAACACTTCCGTAATCGGCCGGTAATCATGTGCAATTTTGATCAGCGAATGGAAAAAACCTTCAAAGAAAATGTACATTCCCAAAGCGCCGGCATCTACGACACAGGCTTTTTGTAATTTCGGCAGCATTGCACAGGTATCGTGAACCGATTTTTCCAGACGATGAATTATGGAATTGGCTGCTCTTTGATCAAGGGAATTCGAACGAGTTTTCAGGGCTTCCACCAGTGCATCAAATACGGTGAGCATTGTCCCCGGCCGGGGATCAGTAACGGCCTTCCAGGCGCGCCTGCTTCCTTCCAGCGCGCAATCGTAAAGGTTTTCTGATGAACTCACCCGGTAGAATGCCGAAAAGAACCTGGCGGCGATGTTGCCGGAATTGCCGCGGGCCGATAAAAGAAGCCGGTGGATAGTTGTTTCTTTTTCCTGATGACAATCAAGCAACGGCGTCAGGCTGATGAAAAGGTTGCGTCCGGTATCACCGTCGGCAACCGGATAAACATTGATCGAATCAAGCAGATCAGCCCGGGCCGCAACACGCTCCACTCCGGCGGCAAAGGCTTTGGGCAATGCTTCAGCCATTGTAGAAACCTAAAGCCCGGCGGATGTCCTCCGGAATCTTGAAGATCGTTTCCATTTCCGGCACCTTGACTGTCACCTGTTCCGTACGGCCGCGGCAGCAGACTTTGCCGTCGTCTTCTTTCCGAATCTCAAAATCGACAATAAGTTTTACACGGGCATCCATGAGAGTTGCCTTGATAATAATATCATCGTTGTGGCGCAAAGGATAAATATGCTTTGTTGATGTCCTAATTATGGGGAAAATTAATTTATGGCTGTCATAATAGGAATATAAATCGATGCCGTAATGGTTGAGGAGTTTGGCCCGGGCAATTTCAAAATAATTAAGGTAGTTGCCGTGCCAGACAATATGCATCGGATCGAGATCGAAAAATGGCACACAATATTTTATTTCTATGCTTATTTTATTTTCATCCATTATTGACATCCTCGCAAAAGTCATAAAAATGGCCATTTACAGACGGCCTCGTAAAAAGGTCGCAGGCAAGGCGCGCGAATCCTGAGGAATGAGTCGCACTTAGTGTACGCAGCAGTGACGAAGGATGAAGCGCAACGCAGCATCCGGCCTTTTTACGAGGTCGTCATTAAGTCCTGAAAAAATCGGAATACCTTATGGCAACGCACATGCGTTCTATATCGGCATCCAATGGCCTGTCTTCAATAACCGGTTCGCTGATTAACCGGATCTTTTCCTGAATCCCGGCCAATAGCGGCCTTGCTTTGATATTATCGCGAATATCGCAGGCCTGTGCCGCCGCCAGAAGATGTATAGCCAAGACACGTTCCGTTAAAGTGCAAATCCTTTGGGCATCCCTTGCGGCGATTGTTCCCATGCTGACCTTATCCTGGTTATGCGATTCGGTGGAGCGTGAAAATGATGCCGCGGGCATCGTCCCTTTCAAAGCTTCCGCCGTCAGCGCCGATGATGCAATGGACATTGCCTTGAAAGCGTGGCGCAGACCATTCTCGCCTTCGACAGGTCTTACCAGATCGCCCGGCAATCCTCTGTTTAAATGCGGATCGACCAGCAGCATTGTCTGACGGTCGCACATATCCGCGACTGAAGCCAGCGCCGCTTTCAATCCGTCCATGGCAAACGCAATATGTCCTCCGTAGAAGTTGCCTCCCATGAGAACTTCGCCGGTCGCCGGATCAAAAATCGGGTTGTCGTTGGAACTGTTGGCCTCGATTTCCACCCATCGCTTTATCCAGGAAAGGGCGTCCTGCAATACACCCGCTACCTGCGGCGCACAGCGCAGGGAATAAGGATCCTGCAGAGTTTCCGGAGCATCGTCTTCCAGTTGGTTTGCCGATGCCTTTGTTTGCAGCAGGCTGGCAATTCGTTCGGCGACATGAGCCTGTCCGGGAAAGGATTTAGCTTCCGCAATAACCGGATGATAATGATGAGCGTTGCCTTTTAAAGCATGCACGGAAAGGGCCGTGGCATAAATGGCTGCATCTAAAACGCGTTCTGCTCTTTCCACCGTCAGCGCCGCAATGCCTGTCATCGTGGTAGTACCGTTAACCATGGAAAGCGGCTCTTTGGGCAAATATTTGTAAGGTTTAAGACCGGCTTTTTTCAGAGCTTTGTTTGCCGGCATTCTCTCATCGCGGTAGAAAACTTCGCGTTCACCGGCGAGGCAGGCGCCGATATAAGACATCGGCGTTAAATCGCCGGAGGCGCCGACGGAGCCTTCACAGGGGACGACCGGCGTTATTCCCTGATTTAAAAAATCGGCCATTTGCTGCAGCAGTGCGACGGAAACTCCCGAATATCCCCGCGCCAGGCAAATTATCCGACATAGCATTGCGCCGCGTGTTTCCTCGATGCCGATGGGTTCCCCCGTGCCGCAGCCATGAAAACGGAAAATGTTTTCGCTGTTTTTCAGGGCGGCATTCATGGACATCCTGCTGCCGCAGGATTTACCGTATCCGGTGTTCACTCCGTAAACGGGTACATTCCGGCGCAGGGATTCCATTAATATTTTCTGCGTTTTTTCCATCCGTCGTAAAAAGCTTTTATCTTTGCTTATCCGCACTTCGACTCCGTCGCGGGCAACGGCTACAATATCTTCAAAACCTATATTACCACCATCAATAACTACAACGGCCTTGCCGCCGATTTTTTTCATGATTAAATTGTCACTTTCTACTCTGAAAAACTAGTTGCGTCTGCGGGGCCTGTATGTATTGTCCGCTCTTTCTTTTTCCATAACCTGTTTCAGCAGTTTAAACATCTTGTAACTTTGCGGTTCATCCTCGTAAAATTTGTCCCACGCATAAATGTACATGCTCTGCAGCTTTTCAGGCGTCATTGATTGCGGCTGGAACACCACTTTGTCGCAGGTATAATCATTCCAGTCATAGGAAGAAATTCTGCCGGCGCTATGCAGATCATCAAAAGTCCGGGTATGGGGAAACGGAGTGAGCAATGTAAATTCCGCCATATCCAGTTCAACCTCCAGCAGAAAGTCGACCAGACGCTTAATGTAATCTTCCGTGTGATAATCGAGCCCCAAAAGAATGCTGCCTTCGACGCCGATGCCGTTGTCGTGATAGCGTTTGATACGGTCGCGGATAAAATCGGAGGTATCAAATATCGCCTGATAAACATACCAGGCTCCCGCCTGCGCCGCCAGGTCCAGTACCTTATCGTCGTTTTCGATGGGATGACAGCACCACTTCTTTTTCAGCGGTATCATTTCACGAAAAAGATTCATTTCCCAATCTTTATCCTGGGCCAGCGAATTGTCGACGATGAAAAGCCGGTTATTGTCAATACTCGCCATTTCTGCAACGACTTTATCCAAAGGGCGGGGGCGAAACCGGCGGCCCCCTAAAAAACTGACGCAGCAGGGATAGCAATTGAAACGGCAGCCGCGGGAGGCGTGAACCAGATCGACCATCTGCACGCCGCGGTAATTGTACATATCCCGGTTCAGGATACTGCGCCGCGCTGTGCCTATCGCTTCAATAGGTGGAAAATTCTGAAAATAATTATAAACTTTTTGCAGCTTGTTGTTTTTGAAATCGGCGAAGACCTGCTCCATCCGGCCTTCCGTCTCGCCGATGAATACCGCATCGGCATGCAGCGCGGTTTCCTCGGCATGCAGCATTGTGGCTATGCCGCCGAAGATGACTTTTATCCCCAATTTCCGATAGGAGTCGGCAATTTCCCAGCCCCGCTTTATCTGTGCCGTCAGCATGGCGGAAATTCCGACAAAATCGACGTCGGCGTCGATATTCAGCGGCTGCACATTCTCGTCAACGAATTCGACTTCCACATCTTCGGGAAGTGTCGCCGCAAAGACAACGGGGCCATGCGGCGGCAGGGTGAAGGGCGTTTGATGTTCCAGCTTTTTCCATTGGGGGTAAATAAGTTTAAATTTCATTTTTTCTTTCATTTACGAGGGATGAAGCGCAACGCAGTATCCAGCCTTTTTACGAGGCCGTTATATTTTGTCTTGTACTATTGCCTTCGCAATAATCTGTTTCATGGTTTCGTTGCTGCCGGCAAAAATGCGGGTGATACGAATGTCGCGCCAGGCGCGGGCAATCGGATATTCTTCACAATAGCCATAGCCGCCGAAGAATTGCAGACAGCGGTCGACTACACGACAAGCCATTTCGGTGATCCAGAGCTTGGCCATGGTGATGTCAACGACGGAAGATTTTTTCTGAAAGTGCTCTGCTATCATTTTATCGACAAAAGCCCGGCCGATTTTTACTTCGGAAGCGAGCTCCGCCAGAACAAATTGAGTGTTTTGAAATCCCATCAAAGGCTTGCCGAACATGTGCCTCTCTTTGCAATAGCGAATCGTTTCCTGCAGCGCGAACTCTGCTGTTGCCTGCGCTCCGATGACAGCTATCAGGCGTTCCTGCTGGAGGTTGGTCATCAATTTCTTAAATCCCGTTCCTTTTTTGCCGAGACGGTTTTCTTTGGGAATGCGGCAATCGGAAAAAAACAGTTCCGATGTGTCTTGGCTGTGCCAGCCTATTTTTTTCAGCCTTTTCCCTTTTTCAAAACCGGGAGTACCTGCTTCTACGAGAAATAAATCTATGGCTTTATGCGCATTAGCTTCCTTTGGGTCTCGGGCCACTACAATTGCCAGGTCGCAGTTGATGCCGATGCTGATAAACGTCTTTTGACCGTTAAGAATGAAAGATGTTCCATCATCCACAGCTGTCGTTTTGATTCCAGCCACGTCGCTGCCGGCCGCCGGTTCCGTTATGGCGATGGCCATAAGCATGTCGCCTGAAATGCAGGGGGGTAAATATTTTTTCTTCTGTTCTTCGGTGGCGAATTGTACAAGGTAGGGAACGGCAATATCGCTGTGTATTCTCGCGGAAAGCCCCTGAAAATTGGCGTAACCCATTTCTTCGATCAAAATGGCGGAGTACAGAAAGTCAGCGCCGAGTCCACCATATTCAGGAGGCACCGACGTGCATAAAAATCCGTTCTCGCCCATTTTCTTCCATGCCCAACGGGGAACGATGCCGTTTTGTTCCCATTCGTCTATGTGGGGAATAATTTCTTTTTCCAAAAATTTGCGGAATGCATCCCGGAAAATACGATGCTCTTCCTTGTAAGGTACGATTTCCATTTGTCTTCTTATCCTTTATAGAAAATATTTTTTGTTTGCTGATTTGAATCAGCAATATTCTTTAAGCATCGGGACATTTACCCAATACCAGATATACGTATGTGCCGCCGAAAGAAATACCGGCGAGAAGCGCATTATTAATTTCGCTTTCCTCTTCAAGTTTGCGGACAAATTTAAGTTCTGTCAGAGGATTTGAAAGTCCGCAAGTCGGCGGCAACGCGCCTTTTTTGAAAGAAAGCGCCAGGGCGCAGGCTCTTATGCCGCCGCCGGAAAAACTCTCTCCCAATGCGCCTTTCAGGGCGGTAATCCAGGGGCCGCCTTCATTTCCGGCAAATATTTCAGTATAAGCTTCGGCTTCAATCCGATCCAGTGTTATAGAACCGTTGGCGGCGGCGGAGATCACCCTGATATCATGCGGGGTAATCCCGGCATTGGCCAGCGCCCGGCTGATAGTTTTTTTTACGCCTGCGGAATCATCCGGCCAACCTGTGGGCGTTGCCGGTGATGAGCCTTGGCCGAAACCTTTTATTTCGCAGTATGGCTTACGCCCACGGACCTGTGCGCTTTCCAGGCTTTCAATGCATATAATGCCGCAGCCTTCTCCCACGACCATGCCATTGCGGCCGCGGTCAAAAGGCCTGGATTCCTCAAATTTCCCATCTAAAGGTGAAAGAGCGCGAAATCGGGTCAGCGCTTCATAATAAAATTTCGATAAAATGTCCACACCGCCGGTCAGAATAAAATCCGCCGCTCCCCGCCGTACCTCAGATACGGCATAAGCGATGGCGGTTTCCGCCGAAACGGCAAAATGAGTTATTGTAGTATTGACGCCGCGAAATCCCAGTTCAATAGAAGTATGCCCGGCAGCTGCGTTCATGACTGTATTGGGAACCAGGATGGGATTGACGAAAGCCGGCCCCTCATTTAGCAGAGTGCCGGCAAACTGAACGGTCACATCCGTAGCGCCGAAAGATGTGCCCAGCACAATGCCGGTGCGGTCCCGGTTGTCGGGGTCAACTGTTATTCCGGCGTCTTCTAGCGCCATACGGGCGGCTGCCGAAGTCAACTGTGAGATTCTGTCCATCCGCCGGATGTTTTTAATCGAGATAAAATCGCGCGGCTGAAAATCGGTAACTTCCGCGCCGCAATGCGAGCTGAACGCGGATGTGTCAAAGGATTTGACAGGGGCGACGGCGTAGTCACCCGCAAAAAGCCGGCGGCTGAATTGATCTTTGCCGATCCCCAGGGGCGTGACCATGCCGATGCCGGTAATCACAATTCTTTGGGCTTTTTCAATCTGCTTTGAATTATCCATGATGAACTCGTAAAAAGTCGAAAAATTTACAATTTTCAAGCAACCTCGTAAAAAGGCCGCAGGCAAGGCGCACGAATACCGAGGAGTGAGGCGTACTTAGCGTACGCCGCAGTGACGAGGGATGAAGAGCAACGCAGCATCCGGCCTTTTTTACGAGGTTGTTATCCATTGCGGACACCTCTTTGGTCGCATGTGCCGAATACCACCGTCGTATTATTGCCGCCAAAGGCAAAGGAATTGGAAAGAACAACACGCAGGTCGGCTTTTCGCGCACCTTCGGTCACATAGTCCAGATCGCAGGCCGGATCGCGTTCGCAGAAATTAATTGTCGGCGGAATAAAACCGTGCTCCAACGCCAGAACGGAAACGATGCCTTCCAAAGCGCCCGCCGCGCCAAGCGTGTGCGCGGTCATGGATTTGGTCGAACTCACCGGGATGGAATAGGCGCGCTGGCCGAAAACTTCTTTGATCGCTTTGGTTTCCATAACATCATTAACGGGAGTCGCTGTGCCGTGGGCATTGATGTAATCGACATCTTCGCTGGTCAAACCGCTGTCCACGAGCGCCGCCTGCATGGAACGGATGGCGCCGGAGGCATTTTCATCGGGTGCCGTCATATGGAAAGAATCGCAGGTAACGCCGTAGCCCAGAATTTCCCCGTGGATTTTAGCGCCGCGGGCCAGCGCCTCCTCCAGCGGCTCGAGTATCATAATCGCCGCCGCTTCGCCGAGAGATAAGCCCCCGCGATTTTTATCGAAGGGATGGCAAACTTCCGGATCAAGTGATTTCAAGGCATTAAAAGCGGCGTAGGTAATGCGGCACATGGGCTCCACACCGCCGGCGATCACCATCTTTGCCTGCCCGTTTTGAATTAAATCCCGCGCATAGCCCAGGGCTGTCCCCCCCGCCGAACAGGCCGTCATGAATGTTGCTTTGGGACCGGATAAACTTAAATTGGAAGCGATGCGGTCGGCCGACGAGGCGCAATAAACGGCAGAAAGTCTGGAAAAACGAGCATGTTTGCCGTTTCTTTTCAATAAATCCTTATAAAAAAGTTCCGCCTCAAGAAGTCCGCCGGAACCACCTCCGATGACAACTCCTGTTTCTTCGGTCAACTGTTGCGGCAAGGGATAAAGTCCGGCATCGGTGAGCGCCTCCAGAGTGGCGGCAAAAGAAAGCATGTCCGCCCGGGACATTCTTTTGAGGGAAAAATGCTGCGGGATGTAATTCCGTGGAGAGAAATTTTTGATTTGACCGCCGTTATGACAGCGAAATCCGTCAGTATCAAAGAGATCCAGCGGTTCGATGCCGCAGACACCCGCCGAGAGGGCGGAAACAAAATCGGGAATATTGTGGGCAACAGCGTTTATAGTTCCTAAGCCGGTAATTACAATACGTTTTTTTGCTTGCATGTATAACTTGAAAAAACTTATCCTTTATGACCTTTTTCAGGCAGCAGAAACTTAAATCCGGCGGGGCGAAAAGTCAAACGATTATTGCTATTGGATTGAGCAGCTCCGCCGGGATTCATGGCCAAAAAGCTTCCAATGACTGCTTTAAAGAGATAACTCTTTGGGCAAAGAGACCCCTTTGTGAGCCCATTCGTCGAGAAGGTAATAAAGATATAATGCAACACTTTTTTTGACGTCTGGTAAAGCACATATACCATTATAAATTCCCAATATCTCTCCTGTATTTAATATTTTAGATAATATTATTATCTGTTTATGGTCAGATAAATCTGCATTGCATTTCTATGTCGGAAAAGATAAAATTCATGCTAACTTAACGTGTTACAAGTTGTAGTGCACATCAAATATATTTTAAAAATTATCAGCCATCTTACGAATTTTACCTTTGCAGTGACTGTGCCGTTGAAAAAATTAGTTTTCTCATTCGGGAACGTATTTATTCAAGCTGTGATACCTATTCTTTAGGACTCACTTGTTAACGATGAATATTCCGATAAATGGCGTCCCCCATTATTAGCCCGGATAATTGCATAAGTGCAATTATCGCTCCCCAAAAGGGAATAAGTGCTTTTTGATTTCGGTCTTGGGTATTTGCCCCGGCGGCTGAAAGACCTTCTTAGATCCGTTTTATCTGGATTTGGAAGGGGGTGATGTGACGGAAATTAGCGCCTGACGATCAAAAATTACTAACAAAGGAGGAGTGTGTTATGAAAAACAATCTGAAGAATTGGCGAAGTGCAGCGGTAATCGTCGGAATCATTGTCGGTTTGGTCATAGCGCCGGTACCGGCAGTGTTTGCAGATGCTCCAAATGCGTATGGACACTCAAGCCCGAAAATCTTTCCACCGGACGAGCCTGTATTTGGACTTACCTATGGGGAGTGGGCGGCGAAGTGGTGGCAGTGGGAGTTTTCGCTGCCCACGTCCGTGAATCCCTGGTTCGACGACACGGGGGCAAATGCCGGCATCGGGCAATCCGGTCCTGTGTACTTCCTGACGGGGATACTCACAGGGAACCAGAACCCTATTGTCGAGCGCACGATCAGTGTACCGGCGGGAAAGGCGCTTTTTTTCCCAATCCTGAACAGGTTTTGCGACAACGTGGATACAGATCCGCCAATGACGTTGGAGCAACTGCGGGAATGCGCCGCTTCTACTGCAAACGAGGTAAGCAATCTTTATGTCAGGATCGATAAAAAACCGATACACGATCTGTTCCGCTACCGTGTGAAATCGCCCCTTTTCTGCGACTGGTTGCCAGCGACGGATAATGTATACCAGACTCAGTTCGGGTCATCCTTCTCAGGCTGGACTTGTCCTGTGGCATCAGACGGATTCTGGATAATGCTGGAGCCATTAAGCATCGGTAGTCACACGATCACGTTTGGAGGAACCAGTGGTTCCTTTACATTGGACGTCACCTATCACGTGAACGTATTTTCAAGTGAGCCCTAGGTTATATAGTGCCGGTATCGGACAACGACTTTAATCGTTGCCCGATACCGACCATACTTTTCGCTCCAGACGATCCCCACCCACAGACGTGAATGTGAATGGGGGCGCATCTTTAATATTGACAATTGCCATTAATCCTGTGGAAATTATCCAGATTTTCTTGTCGGGGATAAATGAGATCGCGTCTTTAATATTCAAGGTCGTTTTTTAGGCGGTTTTTTAAGTTGGACATATTTCGGTCCGGGTTTCCGGAAAAGCGGCCTGTATGCCGCCTATAAGGGACAGGATAATGGCAAACATGATGACAGAAATGACCATTATGTGTCGTCTGAAACAGATATATCACCTTGACACCGAGTTGGATGATCTCGCTGCCATGCTCGCTTTCCAGCCTACTTCCTCCGATGCCGTATTTGATTTTTTCACGAAACTGCCGGATGCGCAGATTTACGGCTCTTCACCATACCGGTTCCTTTATCGTCCGGGAACCCGTGTGAACCGTGTCCTCCTGGTCGCCCATGCCGATACTGTATGGGACGGTTATCGCGGAAGCCGCAATATCCGGTTGGATGACGATCATGTCTTCCGGTCTGGATCCACCATATGCGGTCTCGGCGCTGACAACCGGGCCGGTTGCGCTATGGTCTGGGCGTTGCGCAATTCGGGGCATTCCCTGCTGATTACCGATGGGGAGGAAAAATGCAGTCGCGGCAGCTTTCATCTTATGGATGCGTATCCGGAAATCGCCAACGAAATCAATGGACATCAGTTCATGGTCAGTTTTGACCACATCAACGGCAATGAGTACAAATGCTATGGTGTCGGCTCCGAGGCTTTCCGCCGGTATGTCGAGGCTCAGACCGGTTACCGTGATGCAGGCTGTTCCTGGTTCACTGACATTTGCACCTTGAGTCGTGACATTTGCGGGGTGAACCTCAGCGTCGGTTGCCGTCACGATCATCTCACGTCTGATGAGCTACATGTCCGAGAATGGGCGAATACGCTTCATGTCGTCCGCAAGTGGCTTTCATTTCCTGTGCTGCCTGCTTTTCCCCGTCCGGGAATTAGCGAAGACGCATAAGGAATGGGGGCGCATCTTTAATATCGACAATTGCTATTTAATCCCGGTTATTGCGTGTTCTGTGACGAGGGAACGGTGACCCGGGCCTGACTTCTACATCTGCGATTGCGAGAACCGGTTGGAATCATCTTAATTTCTTTGCCCGCTTTTCATAGAGTTTGTGCACATAATTGGCCAGGACGGTGGTGGAAAAATCTTTGCTTTGGTAATCCGGATCAAGAAAATCTATTAATTCCACTTTGATCTCATTAAAATCCTGGGTGTTGAAGGAACATGAACCGGGGCGGAAGAGTTTGTCAGTATCATTAATAAAAATCAGCGCCAGCGGGGCGTTGCAGTAACGGGCGATGCTGAATACGCCTTTGTTAAAGGGGGCGAGTTTCCCGTCACGGCTTCTTGTACCTTCCGGAAACACAAACAGATTGCCGCCATCCGACAGGTATTTCTTGATGCTTTCCAGATTTTTAACCATTGCCTCGCCCAGCATTTCACTGGGGGCTGAAGGCACATAACCCGCATTTCTCATAAACCAGCCGAAAAAAGGAATCTTGAAAAAAGTGTTCTTAACTATTGTCCGGTGCTGCGGCAGAAGCGAAATAAGCAAAATAGGATCCAGATAAGACAGGTGATTACAGACGATGACGGAAGAATGGATTCGGCGGACTTCGTCCTGGATTGTAAATTTAGTACGGGGAATCAGCCACCGGGTTAATTTAAAGAAGATTTTCAAATGAATATGGGTCAATTTCTGAAAACCCGTTGCCCGATTGGCGGCAAAAAAATATGCCGGCAGGTAGAAAAAAAAGAAAAGCACGACGGAACCGCAAAGGTAGTAAGACCATAAAAGCAGGGTAATAAAAAAATCGGTTATGCGTTGAATGCTTCTTTGTAAAGACATCTTAATTTCAGGATAATTTTCTGAGAAGCAGAATGGTGTTGACGCCGCCGAAGGCGAAATTTTGCACCGCTGCAGTTTTCACCGGCTGCTGAATAATTTTTTGCACATGCCTGATCATCGCGCACCGTTCATCAACCTCTTCGAGATTCAGGGTAGGTGCGATGAATCCATCCTGCATCATGTAAATCGAAAGAATTGTTTCAATGCTCCCGCAGGCAGCCATTGTATGTCCCATGTAGCCTTTTAAACCGACAACATAAGGATGATCTCCAAAAACATTGCTGATAGCCTGTGCCTCAATGATGTCGCCCATCTTGGTGGCGGTGGCGTGGGCGCTGATTAAATCGACTTCGTCGGGATTGATTTTCGCATTTTCCACGCCGAGTTTGAGTGTGTTGGTTATTCCGCCGAGGTTGGGCAGAATCAGATCGCCGCCGTTGTTGTTGCAGGCGAAACCTATCACTTCCGCTAAAATATTGGCGCCGCGCTTTCTGGCAAATTCGTATTCTTCCAGCATTACCGCACCGGCTCCTTCCGCTACGACCAGTCCGTCGCGTGATTTGTCAAAGGGACGCGGCGTACACTGAGGGTTGCTGTTGTAAGCGGTGGAACACGCCAGCAGGTTATCAAAAACGGCGACAGTGATTGCATCGTATTCGTCGGCGCCGCCGCAGAGCATCGCTTCCTGCATGCCGAATTTAACCGACTCATAACCGTAGCCGATGGACTGGCTGCTGGTCGTGCAGGCGGTTCCGGAAGAGATTACCCGCCCGGTAATGCCGAACATTTTAGTTATATTGACGGCGGTTGTATGCACCATTGATTTCAGGTAGTCCACAGCGCCGATTTTTTTAAAATCAGCATTATCCGTTGCCCCGAAAAAGGTGCGGTATATATCCCGCTGGGTGGTCGGGCTGCCGTGAATGGAACCAAACGCAACGCCTAATTTACCGGATGTTACAAATTCTTCGGTCAATCCCGACTGTTCCAGAACTTCTTTGGCGACCTGGCATGCATAGTAAGTGCAGGGGGCCATGGTTTTGCGATATTGACGCTTAAAATCATAGCTGATGGGATAATCAACAGTGCCATAAACTTTGGAATGAATAAAGCGGCTGATCAGTTCATCTTCGCGCAAAGGCTTTACCCCGGAAACGCCGTTGAGCAGGCTGTGGACTATTTCATCCTTGCCGTGCCCGATGGGCGTAATTGCCGATGCGGCTGTAATGACTACCCTGCGTTCCATAAATTATTTTCCCCCGGCCGAAGTTGCAGCTGTTTTGGACCGGACAATCTTTTCGACATAATCACAAATCTGGTTGATGGTGCGGATGCCGATTGCCTGTTTTTTTTCTTCCTGTGTAAGCTCGAAGCCCAGGAATTTTTCTATTTCCAGTAAAAGTTCGATGGCGTCAATACTGTCAAACCCGTATGCTTCCCTTAAATTAACATCCATATCGGGATTTTCAACTTCAAACTCCCGCTGGAAAATATTTTTAATTTCTTTTTCAATTTCCTGTCGAGTCATATGTTTTCCAATTCCTGCGGATTTGTTTCGGCGTTTTGTTAACAGATATTACCTTATTTTTCTATCATAAAAAAACGGGAAAGATCGGCGGTCAGTTGTTACATGCTCAGCATGTTGATTGCAATTCTTTTGCTAATCGCTCCGTGCCGGCAATTTTACCAACCGCATTAAATGAGCCCAGGGTTGTTCCCAAAACTCCCGGGGCTATAACATTTTGTCCCGCCAGGTAAAGCCCGGGCAGAGGAACATTATTTAAAGAAGCAATTTTGAGCAACTGACTTGATGAATGCATTAAACCATAGCAGGAGCCTTCGGCGCTATGGACGTAATCCCGCAGTGTCAACGGCGTGAAAACATCAATGATACGGGGGGCTGTAATTTCACCCAAAACTTTATTGGCCCCGCGTAAAAGATCTTGAGCAATACTTAATTTTTTTTCTTCATAATCATGGCCACGCTGTCCCGACTTTGTGTTTTCCCATTTATTCCAGTCATCATAAAGTGATTTAGTAATGATGGAAAGTAAATTTTCTCCGGCGGCGTTGCTCCGGCGCAGCTGATAAAAAACTCCATCGTTTAATATGCCTTTCCCCCCGGAGTGAAGGCGATAAATGTTATAAGGTATTTCCCCGTGCTTCCCGGCGTCGACGCTTACCTGAACAACGATAACGCCTTCCGTTTCCCGCATGCCCGGCACACGCTGCCGGTATGAGTTTTTCAAGGCTTCGGGAGGGAGCAGGGGAAGTAATGCCTTGGGATGAATCGCGGCGACAATGGCGTCAGCCGGCAGGGAATTTCCCGACTCGAGCTGCAGCCCGGCTGCTTTGCCGGATTTGAGAAAAATCTTTTTACCGCCGTCGTTTAAGATAAGCTTTCCCCCGAGTTCGGTAAAACGGCGCACAAAAATATCAGCCATTTTGCTGCCGTTTTCTTTTAACCGCCAGCAGGAAAACAAATAACCGGCTAAAACCATGTGATGAAAGATAACCGGACATTCCACCAGCGGAACACCGATAAGATATGCCGGCACGGCCAGTACAGACTGCAAATTATCCGAGAGATTAAGTTTCTGCAGATATTCGTCCATTGCATCAAAATATTCGATATTTTGAAGGAAATCCCCCTGATTGAGCAAAAATGAGGGATCAAGCATGAGGCGGGCAAACTTGCGTAAACCAGAGATGACTATATCAATTGACGCTGTATCCCCGGGAAACGATCTTTTCAGTTTTTCTTCATAAGCATCAATGCCGGTGGGCAAGTCAAAGGTAAAATCGTCGAAGATGTAGCGGTCAATGACGCCATCCTGCCCCATTCTTTCAAAAAGATCATTAACGCTGATACCCAGCAGGCGAAATATTTTTCCCAGGGGCTCGCCTTCACCTAATGATCCCACATAATGAACGCCGACGGGGCAGTCTATTCCTGAACGCCGGTATGAACGGATCAATCCTCCGGCCAGTGGATTTTTTTCCACTATCGTTACCTTGTAATTCAGAATCGATAAAAGAATACCCGTGCTTAAACCGCCGATACCCGCGCCGATAATGACAATATTTTTACCTTCCACAGTTTTCTTCATTATTCGGTAGACCTTGATTTCCTGACTGCAATTCATTTTCTGCCGGTTCGGACTCGATCAGCATCATGACGAGGGAATAGTCAAAAGCATCTTTTGCCGTAAGTTCAATATTCTGATATAAATTCTCTGCGCTGTGTTTTAATTTGACCCGGCGCTTCCAATCGCCGGAAGCTGCGTATCTGTTGATCTCGAATGACTCCGACTGTCGGGCAACGACATCTATGAACCCGCCGCTTTTGGTCTGCCAGCGACAGATTTCTGCGCCGTCGGAAAGACTTCCTTTGGTCATGATTTTTCCTTCCGGCGCCAGAAAGATCAGCCTGATGTCCTCGATCATGTTTTGGGCAAAATCACGGGAATCAAAAGGCGGAAGTGATCTTACTAATTTAAGCGTTGGAGCCGCCTCGGCTTCAAAAAGCACCATTCCTTCCGCCGTCATCATTGCGCAGGACACAAACCGCGTTGAGGGATTGATCAGCGTAACACCGATTATTGCTCCCATTGCTTCACCGGCCACTCGCGCTTCAATAATATGTACCAGCCGGTATGGTTCTTTTAAAAACGGTGATGGGCAAACCGGACAAACTAAAGCCTTTGCCTCCGGCTGTGGAGAAACCGGTTTGATTACCGGAAGTGTTTGACAGGAAACAAGAAGTAGAACGGTGAATATAAGAATCCGAAGACTTTTCATTCGATATCCCGAAACACGGAACTGTTAATTGCTTTGTTGATTTCCACATTACTGAAGTCAATTACGGTCGCTGCATTTTTGCCTTCGATAATTTTAACTGATTTAACCACCATTGTTTTCCGGACAACGGATATCTCTATTTTTTCAATCATGCCGGCCATATTTTGTTCAACCGGGATAAGCGTAATTAATGTGTTTGATCCCTCTTTCAGAGTTGCTTTAAAAGAAGGGTTCTTGTCAAATTTGCCGCTCATCCAGTTGGTAATTTCACCCAGCACGATGCTCATGGCTTTTACCCCCCCTGATTTATCTTCCGCCATTTTTCCGCCGGACATAACATAACGTTTAGTGTAGCCTTTGCCGGAAATGACCACGCTTCTTAAGGGTTTTAAATATTCCCAGCGAAAAGAATCCGGCGCTGCGTAAAAAAACCTGCCCTCGGAAATGAGCGGTTTGGCCAATATTTTCATCAGCTTCTTTTGTACAAAACGGGCCTGCACTGTTTTTATACCGGCGGAATTGCGGCGCAATTGTTCAAAACCGTCCGCAGATGCAATACGGGGCGGCAGAATAAATAACAATAAAGTCAATAAGATGAATCGGCTTAGTTTGATCAAGTTATTTTTCATAAGCATTGATTAAAATTGCAACCCTTATAAAGATAAACACAAATAACGGCTGCGTAAAAAGCCCAGGGGCGAGGCGCGCAAAGCCTGAGGAGAGAGGCGTACTTTGAGCGTACGCCGCAGGGACGAAGGCTGCAGCGCAACGAAGCATATGGACCCTTTACGCGGTCGTGTCAACACATGCCGCCGTTGATAGCTATAGTCTGTCCCGTAATATAGGAAGCATCGTCCGAGCATAAAAAACGGATTACACGTGCA
Source organism: Smithellaceae bacterium (assembly GCA_963663295.2). GTDB lineage: Bacteria > Desulfobacterota > Syntrophia > Syntrophales > Smithellaceae > MVRV01. Next base: position 44,249 of record CAXXLA010000001.1, on the reverse strand, counting down.
ACTTCCTCCGGTTTTCCCACCCGCGCCATCGGGATTATTTTTTTAATTTCGGCAACCGGTATGTCTTTGGTCATATCCGTTTCAATCAACCCCGGCGCCACGACATTTACCTTGACGCCAAATCGCGCCACTTCCGCAGCCAGCGAACGCGACGCACCAATCAGTCCCGCCTTTGCCGCCGAATAATTTGTTTGCCCGCGGTTGGGCATCAGTCCTGATACGGAGGAGACGGAAACAATAGATCCGCGTTTATGCCTGATCATATTGCGTAAAACAGGCTTGGTCATATTGTAAAAGCCTTTGAGCGTAGTATTGATTACACTGTCCCATTCTTTTTCTCCCAACATGAGAAAAAGTCCGTCGGCGTTGATTCCGGCGTTATTAATCAGAACGTGGATCTGGCCATGCCGTTCGATGATTGATTCTATATTTTCTTTTGTCTGATCGGAATCGACAACATCGAACCGGCACGTTTCTCCAGCCCCCCCGACCTCTTCCACTAACTTTAATGTTTCGAATGCGGCCTGTTCATTTTCCTTATAATTTATGACTGCAAAATAACCGGCTTTAGCCAATTCTACAGCTGTCGCCCGGCCAATTCCGCGGCTGGCGCCGGTAATTATAGCCGCTTTTTTCTTTTTCATTTTTATATTAAGCTCCTTGAATCAGTCCTTAGTTGGATCTTCATTAGTTCTCAAAGCCTGAAGAACAATTTCTGCCAGAATTTCTTCACCTGCTTTAACAATACCGTTTATTACACTATACTTTTCAAATGAATAGGAATTTTTCACGCTGGCTACAATGTGTGTCCCTACAGGAATTTCGTCAACAGTAAAACGGGCGTTCTTTATGCCAACCAGTAAACCTTTTCCACCTGTTTTATTTTGTAGTTTCCTTTTATATCCGTCAATTGCGGCGCCGGTCTGGGCAACAACTTCAATCAGGACAATCGGGCTTACTGCATTGCCGTCACACAACGGCCAGCAGGGGCTGACTGTCGCTGTCGCCACAGCTGATTCAGGCGTTATCTCCAGCAGTTTACCAATCATTTTTATCCGGTCCCGGTGCGGGATCAAACTTTCAATATCAATATTTGTCAGGGACATAAAACTCCAATCTTCACAATAAAACACATTGAAGATACGAGGCAGAGAAAAAACAGCCTCGGACAGAACATATTAGATGAAAATTGTGTCAGTAAGCTGATTTTGTAGACTAATGAGAAAACAGTGTATAAGTCAATGAAAATTGTTTCGCGACGGGCATCTGTTGTTCATGTTTCAAATCTAATTTTATATTACCCCGAAATTATTGTAAAAATTCATTAGTGCGTTGATTTTTTTTACTTTATTGGTTAAACAAAAGCAAATAAAATTTATTTGGTTGTGGCTGGCTGGCGCATATGAATCAATTCCAGAGCATGTATAAAGAAATTCTTACTCCCTCCGAAGCTCTTGGCGAAAAAGACTTTATTCATTCCGCCTACAGCTATGGAGATATTTTTGAACTTGCGGCCGGAATCAGCAAAGCATTGTCCCGCCAAAGCGGGGAAAAGACTGTCTGCCTTTGCACGGAAAACAAAGCTTTCATTGCCGCCGGTGTGCTGGCTTCGCTTGCCGGTTCCTGCCGGTTGATACTGCCTTACTCCTTTTCCCGCAATGCACTTAAGGAAATGCGGGAAGCTGCGGGCTTTAACGCGGCTATTGCCGATCATCCCGCAGAGATGCCCGCGGGGGTGGAAATAGTTGAACCGTCGCGTGTTTCGCCCGCATGCGGCATTTCGGAAACCATCCGCGACCCCGATGAACCTTTTTTGTATCTTTTTACGGGCGGCTCCACCGGGAAACCAAAAGTATGGTCCAAATCGCCGCGTAATCTGCTGGCGGAAACTTTCTATCTGCAAGAAAAATTTGCCATAGCGGAAAATGATCTTTTTATCTCCACTGCGCCGCCATATCATATTTACGGATTGCTTTTTTCCGTATTGCTTCCTTTTGCGGCTCAGGCGCGAGTACTGCCGGGTATTTACGCTTTCCCGCAAGAAATCATATCGACAATCAATAAACACAAAGCGACTGTTCTGGTGAGTGTGCCTGTTCATTACCGGGCATTGAAAGTGGATAATTTGTCTGTCCCTTCGCTTCAAAGGGCTTTTTCTTCTTCCGGGGTTCTGGATCGGTCCGACGGTCTGTATTTTCTCGAAAAGACGGGGATAGGCGTCACGGAGATTTATGGTTCTACCGAAACGGGGGGTATTGCCGCCCGTTCTGTCAGCGAGAAAACCGACAGCTGGGAACCTCTTGATAATGTGTCCTGGAAGCTGGCGGGCAAAAGGCTGACTGTTAAATCGGACTTTGCCTCACCGGAAATGGAAAGGGATGACGCAGGCTACTGCCTGACGGGAGACGAAGCCCGCCAGGATAAAGATAACCGTTTCGTTCTTCTGGGGAGGGCGGACGGCATTGTCAAAGTTGCCGGGAAGAGAGTTGATTTGCTGGAAGTGCAAGATAAGATCAAGACACTGCCCGCGGTAAGTGACGCCGTGGTAATTGCGCTTCCGGTGGAAAAAGGGCGGGAAAACATCATTGCCGCCGTTGTTGCCGGAGATCTGACTGAAGATCGCTTGAGAAAGCTTTTAATGGACACGCTGGAACCTTATGCTGTTCCGCGTCTCGTAAAAATTGTGACGCAGATAACCAGAACTGCAACGGGTAAAGTCGATCGCCGCCGGGTTGAACAAATGTTTCTGAACAGAAAAAACCGGTAATAAATAAATTAACTAGCCGCAGAAGGAGGCAATTATGAAACAGAAGAGAATGACTTTCCTTATTTCGTGTTTTGTTGCTGCTTTGTGTTTACTCTTTTCCTTTTCCAGCTCTGTTGCTCAGCCGACTGAGCCTGATCCGCTTGAGCTGCTGAAAAAATGCATCAGTTGCTGCAACGATAAAAAGACAGCGTGTTTTAATATAAATCCGGATAGACGATTATGCGAAGCTTTGTTTCAAAATTGTCTAACCACCTGCAAGTCGGAAGGCGAAACACCTTCAGAATGGTCTGAATGCTGGTCGGAGTCCGAGTAAAAATAGAATAGATTTGAAGCTAGCGGCCGTCTCCCGCTTTTCCCTGCAACCTTTTTAATCGATGCCGTAAGGATTCTTTTTCTTCATCCGAAAAAGCATTATTTTGCTGCAGGGCATTTTCCACCAGGTGCTTTGCCTGGCGGTAGTCGGAAACCCTGTGTTCCAGCCACTTGGACAGCTCTGATATCGCATAAAAATCAGGCTGTTCGCAGGCGGCCATTTCCTGCCAGATTTGTACGGCTTCATTTAATCGGCCGGTGCGTTTGTATAATGAAGCCAGCTTTTTTTTCGACAGCGTGGAAAAATCCGTGCATCTTTGCTCGTCGAACATGCTCAATATTTTCCCGGTTCCTTCCAGATCGCGGCGGTTTAACAATAGGTGCGCCGCTGCCAGGTAGTCATCGGTGTGAGTATCTTTTATCAATGCCCGTGCCGTGATTATTTCGATCAGATGGGCGGCGAGTGTGGCCATGGAAATTACGTCCAGACGATTGTGTTCAAAGATGTCCGTAAGCAAACGCGGGTCGCGTCTTTTCAGCCAGTCGAAATAGCGCTGCGGAATTTCCCAACCGGGAATGTCGCCTTCGCGTATTACCCCCAGTACCTCCGCCTCCAGTGTAACCAATCGGCTGTTGGCTAGGCGATGTCCCAGGATACGCCGCGAGGGATGCAGCAAATCCAGGTGCGGCAAAGACGAGAGTTCGCCTTCCAGCCTGTTCATAATAAAGCGGGTGGCCAGCAGGTTTACGTCAAAGGCTTTGCCGTTGAACGTTACTAAAAATTTCTTTTGACCCGCAATTTCGGCAAGGTAGGCGAGAGCCGCTTTTTCTTCGCCAAAGTCACGCGCCAGAATTTGCCGGACGTGAAAGTGACAACCCTCAAACCAGCCCAGACCGATTAAAAACGCCATTGTTCCTGTTCCACCGGCGAGTCCTGTCGTCTCGGTATCCAGAAACAGGGCATCCGAACAGGAAAACTCGCTGATCCCGGGATTGTTGGCCAGCATGGCCGCCGCCGTCATGTCGAAATCATAAGCTTCACTGATATTACGGTGGCCGTGACGGCAGGAACCTCGAACGAGATCGCTTATCAGGAAAAATTTTCCGTAATCGTTTTCGATTTCTTCACCGGACACGAGTTCTTTGAGCTTATCTGCGGCAGCATTCATTCTTTGAGTTGCGGCGTTTTGATTGTACTTGTGGGGGCGCGACATGATGTCGTCGATGCGGCGGCGCAGATCGGCAAGCTTTTCATTTTTTTCCGCCGACTCGATTGATGTTTTGATATTTTCGCCGGTCAGGCGTTTTAATTTTTCAATGGAACTCATTTTCCGATTATCAGCTCCACCATCTTGGGAACAATTTCCTTGGCCGATTTTCCCACTTCCAGTGTCGGCCCCACGCAGGAGGGGCATCCGTAAGCGCACGGACATTTTTTAATGAGGTTCTGCACCGCCCGCAGCAGATGGGCATGTTCATTATAGAGCAGCTCCGAAAATCCAATGCCGCCGGGATAGGAATCGAAAATAAAAATTGTCGGATCAAATTCGTCGATCCGAACGCCTGCTTTTTCTTCCGGAACTTCCCTTTGTCCATCGCTGAACGTGGTAATAATGCGGCCTGTTTTCCCCTGGCTGACAAACCACTCGCCGCTTTTATCTCCCAGCGAACGGTCAATATCGTGAGAATCGGCCATTAAAAACATTGCCGCCAGATGATGTAGAGTATAAGCAAGACCGGCCAGGCCGTCAATAATTTCCGCCGGTGAAAAATAGAGTTTCTGCAATAGATGGCGCGGGATGGTGAACCAATAGCTGGTCGTATGCATGTCTTTTTCAGGCAGATTAACGTCGCCGTAGCCCAGGTTCTCCGATGTATAAAATTTAATCTTTTTATAGCCGACAACCTTGCGCACCACCTGAACTTCACCGTGCTCAACTATTGCACCAATATCCTTGTGCTTGTCAAACGAATCAATAACCCGGACATTCGTGTAGGTCATGGCGTCGGTGTAGTAATCGACATCGACTTGCCGCACATAGGCCTTTTTGCCCGGAAGATCGAGCTTGTCCACGTGATACTGCCGGGATTCCATCATGTAAATTGCATTGTCGTGCAGGGTGGTAAACGCGCTGTCCCAGTCCACTTCGGCGATCACATTGTGTTTGCCGGTGTCGGTCGTATCCACAACGACGACGTTTTCGGGATTGATCGACCGCAGGCTCACCTCATCCGCCGGATAGCTTTCCGCCGCCCAGTGCCAGCGGTCGTTGCTGCAATGCAGCACCCCTTTCTCTTCCAGATACTGTAAAAATTCTTCGAGATTTTCACCACCGAATTTTTCCCCTTTTTCAAAGGGCATTTCAAAGGCCGCGCTTTTGATATGATGCAGCAGAATAAGCAGATTGTCGGGGTTGATGCGGCAGTGCTCTGGTGTCAGCGCGAAAAAATAATCGGGATTTTCCATGATGAACTGATCCAGTGGATGGCTGCGGGCAATTAATATGGCCAGAGAGCGCCCGCTGCGTCGTCCGGCCCGGCCCGCCTGCTGCCAGGTGCTGGCAATGGAGCCGGGATAGCCAGCCATGATGCATGCCTCCAGATTGCCGATGTCGATGCCCAGTTCCAGGGCATTGGTGCTGACGACACCCATGACTTCCCGGGTGCGCAGGCCGCTCTCGATTTCGCGGCGCAGATTCGGCAGATAGCCGCCCCGGTAGCCGGTGACAAAATGATCGTCTTGAGGTTTTATGCGGACAAATTTATCTTTTAAATATTTTGTCAACACTTCGACATTCAACCGGCTGGTGGCGAATATTATTGTCTGAATATCGTTGGCGATAAGGTCGGAAGCAATCTTCCGGGCCGGCGTCATTGCACTTTGCCGGATACCCAGCTCGCGGTTGACCAGCGGCGGATTGTAGAGAATAAATGTTTTTGCCGCCGTGGGCGCTCCGCTTTTATCCAGCAGAGCAACTTTGCGCTCCAGTATTTTCTCGGCATGTTCACGGGGATTGGCGACGGTCGCCGAGCAGCAGATAAATACGGGATTGGCGCCGTAAAAACGGCAAATACGCACCAGCCTGCGGATAACGTTGGCGAAGTGGGAGCCGAAAATACCACGGTAAATGTGCAGCTCATCAATGACTATGTATTTTAAATTGACGAAAAGTTTTTGCCACTTGGTGTGATGCGGCAGAATACCGGCATGCAGCATATCGGGATTGGTGACGACGATATGCCCCTGCCTGCGGATGGCCTGGCGCGCGTCGTCCGGCGTGTCGCCGTCGTAGGTGAAGGTTTTAATGTCGGCCTGCAAATCGACGATCAGCGAATGAACTTCGTGCATCTGGTCCTGCGCGAGGGCTTTTGTCGGGAAAAGATAGAGGGCGCGCGTTTCGGGTTCGTCGAGAATGCTTTGCAGCACGGGCAGATTATAACAAAGCGTCTTGCCGCTGGCCGTCGGTGTTACCAGCACAACATCCTGTCCGTTGCGGACAAAACGAACGGCCTGCGCCTGATGAGTATAGAGTTTTTTGAAGCCGCGTTTTTCCAACACATCTTGGAGACGAGGATTAATCCAGGCCGGATATTCCTCCCAATCGCCCGCTTTGGCCGGAATTTCAACAACAGCCGCAGCGTTATAATTAAAACTTTTGTTTTTCTTTAAACGAGCAATCCATTCATCTAATGTCAATTTCGCCATATCTTTACGTACCACTTATTTAAGGTTTGATGCTGCATTATAGATAAAAAGCGAAATATCACAACAGGTAATTCCATTCATCAATTGTAATAATTAAAACAGCAACTTACACTTTTTTGTCTGCTGGGGGATTACTGCTTTAAAGAAATCTTCGGACAGTGTTTCCGAAGATGCAGGAAAAACCTCTTCCTGTCTTCCGCTGGTGGAGGTGTCACGCAGTGACGAAAGTGGATTCTTTTATTTTTTTTGCTATGAAATTAATTATCAGATTGAGTCTTTTCTTTGTTCTATGTTAAGAAAATAGACTTGACCCCGTTCATCCTGTCCCTTATAGGCGGTATACAGGCCGCTTTTGAAAATGTCTAACTTAAAAAAACCGCCTAAAAACCGACCTTGAATATTAAAGATGCGATCTCATTTCTTTCCTTTCCTACTGGTAATCATCGATTTTAAAAATGCACCCCTCTTTCTTTCATCTGAAAAAATAAAGGCAGAGTCATTAGACTCTGCCTTTATTCATATTTTTTTAATACTGTGTATGTTATTTAATCTTTCTTTTAACTCCTGCCAATCCAACTAAACCAAGGCCAATAAGGAGAGCGGTGAGCGGTTCGGGTGTAGTAATAGGCGTTGAGGTAATTCTAGCATAAAGTGTAGCCCCGTTCGACTGATTCTCCACGGTGCTGAAGTATGATGCTATATGAGCTCCGTCGTCTGTAGAGAAACCTATAAGATTGAAATAGTAGATACTAGTACCGTCGGTAAATGTCGCGTTGAGTGTAGGATTCGTCAGCGTGACTAAGTCGTTGTCACGTGAATCACCATAGATATTAGGTGTTTCGGTATGATTAAAGTGGAATGTGGGCGTAAAAGAACCAAAACCCTGTATGGTTAAGGCAACATTAAGGTCAATAGACGTCAAAGAGGGTTCGTAGACCGGAAAGTTAAGGTGAGTAAAGGTGCCAAGCTTAAATGCTGACCCATCTGGAACAGCGTTAAATGGAGTTGATTCCGCCAAGAAATTATATCCGCTCTGCTGAGTGTTAGGCCAAGCTGGCTCTCCCCACCGGACGGTATCAACAACACTTGGTGTAGCACCATTACTAATTGCAGGATAATAACTCGCTGATGGCCCCGTAGGTACAGCATTGAGCCAAGATCCATCAACTGTGTTGACAGTCAAAGCCGAGGCCATACTCACCGCCCCGCAAACAATCCCCAAAACCATTAAACAAAAAACGAACCTCTGAAAGTATTTTTTCATAGTTTTTATATCTCCTTTCCAAAGTTATATTTAGAAATCTCTATTACTTGTTACAAGCATTACGTATGCCATTTTATAAGTATCAGAATTAATTACACAATAAGTATTTTTTGAATAATGAAAAATTTGATTATGTAAAATATTTCGACACTTATTAAGTCCTACAGCAGTACTAACACCAACTTATCATAAAGATTACAATACCATATGAAGTATGTTAAGAATTGTAAAGAAAATCGACGATTTTACACCTTTTGGCGTAAATCAGGGGACATCCATGATAAGAAATGTCGAGAGGAAAACGGAGAATTCCCATGACCTATCCGTAGCCGCCGGTGGTTACATTGAACCTCTTTTTTGCCGTCCAACCTTTTTATTCTTTCCAGTGGGGCAACCCTTCAGTCTCAAAACACGACAAAAAGTATGAAGTCTCTTGAGCCCATGCAGTCTGCAGAATATTTCCCCATTCAATTCCAGATAGTAATTGCAATCATTAAATTGATGAGTTACATTTAATTCACAACAGGAGAAGTGATATGAACGTCAATAGAAAAATCATCAAGCAGTTAACATTGGATGAAGATAAAGACGACGGATACGTACAAGCGGACATGGCAGAATTAATATCCCTGATGTGGGAAATAACTGAAGATGTCTGGTCGTTTGTGAAGGATCAAAATGCTGAACAAAGATTACAAAGAAATGTTGCAGTTCTTACTGGAAGAACAAGTTGATTTTATTCTGGTCGGAGCGTATGCCCTGGGAGCGCATGGTTACCCTAGAGCGACAGGAGATATAGATATCTGGATAAGAGCTGATGAGAACAACGCCTCAAAAGTTTATAAAGCACTGCAAAGATTTGGCGCTCCAATGGCACAAATAAAGACAAGTGATTTTGCCTGTGAAGGTATTATTTATCAAATCGGTGTAGCTCCTCGCCGCATCGATATAGTTACTCAGATCACCGGCGTAACATATGATGAGGCCGATGCAGATAAAATAATTGTTGAAGTTGAAGGAATAAAGCTGCCGGTTATTTCTCTGGACAAGCTTATAAAAAATAAAATTGCTACCGGAAGGGAAAAAGATAAACTGGATGCACAGTTTTTAATACAAAGAAAAAATTTATAGCATGCAATTAGCCGGAGAGGAGACTTGATTTACCAGACAACGTCAAATGAGAGGATCTATTATGGCACTGTGGAAGAAAATCTTAAGCGGTCTGGCTGTAACTTTTGTTCTTATCGGCATCATTGGCTTTTTTATTCTCCCTTCAGTTATTAAACCTGTTTTAATCAAAAAAATGAGCGCCGCTTTACACAGGCAGGTATCCGTCGAAAAAATCAGTATCAATCCTTACGCACTATCCTTGACTGTCCGGGGCTTTAAAATCAGCGAACCTGCTGCATCGCCAAATCCTTTTGTTGCCTTTGATGAATTTTATGCGAATATGTATGGAATTTCTTCTCTTTTCCAGGGGAAATTAATTCTGGAAGAAGTAAAACTTACCAAACCATATGTCAACATTATCCGCCGGGAAGGCAATACTTACAATTTTTCCGATTTACTGCCCAAAGATAAAAAAAAACCGGCGGCGGAGTCCAAACCTTTCTATTTTTCCCTCAACAATATTCAGATTACCGACGGCAGCATTGATTTTCAGGATACCCCTAACAAAACCAGTCATACGGTCCGCAACATGAATCTGGCCATACCGGCAATTTCCAATATCGGATACTACGTAAAAAATTTCGTGGAGCCGAAATTTTCGGCAAATATCAACGGCAATCCTTTTGAGCTCAAGGGAAAAACAAAACCTTTCCTCGATTCCCACGAAACAGTTTTTGATATAAATATCAGTGATTTGGATATACCGTTTTATTTGAAATACGTTCCATTTAAAATGAACTTTAACCTGAAATCGGCCCGGCTGGATACAAAACTGCAAATCAATTTTATCATGCAAGAAGGCAAGAAGCCGACTGTTAAAATAGCAGGCGACGCAGCGTTGCGAAAAGTTGTTCTTGATGATCCACAAAACAGGGAAATTCTGCGGCTGCCGGAGCTGAAATGTGCCATAGCCGAGGCCTTGCCGCTTGATTCCGATATTCGTCTTGCCCGCGTTTCCGCCAGGGGTATTGAACTTGCCGTTCAAAGAAGCAAGGCCGGAGAGATTAATTTGCTCAAGCTGGTGGAGACGCCCAAAGAGGAAAAAAAGGAGAAAAAACCGCTGAAGCTTGTAATCGATGAACTGCAACTGGAAGCGGCCAAACTGACGTTTACAGATGATGTGCCCGTAAAAAAAGTGGTTATCAGCATTGCGCCGCTTACGCTTAAGGCCAAAAAGTTTTCTACGGCCAAGGATGCGAAGGGCGATATTGATTTGTTTTTGACTATAGAAAAAAAAGGGAATGTTGCCGCCAAAGGGCAGATCGCCATTGAACCGCTGTCCGCCGATCTCAACCTGGATGTAAAAAATATTGGTATCAGGACTTTCCAGCCTTATTTCGCCGATCAGGTTAAGGTCAACTTGAAGCAGGGTGCCGTTTCGACGGCCGGAAAATTTTCTTTGGCCGTAAAAGGAAAAGAACCACCCAAGGTAAAATACGCAGGAAAACTAAACGTATCAGATCTTGCCGTTGCAGACGAATTATATGCCAACGATTTTCTTAAATGGAAGCAGCTGTATTTCGAGTCGCTGCAGGCCGGCTACAATCCCTTCTTCCTCGACATCAAAGGCATCTCGTTGACGGATTTCTTTGTCCGAATTATTATTAATCCCGACGGCACTTTGAATTTACAAAACATCGTCGGCGGCGGGGAAAAGAAAGAGGTCAAAGTACGGGCGACGGCGCAAGCAGACACAAAAAAGAACGAAAAGGAAAAACAAGCTGTAAAGCAGGATGAAATAGCTAAAAATATCAAAATTGGCGCGGTAACTTTTCAAGGTGGCACCATTGATTTCCGGGATCGCTTTATTAAACCCAATTATTCCGTCCGGATGCTTAACATGGGCGGCAGCGTCAAAGGACTTTCCACGGAAAAAATCTCCCGCGCCACTGTCAATCTGAAGGGGAATTTTGGCTATGGTTCTCCCGTGGAAATAAAAGGTAAAATCAACCCGCTGATAAAAGACCTCTATGCTGATGTCAAAGTTGATTTCCGAAATATCGAGCTGAGCCCGGTTTCACCTTATTCGAGCAAATATCTCGGCCATCCGATCACGAAGGGAAAACTGACTTTCGCCGTGGAATATCTGGTGGACAAGAGAAAACTTGATGCAAAAAACAAAGTTCTCTTTGATCAATTGACCCTTGGCGACAAGGTGGAAAGCCCGGATGCCGTCAAGGCCCCGGTGGGGCTGGCCGTTTCGCTTCTTACAGACCGCAACGGCCAGATTAATCTGGATATACCGGTTTCCGGAAGCCTGGACGATCCGAAATTCAGAGTCTGGCCGATTATCTGGCAGATTATAGTAAATCTTATCACCAAGGCGCTCACGGCACCATTTGCCCTCCTGTCATCGATCACCGGCGGCGGCGAGGAGTTGAGTTTTATTGAGTTTGATTATGGCAGTCCTGCGGTTTCTGAGGAAAACCTTAAAAAAATAAACACTCTTGTGAAAGCCCTCAGCGAACGGCCGCAACTCAAGATGGATATCGAAGGGCACGTTGATCCGGAAAATGACCGGGAAGGTCTGAAAAAAGCTGCCGTAGATCGTAAGATCAAGGCACAGAAAGCTAAAGAAACTCTGCTCAAAACGGAAGAAGCAAAATCTGTCGCACAGATTTCCATATCCCCTGCCGAATACGAAAAATATCTGAAGAAGGCTTATGACGCGGAAAAATTTCCCAAACCGCGCACAGCATTGGGATTGCAGAAAAAACTGCCGAAAGAAGAAATGGAAAAATTGATGATCACCAATGTTGTTGTGACGGAAAGCGATTTGCGGCAGTTGGCCATGCGGCGTGCACAAAATATTAAGGAGTTGATTCTTAAATCCGGTGAAATCCAGCCAGCCCGGATATTTGTTGTCGAACCAAAAACACTTGCTGCTGAAAAAAAGGAAAAAATGAAGATGAGCCGTGTCGATTTCAAGTTAAAATAAGCGGCCAAAAAAAATCCCCTCGAAGAATAACATTGTCTTGCGAGGGGCTTAAAGAGATCCGCCTATGCCGTCTTATCTTTCAGCCTGGAGTTCACTGCTTGGTACTTGGTCTTTCAGGGGTGATTATCACCACGAAGACCCTGCGCTTACTTTTTTGTTAACATCCAGGAGATTAGACTCTATACGCGCATCGCAGAATCTCGACTAATCCACATTTTTCAAAGAACTGCAATTAAATATCAAAGTGCTTCGTATGTGTCATGCTTCTTGAAGATATTGACAGTTAATTCCAATTCCAAATCAAGCGCTACCTTTGTTGGCGTCGTCGTGGTATCATCTTTGATTTGGAAATGGAATAACTTACCAGCCACCATTTTTGTCGATCCATTTCAGGCTTACCCAATACCAAACCGTTGTTGCCAGCATCACGGCAAACCACACCCAGTCATTGACTAAAAATAATTTGGCAACCCTGTCGTCAACTTTAAAGAAATTGAACCAGGGAACACAATACAAACTGAAAATCAGACTGATCCACACTAGTATCAATGCGCCCTTACGTGATTCAATGCTGGAAAATGCCAGAAATACCCAAAGTGGTGTGGAGTCAGTTTTTTTCATGAATTTAAGTTGAGTTCCTCTCTTTTTCATTAAAATTTACTTTAGATCCCGATAGTGAATTGGTGCAAACCAATCACTGATTTCCTAGTGTGAAGTTTTATAAGTGATTCAACAGGAAAAATAAATATGTCAAGAGATTTATTTTCTTATACCCTTAAGGTATATAAGGGGAGATTATTGCTATCGGCTACAAAAATAGGCTGAATTTTACTTTATTAAAATAGCGGAGCTGCAAATTAATAATTGGCAGCTCCGCTGCAGGAAAACTGACGGGGAAAAGAGATCGACACTTATCTGCGATGCGTCCCTTTGTTGGTGTGATAATCTATGGTTGATAATCGAAATCACCCAGTTGTCGGACGAAAGTATATTTACACGGATTCACCACGATTGCTTCACCCACTTTCCCGACACTGTTGGTGGGAATAGAAAAGGGCAATGCCACGACGAATATTACTGATCCCACTATAATGGAAGCTAGACCAACAGGCCTTACGACCAACGCATCGGCAATGACATCGGCTTCATCCATGTCCTTGGCCATGGCGGGCGCCATGCTCGTGATCAGGGCAAATATAACCAGGAATGCAATTAATGTCTTTTTCATAAAAAAGTCCTCCTTGCGCAATCAATTTCTTTCGATAAAAAAAATATAATAAAGCTGGTCTTCTATGTCAAGAAAATCTCATGGAGCGATCAATGCAGTTCCTTTTTAATCGCTCCCGTATAATCCATAACAATTTTTATTAAATTCGGGTTGTTTCTGTTTTCATCAATCAGCCGTACAAGGGCGCTGCCGACAACGACGCCGTCCGCCGTTTTTCCTATTTCTCCTGCCTGCTCGGGTTTCGTTATGCCAAAGCCCACGGCGACTGGCAGTTTAGTAATTCTACGAAGTCTCTTCACAGCGGCTTCAATATCGGCAATCTTGGGAGCCGCCGTGCCGGTAATGCCGGTGATGGAAATGTAATAAATAAATCCGGCCGCTTCGTCTGCAATCTGACGCGCCCTGTTAGCGCCCGTAGTCGGTGCAATGAGAAATATGAAATCAATATCGGCTGCGTCGGTAAATTCCTTCAATTCCGGTGCCTCTTCCGGCGGCAGATCAACCACCAGAACGCCGTCTACGCCCGCGCGGGCGGCGTTGCGGGCAAATTTTTCTACGCCGTAAACAAATATCGGGTTATAATAACCGAAAAGGACAATCGGGATCTGCGATACCTGACGCACTTCCTTAATCATTTCTAAAATAGCGGTAAGCGTTGTACCGTTTTTTAATGCGCGTTGCGCTGCGGCCTGAATAACGGGGCCGTCAGCCGTGGGATCGGAAAAAGGAACACCAATTTCCAGAATATCCGCTCCCGCTTTTTCCAGAGCTAAGATTAATTCTTTTGTGATCTCCAGTGAGGGATCTCCTGCCGTCAAATACATGATCAGCGCTTTTTCTTTCTTCTCGCGCAAAATATTGAATTTTTCCGATATGCGGCTCATAATTTAAATCCCTTTCTCGATGATTGTCTGTGCATCTTTATCGCCGCGTCCCGAAAGACAGACTACTATAATTTTATTTTTAGCCATTTTGGGGGCGATCTTCATGGTGTAAGCCAGAGCGTGCGCGCTCTCCAGCGCGGGAATTATTCCTTCCTTACGGGATAAAAAAGAAAAGGCTTCTATTGCTTCATCATCGGTGATGGTCATATAGTTAACTCTGTTTGTTGCATGAAAATAAGCGTGCTCCGGGCCGACTCCCGGATAATCCAGTCCGGCGGCAATGGAATAAGCGTCATGCACCTGACCGTGCTTATCCTGCAGCAGATAGGTTTTATTGCCGTGCAGAACGCCCACTTTTCCCGCATTGATGCTGGCCGAGTGTTCGGAAGTATTCAGCCCGTGCCCGGCGGCTTCTACGCCGTACATGACGACATCCGTTTCGTTGCGGAAAGGATAAAACATACCCATCGCGTTGCTGCCGCCACCCACGCAGGCTACCAGCACATCGGGATTCCTGCCTTCAATTTTATTGATTTGCTTTTTTGTCTCCCGTCCGATGACCGACTGAAAGTTGCGCACCATTTGCGGATAGGGGTGGGGGCCCGCCGTTGTGCCGATGATGTAAAATGTGTCGCGAACGCTGGCCACCCAGTAGCGCATGGCCTCATTCATGGCGTCTTTCAACGTGGCTGTGCCGCTTGCTACCGGAACGACCTCTGCGCCCAGTATTTTCATCCGGAAGACATTGGGCGCCTGGCGGCGAATGTCCTCTTCGCCCATGAATATCCGGCATTCCATGCCGAAGAGCGCCGCCACTGTTGCCGTGGCTACACCATGCTGGCCGGCGCCGGTTTCGGCAATGACTTTTTTCTTCCCCATCCGGCGCGCCAGGAGCGCCTGCCCCAGCGTATTGTTGATTTTGTGGGAACCGGTATGATTGAGGTCTTCCCTTTTGAGATAAATTTTAGCGCCGCCCAAAGATTTCGTCATGGAGCGGGCAAAGTAAAGCGGCGTTTCCCGTCCGGCGTATTCTTTCTGATACCAGGCAAATTCCTGCTGGAATGCTTTATCCTTTTGCGCCGCCTTGTCGGCTATTTCCAGCTCAATTAACGCAGGCATGAGTGTTTCGGCCGCATAGCGCCCGCCAAAGATACCGAAATGTCCGTATTTGTCCGGCTGATTATTCATTGTTTTCCCCTCTTCATAAATATTAATTCCATTTTCCGCCGCTCGACATCGGTACGGCGAATAACATCAAAGATTCCTGCTAATTTTTTGTGATCCTTTTTCCCCGGCTTTATTTCCACACCGCTGTTGATGTCAAGCGCCGGAGGAGCGACTTTTTCCATGGCCTCGCCAACATTGTCTTCATTTAAGCCCCCCGACAGGATAAGCGGTTTTTTACTTTTTATCTGTAAGGCAAGATCCCAGTTCGTTGTTTTGCCGGTTCCGCCGTAAAGACCGGCATCGCGGCTGTCCACCAGAATTGCCGCGGCATTGTATTGGAAGGCATTGAGCACATCATTTTCATCGCGCAAATGGACGGCTTTGATAACCATCTCCGGTGAAAAGTTCAGGCAGTATTCAACTGATTCATCGCCGTGCAGTTGAATAAAATCGAGACCGCATAACCCGGATATTTGCTTTACATTTTCGGCGGCTTCATTGACAAATACTCCCACAACAACAATATGAGCCGGTAATATTTTTATAATTTCGAGGGCGTCCGCCGGGGCAATATAACGGGGAGAGGGCTCATAAAATATGAAACCCAGAGCATCGGCACCGCAGGCGGCAGCGCAAAGCGCATCTTCTTCATTGGTTATGCCGCATATTTTAACCTGCGTCATGAACTTATTCTCCTCTGAATTCTCTTAATTTCTTTCCAATATCATCAGATGTAACCAGCGCCTCGCCAATTAAAAAAGCACGGATGCCGGAGCCCATGATATTTTCAATATCCTTTCTGCTTTTAATGCCGCTTTCCGCAACTGTGACAATACCTGCAGGAATTAAACGTGCCAGTTCCTTACAGGTGTTTATGTCCGTGACGAATGTATCGAGATTTCTGTTGTTAATGCCGATAATATCAGCTCCGGCGGCCAGCGCGATATCCAGTTCCACGGCAGTGTGAACTTCCGTGAGAGCGGCCAGACCAAGTTGCCCGGCCAGTCCGATAAATTCGCCGAGCCTCGTCCCCAGCGTACGGACGATAAGTAGCACCGCATCGGCGCCGATCACCCGGCTTTCGTAGATCTGATAAGGATCAATAATAAAATCTTTCCGCAGCAGCGGCAGTTTAACCTCAGTCTTTATTTGCGTCAGATACTCTTTGCGTCCCATGAAATATTTTTCATCGGTCAGGACGGAAATCGCCGCTGCCCCGTTTTTTTCATAGGCTGTCGCAATTTTCCGCTGATCAAAATTTTCCACCAGCCTGCCGCGGGAAGGTGATGCGCATTTAACCTCGGCGATTATGGCGCAGGGACTGCCGCTGATCGCCGCTTTAAAATTCCGGCATGGTGGAATTTCGTTGATCACGTCCTGCAAACCGGTAAGAGGTTTTTCCTTTTTTGACTGCGCCACTTCTTCTCTTTTTGTTTCCACAATCTTGTCCAAGATCATTTAATTTTTACTCCCAAAATTATACATTTGGGGACTGTTCAAAAATACTCAGATGCAAGGCACGCAAAAATCGAAACGCGAGGCGTATATAAGAATACGTCGAGCGTTGCGATTTGCAGCGTAACACAGCAGGTGAGTGTTTTTCAACAGCCCCACTTGCCTCAGCTGTTGCTCATTTCAATCAGCTCCTGCAGCTTCTTCACGGCTTCACCGTTGTCGATGCAATCCGTTGCAATTTTGATTCCTTCTTTAATATCCGCTGCCTTTTCACCGGCGACAATTGCCAGGGCGGCATTAAGGATCACGATATCACGGCAGGCCCCTGTTTTGCCTGTAAGAACATCTTTAGCTATTTGGGCATTTACTGCAGGATCACCACCTCGAATATCTTCCAGAGGATATGTTTTTCCGAAGTAATCAACAGGATTAATGTTGTATGTCCTGATGATCCCGTCTTGGAGTTCGGCAACGCGGGTTTCACCGGAGACGGTAACTTCATCGAGTCCATCTGAGCCGTGTACGACAAAAGCTCTCTTTGTTCCCATGTTTTTTAATACACCGGCAAACATTTCGGTAAGCTGGGCATCATAAACACCGAGAAGCTGCGCCGTGGCTCCCGCCGGATTAGTCAGCGGGCCCAGCATGTTAAAGATGGTACGGATGCCGATTTCCCTGCGCGGTCCGATGGCGTATTTCATTGCCCCGTGCAGTTTGGGTGCAAACAGGAAGCCGATGCCGATCTGCTGAATGCATTCTTCCACGATTTCCTGGTCGGCGCTGACATTGATGCCGAGAGCTTCCAGAACATCGGCGCTGCCGCAGGCGCTGGATACGGCGCGGTTGCCGTGCTTGGCAACGGTAATGCCTGCCGCCGCCACTACAAAGGCTGCGGTCGTTGAAATATTGAACGTGTTTAATTTATCCCCGCCCGTACCGCAGGTATCCACGATGGTTGTTGCACAGGCGTTAACGTGGGTAGCCTTCTGGCGCATGATGCGCGCCGCGCCGGTCACTTCCTCCACCGTTTCCCCTTTCATGCGCAGTGCCGTTATAAAAGAGCCGATCTGGGCAGGTGTGGCATTGCCTTCCATTATTTCTTCCATTGCCGCCATCATTTCCGCTTCGCTTAAGTCTATCTTTTTTACGACCTTTTCAATTGCTTCCTTGATCATGACTAATGCTCCTTTCTTCCGGTATACTTCAAAAAGTTTTTAATAATTCTTTTGCCCTGGGGGGTAAGCACCGATTCCGGATGGAATTGAATTCCTTCCACGGGATACTCTTTGTGGCGGAAACCCATAATTTCCCCTTCCTCCGTTTCGGCACTGATCTCCAGACAATCAGGCAGTGTCTCCCTTTTCACTATTAATGAGTGATAACGTCCGGCGGAAAAAGGATTGGGCAGGCCGGTAAAAATTGTTTTGTTGTCGTGGTGCACCATCGAGGTTTTTCCGTGCATGATGCGTCCGGCGCGGACAACATCTCCTCCGAAAGCGAAGCCAATGGACTGATGCCCCAGACATATACCCATGATTGGAACTTTCGTGTAAAAATGGCGGACGACTTCCACGGTGATTCCTGCTTCCCGCGGTGAACATGGTCCCGGTGAAAGGAAAATCGCCTGCGGTCTGAGCTGGTCTATTTCCTCCAGCGTAATTTTGTCATTGCGGTAGACGCGCACATCCTGGCCCATCTGCCCCAGATACTGGACAATGTTGAATGTAAATGAATCATAATTATCAATCATCAAAATCATAATATTTCCTCTATAGAAACTTCCCCGCCCCCTTTGCTGGAGGGGATTGAGGGGAGGGGCTAACCCTCTCCCGTCGAGGGAGAGGGTATAAAAATTACCTGCCGTTTTTAATGGCAAAGCCGCCGGCGGCCAGCCGCACGGCCTGCAGCATGGCGCGGGCCTTGTTTAAAGATTCCTGATGTTCTTTTTCGGGAACTGAATCATAGACGATGCCGGCACCGGCCTGAATGTATATTTGACCGTCTTTAAGCAGCATTGTCCGGATGGTGATGCAAAAATCCATGTTGCCGCTGAAGCTGAAATAACCGACTGCACCGCCGTAAGTTCCGCGCTTCAGTGGTTCGAGTTCATCGATAATCTCCATTGCCCGGATTTTCGGAGCGCCGGTTAACGTGCCGGCGGGGAAGGTGGCTGCCAGTACATCGAAGGCATCTTTACCGCGAAGCAGTTGGGCGCGGACATTGGATACCAGATGCATTACATGGGAATATTTTTCCACGACCATATACTGGTTTACCTGCACGGAGCCGGTTTGGGCAACGCGTCCCAGATCATTGCGGCCTAAATCAACAAGCATTACGTGCTCGGCGCGTTCCTTTTCATCGGACAACAGCTCATCGGAAAGTTGCCGGTCTTCCTGTTCGGTACCGCCTCTTTTTCTTGTGCCGGCAATCGGCCGCAGTTCCATGGTCTGTTCTTCCAGACGCACCATAACTTCCGGTGAAGAACCGATCAGGGTTGCCTCGCCCAGTTTCAGAAAGAACAGATAGGGTGAAGGATTTACGAAGCGCAGCGCGCGATAAAGGTCAACGGGATTCGATTGGCACCCGGTCTGAAAACGCTGAGAGAGTACCACCTGGATGACGTCGCCGTTTCTTATGTAGTCCTTTGCTTTTTCCACGACAGCCTCATATTGTTCCTGAGTCATGTTGGAAGTGAAGGATACATCACCTGCATCCACGGAATCTTTTTCCTGATGTGTGACGGGCATCGACAACGTTTTGATCATATCTTCGATTTTCCGGCACGAAGCGGCATAGCTGTCTTCCAGTGATTCGGCGTCTTCGGTGAAAGCACAGGCAACCACCTTGATTGTATGGCGGGTGTTGTCAAAAATCATCATGGAATCGCTGATTACAAAGACGGCTTCATCCAGCTTCAGATCGTCGTTCTGGCTGCCGGGCAGTTTTTCAAAATAGCGCACCATGTCATAGCCTAAGTAACCCACGGCGCCGCCGTAAAAGCGTGGCAAGCCGGGAACGGAAACAGGCTGGTAGCGGTTGAGCAAAGTCCGCAGATATTGCATAGGATTGCCGTTATGTGCTTTTTCCTCAACTCTTCCCTTTTCTGTTATAATTACTTTATCGCCGCGCACCTGAAAAATAACTCCGGCCTCGGTGCCCAGGAAGGAATAACGGCCCCATTTTTCGCCGCCTTCGACACTTTCCAGCAGATAGGCATAATCTTTTTCGCATAATTTCATTAAAACAGATACAGGCGTTTCCAGATCGGCTAATATTTCCCGGTAAACCGGTATCAGGTTTCCTCTTTGGGCCATATCGGCAAATTCTTCAAAATTGGGCTGGTACATTTTTTATTTCCCCTCTTTACTTACAAAAAAAGGCCGTGAACTTATTCACGGCCCTGGCTTATCAATAGAAACAAAAAAGCCGTGAAGGTGAGAGTCTCTCCACGGCTTTGATTTTAATTAATAAAAAAGATCAATGGCGGATGACCCCATGTATGTGGCTCCACCACCACCAACCATTAAAAGATACTGTTAAAAACTCCTTTTTCATAAATCCTTCCCGATAAAATTTCACGGTTTTTTAGCAAGATTTGGAAAGGTTGTCAATAATTTTTCTTTGAGGTTACTTCATTTCTTATTACTTTTTTGTCTTTTTAGCTGCTTTTTCGATAATAAGTTTATTGTCCACGGATTTGACGCCTTTTACTGCTTTGGCTATCTTGGTAGCTGTACCTTTGGCCTGCGGAGTTTTTACGGTTCCCGTCAGGGTCACCACACCTTCCGTGGTGCTTACTTCTATTTTCTCATCCTTCAGAGAAGCAGTTGCCAGTATTTTTGCCTTCACTTCCGCCGTAATCGAACTGTCATCGGCTGCCGCCTGTGCTGTGTCTTTTGCTGCAGTTGAAGCCTTATCTTTAACTGAGGATGTAAAGTCTTTCAGATCTCCATACGCAACTGAAACCATCGCTAAACAGAAAAAAAATATTACAGCTAAATGTTTCATAAAACCTCCTGAAATTTTTTTTGTGGAGCGATAATAATTTATGGTATGAAACATGTCAATCTGAATAATTTAAATGCTATTTTTTAGACAATCGATCTTTGTAACCAATCATATTTATTAACAGCGTTTTTGAAAAAAACGGAAAATTCAAAGGTCTCATGTGTGCAATTCAGAATAATATTGCTCTCAATACTCCTCATAAACCGGCAAGGATCCTGATATCCTCGATCCTAATCTGAAGACCATTGCTTTTCTGCAGGGACATATTGACCAGCCCCGTGTGATTCAGGTTCATCATGCAACAGCCTGGTAAAAAAGTAACTCGACATCCGACCACGGGCTCCTTGCGGATTTTTTCCGCGAATCCGTCGAAGCCAATCATGTGATAAGCCTTCACATCCTTGACTTCTTTCATCCTGGACACCTGCGGGCCCACTACCCAAGTAGTAAGTAGACCGGTAACCGGATCGGCCTCAATGACCTCAAGCACATGGGGAATTGGACAGCCTGCTCCCATGGGTCTGCCCAGTACATGATCGCCTCGTATGATACCCATTTTTTCTACCAGATCTGCTCGGAAGGGAAGCACAATTTTCCGTGGTGATAATTCCCCCGGTATCGGGTATAAAACAAAATCATAGCGATGGCCCAGCACATCATGGTCATTATATACAGCATCCCTCATCTGGCCCTTCGATTTCTTATAGGCCGTGCGGTAGAACGGACAATCGGAAAAATCCTTTTGCTCTTTTTCAACTCTCTCTGTAAATTTCAGGCAGGTGTCATCGCCGCATAGGCCGCAATTTTTTCCTGGAGGATGCCATAATTCCATGTTCATCATTCACCTCGGTACATACAATCAGCAATCTGTCCATCGAGTTTTTTGACAACACCAAAATGGTGTTGCCAGCCGATCTCCTTTTTCCCAACGCAGATGGTGCATGTTCCTAGCGGCGGATTTCCTTTCAAATAGAGATCATTGGTTATTATATCCGGCGATTGTCTAATAAGATCATAGAGGCGCTTCAGAAGTGTTCCTTGGAGCGCGTTGGTCTCCATGAGGGTAATTTGGGGATGCAGTTCCTTTATTTTCTGTAAAAAAACCTCCCGTTCCGCCTGACTTATCAGATCAATTTTCGTCACTACTGCGATGTCGGCGAGACTCACAATAGAACCCATTTTTTCTGGAGCATGGATTCCCGATATAGCACTCAGTACGACTATGCCTAAGCCATGGTTCAGATAGGGTGAGCAGCGAAGGCATAACCCGGCACTTTCGACTATTAATAAATCGGTTTTATTGTCTTCCGCCCACTTGATGGCATCACCCATTACCATGACACTGGCGTGATCAGGGCACAGATCCCCTGAATAGATTTTTTTTGTGATGATTCCGAATTGCTTTTCAAGTTCCTCATCCTCATACGCCTTAACAACATCTATTTTTAAAAATGCCATTTTCATTTCTGATTTCAAATTTGAGACTATCCTCTTTATCACTGAAGTTTTTCCCTCGGCTGGCGGTCCGGCAACAATTACCAGTTTCATATAACATAACTCCTATCCATGGTTTTTCATAACTCAGAGCATTCAGATTTAACTTACTTATGCACCGATTCTTATCAATGCCTCGATGACGTCGTTTGTAGATTTGCAAGGTCACTGGTTATCATTTTTCCCGAACGCAGTTTCTCGCGGATGATACCTATTCTATGGTCGATTTCACGCAGAGTATTGGCCGCTTGAAGCTCCATTTCGCTCTGCTCGATCACTTTTTTCACCCCGCCATTTTCCATGATGAGTCGTTTTTGCGTGCTCAATGCAATAACAGGATCATGAGTGACAAAAACTATAATCTTGCCGCTTCCTTGTATCAGATCAAGGACGTTTTTTTTGAAAATACCCGCATTTTCAATCTCGTCTAAAAGAATTATAGGGGACGCTCCTATCAAAATCGCGTCCGCGATAAGAAGTGACCTCGTTTGTCCACCGGACAATGTGGTAACTTTGCTGGTTCTTGATATTTTTTCTCCAGTAAAGACGTTGGCCAGTTTAATCGTCTGCGAAATGATGTCTGTGTCCGATATCCCGCGTGCCCTGGCGTGAATTTTTAAAAATTGTTCAGTGGACAGGTCTGCAAAACATTTGGTGTTTTGTGTGATCATTGCTATTGGCTTCTTGGTGGGATCGTAGCGAACTATGTCATCGGGAACTTTATTATTAATAAGTATACGGCGTTTTGTGGAAGTATCGCTCTGAGCAAGCAATTCGATATCGGTTATCAGGGCAGTTTTCCCGCTGCCGGTGGGGCCTACTATAGAAATCGTTTCTCCCGCCTGCAACGTCAGACTGTCGAAACTCTCCGCTTTGCCTGATTTATTCACACCAGGCAGGATACTGATATTATGAATCATTTGTTGTTCCTTCTAGGTGTTTTTTTGTTAATTATTACTATTGTTTGTATTATCAATGGCTTAAATTACTAGCGTTGTGATAGTACTAGTGATTTAGTAGTGATTAAGTTATCGAATATAAATTGTCAAGAAATATATAATGTCTGTGTCAAAAAATTTAACTTTTCGCTGTCAGGAAAATCCAAAGTATTGGAAGCATAAAAAATATGATCGACAAGACATTAAGAATTCTGTAAAAACCTTATAAAAAGGAATTAAAATATGATTCTTTCCGATTTTAGCTGCCTGGAGCCTTTTGAAATTTGTTCAATCAGACCTCCCACGGAAAATTACAGCTTAACCTTCAGATTAACCCGTAACTGTTACTGGAATAAATGTAAATTCTGTCCCGTCTATAAAACAGGGGCTCATTTTTCCAGACGCTCTCTCGATGAAGTTATAAGAGATATTGAAAGAGCAAAGGCGCTTGATGACCTGATGCTGGAGAGAGGAATTGGAATTCGCGGATATACTGAGTCCGATTACGACAAACTGTCCGCACTGGCCGATGAAATTTTGCAATCCCGGAAAAAAGCCGGATATGAAATTCAGACGGATCAGGCAACTGCGGCAATTCCAGACAATGTAGACCCGAGACTGGCCTGGTTTTCTTCCTGGGTTAATGATCAACCTTCGCTTCTGGACAACCTTTCCCATTTGCTGACCTGGCGCATGGCCGGAGCAAGAAACTGTTTTTTAGGCGATGCCGACGGGCTTATCCTGAAACCCGAGTTCATGACTACCATATTGGGCGAAATAAAATCCCGCTTTCCTTCCATAGAACGCTTTACTGTCTATGGAAGGACAAAAACGGCGGCAAGGCAGCGCTCTCCTGCCGACTTGCAGGCAATGGCTTCCGCAGGACTTAATCGGGTGCACTTCGGCATTGAAAGCGGCAGCGACAATGTTCTCAACTTCATTAACAAAGGAGAGAGCAGTGCAGATCATATTGAAGGTTGTCTGAAAATAAAGAAGGCTGGTCTTTCCTGCTCCATCTATGTCATGCCCGGCCTAGGCGGGGCAAAATATTCCGACGAACATGCCCGGGAAACAGCGCGGGTCATCAATGCCATTGTTCCTGATTTTGTCCGGCTCAGGACTTTGGAAATCTTTCCGCAGACTCCCCTCGAACAGGCTTTGAAAGACGGTGAATTTACGGAATGCTCAGAAGAGCAGATCGTCAGGGAACTGAGATCCATGATCGGCGATATAGATGCAAAAACTGAACTCTTGAGTGACAGCGCCTCCAATCTCTTAAGTTTATATGGCAAGCTGCCGGACGAGCGCAACCGGCTGTTGAAAATTATCGACGATTATCTTGCTCTGCCGGATCGAGACAAGCGGATTTTCAGTTTCCATTCACGTCTCGACTCTTTTCAGGATCAATATGGAGGACTCACCAAAGATCTTTGGAAACTTCTTGCTCCTTATATAACTGACAACGGCATTGACGTGAGCGCTTGCTCAGACGACTTCTTGGAAAACATTACGCGCATGATTCGTTCCCGGCTGATGCCGTAAGGCGCAAAAAGCAGCGAAAAATTTTTTTTAAAGCATTTATGCCGTCCCGGTTTATCCGGCTTGACACCTGTTTGCTTATTTTTATATAGTCTTTTTAAGAAATTCGTGAAGATTGGAAGTTTATGGGCTTAATCGATGCAGTGCCGGCTTTTATAAGAAGTGTCAGGATTCAGGATGTCCTGGATATAGTAATTATCTCCGTGATGATTTTCGGTCTTTTGACCTGGTTTAAAACGCGGGCTTCCCGCTTTGTCCTTATCGGTATTACTTTCTTAGGCTGTATTTACGTTGCCTCCCGTTTTTTTCAGCTTTATCTCACAACGCTTGTTCTGCAGAGTTTTTTTGCCATTTTGCTTTTCGTTCTGGTCGTGATCTTTCAGGAAGATTTGCGCAGCTTTTTTGAAAGGCTGGCCATGTTGGGGAACATCCACAAAAAACTCCAGCCACTGTCAGCATGGGAAGAAACGGCAAAGATTATTGCCGAGAGTGCGGTAAACCTGGCCAAAAAGAACATTGGCGCCTTGATAGTCCTGCAGGGAGATGATCCGCTGGATCGCCACATCAGCGGGGGAACTACTTTAGACGGAATTGTCAGTGAGCCGCTGCTGGCGAGTATTTTTGATCCGAATTCTGCGGGCCATGACGGCGCAGTGATTATTAATGAAGATCGCATAATCATGTTCGGCTGTCACCTGCCGCTTTCCATGAATACTGAAAAATACGGCAACCTCGGGTTACGCCATACGGCCGCGCTGGGCATGGCGGAGCGCTCCGACGCTCTGTGCATAGTTGTTTCCGAGGAAAGAGGCACCATATCTTTGGCCCAGCAGGAAGAAATGACGGAGGTGCCCAATGCATCTGTTCTGCACGAAACGTTGGAAAAGTTTTATTTGCGCAACGCTCCCGCCAAAAAATCCTCTCTTTTTATAACCTGGCTTAAGGAAAATACCTGGGAAAAAATCATCGCCGTTGTCCTGGCCTTTATTTTATGGATTGGCTTCGGTTATCAGCGGGATATTTTACGCCGTGATTTTATAGTGCCCATCGATTATAAAAATGCTCCCGTCAACTGGAAAATTGACGAACCACAGGTAGCCGAAGTGAAGGTTATTCTCCAGGGGCCGGCCCAGGCTTTTCAGTTGTTCGACGAGCGCTCCTTAAAATTATCGCTGGATTTATCCGGCCTTGCTGAAAAAAAACGGGAATATATCCTTTCCAAAGACATGCTCAATGCCCCCTCCAGTTTATCGGTTGCGGAAATTGCACCGGCCAGAATTCGTGTTTATGCCTCCAGACTTTTGACCTATACACTGCCGGTAAATGTCTCGGTACGAAATTCTCCGCCCCGGAATCTGTCGCTGCAAAAAATTACAATTTCGCCGTCTACTGTAAAGGTATTTGTTGATCCACGCCTTCATCCGGATCAAATAAGGATTGAAACAGAACCGATTGATCTGCAGGAAATAACGGCAACTACTACAGTATCCACAAAAGTTGTCCTGCCCGTTGGTGTTTCCTTTCCTGACGGAAAGTCTCCCTCCATCCATGCCACGATAAAGGTGAAAAAGAAATTTTCGTCCAGGAGGTAAGTATGCGTCCGGGTAATCAAAAAAGGTCAAAGAAAGCAGGACTTTTGCCGGGCAGTTTGATTCATGTCGGCCATACTTATACCGAAAAGTCAAAAATCACTCTTATCCGTTACAATGAGACATCTTATTCGGAAAAAGAAATCAGCTCTCCGGCCATGCTCGACGCCCCCAAAGATGAGATTACATGGATCACCGTTGACGGATTGCAGGATACGGAATTGATGGAGGAATTGGGCAATATTTTTAAATTGCATCCCCTTGTTCTCGAGGATATCCTCAATACCAATCAGCGTCCCAAGATGGAGGATTACGGTGATTACCTTTATGTTGTCCTGAACAATTTTACCGGAGCCGATGAAGTGGATTTAACCTCCGAACAGATCAGCATTGTTCTGGGCCGAAATTTTGTTCTTTCTTTCCGGGAAAAAGAGAGCGCCATTTTCCAGCCTATCCGGGAGAGACTTTCCTGCAATAAAGGCCGTATCCGCAAAGCCGGTGCCGACTACCTGGTGCATGCCATTATTGATAATATTGTGGACAACTATTTTATTGTTCTGGAGGCACTGGAAGAAAAAATCGAGTTTCTGGAAGATGATCTGGTGAAAAGAACAACGCCGGTAACGCTTCAGGCAATTAATAAACTGAAAAGAGAATTGATCCTTCTGCGCAAGTCACTCTGGCCGCTGCGAGAGGCAATAAGCACACTGGAACGGTTGGATTCTCAATTAATTGGTGGATCCACCGGCATTTATTTCAAAGATATCTATGATCATGTCATTGCCGTGATTGATTCTGTGGAAACCTACCGGGATATGCTCTCCAATATGCTGGATATTTACCTTTCCGCCGTCAGTAATAAACTCAACGAAGTGATGAAAGTCTTGACTATTATTGCCACGCTTTTCATGCCTTTGACTTTCCTGGCCGGTATTTATGGAATGAATTTTAAACATATGCCGGAACTGGAATGGCGCTGGGGATATTTCATTGTTTTAGGGATTATGCTGTCTGTCGCCATGTTTATGATCTTTTATTTCAAAAGGAAAAAATGGTTCTGACGTACTCAAAAGGTTGCATAAGCAATAAAAATGTGTCAATTTAAACGTAATTTCTTTTCGCTTCCGTATCCTTTGAGTTCGACTTAGTACAATTGAAGAGATGTTGTCTTTTCCCCATAAAATCAGGAGGTGTCTGTTACATGAGTACACGAGTTTTTGAAGCGAGTGACATAGTGGAAATAGCTATTCGAATCGAAGAAAACGGCTCCAATTTTTACAAGCATGCCGAACAGGTCGCCGAACAGGAGGAGGCGAAGAAACTTTTTGCTCACCTGGCCATAGAAGAAACTATGCACAAAAAAGTTTTTGAAGCTATTTTCGCGGAAATGGAAAAACACAATTTCCCCGAAAGTTACGAAGGCGAATATAACGCTTATCTGCGTGACTATGTGGACAGCAATATAGTTTTTACCAAAGAAGCAATGGACAAGGAATTGTCCAAAGTTAAAGATACCGTATCGGCTCTTGATTTTGCCATCAGACGTGAGCTGGATTCCATTTTTTATTACCATGAAATCAAAAAATTTGTGCCGGAGGCCCAGTATCCGGTCTTAGAGCAGATCATTAACGAAGAAAGAAAGCATTTTTCCATACTGTCTGGAATTAAAAAGAAATATTGCGCCTGAGGAGAGTATTGACCATGGCCACGATGGAACTGAAAAAAGAAGGAAGTGTCTTTGTTCTCAGTTTGACTAACGGCGCCAGAGCCAATACTATTACCGATGATGTAATCGCAGAATATAATGCCGTTCTCGACGAAGTGGAAGTCGCACCCGGTAATGCCGCGTTGGTTGTTGCCAGCAGCGACCCCAAATACTGGTCCAACGGCATTGACCGGGAATGGCTGATGGCCATGCCGCCCGGTTATTTGACCCAGCTGGCTTCTTCGCTGGATCGACTTTATCTGCGGATGGTATTATTGAACATGCCGACTGTAGGGTGTCTGACCGGTCATACTTATGCCGCCGCAGCAATACTCGCCGCCACTTTTGATTTCCGCCTTATGCGGGCGGATCGCGGCTTTTTTTGCTTTCCGGAAGTGGATATTCATATTCCCTTTACGCCGGTTATCCATCAGATTGTGAATTCAATGGCCGATCGACCGGTTGTTAATGAACTTGTTTTAACCGGAAAAAGAATCGGCGGAGAAGAAGCATTAAAAATGAAAGTTGTTTCCGCTATCTATCCGGGAGATACGCTCCTCCCGAAAACTATGGAATTTGCCGAGTTCCTTTCCCGGAAAGACCGTAAAATATACACTAAACTCAAAAGGAATATGCGCATCGATCTGGTCCGGCTCCAGCAGAACCTGCCGGATATGCAGTAGGGATTCTTCTTGAGTTTTCCTTCCATCGCAATGGAATCCAATATTTCTCAAATCGATCCCCTCTTTTCTCAAGAGGGGGTAGGGGAGATTTTACGCAAAGCAATAAAAATCCCCCGGTATCCCCCTTTACGAAAGAGGGATTTGGAAAGACAAAATCATTAGCCATCTTTAATGCCGTCTGATTCCATTACTGTCTTCCGTGGGCGGAGAGACTGTGTGCTTGTCATTGCGAAACGCCTCTCAGGCGTTGTGGCAATCTGATCTTTTCGAGAACTTCTGAGATTGCTTCGCCCTTTGCCGTATTCGCCGCAATCTTTTATTTATTGAGGGTAGTTTTCCCGGCCTTTTACCTTTCATCCTTTTCCTTGATCCTTTTTCTCTCCTATCTGTCTCAATCCTTTATCCATCCAAGGCAGTTTTTCTTGTTCAAACTATTGAGCAAAGATACAATACAGATTTAATAGACAATCATTGGATATGCTTTTTCTTTATTATTTAAGGGAACATGGGAAAAGTGGGATGTTTGAGATTGGCTTTGCCGGTTCATCTTGCAGATGGAATCAAACATTAATGTTTTGGAGTAATCAACGTGATTGCTCCAGCAGAGAATAAGGCAAGAGAATCCGGAACGTCAAAGCGTATTTGCCGGACTCTATTCATGAAGCCAGGTCGATTCGGTAAACCAAATTCTCAAACGCTACTTTTGATGCCGGAAGCAACCGAGAAGTGAAAGCTTATTAAATAGCAATTGCCAGTGGATGGACTTGTTTCGCCACTTGATCGGACAGGGTATCTTCCGCAATATCCTCCATGTCGTACCGGCTTTGCAGGTTCAGCCAGTAGCGGGGATTTTGACCGAAATATCGACCTAACCGCAGGGCGAGTTCAGCATTTACCGGACGTTTCCCATTCACGACATAATTAATACGCATGGCGGGCACACCGATATCTTTTGCCAGACGATATTCTAACTCTTCCAATAGTTCCTTTAAGTATGCACCAGGATGTATTGGTGCGAGATGTTTTTTGGCCATACCATCCTCCCGGTTAATGATAATCCTCTATTTCCACTTTTTCCGCATTTCCATTTATCCATTCAAAGCAAATTCGCCATTGATCGTTAATGCGGATACTCCATTGGCCCTTCCGGTTCCCTTTTAAGGTTTCCAGCCTGTTTGACGGAGGAAGCATCAAATGTTTATAATGTCAAGAAAGGATAATCTCTTTTATAGTTAAAGAGGAAATGGAATTCAAGTCCTGATTGAATTTGATCTTTCCAGCGGAATATTGTACACAATCCGCCATGAAAAGAACAGTTTCCCCTAATCTTGATATCTATAAGGGCATGGCGCTGATCGCCGATCCTATCCATCAGTACGCCTTTTTTACTGTACCACAGGACAGCACCTTTAAAGAAACAACGGAAAAAGACCTCATTGATTCTCCCTGGATGCAAAGGCTGCGGCGGATTTATCAGCTGCAGAGCGCCCGCTGGGTTTATCCGGCGGCGGAGCACACGCGCTTTCAGCATTCCCTGGGGACAATGCACATAGCCGGTGAATTCGCCAGGCACCTCTACCCCAGTTTGTGTGACATATGCAGCGATGCGCCTTCTTTTAATTACGTGGAAGAGCTGATGCGCATCGCCGGATTGCTGCACGATGTGGGGCATGGACCATACGGACACTTTTTTGATGAACATTATCTGAGCAAATGGGAACTGACTCATGAAGTAATCGGCCAGCAGATTATTATAAAAAAACTGGGAAATATTATCTCCAGCATCAGGCGCAGCCCTTCCGGCGCTTTTGCCGACGGCGAAATTCTGGATCCCCGGCAGGCGGCCTATTTGATAAAGATGCCGGAAGCCCGGGATAAAAAGCAACCGCGCTGGCTGCAGTTGCTCTGTCAGCTTTTTTCCGGCATTTACACGGTGGATAATCTGGACTATGTTCAGCGTGACGCTTATATGACGGGATTTTCACTTGATATGGTCGATATTCCCCGTCTGTGTTATTATACTTTCTTTACCGATGAAGGCGTTACCCTGCATCAGTCGGGCATGTCGGCGATGAGGCGGTTTCTTAACGCCCGATTAAATCTGTACAGCAATGTTTATTTTCACAGGACGACACGTGCGCTGGATTTGCATCTCCAGGAAATTTTCCACGATACAATGACCCAGATTTTTCCCAGTAATCCGTTGAAAAATCTGGATGCCTACCAGCACTGCGATGAATGGTCCCTGTTTAATGAGGTGCAAAGCTGGCTGGCGGCAAAAGATGAAACAAAAAGGAAGCTGGCCAGGGAATGGAAAAAGCTTTACGACCGGAAAGTGAAATGGAAAATGTCGTTTTCCACGGAAATATCGGTGGCGCAGATTCATCGGGGCACTGGCTTTGCGCAGGCAAAGGATTATGAAGTTAAAATCAAGGAATTCCTGCCGGCGAAACTGAAAAATATTTTATTTAAAGTCGATCTGGCGACCCAGGACCCGCGGCCGCTCAATCCCATGGCCGAATCGGGCAAAAGAATCAATATATTCAACCCGGTTACGGGCTTTACGTCACCGGAGCAACTGGAAGAGATTTTCCGTTTTATTCCGGCGCGGGTGATGCACTTCCGGGTGTTCGCCTTAAACCATGACTATGATGAATCCCTTTCCCTCGCCGCGGAAAAGGCGCTGGGAGCACAGGAAACTATAACTCCGACGAATGTTTGATATGACCGAAAATTCTGAAACCACAGACTTGACCCTTTTTGTCCATACTTCCGGTGAAGAGATTGCCCTCTGGAATCGGCAGCGCATCGTTGATGCACTCGTGCGGGAAGCGGAGATCGACTATTTGCTGGCCGAGGAAATATCGAAGGAAGTGGAAAAACAGATTTTTTCTTCCAGCATCGGAGTGCTGACGACCGCCCTGATTCGCGAACTGGTTAATGCCCGGCTCATTGAAAGAGGGCTGGAAAAGGAGCGCCGACTTCACGGCCGGCTTGGTTTTCCCCTTTATGACGTCCGCCAGTTGATCCTGCATCAAAATAAAGAAAATGCCAGCATCCCCCATTCTCCGGAAGGCACGAATCTGCTTTTTGCCGAAGGCATTAAAAGAGAATTTTCTCTCTACGACGTTTTTTCTCCGGATGTGGGCGAAGCGCATGCCGCCGGCGACATTCACATTCATGGTCTGGGCTATATCGATCGTCCCTACAGCTGCTGCCAATCTTTGGAATATTTGAAGCTGAATGGCTTGAAGCTGCCGCAGGCAATCAACTCCGCCAAACCGGCCAAACATGCGGAGGTATTGCTGGCGCACATGGTGCGTTTCAGCGCGATTCTCCAGGGCCATTTTGCCGGGACTATCGGCTGGGATGCCCTTAATATTTCTTTTGCCCCTTATCTGGAAAACATGACCGATAAGGAAGTGCGGCAGTTTGCCCAGATGCTGATCTATGAATTTTCACAACTGGCCGCTACGCGCGGTGGACAGGCTCTCTATACCGATATTCATATTTACTATGAAGTGCCTCCGCAGTGGGCGAAACTTCCGGCCATAGGTCCCGGAGGGAAGCAGACCGGCAAGACCTATGGAGAATACGTTGAAAATGCGCAGCGTTTTGCCCGGGCCATTTGCGAGGTGTTTAAAAAAGGCGATGCGACAGAGAAACCGTTCATTTTGCCGCGTCCGCTTTTGCATATATCGGAAAATATTTTGAATGCGGAAGGCTCTTCCGAATTATTGCAACAAGCCTGTGAAGTGGCCAGTCTTAAAGGGAATATGTGCTTCGTCTTCGATAGAGGAGCAGACTCCTCTTCTTTTGTGTGCCTGAAGGCTTGCGAAAAAGATAAAGACTACTGTACCGATGAATTGGACAAACCCTGGCTGATACGCAGCGCGGCGATTCATAGTGTTACTTTAAATTTACCGCGCGTTGCTTTTAAAGCTGCCGGAGATGAGAAGAAGTTATGGGAACTGCTTCAGCAAGTCATCGCTGTTGCAGTAAAGACGCATATTCAGAAAAAAGATTTTTTAGAGAAACTTCTTTCCTATGCCGATGAGGGGCCGCTGGCCGCGCTGGCGATGAACAACGATGGTTTCCCTTATCTGAGAATGAACCGGTCGTTTTATATTATCGGACTTGCCGGTTTGAATGAACTCGTCCAAATCCATCTGGGCAGGCAATTGCACGAAACATCGGAGGCATTGGCGTTTGGTTTAAAAATTGTCGAATATCTGCAAAATGAAGCCGCAAAGTGGAGCAAAGAGAGTTCAATGAAATTTGTTCTGGAACAATCACCGGCGGAAACGACGGCGTATCGTTTTGCCCGGCTGGATTTAAAATATTATTCTCCGGCCGCCGGCCGTTATGTCAAAGGCGATATTACCGAGGGGGCCATTTATTATACCAACTCGACGCATATGAACGTTGCCGCGGATATAACTCCTGCGCAAAGAGTAATACAGGAAGGTCTCTTTCATCAGTATATGGAAGGAGATGTCATCACTCATCTGCAGCTGGGCAGCTTTAATCCCGGTAAGGAAGAACTCTGCCGGTTTATAAAAGATGTGTTTTATCAGTCAGCCAATCGGCAGATTGATTTCATGCCGGAATTCACATCCTGTGCGGCCTGCGGCAAAACTGCACGTGGTTTAAATGAAAGCTGTATTTACTGCGGTTCGGAGGAAGTCGAAGGTATTGCCCATCTCACCAGATATTTCAGCAAAATATCGAGCTGGAATAAAGGCAAACTCGCCGAGCTGAAGAATAGAAAAGTGAACAGGGATTTCGATCAATAGCACTTTCACGCCGTTTATGGCTTTTCTCCGACATGGAGATAAGTAACACCGAAAGTGAGCGGATATATTTTAACATTCTTCATGCCCGTTTCTTCCATCAGCCGGGCAAAAGCTTCAGGTGACGGAAAATTCATGATGGAATCGGCCAGATAATAATAAGCGGCAGGATTTTTCGAAAAAAATTTCGCAAATGCGGGCAGCAGATAATTCAGATACAAATAGTAAACCATTTTAAGAAAACGATTCTGGACAAACGTCATTTCCAGCACCATCACCTGACCACCCGGAACGGTGACGCGGAGCATTTCGGAGAGCGCACGATCGCGGTCGGGAATGTTGCGGATACCGAAGGCGATACCCGAGACATCAAAGTGATTGTCCTCGAATGGAAGCTGCAGAGCGTCACCCTGCATGATTTGAATCCGCCCGCCAAGGTTTTTCTTTTGCACTTTCTCTTTTGCCGCTGCGACCATTTCCGGGACAAAGTCGAGACCGGTCACGGAAATTTCTGGATGTTCCTGGGCTGCGGCTACCGACAAATCGCCGGTTCCGCAGGCAACATCCAGGTAGCGGCGAGTCTTTAAAAAACGCATTTTTTTCGCGGCAAAGTTGCGCCAGGCCACATCTCGCCGCAGACTCAAAAAACGGTTTAAAAAATCATACTTGCCGGTGATGGTGGAAAAAATTTCTTTCACCATGCGAATGCGTTCGGCGTCGGAAGCATCTTTTACCTGCGGATATTTCTCGGGGGTGGATCTTCCCATAAAAATTATTTGTCCTTGTTTGAGACCTGAAAAAACGTGTAAAACCACTTTTGTCATTCCTGCGAAAGCAGGAATCCAGTAAAAAATGGTTTGGTTCCCCGCCTTCGCGGGGACGACGCCTGGATTCCGGGTCAAGCCCGGAATGACGAGTATGGAAGTTGTTCAAAGTTCTCGTTTTGTTGCTGCGGGTTTATCAGCGATGGCAGGCAAATGCAATGAAAAAACCGTTGCCATGCCGGACCTGATCCAGTATTCAGTTTGAATTCCTGTATTACAGGCTTACGGGATTGTGTCGCAATGTCATTCTGGACACTTAGACAAAAAAATTCTGTGTAGAACAAGGGATTGCAAACCC
Source organism: Smithellaceae bacterium (assembly GCA_963663295.2). Taxonomy (GTDB): domain Bacteria; phylum Desulfobacterota; class Syntrophia; order Syntrophales; family Smithellaceae; genus MVRV01. The sequence continues at coordinate 9,484 of CAXXLA010000001.1, read as the reverse complement.
TTGTTCTGTTATTAGATTCTTCACTTCTCCAGGATGACAAATATGCGAATTTCCCAATTGTGGCACAGTCTCCTGCTAGTCTAGACCCCAAAATAATAGCAAAAAGTCCCATATCCAAATCCCCGCCGCCCTTCAGGTGAAGGACGGCGGGGGGGGGTGTTACTCCGCTTTTATGGGAACTTTTGTTCCTTTGGCTTTGGCTGTCGGACTCTTCGGAATCGTGATATTGAGGACGCCGTTTTTGAAACTGGCTTCGGCCTTATCCGATTCGATTTCCTCGGTCAAAGGAATTACCCGATTGAAGGAACCGTAAGAACGTTCCATGTAGTAATAATTTTTCCCCTTATCCTCCTTCTCTTCTTTCTTTTCCCCTTTGATTGTCACGGTATCGTTGGTGACGGTGACTTCAACGTCCTTCTCATCGACGCCGGGAATCTCAGCACGGATTGTAAATTCCTTTTCGCTTTCTTTAACGTCAATGGATGGTGAGAAAGCCCCGAATTCTCCTGCCGCAAATCCGCGTGGAATAATATCAAATCCCCGGAAGAAATCATCAAACAAACTATTCATTTCTCTCTGTAAAGAATAGAAGGGATGATAATCTTCGGCTTTACCTTTCCTGCTTATTGTCGGTAATAAATTTTTGACTTTCATAATTATTTCCCTCCTTTTTTATTTCTATGCTGCTTTGATGGCAATTTTCTTTGGTTTTACCTTTTCCGCTTTCGGCAGTTCCAAACGTAAGACGCCATCCTTTACCGTCGCGCAAATCTTTTCACGGTCTATTTCATCGGATAAGGTAAAGGATCTTTCGTAATCGCCGACTTCGTATTCGGAATAAACTATGCTTCTGTCTTTTTCTTCATCAATACTCACGTGACCGGTAATAATCAGATTATTTTTTTCCAGTTCCACGTCCACACTCTTTTCATCCACTCCGGGCATATCTGCAATTATAAAGAGAGCTTCTTTTGTTTCATAAATATCCACACGCGGCACGAAAGTTTTAACATTGCGAATTCTTTCAGCGGCTGATACGTTTTCTGTTTTCTGCAGGCCTTTATCGGACATAGCTAATCGACCTCCTTTTTGGTTAATTTATCTTGATCTTTTTGGGCAAACTTTCTTCCAAACGCGGCAATGTAATGCTCAGAATGCCTTTTTCATAGTGCGCTTCCACTTTTTTCGGGTCAACGGGGAAAGACAACTGAATTTTCCGTTTGAAACCGCTGCGATCTCTTTCCTGGCGCAGATAAGTCTCGCCTTCTTTTAGAGTTTCAATTTGATTTGTTCCCGACAACGTCAAAATGTCGCCGGTCACTTCAATATCGATTTTTTCCACATCAATTCCTGGTAACTCCGCAGCCACAACAGCGCTCTGCATATTTTCCCAGATGTTAATTGCCGGATACTCCTGTGGCGTTCTCTGTTCTGCATTAGAAAAGAGCCTGTTTATTTCCCGCTGCAAACGAATCATCTCCGGCGCTGCATCAGGAAATCTTCTAAATCTCCATAGGGTGGGTGTAAACATAAACTTTTCTCCTTCTATTAAAATATTTTTTCTAACCATTTGCTATCATTATTTATTTTTCATTATTTAGACAAAATATATTTATCAAAACATCTTTGTCAAGATTTGCACTCACCGGAAATATTTCCCTGGTAAAAAAAGGAAAAAAGATGAGATAATTCCACCTGCTGCCCTTGACAGGGGATAGGCGCGTAAATATATTAGTGCCACTTTGAGAAGGATATTAATGGAATAATTATAGGTAAGTATGGAAGATCACATAATAAAAATATTCAAGGAAAGCAACCGCGTCAAAGAGGCGTTTGTTAATGAAAATTTAAGTCGCCTCGTCGATGTTGTCGAGGCAATAACTTCAGCTCTAAAAGCAGGTAACAAAATTCTTCTCTTTGGCAATGGTGGTTCGGCGGCGGACGCTCAACATCTTGCCGCTGAGTTTGTGAATCGTTTTGTGATCGAAAGGCCGCCGCTTCCGGCAATAGCGCTGACCACGGACAGTTCGGTCATCACCAGTATTGGTAATGATTATGATTTCTCGGAAGTGTTCAGTAAACAAATCAGAGCTATCGGACAGGCCGGAGATATTGCCTGGGGAATCAGTACCAGCGGTAATTCAGTTAACGTTCTAAAGGGGATGGAGGCAGCCAAAAAGAAAGGGCTGGTGGCCGTAGCTTTTACAGGTAAGGATGGAGGAAGCATCGCCAAGATTGCTGATTTTTCCATCAATGTTTCTTCTTCAGTTACGGCTCGTATTCAGGAAGCTCATATTACGGCCGGTCATGCAATTTGTGATCTGGTCGATATTATGCTTTTTCAAAAGCCGGACTTAAACAACGATTAATTTTTTATGCAGAGGTAATGGTGAAAAAACATAAGAAAGAACAAGACGAACAGGCAAATGAGCCGGTTCAGGCTAAAGAGACCCAAAATCAGGCAGACGAAGTCGATGATCATGGTTCGGAGAACAGTGATTTAGCAGCAAAACTGGCGGAGAAGGAAAAAGAGGCGGCAGCTAATTATGATAAATACGTGAGAGCCGTTGCCGAGCTGGATAATTATAAAAAACGCGCCGTTAAGGAAAAAAACGAAATACTGAAATACGGCAAGGAAGAAATTGTTAAAGATATTCTGCCGTTTCTCGATTCATTGGACCGGGCTTTGGAGCATGCCGAAGCAAGCAATGACATTCAGGCATTTAAGGAAGGACTGAAGCTGATTCAGGATCAACTCTTCAGTTGCCTTAAAAAGCATGGTGTAGAAGCTATTGAATGTACAGGAATAGCTTTTGATCCCAACTTTCACGAGGCAATGATGCAGATGGAAAGCGCAGACCACGAGGAAAATGAGGTTATTAATGAATTTCAAAGAGGTTATTTGCTCAATGGCAGGCTTTTGCGACCTTCCAAAGTTTGTGTGTGCAAAAAAATAAATAAAGAAAATAATGTTGATAGACAAACAGGGGAGAACGGAGAATAAGGAGGATACAATGGGAAAAATTATCGGGATTGACTTAGGAACAACTAATTCATGTGTAGCTGTAATGGAGGGGGGAGATCCTGTCGTTATCGCTAATCTGGAAGGTAATCGTACGACACCATCTGTCGTTGCTATAGCGGAAAACGGAGAACGGTTGGTAGGGCAAGTGGCCAGAAGACAGGCGATTACCAATTCGGAAAACACTATTTATGCCGTTAAAAGATTGATCGGCCGGAAATATAATTCCAAGGAAGTTCAATACGACATCAAAATTATTCCTTATAAAATAACGGAAGCTCCCAATGGCGATGCCCAGGTAACGGCAAGAGACAAAAATTATTCTCCGGCGGAAGTATCAGCGATGATTTTAACAAAGATGAAACAGACTGCTGAAGACTATCTGGGAGAAAAAATCACGGATGCCGTCATCACTACGCCGGCTTATTTTAATGATTCTCAAAGGCAGGCGACAAAAGATGCCGGCCGCATTGCCGGTTTAAACGTTTTGCGTATTATTAATGAACCTACGGCGGCGGCATTGGCCTATGGTCTGGATAAAAAGAAGGATGAAAAGATCGCTGTTTTCGATTTGGGCGGCGGAACTTTTGATATATCAATTTTGGAATTGGGCGAAGGTGTTTTTGAGGTGAAATCCACCAATGGCGATACCCATTTAGGTGGTGAAGATTTCGACCAGCGCGTAATGGACTACCTCGTGGCCGAATTTAAGAAAGATCAGGGCATTGATTTAAGAAGCGATAAAATGGCGCTGCAGCGGTTGAAAGAGGCGGCGGAAAAGGCAAAGATGGAACTTTCCTCGGCTATGGAAACCGATATTAATTTGCCTTTTATCACTGCTGATGCTTCCGGTCCCAAGCATATGAATGTTAAACTGAGCCGGGCCAAGCTGGAAGCGTTGGTTGAAGAACTGATCGAAAAAGTTGTCGGTCCCTGCCAGACGGCGCTCAGGGATGCTAATTTATCAACAAAAGATATTGATGAGGTTGTCCTGGTCGGAGGTATGACCAGAATGCCGCGTGTACAGCAGAAGGTTAAAGAGATTTTCAACAAGGAACCGCATAAGGGCGTCAATCCGGATGAAGTTGTGGCAATCGGCGCCGCTATTCAGGGTGGTGTTTTGGCCGGTGATGTGAAAGATGTTCTGCTGCTTGATGTTACTCCGCTTTCGCTGGGCATTGAAACCCTGGGTGGAGTTATGACCAGGTTAATAGAAAAGAATACAACGATTCCCTGCAAGAAGAGTCAGATATTTTCGACTGCCGCCGATAACCAGCCGGCAGTGAGCATTCATGTTTTGCAGGGTGAACGTCAGATGGCGGCCGACAATAGAACTCTCGGGCGCTTCGAGTTGGTCGGGCTTCCACCGGCGCCGCGCGGTGTGCCGCAGATAGAAGTTGCTTTTGATATCGATGCCAATGGCATTGTTCATGTTCATGCAAAAGATCTTGGTACCGGCAAAGAACAAAGTATTAAAATTACGGCTTCCAGTGGTCTGTCGGAAGAGGAAATTCAGAAACTGGTACGTGATGCGGAAGCGCACGCCGAAGAAGATAAGCGGCGCAAGGAATTGATTGAAGCCAGGAACCAGGCGGATTCGATGGTCTACAGTGTGGAAAAAAACATCAAGGAATTCGGTGATAAAGTCGATGCGGCGGAGAAAGCAAAAATTGAAGAAGCAATCACCAGAACCAAAAAAGCGCTGGAAGGCGACGATATTGACGCCATTAAGAAGGCGCAGGATGAATTGATGAACGTATCTCATAAATTGGCAGAAGCCATGTATGCAAAAACCGCTGGCGGACAGGGTGGCCCTCAGGCGGGCGGTGGTGCCGGGCAGGCCGGTCCCGAACAGGCAGCCGGGAAAAAGGATGAAGATGTAGTGGATGCTGATTTTGAAGATGTGAAGTAGTATAAACCATTGGTTTTTATTGAGCCCGGAGCTGGAAGTAAGCTCCGGGCTTTTTTTATGGATTTTATCGGGTGTTTATTGTAATTTTCAATAGAAGGAAATTATATGCATGGCTTTTCTCTTTTCAGAAAATTGGTGTTTCTGGGGCTGCTAATAGGGATGATTTTTTCTTCTCCTTTGTTTGCTGCGGAAAAAAAGGCCGCATTATCCGGCGATTCCGGGTGTTCAGTGGTCCTTTTAAAGAATCAGGAATATTTACCCGCCCTGACGGCGGCAATTGATGAAGCGAAAAGTGAGATAATCATGTCTTTCTTTCTATTCAAAGCCGGAGTGCATAAAAACAGCTTTCCATACAGAGTGTTATCTCATCTTCGTCAGGCAGCGCAGAGAGGGGTGAGGGTTATAGTAATTCTGGAAAATTCCGGCGGTAATGATCGTAATCTTGATGATGAAAACAGGAGAACAAAGCAACTTCTCGAAGAAAAAGGCGTGCAGGTGTATTTCGATTCTCCACGAAAAACGACGCATACAAAGCTTGTTGTCATTGACCAACGGTTGGTTTTACTGGGCAGTCATAATCTTACGCAGTCGGCTTTGAAATATAATAATGAAATTTCCCTGTTGATTGACCGGCCGGATTTAGCTAAAGAAGCCCGCACTTACATGCTGGGAATTATCAAGGAGGCAAAATGAATCCTTATTCCAATTCGCATTCAAGCGGCACCTTTGTTGGCGTCGTCGTCGGCTCCTCGGAGTACCAAAAGAGTACGCCTGCGTCGCCTCCTCCTAACCTCCTCGGTGTCATCTTGAATCCAATTTGGAATAACAGAGTACTTACGAAGATATTCATTTTGATCGTTGTTTTTTTTCTTGCCCTTGGTGAAACAGTAATTGCTGCCGAAAGCTCTCCTCCTGCTGCTTTCCAGACAAAGGCGAAAAGAAAGGTTCAACCGGCAGGAATAAGTCGGCATGAGGAAAATCACCCTGAATTTCAAGCCATTGCCGGTTTGCCGGAACGCAAAACGATCGGCTGTGTGCTTCCGCTTACGGGCAGATATAAGGAATATGGGAACAAAGCTCTGGATGCAATATTACTGGCGGCAGGAATATTTGACAAGAAAAACAAAACACCATGGAGCATAGTTGCAGAAGATTCGCAAAGGTTATCGACAGGAGTTAAAGATGCCGTGGCTCGTTTATCTAATACATGGAATGTTATTGCAATCATTGCGGTTGTCGGGACGGAGGAAGCTTTTGAAGCGGCCCGGGAAGCGGCCAAACAGAAAGTTCCGTTAATTATGATTACGTCTAAAGAGGGCATAACCAATGGTAACGAATATGTCTTTCAGCATTTCCTGACGCCTTCACAGGAAATCAGGGCTTTGGCGAAGTATGCTGTGGATGATTTAAATTGTGTAACTTTCTCGATTTTGTATCCCGAAGACGAGTATGGGAACAGAATGACCAATATTTTTAGAACAGAAATAGGTCGTCTCGGCGGTAAAGTTGAACGCGCAATTCCTTTCAGTAAGAAGCAGACGGATTTTGGGGAACAAATCAGCAAAGTCATCATGAATGACGTCAATGAAGCACAAAACGCTGACACCGGCAATCTGAAAAATACCGATCAGGTTCCAATTGATTTTCAAGCTTTATTCATCCCCGATTCGTATCAAAGAGCCAAAATGATAGCTTCTCAAATTTCTGCTTATACCATGAAGGGTTTTACTCTTTTAGGTACAAGTCTCTGGAATTCATCAAATATGCTGAAAAAAGATTCAGCATGCTTAGAAGGCGCCGTTTTTGCCGACAGTTTTATCATTAACGGTATTTCTCCGGAAATAAACGACTTTGTTGATATTTATTATGCTGTCTACAGCCGGGAACCGGAAAATATAGAGGCGTTGTCTTATGATACAATGGGAATGGTTATTCGTGTGTTGGAGGATAAAACTGTTTTGACACGTAAACAGTTTATAGCCGGATTGCAGCAGGTAAAAAATTACAAAGGGGTTACGGGAGAGACGTCTTTTTTTGAAGATAGAGTCAGCCAAAAGACAGCCTTGATCCTGCGAGTTAAGGATGGAAAGATAGAGCAGGTGCATTAACTGAATACCAAGTTGCATTCTTTGCCTAACTTTGTTGGCTGCGTCGTCGGCTTCCTCAACGTATTAATAATACGCCTGCGGAGCCTCCTCCTTGCCGCCGCGTTATGCTTTGAATGAAACTTGGTATGAGTATGGGAAGGGTGGACGATATTTGTTATGAGATTTTTACTGACTAACGATGACGGAATTTATGCAAAAGGTTTGAGCGTTCTTTATTCTGAACTGTCTTCCGAGGCGGATTGTTTGATTGTTGCTCCGGAAATAGAACAAAGCGCCGTAGGACATGCCATTACTATTTCCCGCCCGCTGATGGTGCGGCGTGCCATGAAAAACGGCAATTTTTTAGGTTACGCCGTTTACGGTACTCCGGCGGATTGTGTTAAGCTGGGAATCAAGGAGCTTTCGGATAAACCGGTAGATCTGGTTGTGTCGGGGATTAACCGTGGTTCCAATGCCGGCATTAACGTGCTTTATTCCGGAACTGTATCTGCGGCGACAGAAGCGGCGATTATGGGAATTCCGGCATTGGCAGTTTCCCTGGATACGCTTAAAGATGCCGATTATTCTTTTGCCGCTCAATTTGTCCGCAAAATGGTACACTTATTGATAGGTAATTCACAGCTGCGCAATACCGCCATTAATGTGAATATTCCCGCCCTGCCCCGGGAAAGAATAAAGGGAGTAGCCGTTGTTCCGCAGGGAAGACGAAACATAATAGAGAATTTTGAAAAACATAATGATCCTCGAGATAATATTTATTACTGGGTTTCCCGTGAATCGCCGTCAGAGCAGGCAGATAAAGATACGGATGTCAGCGCCCTTGCTGCCGGTTTCATTACCATTACTCCGATTCAATATGATTTGACGCGATATGATATGTTAGGCGCACTACAAAATATTTTAAACACAAACCGGTGACCTTTTCAAATAATGATAATAAAAATCTGACAGGCTAATAGTCACAGTTATTGTGTAAGAGGTTCTTTGTATGGACGATAATTTGAAAACAAAAAAGCAATTAATTGACGAATTATTGACGTTGCGTCAGAAAAATATGGCACTGGAAGAATCCTCGACTATCCTTAACGGCGACGAAAAAGCTTTATGGAAGACCACAGAGAAGTACCGCCTGCTGGTCGAAAACAGTCACGACATCATCTATACTCTTACCCCGGAGGGGGTATTCACTTTTGTCTCTCCCAGCTGGACCACTATTCTGGGGCACCCGGTAAGCCAGGTTATTGGAAAACAATTTCAGCAGTTTGTCCATCCGGATGATATTGGCGTATGTGAAATATTCCTGCAAAAAGTGATGGCAACGGGTCAAAGGAAGGCGGGTGTTGAGTATCGCGTCCGGCACAACGACGGTTCCTGGCGGTGGCATACTTCAAACGGCGCTCCATTGAAGGACGAAGCCGGTATGATCATCAGTTACGAGGGGATTGCAAGTGACATTACGGAGAGGAAACAGGCAGATGAAAGCCTGCGGGAATCGGAAATCAGATATAAAACCATTTTTGAAAATACAGGCACCGCTACCATAATTGTGGAAGCGGATAAAACCATTTCTCTGGTTAATACGGAATTTGAAAATCTTACCGGTTACTTGCGCGAGGAAATAGAAGGCCGGAAAAAATGGACGGAATTTGTTGCACCGGGAGACTTGGAGAAAATGGTGGCACAACATAAGCTACGTAGAGTGGACAAAAAAAACGCCCAGAAAAGCTATGAATTTAACCTTATCGATAAAGATGGTCGGATAAAAAACATCTATCTCAAAATTTACCTAATTTCTGGTACAAGGAAAAGTATTGCCTCCCTTCTGGATATTACCGCCCGCAAGCAGGCGGAAGAAGCCCTTAAAGAATCCCAGCAGCAGTTATTGGATATTATTGATTTTTTACCTGATGCAACTTTTGTCGTTGATAAAGAAGGAAAGGTAATTGCCTGGAACCTGGCGATGGAGGAGATGACGGGAATCAAGGCGGCAGACATGCTGGGTCGGGGTAATTATGAATACGCTCTGCCTTTTTATAAAGAGAGAAGGCCAATTCTTATCGATCTCGTCCTGAAACCCCGAAACGATATCGAGGCAAGATATATTAGAACACGGAGAAAAGAAATGTCCATGGGAGCCGAGGCGCATATACCGTCCTTCAGGGAAAGGGAGGTATATCTTTTCGGAAAAGCAAATATTTTGTGCGACTCGAAGGGAAATATCGTCGGAGCTATCGAATCCATTCGCGACATTACTGTCAGAAAGCAGGCGGAAATAGCAGTAAAATATTCCGAGGAACGCTTTTCTAAAGCATTCCGTATGAATCCGGTCCCCACCATTATTTGTACGGTTAATGACGGCGAGTATATTGATGTAAATGATAGTTTCTTACGCATGTTGGGCTATAAGCGCGAAGAAATGATAGGCAAAAAACCTGATGAGTT